>NZ_CM132680.1:9600000-12392410 GCF_053890475.1 Streptomyces sp. LZ34
AAGGACAAGATCGCCGGTGTGCCGATGCCGCCGTCCGCCGACGGGCAGCCGCGCACCATCGTCTCCAACCCGGTCGACGGCCTCGGCCTGTTCAAGGCGAGCAAGAACAAGTCGGCCGCCTGGAAGTTCATCGAGTTCGCGGCCTCCGCGGAGATGAACAGCCTCTGGAACGAGGACGTCGGCGCCATCCCGGCCAACGTCGACGCCGCGAACGACGCCTGGATCAAGCAGGCCCCGCCGACCAAGGCGGCGCTGGAGTCGCTCAGCGACCCGCAGACCAAGGTGGTGCAGCTGCCGTACTACCTGCCGGACTGGAACACCGTCAGCAAGGCGGACAACGAGCCGAACTTCCAGAAGGTGCTGCTCGGCAAGATGACCGCCAAGGAGTTCTGCGACAAGGTCGCCAAGGAGCTCAACGAGGCCCAGGCGGACTGGAAGAAGCACCACTGAGGCATGTCCCGTCGCGGGCCGGCCGCCGCGTGCCGGTGGCCGGCCCGCGCCCCGTCGGCGCCCCGTCCGCGCACCTCCCCGACCCCCGTGACCTGGACGAAAGGCATCCGCACGCCATGTCTCTCTCCCGCAGACACGCGGCCGCGTCGCTCGCGGCCGTCCCGCTCGCCCTCGCCGCGACCGGCACCGCCCAGGCCCGCTCCGGCGGGCGCGGCAGGCCCCGCGCCGAGGTGACCGTCTACCTCGCGGGCGACTCCACCGCCGCCACGAAGGCCGCCTCGGCGGCCCCGGAGACCGGCTGGGGGATGGCCCTGCCCTTCTTCCTCGCCGACCGGCTGCGGGTCGCCAACCACGCCGTCAACGGCCGCAGCTCGAAGAGCTTCTACGACGAGGGGCGGCTGGACGCGATCCTGGCCGCCATCCGCCCCGGCGACTTCCTGTTCATCCAGTTCGGCCACAACGACGAGAAGACCGACGACCCGGCCCGGGGCACCGATCCGGCCACCACCTATCCGCAGTATCTGCGGCTGTACCTCAACGGGGCGCGCGACCGGGGCGCCCGCCCGGTCCTGCTGACCTCCGTCGAGCGCCGCTCGTTCGACGCGGCGGGCACCGCCCGGCCCACGCACGGCGCCTACCCCGACGCGGTGCGCACGCTCGCCCGGGCCGAAGGGGTGCCGCTGATCGACGTACAGGCGTCGAGCATCGCCCTGTGGCAGCGGCTCGGGCCCGAGGGCACCAAGGGCTGCTTCAACTGGCTCGACCCGGGGGAGTGGCCCAACTACCCGGACGGCAGGCAGGACAACACCCACTTCCAGCCGCACGGCGCGATCGAGGTGGCCCGCCTCGTCGCGCGCGAACTCAAGGCCAAGGGCGTGCTGGCCCCGTCCGAGGTGCGCCGCCTGGGCGAGGCGATCCCGGACAGCTGGATCACCTGGTAGCGGCCCGCCCCGCCTTTCTGTCCCCTCCCTGTACGTCCCCACACGCCCCGCAAGGAGCCGGAACATGCGCACTCTCAGATGTCATGCTCGCGTCGCCTCGCTCGCCTCGCTCGCCTCGGTGCTCTGCTGCGCCTCCCTCGTGCTCGCCGCCGCCCCCGCTACGGCAGCCCCCGCAGCGCCCGTACGGGGCACCCTCCCGGCGGGCGACGGCTGGGCCTCCGCCGAGGGCGGCACGACCGGCGGCGCCAGGGCCGACAAGGCCCACACCTTCACGGTCACCAACCGCGCCCAGCTCGCGGCGGCGCTGGCGGGCGGGGACACGGCGCCGAGGATCATCTACGTCAAGGGCACCATCGACGCCAACACCGACGCCGCCGGCAAGCCGCTGACCTGCGCCGACTACGCGACCGACGGCTACGGCCTGGACGCCTACCTCGCCGCGTACGACCCGGCCACCTGGGGCGACGCCCAGCCGTCCGGCCCACAGGAGGACGCCCGCGCCGCCTCCGCCGCGCGGCAGGCGGAGAGCGTCAAGCTGGCCGTCCCCTCCAACACCACCATCGTCGGCGTCGGCCGGGGCGCCCGGCTGCTGGGCGCCAGTCTCCAGGTCACCGGCGCGGACAACGTCATCATCCGCAACCTCACCTTCGAGGACGCCTTCGACTGCTTCCCCGCCTGGGACCCGACCGACGGCGCGGAGGGCGCCTGGAACTCCGAGTACGACAACCTCGTCGTCTACGGATCCACCCATGTCTGGGTCGACCACAACACCTTCACCGACGGCCGCCGCCCCGACAGCGCCCAGCCCCGCTACTACGGCCAGCTCTACCAGCAGCACGACGGCGAACTGGACGTGGTGCGCGGCGCCGACCTCGTCACCGCCTCCTGGAACCTCTTCGCCGACCACGACAAGACGCTGATGATCGGCAACAGCGACAGCGCGGGCGCCACCGACCGCGGCAAGCTCCGCGTCACCCTCCACCACAACGTCTTCAAGAACATCGTCGAGCGCGCCCCGCGGGTCCGCTTCGGCAAGGTCGACGTCTACAACAACCACTACATCGCCCCCGCCGACGGCTACTCCTACAGCTGGGGCGTCGGCGTCGAGTCCCAGCTGTACGCGGAGGCCAACGCCTTCACCCTGCCCGGCGCGGTCGACCCCGCCAAGGTCATCAAGAAGTGGAAGGGCACGGCGCTCACCGAGAAGAACAACTACGTGGGCGGCAAGCCCGTCGGCCTCCTCGCCGCCCACAACGCGGGCGTCCCCGACGAGGAGTTGGGCGATGACGCCGGCTGGACGCCGACGCTGCGCACCCGCGTCGACGCGCCGCGCGCGGTGCCCGGCATCGTCGACGGGCGCGCGGGCGCGGGCCGCCTCTGACAGCCGTCACCCCCCACAAGCGGGGAGGCCGGGCGTTACCTGGCCCCGCCCGGCCTTCCCTCCCCCTACCGGCATCCCTTACTGGCATCGCGGGCCCGAGAAGACCGCCCGGACAGGGCCTGAGCGTGCGTCGCGACGCGGAGGACGTGTGCCGTCGAGCGGCGTTCGCGCTCGCCCTGGGCATGGCCGGTGCGCTCGTCGGCGCGCTCGGCGGCGTAACGGGCCACGAGTTGGACCGCGTCCAGGTCCTCCACCGCGCGAAAGCCCGCCGCCCGCAGGTCCGTCGCCAGCTCCCCGGGCGCGAAGTAGCTGAGGAAGGGCTCGCCGAGCGCGGCCACACGCGCCGCGCGGGCGCGGTGGGCGGCGCGCCGGCGCGGGGTCATGGCGCTCGGCGGTTCGCTGTAGTCGAAGACCGCTTCCGCGCCGCCCGGCAGGCCCGCGAGGTACCCGAGCGTGCCGAACACCGCGTCGCGGGTCAGATACGGCACCACGCCCAGCCAGCTGAAGAACGCCGGTCGCGCCGGGTCGAACCCGGCCGCCGCCAGGCCGTCGCCCAGACTCTCCCGCTCGAAGTCGACCGGCGTGAAGGTCAGCGACGGCGGCAGCGGGATGCCGGCGCCGGACAGGCGCTCGCGCTTCCACTCCTGGGTGGCCGGGTGGTCCACCTCGAAGACCGCCAGCCCGGCCGCCTCGTGCGGACTGCGGTAGGCGAAGGTGTCGAGCCCGGCGCCCAGGACCACGAGTTGGCGCACGCCGCGTTCCACAGCCGCCGCCAGACGGTCCTCGGCGAAGCGCGAGCGGGCGGCGATGAACAGGCGGATGCCCCGGCGCTCGGACGCGGTGCGGGTGCCGTCGAGCTCGCCGAGCAAGTCGTCGGCGTCCGCGCCGAGCATGCTGACGGCCAGCGGATCGCGGAACAGGCGGCCCTCGTCCAGCGTCTGGTGGGCCGCGCGGAGCGCGGCGGCCCGCCGGGCGGTGTGGCTGGGGCTGCACGGCTGCATCTCGGGCCTCCCGGACCTTCACTGGGAAATGGTTGCCTTAGGCTACCGCATATGAAGTCTCGCACGTGGAAGGGGAGCCATGGACCGGCGAGATCCGTCCCGACCGCATTCTGATCGCCCTTGACCGTCGGCGTCGCTTCTCCGGCCACGAAATGATCAAGGTTTGCCCCGGCCTCTCGTGCGACCATCCCGATTTCGTAATCTAAGAATTCGCGAGTGCGCGGCAACCTAAGCTGGGGTTGGCGGCAACTACAGCTTGGAACAGGTCGGACCAGGATCCCCCGGCCCGTTCCCTCGACGCAGAACAGGAGTTGCCATGGGGCTGAGGCGCAAGCGCGGTCGCCACCGCCGCCGGAAGGACCGTACGCTGCCGCTGGGCAGCGCCGTCATCGTGGCGTCGGCCGTGGCGGGGGTCTATCTGACGGCAGCGCCCGAGGGCGCGAGCGCCGTGGCGTCGACCGTGTATGTGTCCTCCCAGGGCGACGACCGGGACTCCGGCTCGCTCGAATCCCCGTACCGCACGCTGGAGAAGGCCTTCTCGGTCGCGAAGGCGGGCACCGTCATCGAGGTGCGCGGTGGCACCTACTACCCCGCCCGGACCCTCCACAGCGCCATCGACGGCACCGCCCGGGACCGCGTCGAGCTGCGGCCCTACCGCGCCGAGCAGGTCCGGGTCGACGGCTCGCGGCTCTCGTCCGGCTCCTCGCTGCTCTCGCTCCGCGCCGACTACTGGACCGTCTCGGACATCGAGTTCCGTAACGCCCCCGGCGGCGGCCTGGTCTGCACCTCCTGTGCGCGCACCGTCTTCGACAACCTCTCCACTCACAGCAACGGCGACACCGGGCTCACGCTGCGCGGCAAGGGCAGCGACAACAACGTCATCCGCAACCTGGACTCGTACGACAACCACGACGACGCCACCGGCGGCAAGCAGGCGGACGGCATATCCGTCACCCACGGCTCCGGCAGCGGCAATGTGATCACCGGAGTCCGGGCGTTCAACAACAGCGACGACGGCGTGGACCTGTGGAGATGGGCCGGCCCGGTCACCATCGAGCACACCTGGGCCTTCGGAAACGGCGAGAACCGCTGGCGCATCCGCGACTTCCGGGGCGACGGCAGCGGCTTCCAGCTCGGCGGCGACGCCCCGGCCCCCTCGCCCGCCCATGTCGTACGGAACTCCGCCGCCTGGGACAACACCCAGTACGGCTTCTCGGCCAACGGCAACACCGGCGCGATCCGCCTCCGGCGCACCACGGCGTACGGCAACCAGGCCGCGGGCTACTCCTTCCCCGGCTCCCGCGCCCTGCTCGAGCGCAACCTCGCCGTCTCCAACGGCGACGCCAAGGCCGACGCCGACGCGGCAGCCGGCTCCCGGGGCAAGAACTGGAGCCCCGGCCGGGGCAGCGGCTGGAGCGCCGGCGGCGCGGCCACCCCGCCCTTCGTCACCACCGACCCCATCACGGCCCGCGGCGCCCGGCGGCAGGACGGCTCACTGCCCGTCACCAGCTTCCTGGTCGTGGCCGACGGCTCCGAGATCGGCTCGACGATGGAGTGACGCCCCGTCGCGGCGCCCACCGCACCGCGCCGCGCGGCAGTTGATCTCGTAACACGGCGAAAACCTGAGCGGTCCGCGTAGTGGGCACAATCCAGTCACCCCGCACGCGTCTGTTTCACGCTTAAGGAGCGCCACAACATGGCAAGACAGGTGACCGACAAGGCACCGGCCCCCACCGCGACCCGCCGCACCGGCCTCGACCGGTTCTTCCGGATATCCGAGCGGGGCTCCACCCTCGGCCGGGAGGTCCGGGGCGGGTTCGCCACCTTCTTCACGATGGCCTACATCCTCGTGCTCAACCCGATCATCCTGGGCGGGGCGAAGGACAAGTTCGGCGCACAGCTCGACGGCGCGCAGCTGGTCACCGCGACCGCCCTGGTCGCCTGCGTGATGACCGTCCTCATGGGCGTCGGCGGCAATCTGCCGCTCGCGCTCGCCGCCGGCCTCGGGCTCAACGCGGTCGTCGCCTACCAGATCGCCCCGCAGATGAGCTGGCCCGACGCCATGGGCCTGGTGGTCCTGGAGGGCCTGATCATCTGTGTGCTGGTGGGCACCGGGCTGCGCGAGGCGGTGATGCACGCGATCCCGAAGCCGCTGAAGCAGGCGATCAGCGTGGGCATCGGCCTGTTCATCGCCTTCATCGGCTTCGTCGACGCGGGCTTCGCCAGCCGCATCCCGGGCCTGACCGGTTCGGTGCCGGTCCAGCTCGGCGCGACCGGGCGGCTGACCGGCTGGCCGGTGCTCGTCTTCTGCCTCGGGGTGCTGCTGACCATCGCCCTGATGGTGCGCAAGGTCAAGGGCGCGATCCTGATCAGCATCGTCACCTCCACCGTGCTCGCGGTCATCATCAACGAGATCGCCGACATCAAGCCGCAGGCGTGGGGGCTGACCGTGCCCTCCCTCCCGGACAAGATCGTCGACACCCCGGACTTCGGCCTGGTCGGCTCCTTCAGCCTGTTCGGGGCGTTCGAGCAGGTCGGCGTCATCACCATCGTCCTGCTGGTCTTCACCCTGATCCTGTCCGACTTCTTCGACACCATGGGCACGGTCGTCGGCGTGAGCAACGAGGCCGGGCTGCTCGACGCGAACGGCAACATGCCCAACCTGGGCCGGGTGCTGCTGATCGACGGGGTGGCGGCGGCCGCGGGCGGCGCGGCGTCCGCCTCGTCCAACACCAGCTACATCGAGTCGGCGGCCGGGGTCGGCGAGGGGGCGCGCACCGGCTTCGCCAGCGTGGTCACCGGCGCGCTGTTCGGGCTCGCCCTCTTCCTGACCCCGCTGGCGACCATGGTGCCCGCCCAGGCCGCCACCCCGGCGCTGATCGCCGTGGGATTCCTGCTGATGAGCCAGGTGCGGCACATCGACTGGGAGCGCTACGACATCGCCATCCCGGCGTTCCTCACCATCGTCGTGATGCCGTTCACCTACTCCATCACCAACGGGATCGGCGCCGGGTTCATCGCGTACGTGCTCATCAAGGCGGTCCTGGGCAAGGCGCGCGAGGTGCACTGGCTGCTGTGGGGGACCGCGGCGCTGTTCCTCCTCTACTTCGGGATCGACCCGGTCGAGCAACTGCTCACCTGAGCCCGTTTCCGCCGCCCGCCCCCCGTCAGCTGTGACCCATGATGGGGCGCGGGCGGTAGGGCGCCTCCAGGCGGGCCACCTCGGCCTCGTCGAGCCGCACCTCGACCGCGGCGACCGCGTCCTCCAGATGGCCGACTCTGGTCGCCCCCACGATCGGCGCGGTCACCGCCGACTTGCTGAGCAGCCACGCGAGCGCGATCTGCGCCGGGCTCACCCCGCGCTCCTCGGCCACGGCGCGGGTGGCGTCCACGATGTCGAACTCGGCGTCCCCGTACCACGTCTCGACCAGCGGGTCGTCGCTCGCCCGGGCCGTCGCCCCGGTGCGGTCCCGGTCGCGGGTGCCCGCGAGCAGCCCGCGCGCCAGCGGGCTCCAGGGGATCACCCCCACCCCCTGGTCCAGGCAGAACGGGTTCATCTCCCGCTCCTCCTCCCGGTACAGCAGGTTGTAGTGGTTCTGCATCGAGGCGAACCGGGTCCAGCCCGCCGCCGCGGCCGTGTGCTGGGCCTTGGCGAACTGCCAGGCGAACATGGACGACGCGCCGATGTAGCGTGCCTTGCCCGCCCGCACCACGTCGTGCAGCGCCTCCATGGTCTCCTCGATCGGCGTCTCGGGGTCCCACCGGTGGATCTGGTAGAGGTCGACATGGTCGGTGCCCAGCCGCCGCAGCGAGGCGTCGATACCCGCCAGGATGTGCTTCCGGGACAGCCCGCGGTCGTTGGGGCCCGGCCCCATCGGGAAGTACACCTTGGTGGCCAGCACATAGTCGTCGCGGCTGGGGAAGAGCTCACGCAGCAGCTCGCCCGTGACCTCCTCGCTTCTGCCCTTGGAGTACATGTCGGCGGTGTCGAAGAACGTCACGCCGCTCTCGGCCGCCCGCCGCACGATCGGCCGCGCCGCGTCGATGTCCAGCTGCCACTTGCGGTGCTCGGGGTCGCCGTAGCTCATCATCCCCAGGCAGATCCGCGACACCTTGATCCCGGACTGTCCCAGGCGGGCGTACTCCATGCGGCTCCTCTTTCCCCGGTTTCCCCGGTTTTCCCGGTTTCCGTGGTTTCCCTGGTTTCCCTCGATCGATCACAGCAGACCACTACGGCGCCCGTGTGTCAGCCCGGTTTGACGAAACCGCACTCGTAGGCCGTAATGACCGCCTGGGTGCGGTCCCGCACGCCGAGCTTGGCGAGCACCGCGGCCACATGGGTCTTGACCGTGGCCGGGCCCACCCCGATCCGGTCGGCGATCTCGGCGTTGGACAGCCCGGCGGTCATCAGCCGCAGCACCTCGGCCTCCCGCTCGGAGAGCCGGTCGCGCAGCGCCCGCGCCGGGCCGTCGCGCCCGGTGGCATACGCGGCGGCCAGCGCCCGCACCGCGGCCGGGAACAGCAGCGAGTCGCTGCGCGCCACGAGCCGCACCGCCTGCACCAACTCGTCCGCGCGGGCCCGCTTGAGCAGAAAGCCGCTGGCCCCCGCGCGCAGCGCGTCGTACACATGGCTGTCGTTCTCGAAGGTCGTCACGACGATCACGCGCGGCGGCTCGGGCACGGTCGCCAGGATCCGCTCGGTGGCGCGGATGCCGTCGATCTCGGGCATCCGGACGTCCATCAGGACGATGTCCGGGCGCAGCTGGTGGACCAGCGGGACGGCCTCGGCGCCGGTGCCCGCCTCGCCGACGACCTCCAGGTCCGGCTCGCTGGAGAGAATCGCGCGCAGCGCGGTGCGCACCATCCGCTCGTCGTCGGCGAGCACGATACGCAGGAGAGGCAGCGCCGGGGTGGATGTCACCGGGACGGATGTCGGCGGCGCGCTCACCGGGCCGTCCCCAGGGGGATCCGGACCGTCAGCCGCCAGCCGTCCTCGGTCGGGCCCCAGGCACAGCTGCCGCGCAGCAGCGCCGTACGTTCGGCGATCCCGCGCAGGCCGCGGCCGCCGCCGGTGCGCCGCCACGGGGCGGCCCCGCCCGCCCGACGCACCGGGTCCGCCGGGTCCGCCGGGTCCGCCGGGTCCGCTGGGTCTGCCTGGTCCGCCGGGTTCACCGGGTTCTCCATGGTGATCTCCAACTCCTCGTCTTCTGTGGTGCGTTCGGCGATCCGCAGCCGCACCGGCACCCGGCCCGCGTGGCGCAGCGCGTTGCTGAGCCCTTCCTGCACGATGCGGTACGCCTCGCGGGACACGACGGGCGGCAGCCGGTCCAGCGCGCCGGGGGCGGTCAGTACGACGCTGACGCCCGCCGCCCGGGTCCGGGACAGCAGCCCGCCCAGGTCGGCGAGGGTGGGGGTGGGGGCGGCGCGGCCCCCGCCGGTCCCGGTCCCGTTCGCGTTCCCGGTCCCGCTCTCTTCGCCTTCCCGCAACAGGCCCAGCACACTGTCGAGTTCCCCGACCGCGCCACGCGTGGTCTCCTCGATCGCGGCCAGCGCCTGCCGGGCGAACTCCGGGTCCGCGTCGAGGACCTTGCGCGCCGCGCTCGCCTGCAAGGTCACCGCGCTCAGCGCATGCCCGACGGAGTCGTGCAGCTCGCGGGCGAGGCGGTTGCGGGAGGCGAGGTGAGCGGCCCGCTCCTCGGCGGCGGCGAGCCGGTCGGCGGGCGTGGGCCCGAGCAGCGCGGGCGCACAGCGGGCCAGCAGCGCCCCCGCGCCCGCGGCCACCGCGGCCACGGCCGCCAGCAGCAGGATCCCGGCGGCGGGGGCGAGCGCCCGGGCGGAGTCGAAGGCGGTCGGCCAGACCAGGCCCCTGGCGTACGACCTGTCGGTGAACGGCAGCACGGCCAGCAGCGCCGCTGCGGGCGGCAGGGCGAGGGTGACCGCGCTGACCAGGCCGCCGAGCGCCAGATGCAGCCCGTACCACAGGGCGGCGCGGCTGCGCGCGTCCCAGGACGTGGCGGGCCCGGACGCGAGTGCGGCGGGCCCGCGGAGCCCGCACAGCGAGCGCGCGGCCGTGGCCTCCAGGGGGCGCACGAGCGGGAAGAGCGCGGTCAGTACGGCCAGTGGCAGGGCCATGGCGTACGTGGCGAGCTGCCACCCCAGCGAGTCGAGCGGCCGGGCGCCAGGGGCGACCGCCACGAGGACGACGCCGGCCAGCAGGTAGTACGGCATCAACAGGGCCCCGCCGAGCACCAGATGCACCCAGCGCAGCCGGGCCCGCCGCCCCAGCGCCGCCCGGGCGCACCGCCGCCACCACACCACGGGCGTCACGCCACCTGCCGCGCCGCGGCGCGCTCGCTGAAGAAGTAGGCGCCGGCCACCAGGACGAGCAACCCGACGATCATCTGGACAGAGTGGGTCACGTGCATCAGCCCGGTGGGCGCCTTGTCGCCGCCTTCCCCGGCGGTCAGCCCGGCCAGGGTGAGCCAGCCGCCCCAGCAGGCCAGCGCCCCCGACCCGACCCAGGCGAGGGTCAGCGGCAGACCCAGCGGGACCCGGCGCCCGGCGCGGAAGGCGAGCATGAGCACGCCCGTGACGGTGGCGAGCGCGAACAGCACGTAGGTGGCCTCGACGATGTAGAAGTCGCTGCCCCGGTCCGCGGCCCTGGCCTCGCTCAGCCCGGCGGCCGAGCCGCCGGCCCACAGCAGATGCGCGGCGGCGGGCAGCAGGGCGAGCACGGCGGTGGTTACGGCGGTCAGGCGCTGCGCCGGGCGGGTGGGGCCGTCGGCGGGCAGATCGGCGAGCCGGCCGCGTCACAGCCCGCCCCAGCGGTCGCGGGCGTACAGCACGAACAGGGCGCCCAGGGCCAGCCCTTGGACGACGAAGCCGCCGTAGACGACGCCGAACACCCAGTCGGCCAGGAACGCGCCCTTCTCACCACCCTGGTCGCCGCCCCGGTCGGCGGTCTTCGCGAGCCCGAGCGCCCCGGCCGCCAGCTGCGCCGGGAAGCCGGTCATGATCGGCGCGAGCAGGCCGCAGGCGCACCAGACGGGCAGCGTCAGCAGCCAGGCCGGGACGCGCCTGCCCCAGGGGCGGGTGAGGAGCAGGGCGAGGACGACGACGGCGGCGTCCATGACGACCGACACGGCGTTGATGGCGATCATCGCGGTCCGCTCGCCCGGCTCGCGCAGCTCACTGCCCTCGGGGATGCCGAGGTGACTCCCCGCGATCCAGGCGGCCTTGAGGCCGATGTAGGGGAGGCAGGCGGCGATGGCGACGGCACGCAGGGCTTTTCTCATGCCCACCAGCCTTCCGGCGGGCCCCTTGCCGCGCTTCCTCCCACGCGACGATCCGTCTCCGCCGCACGGGTGAGCGGCCCTGCGCCTCCAGGTCAGAGGCGACGGGTCAGAGGCGACGGGTCAGAGGCGGCAGGTCAGAGGCGACGGGTCGCGAGGGTGAGGCGGTCGCGGGCGTCGAAGAGGGCGTCCTTGATCATCTGCTCATGCGCGGGGGTGAGCCGGGCCACCGGCACCGAGCAGCTGATCGCGTCCCGCGAGGGCGTGCGGTAGGGGATCGCGATGCCGAAGCAGCGCAGCCCCAGCGTGTTCTCCTCGCGGTCCACCGCGTACCCCTGTTCGCGGATGAGGTGCAGCTCCTCGATGAGCTTCTCGCGGTCGGTGATGGTGTGCTCGGTGAGCGCGCCGAGGGTCTCCGGCAGCATCTTGCGCACCTGCTCGTCGGAGTAGGTGGCCAGCAGCGCCTTGCCCAGCGAGGTGGAGTGGGCGGGCAGTCGGCGGCCGACGCGGGTGAAGGGGCGCAGGTAGTGCTGGGACTGGCGGGTGGCGAGGTAGACCACGTTGGTGCCGTCGAGGCGGGCGAGGTGGATGGTCTCGGTGGTGTCGTCCGAGAGCCGGTCCAGGGTCGGCCGGGCGGCGGCCACGACCTCGTCGCCGTCGATGTACGAGGTGCCGACGAGCAGCGCGCGCACGCCGATGCCGTAGCGGGTGCCGGTCGCGTCGGTCTCCACCCAGCCGAGCTCCACCAGGGTGCGCAGCAGCATGTAGAGAGAGGACTTCGGGTAACCCACGGCCTCCTGGACGGCGGCCAGACTGTGCATGCCGGGCCGGCCGGCGAAGAATTCCAGCAGCTCGACCGTGCGGACCGCCGATTTGACCTGGGCCCCACCCGTCTCGGCAGTTGACATCGCCTTGACCCCTTTGTTCGACCAGCCATAGAGTCCCGACAGAGTTCACCATCAGGGACAGCGTTCAGCATATCGAACAACAGCCGAGGTGCGGGACGCAAGCAGTGTCAACACAGCAGGAGGAATCCCCGGTGTCAGCACCAGTGTGGAGCGTCGACCCCCGAACCGGGAAGCAGCGCGAGCAGGTCGCCGTCGAAGCCACCGCCGAGGAGATCGACCGCGTGGTGCGGGCGGCCCACGAGGCACGCGGCTCCCTGGCCGACCGGACGGTGCGCGCCGCGTTCCTGCGCGCCGCCGCCGACCGGCTCGACGAAGCGAAGGACCAGCTGGTCGAGGCGGCCGACGCCGAGACCGCGCTGGGCCCCGTCCGGCTCACCGGCGAACTCGCCCGCACCACTTACCAGCTGCGGGCCTTCGCCGACATCGTGGACGAGGGCGGCTTCCTCGACGTGCGCGTCGACCACGCCGACGCCACTCAGACCCCGCCCTGGCCCGACCTGCGCCGCTACAAGGTGCCGCTCGGCGTCGTCGCCGTCTACGCCGCCAGCAACTTCCCGCTCGCCTTCTCCGTGCCCGGTGGCGACACCGCCAGCGCGCTCGCCGCGGGCTGCCCGGTCGTCGTCAAGGCGCACCCCGACCACCCCGCCACCTCCGAGGTGGCCGCCTCGGCGCTGCGCCGCGCCGCCGAGGAGTCCGGGCTGCCCGCGGACGTGGTCTCGGTGGTGCACGGCTTCCAGGCGGGCATCGAGCTGGTCAAGCACCCGCTGGTCGCCGCCGCGGGCTTCACCGGCTCGATCCGGGGCGGCCGTGCCCTGTTCGACGCCGCCGCCGCCCGGCCGGTGCCGATCCCCTTCCACGGCGAGCTGGGCAGCCTCAACCCGGTCGTGGTCACCGAGGCCGCGGCCGCCGAGCGCGGCGAGCAGATCGGTACGGGCCTCGGCGGGTCGATGACGCTGGGCATGGGCCAGTTCTGCACCAAGCCCGGCTTTGTGCTGGCCCCGGCGGGCGAGGCGGGCGACCGGCTGGTGAAGTCCCTCACCGAGGCGGTCAGCAACAGCGAGGCCGGCGTGCTGCTGGACCACCGCATGCGCGACAACTTCGTCGCCGGGGTCAAGGAGCGGGCCGAACTCCCCGAGGTGGACGCCCCGGTCACCCCCGGCTCCGGCGGTGAGCACACGGTCAGCGCCGGCTTCCTGACCGTCCCGGCGCGGCTGCTCGCCGAGGAGGGGGCGCACGATGTACTGCTCGAGGAGTGCTTCGGCCCGGTGACCGTGCTCGCCCGCTACGAGAGCGACGAGGACATCAAGGCCGTGCTCGGGCGGCTGCCGGGCAACCTCACCGCCACCGTCCACCTCTCCGAGGCCGAGGGCGAAGGCAGCGAGGGCCGGGCCTCCGAACTGCTCGCCGAGCTCACCCCGCTCGCCGGCCGCGTCCTGGTCAACGGCTGGCCGACCGGCGTCGCCGTCGCCCCGGCCCAGCACCACGGCGGTCCGTACCCGGCGACCACCTCCACCTCCACCTCGGTCGGCGGCACCGCCATCGAGCGCTGGCTGCGGCCGGTCAGCTACCAGGACACCCCGGCCGCGCTGCTGCCGCAGGAGCTGCGCGACGAGAACCCGCTGGGGCTGCCCCGCCGGGTGAACGGGCGCCGCGAGGTCTGACGGACAGGATGCGATGCCGCGGGCGGGACCGGCCGGTCCCGCCCGCGGTCGTCCGCGCCGAAGAGCGCGGTGGGCGCCGCGGTCGGCCGGCTCAGCCGTCGGCCGGCCCGCCCGCTGTCCCGTCCCTTGTCTCGTCGCCTGTCCCGTCAGCTGTCCCGTCTGCCGCCCTGTCTGCCGCCCCGTCTGCTGTCCAGGCGCGCAGTGCGCGGGCGATGTGTCGCAGCGGAACCCCCGGGCCCGCGATGTCGCGCATCAGCGCCAGCACCTCGGCGCCCTTGACGTCCCGGGTGACGGACAGGCCGTTTATCGTCAGCACCGCCCGGGTCGCGGCCCACGCCGCGTCGGCCTGGGAGTGCTCGAGCCAGGGATGGCGCAGCAGCGTGTCGAGGACCGCGGCCGCCTTGAGGTGGGCGCCCCAGTACACGTCCTGGTTCAGCATGTGCGCGCCGTGCCGGTGGATGGCCGCCAGCGGCACCCCGTAGTCGTCTATCGCGGGCGAGCCGGGGATGTCCGCGGTCGCCTGCAGCAGGGTGGGGAAGTCGATGGGAGATCCTGGGGACCGGGTCAACAGGCGTCCTTCAGGCGCGTGGCCGGGTCGAACCCCATCTCCTTGCTCGTGCTGCGGGGACGCGCCGCAAGCTCCTCGTTGAGCTCCTCGAACTCGCCTTTCCAGCGCTGCAGCGAATCCCGGAACGCGGCCAGGAAGGCCTCCCGGGTCTCGTCCCGGTCCAGCGCGAGCTGAGCCCGCCCGTACGCCTGGAGCGTCATGCCGACGGCCGCCGCACGGCGCCGGATCTCCTCGTGTTCTGCTTCGGTGAGCCGGAGGATGAGGTTGGCCATGCGGGGAGACAATCACCCCGAATCGGGTGATCGCAATCCCCGTGGGGAATGAACCGGGGCGCCTCGTGGTTGACACGCCGACACTGTGACACCCCCCGGCGCCCGCTGACCTCCGCGTACGGCGACCGGCGACTGATCGGAAAAAGCGAGCCCCATGCGTGTAGAGATCTGGTCCGACATCGTCTGCCCCTGGTGCTACATCGGAAAGGCCCGCTTCGAGCAGGGCCTGGCCGCCTTCGACCACCGCGACCAGGTCGAGGTGGTGCACCGCTCCTTCGAGCTCGACCCCGACCAGCCCAAGGGCGACACCGTGCCGGTGCTCGACATGCTCGCGACCAAGTACCGGGTCCCGCGCGAGCAGGCCCTGGCCATGGAGGCCCGGGTGGCCGAGGCCGCGGCCGACGCCGGGCTCGGCTACCGCTCCGACCGCGACCACGGCAACACCTTCGACGTCCACCGGCTGCTGCACCTCGCCAAGGCCCGCGGGCACCAGGCCGAGCTGCTGAACCTGCTCTACGCCGCGAACTTCGCCGAGGAGCGGTCCCTCTTCGACTCCGAAACGCTGCTCGCCGCCGCCGCCGAGGCCGGGCTCGACCCCGCCGAGGCCCGTGCGGTGCTGGACGACGAGGCCGCGTACGCCGAGGACGTACGGGCCGACGAGCGCGAGGCTGCCGCGCTGGGGGCGAGCGCCGTGCCCTTCTTCGTCCTCGACCGCCGCTTCGGCGTCTCGGGCGGCCAACCGGCTGAGATCTTCACCCAGGCGCTGCGCCAGGCCTGGGAAGCGTCGCAGGTCAGCGGGGATAAGTAAGGGCTGCTTGGGGATACGTGTCAGACATCGGCGATGGACGCGGGGGTGAACGCCGCTCATAGTGGGTGGACATGGAGCCCCTGGGAGGCGCGGAATTCGCGCCGCAGACGACGTACCTCAACACCTCCTCCACCGGTCTGATCCCCGCCCGGACCGTGGCAGCCATGAAGGACGCTCTCGACGCCGCGGCGAGCGGAGGTCCCGCCGCCGATCTGGCCTGGGAGTCGGTGGAGGAGGCGCGCGCCGCCTACGCCCGGCTGGCCGGGGTGCCGGTGCGGCGGGTCGCGGCGGGCGGCTCGGTCGCCGTGTACGCCGCGCTGGTGGCGGCCTCCCTGCCGTCCGGCGCCGAAGTCCTGGTGGCCGAGGGCGACTTCAGCTCGCTGGTGAACCCCTTCACCATGCGCCGCGACCTGAAGCCGCGCGCCGTCCCGCTGGAGGAGCTGGCGGACGCGGTGCGCCCCGGCACCGCCCTGGTCGCCGTCAGCGCGGTGCAGTCGGCGGACGGCCGGATCGCCGACCTGGACGCCATCCGCGCCGCGGCCCGCGCGCACGGCGCCCGGCTCCTGGTGGACGGCAGTCAGGGCCTCGGCTGGCTGCCGCTGAACGCCGACGACGCCGACTACACCGTGTGCGTCGGCTTCAAGTGGCTCCTGTGCCCGCGCGGCGTCGCCTTCCTGACCGTGCCCGAGGACTTCGGCGGGCTCACCCCGGTCTTCGCCGGCTGGGCGGCCGGCGAGAAGCCGTGGGACAGCTGCTACGGGCCGGTCGAGGAACTCGCGCACTCGGCCCGCCGCTTCGACCAGAGCCCCAGCCTGCTGTCCTATGTCGGCGCCGCGCGCTCCCTCTCGCTCGTCGAGGAGCTGGGCACCGAGGCGATCGGCGCCCACGACCGCGCGCTCGCCGACCGCTTCCGGGCCGGGCTCACCGCGCTGGGGCACCGGTGCGTGGCCGCCCCGGGCTCGGCGATCGTGTCCGTGCCGGGGCTCGGCCACGCCGCGCCCCGCCTCGCCGAGGCCGATGTCTCCGTCGCGGCGCGCGCCGGAAATCTGCGCACCTCGTTCCACCTCTACAACACCGGGGCCGATGTGGACCGGCTGCTGGAGGTGGTCTCCGGCATCCCGGCCGGGGGGTGAGGGCCCCGGCCGGGATCGGGTCACCGTAAGGGCGTGGGGGTCCGTAAGGGCATGAGGGTCACCGTACGGGGGTGAAGTCCCGCGCCCCGATGAACTCCGGCCGCCGGACCGGCGCCGCGAAGGGCTCGACCGCCGCGTTCTCCACGCTGTTGAAGACGATGAAGACATTGCTGCGCGGATAGGGCGTGATGTTGTCGCCCGACCCGTGCATGCAGTTGCAGTCGAACCAGGTCGCCGACCCGGCCTTGCCGGTGAACAGTCTGATGCCATGCGCGTCGGCGAGCTTGGTCAGCGCCTCGTCGGACGGAGTGCCCGCGTCCTGCATCTGGAGCGACTTCTTGTAGTTGTCCTTCGGAGTCGCCCCCGCGCAGCCGAGGAAGGTGCGGTGCGAGCCCGGCATGATCATCAGGCCGCCGTTGGTGTCGTGGTTCTCGGTCAGCGCGATGGACACGGACACCGTGCGCATGTTCGGCAGCCCGTCCTCGGCGTGCCAGGTCTCGAAGTCCGAGTGCCAGTAGAAGCCCGAGGCGCCGAAGCCCGGCTTGACGTTGATCCGGCTCTGGTGGACGTACACATCCGAACCGAGGATCTGGCGGGCCCGGCCCACGACGCGCGGGTCGTGGACCAGGTTCGCGAAGACCTCGCTTATCCGGTGCACCTCGAACACCGACCGTACGTCCTGCGACGTCGGCTCGATGATCGAGCGCTCGTCGGCCCGCACCCCGGGATCGGCGATCAGCCGGTCGAGCTCGGCGTGGTAGACCGCGACGTCGTCCGGAGTGATCAGCTGCTCGATCGCCAGGAAGCCGTCCCGCTCGAAGTCGCTCAGCTCGGACTGGCGCAGCGGCCCTGGGGCCCCGGGACCGGACCACACCACCGGGTCCACCCGTGGGGTGATGGTCTCGGAGCTGCCGCGGGTCGGGTACAGGTCAGCGACCGTGGTCATCTGGATCAGGCCTCCTCCGGCTCGGTGATCAGGGGGTATACGCCGTTCTCGTCGTGGTCCTCCCGTCCGGTGATCGGCGGGTTGAAGACGCAGACGCAGCGGAAGTCGGTTTTCGGACGCAGCGTGTGCTTCTCGTGCCCGTCCAGCAGATACATGGTGCCGGGGGCGATCCAGTGCTTCTCGCCGGTGTCGTCGTTGGTGAGCTCGGCCTCGCCCTCGACGCACAGCACGGCCTCGATGTGGTGGGCGTACCACATCGATGTCTCGGTGCCGGCGTAGAGCGTGGTCTCGTGCAGTGAGAAGCCCACCCGCTCCCTCGCCAGGACGATGCGCTTGCTCTCCCAGGTGCCCGATGCGGCCTTCACATGCCGTTCGGTGCCCTCGATGTCCTTGAAGGATCGGACGATCACGGTGGATTGTCGCCTTTCTGCTCGTGTTTCTGCTCGTGATGTTGTTGCGAGGTGATCAGGCGGTCTCGCGGACCGCGCGGGCGAGGGTCCGCAGCCCCTCGTCCAGCTCTTCGGGGGAGACGGTCAGCGGCGGCAGCAGCTTGACGACCTCGCTCTCCGGGCCCGAGGTCTCCACCAGCAGGCCGAGCTCGAAGGCGCGGGCGCACACCGCCGAGGCGCGCGAGCGGTCGGTGAACTCCAGGCCCCAGACCAGGCCCCGCCCGCGGTACTCGGCGCCCAGCCGGACATGCTCCTCGCAGATCGCGCGCAGCGCCTGGTCGACCTGCTCGCCGCGGGCGAGGGTCTGCTTCTCCATCTGGCCGTCGGCCCAGTACGTGTCCAGGGCCGCGGCGGCGGTGACGAAGGCCGGGTTGTTGCCGCGGAAGGTGCCGTTGTGCTCGCCCGGCTCCCAGATGTCCAGCTCGGGCCGGAAGAGCGCCAGCGACATGGGCATGCCGTAGCCGCCGATGGACTTGGAGAGCGTGACGATGTCCGGGGTGATGCCCGCTTCCTCGAAGGAGAAGAACGGGCCGGTGCGGCCGCAGCCCATCTGGATGTCGTCGACGATCAGCAGCATGTCGCGGCGCTTGCACAGGTCGGCCAGGGCGCGCAGCCACTCGGTGCGCGCCACGTTGATGCCGCCCTCGCCCTGCACCGTCTCGACGATGACCGCGGCGGGCTGGTTGAGGCCGGAGCCCTGGTCCTCCAGCAGCCGTTCGAACCACAGGAAGTCGGGCACCCGGCCGTCGAAGTAGTTGTCGAACGGCATCGGCGTGCCGTGGACCAGCGGGATGCCCGCGCCGGCCCGCTTGAAGGCGTTGCCGGTGACGGCGAGCGCGCCCAGCGACATCCCGTGGAAGGCGTTGGTGAAGGACACGATGGCCTCGCGCCCCTTGACCTTGCGGGCCAGCTTCAGGGCGGCCTCGACGGCGTTGGTGCCGGTCGGGCCCGGGAACATGACCTTGTACGGCAGGTCGCGCGGGCGCAGCACGGTGTTCTGGAAGGTCTCCAGGAAGGCGCGCTTGGCGGTGGTGCCCATGTCCAGGCCGTGGGTGACGCCGTCGCGTTCGATGTAGTCCAGCAGGGCGCGTTTGAGGACCGGGTTGTTGTGGCCGTAGTTGAGCGCTCCGGCCCCGGCGAAGAAGTCGAGGTAGGTGTGGCCGTCCTCGTCGTACATGTAGCTGCCCTGCGCGCGGTCGAAGACGGCGGGCCAGCCGCGGCAGTAGCTGCGTACCTCCGACTCGAGGGCCTCGAAGACGCTCAGCGCGGGCGGGGTGATGGTCACAGCATTCTCCTGGGAGATGAGTGTGAGGGGGTGAGGGTGCGGTGCGGGGGGCTCGGTGCGGTGGGGGCGTCAGGTACGGGAGGCGAGGGGGCCGATGCGGTACAGCACTTCGGGCTCATGGCCGCCGTCGGGGAACAGGTCGCCGTCGAACAGCACCTCGCGCTCTACGGGTGCGCCGTGCCGCTCGGCGAAGGAGGTGAACAGCCTGTTGGAGGCGGTGTTGTCCGGCGTGATCGTGGTCTCGATGCCATGGATGCCCGAGTGTTCGGCGACGCGCGCGGCCAGCCCGTCCAGCAGGGCGGCGGCCAGCCCCCGGCCGCGCCACCTCTGGTCCACGGCGACCTGCCAGACCACCAGGGTCCGGGGGCGCTGCGGGCGGATGTAACCAGTGACGAAGCCGACCGGCTCCCCGTGCGCGTCGAGGGCCACGACGGAGGTGGCGGCGAAGTCGCGACACCACAGCAGATAGCTGTAGGAGGAGTTCAGGTCCAAGGTCCCGGAGTCGCGGGCTATGCGCCAGATAGCGGCTCCGTCCTCGATGCGTGGGGCCTCGAGCGTCAGTCCTTCCGGCATTTCTCTTCGGGCACGTGCAAGGTCTGCTTGTGCGGCGGTCATGCGGATTGAATTTACCGAGCACAATCTTAAATTGCATTGCGGTGAGGGGTTACCCGAAGGGGGGTCTGCGTGTTATCGCGCGGGGACGCGCGTGCGCACGGGGCGGTGGGTGAAAAGTGACGCTTTGTCGGGGAGTTATCGGGGCAAAGCGGTCTCCGTGTGGAGTGCGTCACATCTGTGTAACGGCTGTGTGATGCCCTCGAATTACAGCGCTTCCGGGTTACGAAATTTTAGCGTTTAGGAGTCCGGAAAGCGGGCAGAAGAAGATGGGAACCTGTATTCAAAAAGGTGCTCTCTTTATACCCTCGCGAGCCACTCAGAATTCACCTGGATTCATCTGGAATCACGTGGATTCAGCTGGAATCACTTGGCTTCGCGGAATCGGCCTTTGACGGCGAACGCGCCCGAGGGGCCGTTGCCGGAGGCCGAGTAGCCGTCCCCGGTGACGTCCCGGTCGCCCTCCGCGTGGTTGTACTGCCCGGCGAAGACATGCCGCCCCGCGGGCACCGTGGCCCCGTCCTTCAGCGTCCAGCGGTACACCAGCGCGTTTGCCTCGCTGCGCACCGAGACGGTCAGGTCGTCGCTGGGCAGCGTGGACCAGGAGCCGGTGGTGAGCACCCCTCCGGTGTGCGCGACCCGCAGCTCGACGGTCAGCGAGGTCAGCGGCTTGCCGGTCTTCACGATCACATCGCTCTGCGCCCAGTACGGGTTGGACCCCGGGTCGATCTCGCCGTTCGAGCGCACCACCGGGTCGGCGAGGTGGTTTGGACCGACCGCGGTGGGGGAGGCGGTCGGGGTGTGCCGCTGCGACCCGTCGTCCGTTCCCCGTCCGTTCCCGGTGTCCCGCCCCGCCTGGGCCGGCGGTGCCGCGGGCTCGCTCGACGTCCGCACGGTCTGCGGCCGCTGGGTCGGCTCCGTGGCCAGCACCACGATCCCCGCGGCGGCGACCGCCGCCGCGAGCCCGGCGACCGGGCCCGCGACGCGGGTCCACGGCCGGCCGGCCCCGCGCTCGGGGCGGCGCCGCTCGTCCCCGGCCATGCCTGCGGTCACCCGGGCCAGCATCCGGGCCCGGTCCGGCCGGTGGGACTCGGCGGCCGTGTGCAGTTCGGCGGCGACATCGATCCGGTCGTGCCGCTCGCGGTGGTCGATCATCGACCGTTCCCTCCCGCATGGCCAGGGTGGAGTTTCCGTACGGGCTCCTGCGTGCCCGGCACCGGCTGCTGCCCGCCGCCGTGCGCCGAGCCGAGCAGCCGCTCCAGCTCCGCGATGCCGCGCGAGGTCTGGCTCTTGACCGTGCCCACCGAGATGCCGAGCGTACGCGCCGTCTCCCGCTCCGAGAGGTCGAAGGCGTGCCGCAGCACCACACAGGCGCGCTTGCGGAACGGCAGCCTCACCAGGGCGGCCTGGACGTCCACGACGGCGGAGATGTCCGGGTCGTCGACGTGGTCGGCGCGCTGGGACGAGAAGAGCGCCACCCGGCGGCGCTCGCGCACCAGGCTGCGGATCCGGGAGCGCGCCAGATTGGCGACCACGCCCCGGGCGTAGGCGGCCGGGTGGTCGGCGACCCGCACCCGCTCCCACTGGTGCCAGACGGCGACCAGCGCGTCGGCGGCGAGGTCGTCCGCGCCGTCGGAGTTGCCGAGCAGCAGGTGGGCGAGGCGGGCCAGTTCGGCGTGGTGCCGCTCGAAGAAGTCCCGGAACTCCGCCTGGACGTCCGGTGGCCCGGCGGGCGCGAGATCGGGCGCCGGATCGGCTGTCGGAACGGGTGCCGGTTCGGACGCCGCGATAAGTGTCGGTTCAGGCGCCGGAACGGCTGTCGGAGCGGGTGCCGGATCGGGTGTCGGTTCGGGTGCCAGGTCCGACAGGGCGGCCGCCGGTAAGTCCGGCAGGGGGCACCTTCCAGCGGTAGCCGGGGGCGCGTTCTCCGGTGACTCCGGCAATGCCGCCGGTGCGGGGCGTACGGCGGCCGGGTCATCGGTGGGAGCGCTCACGCGGGCCTCCTCACTTCCCCTTGTCCGGTGGGTTGCGTGAGCGTAGCAGCGCTCCCCGTGTTGTACGAGTGGCGCCGTCCCGGCCCCTGGGAATTGGCCGGTCAGCGCGTCGGCGAAGTCTCGTACAGTGCGAGGCATGAGGGATAGCGCGGTGCTGCACATCAGGGGCAGGGTGCTCGTCGGGCCGGACGCCGGGGGCTTTGTCGAGGACGTCAGGGACGAACTGTGGGTCGTGGACGGGAAGATCACCTACGACCGGCCGACCGCCGCCCGGGACGTACGGACCATCGAGGGATGGGTGCTGCCCGGGCTCGTGGACGCGCACTGCCACGTGGGGCTCGACACACACGGCGCCGTCGACGACTCGACCAGCGAGAAGCAGGCGCTGTCCGAGCGGGAGGTGGGGGCGCTGCTGCTGCGGGACGCCGGGTCGCCCGCCGACACACGCTGGATCGACGACCGCGACGACCTGCCCCGCATCATCCGCGCGGGCCGCCACATCGCCCGGACCAAGCGCTACATCCGCAACTACGCCCACGAGATCGAGCCCGAGGAACTGGTGGCGTATGTCGCGCAAGAGGCGCGGCGCGGGGACGGCTGGGTCAAGCTGGTCGGCGACTGGATCGACCGGGAGGCCGGAGACCTGGCGGCCTGCTGGCCGCGCGCGGCGGTCGAGGCGGCCATCGCCGAGGCACACCGGCTGGGCGCGCGGGTCACCGCACACTGCTTCGCGGAGGAGACCCTGGCTCCCCTGGTCGAGGCGGGGATCGACTGTGTCGAGCACGCCACGGGACTGACCGAGGAGACCATCCCGCTCTTCGCGGAGCGCGGTGTCGCGATCGTCCCGACCCTGGTCAACATCGCCACCTTCCCCAAGCTGGCGATGGCCGGGGAGGAGAAGTTCCCGCGCTGGGCGGACCACATGCGGCGGCTGCACGAGCGCCGCTATGACACCGTGCGCGCGGCCTACGACGCGGGCGTGCCCATCTACACCGGCACCGACGCGGGCGGTTCACTCCCGCACGGCCTGGTCGGCCAGGAGGTCGCCGAGCTGGTCAAGGCCGGCATCCCGGCGACGGCCGCGCTGTCGGCCGCCACCTGGGGCGCGCGGGCCTGGCTCGGCCGCCCCGGGCTCACCGAGGGCGCATCGGCGGACCTCGTGGTGTACGAGTCGGACCCGCGGGCCGATGTGCGGGTGCTGACGGCGCCGCGGCGGGTGGTGCTGCGCGGGCGGGTGGTCTGCTGAGGGGGCGTGGGGCTTCGGGGGACATGCGGATCCAGGGGCCGTGGGGGCCCAGGGACTCAGGGGATCGAACGCATCGGCGAGTGACACCCGTTGGGATGAACTGACCCCAGGTGGCTGCCGGTTGGCCTTGCGTGCCGCAAATATTGCGGGGTCGATGCCGTCGGCGCCCGTGGTGTCCCCCCGTGGCGAGCCGCCGGCGGCTCCATGTCTCCTGTGGGGGTCAACTCACGTGTCCTGTTCCACCAACAACTACTCCGGCATGCCTGCCCGCCGTATTGCGGCCGCCACGGCAGCTGCCGCCGTCTCCGTTCTGGGCCTGTTGCCCGCGGGTGCGGCGCACGCCACCGACGGCGACAGCAAGGCCGGCGGGTCCGCCAAGACGAGCACGCACACGACGGGCGGAGCCGGCGCGACCGTGCTCCGCGCCGATCTGAACGTCTCGATGCTCAACAAGACCGTCAAGGCGCCGCTGGCGCTCACCCTGAACGAGGTGCGCGCGCCTGCTTCCGCCAACAAGACCGCACTCAGCGCGACACTGGACGGCGTCGAGGGGGGCAAGCCGTTCAATGTCCTGCGCGCGGACGTGGCCACCGCACGTGGCACCGTCGAGAAGTCCCGCGCCGAGGGGTACGCCAACCTCGCACACGCCAAAGTGCACCTCCCGGGGCTGCCGGCGGTGCCGCTGATCGAGGTCGAGCAGGTCACCTCGAAGGCGGTGTGCAAGGCCGGAAAGCGGCCCACCGCAAAGTCCAACGTGCTGGGCAGCGTGGTCGTGCTCGGGAAGAAGGCCAACCTCGCCTCCAGCGGCACGACCACGGTCGAGGTGCCCGGGCTCGGCACGGTGCGGCTCGACTTGTCGCGCACCTCGACCACGTCCCGCACCGCCGCGGCCACGGCCCTCGGCCTGAAGGTCTCGGTGAACCCGCTCAAGCTGAACGTCTCCGAGGTCGAGGGGACGATCACCCTGGCCGAGGCGACCTGTGAGGCGCCGGGTGCCCCGGGCCCGGGCTCCGAGGTCGGCTCCCAGGCCGCCCCCGACCCGAAGCCGGAACACCTCGCCGAGACCGGCGGCAGCTCCACCACGCCGTATCTCATGGCCGGCGGCGCGGCCCTCCTGGGCCTGGGCGCCGGCGCCGTCGCCCTGGCCCGCCGCCGCCGCGCCACGGCGCCGCGCGACGGAGCCTGACCCGGCGAGCCGCGCCGGGGCCGTCGGGTGGCGGGCTTTCCCGCCGCCCGACGTCCCGGCGCGGCTTGGTGCGCGCGGTCACCGGGTGTCGCCCTGACTGGGCATGCCCCGGCCGGGCTGGTGCCCGGCCTAGATGATTGAGTCCGATGTTTGTGCTGGCCGCGACTATGGCGAAGGGCGCCCGTTGGCTTGGTTGTGACTCCTTGCCTGGACGCCCTTCTGGCGGCACTGTACGTGTTCATCGACGACCATGTGGCTCCCCGTCGCCGGATCGGGCGACCTCCAAAACTGACGGACGCCGAACTGCTGTGCCTGGCGGTTGCCCAGGTCCTGCTGGGCTTCTCTTCCGCACGGCACTGGATTCGCTTCGCCCACGCCCGGCTCGGGCACTTGTTCCGCTACCTGCCCCAGCAGTCCGCCTACAACAAGCGGCTCAACGCCGCCGGACCGCTGATCAGCACCGTGATCGAGGCGCTGGCCAGGCAGGTGCCGAGCTGGCACGACGACCTGCGGCTGATCGATTCCACCCCACTGCCGTGTGCGGCCTCCCGCGAGACGGTCAAACGCTCCGACCTGGCCGGGCACGCCGGATACGGCTACTGCCGCAGCCACTCCCGCTTCTTCTGGGGCTTCCGGCTCTACCTGCTGACCACCGCCGAGGGCATGCCGATCTCCTGGTGCCTGGCCAACCCCAAGCTCGGCGAGCGGGAGGTGATGTGCGCGTTGCTGGAACGCGACCACCACCTCGTCCGCGCCGGTCAGGTGATCCTTGCGGACAAGGGCTTCGCCGGGCGGGAGTTCGAGGCGTTCCTGACCGAGCGTCTGGGTGTCCATCTGGTACGGCCGGACCGGAAGGACGAGCCGGTCCGACACGGCCGCCTCGCCCGCGTCCGCCAGTGGATCGAAGCCGTCATCGACACGCTCAAGGGTCAGCTCGGCCTGGAACGACACGGTGGCAGAACCCTGCATGGGGTGTTCGCCCGCACCGGCCAACGACTCCTCGCCCTCGCAGCCGGCATCTGGCACAACTGGACCACCGGCGCCAAGATCAAGCGATCCCTGATCGCCTACGACCACTGAAAACATCGGACTCATTCATCTAGGCGCTGGGCGTGAGGGTGATGGCGAGCGTCGCGCCGTTGTTGACCGATCCGTTCGACCAGGCTGCGGTGCTCGTGTACTGCTGGGTGGAATCGATGAGCGACTGCCAGGTCCCGAAGTAGAGGTTCGATTCGAGGAACGGCTGTCCGACTTCCCAGAATACTGCCCTGAACTGCGCGTTGGGGCTCGAACCCTGCTGCTGAAACTGGTATCCGACGTACCAACTTCTGCCCTTGGTGGGGTCATGGGACGGGCCCGGCGCCGTCGTGGGGTAATCGATGATCAGCTGTTTCGTGTTGTCGTTCGGGTCCGGCAGGTAGTAGAAGTTGTTCGGGTTCGTCTTCGGGTCGGCGTCCGCGTTGTCGGCCGTCAGGTCGGCCGTGACGGTGTTCCCGCTGTAGTCCTCGATGGGGTTGACGTCGGGGTCGACGGTCAGCGTGTAGCTCCCGGTGGCCGAGAACACCTGGGCCGACAGCGTCATCGCGCAGTCGCCTGCCGAGATCGGCACGCTGATGGTCGCGAGGGTGTCGACGAGCCCCTTCAGCTCGTACGTCGTCAGGCCGGTCTGCGGCGGGGCGTCGCTGGAGCCGGCCGCGAGGTGGAAGGAGATGTTCTGCTGCCAGGTCTGGTCGGCGGCGCCGGCCCACTGGTACTCGTAGGTCGGGTCGGCGGTGGTCGGCTGGTTCGTCAGCTGCCAGTTGATGGTGCCGCCGCTGCCGTCGTCGTCGAAGGCGAGCGTCGGGGCGGCGGACATCCCGGTGCACATCCACTTCGGGAAGGTCAGTTTGAGGGTGGTCGTCGTTTCGCCGGTCTGGAACTGCTTCGACGGCACGTCGTCCCGCTGCGGACAGGTGATGCCGCCGGAGACCAGGGGGTGACCGGCGTCGGACCCGTCGTACTGCACGCCGGTCTGCAGGTTGGTCGGAGAGATGTAGTAGGTGGCGAGATCGAAGCCGCCGGCGGTGGTGATCTGGTGTCCCTTGCGGATGACGCCGATCGCCAGGTGCAGACCGACCTCGGCAACGATCCGGAACCCGGCGATGTACTTGAACGCGTCGCCGATGATTGAACTCGGCTCGGGGGGAGGCTCGGCCCCGGTCGGCGGGACATCCGGCACCCACCCGAACAGCTCGACCCGCACGCCGCCGAAGATCAGCGGGATCAGCAGCGGGCCGAGCGGCGGCCCCTCGTATCCCAGATAGGCCCCGACCAGGTGCGAGGTGCTCTCCGGCGGCAGGAACCAGAAACTCAGGTCGAGCGGCACCGGCGCCAGCGTCGCGCTGTAGCCGATGTCGACCCCGATGGTCTCCGCGTACCAGGCACGACCCACGACCCGGTTGGGCGTCCGGAAGGTACCGACCTTGTAGGGCCACAGCCACACCAGTTCCGCCCCCGCCTGGCCGCCGATGACGACGGCCGCCTCGGCGCTCGCGGTCACCAACCCCATCCCCTTGCAGCCCTGGCGCGCGGCCGATGCGCCGAGCGCCGCCACCGCCGGCAGCTGAGTCAGGCGCTCGGCCCGTTCCAGTGCTTCCGGGCCGAGCCGTCCGTCCGGGCCGACCCGAAGCGGTTCGAGATCCCGGAGGTCCGGGTGCTGACGCAGCTGCCGCTGAACCGCCACCGCCTCCTTGAGCAGCGGACCGTAGGCGTGCTCGAAGCGCCGGATCTCCTCGGCCACGTCCTCGACCTGGCGCACCCGTGCCCGGTCGCCCGTCGGCGCTGCCCCGGACCGGACTTCACGGAGAGCTTCTTCCAGTGAGCTGAGCATGCTGCCTGCCTTCCTGCGTATGTGCTCGGACGCGGTGCGGCCCGCCAGTCAGCAAAAACTGGGCACAACATAGACAATAGGGAGAAATCGACTAAAGAGTATGATGCGGGACCAGGCCGTAGAGCCCAAACGAGGAATCCGCGAGCCCCCCGAAGGCCAGCGCCGCATCGCCTACTCCGCGCCAAGCCCAGCCGGAGCTGCGGCCAGGATTCCCGCCGCCGGAACGTCGCCCGCTCGAACACGGCCGTACGAGTGAAGGTTGCACCGTTGAAGTCGGGTGCCTTGACGAACGTGTCGCGAGCCGCAAACGGCGAGGTTCGTGCCGGTGGGAGCGATCCTCGTTGAAGTTCAGGAGGCACACGAGCGCGTTCAAGGACGCGATGCACCGTGGCTCGGCGGACGGAGTACAGCTCGGCGAGCTACGTCACGCCACTGGCCGGTTAGGCCCGTGCCGCCGCTGGCGCATGATCAGGCTGGGGTTTTGGGTCCATCGAACGAACGCACAGGGCTATAGGCCAATCGGGTTAGGTTTCCTGGTAAAAAGGCAGGCCGGTGCCTGGCTCAGGGCGTTGGTTCAGGGCTCTGGTCAGGTCTCGGTTGGCTGCCCGTGCGGCATGGAGGTCGGACCGGGCTTCGTCCAGCCCGGAGGCCAATTCGACGTTCTGCTGCTCCAGGGTCGTGATTTTTCGCTGGAGCTCATCGATATCGGTCGGGGCTCCCAGCCCTGACTCCTGCCATGCCTGAGCACCCAGAGCCTGCGACAGTCGCTTCTCCAACTGCTGAACCCGGGTGACGAGGCGGGTGTTGCGGGCTTGGGCGTTGGCGAGGTCGGCCTGGAGTGAGGCCAGGCTCACCGGCGACGCACCCGCGAGGTCGTGCCGGGCCGGTTCCAGCTCGGCGGCGTGGACCATGGCGAGCAGATCATGGTGACGATAGAGGAAGGTGCGGTCCACTCCTGCCTGCCGGGCGATGGCGGACACGCTGATAGGGGTTTTGTTCTTGGCCGCGTTCTTGACGGCCGTGATTACTCGCTGTCGGCGCCGTTCGGTGTCGGCTTTGCGGCCGTCGGCCATGGGGGAACTCATGCCGACCGCCAGGGCCGCACGTCGGGCAGGGGCTGTCCGACGCGGGGCATGCCGAGCATCACGGTTCGGCCGCGGCGGACCATGGAGACGGCCTGCTCGATCTGGGCTCGGTCCTCGGCGTTCAGGTCGTCGAGGTCGGCCTTGACACGGTTGATGAGTCGGCGGACTCTTCGGATCTCTTCCTCGGAGGGCATCGCCTCGCTGCGGGCCCAGTCGTCGGCTTCGAAGGTCGACATCAGCTTCTCGCGGCTGCGCAGCAGGTCAGCGAGGTATGCCTCAAGGTCGGGGAGGTAGGAGACATCGGTGTGGAAGTGCTCGCAGCCCAGACAGCGGAACCGCAGAGGACAGCTTTGTCCGCCGGCCGCGACGTTGGAGGGCTCTTTGCAGAGGCCATAGGCGGTGGCGACCTCGCCGATCGCCCGCCTCACGTGCTCCGAGTCCATGAGACCCTGGGCCTTGCGCCACACACGGTTGCCGTGCCGGTCGAACTGCAATGCAACGACCCGGTTGACGGCCTCACGACGACGTTCCTCCCCAACCCGGTAGTAGCCCAGAGTGGTCTTCAACTGCCGGTGATCCATAAGGGCCTTGAGCACGTCAGGCGCGACACCCGCATCGGCATGCCGCTGGGCATAACTGTGCCGGTAGGCATAGGGGAAGATCTTGTCCTTGTCGAACGCCAGCATCCTCGTCCCAGGCTGGCCACCGACCTCGACAACCACCGGGACGACGATCTCGGGCAGAGCGAGGACCCACTGGCGGTGGGCCCACTGAATCGCACTCATCGACTTCTTGCCCTCGGGGTTGGCCCGGCCAGCGGGCAGCAGCTTCAGCTCGCTGACGGGCGTATGGGGAAACCTCGTACGGACCCGCTTTTGCTGTTCCGTGATCACAGCCGCAGTTTCCTTGCCGATGGGCAGTCGGCGCCCCAGCCTGTACTCCTTGCTGTTGTCGTAGAGCAGGACGAGGGAGCCATCCGGATCGGTCTGCAGGCAGTCCCAAGGCAGCTTGTGGATCTCGTCCGGTCGGCGGCCAGTGTCGATCAGGAGCTCTGTGGCGACGCGGACTTCTCTCGTGCCGATCTGCTCCAGCAGGTCCAGGTGGTTACAGAGCTGCCGCATGACCTCATCCGGCAGGTCTTTGCCCGCTTCGGTGTCCTCAAGCTCGTCCGGGACGTCCTCGGGAATCACGATGAAGTCCTGGGGCAAGCCCTCCAGGAACTCCCCGGGCCGGGTAAGACCGAGGCTGCGGATCCGAATCAACGCGCTGCGGACGTTGCGTACGGCCTTGAGGCGGGCATAGGCGCTCAGCTTGCCTTCGTCGACCAGGAAGGCGAGCCGGTTGAGGAAGCCGACGATGTCGGTGCGGCCGAGCAGTTGCGGGGTATGGCCGGCGTCCGGCCGCTGGAGGCGCAGGCTCTCCGAGAGCAGCGCCATGGCGGTGATCGTCATCTGGCAGGAGCCGCGGACGTCCTTGCCCCGGCGCCGAGGCAGATCGTCGTAGGCCCAGACCTTCATCGCCTCGCGCATCGGCCTTTGATGGAGGCCGGTGAAATCGAGCCTGCCGGAGTGGCCGAACACGGCCAGATCCCAGACGTCGTGATGCCGCTCGGTCTCAGGCGTCGTCCCAAGGCGTTTCAGGGCGGGCAGCGCAACGGCCAGGATAGAACGGGTCTGCGCGCTCACCTTCGCTCCGTGGGCCTCGGTGAAGGCCTCCAGGCTTGGCGAATGACCAGCCCGCAGCTGATCACACAGCGGCCGCAGGTAGTAGTCGCGCGTCCGCACCTCCTTCGCGGTGCGGACCTGGAGGGTGTAGAGGAGTTCGGCGACGACGCGCAGCGGCAGCCCGCGCAGACTGACCTCACGGTCCGTGACGATCGCGCGCGCCGTTCTGCGCCACGCCTCCTCGTCTCCGCCGAACGTCCCGCTGCGGACCAGCCTCGCGAGCAAGTGCGCATGCGGAGCGCAATACGGATGTTTCCGGCCCGAGCGGCGACGGTGGCAGGCCGCCACCTGACACATGCCGAAGCCGTCCAGCGGCCTCACCGCCGGATGCGCCAAGAACTCCTCCAGGGGGACCCGAAGAGCCCTCGTCTGCTGGTCGTAGTGGGTCGCGCAGAGCGCAACGCGCGTCCCTTTCGCTGGACGAGCGCACCCCGTCACCTCGCAGGAGAGTTCACCGATGCCCACGGCCCTCCCGGACCGCGTCGCCGTCGCCAGGAAGTCTTCGAGAGCCTGGCCTGACTGGGAGTGCCGACGCAAGCAGCCATCACACAGCGGTCCGTTGCGTGACGATCCCCTCTGGCACCCCTTGACCTGGCAGTCCGGCATCCCCAGCACCGGGTGGCTCTTGGGGTAGAAAACGATCCTCAGGTCCCAGTCCCACCGGAGCAACGCCAAGAACTCCGGGTCCAGAGCGGCGGTGATCTGCTGTGTGCAAGCGCCCGTCGGCTCATGCACCGCGGACAGAAGCGTCGCCATCACTGCTCACCCCGCCCGAGGAGACCGCGCGGGGAGGGCATCCGCTCCACGGCCTCGCGCAGCCGGGCCCTATCCGGGATCAGATACGGCCGGGCCGACTCAGGATGGCTCTGTCCCAGCAGGGCCTGCACCTCGTCGAGCGAGCCACCGGCGTCCGCGACGTTGCTGCCGAACGCGCGGCGGGCCATGTGCGGCCCCACCTTCCGTGCCAGCTGCGCGCGCTTGGCCAGCCGCTCGAAGAGTTCGTTGAGCGCGTCCGGCGGCATCGGTGCCCCCAGCGATTCGCGGAAGAGATTGACCAGCAGGAAGTCGCTGCCGCCCGCCCCGAGGATCTCGTGACGCTCGTCAAAGTACTGGTCGAAGGCCTGAACGACGAGGAAGTCGAGGGGCTGGACCCATGCCTTCTTCGACTTCGACCAGGCCCGGTTGGCGTTGTCCCGACGTCTCACGTGCACGTGGGGGCCCTTGTGGTCGCAGCCGAGGGCGCGTGAGTCGGGCAGGATGTCGCTGCGGCGCAGGCCGGCGACCTGGCCGCGGCGCAGGCCCACCCGCCCGTGTAGCAGCACGATCAGGCGGTCACGTGCGCTGCGGCACTGGAGGAACAGGGCGACCATCTCCTCGTCGGTGGCGCGGTCGACTTCCGTCTCCGGCTCCTGCAGCCGGTGCCGGGTCTTGAGCCGGTAGTGCAGGCCGCTGTCCTCGCCCTGGGCCTCCAGTGGCAGGTCACGTGTGTCGGCCAGCTCGTAGATCTGCCCGAGTACCGAGCCCGGTGCCGCGCCCACGGACACGGCGTGCGACAGCAGACCCCGCACCGCCGTGAGGATCACGTTGATGCGTCGCTCGCCCCGCACCGGCTTGGCCCCCGGGCCGAACACCACGGCGGTCGATCCGTTGACCGGCCGCGACGGCGTGTACTTCAGCCAGACCATGAACAGGCCCAGGTCCCGCGCCGCCTCGGTCCAGTTCCGCCCGGTCGCCAGACACCAGCGGAAGTAGAGCGCCGCCCCGTTCGCATGCGACTTCGTCGTCAGTTCGGCCCGGCTTCGTCCGAACCGGAGGAACCGCAGCCACTGATCGGCGACAGGAACGACACGTAGGTCATCGTCAATGACTGTCCAGTACCGCTGCCCGGCAGGTCCACGGGGAACGCCCGCATGTGCAACTCCGTTTGGTCTGGGGGCAATGCAACAACCCGCCACAGAGCCACACCCCCTGAGAACGAGTCTCAGAGCCTCAACGAAGCCTTTCCGTACGACGTCACACCACACCGTTCGAGCCCCCAGAGAACGGACCGTCCTCCTCGAACTGAAGCCGGGCAAGGTGCCTGGTCGTCCCCATGCGCTGCTCCTCGCCTCGGTGCTCGCTCTACATCATCCCGCCAGCCCTGGCTACGGCGCTGCCGGCCGCCAGGACCCACCAAAGCTCCAACAGCCAGGTCACACCCATCGTTGCGCATTGGCGACACCCCGCCTTTGGTCACCCCGGGTGATCTTGAGGTGACCTGTCGTCAGTGGCGGGTGCGAGCATGGTCCGTTGCGCGGGGGAGTGTCTGCAGACGAGGGGGAATCGGTGCCCTGGATAGGCCGTGTTCTCGTATAGCTGCCGCCACCCGTCATGTAGCGGAGCGTGACTGACTTCCGAGATCTGTAGTGGGGGCATGCAGGTTGACGCGGTTCTCGTACTCGCGGCGGGCCTTGCGTTGGGCCGGGACCGCCGCAGCGCCATCGAGGGTCTGGCAGAGGTCGAGGAGTCGGCGGTGGATCGCGGGCACTGCGGCGATGCGCAAGGTGTAGCCCTGGCCGCGCCGTACGGTCACGCCCTGGTCGAGCACGGCGCGCTCGGCGGGCGCCAGATCGGCGACGCGGAGGAAGTCGGCGACCTTGCCCGGCATGTCGACGACCACCGACAGCTCCGGGGTCGGGTGCCCGCGTCGACGACTGTGTACTCGGGCAGCAGGTCCGCGACGGCGGTGCGGATGGCGCCGCGGCTGACGTTGTGATCGCGAGCGAGGGCGGCGATGGACCGGCCTTCCAGGTACGCGGTGCGCACGGCCTTGGTCTGCCCGGCCGGAACGGCCGGGCGGCGCCCGCCCTTGTTGCCCTTGGCCTCGGCGGCCCGTAGTCCGTCGTACGTCAGCTCGCGCTGGAGTTCGCCGGCGGCGGCGAGGGTCTGCACCATGAACTTCACGGTGGACAGGAGCTCTCCGGTGCGCGGGTGGCGGGCGGTGAGGTCCATGGCGGAGAACGCGCCGTCGTGGATGCGCAGGGCGAGGCGGCTCTGGTGCAGGACGTCGAGCACGTCGAGGATGTGCTGGGTGCCGCGCACGAGGCGGAACATCTCGGAGATATGCACGGTGTCGCCCGGCCGCGCGTACGTCAGCAGGTCGCCGAACTTCGGGCGCTCCAGCGGATGGAGGCGGCTGGAGGTGCCGCCCTCTTCCTCGAAGACCACCGGCTCCTCAATGTCGGCCTCGTCCAGGACGAGGTTCTGACGGGCGGTCGACTGCTGGTCGGTCGACACCCGCTTGTAGACCAGGTTGACCACGCTCTTCCTCGTTCCTGTCGGCGTATCGGACCCGAGGTGTCATCAAACCCTGTCGTCAGCCCCCATCGGATCTGATTGGATCCGCGCCTTCGTGAGGCCCCGGAATGTACGGGTTCATTGGACACCTGCGGCACCTGTCGTCATTCGTACGTTTGCCGACAGGCGGTGACGGCTGCGGTAGGCCATGGGGTTCAGGACTTCATCGCGGGTGATTTGTAGACGGTGGGGACGCGGAAGCCTGCGAGCCGGGCGGTCAGTCGCTCCGTCTCTGTGGGCAACCGACGGAATTCGTTGACCAGTCGTAACGTGGCTTCCGCCGGGTTGGATTCCCATGCAGGAGTGCCTTCGTTCCCCGCTCCTGAGCGTCGGCGCTGACGCGAACGCACGCATCACCGATGGGGCCTGCCGAACCGACTGTGTTTCGTCACCTGGGGCGGCCCGTTTCGTCGGTAACCCCAGGTTGCGGGCCTCCCACAATCCTGTGTGTCACACCCCAGTGGCAGACTGCGGCACAACGAAGCTTTGGAAGGGCAGGGCGTTGCGGCAGGGGTCACCCGTCGAGCGCCGCTGCTCGGGGGTGGCTGGTGCCACGGGGGGAGATACGCGACTGTGATCTTCGACAGTCTTGATGTGTCGTACGGCGAGATGTGGGGTTCCTATCGGGGAATGACCCATCCGGACCCGATGTCGCGCGCGCTCGCGGCACGCAAGCATGCTGCCGGGATGGATTACGCGGTTCTGCTGTCCGCGCGGGAGCGACCGCTGGCACTGGTCGAATACTGGCCGCGCCGGATGTGGCGTGTGTATCTGTTCGACGACAGGTCCTGGTGCATGCAGATGATCGACCTCAAGCCGCACAGCACGGGGATGTTGTTGGCTCACCGGAACACCCGATGGCAGTTTTCCAACGAGCAGGAGCACTCGTCCTGGAAGTGGGATGTTCAGGAGACCACGACCGTCTCGGCCGACGGGCAGGTCGAGGTGAGGTCCGAGTTCGCCGGGCCGAGGGGAGCGTCGACGGAGCCACTGCACGCTCGAACATCCGGCCCGTCGAGCGTCCCCGTGCGGCGGTTCCCGGCGCCCGTCGAAAGCTTCCTCTGCCCCGTACCGGAATTCGGCGACTGGCAGGTGTTCGCGCCGTTCCTCGCCCAGCAGGGCCACGAGCCCGCCACGACCGTAGTCCTGAGCGACGTGTCGGTGGACGAAGGATCGGGACCGCTGCGCGCCACCGGAATCGAGCAACTGTTCAGTCCGGGCGCGTGCGACACTCCGGATGGGCCGGCCGTCGTCGAGCCCGTTGACGCCGGCCTGCTGCGGATCACGTCAGGGCAGCTGGCGGTCTCGGACCCCGGCTGGATCGGAGAGACCCCGCGGACCGTCGCTGTGCCGCCGGGCGAGTTCCCGGTCACGCTGTCGCTTTTGCGCACGACACGCGGGGCCGGTGTCGCTGCGGCCAGGGTGACGTTCCTGGACATCCCGCCCCGCGAGTGGGAAATGGCCCTCCGGCCCGACGAGGACCTCGGGCTGCTCGGCGAGGGCCAGTTCTACGGGGTTGGCGTGGATACCGGCACAGCGGCTTTCCTGGATGCGACTCGGACGGTGATCGAAGACCAGCTGGACGAGGACCTGTTCATACCCCTCGACAGCCATTTCAGCGTCGAACTGCCCAGCACGGAGTCTGAGCCGAACCTCATCGCCTTCCGTGCCGGCCAGGGCGATGGGTCCTACCCCGTCTGGATCGGCCGCACCGATGACGGACAGGTTGGTTGCGTCGTCGTCGACTTCCAGCTCCATTCCGCTGACGGGGGAGAGTAAGGAGCCGCCGACCACCGGCGCGAGGCCGCACTGCCCGAGACTGGGACCACGGCGAACCCCCAGAGTGCACACGGCGATTGATAAGCTCGACAACTCGATCACCGACTTCGGCCTGGTGGACGCCTTCCCGGAGGACGTCAGGGCTCGCCAGCAGTACTACGCATCGACGTAGCCGTGCCCAACAACGGCTGAACATCCCTGGTTGCCTTGCGGCCCGCATTCGGACCTGGCCCACACCTCATCCCGGCACGGCCCTGTTCTCCCGAAGCTACGGCGAAGTGACGAGTAGCTCTCTGTAATCAGAGTGACGCTCGGTCAGGGAGAGCGAGGCGGGGGCCGGGGACTTCGCCGACCTGGAGGGCGGTGAAGTCGGCGTGGGCCTGTTCGACGGCTTCGGGGTACGCCTCGCGCTTGGCGTGCTCGGCGAGCGCCCGGTAGATGCTCGCGACGGAGGGGTTCTGTCCCTTGCGCTTGCCGGTGGGGATGATCAGGTCGGGCTGGATCTGCTCGACGGACTCGCCGCCCGCGCGGCGCCGCAGCACGGTGTGGAGCATGTCGTCGGTGATGACCGGAGGCCGGCCGCCGTGCTTGCCCTTGCGGGCCGCGGTGTCGAGCCCCTCCAGGGTCGACTCCCGGATGTTCTCCCGCTCGGTCTCCGCCATCGCCGCGAAGAACGCGAACAGCAGCTTGCCCGGACCGGTGGGGTCGTAGATGCCGGGCAGGGGCCCGGCGAGCATCTCCAGGACCAGGCCGTGGGCGGTGAGGTGGTCGGCGAGCGCGGTGAGCTCGGCGGCGTCGCGGCCGAGCCGCTTCATCTCGTACACGGTGAAGATGACCCGGCAGTGCGGGGCGTGCGCCTTGACCTCCCGCGCCGTCCTCAGGGCCTCCTCGAATCGGGGGCGGACCCGCACCCGGGTGCTGATCTTCTCGCTGAAGATCTTGTCCCTCGGGATGCCGTGCTTGCTGAGCGCGTCGAGCTGGGAGTCGAGTTCCTGCCCGAGGGTCGAGCATCTCGCGTACCCGATGCGGATGTCCGCGCTCGGCAGGTCCGGGTCGATCGGCGCCGGGGGCGGGGTGCCGGGCCGCCACGGTCGGCCCGGGCCGCGGTCGGTCGGGGTCGGCACGCGCAGCGCTTTCTTCAGGCGGGGCACCTGGGTGAAGCGGCGGGTGTGGTAGGCGGAGGCGACCGCGCCACCGCGCGAGCGGCAGGGCGAACCGGGCTGCGCGTCACACTTCGGACATGCGTGCTGTTCGACGTCGTCGGCGTCCGACCGGTCGGCCGGGGAGGGCTGCTGAGGGTCCGTCATAGGCCCGGATTTTCGCACAATGTAACTCTCAGAAGGGGGTCCGTCCCGCTTTTGAGTGAGAGCAGGTTCTGAGAACGAATCTGGGATCGGCGGGGTCCGGCGGTCCGTGATTGATCTTGCTCGCGCAAAGGGTCGTTTATGAGAGGGGCTGTTCATCGCTAAGCAGGGCCTCGATGCTGCTTTCGCTTGAAGCACGACTTCGAGATCCTTCGCGAGCGGCCGACCAGCGAGCCGCAAGTTCCTCGTAGATCTCCGCGGGCGCGGGTGGTCCTACCAGTCTCCAGTCGCTTGGCGCTGACTCGGCGAAGAGTGACCGGAGACTGGCAGGGCTATCACCGCTGCGTTGCGATCAGCGAGGGCGGCTGTTGTCGTGAGAGCGCGGTCAGGCGGCGAAGGAGGCGAGCAGTTCGTTGTACTGCTTGGCGGCGGTGGACAGGTCCTCGTCGGAGAGGCCGAAGGCGGTGCCGTACAGCTTGACCATCGGCTGGATGTCGAACTGGCACAGCCGCAGGGTTGCGTGCCAGTTGCTGAGGAGCGTCTCAAGGGTGGTCTTGTTCGCGCCTTCGGGGGTGTAGTGCTCGGCGGGGACGCCAGCGGTGACGGCGACGATGGCCTTCTTGCCGGCCAGCTTGGAGGGAGAGCCGTCCATGGTGAAGGCCCAGCCGAGGGTGAAGACCTTGTCCTGCCACTGCTTGAGCAGAGGGGTGGTGTTGTACCAGAACACCGGGTGCTGGAAGGCGATCACGTCGTGTTCGGCCAGCAGTGCCTGCTCGGCGTCGACGTCGATCTGGAAGTCGGGGTAGGTGGCGTAGAGGTCGTGCACGGTGACATGGGCCAGCTCGCGGACGGCGTCCACCAGAGCCTTGTTGGCCTACGACAAGGAGAACCTTGGACATGATGGAGAAAGCCTCTTCAGTGATCAGTGAAATGGGTGAACGGATGGGGGTTGGTCGGGTGCGACGGGTCAGTACGTCGCCGGGGCGTCAGATCACCGGTCGATGGTGGCCATGTTCGCCTCGTCGTGGCGCTCACCCGCGGCCGGTGTGAGGTTGTTCAGGCGGTCGAGCTGAGCGGCGCTGAGTTCGATGCCGTCGGCGGCGGTGTTCTCTTCGACGCGTGCGACTCGCCGGGTTCCGGGGATGGGGGCGATGTCGTCGCCGCGGGTCAGCAGCCATGCCAGCGCGGTCTGTGCCGGGGTGGCTCCGATCTCGGCGCCGATGGCCTGTACTTCGTCGACGATGCGTAGGTTGCGCTGGAAGTTCTCGCCGATGAAGCGCGGGTTGGTCTTGCGCCAGTCGTCGTCGGCGAAGTCGTCGACGGTGCGGATCTGCCCGGTCAGCAGGCCGTGGCCGAGCGGCGAGTAGGGCACGAATCCGATGCCGAGCTCGCGCAGCAGCGGGAGGATCTCGGCCTCGACGTCGCGGGTCCACAGAGAGTATTCGGTCTGCAGCGCGGCCACCGGATGCACGGCGTGTGCCCGGCGGATCGTATCTGGTCCGGCCTCGGAGAGGCCGATGTGGCGCACCTTGCCTTCGGCGACCAGCTCGGCCAGCGCGCCGACGGTCTCCTCGATGGGCGTGTTCGGGTCGACACGGTGCTGGTAGTAGAGGTCGATGTGGTCGGTGCCGAGCCGCTTGAGCGATCCTTCGACCGCGGCCTTCACGTTGCCGGCGCTGCTGTCGATGACGCCGGGGCCGTCGCCGGCGTGGGAGACGAGACCGAACTTCGTCGCCACGACGACGTCGTCGCGCCGTCCCTTGATGGCCTTGCCGACGAGTTCTTCGCTGTGGAAGGGGCCGTAGATCTCGGCGGTGTCGATGTGGGTGACCCCGAGGTCCAGGGCCCGGTGGATGGTGCGGATCGACTCGGCGTCATCGAGTCCCCCGCCCGTGGTGTACATGCCGGCCATGGTCATGGCTCCCAGGCCGATGCGGGAGACATCGAGCCCGCCCAGTGATACGTGCTTCATCAGGTACTCCTTGTCGTGACGGCCGTCAGGCCGGTCGGTGGTCGTGATCAGTGGGGTGCGCCACCCGTTGGCGGACCGTGCTGGGGTGATCCGCGCGCTGTCGACGCGGGCGCCGTTGCCGGGTAGCGGGGTCAGAGCCGTGGGTGCACCCGGCTGCTTCCGGCCTCGGCCGGCCTGGTGCTCAGGCGTGGGTGTCGTCGTAGGTCAGGCTGCCGAGGACATCGATGCCGCGGTCGTCTGTGATGTGCTTCGTCCAGGCGGCCGGGCGGGCCGACCATGGGGGATTCGAGCTGGCCGCTGTCAGGTGGGGTGGTCCGACGCTGGTGTTGCCAGGGCCGGGCTGCGGTGGGTCCGCGGGCTGAACCGGCTGCGCCGGGTCAGTGCTCGTGGGCCTCTGGCTCCAGGACGAGGACGGGGATCTCACGGTCCGTGTTCTTCTGGTACTCGGCGTAGTCGGGGAACGCCTCGACGGCTCGGGCCCACCACAGGACCTTCTCGTCCCCGGTCACCTCGCGTGCCAGCATGTCCTGGCGCACCGGGCCGTCCTGAAGCTCGACCCGGGGGTCGGCCACCGCGTTGTGATACCAGACCGGGTGCTTGGGGGCTCCTGCCATGGAGGCGACGACGGCGTAGACGCCGTCGTGCTCCACCCGCATGACCGGGGTCTTGCGGATCTTGCCGCTCTTCGCGCCCAGGGTGGTCAGGATGACGACGGGCAGGTCCCGGAGCCTCTCGTCTTCCTCCCGTGCGACCAGGACACTCAGCGTCGTTCCCTGCGTACCGCCGGAGCTTTCGTACAGCTCCACCTGGTCCCGTACAAACTGCGCCGTGCTCGGCTCGTACTCGCCTTTGAGGGGCATGTTGGCTCTCTCCGTGCTGTCGAAACGTGCACCCGGCAGCGGTCCTCCGTCCTGGCCGGGGTGCGGGGTGTGGTGCTCAGGCGTGGGCGTCGTCGTAGGCCAGGGCGCCGCCCAGCTCGCGGGATGCCTCGGCCTGGGCGAGGAGCTCCTTCGCCTTGGCCTTGGCAGCCTCGATGGCGTCCGCACCGGCGACGAAACGCAGCAGCGGCTTCTCCTGGCCGGCGATGGTCAGCAAGGCGCGGGCGAGCTTGGCGGGGTCGCCGGGCTGCTTGCCGTTCATGCTCTTCATGCCCTCGATCCGGGGTGCGGTGCGCGGGGCGTAGTCGTCGATGGACAGCTCGGGCCAGGTGGTGGAGCCGTCCACGAGGAGTTCGGTGCGGAAGTAGCCGGGCTCCACGATCGTGGTGTGGATGTCGTACGGCTCGACGTCGTAACGCAGGGACTCCATCCAGCCCTCTTCCGCGAACTTGGAGGCGGCGTAGGCGGAGGTGAACTCCATGCCGACCAGCCCGGCGGTCGAGGTGATGGTGATGACGTGGCCGGCGCGCTGGCGGCGCATGATCGGCAGGACGGCGCGGGTGACGTTCATCGGGCCGAAGAGGTTGGTCTCGAACTGCTGGCGCATCTGCGCGGGCGAGATCTCCTCGAAGTAGCCGGTGAAGAGGTTCCCGGCGTTGTTGATCAGGACGTCGATGCGGCCGAAGCGGTCGACGGCGGCCTGCGCGGCGGCCTCGGCGTCCTCCAGGCTGGTGACATCGAGCCTGGTGACCAGCAGATTGTCCTGCGGCCCGCCCAGGGTCTTCTCGACCTCTGCGGGGCGGCGGCCGGTGGCGACGACCTGGTGGCCGGCGGCGAGGGCCTCGCGGGCGATGTCCGTGCCCAGACCGCGTCCGGCACCTGTGACGAGAATGACCTTGCTCATGGGGGGCTTCCTTTCAGGCGCCGTGCTCCGGCACCCGCTGTGTGCGGGGGTGATGCATACAGCGCCGCAGAGGTGCTGGGACCGGCGGCACGAGCGCCGTCTGTCTGGACGGTTCACACCGCTGTGGGCGCGGTGCACCACCAACAAAACCGGCTGTCACGCGAGGGTGGGAGTCCCTGATGAGGGGGTCCCTGACAGGGACCCCCAACCCGGCAGAAGCACTCGTAGAGTGAAGCGCATGGCAGGCAGAAACGACCCCAACGGCACAAACCGCGACATCCGCGATGATTTCCGTGCGGAGATCCGGGAATTCCTCGGCACGCGACGGGCCAGGGTCACCCCCGAGCAGGCCGGACTGCCCCTGTACGGCGGGGAGCGTCGACGGGTCACCGGGCTGCGCCGCGAGGAGGTCGCCCTCCTCGCGGGCATCTCCAGCGAGTACTACACCCGGCTGGAGCGCGGCAACGCCACCGGAGTCTCCGAGAGCGTCATCGAGGGCATCGCGCAAGCACTTCAGCTCGACGAGGCCGAACGCATCCACCTGCTCGACCTCCTGCGCGGCGCCGGCACGACCCGTCCGCCACGCCGCCGCCCGGCCCAGCAGCGTGTCCGGCCCACGGTGCAGCGCGTCCTCGACTCGATGAGCGGCACGCCCGCGTTCATCCTCAGCGGACGCGGGGACATCCTGGCCGCCAACCACCTCGGGCGCGCCCTGTTCTCCCCCGTCTACGCCGACCCGGTACGGCCGCCGAACAACGCCCGGTTCGTCTTTCTCAGCCCGCACGCGACCGAGTTCTTCCGCCACTGGGACGAAGTCGCCAACGACACGGTCGCCATGCTGCGCGCCGAGGCCGGCCGCGATCTCTACGACCGGCGGCTGACGGACCTGATCGGGGAGCTGTCCACCCGCAGCGAGGAATTCCGTCGCCGCTGGGCGGCCCACAACGTCCGGATGCACACCACGGGCGTGAAGCTCCTCCGCCACCCGGTCGTCGGCGACCTCGACCTGCCCTTCGAAACCTTCCCGCTCCCCGACGGCCCCAGCCAGTTCCTCCTCACCTACACCGCTGAGCCCCACTCACCCTCGCAGGACGCCCTGAACCTGCTGGCCAGCTGGGCCACGGCCAATGACGGCATCGAGCGGTCCGCGCCGGCCAACGACTTCGAGCCGGCCGACTCGACCGGGACACCCGACTGAACGATGGGCCACGCGAGGCGACATGCCCGCCCGGGAACACCACAACTGACCACCCGGACGGCACCACCTGAAACGCATCGGGGTGGGCGAGGGTGGCGATCGGTTCACATGGACGCGGCCGAGGCCCCTCGGGATCCGGCCAGGCCCAGGGCCCGAGGTGTCATGCCGGGGCTGCGGCTGTCTCTCCCTGCGGGATGCGCGGGCTGGGCACCGTCGTCCGGATGGACAGGTCCAGATCGAGGCGGCTGTTCATGTCCAGCTCGAACCGGTCGTAGGGGTTCACGTGGGTCCAGAACAGCGGGGACAGGGCCCGCCGGTCGGCGTCGGTGAGCCGCTTCTGCCACTTCTCCTCGCTCAGGATGTCCTGGAGGAGCAGAGTGTTGACGTGCACCAACGCCGACTGAAGCAGGTGCAGGGCGAGCATGGACACCTCCTGGGACTCCTTGTCGGAACCGGTCAGGTCGCCGTCCTTGCCGTAGAACAGGTCATGGTTGGCGGAGTTCCAGTTCTCCACCACCTGGAGCCCGTCGCTGATCTCCCGGCGCAGGTCCGCGTCGGCGAGGTAGTCGCAGATGAACGCCGTACGCACCGCCCGCCCGAGTTCCTCGATCGCCCGGTACGTCGGATGCTTGGGCCCGCCGCGGGTGAAGCGCCGCAGGACCTGCTCGGCCTCGGCGGTGCCCAGGCGCAGGGCAGTGGTGTACTTCACAATCTGGTCGTACTGCTGACGGATCAGGTCCCAGTCGATCGTCTTGGTCGACAGCACCGGCGCCAGGTTCGGCCACTTCTCGTCCTCACCAGCCGCCGGCCGGTACAGCCGCGCCGAGCCGACGTTCTTCAGCCTGGGGAGCAGGTTGAAGCCGAGCATGTGGGCGAAGGCGAACCCGACGATGGAGGCGCCGTGCGTGTCGGTGTACTGCCGGTCGATCTCCATATCCGTGCAGTGCCGCAGCACGCCCTCGATCATCGCGGCGACCTCGGAGGCCGAGCAGGACTTGAGCTGGCTGTAGACGCACAGCGACTTCTTCTCGACGTGCCAGTAGATCATCACGCCGGGCCCGCGGTAGCGCTGGTGCCACTCGGTCATGAAGTTGCTGGACCAGGAGCCGAACTTCTTGGAATCGCTCGCGCAGGCAGTGCCCTCGCCCCACCACGCCTGATCGCGGGCGGCGAAGGTGGCGTTCACCAGCCGCACCAGCGCCGCGCGCAGGTTGGTCCGGTTGACGAACAGGTGCCGCACCCGGCGCAGCACGGCCTCGCTCTCGCCGTGCTTGCCGGTGACCGCGACCCGCTTGATGCCCATGTTCGTGCCCAGCGCGAACAACACCAGGAGTAGCCGGCGCCGCAGCACCGCCTTCGGCACCGCCTCCCTGGTGGCGACGGAGGTGAACTCGGACGTGAAGCCGGTGGCGAACTCGGCCTCCTTGAGGATGTCGATCAGGGCGATCGTGCCCCAGCGGCGCTCGATCTCCGCCTTCAGCGCCACTAGGTTCTCCGGCTCCTCCTGCTTCCCCAGCGGCGAGACCTTGATCCACGGCTCACCGTGCTTCCTGACGATGTCCACCCCGCCCGTGGTGCCCAGCTCCAGTGCCGTGTCGAAGCGGGTCAGGGCCTCGCGCAGCCGCTTCTGAGGGGCCTCGATGAACTTCTCCGGGTCCTGCGGCTGGCGGATCGCGTCGTAGTGCACATCGCGGTTGTCCTCGAAGTCCGGCGGCAGATCGTCCTCCGGATTCCGCCACCGGTTCGCCCCTGGCACCCAGATCTCCCGCCGCCGCAGAGCGTCCCGCAGCGACACCAGCACGCACAGTTCATACGGGATGCGCTCGACCCGCCCGCGCTCATCCACCACCGCCTTGCGCCACTCCTCGCGCACCACCCCCGCGAGCGGGATCTTCTCCGCCTCGTCGAAGAACGCGCCCTCCTTGGCGATGGGCTGGTCCAGATACCGCTTGAGCAGGTCGATCGCGTCCATCACCGGCCGGTAGGCGGTGTTGTTGCACTTCAGCTCCAGCGCGTTCAGCAGCGGCGAGAGCATCCGCCGCCAGTGATTCGAGTACGACGAGCGCAGCACCGTACGCACCCGGGCCCGGTAGCGGGCCTCGTTCGCCGCGGCCTCCGCCGCCAGCGCCTTCAGCGTCGACTCCCCGGCCACCGGATAGATCACCTTGCGAACCGTGCCGCCCGGCTCAGCGACCGCCGCCTCCGCCAGCCGCAGCAGGATGCCCTCCTTGCCACGGACCCGTTTGAGCTCCTTGTTGAACTCGCCCTCGACCTTCTTCTCCGCCCGCGTGTTGATCTTCTGCACGAGCTGGATGAACAGCTCCACCAGCGAGTCGGTGATCTCCGTCTCCCGCACATGGCACAGCGTCGACAGCAGCGCGTACCGCACCGGCCCGGCCGCCGCCCGCAGGCCCGAGGGGTACTCCTTCGCCGCCCGCGCCCGCCAGGCCGCCACCAGCTTCTCCGACGCGTCCGCGAACAACTCCGGCGGCAGCTGAAGCCCGCGCACCCGCTGGAGCTTGTTCACCTCCGCCAGCAGGCTGTCCAGCCCCAGCGCGCCCGGGTCCGCCTTGAGCTCGGTGAAGAAGGTGCCCCTGCCGCCCGCGCTCTCCTCGTCCGCGCCGGCGTCCTCGGCGATCAGGTCGTCCAGCCGGGACCGGGTCGCCGCCGACAGCCGGCCCACGGTGGCCGCGCAGAACCGCTCCTCGAAGGTGCTGACCGCCCTGCCCACCAGCCGGGCGATCTGTCCTGGGGCCGGCGGCTCCAGCCGGTCCTTGCGGCAGCGGGCCACCACCGCCTCCGCGAGCCGGTCCCGGTTCAGCTCCACCCCGCACAGCTCGACCGCCAGCCACTCGGCAAGCTGGGCCTGGTCCTCCTCGGAGCACTCACGGAAGCCGACAGCTCCCCGGATCTCCATCCGATGCCGCTTGATCGCCCGACCCGACCAGTCGTACGCGACCCACTCCTCCGCCGCCACCTTCACCTGCTGGGCGACGTACGACACCGCCGGCACCGGGATCTCCCCGGCGTCCTCCGGGAACCGGGCCTCCACCTCGAAGAACTTCAGCAACAGCGCGAACCCCAACCGGTTCGCCCCCGACTTGTTCCGCAGCCGCTCCTGGTCCTCCTCCAACAGCGTCCAGACCTCGATCAGGTCCTCCGGCTCCCACTCCTGCCGCACCCGCGCGCTCCCTCCGGTCGTCGTGACCGGACCAACCTCGCCGAGCACGGCCCCCGATGAGCCCGGAAGATCAAAAACGCTGACAAGCACACCCCAGATCCGCTACAGAGAGCTACTTGTCACTTCGCCGTAGCTTCGGGAGAACAGGGCCGAGTGGCGCGTCCGCACGGTGGGTTGCGGGTCAGCGCTCGTTGAGGGCCTTGGCCAGGGCGGTGATGAAACGGTCGGTCGTGGCCGGGTCGCGGACCGCGAGGCGCAGCCAGTCCGGGCCCAGGCCTGGGAAGGTGTCGCCGCGCCGCACCGCGAAACCGAACTCGCGCAGGCGGGCGCGGACCGCGGTGGCCTTCGGCAGCCGGATCAGCAGGAAGGGCCCGGCCGCCGGGGCACACACCCGGATCTCCTCGAACTCGGCCAGCCGCGCGGCCAGATGAGCCCGGTCGGCGGTGATCGCCTCCGCCGCCCGGGCCGCCTCGGCGAGCGCCGGAGGCGCACAGCACGCCTCCGCCGCCGCCAGCGCCGGGGAGGACACCGGCCACAACGGCTGCGCCCGCTCCAGCGCCGTGACCGTGTCCGGCTCCGCCAGCACATAGCCGATCCGGAGCCCCGCCAGCCCCCAGGTCTTGGTGAGGCTGCGCAGCACGACCAGCCCCGGCACATCGGTGCGGCCGGCGAGCGACTCCCGCTCGCCGGGCACCGCGTCCATGAACGCCTCGTCCACCACCAGCGTCCGCCCAGGGCGGGCCAGGGCGGCCACCGCATCGGCCGGGTGCAGCACGGACGTCGGGTTGGTGGGGTTGCCCACCACCACCAGGTCCGCCTCCTCCGGCACCGCGCCCGGGTGCAGCCGGAAGCCGTCCCGCTCGTCCAGCACCACCCGCGCCACACGGTGCCCGGCGTCCCGCAGCGCGGCCTCCGGCTCCGTGAACTGCGGGTGGACCACGACCGGGCGCCGCACCGGGAGGGCGCGTGCGAGCAGTACGAACGCCTCCGCCGCACCCGCGGTCAGCAGCACCCGCGCCGACGGCACACCATGCCGCGCGGCGACCGCGCGCCGCGCCGCGCGGCCGTCCGGATAGGCGGCGAGGCCGTCGAGCGCGGCGGCCACCCGGGCCTTGAGCCAGCCGGGGGGCGTGTCGGCCCGCACATTGACCGCGAGGTCCGTCAGCTCGGCGCCGGAGCCCCGCACCTCGGCGTCCCCGTGGTGACGCAGATGGCGCGGGTCGAACCCGGCGGACGGATCGGCGGACACGTCAGCGAGCTGGTCAGCGGACATGCGTGGGGGAGCCGGGGTGCCGGTCCTCCTGCGCGGGCACGGCCACCGAGCCGCCCGTCTCATCCCCGGCAGCGTCCCCAGCCGCGTCCCCAGCCGCATCCTCGGCCGCATCCCCGGCCTCGCATCCGGCCTCGTCCCCGGCCGCCTCCCGGTAGCGCTCCATGACCAGCTCCACCAACTCCTCCGAGGGACCCGGCACATCGGCGGTCACCACCTCGACCTCCGGGTGTGCCAGCGCCCAGCCCTCCGCCTGCTGCTGCGCCCGATCCGCCGCCGTCCCCGCGAACAGGAAGTACGGCAGCACCACGATGCGCCGCGCCCCGAGCAGCGCACAGCGGTCGAGGCCCGAGGCCACATCAGGCGCGGCCAGCGAGACAAAGGCGGTCTCCACACCGCCGAAGCCGCGGCCCTCCCACAACAGCCTGGCGGCCCGGTGCACCTCGGCGTTGGCTTCGGGGGTCACCGACCCGGGGCCCACCAGCAGGACAGTGGTCTCCGCCCGGTCGGAAGGGGAGCGGCGCGGGCCGTCGCCCAGCGCCTCGTCCAGGCGGCGCTCCAGCACGGTCAGCAGCCGGGGATGCGGGCCCAGCGGGCGGGCACGGACGAAGGATGTGTCGGGGCGCCGCTCGCGCTCGCCGGCCAGCGCGGCGGTGAGGTCCTGCTCCGCGCGCTCGGAGGGGATCAGCGTCAGCGGTACGACGGCGAACCGGGTCACGCCTTCCTCGGCGAGTCCGGCCACCGCGTCACCGAGCGGCAGAGGGGTCTGGCCGGTGAAGCCGCCCGCGACGGGCAGGCCGGGATTGCGGGTGCCCAACTCCCGTACGAAGTGGCGGAAGGCGTCGGCGCGCCTCTCGTCTCGGGTGCCGATGCCTGCGATGAGCAGCGCGGGCGGGGTCGTCACGAGGTCTCCTTGGTGCTGGTGGTGCGGGTGGCACGGTGCGATGCGGGAGTTGGGATCCCGCCCCGAGACGTTACTGAGTTCTGCCGGGCGATGTGTAGGCAGGTCACCTTTACTTGTCCTGCCCTTGTTCGCCCCGGCGCGCCGGACGGCGCGCGACGGCGCAGGTGGCCCGCGCGGGACGGCCGCGCGGCTCCGACTTCCGCTTGGCCACGAGCAGATCGCCCCCCGGCCCGGCGGCGAGCAGGGCCGCCGCCTCGGCGACACTGGGCGTCCCCACGGCGGTCAGCGCGGCCCCGGACCGGCTCGGCACCGCGACGGAGGCCAGCGCCGCGGCCCCATAACCCCGCAGCGGCACGCCGAGCCGGACCGCCGCCGCGACCAGCCCCGGCTCGGCGGCCTTCGCCTCGACCGTGGCCAACTCCACGACCCCGCACACCGAAAGCCCCGCCCCGTCCAGCGTCCGCCGGATGAGCCCGGCCACCTCCTCGACGGACACTCCCCGCCCGGCACCGACCCCGACGACAAGCCCCGGGCAACGCACGGTCCCCACCGGCGACTCGGGAAGCGCCCCCGCCCGTGTCACGCTCTCCACTCACCGTCCCCCTCCTATTCTGTTCTGCTCCGTTCCGCCATCCACTCCGCCGTCTCATCCGCCCCGCCGCGCGCAACCGGCCACGAACCGGACCGCCGCGTCCGGCATCGCCGCCCAGTGCACATGCAGATACGACGCATGGACACCGCCCTGGACGAACCCCTCCGCGCGGCGCTCGGGACGGACCAGCCCCCAGGCGGGCTCCGGCCCCGCACCGGGCTCCACGGTGGTGCGGTGGAACTCATGCCCGCGCACCCGGGTCCCCGCGACGGCGAGTGAGCTGTCCCCGATCGCCACCGCCTCGCGGTACCCCAGCGTCAGCCGCTCCGACATGTGCGCTTCGGCGGGCAGCACTCCGCACATCGGCTCGCCGTCCAACGAGCGCGCCAGATACAGCAGCCCCGCGCACTCGGCGGCTATCGGCGCACCGGCCGCCGCGAGCCGGGCCACCTCCGCGCGCAGCGGCTCGTTCGCGGACAGCTCCGGCGCGTACACCTCCGGGAAGCCGCCGCCGACCACCAGGCCGGCGGTGCCCGGCGGCAGGCGCTCGTCCCGCAGCGGATCGAAGGGGACCACCTCCGCGCCCGCGGCGGTGAGCAGCTCGGCGTGCTCCGCGTACGAGAAGGTGAAGGCCGCCCCGCCCGCCAGCGCGACGACCGGCCGCCCCCCGCCCCCGGCCGCCTCCGCCCCGGCCCCGGCTGCCTCGGCCCCACCCCACGCGGGGGCGGTCTCCCGCTCCGGGGCCCAGGGCGGGTCCGCCAACGGCGGTGCGCTGCGGGCCAGGGCCAGCAGGCCGTCGAGGTCGCAGCCCTCGCGCACCCGCTCGGCCAGCGCGGCCACGGACTCGACCGCCTCCGCCCGCCGCTCGGCCACCGGCACCAGACCGAGATGGCGGCTCGGGGCGCGCACCGCGCGCACCCGCCGCAGCGCCCCGAGCACCGGCACCCCCGCCCCGTCCAGTGCCTCGCGCAGCAGCTCCTCGTGCCGGTCCGAGCCGACCTTGTTGAGAATCACCCCGGCCACCCGCACCTCGGGGTCCCAGGACGCGAAGCCGTGCACCAGCGCCGCCACCGAGCGGGACTGCGACGAGGCGTCGACGACCAGCACCACCGGCGCGCGCAGCAGCTTCGCCACATGCGCCGTCGATGCCAGCTCGCCCTGCCCGGCCGCCCCGTCGTACAGCCCCATCACGCCCTCGACGACCGCCAGATCACAGCCGGCCGCCCCGTGCAGAAACAGCGGAGCCATCCGCTCCGGCCCGCACAGATAGGCGTCCAGGTTGCGGCCCGGACGCGCCGCCCGCCCCGAGCGGGCCGCGGACGAGACGGCCAGCGCGTGATAGCCGGGGTCGATGTAGTCCGGGCCGACCTTGTGCGGCGACACATCGAGACCGCGCTCCGCGAAGGCGGCCATCAGGCCCGTGGCCACCGTGGTCTTGCCGCTGCCGGAGGCGGGCGCGGCGATGACCAGGCGCGGCACGCTCACCACTGAACACTCACCACCGAACACTCACCACTCGATACCCCGCTGCCCCTTCTGACCGGCGTCCATCGGGTGCTTGACCTTGGACATATCGGTGACCAGATCCGCGAAGTCCAGCAGCTTCTGAGGCGCGTTACGCCCCGTGATGACCACGTGCTGGGTCCCGGGCCGGTCGCGCAGCACCGACACCACCTCGTCGGTGTCCACCCAGCCCCAGTGCATGGGGTACGCGAACTCGTCCAGCACATACAGCCGATATGTCTCCGCCGCGAGGTCCCGCTTGACCTGCTCCCACCCCTCGCGCGCCGCCTCCTCGCTGGAGATGGCGTCCTGCTGGGAGCGCTGGAGCCACGACCAGCCCTCGCCCATCTTGTGCCATGCGACGGTCCCCCCTTCTCCCGACTCGCCGAGGACGCGCAGCGCCCGCTCCTCGCCGACCCGCCACTTCGCGGACTTTACAAATTGGAATACACCGACCGGCCAGCTTTGGTTCCACGCCCGCAGCGCCAGCCCGAACGCGGCAGTCGACTTGCCCTTGCCGACGCCCGTGTGCACGAGCACCAGCGGCCGGTTGCGGCGCTGCCGGGTGGTCAGCCCGTCTTCGGGTACGACGGTCGGTTGTCCTTGCGGCATCAGGCGGCCCTCCGTGTCTTTCGTACGGTCCGTGCGGGGTTTGCCGTGCGCGCGTCGCGCACCAGCGCGGTCACGCTGTCCGCGCGCAGTTCGTCGAGCGTCACCGGTGTCCCCCGAAGCTCGTGGGCCAGCGCGCCCGCCAGGCCCAGCCGTACGGGCCCCGCCTCGCAGTCCACCACGACCGAGGCGACCCCGTCGGCCGCCAGCAGCCGGGCCGCGCGCCCGGCGCGGGCCACCGGCTCCGGGCCGCCCGTGGCCCGTCCGTCCGTCACCACGACCAGCAGCGGACGGCGCGACGGGTCCCGCAGCCGCTCGATCCGCAGCACTTCGCGGGCCTTCAGCAGCCCGGTGGCCAGCGGGGTGCGCCCGCCGGTGGGCAGCTTCGCCAGCCGGGCGGCGCCCGCGTCCACCGACGAGGTGGGCGGCAGCGCCAGGGCCGCCTCGGCGCCCCGGAAGGTGATCAGGCCGACCTTGTCCCGCCGCTGGTAGGCGTCCAGCAGCAGTGACAGTACGGCGCCCTTGACGGCGCTCATGCGCTTCCGCGCGGCCATCGACCCCGACGCGTCCACCACGAACAGCACGAGGTTGCCCTCGCGGCCCTCGCGCACCGCCTCACGCAGGTCGTCACGGCGCACCACGAGCCCGGGGCCCTGCCGGCCGCGCGAGCGCTGGTGCGGTGCGGCGGCCCGTACGGTCGCCGACAGGTGCAGCTTGGACAGGGTTCCGCGGGGGCGGCGGGCGCCGGTGGTGCGGCCGTGGGCCGTGCGGGCGCGCGACCGCCGCCCCGCCGCCCCTTCGCCGAGCCCCGGTACGTCCAGCCGCCGGGTCCGGAACGGCTCGGCGGCGCCCACGGCCGCCCGTTCGCCGCCGGGCCCGCCCGCCGCGGCCCCGCCCGGGCCCCCGTCGGCGGCATCGGGGACCCGGCTCGGGGCGTCGGAACCGTCGGAACTGTCGGAACCGTCGGGGCTCGTGCGCTGCTCCGGTACGGACGATCCGGCCGACGGCGGCGCCTGCTCCGGCACGCCCCGCGGCGGCTGTCCGCCCCCCGGCCCGTCAGGACCCCCCGGCCCGTCAGGGCCTTCCGGTCCGTCCTGCCCGTCCTGCCCGTCCCGCCCGTCGGGCCCCGGGTCCGGCTCCGGGTCGTCGTCCCCGCCCCCGGACTCGCGCAGCACTTCGTCGAGCTTGTCCTCGTCCAGCCCCGGCGCGTCGAACGGAGCCCGCCGGCGCCGGTGCGGCAGCGACAGCAGCGCGGCCTGCCGCACGTCCTCGGTGGTCACCTCCGTACGCCCCGCCCACGCCGCCAGCGCCGTCGCCGTACGCGCCGTCACGATGTCCGCGCGCATCCCGTCCACCTCGAACGCCGCGCACACCGCCGCGATCTGCCGCAGCGCGCCATCGCCCAGCCGCACCCGCGGCAGCAGGGCACGCGCCGCCGCCACGCGCTCCCGCAGCGCGCCCTCCTCGTCCGCCCAGCGCGCGGCGAACCCGGCCGGGTCCTCGTCGTACGCCAGCCGCCGCCGCACCACCTCGACCCGCTCGTCGGTGTCCCGCGACGCCGCGACCTCCACCGTCAGGCCGAAGCGGTCCAGCAACTGCGGCCGCAGCTCGCCCTCTTCGGGGTTCATGGTGCCCACCAGCAGAAAGCGCGCCGCGTGCCGTACGGACACGCCCTCGCGCTCCACATAGGAGGCGCCCATGGCGGCCGCGTCGAGCAGCAGGTCGATCAGGTGGTCGTGCAGCAGGTTGACCTCGTCGACGTACAGCACGCCGCGGTGTGCGTCGGCCAGCAGACCCGGCTCGAACGCCTTCACCCCGTCCGACAGCGCCCGCTCGATGTCCAGCGCCCCGACCAGCCGGTCCTCGGAGGCGCCGACCGGCAGCTCGACCATCCGGGCGGGCCGTACGGTGCCGGTGTCCGGCTCGTGCGGGCCGTCCGGGCAGCCCGGGTCGGGCGCGGTGGGGTCGCAGGAGAACCGGCAGCCGGCCACCACGTCGATGCCGGGCAGCAGGGCGGCCAGCGCCCGTACGGCCGTCGACTTCGCGGTGCCCTTCTCGCCGCGTACCAGCACCCCGCCGACGGCCGGCGACACGGCGTTGAGCAGGAGGCCCAGCCGCAGGTCGGCCATCCCGACGAGCGCGGTGAACGGGTAGGGGGTGGCGGTCATGCGGGGGTACCTCCTGCGGTGTGGGCGCGGTGGTGGTCTTCTGGGCGGGGCGGAGGGAACGACTCCTCCTGAGACGACTCCTCCTGAGACGACTCCTCCGGAGACGCCGCAGGAGAGGGCAGCGAGGGCCCGGGAGGCCGGGGCGGCGCCCCCGGCGGGACGAACGGCAGCCCCTCCGGCACGCCGTTCTCGATCAGCCGCAGCAGCGCGTCCGTGTCCGCGTGTTCTTCGATCAGGTCGCCCAGCCGGTCCAGCTGCTCCTCGCGCAGCTCCCCGAAACTGGTGTCCGGCGCCGGGACGAACGCCCGGCCCGCCGCGTCCGCGACCCGCCGCAGGAAGGCGCGCCGGAAGCCGTCGCTCTCCAGCGAGCCGTGCCAGTGCGTGCCCCACACCGAGCCCACCCGGCAGCCGTCCAGGAAGGGTTCGTCCGCGCCGTCCAGCAGCTCGGCGACCCCGTGGTGGATCTCGTAGCCCTCCACCCGCTCGCCGAGCGCCTCGCCGACCGGCCGCGCGAGGGTCTTGTGCACCGCGAACCGCACCCGAACCGGCAGCAGCCCGAGCCCCTCCACCGTCCCGGCCCGCGACTCGACCTCGTCCTCGATGCGCTCGCCGAGCATCTGGAAGCCGCCGCAGATGCCCAGCACCGGCCGGCCCTCCGCCGCCCGCCGCGCGATCGCCGCGGCCAGACCGCGCCGCCGCAGCCACTCCAGCGCCCGTACGGTGCCGCGGGTGCCCGGCAGCACCACCAGATCGGCGTCGGCCAGCTCCTCCGGCCGGTCCACGAACCGAACGACCACGCCGGGTTCGGCGGCCAGTGCGTCCACGTCCGTGAAGTTCGACATGAGCGGCACGGCGGCGACCGCGACCCGCAGGATGTCCGCGCCGTGCGGCGGCGCGACGACGCTCTCGCGCACCGCCCCGCGCAGCGACACCCGCAGCCCGTCCTCCTCGTCGATGCCGAGCCCGTGCGCGTACGGCAGCACGCCCATGGTCGGGCGGCCCGTCAGGCCGTGCAGCATCTGAAGGCCTGGCTCCAGCAGGGTCACATCGCCGCGGAACTTGTTCACCAGATAGCCCGCGACAAGCCGCTGGTCGGCCTCGGAGAGCAGCGCGGTCGTGCCGAAGAACGACGCGAAGACGCCGCCGCGGTCGATGTCCCCGACCACGACGACCGGCAGCCGGGCGGCCCGGGCGAGACCCAGGTTGACGATGTCGGTTCGGCGCAGATTGATCTCGGCGGGGCTGCCCGCGCCCTCGCAGATCACCGCGTCATGGGTGCGCCGCAGCTCGGCCAGGCACTCGGTGACGGTCCCGAGCAGCGCCTCCCGCCGCCCGCCGGGCAGCTTTTCCCCGGGGGACGCCCCTCCAGACCCCCCGAAATACCCACGCGCACTCAGCTCGCCCACCGGCTTGCCCAGCAGCACCACTTGGCTGCTGCGGTCGCTGCCGGGCTTGAGCAGGACGGGGTTCATCAGCGCGCTCGGCTCGACGCGCGCGGCGGCGGCCTGCATGGCCTGGGCGCGGCCGATCTCCGCCCCGTCGCGGGTCACGAAGGAGTTGAGCGACATGTTCTGCGCCTTGAAGGGCGCGACGCTGACGCCCTTGCGGCTGAGCCAGCGGCAGATCCCGGCCGTGACGACGCTCTTGCCCGCGTCCGAGGTCGTACCCGCGACGAGCAGCCCGCCGCCCGGCCCGCCCTTCGCACCCGCGCCCCCGCCGTGTATTCCGCTCATCCGTAGTCCCTCCCAGCGGCCACGGGCCGCGCCGTCGCCGGGCCGCCCGACCAGCCCGCGCCGAGTGTCCGCATGGACCGTGCCCAACGGGCCCGCGCGCCATGTGAGGCACGCGCGGCGCGTACGGGCGCGGCGCCGGGCCGCGCGACCGGGGGCGCGACCGTACGAGCCGCCCGCAGCGCCCCCACAGCCAGCCGGGCCGTGACGGACGCGCCGAGCGCCAGGGCGCCGACGCGCCGCGACAGCCGTACCGCGCGCTCGATGTCGGCGGCCTCGACCGGCCGCCCGCCGGGGTTGAGCACCGGCCGGTGCTCGACGCGGCCGCCGTACGCGAGGGTGCCGCCCAGCCGTACGCCGAGCGCGCCCGCGAACGCGGCCTCCACAGGGCCCGCGTTGGGGCTCGGATGGCGGTGGCCGTCGCGCCGCCAGGCGCGCGACGCGCCGCGCGGATCGGGCCCGGCCAGGACGGCCAGCGCCGCGGTGAGCCGCGCGCCGGGCCAGCCGGCCAGGTCGTCCAGCCGGGCCGAGGCCCATCCGAACCGCCGGTAGCGCGGCGACTTGTGACCCACCATCGCGTCCAGGGTGTTGACGGCCCGGAAGCCGACCAGGCCCGGCACCCCGCCGACGGCCCCCCACACCAGTGCGCCCACGACGGCGTCCGAGGTGTTCTCGGCGACCGACTCGACGACCGCGCGCGCGATCTGAGGCCCGTCCAGCGCCTGCGGGTCGCGCCCGCACAGGTGCGGCAGCCGCCGCCTGGCGGCGTCGAGGTCCCCGGCGGCCAGCGCGCCGCCGACGGCGCGCGCCTCCCGGCCCAGCGTCGTCCCGCCGAGCACGGCCCAGGTGGCGGCGGCGGTCAGCAGGGTCTGCGCGGCGGGGGAAGGGCGCCCCAGGGCGGGGCTTTCCGAGGCAGTACTGCCCGAGGCGAGGCTTCCCAACGCGGGGCATCCCAACGCGGGGCCTCGCAGGGCCCGTACGGCGCGCACCGACAGAACAGCGCCCGCGGCCACGCCGCCCGCGCACAGCGCGGTGTAAAGAGCCCCGGATCCGCGGTGGTCGCGCCACAGCAGCCGCTCGACGGCCAGGGCGGCGCGCCCGAACGCGGCCACGGGGTGGCCGCGGCGCGGATCGCCGAGGGCGAGGTCGCCGAGAAAGCCGAGGGCGGCGCCGCACGCGTACGAGGCGTGATCGGCACGCATCGTCAGTCCGCCGTCTTGCCTCGGCGCGTCGGGATGTGGCGAAGGGGCCGCGGGTGGGGCGGCGGCGGCATGGCGGTGCCGGGCATGGCGGTATGTCCTCACTCAGGGTCCGCGCCCTGGTTCGACGTGACCGGCGGTGAGAGTCTCCTGGCTCCCGGATCCGCGCTTCTCCCGGTCTTCCAGCCTCCGTGTGGACGGCCGTGACTCGTACAGGTGATGGGAGAGCGCTCCCCGGTGACAGTGGCGGGACCGCGCCGGATTCTCACCGGCTTCCTCTCCTGCCGCCGTTTGGCTCCGGAAGTCCACCATGGGCCGCGAATGGCCGTCAACTCGCGAATGCCCCACCCTGCGTGAGTGTGCCGAGGAGCACATGCCACGGCCGCCGGGCGGTCCGCGCTGGTCGGCGCGTTCCGGCCCGGCGGCCGTGGGTGGGTCGAGCGGGTCAGGCCACGATCAGATTGATGCCGTACACCACGGCCGCCGCGCACAGTGCGAAGCAGGCGTACGCGCCGGCGCGCGCGGGGTTGAAGGCCGCGCCCGCCGGGGCCGAGGTGCCGGAGGGGGTGGCGGCGGCGGTCGGGCCTGCCTCCGCCTGCCGCGGCTTGCGGGAGGTGCCGAGGATGCCGAGGGTGAAGACGCCCACGAAGCCGACGGTCACCGCGAGGCTGATGCCGAAGACCTGGCCGAGAGCCGCCCAGTCGATGCTCATCGCGTTACTTCCTTAGCTGGTGCTGCCGGTGGCCGCGGATGCGCCTGCCGGGGTGGCGGAGGAGGCGGAGGAGGAGGCGGAAGCGGCAACGGCGGGGGCCACCGGCCCGGCGGGCGGCGGGGCCACGGACTGGAGGGCGGCCGTGACGACGCCCACCGGCTCGGCCGGCGCCGTCGCGGCCTCGTTGACATCGTTGACGTTGGTGTGGTCGACGGGCTTGCGGCGCGAGGCCGCCCAGATCCCGGCGCAGGCGGCGACCGCGAGCACGGCGACCGCCGTGACGCCCCAGTCGCCCTGGTCCGCCAGGAGTGCCGCGCCGCCCGCGACGAGGCCCGCGGCGGGCAGGGTGAGCACCCAGGCGAGGACCATGCGGCCCGCGGTGGACCAGCGCACCACGCCGCCCTTGCGGCCGATCCCCGCGCCCATCACGGAACCGGAGCAGACCTGGGTGGTGGAGAGCGCGAAGCCGATGTGGGACGAGGCGAGGATGACGGTCGCGGCGCCGGTCTGGGCGGCGAAGCCCTGCGGCGGCTGGATGTCGGTGATGCCCTTGCCCATGGTGCGGATGATGCGCCAGCCGCCCAGGTACGTACCGAGGGCGATGGCCAGCCCCGCGGAGACGATGACCCACAGCGGCGGGTCGGAGTCGGGCGCGACCGCGCCGCCGGTGATCAGTGCCAGGGTGATCACACCCATGGTCTTCTGGGCGTCGTTGGTGCCGTGGGCGAGGGAGACCAGCGCGGCCGAGGCGATCTGCCCGGCGCGGTAGCCCTTCGCGGTGTCCTGGGGGTCGCGGCCGCGGGCCAGCCGGTAGGTGAGCCGGGTCGCGACCAGGGCGGCGATTCCGGCCACGAGCGGCGCGGCCACGGCCGGGATCAGGACCTTCATGATGATCTTGTCGCTGTTGACCCCGTCCATGCCGACGGAGACCAGGGTCGCGCCGATGAGGCCGCCGAAGAGGGCGTGCGAGGAGCTGGAGGGCAGTCCGGCCAGCCAGGTCAGCAGGTTCCAGAGGATCGCGCCGACCAGACCCGCGAAGATCACTTCGGGGCGGACTCCGGAGCCCTCGTCGATGATCCCTCCGGAGATCGTCTTGGCGACCTCCACGGAGAGGAACGCGCCGACGAGATTGAGGACCGCCGACATCGCCACGGCCGTCCGGGGACCGAGAGCTCCCGTGGAGATGGTGGTGGCCATGGCATTGGCCGTGTCGTGGAAGCCGTTCGTGAAGTCGAACACCAAGGCCGTGATGATCACGATCCCAATGAGAAGCGTGATGTGTTCCATCGAACTCCTTCGTGGGGGAATGCGATCCCCGAACTTGGCGGCACGGAGCGCCACCAGGTCGCTACATTCTGTGGTGCAATGCAAGTGCCAGGCCCCCTCTTTTGAGAGGGGAGGAGTCGCACACCCGGGCCATCGGTTCGACAACCAACGCGTGCCTCACGACCGTAAGGACATGGGGTGAACGGAAGGTGAACTGGGGTGGGCTCGGGGGTGACGCGGCTGAGGGAGTGGAGCGCCGAAGCCCCGCGCACCTCCCGCCCTACCTCCCCGTGCCCCTCTCTGCCATGATCGGCGCCCGGAGGTGAGGGACCGTGACGGAGCCGGAACCGGAACCGGAGACCGCGCGACCGCTGAGGGTCGGGGAGCGGCCGGAGCTGCGGGAGGCCTGGGAACGGGTGGTGGAGACGGCCCGCAGGACGGTCGCCGACGGCCTGGTCGTCGGCACCTCGGGCAATGTCTCGGCCAGGGTCGGCGACATCGTGCTGGTGACCCCGAGCGGCGTCCCGTACGACCGGCTCGGCCCGGGTGACGCGGTCGGCGTCGACCTGGACGGGCGCCAGGTGATCGGCGAACTGGCCCCCACCAGCGAGCTGCCCATGCACCTCGCGATCTACCGCGGCACCGACGCCGCGGCCGTCGTCCACACCCACGCCGTGCACGCCACGGCGGTCTCCACCCTGGTCGACGAGGTCCCCGCGATCCACTACATGACCTGCGCCCTCGGCGGCCCGGTGCGCGTCGCGGGCTACGCCCTGTACGGCACCGACGAGTTGGCCCACAAGATGCTCGACGCGCTGCGCGACCGCACCGGCTGTCTGCTGCGCAACCACGGCACGGTCGTCCACGGCGCCACGCTCGACCAGGCGTACGACCGGACGGCCCAGCTGGAGTGGATGTGCCGGGTCTGGCTCACCGCGGCCGCCGTCCCCGGGTACACCCCGGCCCTGCTGTCGCCCGACGAGCTGCGGCGCGCCGCGGGCAAGCTCAGCGGCTACGGCCAGCCCCGCTGAGCCCCGGGCCCGGCCGGGCCCCGGGCCCGGCGCACCGCCCCCGGACCGGCGGGTCGATCACCCGGCCGGGCACGCCCGCTGGCTTGCGGCGGCCTCCCCGCTCACACTGAGAGGGATGCGCCTGCGGACGAAGGCGGTTGTGGCCGCCACCACGATGCTCAGTGTCGGCGCGGCCGCGGTGGCGGCCGGGCGGTACGCCAGCGACGCTGCCCTGAAGCCGGGCCCCGGCCGGCCGCTGCCGCACGACCCGCGGCTCACCGTGCACGCCACCGAGGCCGGCCGGATCACCCTCACCCGCAGCCTCGCCTCGCTGCGCCCCGGCACCTACGGCCTCGCCGGCGCCGCCTGCCACGCCGTCGTCGGCCCCGTCATCGAGGACGCCCCGCACCCCGCGGACTGCGTGGTCCGCCGCCTGGAACGGGTCACCTACGGCACCCTGGCCCCCGGCACCCGCGTCCGCTTCACCCCCCAGGTGCACACCGGCAGTCCGCGGGACGCGCTCGGGATCGACCACGCCGATGTCGATGTGCCCGGCGAACTGGGCGTGCTGCCCGCCTGGTTCATACCCGGCGACCGCTCCGCCTGGGTGATCACCGTGCACGGCCTCGGCACCACCCGCGAGCACCCCATGGTGCTCATGCCGTTCCTGCACGAGCGGCGGTTCCCGCTGCTCGGCATCGCCTACCGCGGCGACCCGGGCGCCCCCCGCCCCGAGGACGGCATCGGACACCTCGGCGAGACCGAGTGGCACGACCTGGACGCCGCCATCCGCTACGCGGTGCACTACGGCGCGGAGCGCGTCATCCTGTACGGCTGGTCCACCGGCGCCACCATGGCCCTGCGCGCCGCCGCGGCCTCCGCGCTGCGGGACCGGGTCAGCGGGCTCGTCCTGGACTCCCCGGTGCTCGACTGGCAGGCCACCCTGCGGGCGCTCGCCTCGGCCCGGCGCATCCCCTCCGCGCTGCTGCCGCTCGCGATACGGGCCGCCGAGGGGCGGGCCGGACTGCACGGGGGCCGACTCATGGCGGCTGAGACGGCCGACCTGGACGGGCTGAAGGTGCCGACGCTGATCATGCACGGCCCGGACGACACCGTGGCCCCGTGGGGCGCCTCGCGCGAACTCGCCGAGCGCCACTCGGAACTGGTCACCCTTCACCCGGTCCGCCACGCCCCGCACGCCGCGATGTGGAACGCCGGCCCCGAAGGGTACGAAGACATGCTGGGCCGCTTTCTGATGCCGCTGATGTAATGCTCGCGGCCGGTGCCGAGAGGGAACCGGAAGCGCCGTCGGCGACCTCTGTGACCGGCGCGGGCAACCGCCGTACGGGTGCCGATTGGGCTTTCGGGCCGTCACGGGCGAGACTGCTCCCGTGACGTCCCGTACTCCGCGCGACTCCCGGCTCCGACTCGTCCGCCAGCGGCCGATGGCCACAGCCCGCCGGGTTGTGCCGAACCGCGGCTCCCGACCGACGCCCCGCCCGCCCGAGGGCACTCCGCCCCCCTCGGAGCTCGCCCGGCAGGCCAGGTCGGGACTTGCCGGGGCCGTACAGATCGCCCGGTGGGCCGCGAGCGGGCACAGCGTCCCGGGCGTGCTCCCCACCGAGGCCGTCGCCGAGGCCGCCGCCGCTCTGGGCGTCCCCCCTGAACAGATCCGGGCCGACTGGGACCGGGCCCGCCTGGTCGGCCTGATCGAGCTGCACGGCGGCATCGCCCGCCCCGGCTGGCGGCTGCGCGCCTGGGACCGTGACGACAGCGCGGTGCTGCGCGGCTGGGTCGCGCTGCTCGACGCCTGGTCCCTGGCCCGCCCGGCCCCGGCCACGGCCGAGCCCACCGCCGTCGCCGAGGTCGTCGAGGCGCTGCCGCAGCTGCTGTCCCTGCTCCAGCTGTCGGCCGGTCCGGTGCAGGTCGCGGCGCTCCTGGACATGCTCCAGCAGCGCGTCGCCGAGCTGCGCACCGAGCGGTGCGAGGTGCCGTACGGCCCCGCGGCCGCCCCCGGTCCCGACGACACCGCCCCCGCCGGGGCGCCGGGCGCCGCGGACTCCCTGGAGGCGCTGCTCGACTGGGCCCTGGACGCGCTCGCCTCCGTGGGCGCGCTCGTGGTGCTGGACGGGTCCCGGGCGGACGGCTCCCCGGAGGCGGGGGAGGGGCCGAGGGAGGCCGCCCACCCCGGCGCGGAGCAAGCGGTGGAAGCGGTGGAAGCAGCGCAAGCGGTGCAAGCAGAACAAGCTGAGCAACGCGAGGCCGTGCTCAGCGCGCTCGGCAACTGGGCGGTGTGGGTCAAGCTGGAGCAGATCTGCGTCGCCGCCCAGAGCCCCGCCGGGAACATCGAGCAGCCCGCCGCGGACATGCTGCGCGGCTGCGCGGGCCTGACCCCCGGCCCGGCCCGCGCCGAGTACCGGGCCTGGCTCGCCGCCCGCCCCGTCGGCAGCGCCGTCACCGAGCTCATCGAGGCGGCCCGCGGCGACGACGCGCTGCTGCGCGGGCTCGCCTTCGAGGCGCTGCGCGTCGTCGGGGCGCCCGCCGAGCCCACCGTGCGGGCCGTGGTCGACGAGTCCGCGCTGCGCCCGTACGCGCTGCTGTGGCTGGCCGAGCACGAGGGGGCCGACCCGGAGGACGCGCTGGACGTGCTCACCCGCGAGGAGGCCACCTGGCTGTGGGTGGACACGGCCGCGGCCATCTCCGACCACGGCGAGAGCCCGATGCTCGTGCGCCACCTGGAATCCGCCGTGCAGGGCACGGTCCCGGCGCTGCTCGAGGAGGTACGGGCCGTGGGCCACCCCCGCACCGTGCACGTCCTCGTCGCGCTGGCCGCCGCCCACCCCGATCCGGCCCTCGCCAAGGCGGTGCGCCGCGCGGCCTTCCAGGTGCACACGGGCGGCGCCTGACCAGGGCCGGGCCCTGGCCGTGCACGGGAGGCCCGCCCGGGCCGGGAAAAAGCTCTTGCGGGCCCCGCTAAACTAATCGCATGGCAATTCTCCTCGCGCATTAGACGGCGTCGGCCTCTTTCCGCCCGTCCGTCCAGCCGTCCACCCTGCCCTGGAGTAATTCCCGTGATCACCGCCTCCGGCATCGAGTTGCGCGCCGGCGCCCGTGTCCTCATCGAGTCCGCCTCCTTCCGCGTCGCCAAGGGCGACCGCATCGGCCTCGTCGGCCGTAACGGCGCGGGCAAGACCACCCTCACCAAGTGTTTGGCCGGTGAGGGCATCCCGGCCGCCGGCACCATCGCCCGCTCCGGCCAGGTCGGCTATCTGCCCCAGGACCCGCGCACCGGCGACCTCGACGTGCTCGCGCGCGACCGCATCCTCTCCGCCCGCGAGCTGGACTCGGTGCTCCGCAAGATGCGCGAGAACGAGGACCGGATGGCGAACGGCAAGGGCGCCACCCGCGAGCGCGCGATGAAGAAGTACGAGCGGCTGGAGACCGAGTTCCTCACCAAGGGCGGTTACGCCGCCGAGGCGGAGGCCGCGACCATCGCCGCCAGCCTCGGGCTGCCCGACCGGGTGCTCGGCCAGCCCCTGCATACGCTCTCCGGCGGTCAGCGCCGCCGGGTCGAGCTGGCCCGCATCCTCTTCTCGGACTCCGACGTCCTGCTCCTGGACGAGCCGACCAACCACCTCGACGCCGACTCCATCATCTGGCTGCGGGACTACCTGAAGACCTACCGCGGCGGCTTCATCGTCATCTCCCACGATGTGGACCTGGTCGAGACGGTCGTCAACAAGGTCTTCTACCTGGACGCCAACCGCTCGGTCATCGACGTCTACAACATGGGCTGGAAGCTCTACCAGGCCCAGCGCGAGGCCGACGAGAAGCGCCGCAAGCGGGAGCGGGCCAACGCGGAGAAGAAGGCCGCGGCGCTCAACTCCCAGGCGGACAAGATGCGCGCCAAGGCCACCAAGACGGTGGCCGCGCAGAACATGGCCCGCCGTGCCGAGAAGCTGCTGTCCGGCCTCGACGCGGTGCGGCAGGCCGACAAGGTCGCCAAGCTCCGCTTCCCGGACCCCGCCCCGTGCGGCAAGACGCCCCTGGCGGCCGAGGGCCTGTCCAAGTCGTACGGCTCGCTGGAGATCTTCACCGACGTCGACCTGGCGGTCGACCGGGGCTCGCGGGTGGTCATCCTGGGGCTCAACGGCGCGGGCAAGACGACCCTGCTGCGGCTGCTGGCCGGGGTCGAGAAGCCGGACACCGGGCAGGTCACCCCCGGTCACGGTCTGAAGCTCGGTTACTACGCGCAGGAGCACGAGACGCTCGACCCGGACCGCACGGTCCTGGAGAACATGCGCTCGGCCGCCCCCGACCTCGACCTCGTGGACATCCGCAAGACGCTGGGGTCCTTCCTCTTCTCCGGTGACGACGTCGACAAGCCGGCGGCCGTGCTGTCCGGCGGCGAGAAGACCCGGCTCGCGCTGGCCACGCTCGTGGTCTCCTCGGCCAACGTCCTGCTGCTCGACGAGCCCACCAACAACCTCGACCCGGCCAGCCGCGAGGAGATCCTCGGCGCGCTGCGCACCTTCACGGGCGCGGTGGTGCTGGTGACGCACGACGAGGGCGCCGTCGACGCACTGCAGCCGGAGCGGATCATTCTGCTGCCGGACGGCGTCGAGGACCTGTGGGGCGAGGACTACGCGGACCTCGTCGCGCTCGCCTGATCCGGCTCCGGTTCGCCTCCCGTAGATCATTCGCCATAGATCATTCGGCCTAGGCGTGATCCTTCATCTGAGTGAGAACGGCTGGTACCGCGGCGCGTCGTCACCGACCGGCGCATGAAGCGTGCCGTGCGCCGGCGTGCGGTGGCGCGGTCACGCCCACCCATGGGCTGACCTGCCGGTTCGTCCATCATGTGGACCGTTTCTGGGCGCGCCTGCCTGCGGAATCTTCGATTCCGGGCGCGATCACCCCATCAATTCGGGGAAGCCTTCCTCCACAGACCTTGCCGAATGGGTGGCCAGGAAGCCGCCTAGGGGTGATCATGAGAGTCCAGAGCGCACTTCCCATGAGGAGGCACGGGTGGCCGAGACTCTGAAGAAGGGCAGCCGGGTGACCGGCGCCGCGCGCGAAAAGCTCGCGGCAGACCTGAAGAAAAAGTACGACTCCGGTGCGAGCATCCGGGCGCTGGCCGAAGAGACTGGCCGCTCCTACGGATTCGTCCACCGGATGCTCAGTGAGTCCGGCGTGGCCCTGCGTGGTCGCGGTGGAGCGACACGGGGCAAGAAGGCCGCAACGTCGGCCTGACACCCCAGATATGTCGTACCGGTGGGTGTGAGCGGTGCCACCCGGTTGATCGGACCGTTGGCCGGGTGGTTACTGTGCAGTCACTTAGTCGTGTGACCGCACCCACCGGAGGCTTCTGTGACCCTACTGGACAAGGACGGCGTTCGCCTCACCGCTGATGACGCGATCGCCACGGTGACCCTGACCAACCCCGACAAGCGGAACGCCCAGTCGCCCGCGACCTGGCGGGCCCTGGCCGAGGCCGGACGGGCGCTGCCGGGCAGCGTGCGGGTGGTGGTGCTGCGCGCCGAGGGCAAGTCCTTCTCCGCAGGGCTCGACCGGCAGGCGTTCACGCCCGAGGGGTTCGACGGCGAGCCGTCCTTCCCCGAGCTGGCCCGCCGCTCCGACATGGAGCTGGACGCCGTCATCGCCGGGTATCAGGAGGCGTTCACCTGGTGGCGGCGGCACGACATCATCTCCGTCGCCGCCGTCCAGGGCCATGCCATCGGCGCGGGCTTCCAGCTGGCCCTCGGCTGTGACCTGCGGGTCTGTGCGGACGACGCACAGTTCGCGATGCGCGAGACCAGCCTCGGGCTGGTCCCCGACCTCACCGGCACCCATCCGCTGGTCTCCCTCGTGGGCTACGCCCGAGCGCTGGAGATCTGTCTGACCGGGCGCTTCGTCCACGCCGAGGAGGCCGAGCGCACCGGCCTGGCCAACCTGGTCGTGCCCGCCGCGGAACTGGACGCGGCGGTCCGGGACCTGGCGGCGGCGCTGCTGGCCGCGCCCCGCGACGCCGTGATCGAGACCAAGGCGCTGCTGCGCGGGGCGGGGGAGCGGACGTACGAGGAGCAGCGCGCCGCCGAGCGCGCCGCGCAGGCCCGGCGGCTGCGCGACCTGGCGGGCCTGGGCGAGTAGCGCGAAGGTCGGCGCAAAGGGCCCTGGGCGCCGTACCGGCACGGCCCACGCGGGCACTGCCCGCACCGCAGGCACCGACTGCACCCGGCGCTGCCTATAGCAGCGCCACCTGAACCGTTCCCGGCGGCACCGGCACCGCTTCGAGCACGAGCACCGCGAGGTCGTCGTCGATCGGCTCGGGGCCGAAGTCATGGGTGGCGCGCCGGACTCGTTCCGCCACCGCCTTGGCGCCCAGGCCCATGCACCCCCGCAGGATGTCGGCGAGGCCGTCGTCGTCGTCCAGCTGCCGGTTGCCGCTGCGCCGCTCGGTCACCCCGTCGGTGACGCACAGCAGCGTCTCGCCGAGCGCCAGGTCGAAGGTGTCGGCGCGGAACTCGGCGCCCTCGTCGATGCCCAGCAGCATCTGGTGGCTGCCCGTGGGGGCCACCGTGCCGTCGGCGGCCAGCCGCAGCGGCAGCGGGTGCCCGGCGCTGGCCAGGGTGCAGTGGGCGGCGCCGGTGGCCGGGTCGGGCTCCAGCTCCCCGTACAGCAGGCTCAGGAAGCGCGGCCGGGCCTGCTCGCCGCCGACCGCCACGGCCTCCGCGCCCTCCTCCACCAGCGCCTGGTTCAGCCGGCCGAGCACCGACTCGACGCCGTGGCCCTCGCGGGCCAGCAGCCGGACCAGATGGCGGGCCAGGCCGGTCACCGACATCGCCTCCGGGTCGCTGCCGCATACGTCGCCGAGCAGGAAGCACCAGCGGCGGCTGCCCATCGGGAACAGGTCGTAGAAGTCGCCGCCGACGGTCTGGCCCTCGCCGTGCGGCTCGTAGACGATCGCCGTGTCGACGCCCGGGATGTGGGCGAGGGAGACGGGCAGCTGCCGGCGCTGGAGCGCCCGGCTGATGGTCGCCTGCCGGGTGTACCGCCGGGCGGTGGCCACGGCCTGGGCGACCCGCCGCGCCACATCGCCCGACAGCCGCGCCACGCCCTCGGTCAGCTGGGGGACGCCCGCCCGGCCCAGCAGCAGCACCCCGTGGTCGCCGCTCTGGGCCAGCAGCGGGAACGCCAGGGCGGCCCCGCCCGCGCCGCGGCCGTCCGCGGGCTCGGGCCAGGGCCAGGGGGTGCCCGAGGGGTCGAGCCCGGTCGGCGGCGGATGGCTCTCCAGCGCCAGCCGGAGCGCATCGTTCCGGCGCTCGTCGCTGTGCCAGACGCGGGAGAGCCGCAGCCGCTCGCCCTCGGTGCTCAGCCACACCGCGCACCAGTCGGCGAGCCGGGGTACGAGCAGCTGTCCGGCGAGGGCGGCGACCATGTGCTCGTCGAGCTGTCCGGCGAGGAGTTCGCTGGCCTCCGCGAGGAACGAGGGCCCGCCGCGGTCGACCCACCCGGTGGCGCGGTCGGGGTGACGCGTCGGCGCGGCCGGGGCGAGGGCCTTGGCGAAGCGCACCTCGCCGCCCACCGCGTCGGCCGGGACGGCGGCGGCCGCCGTCCCCTCCCGCTCGGCGTCCAGCCGGAACCACACCGCCTTGCTGGTGCGGTGGTAGGTCACGCCCCAGGACTCGGCGAGCGCGCCCATCAGCTGGAGACCGCGGCCGCGGCGCCCGGTGTCCTGGCCGCCGTACACCGCGCTGGCGGGGTGGAGGTCCGTCACCTCGACGACGACGCCCGGGTGCGCGGCCTGTAGCCGGCAGATGACCTCGATCTCGGTGCCCGCGTGCAGCACCGCGTTGGTGACCAGCTCGCTCACCAGGAGCACGGCGTCCTCGATCAGCCGGTCACCGAGGGGGCGCGGCCCCAGGGCCGCCGCCGGGCCTGGTCCGGTGAGCGTCGTGCGGACGAACGCGCGCGCCGCGGCGGGTGCCCCCACGGTTCCGGGCAGCGTGGTCCGCGAGACGGACTCCCGCGGAACCCGAGAAACCCGAGAAAGAGGAAGCAAGGCTCCCACCTGCTGCTCCTGGCGTTATGGAACGATTAGGTCATGTAGGTGCCATATTATGACAGGCACAGGCGTGCGGATCGATCTTTAAGAGACGATGTCATGGCAAATAACCCGACTCCCATAGACATCCGAGCCGAACTCCCGGGCTTCCCGCCGGGCGAGGAGCGGGTGAGCGCGGCAGGGCTGCGCTCCCTGCTGGGAGCGATGCAGGCGTTGTGCGACGGGGACTTCTCCGTACGCGCCAACGGCTCGGAAGAGGGCACACTCGGCGAGATGGCCGCGGCGTTCAACCAACTCGTGGCGCGGAACGCCCATCTGGCCTCGGAACTCCAGCGGGTGCGCCGCGAGGTGGTACGGCAGGGCCGGCTGGACGAGCGGATCACGGCCAGCCCCGGCCAAGGGGCCTGGACGACGAGCGTGGACGCGGCGAATCAGCTGGTGGACGCGCTCGTCGGCCCCGTCTCGAACGCCACCCAGGTGCTGGACGCGGTCGCCGCGGGCGATCTGACCAAACGGGTGGACCTGCACGACGGCAATCGTCAGCTGCGCGGCGATCTGCGTCGGCTGGGGCGCGGCGTCAACCGGACGGTAGACCAGCTGTCGCTGTTCACCGGCGAGCTCACCCGGGTCGCCCGCGAGGTCGGCACCGAGGGCCGGCTCGGCGGCCGGGCGAAGGTCCAGGGGCTGTCCGGCGACTGGCGCGTGGTCACCGAGGCCGTCAACACCATGGCCTCGCGGCTGACCGCACAGGTGCGGGACATCGCCGTGGTGACCACGGCGGTGGCGCGCGGCGACCTCACCCGGCAGGTGACCGTCGAGGCCACCGGCGAGCTGCTGGAGCTGAAGCTGACCGTGAACACGATGGTCGACCAGCTGCGGGCGTTCGCGGACGAGGTGACCCGGGTGGCCCGCGAGGTGGGCACCGAGGGCGAGCTGGGCGGCCGGGCGCAGGTCCGCGGGGTCTCGGGGGTCTGGAAGGACCTCACGGACAACGTCAACTTCATGGCGTCCAACCTGACCTCGCAGGTCCGCAACATCGCCCAGGTGACCACGGCGGTGGCCAACGGCGACCTGTCGCAGAAGATCACGGTGGACGCCCGGGGCGAGATCCTCCAGCTGAAGAGCACCGTCAACACGATGGTGGACCAGCTCTCCGCGTTCGCGGACGAGGTGACCCGGGTGGCCCGCGAGGTGGGCACCGAGGGCCGGCTGGGCGGCCGGGCGCAGGTCCGCGGGGTCTCGGGGGTCTGGAAGGACCTCACCGAGAACGTCAACTTCATGGCGGACAACCTGACCTCCCAGGTCCGCAACATCGCCCAGGTCGCCACCGCGGTGGCGGAGGGAGACCTGGGCAAGACGATCACGGTGGAGGCGAAGGGCGAGATCCTGGAGCTGAAGTCGACGATCAACACGATGGTGGACCAGCTCTCCGCGTTCGCCGACGAGGTGACCCGGGTGGCCCGCGAGGTGGGCACCGAGGGCAACCTGGGCGGCCAGGCCCAGGTCCGCGGGGTCTCGGGGGTCTGGAAAGAGCTCACCGACAACGTCAACTTCATGGCGCTGAACCTGACCTCGCAGGTCCGCAACATCGCCCAGGTGACCACGGCGGTGGCCAACGGCGATCTGTCGAAGAAGATCACGGTGGACGCCCGGGGCGAGATCCTGGAGCTGAAGGACACCGTGAACACCATGGTCCAGCAGCTGCGGGCGTTCGCCGACGAGGTCACCCGGGTCGCCCGCGAGGTCGGCACCGAGGGGCAGCTCGGCGGCCGGGCCCAGGTGTCGGGCGTCTCCGGCGTATGGAAGGACCTCACGGACAACGTCAACTTCATGGCGGCCAACCTGACCTCCCAGGTCCGCAACATCGCCCAGGTCGCCACGGCGGTCGCCCAGGGCGACCTGTCCAAGAAGATCGACGTGGACGCGCGCGGCGAGATCCTGGAGCTGAAGACCACCATCAACACGATGGTCGACACGCTCTCCTCGTTCTCCTCCGAGGTCACCCGGGTCGCCCGCGAGGTCGGCAGCGAGGGCCGGCTGGGCGGCCAGGCCCGCGTGGAGGCGGTCTACGGCACCTGGAAGCGGCTGACCACCAACGTCAACGAGCTCGCCCTGAACCTGACCACCCAGGTGCGGGCCATCGCCGAGGTCGCCTCCGCCGTCGCCCAGGGCGACATGACCGGGGCCGTCTCGGTCGAGGCACAGGGCGAGGTCGCCGAGCTCAAGCACAACGTCAACCTCATGGTGACCAACCTGCGCGAGACCACCCGAGCCAAGGACTGGCTGGAGTCCAACCTCGCCCGCATCGCCTCCCTGATGCAGGGCCACCGCGACCTGGTCGAGGTCGCCGACCTGATCCTGCGCGAGCTCACCCCGCTGGTCAACGCGCAGTTCGGGGCCTTCTTCCTGACCGAGGCCGGCGCCAAGCCGGGCGAGGGCCTCGAGTTCATCGCCGGATACGGCATCAACCCGGACAAGGGGCCGCTGCCGCAGAGCGGGTCGGCGGGCCGCGGACTGATCGCCCAGGCGGCCATCGAGAAGAAGCGCATCCTGATCACCGACGTCCCGCCGAACTTCATCTCCATCGACTCCGGGCTCGGGTCCGCGGTTCCGGCCAGCGTCGTCATCCTGCCGATCCAGTACGAGGACCAGGTGCTCGGAGTGATCGAGCTGGCCTCCTTCAGCCGGTTCAGCGAGGTCCACCTGGCCTTCGTCGACCAGTTCGTCAACACCATCGGCGTCTCGATCAACACCATCATCGCCAACGCCCGCACCGAGTCCCTGCTGTCGGAGTCCCAGCGGCTCACCACCGAGCTGCGCCAGCGCTCCAACGAGCTCCAGCGCTCCAACGCGGAGCTGGAGGAGAAGGCCGCGCTGCTGGCCACCGCCTCGCAGTACAAGTCCGAGTTCCTGGCCAACATGTCGCACGAGCTGCGTACCCCGCTCAACTCGCTGCTCATCCTGTCCCGGCTGCTCGCCGACAATCCCGACGGGCGGCTGTCCGTGCAGGAGGAGCAGTTCGCCACCACCATCCACCGCTCCGGTTCCGATCTGCTCCAGCTGATCAACGACATCCTCGACCTGTCGAAGATCGAGGCGGGCCGGATGGATGTCCGCGCCAGGAAGCTGCCGCTGGTCAAGCTGTTGGACTACGTCAACGCCACCTTCCGGCCGCTCGCTGTCGACCGGGGCCTGTCCTTCGAGATCACCGTCGGCGAGGACGTGCCGCGCGAGATGTTCTCCGACGAGCAGCGGCTCCAGCAGATCCTGCGCAACCTGCTCTCCAACGCCCTGAAGTTCACCTCCTCGGGAGGGGTGAAGCTGCACGTCGAGCGGGCGCCCGGAAGGGATTTCGACGAGGAGACGCTGCGGGCCGCGGACGCCGTCGTGGCCTTCTCCGTCACCGACACCGGCATCGGCATCGCGCCCGAGAAGCTGTCCGTGATCTTCGAGGCGTTCCAGCAGTCCGACGGCACCACCAGCCGCAAGTACGGCGGCACCGGGCTCGGCCTGTCCATCAGCCGGGAGATCGCCGGGATGCTGGGCGGCCGGATCGTCGCCGAGAGCGAGGTGAACGTCGGCTCCCGCTTCACCCTCTACATCCCCTCGCACTACGCCGGCGTCGTCCCGGCGCCCGACCCCTCGGACCCCCGGGCCACCGGCTCCACCGTCCCCGCCGCGCCCCCCGCGCCGGACGAGCAGCTGCCGGACGTCGCCGACCACGCGCCCAGCGGGGTGTTCGGCGACGAGACCAGCCTGACGGGCGTCTCGCGCCCGCCGGGCGGCGACGGCCGCGACGAGATCTGGCCGGAGACCACCCGGCTCAGCGAGTGGCAGTCCGGCCGCCCCCGCCGGGTGCTGAACGGGCAGCGCATCCTGATCGTCGACGACGACATCCGGAACGTCTTCGCGCTGACCCATGCGCTGGGCCGGGTCGGCATGACCGTGACATACGCGGAGAACGGCCGTGAGGGCCTGGAGGTCCTGCACCGCAACCCCGACGTCTCCCTGGTCCTGATGGACGTGATGATGCCGGAGATGGACGGCTACGAGACCATCCGGGCCATCCGCGGCACGCCCCGGCTCGCCGATCTGCCGATCATCGCCCTCACCGCCAAGGCCATGCCGGGCGACCGCGAGAAGGCGATCGACAGCGGCGCCAACGAGTACGTCCCCAAGCCCGTGGACATCGACCGGCTGCTGTCGGCCGTCTGCGATCTGCTCGATCCGCCGGGCGGCCCGTCCGACGGGACCACCGCGGCCCGCGCCGGCGCCCAGGGCGCGGACACCGGGCCGCCGCGGCAGGGGGGACGGGGAGAGACATGAGCAGTGGCGCGCCCGAGAAGGCGGCGATTCTGATCGTCGACGACATGGAGGAGAACCTGATCGCGCTGGAAGCCGTCCTCGGCCCGCTCGATCTGCGGCTGGTCCGCGCCCACTCCGGGGAGGAGGCGCTGAAGGCCATGCTGCGCCAGGACTTCGCCGCCGTGCTGCTCGACGTCCTGATGCCGGGCATGGACGGCTTCGAGACGGCCGCCAACATCAAGCGCCTCGACCAGACCAAAGACGTCCCGATCATCCTGCTGACCGGGGAGGACACGGACTCCGACTTCGCCTACCGGGGATACGCGCTCGGCGCGGCCGACTTCGTGACCAAGCCCTTCGACCCCTGGCTGCTGCGCACCAAGGTCAATGTGTTCCTGGAGCTGCACCGCAAGAGCCGCCGGCTCGCCGAGCGCGTCGCCGAGCTGGAGCGGACCGTGGAGACCCTGAGCGCGGCGCCCCCGGCCGGGGACACCCCCCAGCGGTAGCCGGGGGCGAGCCGCGGACCGAGCCCTGGACAAGGGGCGCCTCAGAAGCCGTGCAGGGCGCCGCCGTCCACCGGCAGCATGATGCCGGTCAGGTACGACGCCGCGGGCGAGAGCAGGAACGCCGCCGCCCGGCCGAACTCCTCCGGCGTGCCATAGCGCCGCAGCGGGATCTGCGCGCTGTTGCGGGCCCGCGCCTCGTCCGCGTCGCCGAACAGCGCGTCCAGCTCGCGGACCCGGTCGGTGTCGATGCGGGCCGGCAGCAGGCCCACGACCCGGACGCCCTGCGGGCCCACCTCCGAGGCGAGGGACTTCGCGAAGCCCGCCAGCCCCGGCCGCAGCCCGTTGGAGACCGTCAGGCCGGGGATCGGCTCGTGCACGGAGCCGGAGAGGACGAAGCCGATCACGCCCCCGGAGGAGAGCTCGGCCGCGGCGGTGCGGGCCATGCGGACCGCGCCCAGGAAGACGGAGTCGAAGGCCGCCTGCCACTGGGCGTCGGTGATGTCGGCGGTCAGGCCCGCCGGGGGCCCGCCGACGCTGATGAGGACACCGTCGAAGCCGCCGAAGCGGTCGCGGGCCGTGGCGATCAGGCGCCCGGCCGTGGCCGGGTCGGCGTTGTCGGCCGCGACGCCGACGGCGTTCGGGCCCAGCTCGGCGGCGACGTCCGCCGCTGTTTTCTCGTCGCGAGAGGTGATCACGACCTTCGCACCGTCGGCGACCAGCTCGCGGGCGGCCGCGAAGCCCAGCCCGCGGCTGGCTCCGGTGAGGACGTACACCCGGTCTTTGAGTCCAAGATCCATGGGGTCAGTCTGCCGTGGCGCCCTCAGCGAGCGTAAGGGCGGTCCGCACAAGACCGACGTGGCTGAACGCCTGAGGGAAGTTGCCGAGGAACCGGCCCGCCTCGGGGTCGTACTCCTCGGCCAGCAGACCCACGTCGTTGCGCAGGTCCAGCAGGCGCCCGAACAGCGTGTCGGCCTCCTGGCGGCGGCCGGCCGGCCGCAGGGCGTAGGCCAGCCAGAACGAGCGGGCGAGGAAGGCGCCCTCGGAGCCGGGAAGGCCGTTCACATCGGCCCGGGACGCCCCTCCGGCCCCGTCGGTGCTGTAGCGGCGGATGAGGCCGTCGTGGCTCAGCTCACGGCGGACCGTGTCCCGCATGGCGCGCCGGCGGCCGACGTCCCCCGGGAGCCGCGCTGGATGTGCAGGAATCGGCGCCCACCGGGTGAGCCGCCAGTGGCTGTTGCTGACGCCACCGACGGGCGGCGAAGTAGGCAGGCGAGTGCCGAGGGCGTTCGCGGGGAGCGGGCGATTGCTCCGTCAGCCCGCGTGGGCCGGCTCGGGCTCGGAGGGGGACGTGGCCGCAGATTCGGCCTCGGCGGCCCGCGCGGCCGCCCGGTCACGCAGCTCGCGGCGGACCAGGACCACCCAGCCGATCGGCACGCCCGCGGCGAACAGCCACCATTGGATCGCGTACGCCATGTGCGGGCCGATGCCGCTGTGGTCCGGCTCCGGGACCACCTCGGGCTGGCCGGTGCCCTTCGGGGAGGACTTGGTCAGCTCGATATAGCCGCCGAGGACCGGCTCGGACAGGGACTTCGCCTGCTGCTCGCTGTTGATCAGCATGACCTGGCGGGCGGGCAGCCCCTTCTTGTCCTTGATGCCGCTGCCCCCCGTCGTCTCGTCGGCCTTGAGCCGGCCGGTGACGGTGACCTCGCCGGAGGGGGCCGCGGGCACCTTGGGGAAGCGGGTGAGGTCGTTGCCCGCCGGGATCCAGCCGCGGTTGACGAGGACGGCCCGGCCGTCGTCCATGACGAGCGGGGTGAGCAGGTAGTAGCCGATGGTCTGGTCGTCGGCGGCGGTCCGCTGGCGTACGACCACCTCGTGCCCGCTGTCGTACCGGCCCTTGGCGGTCACGGTGCGCCACATGTCGTCGTGTGCGACACCGCGCCCGGGCGCGGTGAGCCGGTCCACGGGGACGGCCGGGGCGGCCAGGCTCTCCGCGATCAGCTCGTTCTGCGCGACCCGGTGCTCATGGCGGTGGAGCTGCCAGAAGCCCAGCCGGATCATGGCCGGGATCAGGGCGAGCCCCACGAGAGTGAGGATCACCCACTGCCGGGACAACAGGAAGCGGTACACGCCTTGACAGTACTCGCCGACGCCACTCGCCGTGGACCGCCCCCCGGCCCTTGGGGGCACCGAGGGGACAGTCCGGGGCGTTTTCGGTCAAATGCCGTTCAGGTGTGGCTCGGAGGCGTTCGGATGCGGTTCGGATGCGGTTCGGATGCCGTTCAGACGCGGTCGATGATCCCCACCCCTCCTTCGGCCCGGGAGCAGTGGGCGCCGCAGTAGAAGTGGCCGTCCACCTCCACGCCCTGGCCGATGATCTGGCACCGGCAGTGCTCGCAGATGGGCGCCATGCGGTGGATGGCGCAGGAGAAGCAGTCGAAGACGTGCACCGCGCCCTGCGCGTGCACCTCGAACGTCATGTGGTAGTCGTTTCCGCAGACCTCGCAACGTGCCATGGGGCACAGGGTGCGGGCTGTGGGTCGCGGTGGGGGAGCGGCGGCCGGGCGTGTTGGGCCGACTTCACCTGTTTGCTGATTTCACCTGAGTGCTGACTTCACCTGTTTGCCGACGTCACTTGTTCGGCGCGGGGGCCACGTCCCGCAGCAGCTGGGTGAAGGCCGCCTCGTCGATGACCGGGGTGCCGAAGGAGCTCGCTTTGGTGATCTTGGAGGTCGATGCCTCCGGGTCGTTGGTGACCAGCAGGCTGGTCAGCCGGGAGACGCTGGTGGCCACGTGCAGCCCGGCCTCGACGGCCTGGTCCTCCAGCAGCTCGCGGTCGATCGAGGTGTCGCCGGAGAACGCCACCCGCATGCCCTGGACCAGCCGGCCGCCCGGCTCGTAGCGCCCCGGGTTGGGGTAGGGGCAGGCCGGGCGCTTGCGGCTGGGGCGCCAGCTGGTCGCGTGGTAGGACCGCTGGTAGCCGATCGGCCGGGGGGTGTCGGACCATTCGGTCAGCGGCTGGCAGGCGAGCAGGGGCAGCCGCAGCCCGCCCGCGGCGGCCAGGTGCAGACTCGGCCGGAAGGTCTCGGCGAGCACCCGCGCGTCGTCCAGGGCGTGGTGGGCGCGCTCCTGGACCACCCCGTAGTGCGCGGCCAGGGACTCCAGCTTGTGGTTGGGCAGCGGCAGGCCCAGCTCCTTGGAGAGCGCGATGGTGCACAGCCGCTGCCGCACCGGCGCGGCGCTCTTGGCGCGCGCGTACTCCCGGGCGAGCATCGACCAGTCGAAGACCGCGTTGTGCGCGACCAGCACCCGGCCGTCCAGGCGCTCGGCCAGCTCGCCGGCGATCTCCGAAAAGAGCGGGGCGTCGGCCAGGGTGTCGCTGGTCAGGCCGTGGATCCACACCGGGCCCGGGTCGCGCTGCGGATTGACCAGGGTGTACCAGTGGTCCTGCACGGCGCCGCGCGCGTCCAGTTGGTAGACCGCGGCGGACACGATCCGGTCGTCGCGGGCGAGCCCGGTCGTCTCCACGTCGACGACCGCGTATCCGTCGGGATAGGCGGCCGGCCACGGGGAGGGCGGCGGTGCGAGCCGCGGTACGGCGGTCATGCGGTCTTCGAGCATGGTCCATGAGGATACGGGCCGCCGCCGACAGTCAGCCCCGGCAGGGCCCAACACGCGGCCGTCACGGCCCCCCTGACGCTCTGTCGGGTTCACGGGTGGGCCCGTCACTCCGCGACCGGCAGCCGCCGCAGCCTGACCACGCGCTCCGGGTCCGAGTGCCGGTCGTGGCTCAGCTCCCAGCCCAGCTCGCGCGCCGCCTGGACGACATAGCCCGCGCCGACGCCGCGGAAGTCGCGCAGCGGTATGTCGTACGGGCCGGGCGGCGGGGCCTTCTTGGCCGCCTGGGCCGCCTCTTCCTTGCGGGTCCACACGGCGAGCTTCTTGTCGACGCGCGCCCGGTAGAAGTCCGCGTCGCCCTCGTGCCGCAGCTCGGGGAGCGTCACACACCAGCGGGGCCAGATCTCCACGCCGTCGCCGAACGAGTCGATCAGCTTGGAGAAGCCCTTCTCGAACCCGGGGATCAGCGACAGCACCTCCCCGACCACGGCGACCGCGAGGAACACCAGGAAGACGGCCAGCAGCAGCACCCACCACACCGGCAGGACCACCACGGTGAGCAGGAACACGGGCACCAGCAGGGCCATGGGCCGGGCGGGAGGCGGCCCCCAGGAGTCGTCGCGGTACACGGGACCGTCCTCTCGCGGCATCGGAGCATACGTACGGGCCGCCGGGCGGAGCTCGCCCGACGGCCCGTGCATTGTGTCAGTGCCTCACTTGGTGACCGCGTCCAGGGCGTCCGCGGTCCCCGCCCCGTAGAAGCCGTTGTACGCGGCGCTGCCCTCGCACACCGCGTCGGCCTCGCCGTCCCCGTCGATGTCGTACGGGCTGGGGCAGGCGGTGTCGTCGGCCTGGGCCTTGAGCAGCGCCTTGACCTGCCAGGCGGAGGCGTGCGGGTGGGTGCTCTTGATGAGCGCCGCGACGCCGGCCACATGCGGGGAGGCCATGGAGGTGCCCGCCATGTAGCCGTACTTCCCGCCCGGGAGGGTGTTGTAGATCAGCCCGCTCTCCGCCGGGGGCTCCGGCTTCTGGTACACGGTGCTGTCGCCGCCGGGGGCCGCGATGTCGATGACGCCGAGGCCGTAGTTGGAGAAGGAGGACTTGAGCCCCTTGGCCCCGGTCGAGGCCACGGTGACCACGCCCGGCAGCTGGGTGGGGATGTCCAGGCAGGTGCGCGGGTCGATCTCCCGGTCGCCGGGGGTGGTGTCGTTGGGGCTGGAGGGGTCGGTGATGGAGTCGGCGGCCAGGTCGTAGCTCTCGTTGCCCGCCGCGGCCACATTGACCACGCCCTTGCTCTCCGCGTACCGCGAGGCCCGGGTGACGGCCTCGACCAGGGCCTTCTGGTCCGGGTCGGTGGTGCAGTTGAAGTACCAGGGGTCGGTGTAATAGCTGTTGTTGGTGACGTCCACGCCGTGCTCGGCGGCCCAGACGAAGCCGCACACCACGGCCTCGGTGTAGAAGAAGCCGTCGGTCGTGGACACCTTGATGCCGGAGACCTTGACCCCCGGCGCCACGCCGGTGACCCCGATGCCGTTCTTCGCGGCGGCGATCTCCCCGGCGACATGGGTGCCGTGCGGGCTCTCGGAGGCCGAGGGCCGCCAGGCGCCGTCGGTGGTGTCCGGCTTGCCGGTGACGCAGTTGACCGACGCCTTGCGGTCGAAGTTCGGGGCGAGGTCGGGGTGGGTGTCGTCCACGCCGGTGTCGATCACGCCCACGGTGACGCCCCGGCTGCCCAGGCTCTTCTCATGGGCCTTGTCCGCCTTGATCGCGGGCAGGTCCCACTGCAGCGGCTCCAGCGGGTCCTGTCCGGCGGCGGCCTGCGCGGCCACGGCCTTCTGCTGCTCCTCGGTCAGGATCTGCGGCGCGCCGGTGTCGGTGGTGGACTGGGCGGGCAGCGGGGCGGTGCGGGTGGCGCCCGCGGAGGCGACGCCGCGCACCTGACGGATCGTCTTGGCGAAATCGGGGTCGGCGGAGTGGACGACGATGACGCCGATCCGGTCGTACGCCGTGACGACGCTGCCCCCGGCCTCGGCGATGGCCTTCTTCACCCGGGCCGCGTTCCCGAGGCCGGGGCGGGTGTTGACGACATAGCTCAGCGACGGGCCGTCGGCCGCGGCGCCGGAGGCCCGGGCCGAGCCGCCGACGGAGCTGCCGGAGCCGGTGGCGGCGGCGGTCGTGGGCAGGAAGGCCAGGGCGGCGGTGAGCGCCAGGGCGGCGGGTATCGCGGCGGTGCGCGGCGCCAGGGAGGAGGAGCGCGACGTCATGGGTACTCCGGTTGTGGTGGATGGGCGGGCTTCGGTATGGGGCATCACGGGACGATCGCTCACTTGGCGACCGCTCACGGGACGGTCGCTCACTTGGCGACCGCGTCCAGCGCGTCGACGATGCCGTAGCCGTAGAAGCTGTTGATGTGCTTGGTGCCGGTGCAGGTGGCGTCCGTGTCGCCGTCACCGTCCGGGTCGTACGGCCCGGTGGGGCAGCCCGGGTTGTCCGCCTGGGCCTTCAGCAGCCACTGGATCTCCTGCGGGCTCGCCTTGGGGTGCGTGCTCTTCAGCAGCGCCGCGACCCCCGCCACATGGGGCGAGGCCATCGAGGTGCCCTGGAGATAGCCGTAGTCGCCGCCGGGCATGGTGGACAGGATGCGGCCGTCCTTGGCGGGCAGCTCGGGCACCTGGTACTTGTCACCGCCCGGGCCCGCCACATCGACCTGGCCCAGGCCGTAGCTGGAGTAGTACGACTTCAGGGACGTGACGCCGGTCGCGGCGACCGTGACGACGCCGGGGAGCTGGGTGGGCACGTCCGGGCAGACCGACGGGTCGACGGTGCGCTCCACGGGGGTGGTGTCGTTGGGGCTCGTGGTGTCGGTGAGCGAGCCGGCCGCGAGGTCGTCGCTGGAGTTGCCCGCCGAGGCGACGTTGACCACGCCCTTGCGCTGGGCGTACGCCGTGGCCCGGCCGACCGCGTCGGTGATCGCCTTCTGGTCCGGGTCGGCGGCGCAGTTGTACTTCCACGGGTCGACGAAGTAGCTGTTGTTCGTCACCTCGACGCCGTGGTCGGCCGCGAAGACGAAGGCGCACACCACGCTCTCCGCGTAGAACAGGCTCGTCGTCGGCTCACTGACCTTGATGGCGGAGACCTTCACCCCGGGCGCGACGCCGGCCACGCCCACGCCGTTGCGCGCGGCGGCGATCTCCCCGGCCACATGCGTGCCGTGGTAGTCCTCGGCCGGGTTCCACGGGCGCCAGGCGCCCGGGCTGGTGTCGGCGACGCCGCCGACGCAGCTGGCGGACTGGGCCCGGGAGAAGTTGGGGGCCAGGTCGGGGTGGGTGTCGTCCACGCCGGTGTCGATGACGGCGACGGTGACCTTACGGCTGCCCGGGTTGACCTTGGCGGCCTGGTCGGCCTTGATGGCAGGGATGTCCCACTGGAGGGACTCCAGCGGCTCCTGCCCGGCGGCCAGCGCCTTCGCCGCGGTGGTCGCCGAGGTGCGGGGCGCCGTCACCTTCTCGGGCCTGCCGACCTCGGTGGTGGCGGCCGGGGTCAGCGGCGCGGTGCGGGTCGCGCCCGCCGACTGGACGCCGCGCACCTGACGGATCGTCTTGGCGAAGTCAGGGTTCGCCGAATGGGCGATGATGACTCCTATTCGGTCATAGGCGGTCACCACCGTGCCGTGCGAGGCCGTGATCGCCTTCTTCACCGCGCCGACGGTGCCGTGGTCGGCGGCGGTGTTGACCACGTACGACAGCGACGGGCCGTCAGCCGTGGCCGAAGAGGGGAGGGCCGAAGAGGTGGGCGCGCCCCGGGGGATGGCCGAGGCAGCCTGGGGGAGCAGGACGAGGGACGCGGTGAGCGCCAGCCCGGCCGGCACCGCCGCCAGGGCGCGCCGTCGTCTGGTGCCTGGACGTGCCGGTCTGTGATGAGCCATGGGGTCTCCACATCATCCGTACAGACCGCCCGGCGCGAGTCGCGCGTAGGCGGGTACATGACGAGCGAAACTATCGTCGATCAAGGGCCCCCATCAAGGCATTCCGGAGGAAAACGCGCCACAGTACCCGGAGTCAATCACTCCGCCGACTTCTTCCCTCCTTTCAACTACCTGCCTCTGTCGGTCGGCCCGGCGTCGCCCTAACATGCGTGATCTGGATCACTAGAACCGTCGTACATGCGTCCCGCTAAGAACGCCATTCACCGGGAGAGACCGTGGACACCGCGCCGGCCAGCGATCGCCCTGGCGATCAGCGACAACAAGAACATCCCCCGTACGCCGAGGTGCAAGCGAGTGAGGAGTTCGGCGAACTGCGCCGCGCCCACCGCTCGTTCGCCTTCCCGCTCACCATCGCGTTCGTCAGCTGGTACCTGCTGTACGTCCTGCTGTCCAACTACGCGGACGGCTTCATGGACACCAAGGTGGCCGGCAACATCAACGTCGCCCTGGTGCTCGGCCTCGGCCAGTTCCTGACCACCTTCCTCATCGCCTGGTGGTACTCCCGGCACGCCGCCGCCAAGCTCGACCCGCGGTCCGCGGCGATCAAGTCCAGCATGGGAGGCGACGCATGAGTTTCCATCAGCTCGCGGTCGAGAGCGCGTCGGACCACCGGCCACTGATCATCACCCTCTTCTCGGTCTTCGTCGCCGCGACCCTCGGCATCACCGTATGGGCCGGCCGCCAGACCAAGGACGCCAACGACTTCTACGCCGGCGGCCGCTCCTTCAGCGGCTTCCAGAACGGCCTGGCCATCTCCGGCGACTACATGTCCGCCGCGTCCTTCCTCGGCATCGCCGGCGCCATCGCGCTCACCGGCTACGACGGCTTCCTGTACTCGATCGGCTTCCTCGTCGCCTGGCTGGTCGCCCTGCTGCTGGTCGCCGAGCCGCTGCGCAACACCGGCCGGTACACGATGGGCGATGTGCTCGCCTACCGGATGCGCCAGCGCCCGGTCCGCACCGCCGCGGGCGTCTCCACCATCGTCGTGTCGATCTTCTACCTGCTGGCCCAGATGGCGGGCGCGGGCGTACTGGTCTCCCTCCTGCTGGGCATCACCAGCGAGGCCGGGAAGATCCTCATCGTCGTCCTCGTCGGCGTGGTGATGGTCCTCTACGTGTCCATCGGCGGCATGAAGGGCACCACCTGGGTGCAGATGGTCAAGGCCGTGATGCTGATCGCGGGCGCCCTGCTGATGACCTTCCTGGTGCTGCTGAAGTTCGACTTCAACGTGTCCGAGCTACTGGGCGAGGCGGCGAAGAACAGCAAGATGGGCCACGCGTTCCTGGAGCCGGGCCTGAAGTACGGGGCGACCGGCACCACCAAGCTCGACTTCATCTCGCTCGGCCTCGCCCTGGTGCTCGGCACCGCGGGCCTGCCGCACATCCTCATCCGCTTCTACACCGTCCCCACGGCCAAGGCCGCCCGTAAGTCGGTGAACTGGGCGATCGGCATCATCGGCGTGTTCTATCTGATGACCATCGCACTGGGCTTCGGCGCCGCCGCGCTGCTGGACAAGAAGACCATCACCGATTCGAACCCGGCCGGGAACACCGCCGCACCCCTGCTCGCCGACGAACTCGGCGGCCCGGTGCTGCTGGCCGTGATCTCCGCCGTGGCGTTCGCGACGATCCTCGCCGTCGTCGCCGGGCTCACCCTCGCCTCCTCGTCCTCCTTCGCCCACGACCTGTACGCCAACGTCATCCGCAAGGGCCAGGCGACACAGGAGGAGGAGGTCAGGGCCGCGCGCTGGGCGACCGTCGGCATCGGCATCGTCGCGATCGTGCTCGGGGTCTTCGCCCGGGACCTCAACGTCGCCGGACTCGTCGCGCTGGCCTTCGCGGTCGCCGCGTCCGCCAACCTCCCGACGATCCTGTACAGCCTGTTCTGGAAGCGGTTCACCACCCAGGGCGCGCTGTGGTCCATCTACGGCGGGCTGGCCTCCTCCGTCTTCCTGGTGCTCTTCTCGCCGGTCGTCTCCGGCAATCCGAAGAGCTCGATGTTCAAGGGCGTCGACTTCCACTGGTTCCCGCTGGAGAACCCGGGGCTGATCTCCATCCCCCTCGGCTTCCTGCTCGGCTGGGTGGGGTCCCTGCTGTCCAAGGAGAAGCCGGACAAGGCCAAGTACGCCGAGCTGGAGGTGCGCTCGCTCACCGGCTACGGCGCGCACTGACGCCCCGCCCCCGGAGAGCTCCGGCGGCCCCGCCACAGACCGGCTCGACAACGCGGTGAGATTCACGAAACGCCGAATGTCACAGGCGTCGCGTACGCTGCGGTTGACCGAAGCGTAAAGAAGGCGCGACATCGGGCACGAGTTTGTGGAGGGGCCGCCATGCTGATCGACACCTACGGTCGTATAGCCACGGACCTGCGCGTCTCCCTCACCGACCGCTGTAATCTGCGCTGCACCTACTGCATGCCGGAAGAGGGCCTGCAGTGGCTCGCCAAGCCCGACCTCCTCACCGATGACGAGATCGTCCGGCTGATCCGGATAGCCGTCACCGACCTCGGGGTCACCGAGGTCCGCTTCACCGGTGGCGAGCCGCTGCTGCGCCCCGGGCTCGTCGGCATCGTCGAGCGCTGCGCCGCCCTCGACCCGCGCCCCCAAATATCGCTCACCACCAACGGCATCGGCCTGGAGCGCACCGCGGCCGCCCTGCGCGCCGCGGGCCTGGACCGGGTCAATGTCTCGCTGGACACGCTGCGCCCCGAGGTCTTCCAGGCCATGACCCGGCGCAAGCGCCACGCCGATGTGCTGCGCGGCCTGGAGGCGGCCGGCGCCGCCGGGCTCGCCCCAGTGAAGGTCAATGCGGTGCTGATGCCCGGGCTCAACGACGACGAGGCCCCTGACCTGCTCGCCTGGGCCATCGCGCACCAGTACGAGCTGCGCTTCATCGAGCAGATGCCGCTGGACGCCCAGCACGGCTGGAAGCGCGACGGCATGATCACGGCAGGTGACATCCTGGCCTCGCTGCGCACCCGCTTCGAGCTGACCCCCGAAGGCGACGAGGAGCGCGGCTCCGCGCCCGCCGAGCGCTGGCTGGTCGACGGCGGCCCGGCCCGCGTCGGGGTCATCGCCTCCGTCACCCGCCCCTTCTGCCGCGCCTGCGACCGCACCCGGCTCACCGCCGACGGACAGGTGCGCACCTGTCTGTTCGCCCGCGAGGAGTCCGATCTGCGCGGGGCGCTGCGCTCCGGCGCGCCGGATCCGGAGATCGCCCGGCTGTGGCGGCTGGCGATGTGGGGGAAGAAGGCCGGCTCCGGGCTGGACGACCCCTCGTTCCTCCAGCCCGACCGCCCGATGTCAGCGATCGGCGGCTGACGACCACTCCTCCAGGGTCACCACGTCCTTCAGAAAGCCGCGCACCCCGAGGAACTCGGACAGATACCCGCGGTGCTCCTCGCACGCCAGCCAGGTCTTGCGCCGCTCGGGCGTGTGAATCTTCGGGTTGTTCCAGGCCAGCACCCACACGGCGGGGGCACGGCAGCCCTTCGCGGAGCAGATCACGGCGTCGGTCTCGGGAGTGTTCACACCGCAGACTCTACGGAAGTCGCCTCGGACATGACGACGCCGGGCAGCCACGGGGGGAGCCGCCCGGCGTCGGTCCGTCGCTCCGACGGGGGATGCGGAGCGCGTACGAAGTATGTCACGAGGGATGGGGCCGAGTGCACCGGAACCGCGCTATTGATCTGAGGTTTTCTTGAGCTTACGGAATCGGCCCAGGTCAGCCGTGTTCCGCGCGTCCATCTTCGGAGGGCGCTCCGGCGTCTTCCGGGACGGATTCCGCCCGGGCGGACGCGGAACCACCTTTCTCCTGACCGGAGATGAGCATCGGACGGTGCGGCACGGGGACGAAGGTGGAGGGGAGCGAGGGGGCGTTCTCCCGGCCCGCGTTGGCTATCACCACGGCGATGTACGGCAGCACCACACCCAGCACCAGGGCCACTATGGCCACATGCCGCTCCACGTTCCACAGCACCGCGGCCAGGATGACGGACACGGTCCGGACCGACATCGAGATGACGTAGCGGCGCTGCCGGCGGCGCACATCGTCGGCCAGCCCCTGCCGGGCCCCGGTGATCCGGAAGACCTCGGTTTCGCTGTGCTTCCGCATCACGTTCCACCACCCGATAGCCCTGCCGGAACTCCCCGCTTCCGGACGTACCCCACGTTACGCCCGAAGCCCAGGGGGTACACGGGTGGGGCGCCCTCGCGGGGGGCGGCATCGCTACGCCGTACCGCGTACGGCGGACTACGGCGTGCGTCGCATCACTACCGGCCGAAGACTGGCAGGAACACACACGCCGGGTCAGGAGGTGACCATGAACTGGCTGTGGGCCATTGTCGTAGGTCTGGTGCTCGGTGTGCTCGCCCGGGCCATCCTGCCGGGCAGACAGCACATCCCGCTCTGGCTGACGACGATCTTCGGCATCCTCGGCGCCATCGTGGGCAACGCGGTGGCCGGCTGGGTCGGACTCCGGCACACCGAGGGCTTCGACTGGATGCGGCACCTGCTCCAGCTCGCCGGGGCGGTGCTGATCGTCGCCGCGGGCACGCCGCTGTACGCCTCGATCCGCGGGGACCGGCGACGGAGAGAACGGGCCTGAGCGGCGGGACGGACGGCGGGGGCCGGAACGCTCGGTGGACGCGCACCGCCCCCCCCGCTCACCCGGCTGACACGGCTGGCTCACCGGGGCGGGCACCCCGCCCCGGCCCCGCGGCGGGCGAGATGCCTATAGCCCCCGCACCCGGGCGATCTTCCGCCCCGCCTTGAGGTAGACGCTCCCCGAGTCGGCGGTGAGCCCGGCGCCCGCCAGGGTCTCCGCCGCCACCTCGGCCAGCGGCCGCACCGCCTGCGCCTCGGTGAGCACCGCGGACTCCTGCCCGCCCTCGGTCTCGATGACCAGGCGCAGACCGTTCTGCTTGGCGACCCGGCGGGCCGCCGAGGCGCTCGGCTGGAACTGGAGCACCTTGCTCAGCACGGTCGCGATCGACTCGGCGCCGTGCTCCGCCGCGTCGACCTCCGGCAGCGTCTCGACGTCCGTGAACGACTTCTTCGAGAACTGCGCCACGAACCCGGCGCGCGCCGCCATGGCCGCCGCCACGCCGTACAGCGCCGTCACCACCTCGCCCGCCAGTACCTTCTTCAGGTCCATCGGGTGCAGCGACCGGTCCTCCAGCCGCCCCTTCACGAGGTCGATCTCGCTGTCGGTCCACTCCGTCCAGGCCCGCAAGTACGGCGCCATCAAGCGGTCCGGAATCGACATGATCTTGCCGAAGACGTCCTCGGCGGTCGCGGACAGCGGGATGTAGTTGCCCTTGGACTTGGACATCTTGGCGCCGGTGCCGTCCGTGCCCTCGATCAGCGGCATGGTGACGACCAGCTGCGGCCGCTGCCCCCGCAGCTCCATCAGCTTGCGGCCCATCTGCAGATTGAGCAGCTGGTCAGCGCCGCCCAGCTCGATATCGCACTCCAGCGCGACCGAGTCGAGCCCCTGGGCGATCGGGTAGAGCAGCTCCGACATGGTCAGGCCGGAACCCTCGGCCAGCCGGTTGCGGAAGTCGTCGCGCTGCAACAGCTGGGAGGCCGGCACCTGGGCGAGCAGCCCCAGCAGCTCCGGGAAGGTGTACGGCGCCAGCCACTCGCTGTTCTGCCGGAAGCTGACCTTCTCGAAGTCGAAGAAGGGCCGGACCTGTTCCCGGTAGCCCGCCAGATTCCGGGCGATGTCCTCGTCGGTGAGCGGCGGCCGCTCGGCCGTGCGCCCGGTGGGGTCGCCGATCTTGGCGGTGAAGTCACCGATGAGCAGGGTGACGTCGTGCCCCATCCGCTGGAAGCGGCTGAGGACGGCCATCGGGACGGCGTGGCCGAGGTGCACATCGGCGGCCGTCGGGTCGATGCCCAGCTTGAGGTGCAGACCCCGGCCCGCCGTCCGGCGCTCCTCGATCCGCTCGGCCAGCTGGTCCACGCCCGGCAGGACCTCGACCGCACGCGCCGCGATCAGCTCGGCCTGCTCCTTCGCCGACAGGTCCGTCAGGTCCAGATAGCGCCGGGAGCCCGTCTCCTCGAGCAGCTCCTCCACGGTCTTTTCGGAGGAGAGGTCTGCGGTGAGCAGTGCGCTGGCGCGGGCGACGGATTCGCCGAGGCGTGTCATGGCGTTCCTGGTAGTAGTCGGGAATCGATGGATGGATGGGCGTGGACCAGTCTATTCGGCCGATTCGCACGGCCGGATCACGCGGCCGGTTCACACGGGCGGATCACACGCCCTTGCTGACGGAGCTCATGTTGAAGTCCGGGACCCGCAGCGCGGGCATCGCGGCCCGCGTGAACCAGTCCCCCCACTCCCGCGGCAGCGTCCGCTCGGTGCGGCCCGCCTCGGTCGCCCGGGACAGCAGGCTCACCGGCGATTCGTTGAACCTGAAGTTGTTCACCTCGCCGACGACCTCACCGCCCTCCACGAGATAGACCCCGTCCCGGGTCAGCCCGGTGAGCAGCAGCGTGGCCGGGTCGACCTCGCGGATGTACCACAGACAGGTCAGCAGCAGGCAGCGCTCTCCGTGGTCCGTAGCCGCCACCATCTCCTCCAGCGAGCGCGGCCCGCCCCCCTCCAGGATCAGATTGTCGATCCCGGGGGCCACCGGCAGATCCGTCAGGCCCGCCGTGTGGCGCGTGGTGATCAGCTGGTTGAGCACGCCGTCCCGGATCCAGTCGGTGGCGGGCAGCGGCAGCCCGTTGTCGAACACCGACGCGTCGTCCCCGGAGGAGTGCGCGATCACAAACGGCGCCGCCTCCAGACCGGGCGCCGCCGGGTCGCTGCGCAGCGTCAGCGGCAAGTCGGTCAGCTTCTCGCCGACCCGCGTACCGCCGCCCGGCTTGGAGAAGACCGTGCGGCCCTCCACCGCATCCCGCGCCGCCGAGGACCAGAACTGGTAGATCAGCAGGTCGGCGACCGCCGTCGGGGGCAGCAGCGTCTCGTACCGCCCGGCCGGAAGGTCGACCTTCCGCTGCGCCCACCCCAGCCGCCGGGCGAGCTCGGCGTCGATCGCGGCCGGGTCCACGTCCTTGAAGTCGCGCGTCGCCTGACCGGCCCACGCCGAGCGGGTGCGGTCCGGGGACTTGGCGTTGATCTCCAGCGTGCCGGTCGGCTGGTCGTGGCGCAGCCGCAGCCCCGTGGATGTGCCCAGGTAGCTGGTGACGACCTCGTGGTTGGCGAACCCGTACAACTCCCGGCCGCCCGCCCGCGCCTGTGCGAAGGACTCGCCGAGGGCGGGCGCGAAGGCCGCGAACACCTCGGAGGAGGTCTCGTCGGGCGCGTCGGTGAAGGCAGCCGGGACAGCCCCCGCACCGGCGGCCTCCACCAGCGGCTGGGCGTCCTCGGCCGGCCCGGCCTCCCGGGCGGCGGCCTCGGCGGCCCGCACCAGCGGCTCCAGATCCTCGGCGGTGACGGCCGACCGGGACACCACACCGGAGGCGGCGCCCTGGCCGCCGTCGACCGTGGCCACGACCGTGAGCGTGCGGCCTCGGGTCACGCCGTTGGTCGTCAGGGCGTTGCCCGCCCAGCGCAGATTGGCGGTGGAGCGCTCATTGGCGATCACCACGCAACCGTCCGCCCGGGACAGCTCCAGGGCCCGCTCGACGACCTCGTGAGGCTTGTTGACGCCGCTCATGCACCCGCCTCCTGCGTGGTGTTCAAAATATTGACGTTCCGGAAGAGGGCGGACGGGCAGCCGTGTGAGACGGCGGCGATCTGACCCGGCTGAGCCTTGCCGCAGTTGAAGGCGCCACCCAGGACATACGTCTGCGGGCCGCCGACCGCGGCCATCGAGCCCCAGAAGTCGGTGGTCGTGGCCTGGTAGGCGAAGTCCCGCACCTGCCCCGCCAGCCGCCCGTTCTCGATCCTGAACGCCCGCTGCGCGGTGAACTGGAAGTTGTAGCGCTGCATGTCGATGGACCACGAGCGGTCACCCACGAGATACAGCCCCCGCTCGACGCCGCCGATCAGCTCCTCGGTCGAGGGCCCGTCCGGCGCGGGCTGGAGCGACACGTTCGCCATCCGCTGGACCGGCACATGACCGGGGGAGTCGGCGAAGGCACACCCGTTGGACCGCTCGAAACCGGTCAGCCTGGCGATCCTGCGGTCCAGCTGATACCCGACCAGCGTGCCGTCGCGGACCAGATCCCAGGACTGCGCGGCCACCCCCTCGTCGTCGTAGCCGATGGAGGCCAGCCCGTGCTCGGCGGTCCGGTCGCCCGTGACGTTCATGATCTCGGAGCCGTACTTGAGCTTGCCCAACTGGTCGAACGTGGCGAACGAGGTGCCCGCGTACGCCGCCTCGTAGCCGAGCGCGCGGTCCAACTCGGTCGCGTGCCCGATCGACTCATGAATCGTCAGCCACAGATTCGACGGGTCGATCACCAGGTCGTACGCCCCCGCCTCGACCGACGGCGCCCGCATCTTCTCCGCCAGCAGCTCCGGGATCTCCGCCAGCTCCGCGTCCCAGTCCCGGCCGCCCGCCCCGGTCAGATACTCCCAGCCGCGCCCGACCGGCGGGGCGAGCGTGCGCATCGAATCGAACTCACCGCTGTCCGGATCCACCGCGACCGCCGTGAGCTGCGGGTGCACTCGGACGCGCTGCTGGGTCGTCGTGGTGCCCGCGGTGTCCGCATAGAACTTGTTCTCCTGCACGGTCAGCAGCGACGCGTCCGCATGCGCGACCCCCTCGGCCGCCAGCAGCCGCTCGCTCCAGTCCGTGAGCAGTCCGGTCTTGTCCGCGTCCGGCACATCGAAGGGGTTGATCTCGTAAGACGAGACCCAGGTCCGATCCTCGTGCACCGGCTCATCCGCCAGCTCCACCCGCTCCTCGGACCCCGAAGCCTGGATCACCTTCCCCGACAGCTTCGCCATCGCCACCGCCTGCGCGGCCACCCGCGCCGCCGCGTCCATGCTCAGGTCCACCCCCGACGCGAACCCCCAGGTCCCGCCATGCACCACCCGCACCGCGTACCCCAGGTCCGTGGTGTCCGAAGACCCCGCAGGCTTACCGTCCCGCAGCCGCCAGGCCGCGCTGCGCACCCGCTCAAAGCGGAAGTCGGCATGATCGGCCCCCAACGCGCGGGCGCGCGCGAGGGCCGCGTCGGCGAGTGCGCGCAGTGGTAGCGCGAGGAAGGACGGATCGATCTCATGCGGCACGGGCGACTCCCCTTCGTCGGTGTGTGACCGGTCGATATGTGTCCGTCCGCAGTGAACCACGCCGCTACGCCCCGGGTGCGGTTAATTCCCGTCGAGCCCGGGGGTGGGGGAGCGGGCGGCGACGCGCCCGGGCGTCATGGCCTGAAGCAGGTGCCATGGCTTGCCTGCCGCCATCGTTTGAGGCTCGGAGCCGTCTAGGGTCGGAAGACTGGGCCTGGCGATGACTCGGATCAGGAGATCGCTTGCCGCAGCCTGCCGATCCACCTCGAACAGGTCTCCGTATTAATCTCGTAAAACAGCTCCGGAGCGGAGATTTCAAAAAGGAGCTGACGTCGGTTCCCGCCAGTGTCACCACACTGATCACCTCCGGGAAGCTGCCGCCGGAATTCACCGCATTTTTCACCCCTGCCGCAGAGCTGACTGAAGGGACGGGCTGGTCTCATGTCGCGTCAGCTGTGGACGAATATCTGGCGGCCGGAGGCGTGGACGAGAACCTGCGCGGTGCCCTGGCACTCGCCGGGGCGTACGGCCGCCTGGACGACCTGGAAGACAGCACGGACCCGGACGACATGGACGCGAGCAACGGCCGGGTCGTCGAACTGCTAGAGGAAGCCGAAGCCAACGGCGTCGCCGAGGACGAGACCTCTGAACTGTGGTGGTATTCCGAACACATACGGAGTCTCGCAGCCAAGATGAGCGATCAGATCGCGGAAATCAGCCCCTGGGACAGCGAGTTCAGCGGCTGTTTTGACCGCATCGATGTCGGCTGGTGCCGTCTGCTGCACGACGCGGCCCGTGTCGACGGACCGGAGGCGGCGCTGTTGGGCACTGGTGTGACGGACATCATCGAGGTGATCATTGAGGAGTGGCTGAAGGCCGCTGAGGAGGCCGGCAGGTCGGACCTGCCGGTAACCGAGGATGAATACCGCATCTTTGAGCTGGCCCTGGCCGAAGCGCCCGCAGCCTGATGGAACATGACTCAAACCAGTTCGGGTTGCGGTTCCGGTTGCAGCGCTGGTGCGGCCTTCGGTTCCCACAGTTTGGTGGTCCGTACGTAGCCGTAGATGACCGAGGCCATCGCCAGAATGAGAAGTGGGCCGAACACCCACGGATGTCTGGCCATTTCCATCGGCAGATAGCGATATGACACCAGGAGCGCAGCGAAGACCGTGGTGCCGTAGGTGACCAGCTGGATTCCTGACCGGTCCCAGCCACGGTCGAGTGAGCGCAGCGCTGCCTCGATGGTGAGCGTGAACACCACGCCGGCGATGAGGTCCACGCCGTAGTGGTAGCCGAAGCCCAGGGTTGCGCCGAGCGTGGCAATCAGCCAGAACGTCCCTGCGAATCGCAGGATTCGTGGGCCCTTGCGGGAATGAATGAAGATCGCGGTAGCCCATGCCGTGTGGAGGCTGGGCATGCAGTTGCGCGGGGTGATCGCGTCGTATGGCACCGGGTGCGGGGTAGCGATCGGCGGCGGGGTGTCCGGCCACAGGTCGGCTATCGCCCAGTGCACGCCGCCGGTGCCGAAGGCGCCCGGGCCGTAGGCGAAGATCGGTCCGACCACCGGGAAGATCATGTAGATGGCCGGCCCGAGGAGACCGATGACCAGGAAGGTGCGCACCAGGTGATGGCGCGGGAAGCGGCGCTCGACCGCTACGTTGCGCAGCTGGTACAGCGCGACGACAACCGCGGCCACCGCGAGCTGGGCGTAGACCCAGTCGAGGAGATGGGTGCCGATCGGGCTGGTGGCGTTGAGAATCCGGCCTGCCAGCCACGACGGGTTGCCCAGCGCGTGATCGGCGGTTGCCACGTACTGGTCGAGCACCGTCGGGCGGGTCTTCGAGGTGATGAGCAGCCAGGTGTCGCCGGTCTTGCGGCCGGCCACCAGCACCAGGCCCAGCCCGACGCCCTTCAGCAGCAGGACACGTTCCCGGCCGGTGCGGCGCGTGACCGCGATGACCGCACAGCCCAACATCACCCACAACGCGCCGTTGCCGAAGGGGTGGCCTTCGGCCACCTTGGCGTCGGCCGCCCACCGCACCAGCACGAAGACGATGTCGATGCCGATCGCGGCACCAGCCGCGATGAACCGTTGCCGCCAGGTGAGCACCACCATCATCAACGCCATACCGGCGTACAACAGTGGGCCCGATTTGGGGGCGAATATCACCTCTTGCGCCTGGGTGGTCATCGGTCCCGGTAGGCCATAGCGACGTGCGGCGATCTCCAGCGCGATGAAGAATCCGAGGGTCGCCACACCCGCCGTGGCCCACAGTATCGCCCGTGGTCGACGCCACCCGGTGGACGTGATTCTGTGGTTTATTCGCGAAAACACCCGCGATGCTCTAGATGTCAATTGTTTGGCCGATTTGTTAGATGTCAGGTAGAGAGGTCACTCTTCGTGCCGGACAGCGTGGTTTTCCGGTGAAGGACGGGCATGGGGGCGCTCGTCGTGAGTGCGATCATGTTATCGGAGCGGTTTGGACGGGCGGGTTTCGCTGCTCACGGCGTCACTCCCGTACGGCGCACTTTCCGTGCCCCGTGCAGCGACCCTGAGTGCCCGCGAGCAGTCCGGCCAGGCTATGCATGCTTCGCCACGCTCGGTGACGTGAATGGCGAAAATCCCCCTGGCAATACGCCCGGCTGCGGCGCGCAACTCCCGGCCCCGCCCGGTATGCCCGCATCGAGGTGTCCGATGCCCGAGGCGAACGGCGCCCCGAGTTCGCGAACACAGGTGCGGTCGGTCATCCGAGTGACACGATGGGTGAAAGCGAGACGGTCGTCACGTCGCTTTCCGAGAGGGTCTGCCCGGACCCGCTGTTCGGTGCGCCTTCTGTAGGAAGTCGACAGTGACCGGCAGGTGCCCCTGTGCGTGCTCGATTCCCCGGCCCGGCCGTTTGCCCGATAGTTTGCGTACACAAGGGTCGCCACACACAGTGACGCCCGGCACGACATCCAACAGAGAGGGTGGTCCCTTGAGCCGCTCGGTTCTCGTCACCGGAGGAAACCGCGGCATCGGCCTCGCCGTGGCCCGTGCCTTCGCCGACGCAGGCGACAAGGTCGCCATCACCTACCGGTCCGGGGAGCCGCCGGCCGGCTTTCTCGCGGTCAAGTGCGACATCACCGAGCCCGAGCAGGTCGAGCAGGCGTACAAGGAGATCGAGGAGAAGCACGGCCCGGTCGAGGTGCTGGTGGCCAACGCCGGCATTACCCGCGACCAGCTGCTGATGCGGATGACGGAGGAGGACTTCTCCACCGTCCTCGACACGAACCTCACCGGTACGTTCCGGGTCGTCAAGCGCGCCAACCGCGGCATGCTGCGGGCCCGCAAGGGCCGTATCGTCCTGATCTCGTCCGTGGTCGGCCTGCTGGGCTCCGCGGGCCAGGCGAACTACGCCGCGTCCAAGGCCGGTCTGGTGGGCTTCGCCCGGTCCCTCGCCCGTGAGCTCGGTTCGCGCAGCATCACGGTCAACGTGGTCGCGCCCGGTTTCGTCGACACCGACATGACCCGCGTGCTCGACGAGAAGCAGCGGGAGCAATACGTCAAGCAGGTGCCGCTCGCACGCTATGCGCAGCCCGAGGAGATCGCCGCCTCGGTCCGCTTCCTGGCCTCCGATGAGGCCGCGTACATCACTGGAGCCGTCATCCCTGTCGACGGCGGATTGGGCATGGGTCACTGAACGTCATGAGTGGAATTCTCGCCGGTAAGCGCATCCTGGTCACGGGCGTCATCACCGAGGCGTCCATCGCCTTCCACGCCGCCAAGCTCGCCCAGGACGAGGGCGCCGAAGTCATCCTCACCGGCTTCGGCCGGGTCTCCCTCGTCGAGCGGATCGCCAAGCGGCTGCCCAAGCCCGCTCCGGTCATCGAGCTGGACGTGCAGAACCAGGAGCAGCTGGACGGCCTGGCCGACAAGGTCCGCGAGCACCTCGGCGAGGGTGTCGACCTGGACGGCGTCGTGCACTCCATCGCTTTCGGCCCGCAGGGCGCGTTCAACTTCCTGGAGGGGTCCTGGGAGGACGTGTCCACCGCCGTGCATGTCTCGGCGTACTCGCTCAAGGCGCTGACCATGGCCTGCCTGCCGGTCATGCCTCGGGGCGGCTCGATCGTCGGTCTGACCTTCGACGCCCAGTTCGCCTGGCCGAAGTACGACTGGATGGGTGTGGCCAAGGCGGCGCTGGAGTCCACCAACCGCTACCTCGCCCGGGACCTGGGCGAGAAGAACATCCGCTGCAACCTGGTCTCCGCGGGCCCCATCAAGTCCATGGCCGCGAAGTCCATCCCGGGCTTCGAGGACCTGGCGGACGTGTGGAACCACCGCGCGCCCATCGGCTGGGACCTGAGCGACCCGGAGCCGGCCGGCCGGGGCGTCGTCGCCCTGCTGTCGGACTGGTTCCCGCGCACCACGGGTGAGATCGTGCACGTCGACGGCGGGGTGCACATGATGGGCGCCTGAGCCCGTCCGCACACTCGCTCCGTCTTTCCTGGCCCGCCGCCCCGGCTCCCGCGCTCCGCGGGGCCGGGGCGGCGGCCGTTCGCCCGTTCGGGCCAGTGCGCCGAGCGCACCGGGCGTCGTCACGCGCACTGTGGAGTATCGGGTGCGGTGGCCCCGGGCGCTGCGGCGGTTCAGCGCGGTCGAGAGCACGGTCGAGGAGGTCCTGCCATGCGCACGTCCCGTTGCGTCGCGGCCGCAGTACTGGCCGGGGCCGTGGTCGGCTTTGTCGCCGTCGCCTCGAACTCGGCCGCCCAGGAGCGCCCCCGGCCGCGCGAGGCGGCGTGCAGCACCTGGGTGCGCGGCTCGCACGCCACGGCCAGCTGCTTCAACCCCAACCCGGACACGGACCGGGTGCAGCTGCACATCGAGTGCGCGCGCTGGTGGGACCCGGATATGGACGGCCGCTCCGTCGAGGTCGGGCCGGCCCAGCACGTGCGGCTCGCGGACCGCTGCTGGAAGGAGATACGGAAGGCCTGGGTGAGCCACCGCTGAGCGGTGGGCGAAGTGGTTCGGCCGGTGGTCAGGTGGTTTCCGTACGGCCCGACCGGTCGGCGTACCGGCAGCTGAAGGGGTGGGTGCTCGCCTCGGCCGCGGCCCGCTCCCCGTGCCCGGCCCGGATCGCCTCCACCAGCCGCGCGTGGTCCACATACGTCTCGGGCCGCAGCCCGCCCTCGACGTCCCCGTGCAGAAACTGCCGCACGACCCCGCCCAAGTCGGCGTACAGCTCCGCCAGCACGTCGTTGTGCGAGGCCGCGACCACGGCCATGTGCAGCGTCGCGTCCGCCTCGACGAAGGACTCGGTGTCCCCGGAGGCCCAGGCCCGCTCCCGCCGGTCCAGCAGCGCGTCGATCTGCTTGAGGTCCTGCGCGGTACGGCGCTCCGCGGCCAGCCAGGCCGCCTTCGTCTCCAGGGCGCTGCGCAACTCGGCGACGTGCAGCGGGTCGGCGTCCGCGAAGCGGCGGTGCATCACCCCGGCCAGCTCACTGGTCGCCAGCACATAGGTGCCCGAGCCCTGCCGGATGTCCAGCAGGCCGTTGTGCGCGAGCGCGCGCACCGCCTCGCGCACGGTGTTGCGGGCCACCCCCAGCTGTTCGACCAGCTCGGGCTCGGTGGGGATCCGGGACCCCACCGGCCACTCGCCTGAGGTGATCTGGGCGCGCAGTTGGGCGATCACCTGGTCGGCGAGTGCGGAGCGCCGGGGCGAGGTCAGCGGCATGACTCTCCTGTGCCTGGGCCGGGGAAGCGGGTGCTCCCATGATGCCGTCCGGCCGTCACCGGGCGGTTACAAACCACTGGACAGCCATTCATCCCATCATTCTATGATGGCTCGCATGGCTGACCAGGATCTCGCGATTTCCGACACCGCCGCCCCGATACGGCAGCGGAGCGCTCCGGAGCCCGGCGCCGCCCCCTGGCGACGCCGCCTCGTGGTCCTCGGCCTCGTCCTCGCCGCGGTCAACCTCCGCCCCGCCGTCACCAGCCTCGGCCCGCTCCTCGAGGAAGTGCGGGCCGACCTGGGCATGAGCGGCACCGTCGCCGGGCTGCTCACCTCGATGCCCGCGGCCTGTTTCGCCCTCTTCGGCGTCGCCGCGCCCCGGCTGGCCCGCCGCTGGGGGCCGGGCGCCGTCGTCTGCGCCGGGCTAGTCGCCATCACCGCGGGCCTGGCCGTACGCCCCCTGGTGGGCGGGACCGCCGCGTTCCTCGCCGCCAGCGCGCTCGCCCTCGCCGGGATCGCCGTGGGCAACGTCCTCATGCCGGTGATCGTCAAGCGCTGGTTCCCCGACCGGGTGGGGACGATGACCGGCGTGTACTCGATGGCCCTGTCGCTTGGCACGGCCGTCGCGGCCGCCGTCACGGTCCCCGTGACCGACGCCCTCGGCGGCGGCTGGCGGGCCGGGCTCGGGGCGTGGGCGGCGCTCACGGCCGTCGCCGTGCTGCCCTGGCTGGTGCTCGGCCGCAACCGTACGGGCGGGTCCGCGGCCACGGAGGCGACCGCTGCCCCTGCTACTGCCCCCGTCGCGGCTCCAGCCCCTGCCCGTACCCGGATCACCAAGAGCCCCACGGCCTGGGCGCTGGCCGTCTTCTTCGGCCTCCAGGCCACCGGCGCCTACATCACCATGGGCTGGATGCCGCAGGTCTTCCGGGACGCCGGGGTCTCCGCCCCCACCGCCGGGCTGCTGCTCGCGGTCACCATGGTGATGGGCGTGCCGCTGTCCTTCGTACTGCCGCCGGTGGCGGCCAGGCTGCGCAGCCAGGGCCCGCTGGTGGCGATCCTGGGGGCCTTCGGGCTCGGCGGGTACGCCGGGCTGTGGCTCGCCCCCGCCCAGGGCGCCTGGGTGTGGGCGGTGCTGCTCGGTGTCTCCAACTGCGCCTTCCCGCTCGCCCTCACGATGATCGGCATGCGGGCCAGGAGCGCGGCGGGCGTGGTGCGGCTGTCCGCCTTCGCCCAGAGCACCGGGTATCTGCTGTCCATCCCCGGGCCGCTGCTGGTCGGCGCGCTCTACCAGCACAGCGGCGGCTGGGACCTGCCGATCGCGCTGATGGCCGGACTGATGCTGCCGCAGATCGCCGCCGGTCTGCTGGCGGGGCGCGACCGGGCCGTCGAGGACGAGATCTGAGCGGCCCGGCCGGCCCGCGCGAAGCGCGGGGCGGTGGTGGGACGGCGGCGGGGCGGTGGGACACTGGGGCCATGCCAGTGCTCGACGAAAACCCGCCGGACGGCCAGAAGAAGCTGCTCATCATCCTGGGCGTGATGCTGGGGATCACTGTGATCATCGGCGTGGTCGCGACCATCGCCGCGCCCTGAGGGTGTAGCTGACCCCACCATCCCTTAGGGGGCCAGGGTCAGGGGTAACTGGGTGGTTCACCGGATGGGGCCGGCCGTCGGCGCTCCGTACATTCGAGGTGTCGGAATGCGAAGGCGGGGGCCGAAGGCGCGACGCCCGTCGTCGGCCGCTCGTCACCCACCCCTCGCGCCCCGGAGGCGATCCCCTATGCCCGCGCGCACCCACCCCCGGCCCGCCCGTCCCGCCGGCCGCAGCATGGACAGCCGTCTGCCGTGGTGGGCCCTCGCGCTCCCGGCCCTGGCCTTCGCCGCCCTTCTGCTGCTCGCGGGCTCTCCCGACGCGCACGCCGCCGACGACTCCGGGACGCTGTCGCAGCTCTTCGGGCTGGTGCGGGGCGCCCTCACGCATCAGCCGTGACACCTCGCCGCCGTGGTGGCCATCCGTCCCGTCCTTACTCACCTGAGGACGAGGTCCGCTCCAACACCCTGCGCCGGGCACCCGGTTTCATGCGAAGCTGGGACACATGAGCGTCGATGTGCCCCGCAGGATCGTCCTTCTCCGACACGCCAAGGCCGACTGGCCCCAGGTATCCGACCATGAACGGCCGCTCGCGGAGCGCGGCCGCAATGACGCCCCGCTCGCCGGACACTGGCTCGCCGAGGCCGGGATCACCCCCGAACTCACCCTCTGCTCGACCGCCGTCCGTACCCGGGAGACCTGGAAGCTCGTGGTGCACGAGCTGCCGCAGCGGCCGAAGACCGTCTACGAGGAGCGGCTGTACGAGGCCTCGCTGGGCGAGCTGCTCGCCCTGCTCAACGAGACGCCCGACGATGTGAGCGATCTGCTGCTGGTCGGCCACAACCCCGGGATGCACGCCCTGGCGGACGCGCTGGCGGGCGAGGCCGAGGAGGGCACGCGCGAGCGCATGGCCCGCAGCGGGTTCCCGACCTCCGCGATCGCGGTGGTGACCATCAGCGGTTCCTGGAAGTCGGTGGAGCACGGCGTCGGCCGCCTCAGCGCCTTCTGGGCGCCCCACGAGTGATCACGACCTGTCGGGCCCGGACGGCCGCGCCGCCCGGGCCCGGACCCGTACAGTGACGCCTTCGCTCAGCCGTCGACGGTGTCCGCCGCGGTGTCCGCCGCCTCCACCTCTTCGCGGGTGATCCCCAGCAGATACAGCACGGTGTCCAGGAACGGCACATTCACCGCGGTGTGCGCGGCCTCCCGCACCACCGGCTTGGCGTTGAAGGCGACACCGAGCCCGGCCGCGTTGAGCATGTCCAGGTCGTTGGCCCCGTCCCCGATCGCGACGGTCTGCATCAGCGGGACCCCGGCCTCGGCCGCGAAGCGCCGCAGCAGCCGCGCCTTGCCCGCGCGGTCCACGACCTCCCCGACCACGCGCCCGGTCAGCTTGCCGTCCACCACCTCCAGGGTGTTGGCGGAGGCGAAGTCGAGGCCCAGCCGCTCCTTGAGGTCGTCGGTCACCTGAGTGAAGCCGCCGGAGACCACGCCCACCTGGTAGCCGAGACGCTTGAGCGTGCGGATCAGCGTCCGGGCGCCGGGCGTGAGCCGCACCTCCGCGCGCACCTTCTCCACCACGGACGCGTCGATCCCCGCCAGCAGCGCGACCCGCGCGTGCAGCGACTGCTCGAAGTCCAGCTCACCGCGCATCGCCCGGGCCGTGACCTCGGCGACCTCCGCCTCGCACCCCGCGTGCGCCGCGAAGAGCTCGATCACCTCGTCCTGGATCAGGGTGGAGTCCACGTCCATGACCACCAGGCGCTGCGCCCGGCGCTGCAGACCCGACGCCACCACGGCCACGTCCACGCCGATCCCCGCGGCCTCGGTGACCAGCGCGGTGCGCAATGTGCTCGTCTCGGCGCCGGACACCTCGAACTCCACGGCCGTCACCGGATACTTCGCGAGCCGGAAGATCCGGTCGATGTTGCCGCCGCTGCCGGTGATGCTGGCCGCGATGCGCGCCGTCGACTCGGCGGTCAGCGGATGGCCCAGCACGGTGACATGGGACCGGCCCGTGCCACGGGGGCGGTTGTCGCCCCGCCCGGAGATGATCTCGGCCTGGAGCCGCATCGACTCGGCCCAGCTGTGCACGGTCGCCCGCAGATCGCCTTCCGAGGTCCAGCCGCCCGTGGGGGCGGTCACCAGCACGCACAGCACGATGCGGCCTCGGGTGACCACCTGCTCTATGTCGACTATGTTCACGCCGTAGGCGGCGAGGGTGTCGCAGAGGCCGGCGGTGATGCCGGGGCGGTCCTTGCCGAAGATCTTGACGAGGAGGGTGGGGACATCGTCGTCCGGAACGGCGGTGGCAGGGGGGATCTGCGATGTGCTCATGGTCTTCCCACCGTATCCGGCCACTCGGGGCGATCGCGCGGCAGTCCGCGCTACGGACGGCTGTGCGGTACAAAACGTTCATTTCGTCGTAGCCGGGCCGTCATGCGGTGTTGAGCGAGCATACGGCGTCGAGCCGAGCGCGAAGCGGGACGCCCGCCCGCCCGCGGCCCCCGTCGCCCACGCCGCCAGCGCCCCGGCGGCACCCGCCGCCGCGCCCCACCCGGCGCCCAGCGCCCACGCCGCCGCCCCGCCGCCGTGCAGCTCGATCCCGGCGCCGAAGGCGTCGAAGCCCAGCACGGACAGGCTCGCCCCGGCCGACACCCGGGTCAGCCGGCACAGCAGCGGCAGCGCGAGCGCCGTGACGATACCCAGCCACAGCGCGCACCGCCCCACGAAGCCCGCCCGCCGGGCCCGGCCGACGGGCGTACGGACGGCGTTCAGCACCCCGGCGGCCAGGACCAGCAGCACACAGCCGACCATCAGCAGCCACACCCGGCCGTCCAGCTCCGCGAGGCGCGCGACCGTGATCGGCTCGTCGCTCCGGTCGGCCAGCAGCTTGTCGAGCGGGTCGGGCAGCACCCGCACCAGCGCCCCGCTCGCCCCGCCGTACCAGGGCACGAACAGCCCCAGCGGCACCCCGAGCCACACCCCGTTCGGCGCGCCGAGCAGCGCCGCCCCGAGGACCAGGCCAGGGTGGTCGTCGCCGATCGCCGCGTACAGCGCCGCCGCGAGGCCCGCCCCGACCGCGAGCACCAGCACCCCGCACAGCGCGGACGCGGCCGGCCGGACGGTGCGGTGCGCCGCCTCCAGGCCGCGCGGCACCGGCGCGCGGCGCGCGACGAGCAGCGCGATGAGCAGAACCGCGACGACCCAGACCGCGCCGCCCAGTACGGAACGCCCCGCCTCGACGGTGAACCCGACCGCCGCCTTGGCGTCGAGGAGCCGCTCGATCCGGTCCGGCAGCAGCCCGCTGCCGATGTCCGCGATATCGCCCAGCTCGCCGGGGAGTTTCTCGAGCAGCCCGTCCCGCTGCTCCGGTTTGCCCGTCACGCCGAGCGTCGAGGCGTCGATTGTGACGGTATCGTTGCCCACCCAGGTGAGCCCGGCGAGCACCAGCAGGAAGAGCAGGACGACGGCGCCTGCCCGCGCGGCCAGTTCGGCCCGGCCGATCACCGCACCGGCCCCGCGCAGCGACCGTACGAACAGCCCGCCCAGCAGCAGCGCGCCGACCAGGCTGACGCCCAGTGGCGCGATATCGATGGCCGAATGGGCCTGGGCGCCCTGGAGTCCGAACGCCTCCATATCCCCGGACGGGACGACGGAGCCGCCGACCGCGAGCACCACCGCGGCCGCCGTCATGGGGCCGAGCGCGCCCGCGCCGTCCGCGCCGACCAGATGCAGCCCGAGCGCGGCGACGCCCGCCATGGCCAGGAAGGCCCAGCTCACCGCCGCTACCGTCGAGAGCAGCACCTCTGTCGGGCGCACCCGCCCGCTGCCGCTCGCGCTCATGGCGTCGGTCCCCCCGATCGGTGTGAGTTGCCCGGATGGTCCATGGTCTGTCCCATCTATGGGCGCTTACCACTTTCCGGGGGTCTTTCGGATGAGTCAACGACGCCCGCGCGCGGTCTTGTCAATGCCCGACTTCCGGTTCAGCGACTGAGCCTGAAATAGTTCCTCACGATGTTCGCCATCCCTAGACTCCCCGTACAGGGGGTCCATCGGGGGACAAGTAGTGGGGCGTGGAGTGCCGGAACTCGTACTGGAATTGAACGGACAGACCTGGACACTTGATCCTTCCAGGTCATACAGCCTCGGACGCGATCCGCAGGGCGACATGGTGCTGGACGACGCCAGAGTGTCGTGGCGCCACGCCACCGTGCGCTGGGGCGGGCGCAGTTGGGTCATCGAGGACCACGGCAGCACCAACGGCACTTATGTGCAGGGTCAGCGCATCCAGCAGATGGAGATCGGTCCGGGCTCGACCGTCCATCTGGGGAACGCGACCGACGGCCCCCGGCTGATCCTCTCCGGAGGCGGAGCGGGCACCGGCGCCGCCCCCGGGGTCGCCGCGGGCGCCTACAGCGCACCGTCGGCGATGGGCGCGCCGCAGGTCCCGCACCAGCAGCCCCCGTATCAGCAGCCCGCCGCCCCCGCCTGGCCCCAGGCCGGACAGCAGCAGCCCCAGCCACAGGTGTGGCCGCAGCCGCAGGGCGGGCCACAGCCGCAGGGCGGGCCGCAGCAGATGCCCCACCAGCAGCAGCCCTTCGTCCCGCAGCAGCAGGTACCGCAGCACCAGGCACCACAGCAGCAGGCCCCGCAGGCGCACGCCCCACACCAGAACCCGGTGCAGAACGCTCCCGGTGCCGGCGCCGGGGCCCCGCCGGCCCACGGCGACCGCAGCCCGACCACCTTCCACCAGCTGGCCGTCGGCCGGGTGATGCGCATCGGTCGTGCCCTGGAGAACGAGCTGGTCGTCTCCGATCTGCAGGTCTCCCGCCACCACGCGGAGTTCCGCGCCCTGCCCGACGGCCGTTTCGAGATCCGGGACCTCGGCAGCCACAACGGCACGTACGTCAACGGTCAGCCGGTCCGCCAGCAGATCATCGGCCCGAGCGACATCGTCGGCGTCGGTCACTCCACCTTCCGGCTCGTCGGCGACCGCCTCGAGGAGTTCGTCGACACCGGTGCGGTGTCCTTCTCGGCCCGCCATCTGACGGTGACGGTCGACGGCGGCAAGCAGATCCTCAAGGACGTCTCCTTCGGCGTCCCCGAGAAGTCCCTCGTCGCGGTCATCGGCCCCTCGGGCTCCGGCAAGTCCACCCTGCTCAAGGCGCTCACCGGCTACCGCCCGGCCAACCAGGGCGACGTCCTCTACGACAACCGGAACCTCTACAAGCAGTTCGCCGAACTGCGCCAGCGCATCGGCTTGGTCCCGCAGGACGACATCCTCCACAAGGAGCTGTCCGTCCGGAAGGCGCTGCGCTACGCCGCCAAGCTCCGGTTCCCCGGCGACACCGCCGAGGCCGAGCGCGAGGCCCGGATCGGCGAGGTGCTGCGCGAGCTCAAGCTGGACATACACGCCGACAAGAAGGTCACCTCCCTCTCCGGCGGCCAGCGCAAGCGCGTCTCCGTCGCGCTGGAGCTGCTCACCAAGCCGTCGCTGATCTTCCTGGACGAGCCGACCTCCGGCCTCGACCCGGGCATGGACCGCGATGTGATGCAGCTGCTGCGCGGTCTCGCCGACGACGGCCGCACGGTGCTGGTGGTCACCCACTCGGTGGCCGAGCTGGCGCTGTGCGACAAGCTGCTGGTGATGGCGCCGGGCGGTTCGGTCGCCTACTTCGGCCCGCCGGAGGAGGCGCTCAACTTCTTCGGGTACGACACCTGGGCGGATGTCTTCTCCGCCTTCGAGAACTACCGCGACTACGACTGGGCGGGCCGCTGGCGCGGTTCGCAGCACTACCAGATGTACGCCGCGGACCTCGACGCCGTCGCCCCGCAGTCCGTACACGTCCAGCCGCCCCCGGCGCGCATGCAGAAGCCGCAGAGCTGGGGCTCCCAGCTGTGGACCCTGATGCGCCGCTACGTCTCGGTGATCGCCTCGGACAAGGGCTTCCTGGGGCTGATGGTGATCCTGCCGGCTGTCCTCGGCGCGGTCAGCATCGTCATCCCCTCGGACTTCGGCCTCAACAAGGCACCGAAGGGCCAGTTCAACCAGGACGCGGGCACCATCACGCTGATCCTCGTGGTCGGCATGTGCTTCTCCGGCGCGGCCAACTCCGTACGAGAACTGATCAAGGAGCGGGTGATCTACGAACGGGAACGGGCGGTCGGCCTGTCCCGCTCGGCCTATCTGATGTCGAAGGTGATCGTGCTCGGCGTGATCACCGCCTTCCAGGCCATGATCATCTGCGCCATCGGCTTCTCCACGCGAGAGCTGCCGGAGGAGGGCCTGATCATGCCCCCGGCCGCCGAGCTGTGCGTGTCCATCATCGCGATCGGCTTCACCTCGATGATGGTCGGCCTGGTGATCTCCGCGCTGGTGAAGACCGCCGAGAAGACCATGCCGCTGCTGGTCATGTTCGCGATCGTCCAGGTCGTCTTCACCGGCATCCTGTTCAAGATCTACGGATCGCCGGGCATCGAGCAGTTCGCCTACCTGATGCCGTCCCGCTGGGCGGTCGGCGCGGCCGGCGCGACCCTGGACCTCGGCCCCGGCCCCGGCCACACGATGGCGCCCTGGGACCGCAAGAAGCCCAATGACACCGACCCCCTGTGGGAGCACGCCACGTCGCAGTGGGGCATCGACATCCTGGTGCTGCTCGCGCTCGGCATCGTCTGCGCCTTCGCGGTCGCACGGCTGCTGCGCCGCCACGAGCCGGAGGTCATGCGCAAGTAGCGGAACGCCTCGCGCCCGGAATGCCGAAGGGCGGCGGCACCCCTCGCACAAGGAGGGTGCCGCCGCCCTTCGGCGTCAGGCGTCAGGCGTCAGACGTTCTACGGCTCAGTACGGGCCGTTGACGTTGTCCATCGAGCCGTAGCGGTGGTACGCGTAGTTGCACGCGGCGGTGATGTTGGCGACCGGGTCGTAGATGTCCCAGGAGGTGCCGTCGACGTGGTAGGCCTTGAAGGTCGGGTCTATGACCTGGAGCAGGCCCTTGGAGGGAATGCCGTTCTGGGCGTTGATGTCCCAGAGGTTGATGGCGCGCGGGTTGCCGCTCGACTCCCGCATCAGGTTGCGGTAGATGCCGTTGTAGCTGCCCGGGATGCCCTTCTGCTTCATGATGGCGAGCGACTCCTTGATCCAGCCGTCAAGGTTGTTCGCGTAGACCGGCTTGCGTGCGGCGGCACGGCTCGCGGCCTCCTTGGCGGCCCGCTCCTTGTCCGCCTTCTCCTTGGCGGCCTTCTCCTCGGCGGCCTTCTTGGCAGCGGCTTCCTCGGCCGCCTTCTTCTTGGCCGCCTCCTCGGCGGCCTTCTTCTTGGCGGCTTCCTCAGCGGCCTTCTTCTTCGCCGCCTCCTCGGCCGCCTTCTTCTTCGCGGCCTCCTCCTTCGCCTGCTGCGAGGCGAGCTCGGACTGGTGGACGAGGCTCTCGTGCTGGGCCTTGTGGTCGACGACCTGCTTGGTCCATGCGACGGGTTTGGCGGGCAGTTCCTTGGTGGCGGTCGTGTGGCTCTCTGACGGGCCCGGGACGACGGCGAAGGCGAGGGCGGCGGCGCCCGCGGCGGCAATGCCTGCGGCGGAGAACTTGTGCGTCTTGGTCAAGCGACTGTAACCGGGAATGCGGGGGACGGGCATGGCGGACTTAACCTCTTCCAATCGCTCGTGTCGCAGGCCAAATCGGCGCTTGTGAGCGCCGTGTTCTGATCTACGGCGCCGTGCGACTGATGGAAATTCTTAGCGCCCGCAAAATGTTGTGGCAAAGGTGTGACATACGACCCTGCTTAGTGGACACCCGGGCCGCTCCCACCTGTGAGAGCGGCCGTCTTCCCCGCTCACGAGTGCTTTAAAACGTCCACTATTCGTGGTCGTACGTGATTCAGGTCCTGTGTCAGGGGTCACAGCACTGAGGCTTCCGTATCGCGTGATGTGCCTGAGCAAATACATACTGTGGTCGCCATTCCGGATCATCGCGACGCGCCGTTCCGAGGCGATTCGCTCCCTCCTCGGGACTAGGACTTAGGTCCTGAGAGGGCCCGCCGACCGGCCGATATGCCCGAGTCGCGTCCGCCGGTACGGTGTCCGTCATGACAAAGGGACGCGGCGGCGGAGCCGGGGCCGGCCTGGCCAATGTGAGCGGTGCGCTCCTCGCCATGAGCAGACATCTGGAAGTCCGCGATGTCCTAAAGACAATCGTTGTGTCCGCCCGTGAGGTGCTTGAGGCGGAGTATGCGGCACTGGGTGTTCCGGACGACCATGGGGGCTTCGCCCAGTTCGTAGTAGATGGGGTCAGTGAGGAGCAGTGGAAGGCCATCGGCCCACTGCCTCGCCAGCACGGAATCCTGGCCGCGATGCTGCGTGACGCCACCCCGCAGCGGCTGGCCGATGTCCGCTTGGATCCGCGTTTCGAGGGCTGGCCCGACGCACACCCCGAAATGTCCGACTTTATTGGACTTCCCATTGCCGACGGCGATGAAGTGCTCGGTGCGCTCTTCCTCGCCAACAAGCGCTGCCCCAAGCCGAGCGGAAGCTGTGGATTCACCGCCGAGGACCAGGAGCTGCTGGGCATCCTCGCCCAGCACGCCGCGATCGCGCTCACCAACGCCCGGCTCTACGAGCGCAGCCGCGAGCTCACCATCGCCGGAGAGCGGGCCCGGCTCGCCCACGAGCTGCACGACGCCGTCTCCCAGAAGCTGTTCTCGCTGCGGCTCACCGCCCAGGCCGCCACCGCGCTCGTGGACCGCGACCCCGCCCGGGCCAAGGGCGAGCTGCAGCAGATAGCCGCCCTCGCCGCCGAGGCGGCCGACGAGCTGCGCTCCGCCGTCGTCGAGCTACGCCCGGCCGCCCTCGACGAGGACGGCCTCGTCGCCACCCTGCGCACCCAGATACGGGTCCTCGACCGCGCCCACACCGCCCGCGTCACCTTCGCCGCCCACGGCGTCCGGGCGCTGCCCGCGGCCCAGGAGGAGGCGCTGCTGCGGGTGGCCCAGGAGGCCCTGCACAACGCGCTTCGCCACGCGGACGCCGACCGGGTCGAGGTCACCCTGGCCCGCCACGGCCAGGGCGCGCTGCTGCGCGTGGCCGACGACGGCGGAGGCTTCGACCCTTCGGCCGTCCGCCGGGCGGGGCGCCACCTCGGCCTGGTCTCGATGCGCGACCGGGCGAGCGGCGTGGGCGGCCGTCTGGCCGTGGAGTCGGAGCCCGGAAAGGGCACCGTGATCGAAATGGAGGTGCCCGGTGGCTGAGCCGACCCGCGGGATCCGGGTGTTGCTCGTGGACGACCACCAGGTGGTGCGGCGCGGGCTGCGGACGTTCCTGGAGGTGCAGGACGACATCGAGGTGGTGGGGGAGGCGGCCGACGGCGAGGAGGGCGTGGCCCACGCCGAGGAGCTGCGGCCCGACGTCATCCTGATGGATGTGAAGATGCCCGGCACCGACGGCGTCGAGGCGCTGCGCCGGCTGCGCGGCCTCGACAACCCCGCCCGGGTGCTGGTCGTCACCAGCTTCACCGAGCAGCGCACGGTCGTCCCCGCCCTGCGTGCGGGCGCGGCGGGATACGTCTACAAGGACGTGGACCCGGAGGCCCTCGCGGGCGCCATCAGGTCCGTACACGCCGGGCATGTGCTGCTGCAGTCAGAGGTGGCCCTGGCGCTGCTCTCACAGGAGGAGGCGGGCGGCGGTCAGGGGCGGGGCGGTTCGCTCACCGAGCGGGAGCGCGAGGTGCTGGCGCTGATCGCGGACGGCCGGTCCAACCGGGAGATCGCCCGCGCGCTGGTCCTGTCCGAAAAGACCGTGAAGACTCATGTGTCCAACATCCTCATGAAGCTCGACCTCGCCGACCGGACGCAGGCGGCGCTGTGGGCCGTACGCCACGGGATCGGGGCATAGGTGGGGTGAATTGCCCGGATTGTCGCACTAAGTGGCGATCTGTTGGTGATACGGGAGTGCCGTCTGCCGAGCCGAGATTCATACCGTCGGGTGTATGTCACCCGGACAGCGCAACCGGGCGCGCGCCACGCCGTTCTCCATGGCGGCTGCGGCGGCCTGCCGCAGTGTTGCGCTAGAAGGGTCTTACCAAGTGAAGAACATCAAGAAGTTCGCGGCCGTCACCATCGCGGCGGGCGGCCTCGCCGTCGCCGGTGCTGGTGCCGCCTCTGCCCACAGCCCCCAGGCTCAGGGCCAGGCCGTGAACTCCCCGGGCATCGCCGCCGGCAACCACGTCCAGGCGCCCGTGTTCATTCCGGTCAACGTCTGCGACAACACCGTCCGTGTCATCGGGGCGCTGGACCAGGCCTTCGGCGCCGGCTGCGGCAACCACTGAGCATCCCCCACCGCACCACCCCGGCGGCCCGGCCGCCGGGGTGGTGTCACGAGAGGCCCTATGACGGCGGGCCCTGTGACGGCAGGCCTCAGAACCCGCCCCGCTCCAGCTCCTCCACATACGCGTTGTACGCCGCCACCTGCGCCCGCCGCGCCGTACGCTCCACCGGCCGCAGCGCCTCCGCCCGCGCCGCGATCTCCGACGCGCTCACCGCCGCGCCATGCTCCCCGGCGGCCGCGCCCGGCCCGTGTGCGATCTCGATCAGCGCGCCCACCCGCTGGGCCAGCTCCAACACCCGCAGCGCCCGCGGCGGATAGCCCGGGGCGAGCACCTCGCGCCCCCGACCCGCCCGCGCCCGGTACGCCTCCAGGGCCGCCTGCGCGGCCGGCCCCGCCCCGGCGACATTCAGCCGCGACAGCACCTCGGTGGCATCCCGCAGCGCCTCCGCCAGCTCTCGCTCGGCCTCGCCCAGCGACGGCACATCGGCCGGCGGCGCTTCCCGCACCGGCAGACAGCGCCACACCACCTCGCTGTGCACATCGCCCTCGGGCCCCGCCTGAAACACCTCCGGCACCAGGCCCACGGCCACCCCCGTGACGATCGCCGCCTCGCCCGCGTCCAGCGCCCGCGCGTTGAACTCGGGCGGGCCGCTGAGCCCCAGCGGATGCCCCGCTATGGGCAGCGCCACCCGCAGCCCCTTGGCCCCGAGCGCCCGCAGCCGCCCGAGCGCGAGCGTCAGCCCGACCGGGGCGGTCTCGCCCGGCAAATCGGCCACGCGGTGCGAAACGTCGTCGGCCGCGATGCGATGCGCGGCCTCATCCGGCGAGACAAGTCCGGCGAGAAGGGCATTTCCCCAGGCGGCAAGGCGCCCTGAGCGCGGTTCATCGAGCATGGCCCCAGCCTAAGGACTGGCGCTGACAATACGTGGCGTAGGTTTTCCTCTGGGGGCGGCGCCTACAGGCGCACGCGATACTCGAGACTGCAATGGGAGACAGCGCGCTCATGAGCGATGTTCTGGAGCTGGTGGACGTATCCGTGGTCCGCGATGGTCGGGCTCTGGTGGACGAGGTCTCCTGGTCGATCAAAGAGGGAGAGCGCTGGGTGATCCTCGGGCCCAACGGCGCCGGCAAGACCACCCTCCTCAACGTGGCCTCCAGCTATCTCTTCCCGAGCACCGGGACCGTCCGGATCCTCGACGAGAAGCTCGGCGCGGTCGACGTCTTCGAACTGCGCCCCCGCATCGGCATGGCCGGCATCGCCATGGCCGACAAGCTGCCTCGCCGCCAGACCGTGCTCCAGACCGTGCTCACCGCCGCGTACGGCATGACCGCCCACTGGCACGAGGACTACGAGGCCGTCGACGAGCAGCGCGCCCGTGCCTTCCTGGACCGCCTCGGCATGACCGACCACATCGAGCGGAAGTTCGGCACCCTCTCCGAGGGCGAGCGCAAGCGCACCCTCATCGCCCGGGCCATGATGACCGACCCCGAGCTGCTGCTCCTCGACGAGCCCGCGGCCGGCCTGGACCTCGGCGGCCGCGAGGACCTTGTACGACGCCTGGGCCGACTCGCCCGCGACCCGCTCGCCCCCTCGATGATCATGGTGACCCACCATGTGGAGGAGATCGCCCCCGGCTTCACCCACGTTCTGATGATCCGCCAGGGCAAGGTGCTGGCGGCCGGTCCTGTCGAGACCGAGCTGACCTCCCGCAACCTCTCGCACTGCTTCGGGCTCCCGCTGGTCGTGGAGCGCAACGGCGACCGCTGGACCGCCCAGGGCCTCCCGCTGAGCTGACCCCACCCGCTCCCCCCCCTTTTGAGGCTCGGTTCGCCTCCGGGGCGCCTCAGCCCCTGTCGACGGTCGACCGTGCTCGGCCCTTCGTTCCTCAGGGCCTCCGCGCGCTCTCCCTTTCGACAGGGTCGCGCCCCTTCGGCTCACTCGCCAGTGCCGCCGGGGGGTGATCTGCGCTCTGTTCCCGGGCACACCCCGAGAACTACCATGACCTCGTGGATCCTTGGGTGTGGTGGCTGATCGCCGCCGTAGGGCTGGGCATTCCGCTCGTGCTGACCGCGATGCCGGAATTCGGCATGGTCGCGGTCGGCGCTGTCGCCGCCGCGATCACCAACGCGCTCGGCGGCGGCGCCGTGCTCCAGGTCGTGGTCTTCTCCGCGGTCTCCGTCGCGCTGGTCGCCGTCGTACGGCCGATCGCGGTCCGCAGCCGCACCCAGCGCCCCGAGCTGGTCAGCGGGGTGGAGGCGCTGAAAGGCCGCCAGGCCGTCGTCCTTGAGCGGGTGGACGAGAGCGGCGGCGGACGCATCAAACTCGCGGGCGAGGTGTGGTCGGCCCGCTCACTCGACCCCGACCAGGCGTACGAGCCGGGCCAGCAGGTCGACGTCGTGGACATCGACGGCGCCACGGCTGTGGTCATGTGAACCACCGAGGTCATGTGAACCACCGAGCCGTCATACACGGATACGAGCCGGATACCAGCACCAGGCCGCTCAGCTGCCAACTGGCCCTCAGATCTGACAGACTCGACTCGAGATCGACATCGCTGTCGAGATCGACGACCAGACCTGATCATCCCGATCAACCGGAAGCATGAAGGGCACGGGGAAGCCGCTGTGGAACCGATCATCATCGTCCTGATCATCCTGGTGGTGCTCGTCTTCATCGCACTCATCAAGACGATCCAGGTCATCCCGCAGGCGAGCGCCGCCATCGTCGAGCGCTTCGGCCGCTACACCCGCACCCTCAACGCGGGCCTCAACATCGTCGTGCCGTTCATCGACTCGATCCGCAACCGCGTCGACCTCCGCGAGCAGGTCGTGCCGTTCCCGCCGCAGCCGGTGATCACCCAGGACAACCTGGTGGTGAACATCGACACCGTCATCTACTACCAGGTGACCGACGCCCGCGCCGCCACCTACGAGGTCGCCAGCTACATCCAGGCGATCGAGCAGCTGACCGTCACCACCCTGCGGAACATCATCGGCGGCATGGACCTGGAGCGCACCCTGACCTCCCGCGAGGAGATCAACGCGGCGCTGCGCGGCGTGCTCGACGAGGCCACCGGCAAGTGGGGCATCCGCGTCAACCGCGTCGAGCTCAAGGCGATCGAGCCGCCGACCTCCATCCAGGACTCGATGGAGAAGCAGATGCGCGCCGACCGTGACAAGCGCGCCGCGATCCTCCAGGCCGAAGGTGTCCGGCAGTCCGAGATCCTGCGCGCCGAAGGCGAGAAGCAGTCCTCGATCCTGCGGGCCGAAGGTGAGGCCAAGGCGGCCGCGCTGCGCGCCGAGGGCGAGGCGCAGGCGATCCGTACGGTCTTCGAGTCCATCCACGCCGGAGACCCGGACCAGAAGCTGCTCTCGTACCAGTACCTACAGATGCTGCCGAAGATCGCCGAGGGCGACGCCAACAAGCTCTGGATCGTACCCAGCGAGATCGGCGACGCCCTCAAGGGACTCGGCGGCGCCCTCGGCAACTTCGGCCCGATGACGGGCGGCAACGGCGGCGGCGGCGCCTCGGCCGCCGGCAAGGAGACCGCCCCGCGCCGGGAGCAGCCCAGGATCGACTGACACCGGTCCCCTGACACGTCCGGACCCCCCGCGCTTGCGACATGCGCGGGGGGTCCGGACGTGTCAGGGGCCGGGCAGGTCAGGGCTCAGGCGGGCCCAGGGCTCAGCGCTCACGCAGGCAGCGCCAGCCACTCGGGCAGGCTCTCGCGCTCCGCCACCCCCAGCGCCAGCAGCAGCGCGTCCGAGGGCGTCGGCTCGAACGGCGTGCTCAGCAGCCGCATCCCGGCCTGCTCCGGAGTCCGGTCCGCCTTGCGGTGGTTGTCCTCGGCACAGGAGGCCACCGTATTGAGCCAGGTGTCCCCACCGCCGTGCGACCGCGGCACCACGTGGTCCACGGTCGTCGCCCTGCGGCCGCAGTAGGCGCACCGGTGCCGGTCCCGGACCAGCACCCCGCGCCGCGACCACGGAGCGCGTCTTCGGAACGGTACGCGTACGTACCGGCACAGCCGGATCACCAGCGGCACGGGCAGATCGACGTCCGCGGCCCGCACCCGCAGCCCGGGGTGGGCGTGTTCGATGACGGCCTTGTTCTGCAGGACCAGCACCACCGCACGGCGCAGCGACACCGCCGACAGCGGTTCGAAGCTCGCGTTCAGAACCAGTGTCTCGCGCATCCCGACCACCTCCGCATCCGGCCAATCCCGGCCCGCGCGGACAGGCGGGCCGGGATACATCTTTGGCCGGGAGCGAGGCCGAGGACAACGCAATTTAGGCCCAGTAGAAGGCTGGTACGTGCCTGTACGCGCCTGTACGCGCCCGTACGCCGGGTCGGCCGGTGGAACCGGGGGGTGTCAGCCGGCGGCCGGGTTCTCGTACTCGCCGATCAGCTGGGCGCGCGCCAGCGTGTGGAAGCGCAGATTGAAGCCGACGACCGCGGGCGAGGCGTCGGCGTCCGGGCCCAGCTTCTCCTCGTCCACCGCGTAGACGGTGAACACATAGCGGTGCGAACCGTCCCCGGGCGGCGGCGCGGCCCCGCCGAAGTCGCGCGAGCCGTAGTCGTTCCGGGCGTGCACCGCGCCTTCGGGAAGCCCCTGGCTCCCCGCCCCGGCCGGCAACTCGGTCACGTCCGCCGGGATGTCGAACAGCACCCAGTGCCAGAACCCGCTGCCCGTCGGCGCGTCCGGGTCGTAGCAGGTGACGGCGAAGCTCTTGGTCTCCGCGGGGAAGCCCTCCCAGCGCAGCTGCGGCGAGGTGTTCCCCTCGGCGTACACCTGGGCGGACTTGAGAGTGCCCCCGGGCTCGACGTCATCGCTCACCACGGTGAACGACGGCACCGGCGGATGGAAGTCGTGGGGGAGTGGGCGCCGGTTCTGCTCGGGCACGTCGAAACCTCCTGCTGCTCGCGCTGGTCGTATCGGCGGCCAGCCTAACGAGACCGCCGCCGCGCGGGCTGACACCATGCCCCCATGACCGGACCGACGCCCACGCCCCCGCCCGGCCCCGGCCGGCACATCGCCACGCTGCGCCTGGACGGGGTGCGGGACAAGGCGGGCTTCCTCGACCGCTGCGCCCGGGACCTCGGGTTTCCCGCGTGGTTCGGCGGTAACTGGGACGCGCTCGCCGACTGCCTGCGCGACCTGTCCTGGTGGGGCCGGTCGGAAGAGGGCTTCGTCCTGCGCGTCCACGGCTGGGAGGCCTTCCGTACGGCGGCCCCCGAGGCCGCCGCGACGGCGGCCGAGGTGTTCGCTGAGGCCACCGGACACTGGGCCGACCGCGGAACCCCGCTGACCGTGCGGTACGAGTGACAGCACGCGGGGCGCGCACCGAGGGAACACGGTGCACGCCCCGCGCGAGAGCCGAAGCAGGCCAGGACCAGCGGCGGCCGGACCAGCGACGGTCAGAACCAGTTGCGCTTGCCGCCGACCTCGGCGAGCCACTGGTTCAAGTACGCGGCCCAGTCGGTGTCCTGGAAGGACGCGAGGTTGACGGTGAAGGAGCGGTAGGAGTCGCCGCCCTCGGCGAACAGGCCCGGCTTCTTGTCCATCTCCAGGACGACGTCCATCTCGCGGTCGTCCGCGACAAAGCTCAGCTCGACCTGGTTGAGCCCGCGGTACTGCTGCGGCGCGTAGAACTCGATCTCCTGGTAGAAGGGCAGCCGCTGCCGCGTCCCGCGGATGTGCCCGCGCTCCAGGTCGGCGCTCTTGAACCGGAAGCCGAGCTGGCCGAAGGCGTCGAGAATGGCCTGCTGCGCGGGGATCGGGTGCACATTCACCGGGTCCAGGTCGCCCGAGTCCACGGCGCGCGCGATCTGCAGCTCCGTCGTCACGCCCACGTTCATCCCGGTGAGGTGCTGGCCCAGGAACGTCGTGATGGGCGTCTCCCAGGGGATCTCAAGACTGAACTGCACCGCGTGCACGGCCCCGGGCTGCACCTCGAAGGCGCCGCCCAGCTGCTGCTTGGTGAACTCGACGTCCTGCTTGTACTCCTGGTCGTTGCCCTCCACCTCGACCCGCGCCTGCAGACCGACCGACAGCCCTTCGATCGCCTGCGCCACCGAGCCGCCCTGGATCCGGACCTCGCCCTGGACGACGCCGCCCGGAACGACGTTCTCCTCCGTCAGCACCGTCTCCACCGAAGCGCCACCGGCACCCAGACTCGCGAGCAGCTTCTTGAAGCCCATGTTCTCCCTCTCAAGGACGCGCCTGCGTCTTGTTCTGATCGCACGACGACCACTGTTGAACCCTAGGAACGCGGAACGGCGGGCAGCGGTTCCGCGTTGCCCCACCCTGTCAGCGGACCGGCTCCGCTCCAACCACCCGTCCATATCGCTTGCACTACGCTCGGGCCGCGTGATCGCAACACCCGACCGTACGCCGCTGACCCGCCGGTTCTTCGACCGCCCCGTCCTGGAGGTGGCCCCGGACCTCCTGGGGCGCACCCTCGTCCGCCGGACACCGGACGGTCCGATCGAGCTGCGTCTGACCGAGGTAGAGGCGTACGCGGGCCCGGCCGACCCCGGATATCGTGCGTATGTCTACTTCACCTATGGCATGTCAAGTCGGTCAGCATGAACGTTGTGGATCTCGCTCACCCGGCTGAAGAAGTCGCCCCCAAGCTGCTCGGTGCCATCCTCACCCGCGAGACCCCCGAGGGAACCGTGAGCATCACCATCACGGAGACCGAGGCGTACTCCGGTACGGCCGACCCCGCCTCCCACGCCTACCGGGGCAGGACACCCCGAAACGCCGTCATGTTCGGACCCGCAGGACACCTGTACGTCTACCGGTCTCACGGTCTCCACTGGTGCGCCAACATCGTCACCGGGACAGACGGCATGGCTTCAGCTGTCCTCATCCGGGCAGGCAGGGTCATCGAAGGGGAAGACCTGGCACGCATGCGGCGAGGGGGCAAGGTCGAGAGTCCACGTCTCGCGCGGGGTCCGGGGAACTTCTGCCAAGCGCTCGGCATCACGGCAGAGCACAACGGCACAGACCTACTGACAGGCGCCTCGGTCACGCTGTCCGAGGGTGAGCCAGTCCCCGCCGCACTCACCCGGGTTGGTCCTCGGGTAGGCGTGAGCAGAGCCCACGACTGGCAGCATCGCTTCTATCTCGCCGGTGATCCAACGGTCTCGGCGTACCGACTGAGCCCGAGAGCCAAGCCGTCCGCCGGAGCTTGAGCCGCCGTGCGCCTCGGTCGCGGCTCGCCGGTGAGTCGGCGCGGAGTTGGGCCCGAAGATGCGTGATCACTCGCGAGCGTGGCGCGTGGCGCGTGACGCGTTCCTGGCCCGGTCGGGTGACTGTCGACGTGCGTCGACTCGGGCCGGAGAGGTGGGGGATGACGCACCTTGGTGCGTTCTTCCGCACCGCCAGGATCACGGTCACTGTGCACAACGACGACCAGCCAACGGTGTACATCAACGGACGGCCGCTTACGACTCTTGGTGAGGGACGGGTCACCGAGTCCAAGCGCAAAGCCTTGGGCGTCACCTGTGAAGAGACCGTGCCAGCCATGGCCGGTCCACCCCCGCGAAGAAAGGGAGGCACATGTCCCGCCGTCCGGCGGGGGTCACTGGCGCACCCGTGTGCGCCTCACAGGAAGCTGAACAAGATCCTTGCCGACAAGGACGGCAGGGTGCCCAGCAACATGCACCGGCCACCCGAACAGGTGTAGATGCGGTACCGCTCGCCTGCCGCGTCCTTCCGGCTCCATCCCTGCGTAACGACGGCCTGACACTTCGAGCAGCGGACCACGCCGGACAGCAGAGCCTTGCGCTTCCCTCCGCCGCCCGTGTTGCGCTCAGGGTCGCTCAGGTAGCGCGCCAGGGCCCGGAACATGCCCTCGGAGACGATCGGCTCCCAGTTGCCTGTGCCGGTCTCCTCGGTCACCCGTACGCGTCGCCCATCCGGCTTCTCGACCCACAGGGAGTACGTCTGGATGCCCGCGTTCCTCGGCTTCAAGAGGACGCCCCGGAGGTTCGAGCTACGCCACTTCTTGCCGTGCGGCGAGAGCAGCTCGCGAGTGTTCCAGTCCTTCGCGATGGACCACAGGGAGACACCAGCCAGGACATCCCGGTACGCCCGCCGCAGGGCTTCCGCCTCCTCGTCGCGATGCGTGCCGTCGCGCTCGAAGCCGAAGGGGCGAGTGCTCCAGAAGGGCCTGCCCGACTCCCTGCGGCGCTGATGACCGAGCACCTGACGCTCTACTCGCATCTCGGTCTCGTTCTCGGCTACCGCAGCGCCGATGCGCGCCCAGCGGGGTGCTGCTGCGGGCGGGGGAGATCCTGAGCGGCCACGGGTGGGCCCACAAGCACCGCCCCACCGCCCGCAACGATCACGAGCTGGCCAAGGGACCCGCACGCCTCGCCACGGCCCTCGGAATCGACCGCCGGCTGAACGGCACCGACCTCTGCGCCGACCCGCAGGCCCCGATGGCCCCGATGGCGATACTCACCGGAGCCCCCGCCCCGGCCGACCAAGTGCTCAGCGGCCCGCGCACGGGCGTCGGCGGCGAGGGCGCAACGCACCCATGGCGCTTCTGGATCGACGGCGACCCGACGGTGAGCCCGTACCGCGCGCACACCCCCCGCCGCCGGAAATCCGACGCGCCGTCAGACCGAACTTGACTCCGGACACCCCGGCGCCTAACGTAGCCCGAGCCGCTTGAGACGGGCAGCGCTGTCGACACGACCAAGGTCGGGCCGCAGCACCCCCGATCCACAGGCGGCAAACCACTACCGACGATTCCCGGACAGGGTCTATTTCTGCTGCGCGGAAATTCGATCCGAAGGCTCGATTAGGAGCCGGGCGGGAAATCAGCTAAAGTAGTGGACACAGCGAAGGGAAGCGCCCGGAGAAACCGGTGAAACGGTTTCGAAGGAAGCGTCCGTTCCTTGAGAACTCAACAGCGTGCCAAAAGTCAACGCCAGATATGTTGATACCCCGTACGATCGGCCGGTTCAATCCGGATCGGTTTGGTCGGACGAGGTTCCTTTGAAGAAACACACACAGCGAGGACGCTGTGAGCGGGCTGGGTTATTCCTCCGGCCTGCTCCGCTCTCGTGGTGTTGCCGGGATAGCCCGGAAGCATTCACGGAGAGTTTGATCCTGGCTCAGGACGAACGCTGGCGGCGTGCTTAACACATGCAAGTCGAACGATGAACCGGCTTCGGCTGGGGATTAGTGGCGAACGGGTGAGTAACACGTGGGCAATCTGCCCTGCACTCTGGGACAAGCCCTGGAAACGGGGTCTAATACCGGATATTACCTGGTGAGGCATCTTACTGGGTGGAAAGCTCCGGCGGTGCAGGATGAGCCCGCGGCCTATCAGCTTGTTGGTGGGGTGATGGCCTACCAAGGCGACGACGGGTAGCCGGCCTGAGAGGGCGACCGGCCACACTGGGACTGAGACACGGCCCAGACTCCTACGGGAGGCAGCAGTGGGGAATATTGCACAATGGGCGAAAGCCTGATGCAGCGACGCCGCGTGAGGGATGACGGCCTTCGGGTTGTAAACCTCTTTCAGCAGGGAAGAAGCGAAAGTGACGGTACCTGCAGAAGAAGCGCCGGCTAACTACGTGCCAGCAGCCGCGGTAATACGTAGGGCGCAAGCGTTGTCCGGAATTATTGGGCGTAAAGAGCTCGTAGGCGGCTTGTCACGTCGGATGTGAAAGCCCGGGGCTTAACCCCGGGTCTGCATTCGATACGGGCAGGCTAGAGTTCGGTAGGGGAGATCGGAATTCCTGGTGTAGCGGTGAAATGCGCAGATATCAGGAGGAACACCGGTGGCGAAGGCGGATCTCTGGGCCGATACTGACGCTGAGGAGCGAAAGCGTGGGGAGCGAACAGGATTAGATACCCTGGTAGTCCACGCCGTAAACGTTGGGAACTAGGTGTGGGCGACATTCCACGTTGTCCGCGCCGCAGCTAACGCATTAAGTTCCCCGCCTGGGGAGTACGGCCGCAAGGCTAAAACTCAAAGGAATTGACGGGGGCCCGCACAAGCGGCGGAGCATGTGGCTTAATTCGACGCAACGCGAAGAACCTTACCAAGGCTTGACATACGCCGGAAACATCCAGAGATGGGTGCCCCCTTGTGGTCGGTGTACAGGTGGTGCATGGCTGTCGTCAGCTCGTGTCGTGAGATGTTGGGTTAAGTCCCGCAACGAGCGCAACCCTTGTTCTGTGTTGCCAGCATGCCTTTCGGGGTGATGGGGACTCACAGGAGACTGCCGGGGTCAACTCGGAGGAAGGTGGGGACGACGTCAAGTCATCATGCCCCTTATGTCTTGGGCTGCACACGTGCTACAATGGCCGGTACAATGAGCTGCGATACCGTGAGGTGGAGCGAATCTCAAAAAGCCGGTCTCAGTTCGGATTGGGGTCTGCAACTCGACCCCATGAAGTCGGAGTCGCTAGTAATCGCAGATCAGCATTGCTGCGGTGAATACGTTCCCGGGCCTTGTACACACCGCCCGTCACGTCACGAAAGTCGGTAACACCCGAAGCCGGTGGCCCAACCCCTTGTGGGAGGGAGTCGTCGAAGGTGGGACTGGCGATTGGGACGAAGTCGTAACAAGGTAGCCGTACCGGAAGGTGCGGCTGGATCACCTCCTTTCTAAGGAGCACATAGCCGACTGCGAGCGCATGACTCGCACGGTTGCTCATGGGTGGAACGTTGACTACTCGGCAGGATCAAATGATCCGCTGTCTCTAGTACTGCTTCGGCGTGGAACGGGATACGGAGACGTTGAGTCTGCCGGGCACGCTGTTGGGTGTCTGAGGGCACGGGCGAGAGCCTGCTTCCTCATTGACGCCGGTCCCGGTGAACCATCCCGATTGTGGGTGGGTGACGGGTGGCTGGTCGTTGCTTGAGAACTGCACAGTGGACGCGAGCATCTGTGGCCAAGTTTTTAAGGGCGCACGGTGGATGCCTTGGCACCAGGAACCGATGAAGGACGTGGGAGGCCGCGATAGGCCCCGGGGAGCTGTCAACCGAGCTTTGATCCGGGGGTGTCCGAATGGGGAAACCCGGCAGTCGTCATGGGCTGTCACCCATACCTGAACACATAGGGTATGTGGAGGGAACGCGGGGAAGTGAAACATCTCAGTACCCGCAGGAAGAGAAAACAACCGTGATTCCGGGAGTAGTGGCGAGCGAAACCGGATGAGGCTAAACCGTATGTGTGTGATACCCGGCAGGGGTTGCGCATACGGGGTTGTGGGAGTGTGCTTGATCAGTCTGCCGGCTGGTCGGAGAGTCAGAAACCGTTGTGATAGGCGAAGGGCATGCGAAAGGCCCGGCGTAGAGGGTAAGACCCCCGTAGCTGAAATCATGACGGCTCTCTTGTGTATTTCCCAAGTAGCACGGGGCTCGAGAAATCCCGTGTGAATCTGGCGGGACCACCCGCTAAGCCTAAATATTCCCTGGTGACCGATAGCGGATAGTACCGTGAGGGAATGGTGAAAAGTACCGCGGGAGCGGAGTGAAATAGTACCTGAAACCGTGTGCCTACAAGCCGTGGGAGCGTCGCGCAAGGACTTTGTTCTTGCGTCGTGACTGCGTGCCTTTTGAAGAATGAGCCTGCGAGTTTGCGGTGTGTTGCGAGGTTAACCCGTGTGGGGTAGCCGTAGCGAAAGCGAGTCCGAATAGGGCGGTTGAGTAGCGCGCCCAAGACCCGAAGCGGAGTGATCTAGCCATGGGCAGGTTGAAGCGGAGGTAAGACTTCGTGGAGGACCGAACCCACCAGGGTTGAAAACCTGGGGGATGACCTGTGGTTAGGGGTGAAAGGCCAATCAAACTCCGTGATAGCTGGTTCTCCCCGAAATGCATTTAGGTGCAGCGTCGTGTGTTTCTTGCCGGAGGTAGAGCACTGGATAGGCGATGGGCCCTACCGGGTTACTGACCTTAGCCAAACTCCGAATGCCGGTAAGTGAGAGCGCGGCAGTGAGACTGTGGGGGATAAGCTCCATGGTCGAGAGGGAAACAGCCCAGAGCATCGACTAAGGCCCCTAAGCGTGCGCTAAGTGGGAAAGGATGTGGAGTCGCAGAGACAACCAGGAGGTTGGCTTAGAAGCAGCCATCCTTGAAAGAGTGCGTAATAGCTCACTGGTCAAGTGATTCCGCGCCGACAATGTAGCGGGGCTCAAGCGTACCGCCGAAGTCGTGTCATTGCAGCATGTACCCCTAACGGGGGCTGTGATGGGTAGGGGAGCGTCGTGTGCCGGGTGAAGCAGCCGCGGAAGCGAGTTGTGGACGGTTCACGAGTGAGAATGCAGGCATGAGTAGCGATTCACACGTGGGAAACGTGTGCGCCGATTGACTAAGGGTTCCTGGGTCAAGCTGATCTGCCCAGGGTAAGTCGGGACCTAAGGCGAGGCCGACAGGCGTAGTCGATGGACAACCGGTTGATATTCCGGTACCCGCTTTGAAGCGCCAGCGCTGAACCAGGCGATGCTAAGTCCGTGAAGCCGCCCTGGATCCTTCGGGTGAAGGGGAGTGGTGGAGCCGACGGACCAGACCTGTATTAGGTGAGTGATGGGGTGACGCAGGAAGGTAGTCCAGCCCGGGCGGTGGTTGTCCCGGGGTAAGGGTGTAGCCCGAGGGGTAGGTAAATCCGTCCCTCATAAGGGGTGAGACCTGATGCCGAGCCGATTGTGGTGAAGTGGATGATCCTATGCTGTCGAGAAAAGCCTCTAGCGAGTTTCATGGCGGCCCGTACCCTAAACCGACTCAGGTGGTCAGGTAGAGAATACCGAGGCGTTCGGGTGAACTATGGTTAAGGAACTCGGCAAAATGCCCCCGTAACTTCGGGAGAAGGGGGGCCATTGCTGGTGATGAGCTTTGCGCTCGGAGCTGGTGGTGGCCGCAGAGACCAGCGAGAAGCGACTGTTTACTAAAAACACAGGTCCGTGCGAAGCCGTAAGGCGATGTATACGGACTGACGCCTGCCCGGTGCTGGAACGTTAAGGGGACCGGTTAGTCACATTTCGGTGTGGCGAAGCTGAGAACTTAAGCGCCAGTAAACGGCGGTGGTAACTATAACCATCCTAAGGTAGCGAAATTCCTTGTCGGGTAAGTTCCGACCTGCACGAATGGCGTAACGACTTCTCGACTGTCTCAACCATAGGCCCGGTGAAATTGCATTACGAGTAAAGATGCTCGTTTCGCGCAGCAGGACGGAAAGACCCCGGGACCTTTACTATAGCTTGATATTGGTGTTCGGTTCGGCTTGTGTAGGATAGGTGGGAGACTGTGAAGCTGTGACGCCAGTCATGGTGGAGTCATTGTTGAAATACCACTCTGGTCGTGCTGGATGTCTAACCTGGGTCCGTGATCCGGATCAGGGACAGTGTCTGGTGGGTAGTTTAACTGGGGCGGTTGCCTCCTAAAGAGTAACGGAGGCGCCCAAAGGTTCCCTCAGCCTGGTTGGCAATCAGGTGTTGAGTGTAAGTGCACAAGGGAGCTTGACTGTGAGACCGACGGGTCGAGCAGGGACGAAAGTCGGGACTAGTGATCCGGCGGTGGCTTGTGGAAGCGCCGTCGCTCAACGGATAAAAGGTACCCCGGGGATAACAGGCTGATCTTCCCCAAGAGTCCATATCGACGGGATGGTTTGGCACCTCGATGTCGGCTCGTCGCATCCTGGGGCTGGAGTCGGTCCCAAGGGTTGGGCTGTTCGCCCATTAAAGCGGTACGCGAGCTGGGTTTAGAACGTCGTGAGACAGTTCGGTCCCTATCCGCTGTGCGCGTAGGAGTCTTGAGAAGGGCTGTCCCTAGTACGAGAGGACCGGGACGGACGAACCTCTGGTGTGCCAGTTGTCCTGCCAAGGGCATGGCTGGTTGGCTACGTTCGGGAGGGATAACCGCTGAAAGCATCTAAGCGGGAAGCCTGCTTCGAGATGAGGGCTCCCACCCACTTGATGGGGTAAGGCTCCCAGTAGACGACTGGGTTGATAGGCCAGATATGGAAGCCGGGTGACCGGTGGAGTTGACTGGTACTAATAGGCCGAGGGCTTGTCCTCAGTTGCTCGCGTCCACTGTGTGGTTCCCGGGTTGCGAACAGTCGCACCGGTTGAGCCGCACTTAACTGAACAGTGTGCTTGTTCGCTGCCCTGTCCAATTCCCGCCTTGCGGGGTGGGCAATAGGGTTTCGGTGGTCATTGCGTTAGGGAAACGCCCGGTTACATTCCGAACCCGGAAGCTAAGCCTTTCAGCGCCGATGGTACTGCAGGGGGGACCCTGTGGGAGAGTAGGACGCCGCCGAACAATCTTTGGAGGACCCCTGGTCCCAGCGTTCATGCTGGGACCAGGGGTCCTTTTGTTTTCCGCTGAAACGCGTTGGCAAGTCCGATGCGCGAGAATGGCTGCAGTACCTCAAGACAGGAGTCACGTCGATGTCCACCAACTCCCCCGACGATCGGCCGGACCGGGAGCCGCGGCGCCGGGACGGCGGTGACCGGCGCGACTCCCGTGAGTCCGGACCGCGACGCGACGGTGACCGTGGCGGGTTCCGGGGAGGGCGGGACGACCGCCCCTACCGTCCCCGTCGGGACGATGACCGGCGCGATGACCGGCCCTCGTACCGTCGCGATGACGACCGCAGCGGCGGTCGCCGCGATGACGGGCCCCGTGGGCCGCGACGCGACGACGACCGTGGGGGACGGCCCGGCGGGTATGCGCGTCGTGACGACCGCGGCGGGCGGCCCGGCGGTGGGTCCGACCGCCGGGATGACCGCACCCATGGGCCTCGGCGTGACGACCGTGGCGGAGGCTTCCGCCAGGGTGGGCCCCGGCGCGATGACGATCGTGGTGGGTTCCGTCGTGACGATCGTCGCGATGATCGGCCTTCGTTCCGGCGTGATGATGATCGTGGTGGGTTCCGCCGTGACGATCGCCGTGACGAGCGGCCGCGTGGGCCCCGGCGTGATGACGATCGTGGTGGGTTCCGCCGTGATGACCGTCGCGATGATCGGCCTTCGTACCGTCGCGATGACGATCGTGGTGGGTTCCGCCGTGACGATCGTCGCGATGATCGGCCTTCGTTCCGGCGTGATGACGATCGTGGTGGGTTCCGTCGTGATGACCGCCGTGACGAGCGGCCGCGTGGGCCCCGGCGTGATGACGATCGTGGTGGGTTCCGCCGTGACGATCGCCGTGACGAGCGGCCGCGCGGGCCCCGTCGCGACGACCGGGACGGTGGCGGCCGTGCCGGTGGGTACGAGCGTCGTGATGACCGGCCCTCGTACCGGCGTGAGGAGGATCGTGGTGGGTTCCGTCGCGACGACCGCCGTGACGAGCGGCCGCGCGCCCCGCGCCGGGACGACCGCGACGGCGGTTTCCGGGGCCGTGACGACCGCCGTGACGACCGTGGGCCGCGCCGCCCGTATGCCGGGCAGGGCCGTGGGCGTGACGAGCGCCCCGGTGGAGGCGGTTACAAGCGCCGGGACGACCGGTCCGGCGGCTACGGCCGCCGGGACGAGCGAGCCCGCGACCGTGACCGCGAGCCGGTCAAGCGGCTGCCGATCCCCGAGGACGTGACCGGGGAGGAGATCGACAAGAGCGTGCGGCAGGAGCTCATGAGCCTGCCGAAGACGCTCGCCGACGACGTGGCGAAGAACCTCGTCATGGTCGCCAAGCTGCTGGACGACGAGCCCGAGCGGGCGTACGAGTACTCGCGCGTTGCGCTGCGGCTCGCCTCCCGCGTCGCGGCCGTGCGCGAGGCGGCGGGCTTCGCCTCGTACGCCGTCGCGAAGTACGCGGAGGCGCTGGCGGAGTTCCGCGCGGCGCGGCGGATGACCGGCACCGCCGACCTGTGGCCTGTGATGGCCGACTGTGAGCGCGGCATGGGCAGGCCGGAACGGGCGCTGGCCATGGCTGGTGAGCCCGAGGTGCAGAAGCTGGACCGGGCCGGGCAGGTCGAGATGCGGCTGGTCGCGGCGGGTGCCCGGCGCGACATGGGGCAGGCCGACGCCGCTGTGGTGACGCTTCAGAGCCCGGAGCTGGCCTCCCACTCCATACAGCCGTGGACCGCGCGGCTGCGCTACGCGTACGCCGACGCGTTGCTGGCCGTCGGGCGTGAGGACGAGGCGCGGGAGTGGTTCGCGAAGGCCCTGGAGGCGGATCAGGGCGGGACCACGGATGCGTCCGACCGGCTCGCGGAGCTGGACGGCGTGGAGTTCGTGGACGCGCTCGCCCCCGAGGAGCCCGAGCACGAGTCGGAGGTCGAGGACGAGCCTGTGGGCGAGCCCGACGCCTCCGCCGAGGCCGACCGTCCTCAGGACGAAGACGAAGCTGACGAGGACGAGGACGAGGACGAGGACGACGAGGACGCCGAGGCCGACGGCCGCTGACGGCGGCCGAGAGCGGCACCGGAGCAGAGACAGCGAGAGACAGTGAGGGCGGAACCCCGGGCCCAGGGGTTCCGCCCTTTCTCGTCAGCCGTGCCAGCCGTGCCAGCCGTGTCAGCCGAGCGCGAGACTCCGCAGGACCAGGCCCGACGCCGGCTTCGGCCCGAAGGAGGTCGACTTGTGCGGCATGGGGATCCCCTGTCGGGCCAGGTCGTGGACGACCCCCTCCCGTACCGGGTGCATCAGCACCGCCGTACCGCCGTGCCGCTCCGCCTGCTCCACGGCCGCCGCCGCGTCATGGATGTAGCCGATGTGGCCGGGGGTGTCCGGGACCTTCCAGATGTGTTGGAGCAGCAGGGAGTGCAGGACCGTCGCGTCGAGGGTGCGCCATGCCTCCGGCCGGTCGGCGGGGATGGTGCGGGCCAGGAGCGCCGGATCGGGGCGGTCCAGGAGGAGGAAGCCGCCGTGCCCGGCGAGGAGGAAGGCGTTTCCGGCCCCCGGCTCGTCGGCGGCCTTCGCGAGCGTGGCCAGTGCCTGCTGGAGCGGGCCGTCGACCGGCCGTACGCGGAAGGCGGCGCCCTCGGAGCCGGGCGAGCCGGGCGTGCGATACGCGCCCGGGGCGCCCAGGGCGGCCAGCGCTTCGGTCGGCGACAGCTGGTGCAGCAGCCGGTGGATGGCCCTGACCCGCAGCGGGTAGCGGGCGGTGTCGACGAGCAGGACCAGGCCGAAGTCCCAGGGGCCGGGCTCCGTTCGCTCCTCGCGCAGCCGCAGATAGGTGGCCCAGCGGTGGTGCCCGTCGGCGATGAGGGCCTGCCGTTGGCGGAGGTCGGCGGCGATCTGGGCAAGGTCGGCGGGGTCGGTCACCCGCCACAGGTGGTGGCTGAAGCCGTCCTCGGTGGGCGTGGAGAGCAACGGGCGGCCCTGGACGGTGCGTTCGACGACGGCGGCCGCGCCGGTCACCGAGCCGTCGCTGCGGTAGGCGAGGAGCAGCGGCTCCAGGTTGGCGTCGGTGGCGCGCATCAGATCGGCGCGGTCCTCGACGATGTGCGGCATGACCTCCTCGTGCGGGAGGACCACGCCCTCCTCGTGCGGGCTCAGCCGCAGGGCGCCGATGATCCCCCGCTGGAGCACATGGCCGTCGCGCTGCTCGTAGACGTAGAGCGCGGGCTCGGGGTCGGGGACGAGTATCCCGTCGGCCTGCCAGCGGCGCAGCGTCTCGGCGGCCTGCCGGTGGCGGTCGGCGGGGGTGCCGGCCTGCGGGAGGATGAGGCGGACGATGTTGTACGGGTCCGCCGTCTCCAGCGCGCGCAGACCGTCGGGCCGCACCACGACGTCGTACGGCGGGGAGGTCACGGCGGCCAGGCTGCCGACCCGCTCCGCGACGTAGCGCAATCCCCGGAACGGGGCGAGCTGCAGACCCTGCCCGACAGGTCCTGGAGTGCTCATCAGTGAATGCTATGCCGTCCGGCGTGATGGGCGATGATCGGGGGACAGGTGCACACAAATACGAGGAGCGTGTCCCCGATGAATCCCCCCGTGACCCAGAACGTCCGGTCCCGGCCAGCGGTCAGCGAGCGGCCGCTGAGTGCGGCGTACGACACCGCCCTGCTGGATCTCGACGGGGTGGTGTACGCGGGGGGCGAGGCCATCGAGTACGCCGTGGGGTCGCTGGGCGCCGCGCGGGACGGCGGGATGCGGCTGGCCTATGTGACCAACAACGCGCTGCGCACGCCGGAGGCGGTGGCGGAGCATCTGACCCGGCTCGGGGTGCCCGCGAAGCCCGAGGACGTGATCACCTCGGCGCAGGCGGTGGCCCGGCTGATCGCCGAGCAGGTTCCGGCCGGGGCCCGGGTGCTGGTGATCGGTGGTGAGGGGTTGCGGGTGGCGCTGCGCGAGCGGGGCCTGGTGCCGGTGGATTCGACGGATGACGACCCGGCGGCGCTGGTCCAGGGGTACGGCGGGCCGGAGCTGCCCTGGGGGCGGCTGGCGGAGGCCGGGTACGCGGTGGCGCGGGGCGTGCCGTGGTACGCCTCCAACGCGGATCTGACGATTCCGAGTGGCCGGGGCATCGCGCCGGGCAATGGCGCGGCGGTGGAGGTCGTACGCATCGTCACGGGCCGCTCTCCGCAGGTCGCCGGGAAGCCGCTGCCCCCGATGCACCGGGAGACGATCCTGCGGACCGGCGCGGAGCGGCCGCTGGTGGTCGGGGACCGGCTGGACACCGACATCGAGGGCGCGTACGCGGGGGGCGTCGACTCGCTGCTGGTCCTGACCGGGGTGACCGCCCCCGCGCAGCTGCTGGCGGCCGAGCCCAAGCACCGGCCGACGTATGTGGACCGCGACCTGAGGGGCCTTCTGGCGCCTCAGCCGGCGGTGGAGCCCGCGGGGTCAGGGGACGACGACGGCTTTCGGTGCGGGGGCTGGCTGGCCCGGGTGCGCCAGGGCGCGCTGGTGCTGGAGGGGGACGGCGGCGATCCGATGGACGGGCTGCGGGCGCTGTGCGCGGCGGCGTGGACGGAGGCCGGGGACGGGGCGTGCGCGGCGGACGCGGGGAAGGCGCTGGCGCGGCTGGGGCTGTGACGACCTCCTCGGGGCCGCGGGGCGGCTGGCCCCCTCCCGGGGCGCGGCAAGATAGGTTAGGTTAACCTAACCTCAATGGTGATCGGCCTTGCTGCGAGGTGGAGTTCCGCGTGACCCTGCTCAGTCCGGCGAGAGCCGGGACCGAAACAGCGACCGCGCCACCCGGGCGGCGCGCCGCGCGCCGCGCGGCAGGGCTCGCCGCCTCCCTCGGGGTCCTGCTGGTGGTCGTGGCGGCCAGCGTCGCGATCGGCGCCAAGCCGATCCCGCTGGGGGAGGTGTGGCACGGGCTGTTCCACTACAGCGGCAGCGACACCGATGTGGTGGTCCGGGATGTGCGGGTGCCGCGCACGGTGCTCGGGCTGCTGGTGGGCGTCGCGCTGGGGCTCGCGGGCGCGGTGATCCAGGCGCTCACCCGCAATCCGCTGGCCGACCCGGGACTGCTCGGGCTGAACGCGGGCGCGTCCGCCGCCGTCGTCTCGGCCATCAGCTTTCTCGGTGTCACCTCCCTGACCGGCTACGTGTGGTTCGCCTTCCTCGGCACCGCCATCGCGTCCGTGCTCGTCTACGCGCTCGGCGGCAGCCGGGGGGCCACGCCGGTGCGGCTGGCGCTCGCCGGAACGGCCGTATACGCCGCGCTTTACGGCTACGTCAACGCCGTTGAGCTGCTGGACACGGCCGCCCTGGACAAGATGCGCTTCTGGACGGTGGGTTCGCTCGCCTCCGCGAACATGACGGTCGTCAAGCAGGTCGCGCCGTTCATCGTCGTCGGCACGGTCCTGGCCCTGGCGCTCGGCCGGGCGCTGAACGCCGTGGCGCTCGGCGACGACACGGCGCGCGCCCTCGGCGCCCACCTCACCCGCACCCGCGTGCTCGCCATGGCGGCCGTCACCCTGCTGTGCGGGGCCGCGACGGCCGCCTGCGGGCCGATCGCCTTCGTCGGCTTGATGGTCCCGCATCTCGTACGGGCGCTCACCGGGCCCGATCTGCGCTGGATCCTGCCGTACGCCGCGGTGCTCTCGCCGGTGCTGCTGCTGGGCGCCGACGTGATCGGCCGGGTCGTGTCCCGGCCCTCGGAGCTTCAGGCCGGCGTCGTCACCACGCTCATCGGCGGGCCTGTCTTCATCTACCTCGTCCGGCGCCGAAGGATGGCCCAACTGTGAACGCGAGCGCGAGCAAGGTCAGGAACCGCGGCGGAAGCGCGCCCAGGGCGCGCGGGGCCACGCTGCGGGCCCGGGGCGGGCTCTCGGTCCGGGTGGACGTTCGCGCGGCGCTGGTGGGGCTGCTGCTGGCCGCCGTGGCGCTGGCCATGGGCGTGGTGCTGATCGGCACCGGCGACTTCTCGATCGCGCCCGGCGATGTCGTCAGGACCCTGTTCGGCGGCGGCACCCCCGTCGAGCACTTCATCGTCAACGACCTGCGGCTGCCGCGGGTCCTGGTCGGGCTGCTCGTCGGCGCGGCCCTCGGCCTGGCGGGCGCGCTCTTCCAAAGCGTGTCCCGCAATCCACTGGGCAGCCCCGACGTGGTCGGCTTCGGGCAGGGGTCGGCGGCCGGGGCACTCACGGTCATCGTGCTGTTCGGGGGCGACCCGAACGAGGTCGCGGCCGGGGCCGTCACCGGCGGCCTGCTGACCGGGCTTGGCGTCTACGCGCTGGCCTGGCGGCAGGGCGTGCACGGCTACCGGCTGGTGCTGGTGGGTATCGGCGCGTCCTCGACGCTCACGGCGGTTAACGGCTATCTGCTCACCCAGGCCCATCAGGAGGACGCGGCACGCGCCATGGTGTGGCTGACCGGCTCGTTGAACGGGCGGGACTGGGCGCAGGTCTGGCCGCTGGCCTGCGCGTGCGCGGTGCTGGTGCCGGTGGTGCTCGGGCACGCCCGGGGCCTGCGGATGCTGGAGATGGGCGACGACAGCGCGTACGCCCTCGGGGTGCGGGTCGAGCGGACGCGGCTGGTGCTGGTCCTCTCGGCCGTCGTGCTGACCGCGGTCGCCACCTCCGCCGCCGGGCCCGTGGCGTTCGTCGCGCTCGTCGCGCCACAGCTGGCCCGCAGGCTCACCCGCGCGGCCGGGCCCAATCTGGTGCCCGCGGCCCTGATGGGCGCGGCCCTGCTGATCACCGCCGACTGGGCCGCGCAGCAGCTCTTCGGAGCGGACCAACTGCCGGTGGGGGTGGTCACCGGGGTGCTGGGCGGCTGCTATCTGCTGGGGCTGCTGATCACCGAGCGCCGGGCGGGGCGGATATGACGAGGGGCGGGACGGACATGACGAGGGGCGGTGCGGGCCGCGTGGACGGTACGGACGGCATTGACGGGAAGGGCGGCAAGGGTGGCAAGGGTGGCAAGGGTGGCAAGAGCGGTATGAGTGGCATGGTCGGTACAGACGGTACGGGCGGTATGGGCAAGGGCGCCCGTTCGCAGCGGCTCACCGCCGAAGGACTCACCCTCGCCTACGATCGGCGCACGGTGGCCGAGGGCCTGAGCGTGGCCATCCCCGACCACTCCTTCACCGTGATCGTCGGGCCCAACGCCTGCGGCAAGTCCACCCTGCTGCGGGCCCTGTCCCGGATGCTCAAGCCGACCGCCGGATCGGTGCTGCTGGACGGCCAGGCGATCGGCTCACTGCCCGCCAAGAAGGTCGCCCGCACCCTCGGGCTGCTGCCGCAGTCCTCGATCGCGCCGGACGGCATCACCGTCGCGGACCTGGTCGCGCGCGGCCGCTATCCGCACCAGGGGCTGCTGCGGCAGTGGTCGGAGACGGACGAGCGGATTGTCGGCGAGTCGATGGCGGCGACCGGTGTGGCCGAGCTCGCGGATCGCTATGTCGACGAATTGTCCGGTGGTCAGCGGCAGCGGGTGTGGATCGCCATGGCCATCGCCCAGCAGACCCCGCTGCTGCTCCTCGACGAGCCGACCACCTACCTGGACATCCAGCACCAGATCGATGTGCTCGACCTGTGCGCCCAGCTCCACGAGGAGCAGGGCCGCACCCTCGTCGCCGTGCTCCACGACCTCAACCACGCCGCCCGCTACGCCACCCACCTGATCGCGATGCGCGGCGGGGAGGTCGTCGCCGAGGGCGCGCCCGGGGAGGTGGTGACGGCCGAGCTGGTGGAGCGGGTCTTCGGGCTGCGCTGCCAGGTGATCGACGACCCCGAGACCGGCACCCCGCTGGTGGTGCCCGCCGCCCGGCGGCCCCGTACGCAGGCGGCCGCGGCGCCCGCGGCGGCGGCAGCGACGGAGATGGCCGCGGCTACAGCAGCTTCCGCAGCCGCAGCAGATCGCGGAAGCCGGCCTCCAGCTTGACCCGGCCGCTGCCCCAGGCGCGGGCGAAGTGCAGCTCGCCGGCGACCAGGGCCACCAGGTCGTCGCCGGACATCGTCAGCCGGATCTCGGCACGCTCGGCGGGCGGGCCCGGCACGGCCGTCACGTCCTCTATGCGGCCTTCGGTGAGACGTCCGAAGAAGGTGATGTCGAGGTCGGTGATACGGCAGCTCACCGAGCGATCGAGCGCGGCGGCGCTGCGGAGGTCCCCGTTCGCGCCCGCCAGGTTCTCCGCCAGCTTGTCGAGTGCGCTGCGGCACTCCTCCTTGGTCGCCATCGCGACAGACGGTACCCCAGGTCCCGTACGTCGGAGAATGTGCGGTTCGCGGTAGCGTCGAGACCATGAGTGAGCCGATCGAGGGTGCGCGGCCCGAGCCGGAGCCGGGTCCCGGGGTGGAAGCCGCCGGGGCGACGGCGCCGGAGCCCATGCCGGAGCCGGCGGCGGGGCCGTCTTCGAAGCCCTCTTCGGAGCTGTCCTCGGAGCCGTCTTCGGAGTTGGCGCGCCCGGCGGATCCCGCGCCGCTCGGCGTCACCCGTACGCCCACCGGCGTCGCCGAGATCGACGCGCAGCTGGACCGGCTGGCCGACGCCGACCACCTCGCCGCGAGCGGCCACCTGGAGGTGTACGAGGATGTGCACCGGGGCCTGCGCGACGCGCTGACCGCCCTGGACCGGCGGCCCGGCCCGCCGGCCCCCGCACCGCCCGCCCCCGCCCCGTAAGGCGCCCCCGCCCCGTAAGACGACAGGAGCTGAACCACCCGTGGCTGTGACCCGCCCACGACGCGTACGACTCGACGTGGAACTGGTGCGCCGTGAGCTGGCCCGCTCGCGCGAGCACGCCAGCCAGCTGATCGCCGCGGGCCGGGTGACCGTCGGCGGGCAGACCGCGACCAAGCCCGCCACACAGGTGGAGACCAGCGCGGCGCTCGTGGTCAGCGAGGACGACAGCGACCCGGGCTACGTCTCCCGCGGTGGGCACAAGCTCGCGGGCGCGCTGCTCGCCTTCAGCGAGGAGTACCGCGAGGAGTACCGCCAAAGGACAGGCGCGGCTGCTGCCGGGGGCGGCTCGGGAGGCGGCGGTCTGAAGGTCGCCGGACGGCGCGCCCTGGACGCGGGCGCGTCCACCGGAGGCTTCACCGACGTTCTGCTGCGCGCCGGCGCCGCCCATGTCCTCGCCGTCGACGTCGGATACGGACAACTCGCGTGGTCTTTGCAGAGCGATGAACGCGTCACCGTCATGGACCGTACGAATGTACGTGAATTGACGCTCGAGCAGATCGGCGGTAACCCCGTGGACCTGGTCGTCGGTGACCTGTCCTTCATCCCGCTGGGGCTGGTGCTGCCCGCCCTGGTGCGCTGCGCCGCGCCCGAGGCCGACCTGGTGCTGATGGTCAAGCCCCAGTTCGAGGTCGGCAAGGAGCGGCTGGGCAGCGGCGGGGTGGTCCGCAGCGCTCAGCTGCGCGCCGAGACCGTCCGTACGGTCGCGGAGCAGGCGGCGGGGCTGGGGCTGGGAGTCCTGGGGGTCACCGCGAGCCCGTTGCCCGGCCCGTCGGGCAACGTCGAGTACTTTCTGTGGATGCGCGCCGGGGCGCCGGCACTTGACCCGGCCGATGTCGACCGTGCAGTGGCGGAGGGGCCCAGTTGACCACTTCAGAAGCTTCAGCAGCAGCCTCGGCAGCAGCGGAGCGCACCGTATTCCTGCTGGCACACACCGGCCGCCCGGCGGCCATCCGCAGCGCCGAGCTCGTCGTCCAGGGCCTGGTGCGCTGCGGCATCGGGGTGCGGGTGCTGGCGGCGGAGGCCGCCGACCTGCCGCTGCCGACCGCGGTCGAGCTGGTCGAGGCGGGCCCGGACGTCCTGGACGGCTGTGAGCTGCTGATCGTCCTCGGCGGTGACGGCACGCTGCTGCGCGGAGCCGAGTTCTCGCGGATCTCCGGGGTGCCGATGCTCGGCGTCAACCTGGGCCGGGTCGGGTTCCTCGCCGAGGCCGAGCGGGACGACCTGGACAAGGTCGTGGACCGGGTCGTGACCCGCAGCTACGAGGTCGAGGAGCGGATGACCATCGATGTGCTGGTCCGCACCGACGGGCAGATCGTGCACACCGACTGGGCGCTGAACGAGGCGTCGGTCGAGAAGGCCGCGCGCGAACGCCTCCTGGAGGTCGTCACCGAGGTCGACGGCCGCCCCGTCTCCCGCTTCGGCGGCGACGGCGTCGTCTGCGCGACCCCGACCGGCTCGACGGCCTACGCCTTCTCGGCCGGCGGCCCGGTGGTGTGGCCCGAGGTCGAGGCGCTGCTGATGGTCCCCATCAGCGCGCACGCCCTCTTCGCCAAGCCCCTGGTCACCTCGCCGCGCTCGGTGCTCGCCGTGGAGGTGCAGCCGCAGACCCCGCACGGGGTGCTGTGGTGCGACGGGCGGCGCACCGTCGAACTGCCCGCGGGCGCGCGGGTGGAGGTGCGGCGGGGCGCGGTGCCGGTGCGGCTGGCGAGGCTGCACCACGCGTCGTTCACGGACCGGCTGGTGGCGAAGTTCGCCCTCCCGGTCGCGGGCTGGCGCGGCGCGCCGCACTAGACCCTGTCCGGGCGGGGCTCGGCCGACCGACCGCGGTGGGCACTTGTGCCCCGGCTGCCGCAGTGCGGCGGCCCGGTGCCGGGCTCGGGCCGGGCCGCCCCGGTGACCGCGGACCGGGCCCGGGCGGAGCACCGGGTGTGGGAAGGAGCGGGGGTAGGACGAACGCCGGAGGGGGAGCCCCGTCGCATCACGCCCGTGAAACCTCGTATGGTCGTGGTCGTGCTGGAGGAGATGCGGATACGTGCGCTGGGCGTCATCGACGACGCTGTCGTCGAACTGTCGCCCGGCTTCACCGCGGTGACCGGTGAGACCGGAGCGGGCAAGACCATGGTCGTCACCAGTCTCGGCCTGCTGCTGGGCGGGCGGGCCGACGCGGCCCTGGTGCGGATCGGCGCCAAGGCGGCGGTCGTCGAGGGCCGGATCACCGTCGATGCCCGGTCGGCGGTGGCAGTCCGGGCCGAGGAGGCGGGCGCCGAACTCGATGACGGAGCGCTGCTGATCAGCCGCACGATCTCCGCCGAAGGCCGTTCGCGCGCCCATGTGGGCGGCCGCTCGGTGCCCGTGGGGCTGCTGGGCGAGCTGGCGGACGACTTGGTGGCCGTGCACGGCCAGACCGACCAGCAGGGGCTGCTGCGCCCGGCCCGGCAGCGGCAGGCCCTGGACCGGTACGCGGGAGCCGCGGTCGCCGGGCCGCTGGAGAAGTACGGGGCCGCCTACCGGCGGCTGCGCGCGGTCGCCGCCGAGCTGGACGAGCTGACCACCCGGGCGCGGGAGCGGGCGCAGGAGGCCGATCTGCTGCGCTTCGGCCTCGAGGAGATCGCCGCGGCCGAGCCGCTGCCGGGGGAGGATACCGAGCTCGCCGCGGAGGCGGAGCGCCTCGGCCACGCCGAGGCCCTCGCCTCCGCCGCCACCGCCGCGCACACCGCCCTGGCCGGGCACCCGGAGGACCCCGAGGGCGTGGACGCGGGCGCCTTGGCCGCGGGCGCGCACCGGGCGCTGGAGGGCGTCCGCTCCCACGACCCGGCGCTCGCCGCGCTCGCCGACCGGATCGCCGAGGTCGGTATCCTGCTGACCGACGTGGCCGGGGAGCTCGCGGGCTACGCGGACGACCTGGACGCCGACCCGCTGCGGCTGGCGGCCGTCGAGGAGCGCCGGGCCGCGCTGGCCCATCTGACCCGCAAGTACGGCCAGGACATCACGGACGTGCTGGCCTGGGCGGAGGAGGGCGCCGCGCGGCTGGCCGAGCTGGACGGCGACGACGACCGCATCGGCGAGCTGACCGCCGAGCGCGACGCGCTCCGCGCCGAGCTGGGCGAGCTCGCGCAGGCGCTCACCGACGCCCGTACGGAGGCGGCGACGCGCTTCGCCGGCGCGGTCACCGCGGAGCTGGCCTCGCTCGCGATGCCGCACGCCCGGGTGACCTTCGCGATCAGCCAGAGCGAGGCCGCGGAGGAGACGGCTGGCATCGAGGTGGGCGGCCGTGCGGTGCTGTTCGGGCCGCACGGAGCCGACGAGGTCGAGCTGCTGCTCGCCCCCCACCCGGGCGCCCCGCCCCGCCCGATCGCCAAGGGCGCCTCGGGCGGTGAGCTGTCCCGGGTGATGCTCGCGGTGGAGGTGGTCTTCGCGGGCTCCGACCCCGTGCCGACCTATCTCTTCGACGAGGTGGACCAGGGCGTCGGCGGCAAGGCGGCGGTCGAGGTCGGCCGGCGCCTGGCCAAGCTCGCCCGGACCGCGCAGGTCGTGGTCGTCACCCACCTGCCCCAGGTCGCGGCCTTCGCCGACCGGCACTTGGTGGTGGAGAAGACCAACGACGGGGCGGTTACGCGCAGCGGTGTGAAGGCGATGGAGGGCGAGGACCGCGTGCGGGAGCTGTCGCGCATGCTGGCGGGCCAGGAGGACTCCGAACTCGCCCGCGCCCACGCGGAGGAGCTCCTGGAGACGGCCCGGGCGACGCGCTGACCGAGCGGGACGCCCGCCGGCCGCGCGGGTCCGCTCGCTGACCGTGCTGACCGTGCTGACCGTGCGGGCGACCTGTCAGCAGGGTCGGCAGGGCCGGCCGGGGTGCTCCCGGTCGCCGGGCCTTCGCGGCGGGGCCGCGAGGGCGGTCCGGCCGTCGGCGATGCCCTCCGTGCGGGTGAACCCACGGACGTACGGGCGAGCCAACGGCGGGCCCGGGGCGGGGCCGTGGCGCCGAGCGCGGCTCGAAGACTGGCATCCTGGGCGGAGTGCACCCGCATCGCCCCACCAGGGCCCCTGCGTCGGAAGCCCCGTCGTTCGCCCGCAGGGCGGGCGGGACTTCCGGCACAGGCCCCTGGGACCCCCGTCCGAACGCCGTCCTCCCAGGAGCCCCTCCCGCGTGAGCAGCACCGTCAGCAGCACCGTGAGCAGCACACCGGCCCCGCCGCACGGAAACCCGCGGGGGCAGCCGCCCCTGCACGCCCTCCAAGTGCTCGGCGGCGGCAGTTCCGGCAGCGGGGTGCATGTCCGGTCGCTGACGGCCGGGTTGGTGGCGCGCGGGCTGCGGGTGACCGTGTGCGGGCCGTGGCGGGCGGAGCGGGGGTACGGATTCACGCAGGCGGGCGCGTGGTTCGCCGGACTGGACGCCCGTACGAACGCGGGGGCCGTCGCGACGCTGCGCACGGCCGGCGCCGGGGCGGGGCTGGTGCACGCGCACGGACTGCGGTCCGGGCTGCTGGCGGTGCTGGCGCTGCACGGCCGGGGCGTGCCGCTGATCGTCACCTGGCACACCAAGCCGCACGCCGAGGGCGCGCGGGCCCAGGCCGTACGCTTCATGGAGCGCAGGGTGGCGCGTCACGCCGCGATCGTGCTGGGCGCGTCGTCGGACCTGGTGGACCGGGCTCGCGCGCGGGGGGCTCGCGACGCCCGGCTCGCGCCGGTCGCGGTGCCCGCGCCGAGCTCCACGCGGCCCAGGGAGGACGGGTGGCGGCAGAAGGTGCGGGCCGAACTGGGCGCCGTGGAGCGGCCGTTGCTGCTCGCCGTGGGCCGGCTGGTGATGGACCGGGGCTTCGGGCCGCTGCTGGACGCGGCCCGGGTGTGGCGCGCGCTGGACCCCCAGCCGCTGTTGGCGGTCGCGGGGGAGGGGCCGGACCGGGCCGTGCTCCAGCGCAGGATCGACGCGGAGGGGCTGCCGGTGCGGCTGCTCGGCCGCCGGGACGATGTGCCCTCGTTGCTGGCGGCCGCCGATGTCGCGGTGCTGTCCAGCCGGTGGGAGGCGCGGTCGCTGCTGGCGCAGGAGGCGCTGCACGCGGGCGTGCCGCTGGTGGCCACGGCGGTCGGCGGGGTGCCGGAGCTGGTGGGGGAGGCGGCCGAACTCGTGCCGTACGGGGTGCCGGAGGACCTGGCGGGCGCGGTGATCCGGCTGCTCGCGGATCCGGTGCGCCGGGTGGAGCTGGCCGCGGCGGGGCGGGCGCGGACCGCGGGCTGGCCGACGGAGGACGACACGGTCGCCCATGTCCTCAGCATCTACGACGAATTGGTACAAACCTAATTGGTACAGACCTAATTCGGGTCTGAGGCGCCGAAGTGCTTGACGCATGGGGCTGCTGATGGGCAGGGTGCAGGGCAAGGAGCGGGAGAGCGCTCTCACGGCGACGGTTCCCGTCACCCCCCACTGCCCCTCCATATCCCGGCAAACCCCCCACGAAGCCGAGGAGTACATGTCATGAGCAGGACAAAGAGCGGGACGATCAGCCGCAGGAAGCTGCTCGGCGGCCTCGCCGCCGCCGCTGCCGCCGCCGGTTCGGGCCTCACCCTCACGGGCGGCCGGGCCGACGGGGCGGAGCGCGCCGCCACGATGCCGCTCACGGTCGTCAACAAGACCGGTCAGTTCGGCAATTCGTCGATATGGATCTACATCGTCGGCAACGAGGGTGGCCGGCAGGTCCGGGTCGCCCCGGACGGCAGGGTCGCGCCCATCGCGCTCTCCGACAACGGACCCGACGGCTGGACGGACTACGCCATCCCGCTCGCCGCGAGCGGGGAGACCAAACTGACCCTGCCCAACATGTCCGGCCGGATCTATGTCGCGCTCGGCTCCAAGCTCAAGTTCAAGGCGGTCACCGACGGCGCGGGCAACGCGGCTCTGCAGTACCCGGCGGGCTGGGTGTCCAGTGATCCCAACTACGACGTCCTGCACGACTGCGCGGAGTTCACCTTCAACTCCGCCGGGATGTTCTGCAACACCACCATGGTCGACATGTTCAGCGTGCCGCTGTCGATCCGCCTCACCGGGGCCAAGGACCAGACCACCGGCACTCTCAAGAGCGGCGCCCGCGCCAAGGTCTTCTCCGACCTCGCCGCGGTCGACGCCTTCGCGCCCCTGGTCCTCGGCGACAAGCTGAGGGTCATCGCCCCCGGACACGGCCTCGACGCGGGGCTGTTCGCCAAGGACTACCTGGCCGCCTACATCGACGAGGTCTGGGCCGCCTACGCCGCGAAGGACCTGAAGGTCACCACCAACGCGGGCACCTTCACCGGCCGGGTGAGCGGCGGGCGGCTGTCCTTCACCGGCCCCGCCTCCGTGGCCTTCAACATCCCCTCCACCAGGGACGTGCTCTTCTGCGACGGCGCGCTGGCCGCGCCCAACGACGGGACGACGGGGCCGGTCGCGGCCATCCTCGGCGCGGGCCTCAACCGCACCACCCTGCACAACACGCCCGCCCAGCCGACCACCGACCCGTCCGCCTTCTACACCCCACAGGTCACCAACCACTACGCCAAGGCCATGCACACGGCGACCGCCGACGGCAAGGCGTACGGCTTCGCCTTCGACGACGTCGCCGACTTCGCGTCGTACATCCAGGACACCGCGCCGACGGGCGCCACGCTCACCCTGACCCCGTTCTGAGACCTCACAGGGCGTCACAGGGGCCCGGGCCACATGCACGCATGCGGCCCGGGCCCCTGTGACGCCATGCTCGGGGACGCGCCGGGCCTACCCTCCGTACGCCCCGGACGCGGTCAGCCGCAGCGCCGTGTCGATCAGCGGCACATGGCTGAAGGCCTGCGGGAAGTTGCCCACCTGCCGCTGGAGCCGCGGGTCCCACTCCTCCGCCAGCAGCCCCAGGTCGTTGCGGAGCGAGAGCAGCTTCTCGAAGAGCTTGCGCGCCTCGTCGACCCGGCCGATCATCGCCAGGTCGTCGGCGAGCCAGAAGGAGCAGGCCAGGAAGGCCCCTTCGTCGCCTTCGAGGCCGTCCACGCCCGCGTCCTCGCCGGCTGTCGGGTAGCGCAGCACAAAGCCGTCCGAGGTGGACAGCTCCCGCTGGATGGCCTCGATGGTCCCGATGACCCGCTTGTCGTCCGGCGGCAGAAAGCCCATCTGCGGGATCAGCAGCAGGGAGGCGTCCAGCTCCCGGGAGCCGTAGGACTGGGTGAAGGTGTTGCGCTCGGGGTCGTAGCCCTTCTCGCACACATCCCGGTGGATCTCGTCGCGCAGCTCGCGCCAGCGCTCCAACGGCCCGTCCACGTCGCCCGCTTCGATGAGCTTGACGGTGCGGTCCACCGCGACCCAGGCCATCACCTTGGAGTGCACGAAGTGCCGGCGCGGCCCGCGCACCTCCCAGATGCCCTCGTCCGGCTCGTACCAGTGCTCCTCGAGGTAGCGGATCAGCTTCAGCTGGAGCACGCTCGCGTAGTCGTTACGGGCCAGGCCGGTCATATGCGCCAGGTGCAGCGCCTCGGTGACCTCTCCGTAGACGTCCAGCTGGAGCTGGCCGGCCGCGCCGTTGCCGACCCGGACCGGCTGGGAGCCCTCGTAGCCGGGGAGCCAGGACAGCTCGGCCTCGCCCAGCTCGCGCTCACCCGCGATGCCGTACATGATCTGCAGGTTCTCCGGGTCGCCCGCGACCGCGCGCAGCAGCCACTCGCGCCAGGCGCGCGCCTCCTCGCGGTAGCCGGTGCGCAGCAGTGAGGACAGGGTGATCGCCGCGTCCCGCAGCCAGGTGTAGCGGTAGTCCCAATTCCGGACGCCGCCGATCTCCTCGGGCAGAGAGGTGGTGGGCGCGGCGACGATGCCGCCGGTGGGGGCGTAGGTGAGCGCCTTCAGCGTGATCAGCGAGCGGACCACCGCGTCCCGGTAGGGGCCGTGGTACGTGCACTGCTCGACCCACTCGCGCCAGAAGACCTCGGTCGCCTCCAGGGCGCCCTCCGGGTCCGGCAGCGCGGGCGGCTCCTTATGCGAGGGCTGCCAGCTGATGGTGAAGGCGATCCGGTCGCCGGGGGCGACGGTGAAGTCCGAATAGGTGGTCAGGTCCTTGCCGTAGGTGTCGGTCTCGGTGTCCAGCCACACCGAGTCGGGTCCGGCGACGGCGACCGTCCGCGCGTCGATCTTGTGCACCCACGGCACGACCCAGCCGTACGAGAAGCGCATCCGCAGGGCCGAGCGCATCGGCACCCGGCCGCTCACGCCCTCGACGATCCGTACCAGCTGCGGGGCCCCGTCGCGGGGCGGCATGAAGTCGATCACGCGGACCGTGCCGCGCGGGGTGTCCCATTCCGACTCCAGGACCAGCGAGTCCCCTCGGTAGCGGCGGCGGTCGGCGGCCGGAGGAGGAGTGCTGCCCGCGGCCTGCGCGGGCCCCAGGCGCCAGAAGCCGTGCTCCTCAGTGCCCAGCAGCCCGGCGAAGACGGCATGCGAATCGAAGCGCGGCAGACAAAGCCAGTCGACCGTGCCGTCTCTGCAGACCAGGGCGGCGGTCTGCATATCACCGATCAGTGCGTAGTCCTCGATACGCCCGGCCACGTACTATCCCCATTCGAACGGCCGTGGTGCCCCGGAAGGCCATTCTCCACGGTCTTGGAAGTTCTCGACGAGCGCTTGTTCCGAGGGCGTGGTGGTCCCTTGCCGGTCGGCTCGCAGCATTGCGTCCGAGCAGGATACGACGGAGAACAGTGATCCGCTTGAGGCGTCCCACATCGTGGCTCGGATCCCGGCGGCCGATCGGGTGGCCAGGTCACGCAAGGTGTTCGAGCGGTTGCGGAGACGTGCCCCCAGCGGCCGCGGATCGGCACTGATACCCTGGTAGCCCGTGGAGCGGTGGGCGCAAAACCCCCGAACCTCATGCACGGCGCCCCCGGAATACCGGGGCGGTCGCCGGACCTCGCACCCTCACCTCGCGACCACGGGAGCCCCCTCTTGGCCATTGCCGCTAAGCCCACGACGACCAAGCACATCTTCGTCACCGGGGGTGTCGCTTCCTCACTCGGCAAGGGCCTGACCGCCTCCAGCCTGGGTGCCCTGCTCAAGGCGCGCGGTCTGCGCGTGACGATGCAGAAGCTGGACCCGTACCTCAACGTCGACCCCGGCACCATGAACCCGTTCCAGCACGGCGAGGTGTTCGTCACCAACGACGGTGCCGAGACCGACCTGGACATCGGCCACTACGAGCGGTTCCTCGACGTCGACCTCGACGGCTCGGCCAACGTCACCACCGGCCAGGTCTACTCCACCGTGATCGCCAAGGAGCGGCGCGGCGAGTACCTCGGCGACACCGTGCAGGTCATCCCGCACATCACCAACGAGATCAAGCACCGCATCCGGCGGATGGCGACCGACGACGTGGACGTCGTGATCACCGAGGTCGGCGGCACCGTCGGCGACATCGAATCGCTGCCCTTCCTGGAGGCCGTGCGCCAGGTCCGCCACGAGGTCGGCCGGGACAACGTCTTCGTGGTGCACATCTCCCTGCTGCCGTACATCGGCCCCTCCGGCGAGCTCAAGACCAAGCCCACCCAGCACTCGGTCGCCGCCCTGCGCAACATCGGTATCCAGCCCGACGCGATCGTGCTGCGCGCCGACCGCGAGGTTCCGACCTCCATCAAGCGCAAGATCTCGCTGATGTGCGACGTCGACGAGGCGGCCGTGGTCGCCTGCGTCGACGCCAAGTCGATCTACGACATCCCCAAGGTGCTCCACTCCGAGGGCCTGGACGCCTATGTCGTGCGCCGCCTCGACCTGCCCTTCCGCGATGTCGAGTGGACCCAGTGGGACGACCTGCTCAAGCGGGTCCACCAGCCCGACCACGAGGTCACCGTCGCCCTGGTCGGCAAGTACATCGACCTGCCCGACGCCTATCTGTCGGTCACCGAGGCGCTGCGCGCGGGCGGCTTCGCCAACAACGCCCGCGTCAAGATCAAGTGGGTGACCTCCGACGACTGCCGCACCGCCGCCGGTGCCCGGCAGCAGCTCGGCGACGTCGACGCGATCTGCGTCCCGGGCGGCTTCGGCGACCGCGGCGTCAACGGCAAGGTCGGCGCGATCACCTACGCCCGCGAGAACAAGATCCCGCTGCTCGGCCTGTGCCTGGGCCTGCAGTGCATCGTCATCGAGGCCGCGCGGAACCTGGCGGCCATCGAGGGCGCCAACTCCACCGAGTTCGAGCCCGCCACCAGCGACCCGGTGATCTCCACCATGGCCGAGCAGCTGGACATCGTCGCGGGCGAGGGCGACATGGGCGGCACGATGCGGCTGGGCATGTACCCGGCGAAACTCGCCGAGGGCTCGATCGTCCGCGAGGTCTACGCCGACCAGCCGTACGTCGAGGAGCGCCACCGCCACCGCTACGAGGTCAACAACTCCTACCGCGGCGAGCTGGAGAAGAAGGCCGGCCTCGTCTTCTCCGGCACCTCGCCCGACAACAAGCTGGTCGAGTACGTCGAGTACCCGCGCGAGGTGCACCCGTACCTGGTCGGCACCCAGGCCCACCCGGAGCTGCGCTCCCGACCCACCCGCCCGCACCCCCTCTTCGCGGGCCTGGTGAAGGCCGCGGTGGCGCGACACTCCGGGCAATCCGCGCAGCCCGCCGCGCAGGCGGCTCCGGCGGCCGGACAGCGCGCCAAGGCCTGAGGGATACGGTTGACCTGGGCGGGGAGCGGCTCGCGCCGCCCCGCCCAGGCCCCCTTGTACGTTCCCGGGCCGTTCGTTGACGAGAGGACGCTGAGTCGAGCATGCGCATCAAGGACACCCCCGAGGAATGGCAGGTCACCGCCACCACCACGCCGTTCACCGGCAACAAGACCAGCGTGCGCACCGACGAGGTCGTCATGCCCGACGGCTCCAGGACGACCCGCGACTACCAGGTCCACCCCGGGTCGGTCGCCATCCTCGCCCTCGACGACCACGGCCGCGTCATCGTGGTGCGCCAGTACCGCCACCCGGTGCGGCAGCGGCTCTGGGAGATCCCGGCCGGCCTCCTCGACATCCCCGGCGAGAACCCGCTGCACGCGGCGCAGCGCGAGCTGTACGAGGAGGCGCACGTCAAGGCCGAGGACTGGCGCGTGCTCACCGACGTCTACACCTCGCCGGGAGGCTCCGACGAGGCCGTACGGATCTTCCTGGCCCGGGGGATCTCGGAGGCCGAGGGCGAGCGCTACGAGGCGGACCACGAGGAGGCGGACATGGAGCTCGCCCGCGTCCCCCTCGACGAACTGATCGTCGGCATCCTCGCGGGCGAGCTGCACAACACCTGCCTGACGGCCGGTGTCCTGGCGGCCCACGCCGCGCAGACCGGCGGCGGCTTCGAGTCCCTGCGCCCGGCGGACGCGCCCTGGCCGGCCCGCCCCTTCGAGGCGTAGCCACAACCAACCCCGGGAGCCCGCCCCGATCCGAACATCCGCGCATCCGATCAGGTGATTTTCCCCCCGCCGTATCGGCCGGGAGTGCCGAAGTGCTGACGCGCGGTGAACTACGCTCGGAGTGACTCCCGACCGCACCCGCGGCGGGCTCGTACGCGCAGGTGGACGGGGATGGGGCCCAGTGGCGGAGCAGGTGGTCGACACCGATGGGGGGCCGACTCCCCGGAAGCGGCTGCCGCCGCCTGTCGGCGAACCGCAGCCCCGTCCCGCACCCCAGCCCTGTCCCGCGTCGGCGCCCGCGCCCGCGCCCCGCCGCGCCGCCCCGCCGCTCCAGACCGACGGGCGCGCGGAACCTCCTGCCGCAGCCGGGCGTGGCGAGTCCCCCGCCGGGCGCGCCGAGTCCCCCGCCGGGCCGCAGGACGACGCCGGCGGGCTGTGGAGCGGCGCGACGCGGGCCGTGTTGTTCGCGGCGGCGGCGTCCGTGGGGAGCGGCTTCGCGGGGCGGCGGCGCGAATTGCTGTCGTTGCGGGCCGACATCGACCGGGCCGGCCTGGACACCCTCGCCGGCCGCAAGGCCCCCCGCAGCCGGGTGCTGCTGATCGCGGGCCGCCCCGGTTCGGGCCGTACCGCGCTGGCCGAGGAGCTGGTGCGGCGGCTGGCCGAGGAGTACCCCGACGGGGTCCTGCGCGCGCGGCTGGCCACGTCCGGAGGCGATCCCGTACCCCTCGAGCGGACCGCCCGCGAACTGCTGGCCGTGCTCGGGGTGTCCGTCCAGGCAGGGGCGGACGAGGACGAACTCTGCGAGGCGCTGCGCGACGCCCTGGCCGGGAAGCGCGTGCTGCTGCTGCTCGACGACGCGCCCGGCGCCGAGCAGGTGGACGCGCTGTTGCCGGACGCGCCGGACAGCCTGGTCGTCGCCGTCTCGCGCGGCCCGCTGACGGGGGTGCCGGACGTGCGGCCGTGCACGCTCGGCGGGCTCGATGTGAGCGCGGCCATCGGGCTGCTCGCGCAGTATGCCGGGACCACCCGAATCACCTGCGACCCGGTGGCCGCGCAGTCCCTGGTCGAGGAGTGCGGCGGCCAGCCCGCCGCGCTGGTGCTGGTCGGCGGCTGGCTGGCGGCGCGCCCCCAGGCGTCGGTCGCCGACGCGGTGAAGCGGCTGCTCGAGCTGCCGCCGACCGTCGGCGACCAGGACCGGGGCGCGCGCCCGCTGGCCCGCGCCTTCCGGCTGGCGTACGAGGCGCTGCCGCCGGCCGCCGCCCGGCTGCTGCGGCTGCTGGTGCTCGCGCCCGGCGGCTGGGCCGACGCGCAGATAGCGTCCGCGCTGGCCGGCTGCTCGTTCTCGGACGCGGAGGCCGCGTTGGAGGGCTTCGTCGCGCACGGGCTGTTGCGCCCGCTGGCGGAGGGCCGGTACCAGGTGCCCGGCTGCCTCGACCCGATGCTGCGCGCGGCGCTGCGGGCCCAGGAGCGCCCGGCCGAGGTGGAGCTGGCCGGGGCCCGGATGCTGGAGCGGACCGTACGGCAGCTGCACGCCTGCCGCCTGGCCGCCCAGCCGCCCGGCTCACCCGCCCGCAAGAAGCTGGCCGGAATGCCGAGGCCGCTGAGGTTCGCGTCGTCGTCGGCCGCGGCCGGCTGGCTGGAGTCGCGGCTGCCGGTGCTGCTGGAGATCGCCCGGCTGGCCGTCGAGGACGGCGGGCTCGACACGCTGGCGCGCCGGTTGGTGGCGGGCCTGGCGCATGCGCTCGGCGCCCACCGCGGCGCCGAGGAGGCCGCCCCGGAGCTGTACGGGCTGCACCGGCTGGTGCTCGATGTGGCCCGCCGCCGCGATCTGCCGGTGGAGGAGGCCGCGGCGCTGCTGAACCTGGGCGACCTGGACGCGCGCGCGGGCCGGGTGGAGGAGTCGCTGGTCCGCTACAAGCACGCGCTGGACGCGGCCCGGGAGGCGGGCGACCCGTACACCACGGGGCGCTCGCTGGAGTCCATCGGCGGTACCTACGAGGACCTGGGGGACTGGCACCGGGCGGCCGACTGGTACGGGCGGGCGCTCCAGCTGCGGCTGTCCCGCGGCGACCGCATCGGCGAGGCGCGGCTGTACGAGCGGCTGGGCACGGTCCAGTCCCGCACCGGGCAGTGGGGCGAGGCGCTGCGCGCCTGGCGGGCGGCCGGGGCCGCGTTCCGCCGGGCGGGCAATCCGCAGGGCGCGCTGCGGGCCGCGGACGCCCTGGACCGGCTCGGCGACCCGGCGGCGGCGGATGCGCACCGGCGCGCCGCGCGGCGGCTGGCGGCGCGACAACGGGGCGGCAGTGGGGCGGGGAGAGAACAGGGCGGCAGTGGGGCGGGGAGAGAACAGGGCGGCAGTGGGGCGGGGAGAGAACAGGGCGGCAGTGGGGCGGGGAGAGAACAGGGCGGCAGTGGGGCGGGGGCCGAAGGCAGCTGAGCAGGCGCAGTGACCTACGAAATCAGTAGCGGATCAGCTAAAGCTTGTTGCAATGCAAGGCTGGACAGCGCGGCATCCTTCATTAGACTGGCTGTACCGCGATTGTTGCGGCCATCTCCGGCATGCGGACGCATTCCGGTTTGTCTGCTTAAAACCCGGATATCCCCCTGATTCAAGGACCGTGATCGACGTGAAGGTCGGCATCCCCCGCGAGGTCAAGAACAACGAGTTCCGTGTGGCCATCACCCCCGCCGGTGTGCATGAGCTGGTCCGCGACGGCCATGAGGTCTTCGTGGAGCGGGGGGCCGGCCTCGGTTCCTCCATCCCGGACGAGGAGTACACCGCCGCCGGCGCGAGCATCCTCGGCTCGGCGGACGATGTCTGGGCCACGGCCGACCTGCTGCTCAAGGTCAAGGAGCCCGTCGCGGAGGAGTACCACCGGCTGCGCAAGGACCAGACCCTCTTCACCTACCTTCACCTGGCCGCCTCCCGGGAGTGCACGGACGCGCTGCTGGGGTCCGGCACCACCGCCATCGCCTACGAGACGGTCGAGACCGCGAACCGCGCGCTGCCGCTGCTCGCGCCGATGTCCGAGGTTGCGGGCCGGATCGCGCCGCAGGTCGGCGCGTACCACCTGATGCGGTCGGCCGGTGGGCGCGGGGTGCTGCCCGGCGGTGTGCCGGGCGTGGCCGCGGCCCGGGCCGTGGTCATCGGCGGCGGCGTCTCCGGCTGGAACGCCGCGCAGATCGCCCTCGGCATGGGTTTTCACGTCACCCTGCTCGACAGGGACATCAACAAGCTGCGCGAGGCCGACAAGATCTTCGGTAATCGGGTGCAGACCATCTCCTCCAACGCCTACGAGTTGGAGAAGGCCGTGCTCGCCGCCGACCTCGTCATCGGCGCGGTGCTCATCCCCGGGGCCAAGGCGCCCAAGCTGGTCACCAACGAGATGGTCTCCCGGATGAAGCCCGGAAGTGTACTTGTCGACATCGCGATCGACCAGGGCGGCTGCTTCGAGGACTCCCGGCCCACCACCCACGCCGAGCCGACCTTCGTGGTGCACAATTCGGTCTTTTACTGCGTGGCCAACATGCCGGGCGCGGTGCCCAGCACCTCCACCCACGCACTCACCAACGCCACGCTGCCGTACATCGTGGAGCTGGCCCACCGCGGCTGGCGGGACGCGCTGCGCCGGGACGCCGCGCTGGCCAAGGGGCTCAACGTCCATGAGGGGGAGGTCGTTTACGGCCCGGTCGCCGAGGCGCACGGCCTGTCGACCGTCGAACTGAGCTCGCTGGTCGGCTGAAGCCGGGTGAGCGGTCAACGTCGACCGTCAACAACAGGTCAATAACGGGCATCCGGCCGGGTCTTGCCGTAGGGCGGGGTCCGGCCGTTGATGTGTCCGATACGACCCGTAACGCGATTGACAGGCCGCTCGGCCAACTCGCCCTAAAAGTAACTATTCAGACGCTTTGCCCGTCGAGGAATCCTCGCTTCGCACCCCATACGCCCTTGACAGCGCGGTGTTCGATTGCCGACACATCGTGCCGTGTCCGGTGGATTGTGTTGCTGCGAACCGCCGACACGCCATAGAGTCGCCAACCGTCGGCATGGTGTCACGCTGACCTATCTAGAAATTTCCTGGTCACCAAGGAGGTAGGACGACTTGTGAATGAGTCGACATTTTCTCCCGGGGGTGGTCAACCAGGATCGGCTGCGCGGGCCCAGGGTCCCGCGGGGCTCGAGGCTGTCGGCTCTGTCGCTGTCCGCACCTTCGCCACGCACCAGAACATGACGACAGCCCACCAGAGTCAGAGCATGGACGGCCATCACGTGAACGCCATGGCCGGCGACCGGGGGGGCATGGATCCCGCCCGCTTCGCCGCCTACGACGACCTCCCCGACGGGCACTTCTACGACCCGGACGCCGAGTACGAGCCGGACCCGGAGTACGCGGCCACGCTCGCGCCCGACGCGGCCCGCCAGCGACGCGAACGCGTCGGCCCCACCGGGCGACCGCTGCCGTACTTCCCGATCCCCGGACCGCTGACCGACCACGGCCCCGCGAAGATCATCGCGATGTGCAACCAGAAGGGCGGCGTCGGCAAGACCACCTCCACCATCAACCTCGGCGCGGCCCTCGCCGAATACGGACGCCGGGTCCTGCTCGTCGACTTCGACCCGCAGGGCGCACTGTCGGTCGGCCTCGGCGTCAACCCGATGGAGCTCGACCTCACGGTCTACAACCTGCTCATGGAGCGGGGCATGGCGGCCGACGAGGTGCTGCTGAAGACGGCCGTGCCGAACATGGACCTGCTGCCCAGCAATATCGACTTGTCGGCCGCCGAGGTGCAGCTGGTCAGCGAGGTCGCCCGGGAGTCCACCCTGCAGCGCGCGCTCAAGCCGCTGATGGCGGACTACGACTACATCGTCATCGACTGCCAGCCCTCGCTCGGCCTGCTCACCGTGAACGCGCTCACCGCGGCGCACAAGGTGATCGTGCCGCTCGAGTGCGAGTTCTTCGCCCTGCGCGGTGTGGCGTTGCTCACGGAGACGATCGAGAAGGTCCAGGAGCGGCTCAACCCCGAGCTCGAACTGGACGGCATCCTCGCCACGATGTACGACTCGCGCACCGTGCACAGCCGTGAGGTCCTGGCCCGCGTGGTCGAGGCGTTCGACGACCACGTCTACCACACGGTCATCGGCCGCACGGTCCGCTTCCCCGAGACCACGGTCGCGGGTGAGCCGATCACCACGTACGCGTCCAACTCCGTCGGTGCCGCCGCCTACCGCCAGCTCGCCAGGGAGGTGCTCGCCCGGTGTCACGCCGAGTGAGTCTGCCGGGAGCCGACGAACTGTTCCGCACCACCGGAGGAATGGCGCTGCAGTCGTCCTCCCCCGCGTCCTCCCGCCGCCAGAACGGCGGGGAGGCGCGGGTGCCCGCCCCCGCCAGTGACCCCGACACGGCCGCTGACGGGGCCGAGGGCGGCCCGGGGGAGCGACGGGCGACGGAGGACGCGGAGCAGTCCGGCACGGCCGAGCACAGCGGCCGGGAGACCGCCGCCCGCCCCGACGCCGTCGGCGACCGCCGCCCGGCCGGCGGCGGGGAGCGGCGGGGCGGCCGCCAGCCGCAGGAAGGCCCGTCCGCGCCGGCCCAGGCGGGCCCGTCCCGCCGCCGCAGCCGCGCGGCCAACCGCCGCCCCAGCGGCCGCGAGCGCCACGACGAGAAGATCACGGTCTATGTCTCCGCCGAGGAGCTGATGGACCTCGAGCACGCCCGGCTCGTGCTGCGCGGCGAGCACGGGCTCGCCGTCGACCGCGGCCGGATCGTCCGCGAGGCGGTCGCGGTCGTCCTCGCCGACCTCGAGTCGCGCGGCGACGCGAGCATCCTGGTGCGCCGCCTGCGCGGTCGCTGACGGGGTCGGGCGGTAGCCTGCCCGCTCGTACGGGCCGCGCCGCCCGACCCCCCGCCACCTGGACCGCGATGCCCACGAACCACACCCCCGCCCAGCCCTCTCGCCCATCCCGCCGCACCCTCGGCCGGGGCCCCGGCACGGGTCCGCGCGCGACGGGCACCGCACACGGGGACCAGGCCCCGGGCCCCGACGCCCCACTCGCCGAGCCGGCGGAGCCTGCCGAGCCCGGCGCCGAGCCGACGGCCGACGCGGCCCCGCTCACCGAGGTGGCCGACACGGGGCAGGCGGGTCCCTCGGACGCCGACAACGGCGCGGAACCCACGTACAAGGCGGCGCCCACCGACGCGGCGCCCGCCGCCGAACGCCCGGCTCACCCGAAGCCGCCCACCTCCGGGCCTCCCACGCCGGAGCAGCCCCCTGCCGCGGGCGCCGCGGTAGGCCACGACGCGGGGGAGGTGACGGGGGGCGGGGTCGGCTCGGCGGACCTGGGGCAGGGCACGAGGGAGGGCCCCCACGAGGCGGAGGGCCCCCACGACGTGGAGGGCTCCGGCGACGGGGATGCGCGTGCGGGCGGGGACGGTCAGGGCAGGTTCACTGTGCGGCTGGCGAACTTCGAGGGGCCCTTCGACCTCCTGTTGCAGCTGATCTCCAAGCACAAGCTCGACGTCACCGAGGTCGCCCTCTCCAAGGTCACCGACGAGTTCATGACGTACATCCGGGCCATGGGGCCGGACTGGGACCTCGACCAGACCACCGAGTTCCTGGTCGTCGCCGCGACCCTGCTCGATCTCAAGGCCGCCCGGCTGCTGCCCGCGGCCGAGGTCGAGGACGAGGCCGACCTGGCCCTGCTGGAGGCCCGGGATCTGCTCTTCGCGCGCCTTCTGCAGTACCGCGCGTTCAAACAGATCGCGGACATCCTCAACGACCGGCTGATCGCCGAGTCCCGCCGTTACCCCCGTACCGTGGGCCTGGAGCCGCACCACGCGGACCTCCTCCCCGAGGTCGTCATCAGCATCGGCGCGGAGGGCTTCGCGAAGCTGGCCGTGAAGGCGATGCAGCCCAAGCCCAAGCCGCAGGTGTACGTCGACCACATCCACGCCCCGCTGGTCAGCGTCCGGGAGCAGGCCGAGGTCGTGGTGGCGCGGCTGCGGGAGCTGGGGGAGGCGAGCTTTCAGACGCTGACCGAGGACGCGCCCGATGTGCTGACCGTCGTCGCGCGGTTCCTGGCGCTGCTGGAGCTGTACCGGGAGCGCGCGGTGCACCTGGACCAGGAGGAGGCGCTCGGCTCGCTCATGGTGCGCTGGACGGGCGCGGAGGGGCGGCAGCCGCTGGTGACCGACGAGTTCGACCAGGAAGCGCAGCAGGGCCGGAAGCAGGAACCGCGGGCACAGGAACCGCGGCCGCAGCCCGAAAAGGAGGCAGAGACGTGAGCGAGCAGCAGCCATCCCGCACCGCCGAGGCCCCGGCCGGGGCCTCGGACCTTGCCGGGCTCGAGCTCAAGCCCGCCCTGGAGGCCGTGCTCATGGTCGTCGACGAGCCTGCCACCGAGGAGCACCTGGCCAAGATCCTGGACCGGCCGCGCCGGGCGATCCGGGGCGCGCTGCGCGAACTGGCCGACGAGTACGCCGCACAGGGCCGCGGCTTCGAGCTGCGACTGGTCGCGGGAGGCTGGCGCTTCTACACCAGCCCCGCCTACTCCGCGGCCGTCGAGCGCTTCGTCCTGGACGGCCAGCAGGCCCGGCTCACCCAGGCCGCTTTGGAAACCCTCGCCGTAGTCGCGTACCGTCAGCCGGTCAGCCGTTCCCGCGTCTCGGCCGTACGCGGAGTGAATTGCGATGGCGTGATGCGGACCCTCCTTCAGCGCGGTCTGGTGGAGGAGGCGGGAACGGAACCCGAAACAGGTGCGATCCTGTATAGGACGACGAACTACTTTCTGGAGCGGATGGGCCTGCGCGGCCTGGACGAGCTTCCCGAGCTCGCCCCGTTCCTCCCAGAGGCGGACGCGGTCGAGGGCGAGTCCCAGGAGGGGCTGCCGTCCTTCGACCCGGACGCACCGGACCCGCACGACGACGACAACCAGGGCCACGACGACAACCAGGGCCACGACAGCGGCCACTCTCAGACGGAATCTTGATGCGAAGCAGCGGCAGGAACAGCAGGGGCACCGGCGGCGGGCAGAACTACCGGGGCGCGGGCAACGGGCGCGACGACAAGCAGAAGCGCACGGGCCGGCCCCGTCCCGAGGAGCGCCGCTACGACGCGGGCGGTGGCCAGCCCGGCGGCCCGAAGAGCGGCGGCCCGAAGGGCGGCGGCCGGGGGAGCGGAGGCCCGAAGTCCGGTGCCGGAACGGGCGGCGCGGGGACCAGCGGTGCCAGGACCGGCGGCGGCCAGGGCGGTGGCCCCAAGGGCGCCGGCCGTGGCCGTAAGCCCGCCGCCCCGGCGCGCCCGCGCGAGTACGAGGCGCAGATAGAGGAGCGCAACCGGGCCCGGCACGACAAGCCGCGGGTCAAGTCGCCCAAGACGTTCCCCGGGGCCGAGCAGGAGGGCGAGCGGCTGCAGAAGGTCCTCGCCCGCGCCGGCATGGGCTCGCGCCGCGCCTGTGAGGAGCTCATCGACCAGGCCCGGGTCGAGGTCAACGGCAAGATCGTCACGGAGCAGGGGCTCCGCGTCGACCCGGAGAAGGACGAGATCAAGGTCGACGGGCTGACCGTCGCCACCCAGTCGTACCTCTTCTTCGCGCTGAACAAGCCCGCGGGCGTCGTCTCCACCATGGAGGACCCGGACGGCCGCCAGTGCCTGGGCGACTATGTCACCAACCGCGAGACCCGGCTCTTCCACGTCGGCCGCCTCGACACCGAGACCGAGGGCATCATCCTGCTCACCAACCACGGCGAGCTGGCCCACCGCCTCACCCACCCCCGCTACGGCGTCATCAAGACCTACCTCGCCGCGATCCAGGGCCCCCTCCCGCGCGACCTCGGCAGGCGGCTCAAGGACGGCATCCAGCTCGAGGACGGCTACGCCCGCGCCGACCACTTCAGGGTCGTGCAGAACACCGGCAAGAACTACCTGGTCGAGGTGAGCCTGCACGAGGGGCGCAAGCACATCGTGCGGCGCATGCTCGCCGAGGCCGGCTTCCCGGTCGACAAGCTGGTGCGTACGGCCTTCGGCCCGATCGCGCTGGGCGACCAGAAGTCCGGCTGGCTGCGGCGGCTGACCAACACCGAGGTCGGCATGCTGATGCGCGAGGTGGAGCTCTAACCCTCGCGTTCCATTCCCTCCCATCCCGTTTCCCCCGCCGCGTCCCATCCCGTCCCATCCCGCCGCCGGTGACGGTGGGTGTCCGCAGGGTGGTCGCGGCGGCCTCACCCCCGGTCCGCCTCGCTAGGCTGACCGGGGGCGTCGGGACGGACGCGGGGGCGGCACGGAAGGGAGCACAGACGTGGCGGTACGAGCGGTCCGCGGGGCCGTCCAGCTGGAGCGGGACGAGCCGCAGCACATGCACGAGCAGGTTTCCGCGCTGCTCACCGCCATCCTGGAGCGCAACGGCCTGACGCCGGACGACCTGATCAGCGTGTGGTTCACGGCCACCCCTGACCTGCACAGCGACTTCCCCGCCGTCGCCGTCCGCAAGCTCGGGATCACCGACGTGCCGCTGATCTGTGCGCAGGAGCTCGATATCGCCGGGGCCATGCCGCGCGTGGTCCGCATCCTCGCGCATATCGAGACCGGCCTGGCCAAGTCCGATCTCGCCCATGTCTACCTCGGCGCCGCCGCCGCCCTCCGTAAGGACATCGCCCAGTGAGAACCGCCCTCGTCATCGGCACCGGCCTGATCGGCACCTCCGTGGCGCTCGCCCTGGCGGGCCGCGGGGTCCGGGTGTATCTCAGCGACCACGACCAGGACCAGGCTCGTACCGCGGCGGCCCTCGGCGCCGGCACGGCGGAGGAGCCGGAGGGGCCGGTCGACCTGGCGGTCGTCGCCGTACCGCCCGCGCATGTGGCCCAGACGGTCGCCGAGGCGATGCGCCGGGGCGTGGCGCGCGGCTTCCTGGACGTCGCCAGCGTCAAGGGCGGGCCGCGCCGCGAGCTGGAGGAGCTCGGCTGCGACCTGACCCGGTACCTGGGCACGCACCCCATGGCGGGCGCCGAGCGCTCCGGGCCGTTGGCCGGGACGGCCGACCTCTTCGAAGGGCGGCCGTGGGTGCTCACGCCCACCAGCGCCGCCGGCGGGGCCACCGACACCGAGGTGCTCAACCTCGCGCTCGAGCTGGTCGCGCTGTGCCGGGCCGTGCCCGTGGTGATGGACGCGGACGCCCACGACCGGGCCGTCGCGCTGGTCTCGCACACCCCGCAGCTGCTCTCCAGCATGGTCGCGGCGCGGCTGGAGGACGCGGACGAGACGGCGGTGCGGCTGTGCGGGCAGGGCATCCGCGATGTGACCCGGATCGCCGCCTCCGAGCCCGCGCTGTGGGTCGACATCCTCTCCGCCAACCCGGGCCCGGTGGCCGACATCCTCGCCGCGGTCGCCGCCGACCTCGACGAGACGGTCCGCGCGCTGCGCGCACTGCAGTCGGCCGACGAGGCCAAGCGCGGCGACGGCGCGCAGGGCATCGAGGACGTGCTGCGGCGCGGCAACGCGGGGCGCGAGCGAGTACCGGGCAAGCACGGCGCGGCCCCGGCCGCGTACGAGACGGTGTCGGTGCTCATCGGCGACCAGCCCGGCGAGCTGGCCCGGATCTTCGCCGACGCGGGCCGCGCGGGGGTCAACATCGAAGACGTACGGATCGAGCACGCGACCGGCCAGCAGGCCGGCCTGATCCAGCTCTTCGTCGAACCCCATGCCGCGCCGGGCCTCACGGCCGCCCTGAGAGAGCGGGGCTGGTCGATCCGGCAGTGACCGCCGTTCGGCGGACGGAGTCCGACGCAGCCGTCTCGAAGCCCGGGAGGCGCTCCGGCGCCGAGCGGTGCGAGGGCGGCAATGTGGGGGAGATGCGGGGCTGGTCGATCCGGCAGTGACCGGCGGCCGCGGAAATACCGGCAGTGACCGGCGGCCGCGGAAATATGGGCTGGCACGGGGTTGGTCCATCCGGCAGTAACCTTGTGCGAGGCTCTTCAGGGGCCCGCGAAACCGCCCGTGCGCAAGAAACGCAAGAAAGGTGTCTGTCACCGTGGAAACCGCCGCCCGGACCGCCCCGGCAGCAGTGATTGTCGCGATCGACGGCCCCGCAGGCACGGGCAAGTCCAGCACCTCCAAGGCCGTCGCGGCCAAGCTCGGCTTCGGCTACCTCGACACCGGCGCCCAGTACCGGGCGATCACCTGGTGGATGGTGAACAACGGCATCGACGTCGAGGACGCCACCGCCGTGGCCGACGCCGCCGTCAAGCCCGTCATCGTCTCCGGCACCGAACCGGCGGCCCCCACCATCACCGTGGACGGCGTGGACGTCTCCGGCCCGATCCGTACCCAGGAGGTCACCTCCAAGGTCAGCGCGGTCAGCGCGGTCCCCGAGGTGCGGGCGCGGATCACCGAGCTGCAGCGGTCCATCGCCACCGAGGCGCCGCGCGGCATCGTCGTGGAGGGCCGGGACATCGGCACCACCGTGCTGCCGGACGCCGACGTCAAGATCTTCCTGACCGCCTCCGCCGAGGTGCGGGCCGCCCGCCGCAGCGGGGAGCTGAAGGGCAAGGACGCCACGGACCTGGCGGCCACGCAGGCCGCGCTGGCCAAGCGGGACGCCGCCGACTCGGGCCGCAAGACCTCGCCGCTCGCCAAGGCGGACGACGCGATCGAGGTGGACACCACCGACCTCACCCTTGAGCAGGTCATCGAGTGTGTGGTCACCCTCGTCGAGGAGAAGCGTTCCGCGTGACCCAAACCCCCAACAAGGCCAACAAGGCCAACAAGGCCGACAGAACCGCCAAGGCCTCCGCCGCGTTGCCCAGCGCGGGCGGCGCCGCGGTCGGCCGCCGGATCGGCATCGGACTGATGTACGGGCTGTGGAAGCCGCGGGTGCTGGGCGCCTGGCGGATTCCGGCCACCGGTCCGGTCATCCTCGCGGGAAACCACTCCCACAACCTGGACGGCCCGATGCTGATCGGCACCTCGCCGCGGCCGGTGCACTTCCTGGTCAAGAAGGAGGCGTTCGTCGGTCCGCTGGACCCCTTCCTGCGCGGGATCGGGCAGCTGAAGGTGGACCGGGCGAGCGCCGACCGGACGGCGATCACGGACGCTCTGGGTGTGCTGGAGCGCGGCGGAGTGCTGGGGATCTTCCCGGAGGGCACCCGCGGCGAGGGCGACTTCGCCTCGCTGCGCGCCGGGCTCGCCTACTTCGCCGTACGGTCGGGCGCCCCGATCGTGCCGGTGGCGGTGCTGGGCACCGCGCGGCCGGGCGGGCCGGGGAGCACGCCGCGGCGCAGCCGGGTGGCGCCGGGGCTGCCGCCGCTGCGCAGCCGGATCGATGTGGTCTTCGGCGACCCCTTCGAAGCGGGCGACGGCAGCGGCCGGCGGACCCGCTCGGCCCTGGACGAGGCGACCGCGCGCGTCCAGAAGCGGCTGGGAACGCATCTGGCGGACGCCAGGCGGCTCACCGGCCGTGTCGGCCATCCATAGACGTGACACACCCGCGGGCCGTACGGGCTCGTGGCAGCTGCGGACAGCAGCGAAAGACGACGAGGAATGACTTCATGAACGACCAGATCCAGACCGGCGCGGCGCACGGTGAGCTTGGCGACGCCGAGTACACGGAGTTCATGGAGCTCGCCGCGCAGGAAGGCTTCGACCTGGAGGAGGTCGAGGGCGACTTGGCCGCGGCGGGACATGGCCCGCTGCCCGTCCTCGCCGTCGTCGGCCGCCCGAATGTCGGCAAGTCGACTTTGGTGAACCGCATCATCGGCCGCCGGGAGGCGGTCGTGGAAGACCGTCCGGGCGTCACCCGCGACCGGGTGACCTACGAGGCCGAGTGGTCCGGCCGCCGCTTCAAGGTCGTCGACACCGGCGGCTGGGAGCAGGACGTGCTCGGCATCGACGCGTCCGTGGCCGCGCAGGCCGAGTTCGCCATCGAGGCCGCCGACGCGGTGGTCTTCGTGGTGGACGCCACGGTCGGCGCCACCGACACCGACGAGGCCGTGGTCAAGCTGTTGCGCCGGGCCGGGAAGCCCGTGGTGCTGTGCGCCAACAAGGTCGACGGCCCCAGTGCCGAGGCGGACGCGGCGATGCTGTGGTCGCTGGGCCTGGGCGAGCCGTACCCGGTCTCCGCGCTGCACGGCCGCGGCACCGGCGACATGCTGGACGCCGTGCTGGAGGCGCTGCCCGAGGCCCCGGCCCAGACCTTCGGCGCCACCGTCGGCGGTCCGCGCCGCATCGCGCTCATCGGCCGCCCGAATGTCGGCAAGTCGTCCCTGCTGAACAAGGTGGCGGGCGAGGAGCGGGTGGTCGTCAACGAGATGGCGGGCACCACCCGCGACCCGGTCGACGAGCTGATCGAACTCGGCGGCGTGACCTGGAAGTTCGTGGACACGGCCGGTATCCGCCGCCGGGTGCACCTCCAGGAGGGCGCGGACTACTACGCCTCGCTGCGCACCGCCGCCGCCGTGGAGAAGGCCGAGTTGGCGGTCATCCTGATCGACGCCAGCGAGTCGATCAGCGTCCAGGACCAGCGGATCGTCTCGATGGCGGTCGAGGCCGGGCGCGCGATCGTCGTGGCGTACAACAAGTGGGACACGCTCGACGAGGAGCGCCGCTACTACCTCGAGCGCGAGGTCGAGACCGAGCTGGGCCAGATCCAGTGGGCGCCGCGGGTCAATGTCTCGGCGCGCACCGGCCGTCACATGGAGAAGCTGGTCCCGGCGATCGAGACCGCGCTGGCCGGGTGGGAGACCCGGGTGCCGACCGGGCGGCTCAACGCCTTCCTCGGTGAGATCGTCGCCTCCCACCCGCACCCGGTCCGCGGCGGCAAGCAGCCCCGCATCCTCTTCGGGACGCAGGCCGGGACCAAGCCGCCGCGCTTCGTGCTGTTCGCCTCGGGCTTTCTGGAGGCGGGCTACCGCCGGTTCATCGAGCGGCGGCTGCGCGAGGAGTTCGGGTTCGAGGGGACTCCGCTTCAGATCTCGGTGCGGGTGCGCGAGAAGCGCGGCCGCAAGAAGTAGCCGCGCGGCAAGCGGCTTCCGCGGGCGGAAGCGGTCACGGGCGGGGGCGCGGGTTCAGTACCCGTGGCCCCGCCCGTCGCGCTGTCCGGGCGGCAGCGCGGGCAGATAGGTGCGGTGGTGGCGCCCGACGGGCTCCCAGGTCCCGGTGTGGCCCCCCACGTAACCACCCGTGTAGCCGCCCGTGTGACCCGCATGCCCGTGGCCTCCCGTATGACCGTGCCCGCCCAGCGGACCGTGGCCGCCCGTGTGGCCCGGGTAGCCGCCCGTGTGGCCGTGGCCGCCGCTGGTCAGCCCGCGGGGCTGGCCGGGCTGCCCGATGGCGCTGAACGCCGTGAACCCCAGGTCCTCCTCGTCCGAACGGTCGCCGGGCAGGGCCCGGAACATCCTCCGGTACTCCGCGTACAGCGCGTCGTAGATCGGCGTGGCGGAGGGCCGCCGGTGATCGCCCAGGGTGTCCTGCGCCGGGCGCATCGCCGGAATGTGGGCGTGATGCAGGGCCCGGGCGGGTGGGGGATACGTGGCCCGGGCGGGTGGGGGATACGGGGCCCGGGTGGGCGGGGGATAAGGAGACCGGGCCGGCGGGAGGGACGAGGCTCGGGGGAGCGGGTCATACGGGGCCCGGGAGGGTGGGGGAGAAGAGGATCGGGAGGGAGGGTCGTATGCGTGCACGTATGTGCCAACGACCCGGCCGCCCGTCGGATGCGGGATCGGCGGTGAATGGGCCGCGTGTACGAGGTCGGCGCGGCGGGGTGCGGGCGCGGTCATGCGGATCAGGAGCCCGCGAGCGGCATGGTGGCGCCGACCAGGGCGCCGCGCGCGGCGGCCCGGTCCAGGGCGGTGCGCAGCTGGTCCTCGCGCGGCTGGGTGCCGATCGTGCCGGCCGCGGCGGCGTAGAGCAGCACCTGCCGGGAGCGGCCGACGGCGGACCGCCAGCCGTCGCTCACCGGCATCGGGTGGTGGGCCTGCCACCACGCCACGGGCGCGCCCCCGCCCGGGGCCGGCATCAGCACGGCGTGCAGCTGCCCCGCGGCCAGCAGCACGGACCAGCCGGGGATGGGCGCCGGCGGCCGGCCGAGGTCGTACACGGGCAGAAAGCCCTGCTCGGTCAGGAGCGGCAGGAAGTCATCGCCCGGGCCGCCGATGCCGGGCCGGGCGATCGGCTCGGTCGGCTCGATGACGAGCGCGGGCCGGGCCTCGCCGCCGACCAGAACCACCCCGCTGGTGACGCCGAGCACCGCCTGCTGGGTGTCGGCGGCGGGGGGCGGTTCGGGGGCGGGCGGCGAGGCCTCCTCGGCGGTGATGGACCGCACGGCGCCGCGCAGCTGCTCCTCGGAGACCGGGACGACCTGGGAGGGGACGCAGGTGGCGTGCGCGAAGGCGAGCACCGCCGTTTCCTGGCCCACGAAGAGCACGGTGCTGGTGCGCTCCTGGTCGGTGTTCCCGGGTGTGCGGCAGGAGGTGCAGTCGTAGCTGCCCGGGGCGTTCTCGCCGGCCAGCAGCCGGTCGGCTTCTTCGTCGCCGATCTCGGCGCGTACGTCGTCGCTGACGTCGAGCATGCGCGGCACGGGTGGCTCCTCGGTATCGGTCCGTGTGCCGGGCGGTTTCCCGGCTCCATGTAGTCAACGGGCCATCCGCGGCGTGGTCACTGCACTTGAGGCTCTGATGAGCTAAGGCCGGTAAAAGTTCCGCACGTTAGCTACCAATTTGACATATGTTCAAGAACAAGACGGTGATGGAGCCCAACCCAGCAACCGTTTCCCAAGTCTGACTCAGTGATAGGCGGACGAGTAAGGCTGTCCGCGGGGAAACGGTGGGAAATGGTTGGATACCGGGACGGATGCATATCTCATTCCTGATTCACAACGCGTACGGGATCGGCGGGACGATCCGGACCACGTACAACCTCGCCCGCACGCTGGGCGAACAGCACGACGTGGAGATCGTGTCGGTGTTCCGCCACCGCGACGTGCCGGTCTTCGACCCCGGCCCGAACGTGCGGCTCAGCCATCTCGTGGACATCCGCAAGAAGAGCCCGGCCTACGAGGGGGCGGACCCTGACCACGCCCGCCCCGCGCGGGTCTTCCCGAGGAGCGAGGGCCGGTACAAGCAGTACAGCCGGCTCACCGACCGGCGGATAGCCGAGCATCTCGGGCGGCTGGACGCCGATGTCGTCGTCGGCACCCGCCCCGGTCTCAATGTGCACATAGCCCGTGAGGCCCGCCGCGGGCCCGTGCGCGTCGGCCAGGAGCACCTGACCCTGAGCACCCACTCCAAGGCGCTGAGGCGGACGCTGCGCGGCGCCTACCCCCGGCTGGACGCGGTCACCACCGTCACCCAGGCGGACGCCGAGACCTACCGGGGCCAGATGCGGCTGCCGGGCGTACGGCTGGAGGCGGTGCCCAACAGCGTGCCCGAACCGGGCCTGGAGCCCGCCGACGGCACCGGCAAGTGGGTGGTGGCGGCCGGCAGGCTCGCCCCGGTGAAACGCTACGACCTGCTGATACGGGCGTTCGAGAAGGTCAGCGCGGCACGCCCCGACTGGCGGCTGCGGATCTACGGCGGCGGCGACCAGCGGGCCAAGCTGCGGGCCCTGATAGACAGGCTGGGCCTGTACAACCACATCTATCTGATGGGCCCCGCCAACCCCCTCGACCCGGAGTGGGCCAAGGGCTCCATCGCCGCCGTGACCTCCAGCATGGAGTCCTTCGGGATGACCATCGTCGAGGCGATGCGCTGCGGTCTGCCGGTGGTCTCCACCGACTGCCCGCACGGGCCCGCCGAGATCATCGACGACGGCGTGGACGGCCGCCTGGTCCCCACCGGAGACGTCGACGCCATCGCCGCGGCCCTGCTGAACCTCATCAACGACGACGACTTGCGCCGGCGGATGGGCCAGGAGGCGCTGAAGCGCTCCGCCCGCTTCGACCCGTCCCAGGTGGCCGGGCGCTACGAGTCGCTCTTCAGCGACCTCGTGGCGCGCAGCACTCTGCGCGGCACCCTGCACCGCGCCCGCGGCACCCTTCTCAGCGGTGTGTTCGCGACGAAGGACGTGGGCCACTCGATGTTCGGAAGGGCGCGTGCCGCGTGATGAAGCCCTCTGAAACGGCTGCTGCCACGGCCGCTGACACGCCCGCCGCGTTCGCTCCGCCGCGCGCCGACTGCGTGGCGGACTCCGCCGGCGGGCTCACCTTCCATGTCACCGACTGGGTTCGTCCCGGGACGGAGGCGGGGTCGGACGCCGCGCTGGTGCTGGTGCGCCGGGGCGCGGACTCCGGCCGCGAGGACGAGGTGCGGCTGCCGCTCGTGCCCGCCGAGGACGGCAGGCTCCAGGCCGCGCTGCCGAGCACGGTGCCGCTGCCGGAGGGGCGCTGGGACGTCCATATGGCCCTCGGCGAGGCCGGTCAGCAGCGGCTCGCGCCGGGCCTGAACGATCTGCGCTCGCTCGTCGACCGCAGGCCGGGCCCCAGCACCTCGCCGCTGGCCGTCCGCATCCCGTACCCGACCAAGCACGGCAACCTCTCGCTGCGCAGCTGGCGCCGCGCCCCGCACGCCGAGGCGGCGGAGCTCCGCGTCGAGGGCGGCGGGCTGGCGGTGCGCGGCCGGCTGTACCGGGTGGAGCACCCGGCCGAGTGGCTGGCCGGCGCGGTCGCCGAGGCCCGCTTCCGGACTGAGCCTTCGCGGGTGTGGACGGGGCCGCTCGAGGTGGAGGGCGGCGCGGGCGGCACGGAGTTCTCCTTCACGCTGCCGCTCGCGGAGCTGGCGGACGGCTGGAAGGGCGGCGAGGAGGCGTGGGACCTGTGGCTGCGCCCGGCCGACCCGGACGCGGCCCCGGCGCGGCTGGCGCGGATCCTGGACGACATCCCGGACAAGAAGGAGATCTTCACCTACCCGACGCAGCCGGTCGCCGCTCCGCACGGCGCCGCGGAGGCCGGTCCGTACTACACCGTCAACAACGATCTGGCGGTGCGCGTCGAGAGCGCCTAGCGGGCGGGGGCCTTGAGGGCGGGCCGGTATTGACGGGCCGGTATTAACCTGGACACAAGCGGCATATATTGCGCATAAGGGGAACTCGCACCGCGGAGGTGTGAACGATGATGCCCGTCATTCTGGTCCTGCTTCTCGCCGTGGTCCTGTTCGGGGTCGGGTTCGCCGTCAAGGCACTGTGGTGGATCGCCCTCGCGGTCCTGGTGGTCTGGGTGCTCGGCTTCCTGTTCCACCGCACCGGGGCGGCCGGACACCGGACGCACTGGTACCGCTGGTGAGCGGCGACACCAGCGGTCGGCGCCGCGTCGGCGCCGCTTTCCCGGCCGCCGAGGACAGGAGCTGTCCTCGGCGGCTGGCACACTCGGCGCCATGCTCGAGACCTCCGCACGCCTGCTCCGCCTGCTCTCCCTTCTCCAGGCCCACCGCGAATGGTCCGGTGGCGAGCTCGCCGACCGCCTCGGGGTGACCACGCGCACCGTGCGCCGCGACGTCGACCGGCTGCGCGAACTCGGCTATCCCGTGCACTCCAGCCCCGGGACGGCCGGTGGCTATCAGCTCGGCCCGGGCGCCCAGCTGCCACCGCTGCTGCTCGACGACGAGGAGGCGGTGGCGGTCGCCGTCGGGCTGCGCCAGGCGGCGGCGGGCAGCGGGGTGGAGGGCATCGAGGAGACGTCGGTGCGCGCGCTCGCCAAGCTGGAGCAGGTGCTGCCCGACCGGCTGCGCCGCCGGGTGAGCGCGCTGAGCGCCTTCACCGTGCCCATGCTGGGCGGATTCCGTGGCCCCACCGTCGACCCGGCGGTGCTGACCGAGCTGGCGAACGCCTGCCGGGACTGCCGTCGGCTGCGCTTCGAGTACCGCGACCACGGCGGCGCCGTCAGCCGCCGTACCGCCGAGCCGCACCGGCTGGTGGCCGCGCAGCGCCGCTGGTACCTCGTCGCCTGGGATGTGGACCGGGCGGACTGGCGTACGTTCCGGGCCGACCGCATCACCCCGACGCCGCCGCACGGCCCGCGCTTCGCCCCGCGCCGCCCGCCCGCCGAGGACCTGGCCGCGTATGTCCGCGAGGGCGTGTCCCATTCCGTGTACGCCGCGAAGGCCACCGTGCTGCTGCGGGTGTCCGCCGAGCGGGCGGCGGAGCGGGTCCCGCCGGCGGCCGGGGTGCTGGAGCCGGTCGACGAGCACAGCTGTCTGCTGCACGCCGGCGCCGGGAACCTGGACGTCATGGTGATTCATATCGCCCTGCTGGGCGTGGACTTCGAGGTGCGTGAGCCGGCCGAGCTGAACGATCACGTCCGGGAGCTCAGGGACCGTCTGTCCCGGGCCCTGGACTGACCGGGCCCCGCGGCCCCAGCTCCCGCGCCGCCTCCTCGCCCCGGGCGAACCCCGGGTGGTGCAGGTCGAAGGCGGGGGACTCGGAGCGGATGCGCGGCAGGGCGAGGAAGTTGTGCCGGGGCGGCGGGCAGGAGGTGGCCCACTCCAGGGAGCGGCCGAACCCCCAGGGGTCGTCGACCGTCACCTCGGTGCCGTGCTTGGTGGTCTTCCAGACGTTGTAGAGGAACGGCAGGGTCGACATGCCCAGCAGGAAGGAGCCGATGGAGGAGACGGTGTTGAGGGCGGTGAAGCCGTCGGCCGCCAGATAGTCGGCGTAGCGGCGCGGCATGCCCTCCGCGCCCAGCCAGTGCTGCACCAGGAAGGTGATGTGGAAGCCGACGAACAGCGTCCAGAAGTGGATCCGGGCGAGCCGCTCGTCGAGCAGTTTGCCGGTGAACTTCGGCCACCAGAAGTAGAACCCCGCGAACATCGCGAAGACCACCGTCCCGAAGACGACGTAGTGGAAGTGGCCCACGACGAAGTAGGTGTCGGTGACGTGGAAGTCCATCGGCGGCGACGCCAGGATCACCCCGGTCAGCCCCCCGAACAGAAAGCTGACCAGAAAGCCGATCGCCCACAGCATCGGCGACTCGAAGGACACCGAGCCGCCCAGCATCGTGCCGATCCAGTTGAAGAACTTCACCCCGGTCGGCACCGCGATCAAGAAGGACAGCAGCGAGAAGAAGGGCAGCAGCACCGCGGCGGTCGCGAACATATGGTGCGCCCACACCATCATCGACAGCGCGGTGATGGCGATCGTCGCGCCGATCAGGGTCACATAGCCGAACACCGGCTTACGGGAGAAGACCGGGATGATCTCGGTGATGATGCCGAAGAACGGCAGCGCGATGATGTACACCTCGGGGTGGCCGAAAAACCAGAACAGATGCTGCCACAGCAGCGCACCGCCGTACCGGGCATCGAAGATCACCGCTCCGAACCTCCGGTCCGCCTCCAGGCACAGCAGCGCCGCGGCCAGCACCGGGAACGCCATCAGGATCATGATCGAGGTGAAGAGGGTGTTCCAGGTGAAGATCGGCATCCGGAACATCGTCATGCCGGGGGCGCGCATGGTGATGATGGTCGTCAGGAAGTTCACCGCGCCGAGGATGGTGCCGAACCCCGCCAGCGCAAGCCCCATGATCCACATGTCGGCGCCCACGCCGGGGGTGCGGACCCCGCTGTTGAGCGGGGCATACGCGGTCCAGCCGTAGTCCGGGCCGCCCCCGGGCACCACCAGGCCGCACAGCACGATCACCCCGCCGAACAGAAAGAACCAGTACGACAGCATGTTCAGGCGCGGGAAGGCCACATCCGGCGCGCCGATCTGGAGCGGCATGATCTCGTTGGCGAATCCCGCGAAAGCCGGCGTCGCGAACAGCAGCAGCATGACCGTGCCATGCATGGTGAAGGCCTGGTTGTACGCCTCGTTCGACATCAGTTGCAGCCCGGGCCTGGCCAGCTCGGCGCGCATCACCATCGCCAGCGCCCCCGCCACCAGGAAGAAGCCGAAGGCGGTCAGCAGATACAGATGCCCGATCTTCTTGTGGTCCGTGGTGGTCAGCCAGTCCACCAGCACCTGGCCCACGCCCGGCACCCGCGCCGGTCCGGCAGCCGCCTGTGCGGTCTCCGTCCCCATCGGCGCTCCTTTTGCATGACTTCGGCGGGATTTGGGCTGTGGCCATGATGCGTGTGACGGGCGCGCGGGCGCGAGGGTGCGCCCCTCGCATCACTCGGTCGGCGGCAACAGCGGCCCGAGTGGCCCAAGGGCCCGGCCGAGGCCGTCTGTCAGGTGCGCCCCGAAGCACCCGGGCGCTGCGCCCGGCCGGGGGAAACCCGCGGCTTCGGACTCGGTCAGTTTGTGGCGGAATTGTGTACTCCGTGAGCGTGGCCGGTCGATTTCCGCCGGGCCTCGGGAATTTACTCGGGAGTTGCTGTGAGTCGGCCTCCGCCAATACCGGAGCGGCGTCAATGCGAGAGATTTGCCAGGGATGCCGACGGAAACTCGCCGTCACCTTCGTGCCGTCAACACGGGCCACGTACGAGTGACGGAGAACGAGGGAAACCCGGGCGTGTTCTCTGTGACATAAATGTGACGAGTGGGGGACGCGGTACGGGTGAGCGTGTGTCAGCGGGTGCGGAGAGCCGGGTTCCACCACCGTGTCCCGGCGCATACGGTGGCGTTATGGCACCTGTACCGACGCCCTCCGCGGAACCCGACGACGACCTCGACAGCTATGTGGGCCTCGACGCCCGGACCGCCCAGGAGCGCGCCCGTGAGCGGGGCTGGAGCACCGTGCGCGCGCTTCCGACGGGCGCGATCATCACCATGGAGTACCTGCGGGGGAGGATCAACTTCGAAGTGGCCGACGACACCGTCAAGCGCTGCTGGAAGGGCTGACGGGCGGGGCACGCACAGCGAGGCGGCCGGTACGGCGGCGGCCCCGGACGCTCGGCGGGAGCGTCCGGGGCCGTCGGTGCGATCGGCGTGGTGCGATCGGCCCAGTGCGATCGGCTCCGTGTGATCGGTGGGCGGCAGGGCCGGGGGAGAGGCGTGCGTACCGTCCCCGCGGGCGTACCGGCGGGTCAGCCGCCGGTGCTGGCCGCCCGACCGCGGCCCGCGGGCGGGCCCAGCGGCGCCGTGGCGCGCGGCAGCCGGTCGGCGTGCGGCGGGCGGCGGCTGCCGCCCGGGGTGACGGCCCGCTCCGTGCGGATCGGATGCGTGCGCAGCGGGTGGTGCGGCCGGGCCTCGGGCACATGCGCCGCGACGCCGTTCGGCCGGCCGCCGACGCCCACCGCCTCGCGGGCCGGCAGCTCGTCGTCGCGCGCCGCGCGCGGGGTGGCCAGGGTCGAACCGGCCACCGGCCGCGAGACCGGCAGCGGCACCCGCGCCCGGCGCTCGCGCGCCTTCTCGCGCACCTTGTCGTACAGGGCCAGAACCAGCGCCTCGGCGCGCGCCATGGCGGGCTCCAGCCACGGCAGCGCCAGCAGTACCAGCACCCCGGCCGCCCAGCCGAGCACCACGTCGCTGACCCAGTGGGTGCCGAGGTAGACGGTGGTCATGCCGACGCCGAAGGCGAAGACCGCCGCGATGACCGAGGCGACCCTGCGGGCCCGGGGGGTGGTCGCCAGATAGGCCAGCACACCCCAGGTGACCACCGCGTTCGCGGTGTGACCCGAAGGAAATATATCGCCGTTGCCCCACATTTCGCTGGACCCGACGGTGGTCGCGTAGTGCGGACCGAGCCTGCCGAAGCCGAGCTTGACGGAGCCGACGGTGATGTTCAGCAGCAGCAGGGAGGTCCCCAGCACGATCAGCGGGCGCAGGGTGCGCTGCTTGTAGCAGCACCAGCCCATCCAGGCGGTCACCGCCACCGCGGTGGGGCCGCGCTGCCCCATGACCACGAAGTAGTCCAGGAAGGTGTGGATCTCCGGCCAGTGCTTGTACGGCCGGAACAGCATGACCTGCCAGTCGAACTGCACCAGCCACGAGGTGGTGAGCACGCCGATCACGGTCGCCGCGTACACAGCGAGGGTGGACCCGAGCAGCCAGCGGCGTGTTCGGGTCATGCGCGGTCGCGCCAGATCGGTCGGGCGCCCCTTCACCTGAGGGAGCTTGTCATCGGTACGCACTCAATCGACGTTACATTGCGTGACAGGCCGCTTCGGTCGATCAGGTCGCTTTGTGATGACGATGTGATGTGGGGTGGGTCTCGTCCGAGGTTTTTGGGCGCGCCATTCCGGCGGAAATCCGCGGGTGGTCGCGGCTTTTCCGGGAGTCGCCTTCCCTAAGCGGCTCCCGGACTTCTTTATGGAATTCTTACAGCGTCGTTTATCGGGGATTAGCCGAGGCGTTCCTCGGAGTTTCCCCAGCGGTCGCCCGGTGGCCCGGCCCTCTCACGGCGGCCCCGATCCGTTCAGCCAGAAGGCCCCGTACACCGTCGAGGCGAGCCCCACCGACCCCAGGATCAGCGTGGCCCTGGCCGTGCGGAGGCGCGCGAGGGCGGCCGCGGCCGGCAGCAGGATCGGGAAGGCGGGGAGCAGCAGCCGAGGCTTGGAGCCGAAGTAGCCCTTCGCGGTCAGCGCCAGGGCCAGCACCACCCCGGCGTACACCAGCAGCGGCAGCGGCTCGCGCCGCCGTACACACCGAAGGAAGACCCAGATCAGCAGGGCCACGCCGATCAGCAGCCCCAGCCCGGCCGGGAAGCTCGGACCCGCCAGCAGGCCCGCCGTGAAGCGCGCGAAGGCCACACCGCCGTCGAACCCGTTCCGCCAGCCGCTCTGGACGTCGAGGTAGCCGGTGAGGCTGCCGGTCCGCACCCCCACCCACGCCACATAGCTCAGCCAGCCGAGCGGTGCGAGGGCCACGCCCAGCAGCATCCGCCGGTGCTCCGGGCGCCGCCCCCTGAACCCCCACCGCCCGGCGGGCAGCAGGGCCACGGCCGCCGTGATCCACACCGCCGCGATGACCGCGGCCCCCACCGGCCGGGTCAGCCCGGCCAGTGCCGCGAGGGACCCGGCCCACACCCACCGCCCGGTGAGCAGCGCGTACACCGCCCAGGCGGCCAGCGCGGTGAAGAGCGACTCGGAGTACGCCATCGACTGCACGATGCCGATGGGCAGCACCGCCCACAGCACGACCAGCGCCGTGCCCACGCGCCGCCCGCGCAGCCGGTCGCCGATCGCGAAGATGCCCCACGCGGCGAACAGCGACGTGCCCCAGCTCACCGCCAGGCCCGCGGCGGCGGCGTCCAGCGGGGTCAGGGCCGAGATCAGCCGCTCCAGCCAGGGCAGCAGCGGGAAGAAGGCCAGATCGGAGTGGACCGAGCCGTCGGGCAGCCGGAGCGTGTAGCCGTAGCCCTCCTCGGCGATGCGCGAGTACCAGAGGGAGTCCCAGCGCGCGGAGAGCAGCGTGTGCCAGCTCTTGCCCGCCACCGCCGCCCAGATCGCGAGAACCATGATGCCCAGCAGCCGCGTCCCCGCATACGCCAGGAGCGCCGGAGCGGCCCGGCGCAGCATGGCGGGAACCGCGCGGCCCGCGCGTTCGTCGTGTTTTCCAGCCGGGGCGTCGGCTTGGACGAGTTCGGTCACGGACCCGATTATCCAGGCGCGATCCCGGCGGCCGACGGGCGCCGAAGGGACGTGGCGGACAGGCGGGGCGGGGTGGTGCGGAACGGGGGGTGGGGGCGAGGCGGAGGCGTGGGGGCAAGGTGGAGGGGCGAAACGGGAGGGACAAATGGGGGACACCGGAACGTACGCCTTCGTTCACCCCTGCGACGTGGGTCTCAACATGGGATGGGCCACACGACCCGCGTGACGACTCGCGTACGCTGACCATTCACTCGCCCTCGCCGCCGGGTCGCCGGACGTCCTCAGCCTGCGACGTCCCGCCCCCGAGGGGCCGCGAGCGCACGACAGGGAGGTGCGGTTTATGTCCGGGACGACCACGGCCGGCAAACGACGGACGACGGGCGTTCCCCGGCAATGGCGCGGCACCGACGCGACCGGCGGAGCCAACCGCTGGATCGTGCTCCTCGTGCTCTGCGTCAGCCTGCTGCTCGTCGCCGTCGACGCGACCGTCCTGCATGTCGCGGTGCCCGCCGTCACCGAGGACCTGCGGCCGGGCTCGATCGAGCTGCTGTGGATCGTCGACGCGTACCCGCTGGTCTGCGCCTCCCTGCTGATCCTGTTCGGGACGCTCGGCGACCGGGTCGGCCGCCGCCGGGTGCTGCTGCTCGGCTACGGCCTCTTCGGCGCGGCCTCGGCCCTCGCCGCCGAGGCCGGCACCCCGCAGATCCTCATCGCGGCCCGCGCCCTGCTGGGCGTCGGCGGCGCGATGATCATGCCCGCGACGCTGTCGATCCTGCGCCAGGTCTTCCCGGACCGCCGCGAGCGCGCCCTGGCCATCGGCGTCTGGAGCGCGGTGGCCGCCGTGGGCGCGGCCGTCGGGCCGCTGCTCGGGGGCTTCCTGCTGGAGCACTTCTGGTGGGGCTCGGTCTTCTTCATCAACATCCCGCTGATGGCGGTCGCCCTGCCCGTCGGCCGCTGGCTGCTGCCGGAGTCCACCGGCGACCGCGACGGCCCCTGGGACGTGCTGGGCGCGGTCATGGCCGCCTGCGGGCTGTTCTGTGTCGTCTTCGGCGTCAAGCGGGTGGGCAGCGGCGCGGGCCTGCTGGAGCCCGTCACCGCCGCGCCGGGCCTGTTCGGCGTGGTGCTGCTGGTGCTCTTCGTACGCCGACAGCGCCGCCGCAAGCATCCGCTGGTCGACCTGCGGCTGTTCGCCAGGCCCGCGTTCAGCATCTCCGTCGGCTGCATCGTGCTCGCCCTGCTGGCGCTCGTCGGCCTGGAGCTCATAGCCGCCCAGTACCTGCAGCTCGTCCTCGGCCTCACCCCGCTCGAGACGGGCATGCGGCTGCTGCCGCTCACCCTCGCCGCGATGGCCGCCGGGCTCGCCGGGTCCCGGATGCTACAGCGGTTCGGCCCCCGCACCATGGTCGCCTTCGGCTTCTCGCTCACGGCGGCGGCCGTCCTCTCGCTGGTCGTCATGGGCCAGTCCGACCGGCCCGCGGTCCTGGTCGGCGCCTTCCTCTTCCTCGGCTTCGGCCTGGAGACCACGCTCTTCGGCGCATACGAGTCGATGCTCAACGAGGCGTCGGTCGAGTCCGCGGGCGGCGCGGCCGCGATCGGCGAGACCTCCTACCAACTCGGCGCCGGCATCGGCATCGCCCTCCTGGGCAGTGTCATGAACGCCACCTACGCGCCCGGCGTCTCCCACGCCGCGGGCGTCCCGGAGTCCGCGAGCGCGACCGCGAGCCAGTCGCTCGGCGTGGCCTACAAGGTCTCCGACCGGCTTGGCGGCCGGGAGGGCGAGGCGCTGCGCGCGGCGGCGCGCCAGTCCTTCGTCCACGGCCTGCATGTCACGCTGGCGGTCAGCGCCGGCCTGCTGCTGGTGGGAGCGCTGGCGGCGCTGCGGCTGCCGAAGTCGATGGAGTGCGCGCCCGACGAGGACGGTACGGACGCCGGCCACGCGACGGACGCCGGGCACGCGACGGACGCCGGGAATGACGCGGAGCCGGCCCCTGCCCCGGACACCGCGCGCGACACGGCGCAGGACACGGGCGCCGCGCGCGTGCCCCGCCCCGACCGCGCAGACCGTGCCGCGGTCGGCGCGGAGACCTCCGGCTGACGGCGGCTGACGGCCGTTGACGGCTGCTGACGGCGGTTCCCCGCGCCTGCGCCGCCTGGCCCTGTCCGGGGGCGGTCTGGACGCCGGGGATTACCCGGCCATAGCGTCGGATCCGACCGGAATGATCACCCCGGCCGCACCGAAACCGCACCCCAACGCGCCCCACCGCATCCCAACGCAGCCGAACCGCACCGGAACCGGAGGCCGAACCATGTCCGAGGGCCCCACCCGCAGCCTGCCGCCGTTCGACCCCGCCGACCCGCTCGGGATCGACGACCTGCTCGCCCCGGAGGACCTCGCCGTCCGCGCCACCGTGCGCCAATGGGCCGCCACCCGCGTTCTGCCGCACATCGCCGACTGGTACGAGCGCGGCGAGCTGCCCGGCATCCGGGAGCTGGCCCAGGAGCTCGGCTCCCTCGGGGCGCTCGGCATGTCGCTGACGGGATACGGCTGTACGGGCGCGAGCGCCGTCCAGTACGGGCTGGCCTGCCTGGAGCTGGAGGCCGCCGACTCCGGGATCCGCTCCCTGGTGTCCGTGCAGGGCTCCCTGGCCATGTACGCCCTCCACCGCTTCGGTTCGCAGGAGCAGAAGGAGCGGTGGCTGCCCCGGATGGCCACGGGCGAGGTCATCGGCTGCTTCGGACTGACCGAGCCCGACCACGGCTCGGACCCGGCCGCGATGCGCACCTACGCCAAGCGGGACGGCTCCGACTGGGTGCTCACCGGCCGCAAGATGTGGATCACCAACGGCTCGGTGGCCGGGGTCGCCGTGGTCTGGGCCCGTACGGACGAGGGCATCCGGGGATTCGCCGTGCCGACCGACACCCCCGGCTTCTCGGCCCCCGAGATCCGGCACAAGTGGTCGCTGCGCGCCTCGGTGACCAGCGAGCTGGTGATGGACGAGGTGCGGCTGCCCGCCGACGCCGTGCTGCCGGAGGTCACCGGGTTGCGCGGCCCGCTCAGCTGTCTGAGCCACGCCCGCTACGGCATCGTCTGGGGCGCGATGGGCGCGGCCCGGGCGTGCTTCGAGGCGGCGCTGGAGTACGCGGGGTCCCGCGAGCAGTTCGGTCGGCCCATCGGCGGCTTCCAGCTCACCCAGGCCAAGCTCGCCGACATGGCGGTCGAGCTGCACAAGGGCGTGCTGCTCGCGCATCACCTGGGAATGCGGATGGACGCCGGAACGCTCCGTCCCGAGCAGGTCAGCTTCGGCAAGCTCAACAATGTGCGGGAGGCGATCGAGATCTGCCGCACGGCCCGGACGATCCTGGGCGCCAACGGGATCTCTTTGGAGTACCCGGTGATGCGGCACGCGACGAATCTGGAATCGGTGCTCACCTATGAGGGCACCGTCGAAATGCACCAACTGGTGCTCGGCAAGGCGCTCACCGGACTCGACGCGTTCCGGTGAGCGCCTTGCCCAGGCCCTGTCTCCCCGACCTCTGCGGGCCCGCGACGCCTGGCACGCACGCTCGCTGCGTTGTCGGGATCGCCCGAGTAGGCCCGCCCCCAGCCTTCGGCCGGGAGGTGCCCCCGGAGGACGACCCTCCGCCTTGCGATCGCACGCGCCCCCAGCTACCGCTGGGAGGTGCCCCCTGACGCCGCGGGCTGATCCGCAGAGGTCGGAGAGACAGGGCCTAGCTCTGGTTGAAGAAGCCCGTGGCGTGGTTTCGGTTGGCGCTGAGGACCTCGTAGTCCGGCGGCGTCAGGAGGAAGACGCGGTTGGCCACGCGGTCGATCTTGCCGCGCAGCCCGAAGATCAGCCCGGCCGCGAAGTCGACCACGCGCTTGGCGTCGGCGGGCTCCATGGTCGTCAGGTTGACGATGACCGGCACGCCCTCCCGGAACATCTCGCCGATGCCGCGCGCGTCCCGGAAGCTCTCGGGGGTGACCGTGGCGATACGGGTGCCCTCGTCCCGCGCGGCCTGGTCGGCCACCCGCACCCGCGGGTCGGTCACCCAGGCGTCGCCGGGCTCGGGTCCCTCGGCGTAGTCGTCGTCGTAGTAGCGCTCGTCATCGCTGTCGTCGACGAGGCCAAGCCAGGCACTCGCCTTGCGCACCGATCCCATGGACGCCTCCTTTCACTGCCGTTCTCTGTACTGCACCTGCCCCCTCTATCGTCCTCTATCGTCGTCCATGATGCGGAAGATGTGCCACGTGGATTGCGGCCGCACAGGGGATTCGTGACGGTACTGGTGCACAACGCTTGGCGGCGAATCAGAGTTCCTCCTGCTGACAGGCCCTGACGGGGCGGTGGGTAGACTCCGCCGGGCCGGACGGGTGACGCCGGGGACGTATGGGTGAACGGGGAGAAAGTTGTTTGGCATTATCCGCCCTTGCCGCCACCGGCTGTCGGAAAAACTGCGCTCCGAGTGGATGGCGCATCTGTGCGGGTTGTGCCTCGCGTTGCGCGGAGCCCGTGGCCAGTTCGCGCGGGTCGCCACCAACTACGACGGCCTGGTCGTCTCGGTGCTGGTGGAGGCCCAGTCGCGGCGTACGGAGGGCTGGCGGCGCACTGCCGGGCCCTGCCCGCTGCGCGGCATGCGGAGCGCTCCGGTCGCCCAGGGCGAGGGCGCGCGGCTGGCGGCCACCGTCTCCCTGGTGCTGGCCTCGGCGAAGATCCGCGACCATGTGGCCGACGGGGACGGGGCGTTGGCCCGCCGGCCGGTCGCCGCGGCCGCCCGCCGGGTCGCCGCCGGGTGGGACCGGGCGGGCGCCCGGAGCGGTGCGGAGCTCGGCTTCGACACGGCCGTGCTGCTGGACGCGGTCGGCCGCCAGGAAGGGATAGAGAAGGCGGCGGGCCTCGGCACCCCGCTGCTGGCCGTCACCGAGCCGACCGAGACCGCGACCGCGGTGGCCTTCGGACACACCGCCGTGCTGGCCGAGCGGCCCGGCAACCAGGCCCCGCTGGAGGAGGCGGGCCGGCTGTTCGGCCGGCTCGCGCATCTGCTGGACGCGGTGGAGGACCTGGCCGCGGACGCCGCGGCCGGAGCCTGGAACCCGATCACGGCCACCGGCACGGACCTGGCCGAGGTGCGCAGGCTGTGCGACGACGCGGTGCACGGGGTGCGTCTTGCGCTGCGCGAGGCGGAGTTCGAGAACGGCAAGCTCGCCCATGTGCTGCTGGCGCATGAGCTGGAGCGGGCGGTGGACCGGGCGTTCGGCACGACGTCCTGCTCGCACGGGCCGTCCGCCGCGCACCCCCCGCACGCCGCGCAGGGCGCACCGCCGCCGCAGTCGCCCTGGATCAACAACCCGTACGGGCCCGGCCCGGGCGGTCCCGGGGGCGCCCCGCCCGAGCCGCCGAACCGCAGGCGGCGCGGGCTGATAGCCGGATGCGCGGTGTGGACCGGGCTCTTCTGCACCTGCCAGGTGTGCTGCCGGGACCCGTACCACGACCCGTGGAGCGGTCAGGAGCGCGAGGGCTGGTGCCACAAGTGCGATGACTGTAGCGACTGCTGTGACTGTTGCGACTGCTGTAGCAACTGCTGTAACTGCGACTGCTGCGATGGCTGTGACTGCGGCTGCGATTGCGGCTGACAGCCGAGGGGAGTGCTGAGGGGAGCGCAAGGGGAGGGGAAAGCGCTGAAGCGTGTGTGAAGGCGCGTGATGCGTGAATTACGGGAGTGTGGCGGGTGAAGGCCTCGGAACGCCGGACCCGGCGGAGGCGGCGGTCAGCCCGAACAGGAACGCGAACAGGACGCCGACCACACCCGACCGAAGTCGATGTGTCCGCGCGTGACCAGTCGCTGGCGTGGCTGCATGGCCCAAGTGGAACAGTCTTCCGGTTTCCCGTCAACTGGCCGTGAGACGCGCTGCTCACAGTTCGGACAACCTTGACAGCGGGTCGTAGGAACGGCTTAGCCTCGGCAACAGGCCGTGCTGAGGGGCGCGGCCGCGTGTGAAGGCCGGCGTGTTCACCGACGAACCGACGGAGCCTTCCGCATGTCCGTGCGACCGGACCTCCCCTCCCGACCCCCCGCCCTTGTGATCGTCGGTGCGGGCCCCCGCGGCACCGGCCTCGTGGAGCGCATCGCCGCCAACGCCCCCGAGCTGTACGGCGAGGCCACCCCCCTCGATCTGCACCTGGTCGACCCGCACCCGTCCGGCGGCGGCCGGGTCTGGCGCCCGGACCAGTCCCCGCTGCTGTGGATGAACTCCATGGCCGAGGACGTCACCGTGTTCTCGGACGACACCGTCGAGCAGGAGGGCCCGATCCGCCCCGGCCCCTCCCTCGCCGAGTGGGCGGAGCGCGTCCGGGCCGGGGCGCTCCCCGACGGCTCCGCCCCCGGGCTCTCCCCCGAACTCGCCGCCGAAGCCGCCGCGCTGACCGGCCGCGGCTTCGCCAGCAGACGGCTGCAGAGCGCGTATCTGGCCTGGGTGCACGAGCACGCGGTGGCCGCCCTGCCGCCCGCCGTCACGGTCCACCGGCACCGCTGCCGCGCCGTACGGATCACCGGCCCGCGCGACGGTGTGCAGCAGGTGTGGCTGGAGGGGCGGGCCGCCCCGCTCGCCGCCGACGCCGTCGTGCTCGCCCTCGGACACCTCGACGCCGAACCCGACCCGCAGCAGCGGGCGCTCGCCGCCTTCGCCGCCGAACACGAACCCGACGAACTCGTCTATCTGCCGCCGGAGTTCACCGCCGACAGCGACCTGAGCCGACTGAGACCCGGCGAGCCGGTCATCGTACGCGGCTTCGGGCTCGCCTTCATCGACCTGATGGTCCTGCTCACCGAAGGGCGCGGCGGGCACTACGAGGAGACCGGCACCGGGGAGCTGACGTACCGGCCCTCCGGCCGCGAACCCGTGCTCCACGTCGGCTCGCGGCGCGGCGTCCCGTACCGCTCCAAGATCGGCTACGGGTGGCGGGGCGAACGCCCGCCCCTGCCCCGCTTCTTCGGACCGGCCCAGGTCGCGGAGTTGCTGCGGCGCCCCGGCCGGCCCGACTACCGCCGCGACATCTGGCCGCTGATCGCCAAGGAGCTCGGCTTCGCCCACTACCACCAGCTGTTCACCGCCCACCCGGACCGCACGGCCACGCCCTGGCCCGACTTCGAGGAGCGATACGCCGCCTGCCCGCCCGACGGCCCCGAACTGCGCGCCCTGGTCGCGGCCGCCGTCCCCGACCCGGCGGACCGGCTCGACCTCGACGCCCTCGACCGGCCTCTGGCCGGGCGGCGGTTCGACAGCCACGAGGCCCTCCAGCAGGGCCTGCGCGCGCACATCGAGGCCGACCTCGCCCGCCGCCACGACCCCGGCAACAGCCCCGACCTCGCGCTCTTCCTCGCCCTGCTGTCCGTATACGGCCAGCTGACGCGGCTCGGCGACGTCGGCGGCCAGTGGCACGGCTTCTTCAGCTACCTCGCCTCCGGCCCGCCCGGACCCCGGCTGCGCCAACTGCTCGCGCTCTCCCGCGCCGGCGTGGTGCGCTTCCTCGGCGCGGAGGTGCGGGTGGTCGCCGACCCGCTGCGCAAGGTCTTCCGGGCGAGCGGCGCCGGGGTGGCGGGTCCGGGGGTGGAGGCCCGCGCGCTGGTCGAGGCCCGGCTGCCCGAGCCGAGCGTGGAGCACACCCGCGACGCGCTGCTGCGCTCGCTGCACCGGGACGGCGCGGCCGCCACCCCCGCCGGGCTGCTCGCCGTCAGCCCCGACGACGCCCGGATCCTGGACCGGGCCGGCCGCCCCCACCCGCGCCGCTTCGCGCTCGGCCCGCACACCGACGCCCGCGCCTCCGGGGGCTTCGCCCGGCCCCGTACGAACGCGCCCACCTTCCGCCAGAACGACGCGACGGCGCGCGTTTTGCTGTCGCTGCTCCGCCCCTTGTCCCCGCGCGCTCCGCTGACGACCTGTGGGCCGATGCCCGCTGAATCGTTGACACATCACCAGGAAGGCCCCTGACCATGGCCGAATCCCAGCCACACCCCCGCGGGGCCCGCCCCGCCCCCCGGCCCGGCCTGCTCCACCTGGCCGCCGCCATCGACGGCGCCGGGCAGTACCGGGCGCCGTACTTCGTCGAGCTCGCGCGCCTCGCCGAGCGGGGCAAGCTCGACTTCGTCACCCTGGACGACTCCCTGGGCCCGCCGGGGAAGGGGCGGGGCAGGCTCGACGCGCTCGCGGTGCTCTCGCGCGTGGCGCCCGACACCGGGCGGATCGGCCTGGTGCCGACCGTCACCACCACCCACACCGAGCCGTTCCACGTCTCCTGTGCCGTGGCCACCCTGGACTGGGTCAGCCGCGGCCGGGCGGGCTGGCGGGCCGAGGTGTCGACGACCGAGGCGGAGGCCCGGCTGATCGGCCGCCGCGCCGCCGCCCCCGCCGAGGAGCTGTGGGAGGAGGCCGGGGAGGTCGCGGACGTCGCCGCCCGGCTGTGGGACAGCTGGGAGGACGACGCCGAGATCCGCGATGTGGCCACGGGCCGCTTCATCGACCGCGACAAGCTGCACTACGTCGACTTCGAGTCCGCCCGGTTCAGCGTGCGCGGCCCGTCCATCGTGCCCAGGCCGCCCCAGGGTCACCCGGTCGTCGTGGTCGACGCCACCGACCCGGTCGCCCGGCGGACCGCGGCCCGCCACGCCGACGTGGTGTACGTCCGGGCCGCCACTCCCGAGGCGGCCCGCGCGATCCGCGAGGAGCTGCGGCGGCGCGCGGTGGCGTACGGCCGTGACGAGGACGGGCTCACCGTGCTCGCCGCCCTCGCGGTCGACCTGTCCGACGGCGAACCGGCCTCCGAACTCCCGCCGCCGAGCGGCCCGCTGGCGGCGCGGAGGGACGGGCTTCCGCTGTACCACGGCGGCCCGGTCGACCTCGCGGAGCTGATCGCGCGCTGGCACCAGGCGGGGGCCGTGGACGGCTTCCACATCACCCCCGTCGTACCGCGCCACGACCTGGAGCGGTTCGTCAACGGCACGGTGGCGCTGCTCCAGCACCGCGGACTCTTCCGCACCTTCTACCCCGGCACCACCCTCCGCGACCACCTGGGCCTGGCCCGCCCGGCCAACCGGTACGCGCAGCCGAGGGAGGCGGTCCGATGAGCGACGGTCCGCCGAGCGACGGGACGACGAAGACGATGCACCTGGCCGCGCACTTCCCCGGCGTCAACAACACCACCGTCTGGGCCGACCCCCGATCCAGAAGCCAGATCGAGTTCTCCTCCTTCGAACACCTCGCGCGCACCGCCGAGCGCGGCCTGTTCGACTTCTTCTTCCTCGCCGAGGGGCTGCGGCTGCGCGAGCACAACGGCCGAGTCCACGACCTCGACGTGGTCGGCCGGCCGGAGTCGATCACGGTGCTGAACGCGCTGGCCGCCGTCACCGAGCGGCTGGGCCTGGCCGCCACCGTCAACGCGACCTTCAACGAGCCGTACGAACTCGCCCGCCGGCTGGCCTCGCTGGACCACCTCAGCGGCGGCCGCGCGGCCTGGAACGTGGTCACCTCCTCCGACGCCTTCACCGGCGAGAACTTCCGGCGCGGCGGCTATCTCGACCGGGCCGACCGCTACACCCGGGCCGCGGAGTTCGTCGCCACCGCGCGCGAGCTGTGGGACTCCTGGCCGGACGGCGGCGCCCCCGGCACCTTGGACCACACCGGGCCGCAGTTCCGGATCTCGGGGCGGTTCGGCGTGCCGCGGAGCCCGCAGGGCCACCCCGTGATCATCCAGGCCGGGGACTCCGACGAGGGCCGCGAGTTCGCCGCGTCCGCCGCCGACATCATCTTCACCCGGCACGGCACGCTGGAGGCGGGCCGCGCCTTCTACGCCGACGTCAAGCGGCGGCTGGCCGACCACGGCCGCGCCCCCCAGGACCTCAAGATCATGCCCGGGGTGACCTTCGTGCTCGGGGACACCGCGGCCGAGGCCCAGGAGAGGGCCGCCGAGATCCGTCGGCAGCAGGTCTCCCCGCAGACCGCGATCCTCACCCTGGAGCAGATCTGGGGCGTCGACCTGTCCGGATACGACCCGGACGGGCCGCTTCCGGACATCGACCCCGACCCCGGCTCCCAGCTGGTCCAGGGCCGGGTGCGGCACGGCGATCCGCGCGCCCTCGCCGCCAAGTGGCGGGCGCTGTCGGAAGAGAAGGGCCTGTCCATCCGGCAGACCGTCATCGAGGCGGCCGGACGGCAGTCCTTCATCGGCACACCGGAGGCGGTCGCCGAGGAGATGGCCGCATTTGTGCGGGCCGAGGCCGCCGACGGCTTCATTCTCGTACCGCATCTGACCCCCGGCGGGCTCGACGAGTTCGTCGACCGGGTCGTGCCGCTGCTCCAGGAGCGCGGTGCGTTCCGGACCCGGTACGAGGGCGGCACGCTGCGCGAACACCTCGGCCTTTCGCGCCTCGGGGCGAAGTCGTCGGCAGGGGGCGGAACCTGATCCCCCGCCGACTCGTCCAACCAGATACCCGAGGGGATGGGTGCACAGCCCCGGTGGCCGGAAGCCGCCGGGGCCATGCGACTTGTGCCGACGACTTTTTTAATCGTCCTCTTGCGCACCATGGTTGACTCCACGAATACTTCCGGGAGCGCTTGTCAGGAGCACGTCGGAAACGCCCCCCGTGGCGTCGGTCGTCGATGTCGGCGTCGGCGTGCTCGTTGACTGCGCCTCACGGGCCTGCCCACCCAGGCGGACCCCCGATTCCTTCGGAGGAAGAGTTGAGGATCAAGCGCAACGCCCCCCACAGCAAGCACGCGAGACGCCTTGTCCTGGTCGCCGCGGTCTCGGCCCTGGTGGGCGGGACGGCGCTCGCCGCACCCGCCTACGCCGGAAACGACGCGACCCCCAAGTTCACCGCGGCCGAGGCCAAGGCGGCCGGCAGCGCCGTGCTCGAGGCCGATGTCGCGGGCACCGCCTGGTATGTCGACAAGGCGACCAACACGCTTGTCGTCACCGCCGACAGCACCGTCTCGCAGGCCGAGATATCCAAGATCAAGAGCACCGCCGGCGCGAACGCCGACGCCATCGAGGTCAAGCGCACCCCGGGCAAGATCAACAAGCTGATCTCCGGCGGAGACGCGATCTACGCGAGTAGCTGGCGCTGCTCCCTCGGCTTCAACGTGCGCAACAGCAGTGGCGCGAACTACTTCGTCACCGCCGGTCACTGCACCGACGGTGCGGGCACGTGGTGGAGCAACTCCGGCCACACCACGACCATCGGCCCGACGGCCGGCTCCAGCTTCCCGACCAACGACTACGGTCTGGTCCGGTACAGCGGCTCGGTGACCCCCTCCGGCAACGTCGGCAGCCAGGACATCACCAGCGCCGCCAACCCCACCGTCGGCCAGACGGTCACCCGGCGCGGCAGCACCACCGGCATCCACAGTGGCCGGGTCACCGCGCTGAACGCCACGGTGAACTACGGCAGCGGTGACATCGTCTACGGCATGATCCAGACCACCGTGTGCGCCGAGCCCGGCGACAGCGGCGGCCCGCTGTACGCCGGCACCACCGCCCTCGGCCTCACCTCCGGCGGCAGCGGCAACTGCACCTCCGGCGGCACGACCTTCTTCCAGCCGGTCGTCGAGGCGCTGAACGCGTACGGCGTGAGCGTCTACTGATCCACGGCCGGTACGGATCCCCACGGCCGTACCGACCCACGGCCGGTCGTCCGGCCGAGCCCCGTGACCCCCGCCCGGTCTTCTTCCGGGCGGGGGTTCCTGCCGTTCCGGGGCGTTCCCTTGAATGGGGACTATCGTGGACAACAACGCCCCAGATGGGGCATCGCTCGCGATTCGGCAGGCAGGTGGCCGTGATGGTCGAGGAGCTTCTGACAGCAGGCGCGGTCGTGCTCTCGTGCGGGGCCGTCTACGCGATGGCGGCGGCGCGCGTGGTCAAGCAGTACGAGCGGGGCGTGGTCTTCCGGCTCGGCCGGCTGCGGTCGGCGATCCGTCCCCCCGGGTTCACGATGATCGCTCCGGGCTTCGACCGGCTCCGCAAGGTGAACATGCAGATCGTGACCATGCCCGTGCCCGCCCAGGAGGGCATCACCCGGGACAATGTGACCGTGCGGGTCGACGCGGTCGTCTACTTCAAGGTCGTGGACCCGGCGGACGCGATCATCCAGGTCGAGGACTACCGCTTCGCGGTCTCCCAGATGGCCCAGACCTCGCTGCGCTCGATCATCGGCAAGAGCGACCTGGACGATCTGCTGTCCAACCGGGAGAAGCTCAACCAGGGCCTGGAGCTCATGATCGACAGCCCGGCCGTGGGATGGGGCGTGCATATCGACCGAGTGGAGATCAAGGACGTCTCGCTGCCGGAGACCATGAAGCGCTCGATGGCCCGCCAGGCCGAGGCCGACCGGGAGCGGCGGGCCCGCGTCATCAACGCGGACGCGGAGCTGCAGGCCTCGAAGAAGCTGGCGCAGGCGGCCGAGCAGATGTCCGCCACGCCGTCCGCGCTCCAGCTGCGGCTGCTGCAGACCGTGATGGCGGTGGCCGCCGAGAAGAACTCCACGCTGGTGCTGCCCATCCCCGTGGAGCTGCTGCGCTTCCTCGAGAGGGGCCAGCAGGAGGCGCCCCGCCCCGACGGCACCCAGGCCGCCCCGGGGCCCCGGCCCGCGGATCGGCCCGCTGCCGAGGCGTCCGCCGGCATGCCGGAGCTGGTCGAGCCGGCCGAGCCCCGTCCCGAGCCCCGTCCCGAGCCCCGTCCGCGCCGTGAAGTGCGGGCAGATGCGAGCTCCGAGGCCGTGACCCGCCGGAGCTGATGCCCGCGCCGAGCGCCATTACGGCTAATTATTTTCCCTTTTGGGTGGTGTGTCGTACTTGAGGGCGCTTCGTGGAGGTTGATGGGGAATCATCGACGCAGTGTTGGCGTTCTTCACCGGGAGTGACGATGCTGCTCGAAAAACTACGGCAAGACGGCCCGACTCTGGACGCGGAATCGCTGGAGGGGCTGATGGCCCGCCCTGAGGCGCCAGTGAGCGGCGCTCCGCTGCACTGCCCATCCGTGGCATCCCTCGTCGTGATGGTCCTCATGAAGGAGCCGAAGGAGCCCTGGCGGCGGTGATCACCGAGCGGTCACGCGCTGCTGTCAGCGCATCGGCCGAGTTCTTGGCGCGCTGTGCCCTCGACGCCCTGCGGGGCGCCGGGGGCACGGCCGTCGTGGCGGCACATCTCCAGGCTGCGGATCTCCACGCTGCGGATCTTCAAGCGGCGGATCTTCAAACGGCGCATCGCGAGCCGTCCGCGGCCGGCGGCGGAGGCGGGGCGACGGCGACATCAGGCGCGGCGGTCGCGGTGGGCGCCGTGCGGATCCTGGGGGCCGACGCGCTGGCTCCGTACGTACTGACCAGCCGGGCCCTCCTGCCGGAGGAGTCGGCCGCCGTCCGCCTCAGCCTCTCGGCGCTGCCCCCGGCGCAGCGACCGCCCGCCGCGCCTCCGGGCGGGCGGGAGCAGCCGTGGATCAGGGCCTGGATCGACTGGGGGCTGGTCACCGTGGTGGCCCGGCTCGACCCCGCCCCCTGGCATGTCGTGGCACCGGTGCCGCAGGGGCCGCCGCGATGTGACGGCAGCGCGCCCCGCCACCGTTCGGCCGCCGGCCCGGCCGATGGCCCAGTCGGCCGCGATGAGGGCTGGGTGCCCTGGTCGCTGCGGATGGGACAGCTGGCGTCGCTGGCGCTGCCCGGCCTGGACGGGCCCGTGCACCGGGCCGCGCGCTCCGGTGTCCTGGCCCTGGCCCGCGGCGCCACCCGCGCGCTGCTGCGGCGGGACTTCGCCACCGCGGCGCGTATAACCCGCTGGCTGGCCTGGCTGGCCGCCGACGGTGTCGCGCTCCCTCTGGACGCGGCCCTGCTGACCGAGGACATCGCGCTGCGCGGCGGCGATGACCGCTGCCTGCTGGACGCGGCGATCGCCCGCTGTCTGCTCGGCCTGGAGGACGTGTGAGCACGGCTCCGGCCCACCTCGCCCATGACATCCGCTCCCGCGCCCTGGGCTGGCTGCACACCCACCGTCGGATGGGCGCGCTGGACGGCGAGTCCTTGGACGGGAACACAGACGGGAACACGGACGGGAACACGGACGGGAACACGGACGGCTACAAGGCACTGGCGGAGACGGGGCTGGCCGCCTGCCTGGTCCTGCGCGACGGTGCCGCCGGCAGCCGCGAGTGCGCCCTGGCCCGCGAGCTGCTGGAGTTCTGCTGGGCGCAGCTGAAGGAGGGCGCTCTGCTGTACGAGCGGCTGCTGCGCAGGCCTCTGGCCACCGATGTCCTGGAGTGTTACGCGCACTTCGCCCGGGCCGGCCACCGCCACCCCGGCCTGGAGCGGCTGATCTCCCACCTCGCCGCGATGGGCGCCGCGCGGGTCGTCGAGCATGTGCCCAACCGCCGGCTCGCCGTCGCCAACGCCCTGCGCATCACCGGCCACGACCGCGGCGCGGGGGCGCCCGACTGGGAGACGCTGGCCCGGGCCACCTGGCTCGGCGGCACCCCGGCGCCCTGGTACATCGACTGGATGACCGGGTACAGCGTCACCCACACCGTCTTCCACCTCACCGACTGGGGTCGGCGGCCGGGCGGGCTGCCCGGCGATGTGGCCGCCTACCTCACCCGCTGGCTCCCGGTGTGGACGGACATCTGGGCGGAGACCTGCCAGTGGGACCTGCTCGGCGAGTTGCTGCTCGTCGGCAGCTGCCTTCCCGAGCCGTACAGCGAGGTGGACGACTGGCGGCGGCTGGCGGAACTCCAGCACGCGGACGGCCTGATGCCCTGCGACGACCAGCCCGTCGGCGACGATGTCCACACCCGTTTCCAGGACCACCGGCACACCACCGTCGTGGCCGTCCTCGCCGCCACCGTCGCCCTGGCCCGCGCCCTGGACACCCCCCTCCAGCACACCTGACAGCCCCGCGTGACCACCCACACCTCCACCGGCCCGCACCGCGAAGGCCCGTACCGCGAAGGCCCGTACCGCGAAGGCCCGTACCGCGAAGGCCCGTACCGCGAAGGCCCGCGGCAGTAGTCCTGTGTCGAACCGCCGTGCGCCCGCACGGCCGTGCCCGGCGCCCGGGGCGCACTCTCATGATCTTCCGTGCGACGCGTACGCGACCTTGTACGCGCCCCGCGCACCCCGGAATACTCGTCGGCGCAATTTGGCATGGACGCGCCCCTGCCTGGGCAGGCGCGCCTGTGCCATGAGCCCTCCGGGCCCGGCGCACCTCACCGCCGGGCCCAACCCCCCACAGGAGGCCTGAGTTGAAGCACCGACGCATATCCCGGCGACGTGTGGTCGTCACCGGCGCCGCCGCCGTGGCCCTCGCCGCCGGGGCCGTCTCCCTGCAGACCGCCAACGCCGCCCCCACCCCGCCGCCGCCCCCCACCCTGTCGGCCGCCGAGGCCGGGCAGACGGCGGCCGCCCTGACCGCCGGCCTCAAGGGCGGTGCGGCCGGGGCGTACTACGACACCGAGGCCAAGAAGCTGGTGGTCAACGTCCTGGACCAGGCAGCCGCCGACCAGGTGCGCGAGGCCGGGGCCGAGGCCAGGGTGGTCAAGTACTCGCTGGCGCAGCTCGGCGCCGCGCGTACGGTACTGAAGGACAAGGCGACCATCCCGGGCACCTCATGGTCGGTCGACCCGAGGACGGACAAGGTCGTCGTCACGGCCGACAGCACGGTCAAGGGAACCCGGCTCGACCGGCTGAACAAGGTGGCCGACGGGCTCGGCGACAAGGTCGAGGTGCGGCGTTCGGCCGGGACGTTCCGGACCTTCATCGCGGGCGGCGACCCCATCTGGGGCCAGGGCGGGCGCTGCTCGCTGGGCTTCAACGTCGTCAAGGGCGGCGAGCCGTACTTCCTGACCGCCGGTCACTGCACCGAGGCGATCAGCAGCTGGTCCGACTCCCAGGGCGGCGCGGAGATCGGAAAGAACGCGGACAGCAGTTTCCCCGGCAATGACTACGGGCTGGTCAAGTACACCGGCGACACCGCGCACCCGAGCGAGGTGAACCTCTACGGCGGTGGCAAGCAGGCCATCGCCAAGGCCGGCGAGGCGACGGTCGGCCAGACGGTGCGGCGCAGCGGCAGCACGACCCAGGTGCACGACGGCAAGGTCACCGCCCTCGACGCGACCGTCAACTACCAGGAGGGCACGGTCGAGGGGCTGATCCAGACCACCGTGTGCGCCGAGCCCGGCGACAGCGGCGGCTCGCTCTTCGCGGACGACACCGCGCTGGGGCTGACCTCGGGCGGCAGCGGCGACTGCTCCTCGGGCGGCGAAACCTTCTTCCAGCCGGTGCCGGAGGCGCTCCAGGCGCTCGGCGCCGAGATCGGCTGACCGGCTGACGTGCTGCCGTGCTGACGCGCTGACCGGCAGGGCCTTCGGAGGCCCTGCCGGTCAGCGCGTTCAGGTGTTCAAAGCGCTCAAAGCGCTGAGGCGCTCAGAAGTCGAACACCTGGCTCCGGAGGTTGTTCTTGAAGCAGGGGTTCGGGAAGGTGTGCTCGTACCAGACCCGGCGGCCCTCCCAGACCCCCTCCGCGGTGACGGTGACCGGGCGCCACTCCTTCGTACAGGCCCGGCCCGGCTCCGTCCTGGCCGTCAGCGCCTGGAACGCCCCGTCGGCCGCGCGCAGTTCGGCGCAGGCCTGGCCGGGCGTCGGGTGGGTGCCGGTCGGGGTGGGGCGACAGCTCAGCGTCACCGCGCGCCGCACCGGGGCGGAGCCCACGTCCTCTCCCTCTCCGTAGCTGAGCACCAGCGCCGAGGCCGGGTGCAGACGGCTCGGCTGCGCGGGCGCGGCGTTCGCCACGCCGCCGGCTCCTCTTCCCGCCACGCTGCTCAAGGTCAAGGCGGCGCCCAGAGCGATCGCCCCTGCGGTTTTCCGCATCTCGAACACTCCCTTGCTCGTGGTTGCGGATACCGGGCGGAGTCTTGCGCGATGCAGGTCAGGAACGCACGTCCATCGATCGCTTCCGGTCGCAACACGTAATCATTAGATGACTCATTGTTGCGTGAGGGAAGCGCGTTCCCCGGGAGCACGCGGCGGCGACCTGGCCGGGGCCCGGGCCGGCCGTCGAGTGGGCCGCCCGGGACAGGGGCCTGGCCGCCCGGAGTGGGGGCTTAGTTGTCGAGCGGGCCGCTCAGTGCGCCGCTCTCCCGTCCCCACCCGTACGCCCGCTCGGCCCGCAGCCGCACCACCAGCCGCCCCTCGGTGACCATCGCGGCGCGGAACTCCTCCCAGTCCGAGTGCTCGCCCGCGATGGCGCGGTAGACCTCGACCAGCTCGTCGGCGGTGGCGTCGTGGGGGTCGGCCGCAACCGGGGTCAGCTCGGCGTTCCCCTCGGCGACCAGGTAGGAGTAGCGGTCGCCGCTGGTGACATAGAAGCTCGCGCGCGGATCGCGGCGCAGATTGCGGGTCTTGGCCCGGCCGTCGGTGGCCGAGATGCGGATGAGGCGCGCCGCGGGGTCGTAGGCGAAGGCGACGTTGGACAGCTGGGGGCGGCCGTCGCGCTTGAGGGTGACGAGCGCGCCGGTGCGCTGCTCCCGCAGCAGGCCGAGCAGGCCGGCGTCGTCGGATTCCGTGGAGTGGCCGGGGTGGTCGGTCATGGCGGTGACCTTACGTGGTCGGCCGTCGGGTCGGTATGCGTGCGCCGCCATGCGCTATGGGTGTTATGGGGTTTTTAGTCCTTTATGGTGAAAGGGGAAGGTGTTATTCCCGCAGGCCACGCGGGAGGCGAGTCGTTTCGCACGGGTGTTCGAGAATTGGTTTAAGGTGGGGCCGAGCGTGGCGAGCAGGGACGGTAGGGGGGTGCGACAAGCAGCGGGAGGTGCGGATGCCAGAGTTCACGCATCTGCACACCGCCTCCGGGTTCTCCATGCGGTACGGAGCCGTCCACCCGGAGCGGCTGGCCCAGTGCGCCGCCGAGCGCGGCATGGACGCGATCGCGCTGACCGACCGGGACAGCCTTGCCGGGGCGGTCCGGTTCGCCAAGGCGGGTGCGGCCGCGGGGGTGCGGCCGGTCTTCGGGGTGGACCTCGCCGTACGGGCGCGGGCCCCGGAGCCGGGGCGTACGGTCCGGCGGCGCACGCCGGTGCGCGGCGGGGCGTTCATCGACGAGTCCGCGCCCCGTGCGGTCTTCCTGGCACGGGGCGGCGCGGCCGGCTGGGCCGCGCTGTGCGGGCTGGTCTCGGCCGCCCACGCGGGAGCCCATGCGGGAGTCCAGGCGGGAGCCCGCGCAGGAGTTCACGCGGGGGGCACCCACCCCGCGTCCGCCCCACCGGGCGGCGCCGGGCGGCCCCTGCTGCACTGGGCAGACCTGGAAGACGGCGCAAGCGGCGGCGGCGCCACCGCCCTCGCCCCGCTGACCGTGCTCCTCGGTCCGGACTCCGACGTCGGCCGGGCCCTGGCCGCCGGGCGGCCCGACCGGGCCGAGCGGCTGATCGCCCCCTGGCGTGAGCTGTTCGGGGACGCAGTGCGCCTGGAGGCCGTGTGGCACGGCCGCACCGGCACCGGCCCCGGCTCGCTGCGGCTCGCCGCCCGTACCGTCGGCTTCGCCGCCGACCAGGGCGTACGGGCCGTGCTGAGCAACGCCGTACGGTACGCGGACCCGGGGCAGGGCCCGGTCGCCGATGTGCTGGACGCCGCCCGCAGGCTGGTGCCGATCGACCCGCGCGACCCCGCGGCGCTCGACAGCGGCGAGCGCTGGCTCAAGGGGCCGCGGGACATGGCGCGGATCGCCGAGAAGATCGCGGAGGCCGCGGGATGGCGGCGGGACGCCGCGCACCGGCTGCTGGAGGAGACCGCGCGCACCGCCGCCGCATGTCTCGTCGACCCCGAGGACCACATCGGCCTCGGCAGCATCCACTTCCCCGAGCCGCACCTGGTCGGGGCCGGGCACCGGAGCGCCGAGCGGGTGCTGCGCTCGCGCTGCGCCGCCGCCATGGTGCTGCGCGGCTACGACCGCGACCACGAGCGGTGGGGGCGGCTGGAGGACGAGCTGCGCACCATCGAGCGGCTGGGCTTCGCCTCGTACTTCCTCACCGTCGCCCAGGTCGTCGACGACACCCGCGCGCTCGGCATCCGGGTGGCCGCCCGCGGCTCCGGCGCGGGCTCGTTCGTCAATCACCTCCTCGGCATCGCGCACGCCGACCCCGTCGCGAACGACCTGCTGATGGAGCGCTTCCTGTCGGTGCGGCGGGCCGCGCTGCCCGACATCGACATCGACGTGGAGTCCGCGCGCCGCCTGGAGGTCTACCGCGCGATCTTCGACCGCTTCGGGGCGGAACGGGTCGCGACCGTCTCGATGCCCGAGACCTACCGGGTGCGCCACGCCGTACGGGATGTGGGCGCGGCCCTCGGCATGGACCCGGCCGAGGTGGACCGGCTCGCCAAGTCCTTCCCGCACATCCGCGCCCGCGACGCCCGCGCGGCGCTCGCCGAACTGCCCGAGCTGCGCGCGGTCGCCGCCGAGCAGAAACGTCACGGCAGGCTCTGGGAGCTGGTCGAGGCGCTGGACGGGCTGCCCCGCGGCATCGCCATGCACCCGTGCGGGGTGCTGCTCTCCGACGCCGGGCTGCGGGCCCGTACGCCCGTCGTGCCCACCAGCGGCGAGGGCTTCCCCATGTCGCAGTTCGACAAGGACGACGTCGAGGACCTCGGGCTGCTCAAGCTCGATGTCCTCGGGGTGCGGATGCAGTCCTCGATGGCGCACGCGGCCGCGGAGGTGGCGCGGGTCACGGGCCGGCCGCTGGACCTGGACGACCCCGAGGTGGTGCGGCCGAACGACCCGGCGACCTACGACCTGATCCGCTCCACCGAGACGCTCGGCTGCTTCCAGATCGAGTCGCCCGGCCAGCGCGATCTCCTCGGCCGGCTGCAGCCCACCTCCTTCCACGACCTCGTGGTCGACATCTCGCTCTTCCGGCCCGGCCCGGTCGCGGCCGACATGGTGCGCCCCTTCATCGAGGCGCGGCACGGCCGCAAGCCGCCGCGCTACCCGCATCCGGACCTGGAGGACGCGCTGCGCGAGACCTACGGCGTGGTCGTCTTCCACGAGCAGATCATCAAGATCCTGTCGATCATGACGGGCTGTGAGCGGGACCTCGCCGACGAGGCGCGGCGCGCGCTGTCCGACCCCGAGCGGCAGGGGCGGGTGCGGGCCTGGTTCCACGCGGAGGCGGCGAACCGCGGCTACCGGCCGGAGGTGCTGACGCGCACCTGGGAGATCGTCGAGGCGTTCGGGTCGTACGGCTTCTGCAAGGCGCACGCCGTGGCCTTCGCGGTGCCGACCTACCAGTCCGCCTGGCTCAAGGCGCACCACCCGGCGGCCTTCTACGCCGGGGTGCTCACCCACGACCCCGGGATGTACCCGAAGCGGCTGCTGCTGGCGGACGCGCGGCGGCGCGGGGTGCCGATCCTGCCGCTGGATGTGAACCGGTCCGGCGCCGCCTATCGAATCGAACTGGTGTCTGGTGGCGGGGGGTCGGCCGGGGCGGCAGGTGCGGGCTTCACGGGCGCGGGCCCCACGGCCACGGGCCCCACGGCCGCGGGCTTCGGGATCCGGCTCGCGCTGAGCGACGTCCACGGCATCAGCGAGGCCGAGACCGCGCGGATCGCGGCCGGGCAGCCGTACTCCTCGCTCCAGGACCTGTGGCGGCGCGCCCACCCCGGGCGGCCGGTCGCCGAACGGCTCGCCCAGGTCGGCGCGTTGGACGCCTTCGGCGCCGGCCGCCGCGACCTGCTGCTGGAGATCGCCGAACTGCACCGGCAGCAGCGGGGCGCCCGGCGCGACGGCACCGGTGAGGGCCAGCTCCCGCTGGCCGAGACCGCGCCGCCCGCCCCCGCCGGACTGCCCGACCTGGACCCGGCAGAACGCCTCGGCGCCGAGCTCAACATCCTCGGCATGGACGTCTCGCGCCACCTCATGGGCGACCACCGGGCCTTCCTGGAGGAGCTGGGCGCGGTCCCGGCGAAACGGCTGCGCGACGCGCGGCACGGCGAGACCGTGCTGGTCGCCGGGGCCAAGGTTGCCACCCAGACCCCGCCGATCCGCTCCGGGCGGCGCGTCATCTTCACCACCCTCGATGACGGCACGGGACTGGTCGACTGCGCCTTCTTCGACGACAGCCACGCCGCGTGCGCGCACACCGTCTTCCACTCCTGGCTGCTACTGGTACGCGGCGTGGTCCAGCGGCGCGGGCCGCGCAGCCTCAGCGTCGTCGGCTCGGCGGTCTGGAACCTCGCCGAGCTGGCCGAACTCCGGCGCGAGGGCGGCCTGGAGGCGGTCGCCGCCGAACTCGCGGGCGCGGGCCGGGCGGAGCCCGAGCCCGGGGCCCCCGCCGGTGTCCCGGCCGACGCGGACGCCGAGGCCGGGAGCGAGACCGGCGGCGACTCCGGGCGCCGCATCCACCTGTCCACCGGCTACGCCATGCACCCGTGGGCCGACCTCCGGCCTGCGGGCGACCAGGCCGCCACCGGCCGCAAGCTGTGGCATTCCAGCCCAGGGAGCGCGGGATGACTCCCCGACCGACCCATGAGCAGCCGCATGTGCTGTACGTACGCTTCCATCCCGCCGAGGGGGCGGCGGAGGCAGCCCCCGGCGCGCCCGGCCGAGGCCCCGGCCGTCCCGGACCCGCCCTCGGCGCGGACGTCTACGAGGGCCTGCTCGCCCTGCTCACCGAGGTGACCCCGGTCGTCGAGGCGGTGCCGCCCGACGCCGCGCTCGCCGATGTCGCCGGGGCGCTGCGCTACTTCGACCGGGACGCGGCCGGTCTTGCGGAGATCGTACGGGTCCGGGCGCTGGCCCGGTACGGCGTCGACTGCACCGTCGGCGTCGCCGCCAACCCGCTGCTCGCCCGCATGGCCGCCCAGGACGCCGGGCCCCGCCCCGACCGGTTCGGCCGGCCCGGTCGGCAGGCCCGGCCCGGCGGGTCTTCCGACGGTTCGGCCGGGGCGTCCGGTTCGGCCGGTTCAGTCAGGGCATCCGGTTCGGCCGGGGCGTCCGGCGCTTCCGGCTCGGCCGGTGGCGCGCCCGGCGGCGTGTCCGCCAGCGCCTCCGGCGCGGTCCGCACCGTCCCCGACGACCCGGACGCGGTCGCCGCCTTCCTCGCCGACAAGCCCCCCACCGCCCTGCCCGGCGTCGGCCAGGCGACCGCCCGCACCCTGTGTTCTTACGGCCTCGACAGCGCCGCCCGGATCGCCGCCGTGCCGCTGCCCACCCTGCGCCGGATCCTCGGCCCGGCCACCGCGCGCCGGGTGCACGACTGGGCGCGCGGGATCGACCCGGTCCCCGTCACCCCGAACGCCCCGGCCCGCTCCATGGCCGCCGAACACCGCTTCGGCCACGACGAGCTGGACCCGGAGCGCCGATGCCGCGCGCTGCTCACCCTCGCGGACCGGCTCGGCTCCCGGCTGCGGACCAGCGGACAGGTCGCCCGCGCCCTCACGCTCACCGTCCGCTACGCCGACCGCTCCACGACCACCCGCAGCCGGACCCTGGCCGAGCCGACCGCCCACACCCCGGCGCTCACCGCCACTGCGTACGCCCTGCACGCCGCGCTCGGCCTCCAGCGGGCCCGGGTGCGGTCCATCGCGCTGCGCGCCGAGGGGCTGACCGCCGCCGAACTGGCCTCCCACCAGCTGATGTTCGACCCCGCGGACGACAAGGCCCGCCGTATCGAGGCCGCCGTCGACCGGGCGCGGGCCCGCTTCGGCGAGCGGGCGGTGCGCCCGGCCGGGGGATTCGACAGCTGGCAGCTCTAGCCGTACAACCGCTCCGCGTACCGCGGGCCGTAGTGCTCCTCCAGTGACTCCAAGGGGACGTCCGGGGCTTCGAGCGCCTTGCATATCCGGGGCCTCGACGGCAGCTCGTCCGGGCGCCAGGTCTCCGGCTTCCAGAGCTCCGAGCGCAGAAACGCCTTGGAGCAGTGGTGGAAGACCTCCTCGATCTCGACGAGGAGGGCGAGCCGCGGGCGGTTGCCCTTGACCACCAGGTCGTCGAAGAACGGGGCGTCACGCAGCAGCCGCGCCCGGCCGTTGATCCGGAGCGTGTCACCGCGCCCGGGCAACAGGTAGATCAGCCCGACGTGTGGATTGGCGAGCACATTGCGAAAGCCGTCCATCCGCTTGTTGCCGGGGCGGTCCGGGATCGCGATGGTCGTGTCGTCGAGCACGAGCGTGAAGCCCGCGGGGTCTCCCTTGGGGGAGACGTCGCACCGCCCCTCGGCGTCCGAGGTGGCGATCAGGCAGAACGGCGACCGGGCCAGCCACTGCCGGTCCAGCTCATGCAGGGCGGGACGGGACTTGTTGGCCGCTTGCTGATTGGGCTCGCCGACCAGCTCGCGCAGCTCGGCCTCGGACGAGACCTCCACCAGGTCCGTTGTCTCCATCAGCGTTTCCCCCGTCTCGGCCCGCCCTACTGATCGTATGTTCGAGACTCTACGCCGCCCCACTGACACAGCCGCCACTGACACAGCCGCCACTGACACAGCCGTGTTCCTGGACGTGCCGTGAGGGGCGGGTGAGGGTTTCTTCACCGGCGGATGGCTGGATGCACTTGCTACTGGCGCGTAATTTAAGCCCGACGCAACACCCCTGTGATCCGGATCGCAGAGCGCACGGTCAGCGCAACCCTCCCCCACCAGCGAGGAGTCCATGTGATGTCGCACTGGAGGCGTATCCGCTCGCTCCGCAGGTCACTGCCCGCCCTGGCCCTGGCGGTCGCGGCGACCATGGCGCCGGCCGCCGCGAGCGCCGCGCCCGCCGCGAGCGCCGCGCCCACCGAAACCGCCGCCGACCAGAGCGCGCGGAGCAGCGGTTGGAACGACTACTCGTGCAAGCCGTCCGCCCAGCACCCCCGCCCTGTCGTCCTCGTGCACGGCACCCTCGGCAACTCGGTCGACAACTGGCTCGGCTTCGCGCCCTACCTGGTCGACCGCGGCTACTGCGTCTTCTCCCTCGACTACGGCCAACTGCCCGGCGTGCCCATCTTCTACGGCCTCGGCCCGATCGACGCGTCGGCGAAGCAGCTGTCCGCCTACGTCGACCGGGTGCGCGCCGCCACCGGCGCCTCCAAGGTCGATCTGGTCGGCCACTCCCAGGGCGGGATGATGCCCCGCTACTACTTGAAGTTCCTCGGCGGCGCGGGCAAGGTGAACGCGCTGGTCGGCCTGGCCCCCACCAACCACGGGACCACCCTGTCCGGGCTCACCAAGCTGCTCGACTACTTCCCGGGCGCGGCCGACGTCCTCGCCAAGCACACGCCCGGGCTGACGGACCAGGTGGTCGGGTCGGCGTTTCTCACCCGTCTCAACGAGGGCGGTGACACCGTCCCCGGCGTGCGCTACACCGTCATCTCCACCAAGTACGACGAGGTCGCCACGCCCTACCGCGCGCAGTTCCTCACCGGGTCCGACGTCAAGAACGTGGTGCTCCAGGACCTGTGCCCGAGCGACCTGTCGGAGCATGTCACCATCGCCATGACCAACCGGGTCGCCTTCCACGAGGCGGCCAACGCCCTCGATCCAGAACACGCCACTCCGACGACCTGCTGACGCCCCGCCCCGCCCGTCCGCTCACCGCCACGGCGCCCCGGCCCTCCGGTGCGCCGTGCGCGTCGTTCACCGCGGCGCCCGGCCCCGGATCCTGCCGAGCGCGCCGACGAAGTCCGTGAGCAGCCGGGCGAACTCGGCGCGGTCCGCCTCCGGCCACTCGGCCATCGCCTCCGCGAACACGGACCGCCGGAACCGCCGGACCTCATCCGTCAGGGTGCGCCCCGCCTCGGTCATGACCAGCAGGGCGCGCCGCCCGTCCGCCTGGTCCGCCTCCCGCCGCACCAGTCCGGCCTCGACCGCCCCCGCGACCAGCTTGCTCGCCCGTGGCTGGTCGACGGCCAGGGCGGCGGCGACTTCGGAGACGGTGGCCGGCTCGCCGCTCTGCTCCGCCGCCTCGATCGCGTCCAGGACGTCGAAGGCGGCGCCCTGCGCCACCGCGCCCTTGGGGGAGTCCCCGTCGCCCCCACCGCCCCCTTCGGCGAGTCGCGCCAGCGAACGCCTGCTCTGGCTGCGCCGGATGGCGACCATGGCCCGCTCGATGTCGTTGACGGGTTCCCGGTTGTCGGCCATCACGCCTCCATGCATAATCAAGAACATCTAGTTGCTATTTTACATGCATCTGCGGAGGGGGAAGCCATGGAGGCGGAGGCGATGAAGCCGATCGGATACTGGCTCAAGCATCTGGACGGGCTGATCGAGGCCGACTTCGAGCGCGCCCTGAGCGACAGCGGCCTCGTCCGGCGCCACTGGCAGGTCCTGAATACGCTGTCGGCGGGTCCGAAGGGCCCCGGTGAACTCGCCGAGGCGCTGCGCCCCTTCTGGGGGGAGGGCGCGATCGCGCTCGACGAGGTCCTGGACGGGCTGGGGCGCCGGGGCTGGGTCGCCCGGGAGGGCGCCGAGGGTGCGTACGCGCTCACGCCCCCCGGCGTCGAGGGTCATGCCGCGGTGGCCGAACGGATCGGTGCCGCCCGGCAGCGGGTGACCGGCGGGGTGACGGACGAGGAGTACCTCGCCACCGTGGGCGTGCTCCGCCGCATGGCAGAGAACCTTGAGGGCGGGGCAGGCGGGGCAGCTGGGGCAGGCGGGGCGGGGGCGGCGCCGGCCGCGTGAACGCCGTGGCCGCGGCCGGCCGCCGGGTGACTACTCGGCGATCAGCTCGACGGCGACGTTGCCCCGGGTCGCCTTCGAGTACGGGCACACCTGGTGCGCCTGCTCGACCAGGCTGCGGCCGGTCTCGCCCTCCAGCTCCTCGGGCAGCTCGACGCGGAGCGTGACCTTCAGTCCGAAGCCGCCGTCCGACTCGTCCTTGCCGATGCCGACCTCGGCGGTGACCGAGATGTCCTTGGTGTCGACCTTCGCCTGGCGGCCGACGAGCCCGAGCGCGCTGGCGAAGCAGGCCGCGTAGCCCGCGGCGAACAGCTGCTCGGGGTTGGTGCCCTTGCCGCTCCCGCCCAGCTCCGGCGGCATGGCCAGCGCCAGGTCGAGCTGCCCGTCGGAGCTCACCGCCCGGCCGTCGCGTCCGTTGGCCGTGGCCACCGCGGTGTAGAGCGCGTCCATGAAGACCATCCCTTTCGGGTCCTGCGGCGCGCCGTCGTGCGCTCCGCCATGCCAGAAGTAGAGCACACAATTAGATTGCGCACAACTAAGAGGTACCCTAGGTACATGTCACACCAGCCCGGCCCCGCCCCGGCCCCGTCCCCAACAGCGTCTCCGTCCCCAACAGCGACAGCGAGTGCAGCCGCTGACGACCTGCTCCGCCTGGACCTACAGGTCTGTTTCGCCCTGCACGCCGCCTCGCGCGCCTTCGGCAGCGTCTACCGGCGGGTCCTGCGCGACACCGAGCTGACCTATCCGCAGTACCTGGTGATGCTGGTGCTGTGGGAGCACGGCGAGATGCCGGTCAAGAAGCTCGGGGAGTTCCTGCGTCTGGACTCGGGTACCCTCTCGCCGCTCCTCAAGCGCCTCCAGGCGGCGGGCCTCGTACAGCGCGAGCGCAGCCTCCACGATGAGCGCTCGGTCTCGGTCCGGCTGACGGCGGAGGGCGAGGCGCTGCGGGAGACCGCCCGGGCCGTGCCGCTCCAGGTGATCCAGGCCAGCGGCCTGGATCCGGAGGAAGTGGTCGATCTGCGCACCCGACTCCAACGGCTGACGGCGGCGCTCGACGCCGCGCAGGCGGACGCGGAGAGCTGAGCCGCCGAGTTCAGCGGGGCCGCACCGCCACCAGGACGCGCACGTGGCGCCCGGCGGATGTGGTCAGGTGTGGTCCTCCTGGAGGTCGCGGCCCCGGGTGGGGCGTCGGCGGGCGAGGGTCTGGAAGCAGAGCGCGGCGACGGCCAGCACGAGCGGGATGAACAGCAGAGGCCCGGAGAGGGCGAGAACGGTGGAGACGACGGCCGCGCTGCCAACCGCCGCCCACCACAGGGGAGTTCGGCGCGGAAGCAGCACAAGCGCCGCCAGCAGCCCCGCCAGGGTGACCGCCGCGAGACAGGCGGAGGTGGCGCGCATCAGCCCGTCGAGGTCGGCCGCGCCCGTCGCGGCCACCGCTCCGACCGGGGCGCACGCGCCGGCCAGCACGGCCAGGCTGCGGCGCGGCACCTCGCCCGGCCCGCCGCCCCGGGCCAGCCACCGGGGCGCCGCGCCGTCGCGGGCGAGGGCGGCGCCGAGCCGGGCCGCGCCCGCCAGGTAGGCGTTGACGGCGCCGAAGGTGAGGAACAGGGCCGCGACCGCGGCCACCGGCCGGGCCGCGCCGCCCACGCTCCGCGCCAGCAGCTCGGTCAGCGGGGTGTCCGTGGTTGCGGCGGCGGGGCCGAGCGCGCCGACCGTCGCCGTCGAGAGCCCCAGGTACAGCACGGTGATCACGGCGAGGGTGAGCGCGGTGACCCGTGGCAGGTCCCGGCGCGGATCGGCGAACTCGGCGGACAGGTGGCTGGCCGCCTCCCACCCCACGAAGGCGAAGAAGAGCACCCCGGCCGCCGAGCCGACCGAACTCCAGCCGCCCGGCATGAAGGGCGTGAAGTGCGCGGCGCGCAGATGCGGCACCGCCGCCAGGACCGCGGCCAGCAGCAGCGCCGCCAGCAGGCCCACGAGCAGCAGCTGCACCCGGCTGGACAGGTGCAGTCCGCCGAGGTTGGCGGCGAAGGCGGCCGCCAGCACCAGCCCGGCCACGGCCGCAGTGCCCATGTCGCCGAGGCCCGCCGCGGCGGCGGTGTACTGGCCGCCGATCCAGGCGCCCGCGACCACCCCGACCGGCACCACCCCGAAGAACCACCACCCGACGGTCGCCGCCGCCCGTGGCCCGAATGCCCGGTGGACGTATGTCGCCACCCCGCCCCCGTCGGGGAACCGCGCGCCGAGCGCGGCGAAGCAGGCGGCGACCGGGACGCTGGTCGCCAGCAGCGCGGCCCAGGCCAGGACCGAGGCCGGGCCGGCGGCAGCGGCGGCGAGCGCGGGCAGCGCGAGCACGCCGGGGCCGAGGACGGCGCCCGCGTACAGGGCGGTGCCGCCGCCGATCCCGAGGCGGCGTGGAGGATGCGGGGAAACAGGGGTGCGAGTACGTTGTACGGTCACGGCCTGGGAAGCTAGTCGAAACACCGATGAGATGACCGGCTCACCGAACGAAATTCGGTGAGCCGGGCTGGGAAGGTGCCATGGACGAACTTGATACGGCGATCGTCCGGGAACTGCAGCGCGACGCACGGCAGACGAACCGCGACCTCGCGCGCACCCTCGGCATCGCCCCCTCCACCTGCCTGGAACGGGTGCGCGGCCTGCGGGAGCGCGGGGTGATCACCGGCTATCGCGCGACGGTCGACCTGCGCACCCTGAACCGCCCGGTGCAGGCGCTGCTCTCGGTCCGCATCCGGCCGCTGAGCCGGGAGGTCATCGAGGGCTTCAAGGCGTATCTGGTGACCCTCCCCGAGGTGCTGTCCGTGTATGTCGTCGCGGGCGGCGACGACTTCCTCGTCCATGTCGCGGTGCCGGATGTGGACCGGCTGCACGCCTTCTTGATGGACCGACTCTCAAAGCGCCGGGAGGTGGTCGACTTCCGCAGCTCGATCATCTACCAGCACGTCGCGGGCGACGTGATCACGCCCCTGGAGTGACGCCCGCGGGAACGCCGTCCGCCCGAGCAGCGTGATCGCGGCGGGCAGCAGCACCCCACGCACCAGCGTCGCGTCGATGAGGACGGCCACCGCCAGCCCGACGCCCATCATCTTGTACTCGATCGCCGACAGCACGACGAAGACGCTGAAGGCCGCGGTCATGATGACGGCCGCGCTGGTGACCACGCCCGCGCCCGACGCGATACCCCCCACCACCGCCTCGCGCGCCTCCGCCCCGGCGAGCCGGCGTTCACGGATCCGGCTGAGGACGAAGATGTGGTAGTCCATGCTCAGCCCGAAGAGGATGACGAACATGAACAGCGGCAGCCAGCCGACCACCCCGCCGTACGAGGTGAAGCCGAGCGCCGAACTCAGGTGGCCGTCCTGGAACACCCAGGTCAGCACCCCGTAAGCGGCCCCGATCGACAGCAGGTTGAGCACGATCGACACCAGCGCGACGGCCGGCGAGCGGAACGCGACGACCAGCAGCACGAAGGCCAGCAGCAGCACGAAGCCGAAGACGTACGGCGTGCGGTCGGTCACCCGGTGGGTGAAGTCGTACGCGAAGGCCGTCTTGCCGGCGACCGCGTAGTCGAGCCCGGGCACTTCTCCGAGGGCGGCGGGCAGTGTCCGCTTCCGCAGCGTCTCCAGCGCCCGGTTCGCCGCGTCGTCGGTGCCGGAGCTCGCCAGCGGCACCCGCACCACCAGTGCCCGGCCCACCTTGGTGGCCGAGATGGGCTCGTTCAGCACCCCGCCGCTCGCCGCGGCCCGCCCGTGCAGGCTCTCCACCGCCCGCCGTACCGCCGGGCTGTCCACGGCGTCGGGATCCCGCTTTCCCCAGATCACCACCGACGCCGGGGCCGGGGCGCCCGGGAACGCCTCCTGCATCCGGACCGCCGCGTCCACCGTCGGCACCCTCCGCGACAGGCTGTCGGTCACCGCCGCGTCCTGTAGCCGCATCCCCAGCGCGGGCAGCGCGAGCACCAGCAGCGCCAGCGCCGCCGCGCCGCCCCACACCAGCGGGCGCCGCACCACCGCGCGGGCCACCGCCGCCCAGGCCCGGGACTGGTCCGCCGCCGTCCGGTGGCGGCCCACCCACGGGATGCGGGCCTTGTCCACCCGGTGCCCCAACAGGGCCAGCAGGGCGGGCAGCACGGTCACGGAGCCGACCATCGCCACCCCGACCACCAGCACCGCGCCGGTCGTCAGCCCCTTGAAGTTGTCCAGCCCCGTGAACAGCAGCCCGACCAGACACAGCATCACCGTCAGACCCGAGACCACCACCACCCGCCCCGAGGTGCGCGCCGTGATCCGCAGCGCCTCCGCGACACCGTGCCCGGCCGCGCGCTCCTCGCGCGCCCGGCGCAGATAGAACAGCGAGTAGTCGACGCCCACCGCCACGCCGATCAGCAGCACCATGGAGGACGTGGCGCTGTTCACCGGCACCCAGTGGGCGAGCACCTGGAGAAAGCCGAAGGTGGCGACGACGGTGGTGGCCGCCAGCAGCAGCGGGATCGCGGCGGCGATCAGCGAGCCGAACACCACCAGCAGGATCACCACGGTGAGCGGCAGCGAGAAGAACTCGGCCCGCTTGAAGTCACCCTTGATGCCCTCGTCCACCACGCGCGACAGGCTCCTGTCGCCCGCCTGCGCCAGCCGCACCCGAGGGTGGCGGGCCTGGACCTTCTTCACGGCCTGGGTCGCGGCGGCGTAGTGCTCGCCCCTCCGCTCGACGGGCCCCGCCACGGTGAAGGTGACCAGACCGGAGCGGCCGTCCTTCGACACCAGCCGGCTTCCGTCGCGCTCCAGCGGGGAGTGGACCGCGGCCACCGCGCCCGGGGTGCGGCGCAGCGCTTCGACCAGGTCCTGGGTGGCTCGGCGCAGTTCCGGGCTCTTGGTGAAGCGCCCCGGCGGCGCATCATGCGCCGCGTCCGGTGTCCGGGCCTGGACCAGGACGTTCTCCTGGGGCGGCGGATACTCCCGCTGCGCGTCCAGCACCTGGCCCGCGCGGCCCGACTCACCGGGGTCGGTGCTGCTCACCGTCTCGCCCGGCATGACCGCGCTGGCCAGGACCGCCACGACCACCAGCGCGAACCAGCCCGCGATCGCCAGGGCGCGATGGCGGACGGACCAGCCGGCGACCCGCTCCACCAGCGCGGCCCGGCCGTGGCCGGGGGCCCCGGCCGGGCCCCCGGCCAGGCTCCTGCCCGGGCCGCTGTCCGGGCCCCCACCTGGGCCGTCCGCCCTCTGTCGTGACTTGCTTTTGCGCAGCATGAGCTGCTGTCCTTTCCACGAAGGGACGTATCTGTGAGAACTCGCCCATGGGCGAGGTGATGCTTCTTCCTTCACCTGGGCCGTCGAGTTGCCGCTCGACGGCCCAGGGCCTGTGTGTTACCCGACCGTCTATTCGACGGTCTGGAGGATGCGCTCCAGCGAATCCATCCGGCCCTGCATGTCGGCCAGGCGCTGGCTGATCTCCTTCAGCCGCTCCTCCGTGCTCTGTTGCTGCGCGGCGGCGTTCTCGGCGAGCTTGCGGTACTCCAGCTCCCGCACCACCTGGACCTTCGCGCGCCGAGTCGCCGCGAACTGCCAGATGACCGTCGTGAGCACCGTGGTCACCAGGGCGAAGAGGCCGAAGGCCCCCACGACCTCGGTCCAGTCGTGTCCGTCCATCACTTCGATCCTTTCCTCTCCTCGCCCCGGCCGTCGCCCGGCGGGGTCAGCGTCCGCTCCGCGGCCTCGACGGTCTCCGGTGTCAGCTCGATCGCGAACCGGTTGACCTCGTAGAACTTCATGGCCTTGCCGTCCTCCGACACCTCGACCCGGGCCGTCACCAGCCCGGCCGCCGCCAACTTGCCCAGATGGACCTGGAGCAGCGCCCGGCTGATGCCCAGTGCGCGGGCCAGCTCGCTCACGTACATGCGCTCCCGCGCGAGCGCCGCGACGACCCGCAGGCGGTGCGGATTGGCCAGCGTCGCCAGCACGCGCACCAGCTCGTCGCCGCTGAGGTCGCGAGGCTCTCCGCCCGGCATCGAGGTAGTCATAGCGAAACCCTGCACATGCCAAGAAAAGTTAGCACATGCCTAGGGTGATTGAGACAGCCCTTGTCGTTGGCACTGTCGCCCGTGGCAGGGTGTGAACATGACCGGAACGAACCCCCGCACATCAGCCCTCCAGCTGATCGAGACCGTCGTCGACCCGGGCAGCTGGCGCCGCTGGGACGAGCCGGTCGACATCACGACGGACGACCCCGACTACCGGGCCGACCTGGAGCGGGCGCGCGAGCGCACCGGCCTCGACGAGTCCGTCATCACGGGCGAGGGCCGCATCGAGGGGCGGCGGGTGGCCATCGTGGCCTGTGAGTTCCGCTTCCTCGCCGGGTCCATCGGCGTCGCGTCGGGGGAGCGGCTGGCGCGCGCCGTGGAGCGGGCGACGGCGGAGCGGCTGCCGCTCCTCGCGGCGCCCGCGTCCGGCGGCACGCGGATGCAGGAGGGCACGGTCGCGTTTCTCCAGATGGTGAAGGTGGCCGTGGCGATCACCGACCACAAGGCCGCCGGTCTCCCCTACCTCGTCCACCTGCGCCACCCGACGACGGGCGGAGTGCTCGCCTCCTGGGGCTCGCTGGGGCACGTCACCGCCGCCGAGCCGGGCGCGCTCATCGGCTTCATGGGGCCGCGGGTGCACGAGGCGCTGTACGGGGCGGAATTCCCGGCGGGCGTGCAGGTCGCGGAGAACCTGATGGCCCACGGCCTGGTGGACGCGGTCCTCCCGCCCGAGCGGCTGTCGGAGGTGGCGGCGCGTGTGCTGAGGGTGCTGTGCGGGGACGCTGCCGCTGTGGCGAACGGGAACGGGGCTGTCCCGGCGGCAGGGCCGTCCGGCCCCGCCGCCGGCCCCGCCGCAGGGCCAGCCCCGGAGGCGGGCGCGGTCTCGGGCGGAGACCGGGCGGCTGCGGGGTGCGCTCCAGGGAAGCCGCCCACGGGCCCCGCCACCGGCCGCGAGCCGGAGACCGACGCGGGCCGCCACGCGGAGGTGGGTACCCCGGGGGCGGACGGGGCGGTGGTCGGCCGGGGTGGCGCGGAGGCGGACGGCGCGGTGGTCGGCCGGGGTGGCGCGGAGGCGGACGGCGCGGTGGTCGGCCGGGGTGGCGCGGAGGCGGACGGCGCGGTGGTCGGCCGGGGTGGCGCGGAGGCGGACGGGGCGGTGGTCGGCCGGGGTGGCGCGGAGGCGGACGGGGCGGTGGTCGGCCGGGGTGGCGCGGAGGCGGACGGGGCGGTGGTCGGCCGGGGTGGCGCGGAGGCGGACGGGGCGGTGGCCGGCCCGGGTGGCGCGAGGGCTGGCACCACGGCGGTTGACCGGGGTGGCGCGGGGGTGGACGGGGCGGTGGCCCGCCCGGGTGGCGCGGAGGCGGACGGGGCGGAGGCCCGCCCGGGTGGCGCGGGGGTGGGCGTCGGGCGTGGTGGGCCCCGTGCCGAGGAGTCGATCCGGCGGTCCCGGCGGCCCGAGCGGCCCGGCGTGCGGGACTTGTTGCGCGCCGCCGCCGAGGACGTGAGCCCCCTCAGCGGTACGGGCGCGGGGGAGCACGACCCCGGGCTGCTGCTCGCGCTCGCGCGCGTCGGCGGGACGCCGTGCGTCGTCCTCGGGCACGACCGGGCCGCGCGCCACGGGGACGCGGCGGCCGACGGGCCCGGTGGAGGGCAGCCGCTCGGCCCCGCCGGGCTGCGCACCGCCCGGCGCGGCATGCGCATCGCCGCCGAGCTCGGGCTTCCGCTGCTCACGGTCGTCGACACCGCGGGCGCGGCCCTGAACCAGGAGGCCGAGGAGGGCGGGCTGGCCGGGGAGATCGCCCGCTGTCTGGCCGACATGGTGACCCTCCCCGCCCCCACCCTCTGCCTGCTGCTCGGCCAGGGCGCGGGCGGCGCCGCGCTCGCCCTGCTCCCCGCCGACCGGGTCCTCGCGGCGCGCCACGCCTGGCTGTCCCCGCTGCCGCCCGAGGGCGCCTCCGCGATCCTCTACCGGACCACCGAGCGGGCGTACGAGATAGCCGACCGGCAGGGCGTACGCTCCGCCGACCTGCTCGCTGACGGCATCGTCGACCGGATCGTGGAAGAGGGGGCGGAGGACGCGGTGGCGCAGGGTCCCGCGTACGACTCCTTCCTCGCCCGCCTCGGCGACACCCTCGGCGCCGAACTCGCCGCGCTGCGCGCCCAGGACCAGGGCGAGCGGCTGGCCGCCCGCCGGGCCCGGCACCGGCGCATCGGGCTGCCGGGCTGACCCGGGCCGCCTCGGGGCTGCCCCGGGTGACCGCGGGGTTGACGGCGAATCACGTTCAAAGGGGCAGACGGGTGAGACGAATTGGCGGTCTTAGGCATGCCTAACCTAATCTCGGTTCGTGAACGAGAATGATCTAGACCGGGCATTCGGCCTGCCCGCAGGAACCGCGACACGGCTTCATCTCCTCGCCCTCAACCCCACCGACTCAGTCACCGAGGGCTTCCTCCCCGCCGCGGCCCGGCTCGGCCTCGCCGTCACCCTCCTCACCGATCAGCCCGACGCGCACCGGCGCGCCTACGACCGCCACGCGTCGGCCGGGGGCGCGCTGCCCGAACTCGACATCGTGCGCTGCGACGTACGGGACTTCCGCGAGGTCATCGGCCGTATCTCCGCCGACGCCTCGACAGCCGACGCCCGGGCGGCCGACACCGACGCCCGGGCGGGCCGCACCGCCGCGATCTTCACCAACAGCGACCACCTCCAGGTCCAAGCCGCCCTCGCCGCCGACTACTTCGGCCTGCCCGGCAAGGACTGGCGCGCCGCGCTGCGCACCAAGAACAAGGCCGAGCTGCGCCGCAGCCTCGCCGCCGCCGGTGTCGACACCCTCTGGTGCGCCGAACTCGCCCCCGACCAGGGCCCCTCCGACCACCCCCGCCTCGCCGGCCCCGGCGTGCCGTACCCCTGCGTCCTCAAGCCGCGCGAGGGCGTGGCCAGCGAAGACGTCGTGCTCGTCACCGACGCGGACGAACTGGCCGAGCGCGTCCGCGAGATACGTGCCCGGCGGCCCGAGGCGTATCTGGTGGTCGAGGAGTTCCTCGACGGCCCGCTACAGACCCTGGAGACCCTCGGGGACGGCCGTACGCTGCACGCCCTCGCCGCCTTCCGCACCGACATCTCCCCGCCCCCGTACTTCATCGAGGAGCGCCTCGAACTGCTCCCCGCCCCGCCCGAGCCGCACACCGGGCAGGTGCTGGACCAGCTGCGGGCGCTGGGCGTGGGCTTCGGCGCCTGCCACACCGAGTACGTCGTCCAGGGCGACCGGGCCCGCATCATCGAGGTCAACTACCGGGCCATAGGGGACCAGTGCGACCTCGTACTCGCCGAACTCCTCGCCATCCCCCTCTTCGAGCACATCCTCCGCACCCACCTCGGCGCCCCCCTCCCCGCCGACCTCGGCGCCCGCACCGACGGCAGGGTCCGCATGGAGTACGTCATGGCCGACCGCGCCGGCCGCCTGACCGACGCCCCCGCCGCGAGCGTCGGCCACCGCGACGGCGTACGGCTCGATTACCGCCCGCTGCGCGAGACCGGCGAGGAACACCCGCTCTACGGCACCAACCGCGACTTCCTCGGCGTGCTCCGCGCCACGGGGACCGACCAGCGGCGGATCGACCGGGCGGTGGCCGGGTTCCTGGCGGCCAACCGGTGGGTGATCGCGCCATGAGCCGCACGGGTGGGGACGCGGGCGACACCGCGGACGCCTTCGAGGCGGAACTGCTGGCGCGCGTGCTCGACGCGCTGCTGAGGGAGGACGCGTACGGGCTGCGCAGCCGCGCCCGGACCGTACGGCGCGCCGACGGCGACTGGCTGCGGGTCGTCCTGACGGACGGCGGGGGTGTGCTGCTGCCGGTCGAGCCGGACGGCTTCCAGTGCGAGATCCGGATCCGGCGGCCGGCGCGGCTGCGGGTGGATGCCGGCCCCGGCGGCGCCGTGCCGGCGCGCGCCGATGGGCTCGCTCCGGAGCGGTCGCCGGCCACCCGCGGCGGTGAGGCGGGCCATGTCACGGCCGGTGACGTGCTGGAGGACGGCACGACGCGTGGGACGGAGGCGCGCGGCGGCCCGGCCCGTGGTGGCGTGACGGGTGGCGTTACGACGTGTGGCGCGGTGGGTTCGGAAGCGTCGGCCGGGGGTGCGGTGTCCGGCGGCGCGAATGGCGCCGGGGTGGCAGTCGGCTCCGGGGAGACCGCGGCTGCGGCTCCCAGGGGCGTGCCGGGCGGGGGTGCGGTGGCCGCCGAGGCGCCCGGCGGCGCGCCGAACGGCGTCGGTAGGTTTGCCGAGGCGACGGCCGGTAGCGCGAAACGCGCCGCGGACCGGGCACCGGGAGCTGCCGACGCGTCGTCACCTCACCTGCCCGGCACGGTACTCACCACCCTCGACGCGGTCCTCACGCGCCTCCGCCACGCCGCCGACCCCGACGACCGTGGCCTCTACGACGCCTTCGTCGTCGAGTGCCGCCGCACGCTGGACGCCATGCGGCTGCACGCGCACACCCGCCCCCGCGTCGTCGAGCGGCTCACCGCCGCATACGGCGACAAGCCCGCCGAGCGGTGGGCGGGGGTGCGCGGCTCGCTCGCGTACGACACGTTGGCCGCCTTCCGCGACCATCCCGTCTATCCCACCGGCCGCGCCCGCCTCGCCCTGAGCGACGCCGAACAGCGCGCTCACGCACCCGAGTTCCACCCCTCCTTCCGCCTGCGCTGGGTCGCCCTCCCGCGTGAGGTGGTCACCGGGGACCCGGCGCGGCTGCCCGACTGGTGGCCCACGCCCGGGGCGCTCGGCCTGCCGTACGGCCACGGCCTGGACGACAGCCACCTGGCCTTCCCGGTCCATCCCCTGAGCGCGCAGCGCCCGCTGGCCGTGGCCCTGCGCGCCACCCACCTCGCCGGCCGGGCCCATCTCGCCGACGACCCGTGGCTCGACGTACGGCCCACGCTCTCCATGCGTACCGTCGCCGTCACCGACGACCCGCTCACCCACCTCAAACTGCCGCTCGCCACCGCCACCCTGGGCGCGCGCAACCGCCGCACCATCAAGCCCGGAACGCTTGCCGACGGCGAGGCGGGGCAGCGGCTCACGGAGGCGGTGCTCGCGCGCGAGCCGCGGGTGGCGCGGGGCGTGCTGCTCGCCGACGAGGGCACGTATCTGCACGCCGGACACGAGTTTCTGGCCACCCTGGTACGGCGCTACCCGCCCGGCCTCGACGGCTGCCAGGTCGTGCCCCTGGCGGCGCTGGCGGCGCTGGCGGCCCCAGGGCCCGGCACCGGGCTCATCGTCGACGCCCTCGCCGCCCGCTACTACGGCGGCGATCTGTGCGCGCTCCTCGACGCCTACCTCACCCTGCTGTTCGACGTGCACACCACCCTCTTCGCGTACGGCGTCGCGCTGGAGTCCCATCAGCAGAACACCTCCCTCGTCCTCGACGAGGCCCACGGCCGGCCACGGCTGCGGCTGCTGCTCAAGGACCACGACGGTCCGCGCGTCCACCCCGCCCGGCTGGCCGATGCCCTCGGCGGCGCCGAGGCCGCCCGCCTCGTGAGCGGATTCGACGACCCGCGGATCCTGACCGACGGCGACGGCCCGGTCGCCGACGTCTTCGCCACCATCACCGTGCATCTGTGCGCCGGCGCCCTCGCCTTCGAGCTCGCCCAGCTCGGCCGGGCCCCGCTGGACGCGCTGCTGCGGCTGATACGCGACCGGTTCGCCGAAGCCGTCGACCGGCTCGGAGACGACCGGCCCGGCGCGCCGGGCGCCGTGCTGCGCGCGTACGTCCTGGACGCCGACCGGCTGCCGGTCAAGGCCATGGTCACCGCGGGCAGTCTGTTCACCAAGCAGCGCTCCGGCGCCGCCGACATCAACAAGCACTACGTCACCGGGCCCAACTACCTCCTCCCGGACCGCGGCCGATGAGCGCCGCGCGCCCTGCCGCGGTGGCCCTCGCTGTCGCGACACTGACAGCCCCCGTCAGCTCAGCAGCCCCCTCAGCAACCCCCTCCGCACCCGCTGGAGTCGCCTCATGACCACGTCCCTCTCCCCATCGGACACGGACACCGACATGGACACCGACACGGACACTGCCGCCCGCGCCGACCACGTCGTCGCCCACACCCTCCTCAACTGCCTGCTCCGCGAGGTGTCCGGGCCGGAACACCAGACCGTCGTGGCCGACGGCCACCTGCGGCTGCGGCTGCCCCGCTGCGGCGTGCTGCTGCGCGTCGCACTGCGCCGCACCTCCCTCATCGGCGCACACCGGTTCACCGGCCCGGTCACCGAGGAGCGGGACGGCGCGTGGGCCGAGGTGTCCTGGCAGACGCTCGCCGAGTACATCCACCGGGAGCTGTGGCTGCGCACCGGCGTGCGCAACGACGAATTCCTCGTTCAGGTGGCCTCCAGCCACGCGGGCGTCACGGTGGCGCTGGAGAGCCGCGAGCGTACGGCGGCCCCGCACACCACCGCCGGCGACCCGCATCTGGCCTACCTCGCCTCCGAGCAGTCGCTGCTCTTCGGCCACCGCTTCCACCCCACCCCCAAGGCGCGCTCCGGCAGCGCCGACTCCTGGGCCCGCTTCGCGCCCGAGACCGGCGCCCGCTTTCCCCTGCACCACCTCGCCGTACGGCGGCAGCACGTACGCGAGGAGTCAGTGTCCACCGCGGCCCTCGCGCCCCTCGACCGGCAGCGCCCCGTGCCCGACGGCTACCGCCTGCTGCCCGTGCACCCCTGGCAGTACGCCATGCTGCGCGACCACCCCGCGCTGCGGGCGGCGGCCGGGCGTGGCGACGTACTGGACCTCGGCCCCGGCGGGCAGGACTTCGCGCCCACCGCGTCCGTCCGCACGCTCTACGACGGACGGGACTTCCTGAAGTTCAGCCTCAACGTCCGGATCACCAACTGCCTGCGCAAGAACGCCGAGTACGAGCTGTCCGGAGCGGTCGCACTGACCCGGCTGCTGGAGCCGGTCGCCGCCGACCTGGCCGCCCGTTTCCCGGGCACCGCGCTGCTGCGCGAGCCCGCGTACCGGACGCTGGACCTCGGTGGCGAGCGGGAGCTGATCGAGGGCTTCGGGGTGATCGTGCGCGAGGGGCTCGCCACCCGGCTGCGCCCCGGGCTCACCGGGCTGCTCGCGGCCGCCGTCGCCGACGAGTACCCGGCCCCCGGCGGGGCGCGGGTCGCCCAGCTGCTCGGCGACACCGGGCCCGGACACGCGCTCGCCTGGTGGGAGGCGTACCTGTCGCTGCTCGTGCCGCCCGTCCTGGCCGCCTACTTCGACCACGGCGTCGTCCTCGAACCCCATCTTCAGAACGTCGTCGTCGGCGTCGACCCCTCCGGCCTGCCGCGCCAGGTCCTCTTCCGCGACCTCGAAGGCACCAAGCTGCTGCCCGAACACCACGCGGCGGCCCTCGCCGCGCTGCCCCCCGCCCTGGCCGGCCCCATGACGTACGACCGCGAGCGCGGCTGGGACCGCGTCGTGTACTGCCTGTTGGTCAACCACCTCGCCGAGATGCTGGCCGCCCTCGCCGACCGCCACCCTCGCCTGGAGCCCGAGCTGTGGTCGGCGGTCCGCCGTGTCCTGGAGGAGTGCGGCGCGGCCCATGACGACCCGCCCGCCCTCCGCGCCCTGACCGCGGGCGTCCCGCTGCCCGCCAAGGCCAACCTGCTCACCCGCTGGGCCCGCAAGGCCGACCGCCACGCGGGTTATGTCCGCATCGTCAGCCCACTCGCCTCGGACCTGCTGTCCGAGGCCGCCTGCGTCGTCGCCCCCGGGAGCCCCCGATGACCACCATGCCCGTCGCCACGCCCCTCACGGCCCCCGTGGCCGCCCTCGCCGACACCCTGACCGGCGACGACCTCCCCGCGTACGTCTACGACCTCGCCGCCCTCGCCGCACACGCGCGGACCGTACGGGCCGCCCTGCCGCCCGCCGTCGAGCTGTACTACGCGGCGAAGGCGAACCCGGCCCCCGAGATCCTGCGCACCCTCGCCCCCCACGTCACCGGCTACGAGGTGGCCTCCGGCGGCGAGCTGGCCCACGTACGCGAGGCCGTCCCCGGACACCCGTCGGCCTTCGGCGGTCCCGGCAAGACCGAGGCCGAGCTGCGCCGCGCGCTGAAGCTGGGCGTGGCGCGCTTCCACGTGGAGAGCGAGCACGAGCTGCGCCAACTGGCCGCCCTCGCCCACGAAGAGGGCCGCACGGCGGACATCCTGCTGCGCGTCAACCTCCCCCTCACCGACGACGCCCTGGGCTCCGCAGCGCTCGCCATGGGCGGCCGCCCGAGCCCCTTCGGCCTCGACCCCGACCACATCGTCGAACGCTGCCTCCCTCTGTTGACGCCGGGCGGCCCCCTCCGGCTGCGCGGCATCCACGCCCACCTCGCCAGCGGCCTCGGCGCCCCCGCCCTCCTCGCGGTCGCCACCCGCGTCACCGACTGGACCCGTGCCCTGTCCGCCCGCCATGGCCTGGCGCTCACCGAGGTGAACGTCGGCGGCGGGATGGGCGTCGACTACGCCCGCCCCGACAGCCGCTTCGACTGGGCCGCGTACGGCAGGGGATTGGCCGAAATCGCCGGGCGGAACCCGGATCTCACCCTGCGGATCGAGCCGGGCCGGGCGCTGACCGTCTACTGCGGCTGGTATGTCACCGAGGTCCTCGACCTCAAGCACAGCGGCGGCGAGGCCTTCGCGGTCCTGCGCGGCGGCACCCACCACCTGCGCACCCCCGCCGCCAAGGGCCACGACCACCCCTTCGCCGTGCTCCCCACCGACACCTGGACCCGCCCGTGGCCACGCCCCGGCGTACGGGACGAGCCGGTGACCCTGGCCGGGCAGCTGTGCACGCCGAAGGACGTCCTGGCGCGGCGGGTGCCGGTCGCGGAGCTGAGGGTGGCGGACCGGGTGGCGTTCGCGCTGGCGGGCGCGTACGCGTGGAACATCTCGCACCACGACTTCCTGATGCACCCGCGCCCCGGCTTCCACTACTTGGGCGGCGCCCCCACCGGGTTGTAGCCCTTCCGCTGCGGGCGCGTCATGGCACGGAGCGCCTGGATGTGTTGTTCGATGACGCACATGCGGGCCTCCCACTCCGATCCTTGGGCGTGGAACGGATGTTGCGTGATCTGCTCGGGGTGCTTGCGGTAGAGAAGGCCGACCTCGTCGTGGAACCATCCGTCGGCCAAGGTGTCGAGCCCGAGGAGCAGGCCTGTGTCGCCCGACGCCGGCAACGCCATCCACCCACCGAGGACCAGTATGAGTTCACGGCGGGCGCAGAGCGTCGCGGGGTGGACCTGAGCCCGTTTGTTGACCTGCCAGTACTGCCAAACACTTCCAGCCGCCAGAAAGCCCTTTTCAGGGTCTCCCTGGAAACCCACGGTCGACCCGTCCGGGAGGAGGTCCAGCGCGCGCGACGTGGTCCATCCCACCCTTGGATAACGGGTCAGGACGTCGATATCCCGGGCGAGCGCGCCCGGCGCGAGGCGGTCATCCGCATCAAAAACCTTGATGAACTCGCTTTCCCCGGAAACGCAGCTGCGGGCGAACGCCATCGTTCGTGCGACCTGAGGGCCACCGTGACGCGAAAAATCGATAGATATTCTGGGGTCATCGCCGGGAAGATGTGCGGCGGCGTTGACGCCTTCGCCGTCTTCTTGCACCAACCACTCCCATTCCCAGCCTTCGGGAAGCTCTTGCTGAGCGATCGACGCGTATGCTTCCGGCAAAAGGGACACGGCGGGTCCGTGCACAGGAGTGACGATGGAAACTAGGCGGCGGCTCACTGGTACTCCTCGGCTCAGGATCCGGGCATGGCGGCAGGTGAGACGCTCAGGTTAGGGGGCGGCCGGATCGTGGAGCGAGCCAGGTCGTGAACCGTTCCCCCAGCTCCGCCCGGGCCGCTTCGACGACGGTTCCCGGGTCATCCAGCGGGGCCAGTCCGAAGTGCCGGTCCAGCCAGGCGAGGTACTCCTCGCGGCCGGGGCTCGCCTCGCCGTGGCGGAAGGCGATACGGCCGCCGTCGTACCAGGGCTCGCCTTCCAGCGATGCGAGGAACTGGAGAAATTCCCGCACGTCGCGGGCGATGAGGTGGATTCCGTCTTCTTTGCCGAGCAGGGCGACGGGGAGGGTGGCCGGGTCGGTCCGGTCGTCGATGCGCCACAGGGCGTACAGCGAGCCACTGCTGTTGGCCAGTGCGAAGGGAACCAAGCGGTCGGCGAGCTCCGGATTCTCCGGCGCTTCGCCGTATCCGTACTCCCCGTACTCCACCGCCAGCCCGAAGCCGGCCGCGTAGTCCTCCTCGATCTCCTCCTCGAACTCCCGCAGGAGATTCAGCTCATGGCAGGGTGAGTACACGGCCTCCGGGATCAGGGGGAATATCCAGGTCGTAAATGCCTTTCCCAGCTCCAGGAGGGCCGCTTCGACGCTGTCGTACGCGTCTTCCAGCGGGCCCAGGCCGAAGTGCCTGTCCAGCCAGGCGAGGTACTCGGCCCGGCAGGGGGTCGGCTCGCTGCGGCGGAAGCCGACACCACCGTCGTCCCAGTCGCTCCAGGGCTCCTCTTCCAGCGACGCGAGGAACTGGAGGAACTCCCGCACATTGCGGGCGACGAGATGGATTCCGCCTTCGTCGCCGAGCAGGGCGACGGGGAGGGTGGCCAGGTCGGTCCGGTCGTCGATGCGCCACAGGGCGTAGAGCGAGCCGCTGGCGTTGGCCTCGGCGAAGAGGATCAGGCGGTCTTCGAGCTCCGGGTCCTTCAGGAATGTGTTGTCGCGTCCGAACGGGTCGTCCAGCGAGAACCCGGCGGCGTACAAGTCGTCGACGCCGTCTTCGAACTCCCGGAGCAGGTTCAGTTCGGGGATGGGTGAGTAAGTGTTCGTCATGAGCCCTCACGTGGACGATGGGAAATCGCGACTCTAGCCATGAGGCAGGCTGCCCGGGAGAGCGGCCGCCGCGGCGCGTTCAAGTCTTTTGGGGTGAACCCCGGGAGAGACCTTTGCCTGCTTCATCTCTTGACGTCCTTGGTTCAGACCTTTAGGTTCACCCATCGCCACCGGCCATCCGCCGGCTGCCCCCCTCGGCACAGGAGGACCCGTGCTCCGAGCCTTGTGTCACGTTCGCCCCTGGACAGCAGCCACCCTGGTCGCGTTGTCGGCCGCGTCCCTTCTGACCGCCGCCGCCCCTTCCCGGGCAGCCGACGCCCTGCCTGGCGGGTGGGCCACCGTCGTGAACAGCGGCAGTGGCAAGTGCCTGGACGCCCGGTCCGCCGGGACCGCGAACGGCACCGCCGTGCAGCAGTACGGCTGCAACAACTCCACGGCCCAGCAGTGGAGTTTCATCACCACGAGCGACGGCTACGTGCGGATCAACAATCGCAACGACGCCAATCAGGTCGTCGACGTGACCGATGTGTCCACCGCCGACAACGCCCCCCTCCAGCTGTGGGCCTACGGAGGCGGCGACAACCAGCAGTGGCAGGCCGTGGACGAAGGCGGCGGTGCCTACCACTTCGTCAACCGGCACAGCGGCAAATGCCTGGACGTTCCCTCCGCGTCGAGCGCGGACAGCGTGCAACTGGCGCAGTACACCTGCAACGGGACCGCGGCCCAGCGATGGCAGGTGGCGCCCGTGTCCGCCCCGCCCGGTGACGTGGACCTCGGCCCGAACGTGGTCGTCTTCGACCCGTCCATGCCGTCGTCCACGATCCAGAGCCGGCTGAACTCCATCTTCCAGCAGCAGGAGACCAACCAGTTCGGCTCCCAGCGCTACGCGGTGATGTTCAAGCCGGGCACCTACAGCAACGACGTCAACGTCGGCTTCTACACCCAGGTCCTGGGGCTCGGTCAGTCACCCGACGCGGTGACCGTCAACGGCGCGGTGCACGCCGAGGCCGACTGGTTCCAGGGCAACGCCACCCAGAACTTCTGGCGCGGTGCCGAGAACCTGTCGGTCACCCCCAATGGCGGGACCGACCGGTGGGCGGTCTCCCAGGCCGCCCCGTACCGGCGGATGCATCTGCGCGGCAACCTCGCCCTGGACGACGGCGGCTGGTCCAGCGGCGGCTACCTGGCCGACAGCAAGATCGACGGGCAGGTGCGCTCCGGCAGCCAGCAGCAATGGCTCACCCGCAACGCGCAGCTCGGCAGTTGGAGCGGATCCAACTGGAACATGGTCTTCGTCGGCAGCCAGGGCGTGCCGGGCAACAGCTTCCCCAACCCCCCGTACACCACGGTGGAGCGAACCCCGGTGTCCCGCGAGAAGCCGTTCCTGTACGTGGACGGCGCCGGAGCGTACAAGGTGTTCGCGCCGTCCACGCGCACCGACTCCTCGGCGACCAGCTGGGCCGGAGGCAGCGCCCCCGGCACCTCGCTCCCGCTGGACGACTTCTACGTCGTGAAGCCGGGGGCGACCGCGGCGCAGATCAACACGGCCCTGGCCGCGGGCAAGAACCTCCTGGTCACCCCCGGCGTCTACCACCTCAACGAGACGCTGAAGGTGACCCGCGCGGACACCGTGGTGCTGGGTCTTGGCCTCGCCACCTTCATCCCGGACAACGGCATCACCGCCATGACCGTCGCGGACGTCGACGGAGTCAAGATCGCGGGCCTGCTCTTCGACGCGGGGACGACCAACTCGCGCACTCTGATGGAAGTCGGGCCCACTGGTGCCTCCGCCTCCCACGCGGCCAACCCGACCTCCCTGCACGACGTGTACTTCCGGGTCGGCGGCAGCGGCGTCGGCAAGGCGACCACGAGTCTCGTGGTCAACAGTGACAACGTCATCGGGGACCACATGTGGATCTGGCGCGCCGACCACGGCAACGGCGTCGGCTGGACCAGCAACACGGCGGACACCGGGCTCGTCGTGAACGGCGACGACGTCACCATGTACGGCCTCTTCGTCGAGCACTATCAGAAGCACCAGACGATCTGGAACGGCAACGGCGGCCGCACGTACTTCTACCAGAACGAGATGCCCTACGACCCGCCCAACCAGGCGGCCTGGATGAACGGCTCCAGCCAGGGCTACGCCGCGTACAAGGTCGCCGACTCCGTCACCAGCCACCAGGGGTACGGCTTCGGCAGCTACTGCTACTTCAACGTCAACCCGGGCGTGACCGCCGAGCACGCCATCGAGGCGCCGAACAACCCCAACGTCCGCTTCAAGGACATGGTCACCGTCTCGCTGGGCGGCACCGGCACCATCCGCCACGTCGTCAACGACCGCGGCGGCCCCTCCAACGCGACCACCAACGTGGCCAACCTGGTCGCCTACCCGTGACACGGCAAGGAGCCCACATGCCCGACAAACGACGCACCACACCGTCCCGGGCGGTGTCCGCGGCCCTGCGGCTGCTGGCCCTGCTGGTCACACTGCTGGGCCTGACGGCAGCCCCCGCCCACGCGACAGCGCACTCCGCGACACCGCACTCCGCGAGAGCGCCGTTCAAGGTGCTGGCCCTCTACAACGGCACCTACGACGCGGCACACATCAGCTTCGTCCGCGAGGCGAACGACTGGTTCCCCAAGCAGGCGGCGCAGAACGGCTTCACGTACAAGGCCAGCAACAACTGGAACCTGCTCGCGGACGGCGGGGTCAACGGCTACCAGGTCGTGCTGTTCCTCGACGATCTGCCGCAGACCACGGCCCAGCGCACGGGCTTCGAGCGGTACATGCGGGCCGGCGGCGCCTGGATGGGGTTCCACGTATCGGCCTTCACCACGGAGGCGCAGAGCTGGTCCTGGTACCACAACCAGTTCCTGGGCAGCGGTGACTTCAAATCCAACACCTGGGGGCCGACCACGGCCAAGCTGAAGGTCGAGGACCGGACACACCCCGCCACCAAGAACCTGCCCGCGCTCTTCACCTCGTCCGTCAGCGAGTGGTACAGCTGGTCGAAGGACCTGCGGCAGAACCCGGACATCAAGATCCTGGCCTCCGTCGACCCGAGCAGCTTCCCGCTCGGCACCGATCCCGACCAGTCCTGGTACAGCGGCTACTACCCCATCCTGTGGACGAACACCACGTACAAGATGCTGTACGCGAACTTCGGCCACAACGCGATGGACTACGCGACCAACACGCCCCTGTCGTCCACCTTCGCGAGCGAGACGCAGAACCGGTTCCTGCTCGACGGGCTGAAGTGGCTGGGCGGCGCGGCCACCACCCAGCCGTCAGCCGCGCGCCCCTGACGCGCCCGTGCCACGGGCGCCGAGCTGTCGACGCCCGTGGCCTGTGTCGCGCATCACATCGACCCCATGTCACGGACGGGCGGGCGGCTTCCATCTGGTGGTCGTCAGCAGGAAGCCGGGGAAACCGGGCATGCCGGGGAAGGCGAAACGATGAGCGACGCACAGCACCAAGCAGACATGGCGACCACCCACCGCGTGGTGATCCTGGGAGCGGGTTACGCAGGCATGTCCGCGGCCGTTCAGCTCGCGGCTCGGGTGGGGCGGCACGAGGGGGTGCGGGTGACCCTGGTGAACGCGCAGGAGAGGTTCGCCGAGCGGCTGCGGCTGCACATGACGGCGAGCGGGCAGCGGCTCGCCGAGCTGAGCATCCCGGATCTGCTGGCAGGAACGGGCGCACGGTTCTTGCGCGGCTGGGTGACGGCGGTGGACGCGGACGCGAAGACCGTGCGGATCGACGACGACCGGGTCCTGCACTACGACACACTGGTGTACGGACTGGGCAGCGTGGCCGACACGGCGGCGGTGCCGGGCGTCGAGGGCCACGCGTACACCCTGAACAGCACCCAGGACGCCGAGGTGCTGGCCGACCGGCTGGCCCGGCTCGGCAGCGGCACGGTGGTGGTCGGTGGCAGCGGGCTGACCGGCGTCGAGTCGGCCGCCGAGATCGCCGAGCGGCACCCGGAGCTGAAGGTCGTGCTGCTGGGCCGGGGCGAGCCCGGGGCGGCCATGAACCCGAAGGCCAAGGCGTATCTGCGGTCCGCGCTTCAACGCCTGGGAGTCCAGGTGCGTTGCGGGGTCGAGGTGGTGAAGGTGCTGCCGGACGCGGTCGAGCTGGAGGGCGGGGAGAGCGTCGCCGCCGATGCGGTCTTGTGGACCAGCGGTACGCGGGTGTCGCCACTGGCGGCCGCCGCCGGGCTGACCGTCGACGAGCGCGGCCGCGTCGTCACCGACGCCGCGCTGCGGTCGGTGTCGCACCCGGAGGTGTACGCCGTGGGCGACGCGGCCGCGATCCGTCAGGGCTACGGCGTCATGCACGGCACCTGCCAGGGCGGCATGCCGACCGGTGTGCACGCCGCGGTGTCGATCGTCCGTGAGCTGAAGGGCAAGCAGCCCAAGCCGTTCCGCTTCGGCTACTACCACACCCCGGTGAGCCTGGGCCGGCACGACGCGGTGGTGCAGTTCACCCGCCCCGACGACAGCCCGCGGCGGATATATCTGACCGGCCGCGTGGCGGCGCGCTATAAGGAGACGGTGACCGCTTCGCCCTGGCCGACCTACGGCCGTATGAAGAAGATGCCCGCCTCGGGCGCGTTCTGGCCCCGCGGCGGCCGCTTCACCCGGGTCCGGGACGCACGATGAACGACCCGAATCCGAATCCGTACCCGTACGCGGACCTCGGCCAGCAGGTGTTCCACCGCCATCGCAACCTGCTGTTCTCGGTGGCCTACCGCGTCCTCGGCACCGCCGCCGATGCCGAGGACGCGGTGCAGGACGCCTGGATCAAGTGGTCGGCCGCCGACCGCTCGCACGTGGCCGACCCCAAGGCGTACCTGACGCGGATCGTGTCGAACCTGGCGCTGGAACGGCTGCGCTCCACCCGGCACAAGCGCGAGACCTATGTGGGGCCGTGGCTTCCGGAGCCGATCCTCACCAGCGGCGACACCGCCGACGTCGTGACCGACGCCGAGTCGGTGTCGATGGCGATGCTGGTGGTGCTGGAGACGCTGAGTCCGCTGGAGCGCGCGGTGTTCGTGCTGAAGGAGGTCTTCGACTTCAGCCATGCCGAGATCGCGGAGGCGGTGGAGCGTTCCGAAGCCGCGGTGCGCCAGGCCGCACACCGCGCTCGTGAGCATGTGCGGGCCCGGCGGCCGCGCTTCGCCGCGGACCGGTCGCGGCAGCGTGAGGTCACCGAGCGGTTCTTCGCCGCCGCGACCGGTGGTGACGTCAACGCGCTGATGGAGTTGCTGTCCCCGGACGTCACCCTGTGGACCGACGGCGGCGGCAAGGTCCGCCAGGCCCTGCGCCCGGTCACGGGGGCACAGACGGTGGCCGCCTGGTTCTCGGCCATCGGCACCGTCACCTACCAGGGCGTCGAGCCTGCCGACATGAAAGCCGAACTCGTCGAGATCAACGGCGGACCGGGCATGGTGTTCAGCGGATCGGGCCGTGTGATCGCCACCGTCACCTTCGATTTCGACGCCGATGGCCGCATCACCGCCATCCACAACGTGGCCAACCCGGACAAGCTCCAGGCCATCGCCGACGGCACCGCTCACGACGTCGGGACGCGGTGAGCGATCCGCCGGGACGGCGAAGTGCTCTGGTGCGGTCGGCTGTGGTGGTTATTCGGTGGGGCGGCGTGCCTGTTTCACTTCACGGTGGACTGCCCAGGCGTCCGCTACCGGGCCCACGTGCCCGAGCTTGTCGGGGTTGATCACCGAGCGGATCGTCTGGATCTGCCCGTCGAGCACATCGAGCGCCAGGGTGTTGAGCACCTTGCCGTCCCGGTCGCGGAAGATCGCGCCCGGCTGGCCGTTGACCTCGTGTGGCTCGAACGTCACATCGACCCGGGCCATCCAGGGGAAGACGGAGACAAGCAGCCGGGCCACGTTCTCGGCGCCGGCGACGGCCCTGGCCAGCTGCGGGGCCTTGCCGCCGCCGTCGCCGACCATCGACACGTCGGCGGCGAGCAGTTCCCGCAGGCCGGCGATGTCGCCTTCGCGGAGGGCGTCGAAGAACCGCGACGCCAGTTCCTCCCGCTCTTTGCGGACCGCTTCGAAGCGCGGCCGCCCGGCGTCCATATGCCGCCGTGCCCGCACCAGCAGCTGCCGGCACGCCGCCTCCGACCGCCCCACCGCCGCGGCGACCTCGTCGAACCCGAAGCCGAACACCTCCCGCAGCACAAACACCGCCCGCTCCAGCGGGCTGAGCCGCTCCAGCAGCAGCAGCGCCGCCATCGACACCGAGTCGGCCAGCTCCACCGACCGCGCCGGATCCTCATAAGGGTCGGCGAGCAGCGGCTCGGGAAACCACGGGCCCACGTACTCCTCCCGCCGCACCCGCGCGGAGCGCAGTACATCGATCGAGATCCGCGTCACCGTGGCCGACAGAAAGGCCTTGGTCGACGTGGGCCGGGTCGCCGAGCCGTCAAAGCGCAGCCATGTCTCCTGTACCGCGTCCTCGGCCTCGCCCACACTGCCCAGAATCCGATAGGCGATCGAAAACAGCAGCGGCCGCAGCTCCTCGAACTCCTCGACCTTGCTCACGCCGACTCTCCTCCTCAGGTGCCGATGCCGATCAGTGGAACTGCCCGGGCTCGTAGTCGCCGGCCGGCTGCTGGGTGATGATGTTCAGCCGGTTCACCATGTTCATGAAGGAGACCATGAGCACCAGGGCGGTGAGCTGCCCCTCGTCGTAGTGCTTGGCGGCGTGCGCCCACACCTCGTCGCTGACCCCACCGGCCGCATCCGCGACCCGGGTCCCCTCCTCCGCCAGCTCCAGCGCGGCACGCTCGGCCTCGGTGAAGACCGTGGCCTCCCGCCACGCCGCCACCAGGTTCAGCCGCACCGAGGTCTCGCCGGCGGCGGCGGCCTCCTTGGTGTGCATGTCGATGCAGACGGCGCAGCCGTTGATCTGGCTTACGCGAAGCGCCACCAGTTCCTGCGTCGCGGCCGGCAGCGGCGAGTCCTTGAGCGCCCTGCCCGCCGACATCACGTACTTGAGGGCCTTGCCGGCGGTCGGGTCGGCGAAGTAGTTCAGTCGCGCGTCCATGGTGTGCTCCTCTGTGGTCGTCAGTGGCTACACCCCTGAGACGAGGTAGCCCGACCCCCTGTGACATGGACGGATGTGACCTGCGTCTCCCGGCCGCCGGCGCACGTCAGCCGGCCAATTCGTGCTGCGGGAGGTCCTTGACGAACACGATCCCGTCGTATCCGGCCAGGTGGGCCGGGTCGAGTGCGGAGTAGCCGTACCAGGGGGACACGCGAGGGGCGGGCGGCGTGTCGCCGAGGGCGGTGGCCATCCGGGAGGCGTCGACGAGGTAGCGGTCCTCCGGGAGCGCGTACAGGAGTCCTTCGACGGTGTCCGGGGGCGGGGTGTCCACGCCCTGGTGCCGGATGGTGCCGAGGGCCGTGGCCACGAAGGCATACCCCTCGCCGAGTTGGGCGCTCACCAGCGCACCGGCGCTCCACCACTCCACCGGCCCCTCCCACATCTGCATCGTGCTCTTCTCCCGCTGGAGATGGGAGTTGTGGGCGTGGATGAGTGCCGGGCCCCGAGCGGCGACGGCGAGGAGGTTGTGGGCCATCATCAAATCCCGCAGCGCGCACAGCCGGGTCATGCGGCTCGGTGAGGTGTCGGCCATCCAGTAGTGGTAGCGCAGCAGGCCGGTGGCGGTGCGTCCGTACAGGCGCGCCCGGTCCCAGGCGTCCCGCGAGGTCGCCGTGATCAGGTGCGGGGTCTGTGCGTCCAGCAGTGCCACCAGGTCGTCGGCGAGCAGCCGCACCTCCCTGGCCTCGGCCGACTGCCCCACGGACTGGGATGGGTCCATCATCGCGGCGGAATTGGTCCACCGGTCGTCGGCGCCGAGCAGGCGGTCGAGCGTTTCCGCGGTGCAGGGGAGCAGGTCCGCGTCCACCCGGGCCGCGAGGTAGCCGTGGAGTGCGGTGAGGGCCTGTCGGGGGCTCGCGGCGCCGGTGATCTCCAGCGGGCCGTCGAAACCGGCGAAGTGGAGGTGCTCGGAGGCGGGCCGGCCGTCGTTGTAGGCGCGCATCCAGCGCACGAGCTCGCGGTTGGCCGCAGAGGTGCTCAACCCCAGGTCGGGGTGGCTGAATCCGCGCTCCATGACCTCGTCGAGAGTGCCCGTGCCCGAGGTGACGTAGTCGTCCACGACCAGGCCCATCAGGCAGTCGCTCTCGATCGCGATCGTCCGGTATCCCTCCTGCTCGACGAGTTGCCGGAAGAGCTCGTTGCGCAGGTCGAGCAGCGTGTCCTCGCCGTGGGTGGGCTCGCCCAGGGCGAGCAGCCGCGGCCGGGCCGGAAGCAGCCGCATGACGGCGGCGGCCTCGACGGTCTGGATGGTGTCCTTGATGTCGGTAGCCATGCCTTAAACGGTATCGTTGAACTTACGGTGGAGACTTTTACGCGATACCGTCGGGCCCGTGGGACGAAACCTTCAAAACGGCAGGCAGCTCAGGCCGATTGACCTGGCGCGCGGGCACGGTCTGTCCACGCAGGCCATCAGGAACTACGAGGAGGCCGGCATCCTTCCGGCAGCCGGTCGCACACCCCACGGCTACCGCACCTACACCCCGCTGCACGCGCGGGCCCTGGACGCGTTCCTCGCCCTGGTGCCCGGCCACAGCCACCAGACGGCGACGTCGATCATGCGGGCCGTGAACCAGGGCGCGGTCGATGAGGCGTTCCGCCTCATCGACGAGAGTCACGCCCAGCTCCTCGACGACCGGCGGACACTCCAGGCCGTGGAGAGCGCCCTCCGCGACCTGGAGCCCACCACGGCGTCCGAACCCGGCGCGGGATCCGAGCCGGCCGGGGTGTCCCGGCCCGGCGGCACGTTCATCGGGCCGCTGGCAGGGAAGCTCGGAATCCGGCCGGCGACGCTGCGCAAATGGGAGCGCGCCGGGCTGGTGCGCCCGGGCCGCGACCCGCTGACCGGGTACCGCGTCTACGACGAGGCCGCCGTACGGGACGCCCGGCTGGCCCACCAGCTCAGGCGGGGCGGCTACCTGCTGGAGCAGATCGCCCCGCTGATTGCCCAGGTGCGGGCGGCCGGCGGGCTGGAGCCACTGGAGGCCGCCCTGTGCGACTGGCGCGGTCGGCTGTCCGCCCGCGGGCGGGCGATGCTGACCGGGGCCGCCGAGCTGGAGGCGTACCTCCGCGAGCGCGGATGAGACGTCGGCAGCCGGCCGAAGAGAACACCGGCCGAAGAGAACAGAGGTCACCAACGGCTCAGCCTCGGCTGGTGTTTCAGGGCTGATCGGTGAGGGTCGGAGTCTGCCAGTTTCTCCATTCGGACAGGTTGCCCGGCTTCTTGCCCGAGATCCTGATCACGCCGGGAGCGCTGCCCGTCTTCAGCAGGAACTTCTGGATGTTCTGCTGCAAAGGGGCCTTCCACTCCGACCTGACGGCGCAGTGGTTGCCGTCCTGGATGTCGGACCAGTAGGTGATGTTGCCCCCTGCGCCGAGCGCCTTGTAGACCTCCGCCCCGCCCAGGGCCGCCACGCTCCCGGACCTGGCGCCCAGCCAGTCGATGTGCGGATTCTCCATGATGAAGAGCCCCCGCGGCGCCACCATGGACACGATTTCGTGCGTGTCCAGCGGCAGCGTGGCCGGGTTGCCCGTGAAGGAGCCGAACGCGTCGCCCAGCCACGGCTGCTCCGAGTAGGCGCTGCTCAGCGGCTGCGAGCCGCTCTCTCCTGGAATCCCGCGGAAGATGGGAGCGCCCGCGGTACCCGACTCGATCGGCATGGTCAGGGCGATCCGCTGGTCGAAGGCGCCGATGGCGAAGGCGCCCTTGCCGTACCGCGAGCATCCCGTGACGCCCATCGCGTCCGCCTTGAGGATGTTGCCGCCCGACTGCTCGATGACGTCGATGATCCGGCTCACCCCCCAGGCCCAGGCCATGAGCACTCCGGTGCTGCTCTGCGAGCCGTAGATGCTGTAGTACGCGCCCTGTTTGTTGTTCCGTGGTGTGCCCTCCCGGCCGACCGCGAGGGGGTCATAGCTGATGACGGCGGCGCCGGAGGCCTTGATGGTGGCGGTGTCCGCGCCGAATCCGCCCACGACCACGACGGCCGGGAAGGGGCCGGAACCACTGGGCAGTTCTACCTTCGCGGAGAAACTGGAGCTCTTGCCCTGGTCGGTCACGTTCACCGTGATGTTGGTGTTCGAGACCGTGCCCGTGACGCCGGCGGGTTTCGTGTGTTTCTCGCCGTAGACGTATTTCTCCGCCAGCTTCTTGATCTCGGCTCGTCTGCATCGCCAGTCGGACTTGGTGGAGATGCGCGTCCCGTTCAGCCTGGTGAAGGGGTCGGGGAGCTTGGAGTTGGCGGTCAAGGAGCCTGGGAGTTGTACGGCGCAGTCGGCACCGTCGTCTTCGACGCCGGCGGCGAGGCGTGCGGGCGCCCCGGGGTTGCCGGTGGCGCCTGCCTGGGGGGTGAGGGTGGTGGCCGTCAGGCTCACGACGGCCACGAGGACCGCGGGTGCCCACACTCGTGGCCGTAATCGCTGAAAGCGCATGTGGGGGACCTCCCTGAAAAGGCATTCTGGCTGTGGGAGCGCTCCCACTTTAGGGGTGGGTCGAGTGGGTAGCAACACCCGTGACCGGCCCCGGCCTTCATCGACCGTGGCCCGGACCGTGGCCCGGACCGGGGCCCGGGATCCGGTCCCGCTGAGTGGCGGGTCAGTCCCGCGTCAGCCCCGGCCCTCCAGGCTGCCGCGCACGCGATCGACGGCCCAGGGCGCCCCCTCCGTCGGCCACGACGCGGCGAGCTCCGTGAGCAGGGCCCGGTGGTCCTCCAGCCGGGATTCATCCGTGAGGGCCAAGGCGGCCTCGGCCTGCACCTTCAACTCGGCGCATCCGGTGGCGCGCACCAACTCCTCGGTCGCCGCGTCGCCCGTGGCATCGCTCAGCGCTCCCAGCGCGCCGGTGCGTTGCAGTACGGGAAGGCTGTTGTCGCGGGCGAGGGCTCCGAGGGTGCTGATCAACTCCAGGTCCGCCGCCTTCGTCGCGTAGAGGAACTCGCCGACCGTGTACAGGGCACAGCCGCGCACCTCGCGGTCGGCGGCCTGCCGCAGCACGCCGGCGAGCAGCGCCGCGTCGCCCGGCTCCCATGAGCGCGCCACACGCAGCGCGTTCAACGCGCTCAGGTGGTTGGCGCCGGCCGGTGACGGGGGCTGCCCCAGCGCCTCGCGGGCGCGGGCCGGCACCTGCGGGGTGTCGATGGTGCGTGCCTGTTCGCCGAAGTGGCGCTCAAGGCCCTTCTCGTCGTACCAGTGGTCCAGCGCGATGCCCACGGCCACCTCCTGACCGCTGTCGAGCAGTGTGCGGAGCGCGCGGTGGTATGTCTCCTCGCCGCTGGGCGCCCGCAGTTCGCGGTGTGCGCGGTACAGCTCGGGGTCGGCGAGCCGCCGGCCTTCCCAGTGGACGCTGTGCATGCCCCCGAACACCGCCTTGCGGACCAGGTCGGCGTCATGCCCCGAGGACGCGATGTGCACCGGCCAGCGCTCCACCGCTTCTTCGAGTACTTCACGATGCGCGTCGATGCGTTTGGCGCGGGACAACTGCCAGGCCGCTTGGACGTGGATGTCCCAGTCGTCGCTGGACAGAGCCCGCACCAGAAGCGGGTCGGCCTCCGGCCCCAGCGCCTCGCCCAGCACGCGGAGTGCGGTTTCGTGGTGGCCGGTCAGGGACGGGTCGAACACGAAGCGGCTGACGAGGTCGACAAGCCGATCACGATCGGGCCCTTCGGCGGTACGGTCCGGTGTCTCGTCCGCACGGTCCTGCTCCTCGTCCGTGTCCAGCACTCCGTACGCGACCCACAGCGCCTTGTGGCGCACCTCATCGTTGGTGGCCCGCCCCAGCACCTCGGCGACCCGCGTCGCGTCGGACGCCTCCGCCCAGCGGGCGCCGATCGCGTTCAACGCGCTGATGTGGTTGGCGGCTCCGCCGGTCCGCGGGCTCAGCTCGGGTGGCGACGGCGGATCCCGCAACACCTCCCAGGCCCGGGCGACCACCTCGGGCGCGTACGCCTCGATCTCGTCCGAGTCCAGGAAGTGGCCCAGCCCCTCCCAGCTCTGGAAGTAGTCCAGCGCGATGCCCACGGCCACCGGGTGTTCGCTGTGGAGCAGCGTGCGGAAGGCGCGGTGGTAGGTGTCCGTGTCGCCGGTGGGGAACATCAGCTCCGCGTGGGCGTGTTCGAGCTCCGGATCGCCATCCAGCCGGGCCCCGAGCCAGTGGAGGCTGTGGAACCCGGTCAGTGCCTCCCGCACCAGGTTCGCCGGGTATTTCGCGTCCTGCGGCCAGGTGGCCACCAGGCGCTCGACACGCTCCCGGTGGTCATGGAACCGGCCGTTCGTGGTGAGCCCGAGGGCGCCGTAGACCTGCATCCGGTGCTCGCCCGACTCGGTGGCGCGGACCAGGAGGGCCGTCGCCTCGGGGCCGTCCGCCTCGGACACCGCGTGCAGGGCCTCCGTGCGCTCCTCTACGTCCACATCGAGGCTTTCGTCGAACACCACGGCGCCGAGCGCGGCGACCAGCCGCGGGCTCGGCGCCCCGGCCGCGGCCAGCGCGGTGGCGGCGGCCGAACAGGCGGCGGAGCGCACATTCGCATGGGTGGCGAGCGCCAAGGCGTCGGCGATGAGGTCCACGTCGGAGGCTTCGGCGATGTTCATCATCGCGTTCAGCGCACTGGCGTGGTTGGCGCCCGTGGAGGTGTCCTCGTCCTCGGGGGTCGGCGGCCGGCGGAGCAGCTCGCGGGCCACGGCGAGTACGTCCGGCCCGTACCGCTCGACCGCGCTCTCGCCGCCGAACCGGGTCAGCGCCCCGGAGTACTGGAAGTGGTCGAGCGCGATGCCCGCGGCGACCGTGTGCCCGCTGTGGAGCAGGGTGCGGAACGCGCGGAGGTACGCCTGCTCCTCGGTCGGAGCCATCAGCTCGTCAAGCGCCTGGTCGAGTTCCCCCTCGGGCAGTTCGCAGTTCCGCCAGTGGAAACTGTGGAAGCCGGCCACCACGTCAGGACCGCCGTGTCGTCGAAAGTCGCGTGCGGATGATCGGTATCTCCTTACTACGGGGTCGCCACTACGGGGTCGCTATCCCGCCGGGCGGATCCTTGCGAAGCGCTGCGACATGACGGGGCCGAGAGACCTGGTGATCTCATGTCCCGGGCTGCCCGGGTACGGAAGGTAGTTCAGGAACGAGGTCACGATGATCTCGTCGACTTCGGGAACTCCCCTTTTCATCCTGTCTTCCAGGAAGTCAAGGACCTTCCGCCAGTCCAACGTCCCGCCGTGCGGGGCGAGAAACGAGTCCATCACCTCTTGCGTGACGTCCCAGAAGAACACGTGCGGCAGCACTTCGCCGTTCTCGTTGAACACGTGTGCTTCGTAGAGGTCTTCGAGCTCTGGGACATGGCCCACGAGATCGAGTACCAACTGCTCACCGCTGTTCATCAGCAGCCCTGAAGCCCTTCGTAACCGGCGGCACCCTTGTACTTGCCCTCGTGCGCGTCGTCGATGGCCTGGATCAGGCTCTTCGCCACCCGGACATCCCGCGCCGACCTGACCACGGTCTCCTTCTTTCCGCCCTTCGGCTTGTACGTGTCGTTGGTGAGGAAGTTATTGAGCGACGCCCGCAGCTGGGCCGTGCTCGACAGATGATTCTTCCCCTCGACCTTGGCGCCGCCCAGAGCCTCGTGGTTGGCGGCGGCCATCGCGGAACCGTCACCGATCGCGTTCGGACTGCCGAGGCCGTGATACAGCGCATTGACGATCTTCTGGAGCCGCGCGTTGTCGACCTGCGGTATGCCGCCGTTGTTGTGGACGAGGACCGGAGTCTCGCCCGCCAGCACATAGTACGTGCGGGGACCGGCGACCGAGAGGTCGCGCGTGGGCCGACGGACCTGCCGGTCCAGGACCGCGGTCACCGGCAGCGGCGAGCCCGCGGCGCTGCTGAGCTTGTCGCCGGGCCGGAGGTCGCCCGCGTTCTTCCACCGCTTGGCGTCCGCCAGCCAGAACGGGTGGTTGTCGGTCGCCGTGAGGGTGGCGGGCCCACGGTCGGTGCTGACGGTGATCCGGGTGAAGTCCCTGTCGCCCTCGGTGGCGAAGACCTGGGTCACCGGCCGCGCCTCGGCGCGCCGGAGTCCGGGGACGCCGGCCGCCACCCGGTCCCCGGGGCGGATGTCCTCGATGGCCCGGTGGGTTCCGTCGGCGAGGAGCACCCTCGTACCGGCCGGGAAGCTGTGGGACCGGCCGCAGTCCTTGTTGTTCCGTTCCTGCTTCACCCGCTCGACGAGCTTCTTCACCTCGACCGTCGCCAGCGCGCGGGCGGTGATCAGGGCGTTGGAGGTGTACGGGATGCGGTACTGGACCGGCCGGCCGCCGTTGGCCCGGGAGCGCGCCCGGGCCTCCGCCTTCTTCTGCGCCTCGATCGAGGCGAAGGTCGGGCCGGCGGCCTGGTTGGAGCAGGACAGGCTGCCCGAGACGCTGGTACCGGAGACGGCGAAGGTGCCCTGCTGGCTCGTGCACCCGCCGGCGGACTTTCCGTCGATGGTGAAGGAGGCCTTCATGACGGCGGTGACCTTGCCGTCCACCAGGCGGCTCTTCGCGCTGGTGGTGATCTGGCCGGTGAAGTTGTGGCTGGTGGTACAGCCCCCGGAGCCGCACTTCACCGACCCCGAGCCGCTGAGCGTGAGGGAGATGCCGCTGTCGGTGGCCTTGCCGAGCTCCTTGGTCTGCTTCTCCAAGGTGTCGAACATCGGGTCGACGGCGTCCTCGGTGACCGGGGCCAGATCCATGCCCTGGGAGTCACTGCCTTCGAGGGGACCGCCCGTCACCTCGGGGGCCTCGGCCGGGTCCTCGTCGGGGGAATCCTGCGCCGCGGCCTGCCTCACGGCGCTCGGGGAGGGCGCCCCCGAGCGCGACGGGCGGTAGGGCTCCAGGCGCAGCACCCGGTACGGCTTCTTCCGCGTGATGAGCAGACGGCCCGCCGAGGTGTCCACTCCCAGAGCGGTTGTGCCGTTCACGGTGCGGGGCTGCCGCTGCGCGGACTCGCCCGGAGCCGGTGTGCTCTCCAGCGTGTCCAGCGCCTTGGAAAGCTGAGTCGCCAGCTCGGGTGGGGTCGGCCGGTGTTCGACCACCTCCTTTCCCGATCCGGAAGAGCCCTCGTACCCGGCGGACCACGCGCTGGGGGCCTCCGTGCCGGGCTTGGCATCCTGGCCGGGGGAGGGGTCCACCTTCCAGCGGGTGAAGGTTTTGCCGCCCACGTGGAGGACGTCACGGTCGAGTGTCTTGTCGCCGTAGCCCGTGGCGCCGAAGCGGCTGCCGGAGGCGGTGACGGTGACGTCCCGCTTCATGGCACCGGTGATCGAGGAGTCCTGGTACCGCAGGCCGGGGGCGAGCGCCAACTCGGCCAGGGCCTGCCGGAACGGCTTCAGATTCCACTTGGCCTCCGGCTCTTGTGTTCCGGAGCCCGTGTTGTTCCAGACCAGCAGCCCGGCCACCAGAGCCAGGATCAGCGCACCGACCCCACCGAAAAGCAGGAAGCGTCCGCGCCGGCCCGACGGCAGCAGCCGCCACCAGCGAGACCTCGGGGCCGCCGGATGTGGCGGTAGCGGTGGCGGTGGCGGTGGCCCGTATGGGGAGCCGGGCGGTGGTCCGTACGAGAAGTTCGGCGGTGGGGGCCCGTACGAGCCGCCCTGGAATGGCTGGTCAGCTGGTGGCCACTGGCCGTCCGGGCGTGCTGGCTCCGTCATGAACTCCCCCGTGTGTCGTCGGTACGACCGCCGCGACCTGACCGACCCACCGTGCGACACCTCGCCTCAATTGCCGAGCCGAGACCGGAAGTTCGCAGCGGCAGGGCCTGGTGGCCGCGGAATCAGTTTGTACCTGACGCCCAATGACGCGCCAGGGATCCGGTGGGGAATGTAAGGGCGGAGGTGTCGAGGAAGAGGGCGCCGCCCAGGCTGGCGTGATGGGGCGTCATACGTCTGCCACGCGGCTCAGTTGTCAGCGGCTGCTGCTGGAATGGGGCCCACACCCAGCTGAGCGACCGTAGGGGAGCCGAATGACCAGCTCGCAGAACCCGGAGATCACCGCGCTGCTGCGGCGAGTGGCGCACAGCATGGCCAAAGGGGCGCCCCAAGGGTGGCAGCGGGCATCGATCAACGCTCGTGCCGACCGGCACGGCACGGGCAGCCACGGAGTGGTCAATGTTCTCGCGGACGGCAGGTCGCGCCCCGGATCCATGCGGACCCCCAAGCAGTTGCAGCGGGTTTTCGAGCTGGACGACACCGGGGCCGACGAACTGGCCATCGAACTGGTGGTGCACGCCGACGGCCGGTTCGAAGCGGTGACCAGCCGGGCGATCGCGCGGCAGCCCCAAGGGCCGGGCCATGTCTACGTCCTGCGGCCCGACCTCCGGCCACCCGACGCCGGTGACCTGCGGGCCGGGCCCGCGGATCCGACACAGGCCGGAGATCCGCAGGAGGCGGTGCGGCTGCTGTGGGCGTACCTGTGCAAGCGGGCCGAGATCTTCGGATGGGAGCCAGGACGCCTGGAACGCTTCGAGGACGAGCTGCCCGCCCCCTGGAGCGCCGAGGAGATCGAAGACTTCGAGCGGGCGCTGGTCGTACCGCTCCCGGACGACCTGCGCGCGCTGTACGCCGTGGCCGACGGCGACGGCGGGGACGGCGGCTCCCGGCTCTTCGACCGCCATCCCTGGTGCGACCTCGACCGGCTGGTCTCCTTCCACCACGCGGACCGCTGGTGGGCGGCGGGCGACACCTGGCAGTACCACACGCTCGGTTCGGTGCGCTCCGATGGTCTGCCGCACACCACTGTGCGGGCCTCGGCCGACCGCCCCGGCTGGATCATCTTCGCGGAGAGCACCGGGGGTGACTTCCTGGCCGTGGACATGGATCCGGCCGAAGGCGGCCGCCCGGGCCAGGTGATCCGGATGGGTATGCACCACGACGACGGCCCGGTGTACGTCGCCGACTCGGTGACCGAGCTGCTAAGGCTGCAACTGGCGGCGCTGGAGCGCGGCGACTACAGGTGCGACGCCGCGTCCGAGCAGCTGTGGATCGAGGCCGGGCTGCCGGAGCACCATGACGACACCGCCGAAGGCGCGGACGGCGGAACGGAAGGCGCGGGCGCGGCGTCGGAGACCCCCGTGCACCACGCGGACGTGACCTGCGACGCGGAGCTGTCGCCGCTGGCAGGACATCCCACGCTGGCAGCTGTGACGGTGCGGTCGGCCGAGCCCGTTTCCCTGGCCCCGCTGCGGGACTGCCCCCGGCTGTACGGGTTGGATCTGTCCCGGGCAGCGGTGCGGGACCTCGAAGTGGTCGCCCGGATACCGGGCCTGCGGTATCTGTCGATGCGCCCCGAGCAGTGGCGGGAACTCATCGAGCGCGCAGGGCAGCCGCCCGCCCTGGCCGCCGCCGTGCTGGCCGACGCCTCCTCGCCCGAGGCGCTGGCCGAGTGGGCGGCCCGCCTCGGCGGCGATCGCGACGACATCCGGTACTACACGGGACTACTGCCGGAACACCCTTGTGCATAGGCGGTCAGTGACCAGTCAGTGGTGCCGGGGATGCGGGGTAAGGGCGTGGAGGTTGATGGTTCCGCGCTGCAGTTTCGCGTCGTGGGGTGCGTTGAATCCGGCATTGGCGATGAACAGCTGATTGCCGCGTACGGCGGTGGTGGTGGGTGAGGCGAGGCTGTCGTCGACGGTCAGGGCGGTCTCGTGGGTCCCGTTCGGGTGCACGACGCTGACCCGGTCAGTCGGGTCGTTCTGCGCGGCGAAGACCGTGTCGGAGTGGTTGTTGAGGAAGGAGAAGTCGTCGAAGTCGGGGAGGTTGTCGGCGACGGTGTGGACGCGGCCGGGGGTCCCGTGGGCGGTGACCGGGATCCTCAGCAGCTTGCCCTGGCTGTAGTTGCTCACCCATACGGCGCCCTTGTGGAAGCGGACGCCGTTCACGCCCAGCGGCAGGGAGCCGTCGGGGTCGGCTGCGAGCGCCGGGCCGTTCAGCCAGATCTTCGCCGGTCCGCCGGAGGCGGGCACGGCCCATACCGTGCCGTTGTAGCTGTCAGCGGCGTAGAGGGTACGGCCCGCCGGATCGATGGCCAGGCCGTTGGGCAGGCCATCGGGAAGGGCTGCCAGACGCTGGGGGTGGCCGTGCGGGGGCAGTTTCCAGGTGCCGTTCCGGGAGGTGTCGTCGGAGTCCACGTTGTAGTAGACGGTGCCGTCGTTGCCGCGGGTGTTGCCGGTGATCTGATCGCCCAGGTGCCCGTCGACGAGGGTGGTGCGCTGGCCGGACGAGGTGATGCGTATCAGCTTCGGCGGCTTGTTCGCGGGGACGCCCAGCAGGGACACGGTCAGGGAGCCGTCCGGGTTGACGGTGATGTTCTCGGGTGAGTCGCCGGAGGCGAAGTCGAACGCGGCTGCGGTCTTCACTTGGGTGATGACCGGCTGCGTACGGTCTCCTCCGGTGGCGGCGGACGCGTACGGGGTCGAGACGAGAACGGCCGCGAGAACGGGGATTGCTGCGGCGTGAGTGAAGCGAAGGCGCATGGTGTTACTTCCTGTGAAAGCGGCTGGAGGACGACGGAGCGGTGCCGTACGTCTCCGGGCCGAGCGGTGCCCCGGCCGACCACCTGGTGGCCGGGAAGGGACTGCGGGTGGGTGACTACGGGAGTGGCGCGGCATCAGGTGTCGAACCGCACTCCGCCGAGCCATGTGACCTTTTCGGGGTCGTGGTGGTCGAAGATGTGGCTGCAGCCCGTGTCCAGGCCGGCGATGCGTGCCATCTCGTCGGCGGTGAGCTGGAAGTCGAAGACGTCGAGGTTTTCTGCCATGCGTTCGGGCCGCACCGACTTCGGGATCACGACGATCTCGCGCTGGATGAGCCAGCGAAGGGCGATCTGGGCGACGGACTTGTCGTGGGCGCGGGCGATGTCGACGAGCACGGGGTTGTCGAAGAAGCCCTGGCCGCCTTCGGCGAGCGGTCCCCAGGACTCGTGCTGGACGCCGTACTCACGCATCAGGTTCTGGTCGCCCGCGCGCTGGAAGAACACGTGTGTCTCGATCTGGTTGACCGCGGGGACGATCTCGTTGTGGGTGATGAGGTCGGCGAGCCGGTCGGGGTAGAAGTTGCTGACTCCGATCGCCCGGGTGCGGCCGTCCTTGTTGAGGTCCTCCATGGCCCGCCAGGCGCCGTAGTAGTCGCCGAAGGGCTGGTGGATCAGGTAGAGGTCGAGGTGGTCGAGACCGAGGCGGTCGAGGGAGCGGTCGAAGGCGTGCTTGGCGCTGTCCTGGCCGTAGTCCTGGACCCACAGCTTCGTAGTGACGAAGAGGTCTTCGCGCGGGATGCCGCTGGCGGCGATGGCCCGGCCCACGGCTCGCTCGTTCTCGTACGCCGCGGCGGTGTCGAGCAGGCGGTAGCCGGCTTCGAGCGCGGCCTCGACCGCCTGCTGGGTCTGGTCTTCGGGGATCTGGAAGACGCCGAAGCCGAGAATCGGCATCTGAACGCCGTTGTTGAGGGAAATCTGGGGGATCTTGCTGGTCATGGCTGAGACCTTCGCTTTCTGGCTGTGGGGGGCGTCGGCCGGGCAGCAGCCGTCTGCTCAGCGGTGCTTGACGCCGGCCTGGGCGGAAGTGGCGAGGGTGGGTTCGGTGACGGGGACGTCGCCGAGGGCCTGGTCGACGGTCGCCAGCAGGTCGTCCGACAGCTTCACCCCGGAGGCGGCGGCGTTGGCGTGGACCTGTTCGGGGCGGGAGGCGCCGGTGATGGCGGAGGCGACCTCGCTGCGGCGCAGGACCCAGGCCAGCGCCAGGGTGGGCATGCTCATCCCGGCCTGCTCGGCGATGGGCGCGAGGCGCTGGACCGCCTCCAGGATGGCGTCGCTGTAGACGAGGTCCTGGGAGACCGCCATCGTCTCGCTGGCGAACCGGCTCCCTTCGGGGACGGGCTGGCCGGGCTTGTACTTGCCGGTCAGCACGCCCTGGGCGAGGGGGGACCAGACGATCTGGGAGATGCCGTTCGCGGCGCACAGGCCGAAAACCTCGGCCTCGGGGGCCTGCCAGAGCATGGAGTACTGCGGCTGGGAGGAGACGAACAGGTCGGGGCCGGCGATGTCGATCGCTGCCTGGATCTGCTCGGGGGTCCACTCGCTGAAGCCGAGGTAGCGGACCTTGCCCTGCTCGACGACCTTCTGGAACGCCTCGATGGTGTCCTCGATCGGCACGGACGGGTCGAAGCGGTGCGCCTGGTACAGGTCGACGTAGTCGGTCTTCAGGCGGGTGAGGGAGGCGTCGATCTGCTGGGCGATCTGGGCGGGAGACAGGCCCTTGTCGGCCGGGTCGTCGGACATCGGGCCCCAGACCTTGGTGGCCAGGATGTAGGAGTCGCGGGGGTGGGCCGAGAGGATCTCGCCCCAGGCCGTCTCGGCGGCTCCCTGTCCGTAGACGTTGGCGGTGTCGAAGAAGTTGATGCCGGCGTCGAAGGCCGCTTCGGTGCAGGCGCGGGTCGCGTCGGCCTCGATGCCGCCGGCGTAGGTCAGCCACGAGCCGAGGGAGATCTCCGAGACCTGAAGGTCCGAGCTGCCGAGTGTGCGGTACCGCATGGATGCTCCTTGCTGGTTCGGTGTTCGGTGCAAGTCCCCTGGTCAGCGTCGGCGGGCCGCGGTTCCAGGGCGGGGTTGGCGAAGCTGCTGTCGGCCGGGTTGATGACCGTGCCGGGGCGACGGGGGCGGCGATGCAATCCAGGACCACGGAGTCCAGGACCACGTCGGCCGCGGGATGGTCGCCGGACGGGGAGGGCCCGGGCCTCCCCAAGCGGTGTCAGCTCCGCGCTGATTCCGTCTTCCGGTGGGAGGCGGCCAGCAGGCCAAGCGGCAGCAGGGCCGCGAGGGCGAAGGCGAAGCCGACCAGCGACGGGCCCTTGAGGCCCAGGCTGGAGGTCAGGGCGATGCCGCCGATCCAGGACCCCGTGGCGATGCCGACCTGGAACGCGGACGTGGCCAGGGCCATGGGCAGGGACCGGCCGGCTCCGGCGATGTGGACGACCTCGCCGACCACGATGGGGTTGCAGGCGAAGCCGGCTGCGCCGAGCAGCACGACCAGGACCACGGCCACGACGCTGTTGGTCGCCCACAGGGTGATGGCACCCAGGAGCACGGCCGTGAGGGCAGTGGCCGGAATCAGCGTGGTGTAGGGGCGGCGGTCGCCGAGGCGCCCACCAACCGTGGTGCCGGCCAGCGCGCCGATGCCGAAGCCGAGCATCGCCAGCGGCACCACGGCACTCGCGAGGTGGGCCCGCTCGGTCAGCAGCGGGGCGACGTAGCTGTAGGCACCCATGATGCCGGCCTGGATGAGCGCGGTGGCCAGGTAGACCAGCCACAGGCGCGGATGCTTGAGCGCGGCCGTCTCGGCGCGCAGGGAGCTGTCGGCACGTGTGGTGTCGGCGGGCACCCGGCGGGTCACCACCACGGCGGCGGCCACGGCGAAAGCGGCGAGCATCCAGAAGGGGGCCTGCCAGCCGCCCAGCTGGCCGGCTGCTGTACCGAGCGGGACGCCGACGATGTTGGCGAGGGTGATGCCGCCGACCATGACGCCCGTGGCGCGGGTGCTGGCGGCCGGTCCCGCGGCCGTGGTCGCCACCACCGCGCCCACGGCCCAGAACGTACCGTTGCCCAGCGCGGCAGCGACCCGGCCGACGATCGCGAGCCCCAGGCTGGAGCTGAGCGCGCTGACGACGTGACCCGCGGCGAAGACCAGCAGCGCTGCGACCAGGGCCGAGCGACGCGGCAGGCGCTGGGTCGCTATGGACATCACGGGCGCGCCGATCATCATGCCGACGGCGAAGGCGGTGATCAGCATCCCGGCGCTGGAGATGCTGACACCGAGGGTGCCGGAAATCTGCGGCAGCAGGCCGGAGACGACGAACTCGCTGGTGCCCATGATGAAGGCGATGGCACCCAGCAGCCACACCACCGGCGGCAGCTTGACCTTCCCGGCAGGCGCTGCCGTGCCGCCGTCACCCCTGAGGGGTGCGGCTGCCGATGTGTCCGGCTTCGTGGACGAGGGGGAACTCACTGACGATCCTTTCAAGAGAGCTGGCGCGGGCCCCGGTAATCCGAGGGCGTTCCGGCAATGCGGCATGCGCGCCGAAGGTTGTGCGGGCGGAGCACTTCAGGCCCGCCGCAATCCACGAAACCAGCAGCCGAGCCCGGCAGACAGTCACGCTTGTGAGGGGTAACAGCAGGGACCCCCTCATGCCGAGAGCGTGAGCGTGTACATGGCGAATCGGGGTACACGGCCGCGGCACAGGATGGGGGGCGGTGTCGATGGCCTGAGCTGACGTGACGCCGGGTGCGGCGGGCGTGAGATGCAGAGGGCCGAGCCGCATGAGGGCGGTGCTGGGGCGGGGAGTCCCGGAGGGCCGGGATCCCTGGAAGGGAGCCCGGCCACTCGCTCGTGGGGGGGTCAGCGCTCGGTGTCGGCCTGAGAGGCGGCCGCGTCCCGGTTCTGGCTCGCTGCCCAGCTGGCGAGGAGCTTCAGGGCGTCCGCGGCCGGGGTGTTGGGATCGGCGCTGTACACGGTGATGGACAGCCCCTGTTCACCGGGCAGGTCCAGACTTTCGTGGACAAGCTCCATCTCGCCCACCGCCGGGTGGTGGAACCGCTTGGTTCCCTCGGCGAAGACGTGCACGTCGTGCGCGCCCCACATGGTGCGGAAGGCGTCGCTGCGGGTGGACAGCTCACCGATCAGGTTCGACAGCTCCCGGTCGTAGGGGTTCTTGGCGACCTCGACACGCAGCACCCCGACTCCGTCGCGGGCCACGCGTTCCCAGTCGGGGTAGAGCCGGGTGGCGCGGGGGTCGAGGAAGACGAACCGGCAGGTGTTGACCGGCTCCATCTCGAACACCTCACTGAGCAAAGCGCGGGCGAGCGGATTGGCCGCCAGGAGGTCCATGCGGTTGTTGCGCAGGTAGGCCGGCTGGTCGTGCAGGCCCTCGATGATGCGCAGCACGCTGGGCCGTACGGCGGCCTTCTTCGGGCGGCGCCGGACCCGGGCCGGACCGGTGTTGGCCGCCCGGGCCAGGGCGTAGAGGTGATCCCGCTCGGTGTCGTCTAGTCGCAGGGCCTGGGCGAGGGCGTCCAGGACGCTGTCGGAGACCCCACTGAGGTTGCCGCGCTCCATACGCGTGTAGTACTCGACGCTCATCCCGGCGAGCATCGCAATCTCACCGCGGCGCAGCCCGGGCACCCGCCGCTGCCCGTACACCGGCATGCCCGCCTGCTCGGGTGTGATCTTGGCGCGGCGGGACTTGAGGAATGCGCTGACTTCGGCCCGGTTGTCCATGGATCCCAGCGTAGGAAGACGAGGCGACCAGTGGGGGTCCCTGTCAGTACCCCTCACAGCACAGACCCCATTCTGCTCCCTCCCAGGGCGTGCGTGATGGCGGTTGTGCGGCCCTCGAACCTGGTGGCGCCCGCATGGGTGAGCCGGACCGGCTGGCCGGCGCAGACGGACCGGCGAGAGTGAGGGCGAACGGTCCGGTCGGGGAAGCGAGCAGTCGGCCACCGACCGGTTAGGGTCCGCGGGTGTTGAGCAGACCCAGGTGGACGGTGCACTTCGTGAGCCGTGACTTACCCGCGCCCACGACTACCTTCCTTCCTGGACGTAGTGCCCGGCGACCTGGTGGCGTGGCTGGATGAGGCGGGTCTGCCCGACGGCCTGCCGTTCCTGCTCTCGCCGCGGTTCGAGTACGACGTCGAGCTCAACTCGTACTTCCTTCAGGCGAATCTGACGGCACCATGGAACAGCAACGCCAACCGGGCCAGGGCCATGTCCCGGTTCTTCACCTTCCTGCACACCTCGCGCGGCGGGAAGTCGTGGCGCGCTGCCACGGAGGCGGATCATCTGGCGTTCCACCAGTGGCGTCGCCGGGATGAGACCGGACCTCATGTCGAGGGCAGCACTTGGAACCACGAAGTGTCGCTGGTCAACCAGTTCTACGAGTGGGCCCTCGGGCAGGGCCACGTCGCGGCGGTCCCGATCCCGCACCGCGCCCGCCGCCCCGCGCCCATTGGTTCGGTTGTCCGGGCCTTCGACTCGTCGACGGTTCCGGCGACCTATGCGCATGACGAGAACGGGGAGCGCATCGAGTGGATGCCGCCGGCGACCTACCGGCTCTGGCGGGATGTGGGGCTTCGGGGCTACGGCTGGGACGGGCTGCCCTCTGGCCGGTTCCGCGGCCGGTGGGCGGCCCGCAACGCGACGTTCAGCGACCTCATGGTCCGCACGGGGCTGCGGCTGACTGAGCAGGCCAGCGTCACCGTCTTCGAAATCCCCACCAGCATTGCCCTGGGCGGATACCAGCGGTTCTGGCTGCCCGGGGTGATCGCGAAAAACTTTTCCGCCCGGTGGGTCTACGTCCCGCACAGCACCGTCCAGGAGGTGAGCGCCTATGTGGAGTGGGACCGGGCTGAGGTGGTCGAACAAGCCCGGGCAGCGGGCCGCTATCAGCGCATCCGCAGGCCCCTGGTAATCGCAGACCCGTCCCGCCCGTATGTGGTGCACCGGCTCAGCGCGGGCGGTGTCCACCGAGTGCGGCTGCAAGATCTTTCGCCGGTCGAGCGGCGGCGGCTTCTGCGGGAAACCGAGGACGGCCTGGAACCTGCGATGCTCTGGCTGAACGAGGATGGGCTGCCGATGTCGGTCTCCGGCTGGCAGGCGGTGTTCTCCACGGCCAACGACCGCTGTCATAAGGCCGGCGTGCTGGTCGAAGCACACGCCCACCTCCTGCGTCACACGTTCGCGGTGGTCACCCTTGCCGGCCTACGTGTGGTGGGGCGCCGCACCGGTTATGGCGCGCAGCCCTGAAGGGCGAACGCGATCGTGTCGTCCAGGCCCTGCTCGACCTGCTCGGCGGGGAGCGTGCCGTTCGCCGACAGGGTGGCGAAGCCGTGCAGCGCGGCCATGACCGGCAGGGAGATGCGCTCCGCCGGCCCCGGGCGCACCTCGCCCCGGCGCTGCCCACCCTCGATCAGCTCCGTGGCGATCGATGCCAGCCGCTGCGAGCACGCGATCAGCTCCTGGGGCGCGCCCGGTTCGTGCTTGGCCGAGTACATCAGGTCCAGCAGGGCCGCGTTGCCGGTGGCGAAGCCCACATAGGCGCGCGCGATCGCGCCCAGCTGGTCGGCGAAGGCCTCGCCCGACTTGTCCCGCGCCGCGGTCAGCGCCCCCAGGAAGCGGTCGAATCCCTCCAGGGCCAGCGCGTCCAGCAGGGCCCGCTTGTCCTTGAAGTGGCGGCTGGGCGCGGCGTGGCTGACCCCGATGTCGCGGGCCAGCTCCCGCAGCGACAGCGCACCCGGTCCCTTGTCGCGCAGCGTCTGCTCGGCGCGCGTCAGCAGCGCGGTGCGGAGGTCTCCGTGGTGGTACGGGCGGGTCTTCATGCCCACCAGCCTATCCGGGGTGTGACCAGCGACTACATTGTTGGCATTGACATCATTGTTTACGATGCCTACATTGGCGGCATGTCGAAGACCATGAACACACCCCGCTGGAACGCGACCCGACTCCCCGACCTGACCGGTCGCACCGCCGTGGTCACCGGAGCCAACAGCGGCCTGGGCATCGCCACCGTCGACGCCCTCGCCCGGGCCGGCGCCCACGTCGTCCTCGCCGTACGGGACACCCGCCGTGGCGAGGCCGCCGCCGCGACCGTCACCGGGGCGCCCGGCACCCTGGAGGTACGCCCTCTCGACCTGGCCGACCTCGCCTCGGTCCGCCGGTTCGCCTCCGCCTGGCAGGGCGACCTCGATCTGCTGATCAACAACGCCGGTGTCATGAACGTCGCGGAGGCCACCACCAAGGACGGCTTCGAGCTGCAGTTCGGCACCAACCACCTCGGCCACTTCGCGCTGACCAACCTGCTGCTGCCGCACATCACCGACCGTGTGGTGACCGTCTCCTCCGGCGCGCACCGGGTCCCGAGCGGCAACCGCATCCACTTCGAGAACCTGAACCTGACGGGCGAGTACTCCCCGATGCGCGCCTACAGCCAGTCCAAGCTGGCCAACCTGCTGTTCACCCTGGAACTCCAGCGCCGCCTGACCGCGGCCGGCTCGCGCGTGCGCGCCCTGGCCGCGCACCCCGGCTGGGCCGCCACCAACCTGCAGGGCGGCGACGCCAACTTCCTGCGCCGCGCGGCCATGCGGGCGGGCAACCGGATCATCGCGCAGGACAGCAAGGCGGGCGCGCTGCCGACGCTGTACGCCGCGGTCCAGGACCTGCCCGGCGCGGCCTACGTCGGACCGGACGGCCTCGCCGAAATGCGCGGCGCCCCGACGCTGGTCGGCCGGTCGGCGGCGGCCAGCGACCCGGAGTCCGCCCGGCGCCTGTGGACCACCTCGGAGGAGCTGACCGGCGTCACATTCCCCGAGCGGCTGCGCGCGGACGCGGCGAACGTCGGCCGTACCTGATACGACCTCCTGGGCATCCGGGCGCAGCCGGCGACTGAACCCTCAATGACGCGGCATCGACATGCGGATGTAGACCATGGCGCCGTCGTCGCAGGTGGAACTGTTGTAGGAGCTGGAACTGCCACTGCACGCATACACGTCCACGTTCGCAAGCTGCGGACTGGAGCTGTGCCAAGCCCAACTCGCGGCAGGGTTGTCGGCACCGCACGCTTTGCGGCTCTCTATCCGGTTGTAACCTCCGTCGCTGTAGCGGAAGATCACACGGACCCAGGCGCAGTAACCATCCCCCGGCGGCGTGTCCTTGACCGTGCCGCTGACGTACACCGTGCCGCCGGATACGTATGCACTACCGACTACGCGCGCTCCTGGGCGCTCGAAGGTGAAGTCGGTGGCTGCTGACGCCGGGCTGGACGCAAGCATGGTGAGGCCAAGGCCTGCCGTGGCCGCGCAGGTGAGGGCCTTCCAGCGATTCATGTGCTACCTCCTGCTGTAGCGCTTCTGCCGGGAACCGGGTGGCCGACAGGGAGCGGTGGTCCGGCCCCGAGGGACCGCTTACGACCACCGTCCGCTGCCGACCTTGCACACACCTTGGGCAGAGCGTGAATCCGCTGGCAGAGCCGTTGCCGCCTGACGGGTGGAGCATTCGCGGCAACCAGCTTGCCGCTGTTGGTCGTCGTGTGTTCTGGCATGTCGGTGTCGGGCAATGGAGCGCGGTGAGCTGATCGCGGGGCGGTACGAGCTGGTCAGCCGGCTCGGACGGGGCGGGATGGGCGAGGTGTGGGCCGCCCGGGACTGTCAACTGCGCCGCGGCGTGGCGCTCAAGCTACTCGTCCTCGATGACGGCGTCGCCGCGGACCTGCCGATGCGGTTCGAGCGCGAGGGGGTGGCGGCCAGGCGGTCCGGAAGGAAGGGCGGCTCCGCGACCACGATCAGGCCCAGATCGCCAGCGCTCTCGTAGCGGTCGCCACCGCCTTGGGCGGCGCGGAACCGGAATGCATCAGTGGCCTTGTCCGCCGCGTCCGGCAGGCAGCACTCGCCATTCGGTCGGACGAGGTCCGCAAGCGGCTGTGGGGGGACTCCATGAGGAACCTCGCCAGGCGAGCCCGGACGCCGCCGACCAACTCGTGGGGCTCTACCACGAGATCGATCGCGACCACATGCTCAAGGCCATCGCCCCGGCGTTCGTCCCCGCGGACCTCGACCGCGCTGAACAGCTCGCCGAAGCCATCACCGACGAAGAAATCCGGACCGAAACGTTCCAGGGCATTGCGGTCCTCATCGCCGAACAGCAGAGCGGTGGGGGTGGGGCGCGTTGAGGCGGGACATCAGCTCACGGCTGGCCGCTAGTGCCGCGTCGATGATGCGCATATGCCTCGGGTCCCGGCATTGTCTGCGGACAATGCCGGTTGTCCGCCTTCTGACTCCCTTCTGACCTGGTGTTATCCCTTCCGTGGACAGTGGACATCCGGCCGTGGGGCGGAGCGTGGTCTCGCACTGCTTTCCCGGAATCGGAAAGGGAGACCTCTGGTGAAACTCTCCATCAGCCGCCACGACAGGAAGGCTGGTCGCGGCGGCATGAGACGAGCTCTGGCAATCCAGGGCGCGGCGTTCGTCCGCGCCCTTGGTCTGCTCCTGGTGGCCGCGCTCGCGATCGGCGGACTGTCCTGGGCCGCGCACTCGGAGCCGGGCCCCGGTCAGGAGACGAGCACGCAAGCGGCGGACGCTGCCCCGCCGAGCCCTCCTGCCTCGGACCCGGCCGCGCCGTCGGCCCCTCCGGCCGCGGACCCGGCCCCGTCCGGCCCTCCGGAGGCGGGCACCGCTTCGGAGTCCGAGGGCGCCGCGCCCACGCGGCGGCGCGGCGGTCCGGATCCCAAAGTGGACGACATCGCCACCTCGGGCACGTCGGTGTACGCGCTGACCAAGAGCCACTCCGCGGTGTACGAGTGGACGGCCGAGCGCCGAGGCTGGGCGAAGATCGGCGGTCCGGCCCAGAGCATCTATGCGGGTGGTGCGGGGGTGTTCGCCACCAACCCCGAGAGTGGGAAGATCTTCCGCTACACGGGGACGCCCGACCGGTGGGATGAGATCGGCGATGCCGGCGCCGCTTTCGCCGTTGGCAAGGATCATCTGTACGGGCTCACCCCTGACCGCAAGGCCGTCGTCCAGTGGACCGGGTCCGGCCGTGAGTGGAACGTCATCGGCGGCCCGGCCGAGAACATCTATGCGGGTGGTGCGGGGGTGTTCGCCACCAACCCCGAGAGTGGGAAGATCTTCCGCTACGCCGGGACGCCCGACCGGTGGGATGAGATCGGCGATGCCGGCGCCGCTTTCGCCGTTGGCAAGGAGCACCTGTACCGGCTCACCCCCGACCGCAAGGCCGTCGCCGAGTGGTCCGGGTCCGGCCGTGAGTGGAACGTCATCGGCGGCGCGGCCCAGAACATCTACGCGGCCACGGACGGCAAGGAGCACCTGCTCGCGACCAACCCGGACAGCGGCAAGCTGTTCGAGTACAGCGGGGAACCGCAGCAGTGGAAGGAGATCGGCGACCCCGGTGCGGACTTCGCGGTGAGCGCGAGTGACGAGGTGTTCGGGGTCGCCCCGGACGGGAGAGGGGTCTACCGGAGGACCTACCAGCAGGCATCGGATCCGGGCGAGTTCGAGCTCGAGCAGCAATGGCGGTACACCGGCCCGCTGACCCGCGCCGGGGTGACGACACAGGAGAAGCTGCGGCGCCTGGAGGAGCTGACGTCACTGGGCGACCTGTCGCGGATGGAGTTCTTCGCCGTCCGTGGCGTACACCTGCGAGGCGAGGAGGACCTGTACGAGTTCAACTGGGACAACGACGGCTGCAGTGACTTCCCCGAGCAGTACCTCGGCTTCGACTTCACCGCGGCCTGCGTCCGCCACGACTTCGGATACCGCAACTACAAGAAGCTCATGGGCGACGAGAACTTCCAGCGCGGCACACCCGGCGACCCCGCCCCGGTGATCAAGCACCGCATCGACGAGGTCTTCCGCAAGGACCTGGAAAGGGAGTGCAACAGCCCGGTCATGGTCACCCCCGGGCACCCGGTGGCCAGGCCTCCGGGCCAGTCGGCGATGTGCATGGCGACGGCCGAGAAGATGTGGGGGGCCGTGGCCGCCCTGGGATGACACAAGCCACCCGGGGGGGTGACGCGGCGTACGGCCTGACACCCACGGCCCTGAAGGTGCGGCGGACGGTTGTCGTCCGCCGCACCTGTGTGCCGTGCCCGCGCGCAGGACGCACGGCTTAGGTCGAAAGGCGGTGGGCAAGGCGCTCGTGGCTCGGGAAGATACGTCTGTGGCAATTCCTCAGTTCGATGTGGACACCTTCCTGCGCAAGCCGCTCACCGCGCGCATCGCGACGAATGGGCCGACAGTGCGGCCCGTGTGGTTTCTGTGGGAAGAGGAGGCCTTCTGGATCCTGACCGGACCATGGTCCCGGCTGTTCGACCGGGTGAAGGCCGACCCGGGCGTCGCGCTCGTGGTGGACGAGTGCGAGGTGGCCACGGGGCTCGTCCGACAGGTGATCGCCCGGGGCCGTGCGGAGCTTGTGCCTTTCGATGTCGAGCGGGGGCGGCGCAAGCTCACCCGCTACCTGGGCGCGGACGAGGCGCGGTGGGATGCGCGCTTCGTCCACTACCTGCATGACGACCCGGCCCAGCGCGGGACGGTGTGGTTGCGCCTGGAGCCCGCCTCGCTCACGGCCAGGGATCTGAGTTACAACGTCTGAGTTACCGCGTCGTGCCGTGGTGGCCGACCGCATAGCGGTCGGCGAGCTCGGCTCCGATCCGCGCCAGCTCCGCCTGGACGGAGGGTGGTTCGAGTACGTCGATCAGCGCGCCCCAGCCGGCGAGGTGCCTGGCGATGTCCAACGGGGTCGGCGCGGCGATACGGACCCGGGCGCGTCCGTCGTCGGGTTCGGTGTCGATGTGGCAGTGCCGCCCGAAGTGGTCGCGCAGGACGGCCACGTACCGGGTGTCGACGAGCATGGTGGCCCAGGTGTGTGACCGCCGCCGCTCCACCTCGCCGACGACCTGTTGCCACGCGGTGGCGAGCGTGAAGTCGTCGGGGCGTTCGGCGGGCTGGTCGGTGGGCTCGGCCGTGACGATCCGGTCGACCCGGAAGGTCCGCTGCCCTCGTTCGGTTCCGGCGATCAGGTACCAGATGTCGTCCTTGTCGACCAGGCCCCACGGATCGACCAGCCTTTCTGTCCGTTCCCGGGCGTGGTTGTCGTAGGTCAGGCGGACCTTACGACGCCGGACCACGGCGGCCTGCAGCCGCTCGACCGGCTCCGGTCGGCTGCGATCCCGCTCGCCCCAGCGGGCCGGGTCGGACATGGTGGCGTCGGCGGCGGCCTCGGCGTCGGCGCGGAAGGTCTGCGGCAGCGCCCGCACGAGCTTGCGCAGCGCCGCCTTGGCCGGGCCGACGAGCAGGAACAACGCCTGCGCCTCGGTGGCCGACAGCCCGCTGAGGTCGGTGCGGGCGCCTCCGACGAGCGACCAGCCGCCGCCGCGTCCGGGTTGCGGATACACCGGGACACCCGCCGCGGACAGCGCCTCCAGGTCGCGGCGAGCGGTGGCCACGGACACCTCGAGCTCGTCGGCGAGCCCGACGATGTCGCCTCGGCCCGGAGCTGGTACACCGAGCTGCTCGGCATCGAGCCGTACTTCGTGCGCCCGATCGAGGGAGCACCCGTGTACGTCGAGTTCCGCATCGGCGACTACCAGCACGAACTCGGCATCGTCGACCGCCGGTTCGCCGTACGCGACCAGCCGTACGAGGGCGAGGGCGGGGGTGCGGTGGTCTACTGGCACGTGGACGATGTGCGGGCCGCCTTCGAGCGGCTGCTGTCCATGGGGGCCACGGTGTACGAGAAGCCGACCGAGCGCGGGCCCGGGTTCGTCACCGCGTCCGTGGTCGACCCGTTCGGGAACGTCCTCGGCGTGATGTACAACCAGCACTACCTGGATGTACGGAGCGGACCGCGAGGATGTGACGGGTGAGCGAGAAGGAAATTCTGGCCCAGCGATTCGAGGAGCACCGCTCCCATCTGCGCGCGGTGGCCTACCGCATGCTGGGCTCGCTCAACGAGGCCGACGACGCGGTCCAGGAGACCTGGCTGAAGCTGAGCCGCTCCGACGTCTCCGAGGTGCGGAACCTGGGTGGCTGGCTGACCACCGTGGCGGGCCGGGTGTGTCTGGACATGTTGCGCTCCCGCGGTTCGCGGCGTGAGGAGCCGCTGCACGACCAGGAGGGCGGTCTGATCCGGCTGCCCGATCCGGTGGTCAGCGGCCCGGGTGGGGCGGACCCCGAGCAGGAGATGCTGGTCGCCGACTCGGTGGGCATCGCCCTCATGATCGTGCTCCAGACCCTCTCGCCCGCCGAGCGGCTCGCGTTCGTGCTGCACGACCTGTTCGCCGTGCCCTTCGACGAGATCGCCCCCATCCTGGGCCGGACCTCCGCCTCCATCCGGCAGCTGGCCAGCCGTGCCCGCCGCCGGGTGGACGGGGCCGCGCCCGCGGCGGACACCGACCTCGCGCGCAGGCGCGAGGTCGTGGACGCCTTCCTCACCGCCTCGCGCGGCGGCGACTTCGACGCGCTCCTCGCCGTCCTCGACCCCGACGTCGTGGCGCGCTCCGACGGCGGCACGCTGCGGCCGAGCCTGCTGCGGCGCGGCGCGGCGGATGTGGCCTCGCAGGCGATCACCTTCGCCCGGTTCGCGGAGGCCGGGCACCCGGCGCTGGTCAACGGCTCGCCCGGAGTGGTCGCGGTGGCGGAGGGGCGCGTGGTGTCGGTCATGGCGTTCACGATCCGGGGCGGCCGGATCACGGCCCTCGACATCCTCACCGATCCCGAGCGGCTCGCGCGGATCGACGTCAGCGTGCTGGGCGGCTGATCCGCACGCGCTACCGGGCTGACCGGACTTACTCGTCTTACTCGTCGAGGAGTGTGACGTCGAGCCGGGACAGGCGCTCCGGGTCGGTCACGATGTCGATCACGGCGATCCTGTCCCGTACGAAGGTGAAGGCCAGGACCCGCTCCACCCGCCCCTCGGCGAACACCGCGAGCCCCGCGGCGCCGTCGACCAGGGCGGGCCGGGCCAGCCGGGCCAGGTGCGCGAAGCCGCTCGCGCCCACCGCGACGGCCGCCGCACCCGCGCCCACCCCGGCCTCGCTCCGCGCCACCACGTCCGGGTCCAGGACCGCGACCAACGCGTCGAAGTCGCCGTTCCGCGCGGCGGACAGAAAGGCGTCGACGACCTCGCGCTGCCGGCCGAGGTCGGGGTCCGGGGTCTCGGCGCCCCGGACCCGGCGCCGGGCGCGGCTGGCGAGCTGGCGTGCCGCCGTCGGCGTACGGTCCACGATCGCCGCGACCTCCTCGTACGGCACCGCGAAGAGGTCGTGCAGGACGAAGGCGAGCCGTTCGGCGGGGGTCAGGGTCTCCAGGACGACCAGCAGGGCGAGGCCGACCGAGTCGGCGAGGAGCGCGTCCTGCTCCGGATCGCCGCCCGCCGCCGGGGCCGGGGCCGCGGACCGCGCCTCCAGCGGCTCCTCGGCGCGTGACCTGCGGGAGCGGAGCATGTCGAGGCAGACCCGGCCGACCACGGTGGTCAGCCAGCCGCCGAGGTTGCCGACCCCGGCCGTGTCGGCGCGGCTGAGCTTGAACCAGGCCTCCTGTACGGCGTCGTCGGCCTCGGCGAGCGAACCCAGCATGCGGTAGGCCACGGCCCGCAGATGGCCGCGGTGCGCCTCGAATCGCTCGGCGAGAAACTCGCTCTCCGCGGTTTCCCGAGCTTGCGGGGATTCGTTCTCGTGCATCGTCACAACTCCTTGTCGCGGTCCGTCAGTGGCCTGACGGAGCGCGCGCGGTCGATGTGACAAGCCCGACCGACCGGTTCCCCTCAGGGCTTGCCTTGGTGTGCGCTCCAACTCCTAATGTCCACAGGCATGGAGACCATGGCGCACAACAGGACACTGGGCCGCAGCGGCATCGAGGTGAGCGCCCTCGGCTTCGGCTGCTGGGCCATCGGCGGTGAGTGGTGGTCCGCCGACGGGCAGCCCCTGGGCTGGGGCAGGGTCGACGACGACGAGTCCGTACGGGCGATTCAGCGCGCACTCGACCTCGGCGTCACCTTCTTCGACACCGCCGACGTGTACGGCACCGGCCACAGCGAACGCCTGCTCGGCCGCGCCCTCGGCAAGCACCGCACCGACGTCGTCGTCGCCACGAAGTGGGGCAACATCTTCGATGAGCGAACCCGGACCCGCGAAGGACAGGACGACTCCCCGGAGCACGTACGCCGTGCCCTGACCGCCTCCCTGCGGCGCCTGGACACGGACCACGTCGACCTGTACCAACTCCACATCTCCGATGCCGACCCCGAACGCGCCGCCCGGCTCCGCGACACCTGTGAGGAGCTCGTGCGCGAGGGGCTCATCCGCGCGTACGGGTGGAGCACCGACGACCCCGCTCGGGCCGCCGCCTTCGCCGAGGGCCCGCACTGCACGGCCGTCCAGCACCGCCTGAACATCCTCCAGGACGCGCCCGAGCTCTTGGCGCTCTGCGCGGAGTCGGACCTCGCCGCCATCAGCCGCAGCCCCCTCGCCATGGGACTGCTCACCGGCAAGCACACCGCCGGGCGCGCCCTGGAGCGCGGGGACATCCGCAACACGCCACCCGCCTGGCTGCCGGGGTTCACCGCGAACGCCGGCGCGGACCCGGCCTGGCTCCAGCGGGTCGACGCCCTGCGGTCCATCCTCACCAGCGACGGCCGTACCCTCGCGCAGGGCGCCCTCGCCTGGATCTGGGCCCGCAGCCCGCGGACGATTCCCATCCCCGGCTTCCGTACGGTCGCCCAAGCCGAGGAGAACGCGGGCGCGATCGCGAAGGGGCCGCTCGCCGCCGGGCAGCTGGCCGACGTCGAACGGCTCCTGGGGCGGTAGCGGCGTCTCACACCCTGGCTGCCGCGGGCGCGACCTCCTGGAGCCGGGTGATGTGGCCGGTGCGCAGTTCCAGGTGGGTGCCGGTGAAGCGGGTTCGGATGCGGCGGTCATGGGTGACGATGACGACCGCGCCCGAGTAGCTCGTCAGGGCTCCTTCCAGCTCTTCGACCAGAGCGGGGGAGAGGTGGTTGGTGGGCTCGTCGAGCAGCAGCAGGTCGGCGGGGTCGGTCACCAGGCGGGCCAGCTCGATGCGGCGCCGTTGCCCGTAGGACAGCTCGCCCACCTTCAGCCGCAGCTCCGCCGGGCTGAACAGGCCGAGTGAGAGGAGGGTGCCGGTGTGGTCGTCCATGTTGCCCATGTTGCCCATGTTGTCCATGTCGTCCAGCTCGGCCGCCCGGCCGTGGGCGAAGGCCTGCGGCACGGTCAGGTCGGGCGGCCAGGGGGTGGCCTCCTGCCGCAGGTGCGCGACGCGGCCGTGCGTGTGCACCGTCCCGGCATCGGGGCGCAGTTCACCGGACAGCACCCGCATGAGCGTCGTCTTGCCCGCTCCGTTGGGCCCGCTGATCAGCAGCCGCTCCGCACCTCCGATCCGCAGCGACGGCACATGCAGCCGGTCCCCGACGCGGATGCCGGTGAGTTCGGCCGCCACCTGCGGCGTCCGGTCGTCGGCGGTGGTGATGCGGGCGGCGAACACCAGCGGGTCGGGCGGCGGGGCGACCGGGTTGCCGGTGAGGCGCTCGACGCGTTCCTTGGCGTTGCGGATGCGGACCATCGCGCCGTGGCCCCGGCCACGGGTGCGGAAGCCGCCGTGGCCGAACACGGCGAGCGGCATCCTGCGGGGGATCGCGTCAAGGCGGGCCACATTCGAGGCGGCCAGTTTCTCGTTGCGGGCCAGCTCGGCGCACCAGTCCTCGTACTCCCGCAGTCGGCGTCGGCGCTCGGCGGCCTTCGCGGCGAGATAGCCGTCGTAGCCGTCGCCGTAGCGCGACACCTTGCCCTCGCCGACTTCCAGGATCGTGGTGGTGACCCGCTCCAGGAACACCCGGTCATGGGTGACCGCGAGCACGGTGCCGCGATGCGCCCGCAGGTGCGTCTCCAGCCAGGCCACGGCCGAGTCGTCCAGATCGTTGGTCGGCTCGTCGAGCAACAGCAGCTCCGGCCGTGACGCCAAGGTGGCGGCCAGCGCCAGCCGCGACCGCTCGCCACCGGACAGCGTGCTGAGCGCCCTGCCGCGGTCCAGGCCCGGCAGGCCGAGCCCGTGCAGGGCGATGTCCACCCGGGCGTCCGCCTCGTATCCGCCGCGTGCCTCGTACCGGGCGACCAGCCCGGCATAGGTGTCCAGGGCCGCCGTGAGCTCCGCGCCCGCCGGCCCGCGCAGCCCGGCCTCGGCGTGGCGCAGCCGCGATTCGAGGTCGCGCAGATCGGCGAGGGCCACGTCGACGGCGTCCTGGACACTGGCTTCGGGCGGCAGCTCCAGAGACTGGGCGAGATGGCCGACGCCGCCCGGCGCGACCACGGTCAGCTCGCCGTTGTCGGGCAGGTCCTGCCCGGCGAGGAGCCGCAGCAGGGTGGACTTCCCGGCCCCGTTGTCGCCGATGATTCCGGCCTTCTCGCCCGGCTTGACGGTGAAGGACACGTCGTCCAGCACCACGTGGTCGTCGTAGCGGCGGGTGACGTTCTGAAGAGATAGTTGTGCGGCAACCATGGAAGGGTCCCCTGTTCTCGGCCGTTGCTCTCGGTCGTGCCGATGAGAACGCGCGAGCGGTCGCGCGGGGACTGTCACAGAGAACCCATGTGCGGCACCGTACCGGGGGAGGCGGCGCCTTCGCACGTCATTTCCGGCCATCGATTCGTCGGGCGGGACGGCCGCATGATGGCTCCGAACAGCGGGGGTTTAGCATAGGCCCCTGGCATGGACACCATCACTCTCTGGGGATTCGTCGCGCTCGCCGGGGCAGCGACGCTGGTCGGCTTCTCGAAATCCGCCGTCAGCGGCGCCAATACCGTCAGCCTCGCGATCTTCGCGGCCGTGCTGCCGGCCCGCGAGTCGACCGGGGTGCTGCTCCCCCTGCTCATCGTCGGCGACGTGTTCGCCGTTTACGCCTATCGCCGCCACGCCGACTGGGCCACGCTGGTGCGGCTGTTTCCCGCGGTGGCCGCCGGGGTGGTGGCGGGCACGGTGTTCATGCTGTGGGCCGACGACGCCGCGGTGCGCATCTCGATCGGGACGACTCTGCTGCTGATGGCCGGGGTCACGGTGTGGCGTCGGCATGCGGCCAAGAAAGCGGCAAAAGCCGAGGAGGCTGGGGAAGCGGGGGGAAAAGCGCCGGAGGCGGGGGAGAGGCAGGGCGGCGGGCGGCTCAAGGCGGGGTCGTACGGGGTGCTCGGCGGGTTCACCACGATGGTCGCCAACGCGGGCGGGCCCGTCATGTCGCTCTATCTGCTCTCCGCGGGCTTCCGGAAGCTTGGCTTCCTCGGCACCTCGGCGTGGTTCTTCCTGATCGTCAACGTCGCCAAGGTGCCCTTCAGCGTCGGACTCGGCCTGATCGACGGACGCTCGCTGCTGCTGGACGCGGGGCTGGCCCTGTTCGTGATACCCGGGGCGTTCATCGGAAAGGCGGTCGTGAACCGGATCAATCAGCGGCTCTTCGAGCGGCTGGTGATCGCGGCCACCATAGTGGGCGGCGCCCAGCTGCTGCTGCGCTGAGACGACGCGCCGCCCGCTCCTCCCGTGCCGCCCGGGCGGTGGCGCGCAGGGAGGCCTCGTACTGCCGCCGGGGGAAGGTGAACGGGCCGAGGCCCGTGAGGTCCCAGTCGCGGCGGACGTTGCGGAAGTCCGACCACCGCACGACCGTGTCAGCCACCTCGACCCGGGCCACCAGCGCCCAGCACTCGTCAATGCCGCACGGGCAGGTCAGCAGCAGCGTCTCGTCGTCCCGCCAGAGGTCGGTGGCCCCGTCGCCGGGCTCGCCCAGCAGATGGCGGCTGGGCCAGCCGCGGCCGTCGGCCCGCAGCAGCGCATAGGCTCCGGCGAGCAGCGGAACGGGGTCGGGGGCGAAGTCCGCCGCGCTTTCGCGCTGTTCCTCGACCGCGTACGGAAGCTCCGCCTCGCGTACGAGGTCGAGCAGGCCGGTGCCGTCCACGATGAGGTCGACGACATGGAAGCGGTGGGGGCGCAGCAGACGGAACTCGATGGTGTGCATCGCGGCCATGCTACGGCGGGCGGACACGCCTCAACCGCCGCCGCCTCGTGACTCGACGAGCGCGGCGAGGCCGTCCAGGACCCGCGCCAGGCCGAAGCGGAAGGCGTATTCGGGGTTGTACGGGCTCTGGTGGGCCTCGCCCGCGGCGCTGCCCACCCGGGCCGCGAGGGGATACCGCTCGGCGTCGAAGACCTTGGCCAGCAGGGGTGCGTGGGCCTCCCACCACTGCGCGTCGGACATCGCGCTGTCCCGGCCGGCCGCCTGGGCGTCCAGCTCGGCGCGGGCCGCCGAGCGGACGAAGTCGAGCAGGAAGGTGAGCGCGGCGTCCATCTCGATGTCGTCCAGGCCCAGGCCCTCGAAGGCGGCCAGCTCGTGCTCGTACTTCGCGATGATCCCGGGGCCGAGCGGCGGGCGGGTGGCGGGCAGGGTCGCCACCCAGGGGTGGCGGCGGCACAGCTCCAGGTTCCCGCGGGCGACGGCCTCGACCCTGGCGCGCCAGGGGGTGGCGGCCGGTCGACCCAAACGATCGGCGCGCTCCATCTCCAGATAGGCGGAGTCCAGCATGAGGTCCAGCAGTTCGGCCTTGCCGGGGACATACGTATAGAGGGTCATCGGCGTGACGCCGAGGCGCTGGGCCACACCGCGCATGGTCAGCGCCTCCAGGCCGCCGGAGTCGGCGAGCGCGATGGCGGCCCGGACGACGGCGTCGACGCTGAGGCCCTGCTTGGGGCCGCGACGGGCCGGCGCGTCCGGGGCTGCGGGCTCGCGCCACAGCAGTTCCAGGGTCCGGGCCGGGTCGCCCGCGCTGCTGTGTTCCTTGGCCATGTTCACCGTTCCTCGCCACGCCGCGCCCCCTCGCGGCTACTCTGTACGTCGTACAGAGTACAGCGTACGAAGATCGTGTTCCAGGAGGAGAAGCCGTGAACAGCACGTCCGGACCCCGCCCTGCCGACAGCCACCATATGATCCAGGTCCGCGGAGCCCGAGCGAACAACCTCAAGGACGTCTCGCTGGACATCCCCAAGCGCAGGCTCACCGTCTTCACCGGAGTGTCCGGGTCCGGGAAGTCCTCGCTGGTCTTCGGCACCATCGCCGCCGAGTCGCAGCGCCTGATCAACGAGACCTACACGGCCTTCATCCAGTCGTTCATGCCGAGCCTGAGCCGCCCCGACGTGGACGGGCTGCACAACCTGAGCGCCGCGATCGTCGTCGACCAGGAGCGGATCGGCGCCAACTCGCGCTCCACCGTGGGCACCGCCACCGACGCCTACACCATGCTGCGGATCGTCTTCAGCCGGCTCGGCACCCCGCACATCGGGACCTCCTCCGCCTTCAGCTTCAACAGCCCCGAGGGTATGTGCCCGGCCTGCGAGGGGCTCGGCCAGGTGTCGAAGATCGACGTCGACCAGCTGGTGGACCGGGAACTCTCGCTGAACGAAGGGGCCATCACCGTCCCGAGCTTCGGCGTGGACACCTGGTACTGGCAGGTCATGGCCCAGTCCGGCTTCCACGACCCGGACAAGAAGCTCAAGGAGTTCACCGAGCAGGAGTGGGCGGACTTCCTCCACAAGGAGTCCACCAAGGTCAAGGTCGGCTCCATCAACGTCACCCATGAGGGCCTCGTCACCAAGATCCAGCGGCTCTACCTCTCCAAGGACCGCGAATCCATGCAGGCCCACATCCGCGCCTTCGTGGACCGGGCCGTCGTCTTCGCCGACTGCTCGGACTGCGGCGGCACCCGGCTGAGCGCCGCCGCGCTGTCCTCGACGATCGGCGAGGTCAACATCGCCCAGTGCTCGGCCATGCAGATCAGCGACCTCGCCGAGTTCATACGGGGCATCGACGACGCCTCGGTCGCCCCGCTGCTGGGCAATCTGCGGCAGCTGCTGGAGTCGCTGGTGGAGATCGGGCTCGGCTATCTGAGCCTCGACCGACCCTCCGCCACCCTCTCCGGCGGCGAGGCGCAGCGGGTCAAGATGGTGCGCCACCTCGGCTCCAGCCTGACCGATGTGACCTACGTCTTCGACGAGCCGACCGTCGGGCTGCACCCCCACGACATCCAGCGGATGAACGACCTGCTGCTACGGCTGCGCGACAAGGGCAACACGGTGCTGGTGGTCGAGCACAAGCCCGAGGTGATCGCGATCGCCGACCATGTCGTGGACCTCGGACCCGGGGCGGGCACGGGCGGCGGCGAGATCTGCTTCAGCGGGGACGTCGCCGGGCTGCGCGCCTCAGCCACCCTCACCGGGCGCCACCTGGAACACCGGACGCGGCTGCGCGGGACGGTGCGCACACCGCGCGGGCAGCTGACCATCGAGGGCGCGGACCTGCACAACCTGAAGAGCGTCGACGTGGACATCCCCACCGGGGTGCTGACCGTGGTCACCGGCGTGGCCGGCTCGGGCAAGAGCTCGCTGGTCCACGGCTACCTGGCCATGCGGGACGGGGTGGTGGTGGCCGACCAGTCGCCCATCCGTGGGTCGCGCCGCTCCAACCCGGCCACGTACACCGGGCTGCTGGGCCCGATCCGTACCGCCTTCGCCAAGGCCAACGGGGTCAAGGCGGCGCTGTTCAGCGCCAATTCGGAGGGCGCCTGCGCCAACTGCAACGGCATCGGGCTCATCTACACCGACCTGGCGATGATGGCCGGGGTGGCCTCGGTGTGCGAGAAGTGCGAGGGCAAGCGGTTCACGCCCGAGGTGCTCACGTACACGCTGCGCGGCAAGAACATCAGCGAGGTACTGGGCATGTCGGTGGCGGAGGCGCACGAGTTCTTCCCCTCGGGGCAGGCGCACGCCGTCCTGGGGCGGCTGGTGGACGTCGGGCTGAGCTATCTGCGGCTCGGCCAGCCGCTGAACACCCTCTCCGGCGGCGAGCGCCAGCGCCTCAAGCTGGCCATCCACATGGCCGAGAAGTCCTCGACCTACATCCTCGACGAGCCGACCACCGGACTGCACATGGCGGACGTCGACAAGCTGCTGGCCCTGCTGGACCGCCTGGTCGACGACGGCAACACGGTCATCGTCATCGAACACCACCAGGCCGTGATGGCCCACGCCGACTGGCTCGTCGACCTGGGCCCGGGCGGCGGCCACGACGGCGGGCAGGTGGTGTTCACCGGCACCCCCGCCGACCTGGTGGCCGGCGCGGACACGCTGACCGCCCGCCATCTGCGGGAGTACGTGGGGGCCTGAGGTCTTCTGGGTGGTCGATGTTCTCGCTGATCATCGAGGGGCGGTGAGCCGGAGCCGGTAACGGACCGCGGGCCGCCCCTCGATCTCGATGTCCTCCACGGCCGTGAACCCGCTGCGCCGCAGCACGGCCGTGGAGGCGTGGTTGTCGAGCGTGGCCGCCGCCGTGAGGGCCGACAGCCCGTACGACGCCACGGCGAGCCGGCACACCTCCGCCACCGCGGCCGTCGCGACACCCCGGCCCGCCGCCCGCTCGCCGACGCGGTAGCCGAGCTCGGCGGCGCCCTCCTGGACGTCCACCAGATTCACCCGGCCGACCAGCTCTCCCGCCTCGTCCAGGACCACATGGAAGTGGCACACACCCGCCTCCTGCTCGTCGAGCAGGAGGCGGTGGCGGGACGCGAACCCCGCGAAATACGCGTCGCCCCGGTCCGAGATGGACCGCGCGAAGTACTCCCGGTTCTCCCGCTCGAAGGCCAACAGGGCCGGCGCGTGGTCCGCCCGGAGCCGCTCCAACCTGACCATGATCATGTCTCGGAGCATACGGGCCCGGGGGCTCGTACGGCGGTCAGCGCGGGTATTCCGCCGTCGTCGGATTCATCGGGTTCGTCACGTTCTTCGCGCGCTGGGGCGTGGCCATGTCCGTCATGTCCAGGAGCGTCATCGCGTCGTAGTCGGGGGTGCCAGGCTCGGCGATGTACACGCCCAGGCGCTGGCCGGAGGTCCCCTCCAGGTGCATGGCCTGGAAACCGAGGGTGATCTCGCCGACGTGGGGGTGGTGGAAGGTCTTGCGCGACACGGCCCTGCGGCCCTTGACCTCGTAGCGCTCCCACAGGCTCGCGAAGTCGGGGCTCTTGAGGAGGAGCTCGCCGACGAGGCCCGCGAGGTCGGGGGCGTCCGGGTCGGTCCCGGCCAGCGCGCGCAGCCGGGCGACGCAGCCGCGGATCTGGTTGTCCCAGTCGGCGAAGACCTCCCGGGCGGCCGGGTGCAGGAAGAGATAGCGGGCGAGATTGCGCTGGGTGACGGGCCAGTCGCCGATGCCCGCGTACAGCGCCAGGCCGCCGGGGTTGCAGGCGAGCAGGTCGAGGGTGCGGCTGGCGATGTAGGCCGGGTTCGGCCGCATGCTCTCCAGCAGCAGCTTGAGCTGCGGCCGTACGGTGCGGCTGGGGGCGGCCGGAAGCTCGGGCGCGTACCGGGCGGCGCGGGCGGCCAGCTCGCGCAGGTGGTCGCGCTCGTCGTCGTCCATACGGAGAGCACGGGCGAGGGCGTCGACCACGGACGGGCTGGGCCTGGTCTCCTTGCCGCGCTCCAGGCGGGTGTAGTAGTCGATGCTGACGCCGGCGAGGGCGGCGATCTCCTCGCGGCGCAGCCCGGGAGTGCGGCGCAGACCGGGGCCGGCGGTCAGGCCGACCTGGTCGGGGGTGACCTGGGTGCGCCGGGCGCGCAGAAAACGCCCCAGCTCCGTGCCGCCACCGCTGTGCTGCTGCTCACCTGCCATGCCGTCCAGTCTCACAGCGCGCGGGCCCGGACGGGAGCCGCGTGGGGGGCCGTGTCACACCCTGGAACGACGCTCCCCGGCTCCGACCCCGGCGGGGGCGGGGCCGGTGCTGCGGCGGACGACCAGCTCCGTGGGGATGTCCACGCGGACCCCGGGCTCGGGCGCCCGGTGGAGCTGGTCCAGCATCAGGGTCAGACAGCGGCGGCCGACCTCGGTGAAGTCCGTACGCACGGTGGTCAGCGGCGGCAGCAGATGCGCGGCCTCGGGGATGTCGTCGTAGCCGACCACGCTGACGTCCTCGGGCACCCGGCGCCCGGCCTCGTGCAGCGCGCGCAGCACGCCCACCGCCATCTGGTCGTTGGACACGAAGACCGCGGTGACCTCCGGGCGCTCGGCCACCCGGCGGCCCAGCTCATAGCCGGAGTCCGCGCTCCAGTCGCCGGTCAGCGGCTCGGGCGCGACGGCCCCCGCGTCCTTCAGCGCCGCCCGCCAGCCGTCGACGCGCGCCTCCGCCGCGATCCAGCCGACGGGGCCCGCGATGTGCCAGACGGTGCGGTGGCCGAGGCGCAGCAGATGCTCGGTGGCCTGGCGGGCGCCGGACGCCGAGTCCCCGGCGACGACCGGGACCCGCTCCCCGAAGCTCTTGTCGAGGGTGACCAGCGGAATGTCGTGGCCCGACTCGACCAGGGCCTGGCTCACCGAGCGCTGTGGCGCGATGGCGATCACGCCGTCCGCGCCCTCGCCGAGCAGCCGGTCCAGCGCGCCCGCCACGGACGCCTGGTCGGTGGCGGTCAGCGCGATCGTACTGACCAGGTAACCGGCCGACTGGGCCGCCTCGTTGATGCCCGCCAAGGTGGCGGCCGGGCCGAAGCGGGTCGCGTCGAAGGAGATCACGCCGAGCATCCGGCTGCGGCCGCTGGCCAGCGTGCGGGCGCTGGCGGTCGGGCGGTAGCCCAGCTCCCGCATCGCGGCCCGTACCCGCTCGCGGGTCTCCTCCCGGACCTTCGGGTGGTCATTGAGCACACGCGAGACGGTCTGGCCCGACACCCCCGCGAGCCGGGCGACGTCCGCCATCAGAACCCGGGAGCCGGCCGTGCCCCGGCGGCGCCTGGTCCGGGCGGGCTCCGCCATACCGGGCCTTCCTTCCTGTCTGTTCTCCTGCCTGCTGCGTTTGCCTCTACAGACTAGGCCCCCGTGTTCCTGTGCGGCCGGTGGCGGCCGGGCGCGAGTCGGCGGTGGCCGGGCGCGTGGCGGTGGCCGAACGGGTGGCGGTGGCGCGGATCAGCCAGCCCGTCGTGGCCAGGCAGATCGCCGAGACCGCGGCCAGGATGAGCGGCACGGCCCGGATGCCGGACAGTTCGATGGCCTTGCCGAGCGCCGGGCCCGCGGCCACGCCGCCGACCATGGACGCCGCGATGACCAGCGCCCCGGCCCGGCGGGCGCGCGGGGCCGCGTCGTTCAGCCAGGGCAGACCGGTCGGGAAGATCGGCGCGATGAACAGGCCGACGCCCGCGTACGCGTACGGGGCCAGCGCGGGCACCGCGGCGAGCAGCAGACACACGGTCATGCCCGCGCAGCTGACCACGATGATCGACCGGGCGGGCCAGCGCAGCGCGAGGGGCGCGACCAGGAAGCGGCCGACCGTCATCATCAGCCAGTAGACGGAGGTCGCGGAGGCGGCGGCGGTCGCGCTGTAGCCGACCGTCTCCAGGTGGGTGGGCTCCCAGCCGCCGACGCCCGCCTCGATGCCGACGTGCAGGACGTAGAGGAGGACGAAGGCGCCCAGCACGGTGGCCAGGCTGCGGGACCGCGCCCGCGCCCGGCGCGCGTCCGGGTCGTCCTGTCCCGTCCCGTGCTGTCCCCTCTCCTCCTCCGGATCGCCCTCGCTGCCCGCCGCGCGCGGGGGAGCCCCGTCCCGCACCCCGGCCAGGCACAGCAACAGCGGCAGGGTCAGCACGGCGAAGCCGAGGAAGATCGCGGTGTAGTGATCCGCCCCCACCAGGCCGATCAGCGCCGGGCCGAGGATCGCGCCGATGCCGAAGTGGGCGTTGAGGACGTTGAGCATGGCGGTGCTGCGGCGCCCGAACCCGACGGCGAACAGCTGGTTCAGGCCGTAGTCGATGCCGCCGAAGCCGAGACCGGCCACCAGCGCCATGGCGAGGGCGGCGGGCCACGCGGGGGCTAGGGCGAAGCCCGCCGCGCCGACGGCCATCAGCAGATACGAGCCGCCCAGGAGCTTGCGGTTGCCGATCCGGGCGGCGGGGTCGGCGCGGCCGAAGAGCCGGTCGAAGACGAGGACGCCCACGACGCCCCCCACGAAGTGCGCGCTCAGGCCGAGACCGGCGGTGGAGGGCGTCAGGCCGTACTCGTCGCGGAAGGCGGGGATCGACGGCCCGTAGAGCGCCTGTAGCGCGCCGATCAGGATGAAGCCCACGCAGGACGCGACCACGGCGGCGCGGCTGAACAGCGGGGTCTCTTCGTCGGGCCGGGGGAGCGGGTGCGTGCTGGGAGGCTTGTCCACGACGGGAGTGTTACCGCTAACATTCCATGCGTCAAGGCATCCGTCACAGCACAGGGCAGCCGCCCGGGCGGGCGCTCGCACACGCTTGCGCCGCCGACCGCCTCGGGTAAAGTGTTGGCGGCTTCAGTAGCGAACGACCGAGGAGGTGGGACCCATTACCGCTGTATCAGGTCGGGTGCTCTCATTTCACGGCCGTGCGGTCCCTCAGGGATAGGTGACCGCGGGAGCGCCCAGAGGCGTTCCGAAAGGCTCCCATGTCGGTCTCACCGTCACTTCTTCCCCTCTCCGCCATCGTCACCAGACTCCGGGCCGTCGGCTGTGTCTTCGCCGAGGACGAGGCACAACTGCTCGTCACCACGGCACGCACCCCCGACGAACTCGCCGCCATGGTCGACCGGCGCGTGGCGGGGCTGCCCCTGGAACACGTCCTCGGCTGGGCGGAGTTCCACGGTCTGCGGATAGCCGTGGACCCCGGCGTCTTCGTACCCCGCCGGCGCACCGAGTTCCTCGTCGACCAGGCCGTCGGCCTCGCCCGGCCCGGGTCCGTCGTCGTCGACCTGTGCTGCGGCTCGGGCGCGGTGGGCGCCGCGCTGCTCGCGGCGCTGGGCCCGGTCTCCCCGATCGAGCTGTACGCGGTCGACATCGAGCCCGCCGCGGTGCGGTGCGCGCGGCGCAACATCCCCGCCGGAGAGGGCCGGGTGTACGAGGGCGACCTCTACGAACCGCTGCCCGCGGCGTTGCGCGGCCGCATCGACGTCCTGGTCGCCAACGCCCCCTACGTACCCACCGACGCCATCCGCCTGCTGCCCCCGGAGGCCCGCGACCACGAGCCGCGGGTGGCGCTGGACGGCGGCGCGGACGGGCTCGACGTCCAGCGGCGGGTACTCGCCGGGGCGGCCCAGTGGCTGGCGCCCGGCGGCCGTCTGCTGGTCGAGACCAGTGAGCGTCAGGCGCCGCGTGCCGCCGAGGCCTTCGCCCGGCACGGGCTGATCGCGCGGGTCACCGGGTGCGAGGAGCTGAGCGCGACCGTCGTCATCGGCACCAGGCCCGCCACGGTCTGACCGGCTTCCGCCGGCTTCCCCCGGACCTCTGGAGGAGGTGCACGCCGACGCGTCCCCCACCGCGCCGACGTGCTGAGGCCGCCGACCCGCCATCCCCCGTCAAGCGGGTCGGCGGCCATCCCGAGGCGCCGCTCCGATCCCAATCGGAGCCGCTGAGAACACTGTGCCGTACCGGACTTGGACGAAATCTTGAATAAACCTTGGACGGTCCGGCACGCGGTCTCCCGGATTCGCGAGAAGATCAGGGTCGGTAGGGGGAGAACCAGGGTGGGGTGGGAGTCTCGTATGGAATTCCGGGTCCTCGGCCCGGTCGAGGCGTGGACCGGTGACCGGCACGTCGACCTCGGGCACGCCAAGCAGCGCTGTGTGATCGCGGTCCTGCTGGTGGAAGCGAACCGGGTGGTGCCGGCCGGTCAGCTGATCGACCGGGTATGGGGAGAGGAGCCACCGGCGTCCGTCCGCAGCGTGCTGTACGGATACGTGGCGCGGCTGCGGGCGGCGCTGCGCGCGCTCGGAGAACACCAGGGCGAGGCCGCGGCCCGGCTGGCGCGGCGCTCCGGTGGCTATGTGCTGGAGGTGGCGCCCGAGCTGGTGGACCTCCACCGGTTCCGCGGCCTGGTCGCCGAGGCCGCGGCCACGGAGCAGGACCCCACGCGCCCCGCAGGGCTGCTGCGCGGGGCTCTCGGGCTGTGGCGCGGGGAGGCTCTGTCCGGCCTGTCCGGCGACTGGGCCTGGAACATGCGGGAGCGGCTGGGCAGCGAGCACATCGCGGCCCGGCTGGCACTGGGCGACGCGGAGCTGCGGCTGGGCCGGCACGGCGAACTGCTGCCCGAGCTGCGCGGCCTGGCCGCCGCCCACCCGCTGGACGAGCGGGTCGTACGGCAGCTGATCGTGACCCTGTACCGGTGCGAGCGGCAGGCCGAGGCGCTGGAGGTGTACACCCGTACGCGCGAGCGGCTGGCCGATGAGCTGGGGGTCGACCCCGGGCCCGAACTCCAGGCGCTGTACCAGCGGATCCTGGTGGGCGACCTCGATGTGCGCGCGCCCGCGCCGTCCTCCGCCCCTGCGCGGCCCTCGCCCCAGGCCGCTTCCGACGCCCCCGCGGCGCCCGGCCCGCAGAAGCACAGCGGGCCGCGGCTGATCCCCGCCGAACTCCCGCGCGCCGTGCCGGGCTTCACCGGCCGCGCCGAGGCGGTCGCCCGGCTGCACGCCCTCGTCCCGCCCGACGGTCCGGCGCCCGAGACGGGCACGGTGGTGATCTCCGCGATCGGCGGCACCGCGGGTGTCGGCAAGACCGCCCTGGCCGTGCACTGGGGTCATCAGGCGCGGGACCGGTTCCCGGACGGCCAGCTGTATGTGGACCTGCGCGGCTTCGACGGCAACCGCGAGCCGCTGCGCCCGCGTGACGCCCTCGGGCAGCTGCTGCGCGGGCTGGGGCTGACGCCGCAGGAGATACCGGCCGACGAGGACGAGATGATCCGCCGTTACCGGTCCCTGCTGGTGGACCGGCGGATGCTGATCCTGCTGGACGACGCGGTCTCCGCCGAGCAGGTGCGCCCGCTGCTGCCCGGCGGCCCTTCCTGCCTCGTCGTGGTGACCAGCCGCAACCGGCTGGGCGGCCTGGTCGCGAGGGAGGGCGCGCACCCCCTCATGCTCGACGTACTGGCCCCCGAGGAGGCTCACGCCCTGCTGGTCGCCGTCCTCGGGGAACCGCGGGTGGCGGCCGAGCCGGACGCCGTGGCCGAACTCGCCCGGCTGTGCGGCTACCTCCCGCTCGCGCTGCGCGTGGCCGCCGCGCAGCTCGCCTGCGAGCCAGGCCGGCGCGTCGCCGGCCTGGCGGCCGAGCTCGCGGAAGGCAGCCGACTGGCGGTGCTGGAGCTGGAGGACGATGAACGGTCCGCGGTCCGCGCCGCGTTCGACCTGTCGTACCGGGCCCAGGGCTCCCGCGCCCGGCTGTTGTTCCGTCGGCTTGGCCTGGTCCCCGGCCTGGAGTTCGACGCCGGGGCCGCGGCGGCGCTGCTGGACGACACCGAGGCGCAGGCCGCGCAGCTGCTGGCCACCCTCGCGGGCGCGCATCTGATCGAGTCGCGCGGGGAGGGCCGCTACGGCTTCCACGACCTGCTCCGCGAGTACGCCTGGGAGCGGGGCGAGGCCGACGACCCGGCCGAGCGGCTGACCGCGGCGCGGGACCGGCTGTACGCGTGGTACCTGCTCGCCGCGGACGCCGCGGGGCGCGTCCTGTATCCGCAGATTCCCCGGCTGCCGCGCGAGATGGCCGAGGGGGCTCCGGGGGACCCTGAGGGCGCGCCGTTCGCCCCGTTCGCCGCGGGCTTCGAGACCTTACGCATCCCTCCGGTGCGCGAACCGGTGCGGCTCGCCGACGAGATCGAGGCCATCGTGTGGCTGGAGGCCGAGCGGGCCAACCTGCTGGCCGCGATCGAGCGGACCGCACGCGAGGGGCCGCGCGCGGTGTCATGGCATCTGACGGACGCGCTGCTCGGCTACTTCTGGCTCTGTCTGCCCCGCGGCACCTGGCAGGTCACCGCGCAGAGCGCGCTGGACGCCGCCGTCGCCGAGGGCGACCGGCGCGGTGAGGCCGCCGTCTACTACAACATCGGCTTCGCCCTGTGGGACCTCGGCGTCCTCGGCCAGTCCGCCCTCCACCACCAGCGCGCCATCGAACTGCACCGCGCCATCGGCTGGCGCCCCGGCGAGGCGGCGGCGCTCGGCGGACTGGCGTACGTGGAGTGGGAACAGGCCCGGCTGGACGACGCTCTCGGGCACTTCGACGCGGCACTCGCCATCCTGCGCGAGCTCGGGCAGAGCGACGCCGAGGCGCTGGCGCTCATCGGCGTCGGTCTCGTCCACCGGGACATGGGTCGGCTGCCGGAGGCCGTGAGCGACCTGGAGACGGCGCTGCACATCCGGCGCAAGGCCGGAGTCCGCTACGAGGCCAACCACCTGGACAACCTCGGCATCGCCTACTGGGAAGCCGGCCGGCTGCGCGAGGGCCTGGAAGTACTCGGCGAGGCCGTGGCCATCAACGAGGCCGTCGGCTACCGCAACGGCCACGCGGTGGCGCTCCAGGTCACCGGCCGGATCCAGCTGGAGTGCGGGCGCCACGAGGAGGGGCTGGAACACGGCGAGCGCGCGCTGCGGCTCGCCGTCGACACCGGAAACCGCCGGATCCAGTCCGACGCGCTCAACACCATCGGCGAGGCGCACCGGCGCGCCGGGCGCGGCGAACGGGCGGCGGAGAGCCACGAACGCGCACTGCTCGCGGCGCGCGCCGCGCACAACCGGCGCGCCGAGGCGGACAGCCTCCTGGGCCTCGCCGCCGCCCACCGCGCCCTCGGCCACGCCGATGCCGCCCTGGCCCGGGCGGACGAGGCCCGGCAGCTGGCGCGGCGCTGCGGCTTCAGGCTGGTCGAGGGGCAGGCCCTGACCGAGCTCGGCGAGATCCACGCCGCCGCGGGGCGTCACGCGGAGGCGCTGTCCCGGGCGGTCGAGGCGGTTGCCGTGCAGCGGGAGGCGGGCCACCCGCTGGGCGAGGCCCGGGCGCTCGACGTCATCGGCCGGGTGCCGGACGCCGTGCCGGGAGCCGTACCGGACGACCTGACCGGAGACGGAGACGGGGGCGGTGCCGGGGACGGGTCCGGGGGCGGCCGAGCTCGCGCGGCCCGGCGCCGCGCGGGGGAGATCTACGCCGCCGCGGACGCGCGGTCCGTGAGCTGATCCGCTGTTCCTGGCTTCGGGACACGCCCGGGTGCTCCCGGCCCCGGAGCTCCCGGGGCGGGCCCGTCAACAGCCGCGGTCAGTCGAGTTCCCGGCAGATCTCGCGGGCCTCGCCGAGGCTCTTCTTCACCTTGCTGTCGGCGAAGTCAAAGGTCGCGGCATGCCGGGTCTGCGTCACGAGCAGGGCCTTCGCGAGCGGCTTGTACTGGGCATCGCCCGCGGCCGCCGACGTGGAGAGCATGAGGGCCGCGCCGAAGCGATTCATCGCGATCTCGCCCTCCGCGCCCTTGGCGACGTACTTGGACTCGTCGAATCCGCTCAGCGCGCGGCAGGCGTCCCGCGCGTCGCCCGCCGCGTCGTTGGAGGACGAGGAGTCGCCGCTGACCGCCCAGGCCACGCCGACGCCGGCGCCGCCGATCAGGATCCCCACGATCAGCGCGGCGGCCAGGGCCCGGGGGGACTTGCGCGGCGCCGGGGAGGCCGGAGCGGCGTCCGGCGGTATGGGCGCGGGGGAAGGCTGTTGTGACGACATGCGGACAACATAGCTGCTCAGCGGGGCTCCGACGGGGGCGGGTGCGCCCCGGCCGCCGTCAGGCGATCCAGCGGTAGCGGCGCTCCGGGCGGCCCGTGCCGCCGTAGCGCAGGGTGACCTCCGCCCGCCCCGTCTCGGCGAAGTACTCGAGGTAACGGCGGGCGCTCACCCGGGAGAAGGCGCCCGCCTCCGCGCACTCCGCCGCCGAAAGGCCCTCGGCGTGCTCGCGCAGCGTGCGCTCGACGAGGCTCGCGGTGTGCGCCGCCAGGCCCTTGGGGAGCTGCTCGCGGGAGCGGGAGCCGCGCGGGCGGGTGCCGAAGATCTGGTCGACGTCCTCCTGGCTGGCCTCGCCGAGCGAGTCGAGGCGGGCCCGCAGGGCGGCGGCATGGCGCAGTTGCTCCTGGAGGGCGGTCCGGTCGAAGGGTTTGATGAGGTAGTGCAGCGCCCCCGCGCGCAGCGCCTCGCGCACGGCGTGCGGGTCCTTGGCCGCGGTGACGAACAGCGCGTCCACATGACGGTGTTCCTCCCGCTCCCGCATCCGGCGCAGCACACTGATGCCGTCCATGTCCGGCAGATAGACGTCCAGCAGGACCAGGTCGGGACGGAGCGCGTCGGCGGCGCGCAGCGCCTCGGCGCCCGTGTGGGCCACCCCCGCGACCGTGAAGCCCTCCAGGGCCGCCACATAGCGGCTGTGCAGCTTGGCCACCATGAAGTCGTCGTCGACCACCAGCACTCTCGTCATCGAACGCGCCTTCCTCGTTGCCTGCCCCGTGTACGCAACGACCACAAGGTCTCTTAATACCGAAAGAGAGACAGCGCGTTAACCCGCAGGCAACATGTGGCGCGCCTCACACAGACACCCAAGCAAGAACAGAAAGGCGGTGTCACCGTGCGTCTGAGTCCGCGTCTGCGTACCCCGCTCGCCATCTTCTCTGCGGCTCTGATCGTGCTCCTCGGGCCTCCGCTGCTCAGCTCCGGCAGCGGCTCCGCCACCGGTACCCACATCCCCGGCCTGCGCCTGATGGTGCCCAACACCCCCGGCGGAGGCTATGACATCACGGCCCGTACGGCGGCCAAGAGCGCCGAGGACGCCGACCTGAGCCGCAACATCGAAGTGTTCAACCTGCCCGGCGCGGGCGGCACGGTCGGGCTGAGCCACCTGGTGGCCGAGCGCGGCAACGGCAAGCTCGCGATGTCCATGGGCCTGGGAGTGGTGGGCGCGGTGCACACCAACCACGCACCGTCCACGCTCGCCGATACGACGCCGATCGCGCGGCTCACCCAGGAGCCCGACATCGTGGTCGTGGGCAAGGGGTCCAAGTACAAGGACTTCGGGCAGCTGGTGGCCGACTGGCGGAAGAAGCCCGGCTCGCTGCCGGTGGGCGGCGGCTCCTCGCCCGGCGGGCCGGACCACCTGGCCCCCATGCTGATGGCCAAGGCCGCCGGGATCGCCCCGAAGAAGGTCAACTACATCCCGTACGACGGCGGTGGCGAGCTGCTCGCCTCCGTGCTCGGCGGCAAGGTCGCCTTCGGCGTCTCCGGCGTCGGCGAGTACCTCGACCAGATCGAGGCGGGCGAGTTGCGGGTGCTCGCGGTGACCAGCGACAAGCGCCTGCCGGGCCTGGACGCGCCGACGCTGAAGGAGTCCGGCCTCGACGTCTCGTTCACCAACTGGCGCGGCATCGTCGCCCCGCCCGGTCTGACCGACGCCGAGCGCGACAAGCTGATCGACCTGGTCACGAAGATGCACGCCTCGAAGCAGTGGAAGGAGGCGGTCCGGCGCAACCGCTGGACCGACGCCTTCATGACGGGGAACGACTTCGGACGCTTCCTGACCGGCCAGGACAAGCGCGTGGACACGGTGCTGAAGGAGCTGGGACTTTGAACCCTCCCTCTCGCGGACGAGAGGGATTCCTGGCTCACGCTGCTCGATTGCTCAGCGAACGATCGACTCTTACGCGATCAGCACCAGCCGGGTTGGAACCAGCCCGGTTTCCCCAAAGATTGGAGGTTGTCGTGCCCGCTTGGCTCTCGCTCGGCACATCTCGGCTGTATCACTCACTCAGAGCGTTCCTGCGCGGCCGCTCCGAACTCGGCGTCTGCGCCCTGCTGCTGGCCATCGGCGTCCTCGTGCTCACCGACGCCCTCACCATGGACACCGACTTCGCCCAGCGCGGCCCCGTCGGCCCCAGGACCGTGCCCATTGTCGTCGGCGTCGCGCTCCTGGTCGTCGCCGTACTGCTGGCCGTGGACGTGCTGCGCGGCGGCAAGGGCGAGGCCGAGGGCGGCGAGGACATCGACCTGACCGCGCCCGGCGACTGGCGCACCGTCCTGCTGCTGGCCGGAGTGTTCCTCGCCAACGCCCTCCTCATCGACCCGCTCGGCTTCCCCATCTCCGGCGCCCTGCTCTTCTGGGGCTCGGCGTACGCCCTCGGCAGCCGCGCCTTCCACCGCGACCCGCTGATCGCGGCCGTGCTCTCCACCGTCACCTTCTTCGTCTTCGACCGGCTGCTCGCGGTGCCGCTGCCCGGCGGCCCGCTGATGGAGGTGCTGTAACGCGATGGACTCCCTCTCCTCCCTCCTCGACGGCTTCGGCACCGCCCTGAGCCCGGTCAACCTGCTGTGGGCGGCGGTCGGCGTGCTGCTGGGCACCGCCATCGGGGTGCTCCCCGGCATCGGCCCGGCCATGGCGGTCGCGCTGCTGCTGCCCGTGACCTACGGGCTCGACCCCACCGCCGCGTTCATCATGTTCGCGGGCATCTACTACGGCGGCATGTTCGGCGGCTCCACCACCTCCATCCTCCTCAACACCCCCGGTGAGACCGCCGCCGTCGTCGCCGCCATGGAAGGCCATCCCATGGCCCGCTCCGGGCGCGGCGCCCAGGCCCTGGCGGCGGCCGCCATCGGGCACTTCGCGGGCGGCATGATCGGCACCTGTCTGCTGGTCTTCCTCGCCCCGACCGTCGCCGACCTCGCCGTCGACATCGGCGCGCCCGACTACTTCGCCATCATGGTGCTGGCCTTCATCGCCGTGACGTCCGTGCTCGGCAGCTCCCGCATCCGCGGCTTCGCCTCGCTGCTGATCGGGCTCACCATCGGCCTGGTGGGCCTGGACCAGATGACCGGGCAGCAGCGGCTCACCTTCGGCTCGCTGCAACTCGCCGACGGCATCGACGTCGTCATCGTCGCGGTCGGCCTCTTCGCCATCGGCGAGGCGCTGTGGGTGGCCCTGCACCTGCGCCGCCGCCCCGACGAGCCCATCCCCGTCGGCCGCCCCTGGCTCGGCAAGGCCGAGCTGCGCCGCACCTGGAAGCCCTGGCTGCGCGGCCCGGCGATCGGCTTCCCCTTCGGCGCGATCCCGGCGGGCGGCGCGGAGATCCCCACCTTCCTGTCGTACGTGACCGAGAAGCGGCTCTCCAAGCACCGCGACGAGTTCGGCAAGGGGGCCATCGAGGGCGTGGCCGGCCCGGAGTCGGCCGCCTCCGCGTCCGCCGCGGGCACGCTCGTGTCGATGCTCACCCTCGGCCTGCCCACCACCGCGGTCGCCGCGGTGATGCTGGCCGCCTTCCAGCAGTACGGCATCCAGCCCGGCCCGCTGCTCTTCGAACGCGAACCGGACCTGGTGTGGGGGCTGATCGCCTCGCTGTTCATCGCCATGGTGATGCTGCTGGTGCTCAACCTGCCGCTGGCGCCCGTGTGGGCCAAGCTGCTGCGGATCCCGAGGCCGTATCTGTACGCGGGCATCCTCTTCTTCGCGGCGGTCGGCGCGTACGCGGTGGGCGGCGAGCCGCTGGACCTGGTGATCCTGCTGATCATCGGTCTGCTGGGGCTGCTGATGCGGCGCTACGGCCTGCCGGTGCTGCCCGCGGTGATCGGCGTCATCCTCGGACCCGGGGCCGAGCAGCAGCTGCGGCGGGCCCTGCAGATCAGCGACGGGAGCGTGTCGGGGCTGGTCAACACGCCCTTCGCGGTGACCGTGTATGTGGTGATCGCGCTGATCCTGTGCTGGCCGTTGGCGAAGCGGCTGGTGCTGCGCGGACGCGCGAAACCGTCCTGACCGGTGGCTGACCGGCGGCCCGCGCGACCCGGAACCCCGGGTCGCGCGGGCCGCCCCAGCCAGGCGCCGACGGTGGCGCAGGGTACGGCCCGCCGACCCGCGCCGCCTCCCCGTTTCCGTGTCTGCGCCCCGCCCGCCCGACCGTGGCACACAATAGGTGCGACAAACCCGCCCGCACGCCCTGGAGACCGGCCCGTGGCCCTGCAGATCACCGTCGACCCGGATTCGGCGACGGCCCCCTTCGAACAGATCCGCGCCCAGATCGCCGAGCAGGTCCGCTCGGGGGTCCTCCCGGTGGGCTACAAGCTGCCCACCGTACGCGGCTTCGCCGGGGAGCTGGGGCTCGCGGCGAACACCGTCGCCAAGGCCTACCGGGCGCTGGAGTCCGACGGGGTGATCGAGACCCGGGGCCGCCACGGCACCTTCGTCGCCGCCGCGGGCGACGCGGCCGCGCGGGAAGCGGCGAGCGCGGCGGCGGCCTACGCCCAGCGGGTCCGGCGGCTCGGCCTGGACCGGGCGGCCGCGAAGACCGCCGTCGACGAGGCGCTGCGGGCGGTCTACGCCGCGGACGCGTAACCGCCCGCGCGTAAAAGCCCCCGCGCCCGGCGTCAAAGCCTCGAACGGCCCGGTGGGTGTCGCACCATGAAGGTTGCAGCCGACCAGGATGGAGTCCCCATGCCCAGCGCCAAAGCCATCGTCCGGCGGCCCAGCCCCCGCCTCGCCGAAGGGCTCGTCACCCACATCGACCGCAAGCCGGTCGACGCCGCGCTGGCGCTGCGGCAGTGGGAGGTCTACGTCGTGGCGCTGCGCGCGCACGGCTGGGAGCCGGTGGAGGTGCCCCCGGTGGACGACTGCCCGGACGGCGTCTTCGTCGAGGACACCATGGTCGTCTACAAGAACGTCGCGCTGATCGCCCGCCCCGGCGCTGCCTCCCGCCGCGCCGAAATCGCCGACGCGGAGGAGGCGGTGACCGCGCTCGGGTGTTCGGTGAACCGGATCCGGGAGCCGGGCACCCTGGACGGCGGGGACGTTCTCAAGATCGGCGACACCCTCTACGTGGGCCGCGGCGGCCGCACCGACGCCGAGGGCGTACGGCAGCTGCGCGCCGTCTTCGAGCCGCTGGGCGCCCGGGTGGTGGCCGTCCCGGTCAGCAAGGTGCTCCACCTCAAGTCGGCGGTCACCGCCCTCCCCGACGGCACGGTCATCGGCTGTCCGCCGCTGGTCGACGACGTACGGGCGTTCCCGCGCTTCCTCCCCGTCCCCGAGGAGTCCGGCGCCCACGTCGTACTGCTCGGCGGCGGCAAGCTGCTGATGGCGGCGAGCGCGCCCAGGAGCGCCGAGCTGTTCGCGGACCTCGGGTATGAGCCGGTGCCCGTGGACATCAGCGAGTTCGAGAAAATGGAGGGCTGTGTGACCTGCCTGTCGGTGCGCCTGCGGGATCTTTACGCCTGAGAGACTTGAGAGACCTGAGCGACCTGAGGGACCTGAGAGAGCAGCCTGACCGGGGCCGGACAGGCGCTACCCGCTACAGATAGAGCCCCGCGTCCGCCTCGGCCGACTGCGACGGCACCGACGCGGGCCGGGTGCCGCGGCGCAGCGCGTACAGCTCGGCCAGCGTCGCCCCGTCCCGCGCGACTCCTTCCTCGCTGCCCAGCCAGCTGACGGCCTCCTTACGGGTGAGCCGCCCCACCTCGATCCTGGCCAGACAGCGGCCGGGGCGGACCACTGCCGGGTGCAGCCGCTCCAGGTCCTCGTTGGTGGTCACCCCCACCAGCACGTTCCGCCCCTGGCCGAGCAGCCCGTCCGTCAGATTCAGCAGCCGGGACAGGGCCTGGCCCGCCGTGTGCTTCGCCTCGCCGCGGATCAGCTCGTCGCAGTCCTCCAGCAGCAGGAGCCGCCAGCGGCCCTTGGCCGAGCCGTCGTCCTCGCCGATCGCGATGTCCATCAGATAGCCGACGTCCGAGAACAGCCGCTCCGGGTCGAGCACGCAGTCCACCTGGCACCAGTCCCGCCACGAGCGGGCCAGGGTGCGCAGCGCGGAGGTCTTGCCGGTGCCGGGCGGGCCGTGCAGCAGCAGGAGCCGGCCCGCGATGTCGTCCGGGGTGACCTTCATCAGCCCGTCCATGGCCTCGGCGACCGGGGCGGTGTAGTTGCCCCGGATCTCCTCCCAGGTCCCGGCGGAGATCTGGCGTGTGGTGCGGTGCGGGCCGCGCCGCGGGGAGACGTACCAGAAGCCCATCGTCACGTTCTCCGGCTGGGGTTCCGGCTCGTCCTCCGCGCCGTCGACCGCCTGCCGCAGCACCTTCTCGGCGAGCTCGTCCGCGACGGCCGTCACGGTCACATCCGCGCCCCGGTTCCACCGGGACACCAGCAGCGTCCAGCCGTCGCCCTCGGCGAGGGTCGCGCTGCGGTCGTCGTCCCGGGCGGCGCGCAGCACCTTCGCGGCGGGCGGCAGCAGCGTCACGCCGGACTTGACCCGGTCGACGGAGTGGCTGCGGGCGTACGGCTGCTCGCCGGTCGCGAACCGGCCGAGGAAGAGCGCGTCCACGACGTCGGACGGGGAGTCGCTGTCGTCGACGTTCAGCCGGATCGGGAGCGACTGCTCCGCGGGGGTGGTGGGCAGGGCCTGCCTCCTGGATGAGCGGGACGGTGCGTCGGTCAGCGCACACCCGAGCCATGATTCAGCACAGAGGGCCGTCGTGCACCCGGGTTTACGGGCGTTTACCGAGCTGTTCTCGAAGAAGCCCGCCGAATGGGGGCGTTCATGGATACTCTTACCCGATATGGGGCGTCGTAAGACGGGACGTCATACAGGGGGACGGATGGTGTTATCGCGCGGCGGGCGGTGGCGGATCACCGCGCTGCTCGGCATCGGCGTGGCGGCCCTGGCGCTGCTGCTGACCACCTGCGCCGGCCGGCCGGGCGAGGACTCCGGGCGGCGGGGCGCGGCCCAGGCGCGCGAGCGGACCGCCACGGCGGCCCCCGGCTGGGGCCTCACCCACACCCAGTACAGCGCCGACCACGGCACCGAGCGGGGCAGGCGCGCGGCGGAGAAGACGCTCTCCGCCCAGCCGCTGACGCAGAACCAGCACATCATGGGCTGGGGAGCGAGCAACCCCGAGCCGTCGCCCGGCCGTTACGACTTCGCCGACCTCGACCGCCGCGTCGACCTCATGCGCAGGACCGGCGCCACGCCCGTGCTCACCCTGTGCTGCGCCCCGGACTGGATGAAGGGCGGCAAGCCGGGGGACACGGACTGGTCGCAGCAGGCCCTGGAGACCGCGCCCACCCCCGAGCACTACGCGGACTTCGCCAAGCTCGCGGGCAAGGTCGCCCGGCGCTACCCGGACGTGCGCCACTTCATCGTGTGGAACGAGCTCAAGGGCTTCTACGACGACGACAAGAAGCGCTGGAACTACGAGGGCTACACCAAGCTCTACAACCTGGTCTACGCGGAGCTGAAGAAGCAGAACGTGCACAACCTGGTCGGCGGGCCGTATGTGGTCGCGGACAGCGAGCCGCCGGGCGAGGCGGGCGGCTCCGGCGGCTCCCCGGTGGTCAGCGGGGACTGGGGCTGGCTCGACCAGCGGTCCGCCGATGTGATCACCTACTGGAACGAGCACAAGGCGGGCGCGGACTTCGTCGTCGTCGACGGCTCCAGCTACACCCGCGACGGCGACCAGCTGCTGCCGGACGAGTTCGGCGCCACCGCCAAGTTCACGGACGTGACGCGCTGGCTGCGCGAGACCACGCATCTGCCGGTGTGGTGGGCCGAGTGGTACGTCGAGCCGCCCGACGCCGACGACGACCGTGACGGCTGGAGCGAGCCGCACCGCGTCGCCGTGCAGGCCGCGGCGATGACCCGGCTGGCCCAGGGCGGCACGGCCGCCGCGCTCTACTGGAACCCGCAGGAGACCGGCGCCACCTGCCCCGGCTGCCTGTGGCGCAGCACCGAGCTGGCGGACGGCGGCGGCGCGCTGCCGATGATGAATCTGCTCGTCCGCTTCGCCCGGGAGTTCCCGCCCGGCACCCGCTTCCGGTCCGTGGACATCGCCGCCGACGACCGGCCGAATGTGGTGGTTCTCGCGGACGACGACGCGCTGCTGGTCGTGAACACCTTGAAGCGTCAGATCCACGCGAAGATCGACGGCCGGTCGTTCGACATGGACGGGTACGAGGTGCGCTGGTTCAAGCGCTGAGCCCGCCGCCGTCGCAACGGACGGTGACGCCGTGCGACGGCGAGCCGGCTAGCGGGTGGGGATGCTGATTCCGATCATGCGTGCGCCGGTCTCGGTGCGCGGGCGGTGCGTGCTGCCGGGCGCGAACACCACATAACTGCCCGGCCCGAGGCGCTGCCCCCGGTCGATGAACTCCCCCGACACGACGTAATAGCGTTCCTCGCCCTCGTGCACATCCACCTCGGGCCACTCCGTCCCCGGAGCGAAGTCGTACATCCACCCGCGCGCCCACTCCGTGGCCGGCAGGCGCCGCCGGATGATCCCGGGAACGACCTCCACCGGTTCGACCTCGTCGACGTGCAGGACCTGAACATCACTGGACTCTTGCGTCATGACCCCATCGTCGCGGGCGGCCCCGCCCCGGCCCAGTGTCAGGAATGACAACGGCAGGTACTTTTCTGCCATGAGTGTTCACCGGGTGGTCGCCCTGGTCCTGCCGCCGCAGTCCACGTTCGAGCTGGCGTGCGCCGCCGAGGTCTTCGGCATGAGCCGGCCCGGTCTACCCGCCCGCTACGCGTTCGACGTGTGCACGGAGCGCCCGGGCGCCGTACCGACCCTGGCCGGCTACGACATGGCGGTGAGCCGCGGACTGGCGGCTCTCGAGACCGCGGACACGGTGGTGGTCCCCGGCTGGCAGCACCGCGAACGCCCCGCCCCGCCCGCCGTGATCGACGCGGTACGCCGGGCCCACCGGCGCGGCGCCCGCATCGCCGCGATCTGCTCCGGCGCCTTCCTCCTCGCCCGGGCCGGGCTGCTGGACCGCCGCAGGGCGACAACCCACTGGCGGATGGCCGCCGAACTCGCCGCCCGCTTTCCCGATATCCAGGTCGAGCCCGACACCCTCTACATCGACCTGGGCGACATCGCCACCAGCGCGGGCACTGCCGCGGGTATCGACCTGTGCCTGCACCTGGCCCGGACCGACCACGGCGCGGCCCACGCGGCGCAGATCGCCCGGCACATGGTCATGCCGCCGCACCGCGAGGGCGGGCAGCTGCAGTACGCCGCGCCACCCCGCGCCGACCGCCCGGCGGAGTCCCTGGCCCCCGTCCTCGACTGGGCCACCGAGCGGCTGCACGAGCCCTTCACCGTCGGCGACCTCGCCGCACAGGCCAACATCTCACCGCGAACCCTCGCCCGGCGATTCGCCGACCAGCTCGGCACCAGCCCCGGCCAATGGCTGCTCCAGCAGCGTGTCATGACGGCTCGCGCCCTCCTGGAGGAGACGGACCTCCCCGTGGAGACGATCGCCACCAGGGTCGGCCTGTCCTCGGCCGTCAACCTCCGCAGACGCTTCCACGCCCTGGTGCGCACCACGCCGGCCGCCTACCGCCGCTCCTTCGGCCGCCACACCGGCGGCACGCAGCCGAGCGGCTGAGGCGTGTTCCGTCTCGTTCACCCGCTGCCGGTGCCCGCTGCCGGGGTCAGGGAGATATTCCAGAAATCGGCGTAGCGGCCACCGTGGCGCAGCAACTCGTCGTGGCCGCCTTCCTCCACGATCCGGCCACCGTCCAGAAAGACGACGCGATCGGCGCGTCGGACGGTCCGCATCCGATGCGCCACCATCACCACCGTCCGGCCCGCCATCAGGCGCTCGATACCGTCGTGGACGGCCGCCTCGTTCACCGGGTCCAGCGCGGAGGTCACCTCGTCCAGCAGCACGATGGGCGCATTCTTCAGCAGCGCTCGCGCGATCGCGACCCGCTGGCGCTCACCGCCCGACAGCAGTGCGCCGCCCTCGCCGACATCCGTCGCCCATCCGCCGGGCAGTCGCTCGATCACCTCGTCCAACCGCGCCGCGGTCGCTGCCGCCCGCACCTCGGCAACGCCTGCGTCGGGACGGCCGAGGCGCACGTTCTCCTCGATCGTGCCGTCGAAGAGATAGACGTCCTGGAAGACGATGGCGATCTGCGCCATCAACACCTCGGCGCTGATCTCGCGCACGTCCACACCACCCACGCGCACCACGCCCGCGTCCACGTCGTAGAACCGCGCGAGCAACTGGAGCGATGTGCTCTTACCCGCACCCGACGGTCCGACAACGGCAAGCCGCTGTCCCTCTGGCACGGACAACGACACACGGTCGACCACCGTGCGGTCGCCGTGCCGGAATACGACGGACTCGAACTCGAGGTCATGGCGTACCGGTCGGATCGGTTCGGGAGCTTCCGGCAGCGGCTCGGTGCGCAAGATCGTGTCGAGTCTCGCCAGCACGGAACGTGCGCCGCGGAGTCTGCCACCGATATCCGACAGCGACAGCAGCGGATCCGCGCAGCGGGCGGCCAGCACCAGGATCGTCAGAATCTCCGCCGCGCCGATGTCCCCGCCGAGCGCGAGACAGGCGCCCAGGACCAACAGCGCGGTGAACATCGCCTGCACCGTGAGTGCCAGACCCAAGGCGCCGGGCAGCGCCGACAGTGTGGAACGGCGGGACGCGCGCTGGACTTCCCGCAGCGAGTCGTCGAGCAACCGGAAGCGTTCGACGGTCCGGCCGCCGGCTCGCAGCACCGGCTGGGCCTGGAGGTATTCGATGACTCGCCCGGTGGCCTCATGGTCGCGTTCGGCGCGCTCGGCATCGCCCGCGGCCATCGAGCGGCCCGTCCAGATCTGGATCGCCGCCACGATCGGGGCGGCAGCCAACGCGGCCAGCCCCATCTGCCAATGGAAGGCAAGCATCACGACGACGATCGTCAGGGGAGTCACACAGGCGGAGATGAACGGTGCCAGCAGATGCGCCATCACCCCCATCGCCTCCAGGACGCCTCGGCTGGCCAGAACGGACACCTCCCCGACCCGGCCGGCGCTGTACCAGCCGATGGGCAAGCGGGCCAGATGATCGCCGAGACGGTGGTACATGCCGCGCAACAGCGCGGCCCCGACGCGGAAACCGGACAGATCGCTGATGTAGCGCAGCGTCGCGTAGACCGCGACCGCGGCCCCGAACGCGATCAGCCAGGGCCAGGCATCTCCGGGCGTGTCCCCGAACAGGGCCCGCAGCACGGGAACCAGCAGTGCGTAGGACAGACCCTCGGCCACCGCGGTCGTCGTCATCAGGGCCACGGTGCGACGCATCGGCTGGGCGTACTCGCGGCCCAGCACGCGCAGCAGCATTCGGATCATCGGGGCTCGTCTCCTTGCGGTACGCCACCGTGGGTTTCGCTCTCGTCGGCGACCGCCGATCGGTGGGATTGCCAGAACGCGGCGAACCTTCCGTTCCGCGCCAGCAGCTCGGCGGGGCTACCGCGCTCGACGATCGACCCGTTCTCCAGCATCACGACGGTGTCGGCGTCGGCGACCGTCTCCAGGCGATGGGCGATGACCAGAATGGTCCGGTCGCCCTCCAGCGTCGCCAGGGCCCGGCGCACCGCCTGTTCGGTCTGCGGGTCGGCGAAGGCGGTCGCCTCGTCGAGCACCAGCACGGGCGAGGCGGCGAGCAGTGCGCGGGCGATCGAGATCCGCTGTGCCTCGCCACCCGACAGTCCGGCATCGTCACCGATCACCGACTCGTATCCGCGCGGCAGCTCAAGAATTCGCTCATGAATATTCGCCAGCCGGGCGGCGCGAACCACGTCATCGAGGTCGGCGTGCGGCACCGCCAGCGCGATGTTGTCCGCGACCGACGCGCGCAGCAGGCGCACGTCCTGGAAGACGAAGGAGACCATCCGGTAGAGCTCCTGGCTGCCGAGCTCGCGCAGATCGACACCGCCCAGGGCGACCGAACCGTGGGTCGGGTCGAAGAACCGCGGCAACAGCTGGACCAGCGTGGACTTTCCGCTTCCCGACGGCCCGACGATCGCGGTGACCGTCCCCGGCTCGAGCACCAGGTCGATCCCGCGCAGCACCTCGTGATCGGCTTCGTAAGCGAATCGAACGTCACGCAGTTCCACCCGGTGACCCTGCGGTGCGACCGGGTGCGCGGGCTCCGGTAGCGGCCGCACCTCGAGCACGTCCCGGATCCGGCCGACCGCGCGCCGGGCGGCCTGCAAATCGTCGAAGCCGTGGCCGAGGGCCGCCACCGGAGCGGTCAGGCCGAGGCCGAGCAGCAGGAAGGGCAGCAGGTCGGCCGGGGCCATCCCGTCGGCCGTGATCAGAGTCGCACCGCCGATCAGCACGACCAGCAGCACGAACGGCGGCGACAGCACCAGCTGCATCCCCGCGGCGATCCCGGAGACACCGCGCACCCACCGGTAAAAGGTGTCGACGAAACCCTCCGCGGCCGTGCGGAATTTACGGTGGGCGCGTCCGGATCCGCCGAACGCCTTGACCACCGAGATGCCCTGCACGAACTCGACGGCCGAACTCGAAATCCGCCCCATGGCCGTATCGAATTCCGTCTGCTCGCGCAGCCGGGTCGGGGTCATCATCAACGGGACCAGGGCCACTGCCAGCACCACCGGTATCAGCGTGATCAGCGTGAGCCGCCAGTCGACGGTGAACAAGTAGATCAGCGACACCAGCGGCACCACGAACGCGGAGACGAGCTCGCCGGGGGCGTGGGCGATGAACGGGTGCACGGCACTGACGTCCTCTCCCACCACCCTTGCCAGCTCGCCGGTCCGGCGCCGGGAGAACCAGCCGATCGGCACACGCCCCAGCCGCGCGGCCAGAGCTCGTCGAAACGACAGCTGCACCTGACCGTCGAGAACATGCCCGATTCCGGACGACGCGGCCGTGCACAGCAGCCGGACGAACAGGCCGACCGCACCCGCGATCACGACGATCCGGACATGACCGTGATCGATCGGGCCGGGCGACAACAGAGCACGACCCAACTCGACGACCGCCAGCAGCGGCGCCAGACCCGCGAGCGCCCCGATGACCTGGAGGATGACAACGGCGGCGAAACTCCGGAGATAAGGGCGCAGCAGCCGTGCCGTGACCTGTCCCGCCGCGGAATCGGCATCCGGCGGTGGTGTGGACTGCTCCCTTGCCCGGGCAAGGTCGGTGGCGGTCATTGCCCTCCCGTCTTCGTCGCTCTCGTCGGGGCCGACGGGGATCGCCTCATTCGGCGAGGGCACGGCGCAGGGCCGCGATGAGTGTGGCGATCTGCCGCTGGGACACCTCGGCGGACGGGATCGCCAGGGACCCGTGGAAGGTGCCGGGCCACTGGTGCAGCTCGACCGACACGCCGGCCTGTAGCAGGCGCAGCGCGTACTCGATGTCTTCGTCGCGGAGCGGGTCGAACTCCGCGGTGGCGATGTAGGCGGGGGGCAGACCGGACAGGTCGGCGGCCCGGGCCGGGGCGGCGTACGGCGTGGCGGGCTGGGAGCCCAGGTAGTGCCGCCACACCGCGGTGAGCTTGTCGCGATCCTGCCAGGGCGTATCGGTGAAGTTCCGCTGCGACCAGGTCTCCTGCCGGTCGTCGAGCCCGGGCTCGTTGAGCAGCTGGAAGCGGATCGGCGGCCCCTGCTGGTCACGCGCCCGCAACGCCACCGCGGCGGCGAGCCCCGCGCCGGCACTGTGCCCGCCGACCGCGATCCGCTCCGGGTCGACGCCGAGCTCGGCCGCGTGCTCGGCCGTCCAGGTCAGCACGGCGTAGGCGTCGTCCAGGGCGGCCGGGAACCGATGCTCGGGGGTCCGGCGGTAGTCCACCGAGATCACCACCGCGCCGGAACCGCCGGCGATATGGGCGGCCCAATGGTGCTCGGTGTCCAGGTCACCCATGACAAGTCCGCCGCCGTGCAGCCAGACCATGGCGCCCTGGGCCTGGTGCGGGCGGTAGATCCGCACTGCCACATCCGGATCGGCGGGCACCGTGCGGTCCTCGACCTCCATGTTCGCGGTGTCCGGCGCCGGCCTCGCGGCGGCACCCTCGGCGTACTTCTTGCGTGCGGTGACCGGGTCGTTCATGTCGATGTGCGGCAGAAGCGGGATGAATGCTTCGAGTTCGGGATCCATGCCGGCCATCCTCACAGCCGGCACGTCCGAGATCAGCCGCCATCCGTCGCGCATCCCGCCCCGATCACGCACCGATCGGCGCTGCCGTCCTGACATGTCCTCAGGACATCGTCCAGAAGCGCTGCGCCAGCGACGCCAGCAGCACGGTCAGCAGCGGCAGCGAGAACCAGAACGAGCCCTGCAGCCACCGCAGCCGCCGCACACTCGGCCGGACCGCCACCCGCACCACCTCACGCGCCGTCAGCAGCGCGATCAGCGCAACCGCCGAGAGCGCGCCGAGCACCGACCACGGCGTCCAGGTGATCCGCGGCCCGGCCGGCCCCGGGGCGGGCCGCGGCACCGGGCCGCGCGGCCGCCGCGTCAGCTCGTACAGCGCCGCGTCGTCGTTCGACAGCACCCGGCGCAGCTCGGGCCGGCCGTCCAGGGAGCGCAGCAGTCGGCGCTCCCAGGTGGCCGAGTAGCCCGAGTCCAGCCGCAGATAGACGGACTGGCCACGGCCCACCATGAGGTACGAGTCCGGCCCCGCCTCGCGCAACGCCTTGACCAGGCCGTCGACGAGGACCGGGTCGCGCGGGGCGAGCGTCGGCAGATAGCTCACCCGCTCCATGTCCCGGGCCCCCCACGGCATCGCCGGGGTCACGTTGTTGACGGTGTCATTGCTCAGCCACAGCACGCGCGCGGTCGGCTTGTCATGGGCGTAGAGGTACTCCATCGCCGCGACCTCGCCGGGCTGCACCCGCTCGAACGTCTCATTGCCCCAGCGGGCGACCAGGAAGCCGAACATGAGCACCAGCCCCGCCAGCAGGGCGGCCACCGGGCCCAGGCCCCGGCGGGCCGACACGACACGCGGGAACAGCGACAGCGCCCCGAGCGCACACGCGCCCGGCAGCGCGAACATGAACACGCGCAGCGCCATTTCGCCGCCGTACGACTGCATGCCGAAGCCGAGGAACGGCACGAACGTCAGCACCACCAGCGACCGCTCCGCGAACCCCGCCGCGCGCCGCCGCAGCACCCCCCAGCAGGCGAAGGCCAGCACCCCGCCCGCCAGCGCCACGCGGGTGTAGAGCACCAGCTTGTGCACGCTGCTGCCGCCCTCGATCCGGCCCGAGATGGACGAGGACACATTGCCGCCCACCCCGCCGACCCCGCCGAACAGCTCGTCGAAATGGCCCGACCAGTACGGCTCGGCCAGGAACCCGACCCACACCGCCACCATCACCCCGCACAGCAGCGGCAGCCCGTACAGCTCCGACCGCCGCACCAGCACCAGGGCCGTCACCACCCCCAGCATCATGAACGGCGTCAGCTGGTGTGCCGCGACCGACGCCGTGAACAGCACCAGCAGCAGACCCAGCAGTACGGTGCGCCCGCCGGGCGTGGCGTCGGCCACCTCGGCCTCACCCGGCCACCATCTCCCGCGCAGCACGCGCGGCTCCCGGAACCACACCAGCAGCACGGCGACAAAGAGGAGGTAGAAGAGGTAGGTGAAGCCCTGCGGCGAGAAGTAGTCCTGGCCCACCCAGCCACACAGCGCGAACAGCCAGGCCGCCGTCCACTTGGCGCGCCAGCTCGCCCGCAGGGACCGCAGCAGCACCATCATGGGCGCGAGGTAGAGGAGCTGAACGGCCGTCGGCCACCAGCGCAACACCTCGGTGAAGTCCTCGACACCCCCGGCCCGCGCCAGGAACTCCGCCCCCGCGAAGAAGCCGGGCCAACTCCACCGCGCGTCCAGGTCGGGCACCGCCTCGCCGGTCCGGCCGATGTAGTCCAGAAACCCGACATGCTGCCACGCGGTCGGAAACCGCGGCTCGCCCTCCAGCACCGCGGGCACGGCGTGCAGCGACACCACCGTCGCCACCAGCGCCACGGCCAGCACCCCGTGCCGCGGCCGCGCCGGCCACAGCGCGCCGACGAAGGCGACCACCAGCAGCGCCGCCCCGAGCAACGTCGCGTGCGGCAGCACGGAGACGAGCCCGAGGCCGCCCATGCCGTCCAGATCGGCCTCGCCCATCCGGCTGATCGGCACCCAGTAAAACGCGAGCGCGACGCCCAGCACCAACCACAGCCCCCACGTCACCGCGCGCCCGCGCCCCGGCGCGTCGGCCTGGTCCGCTCTCGGCCGACATGTCGGCGCGCCTGCCCGGGCGTCGGGGTCTCCCGGATCGGGCCGCGTGTGCGCGCCCACCCGGTCGCCGGGTCCGGTGGCGGAACCGGTGTGGCTCGGTGGTCCGTAGCGCTTGTTCCAGCGGGGTTCCGGGTGGTCGCCATGCGGCGGAGCCGCATGTCCCAAGCCCATGCGGATGCCGAGCGCCAGCGTGTCGTGGTCGAGCGCGGCGCGCAGCGCCCAGTGGGTGCCGTAGCGCGGGTCGGGCCCGCCTCGCCGGCGGCGGCGGCGGGGGCCTGGGCCGCGGTCGCCGTGGACGGCGAGATCCGCGAGGTCGCCGTCCGGCGCGGTGTCGAGCTCGGGCGGCAACGGCGGGGCGGCGTACGCGCCGGACGCGCCCCCGGCAGGCTGGGCAGGCCCGGTGTACGCGGGGGACACCGCAGGCCGTGCCCTGAGCACCCCGCGCAGCTTGACCGCGGCGATGGCCGCGATCACCGACAGGCTGGAGATCTCGGCGACCCCCGCCCCCGTCAGCCCCATACGCGGCAGCAGCACCAGGGTCAGCCCCAGCACCAGCACACACAGCAGGCCCTGTAGATAGGCCAGCCCCGCGGTGCGGCTCTGTGCGCGCAGCACCGCGAAGTACACCTCGATGACGACCCGCAGCGCCGCCCCCACCGCGAACCACCGCAGCAGCGGCGCGGCCGCCTGCGCGTACCCGTCCCCGAACACCCCGAGGATCTGCGGGGCGAAGACGAAGAGGACGAGGCAGACCGGGATCATGATGCGCGCCATCCGGCGCAGCGCCGCGCGGCAGTTCTCCGCGAGCCGGGCCGGGTCGTGCGAGCCCTCGACGGTCAGCGACGCGCCCATGTTGATGGCCAGCAGGTTCGTCGTGCCGCCGATGGTGGTGGTGATGTAGAAGTACGCGTTGTCGGCCGCGCTGACCTGCGAGGCGACGATCACCGGCACCGCGTAGACCACGGCCAGTGAGAAGAGCGACCCCGTGCAGTCCCCGGCGAGGAAGCGGCCCATCTCCCGGTAGGTCGCGGGCCGCGCCGTCTCCCGTGTCGCCTCGACGTGCCGGGGCAGCAGCCGCCGGAACACCAGCCAGCCCAGCGGCACCACCGACACCGCGATCGAGGCGACCCAGGACACGAACACCCCGGCCGTCGGGATCGCCGCGGCCAGCGCGACGAGCAGCAGCAGCTTCGCCGCCGAGAACACGGTGTTGCCCACCGGCACCCAGAGCGCGCTGCGCAGCCCGGTGAGCACCCCGTCCTGAAGGGTCAGCAGCGACCACCCGACGACCGCCGCGATGAAGCCGAGGCCGTGGAGGGCCCCGTGCAGAAAGCGGTACGAGGGCCCCCACGTGTCGAGCGTGAGCAGGAAGACCCCGGCCGCCAGCGCGACGACCACCGAGCTGCCCGCGTACGTACGCAGGACCAGCCGCCCGGTCGTGTGTCCGGCGACCGGAATGAAGCGGGCCAGCGCCCCGGTGAGGGTCACCGCCGTGACCCCCGCCAGGAGCTTCATCGCGGCGATGGCCGCCGAGCCCTGGCCGACCGCGTCCTCCGTGTAGTAGTGGGCCGCGGCCAGCCAGAAGCCGAGGCCGAGGACCGCCGAGATGCCCGTGTTCAGCATCAGCGCATAGGCGTTGCGGAACAGCTGGTTGCGATCGCCGCCGCCGCGGTCGCCGCGGCGGCCAGTGGGCTCCGCCGGCGCCGCCTGCCGCGTGGCGGACTTCTCGGCGGTCTTCTCGGCCCGGGTGGTCGTATCGGACACGGGCTCAGCGCACCTTCCCCCATACCTGACGTGATACCTGACGCGATACCTGATGTGATCTGCGCACCAGGGCGTACCCCTTGGTGAGCGCCCGGTCCCGGGCGAAATGCCGGCCGATCGACCGGCCGGTGACCAGCTGCTCGAACTCCTCGACGCGGGTGGTGCGGCCGACCGTCACCCGCCGCAGGGCGTACGGGCCCTGACGGCGCGCCGCGAGGTCGTTGCCCACCGCGAGCCCCACGCCGAACCCGGCCGCGCGCACCGTGCGGCGCACCCGGCGGCTGGAGTAGCCGTAGGGGTAGGCGAAGGACCCCGGCGGGTGGCCGAGCTCGTCGGTGAGGATCTCCCGGCAGCGCAGCACCTCGAACCACAGCCGCTCGTCGTCGAGCTGGTCGAGCTGCGGGTGGGTGTGGCTGTGCCCGCCGATCTCGACGCCGGCGGTGGCGAGGGCACGCAACTGGTCCCAGTCGAGCATGAGGTCGAGCGCGCCACCCGTGTCGTACGGGCCGCGCAGCCAGCCGGTCGAGGCGAACAGCGTGGCCGCGAAGCCGTGTGCGGCCAGCGTGGGGAGGGCGTACCGGTGCACGCCCTCATAACCGTCGTCGAACGTGATCAGCACGGGCTTGTCCGGCAGCGCCGCCCCGCCCCGCCAGGCGGCGGCCAGCCGCCCGCAGGTGACCGGCGTGAACCCGCGCGCGCCGAGCAGATCCATCTGCTCGGCGAACGCGCCCGGCGAGACGGACAGCCCTCGCGTCGCGCGCGCGGGGGCGTGTGCCACGGCGTGGTACATCAGTATCGGCACCTGCCCGTTCATGCGCGGCCTCCCGGGCCGCCGCGGGCCGCCCGCCGCCCACCCGCCACGCGCGGGCATCCGCCGACACGGCCCGCGCGCGGGCGCGTGACGCCACGGGTCGGCCCCAGCGTCCCGCGCCGGCCCACCCGGTCCGCCGGGCTTGGCCAGTCCGCCGGGCCCAGTTGGGCCGCCGGGTTTGGTGGGTCCGCAGGGCTCAGCCGGGCCGCCGGGCTCAGCCGGGCCGCCGGGCTCAGCCGGCCCGGCGGGCCCGCCCGGCCCGCTGGGCCCGGTCGGGGCCCGGACCGGGCTAGTCGGTGCGGGGCGGGGTGGTGCGCCGCTTCGCGTGGCGCGGGGGTTTGGGGTCTGCCGGTCATGCCGCCCCCTTGTGGGGGGCCTCGTACGGCTCCCCGCCAGTGTCCGGCCGAGATGCCGGGCCGGCCGCCCCCGCCCCGGCCCCCGCCTCGGGGCGCGGTGGCACCGCGAAGACGGCGCCGCCTGCCCCGCGGGCGCGGGAGGCGCCCACCACATAGCCGCTTGCCGCGGCCGCGACCCCGGCCACGATCGCGCCCGCGCGGCCCGCGCCGCCCGGCCTGCCCAGGAGGGCGTCCCGCAGGCCGCGGGCGACGCCCGCGGGGAGTACGCGGGTGGTGTAGCGGCGCTCGGTGGACAGGCCCGCCTGGGCTCCCACGCTGCGGGCGACCAGGGCCTTGGAGAGGCCCTCGGCGTAGGCGCGGGTGCGGAAGTAGGCGAACCGCTCGCGGGCGGGCGGGACCTTGTGGTGGATCACGGCGCGGTCGTCGATGAGCAGCACCGCGCCCGGCCGGGCGCGGGCGAGCCGGATGCACAGCTCGGTCTCCTCGCAGCCCAGCGGCCGCTTGTCGGCGTCCCGCCCGATGCCGGTCGCGAAGCCGCCGGTGAGCTCGAAGGCCTCGCGGCGAAAGGACGCGTTGCCGCCGAGGACGTTGCGCACCCGGACCCGGCCGGGCGGCAGCCCCCGGTACGTGCAGCCGACGACCCAGTCGAACTCCTCGGGGAACCAGGGCGGGCGGCGGCGGGAGGCCCACACCGGGACGGTGCGCCCGCCGACCGCCAGCACCGCCGGGTCGGCGTAGGCTGCGGCGAAGTGGTGCAGCCAGTCGAGTTCGGCGACCGCGTCGTCGTCGAGGAAGGCGATCACTTCGCCGGTGGAGGCCGCGATGCCGGTGTTGCGGCCCGCGGAAAGGCCGCGGGGGCCCGCGTTGGCGAGCACCCGCACCGGCACCCGCACCGGCCCCCGTGCCTCCCCCCGGCCCGCCGCCCCCGGACCTCCGTCGCCGTAATGGGTGGCCAGACGGCGCAGCAGCGCGGGGTTGTGGTCGACCACGAGGAGCGTCTCGTGGGCGGGCAGCGACTGGCCGCGCACCGAGTCCACCGCCGCGAGGATGTCGTCCCAGCGCTCTTCGGTGTAGACGCAGATCACCACGGACATCCGGAGCCGTGACGGGAGAGAGGGGAGCATCGTCACGACAGCTCCCCTCGGACCGCCGCGGGCGCCAGCGCGGGGTGGCGCCGCCGCCTGGCGCCCCGCTCGCGCAGGATCACCCTCAGCACGCGCAGCCCGTCGCGCACGGCCCGCAGATTGCTGACGCCGTGGATGCGCTCGTACTCGTGGCTGGGGATCTCCTGGACCCGCAGGCCCGCCTTGACCACGCGGATGTTCATCAGGGTCTCGACCTCGAACCCGGCGCAGTCCAGCGCGATCTCGTCCAGGCAGTGGCGCCAGAAGGCGTTGTAGCCGTAGCACAGGTCGGTGTAGCGGGCGCCGAACTTGTGGTTGACGAGCGAGGTCAGCGCGCGGTTGCCGAGCTTGCGGATCGGCGTCATGTCGTCCGTGCCGCCGCCGTTGGCGAATCGCGACCCCTTCGCGAAGTCCGCGCCGGAGACCAGCGCGGACACATAGCTGACGATCTCGCCGCCGTCGGCCGAGCCGTCCGCGTCGACCATCACCACGATGTCGCCGGTGCAGGCGGCGAATCCGGTGATGAGCGCGTCGCCCTTGCCCTTGCCGCGCTGCGGTACGACCTTCACCCCCGGCCACAGCTCGCGGGCCACCCGGACCGTGTCGTCCGTGGAATTCCCGTCCACGAGCACGACTTCATGGATCCAGGCGGGCAGCGTCTTGAAGACGTACGGAAGGTTCTCGGCTTCGTTCATGGCCGGAATCACGACGCTCACCGGCGGCGCGATCGCGAGATGAGAGGACACCGGGCGATACCGGTGCGGTCCGGAGAGCGATTCGCTTTCCGGAACGGATTCGCTTTCCGATACTGATTCGCCTTTCGACGCTGATGCGATGTCCGGTGCGTCCGGGTGCACAGAGGAGCTCATGGAATTGTTTCCCTCTCGTCCGGTGGACCGTCCGCCCCCGGGCGGTCCGTTGGGTTATCCGGTTCGAAAGGGGGGTTCTCACCCGCCCATGACGGCATGACGGCATCACCGCATGACGGCATGCCTGCATAACGACATGACGACATCGACAGCCGAACAAGGCCGAGTGAGCTGGCTGGCGTTACGTGCCTCGCGGCCCGCGTCGCGGCATACCTGAGCAGCACAAGCACACAGGACAGCCGGGCGCGGCACCCCCCTACCGCGATCCCGCTCCGGAATCCATCGCGACGTTCGAGCCCTCCCCTGGAGCCGCCATGGTGATGGTTCCGACGCGGGTGTTACTACGACGGTATTTACCCCGATTACTCTATGGCAAAGGTAATCACCCAAACACCCCCTTTGGTAAATGCGTTCGTCAATTCTTGGTCCGGATACTGCCCCATCGCTTGAGCAGCCGGTCGGCCGGTCCGAAGAGCTCCGGCCGGGAAAGCACCGTGTTGCGCAGCGCCCGAATCGGGGCGCGCCGCGCCCGGTGCCCCAGCGCCACCGGATGGCGGCGCGTCACCCACCCCTCCGACACGCTGAGATCACGTGTTTTCAGGGAGTTCTTGTATTCCTTCTCGCCTCGCCCGAGATCGAGATAGGCCATTCCCTGCGCGGCCGCCCCCTCGGCCATCCGCAGATGCAGCACCAGCCCGGGCGAGTATTTCGCGAACGCCGTGTCGTACGCCGGGAACCAGCAGGCCAGCACGCGCTCCGAGCGCAGCCCGAAGTGCGCGGCCACCGGCCGCCCGCCGCAGTAGAGCACCGAGAGCAGCCCGGCGCACGAGGCGCCGCGCGTATGGAAGAGCTGCTCCACCAGGCGGGTGATCCAGGCGTGGGCGAAGCGGTCGCTGCGCCCTGTCCTGCGGTACTGCGCGGACTTCCAGCCGATCAGTGTGCGCAGCACGGCCGGATCACGCTCGTCGTGGACGTACCGCACCTCGCCGACCTCCCGGCCCAGCTTGCGCTCCTTGGCGAGCGTGGTGCGGGTGAACTTCGGTGAGCGGGCGCGCAGCTGGGCCAGATATGCCTCGAAGCCCTGCTCCACATCGATCACCGGGGAGGGAAAGGAGCCCCGGGCCCCCACCTCGAAGGGCTTCTGTCCCTCCATCAGGTGATCGAACTCCCAGACCGCGAGCCCGCAGGCCTGGAGCAGCTCGCGCGCGTCCCACTGGAACCCGGGCCGGTGCATCAGGCCCTGCGAGTCCGAAAGGCCCAGGCCGATCGCCCGCCCCACGCCGAGCAGGGTCCGCTGGAACGGGAAGAAGGCCACGGGCTCGCCTTCTTCGCGCACCACCGCGATCCGTACCCCGCGTCTGCAGTGGCCGATGGCCAGCGTGAACTCCGGGGCGAGAAAGGGGTTCGCCAGCTCGGGCGCGCCCAGGAGGTGCGCCTGCGCCTGCATGGCCGTCCAGGCCGCCCGGTCGGCGGCCGTCAGCTCGCCGGGGCGGTACACGCCGATGTCACCCATGTCCACGTGCCATCCCTGAACTTCTCATCCCTGACTGCTCGTCGTGTGGCGACTGCTCGTCGTGCGGCGGCGATGTGCGTGGGCCGCCCGCGCCGACAGGAAGAGCGCCAGGCTCACCGCGCCGACCGCCAGTACGCCCCCGCGCACCGACCACACATGCAGAGCGAGCATCGCCTGTGCGACCAAGAGATCCAGCGCGAGCGCGCCCAGGCCCGCGAGCACCGCCCGAGCCGCCCCGTCCAGCCCGCGCAGCGCGCCCCCCAGGGCCGACGCGGGCGCTATGACCAGGAAGAAGAGGGTGAAGGGCGCGCGCAGCGGCGAATCGACGCCCGCGATCGTGAGCGCGGCACCGACCCCTCCGATGCCGACGGCGACCCCCACGAGCACCAGTGGGAAACGCGCGCCTGCTGGGCTCTTGTCACTGATGGTCTGCATTGGCGACTTTGCCCCCTGAAGCGCCGGATGCCGGGCTTCAATGTCGCGCAGGCGGAGGAAGCCCGTCAAGATGCGGCAGTTGTGCGAACGGGCCTGTCAGGGACGGGAGTTGACTGTTCCGGTTGGCTTGAGCAACGGCGTGCGCGGTGGCGCGCGACCGGCGCGTGACGTCGGCACGCGGGAAGTTCATCGCCTCGACCGGAATATTTTCCTAACTACACGCATAGACCCTTGCTTTCGGCGGGATGACATAGCCATGTCACGCCGAGGCAACAACGCGGCGGCGGGACAGACGGTTTCGAACACGATTGCCCCCTTCGGGGTGGTCGTGCCGCAACGCTATCGGCAGCAATCCTGACTAAGGGAGACTGAATGAAACTGTCCAGACTCACGGCCACCGCCAGTGCCTTCGTCGTCGGTGTCGTGCTCGCCCTCACCGGGGCCGGCGCGGCTCAGGCCGCGGAGAGCGCCGCGGGGCCCGCCTATGTGGCGCTCGGTGACTCCTACTCATCCGGTGTCGGCTCCGGCAGCTACGACTCCGCGAGCGGCAGCTGCAAGCGCAGCACCAAGGCCTACCCCAAGCTCTGGGCCACCGCCCACGCCGCCTCGAGCTTCAACTTCACCGCCTGCTCCGGCGCCAAGACCGGCGACGTCCTGAACAACCAGCTCGGCCCGCTCAACTCCGCCACCGGCCTGGTCAGCATCAGCATCGGCGGCAACGACGCGGGCTTCGCCGACGTCATGACCACCTGTGTGCTGCCCGGCGAGGACAACTGCCTCTCCGCGGTCGCCAACGCCCGCAGCTACGCCCAGAACACCCTGCCCGGCAAGCTGGACCAGGTCTACGACGCCATCCGGGCCAAGGCGCCCTCCGCCCGAGTCGTCGTCCTCGGTTACCCGCGCTTCTACAAGCTCAACGGTGACTGCATCGCGGGGCTCACCGAGAGCGAGCGCACCGCGATCAACAACGCCTCGGACTTCCTGAACTCCGTCACCAAGGGCCGCGCCTCCGCCCACGGCTTCACCTTCGGTGACGTGGCCACCCCGTTCACCGGGCACGAGATCTGCTCCGGGAGCGAGTGGCTGCACAGCGTCACCTGGCCCATCGACGAGTCCTATCACCCGACCGCCGCGGGCCAGTCCGGCGGCTACCTGCCCGTCCTGAATGCGGCTGACGGTATCTGATCAGCTGTTTGAGCTTTTGCTTCGCCACCATGTGAGAGCGGGAGGCCCCGGACGTCCGTCCGGGGCCTCCTCGCATACCGCTTCCCCAGGCCGTGCTCCTGCCGATACGGCGTCAGCCCAGCGTGGTCGCCGCCCCCCTGAGCACCAGCCCGCAGCCCAGCGCCAGCACCACGGCCGCGGTGCCGAAGGGCGAGGCGCGGTGCATGAGGCGCAGCACCCGCTGGCCGCGGCCCCCGCCACCGGCGCGGGCGGCCAGCCGCTCCGTGGCCCGCCGCCCCAGGCGCACCACCGCGATCCCGGCCAGCGTGAGCGTGAGCGCGAGCCCCGCCCCGTACGCCAGCACCAGCAGAAACCCGAACCACGCCTGCCCGAGCGCGGCCGCCCCCACGAGGACGACCACGGCGGACGGGCTGGGCACCAGCCCGCCGGCGAAGCCGAGGAGGAGGGTGCCGCGCAGGGTGAGGCGGCCGGAGGGGAGGGGGTGGGAGTGGGTGAAGCCGCCGTGGGAGTGGACGTGTTCGTGCTCGTGCTCGTGCGTGTGGCTGTGCTCGGGTCCGTGGCTGTGCTCGCTCCCGTGGTCGTGGCTGTGCTCGGGCCCGTGGTCGTGACCGTGCTCGTCGTGATGGTGGTGGTGATGGTGCGCCGGACCGCGTCGCCGCAACGCCTTGCGCAGCAGCCCCGCCCCGGCCAGCGCCACGAGCACCCCGCTCGCGATGCCCAGCCACGCGATCACCGACGGCGCGGCCGCCGAGCCCGCCGTGACCAACAGGCCCAGCGCGAACACCCCGAGGGTGTGGGTGATCGTCACCGACGCGCCCAGCGCCAGCACATCGCGCATCGCGCTGCGCCCGCCCGCCGCCGCGGCCGCCGCCATCAGCGTCTTGCCGTGCCCGGGCGCGAGCGCGTGCATCGCGCCGAGCAGCATGGCGGTGGCGAACGCGGTCACGGCGAAGAAGGGCGTGATGTCGTGCCGCGCGACCAGGTCGGTGAGCGCCTGCGTCCAGCGGTCCACGCCACGCGGCAGCACGGAGCTGCCGGGCGGCTCGGACTGTTCGGCCGGTGACTCGGCGAGCGCGGGCCCGCCCGGCGCGGTGCGCAGCGCGGCGGTCCGCTCGTCGGGCGGCGAGGACAACTGGTCCTGCGGATAGCGGGTCAGCCGCCGGGAGGCGGAGGACTCGGGCACGTCGGAGGCCGCGAGCGTCATGCGGTCTCCCTGCGCGGTGATCTCCCGCCAGCCGGGCCCCGTGCCGATGTCCGCCGGACGGTACGCGAGCGAGGCGCGCCCGTCACGCGGCAGCGCGGCGGTCAGCCGGCACTCGACGCGCAGCGTCGGCAGACCGGCCTGCCCCGCCCGGGAGCGCGCCTTCGCCCCCTCGCTCCGTACGGACACCGACTGCCCCCGCACCGTCAACCGCGCGTCCCGCGCCGCGCTCGCGCAGCGCCGGTCGGCCCACGCGTCCAGCTCGGGGCTTGAGAGTTTGTCGTCGCCGTCCTGGTCGATCCGCGGCTTCGCCTGCGCGGCCGGGATCTCGGCGAGGTCCTCCACATGGTCCACCCGCAGCTCGCCCTGCGCGACGACCAGCCCGTCGTAGCGGTTGACGGTGAAGTTCCCGAGCGGATGCGCTTCGGCGGCACCGGCGGGCAGCATCACGATGGCGGCCGCCCCGAGGAGCACGGACGCGGCGGCGCCGATGCGGCGGGCGCGCCGGATCAGCCGGTTCATGGACGGGTACCTCCTGCGGTGCGGACGGGTCGGTACGAGTGCGGGTACGGGTACGGCCGTGACCCGGGCGGGCCCCTCGGCCCCTCCCCGGCCCGGGGCGGTCTGCGGTTCCGCCGCGTGGCGGGGCAGGCTCCGACCCCCGGGCGCGCGGTGGTCGGTCATCGTGCGTCGCCCAGCCCCTTCAGCGCCGCCTTCGCCGCGCGGGCGCCCGTGGGGGAGAAGGCCGGGTTGAGGTCGAGGGCGTCGGTGAGGTGGCGGCGGGCGGACGCGGTGTCGCCGAGGGACTTCTCGATGACCCCCCGGTGGTAGAGGAACGACGCGTTGCGATACCCGGGCGACGCGGCGGACTTGGCGTAGGTCAGGGCCTCGCGGTCGCGGCCGGCCCGGTGCAGCGCCCAGGCCAGCGCGTCGGCGGTGTGCACGCTGTGCCGGCGGCCCCACTCGGCGCGGGCCGCCCGCAGCGCCTCCGCGCGGTCGCCGTGGTCGGCGGCGATCAGCGCGCTGTCGAGGTCGGTCGCCACCCCGTTGGCCCGCGCCAGGTCGATCCAGGTGGCGGCCACGGCGTACTGCTCCCGGGCTCGCGTCCGGTCACCGCGCGCCTCGTACACCTCGCCGAGGGCGGCGAGCTCGGCGGGCAGCGGGTAGCGCCGTACGACCTCTTCCAGGTCGCGGGCCGCGGCGTCGAGGTCGCCGACCGCGGCGCGGGTGCGGCCGCGGCCCTCCAGAGCGGGGAGGTAGCCGGGCTCGGCGCGCAGCGCGTCGGCGTAGTGGTCGCGCGCCCGGGGGAACTGGCCCTGGCTCCAGGCCAGCTGCCCGAGCGCCGTGGCCACGTACGCCACGTCCCCGGGCGCGGTCGCCGACTTCCGCGCGCGCAGCAGCACGCGGCGGGCCTCGGCCGGGTCGCCGCGCAGCTCCAGGACATAGGCGAGACGGGTGAAGACGGGGATGCCGGGGCGCAGCGAGTCGGCGCGCTTGGCGGCGGCGTACGCGTCGTCGTACCGGCCGAGTTCGACAAGCGCGTCCACCCGGACGGCGAGCGCCCGCTCGCTGTACGAGTTGACCTTCAGCGCCCGGTCGGCGTCCCGCAGCGCGCCGGGGAAGTCGTGGCGCGCGGCGGCGAGCGCGGCGCGCCCGGCGAGGGCGGCGTCGTTGTCGCGCGGCTGGGCGGACAGGGAGCGGGTGAGGGCCTTCTGCGCCTGGGGGTAGCGGGTGGGGTCCCCGGTGGTGCGGGCCTGCTCGACGTAGGCCGCGCCGAGCGTGGCCCAGCCGGCCGCGTCCTTGGGCTTGGCGCGCAGACGGGCCTGGAGCGCGCTGATGCCCTTCCCCAGGTCCTCGGAGCCGACCCGGTCGAGCGCCGCCCGGCCGGCGGGCAGCACGGCGGTGGCCCGGGTGCCGGACGGGCGGTCGTCGGACCCGCCGACGGCGAACGCGGCGGCCGTGAGCCCCGTCGCGAGCGTGACGACGACGGCGGCGGTGCGGACGAGGTGCCGGACGGGCATTGCGGCTGCCTTTCGGATGCGCGGTGGGACGCGGCCTCGCGGGGCCTCGCGGGGGCGGGTTCGGGATTCGGGTGCCGGTGCTACCGGGATGTACGTACGGAAGCGGGCCCGTGCTCGCCGGTCCGGGCCGGTGGGCGCGTTTTTCTCGAACGCGCCCACCGGCCGGTGCGCGGGACCGGCCCCGCCGCACGCCCGGTCAGTGCCTGCGCGTGTGCACCCGCACCAGCCGGCGGCGGCGCCGGCGCCAGGTCAGGCCGACGGCCAGCAGCAGCACCGCCGCGCCGCCCGCGGCGGCGGAGGTGGCGAGCAGGGTGTTGTTGTCCTCGGTGGAGGTGGAGACGATCCCGGAGCCGCCGTTCAGCAGGGTGCGGCCGTCGGTCGTGGTCGTGGCGCTCTTGGTGGAGGTCTTGACGTCCGAGCCCGAGTTGGGCAGCCCGATGTACGGGAAGTAGCCGCCGAACTTCTGGTCGGCGTTCGAGTCGACCGCGTCACCCAGGTCGTTCTTCTCGCCGAGCAGCTCGCCCTCGACGACCTGAAGCGCGATGTCCAGGACGTCGTCGGTCAGTCGGCGGCCGTTGGGGAAGCCGGCCTGGTCGCCGTCCAGGACGCCGAGGCGCTTGGGCTTGTCGGTCGGCTTGATCGAGGTGTTCAGGCGCAGCATCTCGGAGGCCTTGACCCCCTTGACCTGGTTGAGGTCGGCCACCCCGGTGAGGAAGACCTGTTCGAGGTCCTTGCGCGGGGCGTCCTGCGCCTTGATCTTGAAGATCTGCTCGATCAGCTTGGGCAGTTCCGGGTCGTCCACGTTGTCCAGGAACTGCGCGTCGTCCTTGGGCTCCGAGGCGTTGAACTTGTCCTTGTCCTTACGGGGATTGACAACCTCGTTGACCAGCGGCATGCCGAGCCGCGAGACCTGGGTGTAGTCACCGTAGGCGTCCGCGCGCTGGGTGGTGGACCACACGCCGATCACTGGCTGTTCGTGGGACTCGCGTATTTGGTCGGTGGGCACCTGGAGGGCCAGGGACTGGACGTTGTAGCCCTTGAGCGTGTCGTTGCCGACCTCGGACAGGTCACCGCCGTAGAGCAGGTCGAAGACCCGCAGATCGGCGAAGAACGGGTCGTCGGCCTGGCCGGCGAAGGCCGTGGCGTCGCCGTACACCTTGCGCACCGCCTCGTCGCGCAGGGCCGAGTAGTCCGGCATGGACGCCTTGCCCACGTTCGAGGGGGCCACGACCAGATCGTCGGCGACCTTCGTGCGCTCGCCGGCCTTTCCGTGGCGCATCTTGATGAGCTCGATGTCGTACGTCTGGAAGAAGTTCAGGTCGTGGTCGTCGAGCGAGGTGACCGGGCCGGTGTTGTAGAGGAACGTGTCCTCGTTGCGGACGTGGTCCTTGAAGGTCCAGCGGTAGACCAGGTCTTCCCGGGCGTCGCCGTCGTTGTCGATGCGCAGGTCGTACTGGGCGTCCTCGGCGAACTTGTAGAAGTTCGGGCCGCCCGACGGGTCCTGGAACGGCAGGAAGTTGGCGACCAGCGTCGTCGTGTCCGCCTTGTCGGGGCTCACGAACGCGTAGACGTCGGTGGTGTCGTACTCCGGCTGGCCCGAGATCAGCGGTGCCTCCCGGTGGCTGGAGGCTTCCGCCTCCCCGGGCCCGAGCGTGGCCACACCGGCCACCGCGAGCCCTCCAGCGGCCAGCGCTCCGCCCAGGAGCGCGGCCACACTCCTCTTGGTGATTGAGGTCATCTGGGTCGGTCCTTCGTACGTGTGGTGGACAGGCTGATGCCGGCTATTCGGAGCGGTCGGCCGACCGGATTGGTGGGTCGGTGGATTTTTTTTGGCGGGCGTCGCGAAGCAACCGAAGACGGGGCAGCTGAGACGGATGGCAGGAAGCGGGGTTTGCCGCGTGAGTGTGGAGCAGACGGGAGAGCGGGGCCCGGTACGCGGGTGGGTGGGCGGGCAGGAGCGCGCGGGTGAGCGCCGCGGCCCGGACGACCTGCTGCCGGTGGTCGCCGGCGGCGACCACCGTGCGTTCGAGGAGCTGTACGGCATGGTCTCGGGGCCCGTGTACGGGCTGGTGCGGCGCGTGCTGCGGGACCCGGCGCAGTCCGAGGAGGTCGCGCAGGAGGCGCTGTTGGAGGTCTGGCGCACCGCCGGGCGCTTCGACCCGCGCCGCGGCTCCGCGCTCGCCTGGATCATGACCCTCGCCCACCGCCGCGCCGTGGACCGGGTGCGGTCGGCCCGCTCGGCGGCCGACCGCGAGGCGCGGGTCGGCGGGCAGGCGGAGGGCCCGGCCTTCGACCAGGTGGCGGAGGCGGTCGAGGGGCGTCTTGAGCGCGAGTGGGTACGCGGCTGTCTGGCCCGACTCACCGAGTTGCAGCGGCAGTCGGTCACCCTCGCGTACTACGAGGGGTACTCCTACCGTGAGGTGGCGCATCGGCTGGCCGTACCGTTGGGGACGGTCAAGACGCGGATGCGGGACGGGCTGACGCGGCTGCGTGAGTGCTTGGGAGCGGCGGTATGACCACCAACCGGCCAACCGACCGGCCCCCGGCGTACCGGGGCGGTAGGGGGCGCAAGGCGCACGCTCTGGCGGGAGCGTACGCCCTCGACGCGCTGGAGCCGAAGGAGCGCAGACGGTACGAGCGGCATCTGACCCGCTGCCCGGGGTGCGCCCAGGAAGTGCGCGATCTGGCGCAGGGCGCGGTGCGGCTGGCGCGCGCGGTGGCGGCCCCGGCGCCGCCCCAGATGCGGCAGCGGGTGCTGGCGGCCGCCCACGCCACCCCGCAGGAGGCGTCCTCGGCGGCGGACGGCGGATACGCGGTGCCACCCGCGCGCGCCGCCCACGCGGGCCGCTCAGGGCCCGGTGGGCGGCGGGCGCGCGGCGGGGGCCGCCCGTTCCCCGCCCTCCGGCGCCCCGCGTTCGGGCTGCGGATCGCCGCGGTCGCGGGCGCGCTGTCCCTGACCGCGGCGGTCCTGCTCGGCGTCGAACTGGTCCGCACCCGCGACCAGCTCGACCGGGAGCGGGGCGCGACGCGCGCCGTCGAGCAGGTGCTGTCGGCGCCGGACGCCCAGGGCGTCAGCGGGCGCGACGCGCAGGGCCGCGGCATCAACGCCGTCACCTCGCGGCGGCTCGGCGCGGCCGTGGTCACCGTCTCCGGGCTGCCGGCGCCGCCCGACGGGCGGGCCTACCAGCTCTGGATGATCGACTCCCCGCCGGGGGAGTCCGGCACGCCCCGCTCGGCCGGGCTCCTGAAGGGCAGCGGGCAAGGCACGTCGCTGGTCACGGGCGGCTTCGGCGCCCATACCGAGCGCCTGGCGGTGACCTTGGAACCGGACGGCGGATCAGCCCGGCCCACCACGAATCCAGTCGTGCAACTCGCCCTTGTTGATCCATGATTCGCGATGGACGCGTCAACGCCCTTGACGCGGAGGTGAATCAGCGACCTGGGGTGCGTGGGTGACGGCTCGCCGAGGTAGGGTTACTCTGCCCGGGGCGGGTGCCCTCGACGGGTGGGGAGTGACATGGAGCAGATAACAGTACGCAGCAGGCCGCGAGTGCCTGCCATCAACTGCGGGAGCGGGTCTACCAGCGCCCGCCTCGACCGCCATCTCGCGGTGCTGGGCGGCCCTGCCGTGCCGCAGCGGGAGGCCGAGGGCGCGACCGTGCTGATGCAGGAGCTGACCGCGCGGGACCACGCGCGCACCGAGCGGAACAGGGGCTCCAGGGTCTCGCTGTTCGCGCCGCTGCGCCGACTGCGCCGTTCGCTGTTCGGCAGCCGCCGCTGAGCCTTTCGGCGCGCCCGGCCTGCCCGGCTCGTTCCGGTCAGCCCGGCTGTCCCGGTTGGCCCGTCCCCAGGGCCCGCCGTGGTCGCCTGCCGTCCGCGATACCTGTGTCGTCGTCCGCATCGCGGGCACGAAGGATCCGGCCCCGCTCCAGCCGGTGAGCTCGTGCCCGCAGACGGATGGCCGTCACCCCGGGACGCGGACCGCGACGCGCGCGGAGGTACGCCACGTACGCACCCGTCCTCGCCCCGGAGGCGCGTGCTTCGGCCGTGAGCGCCCGCCCCACTCGAGCGCCCGCCCCTCTTGAGCATTCGCCCGTACGGTACGTGTCCGGCTTCAGACGAGCGCGAACTGCCCGCCCGGGCCCTCCTCGTGATGATCCAGCACGGACGCCGGCCGACGGGCCGCGTCGGGCACCGGCAGCACGCCCGCCTCACCCAGCTCCACCGGGCCCATGCGCTCCCCGGCGGCCAGCCGCTCGGCCAGCGCCCGCCGCGCCGGGCGCAGCTCGGCGAGCAGCGCCAGCACGGTGATCAGCTCCAGCAGCTCGGATGTCCACTCGCGCGGCCAGGCCGCCGGGACGACGGCCTCCAGCGTGCCGGGCTCGCCGCGGGCCGTACGGCGCTCGAACCAGGTCTCGAGGACCCGCGCCCCGCCCGCGTGGAACTCCCACGCGCCGCGCGGCACCGGTGAGATCCGCCCCTCGCCGAGGTGCAGGGCCGCCTCGTCCGGGTCGTACGCCAGGGTTTCGGGCAGCCCGCGCGCGGGGAGCGCGGTGCGTACGTAGGGGCGCTGGCCGCCCGGCAGGCGCGGGCGTTCGCTGCTGTGCGCCCCGCGCGTATGCAGCCACAGCGCCCGGCGGCCCAGTTCCACCCCCGCCTCCCAGGTCTCGGGGTCGGCGGCCAGCGGCACCGCGCAGCCCTCCGGGCGGTGACCGGCCACCGCGGCGACCCAGGCCAGGAAGTCCTCGGCCGCCACCGGCCGGGCCAGCCTGGCCGCGAGGTGGTCGAGCAGCCCCGGCGCCAGGTTGGGCTCGCGGCCGCCGGGACGGCGGTAGAGGGGCCGGATCCGCCCGGGGCGGCCCGCGGGGGAGTGGCCGTCCGGCAGCAGCGCCGAGAACGTCAGCGTCGGGCCCGGGTCGGGACCGGCCCCCTCGACGGCGTGGATCTGCCGCTCGTCGGCCACCCGCCACAGCTCGGGCCGGGCCGCGTCGATCAGCCGGTGGTCGGGGATCAGCCACTGCTGGTCGTACGGCCCGTGGGCGACCCGCACCGGCTCGGGGCAGGGCCCGCTCTCGCCCGCCAGAGGGGCGGTGGAGGTCCGCTGCCCGGGCAGCTGGGGCACGGCGCTGTGCGGCGTACGGGAGCGGGTCGGCCGGAACAGCGCCGCCCGCGCCGCCTCGTCACCGGCGGCGAGCAGCCGCTCCCAGCGCGCCCTGAGCGCCGCCGGGTCCGGGCCCAGCACCCACGCCCGGCCGAGCCGCAGCGGCCCCACGGACCAGGGCATGAGGTCCGCCAGCAGCGGTGCGTCGGCCCATACGGCCCGGTCGGCCTCGGTGGCCTGTGTCGCCGTCACGCCGCAGCCCTTCCCCCGGCACGTGTCCCCACTCCCACCCCGCATCGTATCCACGCGTCCCGCGGCGTGCGCCGCGCGGCGAGCAGCGGCCGACAGCTCAGCCGACGGCGGTCACTCCGCCTCGACCGTGACCGTGAACGAGAAGCGGTCCCCCCGGTAATGGATGCGGGCCACGTCGACCGCCCGGCCCGTCTCGTCGTAGGTCACCCCCGTGTAGTGCAGGATCGGGCTGAGCAGGGGGACCCGCAGCAGGCGGGCCGTCTCCGGGTCGGCGAGCCGGGCCTCGACGGTGTCCGTGATGCGGCTGATCCGGACGCCCACCGCGTCCCGCAGCACCTTTGTCATCGGCCAGCGCGCGAGGTCGGCCACGTCGATGCGCGACGCGACCTCGGGGCGCACGAAGTTCTCGGCCCAGTTGGTCGGCTCGCCGCCCGCCGCGTCGCTCCGCAGCCGCCGGTAGGCCGTGGCCTCGCGCAGGCCCGGGAAGTGCTCCGCCAGCTCCGCCGGGACGGGGACGGGCCCGTGGCCGAGCACGGTCGTCCGCTCGCCGGACTGCTGCGCCACGATCGCGTCCACCGAGCCCAGCAGCCGCACCGGCGCGCCGCGCCGCGCGCTCGGCTCGATGAAGGTGCCGCGCCGCCGGTGGCGGCTGATGAGCCCTTCGGACTCCAGCTCCTTGAGCGCCTGCCGCATCGTCAGGACGCTGACGCCGTAGTGGGCGGCCAGGCGGTCCTCGGTGGGCAGGCGCAGCGGCTCATGCGGGCCGCGGCCGAGTATGGAGGCCCGCAGCGACTGCGAGACCTGGTACCACAGCGGCAGCTTGCGGTTCAGGGTGAGGGAGTCGGGGGCGAAGGTGGTCACCGGAAGTGCCGCTCCAGGCCCTGCCAGACGTCGTCGTACCCCTGCTGGAGGTGGCCCGCCTCGCGCGCCTGCCGGGTGGCCGTCACCGGCCAGCGGGTCTCGAACATGAAGGCCAGCCCGTCGTCGACCTTGCGGGGCGTCAGCTCCGCGGTGCTCGCCCGCTCGAAGGTCTCCCGGTCGGGGCCGTGCGCGGACATCATGTTGTGCAGCGAGCCGCCCCCGGGTACGAAGCCCCCTTTGCCGGCGGTCTTGGCGTCGTACGCGCCCTCGATCAGGCCCATGTACTCGCTCATCACATTGCGGTGGAAGTACGGCGGCCGGAAGGTGTCCTCGCCGACCAGCCAGCGCGGCGCGAAGACGACGAAGTCGACGTTCGCCACGCCGGGGGTGTCCGAGGGCGAGGTGAGGACCGTGAAGATCGACGGGTCCGGGTGGTCGTAGCTGATGGTGCCGAGCACATTGAAGCGGCGCAGGTCGTACACGTACGGGACGTGGTTGCCGTGCCAGGCGACGACGTCAAGCGGGGAGTGGTCGTACGTCGCGGACCAGAGGTTGCCGCAGAACTTGTTGACCACCTCCACCGGGCCCGGGGCGTCCTCGTACGCCGCGACCGGGGCCAGGAAGTCCCGCGCGTTGGCGAGCCCGTTCGCGCCGATCGGGCCGAGCTCGGGGAGGTCGAAGGGGCGGCCGTGGTTCTCGCAGACGTAGCCGCGCACGGCGGCGTCGAGCGGCTCGACCCGGAAGCGCACACCGCGCGGCACCAGCGCCACATGCCCCGGCTCGGCGCGCAGCCGCCCGAACTCCGAGTGCAGCAGCAGCCCGCCCGCCTCGGGCACGATCAGCAGCTCGCCGTCGGAGTCGCTGAACACCCGGTCGGTCATGGGCGCGTTCGCGGCGTAGAGGTGGATCGCCATGCCGCAGCGGCGGGCGGCGTCGCCGTTGCCGCCGAGCGTCCACAGGCCGGCCAGGAAGTCGGTGCCGGGGGCGGGCTCGGGCAGTGGGTCCCAGCGCAGCCGGTTGGGATCCGGCGCGCACTCGGTGAAAGGCGCGCCGCGCAGTGCGCCATTGTCGACCCGGACGAAGGGCGGGTGCGCGGCGGACGGGCGGATGCGGTACAGCCAGGAGCGGCGGTTGTGGGCGCGCGGCTCGGTGAAGGCGGTGCCGCTGAGCTGCTCCGCGTACAGCCCGAGCGGGGCGCGCTGGGGGGAGTTGCGGCCGACGGGCAGCGCTCCGGCGATGGCCTCGCTGCTGTGCTCATTGCCGAACCCGCGGGACCCGGGGGAATGGGCCAGCCCCGCGGCCGTCTCGCGCGCCCGCTCGATGTCCGTACCGCCGCTCATCGTCCGGCTCCCGCCACTTGGTCACTCGGCGTTGCGATTCCTGTGTACGACCATAGGAATCGAACGCGGGGTGCGTCAATGATCGGGCAGGATGGTGGCGTGCCCATACCGCCCCTCCGCCGCGCCCCCGTCCAGCGCCGCAGCGCCGAGCGCCTCGGCCGGATCCTCGACGCCTGCGCCGAACTCCTCGACGAGACCGGCTATGAGGACCTGAGTACCCGCGCTGTCGCCGAGCGCGCCGGCGTGCCCATCGGCTCCGTCTACCGCTTCTTCTCCAACAAGCGCGCGATGGCCGAGGCCCTGGCCCACCGCAATCTCGACGAGTACGCCGCGCGCGTCACCGAGCGCCTGGCGGAGTCCGGCACGGCCGCCACGGACGGTACGGGCGGCGGGGGCTGGCGGGAGGCCATGGATGTGGTGGTCGACGAGTATCTGGCGATGAAGCGCGGGGCGCCGGGCTTCGCACTGGTCGAGTTCGGCATGCCGGTGCCCGTGACCGCCCCGCCCGACCAGCCCAACCACCTGGTCGCGGACCGGCTGCGCGAGCTCCTCGGCGAGCGGCTGGGGCTGGAGGAGTCCGGCGAGGCGGGGGAGCGGGTGCGGGTGGCGTTCCTGCTCGCCGTCGAGACGGCGGACGCGCTGCTGCGGCTGGCCTTCCGAGTCGACCCGGATGGCGACCCGGTGATCGTGGCCGAGACCAAGGAACTGCTGCGCTCGTATCTGGCGGGCGTGCTCGACTGAACGCGCGCGAGGCCGCCGAACGCTCGCGAGGGCCGCTGAACGTACGCGAGGCCGTGAGGGGCAGCGTCCGATATGCGGCTTCGCCGCGTGGCCCGACCCTCCCCCACATGCGTACCAGTCGGTAGGGTGAGGCTCCGTCGCGTCACCGTTGCCGCCACCGTCCCCAGGAGGGACCGATGAGCCGTACCGCTCTGCGCATCTGCCCGCTGTGCGAGGCCACCTGCGGGCTGACCCTGACCATCGAGGAGGGGCGGGTCACCAGAGCGCGAGGGGACGGCGACGACGTCTTCAGCCAGGGCTTCATCTGCCCCAAGGGCGCGTCGTTCGGCCAGCTCGACGCGGACCCCGACCGGCTGCGGGAGCCTTTGGTGCGGCGGGGGGCCCGGCTGGAGCCGACCGGCTGGGACGAGGCGTTCGCCGCGGTGGAGGCCGGGCTGCGGCCGCTGCTGGAGCGGTACGGGCCGCAGGCGGCGGCCGTGTTCCTCGGCAACCCGAACGTCCACACCATGGCCGGCGGGCTGTATCCGCCGCTGCTGCTCGGCGCGCTCGGCACCCGGAACATCTTCACCGCCAGCACCCTCGACCAGATGCCCAAGCACGTCTCCAGCGGTCTGCTCTTCGGCGACGCCAACGCCATCCCGGTGCCGGACCTGGACCACACCGACCACCTGCTGATCATCGGCGCCAACCCGCTGGACTCGAACGGCAGCCTGTGCACCGCCCCCGACTTCCCCGGGCGGCTCAAGGCCCTGCGGCGGCGCGGCGGGCGGCTCACCGTGGTCGACCCGCGCCGCACCCGTACGGCCGAGGCCGCCGACCGGCATCTGGCCATCCGGCCCGGCACGGACGCGCTGCTGCTGTTCGCGGTGGTGCAGGTGCTGTTCGCCGAGGACCTGGTGGAGCTGGGCCGTGCCCGTGAAGTCCCGTCGGATCAGCCCGCGGCGTCTGGTGCCGTGCATCGCAAGGCGGAGGGTCGTCCTCGTAGTGGGCCTACTCGGACGAGCCCGACAACGCAGCGAGGTGCGGTGCCAGGCGTCGCGGGCCCGGCGGGACTTCGCGGGCACGGCCCAGGACGGGTCGGCGAGCTGGTGACGGGCGTGGCGGAGGTGCGGCGGCTGGCGGCGGACTTCCCGCCCGAGGCGGTGGCCGCGGCCTGCGAGGTGCCCGCCGAGGAGATCCGGACGCTCGCCCGCGAGCTCGCCGCCGCGCCGCGCGCCGTCGTCTACGGGCGGATCGGCTCCACCACCGTCGAGTTCGGCACGCTCACCAGCTGGCTGGTCGATGTGGTGAACGCCCTCACCGGCAACCTCGACCGGCCCGGCGGGGCCATGTTCCCGCTCTCCGCCACCGCCAGGGCGCCGCGCCCGCCGCGCCCCGGAAAGGGGTTCGCGCTCGGCCGCTGGCGCAGCAGGGTGAGCGGGCACCCCGAGGCGAGGGGCGAGCTGCCCGCGGCCGCGCTGGCCGAGGAGCTCGAGACCCCGGGGGAGGGGCAGGTCAGGGCGCTGATCGTGATAGCGGGCAACCCCGTGCTGTCCGCGCCGGACGGCGACCGGCTGGACCGGGCGCTGGCCGGGCTCGACTTCATGGTGAGCGTGGACCCGTATCTGAACGAGACCTCGCGCCACGCGCAGGTCGTCCTGCCGCCGCCCCCGCCCAGCCAGAGCCCCCACTTCGACTTCGCCTTCAACACCCTCGCCGTCCGCAACCAGGTCCGCTACACCCGCCCCGCGATCCCGCTGGACGCGGACCGGCTGAGCGAGGCCGAGATCCTGGCGCGGCTGGTGCTGTGCGCGGGCGGGCACGCCGGCGCCGACCCGGCGGCCGTGGACGCCATGGCGATCGACGCGGCCCTCGGCAAGGCCGTGGCCGACCCCGAGTCGCCGGTGCACGGACGCGACCGGGGAGAACTGGCCGCCCATCTCACCGGGGTCGGTGGCGCCGAGCGGCGGCTGGACATGATGCTGCGGCTCGGCCCGTACGGCGACGGCTTCGGCGCCGACCCCGACGGGCTGACCCTGGCCAAGGTGCTGGCCCACCCCCACGGCATCGACCTGGGGCCGCTGCGGCCCGGCCTGCCCGGCCTGCTCAGGACCCGCAGCGGCACCGTCGAGCTGTGCCCGGAGCCGATGGCCGCCGAGGTGGAGCGGCTGCGCCGGTCGCTGGGCGGCCGCGCCGACGGGCTGCTGCTGGTCGGCCGGCGCCATCTGCGCTCCAACAACAGCTGGATGCACAACGTCCCCGCGCTGGTCGGCGGCAGCAATCGCTGCACACTGCAGGTGCATCCCGAGGACGCGGCCCGGCTGGGCGTGGCCGACGGCGGCCTGGTGCGGGTCAAGGGGGACGGCGGGGAGCTGGAGGTGCCGGTGGAGGTGACGGACGCGGTACGGACCGGAGTGGTCAGCCTTCCGCACGGCTGGGGGCACGACCGGCCCGGCACCCGGATGTCGGTCGCGGCGGCGCACGCCGGGGTGAACGTCAACCAGCTCATCGACGGATCCCGCCTCGATCCGCTGTCCGGCACCGCGGTGCTCAACGGCTGCCCGGTGCAGCTCACGGTGGCCAATCCGGTCACCCCGGGCTGACCTGGGGTTTTGCGCTTATTGCTCACGCGTCAAGACCTTGTTAACGGAAAGTTGCGCCACCTAACGTCACCTCGACCGCCAGTTTCTGGGGGAGTTCAAGGGCGAACGTGAGGTAGCCAAATATGCTGACAATCCTCGGATTCGTCATGATTGCCACCTTCTTGGTGTTGATCATGATGAAGAAGATGACCCCGATGGGCGCGCTGGTGCTCATCCCGGCGCTTTTCTGCGTCATCGTCGGGAAGGGGGCGCATCTGGGGGACTACGTCCTCAAGGGTGTCGGTGACCTCGCGCCCACCGCGGCCATGCTGATGTTCGCCATCATCTACTTCGGGGTGATGATCGACGTCGGCCTCTTCGACCCGATCGTCCGGGTCATCCTGCGGTTCTGCAAGGCCGACCCGATGCGGGTGGTCGTCGGCACCGCGCTGCTCGCCGCGATCGTCTCGCTCGACGGCGACGGCTCCACCACCTTCATGATCACCGTGTCGGCCATGGTGCCGCTGTACCGGCGGCTGAAGATGAGCCTGGTGGTCATGACCGGTGTCGCCGCCATGGCCAACGGCGTGATGAACACGCTCCCCTGGGGCGGCCCCACCGCCCGCGCCGCCGCCGCGCTCAAGCTCGACGCCAGCGACATCTTCGTTCCGATGATCCCGGCCCTCGCGGCCGGCCTGGTCTTCGTCTTCGCCCTGGCCTACGGCCTCGGCCTGCGCGAGCGCAAGCGCCTGGGGACGCTGACGCTCGAGGAGGTCACCGCCGACCCCGAGACGGTGCTGGTCGGCGCCGGTTCCGGCCGTGGCGCGAAGGGCGGGAAGGGCAAGAAGGCCATCGGCGGCGCGGGCGGCGGCACCGACGCCGAGGCGCCCGAGGTGAGCCAGGTGAGCGATGACGGCTCCGAGGAGCACCAGGGGCTCGACCCCAACCGGGCCACCCTGCGCCCCAAGCTGTACTGGTTCAACGCGGCCCTCACCATCGCCCTGCTGACCATGATGATCCGCGAGGACCTGCCCATCCCGGTCCTGTTCCTGCTCGGCGCCGCCATCGCGCTCACCGTCAACTTCCCGCGCGTCGCCGACCAGAAGGCCCGCATCGCCGCCCACTCCGAGAACGTCGTCAACGTCTCCGGCATGGTCTTCGCCGCCGCCGTCTTCACCGGCGTGCTCACCGGCACCGGCATGGTCGAGCACATGGCCCGCTGGCTGGTCGACGGGATCCCGAACGGGATGGGCCCGCACATGGGCCTGGTCACCGGCATCCTGTCCATCCCGCTCACCTACTTCATGTCCAACGACGGCTTCTACTTCGGCATCGTGCCGATCCTCGCCGAGGCCGGCGCCGCGCACGGGGTCGCCCCGGTCGAGATCGCCCGCGCCTCCCTGGTCGGACAGGCCCTGCACATGTCCAGCCCACTGGTCCCGGCCGTCTACGTCCTGGTCGGCATGGCGAAGGTCGAATTCGGCGATCACACCCGCTTCGTGGTGAAGTGGGCGGCACTCACGTCGCTGGTGGTGCTCGGCGCGGGTCTGCTCTTCGGCATCATCTGACCTGTGGGAATACGGGAGCCCGGTAGGGGCTGGCTGCTGCGCCTGGTCATCGCCTTCGCCTTCGCGCAGGGGGCGGTGAGCATGGCGCGGCCTGCCGTCTCCTACCGGGCTCTCGCGCTGGGCGCCGACGCCCGGGCGGTCGGCGTGATCGCGGGCGTCTACGCCCTGCTGCCGCTGTTCGCCGCCGTACCGCTGGGGCGGCGCACCGACCACGGGCGCTGCGCCCCGCTGCTGCCCATCGGCGTCGCGCTGATCGCGACCGGCTGCGCGCTCAGCGGCCGGGCCGGGTCGCTGCTGGAGATGGCCGCCTGGAGCGGGGTGATGGGCCTGGGCCATCTGTCCTTCGTGATCGGCGCCCAGTCCCTGGTGGCCCGCCAGAGCGCCCCCGAGGACCAGGACCGCAACTTCGGCCACTTCACCATCGGCGCCTCCCTCGGCCAGCTGATCGGCCCCATCGCCGCGGGTCAGGTGGTCTCCGAGCGCGCCGACGCCCTGGCCGGGACCAGCGCGGCCGCGCTCTTCGTGTCCGCTGTCGTCGCGGCCTTCGCGGTCACGTCCCTGTGGCGCATCGAGCACCGCACCCCGGCTGTGGGGCCGCGCCAGTCCCCTGCCGACGGGGCACGCCCCGGCCGGGTCCCCGTCGGCGGCATCCTGCGCACCCGGGGCGTGGCCTCCGGCATCTTCATCAGCCTCGCCGTGCTCTCCGCCACCGACATCCTCACCGCCTACCTGCCCGTCGTCGGCGAACAGCGGTCCATCGCACCCGCGGTCGTCGGCCTGCTGCTGAGCGTGCGCGCCGCCGCCACCGTCGCCTGCCGGCTCGTCATGACCCCGATGATCCGGCTGATGGGCCGCACGGTCCTGATGGCCGTCAGCTGCCTGGGGGCCGGGCTGCTGTGCGCGGCGCTCGCCCTGCCGGTGCCCGCCTGGGCGCTCGGGATCCTGCTGGCCGCGCTCGGCTTCTGCCTCGGCGTCGGCCAGCCGCTGTCCATGACCACCGTCGTCCAGGCCGCCCCGGACGGGGCCCGCTCCACCGCGCTGGCGCTGCGGCTGACGGGCAACCGCCTCGGCCAGGTCGCCGCCCCCGCCTCCGCGGGCCTGCTCGCGGGGATCGCGGGGACCGCCGCCCCCTTCGTGATGCTCGGCGTGCTGCTGCTCGCCTCCGCGGGCGTAGCGATACGCCCCGCCAAGCGCGCCGCCCCACCCGCCCCGCCCACGCCGGCCGAGGTCTCCGCGTCCCGTACGGAGCCCTCGGCCGAGCCGCGCGGCGCGAGCCCGCCCGCCTGAGCCGCCTGAGCTGTCCGGGCCGCCCGAGTGAAGCTAAGCGCTTGCTCACCGCCATGTAGGGTGTCCGCCATGGACGCGGAGGCGAAGAACACCGAGGGCACCCCCGAGGCGTGGCGCGACATCACCCCGGACGCGGCCCGGCGGCTGATGACCGCCGCGGTGCACGCCTTCGCCGAGCGCGGCTACCACGCCACCACCACCCGCGACATCGCGGGCCGCGCCGGCATGAGCCCCGCCGCGCTCTACATCCACTACAAGACCAAGGAAGAGCTGCTCTACCAGATCAGCAAGGTCGGCCACCGGTTCGCGCTCGAGATCCTCGAGGAGGCCAGGGACGCCGGCGGCACCCCCGCCGAGCGGCTCGCCGACGCCGTGCGCTCCTTCGTCCGCTGGCACGCCGAGCACCACACCACCGCCCGTGTGGTCCAGTACGAGATCGGCGCGCTCGCCGAGGACCACTACGCCGAGATCACCGCGATGCGGAAGGCCTCGGACGGCGCGGTGCGCGCGATCGTCGAGGACGGGGTGAAGGCGGGCGACTTCGACGTCGCCGACGCCCGCGGCACCGCCGTCGCCGTCCTGTCGCTGTGCATCGACGTCGCACGCTGGTTCAACCCCCGCGGCCGCAGCACCCCCGACGAGGTCGGCGAACTCTACGCCGGGCTGGCCCTGCGCATGGTGGGCGCGGCCGGCTAGGCCCTGGCATCAGGGCTTCCCTGGCATCAGCCGTCCGCCGCGCGCGGCAGGTCGGCGATCGCCTGAAGGCCGGCCTCCGGGGGTTTCTCGTGGAGCCAGCCGTGCCCGGCATCGGCGAGCACTCAGTGCTCGCCGCGTCGCGTGATTGCCGGCGTTCCGCTGTACGTGTCTCCCGCTGTTGCTCCGGGCGCGGTGTGGGGTGTTCCGCGTGACCGGGGTGTTCGTCGTGCTGCGGTGTGAGGTGTACGTAGATATCAGGGCTGATGCCTTCCGCACCGTGCGGCAGTCACGAAGGTGACGCTCACGCCGTAGCCGGGGCGTCTTTAGTCGCCGAGGACCCGCTCCCACAGCAGCCCGTCCCGCCAGCTCCCGTCGAGAAAGATCGAGGAGTGCGCGACTCCGTACGGGCTGAACCCGTTGCGTCGCAGCACCCGCTGCGACGGTAGATTCTCCAGATTGGTGGACGCCTCGGCGCGGTGCAACCCGAGTTCGTCCGTCATCACCCGGAGTGCAAGCCCGACGGCGTGCCCGGCGTGCCCTTGATTCTGGGCGACGCTGGCGATCCAGTATCCGACGGAGCCGCGGCGCAGGTGCGGCTGCGGCAGGATGCCTCCGACGGTGACCTGCCCGATCACCTGGTCGTCGGCGAGCACCACGCCCGGCCAGACCGAGCCGGCCCGGTATCCGGCCAGCAGGCTGTCGATCCGCTCCGCCTGGCCCTCCGGGGTGAAGAAGTCGGCCGGCTGGGCCGGTTCCCACGGCCGGAAAGCCTCGAAGTCCCGCACCCGATGCGCGGCGATCGGAGCGGCGTCGGTGGGCTCGATCAGGCGGATCCTGGTGCTGCTGCGCATGGGCTGATCCTGGTCGCGGTGCGTCGGATGAGACGGCCAGCCTATGCGAGCCGCAAGAGCCGCCACTGCGTCATCAGGTGCCCCCGTCCTCCACTGCCCGGTCGAGATCGCATCTTCGCAGCGCACAACCGTCTGGCCAAGCGCTTCATTCTGAAACGATCAGTAGTTGCCCGGGCGTCGCCGTCTGCTACGAAGAAGCCGGGAGGAACGCGAAGCCGATCTTGTGGGAAGCACGTCAATGGCGGCGAGCAGTCAGTAGCCAAGCCACGTCGACGAAGGCGATCGCACCCCAAACCCAGCAGACGACCGTGGTGCTGGTCGGCGCCAATGCTGTGGCGAGGGCGCCCAGACTGATCGTGCCCAGCACCACCCCCGCACTGCGCCTGGTGGCCAGTGCGGTACGGAGGGGACCCGGCTCGGCCAGGCGGTCCGCCAGATACGCGTCGAATGCTTCGGCGACCTGGTCGTCGATGTCGTCGCGCATCCGGGCATTCAGCGAGTCAGGCATGGGTGGCCCCCTCCGACCCGATGGACGTCCAAGCGGTAGTCGCCACCTGCGGTATGTCTGCGGTCGCGAGAACACTCTTGATCATTCTTTTCCGCATCTCGCCCCCGAGCGTTCGGCCCATCCGTGGGTCGTCATGCCTTCCACCGTACCTTCTGCAGAGACTCTCTGCAAAAATTGTCTGCAATCACTGCAGAGACTCTCTGCAGTAGGGTGGCGGCATGGCTGAGCGTCCCGAGACACGAGTTCTTACCGGCCCGGACCTCAAGGCCTTCTCCAAGGCGCTGTCCAACCCGGTGCGCCGCGACATCCTGAGCTACCTCGGCGAGCACGGTGAAGCGAACTCCACCAGCGTCGCCAAGGCGCTTGGTGAGAGCACCGGCACGACCAGTTACCACCTGCGTAAGCTCGCCGATCTCAAGCTGATCGCCGAGATCGAGGAGCGGTCCCAAGGTCGGGAACGCTGGTGGAAATCACTCATGACGGACATCTTCACGCCCCCGGGGCTGGCGATGACAGCCGACGAGCGCGAGGCCGCGCTGAAGATCGGCGCGCTCAAGATGACGCAGGACCTGAACCTGGTCGTCAAGGCCTACGTCGGCTATGACGCTTCGGCAGGGTGGAATCAGATCTACCGCTCCGGCCTGTGGATGACAAAGGAACAGATAGGGGCGTTCGCTGAGGAGTACCAGACCTTGCTGCACAAGTACGTGACGGAGCCAGGCAACCGGCCCCCCGACTCTCGCCGCATGGCCGTACGCATGGTCATGCTGCCTGATGAGGGTTCTGGTTTCGCCCTGCCTGCGGAGGCGGACGGGCGTTAAGGGGGTGCCCGATCTGGGCTGGTCACCCTTCATGCTCGAAAGGCCGTCCAGTAACCGCCGGCTGCGCCATGTACCTCCGGTTCGGTTGACGGACGGCATGGTCAGGAATCCATGTGCCTCCAGCTCGCGAGCTGTGACAGTTTGTGGGCATGCCAGAGCTGCGTATTCACGAGGGCCGTTACTACGCGATCCGGTTCCACTACGCCTTGCCCGACGATGCCTGGGCCGTGGGTGGCCGATCAGGTTGAACGCTGCCGCATCGCGTTCGAGCACGGAGAGTCTGAAGCAGGAATGTTCACACAGTGAGCTCTTTCAGCGTGGCCACTGATCGGGGGACGGGATCGGTGCCCGCAACGCACGAGGCTCCCGTGCCGTTGGGGGAGGTGTTCGAAGTCTCAACCCACAGGCACAGGAGCCGCGTTGGTTCGTGCCCTGGTCGGCCTGGTGTACCTGCGCCGGCGCGACACCCTCGCCCAGATCGCGGCCGGGTTCGGCATCTCCGTCGGCACCGCCCACGCCTACACGACAGCCGTCGTCGACCTGCTTGCCGACCGCTCTCCTGGCCTGCTGCGTGCCCTGCGCGAGGCGGACCCGGACTACGTCTTGCTCGACGGCACCCTGGCGGAGTGCGACCGGGTCGGCGACGGCCGGGCCGACTTCTCCCACAAGCACCGCCGACACGGAGTAAACGTGCAGATGGTGACCGACCCGGTCGGGCGGCTGCTGTGGATCTCGCCGACGATGCCCGGCCGCGCGCACGATCTCACTGCGGCCCGCGCCCACCGGATCATCCGGATCTGTGAACGCCAGGGCGTTCCCTTCCCGCCGACCGCGCCTACATGGGAGCCGGCCCGTGGGTGACGACACCCCTCAGACGCCCGCCGGGCCGTGACCTCACCCCGACCCAGCAAACCGTCAACCGAGCGCTGTCCACAGCACGGGCACCGGTCGAGCGCGGCGTCGCGCGGCTGAAGTCGTGGCGGATCTTCCGCAGGTCCCGGTGCAGTCCGAATCGAATGTCGTCAATCTCCGCGGCCGTGCTCACTCTGGAGCGGCAATGCTGAAAGAGCTCATTGACTCAGCCGCCGCTCTTGCGCCGGAACGACCGCTGGCTCGCAGCCGGGCCGTTCGCCCTACGGACCTTCGACGCCTCGACGTTCGCAGCGAGGTCAGCGGCGTCCGCCTGCATACCGCGCTTGCGCGCCAGGGCCTCCCGGAACTTGCGCTTCAGGTCGTAGTGGCCGTCGCTGTCGGGCACCAGAGCGGACGTCTCGGGGTCGGCCGGCTCCGAACCTTCTTTGGGTGCAGACTCTGCGGTCATGGCGACCTCCTGGGGTCGGGCAGTGGGAAGCACAGCTTGTCATGCCGGGCACACCACAAGGGCAGCGGCTCTCAGCCGCCGCGACGCACCAGGGCCGCCTTGCGGGCTTCGGCGAGCTTGCGGGCCTCGCCAGCTTTTCGGGAGTTGCCGCCGGCGCCGCGGGAGGTGTCCTTGCTGGTGCCCAGGCCGCGGAAGGGAGCGTTGGTGTTCTTGGGCCGGGGCGCGGCGGGCCTGCCGTCGAGCGGGGTGCCGGAGGGGGCCTTGGCCCCGGTGATCCGGCTCAGCTCCGCCTCGCCTGAGCGTACCTTGGTGATGGTGGGCTCGATGCCGGCCTCTGCCATCAGTCGGCTCATCTCGCGGCGCTGGCCCGCCAGCACCAACGTGACGACGCTGCCGGACTCACCGGCCCGGGCGGTGCGGCCCGCGCGGTGCACATAGTCCTTGGGGTCGGGCGACCGGCCCCCGGCTCTCGCCGCATGGCCGTACGCCTGGTCATGCTGCCTGACGAGGGTTCTGGTTTCGCCCTGCCTGCGGAGGCGGACGGGCGTTAAGAGGGCGGCCAGATGCAATGCCAGTGACTTTGCGGTGAGTTTGGGACACAGACACGCCGACGCCACGGCGTGTCCGTGTCCCAAACTCACCGCAAACCCAGGCGTCGCACGCGTAAGTTACTGGCGTTGGTGCTAGATGGCCATAAGGCGGGGAATCATCACTGCCCGCTGGTCCGCTTGCGCGTCGCAAGCGCCGGAATCGCCGCGACGGCGTTCGGAGTGAGATGTTTCCATATGATGCTGTGCTGACGGGGACGCGGCGGGCATTCAATGGTTTCATCTGAGGTGATAATGAGGTCTACGTGAAAGTCGTGGTCGGCTTCTGGCAGTATCTCGTCCAATACTTGAAGGGGGTGGACGGTAGTCGCAATGATCGTGTCCGGGCCTATGAGACCGGATTCTTGAAGCAGGGCTACTTCGATATCGGAGTAGCCAGCGCCCTTGCCAAGTCGCACACCCTCGAGGTTAACGGCCACGCTCCCGCATACAATCAAGTCGACTGGCGGCATCTCATCCAAATCTACGGGCTGTGCAACTTTTGCTGCAGTGCGGTGTGCGGCGGCCTCGTGCGGCGGTACTGTGAGTTTTTCGGGTGCCAGCAGGTAGAACGGCTTTTCGCTGGCGAGTTTTGGGGAGGCCATGTAAAGCTGCTTGCCGTCTTGGAGGGCCCGGGCACGTACGGGCAACTGGGCCAAATCCGGCACAGCCTTAATGACGTGCGCGACCTGCCAGACGGGATGTTCAGCGAGACGTTGGGCGGCAGCGTCTGCGCCCATGAAGTCTGGGATATGGCCTGCCACGCCCTCGGGCGCCGCATCCTCACGTTCCAGCAGTGCCCATACATGTTCACGGACGGCTTGTTTAGCCTCTCGGATTCGTGCGCTGTTCACCGTTACCTCTTTTGCTTTATGCGGCTGCGATGAGGCTCATAAGCCGATCATGGAGGTCATGTACCGCTGGGACGTCCCGCCACGGTTTTAGTTCACGACCTGCCTGAAACACGAGGTTGAGCCCGCCGCCGCCCCGGTGACACTCCACAATGTCAATTGCCGAATAGAGTGCACCGATGGCTTCATCGATCTTGTGCTGATGAATGTAAGCGAGCGCCAGATTCCCCAGTGTGATGGCGTGAGCTTTCGAGCCATCGCGCAAAATCTTAGCGGTCTCCTCCAGAACCGATTGGGCGCGGGTGGCATCATTGAGGAACGGGAAGCATGAGCCAGCCAATCGACCAAATTGGCTGGAGGAAAACAGTGGCGCAGCGGCGTCACCATCGACTACTTGGCCAAAATGTTACTCAGCCTTGGTTAACGCTTTTTCGCAATCTCGCCGTTGTTGCAGCATGGCATGGGCTTCAGCTGCATGCAATACGGCCAGGCCGCTAAGTACATGGCTGGCACCTCTTGTTGTGGCAGCGGTTTGCTGTGCCAGCTCCAGGCCGTCGCGAGGGTTCTTCTCCCCGTAGAGAGCAACGAAAGAGGTGCGCAGTAAGGCTAGCCCCTCGGCGACCGGATCGCGTAACTGGCGTGCTGCTTCAATGGCTTGGGAGAAGTAGATACGGGCAGTGGCATGGTCGGTCCTTCCGGAGGCATCCCACACCAATTGGCCCATCAAAGTTGAGGCTTCGGCCTGGGCCGCCCATAGATCCCGGCAAACAGTGTACGTAGTCGTATGGTTAGTCAAGACTTCCGGGATTTTCCCGCACATACTGATTCCGTGCTTTATCTTCGGGCTCGCCCATGGTCCCGACGCTATTACGGATCTTGCTGGTTCTGTCAATTGTTTCCAGAGAACCCTCCCGCGGTCGGCTCGGAAGATCGAGCATTGCGCCAGGGATGCCGAAACCATCGGCGATACGTTCGATGACCGCCTCCCCTCGGATTCGCCTCACGCCTCGGATCACGTCACTGACGCGGGCGCTCGTCATCTTGCCGATAGCGGCTGCGATGTCCGCGTGGCTCGAACCGGTGCGCCGGTTGACGAGACGGAAGATCTCCTGAAAGTCCCGGACGGCGCAGGCGCGCTGCATTGCCTCGCTCAGGAGCAGCGCATCGGGAATCGTCAGCGGATAGCCGTTGCGTCGGGTCTCGCGTTCGTCCATGGGCCACCTAGTGCTGTGACCGCATAGGTTCGCCGGGTCGGCGGTCGTGGCGGTTGCATGTGCGGTGACATCCGATCCGACCGCTGGAGGCGCGGTGGCCGAGCCCGTCCGTGTACGCAGACTGACCGACCACGAGGGGCAGAAGCCGCAGCAGATCGTGCGCCGGGGCAGCACGAGTTCGGTGCGCTACCGGCGGGCGATGATGCTGCTGGCCTCCGCTGGAGGGGGCACCGGCAGCGGATGATCAGGCGGATCCCGGCCGGCCCGCGGAGCGGGTATGTGCGGCGCTGATGTGTCCTCAGACGCCCGCTTCCACCAGGTCGTCGGTATGGAAGGTGCGGCGGTAGGAGGCGGGTGAGACACCGAAGGCGGTGCGCATGTGGGCGCGCAGGGAGTTGGCGGAGCCGAAGCCACAGCGGTGGGCGACCAGGTCGATGGACAGGTCGGTGGTCTCCAGCAACTGCTTGGCCAGTTCCAGGCGTTGCGCGGTGAGCCACTGCACGGGGGTCATGCCGACCTCGTCGCGGAAGCGGCGGGTGAAGGAGCGCAGGCTCATCCGGGCGTGTTCGGCCAGGCGGTTCAGGGAGAGGGGTTCGCCGAGGTGTTCCAGGGCCCAGGCGCGGGTGGCGGTGGTGGTGGCGACGGTGGGTTCGGGCACCGGGCGGTCGATGTACTGGGCCTGGCCGCCGTCCCGCCAGGGCGGGACGACGCACATGCGGGCGGCGCGGTTGGCGGCGGCGGCGCCGTGGTCGCGGCGGATCATGTGCAGGCACAGGTCGACGCCGGCGGCGACGCCCGCGGAGGTCAGGACGTCGCCGTCGTCGACGAAGAGGACCTCCTCGTCGACCTTGACGCGGGGGTAGGCGCGGCGGAACTCGGGGGCGAGGTGCCAGTGGGTGGTGGCGGGCCGGCCGTCGAGGAGGCCCGCGGCGGCCAGGACGTAGGAGCCGGTGCAGATGGACACCAGGCGGGTGCCGGGCCGGATGCCGGCGATGGCCGCGGTGACCTCGGGCGGCAGCGGGCCGCCGCGGCCCAGCTCGGGCATGGCGTGCGTGGGCGGGACGATCACGGTGTCCGCGGCGGCCAGGGCCTCGGGACCGGCCGCGGGCTGCACGGTGAACCCGGCGTCGCTGAGGACCGGGGCGCCGTCGGCGGTGCAGACGGTGACCTCGTACAGCGGGCGTGAGCCGGCGTCCAGGACGCTGCCGAAGACGCGGGAGGGGATGCCGAGTTCGAAGGGCGGGACGCCGGGCAGGGCGAGGACGGCGATGCGGTGCCGCCCGGCCGCGTCGGCGCTCGGGTCGGGGCGGGGGTCGGTGCACGGCCACTGCATCTCACTCATGGCCAGATCCTGTCACATAGTGGCCAGACGGCCAACACCATGGTGGGGGCGGGTGCCGGATCGTGGACTGCGTCGCGCCGGGAAGGGCCCGGGCGGCCGGTATCCGATCAAGACGGAAAAGAGTGAGGCGGACAGCATGCGTGCGGTGGTCGTGGAGCAGTGGGGCGGACCGGAGGTGCTCGTGGAGCGTGAGGTCGCCCGGCCCGAGCCGGGACTGAACGAGGTCCTGGTGCGGGTCCACGCGGCCGGTGTGAACCCGGTGGACTTCAAGACCCGGGCCAGCGGGGCCCTGATCGAGTGGGGCGAGGTCCCGGCGGTCGGCTGGGACGTCTCCGGCACCGTGGAGGCCGTCGGACCGGGCGTGGGGATGTTCCGCCCCGGGGACGAGGTGTACGGCATGCCGCTGTTCCCGCGGCAGGCCGGCGCCTACGCCGAGTACGTCGTCGCCCCGGCCCGCCACCTCGCGCCCAAGCCGGCGAACCTCACCCACGTGCAGGCGGCGGCGCTGCCGCTGGCCGCGCTGACCGCCTGGCAGGCCCTGGTGGACACCGCCGGGGTGCGCGCCGGTGAGCGGGTGCTGGTGCACGCGGCGGCCGGCGGGGTCGGCCACCTGGCCGTGCAGATCGCCAAGGCCCGCGGCGCGTACGTCATCGGCACGGCCAGCGCCGGCAAGCACGACCTGCTGCGGCAGCTGGGCGCGGACGAGGTGATCGACTACCGCACGGTCCGCTTCGAGGACGCCGTCGGGGACGTGGACGTGGTGCTGGACGGGCTCGGCGGCCAGAACGCCGAGCGGTCCCTGACGGTGCTGCGCCCGGGCGGCCGGCTGATCACCCTGCCCGGCCCCGACGACGTCCCCGCCGACGTCCCCGGCCACGTGCGGGCGGTGTGGATGCTGGTCGAGCCCGACCACCTGGGTCTGCGCGAGATCGCCGCACTGGCCGAGCGGGGCGCGCTCACGCCCGTGGTCGAGACCGTCGTCCCGCTGGCCGAGGCCGCGAAGGCGCACGAGATCGGCGAGCAGGGCCGCACCACCGGGAAGATCGTCCTGAGCGTCGCCTGACGCCGGCCGCCCCGGCCGGGTCGGCTGCGGGCAGGTGGAGCGGGACTGGAGCCCCGGGACCGACCGGTCCCGGGGCTCCGGGCGCGGCCGAACGGGACGGGGCGGACCTGTGGGCACGGCCGGACAGGACGGAACTGCGGCTCGGGGCTTCGGAGGGGGCGGGGCTGCGGCTCGCGGGGGTGCTTCGGTGACGGCCGGGGCGGCGGCTCGCACGGGGGCGGAGGCAGGGCTGCGGCTCGCGCCGGAGGGGTGTCTTCGGTGGTGGCCGGGGCCCGCTGCTGCCGGCGGGTGCACGCGGCCGGTATGTGGCACCGGGGAAGGCGCGTTGCGGGCCCAGGACGCCCTCGGTTGACAATAATCCTGAGCAGACTCATAATTGAGTGCACTCGGGTTGAGTGAGTGAGGCGAGGCCCCATGTCACGCCGAATTGGCTGATCTGGCCTCACGCCTGGATAAATAGGATGAAGACAAGGAGTGGCGCCCCATGCGAGCGTTCGTCGTCACCAAGTACAAGGAGCCGCTGCAGGAGGCGGACGTCCCCGAACCCACCGTGGGGGAGCACGACGTGCTCGTCCGGGTGGAGGCCGCCGGACTGAACCCGCTGGATGAGAAGATCCGCGCCGGTGAGTTCAAGCAGATCCTGCCCTACAAGCTCCCGCTGATCCTGGGCAACGACGTCGCGGGCACCGTCATCAGCGTCGGGACGGCAGTTCGCGGCTTCAAGCCCGGAGACGAGGTCTACGCCCGGCCCCACCAGGACCGCATCGGCACCTTCGCCGAGCGCATCGCCGTAGCGGAGGGCGACCTGGCGCTCAAGCCCGCTTCCATCAGCATGGAAGAGGCCGGCTCGCTGCCGCTGGCGGCGCTCACGGCGTGGCAGGCGCTGGTGGAGCGCGGGAAGGTGCGGCCCGGGCAGAAGGTTCTCATCCACGCCGGCGCCGGCGGGGTCGGTTCGATCGCGATCCAGCTCGCCGCGCACCTCGGTGCGAGCGTCGCCACGACCGCCAGCGGTTCCAACGCGGACTTCGTGCGCGCGCTCGGCGCGGACACGGTGATCGACTACCGCACCCAGGACTTCGAACAGCTCCTGACCGGCTACGACCTGGTGCTGGACAGCATCGGTGGGAAGACTCTCGAGAAGTCCCTGCGGGTGCTCAAGCCCGGCGGCAAAGCCATCGGGATCACCGGTCCCCCGGACCCCGCGTTCGCCCGCGAGGCCGGCCTGAACCCGCTGATGCGCCTGGCGGTCGCAGGCCTGAGCGGCAAGATCCGCAGGCAGGCCAAGAAGCTCGGCGTGACGTACGAGTTCCTGTTCATGCGCGCCAGCGGCGACCAGCTCCGCCAGATCACCACTCTCATCGACCAGGGCGCGGTGCGCCCGGTCGTGGGAAAGGTGGTCGGCTTCGACCAGACCCCGCAGGCGCTGCAGTCCCTGTCCCAGGGCGGCATCCGCGGCAAGGCCGTCATCGGCAGCAGCTGACCCGCCGCAACCGCGACGGGCGACACAGAACGCACGAGGACACCACCCATGTCTGTCGCCTCCCAGTCGGTCGGACGGCGCGAGCGGAACAAGCAGGAGAAACTCGACCGCATTGTCGCTGCCGCCAGTGAGCTGTTCGCCGAACACGGCGTCGATGAGGTCACGACCCAGCAGATCGCCGACAAGGCCGACATCGGCACCGGGACCCTGTTCCTTTATGCCAAGACCAAGGGCGAACTCCTCCTCCTTGTCCAGAACGCCAAGTACGTCGAAGCACTTGAGCAGGGCCGGGCGGACGCCGAGGCCATCCCCGGCGTGCTGGACGCGGTGCTGGCGATCGTCCGGCCGATCGTCGAGTGCAACCGCATCCAGATCGACAACGGACGCACCTACCTGCGAGAGATGGTCTTCGGCGACCCCGAGGAGCCCCGGCACGGCGCGGCACTGGCCATCGTCGCGCAGACCGAGGAGGCCGTCGCCGCCGTGCTGCGCCGAGACGATCGGGTCGCAGAGGGCGACGCCGCGACGCTGGCACACATCGTGTCCGCCGTGATGTTCCTCAGCATGGCGGCGGGCGTGAACATCGCCTTGAGCGTCGAGGAGATCGTGCAGGACATCCGGGGGCAGGTTGACGTCCTGCTGCCTCGCTGAAGCGCGGCCCCAGCCTCAGGCCCAGGCGACCATCCGGGTAGTCCTCGGCTGCGGCATGGCCCGAATCCCCAAATGGCAGGTCATCCGGCCGTTGCTACCCATACCGGCATGACTGGACGGGTGGGGCGGCCGGCCGGAGGGCTACCGCCACCGCGTGCTGCTGGGATTCCGGAAATTGCCCACCTACGTGGCGTCGAGTCCCCGTCGCACAGTCCCTGTCCGCAGGATTCCGGGTCGAGGCCCGTGTGGTGCGGTCAGGGCTTTGTGGGTCGATTCAGCAGTTCAAGGGCGCCTTCGACGCGATGATGCCGTCCTACCGCGTCGTGCGTGGCGCAGGCGGCCAGGTCGGGGCGCTCGTAGGGTGGCGGCAGACATGGCAGTCGTAGGTGACCGCCCCACCACTCGAACGCCGCCCGGTCGTCCATGGGCGCATCACGCCAGTCCCGCCTGCCTCGCGCGAACCACAGGAAGTCGAAGTACGTGCGCAGGTCCCGGACATGGGCGGCCTGGGTGTTCCACGGCGAAGACGCCAGCCACACCGAGAAATACCGGTTCAGCGCCACGTCGTACACGCCCGCCGGACTGATCAGGAACGGCTGCCCCTCGGGCACCCCCAGATCATCCAACCCCTCACCGAGATCGGCCAACAGGGAGCTGAACTCCCGTGCTCGCCAACCGGTGATCGACATGACGCTGGACGATAGTCCGTGGACAGCTCAACAGCGCATAACAGAAGTGGGACGGTTACCGCGCCCTGGCCGGCCGGTGGGCCGACGGCCGTGTCGCCCTACGGAGCCGCAACGGCAGCGATCTAGTGCTGTGACCGCGTAGGTTCGCCGGGTTGGATCAGGCTGCGGTTGTGAGGGGGCGTCCGCCCCATCGGGTGCCTTTCTCGCTGCGGATGCGGGCGCGTTCCTTGCGTTCGGCGGCCAGGACGTCGCAGTGGCGGGCATTGGCGTTGCGCCAGCGGAGGTAGGAGTGCAGGGCCCTGGTCTGGACGGTGTGGTTGGGGTGGTGGGAGTTGGCGATGGTGAACTGCCGCAGTGGTCCGAAGTGCGCCTCGATCGGGTTCGCTCAGGAGGCGTAGGTCGGGGTGAAGCACAGCTCGACCTTGTGCTTCTTTGCCCAGCGGCGGATGTCGGCGCCCTTGTGGGCGGACAGGTTGTCCAGGATCACGTAGATCGGTGCGCCGTCGGGCCGGGCGGCGCGGATCGATTTCAGCGCGGCCAGCGTGTTCCCGGCACCCTTCTTGCGGCGGTTCACGCCCCACAGACGGTCGTCGCCCACCGAGTAGCAGCCATGGAAGTACCGGACGCCGTGGGTGCGATGGTAGGTGGCCGGCAGCCGGTCGGGCCGGGTCTGTTCGGCCCAGCAGCTGCCGCCGATGGGCCGGATCCCGAGTGGGCCGAACTCATCGAAGGCGAATACCCGGTCCGGGAAGCGGTCCAGGACGTGCTCGATACGGTCCAGCTTCGTCTCCCGTTCGGGGTCCGGGGACTCCTTCCAGGTCTTGGTGCGCTGGAAGGTGACGCCGCGGCGGGCGAGCAGGCACCGTAACGCCTCACGGCCGATGCGAATCACCCGGCCGTGGACTTTGCGCAGGTAGGCGACGAGCTTGCGCAGTGACCAGCGAGTATAAGGCTGGCCGAGCTTGACCGGGCGGGTGGTGGCCGTCTGGACGACGAAGTCCTCTTCGTCAGACTTGAGTTGGCGGGGACGGCCTCCCGCCCACCGAGGGCCCAGGCAGGCCAGGCCCTTCTCGTTGAACGCGTGGATCACATCCCGGACGGTGTCCTCGTCGGCCTGCACCAGCTGTGCGATCACCGGCACCCGTTTTCCTCCAGCGGAGGCCAGCAGCATCATCGCCCGCCGGTAGCGCACCGAACTCGTGCTGCCCCGGCGCACGATCTGCTGCAGCTTCTGCCCCTCGTGGTCGGTCAGTCTGCGCACACGGACGGGCTCGGCCACCGCGCCTCCAGCGGTCGGATCGGATGTCACCGCACATGCAACCGCCACGACCGCCGACCCGGCGAACCTATGCGGTCACAGCACTAGCAGGGACGGAGGTGATCTCCCCAGGGTAGCCGTGGGCCCTGAGCGGGGTTCCCCATTTGGACCGCAACGGGGTTCCCCAAATGGGGTTGCGGGGTTCCCCGTTCACTGTTCCCGCAGGCTCGCGCCGCCTCGAAGCTCGTGGGGCGGCGCACCCCCGCGCCAAGGAAAGGCCCCGGCGGCCGTCCCTATTGGCCCCGGGGCGCGGACCACCTGATCACGTGAGAGAGGCAGGCAGCCGTGAGCAAGAGTAACCACGGTCACCCGAACGTGGGCCCGCTGGTGAGAGATACGGCCAACCTTGAACGCGAAGTCTCCGACTGCCCCCGCGCCGCTGACCTTGAGCAGCTTCAATCGGCTTACCTCATGCACCGGGACGAGTGCCAGAGATGCACGCCCCACCGGCCGTGTGAAATGGCGCGACGGCTGGAAGAGGCACGGCGTACGGCAGGGGTGCCATGACCACGAACTGTGCGGAATGCGCCCGCCTGGCGCGCGAGAAGAAAGCGGCGCGCAAGTCCGGAGACCTGAGCAAGGTCACCGACTGTTCCGTGTTGCTGAGGCGACACCCGGATCACGGCAAGAAGGGCGCTTATGCCGGGAAGGGGAGGGCATGACGCGCGCTACCTATCGGTTCCGTGAGTTCACGATCCGGCTCGATCTCCGGCCTGAGGCGGAGCCGATCACGTCCACCATGCGGTGCGCGAAGTGCGAGGGCATCACGCGCCCGTATCGGTTCGGGGTGGGAGCGTGGCAGTGATGGGAAGGCCGATGGAGCGGCAGGGCGCGAAGGGCGACGGGCCGCGTCACGCCCTCGTCGGCAACGTGCCGCCGAACTGGATTCCGGGCACGGCCGGGGACGACGTGATGACCGTGCACAAGGTGCGCGACGGCCGCCCGGTCTGCGGTGCCACCGGAGAGGTGGACGAGTGGCAACGGGCGATCACCTGCCCCGCCTGCCTCACCACCGAGTAACCCAACCCCGTCCCGCCCCGGAACCACTGCGAAGTATCCCGGCCGGGGCGAGTGTCCCCCGACCCGGTTCAGCACCCGGGTAACACCGGCCCTCTGAAACGGCCCCCGTCGTCCCTGATTGGTTCCCCCGAGTCGGACGACGGGGGCTTCCCCAGGGCCCTACCCCGCGCGGCGCGCGGTGGCGAGCCACAGCGCGGCACCCAGTCGGACGCCGCCCGGGGACGCGTACGGCTCCAGCGCCTCGGCGAGTACCTGACGGGCGCGCTCGCGGGCCGAGCGGTCGGCGGACGCCAGCGCCGTGCGCAGCGCGCCCGTGCCGGCCATGAACTCCACCGCGTCCAAGGGCGTGTCCCCGACCCGCAGCGACACCTCCACCGCGTCCACCGCGACCCGCGTGAACCCCGCGCCGGCCAGCAGCGCACGCACGCGGGCGGGGTCGCTCAGCGAGAACGCCTGCCCCTCGCCCGAGGGCTCCGTGCCGCGCAGTGCCAGGGCCGGGACCCGCGCGAACTCGCTGTGCCGGGGGTGCTGCCAGCTGAGGAAGGCCAGCCGGGCGCCGGGGCGCAGGGCGGCGGCCAGGTTGCCGAACGCCGCGGGCGGATCGGCGAAGACATGCACACCGAGCCGGCTGACCAGGGCGTCATGGGAGGCGGTCGGGAAGGCGTAGCTCTGCGCGTCGGCCCGCAGGAACCTCGCGTTCCGTACGCCCTCCTCGGCGGCGAGCAGCGTGGCGCGCTCCAGCATCGGACCGGACAGGTCCACCCCCAGTGCCTCGCCCCCGGCGGCCCGCGCGGCCGCCGCGCGGGTGGTGGCCCCGCAGCCGCAGCCGATGTCGAGCACCCGGTCCCCGGGCGCGAGGGGGGCGGCGTCGAGCAGCGGGGCCGTCAGCGGCTCCAGCATCGCGTCGTACCGGGGCTGCGCCAGCGCCCAGTGGCGCCCCTCGGCACCGTTCCAGGTCTCGTACTGCTCGTGATTGGCGATGTCCGTCGTCATACGATCAGCGTTGGGCTTGAACCCGGGATCAAGTCAACCGGAAGGGGCGGGCGATGGCGGAGTGGACGATCGGGCAGCTGGCGGCGGCGACCGGCGTGCCCGCCTCGAAGATCCGCTACTGGGAGCGGAAGGGGCTGCTGCCCGCGCCCGAGCGGCGCGGCGGACAGCGGCGCTACGCCCCGCAGGCAGCCACGCGGATCGCCCGGCTCAGGCTGTGTCAGGACGTCGGCTTCACGCTCGAGGAGATCGCGAGCATGGACGAGCACCGCGCCTCAGCCCCCGACCTGTGGCGGGACCTGGTCCGGGCCAAGCTGGCCGACATCGAGCGGCAGCGCGCCGAACTCGACCGCAGAAGTGCCCGACTGGCCGGCGTGCTGCGCTGCGCCCACGCCGACCTGCCCGAGTGCCCGCACTTCCAGGCCCATGTGGAGGACTATCTGGCCGCCCGGGGCTGACCCCGCGCGGCGCGGCTCACAGGTAGTAGCGGGCCACGGACTCCGCCACGCACACCGGCTTCTGTCCGCCCTCGCGCTCCACGGTCACCACCAGCGTCACCTGGAAGCCGCCGTCGGCCACCTCTGCCACCTCCGCCAGCCGACCCGTGGCGCGCAGCCGCGAGCCGACCGGGACGGGGGAGGGGAAGCGCACTTTGTTCACGCCGTAGTTGATTCCCATGCGCACGCCCTCGACCGTCAGCAGCTGCGGGGTGAACGACGGGAGCAGGGAGAGCGTCAGATAGCCGTGGGCGATCGTCGTGCCGAACGGCCCCGCGGCCGCCTTCTCCGGGTCCACGTGGATCCACTGATGGTCGCCGGTCGCCTCGGCGAACAGGTCGATCCGCTTCTGGTCGATCTCCAGCCAGTCGCTGGGGCCGAGGTCTTCCCCGACCGCCGACCTCAGCTCGTCGGGCGAGGTGAAGATCCTTGGCTCTGCCATTTCACGGCCTCCCTGGCATCCGATCCCTAAGCGACTGCTCAGCATGGACGGGCGGGCGCCGCCTGTCAACGAGCCACCGCCATGGCGCCCGACGCGGCGGCGCGCCCGTCGGTTTCCGACGGGCGCGCCCCGGGGCTCGGTCATGGCTCCCTCAGACGGTGGCGTACCGCCTGTGGGGCCGGGCGGACGCGGTGGACGGGGGTGCGGCGGAATGGGTGGGTCGTGTGGCGCGGCCGGACCTGGTGTGCCGGGCGGCGGCCAGCGCCTCGGTCGTGAGCACCGGTGCCGGTACGAGGATGCCGCAGGTGCCGCACAACGGGCCCTCCCACGGGTGGCGGTCCAGGTTGTCGTGCCAGGTCAGGCGGTCCTGTGTGCAGACCGGGCAGGTCGAGGCGGGCCCCGACTCCATCGCGAGGATCAGCCGGCGCAGCACCTCCGCCAGCCGGTCGTCGGGGTGGGCCGACGGGTTCTCGCAGGGCATGATGTGGTTTCCGCCCCAGGTGTGCAGATGCCAGTCGTCCACGGTGCTCGGCTGGCGGATGCCGTGGTGCTTCTCGCGCCGGCGCCGGGCCGCGAAGTCCGCCTCGTACCCGAGCCACAGGGTGCGCGCCTCCTCCAGCTCCTCCAGTGCCGTGATCAGTCGTGCCGGTTCGGGGTGACGGTCCTCCGGGACGATCCCCGCCCGGGAGCACAGATGGTGCCACGTCGCTCGATGCCCGTACGGCGCGAACCGTTCGAGGCATTTGCGCAGCGAGGTGCGGCGCGCGGTGATGTGCCTGCGTGGGTTGCGGACGTCTCGTGCGAGTGCTCTGAAACCGGCCATCTCTTTCCACCTCCGCGGGTGCGGACCCGACTCGTTGTCGAATGGACGTAACGGAGCGCGATCCGGATCCATCCGATTCCGGAAATCCACAAGGAAGTTGAATTTCCGGGAAAGGTGACGGCTGCTCATCTTCCGAGCGGGTCATACCGCCGGTAACCTCCCGTCCCAACGGCACCCGGGAGGAGCGTACATGCGACGACGAACCGGCAAGCTCACCTGTACCGCGATCGCCACCACGGCCGTGCTGGCCCTCGGCGCCGCGCTCGCGGGGCCGCTTCCGCCGCCCGCGCAGGCGGCGCCGGCCGCCGCGGCCGTCACCGACTACTGCCAGGGCCAGTGCTCGGACATCCTGCCGCCGGGCCAGAACGGCAACGCCACGCTCGCCGACATCCTCGCCAACAAGGCGTTCGGCACCCACCCCGAGCACAGCACCGATCAGCTCGGCCCCTACAACAACCTGGTCGCCGGGTATCCGACGCTCACCGACGACAAGCTGACCGACTTCTTCAACGACTCGTCGTTCGGGGTGCCCGCCGACCAGGTGGCCTCGGTGACCAAGCCCCGCGACGACGTGACGATCACCCGTGACAAGAAGACCGGGGTACCCCACATCCAGGGCACCACCCGGGAGGGCACCGAGTTCGGCGCCGGATATGCCGCCGGTCAGGACCGGCTGTGGCTGATGGACCTCTTCCGGCACGTCGGCCGCGGCGAGCTGACCTCCTTCGCCGGCGGCGCCGAGGCCAACCAGGGCCTGGAGCAGAGCTTCTTCGGCCAGGCGCCGTACAAGGAGGAGGACTACCAGGCCCAGATCGACTACATCCTCGCCAGCCAGGGCGAGCGTGGCAGACAGGCGCTGGCCGACGCCCAGGCGTATGTCGACGGCATCAACGCCTACCGCAAACAGGCCAAGGACGGCCGCTACTTCCCCGGTGAGTACGTCCTCACCGGCAAGATCGACGCGATCACCAACGCGGGCGAGATCGAGCCCTTCAAGCTCACCGACCTGATCGCCCTCGCCTCCGTCGTCGGCGCCCTGTTCGGCAACGGCGGCGGGGGCGAGGTGGAGTCGGCGCTGTCGCTGCTCGCCGCCCAGCAGAAGTACGGCCTGGCCGAGGGCGCCAAGGTGTGGGAGTCCTTCCGGGAGCGCGACGACCCCGAGGCCGCGCTGACCGTGCACGACGGCACCAGCTTCCCGTACGCGGCCAAACCGGCGAACGCCAAGGGCACCGCCCTGCCCGACCCCGGCTCGGTCACCCCGGAACAACTGGTCTTCGACAAGACCGGCAGCGCCAAGACCGGCGCGAGGCAGCAGGTCAAGGCCCCGAAGAAGCTGGACGCCCTGCGCGGCATCTACGACGACGGCGTGCTGCCCCGCGATCTGTTCAGCCGCAAGCACGGCATGTCCAACGCGCTCCTGGTCTCCGGCAAACACACCGCCGGCGGGCATCCCGTCGCCGTCTTCGGCCCGCAGACCGGCTACTTCGCGCCGCAGCTGCTGATGCTCCAGGAGCTCCAGGGCCCGGGCATCAGCGCCCGCGGCGCCTCCTTCGCGGGCGTGGGGATGTACGTACAGCTGGGCCGCGGCCAGGACTACGCCTGGAGCGCGACCACCTCCGCCCAGGACGTCACCGACACCTTCGCCGTCGAGCTGTGCGCGCCGGACGGCTCCACCCCGACTCCGGACTCGACGTACTACCGCTACCACGGCTCCTGCCTGCCGATGGAGAAGATCGAGCGCCGCAACGCCTGGAAGCCGACGGTGGCCGACTCCACCGCCGAGGGCTCGTACCGCATGCAGGTCTACCGCACCAAGTACGGTCTGGTGACCCACCGCGCGACGGTCGGCGGCAAGCCCGTCGCCTACACCCTGCTGCGTGCCAGCTACCGCCACGAGGCCGACTCGATCGTCGGCTTCCAGATGCTCAACGACCCCGGCTATGTGAAGGACGCCAAGTCCTTCCAGAGCGCGGCGCAGCACATCAACTACACCTTCAACTGGTTCTACGCCGACTCCCGGCAGACCGCCTACTACAACAGCGGGCTGAACCTGGTCCGGGCGGCGGACGTGGACCCCTCGCTTCCGGTCAAGGGCGAGGCGGCGTACGAGTGGCGGGACTTCGACCCGACGGTCAACACCGCCGCCTACGCCCCGCCCGCCCAGCACCCCCAGTCCATCGACCAGGACTACTACGTCAGCTGGAACAACCGGCAGGCCAAGGGCTACACCGCGGCCGGCTTCGGCAACGGCTCGGTGCACCGCGGCAACCTCCTCGACGACCGGGTGCGCGCCCTGGTGAAGAAGGGCGGGGTGACCCGTGCCGCGCTCACCCGCGCCATGGCCGAGGCGGCCGTCACCGACCTGCGCGGCGAGGACGTGCTGCCGGAGCTGCTGAAGGTCCTGCGCAGCGCACCGGTCACCGATCCGCAAGCGACCAAGGCCGTGCAGCAGCTGGAGTCCTGGCAGGCGGCGGGCGCCCAGCGCCGCGAGACATCCGCCGGCTCGCACACCTATGGGCACGCCGACGCCGTACGGATCATGGACGCGTGGTGGCCGCTTCTGGTGGAGGCCGAGTTCAAACCCCAGCTGGGCACCGATCTGTACGACGCGCTGCGCGCCAATCTGACCGTCGACGAGGCGCCCTCGGCCGGCCACGGGCCCACCGGCTCGCACGCCGGGTCCTCCTTCCAGTACGGCTGGTGGTCCTACGTCGACAAGGACCTGCGCGCGGTCCTCGGCGCGGACGTCCAGGGTCCGCTCGCCAAGAAGTACTGTGGCGCCGGCGACCTGTCCGCGTGCCGTGACGCCCTCCTGACCAGCCTGAAGCAGGCCGCGGCCAAGCCCGCCACGGAGGTCTACCCCGGCGACGCGAACTGCTCGGCGGGCGACCAGTGGTGTGCCGACACGCTCATCCAGCGGCCGCTGGGCGGCATCACCCACGACAAGGCGCACTGGCAGAACCGGCCGACGTTCCAGCAGGTCGTGGAGTTCCCCGCACACCGCTGACGGCCTCGCGCCTCGCACCACCCCGCGCCGCGGTGGGCCGGCACACGGCCCGCCGCGGCGCCTTGCCGCGCGGCCCGGGAAAGGCGCGAAGAAATGCGGGCGGCCGAATTCCCGAATACAAATCTCAAGACAATCGCCGCTGTTCTCCGGATCAGTTTGCCGGAGCCCATTGGACTATGCTGCGAAGCCGGAATTCGTAAGCTCCACGCGGAAGGCCGGCATGCCCTTAAACCCCCGCTGGCAGTACCCCACGGCGCTGCTGGACACCACGATGGACCAGCTCCGCACGCTGCTCGCGGTCCACGAGGCGGGTACCGCACTGGGCGCGGCCCGGCTGCTGGGGCGGGAGCAGTCCAGCGTCCAGAAACAACTCGACACGATGAACCGGAACTTCGGCGCGCTGTGCGGTGAGCCGCTCGTACTCAAACAGGGCCGGAGCCAGAACGTGCTCTTCACCCCCACCGGGGAGGCCTTGGCCGAACTCGCGGGCGGCACGCTGAAGGACTGGCTGGAGTCGGTGCACGGCTGCCGCCGCCGGCTCGGCAGCCGGCTGAACGTGGGCTCCACCCGCTACACCCTCGGCTTTCTGCTGGGCGCCGTGGAACTGGTCACCGAGGACTTCGAGCGCCGTGGCGTGGAGCTCAAGGTCGAGCATGTGCGCACCCGCGATCTGCTGGACCGGCTCGGCTCCAAGGAGCTCGACCTGGTCTGCGGCTCCGTGCTGACCACCGGGGACGGGGACAGCCGGCTGGACGGCTTCGAGGTGATGGAGTGGCGGCGCAGCGGTCTCTCCCTGGTGACCAACCTCTCCGAGGACGAGCTGCCGGACCCCGGGCTCTCGGTCCGCGACCTCCCCGGGCTGCCGCTCGCGGTCTCCGGCGACGGCCTGATACCCGGCTTTCTGCGCAACTGGTTCGGCGCCCGCTACCGCCAGGAGCTGCACATCGCGGCCGAGATCGACACCGTGCAGTACGGCCTGGAACTGCTCTCCTCGGGCGTGCTGCGCGGCTGTGTGCTGGTGACCCAGGGGATCGGCGAGGCGGTCGCCGACGGGCGGCTGCAGAGCGGCGCGGGGCTGCGGACCCTCCAGCTGGCCGATGACCTGGGGCCGGACCTGGCGGTGCTGGTCGGAGTGTTCGTACGCGGCGGGGAGCGCGCCGCGTGGGACGCCGCCCACCCGCTCAACGTCCTGTGGGACGCCCTGGCGGGCGAGAACGCCCGCTGGCGGAGCGTCATGAGGAAGCCGGGCGACCCCGGCGAGGGCCGGTAGCACCTCCCTCCCGTACCCCGTCGCGCCCCTTCCGTTGACACATACCGACTGGTTAGTCTGCCAGGCAGCTGAGCGACGCGGCTGAGCGATGCAGTCGACCCCCGGCCGAAGGAGCATGCGTGGATACCGTGCGTGGAAATGCCGTGCGTGGAGACGCCGTGCGTGGAGCGCGAACCGTGGTCACCGGGGCGGGAGGCGGCATCGGCGCCGCGCTGGCCCGCCGCTTCGCGGCCGAGGGCGCCCGTGTCGTGGTCAACGACCTCGACGCCGACAAGGCGAAGGCCGTCGCCGACGAGATCGGCGCGGTGGCCGTGCCGGGCGACGCCTCCCGCGTGGTCCCCGAGGCGCGGGCGGCGCTCGGCGGGGGCATCGACATCTACTGCGCCAACGCCGGCATCGCCCCCGTCGGCGGCCCCGAGGCCGACGAGCGACTGTGGGCGGACGCCTGGGACGTCAACGTCATGGCGCACGTCCGGGCGGCCCGCGAGCTGCTGCCCGACTGGCTGGAGCGCGGCAGTGGCCGCTTCGTCGCCACCGTCTCCGCGGCCGGCCTGCTGACCATGGTCGGCTCGGCCCCGTACAGCGTGTCCAAGCACGCCGCGTTCGCCTTCGCCGAATGGCTGTCCGCGACCTACCGCCACCGCGGCGTCAGCGTCCACGCGATCTGCCCGCAGGGGGTCCGCACCGACATGCTGCGCGCCGCCGGAGCCACCGGCGACCTCGTCCTCGCGCCCACCGCGATCGAGCCGGAGCAGGTCGCCGACGCGCTCTTCGACGGGATCGCGCGGGAGCGCTTCCTGATCCTCCCGCACCCCGAGGTCGCCGAGTACTACGCGGCCCGCGCCACCGACACCGACCGCTGGCTGACGAGCATGAACCACATCCAGCGCAAGACCGAAGAGGCCACGGGCTGATCCGTGCCCCCGCACCCCCCATCACCCGAGCAGACAGGGGCGCCCCCATGACCTCGTATCAGGACCAGCCATGGCTCGCTCACCTCACCGAGGTGCAGCGTGCCTCGATCCAGCCGCGGCCGAGCGTGCTGCACGCCTTCCGGGACGCCGTGCGGGCCAGGCCCGACCGGCCCGCGCTCGCCTACTTCGACGGGCGGCTGACCTACCGGGAGGTGGACCAGCTCTCCGACGGCGTCGCGGGCCATCTCGCCGCGCGGGGCTTCCGGCCCGGCGACCGGCTCGCGATCATGCTGCAGAACACCCCGCACTTCGTGCTCGCCCTGCTCGGCGCGTGGAAGGCGGGCGGCACGGTGGTGCCGGTCAACCCCATGTACAAGGCGGGCGAGCTCGGGCACATCCTGGCCGACGCCGAGGTGAGCGCCCTGGTGTGCTCGGGCCAGGCCTGGGAGGAGTACGTGCGCGCCACCACCGCCGCCTCCCCGCTACGCATCGCGCTCACCGCCGACGCGTACGACTTCCAGACCCGCGACGACGCCCGCGTGCTCCCCCCGGGGCGCGCCCCCGCCCCCGAGGACACCGACGACCTGCTCGCGGCGGCCCGCGGCGGCGCCGCGCCGCCGGACGTGCCGGAGCCCGGCCTCGACGACATCGCGCTGATCAGCTACACCTCGGGGACCAGCGGCACCCCCAAGGGCGCCATGAACACCCACGGCAACCTCTCCCACAACGCCGAGCGGCAGCATGTCGTCCACGAGATGCCCGACGGCTCCACCATCTTCGTGCTCGCGCCCCTGTTCCACATCACCGGCATGGTATGCGAGCTGTCCGCCTCCATCGCGGACGCCGGGACCCTGGCCATGGCCTACCGCTTCGAGCCGGGCGTCGTTCTCGACGCCTTCGCGGAGCACCGCCCCGCCTACACCGTCGGCCCCTCCACCGCCTTCATGGCGCTGATGGCCCACCCGCGGGTGACCCGCGACCACTTCGCGTCCTTCCGGATCATCTCCTCGGGCGGGGCCCCGCTGCCGCCCGTGCTGGTCGAGCGGTTCGAGGCGGGCTTCGGCGTCTACCTCAAGAACGGCTACGGCCTGACCGAGTGCACCGCCCCCTGCGCCAGCGTCCCGCCCGGCACGCGGGCCCCCGTGGACCCCGTCTCGGGCACCCTGGCGGTCGGCCTGCCCAGCCCGGACGCCATGGTGCGGATCGTCGACGACGAGGGCCGGGACGTGCCGTTCGGCGAGCAGGGCGAGATAGCGGTGCGCGGCCCCATGGTGGTGCCCGGCTACTGGCGGGCACCGGAGGCGGGCGCGGCCGCCCTGCCCGACGGGGAGCTGCGCACCGGGGACATCGGTTTCATGGACCCGGACGGCTGGCTGTATGTCGTCGACCGCAAGAAGGACATGATCAACGCCTCGGGCTTCAAGGTGTGGCCGCGCGAGGTCGAGGACGTCCTGTACACCCACCCCGCCGTGCGCGAGGCGGCCGTCGTCGGCGTGCCCGATCCGTACCGCGGCGAGACGGTCATGGCGTACGTCAGCCTGCGGCCGGGCGCCGAGGCGGCGCCGGAGGAGCTGACCTCGTACTGCGCGGAGCGGCTCGCGGCGTACAAGTATCCGCGCCGGATAGAGATCCTGCCCGAGCTGCCGAAGACGGCCAGTGGCAAGATCCTCCGACGGGAGCTGCGGGAGGCGCGGAGTCCCCGGGAGTAGCGAACCCGGCACGAACGAGAGGTAGGTGGCGACCAGATGGCCAGGACGAAGGACGGCGACGGTAAACCGGTGCCGCAGCGCTTGCTGGCCGCGGCCACCCGCCTCTTCGCCGAGCGCGGCTACGACCGGACCTCCGTCCAGGAGATCGTCGAGGCGGCGGGCGTCACCAAGGGCGCCCTCTACCACTACTTCGGCTCCAAGGACGATCTGCTGCACGAGATCTACGGGCGGGTGCTGCGGCTGCAGCAGGAGCGCCTGGACGCCTTCGCGGACGCGGACGCGCCCGTCGAGCAGCGGCTGCGCGACGCGGCGGCCGACGTCGTCGTCACCACCATCGAGAACCTCGACGACGCGACGATCTTCTTCCGGTCCATGCACCATCTGAGCCCGGAGAAGCACAAGCAGGTACGGGCGGAGCGGCGGCGCTACCACGAGCGGTTCCGCGCCCTGGTGGAGGAGGGCCAGCGGGCGGGGGTGTTCAGCTCGGACACCCCGGCCGACCTGGTGGTGGACTACCACTTCGGATCGGTCCACCACCTGGGCACCTGGTACCGCCCCGACGGACCGCTTAACCCCCAGCAGGTCGCCGACCACCTCGCCGACCTGCTGCTGCGCGCCCTGCGGCCCTGACACAGGGATTTCAGAGGTACTTCTTCAGCTCCCGCCGCGCCAGTGACCGCTGGTGCACCTCGTCCGGCCCGTCCGCGAGCCGCAGCGTCCGCGCCGCGGCCCACAGCTCGGCCAGCGGGAAGTCCTGGCTGACCCCGCCCGCGCCGTGCAGCTGCACCGCGCGGTCCAGGATGTCGACGACCGTGCGCGGGGTGGCGATCTTGATGGCCTGGATCTCGGTGTGCGCCGCCCGGTTGCCGACGGTGTCCATCAGCCAGGCCGTCTTGAGGACCAGCAGCCGCAGCTGCTCGACGGCCACCCGCGCGTCCGCGATCCAGGCGTGGACCTGGCCCTGCCGGGCGAGCGGCTTGCCGAAGGCCGTACGGGACACCGCCCGGCGGCACATCAGCTCGATCGCGCGCTCGGCCATGCCGATCAGCCGCATGCAGTGGTGGATACGGCCGGGGCCCAGGCGGGCCTGGGCGATGGCGAAGCCGCCGCCCTCCTCCCCGATCAGGTTGGCGGCCGGGACGCGCACGCCGTGGAAGACCACCTCGGCGTGGCCGCCGTGGTAGTGGTCCTCATAGCCGTAGACCCGCATGGCCCGGCGCACCTCGACGCCCTCGGTCTCCCGCTCCACCAGCACCATGGACTGCTGACGGCGGAGGTCGGTGCCCTCGGGGTCGGTCTTGCCCATGACGATGAAGATCTTGCAGTCCGGGTTCATCGCCCCGGAGATGTACCACTTGCGGCCGGTGATGACGTAGTCGTCGCCGTCCCGCTCGATCCGGGTCTCGATGTTGGTCGCGTCGGACGAGGCGACCTCGGGCTCGGTCATCGCGAACGCCGACCGGATCTCGCCCGCGAGCAGCGGCTCCAGCCACTGCTTGCGCTGTCGCTCGGTGCCGAACTGGGCGAGCACCTCCATGTTCCCGGTGTCGGGGGCGGCGCAGTTCAGGGCCGTGGGGGCCAGCTGGGGGCTGTGGCCGGTGATCTCGGCCAGCGGGGCGTACTGGAGATTGGTCAGCCCCGCGCCCAGCTCGGCGTCGGGCAGAAAGAGGTTCCACAGGCCCTGCTCGCGAGCCTCCGCCTTGAGCTCCTCGACGACGGGCGGGGTCAGCCAGGGGGAGTCCAGCCGGGCGCGCTGCTCCTCGGCCACCGCCTCGGCCGGGTGGACATGCTCCGCCATGAAGGCGAGCAGCTTGGCCCGCAGCTCCTCGGTGCGGGCGTCGAATGCGAAGTCCATGGCTGTCTCAGCCCTTCCGTAGCGTGGTGAGGCCGCTCTCGACGAACACCGGGACGACTTCGCCGATGCGGTCGAAGCCGGCGCCGACGGTCTGGCCGAGGGTGTACCGGTAGTGGATGCCTTCGAGAATCACGGCGAGCTTGAAGTAGGCGAACGCCGTGTACCAGGCGACGCCGCCGACATCGCGGCCCGAGCCGGCCGCGTACCGCTCGATCAGCTCGCGCGGCGCGGGGTGGCCGGGCGCGCCGCCCGTCGTGGTGATCGGCGAGTCCGCCGTCTCCTCCTGCTCGCTGTACATCACCAGCAGGCCCAGGTCGGTCAGCGGATCGCCGAGGGTGGACATCTCCCAGTCGAGAATCGCCTTGATCCGGTCATCGGCGCCCACGAGCACGTTGTCCAGCCGGTAGTCGCCATGCACGACGGCGGGGGAAGAGGTGGAGGCGGGCAGGGCCTTGCCGAGCGCCTCGCGCAGCTCGTCGATCCCGGGCAGTTCACGGTTGCGCGACGCGGCCAGCTGTTTGCCCCAGCGGCGCAGCTGCCGCTCCAGGAACCCGTCAGGGCGCCCGAAGTCGGCGAGACCGACGGCGGCCGGGTCGACGGCGTGCAGCTCGACCAGGGTGTCCACCAGACCGAGGACGACACGGCGGGTGCGCTCCGGGCCGAGGGCGGTGAGCTGCTCGGCCGTGCGGTACGGCGTGCCCTCGACGAACTCCATGACGTAGAAAGGCGATCCGAGGACCGACTCGTCCTCGCACAGCAGCACCGGCTCCGGCACGGGCACGCTGGTCGGGTGCAGCGCGCCGATCACCCGGTGCTCGCGCCGCATGTCGTGGGCGGTGGCGAGCACATGGCCCAGCGGCGGGCGGCGCACGACCCAGCGGGCGGCGCCGTCGTCAACGGTATAGGTGAGGTTCGACCGCCCGCCCTCGATCAGCTCGGCGCGCAGCGGCCCGCGCACCAGCCCCGGCCGCTCACGGTCCAGGTGGGCGCGGAGCCGTTCGAGGTCGAGTCCTGGCGGATTGCCTGAGTTCATCGGGTCTCTGCCTCCGTTGAGGGGTGCAGCGGGCGGGCGCGGGGCGCGCGAACGGACGGTCCCGCATCATGATGCCGACCAGTCGGTATGGAGTCCAGTGCTGGGCCGGTCGCGGTACGCGGCCGTGTCGCTGTCCACCGTTCCGTTCCGTCATTCGCCGGCCCGTCCGGTTTGCGCCGGATCGGCGGGCGCGGGAGCGTCGAAGGCGGGAGCGCGGCCCCCGGCCGCGCTCGCCGCCCGGCCCGCACACCGCGCAGGAACGCAAGGAGCGCCCCATGAAGGCCATCACCTACAGCCGCTACGGCGGCCCCGAGGTCCTGGAGTACGGGGAGGCCCGCGAGCCCAAGGTCGGCCCCGACTCCGTCCTGGTCAAGGTCAGGGCCGCGGCCGTCAACCCGGTCGACTGGAAGGCGCGGGCGGGCTATCTGGACCCCGTCCTGGACGCCGTCTTCCCGGTCATCCCGGGCTGGGACGTCGCGGGCGTCGTCGAGCGGCCGGGGCCGGCGGTGACCGAGTTCGCGGCGGGCGACGAGGTGATCGGCTACGTCCGCGAGGACTTCCTGTCCCGGGGCACCTTCGCCGAGTACGTCGCCGCGCCCGTACGCACGCTCGCCCGCAAGCCGCGGAACCTCACGTTCACGCAGGCCGCGGGCATTCCGCTGGCGGGCCTCACGGCGTACCAGACGCTGGTCAAGGCGCTGAAGGTGGCCGAGGGCGAGACCGTTTTGGTGCACGCCGCCGCGGGCGGCGTCGGTTCCATGGCCGTCCAGCTGGCCCGGCACCTCGGCGCCCGGGTCATCGGCACCGCCAGCGAGCGCAACCACGAATACCTGCGCTCCCTGGGCGCCGAGCCGGTCATCTACGGGGACGGGCTCCGCGATCGGGTGCGGGTGGTGGCCCCGGGCGGGGTGCACGCCGTCTTCGACACGGTCGGCGGCGACGCGCTCACCGAATCCGTCCCGCTGCTGGCCCCGGGCGGGCGGCTGGCCTCCATCACCGACCAGGCGGTCCTCGCCCTCAACGGCAGCTATGTCTTCGTCCGGCCCGACCCGAACGATCTACAGGACCTCACCGACATCGCCGAGCGCGGCGCCCTCGGCGTCGAGGTCTCGTCCGTCTTCCCCCTGGAGAAGACCGCCGACGCCCAGCGGCTCAACGAGGAGGGCCACACCCGCGGCAAGATCGTCGTCACGGTCGGCTAGAGGCGCGCGTCAGTGCCTCAGCGCATCACCGGGTCAGCGCGGCGCCGAAGGCCGCGAGCGCCAGGGTGCACCCTGCCGCCGCCGCGGCCGCCCGCGGGGACAGTGCGGGCGGACGCGGCGCGGACACCGCCCGGATGCGGCGCCCCGCCACACCCAGGAAACCCAGCCAGGCCAGCGCGGCCAGCGCCGCGCAGAGCAGGGAGATCGGTCCGGTCCCGTTGTGCAGGGCCTGCCGGGCGGCCAGCGACGCGGCGACGGCGCAGGCCAGCGTCGTACGCCGCCAGGCCAGCCGGGTCCGCTCCGGCTGTAGCCCCGGATCCCGCGGCCAGGGCCCCCCGGGACCGGGATCGGGTGCCCCCGGATCGGGTGGCCCGGAGCCTGATGGCCCGGAGTCGGGTGACCGGGAGTCGGGTGACCCGGGATCGCGTCGCTCAGGCCCCTGCGGCCCTGTGGGTGAGTCAGGCCCGGCCATCAGGCTCAGCCGCCCCAGCGGATCGCGACGAGGGCCACCATCAGCAGGCCGATCACCCCGACGGCCAGCCCCAGCACGACCGGGAAGCGGGAGACCGGCAGGTCCTCGCCGCGCCGCATCGCCCGCTCACAGCGGATCCAGTGGTTGAGCGCCCGCACCGCGCACACCGCGCCCCCCGCCAGCAGCGTGAGCGCCGCCGCCAGCCGTAGCGTCCGGTCCGTGTCCGGCAGGAACTGATCGACCGCGAAGCCCCCGCCCACCAGCGCCATCGCCGTGCGCAGCCAGGCCAGGAAGGTGCGTTCGTTGGCGAGGGAAAAGCGGTAGTCGGGGGTCTGCCCCTCGGCGCGCAACCGCTCGGGCGCGAACCACAGCCGCACGTCCGCGACGGCGGAGGCGAGCCTGCCGCGGGGCGGCGTGCGGGTGGCGTCGTCGATCATGGGACAAGCCTACTAAGAGCCATCCCGTAGGTCTTGGGGGGGATGGTCCGGTATGTGGTCGCAGCGCTCCGGCGTGGTCCTTGGGCCGCTCGTTCGCGGGTCGGGTCTCATCCGGGGTTGTCGCGGTGCATGTCCGGAATCTGTCGAGCAGAGGCGCGCCACCAGGCTGGATGCGTGGTCGGCGAGCTGCCACGTGACTCGCGGCCCGAAGGTGCGGAGTCTCGCCGTGGTTGACTCGACGGGGCTTCTTGCAGCCCACCATGAGAACGACGACAATCCGATGAAGTCACGGCCTTCTTCAGGCTGTCCGGAAATCACTTACGGGATAAGTCTTCAGGGCTCGTCCGGACCCTCCGGAGACTGACCCTGGCGGCGCCACTCCAGCAGCCGCCGGTAGGCCTCCGCGCCGTCCGGCACCCACTCCCACTCCGCCAGCCGCCGCCCCAGCTCCTCCTCGCTCAGGAAGGCGTGCCAGGCGATCTCCTCGACCTGCGGGGCGACCGGCAGCTCGCAGCGGACCTCGTAGATCCGCGCCCACCAGCTGTGTTCGGGCGTGTCGTAGAGGAAGGAGAACAGCGGCGTCGGCGCGGGCAGCCCGGACACCCCCAACTCCTCCTCGGCCTCGCGCAGCGCCGCCGTGTCGTACGACTCGCCGGCGCCGACGACACCGCCGACGAACATGTCGTACAGGGAAGGGAAGACGAGTTTGTCCGCGGTGCGGCGGTGTACGAAGATCCGGTCCGCGCCGTCCCGGGTCAGCACGAAGACGGCCCGGTGGCGCAGCCGGTGGGCCATGGCGTCGGCGCGCCGGGCCTGCCCCAGTACCCGGTCCCGCTCGTCCACGATGTCCAGCAGCTCATCGGCGGAACGCGGCTCCTGCGGCGGTTCCTTGTCAGACATGCCGCCATCCAAGCAGAAGGGCAGCTCACACAGAACGGCAGCTCACGCAGAACGGGGGCGCGGTCAGCGCCGGTGCCCCCCGCCCGGGTAGCCCGACCCGCCGTGGTGGCGCCCCCCGTGCCCGGGGCCCGACCCGTCGTAGCCGGAGCCGTACCCGCCGGAGCCGTACCGGTCCGACCACTCCTCGGCCCAGCGGGCCGCGTCCTCCGAGTCCCACTGCCAGTCGCCGGAGGGCCGCTCCCAGTCCGACGGCCAGGTGGGGCGCGACGGCTGCTTGGTGCGGGCCGGGGGCTGGGTGGGCGCCGTGGACGGGGCTTTGGGCTGTGCGGCCGGGACGCGGGGCGCCGCCGCGGGCTCGGCGGTGCGCGACGCGCCCGGCAGCGGCTTGGCGCCGACCGCCGCGTCGGCCACCGGGACGGTGTCGTCCGCGCTCGCGTCGGGCGCCGAGGTCGGCGCGTCGTGCGCGGGCGCGGCGGCGGCCTGGCGGCCGTCCTTGCCCAGCATCAGGAAGAGCGCGGTGGCGGCGCCGGTGGCGGAGAGCAGGATCGCCCCGGCCGCGGCCTTGCGCCGGTCGCTGACCGGGCGGCGGCGGGCGTGCCGGGGGCCGACCACCTCGCCCCGCAGCACCTGCGGCTCCTCCTCGGCGCGGGACCCGGCGAGCTCGACGGGCTGCGGGCCGGGAGTGACCAGCGTGGGACTCACCACGCGCTTGTCCGCGCTGCGCGGCCGCGAGGGAGAAAGATGGTGGTCAGCCATGGCGCCTGATGATGCCCGCCCGCCGAACCCCCTGTCCATCTCGGCGATCGATTCTGCCCGTTATGTCGTACAAGGCGATGTGGCGCGGGACCTGGGGGGCTGGGGAGGGCCGCTGCCCGCCCGGCGGGTTGACGCCATACTGACCGGTAGGCAGGATCGACCGACACCATCGGTGCCCGGGCACCACGGCCCGGCCGCCGGCTTTCCTGCGCGCTCCTGACAGAACGGGACACCAGAAACCATGGCGTACGACGCGGATGTGATCGTGGTCGGGGCGGGGCTCGCGGGGCTGGCGGCCACCGCCGAACTCGCCGACGCGGGCCGCAAGGTGATCCTGCTGGACCAGGAGCCCGAACAGTCCTTCGGCGGCCAGGCCCACTGGTCCTTCGGCGGCCTCTTCCTCGTCGACTCGCCCGAGCAGCGCCGGCTGCGCATCCGCGACAGCCGCGAACTGGCCTGGCAGGACTGGCTGGGCACGGCCGGGTTCGACCGCGAGGAGGACCACTGGCCGCGCCGCTGGGCCGAGGCGTACGTGGACTTCGCGGCCGGAGAGAAGCGGGCCTGGCTGCACGCCCAGGGGCTGCGGCTGTTCCCGCTCGTCGGCTGGGCCGAGCGCGGCGGCTACGACGCGACCGGACACGGCAACTCCGTCCCCCGCTTCCACGTCACCTGGGGCACCGGCCCCGGCGTCGTCGCGCCCTTCGAGCGGCGGGTGCGGGCCGCGGCGGCCCGCGGCCTGGTCCAGCTGCGGTTCCGGCACCGGGTCACCGGACTGTCCCGCAGCGCGGGCGCCGTCGACACCGTCACCGGCGAGATCCTGGAGCCCAGCGACGCCGAGCGCGGCACCCCCAGCAGCCGCGAGGTCAACGGAGCCTTCGAGCTGCGCGCCCAAGCGGTGATCATCACCTCCGGCGGGATCGGCGGCAACCACGAACTCGTCCGCCAGAACTGGCCCGAGCGTCTTGGCACCCCGCCCGAGCGGATGCTCTCCGGCGTCCCCGCGCATGTGGACGGCAAGATGCTGGGCGTCGCGGAGGCGGCGGGCGCGCGGCTGATCAACCGCGACCGGATGTGGCACTACACCGAGGGCATCGAGAACTGGAACCCCATCTGGCCCCGGCACGCCATCCGCATCCTGCCCGGCCCCTCCTCGCTGTGGTTCGACGCCCGCGGCAAGCGGCTCCCCGTGCCGCTCTTCCCCGGCTTCGACACCCTCGGCACGCTCGAACACATCATGCGGACCGGCTATGACTACACCTGGTTCGTCCTCACCCAGAAGATCATCGAGAAGGAGTTCGCGCTCTCCGGCTCCGAGCAGAATCCGGACCTCACCGGCAAGAGCGTCCGCGAGGTGCTGAACCGCGGGCGGGGCGGGGCTCCGGGCCCGGTCCAGGCGTTCATGGACCACGGCGCGGACTTCATCGTCGAGCGGTCGCTCACGGGCCTCGTACGGCGGATGAACGAGCTCACCAAGGAACCGCTGATCGACGAGGCCGAGCTGCGCCGCCAAATCGTCGCCCGCGACCGGGAGATCGCCAACCCCTACACCAAGGATCTCCAGATCACGGCCCTGCGCGGCACCCGCAAATACCTCGCCGACCGCCTCATCCGCACCGCCGCCCCGCACCGCATCCTCGACCCCAAGGCGGGCCCGCTGATCGCCGTGCGCCTCAACATCCTGACCCGCAAGACGCTGGGCGGCCTGGAGACCGACCTGTCCGCGCGGGTGCTGACCGAGGGCGGGGAGCCGCTGCCCGGCGTGTACGCGGCGGGCGAGGCGGCCGGGTTCGGCGGCGGCGGCGTCCACGGCTACCGCTCCCTGGAGGGCACCTTCCTCGGCGGCTGTCTCTTCTCCGGCCGTACGGCGGGCCGCGCGGCGGCGAAGGCGGTGGGGTAGGGCGGCGGGGTAGGGCGGCGGGGCGCCGACTTAGACGGAAGTCTGACGAACGGCCGAAGTCCCTGGCGCCGGCCACCCCCGGAGTGCTCTCATCAAAGGCATGGACCGCAACCCCGGCGCCGCGGAGCACACGGCCGCCGACCCGGACACCGCCGACTCGGGTGCCACAGAACCAGGCGCCGCAGACCCGGACACCGCCGACCGCGGCACCCCCGTCGGCCGCCGCGTCATCCTCGGCATGCTCGCCCTGGGCGCGGGCGGCATGGCCGCCGCCCCCTGGCTACAGCGCCGCCTGGAGACCTTCCTGGCCGCGGCGGCGGAGAACGACCCCACCGGGGTGACCGGGCTGCTCCCCAACGGGGGCGGGTTCCGCTACTACTCGGTGACCTCCTCCGTCCCCCACAAGAACGCCGAGAACTACCGCCTGACGGTCGGCGGGCTCGTCGACAAGCCCGCCGGCTACCGGCTCGCCGACCTGCGCGCGCTGCCCCAGCACCGCATCGTCCACGACGTCCAGTGCGTCACCGGCTGGCGCGTGCCGCACACCTCCTTCGAAGGCGTGCGCCTGGCGACCCTGCTCGACGCCGCCGGGGTCCGCCCGGGGGCCGGGGCCGTCCGCTTCACCTGCTTCGACGGGGCGTACAGCGAGAGCCTCACCCTCGAACAGGCCCGCCGGGACGACGTCCTGGTCGCCCTGCGGATGCGGGACGAGCCGCTGGGCCACTCCCACGGCGGCCCGGTGCGGCTGTACGTCGCCCCCATGTACTTCTACAAGTCGGCGAAATGGCTCTCCGGCATCACCGTCACCAGTGACGTACAGCCCGGCTACTGGGAGCACCGCGGCTACGACGTGGACGCCTGGGTCGGCAAGTCGAACGGACGCGACGATGCCCCCACAACCTGACGCGCGACAACCTGACGCGCGCCCCGCCGGCGCCACCCCCGTACGCGCCGCCGCACGCTCCCGCACCGAGCCCCGCCACCGCGTGGCCCGCTTCACCCCGGCCGAGCGGTGGATCCACCGCACCACCGTCCTTCTCCTGGGCGTCTGTGTGGCGAGCGCGGCCTGCCTGTATCTGCCGCAGCTCGCCGAACTCGTCGGCCGCCGCGTCCTCGTGGTCACGGTGCACGAGTGGACCGGCATCCTGACCCCGGTCCCGACGCTGCTGGGCCTCGCCTCCCGCGCCTTCCGCGCCGACCTCTCCCGCCTCAACCGCTTCGGCCCGCACGACCGCCGCTGGCTGCGCTCGGCGCTGCGGCGCGACAGGAGCGACGGGGCGCGCCCGGCGGGCAAGTTCAACGCCGGGCAGAAGCTGTACGCCGCCTATATCAGCGGCGCCGTGCTGGTGATGGCGGGCACGGGGCTGCTGATGTGGTTCACCGATTTGGCCCCGCTGGTCTGGCGCACCAGCGCCACCTTCGTCCACGACTGGCTGGCGCTGGCCGTCGGCGTCGTACTGCTCGGGCACATCGGCATGGCGCTCGGCGACCCGGAGGCCCGGCGCGGCATGCGCACCGGCGCGGTCGACCCGGAGTGGGCCGCCCACGAGCACCCGCTGTGGCGCACCGGCGAGGACCGCGACGAGTAAGCCTCACACCCCTTCCCGAAATCGGCCCGATGGCGGCCGGGCAACACAAGCGCGAATTCAAAGCCACCGCCCGTTCCCGATGCCATGATGCGACACGTGCCGTCAATTCCGAGGCCGGAAAACTCCGGGGGAAAGGTATGCTCGAATGGCCGAGAAAGGGCTCGGGAGAGCCATCGCGCGATGCTGGTCGCCGATTTCGGGATGCGCCGCCGCGCTCCTCGCGCTGAGCGGATGTCTCGGTACGCCCGGTGACTCGCACCGGCAGGGCGGGCTGTGGGTGAACCCGGACAACCCGGCCGCCCGGCAGGCCCGTGAGCAGCGGCGCGCGGGCCGGTACGCGGAGGCGGAGCTCATGCGGCGGATCGCCGACGAGCCGATCGCCGAATGGCTCGGCCCCCATCCGCGTGAGCGGGTCCGGTTCCTCGCCGAATCCGCGGCGCGGCAGAACCGTACGCCGGTGCTGGTCGCTTATCACATTCCGTACCGGGATTGCGGAAGATACTCCCGGGGCGGAGCGAAGAACGACACCGAATACCTGGACTGGATCCGTGAGATTGTCTCCGGAATCGGCGAGAGAAAAGCGATTGTCGTATTGGAACCCGACGCGGTGGCTCAGGTGGTCGACGGCTGCGTTCCGAAGCGGCTTCGGGCGCCGCGGCTGGCCCTGCTGCGCGACGCGGTCGCCATGCTCTCCGCGATGCCCGCCACCCGGATCTACCTGGACGCCGGGAACCCGGGGTGGATCAAGAACTCCGAGCGGCTGGTGGAGCCGCTCATGAAGAGCGGCATCGACCAGGCGGACGGCTTCGCCCTGAACGTCTCGAACTTCCAGCCGACGCGGGTGACCCGCGCCTACGGCCGACGCCTGTCCACCCAGCTCGGCGGGGTCCACTTCATCATCGACACCAGCCGTAACGGCAACGGCCCGCTCGGCTCCGGCAGGGGCGAGGGCGACGACGGCAAGGGCGGTGGCACGGGCGCCGCGCGCTCCGGCAGCGGCGACCCGGAGAACTGGTGCAACCCCCCGGGACGGGCGCTGGGGGAGCCACCGAGCACCCGTACCGGCGACCGTTCCATCGACGCGTATCTGTGGATCAAGCGCCCGGGTGAGTCCGACGGGACCTGCAACGGCGGCCCCCCTGCCGGCCGTTGGTGGACCGAGTACGCGCTCGGCCTGGCCCGCAACGCCAGGGTGCGCGGCGAGTGAGGGCAGGCGCGGGCGCGGGCCGTCAGCGGGCCCCGGCGCGGGCCCCGGCGCGGGCCGTCGGCACCGCCGGGGCGGTGCGCCGCCCGCGCCGCGCGAGCAGCAGCCCGCCCGACCAGATGGCCATCGGCGCCAGGCACAGCGCCAGCGCCAGCAGCGCCCAGGTACGCATCGCCGCGTGGGTGTGCCCCAGGAACAGCGAGGCGACCAGCGAGCCGCCGAAGACCGCGGCCCACACCAGATGGATACGGAAGGTGGACAGCTGGTCGGCGCTGGAGGAGTCGCCTTTGGGCGTGACCACGAACCGGCTTCTGCGCCGCAGCAGCGCGTCGCACAGCGACTTGGCGTAGATCGGGGCGGACAGCGCGGAGAGCAGCATCCCCGCCACCCCGCCGGAGCCCTCCGGCTCGTGCGGGGAGACGTTGTGCCGCCGGTTCCAGATGTACAGGCCGATCTGGAGCGCCGCGGCGTCGCTGTAGAGCATCATCCACATCTCGGCGGGGATCTGGATCCCGGAGGCGCCCAGCACCAGGAACAGCGCGCAGGACAGCGCCGACAGCATCCAGTTGAGCGCGGTCATCGGGTAGTACGCGATCATCAGCGAGTAGTTGAGCAGCTTCCCCGGCGAGAGCGTGAACGGCCCCTTCCAGAACTGCTTGAGCACCGTCTCGTAGGTGCCGCGGCTCCAGCGCAGCTGCTGGGTGAAGAAGTCCGTCCAGGTGCTCGGGCCCTCCCCGACGGCCAGCACGTCCGGCGTGTAGACCGAGCGCCACTTCTTCCTGGTGACGGGGTTGCGGCGGCGGTGCAGCTCGAAGCCGGTGGCCATGTCCTCGGTGATCGAGTCGTACAGCCCGCCGATGCTCCGCAGCGCGGCGATGCGCACCGCGTTGTTGGTCCCGACGAACATCGGGCCGCCATAGGCGTTTCCCGCCCGCTGGATCAGCGCGTGGAAGAGGAACTGCTGGCTCTCGGCCGCCTTGGTGACCGCCGTGTCGTAATTCCCGTACACCTGCGGACCGACCACAAAGGCGACATCGGGATCGCGGAAGTAACCCATCATGCGCTCGAGGAAGTTGGGCAGCGGAACATGATCGGTGTCCACACACGCCATGAATTCGTAGTCGTCGCCATGGGCGTCCAGCCAGGCATTGTAATTCCCGTGCTTGGTCCTGGCGCGGAAGGAGCCTTTGGGCTGATTCCACTTCTCGACGCCCTTGCGGGAGAAATGCCGTACGCCCAGCCGGGCGCACAGCTCCTTGGCCTCCTCGTCGTTTCCCTCGTCGAGCAGCCATACGTCGAGCCCGCCGACGTGCCTGACCCGCTTCGCCCCCTCCAGCGTCGCCCGGACCATCTCGATCGGCTCCTTGCCGGGGACGAAGCTGGTCAGAAACGCCACCCGGGTCCCGGGCTCGGCGGTCACCGGCACCGGGTCGCGGGCCACCAGCGTGGCGTGTGCGTTGGAGACCACGGTGAACAGGCGGAACGCCTCGATCAGCGCGATCGAGAACAGCATCGTCCGGTCCGCGGCCGTCTCCCAGGACGTCACATTGTCGCGGTGCACCCAGTGCTGGGGCTGTAGCAGCCACAGCAGCAGCAGCGCCGAGCACACCGGCGCCGCGCACAGCAGCAGCGCCGCGCGGACGCGGTGCGGCTCCTGCGCCAGCAGGCTCCGGCAGCGCACCCGGTACGGGCGGCCGGACGGGGGCTGGGTCAGCGGGCCTGCGAGCTGGCTGTACCGCTTGTACTCGTAACTCCCGGTCGAGCCCCGGCGGCAAGAGGCCATCTCATGGTGCGCGGGCCGCGCGGGAGGGGGAGCGGCGCAGGGCGCGGCACCCTTCTCGGCCGTGTCTCTGACGGGGGTAGGTGCGGACATCTGGGCACTCCCGCGGGTCGTCGGGACGCAATATCGCGCGGCGATGACCCGGACGGCCTACATTCGTCATGTCATCGCGCGAGATGAGAAGGTAACAATCCCCTGGGGAATGGCTGTGCAAATCGGATTTTCGGCGCGCCCTGCCGCGCTCTGCCGATGTGCCGAGCGGGCCGCCACTCCGACGGCCTATCGCCGCGCGTCTTACGTGATTTACATCCCGCGATCTGTCATGGTCGGATGCGATTCAGCGTGCATGTTTCGGCCACGCGTGAGGGCAGTGGGTTTCGGGATACGCGAGGGAGCCCGCGCCATGGGGCGTGCGACATACGGAAGATGGGGCCCGGTCGCCCGATGAGAGTGCTGCACATCATCTCGCGCCTCGGCGCGGGTGGCGCCGAACAGCAATTGCGGCTGTTGCTGCGCCACCTGCCCGCCCGCTGTGACGTCCTCACTCTGGCCGCCCCCGGAGCCGCCGGCCACGGCATCCGGGCGGACGGGGTGCCCGTCACCCATCTGCCCATAGGCAGCCGAGACCCGATGGCGACGGCCCGGCTGGCGCGGTTCATCCGCGGCGGTGGCTACGACCTGGTGCACACCCATCTCTACCGGGCCTGCGTCCATGGCCGGATCGCCGCCCGGCTGGCGGGCGTCGGCGCCGTGATCGCCACCGAACACAGCCTGGGCGAGCGCCACATCGACGGCCGCCCGCTCACCGTCGGCACCCGCGCCCGCTACGTCGCCACCGAGCGCCTGGGCTCGGCGACCGTCGCCGTCTCGGCCGCCGTCGCCGACCGGCTGCGCGGCTGGGGCGTCGCCAACCACCGCATCCACCTGATGCCCAACGGCCTGGACGCCCGCCACTTCCGCTTCACCCCGGCCGCCCGGTCCGCCGCGCGCGCCCGCCTCGGCATCCCCGCACACGCCTTCGTCGTCGGCGGGGTTGGCCGACTGGTGGCGGCCAAGCGCTTCGACATGGCGCTGCGGGCCGTCGCCGAGGTGCCCCAGGCCCGGCTGCTGCTGGTCGGGGACGGCCCCGAGCGCACCGCCCTGCGGGACCTGGCCGCCTGGCTCGGGGTGGCCGACCGGGTCCGGCTGCTCGGTGAGCGCGACGGGGCGGTGGCCGGGACCGGGGACCGGCCCGCGGACATCCCCGGTCTGCTGGCCGCCATGGACGTGTTCGTCTCGCCGTCCGCGGAGGAGGCGTTCGGACTCGCCGCGCTGGAGGCCCTCGCGGCCGGACTCCCGGTGCTCCACGCCGTCTGCCCGGCCCTCGACGAACTGCCGCCCGGCGTCGCCCCCGGCGCCCGCCGCGTCGCCCCCGGCGCCGCCGCCCTGGCCGTCGCCCTGCGCGAGCGGGCCGCCGCCGGCCCCGTACGGTTCCCGGTGCCCGCCGCCGTCGAGCGCTACGACATCGTCCGCACCGCCCGCCGCCTGACACTGCTGTACGAACGCTCCGTCAGCTGCGGCCCCGACGGCTGCGCCCGCGGCCCCGCCGTCACCCTGCGCTGGCCGCGGAGCGATGCTCCCGCGGGCTGACGCCGCGCACCCGCTTGAAGGCGGCGCTCAGCGCGAAGGAGCTGCCGTAGCCGACCCGCCGGGCCACCGCGCCGAGAGTCGCGTCCGGCTCCCGGAGCAGATCGGCGGCCAGATCCAGCCGCCAGCCGGTCAGATACGCCATCGGCGGCTCGCCGACCAGCTCGGTGAAGCGGCGGGCCAGCGCCGCGCGGGAGACTCCGGTTTCCGCGGCCAGCAGGGCCACCGTCCACGGATGGCCCGGGTGGTTCTGCAGCAGCCGCAGGGCGCGGCCGACCACCGGGTCGCCCAGCGCCCGGTACCAGGCCGGGGCCCGCGCCTCCGGACGGGAGAACCACGCCCGCAGCACGGAGATCAGCACCAGGTCGAGCAGCCGGTCCAGGACGGCCGTCTGGCCCGCCTCGTCCTTGACGATCTCCTCGCCGAGCCACGGCAGCAACGGCGAGTCGCACACCTCACCCGGCAGCACCAGCAGCGGCGGCAGCGCGTCCAGCAGCCGTCGGCTGATCTCCCCGTCCATCCGGTACGTGCCGACCAGCATCGTCGCCGAGCCCCGCTCCCTGTTGCCCCAGGTGCGCACGCCCAGCGCCATCCGCTCCGCCAGGTCCTCGCCCGCCGCCGTCCGGCACACCTCGCCCGGCAGGATCCAGGCCTGGGGCTCGGTGGCCGGATCGCCGGCCACCGTGTACGGGTCGGGGCCGCGCGCGACCGCGACATCCCCCGGGCCCAGCCGCACCGCTTTTTGAGGCTCGCCCCGGCCCGGGACCACCCACGCCTCGCCGCGCGCCATGGTCATCACACACAGCGGGGCCCGGTCCTCGATCCGTACGGACCAGGGCGGCTCCATGACCATCCGGAGCAGAAACGCCCCCCGGGCCCTCGGCCCGTCCAGGAGGCCGGCGAGTGGGTCCATCGCGTCCGCTACCGCCGGTCGAGGGCGGCCGTCGAGCCCCGTACCACCAGATGGGTGGGCAGCACCCGCTGCGGGGGCTGCTCGCCCTCGGCGGCCGGGGTGGCCAGCATGCGGCACAGCAGATCGACGGCTGCCCGCGCGCCATGCGCCTTGGGCACCGAGACCGTGGTCAGCGGCGGCGCGGCCATCCCCGACAGGGCGATGTCGTCACAGCCCACCACGCTCATCTCCGCCGGCACCCGCACCCCGCGCACGGTGAACCGGCTGATCAGCCCGAACGCGACGATGTCGTCGAACGCCAGCACCGCGCTCGCCCCGCTGGCCAGCACCACATCGGCGGCCCCGGTGACCCCGCCGTCGAAATGCGGCGCCACGCTCCCCACCTGCACGATCTCCACCAACCCAGACGCGGCCACCGCCTCGACACCGGCCGCCCGCTCCCGCGCCGCCCACGAGCTGCGCGGCCCGCCGACATACGCGATCCTGCGGTGGCCCAGTGCGTGCAGATGGGTCAGCGCGTCGGTCATCCCCTCCACCAGATCGGCCGTGACGCATCCGAACCCGGGCTCCTTGCGGTGCAGCAGCACGATCGGCTTGTCGGTGAACTCGCCGAGCGTTCCCAACTCCTCGCCGCTCAGCTGCGGGGAACACAGCACGATCCCGTCCACCTGCGGGGCCAGTGTGCGGATGGCGTCCAGCTCCAGGCCCTCGTCCCGCTCGGCGTCGCTCACGAACACCGTGTGGCCAAGGCCCCGGGCCCGCGCCTGCACCCCCTTGCAGATGTCCGCGAAGAAGGGGTTCAGCAGATCCGGGACGATCACGCCCAGATGGCCCGTACGCCCGGTGATCAGCCCGCGCGCCGCCTGGTTGGGCTGGTAGCCGAGCCGGTCGGCGGCGGCCCGGACCCGCTCGCGCGTCATGGGGCTCACCGCGCCGCCGGGCGCCAGGGCCCGCGACACGGTGGACGGGGACACCCCCGAGGCCTTCGCGACGTCCCGAATCGTCACCTGCACGCCCCGAGGTTGGCACCCCGTTCCACCGGCGTCAATCGCCGGTCACCCCCGGCCCGCACCGGGCACTGCACGTGGACCCGGCCGGCCGGCCCGGGCCCGCCTCATGGTGTTAGGAACTCTTAAGAGGCCCTTGTGAGACTTGCGCGGACCGGTTTTCGTGCCTGTCCACGCTTGAATCGAGGCACCGTGTCTCCTTCGGAAGCTACGTCCACTTCGTCCACCACCGCCGCCGCGCCTCCCGACTTCCTCGATCCGTCCTTCTGGGCACGGCCGTTAGATGAACGTGCGGCGGTGTTCGAGAGGCTGCGTGGGCTGCCGCACCCCGAATTCGTACGGCCGCGGCTGCCCTGGGGGCCGATGGCATCCGGCTATTACGCGCTGGTGAAACACGCGGACATCGTCGAGGTGAGCCGTCGTCCTCAGGACTTTTCCTCCGAGGGCGCCACCACGATGCTGACGCCGGAGATGGAAGAGTTCTACGGCTCCATGATCACTATGGACAATCCGGAGCACGCCAGGTTACGGCGCATCGTCGCGCGGTCGTTCGGCCGCAACATGGCGCCCAAGTTCGATGCCATAGCACGGCAGGTGGCCCGGCGGATCGTGGACGAGCTCATCGAGCGCGGGCCCGGCGACTTCGTCCGCCCGGCGGCGGAGATGCCGATCGCCGTGCTCAGCACCATGATGGGCATTCCGATTGAGGACTACGAATTCCTCTTCGAGCGGACGAACACCATCATGGGAGGGCTCGACCCCGAGGTCGCGGCCAGCCCCGAGGACGCGGCGGCCGCCGTGCTGGGCGCCTTGCGGGACCTCGGAGACTATATTGGACGGCTCCGCGAGGACCGGCTGGCCCGCCCCAGCAACGATGTCATCACCAAGCTGGTCCAGGTACAGGACGACGGAGAGCAACTCACCCGCCAGGAACTGGTCTCGTTCTTCGTTCTCCTCGTCAACGCCGGCATGGAGACGACCCGCAACTCCATCGCCCAGGCCCTGGTGTTGCTGACCGCCCATCCGGACCAGCGGCAACTCCTGCTGTCGGACTTCGAGCGCCATGCGAAGGGCGCCGTCGAGGAGATCCTCCGGGTGGGCACACCCATCAACTGGATGCGCCGGACCGCCACCGGCGACGTCGAGATGAACGGCCATCGGTTCGGCAAGGGCGACCAGGTTTTCCTCCTCTACTGGTCCGCGAACCACGACGAGAAAATCTTCGAGGATCCGTACCGATTCGACATCACCCGGGACCCCAATCCGCATCTGTCATTCGGCGCGGTGGGGCCGCACTTCTGTCTCGGCGCTCATCTCGCCCGGATCGAGATCATCGCCATGTACCGAGAACTCCTGGCCTCACTCCCGGACATTCGCTCGGAGGGCGAGCCCATCCGGCTGGATTCAAGCTTCGTCGAGGGCTTCAAAGGGCTGAACTGCACGTTCTGACGCTAAAAGAGAGGAGGCGCCAGCGATGGCGAAGGACGAGGCGAAGCTTCTCGACCACCTCAAGTGGGTGACGGCAGAACTGCGTGACACTCGGCAGCGTCTGCGCGAAGTGGAGTCCGCGGAACCCGAGCCGATCGCGATCGTCGGTATGGCCTGCCGCTTTCCCGGCGGGGTGGGGAACCCGGACGACTTGTGGAATCTGGTGGCGGCCGGAGGAGAAGGGCTGGTCGATTTTCCGGAGGACCGTGGCTGGGATCTGGAGAACCTGTTCGATCCCGACCCGGACCGTCCGGGGACGAGTTATGCGCGCCAGGGCACCTTTCTGCGCGGAGCCGGAGGTTTTGACGCCGAATTCTTTGGGATTTCGCCGCGTGAGGCGGTGGTGATGGATCCCCAGCAGCGCGTGTTGTTGGAGGTCGCCTGGGAGACCTTCGAACACGCCGGCATCGACCCGCACAGCCTCGTGGGCAGCAGTACGGGCGTTTACGCCGGAGTGACATCGCAGGACTACATGGTGCTCACCGCCATGGCCGCCAGTGACGTGGAGGGATACGCCGCTACGGGGAATCTTGCCTGTGTGTTGTCGGGGCGGGTGTCGTATGTGTTGGGGTTGGAGGGTCCGGCGGTGACGGTGGATACGGGGTGTTCGTCGTCGTTGGTGGCGTTGCATTCGGCGGTGCAGGGGTTGCGTGGTGGTGAGTGTTCGCTGGCGTTGGCGGGTGGGGTGACGGTGATGGCTACGCCGGGTGCGTTTGTGGAGTTTTCGCGGCAGCGGGGGTTGGCTGCTGATGGGCGGTGTAAGTCGTTTGCGGCGGCGGCTGATGGGACGGGGTGGGGTGAGGGTGTGGGGTTGTTGTTGTTGGAGCGGTTGTCGGATGCGCGGCGGAATGGGCACAAGGTGTGGGGGGTGGTGCGGGGTTCGGCGATTAATCAGGATGGTGCGAGTAATGGGTTGACGGCGCCGAATGGTCCGTCGCAGCAGCGGGTGATTCGTCAGGCGTTGGCGAATGCGGGGTTGTCGCCGGCGGATGTGGATGTGGTTGAGGCGCATGGGACGGGTACCACGTTGGGTGATCCGATAGAGGCGCAGGCGTTGTTGGCTACTTATGGTCAGGGGCGGTCGGGTGATCGGCCGTTGTGGCTGGGGTCGGTGAAGTCGAATATTGGTCATACTCAGGCTGCTGCCGGGGTGGCGGGCATCATCAAGATGGTGATGGCGATGCGGCATGGGGTGCTGCCCAAGACGCTGCATGTGGATGAGGCGACGCCGCATGTGGACTGGAGCGGTGGGGCGGTCGAACTGCTGAGGGAGGCGACGGCCTGGCCGGAGGTGGAGCGTCCCCGGCGGGCGGCTGTCTCGTCGTTCGGTATTTCCGGCACCAACGCACACGTGATTCTGGAAGAGGCGACAGCACCGTCGGCGGACGTGGAGACCACCGAGCCGAGGGTCCCGGGTGGTGTGGTTCCGTGGGTGGTTTCCGGGCGGTCGGCGGCGGGGTTGCGGGCGCAGGCGGGGCGGTTGGCGGAGTTTGCTGAGGAGAGTTTTGCGGGTGTGGCGGAGGTGGGCTGGTCGTTGGTGGCCGGCCGGGCGATGCTCGAGCACCGGGCGGTGGTCGTCAGTGACGATCGGGAGGAGTCGCTGGCCGGGCTACAGGCGTTGGCCATGGGGGTGCCGTTCGGTGGTGTGGTGACCGCCGAGCCGGTGGCTGGTGGGGCTGGTCCGGTGCTGGTGTTTCCGGGGCAGGGTGGTCAGTGGCGGGGGATGGGGGTGGAGTTGCTGGACTCTTCTCCGGTGTTCGCGGGGCGGATCGCGGAGTGTGAGGCGGCGTTGTCGCGGTTTGTGGACTGGTCGTTGACGGCGGTGTTGCGGGGTGAGGACGGGGTGGATGTGTCGCGGGTGGATGTGGTGCAGCCTGCGTTGTGGGCGGTGATGGTCTCCCTGGCGGAGGTGTGGCGTTCCCACGGTGTCGAGCCCGCGGCGGTGGTGGGGCATTCGCAGGGTGAGATTGCCGCGGCGGTGGTGGCCGGGGCGCTCTCGCTGGAGGACGGCGCGCGGGTTGTGGCTGTGCGTTCTCAAGCTTTGCGGGTGTTGTCGGGGCGGGGTGCGATGGCTTCGCTTGCGGTGGGGTCGGAGGAGGCCGAGGGGGCGATCGACGGCCGTGCGGGGGTGGTTGTGGCGGCGGTGAACGGGCCGGCGTCGACGGTGATCTCCGGTCCGTCGGAGGCGGTGGCCGAGGTGGTCACGGCGGTGGAGTCGGCTGGTGGGCGGGCGCGGTTGATCGATGTGGATTACGCCTCGCACGGCCCGCAGGTCGATGAGATCACCGAGGATCTCGTGGCGCTGCTGGGGGAGATCACTCCGGTTGAAACGGCCACGGCGTTCTATTCGACGGTGACCGGCGGTCGGGTGGAGACCACGACGCTGGACGCGGCGTACTGGGTGGAGAACCTGCGCCGTCAGGTCCGGTTCGCCACGGCGGTGGAGGCGGTCCTGGGCGAGGGGTACCGGGTGCTGGTGGAGGCCAGTCCGCATCCGGTGCTGAGCGTGGGCATCCAGGAGACCGCCCAGACGCTGGACATTCCCGTGGCGACGGTGCCGACTCTCCAGCGGGATCAGGGCGGCCCGACGCAGCTGGCCCGGGCCCTGGCCCAGGCCTTCGCCGCCGGTCTGACCGTGGACTGGAAGGCCTGGTTCGGCATAGACACCGCCACCACCGACGCCACCCTGGCGCCACCCGTCCTCGACCTGCCCACCTACCCCTTCCAACACCAGCACTACTGGCTGAAGCCGGGTAAGTGGGCGGGGGCCCAGGAGAAGGGCTCCGAGGAGGACGAGCGCTTCTGGCGCGCCGTCGAGAGCGGCGATCTCGCCGGGCTCGAGGCATCGCTGCGCGTAGGGGAGGACACCGCGCGACAGGCACTGGCTCCGGCGCTGCCGGTGCTGGCGGAGTGGCGTCGGCGTACGCGGGATCAGGCCCGGATCGACGCATGGCGCTACCGGACCGCCTGGTCCGCCGTCACCGGCCTGGACGCGGCTCCCCGGCTGAGCGGTACGTGGTTGCTGGTGGTGCCCGAGAAGCTGGTCGGGGACTCGGCGGTCGAGACGGTCTCCCGGGCGCTTGCGGACCACGGGGCACAGTGCACGGTCCTCCCCCTGGCACCGGGGGATCACGCGCGCGGCCCGCTCGCCGAGCGTCTGAGGCAGCTGGAGGGCTGGTCCGAGGTCGCTGGTGTGATTGGCGCGTTGAGCCTCGATGAGGCCGTACACCCGGAGCACCCGCATCTGTCGATGGGATTGGCCGGGACGCTCGCCCTGGTGCAGGCGCTGGACGAGGTGGACTTCGGCGGGCGCCTGTGGTGTGTGACGCGCGGCGGTGTGTCCGCCGGCGGGGAGGGCCCGGCCAGCCCGGTGCAGGCACAGGTGTGGGGTCTGGGCCGCGTGGTGGCGCTGGAGTATCCGAAGCGGTGGGGTGGCCTGGTCGATCTGCCGGTGGTGGCGGAGGAGGGGACGGCGGGCCGATTGGCCGCGGTGGTGGCCGAGGGCACGGAGGACCAGGTGGCGTTGCGCGCGGAGGGCGTGCTGGGGCGCCGCTTGCGTGTGGCGTCGGCGGGTGCGCCGGGTGAGGAGTGGCGGATCGAGGGCTCGGTCGTGGTGACCGGCGGGACGGGCGGGGTGGGCGGCAGGGTCGCGCGGTGGGTGGTGGAGCGGGGGGCGCGCCACGTGATCCTGGCCGGCCGTCGGGGTTCCGCCGCACCGGGGGCCGAGGCGTTGACGGCGGAGCTGGAGGGGCTGGGCGCCTCGGTGGATGTGGTGGCCTGTGACGTCGCGGACCCGGACGAGGTGGCCGGGCTGCTGGCCCGGGTGCCGGAAGAGCATCCGCTCCGTGGGATCTTCCATGCGGCCGGCGTCGGAGATTACACGCCGGTGAGCGACCTGGATTTGGACCGGGTGGCGCAGGTGGCGGCGGCGAAGGTGGGGGGTGCGCGGTGGCTCGATGAGCTGACGCGCGACATGGAGTTGTCGGCGTTTGTGCTGTTCTCCTCCGGAGCGGCCAGTTGGGGCAGTGGACAGCAGGGCGCGTATGCGGCGGCCAACGCCTATCTCGACGCGTTGGCCGAACGCCGCCGCGCCGAAGGCCTGCCGGGTCTGTCGATGGCATGGGGGCCGTGGGGCGAGGTGGGCATGACCGCCGGCGACGCGGTGGCGGCCTTCTTCCGCGAGCGGGGTCTGACCGCCATGGCTCCGGAGTTGGCGCTGCGGGTGCTGGGCGATGCCCTGGGCCGCGCCGAGACGGCGTTGACGGTGGCCGACTTCGACTGGCGGCGATTCGCCGCGGCGTTCGCCGGGCAGCGCGTCAGCCGGCTGCTCGCCGAGATCCCCCAGGCCGTCGAACTGCTCGAGAAGGAGACGCCGTCCGAGGACAGCCCGTTGCGCAAGCAGCTGGCCGCAGCTGTCCCGGAGCAGCGACACCAGATACTCTCGCAGCACATCCGCGCCCTGGCGGCCGGGGTGCTGGGCCACTCAGGCCCGGACGCGGTTTCCGCGACGAAGCCCTTCTTCGAGATGGGCTTTGATTCGCTGACCGCTGTCGAGCTGCGCAACAGGCTCAGTTCCAGCGCCGGGATGCCGCTGCCCACCACGCTGATCTTCGACTACCCCACCGCGGACGACCTTGCCCGCTATGTCCTCGGGGAAATCTCCGGCATTCAGACGGCCGTCACCGGCACCCTCACGCCGGTCGGGGAATCGGACGAGCCGATCGCGATCGTCGGGATGGCCTGCCGGTTCCCGGGCGGGGTGAACAGCCCCGAGGAGCTCTGGGACCTCGTGGCCGCGGGCCGGGACGCGATGTCGGCCTTTCCGGCCGACCGCGGCTGGCGCCTCGACACGCTGTACGACCTGGACCCGGACCGCCCCGGCACCAGCTATGTGCGCGAGGGGGGATTCATCCACGACGCGGGGGGGTTCGACGCGGAATTCTTCGGGATTTCGCCGCGTGAGGCGGTGGGGATGGATCCTCAGCAGCGGCTGTTGCTGGAGACCGCCTGGGAGACGTTCGAGCGTGCCGGGATCGACCACGGCTCCCTGCGCGGCAGCGACACCGGCGTCTATGTCGGCGCGACCCTCTTCGACTATCTGTCGATCATCGGGATCTCCAGCATGGACATGGAGGGGTACACCGGCACGGGCAACCTCGGATGTGTGTTGTCGGGGCGGGTGTCGTATGTGTTGGGGTTGGAGGGTCCGGCGGTGACGGTGGATACGGGGTGTTCGTCGTCGTTGGTGGCGTTGCATTCGGCGGTGCAGGGGTTGCGTGGTGGTGAGTGTTCGCTGGCGTTGGCGGGTGGGGTGACGGTGATGGCTACGCCGGGTGCGTTTGTGGAGTTTTCGCGGCAGCGGGGGTTGGCTGCTGATGGGCGGTGTAAGTCGTTTGCGGCGGCGGCTGATGGGACGGGGTGGGGTGAGGGTGTGGGGTTGTTGTTGTTGGAGCGGTTGTCGGATGCGCGGCGGAATGGGCACAAGGTGTGGGGGGTGGTGCGGGGTTCGGCGATTAATCAGGATGGTGCGAGTAATGGGTTGACGGCGCCGAATGGTCCGTCGCAGCAGCGGGTGATTCGTCAGGCGTTGGCGAATGCGGGGTTGTCGCCGGCGGATGTGGATGTGGTTGAGGCGCATGGGACGGGTACCACGTTGGGTGATCCGATCGAGGCGCAGGCGTTGTTGGCTACTTATGGTCAGGGGCGGTCGGGTGATCGGCCGTTGTGGCTGGGGTCGGTGAAGTCGAATATTGGTCATACTCAGGCTGCTGCCGGGGTGGCGGGCATCATCAAGATGGTGATGGCGATGCGGCATGGGGTGCTGCCCAAGACGCTGCATGTGGATGAGGCGACGCCGCATGTGGACTGGAGCGGTGGGGCGGTCGAACTGCTGAGGGAGGCGACGGCCTGGCCGACGGTGGAGCGTCCCCGGCAGGCGGGCGTGTCGGCGTTCGGTATCTCCGGGACGAACGCACACGTGATCGTGGAGGAGGCTCCCCAGGAGTCGGATGTTCCGGCCGAGTCCGAAGCGGTACCGGTGGGTGGTGTGGTGCCGTGGGTGGTCTCCGGACGGTCGGCGGCGGGGCTGCGGGCTCAGGCCGGGCGGTTGGTGGAGTTCGCCGAGGGGAGCTTCGCCGGGGTGGCGGAGGTGGGCTGGTCGTTGGTGGCTGGTCGGGCGATGCTCGAGCAGCGGGCGGTGGTGGTCGGCCGGGACCGGGAGGAGTTGCTGGCCGGGCTGATGGCGTTGGCCGAGGGTGTGCCTTCTGGTGGTGTGGTGAGTGCGGAGCCGGTGGCTGGTGGGGCTGGTCCGGTGTTGGTGTTCCCGGGGCAGGGTGGTCAGTGGCGGGGGATGGGGGTGGAGTTGCTGGACTCTTCTCCGGTGTTCGCGGGGCGGATCGCGGAGTGTGAGGCGGCGTTGTCGCGGTTTGTGGACTGGTCGTTGACGGCGGTGTTGCGGGGTGAGGACGGGGTGGATGTGTCGCGGGTGGATGTGGTGCAGCCTGCGTTGTGGGCGGTGATGGTCTCCCTGGCGGAGGTGTGGCGTTCCCACGGTGTCGAGCCCGCGGCGGTGGTGGGGCATTCGCAGGGCGAGATCGCCGCCGCTGTGGTGGCCGGGGCGCTCTCGCTGGAGGACGGCGCGCGGGTTGTGGCTGTGCGTTCTCAAGCTTTGCGGGTGTTGTCGGGGCGGGGTGCGATGGCTTCGCTTGCGGTGGGGTCGGAGGAGGCCGAGGGGGCGATCGACGGTCGTGCGGGGGTGGTTGTGGCGGCGGTGAACGGGCCGGCGTCGACGGTGATCTCCGGTCCGTCCCAGGCGGTGGCCGAGGTGGTCGCGGCGGTGGAGTCGGCTGGTGGGCGGGCGCGGTTGATCGATGTGGATTACGCCTCGCACGGCCCGCAGGTCGATGAGATCGCCGAGGACCTGGTGGCGTCGCTGGGAGACGTCAAGCCCGTCAGCACGGGTGTGGCGTTCTATTCGACGGTGACCGGCGGTCGGGTGGAGACCACGACGCTGGACGCGGCGTACTGGGTGGAGAACCTGCGCCGTCAGGTCCGCTTTGCCACGGCGGTGGAGGCGGTGCTGGCCCACGGGTACCGGGTGCTGGTGGAGGCCGGCCCGCATCCGGTGCTGAGCGTGGGCATCCAGGAGACCGCGCAGGCACGCGATGTGGCGGTGGCCACGGTGCCGACTCTCCAGCGGGACCAGGGCGGCCCGACGCAGCTGGCCCGGGCCCTGGCCCAGGCCTTCGCCGCCGGTCTGACCGTGGACTGGAGGGCCTGGTATGGCATAGACACCGCCACCACCGACGCCACCCTGGCGCCACCCGTCCTCGACCTGCCCACCTACCCCTTCCAACACCAGCACTACTGGATCGATCCCGCCTCCATCGGCGACTCGGCCGATGCCCGTGGTCTCGGCCTCACCTCCGCCGACCACCCGCTGCTCGGCGCCGCCGTGCGGGTCGCCGAGAGCGAGGAGATCGTGTTGACGGGCCGGATCTCCACCGCCGGCCACCCCTGGGTGGCTGACCATGCCGTGGCCGGATCGGTGTTCCTGCCCGGCACCGCGTTCGTCGACCTCGCCGTGCGCGCGGGGGACGAGGCCGGCTGCGACCGCGTCGAGGAACTTGTCCTGGAAGCCCCCCTGATCCTCCCCGAAGAGGGAGCGCTCCAGCTCCAGCTCGTCGTCTCCGCGCCGGGCCAGGACGGCAGCCGTACCTTCACCGTCCACGCGCGCCCCGAGGGCGACGACGACGCCGACCGGCCATGGATCCGGCACGCGAGCGGCACCCTCACCACAGGCGCCCGGCCGGACGACTTCGACTTCGCCCAGTGGCCGCCGGCCGGTGCCGAGCCGGTGTCTCTGGAAGGTCTCTACGCAGGTCTGGCCGAGGTGGGCTACGGCTACGGGCCGGCGTTCCGAGGTCTGAAGGCCGCCTGGCGTCGCGGTGACGAGGTGTTCGCCGAGGCCGCGCTCGCCGAGGAACTACGCGGCGACGCGGGGAGGTTCGGTCTGCACCCCGCCCTGCTGGACGCCGCGCTGCAGGCCGGCGGCATCGGTAAGGGCGGTGCGCTCGGCGGGCAGGTGCTGCTGCCGTTCACCTGGAACGGAGTGTCGTTGTACGCCACCGGCGCCTCAGCGCTGCGGGTCCGGTTGGTTCCCAACGGCGACGGGGTGTCCCTGAGCGTCGCGGACCCCTCGGGCCGCCAGGTCGCGTCCGCCGAGGCGGTGGTCTCACGCCCCGTCTCCATGGAGCAGCTGCGCCGCGACGGTGCCGAGCTCGACTCGCTGTACCGCGTCGAGTGGATCTCCGCCGAGTACGAGCCCGAGCCCGGGGTGTTCGCCGGCCGTACGTGGGACGTGGTGGGCGCCGACGGCCTCGGCGTCAAGGACGCGCTGGAACGCGCTGGACACGTCGTCCGCACCGCCCGGGACCTCGCAGAGCTGGCGCGGTCCATCGACGACGGCACACCCCTGGCCGACCTGGTGGTGCTGGACTGCGCCCCGCTCGCCGGTGGAGGAACCGAGGCCGACCCCGGACTCGCCGACGCGGTCCACGAAGAGACCGAAAGGCTTCTCGGAGTCGTCCAACGCTGGCTCGCGGACGAGCGGTTCGGCGACTCCCGGCTGGCGCTGGTGACCCGCGGCGCCCAGTCGACCAGCGGCGACGAGCGCGTCGCCGACCTGGTGCACGCACCGCTGTGGGGCCTGGTGCGCTCCGCGCAGATCGAAAACTACGACCGGCTCGTGCTGATCGACCTGGAGGACGCCGACCAGGACTCGGGCACCCTGCTGCCCCGTGCCCTCGCCGTCGCGCTCGGGGCGGGCGAGCCGCAGATGGCGGTGCGCCACGGCGGCCTGGTCGTCCCGCGCCTGGCCCGTATCGGCAAGGACGCCGCCCTCACCCCGCCGGACGTGCCCGGCTGGCGCCTTGACACCGCCGGCCCCGGCACTGTGGACGACCTCGCCCTGGTGCCTCATCCCGAGGCTGCCGGGCCGCTGGGGGAGGGTCAGGTCCGCATCGCCGTGCGGGCCGCGGGCCTGAACCCCCACGACGTCCTCGCCGGCTCGGGCATGCTTCCCGGCCAGGAGCCCATGGGCGGCGAGGGGGCCGGGGTCGTCGTCGAGACGGGGCCCGGTGTCATCGGGCTCGCCCCCGGCGACCGTGTGATGGGCGTCTTCCCCCGCGCGTTCGGCCCGCTGGCCGTCGCCGACCAGGGGAGCCTCGTACCCATCCCCGCCGGCTGGTCCTACGCTCGCGCCGCCGCCGTGCCGCTGGCGTTCCTCACCGCCTACTGCTGCCTCGCCGAGCCTGCCGAGGTCCGTGAGGGTGACGTGGTGCTCGTCCACGAGGGCGCCGGTGGCGTCGGTATGGCCGCCGTGCAGCTGGCCCGGCACCTCGGCGCCGAGGTCTATGCCACCGCCGACGAGAGTGAGTGGGACGCCCTGCGCGCCCTCGGCCTGGACGACGACCACCTGGCCTCCTCCCGGACCCTCGACTTCGAGGACCGGGTGCGCGCCGGCACTGGCGACCGCGGCGTCGACGTGGTCCTCAACAGCCTCGTCGGCGACTACACCGACGCCTCGCTGCGCCTGCTGCGCGACGGCGGCCGGTTCGTGGAGCTGGGCAGCACCGACGTCCGCGATGCCGCGCAGGTGGCCGCCGCCCACCCGGGCACCGGCTACCGGGCGTTCACGGGGGCCGACCCGCGACGGGTCCGCGCGATCCTCACCGAGGTCGTGGACCTTATGGAGCGGGGCGTGCTGCGTCACGTCCCCCTGCGAACCTGGGATCTGCGCTTCGCCCCCGACGCGTTCCGGTATATGAGCCAGGCCCGGTACGTCGGCAAGATCGTGCTGACCCTCCCGGCGCCCCTCGACCCCGAGGGCACCGTGCTGATCGTCGGCGGCACCGGCACGATCGGCGCCATGCTCGCCCGCCACCTGGTCACGACCCATGGCGCCCGCCACTTGCTGGTGACCAGCCGGCGGGGTGCCGGGGCGCCCGGCGCGGCCGCGCTGCGCGAGGAACTGACCGCTCTGGGGGCGGAGGTGACCATCGCCGCCTGCGATGTCGCCGACCGCGACGCGCTGGCGGCGCTGCTGGCGGACATCCCCGTCGAGCACGCGCTGACGGGCGTGATCCACGCCGCCGGCGTGGTGGACGACGGCACCGTCCCCTCCCTCACGGCCGAGCAGCTGCACACGGTGCTGCGGCCCAAGGTGGACGCGGCGGTCAACCTGCACCAGCTGATCCGTGAAGAAGATCTCGCGGCATTCGTGATGTTCTCCTCGACGGGCGGCCCGGCCGGCGCCGCGGGCCAGGGCAACTACGCGGCGTCGAACGCCTTCCTGGACGCCCTCGCCCAGGACCGCCGGGCCGCCGGGCTGCCCGGTCAGTCGCTCGCCTGGGGCCACTGGGAGCAGAGCAGCGGCATCACCAGCACCCTGGGCGAGCGCGACATCGTCCGCATGGAGCGTTCCGGTGTGCGTGCGCTGTCGTCCGACCAGGGTCTCGCTCTGTTCGACGCGGCCGGGCGCCGGCCCGAGAGCCTGCTGATGCCCGCCCGCCTCGATCCGGAGGTACTGCGGGACCTCGCCGGCGCCCAGGTCCTGCCCCGCATCCTCAGCGGCCTGGTGAGGGCGACACCCGCCCGGCGTGCCACCGCGGCGGCGCAGTACGCGGCCGGGGACGCCCAGTCGATGGCGGAGCGCCTGACGGGCCTGTCGGCGGCCGAACAGAGCCGCACCCTGCTGGAACTGGTGCGCCGCAACGTGGCGGCAGTGCTCGGGCTCGGTGACGTCCTCGCGGTCGACCCGGCGCGGCCCTTCAAGGAGATCGGTTTCGATTCGCTGACCGCGGTCGAGCTGCGCAACCGGCTCAGCCAGGCCACCGGCACCAAGCTGCCCTCCACTCTCGTCTTCGACATCCCCACCCCGGCGCTGCTCGCCGAGCACCTGCGTGAACAGCTCGTCTCCGACGGACTGAGCGGGGCGGAGGCCCTGGTTCAGGAACTGGACCGGCTGGAGGAGCACGTCGACCTGCTCGCGGAGGACGCGGAACGGGACGCCGTGACAGCCCGGCTCGAAGCGCTGCTGGCACGGTGCCGGCAGAAACCCGTGGCGGAAAGCAACGGCGTCGCGGAGCGACTCCAGGACGCCTCGGCCGATGAAGTCCTGCAATTCATCGACTCCCATCTGGGAAGGGACTGAAAGAGGACCGCCATGGCGAACCAGGAACAGCTCGTCGACTACCTCAAACGGGTGGCGACCGATCTGCATGACGCTCAGCAGCGCCTCCGCGAGGTGGAGGCCCGGGACCGCCAGCCGATCGCGATCGTCGGCATGGCCTGCCGGTTCCCTGGTGGTGCGGACACTCCGGAGGCCCTGTGGGAGCTGGTGTCCACGGACCGTGACGCGATCTCCCCGATGCCGGATGACCGGGGATGGGACCCCGGCATGTTCAACGACTCGCGCGAGACGGGCACCAGCTATGTGCGCGAGGGCGGATTCGTCCGCGACATCGCCGACTTCGACGCCGACTTCTTCGACATCTCGCCGCGCGAGGCACTCGCGATGGACCCGCAGCAGCGCCTGCTGCTGGAGACCGCCTGGGAAGCCATCGAGCGCGCCCGCATCGACGTGACTTCCCTGCGCTCCACCAAGACCGGCGTCTTCGTCGGCGGAAGCACCATCTACTACGCCGGCACCGGCGCCGGTGCGCCGCAGGACGTCGCCGGGTACATGGCCACCGGGCTGGCCGCGAGCTCGATGTCGGGCCGCATCTCCTACACCCTCGGCTTCGAGGGCCCCTCCTTCACGGTGGACACCGCCTGTTCGTCGTCCGGGGTGGCCCTGCATCTGGCGGTGCAGTCGCTGCGCAAGGGCGAGAGCTCGCTGGCCCTGGCCGGCGGAGTGTGCGTGATGGCGACACCCGGCACATTCCTGGAGTTCAGCAAGTTGAACGGCCTTGCCGCCGACGGCCGGTGCAAGTCGTTCTCGGCGTCGGCCGACGGCTTCGGCCCCGGCGAGGGCGTGGGCGTCCTGCTGGTGGAACGGCTGGCGGACGCCGAACGTCTCGGACACCCGGTGCTCGCCGTGATCCGCGGCTCCGCGATCAACCAGGACGGCGCCTCCAACGGCCTGACCGCGCCCCACGGCCCCGCCCAGGAACGCGTCATCCGCGCCGCGCTGGCCGACGCCCAGCTGTCCGCCCGGGACATCGACGTGGTGGAGGCGCACGGCACCGGCACCTCGCTGGGCGACCCCATCGAGGCGCAGGCGCTGATCGCCGCGTACGGCAGGAGGCGCGCCGAGGGCGGCCCGCTGTGGCTTGGGTCGGTCAAGTCCAACATCGGGCACACCCAGGCCGCCGCCGGCATGGCCGGGGTGATCAAGATGGTGCAGGCCCTGCGGCACGGAGTCCTGCCGAGCACCCTGCACGTCGACGAACCCACGCATCAGGTGGACTGGTCCGGGGGCACCGTGAAGGTGCTGACCGAGGCGCGGCCGTGGCCCGAGACCGGCGGCCCGCGCCGGGTCGGGGTCTCCTCCTTCGGCATGAGCGGCACCAACTCGCATGTCATCCTCGAAGAGGCCCCACCGGCAGCGGAGCCCGCCCCCGCCGCCGAGTTGCCGGTGGTCCCGTGGCTGGTGTCCGGGCGCGGCGAGGCGGCGCTGCGGGCCCAGGCCGCCCGGCTGCGGGACTTCCTCACCGAGCGGCCGGAAGTCGGCCCGACCCGCGTCGGGCTCGCCCTGGCCGGCTCGCGCGCCGCCCAGTCGCACCGGGCCGCCGTGGTCGCGGCCGACCGCGACGCCCTGCTGGCCGGGCTGGCCTCGCTGGCCGAGGGGATCCCCGCCGGCCATGTGGTCACGGGTGTGCCGAGCCCCGGCGGGACGGTGTTCGTCTTCCCCGGCCAGGGCTCGCAGTGGGCCGGCATGGCCCTTGCCCTGGCCGATGCCTCCCCGGTGTTCGCCGAACACTTCCGCCGCTGCGCAGAGGCGGTGGAGCGGTACACCGAGTACACCGTGGAGTCGGTGCTGAGAGGCGAGCCGGGCGCCCCCTCCCTGGAGCGGGTGGACGTGGTCCAACCCGTCCTGTGGGTTGTGATGGTGGCGCTGGCCGGGCTGTGGCGGTCCTACGGCGTGGAGCCCGCGGCTGTGGTGGGCCACTCCCAGGGCGAGATCGCGGCGGCCTGCGTCGCGGGCGTGCTGTCGGTCGAGGACGCGGCCCGCGTCGTGGTGCTGCGCTCCCAGGCGCTGCCCGAGCTGTCCGGCCGGGGCGGCATGGCCTCCGTGGCGCTCCCCGTCCAACAGGTCGAGAAACACCTGGAGCGCTGGGACGGCCGGCTGAGTGTGGCCGCCGTCAACGGTCCCTCCCAGGCCGTGGTATCGGGAGACGCCGACGCCCTGGAGGAGCTGCTGGACGGCTGTGAGGCCGACGGTGTCCGCGCCCGGCGTGTCCCGGTGGACTACGCCTCGCACTGCGCCCACGTCGACGTGCTGCGTGACCGGCTGGCCGAAGCCCTCGCGGACATCGAGCCGAAGGCGGGCTCCGTCCCGCTGTACTCGACCGTCACCGGGCAGCGCATCGACGGCACCGCCATGGACGCCACGTACTGGTTCACCAACCTCCGTCAGCAGGTGAGGTTCGAACAGGCCACCCGGGCGCTCCTCGACGACGGACACAGCGTGTTCATCGAGTGCAGCCCACACCCGGTCCTCGTCATGGGCATGCAGGAATCCATCGACGAGACGGGCGTCAACGCCGCGGCCCTTGGCACCCTGCGCCGGGACGAGGGCGGCTGGGATCGCTTCCTCCTCGCGCTGGCCCAGTCCCATGTCCATGGCGTCGAGGCGGATTGGGGCCGGGTGTTCCCGGACGGCACCGGCCCCGCCGACCTGCCCACGTACGCGTTTCAGCGGCGGCGTTACTGGCTGGACGCCACCTCCGGCGGAGCCGGTGACCCCGAGGGCCTCGGCCTCGCGCCGGCCGACCATCCGCTGCTGGGGGCCGTCACCGTCCTCGCCGAAGGCGATGAGGTGGTCCTGACCGGCCGGCTCGGCCTGGACACCCATCCGTGGCTGGCCGACCACGCGGTGGCCGGCGCGGTGCTGGTGCCCGGCGCCCTGTTCGTGGAGCTGGCCGTCAGGGCCGGTGACGAGGTGGGCTGCGACCGGCTCGAGGAACTGGTGCTGGCGAGCCCGCTGGTGCTGTCCGACCAGGGCGGCACTCACCTTCAGCTGGTGGTGGGCCGCCCCGACGACGAAGGCCGCCGCACCCTGAACGTGTACGCCCGTCCGGCCGACGAGACCGGCCGACCGTGGCTGCGCCACGCCACCGGCACCCTGGCGCCCGGCCCGGACGCCGAGCCGTACGACCTCGCTCAGTGGCCGCCGGAAGGCGCTCAGCCCGTGCCCGTGGACGGCTGTTACGACCAACTGGCCGAGGCCGGCTACCGCTACGGCCCCGCCTTCCGCGGCCTGCGCGCCGTGTACCGCCGCGAGACGGAGGTCTTCGCCGAGGTCGTCCTCCCGGAGGAGCAGCGCGGGCAGGCCGCCGCGTTCGGCATCCACCCCGCCCTTCTGGACGGTGCGCTGCAGGCCAGTGGGTTGAGTGAAGTACGCGGCGACCAGGGCCGGATGGCGCTGCCGTTCGTCTGGAACGGCGTGTCCCTGGCCGCCACCGGCGCCGAGTTGCTGCGTGTCAGGCTCGCGCCGGTCGGCGACGACGGCATGTCCGTCCACGCCACTGACGCCTCGGGCCGCCCGGTGATCTCGATCGACGCTCTGGTGACACGGCCGTTCACGCCCGAGCAACTTCAGGGCGGCGGCGAGGACATCGACGACGCGCTCTTCCGCATGACGTACACCCCTCTGACCGGTCCCGCGTCGGGCGGCTCCACCGACGGCTGGGCCGCCGTCGCCACCGGCACCACACCCACCTGCTACGGAGCGCCCCGCTACGACGACCTGGACGCGCTCGCCGCCGCGGTGGACGGCGGGCTGCACGCCCCGCCGGTGACACTGCTGCCCTGCGAGCCGCCGCCGGACGACGGAGACCTCCCCGGCGCGGTGCGCCATCGGCTGGGCGAGGTGCTGCACACCGTGCAGCGGTGGCTGGCCGACGAGCGGTTCGCCGCCTCCCGGCTGGCGGTGGTCACCCGGGGCGCGGTCGCCGCCTCCGACGGCGAGGACGTCACCGACCTCGTGCACGCTCCGGTGTGGGGGCTGATCCGCTCCGCGCAGTCCGAACACCCGGACCGGCTGGTCCTGGTGGACCTGGACGGACCCGCGTTGCCCGAGGCCCTCGCCGCCGCGGTGGCCGCGGGCGAGCAGCGGATCGTCGTCCGGGACGGGACGGTGCGGGTCTCCGCCCTGGTCCCCGCGGCGTCCGGCGCCTCCCTGACGCTGCCGGAAGAACCCCACTGGCGGCTGGACATCACCGGCCCCGCCACCCTGGAGAACCTGGACCTGGTGGCGGCGGAGAACCCCCCGCCACTGGCCCCCGGCCAGATCCGGGTCCGGGTCCGCGCCGCGGGCGTCAACTTCCGGGACGTGCTGATCGCGCTCGGGATGTACCCCGGTGATGCGGTGATCCGGGGCAGCGAGGGCGCGGGCGTGGTGCTCGAGGTGGCCCCGGACGTGACGTCGGTGGCCGTCGGCGACCGTGTGATGGGCATGTTCCAGGGAGCTTTCGGCTCGACCGCTGTGGCGGACGTCCGCTCCGCCGTGCCCATCCCGGCGGGCTGGACCGACGAGCGGGCCGCGGCCGTGCCCATCGCCTTCCTCACCGCCTGGCACGGGCTGGTGGACCTGGCCGACCTGAAGGCGGGCGAGTCGGTCCTCATCCACGCGGCGGCCGGCGGCGTGGGCATGGCCGCCGTACAGATCGCCCGCCACCTGGGCGCGGAGGTGTACGCCACCGCCAGCCCCGGCAAACACGCCGCGCTGGAGGCGATGGGCATCGACGAGGCCCACCGCGCCTCCTCCCGCGACCTGGACTTCGAGAACACCTTCCGCACCGCCACCGGCGGCCGCGGCGTCGACGTGGTCCTCAACAGCCTCACCGGCGACTACACCGACGCCTCGCTGCGCCTGCTGGCCGAGGGCGGCCGGTTCGTGGAGCTGGGCCTGACCGACGTCCGCGACCCTGAGCAGCTCGCCGAAACGCACCGCGGCGCCCGCTACCGCGTCCTCGACCTGGGAGAACCGGGAGAGGACGGCCTCGGCCGGATCCTGACCGAGGTCCTCGCCCGGTTCGCACGCGACGAGCTGACCCACCCTCCGGTCCGCGTCTTCGACATCCGCCGGGCGCGCGACGCGTTCCGCCTGATGAGCCGGGCCGCACATGTCGGGAAGATCGTACTGACCCTGCCGCACCCCCTCGACCCGGACGGCACGGTCCTGGTCACCGGTGGCACCGGCACTCTGGGCGGCCTGATCGCTCGTCATCTGGTCACCCGCCACGGGATACGCCATCTGCTGCTGACCAGCCGCCAGGGGCCGCAGGCGCCCGGCGCCGCCGGCCTGCGCGAGGAGCTCGCCGCGCTGGGCGCCACCGTGACCCTCACGGCCTGCGACGTCGGCGACCGCGAGCAGCTCGCCGAGGCGCTGGCCGGCGTTCCCGACGCACACCCGCTGACCGGTGTGGTGCACTGCGCCGGCATCCTCGACGACGGCATGGTCGACTCGATGACCTCCGAGCGGCTGGCCCGGGTACTGCGGCCGAAGGCCGACGGTGCGTTGCACCTGCACGAGCTCACCAAGGACGCCGATCTGGCGCTGTTCGTCATGTTCTCCTCCATCGTCGGGGTGAACGGCAACCCCTCGCAGGCCAACTACGCCGCTGCGAGCACCTTCCTGGACGCCCTGGCCCACCACCGCCGGGCCCACGGCCTGCCCGGTCAGTCCCTGGCCTGGGGAATGTGGGAGGAGACCAGCCGGCTCACCGGTCGGCTGGACGACGGAGACCTGGAGCGCATACGCCAGGCCGGCATGGATCCGCTGCCCACCGAGCAGGCCCTGGCGCTGTTCGACCGGTCGCACGCCGCGGGTGACGCGTTGCTGGTCCCGATCCGGCAGGCCACGGCGGCCTCCGGCGGTGGCCCGGCCGCCGGCCGTACCAGGGCGCGGCGGGTGGCCGACAGCGGGGCGGCGGGCAGCGGCGGCCCGTCCCTGGCGGAAAGGGTCACCGCACTGCCGGAGGCGGAACGCGACGACTACGTACTGGAGGCGGTGTGCGCGCACATGGCAGCCGTCCTCGGCCACGGCTCGGCCGACGAGATCGCCCCCGATCGCACGTTCAAGGAGCTGGGCTTCGACTCGCTGACCGCCGTCGAACTGCGCAACCGGCTCTCGGCCGCGACCGGCCTGCGCCTGCCCGCCACGCTCATCTTCGACTTCGCCCACCCACTGGCCCTCGCCCAGCACCTGCGCGAGCGGCTCGCCGCGCCCACCGACCCGCCCGGGAGCGCACCCACCGACTCGGCCGAGAGCACGCCCCCCGACCCGCGCGAGAGCCGGGTGCGCCAGGTGCTGGCCGCCGTGCCGCTGCGACGGCTGGAGCAGTCCGGCTTGCTTGAGGCACTGCTGCGGCTGGGCGAGGAAGCGGACACTCCAGACGCCGAAAGCTCCGAAAGCGCCGATTTCGCCTCGATGGACCTCGATGAACTGGTGGACATGGCCCTGCGCAACGGCGATTCCTGATGTGCCGTCCCCTCGGAGGAATGTCATGACGGTGGCCGACGACAAGATCGTCGAGGCCTTGCGCACCTCGCTGCGGGAGGCCGAGCGGCTGCGCAAGGAGAACGACCGACTGCGCGCGGCAGCCCGGGACCCCGTCGCGATCATCGGAATGGCCTGCCGCTACCCCGGTGGTGTCGAGTCCCCGGACGACCTGTGGACCCTGCTGACGGAGGAGCAGGACGCCATCGGCGCCTTTCCCCGCGACCGGGGCTGGGACCTGGACGGCCTGTGCGGTCCTGATGCCCACCCGGCGGTGCGCAGCGCGGTCGCGGAGGGGGGATTCCTCGGCGGCGCCGCCGAATTCGACCCGGAGCCCTTCGGGATCTCTCCCGGCGAGGCGTCGGTGATGGACCCCCAGCAGCGGCTGCTGCTGGAGCTCTCGTGGGAGGTGTTCGAACGGGCCGGGATCGACCCGCGGTCGGCCGCCGGTCGGCGTTACGGCGTATTCGTGGGCACCACCGGCCAGGATTACACCCCACACCTGAAGAACGTCCCCGACGAGCTGCTCGGCCACCTCGCCTCCGGCGGTTCGAGCGCCGTGCTCTCCGGCTGCATCGCCTCCGCCTTCGGCCTCGAAGGGCCCACGGCCACCCTCGACACCGCCTGCTCCGGTTCTCTGGTGGCGCTGCACTTGGCCTGCCAGGCGCTACGCGGCGACGAGTGTTCCATGGCTCTGGCCGGCGGTGTCACCGTGATGTCCAGCCCTGGCGCGTTCATCGGGAGCGGCCGGGGGATAGGGCTGCCCGTCGCCGCCCGCTGTCGCTCGTTCGCCGACGGGGCCGACGGGATCGCCTTCGCCGAGGGGGCGGGCGTGGTGCTCCTGGAGCGCCTCTCCGCCGCCCGCGCGCACGGACACCCGGTGCTCGCCGTCGTCCGTGGCAGTGCGATCGGCCAGGAGGGCGCCACCAACGGCGCGAGCGCCTCCAACGGGCCCGCCCAGCGACGGCTGATCAGGCAGGCGCTGGCCGGCTCGGAGCTGGGGCCGCACGAGGTCGACGCGGTCGAGGGCCAGGGCACCGGCGGCCTGCTCAGCGACGCGGTCGAGGCGCAGGCGCTGGCGTCCGTCTACGGCGAGGGCCGCCCCGCCGACCGGCCGCTGCTGCTGGGGGCGGTGAAGTCCAACCTCGGCCACACGCAGGGGGCCAGCGGTGTGGCCGGGTTGATCAAAATGGTCCAGGCCATGCGTCACGGCGTCCTGCCGCGCACCCTGCACACCGAGGTGCCGTCACCGCACATCTCCTGGGAAGAGGGCCGGATCCGGCTGCTCACCGAGGCCACCCCCTGGCCGGCGACGGATCGGCCGCGGCGGGCCGGGGTGTCCGCGTTCGGATTCGGGGGCACGGACGCACACGTGATCCTGGAACAGGCGCCACCCTCAGACGATCCCCCGCCCCTGCCCCGGCCGGCGGAGGCGGAGGGGGGACGAGGGCCGGCGGTCGCCGGCGTGGTGCTCTGGCCGGTCTCCGGCTGCGACCCCGACACGCTGCGCGGGCAGGCGGCTCGGCTGCTGGCCCACCTCGACCAGCGGCCCGAGCTTCGGCCGGCCGACGTCGGCCTGTCGCTGGCGACGTCCCGGGCCGCGCTGAAACACCGCGGCGTGGTCGTCGGTGAGAGCCGCCAGGAGCTGTTGGACGGCCTGCGGGCACTGACCGAGGGAAGGCGCTCGCCCCGCGTCGCACAGGGCGCGGTCGGACGCCGACACCAGCTCGTCGTCCTGCTCACCGGTCACGCACTCGCCCCCGGCACCGGCAAGCAGCTGTACGACGTCTTTCCGGCGTTCGCCGACGCGTTCGACACGGTCTGTGCGGAGCTCGACGCCCACATGGAATCTCCGGCCCGTGACGCGATGCTCACCGGCGCCGACCCCGCCGTGGCGGGCGTCACCGACCCGGCCAGGGACTTCGCGATCCAGGTGGCGCTGTTCCGGCTGGTCGAGTCGTGGGGGGTGCGGCCCGGCGCCGTGCGCGGCCACGGTGTCGGCGGGCCGGCCGCCGACCACGTCGGCGGGCGACTGACGCTGCCCGAGGCGTGTGCGGCGCTGACCGGCTCGCGTCACCCGGCGGACACACCGCGGGACTTCGCCGCCGCTGCCCGCACCCTGGCCCGGGACGGCACGGTCTACCTCGAACTGGGCGGCCATGAGGTGGCCGAACTCCTCGACGGCGAGGGGCTGCACGCGGTGGCCGCGCTGCCGCCCGGAGTCGGGGAGGTGGCCGCCGTGGCCACTGCCCTCGCCCATGTGCACGCCCGCGGCACCGCCGTGGACTGGCAGGCGGTGTTCGCCGGCACCGACGCCCGCCGGGTCGAGCTGCCCACGTACGCCTTCCGGCGCGCACGGTACTGGCGCGCGGCGTTCGACATGAGCCGGTTGGACCGGGTGCGGTGAGGTCGTGCGGTGAGGGGCCGCACCTACCGGTACGGCCCCTCACGGACATCGTGTGCACGATGCGGCAGAAGGCGATCAGACAGCTGTCACCGCTTCGGTCCCCAGCTTCACCGGCAGCAGGTCGAGCTGGCGAGTGCCCGGAACGGGGCGCCACGTCAGCTCCTTCTCGGGCACGGCCAGCCTCAGCTCCGGGAAGCGGCCGAAGAGCGTCTCCAGCGCCAGTTCTGCCTCCTGGTTGGCCAGCATGGCCCCCAGACAGAAGTGCGGTCCGCGTGAGTAGGCGACGTGCTGCCCGTCCCCACCATCGGGACGGCGGGTGATGTCCAGCCGCTCGGGGTCGGGGAAGTGCCGCGGATCGTGGTTTGCGGCGCCCTGCACCGGCAGGACGACATCGCCCTTGCTGATCGGGGTGCCCGCGACCACGACGTCCCGCATGGCGTACCGCGGCTTGCCGAAGACGATCGAACTGCACCAGCGCAGCAGTTCCTGGACGGTCCCGGGCATCAGGTCCGGCCGGCTCCGCAGCAGCGCGAGTTGGTCGGGGTGGGTCAGCAGCGCGAGGACACTGTTGCCGATGAGACCGGCGGTCGTCTCGTGCCCGGCGACCACCAGGTGGAACAGCATGGTGACCAGTTCCGTCTCCGACAGCCGCCCGCTGTCCTCGCTCTGCGCCTGAATGAGCGCGGTGAGCAAGTCGTCGGCCGGATCGGCCCTGCGCCGCTCGACCAGCGCGCGGAGGTAGGCGGTCGACTCCGAGAGCACGCGGCTCAGCGAGAGGGCGTTGGTGTAACCGTGGCTCCACTCGCTCCACATCGCCCTGTCCTCGGCCGGCACGCCGATCAGCTCGCAGATGACCGCGATGGGCAGGCGGTGGGCGAAGTGCTCGATCAGGTCGACGGTGCCGTTCACGGCGTGGCCCGGCAGCCCGTCGACGAGCTCGTCCGCCAGCGCTCGCACCCGCGGCCTCATGGCGGCGACCCGCTGCGCCGAGAACGCCCGCACGACGAGATTGCGCAGCCGCGTGTGACGTGGCGGATCGAGCTGCGTGATGGCCTCGGCGAGATGGGGAACCAGCTCCTTGGACAACCCCAGCCAGAGCAGCGACTCGGCGTGGTGGTCCGTGGTGGAGCCCGGGACCGACCGGGAGTTGTTGGCGAAGCGCTCATCGGTGAGCACGGAGACCACGTCGTCGTAGCGGGTGATCACCCAGGCGTTTCGGCCGGTCGCCACGCGCCCCAGCGCAACGGGCGTCTCCTCCCTGATACGCCCGAAGCCGCCGTACGGATCGGCGGTCAGCTCCGCCGCGTTGATGGTGAACGGGCACCGGTCCGGCTTCCCGGGCGTCTCGGCGCCGGCCATCACGCCGCACCGGGCTTCCGCGCCACCGCGTTGCCGCCTTTTCCGATGATGACCTGTTCAGGAGCTGTTGGTGTCATCTTCCGGCCTTCCTGTGTGGCCTTCCCTGTCGTCACAGGCCGATATCTGCGGGTGACGATCGCCGATTCCTCTAAAGCAGTCCTGTCACTCGAGGCGGGACGCGAGCCGCCGGGGTAGGTCCGCTTAAGAGCATTCGGCAAACATGAGCCCTTGCCATTCCCGTTCCGATATCACTGCTCCGTTGGTCTCGGCGATGCGGAGAAGCAGGGAGAACACGGTGATCAACGAGCGCACCCGCAAGAAGATCGCACACGAACACAGCCGGCGCCTGAGTGCGGGCGATGTCGACGCGCTCCTGGAGCTGTACGCGAAGGACGCCACGTTCGAGGACCCCGTAGGCGCCGGCAGCCAGACCGGTCACGAGGCGCTGCGCGCACACTTCGAGACCGCGGTGGCCGGGAATGCCGACGAGACCGTCGAGGATACGGTGGTCGGGCAGGACGGCGCGCATGTGCTGTCCCGGATCACCGCGGTCATGGACTACCGGCCCCGCGGCCCGGTGTACGTCGATCGTGGCTGGCTGCCCGCGCCGGAGGCCGCGGTCCCGTCCGGCCTGCGCTGTCACTACGCGCTGCTGCTCCGCGTCGGCGAGTTCGGCCTCATCGAGGACATGCGGGCGTTCTGGGGCCGGCCCGACATCGAGACGTCGGCCGACGGTGCGGCGGGGTCCTTCCGCGGTCCCGAGTCCATTTCTCCCGACGAGGCGGCTCTGCGGCAGCTGCCGTACACCTACGCCCGGCGGCTGGAGTCGGGCGATGTGGCCGGGACCGTCGCCCTGTTCTCGGACGATGTCGTCTTCGAGGACCCGGTGGGGCGCATGAAGCTGCGTGGCAAGGACGCCTTGGCCAAACACGTGGCCCACGGCTCGGCGGGCAAGGTGAACGAGATCCTGGGACGGCCCGTCTCCTCGATGGACGGACGGTTCGTGGTGATCCGTGGGGACGCGCGGATCTTTGTGCCGGAAAAGATGCGCATGCGCATGATCACCGTCTGTGAACTGAACGAGGACGGCCTGGGCGTTCACATCCAGGGCTTCTGGGGGATCACGGACACGACCTTTGGGGACACCGCGCCCGACACAGACCGCTGACCGTCGCCCGGCACCGAGGAGCGGTCGGAAACGGCAAGGCGCACTTAAGCCCCTTGGGACACCCTCGTGACGGTGTCCAAGGTGAAAGACGAATGCCATATCAGGCGAGCCCGTTTCGGAAGGACTTCCGTGCCATGACCACACCGACACGTGCCGTCGTTCTGGGCGGCGGATGGGCCGGCATGCTGACCGCCCATGTGCTGGCCCGTCATCTGGAATCCGTGACCGTGGTGGAGCGTGACACCCTTCCCGATGGGCCCCACCACCGTAGGGGTCAACCACAGGCCCGCCACGTCCACATACTCTGGTCCAGCGGCGCGAGCATCGTCGAGAACCTGCTGCCGGGCACCATCAAACGGCTGCTGGCAGCCGGTGCCCGCCAGATCGGCTGGCACCGTGACCTGGTGACCCTGACGGCCTCGGGCTGGCAGTACCGCTTCCCGGCCACCACATACGCCATGATGTGCACGCGTCCCCTGCTCGACTGGGTGGTTCGTGACGCGATCCTGTCCAGCGGCCGTATCGAGGTGAAGCAGGGCACCGAGGTCGTCGGCCTGGCCGGGGACCACTCCAGGGTCTCCGGAGTGCTGGTGCGTGACGCGGACGGCGGCGAGCCCAGGCCGCTGGAGGCAGACCTGGTGGTGGACGCCACAGGGCGGGCCTCGCGCCTGGGCCGCTGGCTGGCGGGGCTCGGCCTGTCGGCCGTCGAGCAGGACGTGGTCGACGCCGGTGTCGGCTACGCGACGCGCATGTTCAAGGCGCCCGAAGGCGTGAGCAGCACCTTCCCCGCGGTCATGGTCGCCGCCGACCACCGCACCCGGCACCCTGGCCGCTTCGGTGTGGTCTACCCCCAGGAGGGCGGCCGCTGGCTGGTCACCCTCACCAGTACGCGTGGCGCCCCGCTGCCCACCCAGGAGGACGAGTTCACGGGCTTCGCCAAGATGCTGCGGCACCCGATCGTCAGCGACCTCATCGGCGTGGCCGAGCCCATCAGCCCGATCTTCCCCTCGCACTCGGGAGCCAACCAGCGCCTTTACCCCGAGCGCATGGCGCAGTGGCCGGAAGGCCTGCTCGTTATCGGCGACTCGCTGGCGGCGTTCAATCCCGTCTACGGCCACGGCATGAGCACGGCCGCGCGCGCCGCCGAGGCCCTGGACGTGAAGCTGGCGGGTGGCGCGTTCGGCGAGGGCGGCACCCGGCAGGTCCAACAGGCGTTGAGCGAGGTGGTCGACGACCCGTGGATCATGGCCGGGCTCAAGGACATCCAGTACGTCAACTGCCGCATCCGCACCAATGACCCGCGACTGACCGACCCGGACACCCCGGAACGGCTGAGGTTCTCCGACTTCGTCGCCGACAGGTCGATCCGCTCGCCGAAGGTCAGCGAGGTCGCCACCAGCGTGCTCAGCCTGAATACGCCGCAGAAGGCCTTGGGCGACTCCCACTTCCTGTCGCTGCTGCAGACCGACACCAAGTACCCGGAGCTCGTCGAACCGCCATTCCGCCCGGACGAGCTGGAGATGGTGGGGCTCAAGCCGTCCGGCAACGCCGCGAAGGGCGTGATCGATTAACCCGCCCCGCACCTCGGCAGGTACTCCCGTTGGCCCGACACGACACCGAGAAAGGTACAGCTGTGGAACCCATCGAAGAGTCAACCAGCGACCCCGCGCTGGCCGAGCAGCTCGCAACCGCGACGCCGGAGGAGCGCCAGCAGCTCCTGCGAGGGCTGGTGCTCCGCCATGCCGCCGAGATCCTCGAAGCTCCGGAACTGGACGAGGAGAGCAACTTCGTGGAGAACGGTCTGACCTCGCTGCGGGCCCTGCAACTGTCCAAGAGCCTGATGAACGACACCGGGGTCGAAGCCCCCCTCGTCGCGATCGTCGAGCACCCCACCCCCACCCTGCTGGGCAAGTTCCTGGCGGAGGCCTACGAAGCGGACGCGGCCTAGGGCTCGTCAGGGCGCTTGGACACCCGGTGCGACCGGACACCCGTCTTGTCCTATCTCCAGGAGGCATGGGATTTCCGTCATGAAGCTGTCCGTTGCCGTGGACCACGGAGTGACGTTGAGGGTGCGGCACCGGCCGGGCGGCGACGGCCGGCCGTTCCTGCTGCTCCACGGGCTGAGGTCCAACGCCCGGATGTGGGACGACGTCGCCGACCGGCTGGCGGCCGCCGGCCATCCCGTCTACGCGCTCGACATGCGTGGGCATGGTGACTCCGACCTGCCGGAGCACGGGTACGACAACGCGACCGCCACGGCGGATCTGGTCACCGTCTGTCGCGAGCTGCGGCTGACCGGGGCGCTGCTCGCCGGACACTCCTGGGGCGGGAACCTCGCGGTGCGGCTCGCGGCCGAACACCCCGAGTTGGCCGACGGCCTCGCGCTGGTGGACGGCGGCTGGATCAGCATGGTCGACACCTCCCAGGGCGGCCCCGCCCGGGAGAAGGTCGTGGAGATGGTCGGGCGGTCACACTCCCAGGTTTCCGGGATGACCGCTGCGACCCTGCGAGAAACCCTGCGCGGCCTTCACCCGACCTGGTCGGCGGCCGCTGTCGAGGCAACCCTCGCCGACCTGGCCGAAGGGCCGGACGGGCTGCTCGTCCCGCGGCTGCCGCTGGAGAAGCTGCTGTCGATCCTGGAGAGCATGTGGGCGGACCCGCCCGCCCGCTGGTACCCCGGCATCACGGTGCCCGTGATGCTGTGCAGCACCCTGCCCGTGCACGTCCCCATGCTGAGCGACCTGGCGCGGAAGTGGGTGGCGGAGGTCGAGGCGGCCCTCCCGCAGGCGGATCCCCGCTGGTACGTCGGCGCCGACCACAACGTCCACGCGGATCACCCCGCGCGGGTGGCCGGCGACCTGCTCGACCTGGCGGGCACCGTGGACAAGCCGGCATCGGAGAGGCCCTGACATGGCGAATGACGAGACGAAGCTCCTCGACTACCTCAAGCGCGTGACGGCCGACCTGCGCGAGGCCCAGCGCCGGCTCAAGGACGTCGAGTACGCCCAACACGAGCCCGTCGCGATCATCGGCGTCGGCTGCCGGTTCCCCGGCGGTGTCAGCTCCCCCGACGACCTGTGGGACCTGGTCGCCGCGGGCCGTGAGGGCATCGGGAGCCTGCCCACCGACCGAGGCTGGGATCTCGGAGCGCTCTACGATCCCGATCCCGACCACCCGGGCACCAGCTACGTGCGCGGGGGTGGATTTCTCTACGACGCCGATCAGTTCGACGCCGGATTCTTCGGGATCGGTCCGCGCGAGGCGGTCACGATGGCCCCGCAGCAGCGGCTGGCGCTGGAGGTGACCTGGGAGGCGATCGAGCACGCCCGCATCGACCCGCACACGTTGCAGGGCAGCGCCACCGGTACCTACCTCGGCTGCGACGGCCTCGACTACTTCCTCAACTCCCTCCAGGTGCCCGAGGGCGCCGCGGCCCATCTGACGACCGGCAACTCGCCGAGCGTGGTGGCCGGGCGGGTCGCGTACACCCTCGGCCTGGAAGGCGCCGCGGTCACGCTGGACACCGCATGCTCCTCGTCCCTGGTCGCGATCCACCTGGCGTGCCAGGCGCTTCGGCAGGGAGAGGTGACGCTGGCGCTGGCCGGCGGGGTTTGCGTCATGTCCTCACCGGCACCGCTGGTCGGCTTCAGCGAGATGCGCGCCGTGGCCCCGGACGGGCGTTCGAAGCCCTTCTCGGCGGACGCCGACGGCATGACCCTCGCGGAGGGCGCCGGAGTCGTCCTGCTGGAGCGTCTGTCGGACGCCCGCCGCAACGGGCACCGGGTGCTGGCGGTCGTCCGCGGCACCGCCGTCAACGAGGACGGTGCCAGTAACGGTTTGACGGCGCCGAACGGTCCGTCGCAGCAGCGCGTCATCCAGCAGGCGCTGGCCAACGCCCGCCTTGCGCCTGCGGATGTGGACGCGGTCGAGGCGCACGGGACGGGCACCAGCCTCGGCGACCCCATCGAGGCCCAGGCGCTGCTGGCCACCTACGGCCAGAACCGGCCGGAGGGGCGGCCGGTGTGGCTGGGGTCGATCAAGTCCAACATCGGCCATACCCAGATGGCCGCCGGTGCCGCGGGCGTGATCAAGATGGTCATGGCACTGCGTCACGAGATGCTGCCGAGCTCCCTGCACATCGGTTCGCCCAACCCCCACGTGGACTGGGACAACGGCGCTCTGAGCCTGCTCCGGGAGGCCGTCGCGTGGCCGCGCGCCGCGCAGCCCCGGAGGGCGGGCGTGTCCTCCTTCGGATTCTCGGGGACCAACGCGCACCTGATCCTGGAGGAGGCACCCGAACCTCCCCCCGGCGCGGCCGCCGAACGGCCGGCAGACCGGGTCACGCCGTGGGTGGTGTCGGCACGCGGCGCGAAGGCGCTGCGCGGCCAGGCCCGGCGGCTACTCGACGCGACGGCCGTCGGCGGCGAGCAGGAGGCGGTTGGCTGGTCGCTGGCGACCACGCGCGCGACGTTCGCCGACCGGGCGGTGATCACGGGCCGGGATGCCGGCACCCTGCGGGCGGGCCTGGCCGCGCTGGCGGCCGGGGAGGACCATCCGGCACTGGTACGGTCCACGGCCGCGGCGCCGCCCCCCGGGTGGCAGGTGTTCCTCTTCTCCGGGCAGGGGAGCCAGCGGCCGGGCATGGGGGCCGAACTGTACGAGCGTTTCCCGGTCTTCGCCGAGGCCTTCGACGAGGCGTGCGCGCTGCTCGATCCGCAGCTGGACCACCCGCTGCGCGACATCGTCCTCGCCACCGACGAGGAAACCGCCGACCTCGTCCACCACACCACCTACACGCAGACCGGGTTGTTCGCGGTGCAGGTGGCGCTGGCACGGCTGCTGCACGCCTGCGGCGTGCGGCCCGACGCCGTGATCGGACACTCCATCGGCGAAGTCGCCGCCGCACACGTGGCCGGAGTGTTCTCCCTGGAAGACGCCTGCCGCCTCGTCGCCGCCCGCGCCACCGCACTCGGCGCCCTGCCGCCCGGCGGCGCCATGACCGCCCTCGAAGCCACCGCCGACGAGGTCGCCGAAGCTCTCGCCCCCTATGACGGCCAGGTCAGCATCGCCGCCCTCAACGCCCCCACCAGCACCGTCATCTCGGGACCGGCGCAGCTGGTGGACAAGGTCGGCGCGGCCTGGAAGGAACGCGGCCGCAAAGCCAAGGCACTCACCGTCAGCCACGCCTTCCACTCCTCACTCGTGGAACCAGCCCTCGACGGCTTCCGTGACGCCATCGCCGACCTGACCTTCCACCGACCGTTCATCCCCCTGATCAGCAATCTGACCGGACAGCCGGCCGGCGAGGACATCGCCACCCCCGATTACTGGGTGCGCCACGTCCGCCAACCCGTCCACTTCCACCCGGCCATCACCCACGCCGCCCCCCACACCGCCGTCTACCTCGAAATCGGCCCCGACCCCGTCCTCATACCCCCGGCCCAGGACACCCTCGACACCCTGCGGGACGCCCCCCGGGCCACCGCACCCCTGCTGATCCCGACTCTGACCCGCACCCAGCCCGACACCCAGGCCCTGGCCCACTCCCTCGCCCGTCTCCACACCCACACCCCCGTCGACTGGAGCCCCTGGTTCACCCACCCGGCCACACCGCCCACCGTCGACCTGCCCACTTACTCCTTCCAACGCGACCGCTACTGGCTGGCCCCGGCCCGCCCGGCCGGTGGCGACGGTTCGCAGGATCCGGTCGAGGCCGAGCTGTGGGAAGCCATCGAGGACCACGACGTAGAGACTCTCGCGCGGGTGCTGGAGCCTGACGGCGACGCCAAGGGCGCCCCCTCCGCCGAGGACATCGAGGCACTGCGGCCGGCCCTGCCCGTGCTGTCCACCTGGCGCCGCCGCCACCGCGAACGCGCCACCCTGGAGTCGTGGCTCCACCGGATCCAGTGGACGCGGCTGCCCGAGCCCGACCGGCCGACGATGAGCGGCACCTGGCTGCTGCTCGTCCCCGCCGGCCACGAGAACCACCCGGCGGTGCGGACGGCGATCCAGGCCCTGACCGAGCACGGCGCCGACGCCACAACCTGCCCCGTCGACTCCGTCACCGGCCGTCAGGCGCTCGCCGAACGCCTGACCGCCCTGCGCTTCGAAACCTCGTCGTCGACCGCTCCCATCGGCGTGCTCAGCCTGCTGGCCCTCGACGAAGGTCCCCATCCCGATCATCCGGCCGTGCCCGCCGGGCTCGCCGCCACCATGACCGCCATCCAGGCGCTCGGCGACTCGGACATCACCGTGCCGCTGTGGTGCCTCACCCAAGGGGCGGTGTCCACCGGGCAGGACGACCCGCTGCCCCATCCTCTCCAGGCGCAGAGCTGGGGGCTGGGCCGGGTCGCCGCGCTCGAACATTCCCAGCGGTGGGGCGGCCTGGTGGACCTGCCGACCGACCCCGACCAGCGGACCCCGGCTCGACTGGCGGCCGTGCTGGCCGGCGCACCGGCGGGAGCCCAGCCCGAGGACCAGACGGCGATCCGGGCCACCGGGGTGCTGGCACGCCGCCTCGTCCGCACCCCCACCGGGCACGCCAGGCCCAGCCGGGACTGGCGGCCCCAGGGCACCGTGCTGATCACCGGTGGCACCGGTGGCATCGGCGGACGGCTGGCCCGGTGGGCGGCCGAACATGGCGCCGCCCACCTGGTTCTCACCAGCCGCCGCGGCCCCGACGCGCCCGGTGCGGAGGAACTGGCCGCGGAACTGCGCGGCTTGGGCGCCACGGTGACCATGGCCGCCTGCGACGCGGCCGACCGCGAAGCCATGCGCGGCATCCTGGACGCGATCCCCGCCGAGCACCCGCTGTCCACCGTCATCCACGCCGCAGGCGTCAGCGAGCACGACGCCATCGCCGACGCGGACACCGCGCACCTGAATCGGCTGCTCGAACCGAAGGCGCTCGCGGCCCGGCACCTCCACGAGCTGACGCAAGCCCTGGACCTTTCCGCGTTCATCCTGTTCTCCTCGGTCTCCGCGGCCTGGGGCAGCGGGGGGCAGTCCGCCTACGCCGCCGCCAACGCCTACCTGGACGCGCTCGCCGATCACCGCCGCGGACTCGGCCTGCCCGCCACGTCGGTGGCCTGGGGGCTGTGGGGTGAGGTGGGCATGGCTACCGCGGCCGACGACGTCGACTTCTTCCGCCGCCGCGGCCTCTATCCCCTCGACCCCCGGCTGGCCGTCGCCTCCCTGCAGCAGGTGGCCGAACGCCGGGAGAACGCCGTGGTCGCCGCTGTTGACTGGCGGCGTTTCCTGGAGAGTTTCACCGCGCTGCGCCCCAGCCCCCTGCTGGGTGAACTCCCCGAGGCCGCCGAGGCGCGCAAGGAGGAACCGCGGCCGGCGCCCGAGGAGACGGACCAGCTCAGGCGGAAGCTCGCCGGCAGCGCACCGGCCGAGCAGCACCACATCCTCGTACGGCACGTACAGGCACATGCGGCCGGCGTCCTCGGCCACGCCGCCGCGGACGACGTCCCGCCCACCAAGCCCTTCCAGGAGTTGGGCTTCGACTCGCTCAACGCCGTCCAGCTGCGCGACCGGCTCAACGCCAGCACCGCGCTGCACCTGCCCACGACCGTTCTGTTCGACTACCCATCGGCCGAGGAACTCGCCCGCCATCTGCACGGGCTGCTCGTCACCGACGCGGCCTCAGGCGAACAGCGGGTCATGTCGGAACTCGACGGTTGGGATGTCGCCCACGCACCGGACGCCGTGGACGAGGCCGCCCGCTCCCGGATCGCCGCACGGTTGCGGCTGCTGGCCGACAAGTGGGCCGATCCGGCCCCCGCCGCCGGGTCCCACCACGACCTGGAGACGGCGACGGCGGAGGAGATCTTCGACCTGATCACCAATGAGTTCGGGAAGTCCTGACCAGAACGCCGCATCCCGGCGCGCCGAGTGGGTCGGTGCGCCGGGATGCGGGCTGTCACGTCGGTACCGGCTCCGGGCCGATGCCTCTCAACGAGGGGCGTACTCGGCCGCCAGCTTCTCCAGTTCGGGGACCACGTCATTGGGGGATGGCTGAGCCAGCATCTCCTGACGGAGCCGCTCGGCTCCGGACCGGAACGATGGATCCTCCAGCAGCCGGACCAGGTCCTCCCGGACCCTCGGCCCGGTCATGTCCTCGGGCGGAATCCACAGCCCGGCCCGGGCTTCCTCAAGACGTTGGCCTCGCACCCGGGCGTCCTGAGCGGTGAGGCTGACCATGAGCTGCGGGACTCCGTGCGCCAGTGCGCCGCAGAAAGCCGGGACCCCACCGTGGTGCATCACGGCGGAACATGAGGAGATGATGGCGTGCAGGGGCACGAAATCAACGATTTTCGTGTTCTCGGGTACCCGCTTGAGTTTTTGCTGAATACTCTCGGAGAGTGTCAGCACCAGCTCGATGTCCAGGTCGGCCACCGAGTCCAGCATTTCTTGGATCTGGCCGACGGGAACAGGCTGGCTCCCGGCCACGCTCCACATGCTCACCCCGAATGTGGCAAGGATGCGCGGCGCTTCTGGCTCGTGGTGAATCCAGTGCGGCACCACGGAAGGGCCGTTGTGCGGGACGTAGCGAACGGAAACGTTCCGCAGGTCGCTTGCCGACCTTATCGAATCCGGCATCTGATCGATCGTGAACTGGCCCGTCAACAGTTCTTCCGAGGCATCAAAGCCGTACTTCGATGCCCACTTGCTCATCCATTCTTCTACCGGGTCGTCGCGGTCCTCCGGCGCCTGCTGCGCCCGCAGCGTCAGAAAGCGTTGGCGCAGCTGGGTTCCCACATCGATGGCGAGGTGCATCCGCGCGTGCGGCACTCCCACCGCGGCGGCAGCGACCGAGCCGGCGTAGCTCATCGATTCCCAGACCACCAGATCGGGCTTCCACCAGCGGCAGTAATCCACCAGGTCCTCGATCATCGAATCATTCGAGGCCTCGATGATCATGGCGAAGACGGTGTGGAACGCCTTCAGGTTCTCCCAGGAGAGCTGTTCCTCACGGCCGTATTCGATTTTGGGTAACACCATGCCGCTCTGGGCAGCCCGCTGGATAATCCTGTCTCCCTTTTCCTGGAGGGGCGGGCCCGATCCGACAGCTACCGCAGTCAGTCCTGTTCCGGTGATGACGTCGGTGAACTCGGGACTGCTCGCGACATGGACATCGTGGCCCGCGGTGCGCAGCGCCCAGGCCATGGGCACAGTGAGATAGAGGTGGGTTTTCCAGGGGAATGTGACGAACAGGACGCGCATGGCTACCGTCTCCTCACCGGTTGCCGTGGGCAACCGATCTCGCTCGCCTCGTCCCAATATGCTATCGATGCCTCTTAAGTGGATCTTACGCCTCGGCCGCCGTTTTCCGGCTCCCCTGTGGCGCGATAATCGGTTCGATGTTAGCCGAGCTTTAGGCGGGTGAGTGACGATGTGATGGAACCACAATGCCGTGGTGATATTTCGGCGTCGTCAGGATTCCATGATGAAGGGTATCATTCTCGCGGGAGGAAATGGGACACGGCTGCACCCTCTTACCTTGGTGGGGTCGAAGCAGCTGGTTCCCGTTTACGACAAGCCCATGATCTATTATCCGCTGTCCGTTCTCATGTTCGCGGACATCCGGGAGATCCTCGTCATCACCCGCCCCACCGAAATGCCGATGTTCCAAGAACTCCTCGGAGACGGTAAGCATCTGGGACTGAGCATCAGTTATGCCTCTCAGGAGAAACCGCGGGGGATCGCCGACGCCTTCCGGGTCGGCGCGGACCACATTCGCGGTGAGGACTGCGCGCTGATCCTGGGCGACAACCTCTTCCACGGCGCGAAACTGCCAACACTGCTCCGCCGCAGCGCGGAGAGGCTGCGCGGGTGCGTGCTGTTCGGTCACGAGGTCGCCGATCCCGGACACTTCGGCGTCGCCGAGGTCGACGACCGAGGCCGGCTGGTGTCCATCGAGGAGAAGCCGGAGCGGCCCCGGTCGAATCTGGCCATCCCCGGCCTGTACTTCTTCGACGGCGGCGTCGTCGACGTCGCCAAGCGCCTGGTGCCCTCGGCCCGGGGCGAGCTGGAGATCACGGACGTCCTGCGCGCCTACCTGGAGGACGGCCTGGCCGAGCTGGTATGGCTCGGCAGGGGCGTCACATGGCTGGACACCGGCTCGCACGAGAGCCTCCTGGACGCGGGGCGCTTCGTACGCGACCTTCAGCACCGTCAGGGCACGCGGCTCGGCTGCGTCGAGGAGATCGCCATGTACATGGGATTCATCGGAGCCGACGAGTGCCACGCGCTCGGCGCCAGGATGAGCACATCGCCCTACGGCCAGTACGTCATGGACCGTGCGCTCGCGTACCGGCAGGGCCTGCCGCCCGCGCGCTTTCTGGAGGAGATATGAACCTCCTCGTCACGGGTGCCGCGGGATTCATCGGGTCCACGTATGTGCGGAGTCTCCTCGCGCGGGGCGGCCAGGAGTGGGGCCCCGACGTGTCGCGTGTCACGGTGCTGGACAAGCTCACCTACGCCGGGACGCTGAGTAACCTCGAACCCGCCGATCCCCGGCTGACCTTCGTCCACGGTGACATCTGCGACGCCGGTCTGGTCGACACGCTGATGGCGCGGGCCGGCCAGGTGGTCCACTTCGCCGCCGAATCCCACGTCGACCGCTCCATCGACGGCGCCGACCCTTTCGTGCGCACCAACGTCGAGGGCACCCACACACTCCTTCAGGCCGCCCTGCGCCACCAGGTGGAGCGCTTCGTCCATGTGTCCACCGACGAGGTCTACGGCTCCGTCGCGACCGGAACCAGCCCCGAGACCGCGCCCCTGGACCCCAATTCGCCCTACGCCGCTTCCAAGGCCGCGTCGGACCTGATCGCCCTCGCGTACCACCGCACCCACGGGCTGGATGTGCGCATCACCCGGTGTAGCAACAACTACGGTCCCCGCCAGTTCCCCGAGAAGGTCATCCCGCTGTTCATCACCAATCTGCTCGACGGCGAGGACGTGCCGCTGTACGGCGACGGGCTCAACGTGCGCGACTGGCTGCACGTGGAGGACCACTGCCGCGGCGTGGAGCTGGTGCGCACCAAGGGACGCCCCGGCGAGATCTACAACATCGGCGGCGGCACGGCGCTGACCAACCGGGAGCTGACCGGCCGTCTGCTCGACGCCTGCGACGCCGACTGGAGCCGCGTACGCCACGTCGCGGACCGCAAGGGGCACGACAGGCGCTACGCGGTCGCCGACGACAAGGCCAGGGACGAGCTCGGCTACCGTCCACGGCACGATTTCGTGGCCGGGCTGGCCGAGACGGTCGCCTGGTACCGGCACAACCGCTCCTGGTGGGAGCCGCTCAAGCGCTCCGCTCAGCCGACACACCGATGACCGCGCGGCCCCCGCGCGGTCATCGGTGTGCCGACGACGCTCAGCGGTGGTTTCCGATGAACTCGGTGATGGAGGAGACGACGTAGTCGATCATCTCCTCGGTCAGCCCCGGATAGACGCCGACCCAGAACGTGTGGTCGGTGATGATGTCGCTGTTGGTCAGCTCGCCGCACACCCGGTGCGGCGCCTCGGCGTGCGCGGGGTGGCGCGTCAGGTTCCCGGCGAACAGTCGACGTGTCCCGATCTTGCGGGACTCCAGGAAGTCGACGAGCTCGGCGCGGCTGAACGGGGCCCGCGGGTCGACGGTCAGGACGAACCCGAACCAACTCGGATCGCTGCGCGGCGTCGCCTCCGGCAGGATCAGCCACGGCAGCCCGGCCAGCCCTTCGCGCAGCTGCCGCCAGTTGCTCCGCCGGGCCGAGCAGAACGCGTCGAGCTTGTCGAGCTGGGTCAGCCCGAGTGCCGCCTGGAGGTCCGTCGACTTCAGGTTGTATCCGATATGGGAGAATATGTACTTGTGGTCGTAGCCGGCCGGCAGCGTGCCCATCTGGTAGCCGAACCGCTTGCGGCAGGTGTCGCTCTCGCCCGGCTCGCACCAGCAGTCCCGGCCCCAGTCCCGGAGCGACTCCACGATCCGCGCCAGCACGAGATTCGAGGTCAGCACGCAGCCGCCCTCTCCCATGGTCAGATGGTGCGCGGGATAGAAGCTGACGGTCGTCAGATCGCCGAACGTGCCCGCCAGTTGCCCGTCGTAGGTGGACCCCACGGCGTCGCAGGTGTCCTCGATCAGCACCAGGTCGTGGTCCTGCGCGAGCCGCGCCATCTCCGTGGCCTCGAAGGGGTTGCCCAGCGTGTGCGCCATCATGATCGCCCGGGTGCGCGGCCCGATCGCCTCCGCCACCCGCTCGGCCGTGGCGTTGTACGTCCCCAGCTCGACATCTACGAAGACCGGGACCAGCCCGTTCTGCAGAATCGGGTTGACGGTGGTCGGGAAGCTCGCCGCCACCGTGATGACCTCGTCACCCGGGCGCAGCCGGCGGTCGCCCAGCAGATGGGAGGTCAGCGCCGAGACCGCCAGGAGATTCGCGGACGACCCGGAGTTCGTCAGATGCGCCTTGCGCCGCTTCATCCGGCGCGCGAAGGACGACTCGAATTTCCGTGAGGCCTTCCCCGCGGCGATCCGCATCTCCAGCGCGGCCTGCACCAGCGCGACCCGGTCGTCCTCGTCCAGCACCGCGCCCGAGGGCCAGATCTCGGTGACCCCGGGGATGAAGCCCCGCCCCTCCTGGCTGTCCTGGTGATACTTGCGCACCTCGTCGAGAATGCGCGCGACACGTTCGCTCATCTACCGTCCTTCCCATGGCTGTTCCGGGGTCCGCAGGCCGTCGCCGCCCGCATCGTCGCGGGCGGCGGCACGCCGGCGGCCGCGAGCAGATCGCGCACCGACTCCCGCAGGGTTCGCCGCGGCGACCAGCCCAGCAGGCGCCGCGCCCGTCCGATGTCCAGTCGTTGCCAGGCCGCGTCCGAACGCGTCTGGTGCAGGTCCGGGTCCTCGACCACGCGCACCGGCAGCCCGCTGAGGGAGATCATCAGGTCGACCAGCGCGCGCACCGGCACTGCCCGACCGCCACCGATGTTGACTGCGCCGCCGGTGACCGCGCGGGACGGTGCCAGGGCCGCCGCGACCACCGCGTCGGCCACGTCCCGGACGTCCACCAGGTCGCGGTGGTCCTGCAGGGGCGCGAGCCGCAGCTCGTCGTGGCCGGCCGCCAGGTGCGCGGCCACAGCCCCGGCAAGGCTGTTGCCCGGGGCTCCCGGGCCGCAGGCCACGGAGACCCGCAGCACGGTCCCGTCCACGCCGAGCTCGGCGGCGGCCCGGAGCACGGCCTGAGACCCGAGCAGCTTGGTGCGGCCGTACACGGTGGTCGGAGCGGTCGGCCAGTCCTCGCCGATCGACGTCCCCGGGTCGGCCGGGCCGTACTCGTAGGCGCTGCCCAGGTGGATCAGGCGCGGTCGGCCCTGGAGCCCGGCGACGGCCCCAACCAGCCGGTTCACGAACTCGGAGTTGACCTCGGCCATCTGCCGTTCGCCGCCGCCCCAGACCGCCCCCGAGGCGTTCACCAGGACCCGCGCCCGCGTATCGGCGCAGAGCCGGGCCAGCTCGGCGGGGGTGGCCGCGGTCAGGTCCAGGCGTACCGAGCGGCAGCCGTCGCCGTCCACGGCGGCGCGGGCGCCGCGGGAGACCCGCACCACCCGCGCGCCCGCGGCGCCGAACGCCGAGCAGATGTGCCGCCCCAGATACCCGGAGCCTCCCAGGATCAGGACCGGCGTGCCGACCGGCGCGTTGTCGCGGCGGTGCGGGAGCACCGGAGAGGCGGCCATGGTTCCCTCCCGGGAAGACGGGGTGCTACGGAAGGTCGCTGCCGGTCTTCTCGCTGCCTGTTTTCCTGCTGCCTGTTTTCCTGAAGATTGCCTGCCGGAAGTAGCTCCAGGGAATGCCCCGCGCGTCGGCGGCGCACGTCCATCCGTCGCCGGGCCGGTAGGCCTCGATGAAGGCGGGCACGGCCGCCTCTACTGCCTCGCTGTCGTGGATGTCGAGCACCTGCCGCAGCGGCCCGGTCTCCATGGCCAGCCGCACGGCCTCCTCGCCCTTCTGGTGGCCGTCCATGCTCTTGTCCCGGAACTTTCCGACCGGGTTCTTCACGAAGAACGCCCCGCATTTCTCGTCGATCAGGCGCAGATAGGCCTCGACGGTGTCGGGGGTCATCTCCGTGAAGGAATGCACGTTGACGCACAGGTCGAAGCGGTCCGAGCTCAGGGCGGTGCCGATGTCCTCGACCTGGACGAACTTCATCTTCGAGAACTGCTTCTCGTCCAGGACCTCGCGAAGATACGTCCTGCTCAGAGCGAGGGTGTTCTTCAGGTCGATGATGGTGTAGGAGGCGATGTCGTAGTTGGACAGCATCGCGTGGCATGTGCGGCCGTACCCTGCGCCGATCTCCAGGACTCGGGCGCCGCCCAGGTCCAGCTCCTTCTCGATGAATCCGAGCTCGAGCGCCGCCTGGAGATAGTCCAGACAGACGGTTTTGCCCTCGTAGCGAACCGTGACCGGGTCTCCCACGTCACGATTGTGGACATTCTCGATTTTCGACCATTCGTCGTCGCTCAGCCGCGTGGCCAGCTCGTAGACGAGGGCCCTCAGATACCTGACCCCGTTGGCCGTGGGATCCCAAAGAGCGATATTGAAATTCCGTCGGTCCGACTTGAATCCGGTCAAGTCGGCGGCCGCGTCCTCAGTGACCCAGAGCTCATTGATGCGCTCCCACTGTCGGCTGGCCTGAAAACCCTTCGCCATCCCGCCCTCCTACTCCATCGGCGATGGTCACATTCATCACGCGGTACGAAGTCTCTCTCCCGTGTCTTATGGCGGGCTAACACTTCGAGGTGCCGTGCTCAGGACTCCCCGAATTCCCGGTCGATAAGGGCGAACATCTCGTCCGCGGAAGCCGTTTCCATGTCGTCACCGCCCGTCTCCTCGCGAGGTTCGGACGCGCCCTCACCGTCGGTGTATCGCCACAGCAGCACCCGCAGCCGGTGCGTCAACCCAGAACGCCGCGGGTCGTCCGCGTCCAGGGCGGCGAGCGCCGCCTCGATCTCGTCGAGGTGCGCCGCGGCCGGTTCCTCCGCCGGCTCGGCCGGCAGCACCCGCGACACCAGATGGACGGCCAGCGCGGTCGGCGTCGGGTAGTCGAAGACCAGCGTGGGGGACAGGCTGAGGCCGGTGGCGCCCCGGAGCCGGTTCCGGAACTCGACGGCCGTGAGGGAGTCGAACCCCAATTCGTTGAAGGGCTGGTCCGGTTCGACCAGCTCCGCCGCCGAGTAGCGCAGCGCGCTCGCCGCGTGGGTGCGGACGAGCGCCAGCAGCGTGCCGGTGCGCGCCTCGGGCTTCTGGGCCGTGAGCCGGTCCCGCAGGGCCGTCAGGCTCCCGGAATCGTCGGACTCGGGGGAGCCCGGCCCCGCCCGGCCCGCCCGCCGGGCCGCTGGGATCTCGTCGAAGAGGCGGCTGGCTCGCGCCAGGGTGAACAGCGGGGCGAAGCGCTCCCAGTCCACGTCCGCGAACACCGCGTGGGCCTCGTCGTGGCCGTCCTGATCGAGCGTCCGCCGCAGCGCGGTCAGCGCCAGCGCGGGGTCGAGGGCCGGGAGGCCATGGAGTTCGGAGCGTTCGACCGCCGCCCGCTCCGCCATGTCGTCCCATACGCCCCACGCCACCCGGACGACGCGCCCACCGGCCACCTCGCGCCGCCGCGCCACCGCGTCCAGGTATGCGTCGGCCGCGGCCCGGGCGCCGTGCTCGCCTGCCCCCCAGACCGCGACGACGGACGAGAAGACCACCACAGGATCGTCTGCCTCCAGGCCGCACAGCTCCGCGAGCCGATCGGCGCCGCCCACGGCGGCCGACAAGGCCTTGGCCAGCTGGTCCGGGGTGAGTTCGGCCAGCGGTGCCCGGTCACCCGGTGCCCCGGTGTGGATGATCGTGCGGACCCGCAGCCCCGAGGCCGCGAGCCGGTCCGCCAGCTCGTGTCGGGCCGACGGCTCGGACGGCACACCGTCCACCACCGTCGCCTCCGCGCCCAGCTCCGCCAGCTCGGCCACCAGCTCCGCACCACCGGGCGCGGCCTCGCCGCCCGGCGCCAGCAGCACGATGCGCTTCGTGCCGCTCGTGGCCAGCCACCGTGCCACATGGGCCGCGGCCCCGGCGACGCCGCCGGTGACGAGGACGCCCTCCCGTGGCGTCCACTCGCGCGTCGGCGCCTCCGCGTCCAGCGGCGCGGACAGCAGTCGGCGCGCGAAGGCCCCGGCCGGCCGCAGTGCCACCTGGTCCTCGCCGTCCCGTCCCGCCAGCGTGGCGCACAGCAGGTCGGGAGCGAGGTCCTCGATCGAGGCAGGCAGGTCCACCAGCCCGCCCCATGCCATCGGATGCTCCAGCGCGGCCACCCGGCCGAGCCCCCATACCTGAGCCTGCGCCGGGGCCTGAGGGCGTTCGTCGTCGGCGACGGCCACCGCGCCCCGCGTGGCGCACCACAGGGGTGCGTCGAGCTCCGCCTCCAGCAGGGCTCGCAGCAGGACGAGGGTGCCCGTCACGCCGCCGATCACGGCGGGGAACGTCTCGTGCGGGCGTTCGTCGAGCGGCAGGAGGGACAGAACCCCCGCCGGGGACGGGCCCGCGGCGCACAGCGCCCGTAGCGACGCGGCCAGCTCGGCCGTACCGGTCCGCCCGTCCGCCACCAGCCGCCGCACCTCGCCGCCGCCCGCCGTAAGGGCCCGCTCACAGGCGTCGGCCCATGGCTCGGCGTCTTCCGGCGGCACGACCAGCAGCCACCAACCCGCCACGGCCGCAGGGACGAGGTCGGGCAGGAGCCGCCAGCCGATCCGGTAGCGCCATGAGTTCACGGTCGCTCGCTCGTGGCGTTCCCGGTGCCAGCGCGACAGCGTCGGCAGCACCGCACCGAGCGACGAGCGCCGTCCGTCCTCCTCACCGAGGCCCAGCGTCTCGGACAGCGCCGGGAGATCCTGCGTGTCGACCGCGCTCCAGAACCGGACCTCCTCCTCGTCCGCCTCCGGCGGCGGCGCGTCCGCCAGTTCGTCCGGCAGCCAGTAGCGCTGCCGTTGGAAGGGGTAGGTGGGTAGGTCGGTGGTGGTGGGTGGGGTGGTGGTGTACCAGGGCCGCCAGTCGACGGTGAGGCCGGTGGTGTGGGCGTGCGCGAGGGCGTCGGCGAGGTCGTGGGGGGTGGCGTGGTTGCGGCGGAGGGTGGGGATGGTGGTGGCGGGGACGTCGGCGTCGTCGATGGCGTCTTGGATGCCGGGGGTGAGGACGGGGTGGGGGCTGGCTTCGATGAAGTGGCGGTGGCGGTGGGTGAGGAGGGTGGTGAGGGTGTCGGTGAAGCGGACGGGCTGGCGGAGGTTGGTGAACCAGTAGTGGGCGTCGAGTGGGGTGGTGGTCAGTGGTTCGGTGGTGACGGTGGAGTAGAAGGGGATGGTGGGTGTGGTGGGGGTGAGGTCGGCGAGTTGGGTGAGGATGGTGTCGCGGATGCGGTCGACGTGGGGGCTGTGGGAGGCGTAGTCCACGTCGATGGTTCGGGTTCGCGCGCCTTGGGCTTCGGCGGCTGCCAGGGTGGTGGTGATTTGGTCGGGGGGGCCGGAGATGACGGTGGAGCGGGGGCCGTTGTGGGCGGCGATGGCGATGTCTTCGGCTGTCTGGCCGAGGTCGGTCAGGACGCGGGCGGTGTCCTCGGCGCTGAGGGTGAGGGAGGCCATGGCCCCGTGGCCGGCGAGGGCGCGCAGGGCCTGGCTGCGCAGGGCCACGACTTTGGCGGCGTCGTCGAGGGTGAGGGCTCCGGCGATGTGGGCGGCGGCGATCTCGCCTTGGGAGTGGCCGATGACGGCGGCCGGGGTGATGCCGAAGTCCTGCCACAGTCCGGCCAGGGACACCATGACGGCCCACAGGGTGGGTTGGATGACATCGACGCGGTGGGGGTCGGTGGTGGTGTCGGTGGAGCGCAGGACGGCGGTGAGTGACCAGTCGACGTAGGGGGCCAGGGCCTGTTCGCAGGCGGTGATCCGGGTGGCGAAGGCGGGGGAGGAGTCGAGGAGGTCGATGGCCATGCCGGGCCATTGGGAGCCCTGGCCGGGGAAGACGAGGACCGGGCCCTGTTGCGGGTCGAGGGCGGTGCCGCGGGTGAGGTGGGGGTGTTCGCCGCCGGTGGCCAGGGCCTCCAGCGCGGCGGTGAGGTCGGTGAGGTCGGTGCCGGTGACCACGGCGCGGTGGTCGAACGTGGCGCGGGTGGTGGCCAGTGACCAGGCCACCTCGGCGGGCGAGCTGCCGGGGGTGTCGGTGATGGTCCGGGCCAGTCGGCGTGCCTGGTCGGCCAGGGCTTCCGGGGTGCGGGCCGAGAGCACCCAGGGCGCCACGCCGCCCAGGACGGCCGGCTCGGCCGCGTCCGTGTCGGGTTCCGGTGACGGGGTGGCCTCTTCCAGGATGACGTGGGCGTTGGTGCCGGAGATGCCGAACGCCGAGACGCCGGCGCCGCGGGGGCGCTCGGTGGCCGGCCAGTCGACCGGTTCGGTGAGCAGACGTACCGCGCCGCGGCTCCAGTCCACATGCGAGGTGGGCTCGTCGACGTGGAGGGTGGCGGGCAGCGAGCCGTGGCGCAGGGCCATCACCATCTTGATGACGCCCGCGATCCCGGCGGCGGCCTGGGTGTGGCCGATGTTCGACTTGATCGAGCCCAGCCACAGCGGCCGGTCCTCCGGGCGCTCCTGGCCGTAGGTGGCCAGCAGCGCCTCGGCCTCGATCGGGTCGCCGAGGGTGGTGCCCGTGCCATGGGCCTCCACCGCGTCCACCTGGTCGGCGGGGAGCCGGGCATCGGCCAGCGCCTGCCGGATGACGCGTTCCTGCGCGGCATCGTTGGGCGCCGCCAGCCCGTTGCTGGCGCCGTCCTGGTTGACGGCCGTGCCCCGGATGACGGCGAGCACCTGGTGCCCGTTGCGCTCGGCGTCGGAGAGCCGCTCCAGCAGCACCAGGCCCGCGCCCTCGGAGAAGCCCGTGCCGTCGGCCGCCGCGGCGAACGCCTTGCAACGGGCGTCCGGCGCGAACCCCCGCTGCTTGGAGAACTCCACATACGCCGTGGCCGCGGTGAACACGGTCACGCCGCCGGCCAGCGCCAGGGTGCACTCGCCCTGCCGCAGCGCCCGGACCGCCAGATGCGTGGCCACCAGCGACGACGAGCACGCCGTGTCCAGCGTGACCGCCGGGCCCTCCAGACCCAGCGCGTACGCCACACGGCCGGACACCACGCTCGTGAGCCCTCCCGTGGCGGTGTAGCCCTCGAAGCCCTCGGGAATCCGCGGTATCCGCGACAGGTAGTCCTGGCTCGACACCCCCGCGTAGACGCCGGTGGAGGTGCCCTTGAGGGTGGTGGGGTCGATGTGGGCGCGTTCGAGGAGTTCCCAGGCGACCTCCAGGAGGAGCCGCTGTTGGGGATCCATGGCGAGGGCTTCGCGCGGGCTGATGTTGAAGAAGGAGGCGTCGAATTCGTCGGCGTCGTGGAGGAAGCCGCCTTCCCGGACATAGCTGGTGCCGGGGTGGTCCGGGTCGGGGTGGTAGAGATGGTCGAGGTCCCAGCCGCGGTTGGTGGGGAAGGGGCCGATGGCGTCGCCGCCCGTGGCGACGAGGTCCCAGAGGTTCTCCGGGGAGGTGACCCCGCCGGGGTAGCGGCAGGCCATGGAGATGATGGCAATGGGTTCCTGGTGGCGTTCTTCCGCTTCGCGCAGGCGTTGTCTGGCCTCGCCCAGGTCGACGGTGACCCGCTTGAGGTACTGGCGCAGCTTCTCTTCGGTGGTGGACATGGTTCCTCCGTCACTCCCCGTCAGGACGAGCCCAATTGCTGGTCGATGAGCGCGAACATCTCGTCGTCCGACGCCGACTCCAACGCCTCACCGTCGACGCTGTGATCGACCGCGTCGGCACCGTCACCGAGGCGCCACAACAGGGTCTGCAACCGCTTGACGAGCTGGGCACCGGTCTCGCCCTCCGGCTTCACCTCGCCCACCGCCGCCTCGAGCCGCTCCAGCTCCCGCAGCACGGGCTGCGCCGCGTCGTCCCCCGCTGGGCACAGTTCGCCCCGCAGGTACTCGGCCATGGCGGACGGCGTCGGGTAGCGGAACACCGACGCCGCGGACAACCGCAGCCCCGTCACCATGGTGAGTCGGTTGCGCAGCTCGACCCCGGTCAGCGAGTCGAACCCGAGATCCTTGAACGGCGTGTCCATCGAGACCGAGTCGGAATCCGCATGCCCCAGCACGGTGGCCGCGTGGGTCCGGACCAGATCGAGCAGGAGCGCCAGCTGTTCGTTGGCGCCCATCGACGCCAGCCGGCCGGACAGGTCGGCCACCGGTGCCGCCGCACTCCGCCGGGCGACCCGGGCGCGGGTGCTCGCAAGCGAGCGGACCAACGGCGGCAGCGCCTCGGCGGGCTGGGCGGACAGCGCGGCCGGGTCGAGCCGGGCGGCGAGCACCTGCGCCGCACCGCGCGCGAGCGCCGCGTCGAACAGCGCCAGGGCATGTTCCGAGGACAGTGGTGACATCCCCGACCTGCTCATCCTGGCGTGATCGACTTCGGTGAGCCCGCCGGTCATGCCGCTGGTGGCGGCCCACAGTCCCCAGGCGATGGAGGTGGCGGGCAGTCCCGCGTGCTGTCGCCGGGCGGCGAGTGCGTCGCAGTAGGCGTTGGCGGCGGCGTAGTTGGCCTGCCCCGGGGAGCCGAGGGTGCCGGCTGCGGAGGAGAAGATCACGAACATGGCCAGGGGGAGGTGCCGGGTGGCCCGGTGGAGGTTGGCGGCGCCGGTCGCCTTGGCGGTCCAGACACGGCGGAGGGTGTCGGGGGTCTGGGAGGTGAGGACGGCGTCCTCGACGATGCCCGCAGTATGGATGACGCCGGTGAGCGGGTGGGCCGGGTCGATGGTGTCGAGGGCTTCTCGGAGGGCGTGGGGGTCGGTGGTGTCGGTGGCGGTGATGTGGACGGAGGCGCCCAGCGCGTGGAGTTTGTCGATGAGCTGCTGGGCTCCGGGTGCGTCGGGTCCGCGGCGGCTGAGGAGGTGGAGGTGGGTGATGTGGTGGGTGGTGACGAGGTGTTCGGCGATCAGGGCGCCGAGGGTGCCGGTGCCGCCGGTGATCAGGACGGTGCCCTTGGGGTCGAGGGTGGGGGGGATGTCCAGGACGAGTTTGCCGGTGTGTTTGGCCTGGCTCATGTGGCGCAGCGCCTGGCGGGCCCTGGCCAGTGGCCATGCCTGCACCGGGGGCGGCTGGAGGACGCCCTGGGCGAAGAGGTCGGCGAGCGTGCCCAGCATCTCCGCGACCCGGTCGAAACCGGCGTCGGAGACGAGGTCGTAAGCGCGGTAGCGAACGCCGGCGTGCGTCTCGGCGATCTGTTCGGGGGCGCGGATGTCGGTCTTGCCCATCTCCAGGAAACGGCCCCCTTCGCCCAGCAGCCGCAGGGACGCGTCGGTGAACTCGCCGGCCAGGCTGTTGAGGACCACGTCGACGCCCGGGAAGGCGTCCTCGAAGTCCAGGTCGCGGGAGGAGGCGCGGTGGGCCTCGTCGATGCCCATCGCCTCCAGGACTTGGTGCTTGGCGGGGCCGGCGGTGGCGTAGACCTCGGCGCCCAGGTGGCGGGCGATCTGCACGGCCGCCGTGCCCACGCCACCCGTGGCGGCGTGAATGAGGACGGATTCGCCCGCCGTGAGTTCTGCGAGGTCCACCAGGCCGTACCAGGCGGTGAGGAACGCGATGGGTACGGCGGCGGCCTGCTGATCGCTCCAGCCGGGCGGGACAGGGACGACGGCGCGGGCGTCGGCGACGGCGATGGGGCCGAAGGCGCCCTCGAACAGGCCCATGACACGGTCGCCGACTGCCATCGACGTCACATCGGGAGCCACCTCCAGCACCTCGCCCGCGCCCTCGCCGCCCATGCCCCGCCGGTCGGGCACGACGCCGAGGGTCACCATCACGTCCCGGAAGTTGACGCCCGCGGCGCGGACGGCGATCCGCACCTGACCTGGTGCCAACGGCTCCAGCACGTGCGGACTCTCCTCGGGCACCAGGCTGTCCACCGTGCCCGCGTTGTCCTCCGCCACGACGAGCTGCCAGGCGGGCGCGCCGACGGGCAGCGCGATGCCGGCCGTCGTGTCCGCGGCCATCAGTCTCGGTACGAACGGCTTCCCGTCGCGCACCGCCACCTGCCACTCGTCCGCGTCGACGGCCGCGCGCACCACTGACGCGACGTCGGGTGCCGTACTGACGTCGGCGTCGCGTCCGCCGAGGTCGAGCAGCGTGAACCGGCCGGGGTTCTCCGACTGCGCGCTGCGGACCAGACCCCAGACGGCCGCCGCGACGGGGTCGACGTCCGTCTCCTCGTTCACGGCAGCGGCGTCGCGGGTGACGATCACCAGCCGGGCCTCGGCGAGCCGCGGCTCGGCCAGCCATTCCTGTGCCGTCGCCAGGATCCGCGCCACCGCGTCGGCGTCGGCGACGGCGCCGCCGTCGGCCTCGGACAGGCTGGTCAGGACGACCGGCGGCACGGGCACGCCGTCGTCCATGGCCGCGGCGAGTGCGGCGACATCCGGATAGCGGGCGAGCGAGGGGATGGCCTTGGCGGGTTCACCGTCTCCGAGCACCGCCCAGTCGCCCGCCGGGGATGTCACCGGCCCCGCCGGGGTCGGCAAGGCGGTCCATCGCACGTGGTACAGGCAGTCGTTCGGCTCGCCGGTCCGCAGGCTCGCGGTGTCGAGTGGCCGGGTGGTGATGGTGTCGGCGGTGAGGACGAGAGCGCCCGTGGTGTCGGTGAGGGTGAGGCGGTACTCGTTGCCGCCTTGGGGAGTGATGCGGGCCCGCGCGTGGGTGGCGCCGGTCGCGTGGAGGGTGACGCCGTTCCAGGTGAAGGGGAGCCAGATCTCACCGGCCGGGTTGTCGGCGGTGGCGATGAGGGGGTGGAGGGCGGCGTCGAGGAGGGCGGGGTGGAGGGTGAGGGCGTCGGTGAGGTGATCGGCGGTGTCGGAGGTGGGGAGAGTGATGTCGGCGAGGAGGTCGTCGCCGTGGCGCCAGGCGGCTCGCAGCCCTTGGTAGGTGGGCCCGTAGTGATAGCCGCCCGCGGCGGCCCGTTCGTAGAAGCCGTCGATGTCGACGGGTTCGGCCCCCGGGGGCGGCCAGGCCGCCTCCGCTTCGGTGGTCGGCAGCTCGGCCCTGGGCTCGCCGGTGAGGGTGGCGGTGACGTGGCGGGTCCACTCCGCCGTGGGGTTGGACTCCGGGCGGGTGTAGACGTGGAGGGTGTGGCGGCCGGTGTCGTCAGGGGGACTGACCATGACCTGGAGCGAGAGGGGGTGGGTGGGGTCGAGCCTGAGGGGACGCTGGAGGAGGAGTTCGTCGATGTGGGGCGTGGCGGTGTGGTCCGCGGCGTGGAGGGTGAGTTCGAGGAGCGCGGTGGCGGGCAGCAGGACGGTCTCGGCGATGGTGTGCTCGGTGAGCCAGCTGGCATGGTCGGCGGGAGGGACATGGCCGGTGACCACCATGCCGCCGTCGGCCAGCGGCGCGGCGGTCCGCAGCAGCGGGTGGTCCAGGCCCGTGGAACCGGCCGTGGCCGGGCCGGAGACTCGGCCGGTGAGCCAGTAGGGCCGGTGTTGGAAGGGGTAGGTGGGCAGGTCGACGGTGTCCGGGGTGGGCTGGTCCGCGAACCAGGGCCGCCAGTCGACGGGGGTGTGGGTGTGCAGCCGGGCGAGGGCGTGTGCCAGGCCTTGGACGTCGGGCTGGTTGCGGGTCAGGGCCGGGACGAGCAGGGGAGCGTGCGAGGGCTCGTCATCGAGGGTGTCGAGGGTGTCCTGCGTGGCGGGGACGAGGACGGCGTCGGGGCCGACCTCGACGAAGACCGCGGTGCTCGGTGCGATGTGCACGATGGCGGGGTGGAAGTGGACGGGTTGGCGGATGTGGCGTACCCAGTAGTCGGGGGTGGTGATGTCCTCGTCGGCCGGCTCGCCGGTGAGGTTGCTGATGAGGGGGATGGTGGGCTGGTGGTAGGTCAGCTCGGCGATGGCGTCACGGAAGTCGTCCAGGGCCGGTTCGACGAGGGGGGAGTGGAAGGCGTGGCTGACGGTCAGCGCCTTGATCCGGCGGCCGCGTTCCTTCCAGGCTGTGCCGATTTTGGTGACCAGGTCGTGTGGGCCGGAGATGACGGTGCTGGTGGGGGCGTTGAGGGCGGCGATGGAGACCTGGCCGTCGTACGGGGCGAGGGCTTCGGTGGCTTCTTCGGCGGTGGCTTCGAGGGCGGTCATGGCGCCGCCGGGGGGCAGGTTGCCGAGCAGGGTGGCGCGGGCGGCGACGAGGCGGCAGGCGTCTTCGAGGGTGAAGACTCCGGCGATGTGTGCGGCGGCGATCTCGCCGATGGAGTGGCCGATCACGGCGTCCGGCCGCGCACCGCATGCCTTCAGCAGTTGGGCGAGTGCGACCTGCACCGCGAACAGCCCGGCCTGGGTGTAGGTGGTGTGGTGGATGAGGTCGGTGGTCTCGTCGTCGGTGGCGAAGACGATGTCCCGCAGGGGGTGGTCGAGATGTGGATCGAGCAGCGCGCAGACCTCGTCGAAGGCGTCGGCGAAGGCCGGGAAACGCTGGTGCAGTTCGGCGCCCATGCCCGGGCGCTGGCTGCCCTGCCCGGAGAACAGCCATACGGTCTTGCCCGATGTGGGCGCGGCGCCGGGCACGGCGGTGACGAGGGAAGCCCGTGCGTTGGAGCGCGCCGAGACTGAGCGGGGAGGGGTGATCAGCCCGGGGTGGGGACGCCCGTCGGCCAGGGCGTCCAGGGCGGCCGTCATCTCCTGGCGGTCGCTGCCGACGATGACCGCCCGTCGTTCGAACACCGAGCGTGTCGCGGCCAAGGCCCGCCCGACGCCCGGAACCGACGGGGGCTCAGCGGGCCGGCCATCGGCTCGTAGCCGCTCGGCGAGCGCCGCGGCCTGGGCGTGCAGCGCCTGGTCGCTCCGGGCGGACAGCGGCCAGGGCACGATGCCGGGCGCGGGGCCGTCCGCCGCCGGCCGGGGTTCGGGTGTGTGCGGGGCCTGTTCGAGGATGAGGTGGGCGTTGGTGCCGGAGGCGCCGAAGGAGGAGACGGCGGCGCGGCGGGGGCGGTCGGCCTCGGGCCAGTCGGTGGCCTCGGTCAGGAGTTGGACGTGTCCGCCGGCCCAGTCCACATGCGGGCTGGGTTCGTCGATGTGGAGGCTGGCGGGCAGCCGGCCATGGCGCATGGCCATGATCATCTTGATGACGCCGGCGACGCCCGCGGCGGCCTGGGTGTGGCCGATGTTGGACTTGATGGACCCGAGCCACAGCGGCCGGTCGTCGGGGCGGTCCTGGCCATAGGTGGCCAGGAGGGCCTGGGCCTCGATGGGGTCGCCCAGCGTCGTGCCCGTGCCATGGGCCTCCACGGCGTCCACATCCGCCGGGTCGAGCCCCGCACCGGCCAGGGCGTGGCGGATGACGCGCTGCTGGGAGGGGCCGTTGGGGGCGGTCAGGCCGTTGCTCGCGCCGTCCTGGTTGACCGCCGAACCCCGGATGACGGCCATGATGTGATGCCCGTTGCGCCGGGCGTCCGACAGCCGCTCCAGCAGCACCAGGCCGACGCCCTCGCCGAAGCCGGTGCCGTCGGCGGCGGCGGCGAACGGCTTGCACCGCCCGTCCGGGGCCAGACCGCGCTGCCGGGAGAAGCCCGTGAACACATCGGGCGTGGCCAGCACGGTCACACCGCCCGCCAGCGCCAGATCGCACTCGCCCTGCCGCAGAGCCTGGGCGGCCAGGTGCATGGTGACCAGCGACGAAGAACAGGCGGTGTCCACGGTGACCGCCGGGCCCTGGAGGCCGAGGGTGTACGCCACCCGGCCGGAGATGATGCTGCTGGTGCCGGCGAGATTGCCGTAGCCGTCCAGCCGGGGATCGCCGGCGGGCAGGCCACTGCCGTAGTCGTGATACATGACGCCGGTGTAGACGCCGGTCAGGCTGTCCTTGAGGGTGTGGGGGTCCAGCCCTGCGCGTTCCAGGAGTTCCCAGGCGGTTTCCAGGAGGACGCGCTGCTGCGGGTCCATGGCCTGGGCTTCGCGGGGGTTGATGCCGAAGAAGGCGGCGTCGAAGCCGTCGGCGTCGTAGACGAACGCGCCCTGGGAGGCGTAGCTGGTGCCGGGGTGGTCGGGGTCGGGGTGGAACAGGTTGGCCAGGTCCCAGCCGCGGTTGGTGGGGAAGGAACCGAGCACGTGCTGTCCCGCCGCGACCAGGTCCCACAACCCCTCGGGCGTGGTCACACCGCCGGGGAAACGGCACGCCATCGCCACCACCGCGACCGGCTCATCGGCGGCCCGGTCCCTGGACGGGCCGGTACGGCGGGGCGCGGGCGAAGCGGTGGCGGTCAGCCGCTCCAGGAGGTGGTCGGCGAGGGCCTGGGGGGTGGGGTAGTCGAAGACGAGGGTGGCGGGCAGCCGCAGCCCGGTGGCGCCGGCCAGGCGATTGCGCAGCTCGACGGCGGTCAGGGAGTCGAAGCCCAGCTCCTTGAACGCGGCCTCGGCCCGGATCGCCGCGTCGGAGGAGTGGCCCAGCACCACCATGACCATCTGGCGCACCGTCTGAAGCAGCAGATCGCGCCGGGCGGTGGCGTCGAGACCGGCCAGCCGGCCCGCCAGCTTGGGGCCGGTGGCATGGTGTTCCATGGCGCGGCGGCGGGCCGGCCTGGCCAGGGCGCGCAGCATGGCGGGGGTATCGGGGCCGAGCCGGGTGGCGTCGAGGTCGGCGGCCACCACCAGGGGGTGAGTGACATGGAGCGCCGCGTCGAGGAGCCCGAGGCCACGGGACGTGGTGAGGGGGCGCATGCCGAGGGTGCCGAGGCGGGTCAGGTCGGCCTCAGTGAGGTGCTCGGTCATGGCGGAGGTCTGCTGCCACAGGGTCCAGGCGACCGAGGTGCCGGGCAGTCCGGCCGCGCGGCGGTCGGCGATCAGGGCGTCCGTGTACGCGTTGGCGGCGGCGTATCCGGCCTGGCCGGAGTTGCCGACGACACCGGCGGCGGAGGAGAACACCACGAACAGCCGCAGCGGCAGGTCGCGGGTGAGGGTGTGCAGGTTCCACGCGCCGAGGGCCTTGGGCGTCCATACGCGGGCGAGCCGCTCGGCGTCCCAGGACTCCACCAGTGCGTCGTCGATCACGCCGGCGGCGTGCACCACGCCCACCAGCGGGTGGCCGGCGGGGATCGCCGCCAACGCCTCGGCCAGCGCGGCGTGGTCGGCCACGTCGACCGCCGAAACGTCCACCTCGGCCCCCAAGTCGGTGAGCCGCCGCACCAGTTCGGCCGCGTCGGGGGCCTGGGCGCCACGCCGGGAGAGGAGCAGCACACGCTCCACGCCATGCGTACGCACCAGGTGCTCGGCGACCTCACCGCCCAGTACGCCCGTCCCGCCCGACACCACCACCGTGCCACCGGACAGCTCCGGGGCCTCGCCCTCGGCCGCCGCGGAGGTGCGCACCAGGCGCGGCACCAGCGTTCCGGCCGTGCGCACGACCATCTGCGGCTCGTCCGCGTCGATGGAGCGGCGCACGGCCTCGGCCAAGAGGCCGTCCCCGCCCGCGTCGGCAGCCACCTCGGCGGCCGTGTCGGCAGCCGTGTCGATCAGCGTGAACCGGCCCGGGTGCTCGGCCTGGACCGAACGGACCAGACCCCACACGGCCGCGCCGCCCAGGTCCACCGCCCCCTCGTCGTCGCCGGCCGACACGGCGCCCGAGGTGACCAGGACCAGCCGGGAGTCCGCCAACCGCGGCTCCGCCAGCCACGCCTGGATCAGCGCCAGCACGCCCCCGACGGCGGTGAGGCCGCCGTCGGGGGTGGCAGGCGCTGTCACCGGGTGGAGGACGACCGTCGGCACCGGGATTCCGTCGTCCACCGCGGCGAGCAGCGCGCCGAGGTCGGCGTGGCCTGCCACCCCGGCGAGCGGTACGCCACCGTCGCCCACCGTCGCCCAACCGCGGTCCGGCGGAGCCGACGCGTCGCCCGTCCCGCCACGCGCGGGCACCCAGTCCACGACGAACAGGCCCTCGGCCGCGCGCTCGCCGACGGCGCGCAGCTCGGCGACGCCGGTGGGGCGTACGGAGACCGACTCGGCGTCGAGGACCGGTGCGCCGGTCTCGTCGGTCAGGGAGATCCGCCGCCCGTTGTCCAGCGGCGATACGCGGACACGCACCCGGCGCGCACCCGTGGCCCACAGCGACACACCGCTCCACGCGAACGGCAGCCACACCTGACCGTCCTGCGACGCGTCCCCCGTGAGGAGCGTCGGGTGAAGGGCCGCGTCCAGCAGCGCCGGGTGGATGCCGAACCTGTCGGGGCCTTCGCCGGCCGCCTCGGGCAGCGCGATCTCGGCGAGCAGATCGGCGCCGTCCCGCCACGCCGCGGTGAGGCCGCGGAACGCGGGGCCGTAGCCGTAGCCGCCGTCCGCGGCCCGTTCGTAGAAGTCCGCGACGTCCAGCGGCTCCGCCGCCTGCGGTGGCCAGGGGGCCGCCGGGATGTCCGGCGGGGCGGCTGGGTGTTCGCGGTCTTCGGGCGCGAGTGTGCCCATGGCGTGGCACACCCACCCGTCGGGCGCCTCCGTGTCCAGCTCGTCGGGGCGCGAGTGCACATCCACCGTCCGCCTGCCCTCGTCGTCGGCGGGCCCCACCGCGACACGTATGCGCAGGGCCCCCGAGGCGGGCAGCACGAGCGGGATCCGCAGGGCCAGCTCCTCCACCGCGGCGCAGCCCGCCTCGTGAGCGGCCTGTAGCGCCCACTCGACCAGGGCCGCCCCGGGGAGCAGCGCGGTGCCGCCGACGACATGGTCGGCGAGCCAGCCGTCGCCCGTGGCCGGGAGGCGCCCGGTCAGCACCATGCCGCCATCGGGCAGGCTCACCGCGGCGGCCAGCAGCGGATGCTCCACCGCGCGCAGACCGGCGGCGGACACGTCGCCGGTGCCCTTTCCGCTGAACGGTATCCAGTAACGCCGGCGCTGGAAGGGGTACGTGGGCAGCTCGACCGTGCGGGGCGCGCGGTCGGCCGCGAACCAGGGGCGCCAGTCGACCTCGAGACCCGCGGTGTGCGCGTGGGCGAGCGCGAGGGCCAGCTGGTGCGCGCCGCCGTGGTCGCGGCGGAGGGTGGCGAGGGAGGTGGCGCGGGTGCCGGACTCCTCGAAGGTGTCCTGGAGGCTCGTGGACAGGATGGGGTGCGGGTTGCACTGGATGAAGACCCGGTACCCATCGGCCAGCAGACGGCCCACGGCCTCGGCGAACCGGACCGGCCGGCGGAGGTTGTCGAACCAGTACCCGGTGTCGAGCCCCGCGGTGTTCAGGCGTTCCGCGGTGACGGTGGAGTAGAACGCGACCTCGGACTCGACCGGCGAGACCTCACCCAGGGCGGAGACGACGTCGTCATGGATGCGGTCCACGTGAGGACCGTGGGAGGCGTACTCGACGTCGATGGTGCGGGTGCGCGCGCCGCGCTCCTCCGCGGCCGCCAGGACGGCGGCCAACTGCTGCGGGGAGCCGGAGACGACCGTGGCGTGCGGGCCGTTGACGGCGGCGATGGCGACGTCCTCGGCCGCGGGGCCGAGGTCGCCGAGGAGCCGGGCGGTGTCCTCGGCGCTCAGGGTGAGGGAGGCCATGGCGCCGTGGCCGATCAGCGGGCGCAGGGCCTGGACCCGCAGGGCGATGATCCTGGCGGCGTCGTCGAGGGTGAGGGCCCCGGCGACGCACGCCGCGGCGACCTCGCCCTGGGAGTGCCCCACGACGGCCGCCGGGGTGATGCCGAAGCTCTGCCAGAGCGTGGCCAGCGAGACGTGCACGGCCCACAGCACGGGCTGGATGACGTCGTCCCGCTTGGGGTCCGTCGTCTGGTCCGTGCCGCGCAGCACGGCGGTCAGCGACCAGTCCACGTACGGCGCCAGAGCCCGTTCGCACTCGGCGATCCGGGCGGCGAACACCGGGGAGGAGTCGAGGAGTTCGCGCGCCATGCCCGGCCACTGGGACCCCTGGCCGGGAAAGACGAACACCGGGCCGGCGCCGATCGGGCCCGCCGCTCCGGTGACGACCGCGGGATCGGGCTCGTCGGCGGCCAGCTTGGCCAGACCGCCGAGCAGCGTGGACCGGTCCGTGCCGACGACCACGGCCCGGTGCTCGAGCCGGGCCCGCGCCGTCGCCAGCGACCAGCCCACGTCCGCCACTTCGGCGGCCGGATCGCGCTCCGCCGCCTCGGCCAGCCGCCGCGCCTGCTCAGCCAGCGCCGCCTCGCTCCGCGCGGACAGCACCCACGGCACGGCCTGTTCTGCGGCTCGGTTCGCCTCCGGGGCATCCCCGGTCGCCGGGGTGGTGCCCTCCGGGTCCGCCGGGGCGGGCGGCTGCTCGATGATCACGTGCGCGTTGGTTCCGGAGACGCCGAACGAGGACACCCCGGCCCGGCGCGGGTGGTCCGTCTCCGGCCAGTCGACCGGCTCGGTCACCAGACGGATGGCTCCCGAGCTCCAGTCCACATGCGGCGTCGGCTCGTCGATGTGCAACGTCGCGGGGATCATCCCGTGCCGGATCGCCATCACCGTCTTGATGACGCCCGCCGCGCCGGCGGCGGCCTGGGTGTGGCCGATGTTCGACTTGAGCGAGCCCAGCAGCAGCGGCCGGTCGGCCGGCCGCTGGCGCCCGTACGTCGCGTGCAGCGCGTCCGCCTCGATCGGGTCGCCGAGCCGGGTGCCCGTGCCATGCGCCTCCACCACGTCCACCTCGGCGGACGACAGGCGGGCGTTGACCAGCGCCTGGCGGATGACGCGCTGCTGGGAGGGCCCGTTGGGCGCGGTGATGCCATTGCTCGCGCCGTCCTGGTTGACGGCCGAGCCCCGGATGACGGCGAGCACTTGGTGGCCGTTGCGGCGGGCGTCGGACAGCCGCTCGAGCAGGATCAGTCCCGCGCCCTCGCCCCAGCCGGTGCCGTCGGCGGCGGCGGCGAACGGCTTGCAGCGGCCGTTCGGCGCCAGGCCGCGCATGCGGGCGAAGCCGGTGAACACCGCGGGCGAGGCCATGATGGTCACCCCGCCGGCCACCGCCAGTTCGCACTCGCCCTGCCGCAGCGCCTGAATCCCCAGATGCATCGCCACCAGCGACGCGGAGCAGGCCGTCTCCACCGTCAGGGCGGGACCCTCGAGGCCGAAGGTGTACGACAGGCGGCCCGACAGCATGCTGGGGGCGACGCCCGCGTACCCCTCGGTCTCCTTGCGGACGGGGACGCCCGAGGTGGCCGAGCCGATGGTCGCGGCCCCGACGAAGACACCGGTCCGGCTGCCCCGCAGACCCGTGGCGTCGAGGCCGGCGCGCTCGAACAGCTCCCAGGCCACCTCCAGCAGCACGCGCTGCTGCGGGTCGGTGGCCAGCGCCTCGCGGGGGCTGATCTCGAAGAAGCCCGCGTCGAACTTGTCGGCGTCGCGCAGGAACCCGCCCTCGCGGGTATACGTCGTGCCCGGGTGGTCGGGGTCGGGGTGGTACAGGCCGTCCAGGTCCCAGCCGCGGTCGGCGGGGAACGGCCCGACGGCGTCGACACCGGAGGCCACCAGATCCCACAACGCCTCGGGCGAATCCACCCCGCCGGGGAACCGGCAGGTCATCGCGGTGATGGCGATGGGCTCCTGGGCCCGTTCCTCCACCTCGCGCAGGCGCCGCCGAGTGTCGTGCAGATCGGTCGCCACACGCTTGAGGTAGTCGACAAGCCTCTCTTCATCCGGCATGTGCAGTCACGACCTTCATACGCGTCGAAGCGAGCAACTGAGCCTTCACGAGGTGCCGAGTTCGTTGTCGATGAACGCGAGCACCTCGTCGGCGGTGGCGAGCGTGAGCCGGTCGGTTGTGTCGTCCTCGGCCGGCGGCGCGGACGCCGCCTTCCATTGGGCCAGCAGACCCTCAAGCCGATCTGTCACCGCCCGCGCGTCCGCCTCGGGCAGGTCGAGGGCCGACAGCGTGGACTCCAGCCTCGCCAGCTCGCCGAGCACCGGGTCCACCCCGCCCTGGGCGCCCGACCCCCCGTCCGCCACCAGCTGGTCGCGCAGGTGGTCGGCCAGCGCCCGGGCCGAGGGGAAGTCGAAGACCAGCGCGGCGGGCAGCCGCAGCCCGGTCGCGGCCGAGAGCCGGTTGCGCAGCTCGACGCCGGTCAGCGAGTCGAAGCCGAGATCCGTGAACGGCGCCTCCTCCCGTACGCTCTCGGCGTCGGCGTGGCCGAGCACGGTCGCGGCGTTGGTGCGCACCAGCGTGAGCAACTGCTGCCGCTGCTCGGCCTCCGGGAGTCCGGCGAGCCGGCGCGTCCAGTCGTCGGGGCGCTGCGCGGCCGCGGCGGCGCGCCGCGTGGCCCCGCTCGGGCGGGTGGCCAGGGCGCGCAACGCGGCCGGGAGGGTGGCGGCCGGCTGTGAGGCCAGCGCGTGGACGTCGAGGTCGAGCGCCACGAGCTGCGGGTCCCCGTGCCGGCATGCCGCGTCGAAGAGGGCCAGGGCGTGGTCGGTGGCCAGCGCCGTGACGCCGGTGCGGCCCATCCGCGCCACATCGGCCTCGGTGAGCTGTCCGGTGATGTCGCTGGTGGCGTCCCACAGTCCCCAGGCGATGGAGGTGGCGGGCAGCCCCGCGTGGTGCCGCTGGGAGGCGAGGGCGTCACAGTAGGCGTTGGCGGCGGCGTAGTTGGCCTGTCCGGGGTTGCCCAGGGTGCCGGAGACGGAGGAGTAGAGGGCGAACATGGCCAGCGGGAGGTGCTGGGTGGCCTGGTGGAGGTTGGCCGCGCCCGCTGCCTTGGACGCCCAGACGCGGCCGAGGGTGTCGGGGGTCTGGGAGGTGACCATCGCGTCGTCGACGAGGCCGGCGGTGTGGATGACGGCGGTGAGCGGGTGGTCGGGGTCGATGGCGCCGACGACCTGACGCAGGGCCTGGAGATCCGCGGTGTCGGCGGCGGTGATGTGGACGGTGGCGCCGAGCTCGGTGAGGCGGGCCGTCAGGTCGCCGGCTCCGGGGGCGTCCGGTCCGCGACGGCTGAGGAGGTGGAGGTGGCTGATGTGGTGGGTGGTGACGAGGTGTTCGGCGACCAGGGCGCCGAGGGTGCCCGTGCCGCCGGTGATCAGGACCGTGCCGTCGGGGTCGAGGGCAGGGGGGATGGTCAGGACGATCTTTCCGGTGTGCTTGGCCTGGCTCATGTGGCGCAGCGCCTGGCGCGCCTTGGCCAGCGGCCACGCCTGCACCGGGGGCGGCGTCAGAGCGCCCTCGTCGAACAGCGCCACCAGGGTCGCCAGCATCAGCGCGACGCGCTCCGGCCCGGCGTCCGAGACCAGGTCGTACACGCGATAGTCCACCCCGGCGAAGGCCTTGGCCACCTGTTCGGGGTCGCGGAGGTCGGTCTTGCCCATCTCCAGGAACCGGCCGCCCTCCGCCAGCAGCCGCAGTGAGGCGTCGATGAAGTCGCCGGCGAGGCTGTTGAGGACCACGTCGACGCCGCGGCCGCCGGTGGCGGTGCGGAAGGTGTTCTCGAAGTCCAGGTCGCGGGAGGAGGCGCGGTGGGCCTCGTCGATGCCCATCGTCTCCAGCGCGGCGTGTTTGCCGGGGCTGGCGGTGGCGTACACCTCCGCGCCCAGGTGGCGGGCGATCTGTACGGCGGCCATGCCCACGCCGCCGGCCGCCGCGTGGATGAGGACCGACTCGCCCGCCTTGAGGCGGCCGAGCTCCACCAGGCCGTACCAGGCGGTCAGGAACGCCACGGGGACGGCCGCCGCCCGCGGGAAGTCCCAGGCCTCCGGCATCCGGGTCACCATCCGCGCGTCGGCCACGGTGACCTGGCCGAACGCGCCGTCGAAGACACCCAGGACGCGGTCGCCGGGCGCCACCGAGGCGACGTCGGGGGCCACTTCGAGGACGACCCCCGCGCCTTCGCCGCCGATGCGGGTCTGGTCGGGCACCATGCCGAGGCTGATCAGGACATCGCGGAAGTTGATGCCGGCGGCGCGCACCTCGATGCGTACGCGTCCGGCCGCCAGCTCCTCCTCCGCCTCGGGGAACGGCACCGGCGCCACGGAGTCGATCGTCGCGGAGCCCGCCGTGCCCGCGGCGTCCAGCCGCCACGCCCCCTGGCCGACCGGGGGTACGAGCGTGGCCGAGGCGGTCGCGCGGGCGAGCCGGGGCACCAGGATCCGGCCGCCGCGGAGCGCCACCTGCGGTTCGTCGAGGTCGAGTGCGTGGCGGACCGCGTCGGCGACCCGGTCCTCGGACCCGGGATCGGCGCCCGGCTCCGTGTCCGGGTCCGGCCCCTTGTCTGGGTCCAGGTCCGTGTCCAGCAGGACGAAGCGGCCGGGGTTCTCCGACTGGGCGCTGCGGACCAGGCCCCAGACGGCCGCCGCGACGGGGTCGACGTCCGTCTCCTCGTCCACGGCCACGGCGTTACGGGTCAGCATGACCAGCCGGGCCTCGTCGGGCCGCGGCTCGGCCAGCCAGTCCTGCACCAGCGTCAACGCCCGCTCGATGGCCTTCAGCTCGCCGCCGTCACCCTCCGCGACCGGCGCCTCGGCGAAGACCAGCTCGGGCGGCGTGGACTCCTCCGACCGGTCGCCGAGGGGTGCCGCGGGCGTCCACTCCAGCGTGAACAGGCCCTCCGAGGTGGTCTGTCGGGGTGCGTCGAGGCGCATGGGCCGGGTGGTGACGGCGTCGGCGGTGAGGATGAGCCGGCCGGTGGTGTCGGTGAGGGTGAGGCTGTGCTCGCTCTCGTCGCGGGAGGTGATCCGGACCCGGGCGTGGGTGGCGCCGGAGGCGTGGAGGGTGACGCCGCTCCAGGAGAACGGCAGCCACACCTCGCCGCCCGAGGTGTCCGTGACGGCGACCAGCGGGTGGAGCGCGCTGTCGAGGAACGCGGGATGGATGGCGAGGGCGTCGGCGGTGTCGTCGGTGGCCTCGGCCGTGGACAGGGTCACGTCGGCGAAGAGGTCGCCGCCGCGCCGCCACAGCGCCTGGAGCCCCTGGAAAGCGGGCCCGTACGCATAGCCGTTCGCCGCGGCGCGGTCGTAGAAGCCCGTGATGTCGACGGGTTCGGCCTCGACGGGCGGCCAGGCCGCCTCCCGCGCCGCCGTCGGCTGGTCGGCCGCGGGCTCGTCGGCGAGGGTGGCGGTGGCGTGACGGGTCCACTCGGCCGTGGGGCCGGCCGGGGGGCGGGTGTAGATGTGGAGGACTCGGCGGTCGGTGTCATCGGCGGTGCTGACGACGATTTGCAGATCGAGACGGTCGCTGGGGTGGAGGGTGAGGGGGTGGTGGAGGAGTAGTTCCTCGACGTGGGGGCTGTCGGTGTGCTCGGCGGCGCACAGGGCGAGTTCGAGGAGGGCGGTGCCGGGCAGCAGGACGGTCTCGGCGATGGTGTGTTCGGTGAGCCAGCTGTCGTGGTCGGCGGGGGGGACATGCCCGGAGAGCACCAGGCCGCCGTCCGCCAGGGGCGCCGCGGTGTCCAGCAGCGGATGGTCCAGGCCGGTGCCGCCGGGGGTGGCGTTGCCGGAGGTGTTCGGGGCGATCCAGTAGGGCCGGCGCTGGAAGCGGTAGGTGGGCAGGGCGACGGTCTCGGGGGCCGGGTCGGCCGGATACCAGGGCGTCCAGTCCAGCGGGGCGTGGGCGATGTGCAGCGTCGCCAGGCTGTGGGCCAGGGCCCGCACATCGGACTGCTTGCCGGTGAGGGTGGCGAGCGCGGTGGCGGTGGTCCCCTCGGGCAGGGTGTGGTGGACGGCGTGGGTCAGCACGGGAGCCGGGCCCAGCTCGAGGAAGACGGCCGTGTCCTCGGCGAGGTGGGTGATGCTCTGGTGGAAGTGGACGGGCCGGCGGATGTGCTGGGCCCAGTAGTCGGGGGTGGTGATCTCCTCGCCCGCGGGCCGGCCGGTGAGGTTGCTGATCAGGGGGATCCGGGGCGGGTGGAAGGCCAGCCGGCCGATGGCCTCGGCGAAGGGGGCGAGGATGGGCTCCATCAGGGGGGAGTGGAAGGCGTGGGAGACCGGGAGGGAGCGGGTCCTGCGGCCTTGTTCCCGCCACCCGGCGGTGGCGGCGGAGACCTGGTCGGCGGGGCCGGAGATCACGGTGTGGGCCGGGGTGTTCATCGCGGCGATGGCCAGATCGGGATAGTCGCCCAGGGCGGCGGTGATCTCCTCCTCGCTCGCGTTGACGGTGGCCATGGCGCCGCCGGGCGGGAGGTCGCCCATGAGGGTGGCGCGGACGGCGACCAGATGGGCGGCGTCTTCCAGAGAGAGGACGCCCGCGAGGTGGGCGGCGGAGACCTCGCCGATGGAGTGCCCCGCGACGGCGTCGGGGGCCAGGCCCATGCTCGTCAGGAGGCGGGCGAGGGCGACCTGCACCGCGAACAGCCCGGCCTGGGTGTAGGTGGTGTGGTGGATCAGGTCGCCGGGTGCGGGGTCGGTGGCGAAGACCACGTCGCGCAGCGGGTGATCGAGGTGGGGGTCCAGGAGCGCGCAGACCTCGTCGAAGGCGTCGGCGAAGACGGGGAAGCGCCGGTAGAGGTCGGCGCCCATGCCGGGGCGCTGGCTCCCCTGCCCGGAGAACAGCCACACCGTGTTCCCCGGCGCCTGGGAAGTGGCGCCGCTGGGGGTGGACAGGCCGGGGTGAGGATCCCCGCCGGCCAGCGCCTCCAGTGCGGCGGCCATCTCCTCGCGGCCGTCGCCGACGACCACGGCCCGCCGTTCGAACACCGCCCGCGTCGTGGCCAGGGACCATCCCACGCCCGCCGCCGACGCGCTGTCGTGGGCCCGTAGCCGCTCGGCGAGCGCCGAGGCCTGCTCGCGCAGGGCCTGGTCGTCGCGCGCCGACAGCAGCCAGGGCACGACGCCGGGCGGGGGAGTGCCGGCCGCCGGCCGGGGTTCGGGTGTGTGCGGGGCCTGTTCGAGGATGAGGTGGGCGTTGGTGCCGGAGGCGCCGAAGGAGGAGACGGCGGCGCGCCGGGGGCGGTCGGTGTCGGGCCAGTCGATGGCCTCGGTGAGGAGCTGGACATCTCCACTGGCCCAGTCGATATGCGGGCTGGGTTCGTCGATGTGGAGGCTGGCGGGCAGCCGGCCGTGGCGCATAGCCGTGATCATCTTGATGACGCCGACGATGCCGCTGGCGGCCTGGGTGTGGCCGATGTTGGACTTGACCGAGCCGAGCCACAGCGGCCGGTCGTCGGTGCGGTGTTGGCCGTAGGTGGCCAGGAGTGCCTGGGCCTCGATGGGGTCGCCGAGGGTGGTGCCGGTGCCGTGGGCCTCGACGGCGTCGATGTCGGCGGGTCCCAGGCCGGCGCTGGCGAGGGCCTGGGCGATGACCCGTTGCTGGGAGGGGCCGTTGGGGGCGGTCAGCCCGTTGCTCGCGCCGTCCTGGTTGATCGCCGAGCCGCGTACCACCGCGAGCACCTCGTGGCCGTTGCGGCGGGCGTCGGAGAGGCGTTCGAGCAGGACGAGCCCGGCTCCTTCGCTCAGGCTGGTGCCGTCGGCGGCGGCGGCGAACGGCTTGCACCGCCCGTCGGGGGCCAGGCCGCGCTGCCGGGAGAACCCGGTGAACGGGTCCGGGGTGGCCATGACCGTCACGCCGCCCGCGAGCGCCAGATCGCATTCGCCCTGGCGGAGGGCCTGGGCGGCGAGGTGCATGGCGACCAGGGAGGAGGAACAGGCGGTGTCCACGGTGACGGCCGGGCCCTGGAGGCCGAGCGTGTAGGCCACCCGGCCGGAGATGATGCTGCCGATGCTGGACAGCATGGTGTAGCCGTCCAGGCGGGGGTCGCCCGCGGGCAGACCGGCGGCGTAGTCGTGGTAGATGACACCGGTGTAGACGCCGGTCAGGCTCTCCTTGAGGGTGTGCGGGTTGATCCCAGCGCGTTCGAGGGCTTCCCAGGCGGTTTCGAGGATCAGGCGCTGCTGGGGGTCGATGGCCAGGGCCTCGCGGGGGTTGATGCCGAAGAAGGCGGCGTCGAAGCCGTCGGCGTCGTAGACGAACGCGCCCTGGGACGCATAGGTCGTGCCGGGGTGGTCGGGGTCGGGGTGGAACAGGTTGGCCAGGTCCCAGCCGCGGTTGGTGGGGAAGGGCCCGAGGATGTGCTCTCCCGCCGCGACCAGGTCCCACAGCGCCTCGGGGGTCGTCACGTCGCCGGGGAAGCGGCACGCCATCGCCACCACGGCGATGGGCTCGTCGTCCGCGCCGGTGGCCCGGGCCGGCCCCACGAGGACCGACGTGGCGGACGCCGTGCCGGCCAGGCGCTGGAGGAGGTGGTCGGCGAGGGTCTGAGGGGTGGGGTAGTCGAAGACGAGGGTGGAGGGCAGGCGCAGCCCGGTGGCGTCGACCAGGCGGTTGCGCAGCCCGACGGCCGTGAGGGAGTCGAAGCCCAGCTCCTTGAAGGCGGCTTCGGCCCGGATCGCCGCGTCGGAGGAGTGGCCCAGGACCACGGCGGCCATCTGGCGCACCACGTCCAGCAGCACTTCGCGCTGCCCGGAGGCGTCGAGACCGGCGAGGCGCGAGGCCAGGGCGGGTGCCGCCGACTGCCGTTCCGCGGCGCGGCGCCGGGCGGGCCGGGCCAGGGCGCGCAGCAGCGCGGGGGCCGCGGGGCCCAGCCGGGCGGCGTCCGGATCGGCTGCCACGACCAGGGGGTGTGCGGCGTGGACTGCCGCGTCGAACAGGCGCGAGGTGTCGGGGGCGGCCTCTTCCCCCAGGGCCCAGGCCAGGCCCGTGCCCGGGAGTCCGGCGGCGCGCCGGTGGGCGATCAGGGCGTCGGTGTGGGCGTTGGCGGCGGCGTATCCGGTCCGGCCGGGGTCGCCCGTGACGTCGGTGGCGGAGGAGAACACCACGAACATCCGCAAGCGCAGGTCACGGGTGAGGGTGTGCAGGTTCCAGGGGCCGGTGGCCCTCGGCGCCCACGCCCGCGACAGTCGCTCGTCGTCCCAGGACTCCACCGGGGCGGCGTCGGCCACCCCGGCGAGATGTACCACGCCCACCAGGGGGTGGCTGTCGGGCACGGACGCCAGAACCTCCGCCAGAGCGGAGCGGTCGGCGACATCGACCGCCGCCACCTCCACCTCCGCGCCCAGCGCCGTCAGCCGCTCGACCAGTTCGGCCGCTTCGGGAGCCCGGCCGTCCGGGGGGGAGAGGAGCAGCAGCCGCTCGGCGCCGTACGCGCGCACCAGCCGCTCGGCGACCACGCCGCCGGACAGGTGGTCCGTCCCGCCCGACACCACCACCGTGCCGCCGGACAGCTCGACCGCCGCGCCCTCGTCGGGCCGCCCGGCGGCACGCAGCAGGCGGGGGATCGACACCACGCCCGAACGGACCGCGATCTGCGGCTCGTCCGCGTCGATGGCCCGGCGCACCGCCTCGACGAGCGTCTCGTCCCCGCCCGCGCCGGCACCCGTCTCGGCGCCCGTCTCGACGCCTGTGTCGACCAGCGTGAAGCGGTCCGGGTGCTCGGCCTGGACCGCCCGGACCAGGCCCCAGGCGGCCGCGCCGCCCGGGTCCACCGGCCCGTCGCCGTCGCCGACGGCGGCCGCCCCGGAGGTGATCAGCACCAGCCGGGAGTCCCGCAACCTCGGCTCCGCCAGCCAGTCCTGGATAAGCCCCAGCGTGCGCCGGGCCGTGGCCAGGCCCGTGTCCGTCTCGGTGGAGGTCCCGGCATCGGTGGTCGGTGTCACGGCGGCGAGGACCACGGGCGGCGCGGGCTCTGTGCCGTCCGCCGCCGACAGCAGCGCGGCCAGGTCGGCGTAGTGGCGCCCGGGGCCGGGGGCGCCGAGCGTCGCCCAGCCGTCCTCCGCCTCGCCCGGCTCGGGCCGGCTCTCCGGGGGCGGCAGCGGTGTCCACTCCACCGTGAACAGGCCGCCCGCGGAGCGCCGTTCCGCGGCCTTCAGCCAGTCGCCGTCGGCGGGCCGCAGCGCGACCGAATCCACGGTGAGCACCGGGGCGCCGGTCGGGTCCGCGACGACGACGGTCAGCTCGCGGCCTCCGGTGTCCTCCCCTCCCCGCTGCCGCAGCCGGACCCGTACGCTGGTCGCGCCGCCCGCGTGCAGGGACACGCCGCTCCAGGCGAACGGCAGCCACAGCGGGCCGTCGGCGTCCCGGTCGTCCAGCGCCACCGGGTGCAGGGCGCATTCGAGCAGCGCGGGATGGATGCCGAACTCGTCGGCCCCCTCCTCGACCCCCTGGTCCAGAGCCACCTCGGCGAGGAGGTCGGCGCCGTGCCGCCACACCGCCTGGACGCCCTGGAACGTCGGCCCGTACCGGTAGCCGGCGGCCTCGGCGCGCGCGTACAGGTCGGTGATGTCGCTGATGTCCACGGGTGTGGCACCGGCCGGGGGCCAGGCGCCCGTCAGCTCCGCCCCGGCCGTCGTGCCAGGCGTGAGCGTGCCCGTCGCGTGGCAGGTCCAGGCGTCGTGCCCGTCGGCTCCGTCCGGTGTGTCGACCGCGGGCTGGGAGCAGACGCGTACGGCGCGCCGGCCGTCCTCGTCGGGGGCGTCCACCACGGCCTGGACCCGCAGCTCGGAGGCGGGGGACAGGGGCAGGGGGACCTGAAGGGCCAGCTCCTCGACGCCGCCGCAGCCCGCCTCGTCGGCCGCCCGCAGCGTCCACTCCACCAGAGCCGTGCTGGGCACCAGGACCACATCGGCGAACTCGTGCTCGCCCAGCCAGCCTGCGTCACCGGCCGCCGGCAGGCGCCCGGTGAGCAGGAGCCCGCCGTCGGGCAGGCCCGTCGCGGCCGACAGCTGCGGGTGGTCCACCGGCCGCAGGCCGGCCGCGCTGACATCGCCGGCCTGGCGGCCCGCCGCCGACCAGTAGCGCTGCCGCTGGAAGGCGTAGGTGGGCAGGTCGGTGGTGGCGGGCGGGGTGGTGGCGTACCAGGGCCGCCAGTCGACGGTGAGGCCGGTGGTGTGGGCGTGCGCGAGGGCACCCGCGAGGTCGTGGGGGGTGCCGTGGTTGCGGCGCAGAGTGGGGATGGTGGTGGCGGGGACGTCGGCGTCGTCGATGGCGTCCTGGATACCGGGGGTGAGGACGGGGTGGGGGCTCGCCTCGATGAAGTGGCGGTGGTGGTGGTCCAGGAGGGTGGTGAGGGTGTCGGTGAAGCGGACCGGCCGGCGGAGGTTGGTGAACCAGTAGTCGGCGTCGAGCGGGGTGGTGGTCAGCGGCTCGGCGGTGACGGTGGAGTAGAAGGGGATGGCGGGCGCGGTGGGGGCCAGATCGGCCAGTTGCGCGAGGATGGTGTCGCGGATGCGGTCGACGTGCGGGCTGTGGGAGGCGTAGTCCACGTCGATGGTTCGGGTCCGCGCGCCTTCGGCCTCGGCGGCCGCCAGGACGGTGGCGATCTGGTCGGGGGGGCCGGAGACGACGGTGGAGCGGGGGCCGTTGTGGGCGGCGACCGCGACGTCCTCCGCCTGCCGGCCGAGGCCGGTCAGGACGCGGGCGGTGTCCTCGGCGCCGAGGGTGAGGGAGGCCATGGCCCCGTGGCCGGCGAGGGCGCGCAGGGCCTGGCTGCGCAGGGCCACGACTTTGGCGGCGTCGTCGAGAGTGAGGGCTCCGGCGATGTGGGCGGCGGCGATCTCGCCCTGGGAGTGTCCGATGACCGCGGCCGGGGTGATGCCGAAGTCCTGCCACAGACCCGCCAGGGACACCATGACGGCCCAGAGGGTCGGCTGGATGACATCCACGCGGTGGGGGTCGGTGGTGGTGTCGGTGGAGCGCAGGACGGCGGTGAGCGACCAGTCGACGTAGGGGGCCAGGGCCTGTTCGCAGGCGGCGATCCGGGTGGCGAAGGCGGGGGAGGAGTCCAGCAGGCCGACGGCCATGCCGGGCCACTGGGAGCCCTGGCCGGGGAAGACGAGGACCGGGCCCTCCTGCGGGTCGAGGGCGGTGCCGCGGGTGAGGTGGGGGTGTTCGCCGCCGGTGGCCAGGGCCTCCAGCGCGGCGGTGAGGTTGGTGAGGTCGGTGCCGGTGACCACGGCGCGGTGGTCGAACGTGGCGCGGGTGGTGGCCAGTGACCAGGCCACCTCGGCCGGCGAGGCGTACGGGGCGCCGGTGTCGGCGTCGGTGTCTGTGACGGCGACGGTCCGGGCCAGTCGGCGTGCCTGGTCGGCCAGGGCTTCCGGGGTGCGGGCCGACAGCACCCAGGGCGCCACGCCGCCCAGAACGGCCGGCTCGGCGGTGTCCCCCTCCGGCGTGGTGTCCTCCGCCTCCGGCGCCGTGGGCTGGACCGCCTCCTCCAGGATGACGTGGGCGTTGGTGCCGGAGATGCCGAACGCCGAGACGCCGGCCCGGCGCGGGCGGTCGGGGGCCGTCGGCCAGTCGACCGGCTCGGTCAGCAGGCGCACCGTGCCGCGGCTCCAGTCCACATGCGAGGTGGGCTCGTCGACGTGGAGGGTGGCGGGCAGCGAGCCGTGACGCAGGGCCATCACCATCTTGATGACGCCCGCGATCCCGGCGGCGCCCTGCGTATGCCCGATGTTCGACTTGATCGAGCCCAGCCACAGCGGCCGGTCCTCGGGCCGCTCCTGGCCGTAGGTGGCCAGCAGCGCCTCGGCCTCGATCGGGTCACCGAGCGTGGTGCCCGTGCCATGGGCCTCCACCGCGTCCACCTCGACCGAGGCCAGCCCGGCGTTGGCCAGCGCCTGACGGATCACCCGCTGCTGCGAGGGCCCGTTGGGGGCGCTCAGCCCGTTGCTGGCGCCGTCCTGGTTGACGGCCGTGCCCCGGATGACGGCGAGCACCTGGTGCCCGTTGCGCTCGGCGTCGGAGAGCCGCTCCAGCAGCACCAGGCCCGCGCCCTCGGAGAAGCCCGTGCCGTCGGCCGCCGTGGCGAACGGCTTGCACCGCCCGTCCGGGGCCAGGCCGCGCTGTCGGGAGAACTCCGTGATCACGTTCGGGGTCGACATGACCGTCACACCGCCGGCCAGGGCCAGGTCGCATTCGCCCTGCCGCAGCGCCTGGACCGCCAGGTGCATCGCCACCAGCGAGGACGAGCACGCCGTGTCCAGCGTGACCGCGGGGCCCTCCAGGCCGAGGGTGAAGGCGATACGGCCGGACACGACGCTCAGCGCGTTGCCCGTCAGCAGGAAGCCCTCGGCGTTCCGCTCGATGTGCGGCGTGCCGAAGCCGGGCACACCACAGCCCGTGTAGACACCGGTGGGGGTGCCTTTGAGGGCGGTGGGTTCGATGTGCGCGCGTTCGAGGAGCTCCCAGGCGGTTTCGAGGAGGAGCCGCTGCTGCGGGTCCATGGCGAGGGCTTCGCGCGGGCTGATGTTGAAGAAGGAGGCGTCGAATTCGTCGGCGTCGTGGACGAAGCCGCCTTCCCGGACATAGCTGGTGCCGGGGTGGTCGGGGTCGGGGTGGTAGAGGGCGGTGAGGTTCCAGCCGCGGTTGGCCGGGAAGGGGCCGATGGCGTCGGTGCGGGTGTCGACCAGGTCCCACAGGGTTTCCGGGGAGGTGACCCCGCCGGGGTAGCGGCAGGCCATGGAGGTGATGGCGATGGGCTCGTGCCGGCGTTGCTCCGCTTTGCGCAGGCGCTGTCGGGCCTCGCCCAGGTCGACGGTGACCCGCTTGAGGTACTGGCGCAGCTTGTCTTCCGTGGACGCCATTGGTCCTCCCCCACTTCTCGTCAGGACGAGCCCAGTTGCTGGTCGATGAGCGCGAACATCTCGTCGTCCGAGGCGGACTCCAGCGCCTCGCCGTCGATGTCCGCGGCACTGGCCGTGCTCCCGTCCAGCCTGGACAGCAGGGCGTGGAGCCGGCCCGCGATCGTCTCGCGGGCCTTTCCGTCCACGTCGTGGCTGCCCAGGGTGGACTCCAGCCGGGCCAAGTCGTTCAGGACGGGCGCGAGTTGGTCGACGGCCGCTTCCGTCCGGTCCGCGGGGGCGAGCTTCTGGTCCAGGAAGCGGGCCATGGTTTCCGCGTCGGGATAGTCGAAGACGAGCGCGGCGGGCAGCCGCAGGCCGGTCGCGGCCGAGAGCCGGTTGCGCAGCTCCACGGCGGTCAGCGAGTCGAACCCCAACTCCTTGAACGAGCTGTCCGCACGGAGCGCCGCGGGATCGCTGTGGCCGAGCACCGTCGCCGCGTGCGTACGCACCAGGTTGATCAATTCGCGGAGCCGCTCGGCGTCCGGGAGCGCGGCCAGGCGGCCCGCCCAGTCGGTGGACCGGGCGACGGCGGCGGTGCGCCGGACGGGCGCTCCCGTGGCGGCGATGGTACGCAGCACAGCGGGCACGGCGTCGGACGGCTGGGCGCCGAGCGTACGCGGATCGAGGTCGAGCGCCAGCGGGGCCGCGCCGCCGTGTCGCCGGGCGGCGTCGAACAACGCCAGCGCCATCGGGGTGGACAGCGGGGTGAAGCCGGTGCGGCTCATCCGGGCCAGGTCGGCGTCCGCCAGATGTCCGGTCATCTCACTGGTGGCGGCCCACAGTCCCCAGGCGATGGAGGTGGCGGGCAGTCCCGCGTGCTGTCGCCGGGCGGCGAGGGCGTCGCAGTAGGCGTTGGCGGCGGCGTAGTTGGCCTGCCCCGGGGTGCCGAGGGTGCCGGCGGCGGAGGAGAAGATCAGGAACATGGCCAGGGGGAGGTCCTCGGTGGCCCGGTGGAGGTTGGCCGCGGCCGTCGCCTTCGCCGCCCAGACCGACGCCAGCCGCTCCGGGGTCTGCGCCGTCAGCACCGCGTCGTCCAGAGCGCCCGCGGCGTGGATGACGCCGGTGAGCGGGTGGCCGGGGTCGATGGTGTCGAGGGCCTGTCGGAGGGCCTGGGGGTCGGTGGTGTCGGTGGCGGTGATGCGCACGGTCGCGCCGAGCTCGGTGAGGCGAGTGGCCAGGTCGGCGGCGCCGGGAGCATCCGGCCCGCGGCGGCTGAGCAGGTGGAGGTGGGTGATGTGGTGGGCGGTGACGAGGTGTTCGGCGACGATGGCGCCGAGGGTGCCGGTGCCGCCGGAGATCAGGACGGTGCCGTCGGGGTCGAGCGTGGCGGGAATGTCCAGGACGTATTTGCCGGTGTGCTTGGCCTGGCTCATCCGGCGCAGCGCCTGGCGGGCCTTGGCCAGCGGCCACGCCCGCACCGGCGGCGGCGCCAGGACGCCCTGGGCGAAGAGGTCGGCGAGCGTGCCCAGCATCTCCGCGACCCGGTCCAGACCGGCGTCCGGAACCAGGTCGTAGAAGCGGTAGCTGACACCGGCGTAGGTTTCGGCGATCTGCTCGGCGTCTCGCTTGTCGGTCTTGCCCATCTCGATGAAGCGCCCACCGCCGGTCAGCAGACGCAAGGACGCGTCGGTGTACTCGCCGGCGAGGCTGTTGAGGACCACGTCGAAGCCGCGGCCACCGGTGGCGGTGCCGAAGGTGGCCTCGAAGTCCAGGTCGCGGGAGGAGGCGCGGTGGGCCTCGTCGATGCCCATCGCCTCCAGCACGGCATGCTTGCCCGGGCTGGCGGTCGCGTACACCTCGGCACCCAGGTGGCGGGCGATCTGCACCGCCGCCGTGCCCACGCCACCCGTGGCGGCATGGATGAGCACCGACTCGCCCGGCCTGAGGCCCGCGAGGTCCACCAGGCCGTACCAGGCGGTCAGGAACGTCGTCGGGACGGCCGCGGCCTGCTGGTCCGTCCAGCCCGGCGGGATCGGCACGACGGCGCGGGCGTCGGCGACGGCCACCGGCCCGAAGGCGCCCTCGAACAGCCCGAAGACACGATCGCCGACGGCCACCGACGTCACATCGGGAGCCACGTCGAGCACCACGCCCGCGCCCTCGCTGCCCCGGAACACCCCCTCGTCCGGATACATCCCGAGCACGATCAGCACATCGCGGAAGTTGATGCCCGCGGCCCGCACCGCGATCCGCACCTGGCCGGGCGCCAGCGGCTCCAGCACCTCCGGGCAGGCCACGACCGACACGCTGTCGATGGTGCCGGTGTCATCGGCCGCCAACCGCCAGGCCGGTTCGCCCGGCGGCGGCGTCAACTCCGGTGCGCCCGCCCGCTCCAGCCGAGGCGTCAGCACGCGGCCACCGCGCACCGCCACCTGCGGCTCCTCGAGGGCCACCGCCCGCGTGACGGCGCCGAGCACATCGTCGGGCCCGGCGCCGCCGTCGATGTCGCACAGCAGGAAACGGCCCGGGTTCTCCGCCTGTGCGCTGCGCAGCAGGCCCCACACACCGGCCGCCGCCGGGTCGGGGCCCAGGCCCTGTCCGGGCGATCTTCTCGGGCCCGCGACGCCAGCTACGGCGCCCCCAGCTACCGCTGGGGGGACCCCCGGCTGCGTTGTCGGAGTCGCCCGCCACGCCGCGTCAGCGGCATATCGACCGCAGCGCCCAGTACGAGGGCGATCCTCCGCCTTGCGATGCACCGCATCTGACGCCGCGGGCTGATCCTCAAAGATCGCCCGGACAGGGCCTGATGCGTCCGGGCCGTCGTCGGCCTCCCCGGCCGCCACCGCGCCCCGGGTGACCAGCACCAGCCGGGCGTCGGCGAGCTCCGGTGTCCCGAGCCACCGCCGCGCCAGTGCCAGCACGCCGGTGGCCACGGCCAACGCGCCGTCGGCCGAATCCTGGTCGCCCTCGGCCGCGGGCACGCCGACGAGCACCGTGTGAGGCATGGCGGGGGCGGCGAGCAGGGCGTCGATGTCGGCGTAGCGGGGCGGCGGTGCGGCCCCTGACGGGTCGGACGGGAGCGGGCCGCCGTCCAGCACCGCCCACCCCTCGGCGGCCCCCGCTCCCGCCTCCGGCCGCGCCCCTTCCTCCGACGGCGGCGGCAGGGGCACCCACGCCACCGTGTACAGCCCGTCCACCCGCCGCGCGCCCGCGTCGCGCAGCTGCCGTGCGCTCGTCGGGCGTACGACCACGGAGTCGGCGCTGAGCACCGGATGGCCCGCCGTATCGGCCACCACCAGCCTGAAGCCGTGCTCCAGCGGGGACACACGGACCCGCGCCGCGCGAGCGCCGGTGGCCCACAGGGACACACCGCTCCAGGCGAACGGCAGCCGCATCTGCCCGTCGTCCCCCTGGCCGTCCAGGGCCAAGGGGTGCAGGGCCGCGTCGAGCAGCGCGGGGTGCAGGGAGAACCCGTCGGCACCCTCGTGGGCCGCCTCCGGCAGCACCACCTCGGCGAGCAGGTCGGCGCCCTGCCGCCAGGCGGCGGTCAGGCCCCGGAAGGCCGGGCCGTAGCCGTAGCCGATCGCCTCGGCGCGGCCGTAGAAGTCGGCCACGTCCACCGGTTCGGCGTCCCGCGGCGGCCACACCCCCGCCGGTGCCGGGTCCGGAGCGTCCGGGGCGGTCGGGGCGAGGTGTCCGGTGGCGTGGCACGTCCAGGGCGACGAGCCGTCCTCCGCGTCGGGGCGGGAGTGCACCCGCACCTCGCGGCGGCCGTCCTCGTCGGGGGCGTACGCCACGACCTGGACGCGGAGCCCGCCGGACGCGGGCAGGGTCATCGGGACATGGAGCGCGAGCTCTTCGATCCCGCCGCACCCCGCCTCGTCGGCCGCCCGCAGCACCCACTCCACCAGGGCCGCGCCCGGCACCAGGGGGGTCTCGGCGACGACGTGGTCGGCGAGCCAGCCGCCGCTCCCGGCGGCGGGGAGCCGGCCGGTCATCACCAGTCCGCCGTCGGCCAGTTCGACCGCGGCGCCGAGCTGGGCGTGGGCCACCGAGGTGAGCCCGGCGCTCCGCAGATCGCCCGGTCCGTCGTCCATGCCGAGCCAGTAGCGCCGGCGCTGGAAGGGGTAGGTGGGCAGGTCGGTGGTGCGCGGGCCGGCCGGATACCAGGGGGTCCAGTCGATGGCCAGACCGGTGGTGTGCGCGCGGGCGACGGCCTGGGCGAGCTGCTGGGGTCCGCCCTGGTCGCGGCGGAGAGTGGGGACGGCGGTGGCGGGGGCGCCGGTCGCCTCGAAGGCGTCCTGCATGCCGGGGATCAGCACGGGGTGGGGGCTGACCTCGATGAAGTGGCGGTGTCCGTGGCCGAGGAGGGTGGTGAGGGTGTCGGCGAAGCGGACCGGCCGGCGGAGGTTGGTGAACCAGTAGTCGGCGTCGAGCCCCGTGGTGTCGAGGCGTTCGGCGGTCACCGTGGAGTAGAAGGCGATGTCCGACGCGGCGGGCGCGAGGTCGCCCAGGACGGAGACGAGGTCCTCGCGGATGCGGTCGACATGCGGGCCGTGGGAGGCGTAGTCCACATCGATGGTGCGGGTCCGCGCGCCGCGCGCCTCGGCGGCCGCCAGAACAGTGGCGATCTGCTCCACCGCGCCGGAGATGACGGTGGAGGTGGGGCCGTTGGCGGCGGCCAGGGTGACGTCGTCGGCCTGTTCGCCCAGCTCGAACAGGAGCTGCGTGGTGTCGTCGGCGCCCAGGGTGAGGGAGGCCATGGTGCCGTGGCCGGCGAGGGCGCGCAGCGCCTGGCTGCGCAGGGCCACCACCTTGGCGGCGTCGTCGAGGGTGAGGGCTCCGGCCACACAGGCGGCGGCGATCTCGCCCTGGGAGTGTCCGATGACGGCGGCCGGGGTGATGCCCAGGTGTTGCCAGAGGGCGGCCAGGGACACCATGACCGCCCAGAGGGTGGGCTGGACGACATCCACGCGCTGGGGGTCGGTGGCTGTGTCGGCGTCGGCGTCGGTGGAGCGCAGTACGGCGGTGAGCGACCAGTCCACGTACGGCGCCAGGGCCCGCTCGCACTCCGCGATCCGGGCCGCGAACACCGGCGAGCGGTCCAGCAGTTCCACGCCCATGCCGCGCCACTGCGACCCCTGGCCCGGGAAGACGAACACCGGGCCCGCGGCCGCGGTGGTCGCCGTTCCCGCCACCACCGCCGGATCCGGCTCGTCGGCGGCCAGCTTCTCGAGCCCGGCCAGCAGCGAGTCCCGGTCCTCACCCACGATCACCGCCCGGTGCTCGAAGGCCGACCGCGTGGTCGCCAGCGACCAGCCCACCTCCGCCACGTCGGCCGAGGGGAGCCGACCCGCCAGGTTCGCGGCCTGGGCGCGCAGCGCCTCGGCGGTGCGGGCGGAGAGCACGAAGGGCACGATGCCGCCCTCGGCGGTGGGCTCGGGTTGTTCCGGTCGCGGTTCGGGCTGTGCCGGTTGCTGTGCGGCCTGTTCGAGGATGAGGTGGGCGTTGGTGCCGGAGATGCCGAAGGAGGAGACGGCGGCCCGGCGGGGCCGGTCGGCCTCGGGCCAGTCGACGGCCTCGGTGAGGAGCCGGACACTTCCGCTCGCCCAGTCCACGTGCGGGCTGGGCTCGTCGACGTGCAGGGTGGCGGGCAGCCGGCCGTGGCACAGGGCCATGACCATCTTGATGACACCGGCGGCCCCGGCGGCGGCCTGGGTGTGGCCGATGTTGGACTTGACGGACCCCAGCCACAGGGGCCGGTCGGCCGGGCGCTGCCTGCCGTACGTGGCCAGGAGGGCCTGGGCCTCGATGGGGTCGCCCAGCGTCGTGCCCGTGCCATGCGCCTCCACGACATCGACCCCGGCGGGATCCACCCCGGCCGCGGCCAGGGCCTGGCCGATCACGCGTTGCTGAGAAGGGCCGTTGGGGGCGGTCAGGCCGTTGCTCGCGCCGTCCTGGTTGACCGCCGAACCGCGCAGGACGGCGAGCACTCGGTGCCCGTTGCGGCGTGCGTCCGACAGCCGCTCCAGCACCAGCAGCCCGGCGCCCTCGCTCCACCCGGTGCCGTCCGCGGCGGCCGCGAACGGCTTGCACCGCCCGTCCGGCGCCAGGCCGCGCTGCCGGGAGAACTCGACGAACGTGTTCGGCGTGGCCATCACCGTCACACCGCCCGCCAGCGCCAGGTCGCACTCGCCCTGCCGCAGCGCCTGCGCGGCCAGGTGCATCGCCACCAGCGACGACGAACACGCCGTGTCCACGGTGAGCGTCGGCCCCTCCAGGCCGAAGGTGTAGGCCACCCGGCCGGACGCCACGCTCGGCGTGGAGCCGGTCATGATCTGGCCCTCGTACCCTTCCGGGATCCGGCCCAGGAACCGCGCGCCGTAGTCGTCGTACATGATGCCGGTGACCACCGCCGTCCGGCTGCCGCGCAGCGCCGCCGGATCGATGCGGGCGTGCTCGAACGCCTGCCACGCCGTCTCCAGCAGCAGCCGCTGCTGCGGGTCGGTGGCCATCGCCTCCCGGGGGCTGATCCCGAAGAAGTCCGCGTCGAACAGGGCCGCTTCGTGCAGGAAGCCGCCCTCCCGGGCGTAGCTCTTGCCCGTACGCTCGGGGTCGGGGTCGTACAGCCCGGCCACGTCCCAGCCACGGTCCTCGGGGAACGGCCCGATCGCGTCCACCCCGTCGGCCACCAGCCGCCACAGCTCGTCCGGGGAGTGCACATCGCCCGGGTAGTGGCAGGCCATCCCGACGATCACGACGGGGTCGTCGGCGTTTCCGGCCCGGGCCGGTGTTCCGGCCCCCGGCGCGAGCGGGGCGAGGGCCGCGGTGGCGCCGAGCAGCTCCGTGCGCAGGTGGCTCACCAGGGTCTCGGGGGTCGGGTAGTCGAAGACGGCGGTGGCCGCAAGGCGGACACCCGTCGCCTCGTGGATCGCGTTGCGCAGCTCCAGCGCGGTCAGCGAGTCGAGGCCGAGCTGTGAGAAGGTCCGGCCCAGTTCGAGGGTTTCCGGCTCGGGGTGTGCCAGGACCGCGGCGATCCGCTCGCGGATCAGCTCGCCGATCACCCGGTCCTGCTCGGTCTCCGGCAGCCCGGCAAGCCGCCCGGCCCAGGAGGGGGACGCCCCGGCCGCCGCGGCCGTGCGTACGGGCAGGCGCACCAGGCGGCGCAGCAGTGGAGCCAGCGTGCCGGCGGCGGCCTGCTCGCGCAGCGCGGCGAGTTCGAACCTGGCCGGGATCAGCACGGGCAGCGCGGTGGCGAGCGCCGCGTCGAACCGGGCCAGGCCCGCCTCCCCGGACATCGCGGCGGTGCCCGAGCGCGCCATCCGGGCCAGATCCGCGGTGGCGAGGTGTTCCGTCATCCCCTCGTCCACCCCCCACAGGCCCCAGGCCAGCGAGGTCGCCGGGGAGCCCGCGGCGCGGATGTGCTCGGCGAGGGCGTTGAGGAACGCGTTCGCCGCGCCGTAGTTGCCCTGCCCACCGCTGCCGAGAACGGAGGCGGCGGACGAGAACAGGACGAACGAGGCGAGGCCCGCGCCCCGGGTCAGCCGGTGCAGATGCCAGGCCGCGTCCACCTTCGGCGCCAGGACGGCATCGAGTTGTTCGGGCGTCAGCGAGGTGACCACGCCGTCGTCGAGCACGCCCGCGGTGTGCACGACCGCGGTCAGCGGGTGCTCGTCGGGGACCGTGGCGAGCAGGGCGGCGAGCGCCGCGGGGTCGGAGGTGTCGCAGCTCTCGATCCGTACGTCGGCCGCGAGCCCGGCCGCGAACGCGTCGATGCCCTCGGCGGCCGGCCCGCGCCGGCTCACCAGCAGCAGATGACGGGCGCCGTGGGCCTCGACGAGGTGGCGGGCGAGCAGCCGGCCGAGCGAGCCGGTGCCGCCGGTCACCAGCACGGTGCCGTCGGGGTCGAGCGCCGTTGGCGCCGGGTCGGGGTCGGGGTGCGCCAGGACCAGCCGGGGCACCAGCGCGCGCCCGTCGCGGAGCGCCAGCTGCGGCTCGCCCGCGGCCACGGCGGCCGTGACCGCCGGCGCCAGCGCGTCCCGGGACGCCGGGGCGTCGTCGGTGTCCACCAGCACGATCCGCCCCGGGTGTTCGGCCTGGGCGGCGCGCAGCAGGCCCAGGACCGCGGCGCCCGCCAGGCCGGCCGGCGCGTCGGCCGGGGCGGCGGCGACGGCTCCGGCGGTGAGGACCACGAGACGGCCGGAGGCGAGGGCGTCGTCCGCCAGCCACTCCCGCAGCCACGTGAGGGCGCGGTGGGTGGCGGCGCGTACCTGGGAGGGCGGCTCGTCGCCGTCGGACGCGATGTCGGGGGCGCCGAGGCAGGCCATGACGACCAGGTCGGGGGCGGGGGCCCCGGTGGCGACCGAGGCGCTCAGCGCGGCGAGGTCCGGGTGGCGCGCGACGCGCTCCCCGGGCAGCGCAGCCGTGGCGTCTGCCCTGGCTGCCCCGTCCGTGCTGTCCGTAGCGTTCGCGCTGTTCGCGCTGTTCGTGGCGTTCGTGGCGTTCGCGGCGACCACGGCCCAGCGGTCCGGTGCCGATGTCGCGCCGGTGGGCAGCGCGAAAGCCTCCCAGTCCAGCCGGTACAGCGGCCTGTCGGCCGGGACCGCCCCGGACCGCCACCGCTGCGCGGAAACGGTGCGCAGCGAGAGGGAGTCGACGGCCGCGACCTCGGCGCCGGCGTCGTCCGACAGCCGCATGGTCACGGTGTCCGGCCCGGTCGGCGTGATTCGGACCCGCAGCCGGGACGCGCCGCGCGCGAGCAGCCGTACGCCACCGAAGGAGAACGGCAGCCGGACCGTGCCCGGTGCGCCGCCCGCCTGGTCCTCGCCGGTGAACAGGGCGCCGATCGGGTGCAGGGCGGCGTCGAGGAGCGCGGGGTGGATGGCGTACGCCCCGCCGTCGCCCCGCTGGCCGGGGGCGAGACCCACCTCGGCGAACATCTCCTCGCCGACCCGCCACGCGGCGCGCAACCCCGTGAACGCCGGTCCGTACCGGTAGCCCTCGGCGGCCAGCCGCTCGTACAGCTCCGCCACGTCGATGGCTTCCGCCCCGGCGGGCGGCCACTGAGCAGGCGGCGCCGCGGGCTCGGGGACGCCGGTCCCCGCGCCGGTCGGCGTGGCGCTCAGCGTGGCCGTGGCATGTCGGCGCCATGGGCCGTACGGGCCGTCGCCCGACTCAGCCGGAACACCCGGGTCGTCCGAACCTTCGCCGGACGGACCTTCGCCGGACGGTCGCGAGTAGACGGTGACGGCCCGTCGGCCGGCCGGGTCGGTGGCCCCGACGGCGACCTGGAGGTCCACCGCCCCCACCGAGGGCAGCAGCAGCGGCGCCTCCAGGGTGAGATCCTCGATCCGGTCGCAGCCGGCCCGCTCGCCGGCCTGGAGGGCGAGCTCCAGGAAGAGCGTGCCGGGCAGCGGCACCGCGTCCACGATGGCGTGGTCGGCCAGCCAGGGCTGGCCGCGCAGCGACAGCCGGCCGGTCAGCAGCAGCCCGCCGTCGGCCGGTTCGAGCGCGGCGCGCAGCAGCGGGTGGTCGCTCGCCTCGAGCCCGGCGGCCCGTACGTCCGCCTCCGCCTGCGGGGCGTCCCGCCAGTACCGGCGGCGGTCGAAGCGGTAGGTGGGCAGGTCGGTGGCCGGGGTGCCGGGCGGGAAGGCGGCGGAGAAGTCGACGCTCTCGCCGTCCACATGGAGCTGGGCGAGCGCGGTCAGCAGCGTACGGGGCTCGTCGCGGCCCTTGCGCAGCGCCGTGGCGAACACCGGCGCGCCCGGGCCGGACCCCTGCTCGGGTCCCCCCGTGGCTCCCTCCGCGGTCAGGCAGTCGCGCGCCATGGTGGTGAGCACGGCGTCCGGGCCCAGCTCCAGGAAGCGGGTGACGCCCTCGGCGCGCAGCGCGGCGATGCCGTCGCGGAACCGCACCGGCTGCCGCGCGTGCCGCACCCAGTAGTCGGGGTCGCACAGCTGCTCGGCTCCGGCCAGCGCGCCGGTGACGTTCGAGACGACGGCGATCCGGGGCTGCGCGTACGTCAGCGAGGCGGCGACCTGCCGGAACTCCTCCAGCATCGGGTCGATCCGCGGCGAGTGGAAGGCGTGGCCGACCCGCAGCCGCCTGGTCCGGTGTCCGCGCTCCCGGATCGTCCGGGCGATCTCCTCGACCGCCTCCTCGTCACCCGAGACCACCACCGACGTCGGCGCGTTGACGGCCGCCAGCGCCACATGGTCCGCACACCCGGCGAGCAGCGGCGCCACCTCCTCCTCGGAGGCCTCCAGGGCGACCATCGCGCCGCCTCCGGGCAGCGCCTGCATCAGCCGCCCCCGGGCGGCGACCAGCCGCGCCGCGTCCGGCAGCGACAGCACCCCGGCGATGTGCGCGGCGACCAGTTCGCCGACCGAGTGTCCCGCCAGATAGCCGGGGACCACACCGAACGACTCCACCAGCCGGTACAGGGCGACCTCGACCGCGAACAGCGCGGCCTGGGTCACCCCCGTCGCGTCCAGCGCGCCCGCCTCGGCCCCGGCTCCATCTCCGTCGGCGGGTGCGAACACCAGCTCCCGCAGCGACCGCCCCAGCTGGGGGTCCAGCGCCGCGCACGCCTCGTCGAACGCGGCGGCGAACGCCGGGTAGGTCCGGTACAGCTGGGCGCCCATGCCGGGGCGCTGGCTGCCCTGCCCGGTGAAGAGGAACGCGCTGCCGCCGAGCCGCGCCGGGGCGGACGCCCGCGTCACATCCGGATGTGTCCGCCCCTCGGCGAGCTCGGCGAGCCGGGCGGACAACTCCCCGCGGTCCGCGCCCAGCACGACCGCGCGGTGGTCGAGCGGCGACCGCGTGGTGGCCAGCGACCAGCCGAGGTCGTCGACCGGGACGTCCGGGCGCGCGGCCACATGTTCGGCGAGCGCCGCGGCCTGCGTCCGCAGCGACGCCGCGCCGCGCGCGGAGACCACCCACGGCACGGCGGTGCCCTCCGGCCGCCGCGGCGCGCCCGCAGGCGTTAAGGCATCCGATGTGTCCGGCGTGTTCGCGGTGTCTGCCGGCGTCGGCCGCGGCGGGGCCTCCTCGATGATCAGATGCGCGTTGGTGCCGCTGATGCCGAAGGACGAGACACCGGCCCGGCGCCGCCGGTCCCCGGCCGGCCACGCGACCGGCTCGGCCAGCAGTCGCACCGCGCCGCCGTCCCAGTCGACCACGGGCGTGGGCCGGTCGGCGTGCAGCAGGGCGGGCAGCGAGGCGTTCCGCAGCGCCATGACCATCTTGATCACCCCGGCGACGCCCGCCGCGCCCTGCGTGTGCCCGAGGTTCGGCTTGATCGCGCCCAGCCACAGCGGCCGGTCCGCGGGCCGCTCCTGGCCGTAGGCCGCCAGGAGGGCCTGGGCCTCGATGGGGTCGCCCAGCGTCGTGCCCGTGCCGTGCGCCTCGACCGCGTCCACATCCGCCGGGGAGAGCCGGGCGCTGGCCAGCGCCTGCCGGATGACGCGCTGCTGCGACAGGCCGTTGGGCGCGGTCAGCCCGTTGCTCGCGCCGTCCTGGTTGATCGCCGAGCCGCGCACCACGGCCAGCACCGGGTGCCCGTTGCGCTGGGCGTCCGACAGCCGCTCCAGCACCAGCAGCCCCGCACCCTCGGCGAACGCCGTGCCGTCGGCCGCCTCGGAGAAGGCCTTGCACCGGCTGTCGGCCGCCAGGCCACGCTGCCGCGCGAACTCCGTGAACACGTAAGGCGTCGTCATGACCGTCACGCCGCCCGCGAGGGCGAGGTCGCACTCGCCCTGCCGCAGCGCCTGCGCGGCCAGGTGCATCGCCACCAGCGACGACGAACACGCCGTGTCCACCGTGACCGCGGGCCCCTCCAGGCCGAGGGTGTACGCCACCCGGCCGGACAGCACGCTCGGCGCGTTGCCGGTGACCAGATAGCCCTCCGCGGCCCGGTCGATGTGCGGGGTGCCGAAGCCGGGCAGGGCGGTGCCCGCGTACACGCCGACGGGCGCGCCCTTCAGCGACCCGGGGGCGATGCCCGCCCGCTCCAGCGCCTCCCACGCCACCTCGAGCAGCAGCCGCTGCTGCGGATCGACCGCCGCCGCCTCACGGGGGCTGATGCCGAAGAACTCCGGGTCGAACAGGTCGGCGTCGTGCAGGAATCCGCCCTCGCGGGCGTAGCTGGTGCCCGGGTGGTCGGGGTCCGGATGGAACAGCCGATCCAGGTCCCAGCCGCGGTTGGCCGGAAACGCGGTCATCGCGTGCCGGCGCGCGGCGACAAGGTCCCACAGAGCCTCGGGGGAGGCGACGTCGCCGGGGTAGCGGCAGGCCATCGCCACGATGGCCACCGGCTCCCGCTGTCCGTCCTCCACCTCGCGCAGCCGCGCCCGGGTGTCGTGCAGATCGGCGGCGACCCGCTTGAGGTAGTCGACCAGCCGCTCTTCGTTCGTCTCAGTGGTCACGTCGCGTCACCGCGCCTTCCGCGTGCGCATGCCTCGGCGTTCCTGGCAGACCGGGCTCATTGCACTCCGAGTTCCTTGTCGATGAAGTCGAGGACCTGGTCGGTCGTGGCGGCTTCGAGCCGCTCGGCCGCGGTGCCGCCGTTCGGGCTCGGAGCGTGCGCCGCCTTCCACGCGGCCAGCAGCGACTCCAGACGTGCCGTCACCGCGCCGGGGTCGGCCCCTCCGCCGTTCACACCGCCGTTCACACCGGACGCGGTGAGCGCCGTCAGGCTCTCCTCGAGGCCCGTCAGCCGGCTGAGCACGGGCGCGTAGACGTCCGGCGCCGTCGTTGCCCCCTCTTCGGGGGCCAGCTGGGTGCGCAGATGCTCGGCCAGCGCCCCGGGCTCCGGGTAGTCGAAGATGACCGTGGCGGGCAGCCGCAGCCCGGTGGCGGCGGTGACGCGGTTGCGCAGCTCGACGGCGGTCAGCGAGTCGAACCCGAGCTCCTTGAACGCCGCGTCGGCCGGTACGGCTTCGGGGTCGGCGTGCCCGAGCACGGTGGCGGCGTGCCTGCGTACCAGATCGGTGAGCAGGCGCCGCTGTTCGGCCGGGGCGAGAGCGCCCAACCGGGCCGCCCAGTCCGCGGGCTCTTCGGCGGCCGCCGCGGTCGGCCGCGCCGTTCCGCCGCCGGAGCGGGCGCCCGCCGCCTGGGCGTCCGCCGCCAGGGCGCGCAGCGGCGCGGGCAGGGCCGCGACGGGCTGCGCGGCCAGTGCCCGGGTGTCCAGGTTCAGCGCGAGCAGCGCCGGCCGCCCGTGCCCGAGCGCCGCGTCGAACAGGTCCTGTCCCTGCTCGGTGCCGGTCGGGACGATGCCCTGCCGGGCGATCCGCGCCACGTCGGCCTCGGTCAGCCCTCCGGTGAGCCCACTCGCGGTTGACCACAGGCCCCAGCTCACCGACACGCCCGGCAGGCCCTCGGCGTGCCGCCGCTCGACCAGGGCGTCGCAGTACGCGTTGGCGGCCGCGTAATTGGCCTGCCCCGGGGTGCCGAGGGTGGACGCGAACGACGAGAACAGCACGAACATGCCCAGCGGCAGCCCAGCGGTCGCGTGGTGCAGATGGGCCGCCGCCGCGGCCTTGGCGGACCAGACCTCCGCCATGTGCTCCTCGCCTTGCGAGGGCAGCATCGCGTCGGCCACCACGCCCGCCGCGTGCACGACGCCGGTGAGCGGATGCGCCGGGTCGACGCCCGCGATCGCCTCGCCCAGGGCGGCGGGGTCCCCGACGTCCACCGCGGCCACCCGCACCCGCGCGCCCAACTCGGTCAGCCGGGCCGTCAGCTCCTCGGCGCCCGGGGCTTCCGGGCCGCGCCGGCTGAGCAGCAGCAGATGCCGTACCCCGCCCGAGCGCACCAGGTGTTCGGCGATCAGGCCGCCGAGGGTGCCGGTGCCGCCCGTGATCAGCACCGTGCCGTCCGGGTCCGGCGCGGGATCCACGTCCAGCACCAGCTTCCCGGTGTGCCGGGCCTGGCTGAGCTGCCGCAGCGCCTGCCTGGCCTGGCCGAGCCGCCACCCGGTGACGGGCAGGGGCGTGAACCCGCCGTCGGCGAACCGCTCGCCCAGGGCGGCCAGCAGCTGCCCGAGGCGCTCCGGGCCGGCGTCCGCGATCAGGTCGAACGCCTGGTACGCCACGGAGTGCTCGCGCGCGACCTGATCCGGATCGCGTACGTCCGTCTTGCCCATCTCGATCAGCCGCCCGCCGGGCGCGAGAAGCCGCAGCGAGGCGTCCGTGAACTCCCCGGCCAGGCTGTTGAGGACGACATCGACGCCCCGGCCGCCGGTCGCCGACGAGAACGCCGCCTCGAACCCCAGATCCCGCGAGGACGCCCGGTGGGCCGCGTCCACGCCCATGCCCTCCAGCACCGGGTGCTTCGCCGGGCTCGCCGTCGCGAACACCTCCGCGCCCAGGTGCCGGGCGACCTGGACGGCGGCCATGCCCACGCCACCGGCCGCACCGTGGATCAGAACGGTCTCGCCGGAGCGCAGCCCGCCCAGCTCCACCAGGCCGTACCACGCGGTCAGGAAGGCCACCGGGGCCGCCGCGGCATCCCGGAAACTCCAGCCGTGCGGCACCGGGGCGACCGTCCGGGCGTCGGCCACCGCCACCGGGCCGAACGCGTCGTCGAACAGGCCCATCACGCGGTCGCCGACGGCGACCTGGGTCACCCCCTCGGACACCTCCAGCACGACCCCGGCGCCCTCGCTGCCGATCGACGCCGCGGCGTCCGGGTACATGTCCAGGGCGATCAGCGCATCGCGGAAGTTGAGGCCGGCGGCGCGTACGGCGATCCGCACCTGGCCGGGCGCGAGGGGAGCGGAGGCCCGGGGGCTGGGCACCGCTGTGAGATCGTCGGGGCCGGTCCCGCCGGCCACCACGCGCCAGGCCCGCTCACCCGGTGGGGCCGTCAGCTCCCGCTCGGTGTCCACCCGGGCCATCCGGGGCACCAACGCGCGCCCGCCACGCAGCGCGAGCTGCGGCTCGTCCGTCCGTATCGCCTCCCGCAACACCGCCGGAAGCTCAGCGTCGGTGTCGGCGTCGGCATCGGTGTCGATCAGGAGGAAACGCCCCGGCTGTTCCGTCTGGGCGCTGCGCACCAACCCCCACACCGCGGCGGCCGCGGGGTCCACCCGCTCCTGGTCGCCGTCCCCGGCCCGTACCGCCGACCGGGTGACCAGGGCGAGCCGCGCGCCCTCGGCCCCGCTCCCGGCCAGCCACTGCTGAGCCAGCGTCAGCGTCCGGCGCGCGGCCGCCAAGCCGGTGTCCGCCTCCGCTGGGTCCTGGCCCGTCCGCACCGGGGCGACGACGACCTCCGGTGCGGGGGCGCCGCCGTCCACGGCGCGCAACAGCGCGTCGAGATCGGCGTAACGATCGGCACCGGCCAGGTCCGGGGCGTCGTCGCCCAACACCGCGAGCCTCGCGGGCGCCGTCGCGGACGCCGTCCCGCCCGCCGGGGCGGACAGCGGCGGCACCCACTCGACGGCGAACAGCCCGTGCGGCCCGCGCACCCGGCTCGACGCGCGCAGCTGCTGGGCGCCCGTCTCGCGGAGCGCGACCGCGTCCGCGGTCAGTACGGGGGCACCCGTGGCGTCGGCCAGCACCACCCGCAGCCCCTCCGGCCGCGGCGACAGCCGGACCCTGAGCCGGGTGGCGCCCCCCGCCCACAGCCGCACCCCGCTCCAGGTGAACGGGAGCAGCACCGTCCCGAGCGCCGCGTCCGCGTCCGGCGCGGTGGCGAGCTGACCGGCCAGCAGTACGGGCTGCATCGCCGCGTCGAGCAGGGCGGGATGGATACCGAAGCCACTCGCCTGCTCCGCCGCCTCGTCGGGCAGCACCACCTCCGCCAGCGTGTCCTCGCCGTCGTGCCACACGTTCGCGAGGCCCCGGAAGAACGCGCCGTAGCCGTAACCCGCCGCCTCGGCCCGCTCGTAGAACCCCTCCATCGCCGCGGGCCGCGCCCCCGGCGGCGGCCACGCCCCGCCCAGGCCGGGCGGCGGGACCGGCCCGGCCGCGTCGGGGAGGAGTGTGCCCGCGACATGGCAGACCCAGGTGTCCGGCGCGCCGGAGTCCTCTTCGGGCCGGGAGCAGACCCGCACCGGACGGCGTCCGTCGCCCTCGGCGGCGTCCACGACCACCTGGATCACCAGCCCGCCCGACGCGGGAAGCACCAGCGGGACCTGGAGCGCCAGTTCCTCGACCCCGCCGCAGCCGGCCTCGTCGGCCGCCCGCAGCACCCACTCGACCAGCACCGCGCCGGGCAGCAACGGCAGGTCGGCGACCAGGTGTTCGGCCAGCCAGCCGCCCCGCGCCGCCTCCGGCAGCCGCCCGGTGAGCACCAGACCGCCGTCGGCCAGGCGCACGGCCACCGGGAGCAGCGCGTGTCCGACCGCGGTGAGTCCGGCGCCCGCGACATCGCCAGGACCGGACCCGCCGCCGGCCGGCAGCCAGTACCGCTCCCGCTGGAAGGCGTACCCCGGCAGCGGCACCGCCGTGGGCGCCGGCTCATCGGCGTACCAGCTCGCCCAGTCGACCGCCACGCCCGCGACATGCGCCTCGGCCAGCGCCCGGCACAGCCTCTCGGGGCCGCCCTCGTCCCGGCGGAGCGTGCCGATCGCCACGGCCGGGGCGTCCGCCGCCTCGAAGCACTCCTGTAGGCCGAGCAACAGCACGGGATGCGCGCTGACCTCGATGAACACCCGGTACTCGTCGGCGAGCAGCGCCTGGACCGCCTCGGCGAACCGCACCGGCTGCCGCAGGTTGGTGAACCAGTAGCCGGAGTCGAGACCGGAGACGTCCATACGGGCGCCGGTCACGGTCGAGTAGAAGGCGGTGTCCGAGGCGGCGCCGGACACCCCGGCGAGCACCTCGGCCAGCTCGTCGGCGATGCCGTCCACCTGCGGGCCGTGCGAGGCGTAGTCCACGTCGATCGCGCGGGCCCGCAGCCCGTCGGCGCGGGCGGCGGCCACGAGCTTCTCGACCTGCTCGGGCGGCCCGGACACCACCGTGGACGACGGGCCGTTCACCGCCGCGACCGCCACGTCCGGCGCGTGTGCGGCGGTCAGCACCTCGGTCTCCTCGACGCCGCAGCCCAGCGAGGCCATGGCGCCGTGCCCGGCCAGCGCCCGCAGCGCCCGCGCCCGCAGCGCCACCACGCGGGCGCCGTCCTCCAGCGTCATCGCGCCCGCGACACACGCCGCCGCGATCTCGCCCTGCGAGTGGCCCACCACGGCGGCCGGTCGCACGCCGTGCGCCTCCCACACCGCGGCCAGCGACACCATCATCGCCCACAGCACCGGCTGCACCACATCGACCCGGCCGATGTCGGCCGCGCCCTCCGCGCCGCGCAGCACATCGGTCAGCGACCAGTCGACATGCGCGGCCAGGGCCTGTTCGCACGCGGCGACGCGCGCCGCGAAGGCGGGGGAGGAGTCCAGCAGTTCCACGCCCATGCCGAGCCACTGCGACCCCTGCCCGGGGAACACCATGACCGGGCCCGCGCCCACGTCCGCCGCCACCCCGCGGACCACCGCGGGGCCCGGCTCGTCGGCCGCCAGCCCTTCGAGCGAGGCGAGGAGGTCCGACCGGTCCCGGCCCACCACGACGGCCCGGTGCTCGAACGCCGAGCGGCGCGTCGCGAGCGACCAGCCCACGTCGGCCGCGCCACCGGCCACGCCACCGGCCGCCCCGGCCGCCCCGGCCGCCACGTCCGCCACGTCCGCCGCCAGGAAGGCGCCGAGCCGCGCGGCCTGGTCCCGCAGCGCCGCCTCGGTGCGCCCCGAGACGGGCCAGGGCACCACGCCGTGGAACACCCGGCCTTCGGCCGTGTCGCCGGGACCCCGCTGAGCACCCTTCTGATCACGGGTGTCCGGGGCCTGTTCGAGGATCACATGCGCATTGGTGCCGGAGACGCCGAACGACGACACCGCCGCCCGGCGCGGCCTCTCGGTCTCCGGCCAGTCGTGCGGGTCCGTCAGCAGCCGCACCGTGCCGGCGCTCCAGTCCACGTGACGGGTCGGCTCGTCGATGTGCAGGGTCCTGGCCAACTTGCCGTCCCGCAGCGCCATCACGGTGTTGATCGCGCCCGCGACCCCGGCCGCCGCGTGCGTATGGCCGATGTTCGACTTGATCGAGCCGAGGAACAGCGGCCGGTCCGCCGGGCGGTCCGCCCCGTACGTGGCGATCAGCGCCTCCGCCTCGATGGGGTCGCCCAGCCGGGTGCCCGTCCCGTGCGCCTCGACCATGTCCACGTCCGTGCCGGACAGGCCCGCCCTCGCCAACGCGTCCCGGATCACGTTCTCCTGGGCGACGTCGTTGGGCGCGGTCAGCCCGTTGCTCGCGCCGTCCTGGTTGATGGCCGAGCCCCGCAGGACGGCCAGGACCTCGTGCCCGTTGCGCCGCGCGTCGGACAGCCGCTCCAGCAGCAGGAGGCCGGCCCCCTCGGAGAAGCCGGTGCCGTCCGCGGCGGCGGCGAACGGCTTGCACCGGGCGTCCGGTGTCAGCGCCCGCTGCCGGCAGAACTCGGTGAACATCAGCGGCGTGGACAGCACCGTGACGCCGCCCGCCAGCGCGAGGGAGCACTCGCCCTGCCGCAGGGCCTGCCCCGCCAGATGGATGGCCACCATCGACGACGAGCACGCGGTGTCCACGGTGACCGCGGGCCCCTCGAAGCCGAAGGTGTATGCGACGCGGCCGGAGATGACGCTGGTGAGGCTGCCCGTGGTGGCGTAGCCCTCGAAGCCCTCCGGGATGTGCGGCAGGCCGGAGATGTAGTCCTCGCTGGACACCCCCACGTACACGCCGGTCCGGCTGGCACGCAGCGCGCCGGGCACCACCCCGGCGGACTCCAGCGCCTCCCACGACAGCTCGAGGAGCAGCCGCTGCTGCGGGTCCATCGCCAGCGCCTCGCGCGGGCTGATCCCGAAGAACCCCGCGTCGAACCGGTCGACGTCGTAGAGGAAGCCGCCCTGGCTCACATAGCTGGTGCCGAAGTGCGCCGGGTCCGGGTGGAAGAGGCTGCCCAGGTCCCAGCCGCGGTCGGTGGGGAACTCGCCGATCGCGTCGCCACCCGACAGGACGAGGTGGCGCAGGTCTTCGGGGGACCGTACCCCGCCGGGGAAACGGCAGGCCATGCCGACCACCGCGACCGGCTCCTGCTCACCCTCCTCCAGCTCCCGCAGCCGGGTCCTGGCGTCATGCAACTCGGTGGTCACCCGGCGCAGGTACTCGACCAGTTTCTCCTCGCTGACCATGTCGTCACCTGCCTTCAGTTGGAGGGGCGCGGACGCGCCTCGGAGAGCACGCCCAGCTCGTTGTCGATGAAGTCGAGGATTTCGTCGGCCGTGGCCGACGCGAGCTTGTCCGCCGCGTCGACCGCCGTGCCGTTGCCGTTGCTGTTGTTCGTGGTGTTCTTCGCGGTGTTGCCTGCGTTACTTGTGTTGTCTGTGTTGTCTGTGTTGCCGGGAGCGAGCTGCTGCTCGATGCGGTGGGCCAGCGCCTCCGGCGTCGGGTGCCGGAAGATGACGGCGGCGGGCAGCCGTACTCCGCCGGCCGCCACCAGCCGGTCGCGCAGCTCGACGGCGGTCACCGAGTCGAAGCCCAGCTCCTTGAACGAGGCGTCGGCCCGTACGGCCTTGGGGTCGGGCTGCCCGAGCACGGCGGCGGCGTGATCGCGCACCAGCTCCAGGACGGCGCGGCGCCGTTCGGCGGGCCCGAGGCCGGCCAGCCGGCTCGCCCAGTCGGTGGTCCGGCCCGGCGCGGCGGCGGCGACCGGCCGGGCCGGCGCCCGGCCGCCCGCGCCCGCGGCCAGCGCGCGCAGCGCGGCCGGCAGCTCGTGGGCCGGGTGGGCGGTCAAAGCTCGGGTACGGATGTCGGCCGCCACCAGCTGCGGGCGGTCGGCGCGGCAGGCGGCGCGCAGCAGCGCGAGCCCCCGGTCCGCGCCGAGGACCCCGGTCCAGCCCCCGCCGGAATCGGCACCGGAGACGCCACCGGCGGCAGCCCAGGGCCCGAACGCCACCCCCAGGCCGGGCAGTCCGGCCCGGCGCCGTACGTCCATGACGGCGTCACAGAACGCACCGGCCGCGGCCCTTTCGGGGGTCACCGGGCCGTCCCAGGCCGCGGCGGCGTCGGCCAGGGTCACGAACCGGACGGACGGCAGTCCGGCGGTGGCGTGGTGCAACGCCCACACCGCACCGGCCGCCGCGGCCCACCCCCGTGCCGCGCCCCCCGGCTGAGAGCCGTCGGAGGGCTCGATGTGCACGGACTCGATGCCCACGGGCTCGATGTCGGCGGACAGCCCCGCGACGTGGACGACGCCGGTCAGCGGATGGGCCGGATCGACCTGCGCCACCACCCGTTCCAGCGCGGCGGTGTCGCGAGGATCGACCGTGACCACGCGCACCCGCGCACCCCACTGTTCCTCACCGCTCCCGCCGCTCTCGTTGTCTCGTGTGTCGTGCGTGTCTTGCGTGTCGTATGCGCCGTCAGTGCCGCCGAAGCGGACCAGCAGCAGGTGCCGGACGCCCTCGGCGCGCACCAGGTGCTCGGCGACCGCACCGGCGAGCGGGCTTCCGGCGTCCGTGACGAGGACCGTGCCCTCCGGGCCGAACGCCCCGCCGCCCGGCGCGGCCGCGGAACGCGCCAGGCGTGGCGCGAGCAGCGTGTCGCCGCGCAGCGCGACCCTCGGCTCGCCGACCCACGTCGCTCGCGCCACGGCCGCCAGACCCGCCTCCGTGCCGAGGTCGGTGTCCGTGTCCACATCGAGGAGGACGAAGCGGCCGGGGTGTTCCGCCTGGACACCACTGGCATAGCCCCAGGCCGCCGCCGCGGCCGTGTCCATCGGCTCGCCCTCGGCACCGCCCGCCGCGACCGCACCCCGGGTGAGCAGCGCGAGACGGCTGCCCGCCAGCCGCGGCTCGGCACTCCAGGCGCGCAGCGCCGCCGCGACGCCTCGTACGGCGGACAGGGCGGCGTCCTCCGGCGCGGCGCCGGCGCCGGCGTCGGCGCCGGCGGTCGATGGTCGCCACACCACCACGGAGGGCGCGGGCGCACCCGTGTCCAGGGCGGCCAGCAGCGCCGGGAGGTCCGCGTAGGTGTCCCGGCACCGGTCCGCGCCCGACCCCGCGGGCGCCTCGCCCAGCACGGCCACGCGCTCGGCGTCGTCCTCGGCGCCGGACGGCTCCCGGGGCGCCACCGGCGTCCAGTCGAGGGCGAAGAGGCCACCCGCCGCGGCCCCGCTCGCCTCGCGCACCTGCCGTACGGTGCGCGGGCGCAGCACCACCGACGCGACGCTCAGCACGGGAGCCCCGGTCGGGTCGGACACCTCGATCCGCAGCTCCCGTTCGTCCGCGGCCTCCCCGCCGTCCCCGCCCTCTCCGGCCTCTCCGGCGTATGCGTCCGGCGGCGACAGCCGGACCCGCGCGGCGCGCGCCCCGGTCGCCCACAGACGGACCCCGCTCCAGGCGAACGGCAGCCACAAGCGGGCTTCCGTTCCCTCCCCCTCATCGTCCGGCCCGGCCAGCAGCGCGGGCTGCAACGCGGCATCCAGCAGGACCGGGTGAAGGCCGAACCCGGCCGCACCGTCGCCGTCTTCACCGTCGTCACCGGCCTCCTCGGGCAGCACCACGTCGGCGACCAGGTCGGCGCCGTCCCGCCACAGCGCCGCCACTCCCCGCAGCGCGGGCCCGTAGCCGTAGCCGCGCCGCTCGGCCCGCTCGTACAGCCCGGCCGGCTCCAGCGCCTCGGCGCCCGCCGGCGGCCAGGGGACGACCGGCGTCCCGGTGTCCGCCGGAGCGGGCGGGCCGCCCGGGACCAGCGTCCCCACCGCGTGACACGTCCACCCGTCGCCCGCACCGGCGGCGGCGGGTCGGGAGGAGATCCGTATCTCCCGGCGGCCCGACTCATCGGGCGCCGCGACCGCGACCTGTGCCAGCACACCCCCGACCGCGCCGGACGGCCCGGACAGCTCCAGTGGTGCGCGCAGCAGCAGTTCCTCCAGCGACGCCCCGCCCGCCTCGTCGGCGGCCAGCAGCGCCCAGTCCACCAGGACCGCGCCGGGCACGAGTTGGACGCCCGCCACCGTGTGCGCGCCCAGCCAGGCCGTGTCGCCGGGCAGTCGGCCGTTCAGCACCAGGCCGCCGTCGGCCAGTTCGACCGCCGAGGACAGCAGGGCGTGCCCGGCCGGCCGGGTTCCGGCTCCGGACGCGCGCCCCTCGCGGCGGCCCTGGTCCGGCGTCAGCCAGTACCGCCGCCGCTGGAACGGATACGTGGGCAGCTCGACCGTACGCGGCCGGTGGCCCTCGCCGTCGGCGAACCAGCGGCTCCAGTCGACCGCGAGCCCCGCCGCGAAGCCGTCCCCCAGCGCACGCGCCACCTGATCCGGGCCGCCCTGGTCCCGGCGCAGCGTCGGCACGGTGGCCGCCGCCACATCGGTCTCCTCGAAGCACTCCCGGAGCGCCGGGATCAGCACCGGGTGGGGGCTGACCTCGATGAACACGCGGTATCCGTCGGCCAGCAGGGTGTCGATCGCCGACGCGAACCGGACCGGCTGCCGCAGATTGGTGAACCAGTAGTCGGCGTCCAGCTCCTCCGTCGCCTGCCGGGCGCCGGTGACGGCGGAGTAGAACACCGTGCCCGAGGCACCGGGGGCGAGGTCCGCCAGATCGGCGCGGATCGTGTCGGCGATCCGGTCCACCTGCGGGCCGTGCGAGGCGTAGTCCACGTCGATGGCGCGGGCCCGGTGGCCGGCCGCCTCACACGCCGCCACCACCGCGGCGACCTGGTCGGTCGGCCCCGACACCACCGTGGAGAACGGCCCGTTGAACACCGCCACCGTCACCCGCTCGGCCGCCGCGCCCAGGTCCGCGAGGAAGCGCTCGGCCTCCTCGCCGCTCAGCGCGAGCGAGGCCATGGTGCCGTGCCCGGCGAGGGCACGCAGGGCCCGGGAGCGCAGCGCCACGACCCTGGCGCCGTCCCGGAGCGACAGGCCCCCGGCGACGCACGCGGCGGCGATCTCGCCCTGTGAGTGTCCGACGACCGCGGTGGGCGCCACGCCGTAGCTCTCCCAGACGGCGGCGAGCGACACCATCACCGCCCACAGGCACGGCTGGAGGACATCGACCCGGGAGGGCTCAGGCGCACCCGACGCACCACGCAGCACGGCGGTGAGCGACCAGTCGACGAACTCGCCGAGCGCCGCCTCGCACGCGGCGATACGCGCCGCGAAGACGGGGGAGGAGTCCAGCAGTTCCACGCCCATGCCGCGCCACTGCGACCCCTGCCCGGGGAACACCATGACCGGGCCGGGAGCGGCCCCCGCCGAGACCGCCGCGGGCGTCGGGCCGTCCCCCACCGCGCGCAGCCCGGACAGCAGTTCGTCCCAGCCCGTACCGCTGACCACGGCTCGGTGCCGGTCCGCCGACCGGGTGGTGGCCAGCGACCACCCCACGTCCGCCGGGGAGGGCGGGGCGCCGGTGGCGACCCACTCGGCCAGGCGCCCGGCCTGGGCGCGCAGCGCCTCGCCGGTACGGGCCGACAGCACCCAGGGCACCACGCCGCCCGCGGAAGCGGACTCTGGTTCGGGTTGGTCGGGTGCCTGTTCGAGGATGAGGTGGGCGTTGGTGCCGGAGATGCCGAAGGAGGAGACGCCGGCGCGGCGGGGCCGGTCGGCCTCGGGCCAGTCGGCGGCCTCGGTGAGGAGCCTGACCGTGCCGTCGGACCAGTCGATGTGCGGGCTGGGGGCATCGATGTGGAGGCTGGCCGGGAGGCGGCCGTGGCGCAGGGCCATCACCATCTTGATGACCCCCGCGACGCCGGCGGCGGCCTGGGTGTGGCCGATGTTCGACTTGATCGAGCCCAGCCACAGGGGTTGCTCGGCGAGGCGGTGCCCGCCGTAGGTGGCCAGGAGGGCCTGGGCCTCGATGGGGTCGCCCAGCGTCGTGCCCGTGCCGTGGGCCTCGACCGCGTCCACGTCCGCGGGGTCGAGGCGGGCGTTGGCCAGGGCCTGGCGGATGACGCGCTGCTGGGAGGGGCCGTTGGGGGCGGACAGGCCGTTGCTCGCGCCGTCCTGGTTGACCGCCGAGCCGCGGATCACGGCGAGCACCTGGTGGCCGTTGCGGCGGGCGTCGGAGAGGCGTTCGAGCAGGACGAGCCCAGCGCCCTCGCTCCATCCGGTGCCGTCGGCGGCGGCCGCGAACGGCTTGCACCGGCCGTCCGCCGCCAGGCCGCGCTGCCGGGAGAAGGAGGTGAACATGCCCGGCGTGGCCATCACCGTCACGCCGCCCGCGAGCGCCAGGTCGCACTCGCCCTGCCGCAGGGCCTGCGCGGCCAGGTGCATCGACACCAGCGACGACGAACACGCCGTGTCCACCGTGAGCGCCGGCCCCTCCAGGCCGAGGGTGTAGGCCACCCGGCCGGACGCCACGCTCGGTGTGCCACCGGTCAGCAGGTGTCCGTCGAGCTCGGCGGTGGCCTCGTGCAGCCTCGGCCCGTAGTCCACCGCCGTCGCGCCCACGAAGACGCCGGTCGCGCTGCCGGCCAGTGAGGCCGGGGGGATGCCGGCCCGTTCCAGGAGCTCCCAGGAGAGTTCGAGCAGAATGCGCTGCTGCGGATCCATGGCCAGCGCCTCGCGCGGGCTGATCCCGAAGAACTCCGCGTCGAAGTCCGCCGCGTCGTACAGAAAGCCGCCCCGGCCCGTCGCGCTGCCGCCGCTCCCGTCCGGTGCCCGGCCGAACAGCTCCGCCAGATCCCAGCCCCGGTCGCCGGGGAACTCGCCCACGGCGTCGACGCCTTCGTCCACCAGGCGCCACAGCGCCTCGCCCGAGTCGACCCCGCCGGGGTAGCGACAGCTGACGGCCACCACGGCGATGGGGTCATCGGCCGTGGCCGCCCCGACCGCCGCCGCCGGGGCGGCGGTCGGCTGCCCCTCGTGCGCCGCGCGCAGCCACGCCGCCACAGCGTTCGGCGTCGGGTGGTCGAAGGTGAGGGTGGCGGGCAGTTCGGTGTCCGTGGCCGCGCCGAGGCGTTCGCTCAGCTCCGTCGCGGCCAGCGAGTCGAAGCCGAGCTGTTTGAAGGTCAGGGCGGGGTCGATGCCGTCGGGGCTGTCGTGTCCCAGGACGAGGGCGGCCTGGGTACGGACGAGCGCCAGCAGCTCGCCCGGGGAGGCCGCGCGATCGACCGGCGGAGCGGCACCGGCTGGTGACGCGGTACGAGTTGGCGGCTCGACCGGGGACGTCAGGGGCCGGGCCGGCCGCCGGTCGTCCAGGCCGTCGGGCCAGTGGCGTTCGCGCTGGAAGGCGTACGTCGGCAGGGGCACCCGCCGGGTCTCGTGGCCCGCGAAGGCGGCCGCCCAGTCGACGGCGACGCCCCGTACATGCGCCTGGGCCATCGCCGACACGAAGCTGTGCGCCTCCGGCCGGTCGCGGCGCTGCACCGCGACCGCCACCGGACGAGACGCGTCGGCCGCCCACGCCGCGACACTCTCCCGCGCCATGCCCGTCAACGAGGCGTCGGGGCCTAGCTCGAGGAAGGTGTCGACCCCCGCTTCGCACAGCTGCCGCACACCGGCGTCGAACCGTACGGCCTGCCGCGCGTGGTCGGCCCAGTAGTCGGGCGAGCGCAGCTGGGCCTCGGTGGCCGGGCCGCCGGTCACATTGGATACGACGGGGATGGCGGGCGCGGCGAACGTCAGCCCGGCCGCGACCGCGCGCAGCTCCCCGAGGATGCCGTCCAGGTGCGGGGAGTGGAACGCGTGGCTGACCTTCAGCACGGTGGCCTTGCGGCCCCGGGCCCGCCAGGCGGCGGTCGCCTCCGCCACGGCCTCTCGGTCACCGGAGATCACCACGGAGGCGGGGGCGTTGACGGCCGCGAGGCCCACCCGTCCGCCGTGCGCCTCCAGCGCCTGACCGGCCTCCTCGGCGGTGGCCTGCCAGGCGGCCATCGCCCCGGGAGCGGTGATGGACTGCATGAGGCGGCCCCGGGCCGCCACCAGCGTGCAGGCGTCGGACAGCGACAGCACCCCGGCCACATGCGCGGCCGAGATCTCGCCGACCGAGTGGCCGATCAGGTGGTCGGGGGTGAGGCCCCACGACGTCACCAGGCGGTAGAGGGCCACTTCGAGGGCGAACAGCGCGGGCTGGGTGTATGCCGTCCGGTTCAGCGCCGGCTCGCCTTCCGGCGGGGCCTCGGCGAACATGACGTCCAGCAGCGGGGTGTCGAGCAAGGGGTCGAGGTGCCCGCACACCTCGCGCAGCGCGTCGGCGAAGACCGGGTACGCCGCGTACAGCTCGCGGCCCATGCCGGGGCGCTGGCTGCCCTGGCCGCTGAACAGGAACGCGACCCGGCCCGCGCCCGCGCGGCCACGGATCACCCCCGTCGTCTCCGTTCCGGCGGCCAGGGCGTCGAGGCGGACGGGCAGTTCGCCGCCGTCCGTGCCCACGTCTGTGCCCACGTCCGTGCCCACGTCTGTGCCCAGGACGACGGCTCGGTGGGGGAACGCCGTCCGGGTCGTGGCGAGGGCGCGGCCGACGTCCACCGGGTGGAGCCCGGGGTGTGCGCGCAGATGTTCGCGCAGCGCGGCGGCCTGAGCCGCCAGCGCCTTGGGGCTCGCCGCCGAGACGACCCAGGGCGTGACCGGCGGGGCGGTGCGCGCGGACATGTCCCCGGGCGGCGCCGGCCGGTCCGCAGGCGTGGCCGGGGCGGGCGGTTCGGCCAGCACGACATGGCAGTTGGTGCCGCCCATGCCGAAGGAGCTGACCCCGGCCGTGAGCCGCCGCCGCTCGTCCGGCCAGGGCTCGAACGCGGTCTGTACGCGCAGGCCGAGCTCGGCCAGCGGGATGCCGGGGTTCGGGGTGGCGAAGTTGAGGCTCGGCGGGAGCCGCCGGTGGTGGATGCTCAGGGCCGTCTTCAGCAGGCCCGCGATGCCGGCGGCGGCCTCCAGGTGGCCCACGTTGGTCTTGACCGAGCCGACCCGCAGGGGGGTGAACCGCTGCTGGACCGGGTGGTGCCCGTCGAGCGCGGCGCCGAGGGCGGCGGCCTCGACCGGGTCGCCGACCGGCGTTCCGGTGCCGTGGAGTTCGACGTACTGGAGGTCGGCGGGCGCCACCGCGGCCCGCTGCCACGCCTGCCGCACCACATCCGTCTGGGCCTCGGCGCTCGGCCGTGTCAGGCCGTCGGTGGCGCCGTCGTTGTTGACCGCGCTGCCCTCGATCACGCAGTACACCGGGTCGCCGTCGCCGACGGCCGCGGCCAGCGGTTTGAGCAGCACTATCCCGCCGCCTTCGCCGCGTACGAAGCCGTTGGCGCGCGCGTCGAAGGTGTAGCACCGGCCGTCCGGCGAGAGCCCCTGGAACTGGGCCTCGGCCATCCGCATGCTCTCCTCGGCCAGGATCAGGTTCACGCCGCCCGCGAGCGCCAGGTCGGCCTCCCCCCGGCGCAGGCTCTCGCACGCCAGGTGCACGGCGACGAGCCCGGAGGACTGCGCCGCGTCCACCGTGAGGCTCGGGCCGCGCAGGCCCAGGCGGTGGGATATCCGGTTGGCGATGAGGCCGCGGTGCAGCCCCGCCATCGTGTGCCGGGTGATGGCGATGTCGTTGGGTCGGTGCCGGTGGAGGAGCGTGGCGTAGTCGTCCCAGATCGCGCCGGTGAACACCGCGGTCCGGCTCTCCGCCAGGGTCTCGGCGCCGAGCCCCGCGTCCTCCATGGCCTCCCAGGCCAGTTCGAGCATCAGCCGCTGCTGCGGGTCCATCGCCGTGGCCTCGCGTGGCGAGATGCCGAAGAATCCCGCGTCGAAGGTGTCGACGTGCTCCAGAAGTCCGGCGAAGTACGGCGGGGAGCCGGGCTGGGCGGGCAGACGGTCGTCCGGGACGGGGACGACGGCATTCTCGCCCGCGCTCAGCAGGCGCCAGAACGCCTCGGGATCGGGCGCACCGGGCAGCCGGCAGGCCAGCCCCACGATCGCGACGGGAGACGTCGCCTGCTGCGCACGGCTCGGGCTGCTCCCGGCCATGACACCCCCATACCTGAATCGCAAAACCGCTGGTTATGGCTTACGAGATGCCCCGAACAGCGCTCATTCTCCGAATGTTTTCTAAAGTTGATCTAACCGAAAATGTCTAGGGGACGCCTTGTATACGTCGGGCGAAACTTGCACCGATGATCCTTTGGGTCGGACCGGTGACTTGCGGGGGGCCGTCACCGAAACAGCAGGGTACGGTGACGGTCACCGGTCGATGAATCATCCTATGTGCCCATTTGGTTGTGGGTCTTTTGACCCTCACACTGGCACGCTCTGCACGGTTAGGATGCGTCGATGTTGCCTTCTCTGCGATCACTGCTGCTGGTTGTTCGCCCATCGGAGGGAACCGCAGTCCGTGGTGCCGGGCGCCGTTCGGCACCATGAGTCAGCGCAGCCGCCGATCGCAGAGCGCGTCGTCGATCTCCATAGCCAGAAGACCACCTCCCACCTGACCGAAAATCTCACTGGGGGCAATGTTGCAGCCATGTGAAATGCGCGGAGGCGGCTGCGTTCTGGCTAAGCTGTGGATGGCGTGGGTAGGCATCGACGCTGAGGTCTGAAGCGCGACCATAAGAGGCTTCAAAAATCGGGGTGAATTTTTCGAATGCTGGCTGAATTCGATCGCAATGGAGAGCCCTCCTGGTCCGACAAGACGCTGACGACGGGGGGAGTTCGCGTATCATGAGGTACGAGATACTGGGCCCGTTGCGCGTGGTTGACGGATCTTCGGTTACCTCAATCAGCGCCAGGAAGATCGAGGTGCTGCTGGCGGCATTACTGGTGCGGGCCGACGAAGTGGTGAGCAGCGAAGATCTCGTGAAGGAGATCTGGGGCACCCGGGCACCGCGGCAGGCCGTGGCGGCGCTCCACGTCTATGTGTCCCAACTCCGCAAGTTCCTCAGGCGCCCCAACCGCACCGAGAGCCCCATCGTGACCGCTCGCAGCGGGTATGTGCTGCGTCTCGGCGCGGACGAGCTGGACTTCCAGGTCTCCCAGGACCTGGTGCGCCAGGGACGGACCGCACAGCGGGCCGGGCGCACCCATGAGGCCTGCGAGGCGTACGAAGAGGGTCTCGACCTCTGGCGCGGCCCGGTTCTCGAGGACCTGCGCGACGGGGCGATCGTCAACGGCTTCGTGTGCTGGGCCGAGCAGGCCCGGCTGGAATGCGTCGAATCGTTTGTGGACGCCGGCCTGGAACTCGGCCGCCACCGTGAATTCGTCAGCTACCTCTATGCTCGGATAGAGGAACTTCCGCTGAACGAGGCGTTCTACCGACAGCTCATGCTGGCGCTCTACCGCTCGGGCTGCAGGGCCGACGCCCTGAGTGTCTACCAGTCGGCGCGGACCGTACTGAGCGAAGAACTCGGGCTCGAACCGTCCGCCGCTCTCAAACGGCTGCATCACGCCGTGCTCGTCGACGCCCCGGAACTCGAAGCCGCATAGCCGACTCCCGCACGCACCGCCAACTCATCACGTAACCAGGATTCCCGGAAGAGGGGGGTAATTTGTGCGGTACGAGATTTTGGGACCGCTCCGTGTAGTCGATGAAAAGGGCGGTTCACCGCTCAGAGCGCAGAAACTCGCTACCGTTCTCGCCGTCCTGCTGATCCGCTCGGACCAGGTCGTCATGGCGGAACAGCTCACACGAGAGATCTGGGGTGAGCTGCCGCCGCGGCGCGACACCGCGAGTATCTATGTGTGCATTTCGCGGCTTCGCAAGTTCCTGAGCCGGCCGGGCCAGCAGAATCCCATCATCACCCGTCCCGGCGGATATATGCTGCGCAGAGCATCGAGCGAATGCGATTTCGATGCTTTCCAGCAGCTGGTCGCGGACGGCCGGAAGTACGTCAGATGCGGGGAGCCCGCGCAGGCGGCCCCTTGTTTCGAGCAGGCCCTGGCGCTGTGGCGTGGGCCGGCGTGCGGCAACGCCCAGACCGGGCCGATCGTGGCCGGCTTCCTGAAGCGGCTGGACGAGATGCGCATCGAATGTGCGGAGATGTCGGCCGAGGCGCATCTCGAACTCGGCCGCCATGGGGAACTTGTCGGCCGGCTACGGTCCCTCGTCGCCGAGTTCCCGCTCCGGGAGACGTTCTACCGACAGTTGATGCTGGCCCTCTACCGCTCCGACCGGAAGTCCGAGGCGCTCGGCATATACGAGTCCGCCCGGCGTGTTCTCGACAGGGAACTGGGGCTCGAACCCGGCCGGAAGCTCAGGGAGCTCCGGCACACGGTTCTCGCCTCGACCTGACGGACTACACCTGACGGACTCGACCTGGCGGACGGAGCCGACCTGAGAGACGGAGCCGACGGTCGCCGCGGGCCCCGCGGCCGGCCGGCCCGAGCTCGCCGGGGGTTTCCCTCGCACGCCGCGAGTGAACCCACCGGCGATGTTCCGGCCCCTGATCACTTGGCTGATTACTCGGCGATGTACGTCCGGCGGATCCATTCGAGGACCCGCAGATGCCGCCCGTGGTGCTCCACGAACTGGCCTGTGGGATGGAAGTGTTCGTACGCGTTGCCGACGAGAAGCTTCAGGGTCGACTCGGGGTCATCGACATACCGCGTGTGCGGATCGGCCAGCTCCGTGGGGCCGCCGCGCAGGATGACGTTGGGCGCAGATGCGGACATAAAAGGCTGCATTCCCTTCGCTGTACACCCAAGAGAAAGGTTGGCATGAGGCGGAAAGCGCGCCGATCGGCGGCATATTTCTTGCTCACAAAGGGCTTGTGGGGGCCCGACATGGGTGGGCTGCCAGATCGTCCCGATCTGCTCCCCCTAAGCCACTGCGCTCGGTCCAGCCTAGACGCGCCGGGTCATTCGGTGTGAGGGTCGTTCGACCGACAAAAAAGCTTCGATTCCCTCACGGATCGTGAGGTTACCGCTATCGCCCTGTCACACCGATGGCCGCCGAGGATGGATGACCCATGCCGATTCGCTCACTGTCGCCCGGTATCGACCCGCCGGTCTCGGCGCGTCTTCCCGGCTCGGCAGGGCCCTGGGCGCGGGAATACGTCGCGTTCAACCGACGGTTGGCGCTCTACGGCCGCGCCGGGGTGATGAGCGCCTGTGCCGTGCTGGGCGTGGCCGCCATGCCGGTGGAAGAGATGGCGCCCGCGGCGGTGGTCGCGGTGGCCGTGCTCGCCTGGAGCTGGATCCATCTGCGGCTCGCCACCACCTCGGCGATGCGGCCGAGGCCGCTACTCGCCCTGGATCTGGCGGCCATGACGGCGCTGTGTCTGAGCCAGCGGTTCACGCTCCCCGACGGGCAGACCACGCACGCGGGCACATGGATCCTGGTGTCCGTCAACGTCACGGCCGTGGCCTATCAGCTCATGCAGCCACCGCTCACCGGGATTCTGGCGACGTTGTGGCTGTGCTGCGCGGATCTGTCGGGCGCCGCGTTGTACCCGCACTTCGAGTGGCCCGGTGTCCTGCGCAGTGTTATCTGGGTGCTGGTGAACACCGTCCTGGCCCAGGCCGTGGTCCGGCTGGTGTTCAGCGAGAGCCGAGCAGCCGACGAGGCCGCCGACCGGGCCGCGCGGGCGAGGCAGCACGGGGAGGCGGCGGAGGCCCGCTGCGCCGCGGAGCGGGAACACCTGGCCGCGCTCCACGACACCGCCTGCGCGACCCTGCTGATCGCGTCGGCGCCGTGGGCGTCGATGCGGGCGGAGACCCTGCGGGCCCAGGCCGCCAGAGATCTCGTCCGGTTGCGCGCCGAGCAGTCGGCCGCGGGGGAGGTGGACCTGGCCGCCGAACTGCTCGACGAGATCGCCGCGCATCCCCTCCGCGTCATCAGCAGGTTCGACGAGGGTCTCGGCACTGCCTGGCGCCCCATCGCGGCGGCCCTGCGCGGCGGTCTCGGCGAGGCGCTGCGCAACGTGGCCCGCTACGCGGGCGTCGATGTCGTACGGGTGACGGCGGAGCGCGCGCGGGACGTCATCGTCGTGACCATCGCCGACGGCGGGGTGGGGTTCGACCCCGAGTACATTCCCATCCAGCGGATCGGGATCAAGCGTTCCATCCGCGGACGGATGTGGAACGTGGGAGGCCGCGCGACCGTGGAGTCACGGCCCGGGCACGGCACGACGGTACGGCTGGAGTGGCCGCGTGGGTGAGGACTTCCGTCAGCTGATCACCCGCCACCAGCTCCGCGGCATCCGTGCCGGGGCACTGCTCATCCTGGTCACCCTCCACATCGGGTTCGCGCTGCCCGGCCTGCTGGGCAGCCTGGACGACTACCGGCACCCCTGGGTTCCGCTGGCCGCCTACGGCCTGCTCACGCTGATCCTCGGCGGCAGCGTCGTCCTCGGCCTCGACGGGCGCCCATGGCCGCGCGGCTGGGTGCCGTGGGCGCTGGCCGGCACCTTCGCCGCCTCGGTGGCCACCACCACCCAAGTCCCGGCGGACCATTACTTCGTCGGCACCTCCCACTGGTCCTACGCCCTTGCGGGCTGGTTCGCCGTCGTCATGCTCGGCCACCGAGGGCCGGTGGTGTCCGGTGCCTTCCTCGGCTGCCATCTGGCCGTCACCGTCGCCCTGTTGCTGACGGTCGAGGTGCCCTCGCGGTCCGTCGGCGCGAGCATGGGCCTGAGCGTCCTGTCCGCCTGCTGCTTCCAGATGGTCATGGCGGCCGGGGGGAAGCTGCTTCTCGACAGCAGCAGGGCCATCGGCGAGGCCCTGCGGGCCCAGGAGCGGGTACGCACCCGCATCGCCGTCGCCCGACAGATCCAGGCGGATCAGCGTCGGCGGTACGCCGAGCTGAGCACCACCGTTCTCCCCCTGCTCACCGGGCTCGCCAGCGGCTCCCTCGACCCGGAGGACGACGAGGTGCGGCGCGCCTGCGCGTTGGAAGCCGCCCGGCTGAGGCGGCTGTTCGCGGAGAGCGACTGCACATTCGACCCGCTGGTCCACGAGATGCGCGCCTGCATCGACGTCGCCGAGCGCAACGGGACCACCGTGCAACTCGCCGTCCGCGGCGACCCCCTTGAGCTGCCGCTGCCACTGCGCCGCGCGCTGTTGGACCCGGTCATCGCCGCGCTGGCCGCCGCCAGGCAGACGGCGCGCGTCACCGTGGTCCGCGGCGGGGATCAGGTGCGGGTGGGCGTCGTGGTGGACGCGCTGCGGGAGCGGCTGCCCGAGCCGACGGCGAAGGGGATCCGGGTGCGCACGGTCCACGCCGAGGACCGCCTCCTCGTGGAGGCCGCGTGCCGGATCACAGCTCGTCCAGAGCTATCAGACCGTCCTGAACCGCCCTGGCCACCAGCTTGGCCTTCGTGGTCGCCGGGCGGCCGGCGTTCGCGTACTTGATGCGCACCCGGTCCAGGTAGGTGTTCACCGTGCGCTCCGAGATCCCCAGGCTCTGGGCGACCATCGCCTTCGACTCGCACTGGAACCACTCCACCAGCACCTCCACCTCCCGTACGGACAGCACGGGGCGGCTCTGCCGGGTGTCACTGCCGAACGCGCCGGCCAGCGACGGCGGTGTGTAGGGGATGTCCTCGGCGGCGGCCCGGATCGCCTTGACCAGGTGCCGCTGCCCCTCCGCCTTGGTGATGTAGGTGGCCGAGCCCAGGTCCATGCAGGTCAACGCCGCGTCCTGGCTGTCCCGCATGGTGTAGACGACGACCTTGCGCTCCTGGGCCACGAGCTCCTGCAACTCGTCGTACGCGGGCCGCCCGTTCTGCAACAGCAGATCCATGACCACGACATCCGCCCCCCGGCCCGGACCATGGAGGGCCACCGACACGCTCGCCCCCTCAGCCACCACGTTGATCGGCACGTCGGCGGCGGCGCACCACGCCGAGATGCCCGCGCGTACCACAGGATGATCATCGACCAGCACGACGCTGAGGGAAATCCCTAACTCCACACGCACCCACCCATTCGTGAGAGAACCTGTACAACAAGTAGACAAACTGACGTGCCTCGAGTTTTGCGGAATGGACCTGCTTGCTGTGATGCTTCACGTCATGCTTGGGGTTCCCGTGCAATCGGAGCCGAGCCTGCTCAAAGGCTCCCCGGGTTTCACACGTCGGATGCGGAAGTGCGGTGAAAGATTCCGTTAATGAACTCATGTTCGACAAAGTGAACGTATGCCCGAGTCGTGTCGCCGCGGTGTCGGCGTCGTATCGGCGTTAACACGACAACGGCGCCGTCACCACAAGGGGGACGACGCCGTGATAGCAGAGATTTGCCGGGGTTGCATACGATGTTGCCGCAGGCGACAGGTGAGCCAGTGCGTCCGGGACCGTTACGCGCAGCGTCAGTGACTGATTCAGCCACACATCGTGAAGGGTTCTGGGGCCACAGCCACGCGTCAGGCCGTACCGTCCGCCGGAGGCGCCGCGACGATCCGGCTCCTGCCGCCGCTCACCGCGAGGTACAGCGAGCCGGAGACGATGACGCCGATGAACCAGCTGTACGGCCCGAGCGTGGCGCTGTAGTCAGCCGGGCCGTAGACCGGGAGGAGGCTGGAGAAGACCGCGCCGACGGCGGCCGTGGCGAAGGCGCGGACATTCCAGCCGCCCTGGAAGCGGAACTCGCCGTTCTCCTGGTAGAGCGCCGCGACGTCGATCCGCGACTTCCAGATCAGGTAGTAGTCCACGACGATCACGCCGAAGATCGGGCCCATGGTCGAGCCGATGGCGTTGACGAAGCTCGGCGCGTTGTCCCACGGGTGCAGCGGGTAGAGCAGAAGCGCGATGACGGCGGCGAGCAGGCCGCCGCGCCGGAAGTCGATGTACTTCGGGGCGAGGTTGGCGAAGTCGAAGGCCGGGCTGACGAAGTTGGCGACGACGTTGATGCCCAGCGTGGCGACCGCGAAGGTCAGGGCGGCGAGCAGGACGAGAAAGACGCTGTCGAACTTGGCCGAGATCTCGGCCGGTTCCAGGATCACCTGGCCGTAGACCTTGCTGGCCGCGGCCGTGGTCAGGGCGGCGACGAACGAGAAGAGGATGAGGTTGACCGGCAGCCCCCACACATTCCCCTTGCGCAGCGTCTTCTCGTCGGGCACGAATCGCGCGAAGTCGCCGAAGTTGAGGAACAGCGCGGCGAAGTAGGTGACCCAGGTCGCCGCGATCGCCGCGATCGCGGCGAGCGAGCCCGGGGTCACGTTCAGGCCTGTCGAGCTCTTGGCGAGCGTGGCGAGTTCCTGGGCCGGCATGTCGACCGAGAAGGACAGCGCGCCGGCCTTGACCGACAGCGCGACGGCCAGGGCCAGCATCATCAGCCAGACGACCGGCCCGGCGAAGTCCTGGAAGCGCCGCACCGTCTCCATTCCCTTGCTGATGATCAGCAACTGGGCGGCCCACACCCCCAGGAAGCACACCACCTCCAGGCCACTGTGCCCCAGCAGGTGGGTTGTCTCATGGAAGTGCCGGGGACCGCTGTAGCGGGTGAGGAACGCGACGATCGCGCCGGCCGCCGCGCTGGTCTGTGCTCCGTACCAGAAGGTGGCGACCACGGCCCGCACCAGCGCCGGGACGTTCGCGCCGAAGGTGCCGAACGACGCCCGGGCGAGGACCGGATACGGCACGCCGGTCCGCACCCCCGCCTTGCCGATCAGCGTCATCAGCCAGTAGATCACCAGCGAGCCGACGCCGATCCCGATGATGAACTTGAAGGTGCCGCCCGCGACGAGGAACAGGCTGGCGGCCAGGAAGTAGCCGTACAGACTGTGCACGTCCGACGTCCAGACGTTGAAGACGCTGAACGCTCCCCACTTCCGCTCGGAAGCCGGAGCCAGGTCGTCGTTGTAGAGCCGGGGTGAGTGCTCCGACACCGGGGTCGAGGTGGAGGCGGTGCCCTTCGTCGTCGTCACGCTTACTCCTTGCCGAGCCGACCTGCGGAATCAGCACCTCTACGCGGCCGCGCCGCAGACAAGGTGCACAGATGACGTAAAGGAAAGGGGTGATGGTTTTCGCCCCGATTCCGGAGATGTGACAGACATGTCAACAGGCCGGAAGTTACATTTCGAAAGACGGAATAACCCGTCGCGGCCCCGGAGGCCCGCGCCGCGACGGTGCGCCCTTCGCCCGTCACCGATTGTCACACCCCCCTGTCAATCTGTGACCAAGAGCAATCTTGGGGAGGGGCGCCATGGGCGACAGGACAGCCGAGTACCTCACGCTCGAAGCAGCCCGACGCGAACTGGGCCTGCAGTCGGCCGAGTTCGCAGTGGGGATCGAGCACGGAGTGATCCGGGCGAGTTGGAGCCTGGGCGAGCGGCGCGTCCGCGCCAACGAAGTCGCCCGGTGGCGGACGAGCCCCAGTGAACTCGAGGAGCAGACCCGGCTCGTGGGCGCTGCCGAGGCCGCCGGGCTCGCCGGGGTCAGTGCGCACCGCTTCGGGCAACTGGCCCGCCTCGGGATCATCCGCCCGGTCCGTTCGTACACCAACCGCTACCAACGCGAGGTCTGGTTGTACTCGGCCGCGGAGACCCGGCAGATCCCGCAGCGCCATCCCGAACTGGTCGGCCCCCGGCTGCCCGGCGCCCTCCTCGCCGAACTGGCCTCTGGTACTGACCGGCGGGCCGAGGCCTTTCGCGCGCGACGGCGTACGCAGGCGTTGTCGGCGCTTCCCGACGCCTGGACGAGGGCAGCCGCCTGGTCGCACTGGTCGGGGCCCGAGCAACCGTTGCAGGGCCGTAAGCCGATCACTGCGGCCGAGCTCGTCCACCTCGCCCGGCGCGCCGCGGAAGCAGACTTGGCACGCGCCCTCGACCCACATGCACGGCCCGGTACCGACACCGTCTCACCGGAAGAACGGACGGCGGTAGCACGGGGATTCGCGGACGCCCTGCGAAAGGCCCGCCGCGGTCGGCCGGCGCCCGCTCTCGTGCCTCCGGCCGAGGCGGCTGCCCGGCTCGGCTGCGCGCCGGAGAAACTCCCGCAGGAATACCGCGCCCACGGGGTTCCCCAGGATCTGCTGGAACAGAGCGTCGCCGAGGGCCATGCCACCGTGCCCCCGCCATCCCGGCTCGGCACACAGCGCACCCGTCAAGCGGCCCAGCGTCGCAGACAGGAAAGGCAGGCCGCCCGGGAAGCCGCGGAGGCCACCCGACAGGAGCGCGAGAGGCGAGAGCGGGAGGCGGCCGCGCGTGCCCGAGCCCGTGTCCCTTCACGCTCGGTCGTGCCGAACGTCACCCTCCACCTCGGCCCCACTAACTCCGGTAAGACGCACGACGCCCTCGCTTTCCTGGCCGACCGGGCCGAAGCCGGGAAGACCGGCGTGTACGTCGCACCGCTGCGCATGCTCGCCTACGAGGTGTACGAGCGATTGCGTCTCCGTCTGGGTACGGACAGGGTAGGCCTGCGAACCGGCGAGGAGCAGCGGGGCCCGGTGACTTCGGTGCTCTGCTGCACCGCGGAGGCGGCTCCCATCGCGGGTGACGTGCTGGTCGTCGACGAGGCGCACTGGCTGGTCGACGACGCACGGGGGCACTCCTGGACCCGCCTTCTACTCAGCGGGTCGCACGAGGATGTCCACATCGCCGCCGCGCCGGAGACGGAGGCCTTGCTGCGGAAGATGTTCGCTCCGCACGCGGCCGTCTCCGTGGTCCGCCACGCACGCGTCGGCGCCCTCGCACGGGCCGACGCGTTCCGCGCCGCCACGCTCCCGCGGGGCAGCGCTGTCGTCGCCTTCTCTCGCAAGGCCGTGCTCGCCCTCCACCGTGAGCTGGTCGAATCGAGCCGCTCGGCGACGGTCCTGTACGGGGCCATGCCTCCGGCGGCCCGCCGCGAGCAGATCCGGCGGCTGGCCGAAGGAGAAGTGGACGTGATCGTCACGACGGATGTCATCGGCCACGGCGTCAACCTCCCGCTGCACGCGGTGGCGTTCGCGGAGACGCGCAAGTACGACGGCAGATCCCGCAGGGAGCTGCTGTTGTGGGAAGCCGCCCAGATCGCGGGGCGGGCAGGCCGACGGGGCCACGACGCGGGTGACGGGCTCGTCGCCGTGTACCGCAGCCATCTCCCGGGCCTCACCGCCTCCCCCGGGCTTGTGGACCGCGCGGTCGCGGCGGCCAACGGGTCGGCCTCGACCGGACTGCGCGCACAGGCAGCCCCACTGCGTCCCACCTGGACGGACCTCGGGCGGCCACAGCCGGGGGAGATCCCGCACGCCCTCACCGGCTGGACGGCTGCGGCCCGCACGACCGCCGAAGAGCGGCCCTGGCTGCGGCCGATGCCCGTAGACGAACTCCGCGCCAAGCTGTACGCGGCGAGGCAGGCCGCGGGGGTGCCGGCCGCGGTCGACGCCCCTTGGCCACAGGACGGTCACACGGTCTGGCGGCTGATCACTCTTCCTGTGGACACGGACCGCCCGACACATCCGGCGATCTGCCGGGCAGCCCTGCGGGGCGCCTCGCTGCGAGGCCTGCTCCGCCCGCACACCACCATCGCGACCATGGACCTCGCCAAGGCCGAGGAGTACGCGGCCACCATGCGCGACCTGCGCACGGCCGCCCTGGCTTTCGACGGCGCATGCGGGAGCGTCACCACCGAAGAGGCCGCGGAGGGAGAGGAGGCGGCAAGCGCCCGGATCATCCGACTCGTCGCCTCCTCCCGCCCCTTGTCCGCTCATGGCATCTGCGCCGCATGCGCCCGACCCTGCGCTCCCTGGTGCACGTACTGCGACGCCTGCTATGGGTCCACCGTCGACGATTACTGGTGACGGAGGTCCGCGCCGACGGCAGTGTCGCGGCGCGGACCTCCGTCAGGGACATGCCTCGAACGTCTCGAACTCACAGGGCGCGGCACGGCCGATGATGGTCACCTTGTGCGATTGCGGTGGCGCGCTCCGCAGTGGGCGAGGATGATAGCCCTGGGCATCAAGTGCCTTATTTTCATGGGGTTCGCGTTCAGCGTGAATGGTTTCGGTGGTTCGTACCGTGTGACGGTACGAACCACCCGGGGGAGGTAACGCCATGTCTTCTTCTGTCCCGCCGCTTCCCAAGATCAACTCGTTTGTCGATGCGCTCGAACAACTCATCAAACAGCCGCCCAAGCAACGCGGGCCGGCCCCCCAGGTTCTGCTCACGCAGCTGAGCAGCGGCACGGAGGCGGAGCGCGTCGCGGACGGGCTGTGCGGGCGCTTCAGCGCTGCGGGCCGGGCCAGGATCCCGTACGCGCAGGTGGCGGGGGCGCCCTCCGGTCCGCGGCGCGAGGGTGTGGGCGACACCTTCCAGAAGATCGAGGAGGAGCTCCTCCGCAACCGGCCCGGCGGCTTCGGCAGGCTGCGGCTGCCGCAGTACCGCCTCATGTGCAGCATCGTCGAGGCACAACTCACCGAGAGCCAACCCGCCGTGCAGGCCCAGGAGTTACGGGACAGGTGTTACGAGGCGCGCTGCAAGGACTCCAGGATCCTCCGAGCCCTGGAGGCGGTCAGCGGCGGCGATCTGCCCCCGCCGGGCATCCCCGCCACCGCCTGGTACTGGCTGCGCCGCCCACTCCTGGGCCTGCTTCCACGCTGGTGGTACGGATGGCGGAACGGGCGTCGGATGACGCGCAAGGGCAGCTGGTACCGCACGTGGGCGGAACTCCCTGAGAAGGGTGCGGACTTCTTCGCCGACGCCCGGCGCCTCGCGGCCGCGCCGGGCGGCTCCGCACGACTCGACCAGACCGTGGCCGTGCTGCTGCGGGCGCTGCTCGCCGATGTGCAGGCGGCCTTCCGCCACCCGCTGCTCTCCCCGTGGAGGCGTCGGCGCAAGCACCGCTTCGTCCTCGTCTTCCCGCAGCTCGACCCCACCGAGCCTCAAGTGGGCCATCTGCTGACGCAGTTCCCCGATGCGGTCGAGCAGACCGGATGCACCGGAGTGCTCCTGGTGGCTGCGGTGCCCCCCAGCGGGGAGCCTACGGAGAACTACGCCGAGGCCGCCATCACGCTCAACTCCTGGAGAGCGACCACAGGGCTGGGCAGGGCCCGTGTCGTACGGGTGGGAGTGGAGCCGCATGCCGACGACGCGGACGCCGCGCGCTGGCTCAGCCGCTTCCCGGAGATCTACCTCGAGAAGACCCACTCCGATCTCGCCCCGCGGTTCGAGGCCGTCCTCGCGTCAGTGACTGGGGCCACCATGCTGGCACTCCTCGCCACATACGGCCTGACCTGGCTGCTGCCGGAGGGGGAGAAAACCGACTGCCTGACCCGCAGTGCCGCGACTGGGTCAGCCGCGCCGTCCGGCACCGGCCGTATCCCCTCCGACAAGTCCCCGAAGGAGCTCTACAGAGCGGTCCGCGCCATGATCGAGCGGCAGAACGAGGAAGCCGACGCGGCCGCCGCGCGGCCCGGCGCCATGGTGAGGACCGTCGTCTATCTGGGCGTGCCCGTCACCGTCAACTCATGGAAGGAGGAGATGTACAGCGGAGCGATTCCGGAACTGCGCGGGATCGCCCTGGCCCAGGAAGAACTCAACCGCGAGGCGTCCCGGGACGAGGGCAACAAGGTGTGGTTGCGAGTCCGGGTCGAGGATGCGGGCGCGCGGTTCACCAAGGCGCCCGCCGTCGCCGCCGGGATCGTGAGAGAAGTGAAGAAGGAACAGGGCGACGAGCAGATCATGGGAGTGGTCGGCCTCGGCCAGAGCCGCGAGGACACCCTGCGGGCCCGGGACATCCTGGGCGAGGGCGGGCTGCCGATCATCGGCACCGTCGCGACCGCCGAGGAAATGCAGCGGCACCCGATGTACCGGCAGGTCGCACCGGACAACCGCCGAGAGGCGCGTATCGCCGCCGACTTCGCCCGTCGAGGCAACATCGTGCAGACTGCCCCGGGCAAGTGCGCACCCGCCGAGCAGGCCGTAGTGATCGCGGACCCGACCGACAAGTACAGCGCCAATCTCAGCGAGCGGTTCACCGAAGAATTCAGGGGCACCCATCGCATCTGGTACACCGCGGGCGACGACAGCCACCACCCCGCGCAGGAAGACGACGTCGAATGGGTCCAGAAATTCTCCGAAATGGCCGAGAAGGTCTGCCGGCGACTCAAGGACGAACCGCGCACGGTGGTGTACTGGACCGCGCGGGCGGATGAATTCGGTGCGTTTCTGGATGAATTCAACAGTGGCACGGCGTGCAATGGCCGGCTGACCGCGCTCGGCGGAAACGACCTCACCAATGCCGTTGTCGACGCACAGCGCCCCAGCGAGCGCTACCCCCTGCTGCGGCTCTACTACGCGGCGCATGCCCTGCCCAAGTCGGACCCGCCCAACGTCATGGGCGAGAACTTCCGTCAGCAGTACGCCGCCGCGTACGGCGAACACGACCTCTGGAGCAACGACGGCCGCACGACACTGGCCTCGGACGCTCTGCGGGTGCTGGCCACGGCACTCAACGAGGCGCGTCAGGACGCGGGGACGGCGGCATTCGGCCGCGGCACGGTGCAGGCCGCGCTGGTGAACGGAGCCGGCGGCGAGGCCGGGGTGCGGGGCGCGTCGGGGACGCTGACGTTCGGACGGGACGGCAAAGTCCCCGCGGCCAAGCGGCTACTCATCCTGCACGACACAAAGCGCGGGCCGGAGGTGGCATTGGAGTGTGGAGTACGCGACAGCGGCGACGAACGGAAGACGTGGGGGCCAGGCAACGAGTTCACCTGCCCAGCCGACTAGGGTCTGACCGCGATGAGCTTCAGACGCAGCAACGCGTCGATACTCGATCCGCAGACACCTCCATGGCGGAAGCCGCGCGCCGCACGCCGGGGCCTCATACGAAAAAGCCCGGTCAGCGCACTGACCAGGCTTTTGGAGTGAGTGTCCGAGGGGGGATTCGGACCGATGCCCCACGGATCACGCCCCTCACGACGGTGCTGGCGCTGGCGTAGCCGCGGGTTCGACATTTTCGTGAGGTGGGCCCGGACTGTTCGAGGGCACCGCCGGCCCGCCTCGTGACCGCAACGTACTCTCGGTGCATGCAGAAGGGGAGGAGCACGATGAAGATAGTGTTACCCGGGGGAACCGGTCAGGTGGGCGGCATACTGAACCGCGCGCTGACCGCCGCAGGCCACGAGGTCGTGGTTCTGACCAGACAGCCGACGCGCGACAGTCACCTTAAGTGGGACGGCAGAACCCTCGGCCCCTGGGCAAAGACGATCGACGGCAGCGATGTCGTGATCAATCTGGCTGGCCGCAGCGTCAGCTGCCGCTACACCGAAGAGAACCTGCGAGCCATGATGGACTCACGCGTGGACTCCGCACGTGTCGTGGGCGAGGCGCTCGCAGCTGCCCGACGGCCTCCCCGAGTCTGGCTCCAGATGAGCACCGCCACCATCTATGCCCACCGCTACGACGCACCCCACGACGAAGCAACCGGGGTGATCGGCGGCAGCGAACCCGACGTCCCCCACTACTGGGACTTCAGCGTCCAAATCGCGAAGAACTGGGAGCGGGAGCAGCAGCAGGCCCGGACACCGCGCACCCGCAAGGTGGCCCTGCGCTCGGCGATGGTCATGAGCCCCGATCGCGCTGGCGTATTCGACTACCTGTTGTGGCTCGCGCGACTCGGCCTCGGCGGACCGGTCGCGGGCGGCAGCCAGTACGTGTCCTGGATACACGACCATGACTTTGTCCGCGCGGTGCAGTTCCTGATCGAGCAGGACGACATTACAGGACCGGTCAATCTCGCATCCCCCGCTCCCCTGCCCCAGCGGGCATTCATGAATGCGCTGCGAAAGGCGTGGGGCGCCCCGGTGGGCCTGCCAGCCACGAAGTGGATGGCAGAGATCGGCGCGTTCGTACTCCGCTCCGACACCGAACTCCTACTCAAGAGCCGCCGAGTCGTGCCCGGTCGGCTCCTTAAAGCCGAATTCGCGTTCAACCACGCCGAGTGGCCACAGGCCGCAGGCGAACTTGTGCGGCGGGTACGTCAGAAGCGAAGCCATACCTGAGCGGGTCCAGTATTCACTCGACACTCGGGGCCAAGAGCCGGCCTGCTCGACACCCTCCCGCCGCTGATAGCGTTCAAGTCCATGGCAACGAGTTCGCCTCGGACAACATCCACCAGACCCGCTGCCCGCCCCTGAATCGCAGCCGGCCAACGACCGTACAGCGAACTCCCAGCATGACCGGCTCGATGCCTCATCCACGAGTACACGCAGGTTGCACAGGATGACACCGTTTCCGGCCCCACACGCCGGCATACGTGTGGTGCCCTGTGCGCCTCTATCGCCCGATTCCGAGGAATACTTGCCGACCCAGGCGTCGGCGAACTCGGCGAACCGCTCCACGGCAGCCTCTTCGGTCGGCGCGGTGTAGCCCGGCTTGAGTAATCTGGCGGTCTTGTCCCAGTCCTGGCGGGCGGCATAGCAGAATGCATTCCGCAGCAAGTGCACCCCGCAGGTCTGCACGATCGGCCGTGACGGCCAGGGAACCACCCGCCGGCGGACTCTGTTGCAAATACGCCCGGCCAGGTTTGGCACGACCATGCTGCGAGGAAGCATTGCGCTGTCCTGCGAGCCCCCTCGCAGCAGGCATAGAGTCGACTCTTCGCTTATCGGACCAGCGCGACAGCGCGCAGCACCGCAGTGTTCTTCCGCTTCGCTGCTTCGAGCGCGTCGTGGTTATCCGCGATCAGCTTTGTCTGGATCTCCTTCTCGACCCCGAACCAGATCGTCACCAGACCTGTGGACTCCTTGCAGGCCACATCGTCTGAGGCCCTGGCGATCTCCTCGCTCGTGACGTCGTCCGACTCGACGTGCGCCGCGACGTCCGGGTCGGTGACTGCGTGGCCTTTGCCACTCATGCACTCCGACCACGCTTGTACCGCGGCTTTGACTCTCGGGTCTTCCTGCGACTCGTCAAAGCTGTTGCCGTCCAGCTCGCTGGCGAGGTCCTCGTTCAAGTCCCCGCCCAAGGTTCGGAGGGAATCCGACGAGCACCCTCCTTCAGGGACAGGCTTCCCTTCGTACGTCAAGGATCGGACGGATTGTCCTTCCGGAGGTGGGCCACCGTAGTACACCAATTCCTGAGCATCACTCCACTGCCCTTCCGACGCTGCCGAATCATCCGTGGCGGCCCGCGCTTCGGCGACGTCCTGGGCGAGGTGGTAGCCGTACTTCTGAGCCTCGGCGAGGTCGGTTACGCCGTAGCGCCGAGGCATATTCGCCGAGGTATTGGCGAGCGGCGGAGAATCACCTGGCTTCGGGTCGTCGAGGGACAGCTTGAAACCTGCCATGCAGGCGGAATCGAGTTGATACTTCGCCTTCGCGAAAGAAACTTCGTCCGGGTAGGCGACGAGATACTGCTCCAGAGGGAGGGACAGTCCCTCGGTAAGTCCGGCTCGCGGTGTCCGCGTGGGGCGGAACTCGTTTAGTTGCTCCTGCTCAGCCTTGCTTGCGCGAGCGGCAGGGCGGGTGTCATCACCCTGATGTGCCTGCGCGTAGTAGCCGCCTGAGGCGAGCACGGCAGCGCCGACTATGGTCATTCCGGCTAATCGTCGCATTCTTCGCTTCTGTGTCATTACGCTCTAGTTCGCCTTCCGTGAGGACTGGTTCTTGTTCTTGAGGCTCGAATTCAGATTGGTGGGCGGCGAGTCCCAGGCACTGATCGGCTTGATCCTCTGCGAGGTTCCGGTGTACGAGTACCCTTTGTAGATTCGCTGGTTACTCGAAGTCCTGTTCCGGGCCGATGCCGCGTTCTTCCGCAACTGGTCTCCGTCACCGTTCGATCCGCAGTACTGGCCCTGATTCTTCTTAAAGATGTAACGGACGGCGACAGTACCCCCGTTCTCCGTTCGCCCCCAGTGATCTGCAGTGTTCGTCCCGCCCACAAAGCAGGCCGAGTTGGGGTGACCCGGCCCCGCGGTTCCGTAGAACATGTACAGACACCGCGACCGCCCGAGCACCTCTTTGATTCGTATGCTGTCCCCGCACTGGCCGTACCTGCAGCTCCCGCCAGCAGGCCGGCCACTGATGCCGCGACTACGACAGTTCTCGGTAAGTGCACTGCCTTTCCCTTCCCGTGTTCGCTCGTAACGACCTGGAAACGATCACTTCACTTGCCAGTGACTTCACACCCTCGCATGTAGGAGCTGTGCAGCGTCACACGGATTCGCCCACTGGAGCAGCGCATGGCAGGACTGCGCTGATAAGCGCTTGATGCAGGCACAGACTAATCACGGCGCGATCGGCACCGCAACAATGCGTTCCCTCGTGGCGGGGTTGTTGAATTTCAAAGAAGTTCTCACGTGGGGAGAACCGGCCACTCCGGAATGCTGCGTCCCGGATCGGCACCTCAGATTTCACGGCAGGCTCACATACATCGGCGCAGGTGGACCACCCGGCGCCGGCACAAGCAGGGCTGGACAGGTCGATCGAGAACAGGTCACAGGAGCCGAGTGGCCCTCTGCCCTTCCCCAGCTCGATTGCCCCCGTCCCCGCTGACACAGTCGCGACCAGTCGAAGCTAGATGACCTTTTACTGGAGTGCGGCCTCGGCGTCGAATCAGGTCTTCTCCACTCGGTTTTTACGACGCGGTCGCCGGCGCCAAAGCTGAATCGATACCCAAGGGGGTCGCATCGGTCCTCCACGGCGGTAAGACCGGTGAGAAGGTCCATGGGCACGTGGTGCCCCAAGGCGGCTGTGAGGGCAGGGGATACCTGACATTGTCATCGAAGATCCTGCCCGAATCCGGTACGGGTGAGTTCGTTAGCCGGGTCACACCTTACCTGGATGCCAATGACGATCCACGCGTGGAGAAAGCCTTCAAGGACTGGAGCGCCTGTATGCGCAAGGCCGGGTACAAGTCGTCTTCTCCCGTATGGATCACTTCGAACAGCGAATGGGCGGCCCCCAAGGCGTCATCGAAGGAGATAAAGACGGCCGTGGCGGACGTGAGGTGCAAACAACGGCTCAACACCGTCGGGGTATGGGTACAGGTCGTCAAGGAGTACGAAGAGAAGTATATCAAGGAGAATCCCGACTTCTATGCGGAACAGAAAAGTCAGAGGGGATAGGGGAATCCGGTGAAACCTGCGAGACGGTTAACAGGGGTGGTGGGGGCAGTCCTTTCGGCTCTCTTGCTCGGTCTGCTCCCACAGATCTCATGGGCCGATTCAGGAACCTCCAAGCCGACGCCGCTTCCGTGGGAATCGGCGGACGCAGAGAAGAAGCGAAGACCTTCCGCCAATGGCCAGGAGCTCCCGTCCGTCGCCAAGGACAAACGGGACTCCATCCTGGGCCAGGACTGGCGCAACTCCGGTGACCTGGCTTGGACCACGTCCAGCGATGCCGACGGATTCCACATTCTTGTATCCCGGAAGCGGGAGGGGTACACCTGGCGGACCGCAGCGACACTCTCCGAACCGGGCTTCGACGCCGACATGTGGATAGGCAACGCATGTGTGACCGGGTCAGGCCGACGGGCCGCTGTGGTGTACGCCCCTCGGACATTCACCAACAAGACGAAACTCATGGCCCGGGGTGGATTCACCGCAGTGCTCGACTTGAACACCGGAAAGATCACCAAGCTGAACCTGAACGCCTCGCTTTCGTACTATAGCCCCGGCTGCGGCACAGGCGAGATTGCGGTATTCACACAGTCCGCCGGCGAGGATAAGAGATCGACCAGACTGATCGAAGTCGACACGGTGACCGGTAAGTCAAGAGCGCCGGTCGAGACGCCCGGGCAGGTCACCTCGGCGGTCGCGGCCTCCGACGGGAGCCTCGTCGGCGCTCTCGGTAGCCGGGTCGTCAGCCTGGACAAGCACGGCAAGAGCACGACCATCGCCGAAACGGATGGCGTTCCGTACCGGCTGACACCGGATAAAGACGGCGGATTGGTTTTCTTGGACAAGAGGGGCGACGATACCCAGGTCAAACGTCTCCCGGCCGTGTCGGCGAAGTCCACGTCCCGCCCCCAGGTCCTGGCCGCCGGGCCGGTGACCGAGACGGGGCTCACCCACAGCACCGGAAGCGTCTACGTCACGGGGGAGGCACGGCGGACCGCGGCGAAACTCCCGGGGCCAGTAAAGGTGCTGGCGAACACATCGAAGGACGCGACGGTCTCCACGACGGGCGACGCGGTCCTCTCTCCTGCTTTCTGGGCAGACGGCAAGGGCGCGGTCAAGCAACCCCAAGACGCTGCCACTGCCCGTCCGGTGAAGGTCGGAATGACAGTGATGAGGACCGGCGAGAAGACGACGTTCACCATCGACCCTGCTCGGGCGCAGGGAGCCCATGCCGCCGAGGGACGCGACGCATCACCGAAACTCCAACTGCGCCCGCCTGCCAGCGGCTCCAAGAAGGGAGCCAAGGCCCGCACCAAGGCGGGCGGTTCGCAGACCGACCCCGTCGAAGACGAGCGCACCTGTTCCGTCCCCCGGAACGATCCGCGGAACCAGGCAATGCAGCCCAAGCCCCGGCAGATCGAGTGGGCCGTCGACCAGGCCATCAACGGCCGTCTGGACAAACACATCTCCCGGCCCGCGAACTGGAAGAACCTCGGAATGCCGGCTTACAAGCCGCAGACCCTGTTCCCTCCAGTCTCACTGGAGGGTGGCGGCCGGGTGCCCGCCCAGGTGCTCCTCGGGGTCACGACCCAGGAGTCGAACATGTGGCAGGCCGCTCGTGTGGCAGTTCCCGGAGTCACCAGCAACCCACTGATCGGCAACTACTACGGCATCGACCTGTATGACGGCTCCCCCGCAAATGACTGGGACGTCAACTTCGCCGAGGCCGACTGCGGTTATGGGGTGACCCAGGTCACCGACCACATGCGGATGGCAGGTCGCGAAAACGGGCATGGCGGCGCCGCGTGGGACTACCAGAAACAGCGTGCGGTCGCGCTGGACTACACCGCCAACATCGCTGCCGGGCTGCAGATCCTCGCCGGGAAGTGGAACGAGACCCGAGCCGCCGGCATGCAGATCAACGACGGCACTCCCACCAAGATGGAGAACTGGTTTTACGCCCTGTGGGCCTACAACTCCGGCTTCCACGCGAAGAGCGGATCTGCTCCGTGGGGCTTGGGCTGGGCCAACAACCCCGCCAACCCCGAGTGGGACGCCGGCCGCCTGCCCTTCCTGGAAAACTCCGCGGGCGGCGAAGACCCGTCCGCGGCAGCACGGCCGCAGAACTGGCCCTACCCGGAAAAGGTCATCGGGTTCGCAGCCCATCCTCCTTCCTTCCTCGAGTCGCCCGGCACCATGGTGATCGCGTTCCGCTTCGCTGGGTGGAACGGCGCCGAGGGCGGCGTCAACGTCAAGGGAAGCGCCCTGTACAACCGCGCCCATGCCAAGCCGCCGGAGAGCCTGTTCTGCGACACCTCTAACGAATGCAAGCCCGGGCTCATCTCGGATGGCGCGTCCAACGACAGTGCGACATCAGGGCCCTGCCAGCGCAGTGACTTCAAGTGCTGGTTTAACAAGTCGGCGACATGGAAGACCGACTGCTCCCTCACCTGCGGCAATGAGGTCGTGCGGTTCAACGAGACCTATCCCGAGGAAGCCGACGGCACCGCTTACCCTCCTGCCTGCACTCGCACGGGGCTGCCATCGGACGCCCTCATCATCGATGAGGCACCCCAGGACACACCCGTGATCCGTCCAGGGTGCACCAATTCGTGGACCAACTCCGGAACGTTTAGCTTCAACTTCTCGAACAACGGGGTGGAGACGGTCTATCCGGCCAAGGTAGATACCCACCAACTGGGCGCCGGGTTCGGCGGTCACTTCTATTTCGCCCACACCCGGGCCGACGACGCCAAGGGCAACCGCCTGAAGGTGACGGCGACGTGGAAATTGTCTAAGGAAGTGAACGGAGCCGCCAGGATCTGGGTGCATCTACCCGACCACGGCGCCCACACCAAATACGCGCGCTACCGGGTCAAGACGATCAAGGGCGAGCGTATCCGGACGGTCAATCAGAAAGGCAACGGCAACCGCTGGGTTGACATCGGTGCCTTCGGGTTCGATGGAAAACCGGAAGTGAGTCTGGATACTGTGACCCCAGATGGCACAGGGGATCAGGACATCGCGTTCGACGCTGTCGCGGTACAGCCGGTTCCGGGTTTCTATATGGACGACTCGGTCGAAGCTGTCGCGTTCTTCGACGAGCGACAGGACATCGATACGGATCCGCTCAGCACTGGCCCGCTCGACACACCGTTCAAGACCATGGAATCCATCTACGACTGGGGGATGGACACCTCCAACGGTGTTCTGAATGAGCCGACATGTCTCGACATGCCCGCTTCGAACTGCGTCATGCACGACGTTACGGAGTCCACCAAGGCATGGCAGGACCAGGTGGTGAAGGCGGGCAAGTCCCCAACAGACCACCCCACGGGACAAGGTATGACGAACTGGCTCAACTACGCCAACACTTACGAGAACCGGCCGACATCGGACCGTATGCCGGCGGAGTTCCTCACCAATGATGCGGCCTACAAGATACGGAACCGCATCAACGTCTCGTACCTCGTGGATAACCGAGGGATAATCATCGACGGGACCGAGTGGACCGAATACGAGGATCGCACCGCTGACACGCACCTCCCCAAGTTCGTCATGGACACATTCGCCGCCGTTCAGGACGCGTACGACATCAACAGGCCGGATCTGAACTACACGACGGCCGACCTCAACGAACACGACGGACGCAACACCACGACGGACACCAATTCCACGGGGGTTCTGCCGGGTCGCGCCTATCAGTCGATCGGCAAGCGGCCTCTGATCACCGATCCTTATGGCAAGGCGGACACGGAGAACGGAAACTGCCTCACCACGCTGCATACAGCCGGCGGTTCAATCGGGTATCGGCCCATGCTGGCCGATGACGGTATCCAGAAGGAGTTCGACCGCTGGTTCGCGGAGGCGGACAGCGCGAAGGGCCTCCTGAACGAGTCCGTGTACAAGCTGATGCGGGAGATTTATCATGCCTGGTTCAAGGGCGGAATCACGGGATCGCTGCAGAACGAAGCCCCGCCGATCTGGCAGGAACTGAGCGTCATGTTCTGCAGCGACGGCAGTGTCTTCGGCCTGCCGGACCGGCCCATGCTGAGATCGAGTTTCATGCCCAGTCAGTACCTTTACCACGCGGGCGCCGCCATGGATGGGGACGGGCAGCCGACGGAATCGGCCGAGCCCTTCTCAAAGGGCGACTTCAAGAACTTCAGCCGTGTGCCCGGCTTCGGGGAGACGCCGTACGGAGACTGCTCCACGGACAGCGGACACAGCGGAAATCCATGGGGGATCTTCGTCACCGACAGCCCAGGAGTGAACCCGAAGGCGCATTTCTGCATCTCAAACGCGCTGGAACCCGACCCGGAATACAGCGACTGAGCCGCACCATGTGAATGTGCGCCGCGAAGGGCGCCTGACGAGCATCAGACCAGGTCAGGCGCCCTTCCCCAATGCAGTTAGAGATCGCTTCTTGGGGTCGTGCTGGTCGTTGAACGGTGCATGACGGATTTCGATGAGCGGTTGATGCTGGATGAGTCATGGGTGTTGTTCCAGCGGGTGGTACCGCCGCCGGAGGTTAAGTTAAGCGTCCGCAGGGTGGGGGCAGGCATTGGGTGAGGTTTCCTCGCAACATCCACCTCCGTGAGAGCTGGATCACCGGGTCACGACAACTGGCTGGCGACGGTGTTCCTGCCGCACCGGCTCGACAACACGATCGACCTCATGGCGACGACCGCAGCGGCACCCGAACCAGAGACCGCTGCCGGCGCAGCCGTCCGTGAGGTCATCGCCGACTGCGATACCGAGCTGGCCACCCACCAGGCCGCCCTCGAAGCAGGCGGCGACCCCACCCTCGTCACCCAGTGGATCGCTGAGACCCAAGCCCGCCAGGCCGGTACCGAAGCCGAGCTCCGCACGGCGTCGAAGGGCCGTGCAGCAGGATGTCCCGTGATGAGATCGCCCGGCTCGTCCGGTCCATCAGCGACCTGGCCGCCGTCATCCAGCAGGCCGAGGCCGAAGACAAGGCCGGAGATCTACCGCCTCCTGAGCCTCCGGCTCACCTACGCTCCAGCGCAAGCGACCGTGCGCTCCGAGGTCACGCTCGACCCATACAACAACAAATCCCCACGGTCAAACAGCAACCGTGGGGAAATGGTACGTGTCCGAGGGGGGACTTGAACCCCCACGCCCGATAAAGGGCACTAGCACCTCAAGCTAGCGCGTCTGCCATTCCGCCACCCGGACCAGGTGTCTGCCGTCCGGCCCGTGGCCGTTCCGACGGGAAAACCATAGCAAACATCCGGACGTGCTCGATCACGCGTGCCCGTGCCCCGGGGCGGGCCCTGCGGCGGCCCCGCGGCGGTCCGGGGCCCTGGAAGTGTGGACGGGATGTGACGGCGGTATTTCCGCCTTGGGCTGGGCGGGCGGGCGGGGGAGGATGGCGGTGGACCCCTACCGCGCAGCGCCCGCGCGCGGGCGCTGCGCGGCAGCAGAACCTTGAGGAGGCAGCGTGAGCGAGTCGATTTCGGCCGCGAGGACGACCGGCACCGCCAGCGGTCAGGACGAGGTCGTCGACCTGTGCCGCGACCTGATCCGGATCGACACCAGTAACTATGGCGACCACTCCGGCCCGGGTGAGCGCGCGGCCGCCGAGTACGTCGCGGAGAAGCTCGCCGAGGTGGGGCTCGAGCCGCAGATCTTCGAGTCGCACAAGGGCCGGGCGTCGACGGTCGCGCGGATCGCGGGCGAGGACCCCTCGCGTCCCGCGCTGCTCATTCACGGCCACACCGACGTCGTCCCGGCCAACGCCCACGACTGGACCCACCACCCCTTCTCCGGCGAGATCGCCGACGGGTGCGTCTGGGGCCGCGGTGCGGTGGACATGAAGGACATGGACGCGATGACGCTCGCGGTCGTACGCGACCGGCTGCGCAGCGGCCGCAAGCCCCCGCGCGACATCGTGCTGGCCTTCCTCGCCGACGAGGAGGCGGGCGGGGTGTACGGCGCGCGGCACCTCGTCGACAGCCACCCGGACCTCTTCGAGGGGGTGACCGAGGCGATCGGCGAGGTCGGCGGCTTCTCCTTCACGGTCAACGAGAATCTGCGGCTCTACCTGGTCGAGACCGCCCAGAAGGGCATGCACTGGATGCGGCTGACCGTGGACGGCACCGCCGGCCACGGCTCGATGACCAACAACGACAACGCGATCACCGAGCTGTGCGAGGCGGTCGGCAGGCTCGGGCGGCACAAGTTCCCGGTCCGGGTCACCAAGACCGTACGGTCCTTCCTCGACGAGCTGTCCGACGCGCTCGGCACCCCGCTCGACCCGGAGAACATGGACGAGACGCTCGCCAAGCTCGGCGGCATCGCCAAGCTCATCGGGGCGACCCTGCAGAACACCGCCGCACCGACCATGCTCGGCGCCGGCTACAAGGTCAATGTCATCCCGGGCCAGGCCACGGCGCATGTGGACGGCCGCTTCCTGCCGGGGTACGAGGAGGAGTTCCTCGCCGACCTCGACCGGATCCTCGGGCCGCGGGTCAAGCGCGAGGACGTGCACGCGGACAAGGCACTGGAGACCACCTTCGACGGCGCGCTCGTCGACGCCATGCAGTCGGCGCTCAAGGCCGAGGACCCGATCGCCCGCGCCGTGCCGTACTGCCTCTCGGGCGGCACCGACGCCAAGTCCTTCGACAACCTCGGCATCCGCTGCTTCGGCTTCGCGCCGCTGCAACTGCCCCCGGAGCTGGACTTCGCCGGGATGTTCCACGGCGTCGACGAGCGGGTGCCGGTGGAGGGGCTGAAGTTCGGGGTCAGGGTACTCGACCGGTTCATCGACGCGTGCTGACCGCGCTCATGGACGCGCGCTGAGGTCCCCCGTCTGGCGCTAATCGGTCACACATACTGACTGAATCAATAAGGGTGAATGGTGTCGTAGATTCATAGCTCGATTGCTCCTTCCTCGTTACATGGTGTGCGGCCCCCAACGGGGGCCGTCGCATCGATCACGTGACGTGGAGTCACAGTCCAGAGGGGTGTGATCCCGGGCGGCCCCGGAGGCCGGTGAGGTGTTCCGGGGAGGCCGGGGATGGGGGGCGGGCGCTTCTGCTCGCGCGCATTCCGCGGACGGAAGGCAGGGGAGCGAAACAGTTATGCGACAGGTTGCGAAAAAGGGCCTGATCACCATGGCGGCGGCGGGCGGCGTACTGGCCGTGACCGGCGGCTACGCCTACGCGGGCACGGGGGCGGGCGCCAGTGCCGCGCACTCGCCGGGCGCCGTGTCCGGCAATGTGGTCCAGGTGCCCGCCGAAATTCCGGTGAACGTCTGCGGAAACACCGTGACCGTCCTCGGGTTGTTCAACGGCGGCGGGGGAAGCGGCTGCGGCAATGCGATTCACGAGGGTGGGTCCGGGGGCTCCGGGCACAGCGGTTCCAGCGCGGAGAGCCGCACCGAGAACTCGCCGGGCATCGGCTCCGGCAACAGCGCTCAGGTACCGGTCCATGTGCCGGTGAACGTCTGTGGGAACGGCGTCGGGGTCGGCACGGCGGGGAACACCGACATGGGCGGCGAGTGCGGCGGCCTCGTGAATGCCGTTCCGAACGACCCGAACGACCCGGGTGACCCGGGTGACCCCGGTGACCCCGGCGACCCGGGCGACCCCGGTGACCCGGGCGACCCCGGTGACCCGGGAGATCCGGGTGACCCCGGTGACCCGGGCGACCCCGGAAAGCCGGATGAGCCGGGCAAGCCGCACAACCCCGGGGACAGCAAGCCGGGAGGCCACACGCCTGCCCCCTCCTCACCGGGCAACAGCGGCGGCCACGCGGCGGGCCAAGGCGGGCAGCAGGGCGCCCAGCAGGTCGGCGCGCACGGCGCCGATGCCTCCTCGAACCTCGGGGGCTCCCGGCTGACGGGCACCGAGCAGCTGGCGCACACCGGGGCCGGGCCGGTCGAGCTGGCCATCCCGGCCGCCGCGGGCATGCTGCTCGCGGGCACCGTGCTCTACCGCAGGGCGCGGGCCGGGCAGCACTGAGGCGGCACTGAGTAGCACTGAATCCGACACGGCACATCGCGCTACGGTGCGCGTCGAGCGGGCCCCGCAACACCGGCGGGGCCCGCTCGGCGTTTCAACGGCGGCTCACCACGTTGCGCGGAGCTGGCGGATGATCCGGCGGCGCAGCCGCACCCTGCGGCTGCCGTCGGGATTGAGTCGCAGGCGGTCGAGCTCCCAGTGTCCGTACTCGGCATGGTCGGTCAGCAGGCGTGTGGTGGCCTTGCGGGAGACCCCGCGAGGCACATACACATCACAGAATTCGTATTCCGGCATCGCATCTATTGTGCGGGACCAGGCCTGCTACGGATAGCGTCTGCACTATGTCTGATGCTGCGCAGCCATCCGCTGCCGAGGTACGCGCCGCCGCCGAAGCGGTGAAAGCCGCACTGGATCGTCACCTCGACGCTGTCGAACGCCGGTCCGGGGAGGACGACCAGGCCGTCTACGCCGCGTTCAACAAACTGGCCGCGGCAGCCGAGGTGTACGACGAGCTGCTCTATGACGCCTACGACGAGGTGACGCCCTTCGAGATCCCTGGTGACGACTCCCTGCCCGCCTATACCGGGCCCGAGGAACCGAGCGCCCTGAGCGTGCTGATCCGCAGGGATTACGCCGTCATCGAACCGCAGCGCCTGCTCTCGCAGGCCAGACGCGTCGCCGAGCTGGACCAGGGAGCCGACTCCGACAACGGCGGGCCCGGCGGCGCGGCGGCCGTCGGCGACAGCGTCCAGGCCGCCGTCGGTGTGCTCTTCGGCGAGTACGAACCGGACGAGATCGCCTCCCGGCACAAGGAGTTCGGGCTGGAGGAGGGCGACTCGACCCTGTGGGTGGCGGTCGGGGACGAGCCCGCCGAGCCGGGGGAGTGGCTGGCCGCCCCCTTCGACCAGCCGGATCCGCACCAGGTCGTCTGTCGCTTCGATGTCAGCACGGTCTTCGACGAGGAGCTGGACGACGAAGACGAAGAGGCCGATGAGGCCGACGAGGCCGAGGACGTAGAAGAGGCAGACGAGGATGACCTGGAGGTACTGGGCCCTGGGACCTGAGCCCGTCCGGGCTCCACCAACCGTCCCTGAGCGCCGGACGGGCCGCCGGGCCCGCCCGGCGCTCAGGATCTGCCAGGGGCCGCCGGCCGCCGGGGCTCCTGCCGGGCGGTGGCCCGGCCCGGGCGCACCGCCCGGCAGAGCCAGGAACCCTCAGGCCCTGTCCGGGCGATCTTCGCGGGCCCGCGAAGCCTGGCACCGTGGACGCTGATGTCACAGCCACGAAGATCGCCCGGACAGGGCCTGGTGGCGCGGGGCAACCGCGCCACTGCCGCCCCGCGCCGGTGGTCCGGCGCGGGGCGCCGGTCTACCCGGCGGACGGGAGCTGCGCCTGAAGCAGGGACCGCAGCCGGGTGGTCCGCTCCTTCGCCGGGATCTCCGCCACCGCCCGCGCCAGCGCCGCGTCCGCGCCGTGCACCACGGACAGATGGCGCTCGCCACGGCCGAAGGCGGTGTACACCCAGGCCCGGGTCAGCCCCGCGGCCGCGTCCCCGGGGAGCACCACGACCGCCGCCGGCCAGCGCGCACCGACGGCCTGGTGGGCCGTGAGCGCCCAGCCGTGGCGGACCGTGTCGGTGACCTGTTCGCGCGGCACCACGACGGCCACGCCCGCGCAGTCCAGGCGCAGGCCCTCGGCGTCCGCCGAGACCACCGTGCCCGGCAGCGCACGGCCCGGCGCCGGGACGTACGCCACCCGGTCGCCCGGGTCGAAGCCGCCGAACCGGCCGGGCCCGGGGTTCAGCCGCTCCTTCAGGGCGGCGTTGAGCGCGCGCGTCCCCGCGGCACCGCCGTGGCCCGGGGTGATCACCTGTGTGTGCTCCGGCGGCACGCCGAGCGCGCGCGGCACCGAGTCCGCGACCAGCTGGACCGTGCGGTGCACGGCCTCGCCCGCGTCACGCACCGGGACGATCACCACCTCCTTGCCGGGGGCCTCCACCTGGTTCAGCTCCCCGATTCCGATGCCCGAGATCAGCTCGCCGATCGGACCGGGGTCCGGGGTCCGGGAGGTGACCTGGGGGCAGCGGCGGGCGGCCAGCAGATCCGCGAAGACCTTGCCGGGGCCCGCCGACCACAGCACACCGGGGTCGCCGCTGAGCACCAGCCGCGCACCGTCCGGCAGCGACTCCACGAGCATCGCCGCGGTCTCCACGTCCAGCTGCGGGGCGTCCAGCACGGCGATCACGTCGAGCGCGAGCGCACCGTCCTCGTCGCGGCCCGGGCCCTCATGGCCGGAGAGCAGCCCGGCGACGGTGACCGCCGCGTCGGAGCCGCCGCGGCCGGTGTCGGCGTCGGCATGGCGGCCGTCGCCCTCAGCGCCGTCCGCGCCGTCGGCACCTTCCCCGGGAGAGACGGCGTCGATCAGCTCGGCCAGCCGTCGCCTGCCGTCCTCGGTGTGCGCCGCCGCGTACGCCCGCAGCCCCAGGGATCTGGCCGCGGCGACGAGCGCCGCCGGTTCGGCCCGGGCCGCCTCGCCGCCGCTGTGCGCGACCAGGCCGTGGCCCGCGGCCGTACGGATGAGCTCCGCGGCGGACGGGGTCGGCGCGGCGGCGGCCGCGGCCTCCCAGGCGGCCGCGCCCGGACCTGCCGCGCCCGCCTCGCCATGGCCGGGCACGTCCCCGGAGCCGCCGTCGGAGCCGTCGCCCGCACCGCCGTCGCCGCTGCCACCGCTGTCGCCTTCGTCACCGGCCTCGCCGTCGGTGCCGTCCTCCTCGCCGTCGGCGCCAGTGGCCGGCGGACCGCCCGAACGGTCGGCGAAGGTGCCGGCGAGCCGGGCCAGGCCGTCGGCCAGGCTCTCCTCCGCCAGCGCGAAGCGGTCCAGCCCCAGGAGGACCCGCACCGGCTGCTCGTCGTCGGCGCTGTCTCCGTCTCGGTCTCCGGCCGCCGGGCGGGCGGCGGTCCCCGGGGTGTCGGCGGCGTCCTGGAAGACCAGCACCCGGCCGTCCGCGATCGCGGACCGCAGCGCCGCGTCCGGATCCGGCACGGACAGCTTGGCGAGCCCGGCGCGCAGCGCGGAGGACTCCAGCGCGGTGTGTCCTTCGAGCGCGGCGCGCTCGAGCAGCCAGACCGTGAGCGCCTGCGACCGGCGCTCGTCGCCCGGTCCGCAGTCCGGCCCGAGCAGGGCACGGGCGAAGCCGTCCGCCTGGTCATGGCGCACGCCGGGCACGGCCAGCAGCTGCCAGGGGTCCTCGCTCAGCGCCTCGGCTGCCGCCTCGCCCAACGCGACCACGACCGCACCGGCCAGGCTCTCGGGGGCACCGCCCTCGACGAGCACCCGGCGGACCTCGGCGGCCCCGGGGAGGTCCCCCGCGGGGCCGGGCGCGGGGTTGGCCACGGCCCGGACGGGCTGCCCGGCGCCCGGCGCGGCGGGGCCCCCGCTCGCCGGGGCGGGTCCGGCGGGCCCGGCCGCCCGGGGCTGCTCGCGCCCCGGACCGCCCGTCCGCTCCCGAGCGCCACCCGGGCGAGCCCCGCCGCCACCTGCGCCCCGCGCCGCGTCACGGCCCTGTCGGGCCGCGGGCGTGTCGGTGAAGAACGAGGCCGCCGACCGCTCACCGCTCTCCACGGCCCGCACCGCCGCGGCCAGCGCCTCCGCGGCCGCGGACCGTTTGCCGCCTTCGGCCGGGCCTCCCGTGGCCCCCTCGCCGCCCGCCGACGGCCGGGCGCCCGGGGCCCCGGCGCCTCCAGAGGAGGAGGCCGGCGCCGCCGGCCCGCTCCCCGAGCTCCCCGAGCCGGAAGAGGGCGGGCCGCCGGCCGCCGCGTCGTCACCCGCCGCTGACGGATCGCCGGGGGCGAGGCCCGCGGCGCTCACGGGCACCCCGCCGGCGGCGCCGGCCGGGTCCGCGCCGGGGCCGCCCTCGGCGGCCGGCGGGGTGGCGGCATCCGTGTCCGCGTCCGTGGCCGTCCGCGCCGCGGGGGTGCCGGTGGTGGGCTCCTCCTCGGGTGTGGAGGCGGCCTCGCCGGCGAGGCGGTCGGTACTCACAGCGTGCTCCAGTCCTGATCGGGATAGCGGTGCACGGGCGCCGAGACATCGTCGAGCGCCTGGCAGATTTCCTCCGGAAGACTAAGCGCCTCCACCGACAGGGCGGCCCTGAGCTGCTGCGCGTTCCGCGCGCCGACGATCGGGGCGGTAACGCCCGGGCGGTCGCGGACCCAGGCGAGCGCCACGTGCAGCGGGGTGGTCGCCAGGCCGTCGGCCGCGGTGTAGACGGCCTCGACGATCCGGCTCGCCTCCTCGTCGAGGTACGGGGCGACGAAGGCCGCCAGCTGCTCGGAGGCGCCGCGCGAGTCGGCCGGGGTCGTGTGGCGGTACTTGCCGGTCAGCACCCCGCGGCCCAGCGGGGAGGAGGGCAGGATGCCCAGGCCCAGGTCCAGGGCGGCGGGCAGCACCTCCCGCTCGATACCGCGCTGTAGCAGCGAATACTCCATCTGCGTGCCGGCGAGCCGGGTGTGCGCGCCGGGGGAGGCGAGCTGCCAGGTGGCCGCCTTGGCGAGCTGCCAGCCGGAGAAGTTGGACACCCCCACATACCGCGCCCGCCCGCTGCTGACCGCGATGTCCAGCGCCTGGAGCGTCTCCTCGATCGGGGTGACCGGGTCGAAGGCGTGCACCTGCCACAGGTCGACGTAGTCGGTGCCGAGCCGCGCGAGCGAGCCGTCGAGCGCGGCCAGCAGATGGCCCCGTGAGCCGTCGAAGCGGCGGTCGAGGTCGGGGACGCTGCCCGCCTTGGTGGCGATCTGTAGATCGCGGCGCGACACGAGGCCCTCCATCAGCCGGCCCAGGAGGTATTCGGCGCCGCCGTCCGCGTACACATCGGCGGTGTCCACGAGCGTCCCGCCCGCTTCCCAGAACGCCTTGAGCTGATCCGCGGCGTCGTGTTCTTCGGTGTCCCGCCCCCAGGTGAGCGTGCCGAGCCCGAGCCGGGATACGCGCAGGCCCGTGCGGCCGAGGTGCCTTAGCTCCATGAACGTTGAGATTACTGGCCGGAGATCGAACCGTGTCGGCCTGTGGATAACCCGGTCCTGACGTACCGGGACGCGGCGCGCTAGAGTCCCGGCAACAAGGACGTTACTGATGGGTAAGGGGTGCGGCATGAGGCTCGGAATCAACCTCGGCTACTGGGGCGCCGGGATGGACGCGGACAACCTCGCGGTCGCCCGGGAGGCCGACCGGCTCGGCTACGCGGTCTGCTGGGCCGCCGAGGCGTACGGCTCCGACGCCGCCACCGTGCTCACCTGGGTGGCCGCACAGACCGAGCGCATCGACGTCGGGTCCGCCATCTTCCAGATCCCGGCCCGTACGCCCGCGATGACGGCGATGACCGCCGCGACCCTCGACTCGCTCTCCGGAGGCCGCTTCCGGCTCGGGCTCGGCGTCTCGGGGCCGCAGGTCTCCGAGGGCTGGTACGGCGTGCGGTTCGACAAGCCGCTGGCCCGCACCCGTGAGTACGTGGAGATCATCCGCAAGGCCATGTCGCGCGAGCGCCTGACGCACGAGGGCGAGAACTGGACCCTGCCGCTGCCCGGCGGCCCCGGCAAGCCCATCAAGCTCACCGTGCACCCGGTGCGCGAGCACATCCCGCTGTACATCGCCGCCATCGGCCCCAAGAACCTCGAACAGACCGGTGAGATCGCCGACGGCGCGCTGGTCGTCTTCTTCTCGCCCGAGCACGCCGAGGCGACCACCCTGGGCGCGCTCCGCGCGGGCCGCGAGAAGGCGGGCAAGGGCATGGACGGCTTCGACCTGGTGCCCACCGTCCCGATGGCGGTCGGCGAGGACATCGGCGCCCTCGCCGATGTCTTCCGCCCCTACACCGCGCTGTACGTGGGCGGCATGGGCAGCGCGAAGCAGAACTTCTACAACAAGCTGGCGCAGCGCATGGGGTACGAGAAGGAGGCCGCCGAGATCCAGGAGAAGTACCTGGCCGGCGACAAGAAGGCCGCGGCCGCGGCCATCCCGCGCGAGCTGATCGACTCCACCGCGCTGCTCGGCCCCGTCGAGCGCATCGCCGACCGCATGCAGGCGTACGCCGAGGCCGGTGTCACCACGCTGTCGCTGTCCCCGTCGGGCTTCACCCTCGAAGAGCGGATCGCGGGGCTCCGTACGGGCGTCGACGCGCTGGAGCGAGCGGGGCTGGCCTAGGCAGGAGCCCGGGGAGGCCGGAGAGGCGGGGGAAGCCAGGGAAGTCCGGGAGTTCTGCGGCCGTGGTGGGGGCTCGGGGTGTCTTCCCCGCCACGGCCGTCCCCCAGCACAACGCCGCGGGGCCCGCTCGGTTACGCGACCGCGCGACGCCCGCGCGGTCCCTCGTCCGGCGGAGCCGGGCGCCCCCACCTGTTGCCGCCTCCGGCGCACGGCATTTGACTTTTGCTGCGCGGAGGTCGTGCGACGCCGTGCACGGAGGTGGCGGAGATGCTGTCGGCGAAAAGGCTGTTCCAGGAGATCAACGACAACGATGAATCGTTCCGGCTCTTCTGCTCCATCGCCGCCAGCGGCGAGGCCCAGGGCGGCTGGGAGAACGGAAGGATCGCGGCCCTCGTGCCGGAGAGCCAGCGCGCCCTCGCCCCGAAGATCACCCGGCATGGCGCGGACGAGGACAAGCACAACAGGATCTTCAACGCCCTGCTGCGCCGACGCGGTCTCGAACCGGTCGAGGTCCCGCGCGAGACCGACTACACCATGCTGCTCGAAGCGCGCGGCATCGGCCTCGCCCACGACAAGCTGCGCCGCGACGAGCCGCTGACCGAGCACGACATCGTCACCTACCTCGCCCACAGCCGGGTCACCGAGCAGCGGGCCTCCGGCCAGATGGTGATGCTGTGCCGGTACTTCGGGGACGACGCGCTCCTCGGCCGCGCGGTCAGGATGATCTCGAACGACGAGGACAACCACCTCGCCTACTGCCACGAGGAGCTGCTGCGCCTGGCCGCCGCCGGGCACGGCCGGACCATCCAGCGGGCCCTCAAGGAGTGCGCACTCGTCGAAGCGCGGGTGTACCGCGACGTCAGCCTCGCCGTCATGGCCCACATGGGCCGCGTCCTGGGCTGGTCGAGAGCCAGGGCCGCGCCGCTGGCGGCCGGCATCCACGCGCTGTACCTGTTCGAGCGGCTCGGCGGCTGGCGGCGCATGGTGACGCTGCGGATGCCGGAGCGGCGGGACGCGCTCGGCGGGCCCGCGACGCCGGCCCCCGAGTTCGCCTGACCCGAGTTCGCCCGACCGGCGCGCCGCCGGGCCGGGGGTCGGCCGCGCCGCCGAGGCGCCCGGTCAGAGCCAGCCGCGCCGCCTGAAGAAGCGGTACAGCCCGAAGACCGCCCCGGCCATGAGCAGCAGCACCGCCGGATAGCCCGCCGTCCACGACAGCTCGGGCATGTGGTCGAAGTTCATGCCGTAGATCCCGGCGATGAGCGTGGGCACCGCGGCCATCGCCGCCCACGCCGAGATCTTCCGCATGTCGTCGTTCTGCCGCACGCCCATCTGCGCCAGATGCGCGGACAATATGTCCGACAGCAGCCGATCCAGCCCCTCGACGTGCTCGTTCACCCGGGTCAGGTGGTCGCTGACATCGCGGAAGAACGGCCGCGACCCTTCGTGGACGAACGGCACCCCCGACCCCGCGAGCCGCGCCATGGGCTCCGCCAACGGGCCGGTGGCCCGCCGGAATTCGAGCACCTGGCGCTTGAAGCCATAGATCCGGCCCGCGGTGTTCGCCGCCGACCCCACCGGGCTGAACACCTCCGCCTCCAGCTCGTCCAGGTCGAGGCGGAGCGCGTCCGCGACGTCCAGGTAGTGGTCCACGACCGCGTCGGACACCGCGTACATCACGGCCGTCGGCCCGTGCTGAAGCACCTCGGGCGTCTTCTCCAGCCGCTCGCGCACCGCGCTCAGCGGATTGGCCTCGCCGTGCCGTACGGTCACCACGAAGGAGTCGCCGACGAACACCATCAGCTCGCCCGCGGTGACGGTGTCGGTCGCGTCGTCGTACTCGACCGGCTTCAGCACCAGGAACAGCGAATCGTCGTAGACCTCCAGCTTGGGCCGCTGGTGGGCGAGCAGCGCGTCCTCGACGGCCAGCGGGTGCAGCCCGAACTCGCTGGTGACCAGCTCGAACTCCTTCTCGGTCGGCTCGTGCAGGCCGATCCACAGAAAGGAGTCACCCTCCGCTCGCGCCTGGTCGAGGGCGTCGGAGAAGTCAGCGGGCCCCTCGGTACGCCGCCCATCCCGGTAGATGCCACAGTCCACGATCACGCCGGGCATTCTGCCCCGCTTGAGACGAAAGCGCACGGGGCCGCCTCCTGGGCGAGCCCGGGAGCGCCGCGCGGGGGCCGTAGGGTGGCAGGCATGCCCACGCTGATCCTCGTACGGCACGGCCGGTCCACCGCCAACACCGCGGGAGTCCTCGCAGGCTGGACGCCCGGCGTCGCACTCGACGAGCGCGGCACCGCCCAGGCCGCGGCTCTGCCCGGGCGGCTCGCCGCGCTGCCGCTCGCCGCCGCCGTCACCAGCCCGCTGCAACGCTGCCAGGAGACCCTGGCCCCGCTGCTCGCCGCCCGGCCGGAGCTGCCCCTGCACACCGACGAGCGGATCGGGGAGTGCCACTACGGCGACTGGTCCGGGCGCAAGCTCGCCGAGCTCGCCGACGAACCCCTGATGAGAGTCGTCCAGCAGCACCCGTCCGCCGCCGCCTTCCCGGGCGGCGAATCCATGCGGGCCATGCAGGCGCGCGCGGTCGACGCGGTGCGCGACTGGACCGCCCGGATCGAGGAGGAGCACGGCGCCGACGCGGTGTATCTGATGTGCTCGCACGGCGACATCATCAAGGCGCTCGTCGCCGACGCCCTGGGCCTGCATCTGGACCTCTTCCAGCGCATCTCGGTCGAGCCCTGCTCGGTCACCGCCATCCGCTACACCCAGCTGCGCCCCTTCGTCGTGCGGCTGGGTGACACCGGCGACTTCGGCTCTCTCGCGCCCCGGGAGGAGGGCCCGGGCGGGGGCGCGGGCGAGGGCCGGGCCGGGGACGCGGAGGTGGGCGGCGGCGCGGGAGCACCGTGATCGCCGAGCGCAGTAGGGTGGTGCCGCGGCGCCGCTCAACCGCGCACAGCCGTGGCCGGGCAGTCGCGCGTCCCAGCAGTCGACAGCCGAGACCCTGAAAACCACGTCGCGAACCACGTCGTACCACGCCGAGTACCACGCCGAACCAAAATGGAGCAGGACGTTGTCCCGTCAGGTGTTCCTCTATGACCCGCCGGACCGATTCGTCGCCGGCACGGTCGGGCTGCCCGGGCGCCGCACCTTTTTCCTGCAGGCGTCCGGGAGCGGCCGGACCACCAGCGTCGCGCTGGAGAAGACCCAGGTCGCCGCGCTCGCCGAGCGGATAGACGAACTGCTGGACGAGGTGGTGCGGCGCACCGGCGGAAACGCCCCGGTGCCGGCCATCGCGCCTCCGGAGCTCTCCGACACCGCGCCCCTGGAAGTCCCCGTGGAGGAGGAGTTCCGGGTCGGCACCATGGCGCTCGCCTGGGACGGCGAGGAACAGCGCATGATCGTGGAGGCGCAGGCCCTCGTCGAGCTGGAGGCGGAGTCCGAGGAGGACCTCGCGGAGGCCGAGGAGCGGCTGCTCCAGGACGAGGTCAATGGGCCGCCGATGCTTCGGGTGCGGCTCACCGGGCCCCAGGCGCGTGCCTTCGCCAAGCGCGCCCTGGAGGTCGTCAACGCCGGCCGCCCGCCGTGCCCGCTGTGCAGTCTGCCGCTCGACCCGGAGGGACACGTATGTCCGCGCCAGAACGGATATCGCCGCGGGGCGTGACGCCTCCGGAGTCTCCCGGGCTTCCGGAGGCTCCCGAGCCGTCCGAGCTGTTGGCGCTGTTGGCGCTGGGCGAGCTGACGGTGCGGGGCCGGGTCCGGGAGGCGTCCAACGCGGTGCTGTACTGCACGGTCGAGTACCAGGGCCACAGCGCCGCCTGCGTCTACAAGCCGGTGGCCGGGGAGCGTCCGCTGTGGGACTTCCCGGACGGCACGCTGGCCCAGCGCGAGGTCGCGGCGTACGAGCTCTCCGAGGCCACCGGATGGAGCCTGGTGCCGCCGACCGTGCTGCGGGACGGGCCGTACGGGCAGGGCATGTGCCAGCTGTGGATCGAGGCGCCGACCGACGAGGACGGCGACGGCGCGCCGGAGCTGCTCGCGCTCGTCGACGGCGAGGAGCCGGGCCCGGGCTGGAAGGCCGTCGCCTTCGCCGAGGTGGACGAGGGCCGCACCGCGCTGCTGGTGCACGCAGACGACGAGCGGCTGCGCCGGCTGGCCGTCCTCGACGCCGTGATCAACAACGGTGACCGCAAGGGCGGGCATCTGCTGCCCACCGCCGACGGGCGGATCTATGCGATTGATCACGGTGTGACTTTCAACGCGGACGACAAGCTGCGCACCCTGCTGTGGGGCTGGGCGGGCGAGCCGCTGTCCGACGAGGCGCTCACGGTGCTGCGGCGGCTCGCGGACCGGTTGGCCGACGGCGACCCGCTCACCGCCCGGCTGGCCGCGCTGATCACGGAAGCCGAGATCGCGGCCCTGCGCGCCCGGATCGCGGCCCTGCTGCGGTCCGGGCGCCACCCCAAGCCCAGCGGGCAGTGGCCCGCCATCCCCTGGCCCCCGGTCTGAGCTCGCCCACAGGACACCGGCGGGACAGACGCAGCAGGTCACGGGCGATTCCGCAAGACCGCCTATCAAGCCAACTAGGCCCCATCCGGTTCGTATCCGGAAGCGGCGTCCGGTTACGCTCGACGCATGTATGCCTGGCCCGCTTCCGAGGTGCCCGCCCTGCCTGGCAGAGGCCGCGACCTGAGGATCCACGACACCGCGTCCGGGGGATCGATCACCCTCGACCCCGGCCCCGTCGCCCGCATCTACGTCTGCGGAATCACCCCGTACGACGCCACCCACATGGGACATGCGGCGACCTACAACGCGTTTGACCTCGTACAACGCGTGTGGCTCGACACCAAGCGGCAGGTTCACTACGTCCAGAACGTCACCGACATCGACGACCCCCTCCTCGAGCGCGCCGTGGCGAACGGCGACGACTGGACGGCCCTCGCCGAGCGCGAGACCGCCCTGTTCCGCGAGGACATGACGGCGCTGCGGATGCTGCCGCCGCGCCACTACATCGGCGCCGTGGAGGCGATCCCGGGGATCGTGCCCCTCGTGGAGCGGCTGCGCGACGCGGGTGCCGCCTACGAGCTCGAGGGCGACATCTACTTCTCCGTCGAGTCGGACCCCTCCTTCGGCGGCGTCTCCGGGCTCGACGCCGAGGCCATGCGGCTGCTGTCGGCCGAGCGCGGCGGCGACCCGGACCGCCCCGGCAAGAAGAACCCCCTGGACCCCATGCTCTGGATGGCCGCCCGCCCGGGCGAGCCGAGTTGGGACGGCGGCTCCCTGGGGCGCGGCCGCCCCGGCTGGCACATAGAGTGCGTGGCCATCGCGCTCGACCATCTCGGCATGGGCTTCGACGTGCAGGGCGGCGGCTCCGATCTCGTCTTCCCGCACCACGAGATGGGCGCCTCGCACGCCCAGGTGCTCACCGGGGAGCGGCCGTTCGCGAAGGCGTACGTCCACGCGGGGATGGTCGCCCTCGACGGCGAGAAGATGTCCAAGTCCAAGGGCAATCTCGTCTTCGTCTCCGCGCTGCGCCGCGACGGCGTGGACCCGGCGGCCATCCGCCTGGCGCTCCTCGCCCACCACTACCGCGCGGACTGGGAGTGGACCGACGGCGTCCTCCAGGAGGCCGAAGAGCGCCTCGCCCGATGGCGCGCCGCCGTCTCCCGCCCCGACGGCCCTCCGGCCGACGCCCTCCTCGACGAGATCCGCACCGCCCTCGCCGACGACCTCGACGCCCCGTCCGCGCTCGCCGCGGTCGACCGCTGGGCCTCGGCCCAGGCGTCCGGGGGCGGCACGGACGAGGGGGCGCCGGGCCTGGTGTCCCGCGCGGTGGACGCGCTGCTGGGTGTCGCGCTGTAGGAGAGTCGCGCTGTAGGGCGTCGCCCCCTGGCCCCGGCCCGTCGGCCCAGGCCCGCGCTCCCCACGGACCGCGGGCCTGGGCTCTCGTTCTCCGGTACCCGGCGAACCTTGACGCCCACGGCGCCACGCGAGTGGGCTCTGCCCCGGCGTCAGCCGCTGATGTCTCAGCCTCGGGGAAGCGGAACCGGCCCGGGGCGGCCCGGGCCGGGGCGCGTTCAGTCCTGGTCGTCCGTGCGCTCGCGGCCGCCCTCGTCGCCCTCGTCGTTCTCGTCCCGCTCCTCCGCCGCGTCGTCCTGCGCCGAAGGTCTCCGCGGCCGCGCGGAGCCGGTGCCGGTGCCGGTGCCAGGGCCGGAGCCGGTGCCGGAACCCGGGCTTGAGGAGTCGCGCAGGTACGAGCCCGTGCCGCCGTCGCGCCCGTCCGCGACCCCGCCGCCCGCGTCCGTCGCGTGGCCGCCCGGGCCCGGCTGGCCGTCCCGGCGCCGCAGATAGCGCTCGAATTCGCGGGCGATCGCCTCGCCCGACGCCTCCGGCAGCTCCGCCGTGTCGCGCGCCTCCTCCAGCGACTGGACGTACTCCGCGACCTCGCTGTCCTCCGCGGCGAGTTGATCCACCCCCAGCTGCCAGGCGCGCGCGTCCTCCGTCAGCTCGCCGAGCGGGATGCGCACGCCGATCAGGTCCTCGAGGCGGTTGAGCAGGGCCAGGGTGGCCTTGGGGTTCGGCGGCTGCGAGACGTAGTGCGGCACGGCCGCCCACAGGCTCACCGCCGGGACGCCGGCGTGGGTGCACGCCTCCTGGAGGATGCCGACGATGCCCGTCGGCCCCTCGTAGCGCGACTCCTCCAGGTCGAGACTGCGGGCCAGATCCGGGTCGGAGGTGACGCCGCTGACCGGCACCGGCCGGGTGTGCGGGGTGTCGCCGAGCAGCGCGCCGAGGACCACGACCATCTCGACGCCCAGCTCGTGGGCGTAGCCGAGGATCTCGTTGCAGAACGACCGCCAGCGCATGCTCGGTTCGATGCCGCGCACCAGCACCAGGTCGCGCGGCTTGTCGCCGCCGCCCGCGCGGACCACCGAGAGCCGGGTGGTCGGCCAGGTGACCTTGCGGATCCCGCCTTCGAGCGCCACGGTCGGCCGGTTGACCTGGAAGTCGTAGTAGTCCTCGGCGTCGAGCGCGGCGAAGACCTCGCCCTTCCATTCCCGATCCAGGTGCCCCACCGCGGTGGAGGCGGCGTCTCCGGCGTCGTTCCAGCCCTCGAAGGCACAGATCATGACCGGGTCGATCAGCTCGGGAACCCCCTCAAGCTCGATCACCCAGCGCCTCCTTCCGACCGGGGACAGGTCCGTACCGCCTCCGGCTGCAGTTCCATTCGCGTGCGTCCCAAGCCTACGGCTTCCAGGGCCTCCCGCCGCAGCCCCCGTGTGGGGGTGGGGAAGAGGAAGAGACAGAGGGATGGGCAGAGGAAGAGGCAGCGGGCGAGGCAGGAGGAGTAACAGCGCGGCGAACAGAGATTCATCCGACCTGTTCCCCGGCGACCCTGAGGAAATTTCGCGCACACCTCTGGACGGGCAGGCCTGAACGGCGCTATACATCGGATCACCGCGAAAGGTCCGATGTTCTATCGCGCCGTACAGGGAGTCCCCATTGAGATTGCGCCCGACCGTCACCGAGATCGAGGTCCATGACGTCCGGTTTCCCACCTCGGAACAGCTTGACGGCTCGGACGCCATGAACCCCGACCCCGACTACTCGGCGGCGTACGTCGTGCTGCGCACGGACGCGACGGAGACCGCGGCGAAGGGCGCGGAGGGGGACGCGTCCGGGGAGACCGGCGGCGCCCCGGCCGAGGGGCACGGCTTCGTCTTCACGATCGGCCGTGGCAACGATGTCACCGCGGCCGCGATCCGCTCGCTGCGCCCCCATGTCGTGGGGCGCCCCGCGCCGCTGACCGCGGCCGATCTCGGCGCCCTCTACCGGGATCTGACACACGATTCGCAGCTGCGCTGGCTCGGCCCCGAGAAGGGCGTGATGCACATGGCGGCCGGCGCGGTGGTGAACGCCGCCTGGGACCTCGCCGCCCGGCAGGCGGGCAAGCCGCTGTGGCAGTTCCTCGCCGACATGCCGCCGGAAGACCTCGTCTCGCTCGTCGACTTCCGCTACCTCACCGACGCCCTCACCCCCGAGGAGGCGCTGGAGATCCTGCGCGCCGCCGAGCCGGGCCGCGCCGAGCGGGCCGCGCGGCTGCGCGAGCGGGGCTATCCGGCCTACACCACCTCCCCGGGCTGGCTCGGCTACTCCGACGAGAAGATGACCAAGCTCGCCCAGGAGGCCGTCGCCGACGGCTTCGGCCAGATCAAGCTCAAGGTCGGCGGCGACCTCGACGAGGATCTGCGGCGGATGCGCCTCGCCCGCGAGGCCGTCGGCCCCGAGGTGCGGATCGCGGTCGACGCCAACCAGCGCTGGGACGTGGCCGAGGCGCTGCGCTGGATGCGCGCCCTCGCGCCGTACGAGCCGCACTGGATCGAGGAGCCCACCAGCCCCGACGACGTCCTTGGGCACGCCGCCATCCGCAGCGGACAGCCCGTCAAGGTCGCCACCGGCGAGCATGTCGCCAACCGCGTCGTCTTCAAGCAGCTGCTGCAGGCCGGCGCCGTCGACTTCGTGCAGATCGACGCGGCACGGGTGGCCGGCGTCAACGAGAACCTGGCGATCCTGCTGCTCGCCGCCAAGTTCGGGGTGCCGGTCTGCCCGCACGCCGGCGGCGTGGGCCTGTGCGAACTCGTCCAGCACCTGGCCATGTTCGACTACGTCGCGGTCTCGGGGAGCTGGGAGGACCGGGTCATCGAGTACGTCGACCACCTCCACGAGCACTTCGCCGACCCGGCCGTCGTCGAGGGCGGCCGCTACCTCGCCCCGGCCGCGCCCGGCTTCTCCGCCCGGATGCACCCCGAGTCCATCGCCGCCTACCGCTACCCCGACGGGCCCGAGTGGCAGGCCCGGAACGCCGCACCACAGGAGGGAACCTCGTGAACCAGGCCCACCAGACCGGCGACTTCGAGGGACTGGCCGCGCTGGTCACCGGCGGCGCCTCCGGCATCGGCGCCGCGATCGCCGCCCTGCTGCGCGACCGAGGCGCGCGGGTCGCGGTGCTCGACCGCGACCCGGCCGGCGCCCCCGCGGGCACCCTGGCGGTGAAGGCAGACGTCACCTCGGACGAGGCGATACGCAACGGGGTCGCCGAGGCCGTCGCCGAGTTCGGGGCGCTGCACACCGTCGTGGGCAACGCCGGGATCGGCGCCATCGGCACCGTCGAGGACAACGCCGACGAGGAGTGGCAGCGGGTGCTGGACGTCAACGTCCTGGGCCTGGTCCGCACCGCCCGCGCCGCGCTGCCCCATCTGCGCGCCGCCGCGGCCGAGCGGCCCGGCAGCGTCTCCATCACCCACACCTGCTCGATCGCGGCCACCGCGGGGCTGCCACAGCGCGCCGCCTACAGCGCCAGCAAGGGCGCGGTGCTCGCGCTGACCCTGGCCATGGCCGCCGATCACGTACGCGAGGGCATCCGCGTCAACTGCGTCAACCCCGGCACCGTCGACACCCCCTGGGTCGGCCGGCTGCTCGGCCGGGCCGACGACCCGGCGGCCGAGCGCGCCGCCCTGGAAGCCCGTCAGCCGACCGGACGGCTGGTGGCCGCCGACGAGGTGGCGGCGGCCGTCGCGTATCTGGCGAGCCCCGCCGCCGCGGCCGTCACCGGCACCGCGCTGGCCGTCGACGGAGGGATGCAGGGCCTGCGCCTGCGCCCCGCCACGTAAGACCCCCAGACCCCCGGACCCCCAGACCCCCAGAGCCCTCGAGCACAGAGCCGCACCACTCGATCAAGGACGGGACTCGATGACGAGACTCCGCACGACCGGCACCGTCGCCTGTGCCGTGCTGCTCGCCGCCGCCGCTCTCGCAGGCTGCAACCGCGAGAGCAACGGCGCCGGTGGCGGCAAGGTCGGCATCGACATGCCGCGCACCGACACGGACTTCTGGAACTCCTATCAGCAGTACCTCGAGAAGGGCATCGACGACGGCACGGTCAACGCGCTGCCGCTGTCCAACTCGCAGAACGACATCGCCAAGCTCGTCGCCAACGTCCAGGCGTTCACCGATCAGGGCGCCAAGGCGATCATCATGGCCCCCCAGGACACCGGCGCGATCACCTCCACCCTCGAACAGCTCAAAGAGAAGAAGATCCCCGTCGTCAGCGTGGACACCCGCCCCGACGCGGGCGAGGTCTACATGGTCGTACGGGCCGACAACCGCGCCTACGGCACCAAGGCCTGCGAGTACCTGGGCGAGCAGCTGGGCGGCAAGGGCCGGGTCGCCGAGCTTCAGGGCGACCTCAGCTCCATCAACGGCCGTGACCGGTCGGAGGCCTTCGCCTCCTGCATGAAGGAGAAGTTCCCGGACATCAAGGTGCACGAGCTGCCCACCGACTGGAAGGGCGACGTCGCCTCCGCCAAGCTCCAGAGCCTCCTGGCCCAGCACAAGGACCTCGACGGCATCTACATGCAGGCGGGCGGCGCCTTCCTGCAGCCCACGCTCGCGCTGCTGGAGCAGAAGAAGCTGCTCAAGCCCGCCGGGTCGGACGGGCACATCACGATCATCTCCAACGACGGCATCCCGGAGGAGCTGGACGCGATCCGCTCCGGGAAGATCGACGCCACCCTCTCCCAGCCCGCCGACCTCTACGCCAAGTACGCGCTGGAGTACGCCAAGGCGGCCCTGGACGGCAAGAAGTTCAAGCCCGGCAAGACCGACCACGACTCCGAGATCGTCAAGATCAAGAACGGCCTCGAGGACCAGCTCCCGGCGCCGCTGGTCACCAAGGAGAACGTCGACGACAAGAAGCTGTGGGCCAACCAGCTCGAGAAGAAGTAGCCATGGCCGCCGCTGACCAGCCCGTCGCCGCCGCGGAGCCCACCGTCGTACGGGCGGAGCGCGTCGTCAAACGGTACGGGCCGACCCTGGCCCTGGACCGTGCGCAGCTGGCCGTACGGCCCGGGGAGGCCCATGCGCTGGTCGGGCGCAACGGGGCGGGCAAGTCCACGCTGGTGTCCGTGCTGACCGGCATGGAGCGCCCCGACGAGGGCACCGTCACCTTCTCGGACGAGCCCGCCCCCGGCTACGGCGACACCGCCGCCTGGCAGCGCAAGGTGGCCTGCGTCTATCAGAAGTCCATGGTGGTGCCCGACCTGACGGTCGCCGAAAACCTCTACCTCGGCCGCTTCCAGGGCACCGGGCGGATCCGCTGGCGCGCGCTGCGCCAGGACGCCCGCGCCCTGCTGGCCGAGTACGGGGTGGACGTCGACCCGCAGACCCGCGCCAAGGACCTCACCGTCGAGCAGGGGCAGTTCGTCGAGATCGCCAGGGCGCTGTCCTTCGGCGCCCGCCTGATCATCCTCGACGAGCCCACGGCGCAGCTCGACGCGGGCGGCATCGAACGGCTCTTCACCAAGCTGCGCGAGCTGCGCCGGCAGGGCGTCGCCTTCCTGTTCATCTCGCACCATCTGCAAGAGGTCTACGAGCTCTGCGACACCGTCACCGTCTTCCGCGACGCCCGGCATGTGGTGACCGCCCCGGTCGCCGAGCTGACCAAGGACGAGCTGGTCGCGGCGATGACCGGGGACGCCGAGGCCGGGCCGCCGAAGGGGGTGCGGGGCGCGGTGCCCGCGCCCGTACCGGGCCGGGAGACAGGACCGGAGGCGGAGCCGGTGCTGCGCACCGACGGGCTCTCCCGCGCGGGCGAGTTCGACCCCCTGGACCTGGTGGTGCGGCCGGGCGAGGTGGTGGGCCTGGCCGGGGCGACGGCCAGCGGCAACACCGCGGTCGGCGAGACCCTGGTGGGGCTGCGCAAGCCGGACGGCGGGCGGGTGGCGGTGCGCGGCCGCGCCGTACGCCCCGGAAGCGTGCCGCACGCCATCGACGCGGGCATCGGGTACGTGCCCGAGGACCGGCACCGCCAGGGCCTGGTCCTGGGCCGCAGCGTCGCCGAGAACGCCACGCTGACCGTGACCGACCAGCTCGGGCCCTTCGGGACGGTGCTGCCCTCCCGGACCCGTGCGTTCGCGGGCCGCATGATCGCCTCGCTCGACATCAAGACCTCGGGCCCCGGGCAGCCCGTCTCCGGCCTCTCGGGCGGCAACCAGCAGAAGGTCGTCATCGCGCGGGCGCTCGCGCGCGAGCCGAGCGTCCTGGTGGCCATCCGCCCGACCGCCGGAGTGGACGTGAAGTCCAAGGACGCGCTGCTGGGCGTCGTACGGGAGGTGGCGGCGGCCGGCAGCGGCGCGTTGATCGTCTCCGACGAGCTGGACGACCTGCGGGTGTGCGACCGCGTTCTGGCGTTCTTCCACGGGCGGGTCGTCGCCGAGTTCGGCAACGACTGGAGCGACCGCGGGCTGGTCGCCGCGATGGAAGGAATGACCGGCCCGGAGCACAGCCCGGAGCACGGCCCGGAAAAAGCAGTCGCAAAAGAAAGCGGAATTAAGGGGAAAGAGGGAAGCCAGTCATGACCGATACCGCACGGCAGCGCCCCGCCGAGGTGGTGGCGGCCGGCGAACCGGCGACGGCGGGACGGGCACGGCCGAAGATCGACATCGCCCGCTGGCGGGATCTGTCACTGGTCCCGGTGATCTTCGTCCTGGGCGTGATCGGCTTCATCGTCTCGCCCGCCTTCCTCACCCAGGACAATCTGATCGGCGTGGTCCAGCAGTCCACCGAGCTGGGGCTGCTGGTGCTGGGCGAGGCGCTGATCCTCATCTGCGGGCGGATGGACCTCTCCCTGGAGTCGACCATCGCCGTCGCGCCCGTGATCGCCCTGTGGCTGGTGCTGCCCGCCCACGGCGCCCGGTTCGAGGGCCTGGGCCTGCTGCCCACCTGGACCGCGATCCCGCTGTGCCTGGCCGTCGGCGCCGCGATCGGGGCGGCCAATGGCTTCCTCATCCTCAAACTGCGCGTCAACGGCTTCATCGCCACCCTCGGCATGCTCACCATGCTGCGCGGCCTCCAGGTCGGCGTCGCCGAGGGCCAGTCGATCATCAACGTCCCCGAGTCCTTCCGCTACCTGGGCAAGGCCGAGTGGATGGGCGCCCCGGCGGCCGTGTGGATCTGCCTGGGGCTGTACGCCATCGGCGGCCTGGCGCTGGGCTACCTGCGGCACGGGCGCGCGCTGTACGCCATCGGCGGCAACCCGGAGGCCGCGCGCGCCGCGGGCGTCCGGGTCGACCGGATCACCTGGATCGTGCTGGCCGTCGGCGGGGTGCTCGCCGCCTTCGCCGGCGTCCTCTACACCGGCCACTACGGCTCGGTGGCCGCCACCCAGGGCAACGGCTGGATCTTCCAGGTGTTCGCCGCCGCGGTCATCGGCGGCATCAGCCTCAAGGGCGGCCGCGGCACGCTCTTCGGCGCGCTCACGGGTGTGCTTACGCTGCAGTTGGTGGTCAATGTGATGACGCTCGGCGGCGTACCGCCCCTGTGGAACCAGTTCATCAACGGCTCGATCATCATCGTCGCACTCATCATCTCCCGCTACGCCAGTGGCGAGAAGCAGGACTGACCAGAAGGGCGGGTGACCCATGGCGCAGCCACCTGGGGCCGAAGGGCCGCGCGAGCTGGGGCGCACGGGCGTGTACGTGCCGGCGCTCGGGCTCGGCTGCGCGCCCCTGGGTAATCTGTACACGGCCATGCCCGAGGAGCGCGCCCTGGCCACCGTCCAGGCCGCCTTCGAGGCCGGATGCACCTATATGGACACGGCGCCGCACTATGGGGTCGGCCTGTCGGAGGAGCGCCTCGGGCGCGCACTGGCGGGCCGCGACCGCGCCTCGTACACCGTCTCCACCAAGGCGGGGCGTGCCCTGCGGCCCCGGAGCCCCGGGGAGCCGGTCGACGCCCAGGGGTTCGTGGAGACCCCGGACCGGGTCCGCGAGTGGAAACTGACCCGGGACGGGATCCGCGCCACCCTGGAGTCCTCGCTGGACCGCCTCGGCCTGGAGAGCGTCGACATCGTCTATCTCCACGATGTGGAAAACCACATTCCCGAGGTCTATGAGACCGCCTTCCCGGCCCTGGCCGAGCTGCGCGACCAGAAGCTCGTACGCGCCATCGGCTTCGGCATGAACCAGAGCGATGTGCTCGCCCGGTTCGTGGCCGACCTCGACGTCGACGTGGTGCTGTGCGCCGGGCGCTGGACCCTCCTGGAGCGCACCGCCTACGACGATCTGCTGCCGGTGTGCGAGCGGCGCGGCACCTCCGTGGTGGTCGGCGGCGTCTACAACTCCGGCCTGCTCGCCGACCCCCGCCCCGACGCGTACTACAACTACGAGCGGGTGCCCGCCGACATGCTGGAGCGCGCCCAGCGGCTCGCCGCGGTCTGCGGCGAGTTCGGGGTGCCGCTGCGGGCGGCGGCCCTGCGCTTCCCCTTCGGCCACCCGGCCGTGGCCGCGGCGGTCGTCGGCTGCGCCTCGCCCGATGAGGTGCGCGACAACGCCGAGATGTTCGGCCACGACATCCCGGACGAGCTGTGGCGGGCCCTGGTGGACCGGGGCCTGCTCGATCAGGATGTCCCCCTGCCGACCGCCCGCTGACGCCCTGCTGCCTACCCGGAGGAGCGCCCTTCCGTGCCGCGCATCGACGCCCACCACCACCTGTGGGACCTGGCCCGCCGTGAACAGCCGTGGATGGACGGCCCCTGGGCCGACCCGATCCGCCGTACGTTCACCCTGAAAGACCTGGAGCCGCAGCTCGACGCGCACGGCGTCGACGCCACGGTCGTGGTCCAGTCCAGCTCCTCGCACGAGGAGACGCTCGAACTCCTCGCCGTCGCCGGCGCGTCGGACCGCGTCGCGGGCGTCGTGGGCTGGGCCGATCTCATCGACCCCGCCCTGCCCGACGTGCTCGCGGCCCTGCGCGCGGCGCCCGGCGGCGACCGCCTGGTCGGCCTGCGCCACCAGGTCCAGGACGAGCCCGACCAGCGCTGGCTGGACCGCCCTGACGTCCGCCGCGGGCTGACCCACCTGGCCGACGCGGGCCTCGCCTACGACCTGCTGGTCACCCCGCGCGAGCTGCCCGCGGCCATCGACGCCGTCCGCGAGCTGCCCGAGGTGCGCTTCGTGCTCGACCACGCGGCCAAGCCGCCCGTCGCGAGCGGCGCCCGCGAGCCGTGGGACCGGCAGCTGGCCGCGCTGGCGGCCCTGCCGAACGTCGTCTGCAAGCTCTCCGGCCTGGTGACCGAGGCCGCCTGGGACTCCTGGCTCCCGGAGCAGGTGCTGCCCTACGCCTGGCAGGTGCTGGACGCCTTCGGCCCCGACCGGGTGCTCTTCGGCTCCGACTGGCCCGTGTGCACCCTCGCCGCGACGTACGACCAGGTGGTCGCCCTCGCCGACCGCGCCACGCTCCGCCTCACGGAGGCGGAGCGGGCGGCGGTCTTCGGGGGCTCGGCGGTCCGGGCGTACGGCCTGAACGCGTAGCACCGCGTACGGCCCCGCCTGTAGTCACCGCGTACGTCGTCACCGCGTACGGCCTGAACGCCTCGTCACAGCGTGGAGCGCAGCCACTGCTCCACGCTCGCGACGTGCACCGTCGCCCAGGACCGCGCCGCCTCCGCGTCGCGGTCCCGCAGCGCCCCCAGGATCGCCCGGTGCTCGTGCAGCGTGCGGCTGACCGCGTCCTCCTGGGTCAGCCCGCGCCACACGCGGGCGCGGGTGGTGGGCCCGGACAGGCCGTCCAGCAGCGAGCACAGCACCGAGTTGCCCGAGGCCTGGACAATGCCCCGGTGGAACTCCAGGTCGCAGGCGACCAGCTCCTCCACCGACGGCTCCGGCCCGAGCGCGTCCAGCTGCGCGCCCAGCGCGTCCAGCGTGGCGTCGCTGATCCGGGCGCAGGCCTGCGCCGTGGCCGCGGGCTCCAGGATGCGCCGGACCGCGAGGAACTCCAGCACCGTGTCGTCCCGGTGGAAGTCGACGACGAAGCTCAGCGCCTCCAGCAGCAGCTGCGGATCCAGGCTGGTGACGTATGTGCCGTCGCCCTGGCGCACGTCCAGGATCCGGATCAGCGACAGGGCGCGCACCGCCTCGCGCAGCGAGTTGCGGGACAGGCCCAGCTCGGAGGCGAGTTCACTCTCCTTCGGGAGCCGGTCACCCGGGCGCAGCGCACCCGAGACGATCATGCCCTTGATCTTTTCGATCGCCTCGTCGGTGACCGCCATGATGGACCTCCCCGGTTCAGACATCCGATGTCTGTCCCCATTATGGCGCCTCCATGGCGCCTGTTGTCGTTTGCCCGCCACTCACCCGAAGCGTTCGATACGGATGCGGTTCACCGGCCGGCCTCCGTCGACCAGGAGCCGGGAGGCGTGCTCGGCGAAGCCGCTGCCGCCGCACACGTATGCCTCCCAGTCCGCCTCCCGGTCGCCGCCCGGCAGATAGCGGTCCAGATGGGCGGCGGACAGGCGCCCGGCGGTGCGGGTCAGCACGACCGTGGTCTCCGCGCCGTATTCGCCGGCGTAGAGCAGATCCTCGCGGGTGCGGGCGCTGACGATCAGCCGCAGCGGCACGGTGAGTCCGCGGCGCCGGTGGTGGCGCACCATCGCCATCAGCGGCACCACACCCGTGCCCGCGCCCAGCAGCAGCGCGGGCCGGTCGCCGGGCCAGGCGAAGAAGCCGCCGAGCGGGCCGCGCACCTCCACCGTGTCGCCGGGGCGCGCGGTGGTGTGCAGATGGCCGGACACCTCGCCGCCCGCAACATGGCCGACGGTGAGCTCGATGAAGCCCTCGTCGTCCGGCGGGGAGGCGACCGAGTAGTGGCGCTGTGCCGTGTAGCCGTCCGGCGCGGTCAGCCGCACCATGTAGTGCTGGCCCGGCACATGGGGCGTCCAGTGGGGCAGCGCGAGCCGGAAGGTGGCGGCGCGCGGAGTCTCGCGGCGGATCGCGGCGATGCGCGCGGGCTGCCAGCGGGCGGCGGCGCGGTTGCTGGGCACGATCCGTTCCGGCACCGCGAACGCGGTGTCGGGCACGAAGGCCGGCACGGCCGGGGCGTCAGTCACCGGCGTAGCGCTCTTCCCGCCAGGGGTCGCCGCGCCGGTGGTAGCCGTTGCGCTCCCAGAAGCCGGGCTCGTCGTGGTCGAGCAGATGCAGCCCGGCGATCCACTTGGTGCTCTTCCAGAAGTAGAGGTGGGGCACCAGCAGCCGGGCCGGGCCGCCGTGTTCGGGCGCCAGCGGCCGTCCGTCGTACTCGAAGGCGATCCAGGCCCGGCCGCCGGTCAGGTCCGTCAGCGCCAGGTCGGTGGTGTAGCCGGTGTGCGAGTAGGCGATCGCGTGGGTCGCGTCGGGCGCGGGACCCGCCTGCGCGAGGAGGTCGTCCAGGCTCACCCCGGCGAACCGCACCCCGAACTTCGACCAGCCGGTCACACAGTGGATGTCGCCGTGGTACTCGGCGCGCGGCAGCTCCCGCAGCTCCTCGTGGTCCCAGATGCGGGGCCGGGCCACCAGGCCGTCGACGCGGAAGGTCAGGTCGGCGGCGGTCAGCCGCGGGGTGACCTCGGCGGCGAGTACGGGGAAGGCGTCGCCCGCGTCGTACTGCCCTGGCGGCAGCCGGGGGTCGGGGCCGGCGGCGCGGGCCCGGCCCGTGAAGCCGCGAGTGGTGCTCATGAGGGCTGGAGGTTAGCACCGTCCCCGGCCCGCCGCGCCTGCGTCTCGCAGTGTGGTTCCCGCAGCTCATGTACGGTGGCGCCACCCCCTCCGTACCTCCAGGAGTGTGTCCCGTGAGCCAGCAACTGCGTGCCGTCGAGTGGGCCGAAGACGGCCTGTGGCTGATCGACCAGACCGCTTTGCCGGGCCGCCTGGAGCGGCTTCGTGTGGGCGACGTGGACACCTTGGTCGAGGCCATCCAGCGGCTGGTCGTCCGAGGCGCCCCGGCCATCGGCGCCGCCGGGGCGTACGGCGTCGTCCTGGCGGCACTTCAGGCCGAGCGCGAGGGCTGGGACCGTACCGCGCTCCTGGAGGCCGTCTCGCGCGTCCGCGAGGCCCGGCCGACGGCGGTGAACCTGGCGGTCTGCGTGGACCGGGTGCTGCCGCTGCTCGACCAGGGGAGGGAGGCGGCGCTGGCCGAGGCGCACGCCGTGCTGCGCGAGGACGAGCGGGCCAACCGCGCCATGGGCGCGTACGGCGCCGACTGGCTGGTGAAGCGGGTGGCCGCGGACCGGCCGCTGCGCCTGCTGACGCACTGCAACACCGGCGCCCTGGCCACCGCGGGCTGGGGCACCGCGCTCGGCGTGGTGCGGGAGCTGCACGCGCGCGGCCTGGTGGAGGTGGTGTACGCCGACGAGACCCGCCCGCTGCTGCAGGGGTCCCGGCTCACCGCCTGGGAGCTGGCCCACGAGGGCATCCCGCACTACGTCCAGGCCGACGGCGCGGCCGCGGGCACGATCCTGCGCGGGGAGGTGGACGCGGCGATCGTCGGCGCGGACCGTATCGCCGCCAACGGGGACACCGCCAACAAGGTCGGCACCGTTGGCATCGCCCTGGCCTGCGCCGACGCGGGTATCCCGTTCCTGGTCGCGGCCCCGATGACCACCGTCGACCTGGCCACCGGCAGCGGCGCGGACATCCACATCGAGCTGCGCGGCGAGCGTGAGGTCCTGGAGTGGGGCGGGGTGCGCACCGCCCCGGCGGCCTCGCGCGGACACAACCCGGCCTTCGACGTCACGCCCGGACGGCTGGTCACCGCGCTGGTCACCGAGCGCGGGGTGCTCGAGGTGGCGGCAGGGGAGCTGCCGGGCGAACATCTGGCCTGACGCCGAGCGGACCGGCGTCCCCTGCCGGGGTGGACGCCGGTCCGCTGACGATCACATGGTGCCTGGACGAGCTGTACGCGATCAGAAGACGAACGGACCCGGCGACTGGGCCGAGGTGGCGGTGCAGTTCACGGTGATGAGGCCGAAGATCACCAGCTTCAGCGACTTGGCCTCGAGCTTGTCACCGGCGGCGACCGTGCCCTTGAGCGGGCCGGTGGTCACGTCGGCCCCGGTCTTGATGGCCGGGTTGGAGTTGCCGGTGAACGTGGTGGTTCCGGAGCCGTTCTTCGACAGCGTCAGCGTCGAGTTGACCGAGCCCGCCGGAACGTCGATGGGCGCCTTGATGGCGCCCGAGGACAGGGTGATGGTCGCGGAGGTCCCGCTCTGCGTGGCCGTGAGCGTGGCCAGGCCGGAGCCGTAGGTTCCGCAGTCGGCCGTCAGGGTCGCGGTGGTCGGGGTGACCGCGGTGGCCGTCGGCGCCAGCGCGAGCGCGCCCATGGCCATTCCCGCTGCTCCCAGTGCCGTGCCGATCCCGAGTTTCATGCGTCTCATGGGACTGCCTTCCGGTGTGGGGGAAGTGCCTGCCTAGCCGCTGGTTGCGTCATTGCCTGGAGCGGCGCACACGAGGCGCGGCGGGATCCCGGCGCGCCCGAGGGCGCGTCGCTGCGTACGTGTGCGCGGTGCGGGGGGTGAGATCACGCGGGGCTGCGGCTCGGGCCTCGCGCGGACCGTTACCAACCCTGACTGACCGTCAGGAGGGGCGCTGTTATTGATGCGCGCGCCATCGAAGAACGCAAGAGCGATTCGTTGATTTTTTACTGGCGGGTCAGTTGGCGGTCCGCGAGGCGGCCCCGGCCCCCGGGCGGGCCAGGGCCTCGGGCATGCGGCCTACCGGCCGCCCGCCAGCTCCAGCTCCAGCAGCCACTCCACGACCTCCGTGTGGTGGCGCGCCTGCCGCGGATCCGCCCCCCAGACGTACAGCCCGTGCCCCGCGACCACCACCGCCGGCATCCGGGGGTCGCGGGCCTGCTCCAGGCGGTCGCCGAGCACCCCCATGTCCTGGCTGTTGGCGATCACCGGCAGGGTGACCTCCACGTCCTCCGCCGGTTGGCCCACGCCCTTGAGCATCTCCAGGTCCTTGAAGACCAGCCCGCCGGGGTGGCGGCGGCCGAGGGCCACCGAGGCGACGGTGTGCACATGGACCACCGCGCCCGCGCCCGTCAGCCGGGCGACGCGGGCGTGCAGCGCGGCCTCGGCCGAAGGCCTGCCCGGCGCGCGGCCGTCCGGGAGCGGCACAGCCGCCCCCGCCGCGTCCACCAGCACCACGTCGGAGGGGGTGAGCTCGCCCTTGTCCCGGCCGCTCGCGGTGACCGCCAGGCGCAGCGGATCACGCGAGAGCACCACCGACAGATTGCCGGACGTGCCGCGCATCCAGCCGAACGACGCGAAGCGCGCCGCCTCGGCGGCCAGTACGCCTCCGGCCCGCTCCAAGGCCGCCAGGTTCTGCGGGTCCGCGGTCTCGGTCACGGGGTGCTCCTTGTGAGGGTGATCTCGTCGAGGCCCGCGGCCTCGGGATGGTCGCCGACGCCCTGCTGGAAGTACGGCTCGCCCGGGCGCCGTACGCCGACGGTGCGCCAGCCCGCCGCGCGGGCCGCGTCCAGCTCGCCGGGGCGGTCGGAGAGGAACAGGGTGCGGGCCGGGTCGGTGCCGATGGCCGCGGTGATCGCGGCATAGGACTCCGGGGACTGCTTGGGGCCCGCGTTCTCCGTGTCGTAGAACCCGTCGAGGAGGGGGAGCAGATCCCCCTCGGGCGTGTGGCCGAACCACGCGCGCTGTGCGGCCACCGACCCGGAGGAGTAGACGTGCAGCCGCAGCCCCGCCGCGTGCCAGCGGCGCAGCGCCGGGATGGTGTCGGGGTAGAAGTGCGAGACCAGCTCGCCGCGCGCGAACCCCTCCGACCAGATGATGCCCTGAAGGGTCTTCAACGGGGTCGCCTTGCGGTCCTCGTCCAGCCAGGCCCCCAGAATCCGCTCGATCCGGGCGGCGTCGGCCGCCGGCTCGCCGGCCGCCTCGCGGACCTGGTCCGCCGCCCGGCGCACCGCCGGCTCCGCGCCGCGCTCGGCCAGCAGCGCCCCGAACCGCTCGCGCGAGTACGGGTAGAGCACATCGACGACGAACCCGGTGGCGCTCGTGGTGCCCTCGATGTCGAGCACCACCGAGTCGAGGTCGGCGAAGGAGGCGGCAGCGCTCACGCGGCGGTCCGCCCGGCCCGCAGCGCGTCGAAGTCGGGGAAGCGCAGGGCGATCTCGCTGCCGGTGAAGTTGCCGATCCAGCCGTCCTCCTCGTGGAAGAAGCGGATGGCGGTGAAGGACGGGGCGGCGCCCATGTCGAACCAGTGCGTGGTGCCCCGCGGCACGCCGAGGAGGTCGCCCGCCTCGCACAGGACGGCGTGCACCTCGCCGCCCATGTGCAGATAGAAGACGCCCGCGCCGGCGACGAAGAAGCGGACCTCGTCGTCATCGTCGTGGGTGTGTTCGCTGAGGAACTTCTCGCGCGCCGCCTTGGCCTTCTCGGGCCACTCGGGATCGTCGCTCGGATGCAGGGCGACCACGTCGACGGTGGCGAAGGACTCCTCCTCGACCAGCCTGTCGATCTCGGCGCGGTAGGCGGCGAAGACGGCGTCGCTGCCGGCGTCCTTCGGTACGTCCTCGCGGACGGGCCACCGCTCGTACCGCACGCCGAGCGGGGCGAGCGCCGCGGCGATCTCGGCGGGGTCGTCGGTGCGGCGTACGACGCTGGCGGGGCCGGACTCCGGCCAGGTGGTGAGAAGGGTCATCGAGGACTCCAAGAGGGAGACGAGATGCGGAGGCGACATCCGGAAGGGGGCAGGAGCCGGATAGTAACCCGGAGCTGACGTATCGGGAGGTGTGAGGAAGAACGCGTCTCAGGGGGTGAGAAGCGACGCTCTGACCTTTGACGAGTGGCTGAAACCGTTCTCATGATGTGGTCATGAAGACGCTGCTGCTCGTTCGGCGGCTGTACGTGGATCTCCTTCGGACGACTACGGCCAGCTGTAGCTGACCCTTGCCGCCGTAGTCCTTCCCGTCCCCTTCGTGTCACCCCCGGCGCGCCCCCGCGCTGCCGCATCACCCGGAGATCCCCATGTCCCGCTCCAGACTGCCCCTCGCCGCGGCCTCCCTCGTCTCGCTCACCGCCCTGGTCGCCACCGGCTGCTCCCAGTCCTCCTCCGCCTCGGACGCCAAGTCCTCCGGGGACACCCCGGCTTCGGCGAAGGCGGCGACCGGCAAGAAGCCGGCGCCCTTCGACCAGGGGGAGGTCAAGGTCGCCCTGGTCCGACAGAGCGGCGCGGGCGACTACTTCGAGCAGTGGGGCAACGGCGCCAAGGCGCAGGCCAAGGCGCTCGGCATCGACCTCACCGTGTACGACGCCCAGGCGGACAACGCCAAGCAGGCCACCGACCTGTCGGCCGCGATCAATTCCGGGGCCAAGGCGATCATCGTCGACCACGGCTTCCCCGCGACCATCCAGCCGGAGATCGACAAGGCGGTCAAGAAGGGCATCAAGGTCGTCGTCTACGACGTCGAGACCAAGAACCCCGCGGTCGTGTCCACCAAGCAGGACGATGCCAGCATGGCGAACGCCGTCCTTGACGTGATGGCCAAGGAGCTCGGCAAGAAGGCCGAGGTCGGCTACGTCAACGTCGCCGGATACGCCGCGCTCGACAAGCGCGACACCGTCTGGAAGAAGCGGGTCACCGAGAACGGCTGGAAGCAGGCCTTCAAGGTCGGCAAGGTCACCGACTCCACCGCCACCGACAACGTCCCGCTGGTCAGCGCCGCCCTCACCCAGCACTCCGGCGTCGCGGGCATCTTCGCCCCGTACGACGAGCTGGCCAAGGGCACCGTCCTGGCCGTCCAGAACAAGAAGCTGGCGGGCAAGGTCAAGGTCTTCGGCGCCGATGTGTCCAACGCCGACATCCAGGTCATCACCGAGAAGAACAGCCCCTGGGTCGCCACCGCGGGCACCGACCCCTCCGCCGTCGGCGCCGCCGTCGTCCGGACCACCGCCCTTGAGCTCGCGGGCCAGTTGAAGACGGAGTCGGTCGAATTCCCGGCCGTCGCGATCACCCGTGACTTCCTGGTGAGCAAGAAGATCCAGAATCTGAACCAGCTGCGCTCCGCGCTCCCCGCCCTCAACCTCAGCAAGGTCAGCACGGCGGACTGGATCCCCAATGTCGCCCACTGAGCCGACGGCTGAATCCGGGGCCGGCGCCGCGGACGTGCCCGCGGTCTCGCTGCGCGAGGTCGGCATGGCCTTCGGTGGCAAGCCGGTGCTCACCTCGGTGTCCCTGGGCATCGCCCCTGGCAGCGTGGTCGCGCTGCTGGGGGCCAACGGGGCGGGCAAGTCCACCCTGATCAAGATCCTCTCCGGGGTGCACGCCGGACACAGCGGCCAGGTCCTGGTCGGCGGGGAACCCGCCGCGCTGCCCTCGCCCGCCGCCGCCCACGCGCTCGGCATCCGGACCGTGCACCAGCGGATCGGCGAGGGCGTGGTGCCCGGCCTGTCCGTCGCCGAGAACCTGGTCTTCGAGGAACTGGCCCAGCGCGGCGGCAACCCGTTCCTCAAGCCCCGTCAGCTCCTCGCCCGCGCCCGCGAGATCCAGGACACCCTCGACCTCGGCTGGTCCACCGACCTGCTGCGCCGAGACGTCGCCGAGCTCGGCATCTCCGACCAGCAACTGCTGATCCTCGCCCGCGCCCTGTCCACCCGCCCCCGGCTGCTCATCCTCGACGAGCCGACCTCGGCCCTGTCCGCGGCCGAGGCGACGCGGCTGTTCGCGATCGTGGAGCGGATGCGGGCCGACGGGATCGCGGTGCTCTACGTCTCCCACCGGCTCGGCGAGATCGACTCGCTCGCCGACCGACTGGTCGTCCTGCGAGACGGCCGTCTCACCGAAGACCTCGCGCGGCCCTTCGACTGGGACCGCGCGCTGCGCGCCATGCTCGCCCAGCCGCAGGCCGCGGCCACCGCCCGGCCGGCCGACGGCGGGCGCGGCGGGGCCGTAGCCCTCTCGCTGCGCGGCGTGCCGCTGCTGCCCGGCCGGCTGCCCCAGGACCTGGACCTGCGCGAGGGCGAGGTCACCGGCATGGTGGGGCTGCTCGGCGCGGGCAAGACCGAGCTGGCCCGCGGGGTGTTCGGCGCCGAGCCGTTCCGCGCGGGGGAGCTGGAACTGGACGGCGAGCCGTACCGGCCGCGCCGTCCCGCCGACGCCATCCGCAGCGGCGTGCACCTGGTGCCTGAGGACCGGCACGCGGACGCGCTGATCCCCGGCTGGTCGGTGGCGCGCAACATCTCGCTGCCGTTCCTGTCCAACCTCTCCCTCGCCGGTCTGGTACGGCGTGGCCAGGAGGCCGAGCTGGGCCGCCGCACCATCGGCGAACTCGGCGTCGTCACCCGCGACGAGACCAGCCCGGTCGAGGAGCTCTCCGGCGGCAACCAGCAGAAGGTCGTGGTCGGCCGCTGGCTCGCCGAGCGCCCCCGCGTCCTCCTGCTGGACGAGCCGTTCCGAGGCGTGGACATCGGCGCCCGCCGTGACATCGGCCGCCGTGCCCGCGCGCTGGCCGCCGACGGCTCGGCCGTCGTCGTGCTCAGCGCCGACGTCGACGAGGTCCTTGAAGTCGCCGACCGCGTCGTCGTCCTCGCCGACGGCGAGATCCGCCTCGACGCGTACGGCGCCGACGCCGAGCGCGACCAAGTCATCCGGGCCATCTCGGCAGCCGTGTGACACCGCGCAAAACCACACCGGAAGCAGCATGAGAAGACGAAGGAAGAAGCAGGCCCTGCGATGACCCTCACCCCTTCCACCGCCCCGCCGGTGACGGCCGGGAAGACGGCCGCGGCGGGCGCCGGTCAGCGCGTCCAGGGCGCCGTCGTCACCTACGGCTTCATCTTCGTCACCGTCGCCCTCTTCGCGTTCTTCTCGCTCACCGAGCCCACCTTCCGTGACTCGGCGACGCTCCTGGACACCCTCCGCTATGTCTCTGTCGCCGCGATCCTCGGCCTCGGCGTCACCCTCACCATGGCGGTCGGCGGAATGGACATGTCGGTGGGGGCCGTGGCCGGGCTCGGCGTGACCGTCGCCGCCAAGACGATGGTGGTCTACAACCAGGTCGGCACGGTCGCCGTGCTCGCGGTGATCGCGGCGGGCGCGCTGGTCGGACTCGTCAACGCCCTGCTCATCGTGGTCCTCAAGGTCCCCGACATGCTGGCCACCCTCGGCACCCTGTTCGTCGTCCAGGGCCTGAAACTGATCCTCGTCGACGGCCAGTCCATCTCGCCCGGCATGACGCTGGACGACGGCACCACCGCACCCGGCAAGTTCACGCAAGGGTTCCTGTCCATCGACCGGGGCACCGTCGCCGGGGTGCCGATCTCGGTGGTCATCTTCGCCGGACTCACCCTCGCCGCCTGGATCTTCCTCTCCCGCACCCGCTGGGGCCGAGTGCTGTACGCGATCGGGTCGAACCCCGAGGCCACCCGGCTCGCCGGCGTCCGCGTCGGCGCCTACCGCGCGCTCGCCTACGTCCTGTCCGGCGTCCTCGCCTCCGTCGGCGGCCTGATCCTGGCCTCCCGGATCGGCCAGGGCGATGTCTCCGCCGGCACCTCCCAACTGCTGGAGGCGGTCGCCGTGGCGCTCGTCGGCACCTCCGTGCTCGGCCGCGGCAAGCCCAATGTCTGGGGGACCGCGCTCGGCGCCGTCCTCATCGGCGTCATCACCACCGGCCTGACCATCAAGGGCCTGCCGTACTACACCCAGGACGTGGTCGAGGGCGCCGTCCTGATCCTCGCCCTGGTCTTCAGCTTCACCCTGTCCCGAGGAAACCGCCGATGACACACCCGCCGCACACCGACGCCCCGCCCGCCTACCGCGTCCTGGAGCCCGAGGACATCCCCGACTACCTGCGGGGCCAGGGCCACTGGAACGGCGACGCCATCGAGGTCCACGAGGTCTCCGACGGCAACATGAACCGGGTCTTCATCGCCCGCGCCCCCGGCGGCGGCCGCAGCCTCGCCGTCAAACAGGCCCTGCCATGGGTCCGCGTCGCCGGCCCCTCCTGGCCCATGAGCCCCGCCCGCGCCGACGCCGAGGCCCGCGCCTACCGCCAGGTCGCCGCCGTCGCCCCGGACACCATCCCGGCCATCCACGGCTACGACACCGACAACTACGCCCTCACCATGGAGGACATGTCCGACCTGCGGGTGCTGCGGACCCACCTCAACGAGGGCGGGAGCTACGGCGCGGTCTCCCGCCACATCGGCGCCTTCGTCGCCGCGCTGTCCTTCGCCACCAGCGACTTCGGCATGGCCTCCGCCGCCCGCAAGGAGCTCATCGCCACCTCGGTCAGCCCCGAGCTGTGCAAGATCACCGAGGATGTGGTGCTCAGCGAGCCCTACCTCGAGCACGAACACAACCACTGGCACGACAGCCTGGACGACCTCGCCGCCGCCTTCCGCGCCGACACCGCGCTGCGCACCGAGGTCGCGGCCCTGCGGCACATCTTCATGACCAGCGCCCAGGCCCTGCTGCACGGCGATCTGCACACCGGCAGCGTCATGGTGGGCACCCGCCGGGGCGCCGACGTGGTCCGGGTCTTCGACCCCGAGTTCTCCTTCGTCGGACCGGTCGGCTTCGACCTCGGCCTGTACTGGGGCAATACCCTCGTCTCCGAGCTGCGGGCCGACGCGCTCGGCACCCCGGGCGACCACGCCCACCAGCTCGCCCTGAGCTGGGACGCCTTCGAGGCGGAGCTGCGCAGGCTGTGGCCGACCCGGGTCGACACCTTCTTCGACGACGCCTACCTGGACCGCTTCCTCGCCCAGGTGTGGTCCGAGAGCCTGGGCTTCGCCGGCACGGAGATCATCCGCCGCGTCATCGGCTTCGCCCACCTCACCGACCTGACCACGCTGCCCGACCCCGGCCCCGCCTCCCGCCGCGCCCTGCTGCTCGGCCGCGAGCTCATCCTGGGCCGCGACCGCGTCCCGGACGCCGTCGGCGTCCGGGCGCTGGTCGAGGAGGTCAGCTCCACAGCGTAGAGGGCGCCTCGCGGCGGACCACCGGGGCGATCTCCTCGGCGAACCGCTGGAGCGTCTCCCGCTGTTCGACCGGGCCGAGGCCCAGGCCGTCCACCGTGACCGACTGCAGGTCGTGCCGGTACACCTCGTGATACCCGAGGATCTTGTCGATGATCGACTGCGGGCTGCCGATCAGCTGCGGCCCGTTCTCGATCGCGTCCTCGATGGTGCGGAACGGGGTGTTGTAGCCGGGCTTGTCGGCCAGATGGGGCTTGAAGGACTGCCGCACTCGCTCCTCGTACAGGTCCTTGTAGCGCGCGATCGTCTGCTCGACGGTGTCCGCGATCAGCAGCCCGCCGGAGCCCGCGGCGACATGCGCCTGCCGCGGGTCGTGCCCGTACGCCTCGAACCGCTCCCGGTAGTGGCGGATCAGCTTCGCGTACGCCTCGCGCGGCTGGATGGCGTTGGCGGTGAACAGCGGGTCGCCGTGCTTGGCGGCGAGCTCCGGAGAGTTGAGGCTGGTCGCCGAGCCGTGCCAGACCCGCGGCGGCCCGTCGTACGGGCGGGGCACGGTCGTCACGTCCTTCAGGGGCGGCCGGAACTCGCCCTCCCAGGTGACCTTCTCCTCCCGCCACAGCCGCCGCAGCAGCTCGTACTTCTCGGCCTGCAGATCCCACTGCCGCGCCTCGTCGAGCCCGAACAGGTCGAAGTGCCCGGCTTCCGCCCCCTTGCCCACCACCAGCTCGAGCCGGCCGCGTGAGAGCTGGTCCAGCGTCGCGTAGTCCTCGGCGACCCGCACCGGGTCCAGGACGGCGACCACGGTCACGCCGGTGAGCAGCCTGATCCGGGACGTACGAGCCGCCAGCGCGCCCAGCACCACCGTCGGGCTCGACGACAGGAACGGCCCCGCGTGCCGCTCGCCGACCGCGTACGCGTCGAAGCCCAGCCGCTCGGCGGCCACGCCGGTCTCGACGACCTCCTCGAACCGCTCGGCGGGAGAGGGGAGTTCACCGGTGAGGGGATGCGGGGCGTGGCCGATCAGGGACAGTACGGAGAACCTCATGATGTCCTTCCCGCTGCGGCGACCGCGTGCCGGGAGCCCGGGATCGCGGCGAGCAGTTCCTCGGTGTACGGGTGGGAGGGCGAGCCGAAGACGTCCTCCGTCGGGCCGGTCTCCAGGACCCGGCCGCCGCGCATCACCGCGACCCGGTCGGCGACCTGCCGTACCACGGCCAGGTCGTGGGAGATGAACAGATAGCTCAGCCCCAGGTCGCGCTGGAACTCCGCGAGCAGATCCAGGATCTGCGCCTGCACCGACACATCCAGCGCGGAGACCGGCTCGTCGCACACCACCAGGTCGGGACCCAGTGCCAGCGCCCGCGCGATGGCCACCCGCTGCCGCTGGCCGCCCGACAGCTCGGCAGGCTTGCGGCGCAGCGCGGAGCCGGGCAGCGCCACCCGCTCCAGCAGCTCGGCCGCGCGGGCGGGCCGCTCCCTGCGGCCGCCGACCCCGAAGGCGCGCAGCGGTTCGGTGATGATCTCGGCGACGGAGAAGCGCGGATCGAGCGAGGCGTACGGGCTCTGGTACACGATCTGCATCCGCTGCCGCAGCCGCCGCAGCGCGCCACCGGACAGGGAGGTGATGTCCTGCCCGTCGAAGGACACCCGCCCGGCCGTCGGGTCGGCCAGCCGCACCACCATGCGCGCGGTGGTGGACTTGCCCGACCCGGACTCCCCGACCAGCGCGAACGTCTCGCCGCGGCCGATCCGGAAGCTGACGTCGTCGACGGCGAGCAGCGTCCTCGCGCCGCCGCTGCCGCGCGGCAGCGGGAACTCCTTGACCAGGTTCTCGACCACGACGAGGTCGCCCCCCGCCGCCGCGCCGACCTTCGCTCCCTGCCCTTCACCACCCGGCCCCGGGCCCGGCCACCCCCGCGCCCAGCGGCGGCCGCCGCCGGACAGCAGAGCCGCCCGGCGGCCACGGAACAGCCCGGCCGGACCGTGGCGGCCCGCGGGACCGGAGTCGCCCGCGGGGCCGGGTGTGCGGGCGGTGTTCGGCGCGCTGTCCGGGTCGTGCCTGTCCGTGTGGTCGCTCGGCGGGCCCTGCCGGCCCACGCTCCCGCCCGAAAAGGCGCCCGCCGGGCCCGGGGCGCCCGCGCGGCGGCCACCGAACAGCCGGCCCGGAGCCGCGTGGCGGGCGCTCGTCAGGCTCGGCGCGCTTGCCAGCAGGCCGCGCGTGTACGGGTGGCGCGGGGAATCCAGGACCTCCCGCACCGGGCCGGTCTCGACGACCTCGCCGCGCGACATCACCACGATCCGCCGCGCGCGGTCCGCCGCCACGCCCAGGTCGTGGGTGATCAGCAGCATCGCCGTGCCCGACTCGCGGGTGAGCGTCTCGATGTGGTCCAGGATCCGCCGCTGCACGGTGACGTCCAGCGCGCTGGTCGGCTCGTCGGCGATCACGAGCCGGGGGCGGGCGGCCACCGCGATCGCGATCAGCACCCGCTGCCGCATCCCGCCGGACAGCTCGTGCGGGTACTGCCGGGCCCGTACGGCGGCGTCCGGCAGCCCGGCCTGCTCCAGGATCCGCACCGCCTCGGCGCGCGCCGCGGCCCGGTCCGCCAGGCCATGGATCTCCAGCACCTCGGCGACCTGCCGGCCGATCCGCTGCACCGGGTTGAGCGAGACCATCGGGTCCTGCGGGATCAGCCCGATGTCGCGGCCGCGCCGGGCGCGCAGCACGGCGTCGCCGGCCGTGGCCAGGTCGGTGCCGTCGAAGCGGATCTCGCCGCCTTCCAGCCGGCCGCCCGCGGGCAGCAGACCGATGAGCGCGTGCGCGGTGGTGGACTTGCCGGAGCCGGACTCGCCGACGACCGCGACGACCTCGCCGGGCGCCACGTCCAGGTCCACGCCGCGCACCGCGGCCAGCGTCCCCGTACGGGTGCGGTAGGAGACCCGCAGGCCGCGGACCGACAGCAGGGGTGCGGGCGGAGTGTCTGCCGTCATCGTGTCTCCTCGCTCTCCCCGTCGAGCGCGCGGGAGATTCTGCCCGCGGCCAGCACGGTGGCCGCGATGGTGAAGCCAGGCAGGGTGGTGAGCCACCAGGCCGTGGCGAGGTAGTTGCGGCCGCCGGAGACCAGGGAGCCCCACTCGGGGGTGGGCGGCTCGGCGCCGTAGCCGAGGAAGCTGAGCGCGGAGACGGCGAGCACGACGGTGCCGAACTCGACGGCCGCGAAGACCAGCACGGGCCCCGAGGCGTTCGGCAGCACGTGCCGGAAGAGCACCGAACCCCGGCGCGCCCCCGCCGACCGCGCCGCCTCGACGTACGTGGCCTCGCGCACCCGCAGCACTTCCGACCGCATGATGCGGGCGAAGCTCGCCACGCTGGTGATCCCCACCGCGATCGCCACCTTCACCGTGCCGAAGCCGAGCGCGGTGACCAGGGCCAGGGAGAGCAGCAGGTTGGGGATGGCGAGGAGGACATCGGCGACCCGCATCAGCGCGTCGTCGACCAGCCCGCCCGCATACCCGGCCAGCAGCCCCAGGCCCGAGCCGACGACCAGCCCGACCGCCACGGCGAGCGCGGTCGCCTTGAGCGAGAGCGCCGAGCCGTGCACCACGCGCGCGAACAGGTCCCGCCCCAGCTGGTCGGTGCCGAACGGATGGTCCCAGCTGGGTGGCTGGAGCTTGTCGGCGGGGACGCCGGACAGCGGGTCCTGCCCGGTGAACAGGCCGGGGAAGAAGGCCGCCAGGAGTACGGACGCGAGCACCGCCACCGACAGCACCAGACCGGGGCGGCGCAGCCAGAACCGGGCCCGGGCCCGGCCGGGGGAGCTGGTACGGACTGCCGGATCGGCGCCGTTCAGCAGGCCCGCCGTGCCGCTCATCGGGCCACCGCCGATGCCGTCCGGGCGGTGGTGATGCGCGGGTCGAGCAGCGGATAGACGAGGTCCACCACCAGGTTGGCGAGGACGAAGGCCACCGCGCCGAAGACCACCAGACCCTGCACCACCGGAATGTCCTGCGTGGTGACGGCCGAGGCGGTGATCCGCCCGATGCCGGTGCGCGAGAAGACGGTCTCCACGATCACCGACCCCGCCAGCATGTTGCCGACCAGCACCCCCGCCACGGTCAGCGGCGGCAGCGCGGCGTTGCGTGCGGCGTGTCCGAAGTGGACCCGCGCTCTGCTCGCGCCCTTGGCCAGCGCCGTCTCCACATACGGCTCGGCGAGGGTGCGCCGCAGGCTCTTGGCGAAGACCTGCGCGAGGACCGCCCCGGTGGGCAGGGCCAGGGTGATCGCGGGCAGTACGAGGCTGTCGAACCCCTCGTTGCCGATGGCCGGCAGCAGCCCCCACCGGAACGACACCACCTGCACCAGCACCAGACCGACCCAGAACGGCGGAGCGGACACGGCGAGCGCGGGCAGCGACAGCAGGGCCTGGCGGAGCCAGTGGCGGCGGGTGTACGTGGCGGCCAGCGCCACCCCCGCCCCCAGCACGGTGGCCAGCAGCAGCCCCGCCCCGGTGAGCTGAAGGGTGGCCGGCAGCTGTCCTGCGATCAGATGGCCGACCGGGTCGCCGCTCTGCACGGAGATCCCGAAGTCGCCGTGCAGCGCGTCCCACAGCCGGGTGCCGTACTGCTCGATCAGCGGCTTGTCGAAGCCGTACGCCCGCTTGACCTCGGCGAGCTGTTCCGGGCTGATGTCATTGGTGTCGGCGCCGCCCGCGGCCATGATCGAGACCGGGTCGCCGGGCAGCAGGTACAGCACCACGAAGGAGGTGGTGAAGGCAGCCCACAGCACGAACACCGCTTGCAGCAGCCGATACGCGAGATAGCGCGTCATCGTGATCCCCTTGTTCGCTCTGCTCAGGAGAGCCAGGTGTCGTGGAACTGCAGCCGGGAGGAGGCCTCGAAGTCCAGGCCGTGGACCTTGGGGGACAGGCCGAGCACGGTCGTCAGCTCGAACACCGGGACCTGGTAGGCCTTGTCCAGCACGATCTCCTGCGCGCGGGCGACGTGCTCGGCGCGCTTCGCGGGATCGGCGGCCGCCGACTCCTTGTCCAGCTCCGCGTCGAGGGCGGGGTCGTCGAGGTGGGAGAGGTTGAGCAGCTTGCTCGAGAAGGCGGTGCGCAGGATGTCCGGGTCCACGCGGGTGGTGTTGCCCCAGGAGTAGTCGTAGTCGCCCTTCTGCCGCACGGCGACGTAGTCCCCGATGGACACGGACTTCAGGGTGAGCTGTACGCCGATCTTCTTCAGCTGCTGCTGGAGCAGCTCGAGCGCGGTCTGGTTGGGCCCGAAGTTGGTGGCCCAGACCACCTTGAGGGAGAGCTTCCGGCCGTCCTTGACCCGGATGCCGTCGGGCCCGGGCCGCCAGCCGGCCCCGTCCAGCAGCTTCCCGGCCTTGGCGGGGTCGTACCGCAGCCGCCCGCCCAGGTCCTGGTACGCGGTGGTGGTGCCGGCCAGGGCGCTGGTCGCGGGCTTGTAGCGGCTGCTGAGGACGGTGTCGGTGACCTCCTTGCGGTTGACGCCGAGCTGGATCGCCCGGCGGACCGCGAGCTCCTTGGTGACGGGGCGGCCCGCGTTGACGGTGAGGGCGAACGGCAGGCCGGGGTTGGCGCGGCTGAGCAGGGTGAAGCCGGTGCTCTTCAGCCCGTCCTCGTCCTGCGGGGCGACCCCGCCGATGGCGTCGACCTGGTCCGACTGGAGGCTGCCGGTGCGCACCCCGGACTCGGGGACCACCTTGAAGGAGAGTCGCTGGAGATAGGCCGGGCCCTTCTTGTGCCACAGCGAGGAGCCCCAGCGGTAGCCCGCGCGTCTGCGCTCCTCGACGGACTTGTTGGGGGTGTAGTCGACGAGTTCGAACGGCCCGGAGCCGATCAGGTTGTCCGTGCAGCGCTCGGTCGCGGGCAGCTTCACCGTCGACTTGGCGAGCAGGCCGAGGGTGAAGGTGGAAGTGGCCTGAAGGAACTGGGCGTTGGGGGCCTTGAACTCGACCTTGGCGGTGTGCTTGTCGACGACGGTGGTGCCCTTGTAGCCCGCCAGATAGCTGGTGCCGAGGACCGCCTTGGCGCCGAGCCGCACGATGCCGTCGAAGTTGTCCTTGACCGACTGGGCGTCGACCGGGGTGCCGTCGCTGAAGGTGGCGCCGTCGCGCAGATGGAAGGTGAAGGTGGTGGCGTCCTTGCTGATCTCCCACGACTTCGCCAGCCAGGGCACGATCTTCCCGGTCTTCGGGTCCTGGTCGGTGAGCGAGTCGACCAACTGCCGGGCCGGGTAGATGGCGTCGTTGTTCCCCACTTGCTGCGGGTCGACGCAGGTCGGGTCCGAGGAGAGGGCGAAGGTCAGATGGCCGCCGGAGCGCGGAGCCGAACCCCCGGAGCCGTCGGCGCCGGCCGAGGAGGAGCAGGCGGTGGCGGCGAGCGAGAGCGCCGTGATGGCAGCGAACAGGGCAAAGCGACGGCGTGAGCCGGACATGGGGATACGTCTCCAGGAAGCGAAGCGAAAAGAACCGCGAAGGGAATCGCGAAGCAAAACGCGAAGGGAATCGCGAAACGAAGGGAAAGGCCGTGCGGCGGTGAGGAGCCGTCAGGCCTGACAGATCGCGCTGGAGACGCGGTGCAGATCGATGTGCCGGCGGGCGGAGAAGCGGGCGCGGACCGCGCCGCGCAGGGAGATGTCCCTGGCGGTCATCGGGCGGTACGGCGCGTCGGAAGGCACCCACGGAACGTACCAGGGGCGACACCGCTCTGAGAAGATCCGGTTCGCCACCTGAGACGGACCGCCGTACGCCGAGGGGGAGGCTCCGCAGCGGAGCCTCCCCCTCGTTCGGGAATGTCAGGCCGCGCGGCTGTCCAGCACCTCCTGGACCTGGGCGCGCACCTCCTCAGTGTCCAGTCCACGGATCGTCAACGTGGTGCGGCGGCGCAGCACATCGTCCGCCGTCTGCGCCCACTCGTGGTCGCGGGCGTAGACGACCTGGGCCCAGATCTCCGGGGCGTCCGGGTGGATCCGCTCGCTGAGCGCCGGGTCCTCGTTGGCCAGCCGCGCGATGTCGAAGGCGAGCGAACCGTAGTGCGTGGCCAGGTGGCGCGCGGTGTCCGCGGCCATCCGCGGACCGGGGGTGCCGCCGTCCACCAGCAGCCGGTGCGCGACGGCGTGCGGGTTGGCCAGGCCCGGCAGCGGGACGTGCTTGGGCAGCTGGGATATGGGTTCCATGTCGTCCGCGAGCGGGTGGCCCGGCAGCTGCGCGAGCTTGTTCATGACGGTGCGGCCGATGTGGCGGAAGGTGGTCCACTTGCCGCCCGCGATGGAGAGCATGCCACCGCGGCCCTCGGTGACGACCGTCTCCCGCTTGGCCTTGGCGGTGTCCCCGGGGCCGCCGGGCAGCACCCGCAGCCCGGCGAAGGAGTAGGTGATCAGGTCGCGGGAGAGCTGCTGGTCCCGGATGGAGAAGGCGGCCTCGTCGAGGATCTGGGCGATGTCCTTCTCGTTCACCCGGACGTCGGCCGGGTCGCCCTCGTACTCCTCGTCGGTGGTGCCGAGCAGCAGCATGTCCTCCCAGGGGAGGGCGAAGGTGATGCGGTACTTGTCGATCGGGGTCGCCAGCGCCGCCCGCCACGGTGCGGTGCGCTTGAGGACCAGGTGCGCGCCCTTGGAGAGCCGGATGGACGGGGTCGCGTTCGGGTCCTCCATCCTGCGCAGGTGGTCCACCCACGGGCCGGTGGCGTTCAGCACCAGGCGGGCGCTCACCCCGAACTCGGTCCCGTCCAGGCGGTCCTTGAGCTCCGCGCCGGTGACCCGGCCGTCGGTCTTCCGCAGCCCCACCACCTCGGCGTGGTTGAGCACGGTCGCGCCCGCCTCGACCGCCGCCCGCACCGTCATCAGAGCCATGCGACTGTCGTTCATCTGGCCGTCGCCGTAGACCGCGACCGCCTTGAGGCCCTCGGTGCGCAGCTCGGGGACGTCCCGCGCGGCCTTGTCGGGGCTGATGACATGGCCGACGCCGTCCCGGAAGGCGGAGAGGGCCGAGTACGCGAACACGCCCGCGCCGAGCTTGGCCGCGCCGTGCGGCCCGCCCTTGTAGACCGGCAGGTAGAAGGTGAGCGGATTCGCCAGGTGGGGGGCGACGCTGCGGGAGACCGCGCGTCGCTCGAAGTGGTTCTCGGCGACCAGCTTGACCGCGCCGGTCTGCAGATAGCGCAGACCGCCGTGGAGCAGTTTGGAGGAGGCCGAGGAGGTGGCGCCGGCGAAGTCGCCGGCGTCCACCATGGCCACCCGCAGTCCCGACTGCGCCGCGTGCCAGGCAGTGGTGATGCCCAGAATGCCGCCGCCGATCACCAGGAGGTCGTGCGTTGCCTTGGACAGCTGTTCCCGGGTTTCGGCGCGGCTCGGCAGCGAACCGGCAGCCGGGTGCGTCCCGAGGGCCGGGACGCTCTGCAGGGTGGTCATTTCTTACTCCTCGTCTTCGATCCAGCCCATGGTCCGCTGCACGGCCTTGAGCCAGTTCTTGTACTCGCGGTCGCGGACATCCGCGTCCATACGGGGGGTCCACTCGGCGGCGCGGCGCCAGTTGGCGCGCAGCGCTTCGGTGTCCGGCCAGAAGCCGACGGCGAGCCCGGCGGCGTAGGCGGCGCCGAGGCAGGTGGTCTCGGCGACCATCGGCCGCACCACGGGCGCGTCCAGGGCGTCGGAGAGGGTCTGCATCAGCAGGTTGTTGGAGGTCATGCCGCCGTCGACCTTGAGCGCGGTGAGCTCGACGCCGGAGTCCTTGGTCATCGCGTCGACGATCTCGCGGGTCTGCCAGGCGGTGGCCTCGAGCACGGCGCGCGCGATGTGCGCCTTGGTGACATAGCGGGTCAGACCCGCGATGACGCCACGCGCGTCGTCCCGCCAGTAGGGGGCGAACAGACCGGAGAAGGCGGGCACGAAGTAGGCGCCGCCGTTGTCCTCGACCGAGCTGGCCAGGGTCTCGATCTCGGCCGCGCTGTTGATCAGCCCCATCTGGTCGCGCATCCACTGCACCAGCGACCCGGTGACGGCGATCGAGCCCTCCAGGGCGTAGACCGGCTTCTGGTCGCCGATGCGGTAGCCGACGGTGGTCAGCAGGCCGTTGTACGAGTTGACGGGCTTGTCACCGGTGTTCATCAGCAGGAACGTTCCGGTGCCGTACGTCGACTTGGCCTCGCCCTCGGAGAAACAGGTCTGGCCGAAGAGGGCGGCCTGCTGGTCGCCGAGCGCGGAGGCCACCGGCACGCCCGCGAGCACACCCGCGGCGGTGGTCCCGTACACCTCGGCGGAGGAGCGGATCTCGGGCAGCACGGCCGCCGGGATCTCCATCGAGGACAGGATGCGCTCGTCCCAGTCGAGGGAGTGGAGGTTCATCAGCAGGGTGCGGGAGGCGTTGGTGACGTCGGTGACGTGCACGCCTCCGTCGGTGCCGCCGGTGAGGTTCCAGATCACCCAGGAGTCCATGGTGCCGAAGAGGATCTCGCCGGCCTCCGCGCGCTCGCGCAGCCCCTCGACGTTGTCGAGCAGCCAGCGGATCTTCGGGCCCGCGAAGTACGAGGCGAGCGGCAGGCCGGTCTCCCGGCGGAACCGGTCCTGGCCGACGTTGCGGCCGAGCTCCCGGCACAGGGCGTCGGTGCGGGTGTCCTGCCAGACGAGGGCGTTGTGCACCGGCTCGCCGGTGTTCTTGTCCCACAGCAGGGTGGTCTCACGCTGGTTGGTGATGCCGATCGCCTTCACATCGGCGGAGGTGATACCGGCCTTGCTGATCGCTCCGGCGACAACTTCCTGCACGTTCTCCCAGATCTCGGTCGCGTTGTGTTCGACCCAGCCCGGCTTGGGGAAGATCTGCTCGTGCTCCTTCTGGTCGACCGAGACGATGCGGCCGTCGCGGTCGAAGACGATGCAACGGCTCGAGGTGGTGCCCTGATCGATCGCTGCGATGAACGGGCCGGTGGAGTGGGTGTCGGTCATGGCGTGCGGCTCTCCTGCGCGTTAAGAGGGGGTGGGTGGGAGTGGGGCTAGGCGAAGGCGATCTCGTAGATGCCGCCGGCGATGGCGCCGCCGATGAGGGGGCCGACGACGGGAATCCAGGCGTAGCCCCAGTCCGAGCCGCCCTTGTTGGGCATCGGCAGGAGGGCGTGGGCGATGCGGGGCCCGAGGTCACGGGCCGGGTTGATGGCGTAGCCGGTCGGCCCGCCGAGCGAGAGGCCGATGCCAACCACGACCAGCGAGGTGATCAGCACGCCGATCACGCCCAGGCCCTCGCCGTCCGCGTTCAGGCCCTGGGTGAGGATGGCCAGCACCAGCACGGTCGTGGCGATGATCTCGGTGGCCAGGTTCTGCACGGTGTTGCGGATCTCGGGGCCGGTGGAGAAGATGCCGAGCACCGGGCCGGCGTCGGTCTTCGCCTGGGCGGCGGCCTTGGCCGTGTCCTGGGCGCCGGGGCCGCCGACGATCTCGCGGTCGGTGAGATGGGCCTGGAAGTGGCCCAGGTAGGCGACCCACACCAAGGTGGCCCCGATGATGGCGCCGAGCATCTGGCTGACCAGGTAGAGCGGTACGTCGCTCCACTTCGTGCCGCCCTCGATCGCGAGGCCCAGCGTCACGGCGGGATTGAGATGCGCCCCGGACAGGGGCGCCGAGATATACGCGCCGGTCAGCACGGCGAAACCCCACCCGAAGGTGATGGCGAGCCACCCCGCGCCGAACGCCTTGGAGCGCTTCAAGACAACGCCGGCGACGACGCCTCCGCCGAGCAGGATGAGTACGGCGGTACCGATGGTCTCGCCGATGAAGATGTCGGAGCTGGACACCCGCGACTCCTTTGTCCTTCGTCCAGATGGACACCGGGAAGCGCCGTACCACGGGGATCAACCGATGGCCCGTGCCCCCTCGGTGAGGGCTGGTCGGCCTGCGGCGAGTCACACCCTAGCGAATATTGTCGTCAGATGTTCGACAATGCCGACCGACGAACGGCAGTTTTCTGCACGGTGAAGGTTGAGGTCAAGGGTCGTGTGACTGAAAACTCGTACCGGGATGAGCAGGTGCGAACCGACAGATACCAGCCGGTAACTCTCAGAAGCGGCTGGCGCCCAGATCGCGGGAGACGGCCCGCGCGCAGTCCCGCACCGCGGCGACCAGATCGGAGCGCAGCTCGCCCTCCTTGCACACCCGCTCCACCGCGCCGGTGACGGCCACCGCGCCCACCGGCATCCGCCGCCGGTTGTGGATCGGGGCGGCGACCGAGGCCACGCCCTCCCACGTCTCCTCCACGTCCGAGCCCCAGCCGCGCGCCCGGGTCAGGTCCAGGACGGACTCCCAGCCCGCCATGGAGGTCACCGTGTGGGGGGTGAACGCCTCGCGCTCGGCCTCGGCCGCCTCGCTGTGCGCCACCGGGTCGTACGCGGACAGCACCTTGCCCAGGGCCGAGGAGTGCAGCGGCTGCATCGCGCCGACCTCCAGCACCTGGCGGCTGTCGTCCGGCCGGAAGACATGGTGGACGATGAGCACGCCCTGCTGGTGCAGCACGCCCAGATACACGCTCTCCCCGCTGGAGCGCGCCAGGTCGTCGGTCCACACCAGGGCGCGGGCGCGCAGCTCGTGCACGTCCAGATAGCTGTTGCCCAGGCGCAGCAGCTCGGCGCCCAGCTGATAGCGGCCCGACGCCTCGTCCTGTTCGACGAAGCCCTCCTGCTGGAGCGTGCGCAGAATGCCGTGCGCGGTGCCCTTGGCCAGCCCCAGCGAGGAGGCGATGTCGGACAGCCCCAGACGGCGCTCGCCCCCGGCGAGCAGACGCAGCATCGCGGCAGCTCGCTCGAGCGACTGGATGGTCCGTGCCATCGCACACCCCTCCTGACACTACGGTTCGACAATGCTGAACACTATCGGTCCATGCCGACCCCGCGGTACAGCGGGAAAAGGGTAAACGATCAAAGGCCCCTCCGCGGACGGCGCCCATCCCGCCCCACACGAGGTGTCCCGCCACGTGGAACACCCCTCGCCGAGAGCTCCCCGGCGGCTACCCTGGCCTGGTGCGCCCTCCGCCGAAGGAGGGCGCAAAGCCGACAGCCGTCGCACCCCAGGGAGCTCACCCATGGCCTCGCATTCGCCTACATCCGCAGCAGCCGACTCCGTCGACCGGGTCCATGCACTCCGGGAGGCCCTCGCCACCCGGGTGGTGGTCGCGGACGGTGCGATGGGCACGATGCTCCAGGCCCAGGACCCCACCCTCGAGGACTTCCAGCAGCTCGAGGGGTGCAACGAGATCCTCAACATCACCCGCCCCGACATCGTCCACTCGGTCCACACCGAGTACTTCGCGGCCGGCGTGGACTGCGTGGAGACCAACACCTTCGGCGCCAACCACTCGGCGCTGGGGGAGTACGAGATCTCCGACCGGGTGTACGAGCTGTCCGAGGCGGGCGCCCGGGTCGCCCGCGAGGTCGCCGACGGGTTCGCGGCCGACGGCCGCCCCCGCTGGGTGCTCGGCTCCATGGGCCCCGGCACCAAGCTGCCGACGCTGGGCCACGCCCCGTACACCGTGCTGCGCGACGCCTACCAGGCGAACGCCGAGGGCCTGATCGCCGGCGGCGCCGACGCGCTGCTGGTGGAGACCACCCAGGACCTGCTGCAGACCAAGGCCGCGGTCCTCGGCGCCCGCCGCGCCCTGGACGCCTCGGGCGCCGACCTTCCGGTGATCTGCTCGGTGACGGTGGAGACCACCGGCACGATGCTGCTCGGCTCGGAGATCGGCGCGGCGCTCACCGCGCTGGAGCCGCTGGGCATCGACATGATCGGCCTGAACTGCGCGACCGGCCCCGCCGAGATGAGCGAGCACCTGCGCTATCTGGCCCGCCACTCCCGTATCCCGCTGTCCTGTATGCCGAACGCCGGTCTGCCGGTGCTGGGCAAGGACGGGGCGCACTACCCGCTCACCCCGGGCGAGCTGGCCGACGCCCAGGAGACGTTCGTGCGCGAGTACGGGATGTCGCTGGTCGGCGGCTGCTGTGGCACCACGCCCGAGCATCTGCGCCAGGTCGTGGAGCGGGTCCGCGAGCTGACCCCCACCGAGCGCGCCCCGCGCCCCGAGCCCGGCGCCGCCTCCCTCTACCAGACCGTGCCGTTCCGCCAGGACACCTCGTATCTGGCGATCGGCGAGCGGACCAACGCCAACGGCTCGAAGAAGTTCCGCGAGGCCATGCTGGAAGGCCGCTGGGACGACTGTGTGGAGATGGCCCGCGAGCAGATCCGCGAGGGCGCCCACCTGCTGGACCTGTGCGTGGACTACGTCGGCCGGGACGGCGTCGCCGACATGGAGGAGCTGGCCGGCCGCTTCGCCACCGCCTCCACCCTCCCCATCGTGCTGGACTCCACCGAGGTCGACGTCCTCCGCGCCGGCCTGGAGAAGCTGGGCGGCCGCGCGGTCATCAACTCCGTCAACTACGAGGACGGCGACGGCCCCGACTCGCGCTTCGCCAAGGTCACCCGCTTGGCCCAGGAGCACGGGGCCGCGCTGATCGCGCTCACCATCGACGAGGAGGGCCAGGCCCGTACCCCGGAGAAGAAGGTCGAGATCGCCGAACGGCTGATCGCCGACCTGACCGGCAACTGGGGCATCCATGAGGAGGACATCCTCATCGACACCCTGACCTTCACCATCTGCACCGGTCAGGAGGAGTCCCGCAAGGACGGCATCGCCACCATCGAGGCGATCCGCGAGCTCAAGCGCCGCCACCCGGACGTGCAGACCACGCTGGGCCTGTCGAACATCTCCTTCGGCCTCAACCCGGCCGCCCGCATCCTGCTCAACTCCGTCTTCCTCGACGAGTGTGTCAAGGCGGGCCTCGACTCGGCGATCGTGCACGCCTCCAAGATCCTGCCGATCGCCCGCTTCACCGAGGAGGAGGTGCGCACCGCCCTCGACCTCATCTACGACCGCCGCTCCGCCCAGCAGGGGGACGAACCGGCCTACGACCCGCTACAGAAGCTGATGGCGCTGTTCGAGGGCGCCACCGCCAAGTCCCTGAAGGCCGGGAAGGCCGAGGAGCTGGCCGCCCTGCCGCTGGAGGAGCGCCTCAAGCGCCGCATCATCGACGGCGAGCGCAACGGCCTGGAGGCCGACCTGGACGAGGCGCTGCGGGAGCGGCCCGCCCTGGACATCGTCAACGAGACCCTGCTGGACGGCATGAAGGTCGTCGGCGAGCTCTTCGGCTCCGGGCAGATGCAGCTGCCGTTCGTCCTCCAGTCCGCCGAGGTGATGAAGACGGCGGTGGCCCATCTGGAGCCGCACATGGAGAAGACCGAGGACGGCGAGGAGGCGGGCAAGGGCACCATCGTGCTCGCCACGGTCCGCGGCGACGTCCACGACATCGGCAAGAACCTCGTCGACATCATCCTGTCCAACAACGGCTACAACGTGGTCAACCTGGGCATCAAGCAGCCGGTCTCGGCCATTCTGGACGCCGCGCAGGAGCACCGCGCCGATGTGATCGGGATGTCCGGGCTGCTGGTGAAGTCCACGGTGATCATGAAGGAGAACCTGGAGGAGCTCAACCAGCGCAAGCTCGCGGCCGAGTACCCCGTCATCCTCGGCGGGGCGGCGCTGACCCGGGCGTATGTCGAGCAGGACCTGCACGAGATCTACGAGGGCGAGGTCCGCTACGCCCGCGACGCGTTCGAGGGCCTGCGGCTGATGGACGCGCTGGTCGCCGTCAAGCGGGGCGTGCCCGGCGCGTCCCTGCCCGAGCTCAAGCAGCGCCGGGTGGCCAAGCGCGCGGCGGTGGCGGTGGCGACGCCCGAGTCTCCGGCGGTGCCGGTCCGCTCCGATGTGGCCACCGACAACCCGGTGCCCACCCCGCCCTTCTGGGGCAGCCGCGTGGTCAAGGGCATCCAGCAGGCGGACTACGCGTCCTGGCTCGACGAGGGCGCGCTGTTCAAGGGCCAGTGGGGCCTGAAGCAGGCCCGTACCGGCGAGGGGCCGAGCTACGAGGAGCTGGTGGAGACCGACGGCCGGCCGCGGCTGCGCGGCTGGCTCGACAAGCTGCACACCGAGAACCTCCTGGAGGCGGCCGTCGTCTACGGCTACTACCGGTGTGTCTCCAAGGGCGACGACCTGGTGCTGCTGGGCGACGACGGCAGCGAGCTGACCCGCTTCACGTTCCCGCGCCAGCGGCGCGGCCGGCACCTGTGCCTGGCTGACTTCTTCCGCCCGGAGGAGTCCGGCAAGACCGATGTGGTCGGGCTCCAGGTCGTCACCGTCGGCTCGAAGATCGGCGAGGCCACCGCCGAGCTGTTCGCCGCCGACTCCTACCGCGACTACCTCGAGCTCCACGGGCTGTCCGTCCAGCTGGCGGAGGCGCTCGCCGAGTACTGGCACGCCCGCGTACGCGCCGAGCTGGGCTTCGCGTCCGAGGACCCCGAGGACGTCACCGACATGTTCGACCTCAAGTACCGCGGCGCGCGCTTCTCCCTGGGCTACGGGGCCTGCCCCGACCTGGAGGACCGTGCGAAGATCGCCGACCTGCTGCGCCCGGAGCGGATCGGGGTCAAGCTCTCGGAGGAGTTCCAGCTGCACCCCGAGCAGTCCACCGACGCGATCGTCATCCACCACCCGGAGGCCAAGTACTTCAACGCACGGTAACGTCCGCGTCGCGCTCCGCCGCGACTCGCGGGGAACCGCCGGGCGCCGCGCGGCGGGCCGTCGTACACTGGTCGATCCGGTAGAGGCCGGTCGTCTTCCGCATCGCGAAAATCGCGAAAATCGCGAGAGCTGCGAAAACCGCGGAAGACGGCCGGCCTTCGTGCCCCTCGCCCGGAGGTGATTGGATGACCAGCAGCATCCCCGCCGTCGACACCCGTACGGCCGAAGGCTCCGCCCTGCAAGCCGTCCTGCTCGACATGGACGGCACCCTGGTCGACACCGAGGGCATCTGGTGGGACGCGGAGGTCTCCATCTTCGCCGAGCTCGGCCACGCGCTCGCCGAGGAGTACCGCCAGGTGGTCGTCGGCGGCCCGATGACCCGCAGCGCCTCCTTCCTGATCGAGGCCACCGGCGCGGACATCGCGCTCGCCGAGCTGACCGGGCTGCTGAACAGCCGCTTCACCGAGCTGCTCGACGGCACCGTGCCGCTGCTCCCGGGCGCCCGCAGGCTGCTCACCGAGCTGGCCGCGCACGCCGTGCCCACCGCGCTGGTCTCGGCCTCCCACCGGCGCGTGATGGAGGCGGTGCTGCGGTCGATCGGTCCGGAGCACTTCGCGCTCACGGTCGCGGGCGACGACATCGGCCGGACCAAGCCGCACCCGGACCCGTATCTCTTCGCCGCGGCGGGGCTGGGCGCGGACCCGGCGCGCTGTGTGGTGGTGGAGGACACGGTGACCGGGGTGACGGCGGCCGAGGCGGCCGGGTGCCAGGTGGTGGCCGTGCCGTCGCTGGTGATGATCGAACCCGCGGTGGGGCGCACGGTCGTCGGCTCGCTGGAAGAGATCGACGTCCCGTTTTTGCGCACTCTGATCACGGGAATGCACTGATCGCGCACTGAGCGTATTTCGGTAAGGGCAGGCCAGGAAATGGACTGCCCTAATTCCGCTTACCTCGCGGCATGGCCGCGGGAGTGATGTTTCTCACCGCGCCCGCCGTCGACAGGGCGGGGGCGCTCTGCTTCGAGTCCTGTCTAGCCCGATTTGCGCCGACCTATGTGTCCGAATTGCTGGCATCTCGTGTGAAACATGACGGTGTCCGGATATCGGTGAACCGTTACACGTTATCGGGGCGTGATAACGCCTCAACTCCGTTGTGTCCCAGTAGGGCTGGCGTCGCGGACTAATCTCTTCGCGAGTAGTTGATCGATCGCAGGGAGACTCCCGAGAATGAACCGCAAGTCGCTGGTGCTGCCGGTCCTGGCGGGCCTTATGACCTCCACGCTCGCCGCGTGCGGCGGTACCGACGGCGCAGGCTCGGAGGGCGGCGCGATCGTCGTCGGGAGCACCGACCGCATCGAGGCGTCGAAGGTGGCGACCGCGCCGCTGGACCCGGCCCAGGCGTATGACTTCGCCTCCTGGAGCGTGCTGCACAGCACCTTCCAGACGCTGATGAGACTGCCCCGCTCCGGCACCGACCCCATCCCCGACGCCGCCGAGCAGTGCGGCTTCCAGGACCGGCAGAGCGAGCAGTACCGGTGCAAGCTGCGCAAGGGGCTGAGGTTCTCCAACGGCCATGAGCTGACCTCCGCCGATGTGAAGTTCTCGCTGGAGCGGGTGCTGCGGATCAAGGACCAGAGCGGAGTGTGGTCCCTGCTGTCCAACGTGGACAAGGTGGAGACCCCCAACGCCCGCGAGGTCGTCATCCACCTCTCCAGCTCGGACGCGACGTTCCCCTCCAAGCTCACCACGCCCGCCGCGGCGATCCTCGACAGCGAGGTCTACAAGAAGGACGCGGTGCGGAAGGGCTTCGACATCGTGGGCTCCGGCCCCTACACGGCGAAGACCGAGGTGCAGAACAACCGGCTGACGAAGGTGGTCTTCACCAAGAACTCCGAGTACCAGGGCGATATCCAGCCGCGCAGCGACAAGCTCGAGATGCGCTTCTTCGATGACGCCAAGACCATGGAGAAGGCCCTGACCAAGGGCGATGTCGACGTGGTCAACCGCGGCTTCTCGCCCGAGCAGATCGAGCGGATGGACACCACCGGCATCAAGGGCATCCAGCTCCAGGAGACCTCCGGCCAGGGCATCCGCTACCTCGTCTTCGACACCTCCGCCCCGGTGGTGAAGAACAAGGCCGTCCGCCAGGCCATCGCGCACATCGTGGACCGCCAGGCCCTGGTGCGCGATGTGTACAAGCGGACCGCCGAACCGCTCTATTCGATGGTCCCCAACAACATCTCCTCGCACACCAACTCGTTCCACAACGAGTACGGCGACCCGAACGTCGCCGCCGCACGCGATCTGCTCCAGCAGGCCGGCATCGAAACCCCGGTGCAGCTGACGCTGACGTACACGACCGACCACTACGGCCCGGAGACGGCCCAGGAGTTCAAGAAACTCCAGGCCCAGCTGAACGCCAGCGGGCTGTTCTCGGTCAGGATCAAGGGCGTCAAGTGGACCGAGTTCCGCCCGGCCGTCGTCAAGCGGGAGTACGCCGTCTACGGCATGGGCTGGCTGCCCGACTTCCCGGACGCGGACACCTACGTCGCGCCGTTCCTCACCAAGGACAACTGGCTCAACTCGCCGTACCACAACAAGACCATCGAGGACGAGCTGATCCCCAGGACCCGGCAGGAGGCCCAGCGGGCCCTCGCGGTCAAGGATCTCCAGAAGATCCAGAACCTCGTCGCGGGCGATGTGCCGTATCTGCCGCTGTGGCAGGGCAAGCAGTACGTGGCCGCCCGCGAGGGCGTCGTGGGGACCGAGTACCTGCTCGACGCCTCGAGCATGCTCCAGCTGTGGGAGCTCGGCCGCACCAGCGACGGCTGAGTCCGGCTCGGGACCTGGGCAGGACGAGACAGCGCCGAGGGCCGTATCCCGCACCGCCAGGAGGCGGCGGGGGATACGGCCCTCGGCCTTACGTTCGTCGGTGTGTGCAGCCGCGCCTTGAAGCGAAGCGGAGGGCTTGCGCGCTACTGCGCGCCGGGGCGCACCAGCCCGCTCTCATACGCGTAGACGGCGGCCTGCACCCGGTCCCGCAGCCCCAGCTTCGTCAGCACATGCCCCACGTGGGTCTTCACCGTCGTCTCGCTGACGAACAGGTCCGCTGCGATCTCCGCGTTGGACAGCCCCTTGGCGACCAGCTTGAGGACCTCCACCTCGCGCTCGGTGAGGGTGTGCAGGGTGTCCGGCACCGGCTCCTCGCCGGACGGCAGATGCCCGGCGTACTTGTCGAGCAGCCGCCGCGTGATGCTCGGCGCCAGCATCGCCTCGCCCGCCGCCACCACCCGGATCGCCTGCACCAGCTCATGGGCGGGCGCGTCCTTGAGCAGAAAGCCGCTGGCCCCCGCGCGCAGCGCCTCCACCACGTACTCGTCCAGATCGAAGGTGGTCAGCACCAGCACCTTGGCCGGACCGTCCCGGCCCGGGCCGGTGATCTGCCGGGTCGCCTCCACGCCGTCCATCCGCGGCATGCGGATGTCCATCAGCACCACGTCCGGCTGCAGCGCCCGCACCTGGTCCAGGGCCTGCAGGCCGTCCCCCGCCTCGCCGACGACCGCGAGATCCTGCTCGGCCTCGAGAATCATCCGGAAGCCGGTGCGCAGCAGCGGCTGGTCGTCGACCAGTAGGACGCGGATAGCCACAGGTTCTCCTTCGCTGGACCGCTAGACCTGCCCCATTCTGCCGGACTGCGCGGGCACGGTGGCCGGCGGATAAGGCGGGGGAGTCCCACCGAATTCCGGGCAATGCGCCTGATGGTCGCACCAGCCGCACAGCTTGGTCCGGCGCGGCAGGAAGACGCCGGTCTCCATCGCCTGCGAGATCGCCTCCCACAGGGCCCGCACCTTGCGCTCCACGCCCAGCAGATCCGACTCGCCCGGGTCGTACGTCAGCACATCGCCGCTGCCCAGATAGACCAGCTGCAGCCGGCGCGGCACCGCCCCCCGCAGCCGCCACAGCACCAGGGCGTAGAACTTCATCTGGAACAGCGCGTCCGCCGCGTACCGCGGCGCGGGCGCCTTGCCGGTCTTGTAGTCGACGATCCGCACCTCGCCGCTCGGCGCGACGTCCACCCGGTCGATATAGCCGCGCAGCGTCAGCCCGGACTCCAGCCGCGTCTCCACATACAGCTCCCGCTCGGCGGGCTCCAGACGCGTCGGGTCCTCCAGCGAGAACCACTGCTCGACCAGCCGCTCGGCATCCGCCAGCCACCGCTCCAGCCGCTCCGGGTCCTCGGTGCCGTCCTCCGTACGGAACAGCTCCGCCAGCTCCGGCCGCGCCTTCAGCAGCCGCTCCCACTCGCCCGGCACCATCGAGCGGGCCCGCGGGGCGGTGCGCTCGGCGGCCGGGGTGTCGAACAGTCGCTCGAGCACCGCGTGCACCACCGTGCCCCGGGTGGCGGCGGCGCTCGGCTTCTCCGGCAGTTTGTCGATCACTCGGAAGCGGTACAGCAACGGACACTGCATGAAGTCCGCCGCGCGCGACGGCGACAAGGACGGCGTGGACCGTGACAAGCTGCGCGCGGACGGCGGCACAACGGAGGGCGGGCCGGACTGCGGCGTCCGATCGGCCCGTTCGGCCTTCCCGGTGGAGGTTCCCATGGCGCAGACCCTACGGCCCGCCACCGACAGCCGGACGCATACCATCGACGTCCGAGGTCCTCGCACTGCATGATCGTGGGGACCATACCGAAGAAGGGGTGCGAACGACGCATCCGACGAGGGGACACCGTGGACAACAGCGGGCAGCGGCAGTCCGACAACGGGGGATCGGACCGCACGACCGAGCCCGAGGGCGAGAAGCCACAGCGCCCCCGTGAGGTGGGCGGCGGTTTCCTGATGGGCCGGCCGTTCGGTGTGCCGGTATACGTCTCGCCCAGCTGGTTCCTGGTCGCCGCGCTCATCACCTGGGTCTTCGGCGGCCAGCTGGAGCGGGTGCTGCCGGAGCTGGGCGCCGCGCGCTACATCGTCTCGCTCTTCTTCGCGGTGGCCTTCTACGCCTCCGTGCTGGTCCACGAGCTCGCCCACACCGTCGCGGCGCTGCGCTTCAAGCTCCCGGTGCGCCGGATCCAGCTGCAGTTCTTCGGGGGCGTCTCGGAGATCGAGAAGGAGTCCGAGACGCCCGGCCGGGAGTTCGTCCTGGCCTTCGTCGGCCCGCTGCTCTCCCTGATCCTCTCCGGCCTGTTCTACCTCGGCATGCTGGTGGTGGAGCCGGGCACGGTGCCCGGGGTGCTGCTGGCCGGGCTGATGATCTCCAACCTCATCGTGGCCGCCTTCAACCTGCTGCCCGGCCTCCCCCTGGACGGCGGCCGGATGCTGCGGGCCGTCGTCTGGAAGATCAGCGGCAAGCCCATGACGGGCACGATCGCCGCGGCCTGGACCGGCCGGGCGCTCGCGGTCGCGGTGCTGGTGGGCCTGCCGCTGGCCACCCAGACCGGCGGGTTCGGGGCCGACGCGGAGGGCTTCGGCAGCGTCGACTCGCTGACCGACGCGCTGCTCGCCGCCATACTCGCCGCGATCATCTGGACCGGCGCCGGGAACAGCCTGCGCATGGCCCGGCTGCGTGAGCGCCTCCCGGACCTGCGGGCCCGTACGCTCACCCGGCGTGCCGTCCCGGTCGCGGCGGACACCCCCCTCTCGGAGGCGCTGCGCCGCGCGAACGAGGCCGGGGCGCGCGCCCTCGTCGTGGTCGACGGCCAGGGTGCGCCCACCGCCGTGGTGCGCGAGGCGGCCATCGTCGGGATCCCCGAGCACCGCCGCCCCTGGGTTGCCGTCAGCGGCCTCGCCCAGGACCTCAAGGAGGGCATGCGGGTCTCCGCCGAGCTCACCGGCGAGGAACTGCTGGACACCCTGCGTGCCACCCCGGCCACCGAGTACCTGGTGGTCGAGGAGACCGGGGAGATCTACGGCGTCCTGTCGACGGCCGACGTCGAGCGCGCCTTCGTGGCGGCCATGGCCAGAACGACGACGTCATCCTGAGGCTCGCTTGCCTCCGGGCGCTCGCCTGGGGGCCGGCGTAAGGCCCGGCGGTCAGCGCGTCCTCGCAGGCCCGGTAGGCTGGCCGCATGTCCGAACCGACCGGTGCCGCCCGCCGTCGCGGGCCCTTCCAAGTCGGGGACCAGGTCCAGCTCACCGACCCCAAGGGACGCCACTACACCTTCACGCTCGAGGCCGGGAAGAACTTCCACACCCACAAGGGTTCCTTCCCCCACGACGAGCTGATCGGTGCCCCCGAGGGAACCGTCGTGCGCACCACGGGAAACGTCGCGTACCTCGCGCTGCGCCCCCTGCTCCCCGACTATGTCCTGTCCATGCCACGCGGTGCCGCCGTGGTCTACCCCAAGGACGCGGGGCAGATCCTGGCGATGGCCGACATCTTCCCCGGCGCACGCGTCGTCGAGGCGGGCGTCGGCTCGGGGTCGCTCAGCACGTTCCTGCTGCGCGCCATCGGTGACCAGGGCATGCTGCACTCCTACGAGCGCCGGGCCGACTTCGCCGAGATCGCCCAGCAGAACGTCGAGCGCTACTTCGGAGCCCCGCACCCCGCCTGGCAGCTCACCGTCGGCGACCTTCAGGACAACCTCTCCGACACCGACGTCGACCGCGTCATCCTGGACATGCTGGCCCCCTGGGAGTGCCTTGGGCCCGTCTCCAAGGCACTCGTCCCCGGCGGCATCCTGTGCGCGTACGTCGCCACCACCACGCAGCTGGCCCGCACCGTCGAGGCCATCCGCGAGCACGGCACCTTCAACGAGCCCGCGGCCTGGGAGACCATGGTCCGCACCTGGCACGTCGAGGGCCTGGCGGTGCGGCCCGACCACCGCATGATCGGGCACACCGGCTTCCTGCTCACCGCCCGCCGCCTCGCGGACGGCGTGGAGCCCCCGCTGCGCCGCCGCAGGCCCGCCAAGGGCGCCTACGGCGAGGACTACGCGGGCTGGGGCAGCGGCGGCGGGGCGGCCGGGGACTCGGGAACGGGCGGCCGGGGCGCCGAGGGCCCCCGGAACGGCTCGGCCGACGGCGGCTGACCCGAGCCCGTACCGAGGCCCCGTACCCGGTGCCTCGTGGCGACTCCCACGTCAACACCTGGACGCGGCCACCGACTTCCCCGGTTTTCTGCCGGAGTTCCGGTCGGAATTCCGGAGGGGAGGCGGTGGCCGCGCCGTGTGAGATGTGGCACGATGCGGGGCACCCCCTGACGCCACCGCTCTCACAGGAGTCACGCCGCGTGCTGCCTCTGGGCCAGGACCTCCCGCACACCCACCCCCGGCCGGTGCACTGGCTCGCGACAGCGGCCGCCCTCGCCGCCGTCGTCGCCGGGGCGGCGGTGCTCCAGCCCTCCGACGCCAAGGCCACGACCGACACCACCACGGCCTCCGCGCCGGAGTCGCGCGCCCCGGGCGCCCCGGTTGTCAGAGCCCCGGACCCCACCGCCGCGGACTACCCGGTGGACTGCGGCCCGGAGAAGCCGGACGTCACGGACCGCGCCTCGGGCGATCTGGACGGTGACGGGCGGCCGGAGACGGTGGCCGTGGTGCGCTGCCACTCCGAGACCGGCACCCCGCCCAGCGGTATCTATGTGCTGACTCAGCCGGACAGCGAGCCCGGCGGCAAGGGAGCCGGCGAGGGAAGCGGCGGGGGCCCGGGGCGGCCGCGGATCGTCGCCACCTTCCTGGACCCCAAGGAAGGCATGAGCATCAAGGATTTCGCGCTGCGCGGAACCAAGGTTTCGGCCACTCTGCTCGGATACTCCTCGGAGCAGGTACCGCGCTGCTGCCCGGACCTCCAGCGCAAGGTCAACTGGCAGTGGAAGGACGGCAAGTTCGTACTCAAGGCGCTGCCGGTCGCGGGCAGTGTCTGACCCGTCACGCCGGGACGCGGCGCGGCGGACCGCTGGGCCGACGCGGGCCGCGGTGCGGCGTGCGGTCAGTCGGCGTCGGGGCCGTACACCTCCACCTGGTCGGATACCCGCCGTACATGGATGCAATCGCCGGGACACTCCTTGGCGGAGTCCGCGACCTCGGTGAGCAGGGGCAGCGGGACGCGCGTCGTCGCGCCCTTGTCCTGCAGCAATTCGTCGTCGGCGCTCTTGACGTAAGCTAGACCGTCGATGTCGAGTTCGAAGATCTCGGGTGCGTACTGGGCGCAGATGCCGTCGCCCGTGCACAGATCCTGGTCGATCCAGACCTCAAGATCACCGAGCTCTTCGTTCCGTACCGTCACGATCTGCCGTCCCCTGATACATGATTCAACATTGACTAAATAGCGCCAGCCTTGGCGGGTGTTGACCATCTCGACGATACAACCGGTCGCTTTCCGATGTTGTTGGGTGGGTATTCACCTGGCGTGAGGGAGTGCGCAAGGGTGAAGATCGGACACACGCCGACCGGGTTTGTGATCTAGGGGTTTCAACCCGCACCTGCCCAGGTAGGGTCAGGAAGCGTCCAGCTCCCCTTGGAGGAGGTGAGGACCGTGGCAGCCCACGACGACGACATCAACCGCGGCATCCGGCCGGGGCGGGGGTCTGACGACCCAGCCGGCCAGGTTGCCTATCTCGAGCAGGAAATCGCCGTCCTGCGACGCAAGCTCGCCGACTCTCCGCGGCACACGAGGATTCTCGAAGAGCGGATCGTCGAGCTGCAGACAAACCTGGCGGGCGTGTCCGCGCAGAACGAGCGGCTCGCCAACACGCTCCGTGAGGCCCGCGACCAGATCGTGGCCCTCAAGGAGGAGGTCGACCGGCTCGCGCAGCCGCCGGCCGGCTTCGGGGTGTTTCTGCAGGCGAACGAGGACGGCACGGCCGACATCTTCACCGGAGGCCGGAAACTCCGGGTGAACGTCAGCCCGAGCGTCGAGCTCGAGGACCTCCGGCGCGGCCAGGAGGTCATGCTCAACGAGGCGCTCAATGTGGTCGAGGCCATGGCGTACGAGCGCGCCGGGGACATCGTCACCCTCAAGGAAATCCTTGAGGACGGCGAGCGCGCCCTGGTGATCGGGCACACCGACGAGGAGCGTGTGGTGCGGCTCGCCGAGCCGCTGCTGGACATCACCATCCGCCCCGGTGACGCCCTGCTGCTCGAGCCCCGCTCCGGCTACGTCTACGAGGTCGTGCCCAAGAGCGAGGTCGAAGAGCTCGTCCTCGAAGAGGTCCCGGACATCGACTACACCAAGATCGGCGGCCTGGGCAACCAGATCGAGCTGATCAGGGACGCGGTCGAGCTCCCGTACCTCTACCCCGACCTGTTTAAGGAGCACGAACTGCGGCCGCCCAAGGGCGTGCTGCTGTACGGCCCGCCCGGCTGCGGCAAGACGCTGATCGCCAAGGCCGTGGCCAACTCCCTTGCCAAGAAGGTCGCCGAGGTGACCGGGAAGCCCGCGGGGAAGAGCTTCTTCCTCAACATCAAGGGCCCCGAGCTGCTGAACAAGTACGTCGGCGAGACGGAGCGGCACATCCGGCTGGTCTTCCAGCGGGCGCGGGAGAAGGCCAGCGACGGCACGCCCGTCATCGTCTTCTTCGACGAGATGGACTCCCTCTTCCGGACCCGCGGCTCCGGCGTCAGCTCGGACGTGGAGAACACCATCGTCCCCCAGCTGCTCTCCGAGATCGACGGTGTCGAGGGCCTGGAAAATGTGATCGTCATCGGCGCCTCCAACCGCGAGGACATGATCGACCCGGCGATCCTGCGCCCCGGCCGCCTCGATGTGAAGATCAAGATCGAGCGTCCGGACGCCGAGGCCGCGAAGGACATCTTCTCGAAGTACCTGACGGAGACCCTGCCGATCCACGCGGACGACCTCGCCGAGCACAGCGGGTCCCCCAAGGCCGCGATCGGCGGCATGATCCAGTCGGTCGTCGAGCAGATGTACACCGAGTCCGAGGAGAACCGCTTCCTGGAGGTCACCTACGCCAACGGTGACAAGGAAGTCCTCTACTTCAAGGACTTCAACTCCGGCGCCATGATCCAGAACATCGTGGACCGGGCCAAGAAGATGGCCATCAAGGACTTCCTGGACCACAGCCAGAAGGGCCTTCGCGTCTCCCACCTGCTCGCCGCCTGCGTGGATGAGTTCAAGGAGAACGAGGACCTGCCGAACACCACGAACCCCGACGACTGGGCCCGTATCTCCGGCAAGAAGGGCGAGCGGATCGTCTACATCCGCACCCTGGTCACCGGAAAGCAGGGCGCGGACACGGGACGCTCCATCGACACGGTGGCGAACACCGGTCAGTACCTGTAACACCGCTGTCCGGCTGCGGATGTCCTGGACGGGGCATCCGCAGCCGGATGCGCTTTTCGGACCGTGATTTCGGATGTGTATTTCGGACCTGCCAGCACAGCGAGCGGGCACCTACGAGCCGGACCGGAGCAATGACTGAAATGATCGCCTCGGAGCCGCGCAGCGGCTCTAGGCTCTGCGGTACCGCGGCGTCGCGGTGCGGGGGATCGGGGGCCGCGCACGGACCGGAAGCACAGCGGTACTTGAGCGCCGACCCCGCCCGGGGACGGCGCCGGGCAAGGAGGGCCGCATGACCGTACGGCGAGTAATGGGGATCGAGACGGAGTACGGGATCTCCGTCCCGGGCCACCCGAACGCCAATGCCATGCTCACCTCATCCCAGGTCGTCAACGCGTACGCGGCGGCGATGCACCGGGCGCGCCGCGCCCGCTGGGACTTCGAGGAGGAGAACCCGCTGCGGGACGCCCGCGGCTTCGACCTCGCCCGCGAGTCCGCGGACGCCAGCCAGCTCACGGACGAGGACATCGGCCTGGCCAATGTGATCCTCACCAACGGTGCGCGGCTCTACGTCGACCACGCACACCCCGAGTACTCCGCCCCCGAGGTGACCAACCCCAGGGACGCGGTGCTCTGGGACAAGGCGGGCGAGCGCATCATGGCCGAGGCGGCCCTGCGCGCCGGCCAGCTGCCCGGAGCCCAGCCGATCCACCTCTACAAGAACAACACCGACAACAAGGGCGCCTCCTACGGCACGCATGAGAACTACCTGATGAAGCGGGAGACCGCCTTCTCGGACATCGTGCGCCACCTGACCCCCTTCTTCGTCTCCCGGCAGGTCGTCACCGGGGCCGGCCGCGTGGGCCTGGGCCAGGACGGCCACGAGCACGGCTTCCAGATCAGCCAGCGGGCCGACTACTTCGAGGTCGAGGTGGGCCTGGAGACCACCCTCAAGCGCCCCATCATCAACACCCGCGACGAGCCTCACGCCGACGCCGAGAAGTACCGGCGGCTGCACGTGATCATCGGTGACGCCAACCTCTCCGAGATCTCGACCTACCTCAAGCTCGGCACCACCTCCCTGGTGCTGTCCATGATCGAGGACGGCTTCATCGCCGTGGACCTCGCCGTGGACCAGCCGGTGCGCACCCTGCACCAGGTCTCGCACGACCCGACGCTGCGCCGCCTGGTCACGCTGCGCAGCGGCCGCACACTCACCGCGGTGCAGCTCCAGATGGAGTACTTCGAGCTGGCCCGCAAGTACGTCGAGGACCGCTTCGGCGCCGACGCCGACGAGCAGACCCGGGATGTGCTCACCCGCTGGGAAGATGTCCTGAACCGCCTGGAGCGGGACCCGATGAGTCTGTCCGGCGAGCTGGACTGGGTCGCCAAGCGCGAGCTCCTCGAGGGCTACCGGCGCCGTGACGGCCTGGAGTGGGACGCCGCCCGGCTGCACCTGGTGGACCTGCAGTACGCCGACGTGCGCCCCGAGAAGGGGCTCTACAACCGTCTGGTGGCCCGCGGCAAGATGAAGCGGCTGCTGGACGAGGGCGATGTGTCCCGGGCCCGGAGCAAGCCGCCGGAGGACACCAGGGCCTACTTCCGCGGCCGCTGTCTGGAGCAGTACGCCGACGACGTGGCCGCGGCCTCCTGGGACTCGGTGATCTTCGATCTGCCGGGCAGGGACTCCCTGCAGAGGGTCCCCACGCTGGAACCGCTGCGCGGCACCAGGAACCACGTCAAGGAGCTCCTGGACCGGTGCCGCACGGCCGAAGACCTGGTCCGGGTGCTCTCGGGGGGCTGAAATGGGCCGCGGCCGGGAATCATCGAGGTGGCCTCTGTGCGTTGTAACAAGAGCGAGGCCGATGTCGGACCCGGCTTGTAGGGTCTGATCTTGACCGATCGAATCAAGCTGGGGCGAACCGAGCGGGGTGAGGGATATGGCGACCAAGGACACCGGCGGCGGACAGCAGAAGGCGTCGCGCGCGACCGAGGAGGTCGAGGAGCAGGCGCAGGACGCACAGGCAGCAGAGGACCTCAAGGAGCGGCAGGAGAAGCTCTCGGACGACGTCGACTCCGTGCTGGACGAGATCGACGACGTACTCGAAGAGAATGCCGAGGACTTCGTGCGCTCCTTCGTTCAAAAGGGTGGAGAGTGATTTCACCTTCGATTCGAAGGCTGCGATGGCGGGGGGTTGGGGTTGTCCGACAGTGAAGGCGTGAAGCGCTGCTCGAGGTGTAAGCAGTACAAGCCGCGAGCAGCCTTCGCGAGCAACAAGGTGGTGAGGGACGGTCTCCAGGCGTACTGCCGGGAGTGCTCCGCGGCGTACTACCGGAAGCGCCAGGACGCCCGCGGCAGGAAGCCCCGCCCGAGGGTTGCCGCACCAGAAGGGCACAAGTACTGCCAGCGCTGCGGGGAGATCAAGCCGCACTCCGAGTGGGATCGCAACAGAACAGCTTCCGATTGCCTGTCGACGGCCTGCAAGGCCTGCCGGGCAATCGAAGGCCGGGCGCGTCACCTGATGCGCCAGTACGGCATCACCGAAGCTGAGCGTGACGAGATGGTCGCCTCTCAGATGGGGCTCTGCGTGATCTGTCTGAAGGCTCCGGCCATACATGTGGATCACTGCCACAAGACGGGTAAGGTCCGTGGCGTACTGTGCTTCAACTGTAATTCGGCCATCGGCAAGTTGGGAGATGATCCCGACATCGGTCGTCGGGCTGTCGCCTACCTGGAAGGAAACGCGTGGAAGCCAACACTCGTAACACTGGGCGTCTACCAGCTGCCTTCCTGACGCCCGGGTCCTCGTCCTTCATGGACTTCCTCGGCGCGCACTCGCCCGAGCTGCTCCCTGGGAACCGCCCGCTCCCTCCGGTGCAGGGCGCGATCGAGGCCCCCCACGGCACGACGATCGTCACGGCGACCTTTCCCGGCGGCGTGGTGCTCGCCGGTGACCGCCGCGCGACCATGGGCAACCTCATCTCCCAGCGCGACGTCGAGAAGGTCTTCCCCGCCGACGAGTACTCGGCCGTCGGCATCGCGGGCACGCTCGGCTTCGCCGTGGAGATGGTCAAGCTCTTCCAGCTGGAGCTGGAGCACTTCGAGAAGGTCGAAGGCACCATCCTCTCCCTGGAGGGCAAGGCCAACCGGCTGTCGACCATGATCCGCGGCAATCTGGGCATGGCCATGCAGGGCCTGGCCGTCGTCCCGATCTTCGCGGGCTGGGACGTAGACCGCGAGAAGGGCCGCATCTTCTCCTACGATGTGACCGGTGGGCGCTCCGAGGAGCACGGCTTCGCCTCCACCGGCTCCGGCTCGCTGTTCGCCCGCGGCGCGCTCAAGAAGCTGTACCGCGATGACCTGACCGAATCCGAGACCGCCACCGCCGTCATCCAGGCGCTGTACGACGCCGCCGACGAGGACTCCGCGACCGGCGGCCCCGACCTCGGCCGGCGCATCTACCCCATCGTCACGGTCATCACCGAGGACGGCTTCAAGAGGCTCACCGAGGCGGAGGTGTCCGAGATCGCCCGCACCGTCCACGAGCGGCGGCTCGAGCAGCCGGACGGCCCGCGGGCCTCGCTGCTCTGAGGGGACGGTTGACCCGGAATGCATTCGCCATTGACAGAAAGGGACGGATAGCCGGTGACGACGCCGTTCTATGTATCGCCCCAGCAGGCCATGGCCGACCGCGCCGAATACGCCCGCAAGGGCATCGCCCGCGGCCGCAGCGTGGTCGTGCTGCAGTATGCCGACGGCATCCTCTTCGTCGCGGAGAACCCGTCCCGCGCGCTGCACAAGGTCAGCGAGATCTACGACCGGATCGCCTTCGCGGCGGTCGGCAAATACAACGAGTTCGAGAACCTGCGCATCGGCGGGGTCCGCTACGCCGACCTGCGTGGCTACACCTACGACCGCGACGATGTGACCGCCCGTGGCCTCGCCAATGTCTACGCCCAGACGCTCGGCACCATCTTCTCCAGCGCCGCGGAGAAGCCCTATGAAGTCGAGCTGATCGTCGCCGAGGTCGGAGACGGTCCCGAGGACGACCAGATCTACCGGCTGCCGCACGACGGCTCCATCGTCGACGAGCACGGCTCGGTCGCGGTGGGCGGCAACGCCGACCAGATCAGCAGCTATCTCGACCAGCGGCACCGGGACGGCATGACCCTCGCCGAGGCGCTGAAACTGGCCGTCGAGTCCCTCGCCCGGGACAGCAACGGCGGCGAGCGCAGCCTCACCGCCGAGCAGCTCGAGGTCGCGTTGCTGGACCGGACGCGACCGCAGCAGCGGAAGTTCAAGCGGGTGCTGGGCCACCAGCTGACCCGCCTCCTGGAGCAGGAGAGCGCCTCGGACGACTCCGAGACCGAGGCCGAGACCGAGACCGAGACCGAGACCACAGCCGAGGAGTCCTCCGAGACGGAGGAATAACCCTCCCCGCCACCCCCCCACCCGGCGCGCCCCGGCCCCAGCCGAGGCGCGCCATGGCGTCTGCCCTCTCGACGCACCAGAGCCGCCCCGCGCCTTCCCGGAACGGGCCGGAACGGGGGGCAGGCCTCCGGGCCTCGGCCCTGGGTCGTCGGCCGCGTCCCGCGCGCCCGGGCCGGCCCGGGCGGCGGACGCTTCCGCTCCGAGCGGCCCGGATGGGGCGGCCCGCCGCGTGGCGGTGCTGTCGTGGGCAGGCGCGCGGGCTGGTGCGCCTGGGCCCTGTCTCCCCGATATCTGCGGGCCCGCGACGCCCGGCACCGCCCAGCGGTAGCCGGGCGGAGCAGGCCCTAGCGTGGTGGCGGGCCGCTGGAGCCGCGGGGGACGAGTTCCACCGGAAGCGACGTGTCGCGCGCCGGCTCGCCGTCCAGGACCGCCATCAGTGCTCGCATGCCGGCCGCGCCGACCGCCTCCGCCGGCAGCCGTACGGTCGTCAGCTCCGGGTCGACCGCCGTGGCCAGCGCGAGGTCGTCGAAGCCCGTGACCGAGACGTCGTCCGGCACTCGCAGCCCCAGCCGCCGGGCGGCCTTGCAGGCGCCGGCCGCCAGGATGTCGTCGTCGCACACGAGCGCCGTGGGGCGGGGGCCGGGGTGGGTGAGCGCCCGTTCGGCCGCCCGGCGGCCCTCGTCGACTGTCAGGGGGGCCGCCTCGGTGTGCAGGGAGGCGCCCGGGACCGCGCCCACCGCCGCCGCCAGGGCCCGCGCGCGGACCCGGAAGGTCCAGGTGTCCACGGCCGCCGCCACATGGGCGACACGGCGGTGTCCAAGGCCGAGGAGGTGGCCGGCGGCCTGCCGCATGCCGTCGGCGATGTCGAGGTTGACCGTGGCCGCCGCGGCGGCCTCATCGGGAGAGCTGTCGAGCATCACCAGCGGGAGCCCCCCGCCACGCACCGCGGCCAGCGCGCCCGCCGCCATCGAGGAGGCGATCACGCCGTCGAGCGACGCGCGCGCCGAGTCGAAGGGGTCGCGCGCCGGGCCCACCCCCTCCGGGGACGGGTAGAGCACCACGCCGAAGCCGCCCTCGGCGGCCACGCGCGCGGCGCCGGTGTACACCCGGGCGAAGAACTCCGTGGTGAGTGCCGGGACGACGAGCAGTGCGGTCCTGGTCCGGCCGAGGCGCAGGCTGCGCGCCGCGAGGTTCGGGCGGTATCCGAGCTCGTGCGCGGCGGCGCGGACCGCCGCCGCGGTGCGTTCCGACACGCGTCCGGCCCACTTGTCGCCCAGGACCAGCGAGACGGTCGCCTGCGACACTCCGGCGACACGTGCCACGTCCCGGCTGGTCGCCCGAGCTCCCGCCCCCGGTCGGCCCCCGCGCCCCGCACCCGGCCCCCGGCCGGCACCCGTCTCGCGCGCCGTCCGGCTGCCCGTGTAGTCCGTGTCGTCCGCGCCGTCCCGAGCCGGTTCCCGGCCGCCCGCGTCGGCCTCGGTCTCCGCCGTGCCGTGGCTCTTCCCGATGGCCGGGTCCGTGAACGCGCCCATGCCCTCGCCTCGCGCGCCGGGAGCGCGCGCCCCCGGCGTGCGGTCGCCATTCGCGCTCGCCACCATCGCCTCCGCTCGTCACGGTCGCCCACCCGAGGTGGACTGCGGTCGGCAGCCATGGTACGTATAACGGGCGACGTTATACGTAAAACCCCGGGCAGACGCGCCCGGGGAGAACGCGAAGCGAACCGCGAACAGAAACCGAACAGAAACCCGGACAGAAACGACAGAAACCCGGACAGAAAGGGCAGGCGATGGCGGCTGGCTACGGGGACCTGCTGCGCAGCAAACACGCGGCCCGTCTCCTCATCGGGACGCTCATCGGCCGGCTGCCGAACGCCACCTCCGCCCTCGCCGTCGTGCTCTTCACGCGCGCCGAGGGCGGCAGCTACGCCCTGGCCGGCGCGCTGTCCGCCGCCTACGGCGTGGGCAACGCGGTCGGCCAGCCGCTGCTGGGCCGGGCCGTGGACCACTACGGGCAGCCGCGGGTGATGCTGCCCGCGGCCGTGCTGTCCGCGCTCGCCATGGCCGTGTTCGCCGCGGTCGGGCTCGACCCGCTGCCCGTCGCGTACGCCGCGATGCTGGCCGCCGGCCTGTTCACCCCGCCCCTGGAGGGCGGGCTGCGGGCGCTGTGGCCGGGGGTGCTCGGGCGCGAGGAGTGGGTGCACGCGGCCTACGCGCTGGACGCCGTCGCGCAGGAGGTGATCTTCTCCGTCGGGCCGCTGCTGGTGACCGCCCTGGTCGCCGTCTGGTCGGAGGCGGCGGCGCTGCTGGTCATCAACGCGATCGGGGTCGCGGGCGCGCTGTCGGTCGTGGTCTCGCCGCCCTCCCGGCGGTGGCGCTCGGCCCCGCGTGAGGCGCACTGGCTCGGCGCGCTGCGCTCGCGGGGCCTGCTGGTGCTCCTCGGCACGTTCTTCTTCGTCGGCGTCGCCCTCGGCTCGATCGGCGTTGCGGCCGTCGGATACGCGGACGAGCACGGCGGCGGCATGGTGTCCAGCTATCTGCTCTCCGCGCTCGGCGTCGGCGCGCTGGTGGGCGGCCTCGCGTACGGCGCGCGGCCCTGGGCCGGCCCGCCGGAGCGGCGGCTGCGGGCCCTGGTGGCCGCGCTGGCGCTCGGCTATCTGCCGCTGGTCCTCGTGCCCGGAGTGGCCGCGATGACCGCCCTCGCCGGGCTCTCCGGCCTCTTCCTGGCCCCCGCGCTCGCCTGCGTCTTCGTGGTCATCGACCGGCACGCCCCGCGTGGCACGGTCACCGAGGCGTTCTCCTGGCTGGTGACCGCCTTCGTGGTCGGCAACGCCGCGGGAACGGCCGCCGCGGGGCCCGTGATGGAGCTCGGCGGGGTCGCGGCGGGCTTCGCCGTCCCGGGGGCGGCCGGGATGGTGGCCCTGGCCGTGCTTCTGGCCACCGCGCGCTTCCTCACCGGCACACCAGGGGGGACACCGGGTGACCCGGATGAACTTCCGCCGGAAAATGATCGCAACCGTGCCGTCGAACCCGGTTTCAGAGCAGGCCATCAGGCGTAATGTTCAGGCATGGACCGCCGCATTTTCGGGCTGGAGAACGAGTACGGCGTCACGTGCACATTCAGGGGACAGCGCCGGTTGTCTCCTGACGAAGTGGCGCGCTACCTCTTCCGCCGTGTCGTCTCCTGGGGCCGCAGCAGCAATGTCTTCCTGCGCAACGGCGCCCGCCTCTACCTCGACGTGGGCTCACACCCGGAATACGCAACCCCCGAGTGTGACAACGTGACCGAGCTGGTCACCCACGACAAGGCAGGCGAGCGCATTCTCGAAGGTCTGCTCGTGGACGCCGAACGCCGCCTGCACGAGGAGGGAATCGCGGGCGACGTCTATCTCTTCAAGAACAACACCGACTCCGCGGGGAACTCCTACGGCTGTCACGAGAACTATCTGGTGGCCCGGCACGGCGAGTTCTCCCGCCTCGCCGATATTCTCATCCCCTTCCTGGTGACCCGGCAGCTGCTGTGCGGCGCCGGCAAGGTGCTACAGACGCCGCGCGGCGCGGTGTACTGCGTCAGCCAGCGCGCCGAGCACATCTGGGAGGGCGTCAGCTCCGCGACCACCCGCTCCCGGCCGATCATCAACACCCGCGATGAGCCGCACGCCGACGCCGAGCGCTACCGTCGGCTGCATGTCATCGTGGGCGACTCCAACATGTCCGAGACGACCATGCTGCTCAAGGTCGGCGCCACCGACCTGGTGCTGCGCATGATCGAGGCGGGCACGGTGATGCGCGACCTGACCCTGGAGAACCCCATCCGGGCCATCCGCGAGGTCAGCCACGACATCACCGGCCAGCGCAAGGTGCGCCTGGCCAGCGGGCGGGAGGCGTCCGCCCTCGAGGTTCAGCAGGAGTACTACGAAAAGGCGGTCGACTTCTGCGAGCGCCGCGGAATCCGCACCGGAACCGTCGAGCGCGTCCTCGAACTGTGGGGCCGCACCCTGGACGCGATCCGCACCGAAGAGCTGGACCGGATCGACACCGAGATCGACTGGGTGATGAAATACCGGCTGATCGAGCGGTACCGCGCCAAGAACAACATCACCATGTCCCACCCGCGGATCGCTCAGATAGACCTCGCCTACCACGACATCCACCGCCGCCGGGGGCTGTACTACCTCCTGGAGAAGCGGGGTCAGGCGGCCCGGGTGTGCAACGACTTGAAGATTTTCGAGGGCAAGTCGGTGCCGCCGCAGACCACCCGTGCCCGGCTGCGCGGCGATTTCATCCGCCGCGCCCAGGAGCAGCGCCGCGACTTCACCGTCGACTGGGTGCACCTCAAACTCAATGATCAGGCGCAGCGCACGGTGCTGTGCAAGGATCCGTTCCGTTCGGTGGACGACCGCGTGGAGAAACTGATCGCCGGAATGTGACCACGGCGCCCGGACGGCCCATGTCCGGCGCGGGGCCTCGTACGTTTCGCGTACGGGGCCCCTGGCACGTCGTAGAGTGGCGCGCGTTGCCCCCGCAGGATCTACCGACGAGGACTCTCGTGCGCCGACGTTCCGTACTTCTTGCCGTGCCCGCCGGCTTGCTCACCGCCGCGGGCTGCGGCAGTGAGAAAGCAGGATCCGACAAGTCTTCCAAGGCCTCGCCGTCGCCGGAGACCAGCAGCCCGAAGGCAGCGGAGCCCACCGGCAAGATCGTGAGCGGGCCGGTGCCGGCCATCACCGGCGGTATGAAGTACGGCGAGAAGCCCAAGGTCGCCAAGGGCACGGGAGCGCCGTCCCCGGATCTGGCCGTCAAGACGGTCATCAAGGGCGACGGGGCCGAGGTGGCCGCGGGCGACTACCTCCAGGTGGACTACCTCGGCCAGATCTGGAACACCGCGAAGGTCTTCGACAACTCCTACGACCGGGGGAAGCCCGCCGTCTTCCAGATCGGCATCGGCCAGGTCATCCCGGGCTGGGACAAGGGGCTGGTGGGCAAGCAGGTCGGCAGCCGGGTGGAGCTGGCCATCCCGCCGTCCCTCGGTTACGGCAAGCAGGGTCAGCCGCAGGCCGGGATCAAGGGCACCGACACCATGGTGTTCGTCGTCGACATCGTGAACGCCTTCAACGGCAAGAGCTCGGCCAAGGGCGACACGGTGGCGCAGAGCAACCTTGACCTGCCCAAGGTCGGCACGGAGACCGACGGCAAGGCGCCGTCCATCGAGGTCCCCAAGAAGACCGCGCCGAAGAAGCTCGTCTCCGCCTACGTCATCGAGGGCGACGGGCCGAAGGTCAAGGGCACCGACACGCTGCTCGTCCAGTACAAGGGTGTGCTGTGGGACGGCGGCAAGCAGTTCGACGCCACCTACAAGAAGGGCCAGCTCGCGCAGTTCTCGCTACAGCAGGTCGTCAAGGGCTGGGCGCAGGGGCTGACCGGTAAGAAGGTCGGCAGCCGTGTGCTGATCGTCATCCCGCCGGACCTCGGCTACGGAAGGAAGGCGCAGCCGGGCATCCCGGCCAACTCCACGCTGGTCTTCTCCGTCGACATCCTGGCGGTTCTGTAAGACTGGGCAGGTTGCCCACCACGTAAGAGGAGCAGTTTCGTGAGCATCGACAAGCCCGAGGTCGACTTCCCGGGCGGCGAGCCGCCGAAGGACCTGGAGATCAAGGACATCTGGGAAGGCGACGGCCCCGTCGCCAAGGCCGGAGCCACCGTCAAGGTCCACTACGTCGGCGTCGCCTTCAGCACCGGCGAGGAGTTCGACGCGAGCTGGAACCGCGGCACCCCGCTGGAGTTCCAGCTCGGTGCCGGCCAGGTCATCTCCGGCTGGGACCAGGGAGTGCAGGGCATGAAGGTCGGCGGCCGCCGGCAGCTGATCATCCCGCCGCACCGGGCCTACGGCGACCGGGGCGCCGGCGGCGGCCGGATCAAGCCGGGCGAGACGCTGATCTTCGTGTGCGACCTGGTCGCCGCCTGAGGCCCGGCGCGCCGAAGGCCCGCGGGTGAGTTGAGCCCGTGGCCGAAGCGCCCGTCGAGGGTCCCTGCCGCCCGGCAGGGGCCCTCGGCTTTTGTCCCGCGTCCCGGTAGCGGTACGGTCACGGTCGGAAGGTCAAGAAGAAGGGGCGTCGATGGCGATTGCCAAGGCCGAGCGGCTGATGAATCTGGCGCTGTGCCTGCTGGGAACCCGGCGCCCGTTGACCAAGCGCGAGTTGCGGGAATCCATAGAGGCGTACATCGAGGCTGCTGCAGCTGCCGGCTCGGGCGGCGACGAGGCATTCAACCGTATGTTCGAGCGGGACAAGGACGACCTGCGTGAACTCGGCCTGATCATCGAGACCGTGGAGAGCGTCGACGGCGAAATCGGCTACCTCGCCCGCCGCGACAGCAACCGCCTCCCCCCGATCACCCTGGACGCCGAGGAGGCCGCGGCCCTCGGCCTGGCCGCGAAGGTCTGGCAGCAGGCCCGGCTCGCCGGGGCCGCCAGCGGCGCGCTGCAGAAGCTGCGCGCCGCCGGGATGCCGCTCGCCGAGGACCCGTACGACACCCAGCCGGCCGGCGCCCTGGAACCGCGCATCCCGGTCCATGAGGCAGCCTTCGAGCCCCTGATGCTCGCCTGCCGCGACCGCCGCCCCGTCATGTTCGACTACCGCAAGTCGAACGCCGCCCGGCCCCGGCAGCGCCATGTCGAGCCCTGGGCGCTGGAGTGCTGGCGCGGCCACTGGTACCTGGCCGGATGGGACCGCGAGCGCACGGCCGAACGGGTCTTCCGGCTCTCCCGGATCACCGGCAAGGTGCGTGTGCGGGCCGGGTCCTACAGCGCCGAGGTGCCCGATCACGTCACCGTGCGCGAGACCGTGGAGCGGTGGTCGGGGGAGACCGCCACCCGCACCGCGCGGATCAAACTGCGCTCCGGCCACGGCTACCCGCTGCGGGCCAGGGCGCTGCACACCGGCCCGCTGGGCGACGGCTGGGACGAGCTGGAGATCCCGTACGGACACGGGCTCGACGCCTGGCTGGTGGAGTTCGGCCCGGACGTGGTCGTACTGGCGCCCGACGAGCTGCGGGCCGATGTCGTCGACCGGCTGCGCGCCGTGGCCAAGGGCTGAGGGGAGAGGCCACTTCTCATGGCCGGAAACGCCATTGACCAGACCCGGCGGATGCTGTCCCTGGTCACGTATCTGCGCGAGCGCCCCGGCGCCCGCGTCGCCGACGTCGCCCGCGCCTTCGGCATCAGCGAGGACGAGCTGATCTCGGACCTGGATGTGCTGCCGCTGTGCGGCACCAGCTTCCGCGGCGGCGACCTGCTGGACATCGACACCGACGGCGAGCGCATCTGGTGGCACAACCCGGATGCCTCCGGCACAAGCACAGGGGAGCCGCTGCGGCTCGCCGCCGACGAGGCCACCGCGCTGCTGGTCGCCGCCCGCGCCGTCGCCACCCTCCCCGGGCTGCGCGAGGGTGACCGGGACGCGCTGCTGCGCGCGACCGCCAAGCTGGAGGCCGCCGCGGGCGAGGCGGCCGGCGCCAGCTCCCGGCTGTCGGTCACCTTCGAGTCCGAGGGCGGGGTCTTCGCCGATGTCGACCGCGCCATCGCCGAGCGCCGCCGCCTGTGGCTGCGCTACTACTCGCCCGCGCGGGACGAGCTCACCGAGCGCGAGGTCGACCCGATCCGGCTGTTCGCCGTCGGCCGCACGTACATGGAGGCGTGGTGCCGGCTCTCCGAGGCGCGGCGCACCTTCCGGCTGGACCGGGTCGCGGAGATCAAGCTGCTCGACGCGCCCGCCGATCCGCCGCCGATCGAGCTGCGCGATCTGTCGGATCTGTCCGCCGGGCTGGTGCAGACCGGCGCCGAGGACCCCGAGGTGGTCGTCGAGGTCGGCCCCGGCGGGCGCTGGGTCGCCGAGTACTACCCGCACGACAGTGCGGAGGAGCTGTCCGACGGCGGCCTCAGGATCACGCTGCGCACCCCCGACCCCGGCTCGCTGCGCCGCCTGGCGCTGCGGCTGGGCAGGGACGGCAGGATCGTCTCCCCGCGGGGGCTGGCGGACAGCGCGCGGGACGCGGCGCAGCGGGCGCTCGCGGCCTATGGCGAGTGAAGGGACACGCACAGTGACCGCTGGGGGGAATCCCACCTCGGTGATCTTCAAGGCAGCCTGCCCGGACTGCCGTGGCCGGTTCGAGCTGGCGGCCACTGCCCTGCGGCTGGCGATCGGAGGGAGTGACCGCACCACGTTCTACTCCTTCACCTGCCCCGACTGCGGTTCGGCGGTGCGCAAACCGGCGGGGGAGCGGATCGTGGAGCTGCTCACCGGCGGCGGGGTGAGCACGCTGCGGCTGCACTCCAAGGTGTGAGGCAGAGCCTTGAAGATCCGAGGTCCCGGCCCCCGATAGGCTCTGGCCCATGCTCTGGCCGATGCTCGCCCTCGCCCTCGCCTTCACCGGAATCGCGGTGCTCGCCGTGCTCGCCGTGCGGGTCTTCGTCGAAGTGCGGAGGCTGGCCCGGCAGGTGGGGGAGAGCTCGCGGCGGATCACCCGGGCCGCCGAGGACCTGGAACGGGCCACCGCCCCGCTGGGTGGCCACATGGACGCGCTGCGTCACGGGCGGCACGACGCACTTTCGTCAGAACCGGCTACTGACCGAGGTCAGGGACTGACGCACGGGTCCGCGGGGTAGGCTGCTTGGCGCAGTTGTGACGGCGATGCCGTGGTCGCAACGGGGAGTATGCACGGGCATTGCCCCAGGTTTACCCTCGCGGGTTACGATCGCTGCCAGCACTAGCACGCCAGTCCGATCCCAAACGGCAGGCATGAAAGTTACGCCGCCCCGGCGAGAAGGTAGTCGCACATGCTCGGCAATCTGAGGCCCACCGAGATCGTTCTGATCCTCGTTGTCATCCTGCTGCTCTTCGGCGCCAAGAAGCTTCCGGACATGGCTCGGTCCCTCGGCAAGTCGGCCCGCATCCTCAAGAGCGAGGCCAAGGCCATGAAGAAGGACGACGAAGCGGCGAAGCCCGCCGAAGCTCCGACAACGGCGTCGGCGCCTGCCGACCCCGCCGCCCAGGCCGCGCCGCGGACCATCCAGGCGGCCCCGGGCGATGTGACCAGCTCCCGCCCGGTCACCGAGCCGAACCGCACCGCCCAGAGCTGACGGAGCCGACGCAAGCCGAGAGTGCCGCCGCGGCTCGCTGAGCCGACGACGGCCTTCGCACGAGACGAGGACGTGGGTTGCTCAAGTCTGCCCGCAAACAGCAGCAGAAGGACCCTGAGGGGCGGATGCCGCTCGCGGAGCATCTGCGTGAGCTGCGCAACCGACTGCTGAAGGCGGTCGTCGCGATCATCGTGGTCACGGTCGTCGCGCTGATCTACTACAAGCAGATCGCGGAGTTCCTGACCGGCCCGGTGAGCGACACTGTCGGCTGCAAGAAGGGCGAAGGCCTCGGGGGCGAGCACACCAAGCCCTGCGCGGATTTCACCGCCAACGGTCTTCTCGCGCCCTTCACGATCATGCTGAAGGTGGGCCTGATGACGGGTTTCGTCGTCTCCAGTCCGGTCTGGCTCTACCAGCTGTGGGCCTTCCTCGCGCCCGGTCTGCACAACCACGAGAAGAAGTACGCGCTCGGCTTCGTGGCCGCGGGCGTGCCGCTGTTCCTGGCCGGGGCCTGGCTCGCCTACGCCGTGCTGCCCACCACGGCCGGGGCCCTGGTCGGCCTCACCCCCGAGGACTGGACCAACCTGTTCCCCGCGGACGAGTTCTTCGACATCGTCACGCGCATGGTGATCGTCTTCGGCCTCGCCTTCGAACTCCCGCTGCTGCTGGTGCTGCTGAACTTCGGCGGGGTGATCACCGGCCGCCGGATGCTCGGCTGGTGGCGGGGCATGGTCGTCGGCATCACCGTCTTCGCCGCCATCGCCACGCCCACCGGCGACCCGCTGACCATGTCGCTGCTCGCTGCGCCCATCGTGGTGCTGTACTTCGGTGCCACGGGCATCGCCCTCTTCAACGACCGCCGGCGCCGCCGCGGCAACCCGGACGCCGGGCTCAGCGACGACGAGGCCTCCGACCTCGACCTGACCCCCGCGCCCATCGGCGACATGGAGCAGGTGTCCCCGACGCCCCGCCCCGACGACCCGGATGATTCGGGCCCGACCCGTCGGAACGGCTACGACGACATCACCTGAGCCGGCCGGGCCGTAGGGCCCGTCTTCAAAGGGGGCGCCCTGCTCACGACGTCGCAGTGACATCAGCCGCTGCCGCGGCGGGCGCCGCCTCGCTGCGTTGTCGGAGTCGCCCGCCACGCCGCGCCAGCGGCATATTGACCGCAGCGCCCAGTACGAGGGCGATCCTCCGCCTTGCGATGCTCCCCAGCTACCGCTGGGCGGTGCCCCCTGCACCAGACGCCGCTCGCGGCCGGACGCCCCCTTTGAAGACGGACCCTAGGGACCGCGCGTGACTTGTGACATCACCCTCCTCGTCAACCCGACGGCGGGCCGCGGGCGCGGCGCCCACGCCGCCCGGCCCGCCGTCCAGGCCCTGCGGGGCGCCGGATTCACCGTGCGGGCCGTGGTGGGCGCCGACGCCGCGGAGGCCCTGCGGCGGGCCCGTGAGGCGGTGGCGGGCGGCACCGGGGCACTGGTGGCCGTCGGGGGCGACGGCATGGTCTCGCTCGCCCTCCAGGCGGTCGCCGGGACGGGCACCCCGCTGGGGGTGATCGCCGTCGGCGGCGGCAACGACTTCGCCCGGGCCACCGGGCTGCCGATACAGGACCCGGGCGCCGCGGCCCGGGTCATCGCCGCGTCCCTCAAGGTCGACGGCGGCCGCGAGGTCGACCTGGGGCGGGTGGGCGACGTCTGGTTCGGCACCGTCCTCGCCTCCGGCTTCGACTCCCGGGTCAACGAGCGCGGCAACCGGATGCGCCGGCCGCGCGGCCGACTCCGCTACGACCTCGCCATGCTCGCCGAGCTGGCGGCCCTGCGGCCGGTCCGCTACCGGATGAGGCTCGACGGCGGGCCGGAGCGGGAGGTCGAGGCCACCTTGATCGCCGTCGGCAACGCCACCTCGTACGGCGGCGGCATGCGGATCTGCCCGGGCGCGGTGCTCGACGACGGGCTCTTCGACATCACGGTCGTCGGCCCGTGCCGCCGCACCACCCTGCTGACGGTCTTCCCCCGCGTCTACCGCGGCACCCACCTCGGCCACCGGGTGGTCACCACCCACCGGGCCGCCTCGGTGTCCCTGGCCGCCGAGGGCCTCACCGCGTACGCGGACGGCGAGCGCCTGGGGCCGCTGCCGCTCTCCGCCACGACGGTCTCCGGCGCCGTGCGGCTGCTGGGAGCGCCAGGACGAGGCGCGGGAGCCTGATCCCGGCCGCCGTGTCGCTCGCTGCCCGTCCCGATCGGTGAGAAAGATCGCGTGCGTTGTCAGAGGCGGCCGGTAGTCTCGTACGTACGATGACCGACGAGCTATCTCCCGCCGAGCGCTACGCCGAGGCCCGTCTGCGGGCGGCCGACGAAGCCACTGCGCTGGCCCCGTTCCGCGAGATGTACGACTTCGAGCTGGACCCGTTCCAGATCGAGGCGTGCAAAGCCCTGGAGGCCGGTAAGGGCGTGCTGGTCGCGGCCCCCACCGGCTCGGGCAAGACCATCGTGGGCGAGTTCGCCGTCCACCTGGCACTCACCCAGGGCCGCAAGTGTTTCTACACCACGCCCATCAAGGCGCTGTCGAACCAGAAGTACACCGACCTCGTCAAGCGCTACGGCGCCGACCGGGTCGGCCTGCTCACCGGTGACAACAGCATCAACTCCGAGGCCCCGGTGGTCGTGATGACCACCGAGGTGCTGCGCAACATGCTGTATGCGGGCTCCCAGTCGCTGCTGGGGCTCGGCCATGTGGTGATGGACGAAGTCCATTACCTCTCCGACCGGTTCCGCGGCGCCGTCTGGGAAGAGGTCATCATCCACCTCCCCGAGTCGGTGACGCTGGTATCGCTGTCCGCCACCGTTTCCAACGCGGAGGAGTTCGGCGACTGGCTCGACACGGTCCGCGGCGACACCGAAGTGATCGTCGCCGAGCACCGCCCCGTCCCGCTGTGGCAGCATGTCCTGGCCGGACGCCGGATGTACGACCTCTTCGAGGAGAAGAGCGCGCAGGGGGACGGTCAGCCCGGCCGCCGGGAGGTCAACCCCGACCTGGTCCGGCTGGCCCGGATGGAGAACACCCGCCCCAGCTTCGGCCGCGACAAGCGCCGCGGCCGGAACAACATGCGCGAGGCCGACCGCGAGCGCGAGCGCCGCCAGCGCAGCCGGATCTGGACCCCCGGCAGGCCCGAGGTCATCGAGCGGCTCGACGCCGAGGGGCTGCTGCCCGCGATCACCTTCATCTTCAGCCGGGCCGGCTGCGAGGCGGCCGTACAGCAGTGCCTGTACGCCGGATTGCGGCTCAACGACGAGGCGGCGCGCGCCCGGGTGCGCTCCATCGTCGAGGAGCGCACGGCCGGCATACCGGACGAAGACCTGCATGTGCTGGGCTACTTCGAATGGCTGGAGGGCCTGGAGCGGGGCATCGCCGCCCATCACGCAGGGATGCTGCCGACGTTCAAAGAGGTCGTGGAGGAGCTGTTCGTCCGCGGGCTGGTCAAGGCGGTGTTCGCCACCGAGACCCTGGCGCTCGGCATCAACATGCCCGCGCGTTCCGTGGTGTTGGAGAAGCTCGTCAAGTGGAACGGCGAGCAGCACGCCGACATCACCCCCGGCGAGTACACCCAGCTGACCGGCCGGGCCGGCCGGCGCGGCATCGACGTCGAGGGCCACGCCGTGGTGCTGTGGCAGCGCGCGATGGACCCGGCCGCCCTCGCGGGCCTGGCCGGCACCCGCACATACCCGCTGCGCTCCTCCTTCAAGCCCTCGTACAACATGGCGGTCAACCTGGTCTCGCAGTTCGGGCGGCACCGCTCCCGCGAGCTGTTGGAGACCTCCTTCGCGCAGTTCCAGGCCGACAAGGCGGTCGTCGGGATCTCCCGGCAGGTGCAGCGCAACGAGGAGGGCCTGCGCGGCTATCGGGCCTCCATGACCTGTCACCTCGGCGACTTCGACGAGTACGCGCGGCTGCGCCGCGACCTGAAGGACCGTGAGACCGAGCTGGCCCGGCAGGGCGTGGCGCAGCGGCGCGCGGCCGCCGCGGACGCGCTGGAGAAGCTCCGCCCCGGCGATGTCATCCACGTCCCGGCCGGCAAGTACGCCGGGCTCGCGCTGGTGCTGGACCCCGGGCTGCCGGCCGGGCGTACGGGCGGCCATCGCGGGCTGGAGTACCACGACGGTCCGCGTCCGCTCGTGCTCACCGCCGAGCGCCAGGTCAAGCGGCTGGCCGCGATCGACTTCCCGGTGCCGGTCGAACCGCTGGAGCGGATGCGGATCCCCAGGTCCTTCAACCCGCGCAGCCCGCAGTCCCGCCGGGACCTGGCGTCCGCGCTGCGCACCAAGGCGGGCCATCTCGATGTGCGCCGCCATCGCAAGCAGCGCTCGGCCGCGGCCGACGACACCGAGATCGCCCGGCTGCGCGCCGCGCTCCGGGCCCACCCCTGCCACGGCTGCGACGAGCGCGAGGACCACGCCCGCTGGGCCGAGCGCTACCATCGGCTGCTGCGCGACACGCGCCAGTTGGAGCGGCGCATCGAGGGGCGTACGAACACCATCGCGCGCACCTTCGACCGGATCTGCGCCCTGCTGTCCGAGCTCGGCTATCTGCGGGGCGAGGAGGTCACCGACGACGGCAAGCGGCTCGCCCGGCTCTACGGCGAGCTGGACCTGCTCGCCAGCGAGTGCCTGCGCGACGGCGTATGGGAGGGGCTGGCCCCGGCCGAGCTCGCGGCCTGCGCCTCCGCGCTGGTCTACGAGGCGCGGGCGGCGGACGACGCGCTGCCGCCCAAGCTGCCCGCGGGCCGGCCCAAGGAGGCGCTGGGCGAGATGGTCCGCATCTGGGGCCGGCTGGACGCCCTGGAGGACGACCACAAGATCAAGCAGGCGGAGGGGGTCGGGCAGCGCGAGCCCGACCTGGGCTTCGCCTGGGCCGCGTACCGCTGGGCCTCCGGACACGGCCTGGACGAGGTCTTGCGCGAAGTCGAGATGCCCGCGGGCGACTTCGTGCGCTGGTGCAAGCAGGTGATCGACGTGCTGGGCCAGATCGCCGCGGCCGCCCCGGAAGGCAGCACGGTGGCGCGCAGCGCCCGCCGGGCGGTCGACGCACTGCTGCGTGGCGTGGTGGCGTACTCCTCCGTCGGCTGACACCATCGCGCAGCGTTCTTCGCGGGCCGTGCCCGGCCGGGGCGACTCCCCGGCCGGGCACGGCCCGTCTCATGCCGCTTCCCGCTGTCAGTCCATGGCCGTAGAGCCGGAGCAGTCGCGATACATCGCGGTTGACGCCTTCGCTGAGTCGCGATATGTTCGGCGACGGATATACGGGGGCGAGGTGATGGCGGTGGCGGCGAAGCGGCGCAAGCTGGGCAACCCCCTGGCGCTCGCGGTGCTGGCGCTCCTGAGCGAGCGGCCGATGCACCCGTACGAGATCGCGCAGGTGCTCCGGCGACGGGGCAAGGAACACAGCATCAAGATCAATTACGGCTCGCTCTACACCGTCGTCCAGAACCTGGAGAAGCACGGCTTCGTCGAGGTCGCCGGCACTCAGCGGCACGGGCTCCGCCCCGAGCGCACGGTGTACGGACTGACCGAGGACGGCCGGCGGGAGCTGCACGACTGGCTGGCGGAGCTGGTGTCCGTGCCCGCCCGGGAGTACCCCCTCTTCTCGGCCGCGCTCTCGCTGATCCTGGTGCTGCCCGTCGACGAGGCCGACGAGCTGCTGCGGCAGCGGGCCGAGACGCTGGAGGCCCAGGCCGAGGCCCTCGACGGCACGCTCGACGCCCTGGTCAAGAACCTGCCGAGGGTGTTCCTGCTGGAGACGGAGTATCAACTGCACATGATCCGGGCCGAGATGGAGTGGGTCCGGTCCATGCGCGCGGAGCTCGCGGCGGGCGACCTCTCCGGCGCGGCCGCATGGCGGGCGCTGAGCCAGACCGGCGAGATGCCGGCGGAATGGGTCGAGATAGAGGAGAGAACCAAGCCGAAGGAGTGAAGAAGGCCCCGGCGCGCGCTGCGCCAACAGCGCGCGCCGAGGCCCTGACCCCGGACCGGACCTGCGGTGATGGCAGGCCAGGCGATCGAGGTGCGGCACACCCAGGATAGCCCGGCTCTCCACCCGTCGATCGGTGCGGCGGAATTCGCACGCGACAGCACCCGACAGGTCGATGTCGTACGACAGATCAGAGTGGAGATACGCCATCATGGCGCCAACAACCGGGGGACGCACCCCGCACCACACGCGCACCCGCGCGCTCGCAGTGGAAACGAACCAACTGGTCAAGACCTACCCCGGCGGGGTGAAGGCCCTGGACGGCCTGGAGCTGGCCGTCGGGTCCGGCATCGTCTTCGGCCTGCTCGGCCCCAACGGGGCCGGGAAGTCCACCACCGTCAAGATCCTCACCACCCTCGCCCGGCCCGACGCGGGCACGGCGGCGGTCGCCGGACACGATGTGCTCCGCCACCCCGGGCGGGTGCGCGCCGCCATCGGCGTCGTGGCGCAGAAGTCCGGCGCCGACCCGGTGGCCACGGGGCGGGAGAACCTGCTGCTACAGGGCCGGCTGTACGGGCTGCGGGGCGCCGCCTGCGCCCGGCGCGCCGATGAGCTGCTGGAGCGCTTCGACCTGGCCGGCGCCGGAAACCGCCCGGTCAAGGGCTACTCCGGCGGCATGTGCCGCAGGCTCGACGTCGCGCTCGGGCTCGTACACCGCCCCGAGGTGCTCTTCCTCGACGAACCCACGACCGGACTCGACCCCGAGGCCCGCGCGGCCATGTGGGAGGAGATCGCCCGGCTCGCGGGCGAGGAGGGTCTGACGATCCTGCTCACCACGCACTACCTCGAAGAGGCCGACCGCCTCGCCGAGCGCATCGCCATCGTCGACCGCGGCCGGGTCGTGGTCGAGGGCACCCCGGACGAGCTCAAGGGCGAGCTGCGCGGTGACGCCGTGCACCTGGAGCTGCGCGAGGCCGTCGCGGACGGCGCGGAGCCGCCGTTGCACGACGCGCTCACCGCGCTGCCGGGCGTGCACGAGGTGGCCGTGGACGGACGGCGGGTCAGCGCCCGTGCCGACGACGGCGCCGCCGCCGTGCCCACGCTGCTCACCGCCCTGGAACGGGCGGGCGCCGCCGTGGCGACCGCGACCGTCGCCCGCCCCTCCCTCGACGACGTCTATCTGCGCTACGCGGGCCGCAGCTTCACCGAGGCGGAGGCCGCGGCCGAGGCGCCCGTGCCGGCCGGTGCCACCGGAGGTGCCCGATGAGCGCGGCCCTCACCCAGACCTGGTACATGACGCAGCGCCAGCTGATGGCCTACTGGCGCCAGCCCGTCTTCCTGCTCATCAACCTGATCCAGCCGGTCATCTGGCTGTTCCTCTTCGGCTCCCTCTTCCGCAAGGTCACCGACCTCGGCGGCTTCGGCACCGGCTCGTATCTGGACTACCTGGTCCCGGGCATCGTGGTGATGAGCGCCCTGTCCTCCAACATGTGGGCGGGCATGGGGACCTTGGAGGAGATCGAACGGGGCACCCTCAACCGCTTTCTGACCACACCCGTCTCCCGCGGCGCCCTGATGAACGGCAACGTGGTCTCCCAGGGCATCAGCACGGCCGTGCAGTCCGTCATCATCATGGCGCTCGGCAAGCTCGGCGGCGCCGACTACCCGGGCGGCATCACCGGGCTGGCGCTGCTGACCGTGGCGTCCGTGCTGCTCGGCACCGTCGTCGGCGCGCTCTCCAACGCCCTGGGCATGCTGGTCCGGGAGCGTGAGTCGATCATCGGCATCAACACCTTCCTGCTGCTGCCGCTGACCTTCCTCTCCGAGGCCTTCATGGCACCTTCCCTGATGCCGGGGTGGATGCGGCACATAGCCGACTTCAACCCGGTCAACTGGGCGCTGGTGACCGCCCGTTCGGCCATGGCGGAGGACCCGGACTGGGGCGATGTGGCCGGCCGGGGCGGAGCGCTCCTCGCGCTCGCGCTGGTCGCGGTCTGGCTGTCGACCCGCACTTTCCGCTCGTACCAGCGGTCGGTCTGACCGCACGCGCGGAGCACGACGCGACGGGGCGGCCCCCGGCGGTGTCTCTCGACCGCCGGGCGCCGCCGCGCGTGTCTGCGTCCCGCATCGGGCAGTGCAGCCGCGCGGATACAGGCGGGGTCCCGTGTGTCGGGCGGGCCCCGCATGGGGCCGGGCCCCGCGTATCGGGCCGGGCGGCCTCGCGCATCGGCCGGAGCCACGGATCAGGCCAGGCTGCCCGGCGTATCGGGCCGGCCCGCGCATCAGGCCCCGGGGCCAGCGCACGTCAGGCCGCCGCGGCGCCCGCGGCCCCCGCGCCGCTTTCAGCCTCGTGCCGAGACGGCCCCGAGCGCGTCTCTGTCCCGCATCGGCCGGGCCCGCGTATCGGGCCGGGCGGCCTCGTGCATCAGGCCGGGGCCGAGCATCAGGCCAGGGCGCCGCCATAGGGCCGCGCCCGGTGTATCAGGCCGGACGCCCCGCGGATCAGGCCGGGGTCGCGTATCGGGCCAGGGCGCCGCCATAGGGCCGCGCCCGGTGTATCAGGCCGGACGCCCCGCGGATCAGGCCGGGGCCGCGTATCGGGCCAGGGCGCCGCCATAGGGTCGCGCCCGGTGTATCAGGCCGGCCGGCCCCGCAGGTCAGGCCGGGCCCGCGGATCAGGCCCGGGGCCGGCGCGTCAGGCCGCCGCGGCCCCCGCGCCGCCCGCAGCCCCCGCGCCGTCCTCCTGCTCTGCCTCCACCTGCTGGTTCCACTCCCGCTTGGACGCCTGCCAGCCGTCCTCGTCATGGCCGCGCCGCCAGTAGCCGGAGATCGACAGCCACTCGCGCGGAACCTCCCGCTCGATCCGCAGATGGCGGCGGATCTCCTTCACAAAGCCCGCCTCGCCGTGGACGAACGCGTGCACCTGGCTGGACGGGAAGTCCAGCGCGCGCACGGCTGCCACCAGCGACTCGCCGATCCGCCCGCCGCCCCGGTGCAGCCAGTTGATTTCCGCCCCGTCCGGCACGCTCAGCTTGAGCTCCTCCTCCGGGCCGGCCACCTCGATCAGGGCGCGCACCGGCGCGCCCGTCGGCCGCTCCGCGAGCCGCTCCAGCGCGGCGGCGATCGCGGGCAGCGCGCTCTCGTCGCCCACGAGCAGATGCCAGCCGGCCTCCGGGCTCGGGGCGTACGCCCCGCCGGGGCCGAGGAAGAGGATCTCGTCGCCCGGCTCGGCGCGCGCGGCCCACGGCCCGGCCAGGCCCTCGTCCCCGTGGATCACGAAGTCCAAGGTCAGCTCCTGGGCCGTGGGGTCCCATGCGCGCACGGTGTAGGTGCGGGTGCGCGGCCACTGGTCGCGCGGGAACTCGGCGCGGACCCGAGCCATGTCGAACGGCTCGGGGTAGGCGACGCCCTCGGGCGGGAAGAGCAACTTGACGTAGTGGTCGGTCCACTCGCCGGCGGAGAAGCCGGCCAGGCTCCCGCCGGTGAGCACCACCCGCGTCAGGTGGGGCGTCAGGCGCTCGGTGCGCGCCACCCGCGCCCGGTTGACCTGCGGCGTCTTGCGAGCCGGACGGTCTGCCACGGCCACCTCCCTGATCACAAACGAGTTAGGGTTACCTAACCTAACACCTCACCCCTCAAGAGTGGAGAGCAGCCTGCGCAGCGATCCGCCGAGGCCCCACCGCTCCGCCAGCTCCTCCAGCGCCCGCGCGTCCCGCGGCCGGCGCGGCAGCGCCGGGTCGAAGGCGGGCAGCGGGACGTCCGAGGCCACCCGCACCACCTTCGGCGCGACCGCCACGTACTCCCGCGCCTCCTCCAGCCGCCTGCGCTGTGCCGGGGTCAGCTTGGAGGCGGGATCGGCCGCCGCGGCCATGATCCCGGCCAGGTCGCCGTACGAGGCGAGGAGCTTGGCCGCGGTCTTCTCGCCGATTCCGGGGACGCCCGGCAGCCCGTCGCTGGTGTCGCCGCGCAGCAGCGCCAGATCCGCGTACCCCGCGCCGCCCACGCCGTACTTCTCGCGCAGCGCGCCCTCGTCGATCACCTGTAGCGTGCCCACCCCCTTGACCGGGTAGAGCACCCGCGCCGCGCGCCGGTCGTCGACGAGCTGGAACAGATCGCGGTCGCCGGTGACGATGTCGAGCGGGCCGGACGCCCGGCCCGCGAGCGTGCCGATGACGTCGTCCGCCTCGTAGCCCTCGGCGCCCACCCGGGCGATCCCCACCGCGTCCAGCACCTCGTCGATCACCGGGACCTGCGGGGAGAGGGTGTCGGGCACCTCCTCCTGGTCGACACCGCCCTGCGCGGGGGTCTCCTCGGCCACCCGGTGCGCCTTGTACGAGGGGATCAGATCGACCCGCCACTTCGGACGCCAGTCGAAGTCCATGCAGGCCACCAGGTCGTCGGGGTGGTGGTCCTGAACCAGCCGGGCGATGAAGTCGAGCAGCCCGCGCACGGCGTTCACCGGTGTGCCGTCGGGGGCCCGGACTGATTCCGGCACCCCGAAATAGGCGCGGAAGTAGAGGGACGAGGTGTCGAGGAGCATCAGGCGTCGGGTCACGCCTCGATGATGCCGCACGCCACTGACACACACGCCTCCGGAATGTGACCTGGGTCACGGATTGGTTTACGCCAAACGGTTCAGGGCAGGCGCGCACCCGGAGCGGATCCGTTAGGCAACACAACTACTGCATCGGGCACGCGGTCGGACACCGCCCGCTCCACGACCTGCCGGCGGGGGTGGCGGGTCGTTTTTTGGTACAACCTGAGAGGTATATGTGTCCAGGCTGCAAGCCGAACACCTGTACAAGGTGTTCGGCAGACGACCCGATGAGGCGGTGGCGAAGCTCGAGGGCGGCACGGACCGTGACGAGCTGCGCACGGACGGCACGACGGCGGCGGTCATCGACGCGTCCTTCGCCGTCGAGGCGGGCCAGATATTCGTCGTCATGGGTCTGTCCGGATCCGGCAAGTCCACGCTGCTGCGCATGCTCAACGGACTGCTGGAGCCGACTGCCGGGCGCGTCCTCTTCGACGGCCAGGACCTGACGGCCCTGGCCCCGCGCGAGCTGCGCGAGGTGCGCTCCCACAAGATCAGCATGGTCTTCCAGCACTTCGCTCTCTTCCCGCACCGCAGCGTCCTGGAGAACGCCGCGTACGGCCTGGAGGTGCAGGGCGTGCCGCGCGCCGAGCGCCAGCGGCGCGCCACCGAGGCGCTCGGCCTCGTCGGCCTCGCGGGCTGGGAGAAGTCCTGGCCCGACGAGCTCTCCGGCGGTATGCAGCAGCGCGTCGGCCTGGCCCGCGCGCTGGCCACCGACGCCGACCTGCTGCTGATGGACGAGTCCTTCAGCGCGCTCGACCCGCTGATCCGCCGCGATATGCAGGACCAGCTGCTGGAGCTGCAGAAGCGGCTGAAGAAGACCATCGTCTTCATCACCCACGACCTCAACGAGGCCATGCGCCTCGGTGACCGCATCGCCGTCATGCGTGACGGCGAGATCGTCCAGATCGGCACCGCCGAGGACATCCTGGTCACCCCGGCCAACGACTATGTCGCCTCCTTCACCCAGGACGTCGACCGCAGCCGGGTGCTCACCGCGGGCGCGATCATGGCCGATCCCGAGGAGGCGCTGGGCACCACGACCCCGGACGGCACGGTGCTGCGCACCGAGAGCGACATCCGGGCGGCCGCCCCCGCGACCGTCACCGCCGATACCCCGATCATCGAGCTGTTCACGCCCTGCTCGCGCAGCGGCGTCGCGGTCGCGGTGACCGACAAGGAGGGCACGCTCATCGGCGTCGTCCCCCGCGCCCGGCTGCTCGCCGTGCTCGGCGAGCCGGAGCCGGGGGCGGACTCGGCCTCCGCGGCCCCCAAGGGCCCCGAGGCCATCAAGGCCGCCAAGACCTCAGAGGCTCCCGACGCTCCCGAGGGGAAGGTGATCGCCGGTGCCTAGGCTCGAACTCGGAAGTTGGATCCAGTCCGGCATCGACTTCCTCCGCGACAACTTCCAGTGGCTCTTCGACTTCATCTCCAAGGTCGTCCAGGGGATGTACGACGGCGTGCACGATGTGCTCGCCGCCCCCAACCCGCTGCTCCTCGCGGGCATCCTCGCGGTGCTCGCCTGGTGGCTGCGCGGCCTGGTGCCCGCCGTCCTCGCCTTCGCCGGCTTCGCGCTCATCGACTCGATCCAGCAGTGGGACGAGGCGATGGAGACGCTGTCGCTGGTGCTGGTCGCCGGTGCGATCACGATCGTGCTGGCGGTACCGCTGGGCATCTGGGCCTCGCGCAACCGCGCGGTGAGCGCCGTGCTCCGCCCGGTGCTGGACTTCATGCAGACGATGCCCGCCTTCGTCTACCTCATCCCCGGCATCTTCTTCTTCGGTGTCGGCGTGGTCCCGGGCGTCATCGCGACCATCGTCTTCGCCATGCCGCCGGGCGTACGGATGACCGAGCTGGGCATCCGCCAGGTCGACTCGGAGCTGGTCGAGGCGGCCGACGCCTTCGGCACCACTCCGGGCCGCACTCTGCTGCGGGTCCAGCTGCCGCTCGCCCTGCCCACGATCATGGCGGGCATCAACCAGGCCATCATGCTCGCGCTGTCCATGGTCGTCATCGCGGGCATGGTCGGCGGCGGCGGCCTCGGCTCCTCCGTTTTCGAGGCGATCAGCTCGGTCGACGTGGCCCTCGGCTTCGAGGGCGGCATCGCGGTGGTCATCCTCGCCATGTACCTGGACCGGATGACCGGCGCCCTCAACCAGCGCGTCTCGCCGCTCGGCCGGCGGGCCCTGGCCAAGCAGGCCGCGAACGCCGTGGGCGGCCTGAAGGTGCTGCAGTGGCGCCCCGCGACCTCGGTCGCGATGGTCGGCGTCGTCGTTCTCGCGCTCGTCGCGGGCGGCCTCAACATCTTCGGCGACGACGACGACGGCCAGAAGGTCGCCGCCGACGTCGGCAAGGGCCGCACGGTCAACATCGGCTACATCAACTGGGACGAGGGCGTCGCCTCCACCTACCTGTGGAAGGAGATCCTGGAGCAGCGCGGTTTCAAGCCGAAGCTACAGACGTACGACGTCGGCGCGCTGTTCACCGGAATGGCCGCGGGCAAGGTGGACATGCAGACCGACGCCTGGCTGCCCGCCACCCACGCCTCGTACTGGAAGCAGTACGAGGGCCAGCTGGAGGACCTCGGCACCTGGTACGACAAGACCTCGCTGGAGGTCGCGGTGCCCTCGTACGTCAAGGGCGTGAAGACCCTGGACGACCTCAAGGGCAAGGCCGGCACCTTCAAGGGCAAGATCATCGGCATTGAGCCGGGCGCCGGCGAGATGAAGATCATGAAGGACAAGGTCCTCCCGGACTACGACCTGAACGGCGAGTACACGCTGGTCAAGGGCTCCACCGCGGGCATGCTCTCCCAGCTGGAGCGCTCCTACGGCAAGAAGGAGCCGGTCGCCGTCACCCTGTGGTCCCCGCACTGGGCGTACAGCAAGTACAAGCTCACCAAGCTCGCCGACCCCAAGGGCGCCTTCGGCAAGGGCGACGGCATCCACACCATCGGGCGCAAGGGCTTCTCCCAGAAGGAGCCGCAGATCGCCGAGTGGATGAAGGACTTCAAGCTCTCCGAGAAGCAGCTCACCAGCCTCGAAGCGGCCATCCAGGACGCGGGCAAGGGCAAGCAGCAGGAGGGCGTGCGCGCCTGGCTGAAGAAGAACCCCGGACTCGTCGACAAGCTCGCCCCGGCGGGCGGCGCAGGCGCCGCCACGAAGGGCAAGCAGGCCGGGGCCGCGCCGCGGATCGGCTACTTCCCCTGGGACGAGGACATCGCCACCACCTACCTGTGGAAGAACGTCCTGGAGAAGCGCGGCTACAAGCCGTCGATCAAGCAGTACGACGTGGGCTCCATGTTCACCGGGATGAGCGCCGGGCAGATCGACGTCGAATTCGACGGCTGGCTGCCGGTCGCCCAGAAGCAGTACTGGGACCGGTACAAGAAGAACCTCGTCGACATCGGGGCGTGGTACGACAAGACCTCGCTCGAGATCGCGGTGCCCTCGTACGTCAAGGACGTGAAGTCCCTGGCGGATCTCAAGGGCAAGGCCGACAAGTTCAAGGGCAAGATCATCGGTATTGAGCCGGGCACCGGCGAGATGCAGCTGCTCAAGAACACGGTCCTCAAGGAGTACGACCTGGACAAGGAGTACCAGGTCACCAACAACGCCTCCCCGGCCATGCTCGCCCAGCTGCAGCGCTCGTACGCCAAGAAGGAGCCCGTCGCCGTCGTGCTGTGGACCCCGCACTGGGCGTACAACAAGTACAAGCTCACCAAGCTCGCCGACCCGAAGAAGGCGTTCGGGGCCAACAACGAGATCCGCTCGCTGGGCCACAAGTCCTTCCCGAAGAAGTACTCCGAGTTCTACGGGTGGCTGAAGAACTGGCACATGACCGAGCAGGAGCTGGCGAGCCTGGAGCAGGCCGTCCAGGAAGCCGGCAAGGGCAATGTCGAGAAGGGCGTCCAGAAGTGGATCGACGCCCACCCCGGCATCGTCGACAAGATGGCCCCGGTGAGCCCCTGACGGCTCACCGGAACCAGCCGGAAGCAGGAACAACCGCCGCCGCGGGCCGGAGCATGCGCTCCGGCCCGCGGCGGCGGCCGTAGGGGCCGCGGTGCCGCCCGCGAACCGTACGGCTGATGCCATCCGTACGTGCCATCCGTACGGTTGAGGCCATGAGCCCTGGAACCCCCGTACGGCGCGTGGCCTCCCTCGTGCCCTCGCTCACCGAGGCCGTGGCCGCCACCGCCCCCGGCCTGCTGGTCGCGGTGACCGACTGGTGCAGCCACCCGGCGGGGCTGGGCGCGGAGCGGATCGGCGGCACCAAGAACCCCGACACCGCGCGCATCACCGCCCTCGCCCCGGACCTCGTGATCGCCAACGAGGAGGAGAACCGCGCGCCGGACCTCGCCGCGCTGCGGGCGGCCGGCCTGACGGTCCTGGTGACCGAGGTGCGCGGACTCCAGCAGGCGTTCAGCGAGCTGGAACGGGTGCTCGTGGACGGCTGCGGCCTTGCCCGCCCCGGCTGGCTGGACGAGGCCGAGGCGGCCTGGGCCCGGCTGTCGACCGTGGCCGGGCCGACCGCCGCCGGGCCCCGGCGGCGGGCCGTGGTGCCCGTCTGGCGCCGCCCGTGGATGGTGCTGGGCCGCGACACCTTCGCGGGCGACCTGCTCGCGCGGCTCGGCGTGGACCTGGTCCACGCCGAGCACGCCGAGCGCTATCCCCGCGTCCCGCTGGACGAGCTGAACGCGGCCGGTGCCGACCTGGTGGTGCTGCCCGACGAGCCGTACCGCTTCACGGCCGAGGACGGCCCCGAGGCGTTCCCGGACCTGCCTGCGGCGCTGGTCAGCGGGCGCCATCTGACCTGGTACGGCCCCTCGCTGGCGGAGGCGCCGGCCGTTCTCGGCGCGGCGCTGGGGAGCCGAGTGGGCGGGTGAGGGGCCCCGCGCCCCCGCGCCCCGCGCCCCCGGCACTCCGCGCCCCGCACCTCGCGTCCCCCGGCGCCTCCTCGCCCTCACCCCTCCGCGTCGCAGCAGGTGTCGCGCCGCAACAGCCGCCCCACCTCCAGCCAGTGCTCCGCCGACTTCCCGTGCCGCGCCCGGCCGCCCTCCGGGAAGGCCCGGACGAGGCCGTCCCGCTCGTACGGCACGCCGCCGCGCAGCACCGACACCGTGCGCACCAGCGAGTCGAAGTCCGTGAAGGGGTCGCCGTCCACGACCGTCAGGTCCGCCAGCTTCCCCACCTCCAGCGTGCCGAGGTCCCGGTCCGCGCCGAACGCCCGCGCGGGCAGCAGGGTCGCGGTGCGCAGCGCTTCCGCCGCCGAGAGCCCGTATCGGTGCAGCGCCCGGAGCCCCAGGTGCAGATGGAGCCCCACCGGCACCAGCGGCGCGTCCGTGCCCAGGGCGACCACCCCGCCGCCCGCGAGGATCCGCCGGTAGACCCCGATCTCGGTGCTCAGCGTGGCGAGCTGGGCGGCGGTGGGCGGGGCCCCGGCGAGCTGCCGCACCAAGGCGGTGTCCCACGGCGGCATGAGCCGGGTGACCCGCTCGTCCTCGGCCAGCGAGGGGTCGGCCCCCACCAGCGGCGAGGCCGTGAAGGGCGTGGCTATCAGACGGAAGTCCGTGGCGGTGTAGATCTCCGTCACGTCATGGGAGGACTGCCCGGTAGCCGTCGTGGCATGCCCGTACTCCAGGCGCTGCGTGGCCTGTAGATGGGTGGTCAGGTCCTGCCCGAGCTGCACGCCGGGCGAGCACAGATGGCTGCCGGTGCGCACCCCGAGCCGGTCGTGCGCGAAGCGGGCGGCCTCCTCCATGATCCAGCCGGGCGCGCGCACATACGTCTTGACGAAGTCCCAGTCGAGCGCCGCGCCGCGCTCCAGCGAGCGGCGCAGCCCCTCCCGGGTGCGGTGCGCCCGCCCCATGCTGTACGCGACCCGCGGCCCGTCCAGCAGTTCCCCGGTCGCCAGCAGCCGGGGCCCGGCCAGCGCGCCCGCCGCGATGGCCTCGCGCAGCCGCGCCTGCTCGTACGCGAAGCCGCCGAGGGAGACGGCGGTGGTGATGCCGTAGGCGAGCTGGAGCACGGTCTGCCGGCCGCCGTACGTGTACTGCCAGGGATGGGTATGAGCATCCCAGAGGCCGGGGACGACGGTGCGGCCGGAGGCGTCCACACGGCGCTTCGCCGGCCGCCCGGCGCGGTGCGGCTCGACGGCGGTGATGCGCCCGCCGCGCACCACGATGTCGACGTCCTCGCGGACCGTGCCGTCGCCCCCGGTGCCGTCCCAGAACCTCCCGGCGTGCACGACGGCGCCGGCGGGGCTGGGGCGCCGGTGGTCGAGCGGGACGCGCACGGTACGGGCCGTGCCGGTGTCGACGTCCAGCAGCCGCAGCTTGCCCGCCGACAGATACAGGATGGAGCGCGAATCCGCCGACCAGGAGGGGTGATCGGCGCTCTCCTCGGTCAGCCGGCGCGGCTCGCCGTCCGGGGTGCCGTCGGGCCGTACGGGCAGCAGCCACAGGGCTGACTCGGCGATCACGGCGAGATGGCGGCCGTCGGGGGACCAGACGGGGCCGGAGTCGTAGCGGTCGGAGAGCGAGGTGTGCGGAGCCAGGGCGTACAGCCTGGCCGCGCCGCTGCTCGCGGCCACGACCCGGATGAGGTTGTAGCCCTCGCGGAACCGTTGGTTCAGCCGGTTGCGGTCGCAATAGGCGATAAAGCGTCCGTCCGGCGACCAGCTCGGCCTGCCGGGCAGCCCACCGCCGCCGAGCGGCGCGGCCACCGCGCGCTCGGTGCCCGCGCCCAGGTCGCGCACGACCAGGTTTCCCGACATGTCGATACAGGCGAGGCGATCGCCGGCGGGGGACAGCGCGGGGTGCACCCGACCCCCGGAGGCGAGCGTGGTCTCCTCTCCGGAGGCGAGGTCCCGGCGGTGCACGGCGAGCAGCCCGTCGCGGTCGTCCGCGTAGACCAGTGCCCGCCCGTCGGGCGTCCACGTCGGCGCCAGCAGATAGCGGGTGGGCGCGGCCCGTACGATCCGGCGCGGGGCACGGCCGCCGGTGGTGTCCGCGACCCACAGGGAGTTCAGCGCGGCGAAGGCCACCCGGCGCCCGTCGGGGGACAGCGCGGGCAGGTGCACCCCGCGCACCGGCCGCGCCCCGCCGCCGCTGTCGAAGTCGTACCGCTTGACGCGGTAACGCGGCCGGTCGACCGGCAAGGCGGCCTTGAACGGTATCTCCTCTCCGTCGCCCGGCGCCTGCGGCCGCACCAGCCGGAACCGCCCGCCCACGGTGAGCAGCAGCTCCCCGCCGGCCGTCCAGCGCGGCGGCACCGGCTGTACGTCGCCCGCCACCTGCACGGCCGCACCGTCCACGACCAGCGTGCAGGAGGCCTCGGGGGCGGGGGTGGTCCGCAAATAGGCGAGCGTGCCGCCGGGCGACACCGAGGGCGCGAGCACCTGGACCCCGGCGGCCGTCTCGGTGTGCTCCACCGTCACCGGCCCGCTGCCGTCGGCCCGTACTGAGGCGACCGTACGGGCGTCCAGCGCGGTCCCGGCGAGCCGGCCGCGTACGAACAGCACCCGCCGGCCGTCGGGAGACCAGGCGGGGTCGAAGTCCTCCCAGGCGCCGTCCTGAAGCGGCCCGTCCTGCCCCGGCACCCCGGTCAGCCGGGTGAGCTCCCCGGTGGCCACCTCCAGCACCCACACCCGGTACGGGCTGCCCGCCACCGGGTCGCCGCCGCGCTCGGAGGCGAAGGCGATCCGGGCACCGTCCGGCGACCAGGCCGGACCCCGGTCGTCCCACGGCCCGTCCGTCCGCTGACGCACCTCCGAGCCGTCCGGGCGCAGCGTCCACAGATGAAAGCCGCCGCCCCGGTACGCACAGACCGCCAGCAGTTTTCCGTCGGGGGAGAAGACCGGCCGCGTGGGCTCCAGGTCGGCCGGGGTGAGCGCGGTGGCGGCGCCGCCCTTCCGGGGGAGGGACCACAGGACGTTCTGGACCTCGGCGACCAGCCGGTCACCGGAGGGGGACAGCGTCGCGGCGCCGTTGGTGGCCCCGGTGAACGACAAGGTGAGCGAGGCCTGCCGAGCCTGAGCGGCGGCGCTCTGCGCGGGCAGCCCGGCCGCCGCCCCGGCCACGGCGGCGGTACCGGCGGCAGCCTGCAGGAACCGGCGGCGGGAGAGTGAAGGCGGCGCGGCGTCGTCGGCGACAGGCTCGGCGCCGGGGAGGGGCTCGGCTGTGGCGGCAGTGTCTGCGGTCTCCAACGGTCCTCCTGGAACACGTAGTTGTGCGGAGCAGGAGTGGGCAGTGGTGCGTGCAGCGTTTGATCGTTTCACAGGCCACGGGCCCGGGGTCAACACTGCGACCCGATCACGTGGGCGAAGACGCCGAGGCGCGGCGCGGGGGAAAGCGTGACCCCGCCCCCGGCGGGAAGGAGTGATCCCGTCCCCCTCCCCTCCCGCACAGGAGACCCTCCCGCACAGGAGATGAGACGACATGCCGATGGACGGCACCACCCACCACACCCACCACACCGACCACCTCCCCACCCCGGACGGCGTACGCCTGGCCACCTACACCTGGCTCCCGGAGGCCCGCGCCCCTCGCGCGATCGTCCAGATCGCCCACGGCGCCGCGGAACACGCCCAGCGCTACGACCGCTTCGCCCGCTTCCTCTGCGCCCACGGCTACGCCGTGGTCGCCTCGGACCACCGCGGCCACGGCGCGACCGCCGCCTCCACGGGCGGCTTCGGCGTCGTGGGCGAGGAGGGCGACAGCTGGCGAGCCATCGTCACGGACCTGCGAACTATCGGCGACCGCACCCGGCAGGCGCTCCCCGGGACGCCACTGTTCCTGCTGGGCCACAGCATGGGCTCGATGCTCGCCCGCGACTGCGCCCAGGAGTACGGGGGCGAACTGTCAGGCCTGATCCTCTCCGGCACGTTCCGCTCACTGCCCGCGACGGATCCCGACGAGGCCATCGCCCGCCTCGAGACCGAGATCGCCCAGCGCGGCCGCACCGCCCTGTCCGGCTTCACCACCGAGCTTTTCGCCTCCTTCAACGACCCCTACGAACCCGGCACCGGCTACGAATGGCTCTCACGCGACCCCACAGAGGTGGCCGCCTACACGGCGGACGAGCGGTGCGGCTTCCCTTTCAGCGCCGGCCTGTCACTCGACTGGGTCCGCGCCGTCCGCAAGATCAACAACCCACACAACCAAGCCCGCATCCCGACCCGGCTGCCGGTCCACATCGCCGTGGGCGCCGAGGACCCGTGCAACCAGCGACTGACGCTTGCCCACGAACTCCTCGAGGACTTCCGCTACCTCGGCACCCACGACCTGAGCTGGAAGAGCTACCCCGACGCCCGCCACGAGATCCTCAACGAGACCAACCGCGAACAGGTCCAGCAGGACCTACTGACCTGGCTGAACACCCACACCTGAGCCCTCCAGCCGCTCCCTCCCTCCCGCCCAGACGAGAGAGACAGCCAGACCTGGCACCACACCCCGCCATCACCCGTGAACCCAACGTAACCAAGGGACCCATCCCCAGCCCGCCAGGTCCCCCGCCGAAAGGCGGCAGCGACCACCCCCTGAAGTGCGGTATTGTTCTCTTGCGCGATCGGCCAGGGCGAAAGCCCGAGCCGGACAAGCACCGGGACGTGGCGCAGTTTGGTAGCGCACTTGACTGGGGGTCAAGGGGTCGCAGGTTCAAATCCTGTCGTCCCGACCAGCATCATCGCAGGTCGGAGGCCGTTTCCGTGGGTAGCGGAGGCGGCCTTAACCATGTCCGGGCTGGGAGCGAGTGGGAGCCCTCTGGGAGCCCTCGTGCTCCCAACTCGCAGACGTGTCAACGGTGCCCGATTCGTCCGTCACCCGATCCGGTAGACCTACCGCGCCGTACCGCGCCCCTGTGTGCCGTCGTCAACCGCAGGCCCCCGGGGTCACCCGATCGATGCGGATGCTCTCTGCATCGAGAGGCATAAGGACCCCTTGTCGGCTCTCGACCCCCTTTCGGGGTGGGAGCGCGGTGTCGTGCTCCCCATGCGACAGGGGGGAAGGTGTGGGCTGAGGGCCTTGGCCGGCCCGTTTCTGCAGGCAGCCGGGGCTCGGGTGTCCGGGTCGCGAGTTGCCTGCCGGGTCAAGGCGGGGCAAAGCCCCTTGGCGTCCGCGTGCAGATGGGGCACTCCCAGGGCGTGAGCGCCGTATCCGGCTCTACGGCGCAATGGCGAGACGGTCGACTGGGCGTCTCGGCGCGGAAATAGTGTGCCAAGCATGGGCTGACGGCTGTCGGTCCCGACAGGCGCGGGTATGTCGGGCGAGCAAACTCAGCGGCTGTGCCCTTGCCGGAAACGTCATCCATGCAGGTCACGCCACATGCCGGTACTCGTGGAGGATGCCGCCGAGGCGATCGTGTCGACGTATCTTGAGGTGGGCTAACGTGTCCGGATCGTCGATCGGCGGGGGCAATGGGTGCAGCGGCCTGGCGTTCGCAATGCCCTGGTGTGGTCGGTGTGCGTTGTAGAACTGCTCGAACTCGCGCAGGGTGTGGAGGAGGTGTCGTTGGTTCCAGATCAAGGTCCGGTCCAGGAGCTCGCGACGACAGGTCTGTATCCACCTTTCCGTGATCGAGTTCATCCTCGGTATCTGGATGCCGCTGAGCACGACCTCGATCCCCGCGTCCTTGAGGACGGCATCGAACAGTTCGGGGAACTTCCCGTCCCGGTCCCGGATCATGAATCGTGCCCGGCAGCCGAGGTCTTCGAGGTCCATGACGAGGTTCTTCGCCGCTTGGACTACCCAGGAGGCGGTCGGATGCGTGGTGGCGCCCAGGATGCGGATCCGGCGACTGCTGTGTTCGATCACTACGAGCGCATACATCCGCATGCCCGAGAGGGTGACTGTTTCCATGAAGTCGCAGGCCAGCAGGGCGTCAGCCTGGGTGCGAAGGAAGGTGGCCCAGGTGCTGGAGTTCCGCTTGGGTGCTGGGTCGATGCCGGCCTCCTTCAGGATTTCCCAGACGGTGGATGCGCCCACCTTCACCCCCAGTACGAGGAGCTCGCCGTGCAGGCGTCGGTACCCCCAGCTCGGGTTCTCCTTCGCCAGGCGCAGGACCAGGACGCGGATGGAGCGCACTGTAGGGGGTCGTCCCGGGCGTTTGGGCCGGCAGGAGGCGGCGTGGCGGCGTGCGACGAGGGTGCGGTGCCAACGCAGTACCGTGTCGGGGCGTACGAGTAGCCGTAACTGTCGCAGGACGTGCCGTGGCAGCCGGTGTAGGAGCGCTGCCAGGAATGCCCGGTCGCTCGGGGTGAACTGGATCTTGTTCTTGCCGAGTTGGCGTTCCAGTACGGTGATCTGGTGGCGCAGGGCGAGGATTTCGGCGTCCTTGTCTCGGTCGGTCATCGGCAGCAGGCGAAGCATCGCGAACGTGTTCGTCACGCCCAGGTAAGCCAGTCGCAGCAGCACGATCGATCATCATGACGTGCTGACGGCGGCTGTGCGAGAGTGTCGGCTCAGACGACCGCGGCCAGATTTCGGGAAACCCGATTCACCGGCCCTACCAGGAGGGATGAGGTTTCTGGCAAGGGCAAGGCTGGCAACGCGACCTGCCGTCGGATCGGAAGGGGAACGGGCATGTCCAGATCGACCATGTCCAGTACATCGACCATGTCTTCCCGTATGTCGCCTGCTCCGCAGCCCCCTCGTCGTCGGCCTGCGGGGGAGGTGGTCTTGGGAGTGGACACGCATCGCGACGCCCATGTGTCTGCGGTGCACTCCGTGACGGTGACAGTGCTGGCCACCGGCGAGTTCCCGGCCAGCGCGGCGGGATGCCGAACCCTGCTGACGTGGGCCAGGAAATGGGGAGCCGTGAGGCGGGCCGGGGTGGAGGGGACCGGCTCCTACGGGGCGTCCTTGTCGCGCTTTCTGCTGGCCCAGGGCATCGACGTGTTTGACGTGAATCGGATGGACCGGGCCGATCGTCGTCGGCGCGGCAAATCAGATCCGCTCGATGCCCAGAACGCGGCGCGAGCCGTGCTGGGCGGGCGGGCGCGCTCGGGCGAAAGCGGGCGACGGCCCGGTGCAGCGCGAGAATGTACAAACTCACGAAGGCGTCGGCCGTCAAAGCCCGCGCCCAGGCCATCAACCAGCTCAAGGCCGTCCTCATCACCGCGGCCCTGCGGGACGAGCCCAAACTGGGTAATGCCGAACTCTTGCGGACCTGTGCGCGGTTCGCCGACGTGAGCGGTCCCGAGGAGGCCCGTCGCGAAATCGTCCGTCGCCTCAAGCGCTATGCGGCTAGGGAGGTCTTCCACCTGGTCGGACAGCTACAGGCAGGACCCCGCTCATAGGTGCTGTCGTCGAGAGCATGGCGGCAGACGCTGAGTACTGGATTCGCACCTACACCTGGCTTTCCAGTAGGCGTAGCCGCCTGTCCATATTGTCGGCCTCGGTAATCTCGCCCTGGCTGCGGGCGTCCTCAATGCCTTTTCTGATTATTCCACGAGCCTGCTCGGTGAGCAGCTCCGGGTTCTGTTTGAGAACTCGCATGGCAGCTTGGTCGGTCGTCGCCCTCATGAAGCTGTTGATCCCATCAAACAGCGGCTGCATGAAATTACCCACCACTTCAGCCATTTGACGGGCGAACTCTTCATCGCTTGGGTCGGGTTGCGTTGACATCGCGTCCCACCTCGCAGTAACCAGGAATGCAATCTAATTACTAGTGACCGCCTGAAGAGGCGAACTCATCCCCTCATCCAGACCAACACACTAGTGGACGCCCTGCAACTTTCCGAGTCTTTACCCGGATCGTCGGCAGGGTGCGGCCTCATTAGCGATCCTGTCGGGTGATGACGGAGCGGCTGATCGCGGTGTCCGAGCCTTCTGGATCACCAAACCCCGTTCACCGCGCGGGGAGCGTGCTGTTTCACCAAGATGCGGCGGAGAGCACGTGGGCAGATCCTGGGAGTACTGATGGATTGGGGGTGAAGCTGCTGAATCTTTGGTTACAGAGGTTTCGCACACAATCGCGGTGGCGTAGATCAGCTGGGTGGTGTGAGGGATAATTCCGACACACCGGTGACGACCGCAGGCCATCGGATGGCGTCGCCGAGCTGCGGCGACGCGGTGGAGTGAATTATGACAAATACAGGCTCCCCAGATGGGGCTGGCGCTGAGTACGGCGAGGGTCGCGCTCGGCTAGAGAGGCTGCTGAGGGATAGGTCAGGACCACCTCAGGCTCAAGCCCGTGCGTTGCTTGAGTTTGCCACGGAGCTTGTGACTGCTGGCAATCTCGATGTCGGATGGCTGGCCTCGACTGCTGCCCTGCAACGTCTGGAGGAAGAGGAGGACACAAACTTCATACTCCGTAGCTACGCCCACATGCAGGTGGGTGGCCTAGCCATGATGCAAGGAGACCAAGAGCAGGCCCAGTTGCACATGGAACGGATGGGGCACTTTGCTGATATTGCTGGGGAGTCCGAGGCGCAGACACGAGCTGAGACGTTGCTCGCCGGCCTGGCCCAGGCCCGGGGCGACCTAGCACAGGCACAGCAGCACTGGGGTCAAGTGCTCCGCTTGAGCGCGATGGCCGAGGACGTGGATCAGCAAGCTACCGCGAACTGGTTCATCGGCATGCTCGCAGTCGACCAGGGAAAGCTAGCGGAGGCAAGACGCCACGTCGAGCAGGTGCTGGAGTTGACGGAAAATCCGCTGCTACTAGGCGGGGCCGAGCTACTCCTCGGCGGACTCGCGCGGCGCCATGGCAATCTTGCGAAGGCCAAGCAGCATGCGCGGCGATCGATCGAGTTGGCGGAGGCTGCGGATAGCGTGCTCGGGCGAGGGGACTCTTACCTTTTCGCGGCTCAGCTGTCGCGGGACGAGGGTGAGTTGGACGAGGCGCAACGGTTTGCTGATCAGGCATTGAACCTGGCCGAGGCGGCTAACGACGAGCTGGATCCTGAGGAGTCACTTAGATTCCTGAGCCAAGCCCATTGTGTTGTAGGGACGTTGGCCAGGGAACGGGGAGATCTTGCAGAGGGACAACGGCTTGCTGAAAAGGCGTTGGAGCTGGCCGAGACCGCCGGAAGTCGTGGGATGCAGGCCGATGCTCACGACCTGCTGGCATTGATTTCGGGGCATGAATGGGGGGATCTGTCTCGGGCACGGCAGAATGCGGAGCGGGCGTCGGAGCTGGCCGAGGCTACGGGTGATGTATTGCAGCAGAGTCGAGCCCAACACAAGCTGGGTGAGCTGGCCGGGCATGAGTCTGGTGACCTGACCCAGGCGCGAGAGCGAGTGCAGCGGGCGTTGCAGCTGGCCGAGGCCGCCGAGGACGTGTTCGAACAAGCCCACGACCATGCGATGCTCGGCGAGATAGCCCGGGTCCAGGGTGCCCCCAGCGTGTTTGAAGACCATGTGCAGCAGGCACTGGAGCTGGCCGAGGCTGTCCACCACAGGGTGGGTCAGGGCAACGCCCACCACCTTCTTGCGGAGCTGTACTACCAGCGGGGCGACGTCCCGCAGGCGCGAGAACACCTGGAACAGGCTCTGTCGCTTGCTAGGAGTGCTGGGGATACGCCGGAGCAGAGCAAGGCACACTTGATGCTCGGCGACCTCGCTCGCCTACGCCAGGAATATCCTTCCGCCCGCGATCATGCTCAGAAGGCCCTCGAGCTGGCAGTGGAGGCGGGGGATGATCTCGGTGCAGCCAAGGCCCACGTGGTCCTGTCGAATGCGCTAGTAGCGGACTCGCCCTGGGAGCTAGCGACGGCGCTCAAGCACATGATGGCAGCGATCCGCACACGGGAAAGAGTGCGACTGCGAGTAGGCAGTTCGGCCGACCGGGCGCGCATCCTCGCCGAATCCGCGGACTGGGACCAGGTAGCTCTGTCGCAGGCCGCAAGCCTTGGTGATGGATGGGCTGGCCTAGAACTTGCAGAGATCGGCCGGGGAGAGGCGTTGGCGCAACTTTTGCACTCCCGCGGCACTTACGGTGACGCGCCAGAACCGGTACGAGCCCTGCTACACGATCTGGACGAGCTGCACTCCCGCAAGGGGGCACTGCTGGACCCGCGGCCCATCGCTGACGAGCCTGTCATCAACCCGGGACTGCTGCGCGCCCGTAAGGAGGCCCACGAGGAACTCGACGAGCGGATCGCACAACTCCACAGGGAACTGGCTACGGCCGTGGGCAGCGCGTTCCAGCGCGCCTTCACGGCTGAGCCGATTGCCGCCGACAGCTTGCGGGGGCGTCTGCATGGAAACGTCCATGCGCTACTGCTCAGACTCTTTCCATACAGCCAGGAGTCTGGCGGTCGGCTCCTGTACTCCGTGTGGGTACCTCCGGAATCCACCGAATCGCCAGTCATCGAAGAGAAGAAGCTAACCCCGGAGCAGGTCAACTGGCTGACCGACCTGACGAGTCCGAGAGACGCACACCTAGCCGGTTGGCGTCTACTAGAAGACACCGGACATCGCTGGCGCCGTGAGCTGGGCGAGTGTCTGCTGCCCGTAGGGCTGCGCACGCTCTTGAGCGACGTGAGCCGGAACACGGAAGGAGAACCGCCAACCCTGCTGATCGTGCCTAGCGGGGAACTTTGGGGGCTACCATTCGCCACCCTTGACGTTAGCGGGCGCTGCCTGCTGGATCTCGCTGCCCTAACCTTGCTGCCTGCTTTGCGGATGCTGCCCGAAACCCCGCCGTTGAGGAAACCACAAAAAGACGGCCGAGGGCCGGCACAAGCCCTGGCATACATAACCAGACCAGACGCGCAAGCCGAACGCGACCAGCTCGCCCACGACTACGGCAGCCAACTAGATGTAGAAACCGACCCCCAACAGCTGGTGACTAAGCTACGCAACGGCGACCGTTACCAACTTGGAGTTCTGTCCGTACACGGGGACGCGGAACTCGGACTGGCGCACAGCATCGAACTCCAGCGCGATCCACCCCACAAACTGTCCGCAGCCCGCCTCCTCGGCCTCAGCCTTCCGTCGCGTCTAGTGATCGGAGCCTGCTGGTCAACGCGCGTGTCGTCCGGCCCAGGCGAGGAGCCGATTGGACTGCCTACTGTGGCCCTCACTCGCGGCGCTACCTCGCTCACGACTGCGCTCTACCCGGTCCCAGACAAGGCCACGGGAACTATTCTTGCCGCCTATTACCAGCAACTGGCTGCCGGCGTGCTACCCGTTCACGCCTTGCGCAACGCGCAGAGAGGCTACATCGCCGCTGCGCAGCACGACGAGTCTTCCGACTGGGAGCTTGGAAGGACTCCTGGGTACTGGGCAGGGTTGACGCTGCTCACCATCGAACCCGGACCGCAAGGCTCTGGCGATCGGGATGGATGACCTCAGCCACCTGCAGTCTCGCCAGCGTCTGGGTGCCAGAGCCAGCACTTCGAGCCATGGTTGAAGCTCAGAGTTCCGGACCCGAAGCGTGACAGATCCAGACTGTGGAGTTGCTCATAAGCTTCTTCGGGAAGACCCGGCTCCAGGAGTACCTGCAGCTCCGTTTCCCTGTCCTGGAACGCCGCTTTGCGACCTCCGGCACCGGACGCTTGGAAAAGATCCTCAATTGCTTGCCGAAGTGCTCGGTAGGCATCTTCGCCCATGCTGCTGAGAAACGCCTGCAGCGGGAGAATTACAAGAATTAACAACAGCTCGATACTGCGCACATTTGGGCGAGGGTTAGGGGTATGGACGCCCAACGCCGACAACGTATCGAGGAGATGCTGACTCATGTCTCTTGGTATGTCTTCACCGAAGAAGCTGACATCTGCCTCTATCACATCTGGCCTGCTCACGAACCCTCCTTCGCGCCCGCCGTCTGGGTAGTTGGCGAGCAGACATCGGATTGCGCCAAGTGACCTCCCCCCCCACCAGGTCAGCACACACTCGTGTGCCTCGCACCCTTTGAACGGCACATCGGGGCAATCCCCGAATGCCGCATAGTCTGGATTGCTCCTTGAGGCAGCTTGCCAAGCTCCACTGGCGCATCGAGCACGACTACCGCGAGATGAAGCAGGCCCTGGGGTTGACCCAGGGCCCTGGTAGTTGTCGGCGGCGGCTGAACCGTGGTTCTGTCGCATGTTTTGTGGTGCGGTGACTGAGCGTTAGCTCAGGAGGATGCGTTTGCGGAGTAGGGGCAGCTTGGCACGGCCGAACATCTGTCGCTTGAGCATCTTGATCCGGTTTACTGCGCCTTCGACGGGGCCGGAGCTATAGGGCAGGGTGAGACCGTTGGTGACAGCCTGGGCGTCCTGCCGCAGGCCCGCGACGAAGGAGTGCAGGTCCGGTAGGTCGTCCGCTTGGACCTTGGACATCCATTCCTCCAGCTGGTCACCATGGCGCCTGGTCATCAGCTCGGCGAAGGTCCGGACGTGGTGGGCGGTCTTCTCCAGCTCCGGGCAGCGGCCGAGGATGGCCTTGAGACGCTCGGCCTGGTGATCGGCGATGTTGTCCGGGTGGCGGGTGATCCAGCTGGTCACGTCCCGCACTGACGGATGCCGACGGGGTGGCCGGTCAGTGCGGGGGAAGGCATCGCGCAGTTGCCGGACGTACTCCTTGATCACGCTCTCACCTCCGGTGTAGCCGCGGTCGCGGAGTTCCTCGAACAGTCGGCGGGCGGTGGTGCAGCCTTCCGCCCACCGCTGGTGGAGGTAGGGCTTGTGTGGGTCGAGGATGCTGGTGCGGCCGGTCCACTTGCCGACCAGCAGGTCGTCTGCGGTCGCCGTGCGCAGGAAGCGGCGGATGGTGTTGCGGGCCAGGCCGAGCTGTGCCGCGATGCCGCGCAGGCTGTGGCCTTGGCGGTGCAGCTCGTGGATGGCCTGGTGGCGCTCGCGGGTGCGGTCACTGATCCGCCCGGACGTGCGAGGTGCGGCTGTCGTTCGGGCCGTGGACGCGGCGGCCCGGACGTCCTCAGCCGTCAACGCTGGCTGGCCGTCGGGCAGTTCGGGCTCGGGGAGCAGGGCGCGATGGCGGACGACGGTCTTCTCCACGGCCTCCACCAGGTTGTGGAAGAGGTGCCAGCGGTCCGCACAGTGCTCGGCGTCCGGTGCTCCGGCGCGGGCGCCGTCGGCGTAGGCGGTGGAGCGGTCGCGGCAGATCACCTCCACGCCAGGGCGGTCGGCCAGCCAGCGGGCCAAGGTGGCGGCCTCGCGGTCGGGGAGAACGTCGATGGGCCGGTGGGTGCCGATGTCGATCAGGATCGTGCCGTAGGTGTGCCCCTTGCGGAAGGCGAAGTCGTCCACGCCCAGCACCCGTGGGGTGGGTTTGTTGGGGTCGGGCAGAGCGCGGATGAGCCGCAGCAGGGTGTCCCGACCAGCGGTCATGCCCAGCCGGTGGGCCAGACGGGCGCCGGCCCGGCCGGCCAGTGCCAGGGCGATTCGTGCCAAGGTGGAGCGTTGCCGCTCGGTACGGTGGGCATAGGGCCTGGTCAGCCCCGATACCTGTTCTGCGAAGGTCTGCCGAGGGCATTCCCGGTCGCCGCACAGAAAGCGCCGGACCGTCAACACCAGCACCACCGCCTTCCCCGCGGTCGGCAGGTGGGCGGGGTGACGCTGGTAGGAGCCATGGACCCGCTCGGACCAGCCGCGACATCCCGGACACCGCGCACCACGGGCAGTGCTGCGAGCCGCAACGCGTATGACCCCCGGCTCTGCCTCCACCGACGCGATCGCCACGTCGGCAACGCCAGGGAACAGCAGCTCCTTCAGGTCAACCGTGCTCTCTCCCACGACCGGTGACCATCACCCGGACGAGCATCGTGCGGGGCTGATTTCGGGCAACTTCCACACGGCCGTCCAGCCCGCCGACGGCTACAGACCGTGACCATCCACAACACATGCGACAGAACCAGACTTCGACCGACGCCGAGAGCATGTTGGTATTCGTGGAGGATGCCGCCGAGGCGATCGTGTCGGCGTATGTCGAGGCGGGCTAACGTGTCTGGGTCGTCGATCGGTGGGGGCAAGGGGTGTAGCGGTCTGGCGTTCGCGATGCCCTGGTGTGGTCGGTGTCCGTTGTAGAACTGCTCGAACTCGCGCAGGGTATGGAGGAGATGTCGCTGGTTCCAGATCAACGTGCGGTCGAGGAGCTCGCGGCGACAGGTCTGTATCCACCTTTCCGTGATCGAGTTCATCCTCGGAATCTGGATGCCGCTGAGCACGACTTCGATCCCCGCGTCCTTGAGGACGGCATCGAACAGTTCGGGGAACTTCCCGTCCCGGTCCCGGATCATGAACCGTGCCCGGCAGCCGAGGTCTTCGAGGTCCATGACCAGGTTCCTCGCCGCTTGCGCTACCCAGGAGATGGTGGGATGTGTGGCGGCGCCCAGGATGCGGATCCGGCGACTGCCGTGTTCGATCACCACGAGCACGTACATCCGTACCCCCGACAGGGTGACTGTTTCCATGAAGTCACAGGCCAGCAGGGCATCAGCTTGGCTGCGAAGGAAGGTGGCCCAAGTACTGGAGTTCCGCTCGGGTGCTGGGCCGGTGCCGGCCTCCTTCAGGATTTCCCAGACGGTGGACGCGCCCACCTTCACCCCCAGTACGAGCAGCTCGCCGTGCAGGCGTCTGTACCCCCAGCTCGGGTTCTCCTTCGCCAGCCGCAGCACCAGGACGCGGATCGAGCGCACGGTGCGCGGCCGTCCCGGGCGTTTGGGCCGGCAGGACGCGGCATGGCGACGTGCGACGAGGTTGCGGTGCCAACGCAGTACCGTGTCGGGGCGTGCGAGCAGCCGTAATCTCCGCAGGATGTGCAGTGGCAGCCGGTGCAGCAGCGCCGCCAGGAATGCCCGATCGCTGGGCGTGAACCGGACCTTGTCCTTGCCAAGTTGGCGTTCCAACACGGTGATCTGGTGGCGCAGGGCGAGGATCTCCGCGTCCTTGTCCCGGTCGGTCATCGGCAGCAGGCGAAGCATCGCGAACGCGTTCGACACACCGAGATAAGCCAGTCGCAGCAGCACGGTCGATCATCTTGCCGCGGTGAGCGCCAGCCTCGCGAGGGCGCCTGTTCTGGCGACTTCGCCGGTCGACTTCCGGTACACCGCGCGCACCGCCTCCCACCAGGGCGGATGAAATTCTCGGCAAGCGCAGGCTCCACCTCGGGGCCTGCGGCCCGGCGAACCACGTGCTGTCAGGTGCGTAGCTCAAAGAGATGTAGTCCACGGGCACCAACGGCCACGAAGGTCCGGTCGTCGCTCGCCCACATGCATCCCGTCAAGGCGTCATCGGTGCGTACAAGCGTTGCATTGGCTCTGCTGAGAACGTTCCAAACACGGATGTCTCCGCTCTTGCTCACGCTGGCGAGCCAGGCGCCGTCGGGTGAGATCGCCACCGCGATCACCCGGCCGGCTTCCCCGATGAAGGTCTTGGTGCACCGTCCGCTGGCCCGGTCCCACAACCGTACCGCCCCGTCCCAGCTGCGAGTGGCGAGCCAGGTGCCGTCAGGCGAGATCGCTACCAAACTCACCTGGTCGGTGTGTCCGGTGAGGGTGGTGGTGCACCGTCCGCTGGCCCGGTCCCACAACCGCACCTTCCCATCCCCGCGGCCAGTGGCAAGCCAGGTGCCGTCAGGCGAGATCGCCACAGCGATCACCCGGCCGGCTTCCCCGGTGAGGGTGGTGGTGCACTGTCCGCTGGCCCGGTCCCAGAGCCGGACCGTCTTGTCCCCGCTGGTGGTGGCGAGCCAGGTGCCGTCAGGCGAGATCGCCACAGCGATCACCGGGGCGGCTTCCCCGGTGAGGGTGGTGGTGCACTGTCCGCTGGCCCGGTCCCAGAGCCGGACCGTCTTGTCCCCGCTGGTGGTGGCGAGCCAGGTTCCATCGGGTGAGATCGCCACCGCGATCACCGGGGCGGTGTGTCCGGTGAGGGTGGTGGTGCACCGTCCGCTGGCCCGGTCCCACAACCGCACGGTCTTGTCCCCGCTGCGGCGGGTGGCGAGCCAGGTTCCATCAGGCGAGATCGCCACCAAACTCGACGGGCCGAACTGGTCGGCAATAGTGGCAGTGCACTCTCCATTCGCAGATCGCACCAGCAATGCTTCATCCGCGTCGCCGCTGCCGAGGGCACCGTTCGGCGGTATCGCTGCGTAGGAGGTCGAGATTGCCTGCGAATCTGTGCTGGGTGCCATGTTCGCGGGGTCCCAGAGCCGCACCGTCTTGTCTCCGCTTGTGGTGGCGAGCCACGTGCCGTCGGGTGCGATCGCTACCAAACTCACCTGGTCGGTGTGTCCGCCAAGGGTTTTGGTGCACCGTTCGCTTGCCCGGTCCCAGAGCCGCATTGTCTTGTCCACGCTGGTGGTGGCGAGCCAGGTGCCGTCAGGTGAGATCGCCACCGCGATCACCTGGTCGGTGTGTCCGGTGAGGGTGGTGGTGCACCGTCCGCTGGCCCGGTCCCACAACCGCACAGTCCTGTCTCTGCTGGTGGTGGCGAGCCAGGTTCCATCGGGTGAGATCGCCACCGCGATCACCTGGTCGGTGTGTCCGGTGAGGGTGGTGGTGCACCGTCCGCTGGCCCGGTCCCACAACCGCACAGTCCTGTCTCCGCTGGTGGTGGCGAGCCAGGTTCCATCGGGTGAGATCGCCACCGCCGTCACCCCGCGGGTGTGTCCGGTGAGGGTGGTGGTGCACCGTCCGCTGGCCCGGTCCCACAACCGCACAGTCTCGTCCCAGCTGCTGGTGGCGAGCCAGGTGCCGTCAGGCGAGATCGCCACCCCGGTCACAAACTCGGCGTGTCCGGTGAGGGTGGTGGTGCACCGTCCGCTGGCTCGGTCCCACAACCGCACAGGGTCTCCGCTGGCGATGGCGAGCGTGGCGAGCCAGTTGCCGTCAGGCGAGATCATCACCGCGTTCACCCCGCGGGTGTGTCCGGTGAGGGTGGTGGTGCACCGTCCGCTGGCCCGGTCCCACAACCGCACAGTCTCGTCCCAGCTACTGCCGGTGGCGAGCCAGGTGCCGTCAGGCGAGATCACCACCGCGTTCACCCTGCGGGTGTGTCCGGTGAGGGTGGTGGTGCACCGTCCGCTGGCCCGGTCCCACAGCCGCACCTCCCCATTTGCGCTGCCGGTGGCGAGCCAGGTGCCGTCGGGTGAGATCGCTACCGAGCGCACCCGGTCGCTGCCGGTGAGCGTGGCCAGCAGGGCGCGGTCAGGGAGGTCGGGAGGAGGCCGAAGCCCGACCAGGAGCGGCCGTGCGGGGGAGGCATCTAGCCGGGCGGTGATCTGTGTGCGCCAGGACGGCAGGAAGGCGAGCCGGCTATAGAGGGTGTTGACCACAAGAGGGGCCGGGTCGGCAGGAGCTAGCAGATGGGTGACCTGTGCCAGGGAGCGAGTTCGGGATGCCGCGTCCGCCGTGGGAACGTGGCTCAGGTCGCGTTGAGGTGCGTTGGAGCCGTGCCGTACGAGGCGCTCCTCAACCCATCTGAGGTCGCTGGCGACGGCCTCGGCCAGCTCAATGCGACCTGCTGCGACGAGGTGTTCGATCAGGTGGTCCTGGAGGTAGCCATCTGCTAGTTCCCACCATGCCGGATAGGAGGTCAGCGTGTGCGGTTCAGTGTCGGGAAGGTCGTCGGCTGAGGCGTCCACAAGCTGCCCATGCAGCGCAGCGAGCCGTGTCGGGTCGTGGGTGCCCAGAAGATAGTCGCGGATGACATCGTGCAGGCTGATGCGCCCCCCGTTATCCGCGGTGAGAGTGAGCAGCGACAGACGTGCCAACTGGGCGCACAGGTCCCGGGAGGCCCGCTCGCTCAGCGCGCCGGTGGCCCGCCAAAGTCTCGCGATCAGCGGCACCGGCACGGCCTCGTCCTCGGCGAAGATCGCGAGTTCGGCGAACCGGTCCATGCCGCCCTCAGGCAGCAGATCAGTCGCCGCTTCCACGGTGGCGCGGATTGCCCGACGGCGGTCTTCCGGTCGGTCCACGCCGATGGTGGCGCCCGAGGGATCAACCCCTTGCGGGCCCTGGACGCGGAGCTGGTGCAGCATCTCCTCGGCGGCGCGAGCCAAATCCTGTCCGGTCTCGACCTGGGCCTTGATCTGCCGGTTGACCAAACGCAGCAGCAGAGGCCATCGACCGGTGGCATCCAGCAGCGCGCCGGCGGTCAGCGCAGGCAGGCCGTCGAGTTCCCACGTCAGCACGGCGCGGGCCTGGTCGAGGGTCATCTGGTCGACCCGAATCGTCCGGGTGCCCGCCGGCAGTAGCGAGGGGACTCGGGTGGTGATTAGGCGTACGCAGTTCGTGCCGCCTTGGAGGAACGGTTCGAGCTGCTCTTCCGTCCAGACATCGTCGAGGAAGAGCAGGGTTCGCTTGCGTTGGTCCAGCAACCGGCCCAGATGCCGGCCGGCCTCATTCGGATCGGAGAACTGCTCGGTATCGCCGGTGATGAACCTGGCAATCTCGGCAACCCGCGCGGCGATCTCCGCCCGCCCTCTCGCCTCCCGGCCGATGGCAAAGCTGTACACCCCACCCTTGTAGCGCTTACGCACCCGAGGGCTGGCACAGATCAATTCGGCGAGCGTGGTCTTACCAAAGCCTCCCGCGCCCGACAGCGACGTGGTGATACCCACCGTCCCCCTCGTGCCGCACACGGCATCCTCGGCTTGCCTTCGCTCCTCTCGATCGACAATCCATTCCCTAATTGGGGCAGGCTCAGGCGGCTCAAGAGACGGGGGTGACTGTGTCCGAACCCCTCCGACCGCTACGCCAGCTCCCGCCACGGCCAACACCCCGAAGATGACCCAGCCTCCTGGCGACGATGGCTCGGACACCAGGCCCTGCAAGGCGGCGACGACCACGCCTGCACCTGCGAGTACCGCTCCCACAGTCTGCCGCCGCACTCAGCCCCCATGACCGTCACCGCCAGCACCCGTGTGAAGACACCAACGGCGGTGCTGTAACACAGTTGACCGCTAACGTCCTACACCCTACTCAGCGGAGATCACGTTCGTCCTCGTGACGAAAGCACTTCTGGCCGCGATCGTTCTCGCGGTGTTCTGGGTGCCAACGATGTTTGTTAAGCGTCTCCGCAAGGTGAGCACGGACCACTGGCGGCATGAGTCCTGTCTGCAGAAGCGACCTGGCGCGTTGCACGGGCCCTGATGCGCTTCGACGCGCCTCGGCGGCAAGGCCGGAAAGATCGGCGAGCTTGAGCCGAGGACGGCTCCGCCAGGGCGGTACCAGGTTGTTCTCACGCACGACGATCGGCAGGCGTCTCGATGCCTGGTGACACGATCCCGTGATGGCCGAGCAGGAAGTACCTTGCCCGAGTCCGAGAGCACGGCCGAGCGCCTAGACGGCGGTTGGCGCGGGCATCGCTCGCAGTCGCGCCCGTGTAGGGCAAGCACAGTGCGGGTGCCGATAAATCATCCACGCAGGTCGGGAGCCTGATCACGGATCTTCGGCTCTCCATGTCATTCGCCCCATGCGCTTCACCCGCACGGGGCCCCGGCGGCATCATGATCTGTCGTGCTGCTGCGTCTGGCCTACCTCGCCGCGACCAACGCCCTGGCGTTCCTACGCCTCCTGCCGATGAGCGACCGAGACAGGGACATCGAGATCCTCGTCCTCCGGCACCAGCTGCTGGTCCTGCAGCGTCAGGTCGGCAAGCCGAGCTTCACCGACAGCGACCATGCCATCCTTGCCGGCCTTCTGCACCACCTTGCGGGTGCCGATAAATCATCCGTGCAGTTCACGTCGCGTGCTGGTATTCGTGGAGGGTTCCGCCGAGTCGGTCTCGTCTGTGGACTTCCAGGTGGGCGAGTTGGTGTCAACGGCCTCTTGATCGTCCCCGCTGGCGGCCTCGAGACATCCCCGCTGGTGGAAGGCATGATCGCCCCGCTCGCGGCCAGATATTCTCCCCACCCTGGGTCGGTGTGGATCAGCTGAAGGGCTTCACTCCCTTTCCGGTGGTGGCCTCGGTGAATCTGAATGAATCACCCTGAGTGACCGTGACGTGGGCATGATGGAGGAGCCGGTCGACGGTCGCGGTGGCCAGGGTCTTGGGCATGATCTCGTCGAATCCAGACGGGTGGAGGTTGCTCGAAACCGCGATCGAGCGCCGTTCATATGCGGCATCCACCAGGCGGTAGAAGCCCTCGGCGGCGTCCTCGGAGACGGGCAGCAGCCCGATGTCGTCGACGATGATCAGGTCCGAGCGGACGATCTTCGCCAGCGCCCGGGCGATCGAGTCGTCCGCGCGGTGGCGGCGGACCAGGGCGCCCAGGTCCTCGATGGTGAACCAGGCGACAGTCAGGCCGGCCTCGACCGCGGTTTGCCCGAGCGCCTCGGTGAAGTGCGACTTTCCCGTTCCCGACGGTCCGCAAATACAGAAGTTCTCCCGGCGGCCGACCCATTCCAGACTCTTCAGGGCGTCCTGGGTGGCCCTGGGTATGGACGACTTGGACTCATGCCAGTCCCCGAAGGTCTTCCCGGTGGGGAACCCGGCCCGCTTGCGGCGGGTGTGCAGGTTGGCCCGGTCGCGTCCGGCCGCCTCCTCGGCCAGCAGGACGCGGACGACCTCGGCGGGATCCCAGCGTTGGGCCTTGGCGGTGGGAATGATGTCGGTCAACGACCGGCGGATGTGCGGGAGTTTGAGCCGCTTGGTCAGCTCGATGGCCTCGGCGAGCGGGTCTCCGTTGGTGCCGGGAACGGTGCGCAGAGGGGTGGCCATCAGGAGTGGTCGCTTTCGTCGTACTCGGAAAGATCAGCAGTGCTCGGGGCGGCGGCGCCGAGGGCGGACCAGGCGGAGGTGCCAGGCTGCAGCGAGTGGGCCTCGCTGCGGCGGACCGGCTCGGCCAGGCCGTGGACGGCCTGATAGTCGAGGATCGACATGAGATCCTTGTCCGCGAAGCGGGCGGTGACCGCGGCGGTGCCGAGTGCGCGGTCAACTTCCGCTATGGAGTAGAGCTTTGAGAGGGCGACGGCCTCGGCCATCTTCGCCTTGATCCTGCGAACCCCGGCCGCCCCGGCCTCGATCAGCCAGCTCGCGGCACCGGGTCCGAGCTGGAGAAACGCGGCCTCCTCGGCGGAGGTCGCCCTCGGAGTGCGGTCGGCTTCCTTGTCCTCGCGCGGCGGATAGTGGGCATCCTCCAGGACCGGGCTGCCGGGCTCGCCGCGCGGGTGGCGGGCGACCTCGACCGCGGAGCCGGTCTCGTCGACGGCGGTGACGATCAGCTCGTCGCCGTGGAAACGGGCCCAGACCCGGGTGTCGATCAGCTGGTGCGGGACCGAGTAGCGGACCGCGTCGACCGAGATCGTCGATTCCCAGGAGACCCGCCGGGTGGTGCCGAAGGCCGCGGTGAACGGCCGCCGCGGCAGCGGGTGCAGCCGCTGCCGTTCTTCCGCGAGCCGCTCGACGGGCTTGCGCCGAGTCGCCTTGTGGGGGCGGGAGTTGACCTCTTCGCAGAACTGCCGGCAGGCGGCCTCCAGCTCACCGAAGGTCTTGTACTGCTCGCGCAGATTGACGTCCCTGGGCACCAGATCGGCCTTCGCGAGCTTCACCGTGGACTCGCTGCCGCCCTTCGTCTCCGGGTCCGCCGGCAGACATGTACGGATCGTCGTGCCGTAGTGCCGGGCGACCTCGACGACCTCCGGATTGCGGACCGCGATCCCGGCGACGTGGTCGGTGGTGACCGTCTTCTCGTTGTCGGTGAGGACGTAGGCCGGGATGCCGCCGATCCGGCGGAACGTGGTGTCCAGACATGCGGTGATCGTTGGCAGCGTCTTGTCCCAGATCGGAATGACGACGCGGAAACGCGACCAGGCCAGCCATGCGCAGAACAGCGTGGTCTTGCGGCCTTTGATCACCGGGCCGTCGCCGAAGTCGTACTGAAGCCAGAGCCCGGGCTCGGTCACCCACGGCCGATAGACACGACGCCGACCTGCCCTGAACTGGGCTTTTGCCTCGGCAACGGTGCGGCGGGTGGTGCGTTCCCCGCCGGTGAAGCCCATCGCAGCGATCCTCTTGTGGACCACGTCCGCGCGGATCTTGCCCTGCGAGCGGACCACCAGTTCCTCGATCTTCGGCAGATAGTCGTCGATCTGCCGGGCCCGGTGCCGGCGCTTGTCGGGCTGCTGGCCGGCCGCCCGCATCTTCACGTACCGGGCCACCGTGTGGTGGTCGCACCCGGCCAGCTCGGCCGCGGCACGGTAACTGCCTGTGAGGTCGTATGCCTCAAGGATCTCCATGATCTCCCTGCTGTTCTTCACCCGCTCCAGCGTCGCCGAGCGGGACTACTCGGGGCGAGCGGGGAGAAAACTGGCCGTACTCGGGGAAACCCGTGGCCACAAAATGCGCCGTATATGGCCGCCACCGGGGAGCTTACGGAGGCCGCCGTCACACACTGGAGCCGCCTTCGGTGGGATCGGCGTCAGCCCAATCGCCCGGCCGACGACGGACTGCGTTTCGTCACCCACACAGCCCCATTTCGTCGGTACGCCAGAAGTGGTGATGGGTTCAGACGGTTGTGCAGTCCATACCGGGCATCGTGCGTTCATTGGCTATCACGGTAGGAGGGCAGGCGACCGGTGTGTGGGACGGCTGGCGTATCAGCGACCTTGGTCGTCTTTGGCTCGGCCGCGGAGGGTGGTGAGGACGAGTCGGCCGTAAGGGGTGGTGAGGAGCGCGGCCGTGGCGGCGAGGGCTCCAGTGGTGGCGGTCAGGAGGTGCCAGGGGTTTTGGTCGCCGAGGTGAAGGGTGTCAATATCCCGATCAGGCTGCTGAGCTGGGCGTTTCCTGTGGATGGTGAGGCGGTCGGGGTGGCGTGGTGTGGTACTCGTTGAGCAGTCCACCGAGTACCTGCGTGCGCCTGACCGTGGCGGCGGGCAGGGGGATGATGTTCGGGTCGTCGTCTGGGGCTCGTAGGTTGAGGCTGCGGTGGGCTCGTCCGGTGTTGTAGTGCTCGGTGTACCTGGTGAGGACGGCACGGAGGTGTCGTTCGCCGGTGATGAGGAGGCGGTCGGTGCACTCTGCGCGGGCTGTGCGTATCCATCGTTCGGCGAACGCGTTTGACCGGGGGCTTTGCGGCGGAGTCGGGATGACGGCTGTACCGTTGCCGGCGAAGACGGCATCGAACGCGGCGGTGAACTTGCTGTCCCGGTCACGGATGAGGAACCGGAAGCACCCAGCCCTGTCGTTGAGGTCGATGAGCAGGTTGCGGGCGAGTTGGGTGACCCATGCGCCGGTGGGGTGGGCGGTGACGCCCAGGACGTGGACGCGCCGGGTGGCGATCTCCATGACGAAGAAGGCATAGAGACGTTTGAGGAAGACGGTCTCTACATGCATGAAGTCGCAGGCGAGCAGCGTGTGGGCCTGGGGGCGGAGGAAAGTACGCCAGATCTGTTGGGAGGCGCGCTGCGGTGCGGGCGGTAGACCGGAGCGGCGCAGGACGCGGCGGATGGTGGCGGCGGCGACCCGATGACCGAGCCGTCGCAGTTCACCTTGGATTCTGACGTATCCCCAGGTCGGGTTCTCTCTCGCCAGGCGCTGGATGAGCGCGACTGTCTCTTCTGGCAGCGGTGGTCGGCCAGGCCCGCCCGGTGTTTGACGCCATTTCCAGCGCACCAGGCGGCGGTGCCAGGTCAGCAGGGTGCCCGGGGTGACCAGCCGGTGGCGACGTAAGGCGGGTGGCAGGTGCCGTGCGAGAGCGGAGAGCATGGCACGATCAGCCCATGAGAGCCGCGGCCGCTCGATCTGCCGGCGAAGCACAGCGACCTCATGACGAAGGGCAAGGATCTCGGCGTTGTTCGCGGCGGTCGATCGGCGCAGCAACAGGAGCCAGCCCAGTAGTTGGCAGAAGATCAGGTAGAACAGTCGCAGACCCACGATCAGTGATCATGCCCATACTTGAGCGATCGGAAAGCCCCAGGTCAACCACAGTAGGGCAATAAAGACACCCTTCACGGGTAGCGGTGGTGGTCCAGCAGCGTGGTGAACAGCCGCAGGCTCGTGTTCGTCGTCGTGCCGTCGGCGGCACGGACCGTCACCGTGGCCTCGATGACGCGGATGGCCACTCCGGTGATCTGCGGTGGTGCGGTGCGCCGGTGACGCGTCCACCGGCGCAGACGATCCCGTTCGTTGGTCCCAGTGGACATCGACAGGTAGGTTCCGTCGGGAAGTGCGTGCAGCACCGGCGGCTGCAGGTCGGCGCTCATCCGCCAGAGCAATTGTGCGCCGGTGGCCGCGGCAGACCGGGCCAGCGCGAAGCCTTTGCTGCCGCGGTCGGCCAGCAGGAGCATCCCTGGCCTCAGTGCCCGGCAGAGCACCGTGCACTGGGACTCCTCAGCCTGGGTCCACGGCCCGAGCACCGCGTCGACCAGCGCCCGGGTTCCGCACTCGACCAGTGCGGAAAGCCGGATCATGGGGAATCCACAGATCCCGTTGCGGCCGGAGGCCCGGCCGCAGTACGACCGGTTGGCCTCGCTGTCCGTGACCAGGACGCCCGTGCTGTCCCAGGCCACCGTCCGCATCGCCTTCCACCACGATTCCGCCGCGTCCTCGGCCGCCACCGCCCCCTTCACCTGGTCGAACAGCACGGACAGCGGCGCCGAGCCGAGCCGCCGCCGAGCCTGGCGCAAGGCCGCGGCGGATGGGTCGACGTCGGGCATGCCCGGGGCCGCGACCAGGGCTGCCCACACGCCCCGATATCCGCACTCGCCGAACAGCGCCATGGCCAGGACGAAGTACACGACCACTCGCGAAGGCAACTTGCGCACCCGAGACTGCACCCTCCCGGTCTTCGCCAGCACCGCGTCCACCAGCGACGGCGCAATGATCTGCGTCAGCTCGCCCAAGTGCCCGGCGGCGAATGCCACTTCACCGCACGTGCGTAGACGTGCGGGCATGCCAGACTGAACCAACGGGGCTCCTCGCAGTAACGGTGTCTTGGTCGACTTCCGTCCTACGCGGAGCCCCGCACCTCTACATCAACTTCCCCGAACCACTTGACAGCAGCCCCAGACCGCAAACTTCCCGGTATTGGGGCAAGACCGACGCCCGCGACGCCTATGTCATCGCCGACCAGGCCAGGATGCGCCGCGACCTGCGGCCCATCCGCCCCGGCGATGAAGCGGTCATCGAGCTCAAGCTGCTGACCGGACGCCGCGCCGACCTGGTCGAGGACCGCACCCGCGTGGTCAACCGCCTGCGCGGCACCCTGCTGAGCATGTTCCCCGCTCTGGAGCGGGCCCTGGAGGTCACCAACACCGGGCCTCTCAGGCTGCTGACGGGCTACCAGACCCCGGCCGCGATCCGCCGGGCCGGCGTCATACGGCTGACGAAGTGGCTGGCCAACCGCAAGGTCCGCAACGCCCGAGCCCTGGCCGAAGCGGCCGTCGAGGCGGCCGAGCGGCAGCACACCGCGATCCCCGGGGAGAAGACCATCGCGAAGCTGGTCCACATCCTGGCCGAGGAGGTGATGGCCCTCAACGAGCAGATCTCCGAGGTGGACAAGCTCATCGAGGGCGGGTTTCACGAGCACGAGCTCGCCGAGATCGTCCTGAGCGTCCCGGGCATCGGCACCGTGCTCGGCGCGGAGTTCCTGGCCGCTGTCGGCGGCGGCCTGGACGAGTTCGGCTCCCCGGACGCGCTGGCGGCCTTCGCCGGCGTCGCCCCGGCGCCCCGCGACTCGGGCAAGGTCAGCGGCAACCTCCACCGGCCGGTCACCTACCACCGCAGACTCCAGCGGGTCTTCTACACCTCCGCGCTGGTCAGCGTCCGCTACGACCCGGACTCGCGGATGTTCTACGACCGCAGACGCACCGAAGGCAAGAAGCACGTCCAGGCCGTGCTCGCGCTCGCCCGCCGACGCGTCAACGTCATCTGGGCCCTGATCCGTGACCAACGGTGCTATGAGGTCACACCTCCGGTCACCGAGGCTGCCTGACTGCTGGGCACGCATAATCACAGTCGGCCCATTTCCCGCGCGGCTATCCTCCACGGGATGCCACTTCGCCAGCACGCCTACTTCGCACTGTTCAGCCGGCACACCACGGCAGACGACATGGCCTCCGAGCTGGGCATCACCCCTGACGAGGTGACTGTTCGCGGCAGCCGGTTCACCGAGCCGGCGGTGGTTCCGGTCGACCACTCGTGGATGGTTGTCTGCCGGGAGTCGGGTCTGCGCGTCGACGAGCAGATCACCTGCATTCTCGACAGACTTCAGCCCCACACGGACCGCATCTGCGACCTCACCAGACATCTGGCCCGCACCGGCGGCGGAGCAGTGCTTCAAACCGTGCGCTACTTCAACGACACCGACCAAGCCCAGCCAGGCGCAGCGGACGCCCCCAACCTCTTCGGCTGGCACCTGGACCGCAAGGTCCTGGACTTCCTCAACGCCACCGGAGCCGAGTTCGACATCGACGAGTACGACATGGCCGGAGCCGAGGACACCACGTGAGCACATGACCCCGTACTCACCTCGCACATGCGTCGAACTCCGACGGCTTGACAACAGCATTAGGAAGCGTGCTGGTACTGGTGGAGCGTTCCGCCGATCCGATCTCAGTCGCTGGAGTTGCTGAGGTCCTGGATACGGGCTTGTATCAGGGGGAGGATCTCGGCAGTGGCTCGTTCGACGGAGGCGGCGAGCACTTCAGCGTGGAGCTTGCGGTGCGGTAGGTGAGCGAGTTTGTCTCGCAGTGCGATGGGGCCGCTGTATGCCTGTGTGACAAGGCCGTGAGATGCCTGTTTCAGCATTTCGCCGAAGGTGAGCATGCAATAGGCCAGGGCTAGGAGGCCTTGGTCACCTGGCTTCGGCGTTCCATTGCGGATGATTGAGCGGGCCTGGTCGAGCGCTGCTGTTGCGTCGGTCAGGCGTAGCAGTTCCTGGCGCTCTCGGTCGGTGCGTGTGGTCACGCTGCCCCGCGCAGATCGTTCAGAGGTTCGGTTTCGTCGATGTCCACGCCGGGGCCTCGAGGGACGACTTCCACGAGGGCGCCGAGGATGGTGGACAGATCTGTTTCGAAGCTGGTGATGTCGAAGTAGGAGCGGTCGGCGTCCAGGGTTGCCACGAGTTCCCCGGGTTCGGTGCTGAGCGCGAAGGAGTGCAAGCCGTGCTGACGCCCGAGCTGGTGGATGGTCGCGGCATTGGCGCGGAGCTTCGTGGCAGTGGCTGGCCTCATAGCTCATCCTCCTTCGTGATCTCGGGTACCAGGGTCGGCAGTGGCCAGAATATAGGAGTGTGGCAGCGGGATGAGCGTGCTCGGGAGCCCCCCGCTGGGAGCGGCGTTCTCTTCCTCTGTACGGCGCTGTACGGCTCCGAGACCTGCCGCTACCGTGCGCTACAGATCGTCGCGAAGGGTAGTCACTGGGCTGGGGGTCAAGGGGTCGCAGGTTCAAATCCTGTCGTCCCGACCAGCATTTTCGCAGGTCGGAGGCCGTTTCCGCGGGTAGCGGGGGCGGCCTTAACCATGTCCGGGCTGGGAGCAAGTGGGAGCCCTCGTGCTCCCAACTCACAGACGTGTCAACGGTGCCCGATTCGTCCGTCACCCGATCCGGTAGACCTACCGCGCCGTACCGCGCCCCCACGCGCCGTCGTCAACCAGGGGCCCCGGACGTCACCCCATCGATCCGGATGCTCTCTGCATCGAGAGGCATAAGAACCCCTTGTCGGCTCTCGACCCCCTTTCGGGGTGGGAGCACGATCTCGTGCTCCCCATGCGACAGGGGGAAGCTGTGGGCTGAGGGCCTCGGTAGGCGTGTTTCCGCAGGCAGTCGGTGCTCGGGTGTCCCGGCCGCAAGGTGCCTGCCGCGTCAAGACGAGGTAATGCCCCTTGGCGTCTGCCGGCAGACGGGTCACTCCCAGGGCGTGAGCGCCCTATCGGGCTCTGTAGCGCCGTAGCGAGACAGTCGGCAGGTGCCCTCGCCGTCGGAAAAAGTGTGCCAAGCGACTGCTGGGCTGGCCGCAGAGGGTCTCCAGAAAGGGGCAAGGCTCCGGCCGCGGGCGGCTTCCCGAGCACGGTGCGGTGCAATACGGCCCACGCCAAGGCCTACGCCGCCCTGGCCCACCGCTACGCCCGCCGCCTCAGCAGCCCACGCCAGCCGGCGTGGAAAACCGGCGCGGCCCTCGGCATCACCCGCCCCGTCCGAATCGAGAAGCGCGACCTCACGCAGCGGACGCTGTCCCACGCCGTCGCATGAACGGTGACCCGCTTCTGCTACTCCGCAGGCGGCGGAACAGGCCGCCACATAGCGCAGCCACCGGCGCCACCGCATCGGCAGCGGCCGCAGCTCTGTCTCCTCCTAACCGTCCGCGGCGGAAGGCTGGAGTTCGTAGAAGGCCCCGTAACGCAGCATCGCGGAGAGGACGTCAGCCCGGCGTCTGGCAAGGCAGAGCAGGACTTGGGCGTGGTGCTTGCCCTGGCGATCTTTCTGTCGTAGTAGGCCCGCGATGCCGGGTTGCCCGGGGTGGCAAACGAGGAGAGGAAGAAGGACCGCTTGAGCCGCTTGTTTCCCCGTCGGCAGGGTTGTTCGCCGCGGATCGAACTCCGGGTCGCCGGGGCGAGACTCGAGAGGGAACGCTAGGCGGTCACCGTCCACGGGAAGTTCGGCAGGTTCGCTGCGAACCACCCGTCAGCCAGTTCCAGCACCCGGTCAATATGCGCGGCATCGAAATACTCGGAGCCCATCACCGGGCGGATGCCCTGGCTGGCCAAGCAGTCCAGGACATGCCGCTCGACATCGTGAGCTGCGCCGACGGGCAGGTCGGTTATGAGCCTGCGGACTTGACCCAGACCATGCTGGACGCGGTGGGTATCAAGCCGCCCTCGTCCGTCACCCGAGGAGATTCCGGGCTTCACCATGACCCCGTCGGTCACCACGTAGTACACGGTTGGTTCGGGGCGAACGCCCGCTCCCCTGCAGCGGGCGCACAGCAACTCGCGCTTCAACCCGGTGTTGATGCCCACCGAGGTCAGGTGCCCGGCAACGCAGCACAGGCGCACAGTCTGGGCGATGCGGTCCGACATGGCGTCAAGGATCATCACGTCCTGCTCGCGGGCGCGGCGCCTGAATTCAACGAGCTTGGGCGTCTGGGAGATGCCGCGACACGTAACGCAGGGGTCGTCGGCGCCGTCGAAACCCGTCGTGAATCCGTAGGTACTCCCCGGCACGCGCCCGGGAGTACGCGGATTCATCGCGGTGATCGTGAACTCATGCCCATGCAGGCAGCGAACCTCCGCAGCCGGGTACCCGTTAGGGGATGCGGCGTCGGCCAGGATTCGGAGATCGGTCTCGATGGCGTAGGCAGCGAACGATGCACGGGCGGCTTCCTCCCATCGCTTCCGAGTGCAGTGCTCGCACTCCTCCAGTGCCTTGGGGAAAGCCCCCAGGGTCGTCATTCCCGTCGCCATGAGGAACGCGCTCCCCGCGGGTGCCTGGATGATCGTGCTGCCGAGCTTGGGGTGCAGCGCGGTCACGGGGGTTACCTGAGTCGAATGTCCCGCGTCGCAGGACAGTGTCACGTGGTCCAGGATGCCGCTCAGCTTGCTCCGTACCGTCCAGCCCAGTTCGTAGGCCCGCGTGGCGAAGAGCGCCATGACGGCCGCCTCGGCACGGGCGAGCAGCCGGGCAGAGCGTAACGCGTCCTCCGGCGAAGGCGCGGCGGTCTGTGTATCGTCACTCATGTCGTCCCCCATCTCCACAGGCGCGTCGGCTGCGCGAGCGCTTGGACGAGGTCGAGGGTCGCATGGCGCACTGACAGCGGGCGCAGGTGCTCGCCCGGTTGGTGGACGGGGCCGACACACGGACGGCGTGGAGGGGCTCACCCTGGGTCGGCAACGGGCTGTGGTCGACCTCCTTGCCGAGATGACGATCCCGCGGGGGGCCTTTATGTGTTTGGTCAAAATAGGTTCGAGTCGTTGAGGTTGGGGGCCGAGCCGGAGTGGACCTGAGTCAGCAGGCTGTGCAGCCGATTCGCGACCCGGGTCGCTTCCCCTGCCAGGTCGTCGTCGAAGCCCACGATCATCTCCAGTTCAGCGATCATCTCGTCCTCGCCGTCGATCGCCCGCAGCGTGTCAGGCATCGCGCGGGCCGCGTCGGCGATGATGAATGCGTCCCTCGCGTCCGTCTTCGCCTCGCCCGGATAGAGGTCGGCGATCCGCCGCATCGTCAGCCCCGGCAAGTAGGCGATCGGACAGCGCATGTCCCTCGCCAAGGCCAGCGGCAGGGACTTGATCGAGGCTGGCTGGTCGACCACGACCAGCACCGTTCCGTGCTTGGCCTGGGGTTTCGTGGTGTTCGCCTTTGCCAACGTCCAGGCCGAGGAAGACGTCGATGTCGCCGGTGTCGATCACGTGCACTCCTGCATCGCGCTGTCGTCCGGCCTTGCCAGGGCACCGAGCTGCCACATCCACGTTATGGAGAGCTCTTCCAGCTCGGGTGAAGCCGGTTCTCAAGCCCCTCACCAGCGGTCCGTGGATGCCTCCGGGACCGGTGACACCACCCCCCCCGGATCACCAACAACAGGAGGAAGAAGTCATGCCGGACCCGAAGGTCGGAGGCCCGGCTGCGAGCCACGAAAAAGGTAGCGGGGGCGAGCCGTGCGCTTGTCGAGAATGTCATCCGTCCTGGTCGGAAGCCTGCACCCGGGCTGGCGGTGGTCGGCCTCGTCGCTCGAGTCGGCGGTCTCGCGCAGATGGCAGTCGACGCGTCATGATGATCGACCGTGCTGCTGCGACTGGCGTAGCTGGGAGTGACCAACGCGTTTGCGCTGCTGCGTCTGCTGCCGATGAGCGACCGGGACAAGGATGCGGAGATCCTGGTCCTCCGCCATCAGGTCACAGTGCTCGAGCGCCAACTCGGTGGTGATCGAGTACGGTTCACGCCGAGCGATCGGGCGTTCCTGGCGGCGCTGCTGCACCGGCTGCCGTTGCCGGTTCTGCGGCGTGTGCGGCTGCTCGTGCGTCCTGACACGGTGGTGCGCTGGCGTCGCGACCTCGCCAGGCGCCGTCATGCCGCCTTATCGCGTCCCAAGCGACCCGGTCGGCCTCGTACAGCGCGGTCCATCCGGATTCTGGTGCTGCGTCTGGCGAGGGAGAATCCGCAGTGGGGGTACAGACGGCTGCACGGCGAGTTGCTCGTGCTGGGGGTGAAGGTGGCCGCCTCGACCGTATGGAAGATCCTGAAGGATGCCGGCGTCGATCCGGCGCCCGACCGGAGCTCCAGCACGTGGGCCGACTTCCTGCGCTTCCAAGCTGACGCCCTCCTGGCCTGTGACTTCTTTGAGGCGGTCACCTTGTCCGGCGCGCGGATGTACGTACTCGTGGTGATCGAACACAGCAGTCGCCGCATCCGGATCCTTGGCGCCACCGCACACCCGACCGCATCCTGGGTCATACAGGCGGCGAAGAACCTGGTCATGGACCTCGAGGACGTCGGCTGCCGGGCACGATTCATGATCAGAGACAGGGACGGGAAGTTCCCTGTCCTGTTCGACGCTGTCCTCAAGGGCACGGGGATCGAGGTCGTCCTCACCGGCATTCAGATGCCGAGAATGAACTCGATCATGGAAAGGTGGGTGCAGACCTGCAGACACGAGCTCCTGGACCGGACCTTGATCTGGAACCAGCGCCACCTCCTCCACACCCTACGGGAGTTCGAGGAGTTCTACAACTCCCATCGACCGCATCAGGGCATCGCGAACGCCCGACCGCTACACCCACTGCCCACACCAATCGACGATCCGGACAAGCTAAGCCACCTCGACATACGACGCCACGACCGCCTTGGCGGCATCCTCCACGAATACAGACATGCCGCGTGACCTGCACGGACGAGGTATTCGGCAAGCGCACCGTCACCGCCTTGAGGAACAGCACCGTGCCACCGCCGCGTTCCTCACCCGCCACGCCCCGGAGATCGCCGAGTGAAACGCGCCCTGCCCGGCACCGGCACCGTCAAAGCCGCCATCGATACCGTCCTTGCCGAGGCCGCAGCCCGCGGACGGCGCCCCACCGTGACCGCGATCGAGCGGCTCCTGGACATCCCGCACGCCACCTTCCACCGGCACTACGCCGACCTGATCGACGTGCACTTCCGGTCCCGCATCCCGGCGCCAGCCCAGCCTGCGACGCCGACGGAACCCTCCGGATCCGACACGCGTACGGAAGCCAACCTGAGCCGGCTGCGGAAGGAGAACACCGACCTGCGCCGCACCCTCGCCCTGTACGAGGAGGCCATCCGCCAGCTGGCCCTCGAAAACGACGCCCTGCGCAGCGGCGGCACCGTTCTTCCACTGCCTACCCGCAGCACGCCCGTGCCACCCGCGCCGTCCTGAATCCGACACCGCCCTCGGAGGCGTCTGGTGTGCGAAAGGACGCTGGGCGTGGCGCGCAGCCAACTACCGATGATCAACTGTTCATCAAGCCGTGCGTGCCGGCGGCATCCCGGCTCCCGCCCTTGTCGCGTCGGTGCCCCAGCTGGCCAGCAGTTGTAGTGCCTCCGCCGACGGGGAACCGGGTTCGGCGTAGTACGTCGCCTCCGTGTAAGCGGGTACGTCGGGGCCGGTGGCGTATCGCCTTGCTGGGGCACCGGTTACTGCCGCTCGGCGCACGAGGTGTTGTTCGACGTGATCGATGCCAACCGTAAGCTGGACGCCTGGCTGCGGTGGGTCCGGTTCGTCGCGGCCACGGAGGGGTGCCCCGGAGCGTCAGGCGCACTCGGTGTTCACGTAGGGCTCCACGCGGCCGACGCTCTCCTTGAGGACGAGGTCGAGCAGTCCGGGGAAGCGCTGGTCCAGATCTTCCTTGCGCAGAGTGTTGAAACGGCGGGTGCCGACGTCGTGCTGCCGGATGAGACCGGCCTCGCGCAGGACGCGGAAGTGGCGGGTGAGTACGGACGCGGTGACGTCCTGCGTGAAGCCGCTGCAGGCCAGGCCAGGGGAGACGGAGAGGGTGACGACGATGGTGAGCCGGGTCTCGTCGGTCAGCGCGCTCATGATCTTGAAGAGGTCGAGGTCGTCCGTGTCGGGGTGGACGAGGGGGGATGAGGTGCGACTGGCCATGAGAAAAGAATAACCCCTGCCCCATGTTCGCGTTAGCGCGTACATGGGCTACAGTGAAGGCACGGATTGACCCTTCATCCGTCATCCACCGGGTTGCCCATCACCGGTACTACGGCATGCCACGAACGCCTTTGACGGCGCGGCCTGCATCAAGAACGGAGCACACCCCATGACCACAACACAGGCGACCGAGCCGAGGACGCACCGGACCGAAACTGCCGCGGAGGTGGTCGGCCGCCTTCGTGCGACGTTCAACACCGGCGTCACCCGCGGACTGGACTGGCGCGTCAACCAACTGCAGCGGCTGCGGGCACTGCTGGTCGAGAACGAGCAGGAACTAATCGAAGCCCTCTGGGCTGACCTGAGGAAGAACGCCGCCGAGGCCAAGACTCAGGAGATCGACTTCACCGTCGCCGACATCGACGAGGCACTGGCGAATCTCGAAAACTGGCTTCAGCCTCGCCCGGTGGAGGTTCCTGCCCACTTCGGTCCCACGACAACGGCCTACACCACGTACGACCCGCTCGGGGTCGTCCTGGTGATCGCTCCGTGGAATTTCCCGCTGCACCTTCTCATCGACCCCATCATCGGCGCGCTGGCCGCCGGGAACACCGTGGTGGCCAAGCCGAGCGAGATGTCGGTGCACACCTCGGCGGTCGCTTCACGACTCCTGCGTGAGTACTTCGACGCCGATGTGCTCACCGTGGTCGAGGGAGGCGCCGAGGAGACCACGGCCCTCCTGTCGCAGCGTTTCGACCAGATCTTCTACACGGGCAATGGCACGGTCGGCCGGATCGTCATGGCCGCAGCAGCCAAGAACCTCACCCCGGTCACGCTCGAACTCGGGGGCAAGTCGCCGGTCTTCGTGGCGCCCGACGCCGACGTGGACGAGACCGCGAAGCGGCTGGTCGGCGCCAAGTTCGGCAACGCGGGGCAGCAGTGCATAGCCCCTGACTACGTTCTGACCGATCCTGCCACCGCCGCCGCACTGGTTCCCGCCCTGCGCGCGGCGGTCGAAGCTCAGTTCGGCTCCACCCCGCAGACCGCAGCCGACTTCGGCCGGATCATCAACGAGCGGCATTTCGACCGACTCACCCGTCTGCTGGATTCCGGCCGGGCGGCGGTGGGAGGCCAGCACGACCGTGACGACCTGTTCATCGCACCGACGGTGCTCACCGATGTCGACCCCGCATCGCCGGTCATGCAGGAGGAGATCTTCGGTCCGATCCTCGCCGTCGTCGAAGTCGATGACCTCGATGCCGCTATCGCCTTCATCAACGAACGCGAAAAGCCCCTCGCGCTCTACGCCTTCACCACTTCCGAGGCCACCAAGTCGCGCCTCGTGAATGAGACGTCCTCCGGCGGCGTCGCCTGGGGCCAGCCGGTGATGCAGCTGCTCATGCCGGGACTGCCTTTCGGTGGCGTCGGCGAAAGCGGCATGGGCCGGTACCACGGCCGGTATTCCCTCGAGACGTTCAGCCACCTCAAGGCCGTCGCGGACGTGCCGCTCAACTAGGCCCGCGCTTTCGTGGAGCAGGCTGTCCGATGGGCGATCGGCTGGCGGAAGTGCCTCAGGCCGGTGAGAATGAGGAGCGCTGAGATCGCTGTTCCCGCCACCGCCGGAAGCGCGTTCCAGGTGAAGCCGTGTATCGGTCCTCTTCGCGGGGGCGCGTCGAGGGAGTCGGTCGCGGCGCGGTCGGCAGACACCGATCTGTACCGACCCCGGCGGCGGCACCCATGACTTCGTCACCTGGCTGACTGCTGATCGTGCGCAAGGAGCGAACGCCCGTACTCCGGCGGGCAGTTGCGCTTGACCGGCGTCGACGCCGACGGCATGCGGCTCTCACCGCGTTCGCCGCCAACACCACCCACACCCCGATCGCGGTCATGGAACCGCGTCACCGTCAGCGGGCCCGCGCCTGCCCGAGGACCGCATCCGCGCCTCCGCCGGGACAGCGTGGACCCCCTGCGTCGCAGACCTTCATCCCGTTTCCCTCCGTATTGCAGAAAGAAGCCCATGACTGTCAATATTTCAGAAGTTTCGTCTGCCCCTTCGCTTTTCTCCCCTGTAACCCTCGGGAAGATCGAGCTCGCCAACCGCATCGTCATGGCACCGATGACCCGGGTCCGGGCCGGCTCCTCCGGCATCCCCGGGGACCTGATGGTCGAGTACTACCGGCAGCGGGCGAGCGTCGGGCTGATCATCACCGAGGGCACCTACCCCGACCACGCGTCGCAGGGGTATGTCGGCGAGCCGGGCATCGCCACCGACGAGCAGGCGGCCGGCTGGCAGCGGGTGTTCGAGGCGGTGCACGCCGAGGGCGGCCGCATCGTCCTGCAGATCATGCACGCCGGCCGCGGCACCCACCCCGACATCAACGGCGGCCGCCGCATCCTCGCCCCCAGCGCGATCGCCATCGACGGCAAGACGTTCACCGAGAAGGGCGAGCAGCCCTACCCCGTACCGGAAGCGATGACCACCGCAGAGATCCGGGCAGCCCTGGAGGACTTCGTCACCGCGGCCCGCCGGGCCATCGAGGCGGGAGCGGACGGCGTGGAAATCCACGGTGCCAACGGCTACCTGCTCCAGGAGTTCCTCTCCCCGGCGGCCAACCAGCGCACCGATGGATATGGCGGCTCGCCGCAGAACCGCGCCCGCTTCGTCGTCGAGGTCGTCACGGCGGTCGCCCAGGCCGTCGGTGCCGAGCGGGTCGGGCTGCGGATCTCGCCGGAGGTCGACCTCGGGGACGTCTTCGAGACCGACCGGGACGACGTCCTGGCCACCTACGGCACCCTGATGGACCAACTGCGCCCGCTGGGCCTGGCCTACCTCTCCGTACTGCACACCGAGCCGGGCGGCGACCTTGTACAGGAGCTGCGGCGGCGCTTCGACGGCAAGCTGATCGTCAACAACGGCCCCTTCGGGGGGCAGACCACCCGCGAGCAGGCGCTCCAGCAGATCGAGGCCGACCACGCCGACGCCGTGGTCGTGGGCCGGGCCCTCATCTCCAACCCTGACCTGGTCGAGCGCTGGCAGGGTGGCCACCCGGAGAACGAGCCGCGGCCGGAACTGTTCTACGGGCCGGGCGCGGAAGGCTACACCGACTACCCCTTCCTTGAAGCGGCTTGAGGCCCACGGTCACGCCTGTCCATGCGGCAGCCCCACTCACACATGGACAGGCGCCCGACCGGCGACACTGTGCCCGCCCCTTTGAGCCCGCGGTCACTGCCCGATCCTGTTGCCCATTGTGGTTATGCGGTGAGGGTGTGCTCGAGTCGGGTGAGGTGGCTGGTGCGGGTGCGGTCCAGGGGCCGGTCGTTCCACCAGGCGTTGAGGCGGATCAGGTTGAGTGCGACGGCGGAGTAGATGTGTTCGAGATGGGTCTTCGCCAGGCCTCGGTAGCGAGCGCGGCGTGTGCCGGTGACAGCGGTGGCCTGCCGGATGGTGCCCTCGATGCCGGAACGTAAGGCGTAGTCGGTGTTCCAGTCCTTGGTCTTCTGCTGGGTGCGGGTGTGCCGGAGTGCCTCGGTCATCTGTCTGGGGTGGAGGGAGAGTTGGCGGCGGTTCTTCTTCGCGGTGGTGCACTGGGGTTTGAAGGGGCAGGGGATGCAGTCGAGGGCGGCGAAGGTGACCACGGTTTTGGGGATACCTTCGCTCACGACGGGGTTCCAGGTGGTGCTGGTATGTCCGGCGGGGCAGGTGGCCTTCTCGGCTTCCCGGTCGATGGTGAAGTCGGTGGCGGCGAAGCCTGCCTGGGCTTTGGCCTGGCGGGAGGTGTCCAGCAGGACCGGCGTGATCAGTGCGATTCCGTAGGTCTTCACCGAGCCGTGGATGAGTTCGGCGGTGGCGTAGCCGGAGTCGGGATAGTGCTCATCGGGAAGCAGGCCGCGTTGCTGGAGCGCGTGGTGAATGGCATTGAGTGTCTTGCTGTCCGGCACTGTGGAGTGGGTGGTGGCGATGTTCGTGATCAGGTTCGGGTGTGTGCGTGCCTTCTCGGGAGCGGAGGTGCAGGTTTCGCTGATGTGAAGCTTGTAGCCGTTCCAGAACATGTCGCGTTTGGCGGACCAGCGAGCATCGGTGTCATAAGGCGAGGACAGACGTAGGTGGCCGGGCGGGCGGCCGTCACCGCCCTCATCGGTCTTCTCCCGCCGCTTGACGACCTCGCGGCCGCCTCGGGTGATGGTGCGGGTGTAGTTCTGCAGCAGTACACACCGCAGGACCTGCACCGCGGGCAGCTCGCGCAGCCAGTCCGGGGAGCTGGAGTGGTAGACCGCGTCCAGCAGGGCGAAGCCGTCCCGGGCGAAGTCCGCGGCCAGTTTCTGCTGCTTGGCCTGGGAAGTGGGCAGGCGCCAGCTGTCCACCCGCGGTCCGTACCGCCTGCTCCACGAGGTCACGTCCACCGCTTGGGCGACCCAGTCCGGATCCGCGGAGGTCAGCGCTTCCAGTGCGGCGCGAACCGCTTCCCCGGCCAGTTCCAGCCGGTTCAGGTCCCGTACCGCCGCGATCACGTGGGTGGAGTCCGTGCGCTGCTTGCCTCCTGCGGCCAGCAGGCCTTGTTCGGTCAGCCTGGCCACCAACAAGTCCAGTCCCTTCTCTTCCAGGCCATGGGCGGCAACCCGGGTACGGAACTGGGAGAGGACACTGAAGTCGAAGCCGGGATCCTCCAGGCCCAGTCCGAGCGCGTAGGACCACGAGAGTTTGTCCCGCACCGCCTCGGCAGCCTGCCGGTCGGTCAGGTTCTCGGCCATCTGCAGCACTGTGACCAGTGCCAGGCGGCCCGGTGACCAGCCACGCGGCCCCGTTACCGCGAACGCTTCCGCGAACTCGGCATCCGCGAACAACTCACCGAGCCGATCACGTACCGCGACCGGCAGCGGCACCTGACGGCCGGAGTACTTCGCCCGCACCGCCCGAGCCACCTCCGGCGCCGGCTCCGGCCACGACCGTGGCTCCATCGACACCGGGCCCCTCCCACTCCGTGACCGGGAACGAGAAGGTACCGGCCACCAGACCAGCCTGCCGCAACAATCAACACCCCCACCAGCACAAACAGCAAATGGGCAACAGGATCACTGCCCTTGCCGGAAATCTCATCCGTGCAGGTCACGCTGCACGTCGGTATTCGTGGAGGATGCCGCCGAGGCGATCGTGTCGGCGTATGTTGAGGCGGGCTAACGTGTCGGGATCGTCGATGGGTGGGGGCAATGGGTGTAGTGGTCTGGCGTTCGCGATGCCTTGGTGTGGTCGGTGTCCGTTGTAGAACTGCTCGAACTCGCGTAGGGCGTGGAGGAGGTTTCGCTGGTTCCAGATCAACGTCCGGTCCAGGAGCTCGCGGCGACAGGTCTGTATACACCTTTCCGTGATCGAGTTCATTCTTGGGATCTGGATGCCGCTGAGGACGACGTCGATTCCTGCGTCCTTGAGGACGGCATCGAAGAGGGCGGGGAACTTCCCGTCCCGGTCCCGGATCATGAACCGTGCCCGGCAGCCGAGGTCTTCGAGGTCCATGACCAAGTTCCTCGCCGCTTGCGCTACCCAGGAGGCGATCGGATGTGCGGTGGCGCCCAGGATCCGGATCCGGCGACTGCCGTGTTCGATCACCACGAGCACGTACATCCGAGCCCCCGACAGCGTGACCGTTTCCATGAAGTCGCAGGCCAGCAGGGCATCAGCCTGGGAGCGCAGAAAACTGGCCCAGGTACTGGAGTTCCGCTCGGGCGCAGGATCGATGCCGGCCTCCTTCAGGATTTCCCAGACGGTGGACGCGCCCACCTTCACCCCCAGTACAAGCAGCTCGCCGTGCAGGCGCCGGTGCCCCCAGCTCGGGTTCTCCTTCGCCAGGCGCAGCACCAGGACGCGGATCGAGCGCACCGTGCGCGGCCGTCCCGGGCGCTTGGGCCGGCAGGAGGCGGCGTGGCGGCGTGCGACGAGGTTGCGGTGCCAACGCAGTACCGTGTCGGGGCGTACGAGCAGCCGTGACCTTCGCAGGACGTGCCGTGGCAGCCGGTGCAGCAGCGCCGCCAGGAACGCCCGGTCGCTCGAGGTGAACCGGATCTTCTCCTTGCCGAGTTGGCGTTCCAGGACGGTGATCTGGTGGCGCAGGGCGAGGATCCGCGTCCTTGTCCCGGTCGGTCATCGGCAGCAGGCGAAGCATCGCGAACGCGTTCGACACACCCAAGTAAGCCAGTCGCAGCAGCACGATCGATCATCATGACGTGTTGACGGCAGCTGCGCGAGAGCGCCGGCTCAGACGACCGCGGCCAGATTTCGGGAAACCCGATTCACCGGCCCCTACCAGGGCGGATGAGGTTTCTGGCAAGGGCAGGCCGGGCGGCACCGCATCGCCGTCCTCGCCCTGCCCGGCGTCCCGCCCTTCGAACTCGGCATCCCCTCCCGCGTCTTCGGCAGCGTCCTGGACGCCGGCTCACGCCCGCTGTACGAGGTCACCGTCTGCACCGCCGACGGCGCCCCGGTCCTCAGCGACGCCGGGTTCACCGTGCAGCCCGCGGCCGGTCCCGAGGCCCTGGCCGCCGCGGACACCGTGATCGTCCCGCCCACGCACGCCATGCCCGAGCTGGGCCGCGGCGGCCCGCTGCCGCCCGAGGTCACCGCGGCCATCGCCGGCATCCGGCCCGGCACCCGCCTGGTGTCCATCTGCACCGGCTCCTACGTCCTGGCCGCCGCGGGCCTCCTCGACGGCCGGCCCGCCACCACCCACTGGCACCTCGCCCCCGAGTTCCGCCGCGCCTACCCCCGCGTCAAGGTCGACGAGGAGGTCCTCTTCGTCGACGACGGCGACGTCCTGACCTCCGCGGGCGTCGCCGCCGGCGTCGACCTGTGCCTGCACATGATCCGCCGCGACCACGGCGCCGCCGCCGCCAACCGCGCCGCCCGCATGTGCGTCGTCCCGCCCTGGCGGGACGGCGGCCAGGCCCAGTACATCGACCGCCCGGTGCCCGAACCCACCGTCGCCACCACCACCGCCACCCGCGCCTGGGCCCTGGAACACCTCGGCGAACCCCTCTCCCTGAACCGCCTGGCCGAACACGCCCGGATGAGCCTGCGCTCCTTCACCCGCCGCTTCCGCGACGAGGTCGGCATGACCCCCGTGCAGTGGCTCACCGCGCAACGCCTGTAACTGGCCAAGCAGTTGCTGGAGACCACCGACCTGTCCATCGACCTGGTCGCCCACCGCTGTGGCTTCGGCTCCGCCAACTCCCTGCGCGCCCACATGCGCACCGCCTTCGGTGTCTCACCCGCCTCCTACCGCCGCACCTTCCATACCGACGACCTGGTGGAAGCGGGCGTCTGAGGACACATCAGCGCCGCACATACCCGCTCCGCGGGCCGGCCGGGATCCGCCTGATCATCCGCTGCCGGTGCCCCCTCCAGCGGAGGCCAGCAGCATCATCGCCCGCCGGTAGCGCACCGAACTCGTGCTGCCCCGGCGCACGATCTGCTGCAGCTTCTGCCCCGGTCAGTCTGCGTACACGGACGGGCTCGGCCACCGCGCCTCCAGCGGTCGGATCGGATGTCACCGCACATGCAACCGCCACGACCGCCGACCCGGCGAACCTATGTGGTCACAGCACTAGCTGCAACGCTCAAGGGCCAACGAGAGCACAAAGTCTCAACAACACAGCGTTACGGAAGCAAGATCCGCCAAGTACTGCGCTCGTCCGCCAAGTAAAAATCTCGGTCGCATGTCGACCAGGAGCCGTCGGTCGTGGACAGTCAGCCGGGCATGTGGATGAGACACGAAGACTTCTGTTCTGGTGAGGGATCTGACGGGCTGTCTGGATTCGGAGCGCTGCTGTTGGTTTTCGCTCCCTGGGTTTGCAGTTGCGGCGCAGAGGTGGGGAGCACAGCTATTGCCCGGGGCCGCCGAGCTGGTGGTCGGCGGCCCCGGGCAGTAGGTGAGACCCCTTCGAGGTCATGGCGCCGTAAAGCTCTCTCACGCTCGCCTGAATGGCAGCGCCCCTCATCGCCACGGACTGGGTGCCGTGACGATGAGAGGGCTTGTGCTGACTGCCGCCGTCAGCTGTCCTGGTCGCCGACGGGGATGAAGTTGGCGTACTCCTCAATGCGCTTGATTTGTCCGGTATCGTCGAAGCCGAAGTAGACGGCGGCGTGGACCTCGCCGCGCATGCCGCTTGTGGTGGCGACGTGGACCACGTGCTGTTGGAGGACTTCGCCCGGCTGGGAAAGTTGACGCAGGATGTCGTAGCGCATCGATTCGATGGATTCGATCTGCCCTTCCATCCCGGCGATGTTCTCCTCGATGGACTGCTCGCCCTTGCCGTCGTTGTGCCAGACGGTGGTCGTTTCGGCGCACAGGGCCCGGGCGGCCTTCCATTCGCGGTTCTCCAGTGCGCGGAGGTAGGTGACGGCCTTGTCCTTCAGGTCCTGGCTCATGTGGGTCTTCCTTCGTTACACGTTGATGGGTTCCGGTAGGGGTGGGGCGTATCAGCTCTGGGCAGTGGCGTGGATCAGGGCGCGCTCGCCGACCTCGATGCGCATCGGCAGGTGGTTGCCGGGTGGCGAGAGCGGACAGACGAACACATCCGGGTTCAGGTGGTGGTGCGAGAGCGTGGCCTTGTTGAAGTTGACCGTCACGGTGCTGCCGGGCTCCAGCAGCGGCAACACCAGCCAGCGGCCAATCGTCGGCGTCGATTCGCCGTTGGTCTCGTCGGTGAAGATCACCAGGCGCTGGCCGGGGAAGTCCTGGAGGACGGCCAGGACGTATTCGGTGCCGTCGATGGTCACGGCCAGATCGACGGGGGCCAGAATGGCTTCGGTGCTGCGCGGGCTGGTCAGCCGCGGCACCTCGATGCGGCGCCCTTCGGGAGCTGCTCGGTACTGGCCTTCGAAGACGCAGGCGGGGTTGTAGGGGAAGGTGTCGATGCCAGTGAGTCCGGTGCGCTCGACGCGGCCTTGGTCCATGACGACCAGGCCGTAGGAGCCGTCCGCGCCGCCGGCGAAGCCGACCCGGTTGTCAGGGAATTCCAGGGAGCTGCCGGAGGGGACGGGGCCCGTTCCGTCGACCAGGCTGCCGGCTACCTGCACGCCGTCGGTGGCCTTGGCCGTCACGGTCAGGTCTCCTGCTTCGGTGGTGCGCCATTCGCCGGGGATGCCAGGAAGCGTGTGAGGGCCCGGGTCGGTGATCTTGGCGTTGGCGACGACCTTGGCCTTGCCGTTCGCTCCGGCGACCTCTTCCCACCGGCCCTGGCGCCAAGCTTCGTAGTCGGCGGGGATCTGCGGTGTAGTCATGAATGCTCCCTTTCCTCTCCGCCGCGCTGTGGGGTCGCGGCGATAGCGCTGCGCGGGCGTGCGCAGGCATGGTTGCTCCGCCCAACGAAGCGCATGGCGCTGCGCAGGTGGTGGTTGCGTATGAGGCAAGTAATTGGGTGCTGGGGCTGTCCGGCAGGCAACCGTGGGTTGCGCCGGGTGTCAGGCGCGGCGGGCGGCCCAGACAGTGCGCTCGGTGCGTACGGCGAGATCTTTGCGGCGCAGAATGCTGTTCGGGCTGTTGGTGTCCAGGAGCTCGTCGAGTGCGGCGAGGTCCTCGGGGCTGAGGGCGGGTGCGGCGACACCGCGGATGCGCTGCAGGCTGCCAAAGGCGTAGCGGCCGATCGCTTCGCTGCGCTCACCTTCGATGTTGACGGTGACGGTGCGCTCGTCCTCGACGGTGAAGCCGGCGGCTGTCAGCATCGGGCCCCAGTCGGCGCCGCGGTGCGGAACGTGCTCGGCGTGGAAGCTGTCGGTCGCGGCATGGGCGCGCTCTTCGAGCCCGGGCCGGCTCTCGGGGGCGTGGGCGGGCAGGAAGCGGGGGAAGCCCGCGAGCTCGACGACGGCGAACAGGCCGTCGGGGGCGAGCAGGTCGTGGACGCTCGTGAGGGCGCGGTCGGGGTTGGCCATGTGGTGCATCGAGGCCGAGGCCCACACCAGATCCGGCGTGCCGAGGTCGGGCCAGTGGTTGGTGTCGAGGTCGGCCTGCACGGTCCGTACGCGCTCCTCGACTCCGCGGGCGCATGCCTTCTCGCGCAGGAGCTGGAGGTGCCCGGCCGAGGTGTCGACGGCGGTGACATGGGCGTCGGGGAAGCGTTCGAGGAGCGCGAAGGCGCCCGCGCCGGTGCCGCAGCCCAGGTCCACGATCTGGTGCGGCTCGCTCTTCAGCGGCAGCCAGGCGGTGATGGACGCTATGTGCTCGGCGAGTACCTCGGCGTCCAGGTCGAGGATCTCCGCCTGCCCGCCATCGCTGTGCTCTTGGTGGCCGCTGTGGCGGTGGTCGGGGTGGTGGCCGCCTTCGCCACGGTGGGGGGTGCGCTGGTGCGTTTGGGGCATGGCAACACCGTAAGCCCGTCATGCGCCTGTCGCACGACCGCTTGCGGAATGCGCAAGAAGATGACTTGGTGTGCTGCCCAGCACGCAAGATCGCCCACCGCGCCGGGGGCCCGGCCGACTGTAGCCCGTTATGCGCAGGGGCCCTGGACGCCTTCGCAGCCGGCTTCGGAGGCGTCGGCGCCGGCGTCTTTTTGGTGTCCGCGGCGGGCGTCGCGGTCGAAGATGCCCATGATCTCGCACGGTCCACCTTCGGCGCCGATGGCGTGCGGCATCATGGTGGGGAACTCTGCGGCCTGGTTGGTCTCGATGCGAAAGCGCCGGTGGCCGAGCATGAGGATGGCGGTGCCGGACAGCACGACGAGCCATTCGCGGCCGGGGTGGGCGCGCATGCGGGCCGGGTTGTCGGGCGGAGGGTCGGTCATCCGCTGACGCATCACGCTCATACCGGGGTCGCCCTTTATGGGCCAGCGCATCAGGCCGTGGGTGCCGTCGATCATCGGGCTGATGACGACGTCGTCGGCGGCGTTCTCCACGAGCTGGTCCAAGGTGGTGTCCAGTGCGCGGGCGAGGGTGACGAGCTGGTCCAGGGCGAGGCGGCGCTGACCGTTCTCGATGCGGCTCAGTGAGGACTGGCTGAGGTTGGCGCGGGTGGCCAGCTCCTCCAGTGACCAGCCCTGCGCGACGCGCAGCGCGCGGATCCGTTTGCGTACGAGGCTGTCCAGCTGCCCATCTTCTTGCGTCATGAGCAACATGATATGCCCTTGATGCAAAGCGGGTTTAACGTCGAATTTCAGATGGTCCAGCACGGGGGCCCCACGTACGAAGAAAGGGCGCGACATGTCTGCGCAGACTTCCCGCTACGAGAGCGACACACTGCCTACCGAGACCGTGGATGTAGTGGTGATCGGCGGCGGCGCCGCTGGGCTGAACGGCGCGCTGATGCTGGCCCGCTCCCGCCGCTCGGTCGTCGTGATCGACAGCGGTACCCCTCGCAACGCCCCCGCCGCCGCCATGCACGGTTTCATCGTCCTGGACGGTACCCCGCCCCCCGAGATCCTCAACCGCGGACGCCAGCAGGTACGCGAGTACGGCGGCCGGATCGTCTTCGGGGAAGTGGCAACGGCCGAACCTGCCGCCCCCTCAGCGGACGGCGACCTGCGGTTCACCGTCACCCTCGCCGACGGCCGCACGCTGACGGCGCGTCGGGTGCTGGTGGCCACCGGCCTGCGCGACGTGCTGCCCGAGGTACCCGGCCTGGCCGAGCACTGGGGACGCAGCGTGGTGCACTGCCCCTACTGCCACGGCTGGGAGGTACGCGACGAGTCCATCGGCATCCTCGCCACCGGCCCGGCCTCCGTCCACCACGCCTGGCTGTTCCGCCAGCTGACGGAAGACCTCATCTACTTCACCCGCGGCACCGAGCTGGACGCGGACACCCGCGCCCGCTTCGCCGCCCGCAGCATCCGCATCATCGAGACCAATGTCAAGGAAGTCGTCAACGACGACGGCGGCGCCGTCGCAGGCGTCCGCCTGACCGACGGCACCTTCGTAGAGCGGCGGATTCTGGTTGTGGCCACGCAGATGCAGGCCCGCACCGAGGGCTTGGAGGGTCTCAAGCTGCCGACGGAGGACCTGCCCGACAACATGGGCCGCCGCTTCGCCTCCGCCATGGCCGGCACCACCGAGATCCCGGGCGTGTGGGTGGCCGGCAACGCCACCGACCTCACCGCCCAGGTCGGCGCCTCCGCTGCGGCCGGCGCCCTGGCCGGCTCCCACATCAACGCCCTGCTGGCCGCCGCGGACACCGACGCCGCGCTCGCCGCCGTACAAAAGACCACCGGCTGACACCTAAGCCCCGCTGCTGAAGAACCGCGCGGACCGCCATCCAGCGGTCCGCGCGGTGAGCAAGTACCCATCTCACCAACCTGGCCGACCGGTCCTGTCCCGGCGCTGATTCTGCATGCCCTTTTCGGAAGGAAACCATGAGTACCAATCAGCCTCCTCAGGCGGCGGCCGCGCCGGCCAGCGGCGGGGGTACGCCGGACTCGCGTCAGCTGCGCGCGATCCTGATCACCGTCTCGATCGCGCTGATGGCTGTCATCGCCTCGGTGTCCGGGCTGAACGTCGCCCAGACCCACATGGCCGTCGAGTTCGGCGCCTCGCAGACCACTGTCCTGTGGATCATCAATATCTACACCTTGGCCCTGGCCGCGCTGCTGCTGCCGGTCGGCGCGATCGGTGACCGTCTGGGCCGCAAGCCCATGCTGATCACCGGACTGATCGTCTTCGGTGCCGCCAGCGTCGTCGCCGGCCTGGCCCCGTCGGCCGGGGTCATGATCGCCGCCCGCGTGGCCGCCGGGATCAGCGCCGCGATGATCATGCCGATCACGCTGGCCGTCATCACCTCCACCTTCCCCGAGGAGGAACGAGGCAAGGCGATCGGTGTGTGGACCGGCGTCGCCGGAGGCGGCGGCATCCTGGGCATGTTCCTCTCCGCCCTGCTGGTCGATGTCGCCAACTGGCGCTGGCTGTTCGTACTGCCCGTGGTCCTGGTCGTTATCGCGCTGGCGATGACGCTGAAGTCCGTGCCCAACTCCCGCGAACGCTCCACCCATTCCTTCGACACCATCGGCGCACTGGTCTCCACCATCGCCGTGATCGGTCTCATCTTCGTCCTGATGGAAGGCCCCGAACGCGGCTGGACCGCCCCCATCACCCTGATCAGCCTGGCCGTCGGCGTCATCGCCGCCATCACCTTCGTGGCCTGGGAACTGCACCGCCGCGACGCCTCGCTGCTGGACGTACGCCTCTTCCGCGAGCGCGGCCTGGCCAGCGGCTCCATCACCCTGCTCGTCGTCTTCGGCGTCCAGGCCGGTATCGCCGTCGTGCTCTTCCCATTCTTCCAGGTCGTACTCGGCTGGTCCGGGCTGCTGTCCACCGTGGCGATGATGCCCATGGCCGTCATGACGATGACCTCCGGCCTGGCCCCCAAGATGGCCGCCAAGATCGGCGCCCGCTCCACCATGACCGTGGGCGTCGCCCTGGCCACCCTCGGCTTGGCCCTGATGGCCCTGTTCGTGTCCGTCGACGGCGGCTACCTGTCCATCCTTGCCGGCATGCTCGTCATGGGCATCGGCATGGGTCTGTCGATGACGCCCTCCACCGAAGCCATCACCAGCTCCCTGCCCCGCGCCAAGCAAGGCGTTGCCTCCGCGCTCAACGACGTCACCCGCGAGTTCGGCACCGCCCTGGGCGTCGCCATGCTCGGCACGCTCCTGACCAACGGCTACCGCAGCGCCATCGACAGCAAGCTCGACGGCATCCCCACGGGCGTCGCGGACACCGCCCGCGAAGGCATCGCCAACGCCATCGAGGTCGCACCCAAGACCGACAGCCACGCCCAGGACCTGATCCACGCCGCACAGCAGTCCTTCGTCGACGGCTGGCAGCAGGCCATGTGGATCGGCGCCGCCGTCATGGCCGCACTGCTCGTCTACGTCGCCCTGCGCGGCCCGAAGAACACCGCACCCCTCCAGCCCGACGACGAGGCCGCCCCGGATACCGGGGCCGCGGACAACGTCGCCGCCCGCTGACCTCGCAGGACCTGCCCTGCAGACGGTGTACGGACGCCGTCACGTGGCATCTGGCCGTCGGGCACACCGCGACCTCGAAGTGCGCCCGACGGCCTCGCAGCTCCCGAGCACTACCCATTACCCCATCACATGCAGGAGTAGCACTCATGAGCACCATCGAGCTGACCGCAGACAACTTCAACGAGGTCATCTCCGGAAACGACTTTGTGATCATCGATTTCTGGGCCGAATGGTGCGGCCATTCGAGACCACGTCGATCCCCACCCTCATGATCGTGCGCGAGCAGATCGCCATCTTCCGTCAGGCTGGCGCCCTGCCGGAGGCTGGACTCGACGACCTCATTTTCAGCACCGCAGCAGACAAGAACCGGTAGGCGCACCTCCCCGGGCCACCAGAACCTGCTCTGTGTCAACAACGCTTGTGGTCAATACAACTAGGCAACGTCATCGCACCGTACAACGCAACGCACCGTGCGGCGGGGGCCATGACGGCCGGAGTCCTTCCGCTCAACGGCGCGGGACATGCCAGCCTCGTCCGCACTGCTCGGCCGCACGCCCTCACCTTGCGCCGTGAGAGGAACACGACGACCGCTGGCCGTGGTATCGGGAAAGAGGAACTCGGACCCGAACAGGCGCCCGGTGTGAAAAGCCGGTGGCCGGCCCTCACAGGGCGCCCAGTGCCCGTACGCGATTGTTGACCGCGCGGCGGCTGACGGCTGCTGCGGGATCGAAGGTGTCGAAGGCATGGGGTACGGCGGGGTACTGGATGAGTTCGACCGGTACCCCGGCGCGGCTGAGCCGTTGCGCGTAGGCGATGTTCTCGTCGCGGAAGAGGTCGAGCTGGCCTGTTTCGATGTAAGCGGGTGGAAGCGCGCCCAGGTTGTCGGCGCGGGCAGGGGCGGCATAGGCGGGGGTATGGGGGCCGCCTGCCGCATCACCCAGCAGGCAGCGCCAGCCGGTGAGGTTGTCCTCCGCGCTCCAGGTTGCTGTGTCGGCGAGGTCGGGCTGGGCGACGGTGGTCCGGTCGTCGAGCATGGGGTAGATCAGGATCTGGGCCGCCAGGGCAGGGCCCCGGCGGTCCCGGGAGACAAGAGCCACTGCGGCCGCGAGGCCACCACCGGCGCTGTCTCCCATGATCGCGATGCGAGCGGGGTCGATGCCGAGGTCGGCGGCGTTCGCCGCGGCCCAGCCCAGAGCGGCGTAGCAGTCCTCCACGGGGACCGGGTGCGGATGCTCGGGGGCGAGGCGATACCCGACCGAAAGCAACGCGACGCCGGAGAGATGTGTGTAGATGCGGCATTGGGTGTCGTGGGTGTCGAGGCTGCCGAGGAACATCCCGCCGCCGTGGAGGTAGACGGCCAGTGACGCCCCCTGGGTATCCTGCCGCTGGTACAGGCGCATGGGGATCGTGGCCCCGTCGCCGGCCGTGGCCGAGCAGGGTGTCACCGTGACGCCGGGAGGGGCTGTGAGATCTGCGGCCTGAGCGGCTATTGCCGTGCCGAACACCTCCCGCCGGGTCTGCCAGTCACCGGGTGCCAGCGGGGGAGCAGCCTTCATCGCCGCCACAATCGGGGACAGCGCGGCCGCGATTTCGGTGTCCATGGGTGTCGTCATCGGTTCCTCTTTCTTCCTGTCACTGCGTGAGGGCCGCGCCGGAGAAGCACCGAGCCGCTCGTCGGCTCGTATGCCACGCGGGTGCGGCATCCGGGGTGGAAGAGCAGCACGTTCCTGGCCTGTCGGCGCCGGTGAGCCACCTCGGTCACGCCCTGGCGCCGCGAGCCGGATCGTCCGGCGAACTCTGCGGTGTCCCCGGCCCGGTCGGCCGGCTCATAGGTGATACCGGCTTGGCGACGCCGGTGTCCGAAAGCCGCGAGATGGCCCAGGGGGTCCTTGATGTGTCGTCGGATGCAGTTGCCGAGTGCCGGCAGCGCCACGTTCACCTCAAGGCACGGTGTGCGGTGCTGCACAGTCGACAGGGCTCCGCGTCGCGTTGGCAGTCATTGGCGTGCCCCGTACCGCTTCAGAATTGCTGCACGCTCTCTGACCTGGGGCGATGCCTGCAGGGCCGATCCGGCACCATCGGAGGTTGTGCTTGTACGAATGGTCTACCTGATCGCCACGCGGATCTTCACGTGGCTGGTTCTGCTGTCCCGAACCTCCGTGGCCAAGGAGGCCGAGATACTGATCTTGCGGCACGAGGTCGCGGTCCTGCGTCGGCAGGTCGCCGCTCCCAAGCCCACATGGCCCGACCGGGCGCTGCTCGCCGCCCTGGCCCGGCTCCTGCCGCGGGCGTTGCGCCGGCATCGCATCGTCTCCCCGCGCACCCTCCTGGCCTGGCACCAGCGTCTGATCAAGGACAAGTGGAGGCAACCCGCCTCGCCGGGACGCCCGCCTATGCCCGAGGAGCTGCGCGACCTGATCATCCGGCTCGGCGCCGAGAACCCACGATGGGGCTTCCGGCGAGTCCACGGCGAACTCCGTCGCCTGGGACACAGCGTCAGTCAGGCCAGCGTCCGCCGGACCCTGCGTGCCGCTGGCCTCGGCCCAGCCCCGCGGCGGCATCCGGTGCGCGGCGAATGGGCCGCCTTCCTCAAGACCCAGGCCCATGGCCTGCTTGCTACCGATCTCTTCCACGTGGACACCATCAGCCTGCGGCGGCTGTACGTTCTGTTCGTTATGGAGGTACGCACCCGCACGGTGCATATCCTGGGTGTCACCGCCCACCCCACCGCCGTCTGGGCCACACAGCAGGCCCGACAGCTCGTATGGCAACTCGGCCAGCGTGCTGGCGACTTCACCCACCTGATCCGTGACCGGGACGCGAAATTCACCGCAGCTTTCGACGCCGTCTTCGCCAGCGAGGACATCACCGTGACCAAGATCCCTCCGCGGAGCCCCAACTGCAACCCGCACGCCGAGCGGTTCGTGCGCTCGGTCCGCGAAGAATGCACCGACCGGCTCCTGATCTTTGATCGGGGCCATGCCGAGAAGATCCTCCACGACTACGCGAGGCACTTCAATGCTCATCGGCCGCACCAGGGCCGGAACCAGCTCGCGCCCCTCGACGACCCCAATGTCATCTCGCTGCCCGCAGCTCGGATCCAGCGCCGACAAGCCGTCGCGGGCCTCATCAATCAGTACCACCGAGCAGGCTGATCACCCGGCAAAGCGACAGCTCACGGGCTGTGCAGAGAATCTGAATCGATACGGGTTCCTCTTCCTGAAGGGTGTCTTTATTGCCGCGCGGTGGTTGACCTGGAGCTTTCGTTCGCCCAAGTATGGGCACGATCACTGATTGTGGGTCTACGACTGCTCTACCTGATCTTCTGCCGACTACTGGGCTGCCTCCTCTTGCTGGGCCGATCGACCGCCGCGAGCAACGCCGAGATCCTCGCGCTTCGCCATGAGGTCGCCGTCCTGCGCCGGCAGATCGAGCGTCCGCGGCTCTCATGGGCTGATCGTGCCGTGCTCTCCGCTCTCGCGCGGCGCCTGCCACCCGTCTTACGCCGCCACCGGCTGGTCACCCCGGGCACGCTGCTGACCTGGCACCGCCGTCTCGTGCGCTGGAAATGGCGCCAAACCCCAACCGGACCCGGCCGACCACCGCTGGCGGAAGAGACGGTCGCGCTCATCCAGCGCCTGGCGCGAGAGAACCCGACCTGGGGATACGTCAGAATCCAAGGCGAACTCCGACGGCTCGGCCATCGGGTTGCCGCCGCCACGATCCGCCGCGTCCTGCACCGCTCCGGTCTACCGCCCGCACCTCAGCGAGCAACTCAGCAGACCTGGCGTACTTTCCTCCGTTCCCAGGCCCACACGCTGCTCGCCTGCGACTTCATGCACGTGGAGACCGTCTTCCTCAAACGCCTCTACGTCTTCTTCATCATGGAGATCAAGACCCGACGCGTCCATGTCCTGGGCGTCACCGCCCACCCGACCAGCGCATGGGTCACCCAACTCGCCCGCAACCTGCTCATGGACCTCGAAGAGAGGGCGGGGTACTTCCGGTTCCTCATCCGTGACCGGGACAGCAAGTTCACCACTGCATTCGACGCCGTCTTCGCTGGCAATGGCACAGCCGTCATCCCGACTCCGCCGCAGAGCCCACGGTCCAACGGGTTCGCCGAACGCTGGATACGCACAGCCCGGGCCGAATGCACCGACCGCCTTCTCATCACCGGCGAACGACACCTGCGTACGGTCCTTACCAGGTACACCGAGCACTACAACTGCGGACGAGTTCACCGCAGCCTCGACCTACGTGCTCCAGACGGCGACCCGAACATCATTCCCCTACCCGCGGCCACGGTCAGGCGCAAGCAGGTACTCGGCGGGCTGCTCAACGAGTACCACGCCACGCCACCCCGACCGCCTCATCATCCACAGGAGACGCCCAGCTCAGCGGCCTGATCGGAATATTGACACCCTTCAGGACTCTGTTGGTCGATGTGATGGTTCGCCTGAAATGACCTTCGGGTGCGTTGGACACTGCTCGTTGTCGGGTCTGTTTCCTGGGGGCGAGGGGGAGATCATGTCGATGCGTCCGTTGCCTGCGTCTGCGGTGCCTGAGTCCACGGTCAGGGTCGCCCGTGCTGCGTTCCCGCGCGGGTGTCTGGCCATGCGGATCAGGGACGAGTTCGGGGCGGTGTTTGAAAGTGAGCGGTTCGTGGCGGCGTTCGCGCATCGGGGTGGTCCGTCCGTGTCTCCGGGGATGCTGGCGCTGGTGAGTGTGCTGCAGTATGCAGAGCGGCTGACCGACCGGCAGGCCGCTGATGCGGTGCGCGGCCGGATCGACTGGAAGTACGCCCTCGGCCTCCAACTCGCTGACCCTGGATTCGATTTCTCGGTGCTCAGCGAGTTCCGCGACCGGCTGATCGCCCACGGCCTGGAGCAGCAGATCCTGGACGCCATCCTCGCGCAGTGCAACGAGCGGGGCCTGCTGCGGGCCGGCGGGCGAGCCCGCACCGACTCCACCCATGTCATCGCCTGCATCCGTGATCTGAACCGGCTGGAGTTCGTCACCGAGACCATGCGCTGCGCCCTGGAGGCCCTGGCGGTGGCCGCTCCCGCCTGGCTGGCCGGCACCGACGCGGTCAACGCGGACTGGCTCGCGCGCTACCGGCAGCGCGCTGACTCCTACCGGCTGCCCAAGGGCGAGGCCGAGCGCACCGCGTTCGCCGAGAACGTCGGGGGCGACGGCTATGAACTCCTCGATTCTCTCGACGATCCCACGGCCCCCGCCCACCTCGCCGACCTCGAGGCGGTCGTGCTCCTGCGCACTGTGTGGGCCCAGGAGTACCAGCGCGACGCCCGCGGGGTGCGCTGGCGCGGACACAAACAACGCCCTCCGGGCGCGGCACGCATCGTCTCACCGCACGATGTGGATGCGCGCTGCGGGGTCAAGCGGGGATCCGCCTGGGACGGCTACAAAACCCATCTCACCGAGAGCTGCGACGACGACCTCCCCCACTTGATCACGTGCACGGCCACCACACCGGCCACGACGGACGATCACCAGCTCACCGCCGCTGTCCACGAGGCCTTGCTCGAGCGGGGCCTGAAGCCGGCCGAACACTTCGTGGACGGCGGTTACACCAGCGCGAAGATCATCCTTGAGGCTCGTGCACTGGGCGTCGAGGTCATCGGGCCGGTCAAGCAAGCCGGCGGCCGACCGGCCCTGCAGGGCAGCGGCTACGCCGCCACCGACTTCCACATCGACTGGCACACCCGGCAGGTAACCTGCCCGCAGGGCCAGGTCAGCACCCGCTGGAGTGACACCACCATCGGCGGCGAACCCCGCATCCACATCGACTTCTCCGGCGCCGGATGCACCAGCTGCCCGGCCAAGGACATCTGCACCACAGCCGCCTACCGCGTCCTGACACTACTGCCACGCCAAGAGCACGAACTCCTCCAACAACGACGGGCAGAACAGCAGACCGAGGAATGGAAGAAGCGATACCACACCAGGGCCGGAGTGGAGGGCAGCATCTCGCAGGCGGTACGACGCACCGGCACCCGGCGTACTCGCTACCGCGGCCTCGCCAAAACCTCTCTGGCCCAGGTCCTGACCGCGGCTGCCCTCAACCTCTACCGTCTCGACGCCTGGTGGACCGGAACCCCCCTGGGCACGACACGAGTCTCCCACTACGAACAGCTTGCCCTCAGTCTCGCGGCCTGATCGACAAAAACTCAGATCACATCGACCAACAGAGTCCTTCAGGACTCTGTTGGTCGATGTGATGGTTCGCCTGAAATGACCTTCGGGTGCGTTGGACACTGCTCGTTGTCGGGTCTGTTTCCTGGGGGCGAGGGGGAGATCATGTCGATGCGTCCGTTGCCTGCGTCTGCGGTGCCTGAGTCCACGGTCAGGGTCGCCCGTGCTGCGTTCCCGCGCGGGTGTCTGGCCATGCGGATCAGGGACGAGTTCGGGGCGGTGTTTGAAAGTGAGCGGTTCGTGGCGGCGTTCGCGCATCGGGGTGGTCCGTCCGTGTCTCCGGGGATGCTGGCGCTGGTGAGTGTGCTGCAGTATGCAGAGCGGCTGACCGACCGGCAGGCCGCTGATGCGGTGCGCGGCCGGATCGACTGGAAGTACGCCCTCGGCCTCCAACTCGCTGACCCTGGATTCGATTTCTCGGTGCTCAGCGAGTTCCGCGACCGGCTGATCGCCCACGGCCTGGAGCAGCAGATCCTGGACGCCATCCTCGCGCAGTGCAACGAGCGGGGCCTGCTGCGGGCCGGCGGGCGAGCCCGCACCGACTCCACCCATGTCATCGCCTGCATCCGTGATCTGAACCGGCTGGAGTTCGTCACCGAGACCATGCGCTGCGCCCTGGAGGCCCTGGCGGTGGCCGCTCCCGCCTGGCTGGCCGGCACCGACGCGGTCAACGCGGACTGGCTCGCGCGCTACCGGCAGCGCGCTGACTCCTACCGGCTGCCCAAGGGCGAGGCCGAGCGCACCGCGTTCGCCGAGAACGTCGGGGGCGACGGCTATGAACTCCTCGATTCTCTCGACGATCCCACGGCCCCCGCCCACCTCGCCGGCCTCGAGGCGGTCGTGCTCCTGCGCACTGTGTGGGCCCAGGAGTACCAGCGCGACGCCCGCGGGGTGCGCTGGCGCGGACACAAACAACGCCCTCCGGGCGCGGCACGCATCGTCTCACCGCACGATGTGGATGCGCGCTGCGGGGTCAAGCGGGGATCCGCCTGGGACGGCTACAAAACCCATCTCACCGAGAGCTGCGACGACGACCTCCCCCACTTGATCACGTGCACGGCCACCACACCGGCCACGACGGACGATCACCAGCTCACCGCCGCTGTCCACGAGGCCTTGCTCGAGCGGGGCCTGAAGCCGGCCGAACACTTCGTGGACGGCGGTTACACCAGCGCGAAGATCATCCTTGAGGCTCGTGCACTGGGCGTCGAGGTCATCGGGCCGGTCAAGCAAGCCGGCGGCCGACCGGCCCTGCAGGGCAGCGGCTACGCCGCCACCGACTTCCACATCGACTGGCACACCCGGCAGGTAACCTGCCCGCAGGGCCAGGTCAGCACCCGCTGGAGTGACACCACCATCGGCGGCGAACCCCGCATCCACATCGACTTCTCCGGCGCCGGATGCACCAGCTGCCCGGCCAAGGACATCTGCACCACAGCCGCCTACCGCGTCCTGACACTACTGCCACGCCAAGAGCACGAACTCCTCCAACAACGACGGGCAGAACAGCAGACCGAGGAATGGAAGAAGCGATACCACACCAGGGCCGGAGTGGAGGGCAGCATCTCGCAGGCGGTACGACGCACCGGCACCCGGCGTACTCGCTACCGCGGCCTCGCCAAAACCTCTCTGGCCCAGGTCCTGACCGCGGCTGCCCTCAACCTCTACCGTCTCGACGCCTGGTGGGCCGGAACCCCCCTGGGCACGACACGAGTCTCCCACTACGAACAGCTTGCCCTCAGTCTCGCGGCCTGATCGACAAAAACTCAGATCACATCGACCAACAGAGTCCTGTCGGGCTCGAAAAGTCATCGCTGCTGGTCAAGCGACATAGCGGTATTCGTTAATGACGCCGCCGAGGACATGTGTACGTAGGAGTTTGTGCGCGTCGGGGTTGTGCACGGTGGTGGGCTGCTGGTGAGCGTCAGGAGGTAGCTGGCCTCGGCTTCGATGAGGGCGGTGTGTGTTGTAGTGCCGTTGGTAGGCGGCCAGGACTCGTCGGGCGTGTGCCTCGTTCGTGATCAGGATGTGGTCGAGGGTTTCGCGCCGGATGCTGCCGATCACCCGTTCACAGTGGGCGTTCATTCTCGGTGTTCGTGGCGCGCTCTTGATCACCTCCATGCCATCGGCTTCGAAGACGGCGTCGAAGGACTGTCCGTACTTGCCGTCGCGGTCACGTAGCAGGAACCGCAGGGACTCCGTCCGCATGCCGAGGTCGGCGGCTGTGTTCCGGGCCTGCTGTACGGCCCACTCCTGGGTGGGATGGGCCGTGACGCCTGAGATGTGGAGGCGCCGGGTGCCGTGTTCGAGGAACACCAGCGCGTGAAGTCTGCGTCCGGCCACGGTGTCAAGATGAAAGAAATCTGCCGCGATGATGCCCTCAGCCTGGTTCGTGAGGAACTCGCGCCAGGTCGTGCCGGCGCGACGTGGGGCCGGATCAATGCCCGCAGCGTTCAGGATCTCCCACACCGTGGATGCGGCGATCGGATACCCGAGGCGAGCCAGCTCGCCCTGGATCCGCCTGTGGCCCTGTGGGTGCCGGAAACGGGGCTCTTGCAAGATTTTCGTGATGGGGTGACAGTGCGTCATCTTGGTGTCATCGTGCGGAGTGTGTGACGAGCTGCTGGGCATCGTGTTCCCGTACCTGGAGAAGGTGCTGGTGGAGCGGGTGAGCCTTGAGGGTGAGAAGGTCGAGGTTTGGGCGCGTACCCGGGAGGGTGTCGCGTTGCCGTGTCCGGACTGCGGGGTGTTGTCGACGCGGGTGCACAGTCGCTATCGGCGTCGTCTGGCCGATGTGGCGGTCGGTGGCCGTCCCGTCGTGATCCATCTCGGTGTGCGACGCATGTTCTGTGATGAGCCTGGCTGTCCGCGGCAGACGTTCGCCGAGCAGGTGGACGGGCTGTCCGTGCGGTATGGGCGCTATACGCCGCTGCTGCTGGGGCTGCTCCAGGCGGTGGGGCTGGCACTGGCCGGGTCCGCCGGGGCGAGGCTGCTGGCGGTCCTGCACATGGCGGTGAGCCGGGTGACCCTGTTAGCGCTGGTGATGGCGTTGCCGGACCCGGACTGGAAGGTTCCCCGGGTACTGGGTGTCGACGACTTCGCTCTGCGTAGGGGCGGAGTGTGGGGCACGGTGCTGGTGGACGGGACAACGCGGCGGGTGCTGGAGTTGCTGCCCGGCGGGGACGCCGAGCCGCTGGCCACGTGGCTCCGGGATCACCCTGGGGTGCGGGTCATCTGCCGTGACCGGGCAGGTGCCTATGCCGAGGCTGCCACCCGCGCCGCGCCGGCTGCCGTGCAGGTCGCGGACCGCTGGCACCTGTGGCGCAACCTCGGACAACACGTGGAGAAGGACATCGCCCGCCACCGCGGATGCCTGCACCGAGCGGCCACGGACCGAACACCTGCAGACCGGACCGGACTCGAAGATCTGCCTGCGCAGGCCCTGTCCGCTCAAGGAGCGCTGGAGGCGCGCACCCGCCGCCGTTACCGCGAGGTCCATGCCCTGCTGGAGCAGGGTTGGGCGCTGAAAGAGATCGCCCGTGAGCTGCGGCTGAACCACAAAACCGTGCAGACCTTCGCCCGGGCTGAACACGTGGAAGAACTCCTCGCTCACGCCGCCGGTCGTCGCCCCAGCAAACTGGACCCACACCGCGACTACCTGCACCAGCGATGGGCCGAAGGGTGCCACTCGCCCACAGCACTCCACCAGGAACTCACCCAGCGGGGCCTGCAGTGCAGCATCCGGCTGGTCACCCGCTACCTGCGCACCCTCCGAGCGAACGGAGCCCTGCCCACCCCGGAACCTGCCCCGCCTCCAACCCGACGGCTCGTCGGCTGGATCATGCGCCACCCCGCCACCCTGAACCCCGATGACCAGCAGCGTCTTAAGACCGCACTGGCAGCCTGCCCCGAGCTGAACGCCCTGCACCAGCACGTCCAGGCCTTCGCCCAGATCATGACCAGACGCAACGGCCGACACCTCAACACCTGGGTGCACCAGGTCCGCAACCAAGACCTCCCCTCACTCAAAGCCTTCGCGACCGGACTGGACAAGGACTGGAACGCCGTCACCGCCGGCCTCACCCTCGACTGGAACTCCGGCATGGTCGAAGGCACCGTAAACAAGATCAAAATGCTCAAACGCCAGACCTACGGCCGCGCCAGCCTGGCACTCCTCCGCAAACGAGCCCTACTCACCTGACAACGCTCACCGACCGTCACCGCATCACGAAAATCTTGCAAGAGCCTAATTTCCGGCACCCATAGGCCTGCTCGTGTTTCGCACTTTTCTTGATCGTTTGTGGTGCGAACTGGAGTGTCGTGTATGGCTCGTTTGGGTGAGGAGAGCCGCTACGGAGCCGAGAGCGGGGTGAACGCAGAAGCATCGGCGGTGTCTGTATCACCCTGGTTGAGAGTGAGTCGCCGATGCTTCCTGACGGGACGATACCCGCTTCACTGTCCGGCCTACTGCTGGTTTGCCGTTCCTGCTTCACTGCCCCGACCTATCGGACCTTCTGTGCCCTGCTGACCGGGCTGATCGCGCAGCCCCGTCGGCGCACGGTGTGCGGGATGCTGCTCGGAGCCCAACTGGAGCGCACCTGGCACCACGCCCGGGCTCATCGCTTGTTCTCCTGCGCGCGCTGGTCAGCCGATGAGGTCGGCCTGGCCCTGGCCGCTTGGATCGTCGAGCGCATCCTGCCGGACGATGCACCGCTCCTGGTCGCGGTGGACGACACCCTGTTCAAACGGAGCGGACGGAAGGTCTTCGGTGCAGCCTGGCAGCATGACGGCTCGGCCAGGGGCCCGCGCCCGGCCGGCTTCGGCCACTGCTGGGTGGTCGCCGGGATCGTGGTGACTGTGCCGTTCCTGGCCAGGCCGGTGTGCCTGCCGGTGCTGGCCCCGCTGTGGCGTCCCCGGCACACCGGGAAGATGGCCTTGGCCCGCGAAATGGCCGAACGGATCGCGGCCCCCTTCCCTGACCGCACCGTGCACACGGTCGGGGATGCCGCTTACGTCGGCGTACACCTCCGCGGCCTGCCGACGTCCGTCTCCTGGACCAGCCGGCTGAAGGTCACCTCGGTGCTGCGCGAACTGCCACCACCGCGGACCGGCAAGAAGGGACGCCCGCGCACCAAAGGGGCCCGGCTGGGCACTCCGGCGGAACTCGCCCGGCTGGTGGAGTGGCGGCGTATCAAGGTCCGCCGCTACGGACGCATGTCCCCGGTCTTCCTCGCCGAACGTATCTGCCTGTGGTACGGCTCCTTCCACACCCGGCCGATCCGGGTCGTCCTGGTCTGGGACGAGCGCTGCGGGCCCGGCACCGGGCTGGACCGCGGCTACGGCGCCGCCCTGGTCACCACCGACCTGACCAGCCTGGCCGAGGAGATCGTGGAACGCTATGCGTCCCGGTGGGAGAATCGAGACGGCCTTCTTCGACGCCCGCCAGACTCTCGGTGTCGGCGAGGCCCGCAACCGCACCCGGCCCGCGGTCGAACGTACCGTGCCCTTCGGCCTGTTCGCCCTGACCGTGGTGATCCTCTGGTACACACTCGCCGGCCACCAGCCCACCGATGCCGCCGAACACCGTGCCCGGGCCCGCTGGTACACCACAAAGACCCAGCCCTCCTTCGAGGACATGACCGCCAAACTCCGCCGCGTCATCATCGCCCACCGTTTTCGCGGCCCACGCCCTCACCAGGCAACACCCCAAGAAATCCACGCCGTCCTCACCGCCTGGGCCGCCGCCGGAACATGACCACCCAGAACCGCGAAACACGAGGGCCTGGGAGGTGAAGCCGCGCATCAGCGCTTGCATCGCCATGGTGCTCAACACGTACGAACCGAGGTGCACGTCGCTGCCCGCCTTCGTGAGCCGCAGCGCCTAAATGAAGTGGCGCTGCGCCACCTGGTGTTGACCCGCGTCGATGCCGCCCACCCCGTTGTCGTTGCAGAGACCGTGTCCCATGCAGGTCGTGTCGTTTTACGGGAGGACTAGGTCCTGCTCCCGTGTCGCGATGAGGCGAGACATCGTGTTCCTTTCCCTCCGTCAGCGAGTGACTGAGATCACTCAACGTGATGGGGTCAGGCAAGGCGTTGGACTGACTATATGTTCGCCGGCCGCAAGTCGGACTGGCACTGGTCAACTATGGACGCAAGTGCGAGAGCCGTGAGCCGTCCGCCCTGCCCCCGTTCGGCTCCCGTCACTGGCCGTCATGGTCTGGCGTCGTCGTCAGCGCATGACCACGTCGTAGTGATCGCTGGCGACGAACTTCCCATCCTTGACAATCCATACCTCCACGTGATGCCTGCCCGGGTATCTGGTGCGCTCATGGATCCGCGCTCCGCGCCCTGGCGTGATCTGACCACGCAGCCAGTGCGCGTTCTCGGCCACCGTCGGATGAGATGATGGGCGGTGCTCCGACGGGAGGTGCCGTCGGGCTGGGGAGGGCGTGTGGCCGGGGATGGGAACCGTGCACGGGTGGACTTCATCTGGTCCGTGGCAGATTTGCTGCGGGGCGACTTGAGGTCAAGTCAATATGGCAGGGTGATCCTGCCTTTCACCGTGCTGCGTCGCATGGACTGCCTGCGCCGGAACGAAGCCAGCCCGCAGCCGTCTGCGACGGCGGGTGAGAGTACGGGCGACTCGTTGATCGATGAGGCGGCCACTGTAGGAATCGGCTACGCACAGGGACCTTTGGCCGAGGGGGAGAGTTGCCCCGCGGCCACAGGTTTGGACGGGACGCCGACCGGACCGGGTGAGCACGCCAGCGTCCCAGATGCCTCAGGCGGCCTTGCCGGACTGCTGCTGGCGGTCGACGATGAGACGTCACCTCATGCCGAGCTGGTCCTGGCTGAGGCAGTGGATCGGTTTGTGCGGGGGTTTCCCACCGAGATCGTGGATGTGCTGGACTCGCTCGAATTTCCGTACACCGTCCGACATCTGGCGAATGCGCGGGTGCTGCGGCAGGTGGTGACACGGTTCGCTGAGCTGGATCTGAGCCTGGCCACCGTTTCCGAGCGGGAAATGGGGCGGGAGTACGAGGAACTCGTGCGGCGCTTCACCGAAGCGTCGCCGGAGAGCACGGCCGAGCACACGAGCCCGCGGGATGTGAGCGCGTTGACCGCCAGGTTGCTGGTCGGCCCGGATGCGGCAGCGCTGACCTCGCCAGGGCCCTCGATCACCGTCTACGACCCGTGCTGCGGTACTGGCGGCATGTTCTCTGCCGTCGAAGGCTTCCTGCGTGAGGTGGGAAGTTCCGCCGTGACGTTGGTCTCCGGTCAGGAAATTAATCCGGAAACCTACGCGACAGCTCGCTCCCTACGGATGATGAGGGGCGCGGATCCCACAGGTATCTCGCACGGAGACGTCCTGACAGACGACCGGCACCGAGGGGAGACGTTCGACTATCTCCTGGCGGCCCCTCCGAACGGCCTGGAATGGAAGCGGCAGCACGATGAAGTGACCCGCGAGGCAAGAGAGCTGGGATTCGAAGGACGTTTCGGCGCAGGGCTGCCTCGTGTCAGCGACAGCTCCTTGCTCTTCGTCCAACATCTCGTCGCCCATATGCGGCCCACGGACATGGGGGGTGCCCGAGCCGCCATCGTGTTCACCGCCTCGTCCCTGCAGAGTGGAGGCGCGGGCTCCGGCGAGTCGGAAATCCGACGGTGGCTTCTGGAGAACGACCTGTTGGAGGGTGTGGTTGCCCTGCCCTCACACCTGTTGTCGAACATCAGCATCCCGATGTACGTATGGCTGCTGTCCAACCGCAAATCTCCCCAGCTGCGAGGGAAGGTCGTCGCACTGGACGCGCGCGGGCACTCCGCGACGTTGCGCAGGCCGGTGGACAGGAAGCGCCATTATCTGACGGACCAGCACATCACGCAGATCACGGAGCGGTACGAGGCGGCATGCGGCGTTACGTCAGAAGGGGACCGAAGGGTCGAGAGCGGGGGCGAAGCGTTGCTGCTCGATGCCGACGACCTCGTCTACCAAGAGGTCACGATCGATTGGCCTCTGCGGCAGCACTTCGCCGTGAGCGCCGACGTCATCGCTGACGTCCAGTCATCGAGAATGATGACGCGTTTCGACCAGGCGCCAGCACTGCTGTGCGCCCTGCGCGAGCTGACCGGTGAGACTTGGCCCACGTGGGCCGCGTTCGAGTGTGCGTTCTCGACGGCACTGAAGAACGCGGGTCTGTCGACCGAGCTCCCGCGCTCGCTGTGGGGCCGCGTACGTAAGGCTGTGGCCGTATCGGACGCGGGAGGCGAGGTCCAGACGGACGAGCGGGGGCGCACGCTTCCGGATCCTGATCTGGCCCACACGGTGCGGGTACCCCTCGGGCAGGACGTAGAGGAATTCGTACAGCGCGAGATAGTTTCCGAGTCTCCCGACGCGCGACCTGACCTGAGCAGCATCAGGATCGGTTGTGCGCTGCCGCAGGCTCCTTTCATAGTCGGCGGGCCCGGTACCGGTTTTGGGTCGCTAGCGACGGTGGCACGGCGCGTAAGCCGCTGGCTTGGCCAGAGGGCGACGGAGGGCATGCCCCTGCTGAGCGGAAGCGACCTTCAGACTGCCGCCACGGCGGCGGATCTACCGGAGGCTCCCGAGACGGCGCAGGCTCTGGCCGTCTGCACCGGCGGAGATGTGGTGGGTCAGGCGGGCAACTGGCGGCTGCTGCCATCCGACTTCGGTGACGCCGTGACACGGTTGACTGTGCTGCGTCCCCTCGGCAACAGCGGGCGCGCTCTGTGCGAGTGGCTGCGTACTCGGGCAGGCGAAGAGGGAGGACTGCATGCCCGTGTCTCCATGAACTCGCAGGCGCCGGTCGAGCTGATCAAGGACGCCGAGTTCAACTCACTCTTGGTCGACCTCGACGGTGGCAAGGAAGCCCTTGCCCGCACGACCTCCAGGATCCTGCCGAACGTGTTCCGTGACCCGCTGGCCGGCCTCGACGAGATGCGCCGCACAGCCAAGGCTTCGGCGTACGAGGCTCGCATCATCGGCGAGCTCGTCCAGCCGCTCGGAGACCCGGTATGGCGGGCCGAGTGGAGCTACCCGTACCACGTGGCAGCGCTGGCCCGGCAGTACCGCATCGCCACAACATTCGCCCAACGCAAGGACGCCTTGCTCAAACTCGCGGAGAGCGTGGCGCGCTGTGTCGGTGTACTCGCTCTCGCGGTCCGGATCCACCGTCGACAGGGCTTCGAGGACGCTCTGCGCGGTCCCTTCAAGAAGGGTGGTGGAGCAACTTTCTGGACGTGGCAGAGCCAGATTTCAGACCTGGTCAAGAACGGACCCATCCCCGAACTTCCCGAGCTGGAAGGGGCCATGGATTCCGATGGGGTGTTCGATCTGCTGAACCAACTGCGCGGGATGAGAAACGACTCCAGCCACGCGAGCAGAGTCCAGCCGGAACACGAGCTGGAGCGGGAAGTTCAAGCTCTGGAGCCGGTAGTCGTGGCGACCCTGGAATCAGTGGGGTGGCTGTCCGGCCTCCACTGGGACCTAGTCGACACATGTGCGTACACCGGCAATGGCGGGTTCACGCTGATCGGGCGGCGCCTACGGGGCAGCCACCCTGACTGGGAGACCTTCGAGCGCCCGTATCCCGGCACCCTCGACCCGAACCGCATCTATGTGCAGGGCCAGTCATCCGCTGAGCCACTGGCGTTGTGGCCCATCGCGCGGGCTGAGGTATGCACGGAGTGCGATGCGCGGGAGCTTTTCCTGCTGCACAAGATCACCAAAGAGAACGGGGCGATCACTTCGCGCTGCGGCAGGGACCACGAGTTCCCACGGCACGGCGCCTGAGGCGTCGTAGTCATCTGAAGATTTGCGTGCGCGCGGGAGTTGGCCCGTTTCCAGGGATGGTCCTGAAGTCCGCCGCTACCTCCGGCCGCAGAGGGACTTGTTGGTAGTGACCTACTCGTACGCCCACGCACGGCCGGTCTGCCGGCGCTCCTCGACCGGGATCGGGTCAACGCCGGTCCTCATACGGGCGGTATACACCAGTCCGTTGAGGTGGTCGATCTCGTGATGGATGAGGCGGGCGAGGCCGCGTTCGTACACGGTGGTCACCGGACGGTCTACCGTGTGCTGTAGCACGGCGAGTTGGTGGCGCAGCGCCAGAATCTCCAGGTCCTTCTCGCGATCGCTCATCGGCACGAGCCGCATGAACGTGAACATCGTCGACGGGGCGAGGTAGAGGAGTCGCAGCAGCACAATCAAGCATCTCGCCGGTCGGTACGGACGGGCTACACCGGTCTTGGTCAAGGGGAGGAACTAGCAATCGCGTTGGCCTTTCTCCAAGCTCACCGACAGTGCGCGACCCGCACGGACGTGATGTCCGGCACCTACAACGTCGCTGTCGCTCGTCTGGGTGGTCTCCTGCCCCGCTTTGTCGTTGGGCAGAGGTGGAATCACATTGGAGCGTTCCGTCGCGTCTCTTCTGCAGCAATCCTTTCGTCCTCGATTGCGGCTTCGCGCGCCTCTCGAAGTCTCTGAATGGCAGGGCCTGGAGGCGGCAAGGGGCTGTCCGGCTTCTGAAGGAATGCCTCGATACTGTCGATCGCGTATTGGGTGGCACCAGTCACGACTTCGTGCGGCCAGGCGTGTGGTTGAAGCCCGTTCCAGTCGTTGAGCAGGGAACACACGTCGCGGATCCTGGCTCGGAGCTCGGGGGGATCCAGACGGAGAGCCGCCAGCTGGATGCGGAGGACGTGTTCGCGAAGTGTCTTCTCCCAGGCTAGGTATTCCTGGGCTGGAGTGTGTTGATGCGGAAGCGACTCCTCATGGCGGACGATGACGAAGAGCTCTTCCGCGACGCGCTCTATGCCGGCCTCTCGCAGAGCAGTCCGACGGTTCCTTTCGGCGCCCTTCTCGTTTCGCTTCTGCTGCCAAATGACGCCGCCCAGGGAGACGACGGCGCCCACGAGGGTCGCAACGAAGGCGATGAGAGCTGTAGCCAGGTCTGATTCCACGCCGACATTGTGATGCCCTCCTGCGGAGGGCGAGAGCGGTTGAGGGAGAGGTAGCGGTCATGTATCGGGCAGCGGATCGGTGAGACGGGCTTCGAGGTCGGCGATGCGTCGGTCCTGGAAGCGGAGGTCCGAGCGGGCTGCCTTGAGACGCTCGTCAAGGGTGCGGTTTTCGGTGGTGAGCTGGCGGACTCGCTGTTTGAGGGTGGTGTTCTCGGTGGTGATCCGCTGGATGGTTTCCTCGGTCCACTCGGTCTCCAAGTCCAGGTTCTGGCGAATGAGTTCGGCATGCGGGACCGCTGGGCCAGGATTTCGACGCGGGCGGCCGCGAGGGCGCCCTCGGCGTTCAGTGCGCGTTCGCGCCAGGTTGCCTCGCGCTCGTCGTCGTCGGCGAGGATCCGGGCCCGCCGTTCGCCGGCTGCGGCCATCGCAGCGGCGATGGCGGCTCTGGCCTCGGTGGACCCCACACCGGGGACCACGGCCTGTTGCCGCCATGCGGTTACCAAGGCGGCGCGGGCGGCTGCCGCGAGATCTTCCGCGTCACGGTCGGCCACAGCCCACGTTTGGACATCGACCACCGCACGGGCGAGGAATCGCATGTCCACCGCCGCGTCGCCAACAGGGCGGGCGAGGACGAAGGGCAGCGGCATCGGGTCAGGGATAAGCGTTCCGACTGTCGCCACGGCGAGGGTGGGACGGAGCACGCCGACGAGGAGGTCAGCGGCGGACGGCAGCATCCGGGCGGGCACCGGCTCACCCCTCTCGTGCAGCGCGGGTGATCACGTACAGCCCTTGCATGGGGCCAACCCGCCGCCCGTTGCGGTTGGTGTAGCCATTGCGGCCGTACTCGATGGACAGCGCGGCGGCATCGACGAGGGACACCACAGCATCGGTGCGTCCGCGCGTCACCTCGATGCGCGAGTCCCCTTCCGCCCGGTGTGCGCCGAGGTTCGCGCGTGCCTTGGCCGCAATGCGGTTGGCGCGCGCCCGTACGGCCGCCTTCACGCCAGGCATACGGGCCACGCGTCGGCCAACTCCACGTGCAGCGCCGGTCATTGACTCCCTCCTCTCCTTGGCCTCCAGCTAGCATCGACACCATGAGAATCTTTGGCATGGGACGACGGCAGAAGAGATCACCACAGACTGAAAACTCGATCTCCGGAGGAAACATCCACGGCCCTGCCATCCAAGGCAACCATATAAATTCAGTCTCCGGAGGAAATGTCTATGGCTCCGTCACCCAAGCCAACCACATCGATAACGTCAACATTATCGCTCAAGATCCCCTTTGGGAGAAGCGCCACGAGGCTTACGAAGCTTTCAATTCCACATGGGCACAGTTCAACTCCTACATGAGGGAATGCGAAAGAATCCTGGCCGAGCGCCCCACCTCCACCAAGCTTCGAGCGGCAGTAGATCGACACGCCAAGCTAATTGACGAGTGGCAGATTCAAATGGGTCGAATCACCCTCATAGACTCGGACATCACCGCGGCAAAAGAAGTATTGGAAGCAGCGGTAGAGGCGACGCGAGAGATGACCAATATGCTGAATTTCAGGGTTTCAATCTTGGAAGGTGAGCACTTTACAGGCCGCTTACTACAAGAGCGGCGAGAAAAACTAGAAAGCGCCAAAAGTGCGGCAAGCAAACAATTTTGGCAATTCCTCACCCACTCTTCGAGCATGCTAGGAGTTCCCCGTGAGCCCGGTGCCGATCGGTAACACCAGACGAATCATCGACACCGGATAAGGGCGTCGATATGCCGGGTGGCCGGTGATCCGTTGTAGCGGCAGGGTTCGCCGACCACGTCCCAGGTGCGGCCGTCCCACTCAACGCGCGCCCACGGTCCGAGTGGCGCATCCCGCGCGATGATGCGATAGGTCGTCACGGTGGCCTGTCCGGCTACGGCGGGCTCGTCGGCGTCGACCGGCTGCACTCGGCACCGGACCCGGACGGGCTTGGTCGAGGGGCGCCAGACCTGGTTGCCCCAGTCGTCTGTGGTGCGTTCCTGCGGGCACACGGTGATGGTGTCGGGGCCAGTGTCGAGCAGGCACACGGAGGCCACCATTCGTGATCGAGCGGCAAGTAGGGGCCGGTGCCGCGCGGGTAGCGCACCAGGTGCCTCGGGTCGTGGGGGATCGGGTCGAGGTAGGGGACGGCGGTGGAGGCGCCGCGGGCGGCGCCCAGCAGTGACCACTCCTCGTCCAGGATGGTCAGGAACCCGGCAGCGGCGCGGGTATCGATGGTGTAGGCGTAGTTCTCGTCGGTCTCCGAGCGGTATCCGCCGGGGTTGCGCAGCACGCGCACGACGGCGCCGGCCTCGACGGAGACCACCAGGGCGCGGTAGTGCTCGCTGGCCGCGACCCGTTCGTCCAGGTCTGGGATGCGGGCGCGGATGCTTCTTCGGCGTCGTCCAGCAGGACGGCAGCCAGGCGCTGCTCGGCCTCGTCCAGGTCCCGCCCCAGGCGGGCGGCGACATCATCGACCGTTGCGTACGCCACCGCGGCCCTCCTTCGGGAGCTGTTCGATCGCGGCCACCCAGGCGGCAAGCTCGGGCCGCGGGTCGAGTTCGGCGACGCGCTCTCGTGCGGCGAGCGATGCCGCGTGCCACCGGTCGCGGAGCGACAGGTGGCGGATGGTCGACACCCAGCCGTCGAGGTCGTCGCCGGCGGCGAATGTGCTGGCCCAGGAGAGGGATTCGACCAGGCCCGGCGTGGGCGCGGCGATGACCGGGATGCCCGAGCACATCGCCTCAACGGCGGCCATGCCGTACGACTCGTACACGCTCGGCATGAGCAGGAGCCGGGTGCGTGACTAGACGTGTCGGCGCATGTCGGCGGTGTGCGGGATGATCTCCACGTTCGGCACGTTCCAGCGGATGACCTGCTCGCCGTGCCCATCGATCACCCCTGCGAACCGCACGTCCGGCATGCGCTCGGCGAGCTCGTAGAGGATGGTCCCGCCCTTGTGTGCGTTGAGGTTGACCAGCGTCACCAGGTCCCCGGGGGTGGTGGCGTGCTGGTCGGGCCAAATCGGCGGGTGTACCACGAGGCCGGGCACGCGGTAGCGCGCGAGGGCAGCAGCCATCCAACGGGTGTTGAAGACCGCCAGCGCTGGGCGCTTGTGCTGCCAGACGTGCGTGTGGTGCATCTCGTTATGGATGACCTGTACCACGGGCACGCCGCGGCTGCGTCCGTAGTGGGTGGCGTGTGGGGTCTCCTGGTGGTGGGTGACCAGCGCGTCCGGACTGAGCTTGTCGAGCAGCTCGGGCACGGTTCCCAGCGGTCCGGCGCGGTGCACGGGGATGCCCTCGTACGCGTATTCCGGGTCGCCTTCCTCCTGGCTGGTGGTGACCACGTGGGGGGCGTGTCCGGCGTCGGCGAGTGCGCGCAGGAGGGTGCGGAGCATCGTTTCCGACCCGGCGTTGTGGTACGGGACGTACCAGTGGACAAGGGCGACAACCCGCACCCGCCATCACCTCTTTCTCACGGGGAGCTTCCAGGCATTTCAGGCCATGCGCGTTGACGCAAATACAAAGCCCCTCTCAGAAGGGGCTTCGGCCGCGGTTGCTCAGTGCATCGCTCGACACCCGTAGGGCTACAACGGGTTGCTGAGGAGATAGGAGCGCAAGTGGGGGACTGTGATGCGGGCCCAGAACTCGTCGTTGTACTGGTCGATGTGCACCAGAGCGCGTCTGCCCAGCGCAAGCAGCGCCTGTTTCGTGTAGTCGTAGTCGGAACGGTAGCGATCTCCGAAGAGGGTCGCCGCTGAGTCGGTCAGTGCCTCTCGCGCGGCGCTCATGATCAGATGCCCTGGGACGTCGCCAGGCGCACCGCCCCTGTGCGTCCAGAAGCTGCGCTCCAGCAGGGGGAAGTCGATATCCGCGCTGCCGTTCGTATCCATGCGGCGGTGCTGGAGATTCGCGATAACGCGGAGGACCTGTCGCTCCGCATCCGTACATTCCCGCAGAATCCGGGGGAAGTACCACTCGTCCAGATCCCGCCGGACCCGTTCGCAAGCGGCCTTAACGGCGGGCAGATCAATTCGCGGTCCCTCGGCCCCACGCCAAGTGCGATCCCCGATCAGCTGGATCAGCCATGGATTTCCTTGGGAGAACTGGACCGCTTCCTCCAGTGCCTCCGGCGAGAAGTCTGCGTTCGCTTCGCGGGCCGGCAGGGCGAGGGTGTTGCGCGCCTCGACGCGAGACAAGGGCAGCAGGCGCATGTATTTGTCGGCCCCCAGGCGCGCTGCGGCGCTGCTGTAAAAGCTTGGTTCATCCTCTTCCGGACCCGTTCCCTGCCACGAGGGGAACAGGCCGCACGCCAGGAAGCCCACAGGCAGGCGGCGCTGTGCGACGGCATGGAGTGCGGCGTCGAGGGGGCGGAACTGTTCCTGGGGCACCATCTGTGCTTCGTCGAGCGCGAGCAGCACGCCGATCGAGCTGTCCTGTGCGGCCTCGCCGATTTCAATGATGAGACGACGCAGGTCGAGGTCGAAGATTCCGGTGTCTGCGGTGCCCGCGACGGCGTCCACGTCCAGGTTGAGCGACACTCCAGCGACGGAAACAGAAGTGAACGCCTTCAACACGCCCAGTGCCCGCTTGATGCCAGCGGTCATGCGATGGCGTCGGCTCATCGAGTGGAGCGCCTCGCTCGCGAGGATGGCGATGAGCGCCGACAGATGTGTTCCAGGTATCGCCTCCTCCGCTCCGACGCACCACCCCCGACCTCGCGCCGCGTCGAGGAGGCGATTAAACAGCGCGGTCTTCCCCGAGCCGCGCGCTCCTGTGATGAACGGTAAGGTTGCTGGCTTCCCGTCCTGCATTCGGTCGAGGGCAACGTTGAACTCTTCAATGACGTCACCGCGTCCGGCCAGATATGTCGGCTGGACGCCGGCGCCGGGGGTGTAGGGCGACAACCGCGGATCCATGGGGCAACTTTATGGCCTGGCGTACACGCGTGTGGAGATCGCCGCTCGCAACTCTCTCAGGGCCGGCCGATGGGGTCCTGGTAGGTGGTGAACGCCTCCACATCCCCGAGCGCCCACCCGAAGATGATCTCCGCGCGGAGGGTAACGAGGTTGTTCTCGAAGAGGGACACGAGCTTGCCGCCAAGGGTGACTGCCGCCTGGTTGGTGACGTCCAGCTTCAGGTCGCGCACGATGCCCACTCGCAGCTGCGACCAGTCGCCGCCTATGGCGCGGACGAGGGTGTCGGGGCTGGCGCCGATCTGCCCGGAGACGCCCCGGCCGTAGCGCACGGGCAGGCCCATCAGCGTGGACGTGGAATCGGACAGGTCCGGCCCGGCCGACTGGAACAGCGGGCGGCCGAAGCTGTCGTAGGCGTTGACCGCCTTGGCGCGGAAGCGGGAAGCGGCGAGGAAGGCGGTGAAGTCGTAGCCGTCGTTGATGACCAGCTCGTAGCCAGCGCCGATGTCGGCCGCCATGCCACCCTCGTCCGGGGTGTGCGTGCCGAGGGTGACGCGGTTGGTGGTGGCGTTCAGGTACTGCCCGTCGATGCCGGACAGCTCGGCGCCGGTCGTGGTGGCGCGGCCGTGGATAACGGCCAGGTCCACCGCGCGGGCGATGGCGAACGCCAGGTCGCCCTGGATCTGCGAGTACAGACCGGCGATGTCCGCCTCCATGAACTCCTCGGAGACGGTGACGATGGTGGCGAACTTCCGCGGGGTGACCGCCCGCATCTCGTAGCGGTACTCGCTCTGCGGCTTGGTCTCGGCCTCGCCCACGGGGCCGGCCTCGGGCCGCTGCACGACGACCGGGATGTTGGTCTGCCCGTACGAGAGGGGCATGGTGTTGACCGCGGACAGGATGAGGGACTGCTCCTGGGCCTTGAGCTCGGCATTGCGCTTCGCCTGGCGCTCCCATTTGCGGGCGTGCCGCTTCCACTGCTCGGTGCCGTCCGCCTCGTTGGGCTCGGCCGGTTCGGTTGCCGGCGTCGAATCGGGCACGCTGGCCTCGGGGCTCGTCTCGGGAGCCGGTGCGGGCGGTCCCACATCTGGTTCGGTGCCAGTGGCACCTTCGGCGATAGCGCTGGCGGGGGTGGCGGGGTTGGGGGCGGTATCGGACATGTTGGTTCACTCCCGTTCCAGGCGTACTGGCGGCCCCGTTCCGGGGCGCGGCGTGTTACAGATTCCGGGGATCAAGCGCAGTCGCCCCGGTGAAGTGCAAAAGTGTTGAGATGGACGCTGGAGTTGCTGCCTTACTCGGAGCAGCAGTAGGAGGGCTCCTCGGAGCGGGCGGGACCATCGGAGCGGCCGCACTGACGGGGCGCACTCAGGGGCGCAGCCAACATTCGCAGTGGCGACGCCAGGGGCGGCGTGAGGTGTACAGCAGGTTCCTCGAAGCCATCACCGCACACCAGGAAGCTCTGGGGCGCTTGTCGTCAATGGCCTACGCAGCAGTCCGGGGAGATCACTCGCCGGAGGAACTCGATGCCGCCTGGGAAGACGCGTCCGCCCTTCTGCCCGCTGTCCGCACCGCTGGTCCCATCGTCATGGTCGAGGGACCACGCAGCGTCGCGGAATTGGCCGAGGACATCGTCCGCCTCAGTCCTCGGTTCCGAGAGCTTCGCGGGCTGCGGCTTGGAAGGCTCGGTCTGGTATCCGCTTGTCCTTGGCCGCTTTGTTGAAGCGGGTGTCGAAGTGGTCGAGGCGGCCGTGGCCCTCGCGTCGCGCTGCCTCGTACCATTGCAAGCCGACCATTTCCCATTCGTACATGGCTGTCCGGAGAGCGTCGGCGGCGTCCGCAACCTGTCGTGGCCCGGCGACCGTCACGCTGGCGACAGCGGTGCTGAACCGCGTCCAGGCGTCATGGGCCTCAACGAACCTGGCCTGCCACTGCTCCGGCGTGCTGCCCTCTTCCCACAACCGATCAGACATCTTCCACCAGGCTGCGGACAGCTCCTTTGCGCTGGCGAGGCAGGCGTTGTAGGCATTGCGTCGCACTTCATCGCGCCAGCGTCTGTGCTCAGCCTGTTGTTGTCGTCGCTGCTGACGGCTCTGCCCGTGGACGGTGAGCCATCCACCGCCCACCGCTCCGGGGGCTCCGATTGCGGCTCCGGCGACCGCGGCCACGCCTGCGTCCACAACGACGCATTAGACCGGGGCAAGATGCCGTGCACCAGACCATCGGCGGCCATTCACGGCCGACGCTCTGGGAGACATTGATGGCTGTCAGCGCAGGACGATCACGCGCCGGTCTCGGGGCGCATGGAGCTTGCCGCTCATGACCACCTCTTGCCGGGCCATGTCCGCCAGCAGCGCGGCGGCCCAGTCGTCCACCTTGCGTTTGCTGCCGCGGCGGTCCTTGCCGAAGGAGATGCCGTACTGGTTGGGGCGGCGCCGGGCGTTGAGCGCGTGGCGTCGCAAGGTCACGTCCCCCGTGTGCCGGATGGCACCGTCCTTCACAGCCTGTACCAGGCGTTCGTTGGCGAGCGTGGACTGCGACAGCCGCCCGCGCATGTCCCAGGCGATCGGATGCCGGGTGGACGCTCGTACGAGGACCTGCTCCCGGAAGGCTCCGCCCCAGGCGTCGATGTAGGACTCCCAGTACTCCACGTCGGCGAACATGCCGACCACCCGGACGGCCTGATCTACAGCGAGGCGGTCCACCTCCCAGCCCTTGCCATCCAGGCCCGCCGGGCGCTCCCAGATGCCCAGCGGCACGAACAGCCGGTCGGCCAGACGGCAGGCCAGCAGCGCGGTGGCATCGTCACGCAGCGCGCCGTCGAAGCCGAGGACGATGGCGTCGCGGTCGGCGAGGGCGGCGTCTGTACGGCAGGCGTCCCACTCATGCGGCGCGACGAGGGCGTCCTCGGCAGTGGCTACCTCGTTGAGGTAGAAGCGGCGGGCGTCGGCCGGGTCGGTGGAGGTGCCATAGACCTCCTCGACCACGCGGTCGATGTTCACCCAGGGGGGCAACCCGATACAGCCGCTCCAGCGCGGCCCGTACTTCGGCCTCGTCGGCGAGGGCGGTCACGGTGGCCTGCGGGTGGTAGCGCATGAGCCCGCTGAGCTCACCGCGGACCAGGGCGCGCTCGGCGTCCTCGGCGGTCCGCTCGGCGACCGACTCCTCGCCCGGAAGCCAGGTGTTCGTCGTTTCGATCGAACGGCCGTTCATCTTGCCAAGGTTCCAGCGGATCGTGGCGGCCAGCTTCTTGCCACCGTTGTTCGCCAGCCACAGGTGCGGCTCATCGAGAATGGCCGCGGTGAGCCGCTGTCCCTCGCAGGAGGTAGCCGAGGCCGTGACCGACTCCAGCCCCCCGCCCGTGTGCGGACGCGGGTCAGGCCAATGTCGAGCCCGGGGACGACGTCGGAGGCCTCGCCTTCGCGCAACAGCACCAGGGCGTGCGTGTTGTCGGTCTGGTCCTGGGAGACCGCGGCGAGCTGGACATGCGGGGAGGGGTGCGGGCGGCCGACCGCCTCCCCGGTGGCGTCGAACCCGTCGAACACCACCTCGGCGGCCAACTCACAGCAGGCCAGCGCAGCGGCCAGCGGAGACTTGCCTGCCCCCTTGGGCAGAACGATCTGCCCGCGGCGGAACAGCCACACCCTGGCGGTATCGACGGCGTACCACCAGGCGACAATCGGGGTCGGTAATCGGTTCGGGTAGTGGGTGGAGCGGTGTGGCGCTTGCGAGAGTGCGGTGAGGCCTGTGCTCGTTGTAGAACGCCTCGTACTCGCGTAGCGCGTGGAAGAGATGGGTCTGGTTCCAGATGAGGGTGCGGTCGAGGAGTTCGGTTCGGCATGAGCGCACCCAGCGTTCCGTGATCGCGTTCATGCGCGGCATCCGGACGCCGGTCTGGATGACCTGGATGTCCTCGGCTTGCACGACGGTGTCGAAGGACGATGGGTAGCGAACGTCCCGGTCCCGGATCAAGAACTTCGTCCCGATGCCTGCGTCTTGGAGGTCCATGGCCATATTGCGGGCGTGAAGGTGCGCCGTTCAGAAACCCATCGCGGCTGGTCAGGGTACATGGCTGTGTTCATTGATGAGGTTGTCGAGGATGTGCGTGCGGGGTAGGCGTGGTGGGGTGCGTTGCCGGCCAAGACTGCGTCGAACGACTCGGCCCACTTGCTGTCCTTGTCGCGGGGGTCAGGTTGCGTGCTTGCTGCGCTGTCCATTGCGCGGTGGGGTGAGCGGTGACGTCGGCCTGGCCAGCGGGTAGCCGATCTCCGTGATGTCCCCCGCGAGGTCGGCCAGCGTGACCTCTGGGTTCAACGCGCTGACCACACCTTCGGTCAGCGGACGTGGGGAAAAGACGTGACGAACGGCCTCCAAGTTGACCGGGGCCTCGTAGTAGTCCTGAGCCCACCGCTGAAACGCTTCCGCCGAGCGATCCACCAGCAGATGGAACAAATACTCGGCGCCGTCCGGATCTCCCGTGGTCTCCTCGGGGAAGTCGATGGTCCCCGTCTTCCAACTGCTGTCTCCCGGCTCCCGCCACATACACGCGGTGATGACAGGCATCCCGTCTTCGTCCGAGAACGCGGGTTCCTCAACACACGACCGGAAGACTTCGGGAACATCATCGAGCACCCCGGGCCATGGCCCGTCCTGTGCGTAGGGGCTCATGAGCGACTCGTGAGCGAACCCACGGACGTAGGCGCCCGCGGCCGAGAAAACGATCGAGTACTCGTCGCCCGACCCGGTACGCATCGAGGCCATCGACTCCGTGTCGGACCAGTGGGCATCGAAGGAGTGGTATCGGTTTTCCCACTTGGGACTCAGCACCGCCTCCAGCATTGCCATGGAACGGCAGTGATCTTGGAGGACGGCTATCTCGGGCAGCAGCCGAGCAATGTCATGAACGGTCACGCGCACATCCAAGCGCATGGCTCTGACACTCGGGACTCTCGCCTGGCGACTGACTCATGAGACATCGAAACAGTGGGGAACCTTTCCTGTTTTGCAGGCAACCGGTAGCAGCGCCCTCTGCCGAGACGCCAGCCGTAAGACGTCGAATACGAGTCCATCGGCCAATGCTCCGGGGAGTTCCGTCAAGGTTCACCAAGGTCGTCCAGGCTCGGAGCCGCAGCCGGATGTGCGGGTGTGTGGGGGAGACCACTGAGCGAAGGCAGTTGCGACGGATGCGCTTGGGGGAGCGCCGCGTTGACACTTGACGGCTGCCGTGTTTGGCGTCGTAAGGAGCTTGACAGCGCGCCAGGTCTGCGCAAGTATTAAAGTGGAGCATAAGAGGAGAATTGCCGCGCGGCTGGGGGTCAAGGGGTCGCAGGTTCAAATCCTGTCGTCCCGACCAGCATCATCGCAGGTCGGAGGCCGTTTCCGCGGGTAGCGGAGGCGGCCTTAACCATTTCCGGGCTGGGAGCAAGTGGGAGCCCTCTGGGAGCCCTCGTGCTCCCAACTCGCAGACGTGTCAACGGTGCCCGATTCGTCCGTCACCCGATCCGGTAGACCTACCGCGCCGTACCGCGCCCCTGTACGCCGTCGTCAACCAGGGGCCCCCGACGTCACCCCATCGATTCGGATGCTCTCTGCATCGAGAGGTATAAGAACCCCTTGTCGGCTCTCGACCCCCTTTCGAGGTGGGAGCACGATCTCGTGCTCCCCATGCGACAGGGGTAGGGGAGACTGCTGATGATCCCTGTGGGCAGGTTTCCGCAGGCAGTCCGTTCGTGGGGCTTTCGGTCGCGGTGGACGGCCTGCGTCAAGGGGCGGTAAAGCCCCTTGTCGTCCGCCGGCAGATGGGGCACTCCCAGGGTGTGAGTGCTGTATCCGGTTCTGGAGCGCCGTAACGAGACAGCCTTACGGGGCCTTGTCGGAATAAATAGTGTGCCAAGCGGGTGGAAGTGATGGCGCCGATGAGTGCAAGTGCTGGGTCAGTGGTCGGGGGAGACCGCATACCGGCACTGTCGCGTTATTGGGGCGTGGGTGTCTGACGGCGTGTCGGGGCCTGGTGGGCCCGGATGCCGGCCTGTGCTCAGGCCGCGGTGGGCCGACCGGCGAGGCCAGTGACCTGCTCCCGGATGGCGAGGCGGATGCTCATCTCGGCCCGGTGGCCGGGGCGGTTATGAGACGGTGGCGGGGCCGGAAGTGGGGTGAGATGCCGCGAAGGCGGACAGGAACCGCTGGGCCCCGCCGACGGAGCGGAAGCCTTTCATCGCGCGTTCGCGCTGCCTCGTCGGCTGACGGCTGCTCTCCGCCCGGTTGTTCAGGTGCTTCGACTGCCGGTGCTCCATGGAGGGTATGGCCTCGTGGTGAGCGGCGCCGTGGGAGCGCAGCTTGTCCGTGACGACCACCCGCTCCACCGCACCGGTCCTCTTGAGGAGCCTGCGGAAGAAACGCCTGGCCGCGGCCTTGTTCCGCCGGTCCTGTACCCGGCGTACAGGCCGACTCGTCCGCCATTACGGCTCTGACCTGGGAAAACACCCCGGTCGGGGCCGTTGCGTGCCCCGACAGACTTCCTTCGCCTACCTGCGGTTTCCCGTGTGTTCCCGCGTGAATGTGCACCGGCTGTGCACGCGGTTGTGCGTTCCCCTGCCAGGGTCGGCAGGGGAACGCATCGGCTGACGACACTGCGGACTACCCCCGCGTTGGCGGGGAGCGCCCCAACACACCCACCGACATGCCCGGAGAGACCGGACCACCCCCGCGTTGGCGGGGAGCACGACCATCGGGCACCCACGCCGGGCGGCCAGTTCGGACCACCCCCGCGTTGGCGGGGAGCACGGGCTTGGAGGGCGTTCCAGAGCCTCCAGATCCGGACCACCCCCGCGTTGGCGGGGAGCACGGATGAATGTAGTCATTCCACAGCGAGGATGCCGGACCACCCCCGCGTTGGCGGGGAGCACCCTGGCGAGACCGGAGGAACCCGCGAAAGTGTTGGACCACTCCCACGTTGGCGGGGAGCACGGACCGTATGACGGCGGAAATGCCAAGCTCCCTGAAGGCGGTCTGATCGCCTCCCCGCTGGCGGACACGGGATTTCCCCACTGACGGACGCGTGGTCCCTCTGGTGTCTCGCGATCACCCGGCCTGTTCTTCTTGGCCGGGTGAAGACCAAAGAGGAGATCATGGAGATTTTGGAAGCTTACGACCTCACGGGCAGTTACCGTGCGGCGGCCGAGCTGGCCGGGGCCGACCACCACACCGTGAAGCGGTATGTCGAGCTTCGCGGCAAGGGCAGCGACCCGACAAAGCGGCAGCAGCGGCCAAAGATGATCGACGAGTTCATGCCGAAGATCGAGGAACTCATCGAACGCTCCGGCGGCCGGATCGGTGCCGACAAGGTGCACGAGAAGATCACCGCGATGGGCTTCACCGGAACCGACCGCACCACCCGCCGGGCGGTCGCCGCGGCAAAGGCGTCGTACCGGGCGGGCCACCGCCGCGTGTTCCGCCCCTGGATACCCGAGCCGGGCCTGTGGATCCAGCGGGACTGGGGCGACGGCCCGAAAATCGCCGGTCGAAGAACCTGGCTGTGGTGCGCTTGGCTCGCCTGGTCCAGATTCCGCGTCGTCATCCCGGTGCTCGACAAGACACTGCCGACGATCGCGTCCTGTCTGGACGCAACACTGCGGCGGATCGGCGGGGCCCCGACCTATGCGCTCACCGACAACGAGCGGACGGTCACCACGGACCATATCGCGCGCATACCGGTACGCAATCCGCAGATCATCGAGATCGGACACCACTACGGGCTCACCATCCGGACGTGTGTCCCGGCTGATCCGCAGTCCAAAGGCGGCTCCGAAGCGACGATGCGGATCGCCAAGCGGGACCTGGTGCCCACCGAGGTCAACCTTCGCCCCGCTTACCGGGGTTTCGTCGAACTCGAGGACGCATGCAACGAGTTCACCGGCGAAGTGAACAACAAGGTCCACCGCGCGATCCGGCGTCGGCCCATCGAGGCCCTGGCGGAGGAGGCACTGCGGCTGCACCCGCTGCCGGTCAGCCCGTTCACTGCCGCGCTGGGCACCACCCGGAAAGTCGCGAACGACGCCACGATCTCGGTCGATTCGGTCCGTTACTCAGTCCCGCACCAGCTGGCTGGACACACCGTCTGGGCCCGCTTCCACGGCGACGAACTCTTCTCTGAACTAACCAGGGTGTCCCGTGACCAGGTGACGGGACGATCAGTCCTGGGGAGGAGGGCCGGAACGGGGCCGGAGAACGGCTGTGAACAGCGCGGGTGTTAGTTTCCCGCCCGTGTAAAACACCAGGATGAGACCAGGGCGGCCTACGACGGGGTCGTCGAGCTCTATGCGTCGATGTTCACTGGCCGACGGTCCAGAAGAAGTTGATCAGCGTGACCGCCGCTCCGCACAGGATCGCGGCACCGCACGGTCTTGCCACGGGACGCACTGTTGGGGTCAATATCGATCACGGCTTGGTCCTCCTGTCGGCGTGCGGACGTGGCTCGTCCGACAGACAGGTGCACCGACCGAGCCCGTCCGCGACCGCAGACGGCGACCCCATCGGGACGGGGCGATGCGCCGGAGGTCGGGAATGGCCGCGACGTACAATCGCAGTGAAGGCGAAGCGCCAGGCCGAGATTCCGGCACCGGTGTGAGGGAGGGGTCAGGATGTTCGGTTCGAAGAAGAAGCGCAACGATTTGAACGATCTGATGGCGCAGCTCAGGCCCGACCTGAGTCGGGAATCGCTCGGCGTCGGGCCCGACTTCCCGGGCGTCGCCCCGAACCCGCTCCTGAGCAGTGATGCACGGAAGCGCAATGCGGAACTGCGTACGGGGGCGCTTGCGCTCGGCGTTCTCGTCAACTGGCGGGAGGTCAGCAGCAGTCCACGCGTGGTCCTGATGTTCGACGTGGAGACCGCCGGCGGCATCTCGTTCCGCGGTATCGCAGACGAAGACCTCACGATCACCGAGCTCACCCGACTCGCCCCAGGACAGACGTTGCCCGTGCGCTACCGGCCGGCCGTCATGGACCACTACGTCGCCCTTGCCCGGGACGCGGACCCCGCCCACGTGCAGCAGCTCTCTGACGAGATCGCGAGCCGCAAGCGGACCTGACCCGAAGCCATTGGCCGGATCCCTAGGGCGTGTCTGGCAAAGGTTGAGCGTCCTGGCTGGAACTCTGGTCCCGAGTCGCGTTTTCAGTTGCTCTCGGATGCCCAGTGGTCTGGCCGGTGCCGGCCTCGTCACAGTGGCTCGGTTGCTCCACGACCCAGCGTCCGAGCGGGGCTTCCTCGACACCCACTTGCTGGCCCGCCGCCCGTAGAGCGTGGCCTGGGTCAGGGTGGTGTAGATCATCCGCGTGGATGAAGCTCGTCTAACTTGAAGGTCCTCTTGCCGTACTGATTCGTGTCGCGATCTGGCTGAAGTGGGGCATGCCTAGATCGATCACTTGGCGTTGACGGACTTGCTCTGTATCGAGCTGGATGAGCTTCTCCTCTGCGCTGGCGAGGCTGACTTGGAGTCCTTCGATCTCACCGAGCCATCCCTCCTGTTCTGCTTCGGTGATTCGGGCGATCAGGTTGTCGCGGATCTCGACGAGGCGGTGTCTCTGATCCGGGTCCGGTCGGAGCATGGAGCATCGAATACACGCGTGTTCGTGGATGCAGGGCGTTCCGAATGCGCGAGCGCAGATTCCGATGGACAGTTTGCGTCGCTCGAAGTGCCCGAGGAAGGCATCCCATTCTTCGTTGGTGGGGGTTCGGTACTCCTCGCTGGGCCGGAGTGTTCGGCGCCGGGCGATGGATGCGCGATGGGCTTCGATGGCCTCGCCGGGGTAGATGGCGTTGTATCCCATGGTCGTGTTGATGCTGGTGTGCCCGGCGATGACCTGCGCGATGTGCGGGGGAAGGCCGCTGCGGATGGCGTCGGTGATGAAGATTCGCCGAAAGTCATGGGGCGAGAAGTCCAAAGGCTGTCCGGCTGAATCGGTCAGATTCGTGGAGGCCAGCACCTCTTGGAGTGCTTCGCGCAGGAGCTTCGGGGAGAGGCGGGAGCTCTCGCCGCTGCGGCACCACTGGAAAAGCAGTGGCATCTCCGGATTCCAGGTCTTCTCTGCCATGTCATAGCTGGAGACGTAGGGGACCGCACCGGTGCGAGGGTCGCGGATGCGGGCGATGATCGCGCTGAGCACGTCGGCGAGCTCCGGGCTGACCAGGATGACTCGTTCCTCATCGGTTTTGGAGGGCGCGATCTGCAGGAGGGGGACAATCTCGCCGGTCGTGGGCAGTCTGTACTGGATCAGGCTGTGATGGCTGGCCTCCAGCATCTCCTCAATGCGGACACCAGTGTGCTGAAGGAACTCGACCATCGCCCAGGCCCAGAACGCGCGGCTCTCCGCGAGGGCCAGGTCGACGCGCCGGCCGGTGGCAATGTTCACCGCCCAGGTGGTTCCGTCCTTCGCTGCCCGCATGAAGGTGTCACCCGCGAAAGCGAACTGACCGCCTGGCGGGGTGTCCATCAGTGCCTGTAGTCGGGCTTTGGCTGCGTGGAGGCATGATGAAGCCGCTCGGGCGACAGCAGGCAGAGCCGGAAGTCGTTCCCGCGTCCGGTGGTCCATCCGAGCTTTGCGCCGCTTGTTGTCTTTCACGACAGCGACATCCGCGTCCTTGATCGGACTCGGCACCGCCCAAGGCCCCCAGCGTGCTGGCTCGTCGATGGCCCACTGGGCGATGTCGAGATAGAACGCCCGGACGGAGATCATGATGCTGGCGACGTTGGCGCGTTCGGTCACTACTTCACGCACTTTGCCGTCTGGTTGGCGGCGCCGTCCGATGCGAGTCCGGCATCTCTGTTTCCAGGCCACGCTCACCTCGGGCGCCAGGTGGAGAGAGTCGATCCCCGGATGATGTTGTTCCAGGTCACCCCAGAAGTTGCTGGCCAGGTGCCGGGACAAGTTGTTCAGGGACGTGTAGTCGAGACCCGGCTGCCGCTCTTTGAGATAGTCCACCAAGAGATCTCGGACAGGGCGGCAGCGGACGCCGAACCGGTCGACGAGCTGCTCCATTGACACCTGGCCACTGGTGTTGGCCAGGTAGCGCAAGGAACTGGGCGCTTCTGCGGGCAGGGTGCCCAACTCTCGCAGCCAGGCGTAGAAGAGGGTGTTGCCGCGGGCTTTGACGTTCGCGGCTTTGTTCGCCGCTTTGAGTTCGGCGAGATACTCCACGGCGTCGCCGACGGTGATGTCCGCCAAGGTGCCGCCCTTGGCGGACACGATCTTGACCAGGGAGTGCAGGGCGTGACGCCCGACTTTGGAGGACCACGTGGCAGATTCGATCATCGCTTCAAGCTGGGCGAATCCTTCCGGGTCACGGGCGGGGATCAGCCCGATACGTAGGCTCGTCATGTTGGCCGAGGTCCGTGACAGCAGCCAGGGAAGGGCGGGCCTGACAACGTCGGCGCAGATCAGACTCAGCAGTCCCCCTGAAGTTTCCCCGTGATCCCGGACACTCTTCTTCTATGCTGCGAGTACTTGGTCGTTGCGGAACCGCTGTAGCGTCTCGTGGGGTGTGAGATACCCGAAGAGAGGGTGCTTGCGCAGTCGGCGCCGGTTATAGAAGGTCTCGATGAAGGCGAAGGCCTCGGCGCGGGCGGTGGCCCGGTCGGGCCAGATCCGGGTACCGATCTCTTCCTTGAGTACAGCCCAGAAGCTCTCGGCGGCAGCGTTGTCAAAGCAGGAACCTGTCCGGCCGGTGCTCTGGCGAAGACCCAACGCGCTTATCTCGGCACGGAATTCAGCCGAGGTGTATTCGCTTCCGCGGTCGCTGTGGGTGATGCAGCCGGGTTCCAGGTTGCCCCGGCCATGGGCCATCCGCAGAGCGTCGACCACCAGCTCGGCGCGATGGTGATCGGCCATCGCGTAGCCGACGACCTCGCGGGCGGCCAGGTCCAGCCAGCAGGCGAGGTACAGCCAGCCCTCACGCGTGGGCAGGTATGTGATGTCCCCGACCAGCCGTGTTCCTGGCCGGGCGGCGGTGAAATCACGGCCGATCAGGTCTGGGGCCGACCGGGCCTGCCGGCCGGGGCGGGTCAACGAGCGGCGTCTTCGGCGCGTGACACCGGTGATCTGGCGTTCGCGCATGATCCGCTCCACCCGCTTGCGGTTGACCGGCCAGCCCAGTCGCCGCAGCGCGGCGTGCACGCGCGGGACACCGTAGGCACCCTTCGAGGCCAGGTGGATCACCATGATCTCGTGGGCCAGGGCCTCATCCGCGCGCACGCGTTCCTCTCGGGCCTCCTCAGCCTCCAGCCAGGCATAAAAAGAGGAACGGACTACGCCCAGGACACGGCACAGCAGGGCCACCGGATACGTGGCCTTCTCCGCAGCGATGAACCGGTAGACCTCGTTCACCGGTCGCTGTCCTGAGCGAAGAAGGCCGCGGCTTTTTTCAGGATCTCGATCGTCTTCTGCTGCTCGACGTTCTGCCTGCGCAGTCGCCTGAGCTCTTCGCGCTCCGCGCTGGTCAGGTCACCCGCCCCACCCTCTCCAGCGTCGATCCGGTCACGCCTGACCCAGCCGCGCAGGCTCTCCGGGCTCACCCCCAGGTCCCGCGCGACCTCTGTGATCGTCTTGCTGGAGGAGCGGGCCAACGCGATCGCGTCCCGCTTGAACTCCTCCGAATACCGCTTCGAGTACTGACTACCCACCTGGCACTACTTCCTCTGGAACCTCACGTCCCAGTCTCCAGGTGTCCACGATCAAGGGGAAGCTTCACCCCCCCCGACAGTGCCTGCCGTTGCGAGGGACCAGCAGCCGTTCTGATCCAACCGGGTGCCAACCGGGCCCAGTCGTTGCCAGGACACGTGCTCGCGGGACTGGTATTCCAGCGCTGCTGCCAGGTGGCCCCCGGGAAGGTCTCCAGCCACTGCAAGGTCTGGCGAGCTCCTCGGATCCTGGCTCGGTGCTGCCTCACGTCCGTCGGCCGCAGAGGAGGTTTCTCCAGACGAGCAAGGATGTCGGCCTGCGTGCCTGCCGTGGCCGCCCAGTGATCCTCAGCAGGTCTGGGTGGGAAGCGCAAAGCGACGGCTTTCAATGCCTCCCCGGCCAGGCGCAGGGACGTGGGAGGTGCGACATGTGTCGCGATGGACAGGGTCTCCGTAGGTGTCACCAGGCAGTCCCGAAAAGGTTGTTGAGGGATTCAGGGTTGTAGCCGGCTGCCGGAGGCGCGGGAGTCCGCTCGGCGGACTTGGCCCGTCGGGCATGGTGTGCCCGAACGTGTTCGATCACCTCGTCCCGGTCGGCCGGAAGATAGAGCTGTGTCGTCGAGAGGTGTGCATGACCGAGCACCCACTGCACGTCGGTCAGGGGCATCTTCGGATCCCTCGCCAGCCGATAGGCGGCGGTGTGTCTTGTGTCGGCAGAGGCCGTGTGCGGTTGGGTTCGTGTGGTCATTGAGCTGGTGTGCTCTCGACGCCCCGTTCGCGACGATGACAGCAGCGCGTGTTGCATTCCAGCCTCGCTGGTGTGATGCAGTTCACTCTGTTGATCGCGGGCGAGTGGGCGGGACGCCGTTGCGGGAGCCCCGCGCCCTCGGTCAGCTCCAGATCATGCAGATCCGGCGTGCGAAGTTGACGTATCCGATGCGCTGGAAAGCGTTCGCCATGGGGGTGTTGCCGAGATCCGTGGCTGCCCGGATGCGGGGGACATCCTGCGCGCTGAGGATCCGGGTGCCTTCGGCAAGGATCTCGTCGATGTAGCCGTTGCCCCGGTGTTCGGGGAGTACGGCGAGGTAGCCGATGACGGGGTTGTAGTCGTTGCGGGCCGGGGTGACGAACCCCACCGGCTCGCCGTCCGGCAGTGTCGCGATCCGCCACCAGTCCTGCGGGCTCCGGAAGTGCGCGAGCTCCTCCTCATGGTGTCTGGCCGCCGCTTCGCGGGGGGACATCCGGGCCAGGTTGTCCCTGCTGTGCGCGTCCAGCGTTCCGTCCAGGACCCGAGTCATCAAGCCGAGGATTTCCTCGGTGCCGCGGACCGGCCGGAACGCCAGGCGCCCCCTCGGTTCGGGGAGTGGCGTCCCGGGACGCCACTCCAGAAGCAGCCGTTCGACGAACTGCCGGGCGCCGGTCCGTTCCAGGGCGAGCATGCGGTCCTCGACGATGCGCCCGGTCACTCCGCCCTCGCGCCAATCGGGTGGGACGGCTCGGTTGTACTCGGGTGGACGGGCGTTGGCTGGGACCACTGCGGCCGTGGCGGCCCGCAGCAGTCGCACGCCGATGTCCACACGATCGCGATCCGCGCTGCTGTCGTCGATGTCGAAAATATCCAAAAGGAATGGTGTGTCGTCTCCCGTCCGACCCCACCATGCGACCCTGGCCAGTAGACGCTCGCCGCGAAGGGCGACCCACATCCATTCCGGACGTCGGCGGCCGGCGGCAAGGTCGTCCGCCAGTTCCTCGTTGAGGGTGTAAGGCAGTTGGGAGAAAAGGACGAGTTCTTCGCGTCCGGTGATCGGGCGCATGGTCAGGTCGTTCTGATTCACGGTCAAGGCACGCTCCGGTGAAGGCGCCCGTCCGCTCCGAGGTCAGATGTGGTCCGCACCCCGGGAGGACACAAGCGCGGTGATCATGGGGATCATGGGCTTATCCCTCCTCTCGCTGTCGTGGCCCCTCACCCTCGTGGTGGGGGTTCCGCCGTAACGTCTAGCCAAGCGCCGCCCCGTCCGCAAGCCCTTTTCGATCGCCCTGCGTCCGACAGTGCCCAGTGCATCCCGGTGTGTCAGCTGCATGTTCCGATCACTGTGGTTCGCGGCGCGGGAAGGCGGCTCACGCGGCTTGTGCCGAGGGCGGATTCACGGAGTCGGACGATCTCTTCGTGCTGGGCGGCGAGCCGTGCCAGGGCCTGGGCGCGGAAGTCCATAAGCTCGTTGATCGTCTGCTCGGATCGGGTCAGCCGTTCCCTGAGCTTGGTGCTCTCCGCCTTGAGTCGGACGATCTGGGCTTCACGGGGGTCGGGGATGTCTCCGGTCTGCTGCAGAGCCTGGCGGCGACGCTCGAACTCGGCACGGAGGTGGGAGTAGGGACGGGTGCCATAGAAGGCGGTGCGGTCGACACCCGCTTCACGGGCGAGGGTCTTGATGTCGCACTTTCCGCCGGGCGGGAGCTCGCCGCGCAGGAGGCGGTCCATGGCGGCCCGGATACGGTTCTCGTTCTCAGCCCGCTGGGCTCGGGAGATTCTCACGCGGACTCCTCGTTCTCGGTCACGGTGGCGGCGTCGATCTCAGCGACGACCCGGAGGGCCCGGTCGTAGTCCGCTTGGAGCCTGGTGCGTTCGGTCTTGCGTGTGGTGCCGAGCTGGCCGAGAAACATCTCGGTGCGTTCGGCGTGCTCGGCCCAGACGGGCCGGTGGCAGGGATGGTGAGTAGCCTGCAGGCAGCGGGCCGAGTCACACATCCCGACCAGGGGACGATCCGCCGTCGGGGTGCCGGCCAGCTTGAGGCAGAGTGCCCGGGACGGGTCGGCGAACCAGCAGTAGTTCGCCGGGCCGAGGTGAAGTACCTTGGCCCGCTTGGTCAGCAGATTGAGCACGTCGCGGTCGCTGCGCTGTGTCTTGGGCGCCGTTGCTGCTGCCGCATCGAGCTTCTCGTCGATGCTGGCGAAGAACTCGGTGAGGCTCCGGGCTCCGGGACCCGCCGGGAGGACGCCCTGCTGGTAGTTTCGGAACTCGCCCAGGACCAGGTCGAGGTTGCGGTCGCCTTCCAGCTTGTTGACCTCGGCCAGCAGTTCGGCTTGGGCTCCGCCGGGGCGAGAACTGTAGCCCTCGGTTGTCGCGACAACGATGTGCTTCAGGTGGATCTTGGTTGCGAGGACGCCGCCGGGCCGGTAGGCCATCTCCAGTGCAAGGGTCCTGCGTAGTCGCCGCAGGTTGACGAGGCCGTCCGGGATGGGGGCGAGGCCGAGCCGTGTCCCGGCTTCGGAGTTGACCCAGTTCCGGAACCACCGGTAGCGGACGTCGAAGGCGAACCGCCCCAGTAGTGACGCTCCTTCGGCAGGGGCGGTGTGCAGTCGTTCGATGAGTTCCGCGGCGCGATAAGCGGGTTCGATGACCACCCATTCGTCGACGACGCCGCCGAGTCCCTGGCCTTTGATTACCTTGCTGACCAGCCGGTAGCGGATCAGGCCGGGGGCGGGTTCCTCCGACCGGCGGCAGCCGACTTCCAGTTCCATCAGCTCGGACGAGCGCATCCCGGAGGCCGCTGCCAGGACGATGACTGCGGCGGTGCGGACGATGCCGACCAGCGCGACGGCCTGTTGCCGATGCAGCGGCGACGTCCACGGCACGGTGGTGTCCCCGGCCGCCATCGTGACCGCGACCGCGTTCCTGCCGAATTCCCGCTCCGCACCGACCGACGCAAGAGTTTCCTCCAACGGCCCTCGCAGCGCGGGCAGCCACCGAGGGCTGAAAAAGCTGAATCCGGCCCGCCGTGCGAGGAGGTCCAGAGAGATGCCCACCAGCGGATCATGCTTCGACCAGCCCTTGGCGATCCTCTCCGTAACATGGTGGTCAGGCAGCAGCGTCAGCGGATTGTTCGTCTGTCTGTGCTCGGCGAGCAACGCGGTGATCTCCGGTTCCGGATCCTGAGCCCGGGCCTTCTTCCGTCCCTGGGCCCGTCTGACGTCGCGGGAGTTGCGGGCCCCGCGGCGGTCGGCTTCCCGTATCTGCTCGGCGAGCGTGATGGCGTGTGGGCCGAATACTGTCAGCAGGTAGAGAGCGGCCGCGAGCATCGGCTGCAGCACGCCGCCCTCGACGGGCTGGGTCTTGTTCTCGTCCCTTCCGTTGGGCATCTCGGCGACGGCCGAAGGGGTGGCACCGCCCCACGGAATCAGGTTGGCGGCAGGCTGGTCTGCGGTGAAAAGCTCGCGGTAGTTGACCAAGTCGACCGGGACCATGGCGGCAGCCCGCCGGGTTGCCGGGCTCTGGCTGCCGACCACGGTGCCGTTCTCGTCGAGCACGTAGCGCCGGTGCCACAGATATGCCTCACAGCACTCCGTGTCCACCTGGCCCAGCGAGGTGACGCCCCGTGCGTCGAGCCAGCGGAAGAAACGGCTGAGCTCGGCGAGGCGCCCCGCGCATGTCCACAGATGCAGCGCGGTGCGGTAGGCGCGAGGCAGCGGCGCGACCACCGGATGCCGCGGTGCCACCAAGGCCATCACGAGTTCTTTGGCGACCAGGCGCCAGTCCGGGGACACAATGGTGGTGAAGTCCAAGCGCCGGGCGCTCAGCGGCATCTGGACCGGCAGTCCGATCACTTCGGTGAAGTCCCACAGATCGTCGTCGAAGACCACGCGGTCAGCCTCTGCGGGCAACTGGAGGCCCGCCTCCTCGCAGACGTCCGCGCCGACGAAAGGAGACGCGGCATGCGCGCTGTGGGCGTAAGGCGAAGTCATGCCAATCACGCGGTCAACTCCTCTGGCCTCAGGGGAATTTCTTCGTCCTGGTCGGTGACCTGGGTTGCGGCCTGGGCCAACACACGCGGGTCGAAGCGGTCCAGGACCTGCTGAATTCGGGTGGCGTAGGAGGGCAACCGGAATACGCCGGAAACGTGCCGTAGGCCGTCTGCGGTGGTGATCTGAAGCTCGCTGGCCCACTCATGGGTCACCTGTTCGTGGGTTCTTCTGATGATTCGCGGCGGGGTGCCTGGATGGCTTCTTCCCTGGTCATGTGCTTGTGGTGTCTGTGATCGGCTCGGCTGCGTGCGCTCCGTCCGGGTGAGCGGCCGGGATCATGCGGCGCATGGCTTCGGTGGAACGTACCGCGTACCCGCGGTTCAAGCGCACGATCTCCTCTCGCGAGTTGCATGAGGCGTTCACCCCCGGCACGGCCGAGGTGGCGTGGGCGCGGGGCAAGGCGCGCTCGCCGGAGCATCTGCTGGTGCTGGTGGTGATGCTGAAGAGCTACCAGAAGTTGGGCTACTTCCCGGAGCTGGGCCAGGTGCCGGACCTGGTGGTCGGGCATGTGCGCGGCCTGCTGGAGCAGGACGAGAGCGTGTCGCCGCGGCACGACTCGGTGCGTACGGCCGCGCGGCAGCGGGACTTCATCCGTGAACGGCTCGGCGTGGTCTACGACATGGAAAAGGCCCGGGAGGTCGCCGCGGCGGCGATTCGGGAGGCCGTGCAGACCAAGGACAATCCGGCCGACCTGATCAACGTGGCGCTGGAGAAGCTGGTCAAGGCGAGGATGGAGCTGCCCGGCTACAGCACGCTGGACGAGATGGCCTCGGCGATCAGGACCGAGGTGAACGAGGACTTCTTCGCGGCGATCGTGTCGCGGATGGATGAGGTCGAGCAGGCCCGGTTGCTGGGACTGCTGCGGGTGCCCGTGGGCGGTCGCAGCAGGTTCGACGAGCTGAAGCGCCCGGCGAAGGCACCAACGGTCTCCCACCTGCGTGAGCACCTTGCCCACCTGGACAGGCTGGAAGGGTTGGGGGCAACGGTGACGTGGCTTCAGGGGGTGCCGCCGGGGAAAGTGGAGCACTTCGCCGGGCAGGCGAAGGTGCTGGACGCCGCCGAGATGTCCAAGGTCGGCGTGGTGAAGCGGTGTGCGCTGCTGGCGAGTCTGCTGCACATGGCGAAGATGCGGGCCCGGGACGAGTTGGTGACGATGCTGTGCAAGCGCATGGGGTCGATCGCGAAGAAGGCGAAGGAGGATCTGGAGAAGATCCGTGAGCGGCACCGGGCGGAGTCCGAGCGGCTGATCGCGGTGCTGGGTGAGGTGATGGAGGCGGCCAAGGACGCGGTCGGCTTCGACGGTGAGTCGGTCACCATCCCCACCAATGCCCGCAAACAGAACGCGGTGCACGCCGAGTGCGGCAAGGCGGTGCTGGAGCGTCTGGAGAAGGCCGGCGGGCTGGCCAAGCTCTCGGAAGACCACGAGCTGGTATCCGCCCACCACGGCGACAACTACGCCCCGCTGATGCGGCGGCACTTCCGCAGCCACCGCAAGGTCCTGCTCGACCTGACCGAGACCCTTCAGATGGTCGCCACCTCCACCGACGACACGGTGCTCCAGGCGGTGGAGTTCTGCCAGGCCATGCGCCACCGCGGCAGCCAGTGGGTGCCGGTCACGTACACCCTCACCGAGGATGACGGCACCAAGAAGACGAAGACGGTCTCGGCCGACTTCGCCTCGCAGATGTGGCAGCGCATCCTGTTCGACAAGCACAAGTCGGGGAAGATCAATCGGTGGCACTTCGAGGTGTGCACGCTCTTCTACCTCGCCCAGGAGCTGCGGACCGGAGACGTGGCGGTCATCGGCTCGGAGTCGTACGCCAACCTGCACGACCAGCTGCTGTCCTGGGAGGCGTGCGAGCCGCTGGTCGCCCACTACTGCGAGCAGGCGGGACTGCCCGCCACCGCCCCGGCGTTCATCGCGGCGCTGAAGCAGAAGCTCACCGCCACGGCCGCGAAGGTGGACGCCGGGTACCCGGACAACGCGGACCTGACCATCGACACCGCCTCGGGGAAGATCGTGCTCACGCCGCGCAAGGGTAAGGACCGCCGCAAGTCCGCGCAGGACCTGGAGGCGGAGATCCTGCGCCGGCTGCCGGAGTGGAGCCTGCTCGATGTGCTCGCCCGCACCGCGTACTGGATCCAGTGGTGGCGCCACTTCGGGCCGGCCTCCGGAAGCGATCCGAAGATCCGTGACAAGCTCGCCCGCTACGTTTTGACGGTCTTCTGCTACGGGACGAACGCGGGCCCCGCGCAGGTCGCGCGGCACATGCGGCAGAAGGTCTCGGTGCACGAGCTGTCACTGGCGGGCAACCAGCACATCACCGCGGAGAAACTGAACGCCGCCTCGGCGGACGTGATCGACATGTTCATTCAGCTCGACCTGGCGCATGTGTGGGGCGATGTCGGCAAGGCCGGGATCGACGGCTCCCAGTACGACACCTGGGAGAACAACATGCTGGCCGAGTCCCACATTCGGTATGGGGGATTTGGCGGCATCTCGATGCGACACGTCTCCGACACCTATATCGCGCTCTTCAGCCACTTCATCCCGTGTGGCGTGTGGGAGGCGGTGTATCTGTTCGAGGGCCTGCTGAAGAACCAGTCCGAGGTGACCGTGGACATCGTCCACGGGGACACGCAAGGCCAGTCGCTGCCTGTCTTCGGGCTCGCGCACATGCTCGGCGTGGAGCTGCTGCCGCGCATCCGTAACTGGAAGGACCTGACCTTCTACCGTCCCAGCGCGACGGTGAAGTACCAGCACACCGACCCGCTGTTCGGCGACCCAGAGAAGGACGTCATCAACTGGCGGCTGATCGAGAACCACTGGCAGGACCTCATGCGCGTGGTGCTTTCGATCCGGGAGGGGCGGCTGTCCTCGGCCGCGCTGCTGCGCAGGCTGGGTAACGAGTCCAAGCGCAACCGCATCTACCAGGCGTACCGCGAATTGGGGCGGGTGATGAGGACGATCGTGCTCCTGAGGTTCTTGTCGGAACCCGAGCTGCGCGAATCGATCCAGTCGATGACGAACAAGGTCGAGGCGTTCCACAAGTTCAGCAACTGGCTGATGTTCGCCTCCGACGTGCTTCAGGACAACGACCCGGACCACCAGGAGAAAACCATCAAGTTCAACGAGCTGCTGGCGAACTGCCTCATTTTTCATACCGCCGTGGACATCACGAGGGTGGCTAACGACCTCATCGACGAGGGGTGGGAGGTGGACCCGGTGGACCTGGCCACTGTCACCCCGTACATCACGAGCAAGACCCGCCGCTTCGGGACATGGCACTTGGACATGGAGCCGCCCGAGAACGAGGCGGTAGGGCGGTTGCGGAGGGCCGCGTGACGGCGGGCGCACGAAATACCTGGGTTCCGTCCGACCGGGTCGGACGGAACCCAGGTTCGGGGGACGGTACGACGGAGCCTCGGTCAGGTGCGGTACGCGGTCAGGGACCGACGTGGGGGGCGCGCGCGGCGGACGAGCCGTCACGGACGAGCTCGCCCGTGAGGTTGCTGTTGGCTCCCGAGCCGAGGAACAGCGCCAGCTTGGCAACGTCGACCGCGTCGGAGAGACGGCGGGTGGGCGTGCCGGCGGCAAGCCGGTCGACGATCGCCTGGGGGATGGGCGGACGGCTGTCAGTCAGCGTGAAGCCGGGGGCCACCACGTTGACGAGGATTCCGTCGCGGCCGGCCTCCCAGGCGAGGCTGCGGGCGAGGCCGTAGAGGCCCGACTTGGCCGTTCCGTACGGTCCGGGGCCGGGCACGCCTTCCTCGGCGACGCTGGAGGAAATCAGCACGATCCGGCCCCAGCCGCGCGAGCGCATGCTCGGCAGGACCGCCCGGACCTGGGCAGCGGCGCCGATCAGGTTGGCGCCGATCATGGCCTGCCACTCGTCGAGCGACACGTCCTCGAAGCGGATGCTGGGGTCCGGGGGGCCGTCGCCGCCCCAGCGCACGGCGTTGGCAACGAGCACGTCGACGCCGCCCCAGCGTTCGATGACCGTGGCCACGGCCTCTTCGACGGTCGGCAGGTCCTCCAGGTCGAGCCGGACCGCGAGGGCCTGCCCGCCGGCTGCCTCGATCTCGGAGACGACCTTCTCGGCCTTCTCCGGATTGTTGCGGTAGGTGAGGGCGACTCGGGCGCCTTCCTGCCCGTAGGCGCGGGCGGTCGCGGCGCCGATACCGGTCGACGCGCCGGTGACCAGGACCACACGGTCCTTGAGCGCGGTGTCCATCGTGCGGGATGTCCTCTCTTGCGAATGGGAAGGGCTCTGTGATGGCAAGGCCGGGCCTCGCCCTACGGAACGGTTCAGCTCGCCCGGGCCTCGGCCGGTACGCCGGCGGCCAGCGCCTCGACCGCTTCCAGAGCGGTGGTCCGGGACGCCTCGTGGGCATCGCGGAACTGCTTCAGGAACGGCATGACCGGGGCATGGGTGAGCTCCGTGTGCACGAACTCCACGTCCTCCAGGCCGAGTGCCGAGAAGTAGGCGCGCAGGTAGGGCTCCTGGAAGTCGAACGGCTGCCGGGGAGTGCCGGGCCCGTAGGCGCCGCCGCGGGCGCTGAGGATCACGGCGGACTTCCCCGCGAGCGGCAGCCACGGCAGGGTCACCCGGTCGATCCACGCCTTGAGGGCCGCGGGGATGGAGAAGTTGTACATGGGCGTCCCGATGAGCAGAACGTCGGCCGCAAGGAGCTGCGCGATGAAGGGGCGGGTCGCCGCCCATGCCTCGGCCAGTTCGGGTGCGGTGGCCGCCACCGCGTCCATGGCCGCGAGGTCCTTCACACCGTTCAGGGAGGACTGGGTGGCCAGCCTCACCCGGGCCTCGTCGATGGGCGCCACCGGCTCCGTCAGCAGATCCCGGTAGGTGTAGGTGCCTTCCGGATGGGCGGCCTCCCAGTGTTTGACGAACGCCGCGCCGAGCTCCCGCGAGAACGAGTCGGTGCGGGCGCTGGCATCCAGATGCAGCAGATGCGCCACAGCATTCCCTTCCAGACAAGATGATCTGAAGTCGAGACCAGACTAATCCAAGATAGTTTTAAATCAAGACGATTTCGAACTATTGCTATTCTGCTGGTATGTCCCTCACCCCCACCGGCGACCGGGCGTCGGCCAGCCGGCTCCACAGCGATTTGCACTGGCTGTTCGCCAGGCTCAAGCAGGGCCTCGCCACGGCGGAAGCCTCGGTCGTGCGCGAGCACGGCATGAGCCTGTGGGGCTACACGGTCCTGATGGCCGTCGTCGAAGCCCCCGTAAGGAGCCAGCTCTCCCTGGCCCAGGCCGTCTCGGTCGACAAGAGCAAACTCGTCCTGGTCCTCGACGAGCTGGAGACGGCCGGACTGGTCCGCCGCCGTCCGGACCCGGCCGACCGCAGGGCCCGCATCATCGAGGCGACGGAGGAGGGCCGACGCACCCTGGACGCCGCACGTGCGGACGTCGAGGCGATCGAGACCAGCCTGCTCGCCGACCTGGATGCCGGCGCCGAGGAGGGGCTGCGCACCGTGCTGCGTCGGCTCGTCGGCGCGCCCGTGGCACGGATCGAGGACGGACGGCAGGCCGACAACGCCTGTGGCATGCCCCAGCCCTGACGGCTCGCCAGGGTGGTGCCGCAGTAAATGCCGGATTTACTGCGGCGGAGCCTCTATCGTGATCGTTGCGTCCTGCGGCGGGCTCTCTGGCCGCCGCAGGTGAGGTGTACGCATTTACTGCGACAGAGGGTCCGGGAGGGGCGGGCGGGTGTCGGTCGAACTGGTGAACGTGTCAGAGGGTGAGGGCGTGCTTCCGTCACCGCGCGCCCGGGTGGTGCCCCTGTCCGCCCTTCCGGCGACGTACACCGCGGCGGTCGAGCGGTACCTCACCGGCGCGGGGATCGCGAAGTCCTCCGCGCGGATCTACCGGATCTCGCTGACGACGTGGGGGTGGATGGTCGCCGGGCAGCTGGCGCCGACCGGCCGGGCCCGCCGTGGAGCGAAGCCGCCCGCCGTCCCCGTCTCCGTGATCGACGACCCCGGCCTGCCGGAGGTGCTGGCCGAACTCGCCGCCGCACGGGCGGACGAGATGGACGCCGACACCGTCAACCGGGAGCTGTCCATCGCGCGCAAAGCGATCGGCTGGTGGCAGCGCCAGGGCTGGATCATCTGTGATCCCACGATCGGCATCGAGCGGCGCCCGGCACCGCCGGACCGGACCAAGGCCCTGGCCGAGAGCCAGATCGCCGCCCTATGGCGGATGGACGCCGGACTGAGAGACAAGACGTTCTGGAAGATGCTCTACGAATCGGCGGCCAGAGCCGACGAGGTGCTGTGCTTGAACGTGGAAGACCTGTACCCGCAGGACAAGCGCGGCAAGGTCACATCGAAGGGCGGGGCAACCGAGTGGATTCACTGGCAGTCCGGCACGGCCCAGCTGCTGCCCCGGCTGATCGCCGGACGCACTCGCGGCCCGCTGTTCCTCACCGGCCGCAAGGCGCCAGCGGGCACCGCGACGCTGGACGTATGCGAGGAGACCAGCCGGGCCCGCCTGTCCTACCGCCGGGCGGAGGAGATCTTCGAGGAGTCCACACGACTGCTGGCCAACCCACTCGCCCGCGAGGAGGACATCGAGGCGCTGGAAGGCTTCACGCTGCACCGGCTCCGGCACTCCGCGCTGACGCACGATGCCGAGCGGGGCACCTCCACCCCGATGCTGCTGGCCCGCTCCCGCCACGCCTCCGTCCGCTCCCTGGAACGCTACGCTCGCCCTGGAGTCGACGCCGTCGCCCAGCACGTTGCTGAGCACGACCCCGCCGCCCGCCGCCGGGGTTGATCACAGCGGCCTACGGCACGTTTCCGGCGTATTCCGGTTGGCCTCCGCGTAGGGACCGAAGACCGCCATGAACTGGGCGGCTGGCATCTGCTGCCACTGCCGGGAGAAGAACGCCTTGAGCCGCAACAGGTTCGCCGCGTGCCGAGGTGCGAACACCGCGAGCGGGCAGAGCAGGCAGACCCAGGGGCGGGCCGGGCAGGGCTTGCCCTTCGGCCCGTGCAATCCGGACAACTGGTCGCCGCAAGCCGCGGTGAACACATCGCGCTGCCCGCCGACCAGTTCGGCGAGGGCTGTTTCACCCATATCCATCGCGGCCACGAGCTGCGGATAACCCTCAGCCAGAATGGCGGCGTCTTCGTCGGTGAGGACTGTGGGCGATTGGGCGCGTGCGAGCAGGTCGTGCTGGGCGTCCTCGACGATGACCTCGACAGCTCTGCGCTGGGCCGGCGTGGTGGCGGTGAGATAGTGATCGCCCTCAACGGCCGGGCTGTGGTTCGGATCGATCGTCGCCCGCCCGCTGCCGGTCCAGGTCTGCTTGTCGCGCATCGCGTGGTGGGTGGTACGTATCCTGGCCCGGTGGATCTTCAGAGGTCTGCCGTCAGCACCGATGATGCCGTGACGCTGGGCCCACCTCTTCCGGGAGGCACTCGAAATCTTCTCGGCCGCGAGAGCGGGGTTGCCCGGACGAGCCAGGCAGAGCCAGAGCCGATCCCGGTCTCCGGGCGGCATGAAGCTCCGCAGCAGCGCGGAATGCGCGAGCCACTGTTCCAGCAGGCGCACGGCCCGGCGGGGCAGGTTCAGGCTCTCGGCCGCGGTGCGGCCCTTGACGTAGGACAGCAGGATCGAGGCGTCCCCGGCCCAGTCCACGTCTCCGATCCCCAGCCCGTCGATGCCGTCCGGCACGATGCCGCAGTAGACGCCGAACAGCAGCCGGTAGGCGATCGCCGCGTCCAGGTGCGGGAAGAGACCTTGGAGAGCTTCGTGGAAGTCACCGGCCCCGTGCCGGTGGACGGCCTCGAACGTCACGCCGAGGGTCCGTGCCAGGTCGGGGGTCCCGATAGGTCCGACCTGGGACAATAGCCATCGGAAGTTCTCCGGTGTCCAGCCGCCTTCGGCAGGATGTCGGCCGCGTGCGGCGGTGGCGAGGGCCTGCCGGTGGGCGGCGTACGTTTTCTCGACCACCGTGCGGCAGACGGTGGTGAGGCGGTCCCACTCCTCCTCCGGGTAGGGCGGCAAGGGCTTGCGGTAGGGCTGCGGGTTGAAGTTCCTTCCGTTCGCGAGTTCTTCCGCCCCGGGTGCAAGACGCCTACCACCTGCTGTGAAGCCCAGGATCATGCGGCGCGTATGGGCCTCGCGGGCCATCGAGGTGCCCATCCAGTACTCGGCGAGCATGCCACGGCTCAACTGGCCGGCACCGCCGGTGAATCCTCGGCTTGCGAGGGTTCGCACCATGTGGCAGGCGGAACTGACGTAGTGCATGACACTGCCCGCGGCATCAACCGTCCCGTGCGGATGGACGAGTTCGGCCAAGCCGCAGGCCAGATCCCGGGCCAGCCGTGGGTTCGGCAGGCCATCCAGGGCGAACTCCGCGCGGCGGCCGTTGCTGAACACGCAGGCAATGCCGAGCGGATCCTCGATGAGCATCGCCGGCATCAGGCTTCCCCGTCCTCGAAATCGTCGGAGAACTCCGCCGCGGCTTCCTGTTCGGCCGCCGCGTCGCAGGTCAGCCCAGCCGCAGCCCCGGCACCCTCGTATGCATCCCGGTAGATGCGAGTCGTATCCAGGCGCCGGAGGTATTTTTCCGTCGTCAGAACAGTCGAGTGACCCAACAAATCACGCAGCACCAGCAGCGGGTCCGCCTTGGAGAGGTAGAAGACCAGCGCGGCGTCCGCGTCCGTGTCCCGCACGAGCTTCGCTGCCTGCCGGTAGTGCCCGGTGACCAGGTACTCAAGGGTCCTCATCGAAAACGTGTGACGGCATCGGTGCGGCCAGACATGCGGGAAGCGGGGCTCGAAGCGGGCCCGTATCCGGTCCGAGGTCCGCTCGAAGACCGTCGCCCAGGCAGTGAAAGGGCCACCCCCGTTTTTCACCGCGAGCAGACACGATCCCCCCTCAGGGGCGACCAGACGGCGGCGCTCGGCCGGGGTGAGCGAGTCCCACGAGCGGCGGACTCCGTTGACCCGACCGCCCCGCGGGTCGGGATCGGTGACCATGAGCGGTTCGCCCCACCGGCGCGGCGGCATCCAGCCGGAGCCCTCCGCGGTGGCCGCGCGGTCCAGTTCCAGGTAGTCGTGCAGTCCGGCAAGGGCCTCATAGGAGGTCCACGTGGTGCGAAACTTCTTGCCTTTCGTGATCCCGGCCGGCACCGGGAACGGGATGGGAATTGCGGTCGGCTCCGGCGGCAGGGCGGGGATCTCCCAGGGCAACAGATAGGTGAACTCCTGCAGCCGCATCCCAGTGGCCAGCGCATGATCCCCGACCGCCGCATTGCGGGTCAGCTCCCGCCCATGGAAACCGGTGTCCTGCGAGCCGTCCGGGGCCAGCCCCCGCAGCCCCTTGCGGAACAGCTCAGTGAAGTCCGGCTCCAGGTACTTGATCGTCACGTGCGGCTTCGGCGTGCGGCGGACCGCCAGATTCACCTTCACCTCCCGCCCGGTCCCGGTGAACAGAGCCCGCGCGGCCCGGTACGTGAACGGCTCGGCCGTCGCGTATCCCTCGTTGATCGCCCACCGGTAGAACAGCGACAGGATGCTCATGTGCTGGCCCCACGTCGTCGCTGCGAACCGGGCCTTCAACGGACCCGCCGCCCGATGTTCGGCGTACCGGCTCAGCCCGGCCTTCAACCGCTCCCGCGAATCGAACAGGCCCACCCCGTGCTCGGCCAGGAACTCCATCCACTCCTTGACCGCTCGCGCGTAGTTCTCCCACGAGCTCGGTGCTGGCGCCCCGCTGGCCGGGAGCTCACGCAGCCACCGGTTCACCACCGCCGTCGGACGCGGCGCAGCCGGGCCGTCCTCGAAGTACAGGTCGTCGTCGACGAGCACGGGCATCCCCTCGGGGATCAACGGCCGATGCTCAACGTCCCAGGACTCCCAGCCCCGCGACGAGAAGATGTTCAGGATCATGAGCGCCGACAGTAGAAACACCACACAGCCAAACGCAAAGCCCAAACACCCTGGTCAACCGCTCAGCCGTAGTGAATCGCTACACGGAAACTAAGCGGAGACAATGTGCCTGGCGTCGTGCAGGGTCCAGTTCGTGCCGAGCTTGTCGTTGGCCCGCTGAAGGATGCGCCGCATCGCCCAGTAGGTCAAAGGCCGAGACTCACCACGGCGCGTGCGCCATATTGGCTGGTCTCGCGTCGGCAGCCCGTCGGTGGCAAGGTAGCTGCCGAGATAGCGGAAGGCGTTCGGGGAGGCCGGCACGGCTTGGCGGATACGTGTGCCTTTGCTGAGAGGGCTTCTCGAAACCGAGTGTGGGGGCTGGGTTCGTGCTGGTCAGGCATAGTGCCGTAGTGGGTGAGGTAGGCCCGGTGCGTCCATGGAAGTGGCGTGCTGGAGGTGCGTGATGGCATCGGTGCTGGGGCGGCTGGAGGAGCGGGAGCGGGCGGCCCGGAAGCGAGTGGAGGAGTTGCAGGCCGAGCTGGAGGCGGCGCAGTCGGAATGGGACGAGTGGCTGATCGCCCGCAGACGGGTCAGCGAGGTGTGGGACGGGAGCGAACCCGCAAGCCAGGACGGTGAGGCGGGGAAGACGCCGGAGGTGAGTGAGGTCCCGGCGCCGCCTGCGGTGAGGCCCGGGTCGGTGGTTCCTCCCTGGAGGGAGGGGCTGTCGGCCGAGGTGCTGGCGCCGGAGTATCAGCAGGTCATGGGCCTGCTGGTCGAATGTCGTGCCACTGGCGGCCAGCCGCTGAACTGTCGTGAGATCACTGCCTTGTTGGGGCTGGAGGTTGTTCCGGCGAAGACGGAGGGCGTGCGGTGCAAGCTCAAGCGGCTCGTTGCTCGGGGATGGGCGCACGAGCCGGTGCCGGGCCGGTTCACCTGCGGCGGCGGCCGAGACGGCGGGTCATGACCATGGTCATCGACCACAGGATCATCGCCTCCGACGACTCGGGCAGCCGCTCGTAGTCGCGGGCCAGACGCCGGGACCGGGTGAGCCAGGCGAAGGTCCGCTCTACGATCCACCGTTTGGGCAGCACGACGAAGCCCTTGTGGCCGTCGCTGCGGCGGATGACGGTCAGTATCAGGTTCAGGGCCCTCGCGCACCAGCCCACCAGCATGCCGGTGTATCCGCTGTCCGCCCACACGCGCTTGAGCCGGTGATGCCGCCTGGTGGCCCGGGAGAGGAGGTCCTGGGCGGCGTCGCGGTCTGCCGTCGAGGCGGGGGAGACCATGACCGCCAGGATCAGGCCGAGGGTGTCCACCACGAGATGCCGCTTACGGCCCTTGATCTTCTTCCCGCTGTCATAGCCGCTGGTCGCGGCCTCGACCGTGGACGTGCCTTTCGCGGACTGTGAGTCGATCACCCCTGCCGTCGGCTCCGCATCCCGGCCCTGAGCTTCACGCATCGCGGCGCGGAGCCGGTCGTGGAACTCGCTGATCAGCCCCTGCTTCCGCCAGCGGGTGAAGAACCGGTGCACCGCCTTCCACGGAGGGTAATCCGCAGGCAGCGCAGGCCACTTCACGCCGTTGTCCGCCACATACCTGATCGCGTCGAGTATGTCCCGGTGGCAGTACTCCTCCGGCCGGCCGCCCCGACCCTCGGCCCACGCCGGTACCGGGATCATTTCGCCGATCGCGTCCCACTCCGCGTCCTTCATGTCGGTCGGATAGCAGTGCCCACCGGACGGATTGTCCGCGGCGTTGCCGTACGTGTGGGCGAAGCAGTCGCACTTCCGCGTGTCCGGAATGGACTCTTTCACAGCAGACCGATACAACTGCGACAACAGGGCCTCCCTGTGAGCAGTGGCGTAGACACCCTCTGTGCTACCGAGAGGCCCTGCCTTCATGCCCCCACGCGGCCACAATCACCTGAACAGCACACCCGTACGGAACCACCAGCCCCGCACTCGGTTTCGAGAAGCCCTCTTATTGCAGTACGGCGGCTGACCTGGGGCTTTGAGATGACCCGAATATGGGCATGATCGCTGATCGTGGGTCTGCGATTGCTCTACCTGATCTTCTGCCGACTGCTGGGCTGCCTCCTCTTGCTGGGCCGATCGACGGCCGCGAACAACGCTGAGATCCACACGCTTCGCCATGAGGTCGCTGTGCTTCGTCGGCAGATCGAGCGCCCGCGGCTCTCATGGGCTGACCGTGCCGTGCTCTCCGCTCTCGCCCGACACCTGCCATCCTGCCCCCGCAACGGTGTGGCCGCGGTGGCGGCGAGCTGCCGCCATACCCGCCACGGCGCGATGCGCTGCGTTTCTCGCCCGCACCGTGCCCTGATTCCGCCCTAGCCCCTCGGCCGTGCCCTCGTGTTTCGCAGTCTTGAGTGATCAGGTTCCGGCGGTGGCCCAGGCTGTGAGGACGGCCTGGATTTCTTCGGGTTGTGCCTGGTGGGGGTGTGGGCCGCGAAAACGGTGGGCGATGATCGTGTGGCGGAGCTTGGCTGTCATGTCCTCGAAGGAGGGCTGGGTTTTGGTGGTGTACCAGCGGGCTCTGGCGCGGTGCTCGTCGGTGTCGGCGGGTTGGTGGCCGGCCAGCGCGTACCAGGTGGTGACCACGGTGCAGGCGAGCAGGCCGAAGGGGACGGTGCGTTCGACTGCGCGGCGGGTGCGGTTGCGGGCCTCGCCGACGCCGAGGGTCTGGCGGGCGTCGAAGAAGGCGGTCTCGATCGCCCAGCGGGATGCGTAGCGTTCCACGATCTGTTCGGCCGGTGTGGTGAGGTCGGTGGTGACCAGGGCGGCGCCGTAGCCGCGGTCCCGGCTGGTGCCGGGGCCGCAGTTGCTGTCCCAGACCAGTACGACCCGGACAGGTTGGGTGTGGAAGGAGCCGTACCACAGGCAGGTGCGCTCGGCGAGGAAGACGGTGTCCACGCGTCCGTAGCGGCGGACCTTGGTTCGGTGGCAGTCCAGCAGCTGGGAGAGATCGGTGGGTGTCCCCAGGCGTGGGCCCCGGGTGCGCGGGCGTCCCTTCTTGCCCGTGCGCGGGGGCGGGAGTTCGTGCAGCACGGAGGTGACCTTCAGGCGGCTGGTCCAGGTGATCTGCGGGTGGAGGCCGCGCAGGTGCTCGCCGACGTAGGCGGCATCCCCGACTGTGTGCAGGGGGCGGTCGGGGAAGTGGGCGGCGAGCAGTTCGACCATCTCCCGGGCCAGGGCGATCTTTGCGGTGTGTCTGGGGCGCCATAGGCGGGCCAGGACCGGCAGGCACACCGGCCTGGTCAAAAACGGCGCGGTCACCACGATGCCGACGATGACCCAGCAGTTCCCTAAACCGGCCGGGCGCGGCCCTTTCGCGGCGCCGTCGTGCTGCCGGGCAGCGCCGAACACCTTCTTCCCCGACCGTTTGAACAGGGTGTCATCGACCGCGACCTGCAGCGGTGCACCGTCCGGGAGAAGACGTGCCACGACCAGAGCCGCCAGGGCGAGGCCAACCTCGTCGGCCGACCAGCGGGCGGTGGAGAACAGTCGGTGACACCGGGCGTGGTGCCACACCCGCACCAACCCCGTGCCCAGCAACATCCCGCACACCGTGCGGCGGCGCGTCTGCGCGATCAGCCCGGTCAGCAGAACACAGAACGTGCGGAACGTCGGAGCGGTGAAGCAGGAACGGCAGACAGCCAGCAAAGCGGATAAGGACGGCGGTATCGTGCCCACTGGAAGCATCGGCGGATCACTCTCAACTGGGTGAAACAGACACCGCCGATGCTTCTGTCTACCTGTCACATTCCATGACCAGTACGGTCTCGCGCCACCCAATCGAGCGCATCAACGAACACCCGTCCACCGACCAGGTGATCCCAAAAGTGCGAAACACGAGGGCTACTTCGGCGCCCGACTCGCCCGCGCGGCGCGCGACGTGACGTTCCTGGTCCGCCCCCGTCGCGCCGCCGAACTGCGCGCCGACGGGCCGCGCATCACCACACTGGAGGGATCCGTACGCCTGGAGCCGAAGCTGGTCACCGCCACGGAACTCGACGGTCCCTACGACCTGGTCCTGCTGACCGTGAAAGCCGGTTCCCTCGAAGCTGGCCTCCAGGACCTCAAGCCGGCGGTCGGCCCGCGCACTGCGATCGTCCCCTTCCTCAACGGCATCGACCACCTCGACGTGATCGACACCCAGTTCCCCTCAGCCGTCCTCGGAGCCGTCGTGAAGGTCGCGGCGCAGCTCACCCCGGACGGCGCGATCACCGTGTCGGCACCGGGCGCGAGCCTCGAGATCGGCGAACTCGATGGAGGGCACACGGCCCGTCTACGCGACACGGCCGCCGCGCTGGACGTCGTCGGCTTCGACGTCCAGGTCTCCGACCGCATCCTCACGTCGATGTGGCACAAGTGGGTCTTCATCGCCACGACCACCACCATCACCTGCATCGCGCAGGGCACCATCGGTGACGTGGCGGCGGTGAGCGGCGGCAAGGGGTTCGCCGACGCGGTCCTCGCCGAGGCCGCCGCCGTGTCCGGCGCCCGACGCCGCCTACGTCGCGCTGCAGGCCACCGTGACGCAGGAGGGTTCGCCCTTCGCCCCGTCGATGTACCGGGACGTCCTGGACGTGCGGCCCACGGAGGTCGAGCACGTCCTGGCCTCCCTTGCCCGTGCGGCGAAGCGACTCGACCTGTCCGCTCCGCTGCTGAACGCCGCCGTGGTCCGCCTCCGGGTGCACAACCAGCGCGTCGCGAACGCCTCCCGGCCGGGCTGAGACCGGGCGGACGGCAACCGAACGTCCGACGCATCGCGCTCGCCGCGGCCTCGAGCGGGCCGCGGCGACCGGTTCCCGGGCGGTTCCTCACGCCTGGGGAACACCTCCGGTCGCGGGGGTGCGGGTCGCGCGCAGGCGCTGGGCGAGCAGGGCGAGGGCGCAGAGGGCGGCGACCGTCGCCGCGTAGGTGACGAACGTGTCCTGCAGACCGGCGTGCGTGGCGGCGATGCCGGCGATCACGGCCGGGATGCTGAAGGCCAGGTAGGAGATGACGAAGGCGACGGAGAGCAGCTCGCTGCGTTCGGCGGGGTGGGCTATCCGGGCCAGGGTGCCGAAGCTGGCGAGGGCGGAGCCGCCGAAGCCGACGCCCGCGATCGCGGTTCCGAGCGCAGCCGCGGTCAGGGAGTGCTCCTCCACACCGGTCAGGGCGACGGCCGTGCCGACGAGGAGCAGGGTCGCGCTGACGGCGAGGGTCCGTCCGACGGGCCAGCCGCGCAGGGCGAGAGCGGTGACGAAGGCCGGGCCGGTGAGCAGGGTGACCACGAGTCCGCCGACGACGTGGCTGGAGAGGCCGAACAGGCCGACGGCGACGGACGGGCCCAGGGAGAGGTAGAGGCCGCCGAGCGCCCAGCTCGCGATGAGGATCGGGACCAGGCTCAGCAGGTCGGCCCGCAGGTGGGGGGCGATCCGCAGGCGGGGCTGGAGCGAGCGGGCGGCGCCGGGGCGGCGCAGCGAGGTCTCGGGCAGGGCCGACAGGAGGGCGCCGGCCACCACGAGGGCGAGGAGCAGCAGCACGTAGACGAGGCGGGTGGGGTGCGGCCCGTACTCGATGAGGAGCCCGCATCCGAGCGAGCCCAGTCCGAGTCCGAAGGTGGGTGCGGTGCCCGTGACGAGGCCCGCCCGGTGCGGGGCGTGCGCGGGGTTGAGGTCGGACAGGGCGGCGCCGAGCGTGGTCATGGCGGCCCCGGTGGCGATGCCCTGGATGAAGCGTGCCGTCAGCAGCAGGCCGACGTTGCCCGCGGTGAGGAACAGGACCATCGAGACCGCTTCGAGGGCGATCGCGGAGAGCAGGACCGGACGGCGGCCGAGGTGGTCGGAGAGGGCGCCGAGGACGAGCAGCGCCCCGATCATGCCGAGCACGTAGACGGCGAAGACCGTGGTAAGGGTGGTGGCGGAGAAGTGCCATTCCTGCTGGTAGACGACATAGAGCGGGGAGGGCGCGCTGGAGGCGGCCATGAACAGCACGAAGACGACCGCGAGGGAGGCGAAGGCGACGGGACGGCTCAGCCGTCGTCGCCTCTCCTCCGGTGGCGCCACCCGGGCGGTGGGCGGCGGGGAGGGCTGGAGGTGGGACGGGGCGGGACCGGACACGACGCGACTCCAAAAGCAGTGATCGATGCGTTTAGGACGCTACCACTAACGCAATGATAAGTGCGATAATTTCCCCATGGCTGACTCGTCGACCCAGGTACGTCCCGGCGGCCGCTCCGCGAAGGTGCGGGCGGCCGTCCACCGTGCCGTCGCAGAACTCCTCGCCGAGGAGGATGCGGAGACCCTGACCCTGCCCGCCGTGGCCGCGCGCGCCGGCGTGCACCCCACCACCTTGTACCGGCGCTGGGGGTCCGCCGCCCAGCTACTCAACGACGTCGCCACCAGCCGCTTCACCGGCGACCTGGTCGTCCCCGACTCCGGCTCCCTCGCCGGCGACCTCCAGCGCTGGCTCGCCGATGTGGCCACCGACGTCGCCGACCCGGACACGCTCGCCCTCATGCGGGCGACCATCGGCTCCGGCCCGGCGGGCGGCTGCGCCTGCGTCGAGGACCGCCACCGCCAGCTCGGCGCGATCATCCGGCGCGAACAGGACCGCGGGGGGACGGCACTCGACGTGGAGGCCGCGGCGGACTTCCTCCTCGGCCCGCTCTACTACCGCGCCATTTTCACCCCCGAGCCTGCCTCCGCCGACTGGGCCCGCACACTGGTGTCCACCTATCTGGCGACGCTCCGGACGCCCTGAGCCGCACACGGATCGCGGGGGCGCGGCGTGGCGCACGCACAGGCATCTCGCCTGGGCGGCCCCTTCGGTATCAGGCGCAGTACCTGTGGGACTCTGTCGCCCGATTCGCGGTGAGGCCCGATTCGATCAGCGTGACCTGAGCATTCAGCGTCAGCGGCCTACCGGTTGGGCCAGGTCGACCGAATCGGGCGACGGAGTCCCACAGGATCTGGGCGAGCAGGCCGCGCAACCGGTTCGTGGTGCGGTTGACCTCACCAGCGAGGTCGTTGTCGTAGCCGGTGAGCATAGTCAGCTCGGCCAGTGCCTCGTCGTCACTGTCCACCGCGCGCAAGGTGTACGGCATGGTGCGGGCGGCGTCCGCGATGACGAACGCGTCACGGGCGTCGGTCTTGGCCTCGCCGGGGTAGAGGTCGGCGGCCCGGCGCATCGACAGTCGTGACGCCGCGACTCCGGCTGTGTGAGAGGGCCGACTCGACGGATCGCAGTCGGCAATCGTGAGACCGGGTGCGCTGGGGCCCACCGGGACGGCTGGGATTTCCGGCAAGGTGGGGCCTCTGCGACGGCGATGTTTTTGCACCCCCTGGCGCAGTCGGTGTGCTGGCACGCCTTTCCTTGAATGGTTAGGGTTGACCTTAACGAAAATCGTTAGGGTAGATCCTAACTAACCCGGAGGGTCATTTGATGGGAGAGATCGGCAAGCCGGGGCGGCTGTTGGACCGTGATCATGAGTGGCGGCTACTGAACGGCTTTCTCGCAGATCCCGCCTCTGAGCTGCGGCTCGCCGTTGTCTCGGGGCGGCGGCGGAACGGGAAGTCGTTCCTGCTGGAGGCGCTCACGGAGGCAGTGGGCGGGCTGTATCTGACCGCAGTGCAAGAGGAAGGTCGAGTGCCCGCGCTGCGCCGGTTCACCGAGGCGATCGCCGCGCACGCGGGGGTGCGGCCTGGCGCGATGCGGTTGGACGACTGGAGCGATGTACTCACCGCCGCGCTGGAGGTGGTGAACCGAGCGGCCGGGGCGTCACTGATCGTGATCGATGAGCTGCCGTATCTGCTACAGCACTCCCCGGAGATCCCTGGCTTTCTGCAACTGCTCTACGACCAGTCGCAGTCCGGCAGGGCGCCTGGCGGCCGGATCGTACTGTGCGGCTCCGCGATGAGCGTGATGTCCGAGCTGCTGTCCGGCACCAAGCCGCTGCGCGGCCGGGCCGTGCTGGACCTGCGCCTGCCCGCCTTCGACTACCGCACCGCCCGCACTCACTGGGGGGTGGGAGACCCGGGCATGGCGCTGGAGATCGACGCTGTGCTGGGTGGCGCCCCCGGCTACCGGCCGCTGGCCGCGGGGCCGGCGCCGCAGAGCGAGGCGGAGTTCGGCCCCTGGGTGGAACGCACTCTGCTGGATCCGGGGCGGGCGTTGTACTCGCGGGTGGAGGCCGAGTTCCTCCTGCGCGAGGATCCGCGGATCACTCATCGCACGCTGTACTACGACGTGCTGTCCGCGGTGGCCCGGGGAGCTTCGACGCCTGCGAAGGTCGGTTCAATGCTGGAGCGGTCCCGATCCGCCATGGTCGCCCCGCTGGAGGTGCTCGAATCCACCGGATACATCCGTAAGGAGCAGGATCTCCTCAAGGCGCGCCACCCGGTCATCAGCGTGGCGGACCCGGTGATCCGGTTCAATCAGCTGATCACGTTGCCCATGGTGGACCTGGTGGAGCGGCGGCGCGGAGGCCAGGTGTGGCAGTCATCCCGGCCGACATACCATTCAAAGATCCTTGGCCCGCACTTTGAGGAGACCGCGCGCGACTGGGCCCGCTCCTTCGCGATCGACGAGACGGGTCTGTCTCTTGGTGCGGTCGGTACGGCGGAGATCGCTGACCCGGCCGCCCGGACCAAGCACGAGATCGACGTGCTGGCCATGGCCCCCGGCGAGCGCCCGCAGAGCCCCCGAGCGGCAATCGCCCTGATCGGCGAGGCCAAGGCAACCATCCAGCCCCGCGGACTGAAGGACCTTGAGCGCCTGGAACATATCCGGGCCCTTCTGGCTGCGCAGGGGCATCGGCCGGATGACGCGGCCTTGGCTCTCTTCTCCCTGCATGGTTTCCGTCAGGACGTCATTGACGCCGCTGCACGCCGCCGCGACGTCCTTCTCGTTGATGTCGGCGCCTTGTACGGGGACGGGCCGGTCCGCGGCCTGCGATGACATGCTTGTGGCGACGTGTAAGGTCTGCCTTGACCAGCTGCGACGAGTTTCCGAACCGCACGGGGAGCCTACGGAACTGAGGTGACCAGGCAGAGCCTCGTCCGGCTCCGTATGGGGGTATACGGCCCTGAGCGGGGTGCTACGGAGCGGTACGGATGATTGAGGAGAGTTGGCGCTGGGCTGGGGGTCAAGGGGTCGCAGGTTCAAATCCTGTCGTCCCGACCAGCGTCTTCGCAGGTCGGAGGCCGTTTCCGCGGGTAGCGGGGGCGGCCTTAACCGTTTCCGGGCTGGGAGCAAGTGGGAGCCCTCTGGGAGCCCCTCGTGCTCCCAACTCGCGGACGTGTCAACGGTGTCCGATTCGTCCGTCACTCGATCCGGTAGACCTGCAGCGCCGTACCGCGCCCACACGCGCCGTCGTCAATCAGGGGCCCCCGGGGTCACCCGATCGATTCGGATGCTCTCTGCATCGAGAGGCATAAGGACCCCTTGTCGGCTCTCGACCCCCTTTCGGGGTGGGGGCGCGGTGTCGTGCTCCCCATGCGACAGGGGGGAAGGTGTGGGCTGACGGCCTCGGTCGGCCTGTTTCCGCAGGCAGCCGGGGCTCGGGTGTCCGGGGCGCGAGTTGCCCGCCGCGTCAAGGCGGGGCAAAGCCCCTTGGCGTCCGCGTGCAGATGGGGCACTCCCAGGGCGTGAGCGCCCTATCGGGCTCTGTAGCGCCGTAGTGAGACAGCCGGCAGGTGCCCTCGCGCGCTAAATAGTGTGCCAAGCGATTGCTGGACTGGCCGCAGAGGGTCTTCGCAGGGGGGCAGGGCTTCGGCTCGGTCGTCCTTGGGATGGAAGGTCAGAGGGATGGCCGTGCCTGGACGGTGGTGCGCGAAGTGACCAGCTGCTGACCAGGGTATTGCGACAAATCTGGTGTTGCCGTTACACGGTGACGGTCGGTTGAGCCTCTCAACTTGTGCCGGGTCGGGTGGCGGTTGCGTCCTGTGAAGCGGTGTACGGGTTCCTGCCTGATCCGGGGGTTTCTCCCGGAGTCGGAATGGGTGCCCGGGTAGAGAGACGGCCATCGGCTGATCCTTCGAGAACGACCAAGATCTTGAAGGAGATCAGCACGATGACCGCACCCGACAGTGTGCCCCTTCACGCCCTGACCGAAGATGATCTCGCCGCGGCGAGTCCCGACCTTGTAGGTGCCAAGAACCTCGTCCGTGCTGGTCACGCGACATGTTGGTACTAGTGCAGGATGCCGCTGAGGCGGTCGCGTCGATGGATGTGGAGATGGGCGAGCTGGTCGGGGTCGGTATTCGGTTCGGGTAGTGGGTGGAGCGGTGTGGCGCTTGCGGGAGTGCGGTGAGGCCTGTGCTCGTTGTAGAAGGCCTCGTAGTCGCGTGGCGCGTGGAGGAGATGGGTCTGGTTCCAGATGAGGGTGCGGCCTGGGAGTTCGGTTCGGCGTGACCGCACCCAGCGTTCCGTGATCGCGTTCATGCGCGGTATCTGGACGCCGGTCTGGATGATCTGGATGTCCTCGGCTTGCGGGACGGTGTCGAAGGACGATGGGTAGCGAACGTCCCGGTCTCGGATCACTTCGTCCTGATGCCTGCGGCTTGGAGGTCCATGGCCGTATTGCGGGCGGCCTGGGTGGCCCAGGTCGCGGTGGGGTGTGCGGTCGCGCCGGGGATTCGCTCGCGGCGGGTGGTGTGCTCGATCACCGCGAGGACGTAGAGCGTCGCTCCGGTGAGGGTTTTGGTCTCGAAGAAGTCGGCGGCGAGGATGGCCTGGGCCTGGGAGCGCAGGAAGGTCGCCCAGGTGGTGTGTTGGCGTTCGGGTGCGGGGTCGATGCCGTGGTCCTTGAGGATGTTTCACACGGTGCCGGCGGTGACCTTGATACCGAGGACGGTGAGTTCGTCGTGGATGCGCCGGTACCTCCAGCTGGAGTTCTCTCGTGCCAGCCGTAACACCAGGGCGCGCACGGATCGTACAGTGCGGGGTCGTCCCGGCCGTAGCCGTCATCCCGACTCCGCCGCAAAGCCCGCGGTCCAACGCGTTCGCCGAACGATGGATACGCACAGCCCGCGCAGAGTGCACCGACCGCCTCCTCATCACCGGCGAACGACACCTCCGTGCCGTCCTCACCACGTACGCCGAGCACTACGACACCGGACGGGCCCACCGCAGCCTCGACCTACGAGCCCCAGACGACCACCCGAGCGTCATCCCCCTGCCTGCTGCTGTAGTCCGACGGCGACAGCTACTCGGCGGCCTGCTCAACGAGTACCACACCACGCCACCTCAACGACTTCTCCATCCACAAGAAACACCCAGCTCAGCAGCCTGCTCGGAATAATGACACCCTTCACGCTGGAGCCGGGTCCGGCGGCTTCCGCGTCTCCGGTGTGCGCGACCTTCGACGGGCCGGGACGGCTACCGCCGGCGTTCCGGATTCCGGTGATCGCGCTGCTGCCGTCGCGGGCCGTCGCGTTGCCAGTGTCGATGGCCGTGTCGCCGACGGAGGCGGTGAGGGACTCAAGGAGCGCGCGCAACTCTGCTGCCGCACCGGACTGTTCGGTCCCTTCGAGGCGGTCCAGCAGGGCCTTGGGGTCCGAGTAGGAACGGACCAGGAAACCGGTGTTGCTGTCAGAAGTTTTGACAGGCCGTGATCCGGACCGTCAGGTCGGCTTCGGCCTTGGGGGCCAGCGGAACAGTCAGTAACGCTAAGTGGTCGGCTCCGGAAGTCCTTCGGGGGTTGACCCCTGGGCCTGGACGGCGTGTTCGCGGTCCGGGCGTCGAAGACGGTGCGGATGGAGCTCGACCACGGCGAGACAGACCAGATCCGAGCCGCTGAGCAGTGGCGGTCTGCCGGAGCATCGTGTTCGCCCGACCTTGTTGTCGATCTTCACGTACAGTGCGGCCAAAGGGTGTTCGGATCCGTGTTCACAAACGGGTCCTGGATGCCCTCCCGCGCCAGGGGGGGGCGAACCGCAGGGCTACGCGTCGCGTGTGCGCGCCCTTTGGACGGGCCCAGGTGTTTCAGAGAGGTTGGTGCCCTGGTGGAGGTAGCCGGCGAGAGCTTCGACGCGTCGCGTGGTGCGCGTTTGGCGGCCTACAGTGCCGTCTCCACATCGCTGGCGCTGTGCAGTGATCGCGAACTGCGCGACCTTGTGGATACGGCTACGCCGATGGGTTCTGGCATCGGCGGGACCTCAGCGTTGCTGGAGGTCGACGGAACCCCAGTCTTCGTTAAGCGGCTACCGCTGACCGATCTGGAAAGGCAGCCGGAGAACGTCCAATCCACGGCGAACCTCTTCGGGCTACCTACCTTCTGCCATCCCGGCCTCGGGGTTCCCGGAAGCCCGGGATGGGGGGCCTGGCGGGAGTTGGCCGTGCACACCATGACGACGAACTGGGTGCTCGCACAGGACCATGAGGGCTTTCCATTGATGTACCACTGGCGGGTGCTGCCGCACCCCGGGCAGGTGCTGCCCGAGCAACTGGCCGACGTGGAGAAAGCTGTCTCCTACTGGGGAGGGGGACCGCAGGTGCGCCACCGGATCGAGGCGCTGCGGGACTCCTCGGCGAGCGTCGCACTATTCCTTGAGTACATCCCGCAGAACCTGCACGACTGGCTGGACGTTCAGGTCAAAGCCGACGATGAGACGGCCGAGCAGGCATGCACCATGGTGGAAAAGGAACTTGAGGCCGGAACCTCTTTCATGAACGCCCGCGGGCTCCTGCATTTCGATGGCCACTTCCAGAACATCCTCACCGACGGCAAGCGCCTGTTCTTCACGGACTACGGCCTCGCGATCTCCTCCCGGTTCGACCTGTCGAAGGAGGAGGCCGACTTCTTCGCCGAACACCAGACCTATGACCACTGCTACACCGTCACCCACCTGGTGCAGTGGCTCACCACCGCCCTGTACGGGTATGAGCGGGACGAGCGCAGCGCGTTCGTGCACGCCTGCGCCCGAGGGGAACCTCCGACGGGAATTCCGTCGCAGGTCGCGGCGATCCTCATCCGCCACGCCCCGATCGCCGCAGTGATGACGGACTACTACCGCGAGTTCCGTTTTGAGAGCAGGCAGACCCCGTATCCCCTGGAGGCGATCCGCCGGATCGGCGGGCCGGACAGCTTGTTCATCATCTGATGGACCTAGGCGGCCAACAGTCGGGCTGGATGCGGGAGGCTCCGGGTGCCCTGATCGGCTTCTGCTGAACGGCCTGCTGCCTTGCCCGTAGCCACCGCGCGCCCGATCGTCCTGACCGCCGCCGAACGGCGCCGGCTGAAGAAAGCGGCCTACGGCCACAGCACCCCGCACCGTGACCTCCTGCGGGCGCAGATCGTGCTGCAAGCTGCCCGGGGACTGGACAACGCAGCGATCGCCCGCGAAACGGGAGCGCACCTGGACACCGTGCGCACCTGGCGGGTCCGCTTCGCCGACGGCGGCCTGGCTGCCCTGGCCGACCGCAGGCGCTGCGGCCGTCCACGACGCTTCACCCCGGTGCAGGTCGCCGAGGTCAAGGCCCTGGCCTGCCAACTGCCCGCCGAGACCGGCACCCCGCTGTCGCGCTGGTCGTGCCCGGAACTGGCACGTGAGGTCGTCGTCCGCCGCATCGCCGACTCGATCTCCGCCTCCACCGTCCGCCGCTGGCTACGCGAGGACACACTCAAGCCCTGGCAGTACCGGTCCTGGATCTTCATCCGCGATCCGAAGTTCCGGCCCAAGGCCGCCCGCATCATGGACCTGTATGCTGGCACCTTCGACGGCGTCCCGCTGGGCGCGGACGAGTACGTGGTCTCAGCGACGAGAAGACCTCGATCCAGGCCCGCTGCCGCTGCCACTCCACCCTCGCCCCCGGACAGGCCCGGGCCATGCGGGTCAACCACGAGTACCGACGCGGCGGCGCCCTGGCCTACCTCGCCGCCTACGACGTCCACCACGCCCGCGTCCTTGGGCGCTGCGAGCCCACCACCGGCATCGTGCCCTTCATGAACCTGGTCACCCAGGTCATGACCAGCGAGCCCTACGCCAGCGCGAAACGCGTCTTCTGGATCGTCGACAACGGTTCCTCCCACCGCGGCAGGGCCGCCATCGACCGCCTGGCCAAGGCGTTTCCCAACGCCGTCATGGTCCACACCCCGGTCCACGCCTCCTGGACCAACCAGATAGAGATCTTCTTCTCCATCCTCCAACGCAAAGTCGTGGCACCCAACGACTTCACGAACCTCGACCAAATCCGAAACCAGCTCCGAGCCTTCGAAGACCGCTACAACGCCACAGCACAGCCGTTCCAGTGGAAGTTCACCACCTCCGACCTGGACGATCTGCTGGCCCGGCTCGACCGACACACACTCGACCGACAGGAAGAATCCTCCGCCGCACCAGCAACATGATCAACCCCCGAAGGACTTCGGGCTCCGACCACTAAGCTGGTGATCTTGGGCGCCTAGCACTCCCAGCAGTCATCGACGCGCGCGACATCAGGGCGCGCCGCTGCCTCGGATGGTCCCGACGACGTCAAGCGCGTGGCGGGCGGAGGGCCCGGAGATGATCCCGACGACAAGCACAACACTGCCGCCGAGGATGGGTCCCTCAATAGACGACGGGAGGTTGAGCAGGGTGATACCCACGGTTGCGGCAGTGCCCAACACCACAGCGGCAATCCAGCGCAACAGGCCCCGGTCCCGCTCCAGCTTGATGTCCTTGATGGCCTCAGCGTCGAGGAGCTCGCCGATCCGGCCGTGTGCGTAGCGTTCGGCTATGCGTATCAGTAGTTCAGCGAGCTCGTGTAGTCCTTCTTCGGGGGCGGTATCCAGGCGCCGTTCGGTCATCCGCAGCACCGCGACAACCTGCCGTTCATGGGCCTTCAAAGTCTGGCGGCGATTGGAACCCCTGACCGTGCCCCGAGTGCGGTGGGAGCGCTCAACACCACGTGAGACTTCCTCCAGCCGCTTAGACACCAGCCGCAACTGCTTCGCGGAGCGCTCCCCGCCCGCACGGCGCGCGGCGGCACAGGCCGAGATCGCGGCGGCTATCTGCATGACCAGGGTGTAGCGCAGCCCCAATCGGATAGTGCGCCACCCCACCAGGCTCCACAGCACAAGGACGCCGAAGCACAGTCCCATCACCGCCAGGCCCCCCACGAAAACAATGGGGTGGTTAGGCGCATTGGGCGTTCCCCGGGGGTCCTCCTCCGCCGAATGCAGCACCGCGACACTTAAGGCGCCCATGAGGAGGAACATGAAGATGCTTGTCCGGACCGCAAACACCGCAGCCCGCCGAATCCTGCGGAGCTCACGGCGTCGGCGGAGCGCCACACGCAGACGCCCAGAGAGCGCGCTCGAAACCCGCAGAGAAGCGAGGTCTAACGGCAGCTGCTCAACCACTCTGTCCTGACGGCTCACAAGTGGCAGCTCTCCACCCATGACCCAGCCGAGGAATCTGTAAACTAACGCCTTCACGTCCCTCATCATGGGATCGGTAGTCTTCCCCCCACAATGGGCAGACCCCGAGCGGTCCACTCTTTCTATCGTGCGGCTGCGGAGTCGCGGCCGAGCCGCGTGGTGCATACGGAGTGATCGGCTACTGCGACCGTGGCGCCGTCATCTTGTCCGTCTCGGGACTCACGTGAACTGGCCACCGTTGTGATCACTAGTGCCGTGAGTGTCGTCAAACGATCGTATGACGACAGGCGAGCGACGCGTCCAATGAACCCGTGCAATCCGGGGGTTCGCGGCGGCGCGAATCCAATCAGATCCGATGGCGATTGCTGACAGGGTTTGATGACAGATAGGGTCCGATCCTCCGTACGGAAGGGGCCCTCGGTGGCGAACCTGGTCTACAAGCGGGTCTCGACCGACCAGCAGTCGACCTCCCGGCAGAACCTCGTCCTGGACGAGGCCGGGATCGAGGACCCGGTCGTCTTCGAGGAGGACCCGGGAACCTCCAGCCGCCTCCACCCCCTTCAGCGCCCGAAGTTCCGCGAACTGCTCACCTACGCGCGGCCGGGCGACACCGTGCACATCTCCGAGATGTTCCGCCTCGTACGCGGCACCGGGCACATCCTCGACGTGCTCGACGTCCTCCACCGCGACCGCCTCGCCCTGCGCATCCACGACGGCGCGTTCTCCGCGATGGACCTCACCGCCCGCCACCCGCGCACCGGAGAACTGCTGTCCACCGTGAAGTTCATGGTGCAGACCCTCGCCGCCGCCGGCGAACTCCAGCGCGACCTCCAGCGGGAGCTGACCTACGACGGACTACGGGCCGCCGAGGCCAAGGGCAACAAGGGCGGACGCCGCCCGGCCGTCCCGGCCGACAAGACCGCCGACGTACGCGCCGCGTACCTGGACGGTCAATCCATCGCCAGTCTCGCCCGTGAACACGAGGTCAGCCGCGGTGCCATCCGTACAGCCGTCGCCGACCTCATGCCCGAGCACACCGTCGTCGACCACGGCGCCCCGGCTCCGGAGCTGCCGGTCGTCCTCGACATGCCGGGCAAGGTCGCGGACTTCCTCCGAGCGGCCGAGCTGGAGCCCGCCGAGCGCGCCACGCTCGCCCAGGGCGTGACCGTACGGCGCGGCCAGGGCTACACGCTGCGCGTCAGCGCCACCCCCACGGTCCACCGCCAGCTCCTCGCCCGCTGCAAGCCCCTCGACGGCACCCCCAACGCCCCGGCGATCCCGACACAGCGCAAGGCCCGCCGCGAGTACGAGAACCGCATCAACGCCCTCAACAACGGCATCTGAAGGGAACGGGGAGTATCCCCAGGTCAGGGACTACTCCGTTGTTTTCTCGGCGAGTACTACTGGGACCCCTCCAGGGGGCCGTCGGCGAGAACCGTGTCGTGGTCATCGACCTCGGTGGGCTGACGTTCTGCGACTGCACGGGGCTGAGCGCGCTGCTGGCAGCTGCCCGCACCGCTCAAGCCGGTGACGTCGAGCTGCGGCTCTGTGCCGTCTCGCATTTCCTCGCTCGCATCCTGCGACTGTCCGGCACACACAGTGCGTTCACCATCGAAGAGGCACGGCCAGACATAGAGCCTGGCCTGGACCAGCACTACCGCCATCCGCTGCCCCGTCGGTCCCCACGGCCGGGCCCCCAGGTTGGTGAGCGCAGTCGGTACCGCCGCCTTGGCGCTACCGGGCGAGAAGGGCGCTTACGGTCTTGCCGCCGGACGGCTGGCGGGTCACTGCGGTGGCGCGGGCGAGGCGGTTGACCATGGGCCAGCCGAAGCCTCCGGTGCCGCCGTTGAGGTCGGGGGTGCGCATGCGCGGCGCCTGCGAGCTGGGGTCGTCGACAGCCACCTCGATGGTGTCGGGGTGGGCGGCCAGGCGGAGGGTATAGGTGCCGCCGCCGTGGCGTAGGGCGTTGGTGACGAGTTCGGAGACGACTAGGACGGCGGTGTCGGCCGCTTCTGGGTCGACGGTCGGCTGCCGGAGGGCTTCGAGGACGGCCCGGGCGGTCTCGCGCGCGTCGGCGACGGCGGTCGCGGAGCCGGATGGTCGTGGCGCCGACGCACATCGTGTCCATCAGGTTCACCCTGGCCTCTGGCTCGTCAATGCCCGGTCCTGCCTACCCGTCCCTCGTGCCCCGCCCAGCGCCCCAAACCCGGCAGGGCCCGATTACTTCACCGTCGAACACGCGGAAATCTATGTCGGCCGGAGTAGACATTGAGTGGTGGTGTGGTTATGGTTTCTCTCGTAGCCGAGATCAGCAAGGCCCGGCAGAGATGAACTGCCGGGCAGCAGTACACGCAGTTGCAGTGCGCAGGACGGTGCGGTGGTGGAGTTCCGAAGCCAGAGCGGTTGCAGGACGGCGACGGGACTGACGACCGGACCGGGTGGCCCGCAGTGATCAGGGGCCGCCGTGAGCAGTACCCGGCAGTGAAGAGTGAGCAGCACCTCGGTGAAGGCGTCGGCTGCGGACGCGCGCACCGGGAAGTTCGGCAGTGGGGTTCTAAGCCAGAGCAGACGCAGAACGGGCGACGGGGCTGGCTGCCGAAGAGTGGCGCTCTCACAGGCCACAGAGCAGTTCGCATCACCAGCAGTAGGTAAGTGATTGATCCCAGAGGGAAGAAACGGAGGAGCCAGGCGCCATCAGGATCGCCCGGGCGGAATCACTGAGCTCGGGTACCGCAGGACATCGATAGTGAGGTGGTCTCCGGTCAAGCAACCGCGATCCCCGCACCCCCGACAGCATTCAGGTCGGGTCTGCGGAAACAGAAGGCCGGCGCAGTACCAAGGTCGGCAGATGGTGTAGCAGTTCCTTCGGGGCCCTGGTGCCATTGGCGCCAGGGCCCCTCCAAGCGTTCCACAGAGAGGTGCAATGACAGCAGACGACTCGTACGACCGTCTCGATGACGACGACTACCCCGCCTACACCATGGGCCGGGCCGCCGACATGCTCGGCACCACCCAGGGCTTCCTCCGCGCCATCGGCGAAGCCCGCCTCATCACCCCGCTGCGCTCCGAGGGCGGCCACCGCCGCTACTCCCGCTACCAGCTGCGCATCGCGGCCCGCGCCCGTGAACTCGTCGACCAGGGCACCCCCATCGAGGCCGCCTGCCGCATCATCATCCTCGAAGACCAGCTCGAAGAAGCCCAGCGCATCAACGCCGAATACGGCCGGGCCGCCGAATCGGCGAATCCAGCGGCCCCGGCCTGAGACGGCTGGGACCTGCGGCTTTTGTCAAGCACTTCAGCCTTTGCCCTGGTTGACGGCGACGATCGGCAGGAGTGTCGCGGTCGCCGGAACGCCGATCTCGCGGGGTGTCGTCCCGGCCGGCGTGGGGACGTCGACCAGTCGTTCCAGCAGCTGGTCGAGCGCGGCCCGGCCGTCGTCGACGGCGGCGCGTTCGGCGTCGCTGAGCGGGACGCTGGCCAGCATTGCGGGTGCCGATAAATCATCCGCGCAGCTCAGGCGGCGTGCTGGTACTGGTGGAGGGTTCCGCCGAGCCGGTCTCGTCTGTGGACTTCCAGGTGGGTGAGCTGGGCTTGTTGGGTGATGGGTGCGGGTAGTGGGCGGCATGGGGCGGCGTTTTTCAGTGCCCGGTGCGGGCGGTGTTCGTTGTAGAAGGCCTCGTACTCGCGCAGGGCGTGGAGGAGGTGGCTCTGGTTCCAGATCAGGGTCCGGTCCAGGAGTTCGGTGCGGCAGGTCTGTATCCAGCGCTCGATGAGGGAGTTCATCCGGGGTATCCGAATGCCGGTGGTGAAGACCTTGAGATCGGCATCGGTCATGAGGGCGTCGAAGGCGGCTGTGAACTTTGAGTCGCGGTCGCGGATCAGGAACTGTGCCCTGCTGCCCGCGTCCTCGAGGTCCATGAGGAGGTTGCGTCCGAGCTGCACGATCCAGTCTCCGGTGGGGTGCGGGGTGGCGCCGAGGATCCTGATGCGACGGGTGGTGTGCTCGATGACGGCGAAGACGTACAGGCGCGCCCCCGTCAGCGTGCGGACTTCGAAGAGATCGCAGGCGAGAAGGGCCTCGGCCTGGCCGCGGAGGAAGTCGGCCCAGGTCGTGCTCTGCCGTTCGGGTGCGGGTGGGATGCCGTGCTCGCGGAGGATCTCCCAGACGGTGGAGGCGGCGACCTTGATCCCCAGTGCTGCGAGTTCGCCGTGGATCCGGCGATATCCCCACGAGGCATTTTCCCTGGCCAGACGCAGGACGAGGGCACGGATCGAGCGGATGGTGCGTGGGCGTCCACGCCGCTTGGGCACGCAGGTCGCGGCATGGCGCCGACTGAGCAGTTCACGATGCCAGCGCAAGACCGTCTCGGGGCGGACCAGCAGTAGAAGGTGCCGCAGTCTGTCTTTGGGCAGGTGGTGGAGCAGTCCGGCGAGGACAGCGCGATCACTGTCGGTGAAGGCAGGCTTGCCGACCTGACGCTGCAGGACCAGCAGTTGGTGCCGGAGTACGAGGATCTCGATGTCCTTGTCTCTGTCGCTCATCGGCAGGAGGCGTAGGAACGCCAGGGTGTTGGTCGCGGCGAGGTAGGCCAGGCGCAGCAGCACGACAGATCATGATGCCGTCGGGGCCTTGCACAGGTGAAGACGCCGGGGTGAGCGTCGGCCAAAGCCGAAGATCTCTGAACAAGCTCTCACCTGCGTGGATGATTTACCGGCACCCGCAGGCCTCGGCCAGGGCATCGCGGTCGCCCTCGGTGTCAAACTCGCCACCCGCGAGCGCCCGGTGGTGCTCACCATCGGCGACGGCGCCTTCACCTACAACCCGGTCATCCCGTCGTACGACGCGGCGAAGACGTACGAACTGCCGTTGCTGATCGTGGTGTTCAACAACCGTGTCTACAAGTCGATGAATCTCAACCATCGTCGCTTCTACCCCGAGGGCGCGGCGGCCGAGACCGGCGAGTGGCTCGGCACCGATCTGCACCGGCTGCCCCGGCTGGCCGCCTTCGCCGAGCCGTTCGGCATGCACACCGAGACCGTCGACGCGCCCCATGCCCTCGCGCCCGCCCTGGAGCGCGCCCTCAAGGCCGTGGCGGACGGTACGACCGCCGTCGTCGACGTCCTCGTCACCCGCTGACCCAGGAGACTTCCGCCACCATGTCCGACACCCCAGCACCCGAGCCAGCCAAGGTCGTTGTTCCTGCTGAGGACCTGCGTACCTTCGCCGCCACCCTCCTGGAGAAGGCGGGCCTCGGCCCGGAGCACGCCCGCACCACCGCCGACGTTTTCGTCTGGTCCGCCGAGCGCGGCATCGACTCCCACGGCATCGCCCGCGTCCCCGCCTACCTCGAACTGCTCGCCAAGGGCGTGGCCAACGCCCGGCCCGACATCAAGATCGAGTCCACCACACCGGCCGCCGCCGTCCTGGATGCTGACCGCGCGCCCGGCCCGGTCGCCCTCACCGCCGCCGCCGAGGAAGCCGTACGGCGGGCCAGGGTGACCGGCATCGCCTCCGTGGGCGTACGCCGCACCGTCCACACCGGCGCCATCGGCCACTACGTGTCGAGGATCGCCGAGCAGGGTTTGGTCGGCATCGGCTTCGTCGCCGGCATGCCCAACATGGGCTACACCGGCGTCAAGGGCGCCGCCGTGGCCACCAGCCCGCTCGCGATCGCCGTACCCGCCCGCGAGCACGCGCCGCTGCTCCTCGACATGGCCACCGCCACCATCGCCCTCGGCAAGATCCGCCAGGCCAAGGCCTCCGGCACCCCACTGCCGGAAGGAGCGGCCGCCACCGCGGACGGCACCCCCACCATTGACCCGGAGAAGGCGGTCATGCCCCTGCCGCTGGGCGGCGCCAAGGGCTCGGGCATGTCGCTCGCCTTCGAACTGCTCACCAGCGTGCTCGTAGGCGCCCCCATCCTCTCCGCGTTCCACTCCGACGACCCCCAAGGACGCAAGCACCGCCAGAACGCCCTGCTCATCGCCATCGCCCCCGGGGCGTTCGGTGACCCAGGCGGCTTCACCGAGGCCGTCGACACCACGCTGAGGACCCTGAAGGGGCTGCCGGTGGCGGACGGCGCCGCCGGCGTGTTCTACCCCGGTGAGCGCAGCGCCGCACTGGCCGAGGGCCGGGCGGCAGACGGGGTGCCCGTGGTGCCGAAGGTGTGGCGCGAACTGGTGCAAAGCGCCGATAAGTTGGGCATCACGCCGCCTAAAACCCACACGCCCGAATGAGAGCTCGGTGAACCCTGACTGGGAGCCGCCGTCTCTGCCGGCCGTTCGAGTAAGGACGGCCGGCGGCCCCCGCCGGGATCAGGCCGCATGGGGTGTCTCCGCATATGCAGCGGGTCACGCGGCTTTCGACGGCCAGCCGCTGAGGTGCCGTGTGCCGTGTCGGCGGGCCGGCTGACCTGCCCTTCCTGCCCAGGCTTTCCAGCAACGCGTTCACGCCGCCAGGGTCAGTGACGTCGAGGGCGGCGACGCGCAATCCGGCGGCGGCCAGGTCGGCCATGGCCACCGTCTTCAGCCCGGTCGCGTACACGGTGCGGCCACGGCGGTGCAACTCCCTGGCCAATCCCTTGTCGATGCCGGAGTCGCAGCCGGTCACCACGGCCACGCCTCACGTGTCGTCGGCGGCACGGCGCGGATGCGCACCGAGGGTGCTGGTCAACGTGACAGGCTCCCCGGCTCCCAGCTCGAGCTCGAGGCGAACCTCGTCGCCCGGACGGGGGAAGCGGCGCATTTCCAGCCCACAGCAGCCCGGCAGAGTGCCGCTGGACAGAACGTCGCCGGGGCCGAGGGACTCGCCGCGTGCGGCATAGGCTACGGCTGCCCCCAGGTCATGCAGGGGTGAGGCGGTGCTGTTCTGCGCCCATACCTCCCCGTTGACCAGCACTCGGCCGGTCAGCTCGCGCCATCGGGGCAGTACTTCGTCGGCCGTCACCACAACCGCCGACATGGCGCCAGCGAATGTCTTGGCCTTCACCACGCCGCCGAACGTGCCGCGGCGGGTGTCGTTTTACTGGGTGTCGCGGGCGCTCCAGTCGTTCATGACGACGAAGCCGCCGATGGCCGCCCGTCCCTCGGTCGGCGTGCAGTCCCTGGTCTCGCGGGCGATGACGACGCCCAACTCCAGTTCGAAGTCGAGGACCTGGGCGAACGACGGCCAGGCCACCTCGGCTCCGTCCGGCAGCACCGAGCGGTGGTTGCCCATGTAGAACTGCGGCTCGCGGTAGTAGTTGGCCCTGGGGCGCAAGGGGAGCAGGATGCGACCGGTCACTCTCTCGAATCCCCGCGCCAGCAGGCGGACGCCCGGGGAGCCGAACGCGGCGACCATGCCCCTCGCCCCATTGATCATGTGGGACTCCCACAGAGCGAACGCGCGCAGCGAAGCCGGCGCGAACGGCAGCCCGCTCCGCGCCCGTCCCGAGACCCGCTCCGGATCAGTGAACGTGTGCTCGGCATCACGCACCGCTTGTTCACCGTCGGCAAGGAAGGCCAGGAGGTCGTGATTCCACGGCTCACCGACTACGACCCACTCCTTGCCGTCGGGCTCCCACGCGACCAGCGACCCGCGATCCATGCCCAGTCTCAAGCGAGACTCCCAGTACAGCAAGGTTACGAAGGTGTCTCCATCGAGGACATCGCCCGTGCCGCCGGCGTCAGCCGCCCGGTCGTATATCAGCACCACGGATCACAAGAGGGCATCTTTGTAGCCTGCGTGCGAGAGCCCGGCAGGAATTCGAGAGCTCCCTTGTCACGGCGATCTCGACAGCCAGCGGAGACATGGACGAGTTGATCACCGCCGGAGGCCGCGTCTTGCTCGAACTCGTCGCCACCAGCCCACGACGGTGGGCGCTGCTGTTCACCTCCTCCTCCGGTCTCGGTGGCGACATGGCCGAACAGCTGATCAAGCTCCGCCGGCACACCATCGAGCGCATCGCCGACGTTGCCTCGCCCCATACCGTCGGTGTCGACCGACCAAGCCTCCTGGCAGCCGCCCACGTCATCTCGGGTATCGGCGAGCAGCTCGGCCACTGGTGGCTGACCCACCCCGACGAGGACCTTGACCACGTCCTGCGGATGTACGTCGCTGCCGTCGGCGGCGCGGTGCGCGGGTTGCTCACCGTGTACGAGGACCTCAACCGCCCCTGAGGCGCACCGGCGGCTGCGTCGGGCACGTCGAAGGGCCCCACCGCGAACGGTGGGGCCCTTCGACGTGCCCGATGAGGCACTGGCGGAGCGTACGAATCAAGGTGTACGTCAGTTGATGGCCTGGTGGGCGAAGGAACACCGCGGCGCCGAGCCCGGCTGTGCGGAGGGGCTCGGCGCCGTGCTGGATGGTGGATGGAGGGCTGCTCCTGGTGGGCTACTTTTTGTGGCCGGTGACCTTGGCGACCCACTTGATGAAGTCGCCGGGGTCTTCGTTGGTGGCGTGGCCCTGGTCCCAGTAGTACGAGTGGTTGACGTCGTCGCCGAGGTTGTCCACCGCGGCGGCGAGGTTGGCGGAGATGACGTGCGAGGTGTCGGTGTCGCTGGTGCCCAGGCGGATCCACCAGTGCTTCGAGCGGTTCGGGTTGCGCTTGACGAGCAGGTGGTACATCGGATTCATCAGGTTCAGCAGCTCGGGGATGTCGCTCGCGACCCGCTTGGTGCTGAGACCCGTGCTGTCGTTCTTCGCGCTGTACGCGGTGAAGTGGCGGGACTCGGTCGTACCGGTGCCGAACTCGTTGTTCTCGCCCGCGGACAGGTCGAAGGCGTCGAAGGCCGGGGTGGTCTTCTTCCGGGCGCCCACGTGGGTGAGGTAGTCCTCCCAGGTGAAGATCGCCTTGCCGCCGGACCAGGTGATGAACGTGTTCTTGGCCAGGTAGGTCTCGCGCTCGGAGTCCGACAGGTCGGTGAGGTACTTGGTCGCGGACGCCTGGAGGTAGGTCGTGAGCAGGTAGTCGTCGTAGTTGCGGGCCGTCAGGGCGCCGTAGCCGTTCAGACCGCGCAGCTTGAGGGACGCCTGGTACTCGGCGAACTGCGACTGGAGCTCCTTCGACACCGTGTGGTCGACGACCTTGCCGGTGGACTGGGTGACGTTGGTGCCCCAGTTCCACTCGTAGGCGCCGTCGGCGTGCTCCAGGTCGGTGATCGGGCACCAGGCGCCGGTCGCGAAGATCGAAGCGGAGGCGTCGGCGGCGCCCGCCTCCTTGAGGTACTTGGCGTAGATCTTGCTGTCGCCGGACGCGCCCAGCAGGGCGGAGACGGCGCCGCCGGCGCTGGTGCCGGTGGAGACGATCCGGTCGGTGTTGCCGGGGATGCGGCCCTTGTTGAACTTCACATACCGCACGGCCGCCTTGAGGTCGACGATGACCGCCGGGGCCGTGCCGTAGTACGCGCCGGAGGAGTCGGTCAGGCTGCGGCCGCGCGTGCCGGGCTCCACGGCGACGTAACCCGCCACCAGGGCCAGCTTCGCTAGGTTGACCATCCCGTTGATGGCCCCCGTGCCGCCCGACGGCATACCGCTGGGCATTCCGGAAGGCATTCCAGAGGGCATTCCGCCCGTCCCGCCGCCGATGGAGCCCATCTCCAGCGCGGCCTGGCCCACACCGGTCGCCTTCGCGACACTCGACGGCATGTAGGCGCCCACCGCGTTCGCCAGGACGATCGGTGCCTTGGAAGCGTCGACCGCCTTGCCATCGATCTTGACGGGGACGCTGACCACCAGGCTCTGGTGGTCGGAGTCGCTCGGGTTGGTGACGTAGTTGCGGGGCTTGTAGAAGTGGTACGTCACCGAGTGCTCGGCGCCGTCCGCGTCCGCGATCGTCTCCGTCAGCTTGGTGTAGTCGTCCTTGTCGAAGACCAGGGCGTCGGAGGACGTCGTGGAGTCCTTCTTTTCTCCGGACGCCTGAGCCGTCAGTGCGACGCCGCCGACCGCCGCGACACCGGCGGTCGCGCCGATCCCGATGACGACGTTCCTTCGCTTGATTGCCCTGTGCTGCACGGTCTCTCTCCTCATCACGCGGCTCACGCTGCCCTTTGTGTTGGCATTTGTGAACCTAGTGAAGTTTCGCGAGGATCGTTAACATACGCCGCACCAACCTGTCCCTCGTGCTCCGGTACATCGAGGCTCACGGCCCCTGTGCGCGCACCGAGATCGCCGCCGCCACCGGACTGGTCCACGCGTCGGTGACGGCGCTGATCGCGGATCTCGTCGGACGGGGTCTGGTGGAGGAGGCCGGCGCCACGGTCTCGGGCGGCCGGGGACGCCCGCGCCGTCTGCTGCGGATCGTTCCAGGGCGGGTGTGGACGGTGGCCGTGCAGGTGAACCGGTGGGATATCCGGCTGAGGGCCGCGGACCTCGCGGGCTCGGCCGTCCACACCGAACGTGCCCCGCACCGGGCTCCCGCCGGTGAGCCCGAACCGGTGGCCGAGGTGATCGCCCAGGTCGTCGCACGCGCCGTCGCCCAAGCCGACGGCGCGCACCTGGGGCGGGTGGTGATCGCGGTGCCCGGCCCGGTGATCGGGGGCTTGGTCGCCGCAGCCATCCCCTTCGGCTGGGGCACGACCGACCTGGCGGCCCTCGTCGCCGAGCATCTGCCCGACCTCCCGTGCCCGGTCGAGCTGGTCAACGACGCCAACATGGCCGCGCTGGCCGAATACCACGCCCTGGCCGTCGCGGGCACCACCCACCCCGACACCGTCGCCTACGTCAGGGCCGACGTCGGAGTCGGTGGAGGCCTGCTGATCGGGGGCCGCATCCATTCCGGCAGCCACGGCATGGCCGGCGAGATAGGACACATCCCGGTGTCCCTCGACGGACCTCCCTGCAAGTGCGGCTCCCGCGGCTGCCTGGTCACCTACCTGGGCCTCCAGGCCCTGGCCACCGCTGCCGGCCTGGGCGCATGCACGCCGGGCCAGGACGCCGCAGCCGTCCGTGTCGAACTGGATCACCGGCTCCGGTCCGGGGATCCGCGCGCGCTCGCGGCCCTCCACGACGCCGGCCACGCCCTGGGCGCCGCGATGCTGGCCGTCGCCAGCGCGGCCGACGCCGGCGAGGCCATCCTCGGCGGCTACCTCGCCGACTGGGCGCCCTGGCTGACCCCCGGCATCGACACCCGGCTCACCGGGCGCCGTACCGCTATGTCGGCCGTGGGGTTCGCCGTGTCCGTGGGCATCCTCGGCGCCGACGCCACGCTCCACGGGGCCGCCCAGGTGGGCCGAGACCGGATCCTCGACGACCCGACCGCCGTGCCGACAGGAGGCAGCGTCGCGCCGGCCACGGTTGCGCACTGCCTGTGAACATCGGCCACTGACCACCGGCCGTTGATTATCGGTCAATGTATCGGTCGACAGAATTTCAAGGTACCCGGCGCTCCCAATGGATACTCGCTCAACGAAATCCTGTGGGGACTGCCACTTTTCCCGTACATGGACATCACCGTCACGCCGCTCGCCCAGCATCCGTCCGCGCTCCACTGACATTCAGCGGAGTGGCGCCATCCCGCTCCATCACTTCGCACAGCGCAGCCCCCACTCCAAGGGGCTGCGCTGACGAGACTGCGGGTCCAACAACTGCAGACGATGCACCCGGCAGACCTCGCCCGGTACCTGGGCACGTACTCGGCCGTAAGTTCGCTTTCCGGCTCAGGCCCGTCCTCCGCGGTCAGGGAAGCGCAGGGGACGTGGACTATCTCGCGGTGTACGTGCTCAAGTACCTCGGAAAGGACAACAAGCGCACTCCGCAGTAGCGGATCACCAAGTGGATGCGAGCAATGAACGGCCTGTCTGCCGCAGGGCAGGCATGGGTGGAGGACGCCACCCGGACTGCATGGACCTTGGTCAAGCGCTATCAGCTTGCCACGCTGGCGGGCCTCCCGGAACACGCCCGGTGACGCCTGGCGCACAGCCTGACGACTGAGCCGCGAGACCTGCTCCGCGGACGCGGCCCGAGCGGATGGCGCCGTTCACCGGAGTATCCGGTACCGGCGCCTATGTTGGGTCGGTGAGCAGTTCTCCGGCCCCGGCGGGGCGACCCGCGCGCAAGGAGCGGGTCCGCACTCGTCGGACGGACTATGCGGGTGCGGTCTATGGTTCGCTGCTCGCGGCATCGGTGGTGGCCACCGCCGGTGCGGCCGGCGACTTCCCGCGGCTTCAGCTGATCGTGCTGCTGCTGGTGACGGGCGTGGTCTTCTGGGCAGCGCACGTGTACGCGCACGTAGCCGGTGAACGGATCGTCGGCAGGCCGATCAGCCGCCGGGAGGTGCGGCGCGTGGCCCGGCGCGAGTGGCCCATCGTGGAGGCCGCGGTGCTGCCTGCGGTGGCGGCGGCGCTCAGTCCGGTGCTCGGCCTGGGCCTGTCCGGCACGGCCTGGCTGGTGCTCGCCGTCGCGATCGCCCAGCAGGTGGCCTGGGCGACCCTCGGCGCGATCAACGCGGGCGCGTCCCGCCGGATGGCGGTCGGCGAGGGCGTCGTCAACCTGCTACTCGGTCTGGTCATCGTGGCCGCCAAGGCCGCTCTGGGGCACTGACCCCCGCCCGGCCTCAACGGCCATTCAATCTCGGCGGCACTTCCTCTACTGCAACTACTCACACCCGGCTATCGGGCGGCCCCTCCCGCGACAGTGGAGCGGGGGGTGCGGTTCAGGCGGCGCTGGTCGACCGCGAGCGTGGCGCCGAGGCCGAGGATGCGGTCGACCTTGGGGCGGTTGCGCTGGGTGATGTACTGGCGTACGAAGGGCGAAAGGCCCTCCAGGTACCGCAGTTGGGCCTCGCTGTGCAGGGTGTCGATGGCGAGTGAGGTTTTGCCGCTGCCGCTGCCGCTGACGCCGGTAAAGGCGACGAGCCGGCCTTTGGGGATGCTGACGGACACGTCGCGCAGGTTGTTGGTGCGGGCACCCACGACGTCGATGGTGTCGCGGGTCTTGCCGGCCCCGGCGGCGTGTGGGGCTGGCAAGCGCGTGTCCGGTGTCACGCCTCGTCCGCCTTCCCGCCGAGCTTGGCGAGGTTGGGGGCGAACACGGCCATCCACTGCGGATGCAGCCGGTAGAAGACCACGTCGTTGTCCCAGTCGAAGGCGTCGTCGCCGTAGAAGTCCCGGAAGTACGCGAGCAGGTCCGGCCAGTCGGCAGCCGGTTCGCCGCGGTGGGGGTTGAGGGTCTCCGCGGTGCCGTGTGTGAACACGCCCAGGTCCTCCCCGCGCATGTGCGCGGCGCTGACGGCGGGCCGGGCGGCGAGGTGCCGGGCCTTGGCGGCGCCGCGCGCGGTGCCGAAGTGCCATTTTCCGTGTAGGAAGTGCCCGTCCACGCCGCTGATCCGCGGCTCGCCCTTCGCCGTCACGGTGGACAGCGCGAGCGTGCACATGCCGGTGAGCACGCGAGTGAGCTGCTCGGCGGTGAGTGTGCGCTTGCTGCTGATGATCGACCGCAGGTGCGCCGTGGAGCGGGAGAGCGAGGCGTCAAGGAGGGCTTGGAGCCGGTGGAGGTCGTCGGGTGTTTCGCGCATGAGGGTCCTTGTCTGTCCGTTGTCCCGGCCCGCGCCACCACGACACCGACCGGCGCCCCCACTGTCTCCACAAAAACCGACATCCTCTGTCGTATTTCTTGCGGTGTCCTCTACACCCTGCCGCCAAGCGACGACCGGCTGCGCACGCCGCGCCCCTACGCCGCGCCTGCGGGGGCCACTCCTGGGCGCTGCAGGACGCGGGCACCGGCCCCGGGACTGGTGAGCTCGCATGTTGAGGTGTCGCGTATTCGCGGCCGCTGGACGCCCCGCACACGGTGAGTGATCGATTCGGGCAACGTGGCGGCGGTGAGCAACTACCAGAGCCAGCGATCGAGGAACTCGGCCCAAATGAACCCGATGTAGCCGTCGAAGGCAGGGGGATCGATCTTCTTGAGTTCGTCAGCCAGCACACCGAGCTCAGCCAGGGCTTCGTCCTCACGGTCATCCGGATCGCTGAGGATCTCGGACTCGCTGACGTGCAAGCCGTAGTGGTGCAGGGTCCGCAGCCACAGGCCGATGGAGGAGTTGGCGAACCATGCCTCGCCTTCGGGGAGAACGTAGTAGACCGTCCCCGTGCCGGGTTGGACGCCGAACGACCATTGCAGTCCGGGCACGAGGTCGCCATGGTGATTCTGGGTGAGGCGGTAGAGCCACCCGTCGGCTGACGTCTGAAGTATGGGGGCCGCCTCCACCTGGAACGGTACGTATTCGATCAACTGATCAACGATAGGGACCCCGACATCGACCAGTAGTGCCTTCTGCTCCTCGGGGATCCGCCAGCCCGACACGACCGCCGGGTCTGCTCTTGTAACGTTCCCGGCACCGGCCCAGGCGGTGAGCTCTTCATGCGGCGTCATGTGAGAGTCCTTCCGGGACTGGCTGCGGATGCGGACCCTCTCGAGCAGGGCTGACAGGCGGGTGGCCAGACCGTGGATGACATTGTGGGTGCCGAATCTTACGTCCATGCTGGTCAGCGTCGGCTGATGGTGCAGGGCAAGGACCTCCGCGTCCTTGTCCCGGTCGCTCATCGTGGGCAGGCGCGGCATTCCGAGCGCGTTCGTCGTAGTCGGATAAGCCAGTGGCGGCATTGCGAGCGATCATCGTGACGCCGCGACTCCGGCTGCGTGAGAGGGCCGACTCGACCGACCACGGTCGGCAATCGTGAGACCGGGTGCCCTGGGGCCCACCGGGACGGTTGGGATTTCCGGCAAGGCGGGGCCTCTGCGCCGGCGATGATTCTGCACCCCCTGGCGCAGTCTGTGTGCTGGCACGCCTTTCCTTGAATGGTTAAGGTTGACCTTAACGAAATTCGTTAGGGCAGACCTTAACTAGGTCGGAGGGTCGTTGGATGGGAGAGATCGGCAAGCCGGGGCGGCTGTTGGACCGTGATCATGAGTGGCGGCTACTGAACGGCTTTCTCGCAGATCCCTGTGGGGCTCGGTTATTCATCGCTGCTGGTCAAACGCCACCACCGGCGCGCAGAGAGCTGCAACCATGTGTGGATGATCGTGTCGCTTCTGTACCAGGTGACTCGACGTCTTCTCGCCGTCCCGGCGGTGCTTGTGCGGCGGGACACCTCGAAGGAGGCTGAGCTTCTCGTCCTGCGCCATGAAAACGCCGTGCTACGACGCCAGCTGCAAGGGCGAGTACGGTACGAGCCCGCCGACCGCCTGTGGTTCACGGCCCTGTCCTCGCTGATCCCCCGCCACCAGTGGGCCAAGGTCTTCCCGATCACACCGAGCACGCTGTTGGCCTGGCACCGCAAGCTCGTCGCCCGCGGATGGGACTACTCCCGACGACGCCGAGGTCCTGGACGGCCGCCCACCCAGGCCGCCATCAAGAAGCTCGTGCTGCGCCTCGCCCGCGAGAACAGCCGATGGGGCCATCGCCGGATCCAGGGCGAACTGGCCCGGCTCGGACACCCGATCGCCGCCTCGACCGTCTGGCAGATCCTCCACACCGCAGGCATCGACCCCGCACCACGCCGCACCGGCCCAACCTGGCGCGAGTTCCTCTCCGCACAGGCTACCGGCCTGACCGCCTGCGACTTCCTCCACATCGACACCATCAGCCTGCAGCGTCTGTACGCCCTGATCTTCCTCGAGCACCACACCCGGCGCCTGCACGTCGCCGGCGTCACCGCACACCCGACCGCTGCCTGGGCCACCCAGCAAGCCCGCAACCTCGCCATCGACCTGGGCATACGCATGGACTCGCTGCGGTTCCTCATCCGAGACCGCGACAGCAAATACACCGACGCCTTCGACGCCGTGTTCCAGGCCGAGGAAATCGAGATCATCAAGACGCCGGTCCGCGCACCCAAAGCCAACGCCCACTGCGAACGAGTCATCGGCACCCTCCGCCGGGAAGCCCTCGACCACATACTCATCCTCGGCAAGGCTCACGAGCGCCACGTCCTAGCCGAATACCAGAGGCACTACAACGCACACCGCCCCCACCGGGCCCGACGCCAACTACCTCCCCAAGCCCAGGAACAACCACCTCCAGTCCTGGAGCCAACCAGCCGCAAAGTCCTGCGCACCCACGTCCTCGGCGGCGTGGTCAACGAGTACAGGTATGCCTCTTGAGTAGGAGCAATGATTATTCGAGCCCCACAGGCGCTGATCGAATCGGGCCTCACCATGAATCGGGCGACAGAGTCGCTCAGGGCCCGCGCGGCGCTGGTGCAGGGCGTCGCCGTCAATCCTCCCTCGGCTACCTCTACCAATCGACTTCGAGCAGCAACTGATCACATCACGTAAGCTGCAACTCACCGCATGAAACGCGGTGTCCACCCCCGGGGATCAATCTCACCGTCTCCCTGGCATCCCTCCGGGTGTCACAGTGTAACCGCGCCGGTCACGACCGCCGCTATTCCGGTGAGCAGCAGGATGATGATAAAGCCGATGCTCTTCTCGCCGGAGCGGCGGTCGGTTGCGAGGGCGGTCGAGGGACAGACCCGGGTCGGCGATGCCGTCGAGGCACAGGGTAGTGACGTAGGTGCCCTCGTGGGTGGTGAAGGCGACGACGGGAGCGTGGTTGACGATGTCGTCGCCCTCCCCGTCGGTGTAGATGTCCTTGGTGACGGCCACGACACGCGCCGGGACGGCGAGGGCCGAGGCCAGCAGGGCGTCGCGGGCGCGCGCCAGGCGGATGTCGGGGCTGACCGCCGCGAGGGCGGTCAGCAGGCTGCCGAAGCCGAGCAGCGCCCACGGGTAGCCCCAGGCAACGGTCGCATGGATCACCAGCCCTACGAGCAGCAGGAAGACCGCGCAGTTCGGGCCGCTCCGTCCGCTCTTCTCGCCCACGGTGTTCATCACGATGCGGAACCGGTGCGGCTGCCCGGGTGGGTAGCGCACCTCAAGCTCCCGGCCCACCCAGGCTTCGCGGACCGCGTCACCGTGCTTGCCCGCGTTCGGCAGGGTGAACTCCTGCCCGGTGGCTGGGTCCTGGAAGGCGACCGTCACCGGTATCCCGGGCCTCTTGGAGTCGCCGTGGGTCGGCTGCTCCACCCGCACGATCCGCGCCGTCACCCATACCGCCCGCTGGGCCCGGGTCAGCCCGGCGAGGGAGAGCCCGTACCCGAGCAACGCCAGCCCTGCGGGCACCACCCACCACAGACCCAGGACCTCATGACCGCCCATCCGAATCCCTATCTCTCAGGCCGGCTTCGCGCCAGCCGGTCCGCGAGGGCCCGCAGGCCGTCGAGCCGGTGCGGGTCGTAGCCAAAGGAGTGGCATCCGCCCTGCCCCAGGACGATCGTCAGCCAGGGATGTCGGCCGTGGCTGAACTCCAGATGGGGTTCCTGCCAGATGTGGTAGCGGTGGGTGTCGGTGAGGCCGAACACCTCCAGCACCCGGCCGTCGAAGGTGAGCAGCACGGAATCGGTGGCCGGCGCTTCGTGTAACGGTGTCGTCACGGTGTCACGCCGTCCCCGGCGTAGAGGTAGTCGCCGGGCCGGGCGGGGTCGGAGAGCAGCAGCACCTCGTCGCCAGTGCGGGGGATCCGCAGTTTGGAGACGATGCTTTGGAGGGCGATCCGGTCGGTGGTTCCGGACGGCTGGAGGACCAGGTCGACGATCGGGTCGAAGTTGACCAGTTTGCCGGTGTCGCTGATCGATACCACGACGGCGGATATGGTCGGTGCCCCCATGGCGAGCAACTGCTGGACGTTGAGGCCGGAGCTGTACGCGCCGATCGACTGCTGGACCCTGGCGAAGTCCTCGCCGCCGAGGAACGCGCGCGTGGTGCGGCCGTAGAAACCTTTGCCGTCGGCCACCTTGCCGGCGATCTCGGCGGCCCGCTCTTCGCGGCTCTTGCGACGCTTCCTGAAGATTCCCATGACGGTTTTCCCTTCTGTTGATGTCCGGCGTGATTCAGGTGCAGGGGTTGGCGGGCAGCCGGAGGACGACCTTGTTCCCGGCGTCCGGCAGGTACGAGACGGTGACGACGCGGCCGGCCTGGAGGCAGCCGATCAGGCGGGCGGGGAAGAGCCGTTGGACGGCTACCTCGTACGCCTCGTACGACGATCCGCGGGTGCGGCTGATGAGGAGCGAGACCGGCAGCTCGGGGTTGCCGTCGGCGATCCGTCCGGTCGGGCGGACGGAGGCGATTGCGGCCGCGGCCCGCAGGCCGGGGGCGGCGATGTCGAGATCGCGACGGTTGCTGAGCCCCCGCCGGGCCCGGACCTCGTCGTGCACGCCCGACAAACACGTCCCGGTCGGTGCCGAGGTCGAGTTCGACCTGTCCGGTGCGCCCGGTCCGGTACCGCACCGGCAGAACGGCACCGGGTACGACGGCGGCCAGTTCGGTAAGGCGGACCAGTTGCTTGGCGACCGAGTCGAAGGTCTCACCGTCCACAGTGCGGACCGATGTTGTCCAGCCACGGACTGGCGTGCCCGGCAGCGGTTGGGTGAAGCCGAGGCGTACCAGCCGAGTGCGCCGGACAGTCCCGCGGGCAGTATCGCCCGGTTGATCGTCTTGGCCATGGATCCCCTCCTCGCCGTCGGCCCTGCCTGACGGTGTGGACGGTAGGCGGCCGGGTGGCGCCTACCGATCCCAGGTTTTCCCGCCCGTTCCCGGACGACGTAATCTCGTGTCATGCCGCCCCCGAGCCAGCCGACCGGCGAGCGCCGTCCGCGCGCCATGGTCATCGACAGTGCCTGGCGCGCCCTTGGGCCGGGGCTGGAATCGCTGAGCGGCCCCGGTGGCGCGCCGTTGACCCGGACGGTCAAGCTGATCGTGCTGCCGCTGATCGTCAGGCCGGCGCTGCGTCCGGAACTCGCGGCCGATTTCCTCACATCGCGGGAGGCCGCACGCCTCGACGCGCTGATCCGGGAGTCGGGTGCGCGCCTTGAGGCGACGGCACAGTGGTTCACGCTGCTCAAGAAGACCCGCCGGGCTCTGGGCATCGTGGCGGGCAACCCCCAGGATCTTTACTTCCAGCGCTGCTTCGAGCTGGCCACCGAACACGGAGCGCCCTCGGCCGGTGCGGACGCGGTGGCCAGGGCCGTACTTGCGGACGTCGCGGGCGCGGCCGGCGGACGCACGGTGGAAGCGCTGAAGGATCACCTGGCGGACGCCGACCGGCGCTCCCGGCTCGACGGGGAGCTGGCCACCGCGTGGGAGAACCGCCAGCAGGCCCCGGCCGCTGACGCGGCTGCGGCAGCCGCGTCAGCGGCCGAGGTCCTGGAAGCCTGTGGCGCGCCGGGTCCGGCGAGGAATTCCCCGGAATACACGTCCATGGTCAAGGACGGATACGGAAGCCTGCTCGGCCAGGCCCTGTGGGCGCACGCGAGCGGTGTCTGGGGACGCGACGATCTGCCGACGCATCTGGGGCTGACCGCGCGGCAGGTGCCGCCGCGTCCGGAGGTCGGCCGGGGCGCCTCGACCGCCACGCTTCCTGCGCCGCTCGACCGCACGCTCTTCGAGCGGCTCTTCGTCGTGCTGCAGTCGTCGGCCCGGCGCGAGGAACTGCCGACGGTGCCAGAGCTTGTCCGGCGGGAGATCGGCCGTAGTTGCGCTCCGCTCGGCCTGTACGACGAGAGCCTGCGCGTCGCCGTGGTCCTCGGCGGCCGGCTCGCGGTCGGGCTCGACCCACTGGGCAGCGGTGTATCCATGCTGGGGCGGACAGCGGCGCACCGCACCGTCAACAGCCGCTGGCAACGGGAGGCTTCGGCACTTCGCGCCCGCAGAATGACCGTTTCTCCCCACCCCGACCCGGACGGCGGCGTGCTGGACGCACTCGCCCAGGACCTCCGCACCCCATGGACCGCCTACATGCGGCGGCTCTGGGTGCGGCTGCACGGGCGGGATGTCCGCGAGGCACCGTTGGACGACATCGCGTCGGCCTGGGCAGTGCTCGACGGGGTCGCCCGCTCAGTGATGATGGACCACCGTGCCAGGGTCCGGTCGGCACTTCGCACACTGTCGACGACCGCCGCGGAAGCGGCCGAGCCGAGGAGCGCGTGATGGCGGAGGCCGATATGGACGTCCATGTCACGCAGGCCCAGGACGGCACGATCCGGGTCGCCGCCGGCCCCGTCGGCCCCGCCTTCACCCGGGCCGTTCTCGACGTCGCGGGCGCGGTTCTGGCCTGGCCCGTCCTCGGGGATCCGAGCTTGCCGGTGGCGGAGGTCCATGACGCGGGGCGGGCACAACAGTGGCTGTGGGCGGTCTACGGCGAGCGCACCGCTGCCGCCGTGCATGCCTGTGCGGCGGGGGAGCCGGTCGGCGTACGGGTGAGGGCGGACATGACCGCTCTCGCGGGCAGCGTCGCCCGGCTCGGCTTCGGGCACTGGGCGTTCCGGTGGTGGCCGGCGTCGCACATGGACGGGATCCCGGCGCTCCAACCGGACGTGCTCGGCCTGGAGCTGGCCGCGCTCACCCACCGGTGCCAGCAGCTGTTCGACGACTTCGGCGATCAACCCGATGACTGCGTGGCCGAACTGATCGAGGAGCATCAGACGGCGCTCGACCCGCTGATCCAGTGGTGGCGCGCGGCACCGCAGCCGGCGGATACGGCGCGCCACCTGGAGAGCGTTCTGCGGCTGATCGACGAAGCGGCGGACAGCGCCGGGCTGGACGGGCAGGCTCTGCGTCGCCTCCGGTCGTCCCTGGACGAGCGCCATCCGGTCGGCACGCCGGTCGACCTCGGCGCGCTGTTCGCACGGCACGGCGACTACGCCCTCGCGGCAGGCGATCCGATCGTCGCGGGCGGCCGGGTGATTGCGCGGGGCTCGGGGACCAACGACTGGCGCCGCTACCCGCCCGGCTTCGTCGACGCGGCCGAGAACGCGGTGTCCTGGACCGCTCGTGCGCTCGGCGCGCGACGGCAGATCGAGGTCGAGGTCGTCGCGGACGTCGCGGCACCTGCCGCCGGTGTGCCCCTCGTCGCGGAGGTCCGCGTGGACGGTGGCCAGGCGAACCGGGTGCCCCTCGCCCGACGGGACGATATGTGGGCCGGCCGGGCGGACCTGGACCTACCGGCTGCGGCGATGCCGCCGCGTATCGAGGTCGGTGTCCTGCTGCCCGGCTTCGACCCGGGCCCCGGCGCCTTTGACGAAGTCGAAGGCCGCGCCGACCGCGACGCGATCCGTGACCTGGTCCGGCGGCGGCTGGCGGCCGTGGCACAGCCTCTGCCGCATGATGCGTTCGCGGGGCCGTTCCTTGCCGAGATCGCCGCCGCTTCCACCGGTGAGGATTTCTAGCGGATGCCGGACGAGGAGGCGGTGGTTCCGCTGTACGGAGAGCCGTTCGACAGCGGCCTCGCCCTGGCCGAGCGCCATCAGCTGACCCCGGATCTTGCCGCCGCGCGCACCGTCTACGAGGAGTTGCTCACCGCGGCCGAGTCCATCGAGGACTCTCCCGACGTACGATTCCTGCGGGCGCACCTGCTGTCCAACATCGGGACGGTCCAGCTCACCGCCACGGACCTGGCCGGGGCGGCAGCCGTCATCGAGCGGGCCCTCGGCCTGCTGCGCGGCATCGAGTCCGTGCCCATGGGACCGCTCGGTCGGCAACTGTGGCTGGAAGTCCTGCTGAAGACGCTGCTCGGCAAGGCCGACCTGCTGCGCAGGACTGGGCGTCTGGACGAGTCGCTGGCATGTCTCGACGAGGCGGCGGCCCGGCTGCCTGAGTTCGACGATCCCGAGGGCATGCGCACCGCCGAACTCGGCCTGAGCCGGGTGCATCTGCTGATGGAACGGGGAGAGTGGGGCGCGGCCGAAGAACAGGCCTCGGCGATGCTGCCCACCACGCCCGCGACCGTTGTGCCGACCGCGCCGCGGCTGCTGACCAGCCTCGGGCTCATTTGCGCCTCGACCGGACGGTTCGACCTCGCCGAGGACTACTTCGCCCGCGCGGAGGACGGCTTCCGGGCTACGGGCGATATCGGTGAACAGCAGCAGTTGATCGCACACCGGGCATACGCCGCGATGCGCCGCGGTGACCTCGACCGCGCGGAGCGGCTGTACGACGAGGCGTCCGCGATCTTCGAACGACAGCGGCAGTTCGGCGACCTGGCGGTCTGCGAACAGGCCCGTGCCTTTCTCGCCGGCCTGCGCGGTGAGGCCACCGGCGCGGACGACCTGATGACATCGAGCCTGGCCCGCTTCGAGCGGTTCGGTGCCGAGATCGCCGCCGCCGACACCGTGCTGCTCGCCGCCCAACAGGCTTACCACCGTGGCGACATCACCGAGATGAAGCGCCTGGCCCAGGGAGCGCGCGATGTGTACCAGGCGAGGGGGGTGTACGAGCGGTGCGCACAGGTGGACCTGATGCTCGCGGAGACCCTTGAGGACAACCTGAACCGGACGAACCACGGAGACCACGAGAAGGCGTCCACCAGTACCGCGATCTCCCTCGCTCTGCCCGCCGCACTGGCCCTGGAGGCGGCACGCTACGACTTCGTCACCGCCCACGCGCGCAGCCAGTGGCTGGAACTGGCGGATGACGCCATGCGGCTGGTCTTCCGCCTCGCCGTACGCCGTCAGGATCAGGGATTGCTCTTCGAACTGGTGGAACACCGCTGCGCGGGCGCCTCGCTGGCGCTGAACCGTACGCCGCCGTCGGCGCCGCGTGCCCTGTCCTCGGTGGCCTCCGGGTCTTCCGAGGACGCAGCGACGGTCTTCCCGAGTGCCGCCATGAAGGCGTACGGGCACATCGGCGGCCCGATGATGCTCGGGGGTGTGGCGGCGGAGGCCGCCGCCTCCGTCGGCCTGCGCGTCGCGCCGCCGCCCAAGGTGCGGATGTCGCCGGAATCCGGCCGCACCGCGCTGCAGGAGTACATCGCGGCGGCCGAATTCCGCTATCACCGACGGATCGTGAGCGAGGAAGAGGTGCCGTTCTGGTCGCCGACGACCTGACAATCCGCCCGGTGGTCCAGGTCCGGCTGGCTGACGCCGGCGACCTGTTCATGACGTGGACGTGGACGAGCGGGGCCCGGGGGTTCGGCACCGGGCACGCACCCAGTGACGAGGTCGACCAGGCGGTCCGTGCGCTGGCCGCCGCGCTGCCGGGCGCGGGCGAGGGGATGCGGCGCGCGTTCGGCTCGGGAGCGATGGCCGATCACCGGACCGAGCACCGCCTCGCGCGCGTGCTGGCCGAGGCGCTGTGGCCGGTGGGGCTGACAGCGCAGATACGCCACGTCTCGGCGGACGGCGCCCGCCCGCTGATCCGGATCCAGCCGTCGCCCCGGGTCGCCCAGGTCCCCTGGGAACTGCTCGCCGTCGACGACGACGCCCGGATCATCGAACTCGCGGACGTCGTGACCACCACGCCGGTGTCGTTGCGTCCGCCGGGTCCCGCCGCGCGTCCGGCGCCGGACGCCGACGCGGACGCCGTCGTTCTCATCCTCGACCCCCGGGTGCCCGGATTCCGGGCCGACTCCCCGCTCGGTTCGGTTCTGGGACCGCCCGGCTCGGACCCGGAGCTGCTGTCGCTCGTCCAGAGCCGTCTCGACGCAGGCGCCGTCGAGCCGCGCCTCGCCACCCCGACGGAGGCATTCCGCCGCACCGACCTGGACCGGGACTGGCTGAGTGACGTGCTGCGCAAGGGGCCGCGCAGGCTGATGTACGTCGGGCACGTGAGCGGTGCGCCGGTCGAGGGCGGGCAGAGCGAGGACATAACTCTCCATCTGTGCTGCGGTCCACGGACCGTCGGCCTGGCCGAGGTGGTCCGCACCCATCGGCCGCTGTCGGCCAAGGACCTCCTTCTGGGCACTCTCCCCCTGCGGGCGGACGGGGCGCCGGGGGCGCGGATCTGGCCCGCGCCGCCGCGCGTTGCACTGATCGCCTGCGAGAGCGGCGGCGATCTGCGGTTCGCCGAGTCGTTCGGCCTGGCGACGGCGATGATCCATAACGGTGCGGAGCTGGTCACCGCTACCCGCTGGGCGCTGCCGACCAGCTTCGCGTTCCATCGGCTGGCCGGCCTGGCCGAGTCCGTACGCCCGCTGTCGGAGGCGATCATTGCCGTCGACGCCGCCCACGAGCACCGCGACCCCGTCCACCGGCTCGGCGTCTGGCAGCGGGAACAGCTGGACCGCTGGCGCACCGTCAACCGGATCGAGCACTCGCCCCTGTTGTGGGCGGCCATGACCTGCATCGTCAGGTGACCGGCAAGCGATCCGGGACGGGTATGTGCGGTGTCAATGGATCTGTCCCGTAATCGGCGGTGGCTGTGCGTCACTCTGTGCGACTCTGCTGGTCGATGTGATCTTGGTTTTTGTCGGTCAGGCCGCGTGGCTGAGGACAAGTTGTTCGTAGTGGGTGTGGGTGCCGGAATCTGGGCTCTTGCAAGATTTTCGTGATGCGGTGACGGTGGGTGAGCGTTGTCAGGTGAGTAGGGCTCGTTTGCGGAGGAGTGCGAGGCTGGCGCGGCCGTAGGTCTGGCGTTTGAGCATTTTGATCTTGTTTTCGGTGCCTTCGACCATGCCGGAGTTCCAGTCGAGGGTGAGGCCGGCGGTGACGGCGTTCCAGTCCTTGTCCAGTCCGGTCGCGAAGGCTTTGAGTGAGGGGAGGTCTTGGTTGCGGACCTGGTGCACCCAGGTGTTGAGGTGTCGGCCGTTGCGTCTGGTCATGATCTGGGCGAAGGCCTGGACGTGCTGGTGCAGGGCGTTCAGCTCGGGGCAGGCTGCCAGTGCGGTCTTAAGACGCTGCTGGTCATCGGGGTTCAGGGTGGCGGGGTGGCGCATGATCCAGCCGACGAGCCGTCGGGTTGGAGGCGGGGCAGGTTCCGGGGTGGGCAGGGCTCCGTTCGCTCGGAGGGTGCGCAGGTAGCGGGTGACCAGCCGGATGCTGCACTGCAGGCCCCGCTGGGTGAGTTCCTGGTGGAGTGCTGTGGGCGAGTGGCACCCTTCGGCCCATCGCTGGTGCAGGTAGTCGCGGTGTGGGTCCAGTTTGCTGGGGCGACGACCGGCGGCGTGAGCGAGGAGTTCTTCCACGTGTTCAGCCCGGGCGAAGGTCTGCACGGTTTTGTGGTTCAGCCGCAGCTCACGGGCGATCTCTTTCAGCGCCCAACCCTGCTCCAGCAGGGCATGGACCTCGCGGTAACGGCGGCGGGTGCGCGCCTCCAGCGCTCCTTGAGCGGACAGGGCCTGCGCAGGCAGATCTTCGAGTCCGGTCCGGTCTGCAGGTGTTCGGTCCGTGGCCGCTCGGTGCAGGCATCCGCGGTGGCGGGCGATGTCCTTCTCCACGTGTTGTCCGAGGTTGCGCCACAGGTGCCAGCGGTCCGCGACCTGCACGGCTGCCGGCGCGGCGCGGGTGGCAGCCTCGGCATAGGCACCTGCCCGGTCACGGCAGATGACCCGCACCCCAGGGTGATCCCGGAGCCACGTGGCCAGCGGCTCGGCGTCCCGGCCGGGCAGCAACTCCAGCACCCGCCGCGTTGTCCCGTCCACCAGCACCGTGTCCCACACTCCGCCCCTACGCAGAGCGAAGTCGTCGACACCCAGTACCCGGGGAACCTTCCAGTCCGGGTCCGGCAACGCCATCACCAGCGCTAACAGGGTCACCCGGCTCACCGCCATGTGCAGGACCGCCAGCAGCCTCGCCCCGGCGGACCCGGCCAGTGCCAGCCCCACCGCCTGGAGCAGCCCCAGCAGCAGCGGCGTATAGCGCCCATACCGCACGGACAGCCCGTCCACCTGCTCGGCGAACGTCTGCCGCGGACAGCCAGGCTCATCACAGAACATGCGTCGCACACCGAGATGGATCACGACGGGACGGCCACCGACCGCCACATCGGCCAGACGACGCCGATAGCGACTGTGCACCCGCGTCGACAACACCCCGCAGTCCGGACACGGCAACGCGACACCCTCCCGGGTACGCGCCCAAACCTCGACCTTCTCACCCTCAAGGCTCACCCGCTCCACCAGCACCTTCTCCAGGTACGGGAACACGATGCCCAGCAGCTCGTCACACACTCCGCACGATGACACCAAGATGACGCACTGTCACCCCATCACGAAAATCTTGCAAGAGCCGGAATCTGTGTCACCCTATGCGACCTGCGAGTATTCGTGGATGAGGCCGCCGAGTCGATCGCGTCGACTGATCGAGTGTTGTCCCTGGCGATGGGCGGCTCGGGGTCGGTGAGTCGGTCTGGTGCCCGTTGTCCGAGGGATCGATGCGGCCGGTGTCTGTCGTAGTGCTCCGCGTACTCGCCGATGACGAGGTGGAGGTGGCGTTCTCCGGTGATCAGGATGTGGTCGGTTGCCTCGCGTCGGCATGAACCGATCCAGTGTTCGGCGATGGCGTTCATCCGTGGCACGGCGGGCGGGGTAGGTATCACGCGTCTGCCGGCCGCCTGGAAGGCGTCGAAGCTGTCGGTGAAGTAGGGGCCGCGGTCCCGGATGAGGAATCTGGTCGACTCTGCGTGGTCACCGAGGTCCATGAGGTAGTTCCACGCTTGCTGGGTGATCCAGGGGCCGGTCGGGTGCCGGGTGACGCCGGCGATGTGCACGTGGCGGGTGCCGTGGTCGATGAAGAGCAGCACGAACCAGCGCCGCAGGAAGACCGTGTCGATGTGGAAGAGGTCGGTGGCCACGATCGCGGAGGCCTGGGCTTTGAGGAAAACGGCCCAGGAGCAGCCCACACACTGTGGCGATGGGTCGATCCCTGCTTGCTTGAGAATGGACCAGACGGTGGAGGCGGCGACCTTGCGGCCCAGGCCGAGGAGCTCTCCGTGGACGCGGCGGTATCCCCATCCCGGGTTCTCGCGCGCCAGACGCAGGACCAGTTGGCGCAGGGCCTCTGGTTTCGGTGGTCGGCCCGGACGACGGGATGGGTAGGTCCACTTCCAGGCGATGAGCCGTGCGTGCCAGCGCAGCACTGACCGTGGAGAGACCAGCAAAGCCAGCTGTGATCGCCGCTTTGCGCTGACGAGTGGGAGCAGTGCCGCCATGACGGCCCTGTCGCTCCAGGAGAAGCGGGGCCGTGGCTGGGCACGGCGTGCGATGGCCAGTTGATGCCGGAGCATCAAGATCTCTGTGTCCTTCGAGACATCCGAACGGGCGAGCAGGGCAAGCCATCGGAAAGCTTGGCAGCCGAACCAGCATGCCGCATGACCTGCACGGATGAGGTTATCGGCAAGCGCACCCTCAGCGAGAAGGAAAAAGCGCAGGGCGGCGAAGCAAAAAGCACGTGGGTGCTGCGTTCAATATGGGGGCGCAGGGATCAGCCCTCAGAGGCGTTCCATAGCTCGCTGAGTTCCGCCCAGTCCGGAGCCGGGCTCTGCAGCGCGGTGGGCCCGTCGGTGGTCGACGTGCGCAGTCCGGCGAGGATCAGGTCCAGGTACCGCAAGTGGAGCGTGGTGGCGCGTTCGTCGGTGACGGGGATCCGCGCGGTGAGGTGTTCGAGCAGCAAGGGGACATCGGCGGAGGTGAAGTCGGCGCGCAGCACGCCTGCGCGGTGGGCGCCGTCCACCAGGTCGTCGAGGGCGGCCCGGAGCCGGCTGGAGGCGGCCACGATCTCGTCGGTGGCCGGAAGCCGGCCGCCCACCAGCGGGAGCAGCGGGCCGCCCGCACCCTGGGCCGAGAGCGCGGTCCGCAGGAAGCGGGCGAAGGCCGCCCAAGGATCGAGCTCCTCGGCGAGGGCTGTGCGGGCCTGGGTGACGAGCTGTTCCATCCCCACGATCCGCATCCGCTGAGCCAGCAACGCCTTGTTGGGATAGCGGCGGTAGAGGCTGCCCATGCCGATGCCGGCCCTGCGGGCGATCTCCGAGACGGGGGCGTCCCAGCCGAGCTCGGCGAAGACTTCGCGCGCAGCCTGCATGAGGCGAGCGTCGTTGCGGTCTGCCTCCCGCCGGCGGCCGCGAGGTCTGCCGGTCTGCGTGTCACCCATGGACAGGCATTCTGCTCTACCGCCGTGCCACGCCGTGCCCACCGTCGACGGTGAGCACCTCGCCGGTGACGAAGCCGGCCTCCTCGCCGACGAGCATCGCGATCACCCGAGCCACGTCCTCCGGCTCCGCGACACGCCCCAGGGGCGTGTTGTCCGCCAGCCGCCGCTGGAACTCCTGCGGCATGCGCGCGCTGCTCTCGGTGCGGACGTAGCCGGGTGCCACGACGTTGACGTTGACGCCAAGGGGACCGGCCTCGTAGGCGACGAAGCGGGCGAAGGTGTTGAGGGCGGCCTTGGCGGTGCCGTGGGCGGCCATGCCCGGGGCGGGCGGACCGTCGGCCACGGCGCTGGAGACGTACACGATGCGTCCCTGTCCCTGGGCGCCCATGAGCTCCAGTGCCCGCTGGGTGAGCGTGTAGACGGATGAGAGTTCGCCCGTCACCTTTGTCCTGAAGTCGTCCCAGGCGAGGGTCTGCACGGGGGTGGGGGTGAAGCGGGCACCGGCATTGCAGACAAGGGCGTCCAGGCGCCCGTCGACCGCAGAGCGCTCCAGCAGCTCGGCCGCCTGGGCGGGGTCGTACACGTCGGCCTGCACGGCGAAGGCTTCGCCGCCGTCGGCCTCGATGAGCTTGACCACCTGGTCGGCCGCCTCGCGGTTGGAGAAGTAGTTGACGGCTACGCGGTAGCCGCGAGCCGCCAGTTCCCGCGACGTGGCAGCGCCGATTCCCCGGCTGCCGCCGGTCACCAGGGCCGTCGGCTTGGTCGTGGCGTTCATGTGTCCTCCCGCGTCGGCTGATCCGTCGCCCCAAACTTATCGGAGCGGAGCGCTCCGCTCAAAAAATTACCCGCGAGAGGGAATCGGTCCTTCCGGCACCGTGTTGTCCTCCGACATGAGCGAAGCAGTAGTAGCGCGTGCCTACGGTGGTCCCGAGGTACTGTCGGTGATCGATGTCGCCGTAGCGGAGCCCGGGCCGGGCCAGGTGCGCATCGAGGTCCGCGCCGCCGGCGTCAACCCCTTCGACCACAAGATGTACAGCGGCGCCTTCGGAACCGACCCGGCCAACATGCCGATGCGGCTCGGCGCCGAAGCGGCTGGTGTGGTGACCGCTGTCGGCGCCGACGCGACCGGCCCCGCCGGCCCGATCCAGATCGGCGATGAGGTGATCGCGTACCGAGCGCCCGGCGCGTACGCCGCCGAACTCATCGTCCCGACGTCCTCAGTGGTGCCCAAACCCGCTGCTCTCTCCTGGGAGCAGGCCGGAGGACTGATGGTCACGGGCGTCACCGCGGTGCACGCCCTCGCGGCGATCGGCGTGCGCGAGCACGACTCAGTGCTGATCCACGGCGCCGCGGGAGGCGTCGGCCTGATGGCCGTACAGCTGGCCGTCGAGCGCGGCGCCAGGGTGCTGGGAACGGCGAGCCCGGCCAAGCACGACGTACTGCGCGACCTGGGGGCGATTCCGATCGCGTACGGGCCGGGGCTGGCCGACCGGGTACGGGCCGCAGCGCCGCAGGGCGTCCACGCGGCTGCCGACCTGGTGGGCACCCACGAGGCGGTGGACGTCTCGGTGGAACTCGTCGCCGACCGGTCCCGCATCGCGACCGTCGCGGCGTTCGAACGCGGGGCCCGAGCCGGCATCAAGCTCCTGGGCGGCGGGCCTGGCGCGGACCCCGGCACAGAAGTCCGCGCCGCCGCGCGCCTGCAGCTCACCGAAGCTGCGAGGGCCGGGCGACTGCGCGTCCTGATCGCCGCCAGCCATCCGCTGCGCGAAGCCGCCGCGGCGCATCGGCAGATCATGACCGGGCATACGACGGGGAAGATCGTCCTCGTCCCGTGACCCGGCCCCTGACTGCACCGGCAACTTCGTTCGGATGACCGTGACCGGCCGACGCACGAGTCCCGACGGTGGTGTACCCGTGACGTCACGACGCAGTGAGAACAGAGGAGGGAGTGTCCGAGGCGGAAGCGGTGAGGCAAAGAAGCTCTGCCCCCTTGCTCGCGGTGGTGGGGACCGCTGGGATCTGCGGCACGCACCTGCTTCAGGCGGCAGGGCGCGCGGTTCAGTGCCGCCGTGCACACCGACCGGGCGTGGACGAGGTCGTCGTGCCGATGTCGACCTTGAGGCGAGGGCGGTGGACTGGGCGGAAGCACCGCTTGCGCCCGGCGTGGCCGGCTCTCTACTCGGTCCCTCGAGCGAGTGGTCGCTGCTTTCGCTGCGGCCTGAGCGGTGCCGCGGTCGGGCGGAACCCCGCTGGCGGCGGCATACGATGCGCCGAGACCGCCGGGGAGAAGCCGGCGTGCGCCGTGCCAAGGCCCCCGACGCGCAAGCGTGTCCTTGACCGGCCGACGGGCTCAGGCGTTGCGCACCGTCTTGCTCACCTGGTCGAGCAGCATCCGCAGCTGCGCGCTCTGGTCCGGTCCCAGGCCCTCGGTGATGTGACGCTCTATGTCGGCGATCACCTGGTCGGCGGCGCGCAGCGCTTCTCGTCCGACGTCGGTGAGGTGCAGTTCCTGCACGTGGCGGTGTCGCGGATGCTCGCGCCTCTCCAGCTGCCCACGGCCTTCCAGGCGTGCCACCAGCGAGGCGACGGCCTGGGGGGTCACATTGAGACGGCGGGCCAACTCGGCACCGGCCAGCCCTGGTTCGCTGTGCACCGACATCAGCAGGGTGTAGTGCGAGGCGGCCATGCCCAGCGGGCGCAGCCGCTGTTCCTTGAGTGTCTGCACCGCCAGTTCCGCGCGGCGCAATGCCCAGGTCACCCGGTCAAGCGCGCCGAGCCCGACAGGCTCCTCATCATCGCGTATCACCCGCCAAGGGTACGACACTTCATAAGTGTCAAGCGTTTGACGGTTAGCTAACGCTTGAGGCATGCTCGGGGCATGACTCGTGCTGTCGCGCTCATTACCGGCGCTTCCTCTGGCATCGGCGCCGAATACGCCCGTCTCCTGGCGGCCGACCACGACCTCGTCCTGGTGGCGCGCCGCGCGGACCGGCTCGGCGACTTCGCAGGGGAGCTCCGCGCCCGGGGTGCAGCCGTGGAGGTGCTGCCCGCCGATCTCGGCACCCACGAGGGCATCGCCGCTGTCGCCGGTCGCCTCGCCGCGGGGGACGTGCGCCTGCTGGTCAGCAGCGCCGGCGCCGGCGGCTACGCCCCGCTTGTCGACGTCGACCCCGCCGACATCGACCGCCTGCTCACCCTGAACGCCGTGGCCCCCGTTCAGCTGGTCCGCGCCGCGCTTCCCGGAATGCTCGCCGCCGGAGAAGGCGCGATCATCACGGTGGCCTCGCTGCTGGCCTTCAGCGGGGGTCTCAACGATCCCCGCGCACCTCGACGCACTCTCTACGCGGCGGCGAAGGCCGCCACCGTCGCCTTCACCCGGACCCTCGCAGGTGAGCTCGCCGACACGCCCATCCGTACGCAACTGCTACTGCCCGGCGTCGTGGCCACGGAGTGGAACGAAGGCGTCGGCCGCGACATCCCCTGGGCGATGACCCCGCAGGACGTCGCCTCGGCCAGCCTTGCCGGCCTGCGCCTGGGGGAGACCGTGTGCACACCTGGTCTGGAGGACCAGGCCGCAGCCCTTGACGCACTGCTGGCCGCGGAGTCCGCTCTGGTCACCGGCGGCAACCAGCCCACCCCCGCGGCTCGCTACCGCGGCCCGCAGGCGTAGAAGCGGGTGCTCCTCGGCGCTGCCCCGACCCGGCCGTGGGTCGCCTTCCGACGGCTGCGCTACGTCCGCCCGCCGAGGGCGCTTCCGGATATGCGGCTACTCGTGCCCAACTGTCAAACGTTTGGCATGGCACACGTTCTCAATGATCTCGTCCGTGCAGTCCCTCATGTCGGCGCGCGCCGACTGAGTCCAGCGGCCACTCGTGCCGAAGACCACGTCCGCCACCCTCACCTACGGGTGCGGCTCACGCGGGCGGCCGTAAGAAAGTAGGGGAAGACCTATGACCGACAACATTCCGACGATCACACGTGACGGCGTCATCGGATACGACGCGACCGAGATCGTCACCATCGACCAGGCCACCGGAGCCGAGTTCGCGCGATACCCCGTGGCCGGCAAGGAAGAGGCGGCCGCGGCCGTCGCCGCCGCACGCTCGGTCACCGGGGCCTGGTGGGACCTCGGCTTCGAGGGCCGTGCGGAGTGGCTGCGCGCGTGGCGGCGGCAGATAGCTTCGAGCGGTGAGGAGGGCGCCGCACTCATTCACGCCGAGAACGGCAAGCCCCTCGACGACGCCCGCGTGGAGGTGCTCGGGACTCTCGAGCACCTGCAGTACGCCGCTGACAACGCCGCGCGCGTTCTGGGACGCCGGGAGGTTCCGGCCAGCCCCACCACGCCCAACCAGCGTGCGTGGGTCGAGTACCAGCCCTACGGCGTGGTCGGCGTCATAGGCCCGTGGAACTTCCCCCTGCTCACTCCCGCGGCCATCCTCGCCGACGCGCTCGCGGCCGGGAACGCCGTAGTCCTCAAGCCCAGCCAGATCACGCCCGGCGTCGCTGACTGGCTCATCCGAACTTGGCAGCGTGCCGTTCCGGAGCTGCCGGCCGTCCTGCAGAACCTGAACGGATACGGGGCCACGGGTCAGGCGCTCATCGAGGCCGGCCTCGACAAGCTCGCGTTCACGGGCAGCGTTGCCACGGGCAGGACGGTGGCCGCCCAATGCGCGCAGACCTTGACCCCCGTTCTGCTGGAACTCGGCGGCAAGGACGGCGTCATCGTCGCCGAGGACGCTGACCTGGACGAAGCCGCCGCTCACATCGTGTGGGGCTCCATGCAGAACACCGGGCACGGTTGCATCAGTCTTGAAGTGGCCTATGTCGTCGAGTCGGTGCACGACGAGTTCGTTGAGAAGATCAGCGAGCTTGCCGGGCAGGTACGCGTCGGCAGCGACGAGGATGCGGAGATCGGGCCGGTTCCGCTGCCGAGCCAGACCTCGATCATCCGGGAACACATCCGGGACGCTCTGGAGCACGGCGCGACAGCCACCGTCGGCGGCCTCGACGCGGTGGGTGACCGCTATGTCGCGCCCACCATCCTGGTCGGAGTGGCCCCCGACGCCCTCGCGGCGACGGAGGAGACGTTCGGGCCGACGCTGGCGGTCATCAAGGTCGCCGACGCCGATGAGGCCGTCGCTCACATCAACGCCGGCCGGTACGGACTGGGCAGCGCCGTCTTCAGCCGCGACCGCGGCGAAGCCATCGCCCGTCGCCTCCGCGTGGGAATGACCAGCATCAACGATGCACTGGTGTTCTCCATGAACCCCGCGGTGCCTTTCGGCGGTCGCGGCGACAGCGGTTACGGGCGCAAGCAGGGGGAGGAGGGACTGCGGGAGTTCGCCTATGCGCACTCCTTCACCGCCAAGACCGGCCCCGCCCGGTTCTCCAGCTCGACCTTCGGCAGGCCCGCGGGTGCCATGGCGGGAGCCCTCGCCGGCGTCCGTAACAGGATCCTGGCCGAGAGCGGCGAGAAGTCGGACTGATTCAACTCACGGGCGCCGACGGACGTTCCGGGCCGAGCCCGGCCCGCCATACGTGCCCTCACGAGGCAGGCCATCGGCCCGCCCGGCACCCGGGTTCGAGACGCTGCACCGTCCTGGACCCGGGTCCCGGACGCCGCGCCGATGTCGGGGCGCATGGGAGAGCTGCTGCTCCTCTCCTGCAACGCGCGGTCGTTGCGTACCGAGCTGAGGATTCGCTTCAGGGTGCGCCGGATCGGACATCACTTCTTCAGGCGGCTCCCGAACGGCTTGGAGTTCGCCGCCTGCCCCGTTCAAGCGATTCGCCGGGTGCGGGCGCGGGAGGCGGGACCCCCACCACTTCCCTGAACCTCGACGCCTGACCCCCTTCGGTCCGGGCGTGGGTCTGCTCACCCGCGGGTCAGGCCCAACTCGCCCGCGCGCACCCTGGCCTTGGAAGCGGGAGTCCGCGCCCAGGGCGACGAGGAGTTCGGCGACTCTGCGGCGGTAGGTGCGCAGCGACATGCCCAGTTCGCGTGAGGCTGTCACGTCGGTCATTCCGGAGCCCCGTGCGTACAGCACCTCGCGGGATCGCGCGTCGATCCGGGGCCGGTCGGGGTCGAAGAAGGCCGCCAGGTCGGTGGCCGTCTCCCACGCGGCTTCGAACAGCGCGTACGCCCCGCTGACCAGGGTGGGTTCGGCACTCATCGTGTACGTACGGTGCCGGGGACCGTGAGCGGGCGAGGCGAGGACGCGGGATCGGTCAGGAACATGGTTCGCCGGTCGATGAAGACCGTTCCCTGAGGCAACGGGGTGGTGGTGATCCGCACCTGCATGCCGTGGGCGGCCATCTCGCGCAGTACCTCCCGGTCGCGCTCGTCGGCGAGCGCGGCGGGACTGTACAGCTTGCGGGCCTGACGTGCCCCGTCACGTCGAGTCCGCAGGCGGGCGGACTCGCGGGCTTGCCACAGCCTCGTCAGCAGGTTGCGCGCCGTGCAGGCTGGCCCCGTGAGTAATCAATTCCGTCTCGGAGGCGACCTGGCCGTGAACCGGCTCGGCTTCCGTACAATGCGCCTGCCGTCCAAGGAGGGCATGGGTGGGCCGGCCCGCGACCCCGAGACCGGCCGCGCCGTACTGCGCCGCGCCGTCGAGCTGGGCGTCAACCATATCGACACCGCCGACTTCTACGCCTCCGCACGGGGAGTCGCTCGCCGAGCGCTTCGAGGCGCTCGCCGCGCTGCGGGAGGAGGGCCTGATCCGTCACCTCGGCCTCAGCAACGTCGACACCGCCCATCTCGCGGAGGCCCGCGCGATCGCCCCGGTCGTGGCAGTGCAGAACCAGTTCTACGCCGCCAAGCGCGACGACACGGAGCTGCTGGCCGCCTGCGAGGAGGCCGACATCGCGTTCGTGCCCTTCTTCCCGATGGGTGGCGGCAGGGAACTCGACGACGCACGGCTGGCCAAGGTCGCGGCCCGTCACGGCGCCGCCGTGTCGCAGATCGGCCTGGCCTGGCTGCTGGCCTCCTCGCCGGTGACCCTGGCCATTCCTGGCACGGGCTCTCTGTCGCACCTGGAGGACAACATGGCCGTCGCCGGGATCACCCTCAGCGAAGATGACCTCGCCGACCTCTCCTGACATCCGAGGGCTGTCGAAACCCCTCAAGGAGAACCGCCACGAGCATCGTCGTGATGATGGGGGCGACCGCAGGAAACGGTATGTACGCTGCCCGTCAGCTCGCCGGCCGGTCCAGCACCGACCGGCGCAGTGTCGGTGACCATGGGGTGACCTTCGTCGTCGTCAACCCTCTCGTCCACTGCCTGTCGGCACGGCTTCTCCTCGCCATGGCGGACCGCGGACAGCTGCTCATCGTCAGGAGCGCCACAGACGACCCGGCCATGCCGCCGATGCCGCCCAGGACGCTCCATCCGCGGGCCTTCGCGCATCTCTCGCCCCGGGCCGTGGCGCACATCGTGCGTTCGACGACCCAGCAGCAAAGCCCATGTCGGTGCCGTGCGATTGTCCTCATTCGGCGATCGGAGGCCGGACGCCACGTTCTCGAGGAAGGACCGCGCCAGGTCGTGGTCATCGTCTTCTTCGTCATCGCTCAGCCGTGCGTGGTGGTGGGTCAGCTGCGTCCGTTCGAGCGCGGAGCGGGCCCAGTGCGCCGCGGACGCCGGGGCGCCGGGTGCGGCGTGGGTGGGTCGTCCTCCGCGGCGGCCGGATGCCTGCTGCGACCACGGCGGAGCCGACGAACACGGAAAGCACCGCAGGTGGCGCGTAGTACCGCGGTACCACGCGTACGGCGCAGATCAGCCTCCCGGTACCACCGGATCGGGGTGATTCGGCACCTAGCGTTGCCGGTGCGGCGTCGAAGTGACGGACGCCGGAGCCCGACAGAGAGAACGCAAATGATCGAGTCACGGCAGTTGACCAAGAGGTACGGCGAGAAGACAGCCGTCGACGGGCTGGACTTCGTCGTGAAGCCGGGCACGGTGACCGGCTTCCTGGGGCCCAACGGCGCGGGCAAGTCCACGACCATGCGCATGATCGTCGGACTTGATGCCCCGACGAGCGGCTCAGTCACCGTGAACGGCCACCGATACGCCTCGCACCGGGCGCCGCTTCAGGAGGTTGGTGCGCTCCTGGAAGCGAAGTCGATCCACCCCGGCCGCTCGGCGTACAACCACCTCAGGGCCCTCGCGCTGACGCATGGCATTCCGGGCCGCCGGGTCGACGAGGTCATCGACCTCGCCGGACTGGGCAGCGTGGCGAAGAAGCGGGCCGGCGCCTTCTCCCTCGGGATGGGTCAGCGGCTGGGCATAGCGGCGGCGCTGCTGGGTGATCCGCAGACGGTGATGCTGGACGAGCCGGTCAACGGGCTGGACCCGGAGGGTGTGCTCTGGATCCGCAACCTGCTCAAGGGGCTGGCCGACGAGGGCCGGACGGTGTTCGTGTCGTCGCACCTGATGAGCGAGATGGCCCTGGTGGCGGACCACCTGATCGTCGTGGGGCGTGGCCGGCTGCTGGCCGACACCACCGTCGCGGACCTGATCCGCGAGGCGGGCGGGGACACGGTGAAGGTGGTGACGCAGGACCCGGCGCGGCTGCGGGACGTGCTGGCAGGGCCGGGCATCGACGTCACCGGCCAGGTCGGCTCCGAGGAGCTCCAGGTGACAGGGCTGACCGCCCGCGAGATCGGGTTGAAGGCGGCCGAGCGCGGGATCGCCCTGTTCGAGCTGAGCGCGCGGACCGTGTCGCTGGAGGAGGCATTCATGGACCTGACCAGGGATGCCGTGGAGTACCACGGCTCCACGACCGGCATCGAGACCCTCGGGAGGCTCGCATGAGCACCCTCACCGCAACCGCCGAGGAACCCCGGACCACCCCCGCCCGCCCCGCCTACCGGGTGACCGGACGGCGCGTGCTCTCCTCCGAATGGGCCAAGTTGTGGTCCCTGCGCTCGACCTGGATCACCTTGGGCCTGGGCCTGCTGTTCGTGGTGGCCTTCGGCCTGATCGCCGCGAGCCGCTACAAGTCGGGGATCGACTCCGGCAACCTCGACTCGGACTTCGCCGATTCGACGACCGTGAGCCTGTCTCTGTTCGGTACGAACTTCGCCCAGCTGGCCCTGGGCGTGCTCGGCGTGCTGATCACGGCGGGGGAGTACTCGACCGGCATGATCCGCTCGACGCTGGCGGCGGTGCCCCGCCGACTGCCCGTGCTGTGGTCAAAGGCGGCCGTGTTCGGGCTGGTCGCGCTGGTGGTGGGGACGCTGGGGGCGTTCGTCACCTTCCTGATCGGGAGCGGAATCGTCTCGGGCACACCCGCGGCCATGAGCCTCTCGCACGCGGGTGTTCTGCGTAGCCTGCTGGGCGCAGGGCTCTACCTCGGCCTGGTCGGGGTGATCGGCGCCGCCCTGGGCGCACTGCTGCGGTCGGTGGCCGGCGGGATCTCGGTCCTGGTGGCCACCCTGATGCTGATCGCCGGACTGATCTCACTGCTGCCGAGCTCCTGGCAGAACGACATCAGTCCCTACCTGCCGTCCAACGCGGGGGAGGCGATGTTCGCCCTGACCCACGACTCCACGACCCTGTCGCCGGGCGCCGGACTGCTGGTGTTCCTGTGCTGGACGGCGCTGGCGCTGGGCGGCGCGGCGTACCGGCTCGTGCGCAGTGACGTCTGACGCCCGCACCATGGACAGGTGACGTCCGTGACCACCGATGACATCAGCGGAATGGGACCGCTGGTCGCCCGACTGTCCCGGGGTGGCCAGCGGCTGCGGCATGCCGACCGGACACATCCCTGGGTGCTGGACACCGCGGTCGTCGTCCTGGTCTTCCTGATGTTCTGCCTGCCCGACCTGATCCACGGCGGTGTGGACGACGGCGACAGCCCGCGCCGGTTCCGGCTCGCCTTCACCCACCTGCCCGTAGCGGGAATGCTGGCCCTGCAGGCTGGCCTGGTACTGCCCCTGCTGTGGCGGCGGCGCAAGCCCGCGGCGGCCTTCGCCGCCATCACGGCGGTGTTCATCCTCCAATGGTCCCTGGGCGCCGCACTGCGTGCGGACATCGCCCTCTTCGTCGCGCTGTACAGCCTGGCCCTGCACGGGCGACTGCGACAGCTGCCGTGGGCCTGTGCGGCCACGGCAGGCGCCATGGCGCTGGTCGCGGTCCGCGCGTCCTCGGCCGTGTCCGTCGGGGACGCACTGTTCTTCCTGCTGAGCACGGCGACCGCGGCCCTCGCGCTCGGCCTCATGGTACGAATCCGCCGGGCCCAGCTCGCCGGACTACGGGAGAGGGCCGCCCGGCTGGAAATCGAGCGCGACCAGCGCAGCAGGCTGGCCACGGCCACCGAACGCACCCGCGTCGCCCGCGAGATGCACGACATCGTCGGCCACAACCTGTCCGTCATCATCACGCTCGCCGACGCCGGCGCCTACGCCACGGACATCGCACCCGCACGAGGCAAGGAGGCCCTGCAGCTCATCGGCGACACCGGCCGACAGGCCCTCGGCGAGCTGCGACGCGTGCTCGGCGTGCTGCGCGAGGCCGCCGACGGTCCCCCGGACAGGCCCGAACTCAGCCCGCAGCCCGGCATTGCGGACATCGAAGCGTTGCGCGCCAAGGTGCGCGCAGCAGGACTGGAGGTTCTCTACCGGACCTCCGGCGACGTGAACGCCCTGGACAGCGGGGTGCAGCTGACGGTGTACCGCATCGTCCAGGAAGCCCTCACCAACACTCTCAAGCACGCCGCCCCCGACACCCGGGTACACCTGGCGATCCTCGTCGAGGACAGCCGGCTGACCATCAGGGTCCAGGACACCGGCCCGGCCGTATCGTCCGGACCGCCGAACGAGGAAGGACATGGCCTGGTGGGCATGCGGGAGAGAGCGGCCTTGTACGGCGGCACCGTCAGCGCGGGACCGGCGGGCGGCGGAGGATGGTGCGTCGAGGCCGTCCTCGACCTCACACCCGGAAGTGGCGGTGACCGATGACCACCGTGCTCATCGTGGACGACCAGCCTTTGCAACGCTACGGCTTCCACCTGCTCCTGGACTCCGTCCCCGAGACCGACGTCGTCGGCGAGGCCGCCCACGGCGCCGAGGCCGTCCGCAAGACGGCCGAACTGCGCCCCGACGTTGTCCTGATGGACGTCCGCATGCCTGGCATGGACGGCATCGACGCCACCCGCCGCATCGTCGCCGCCGGCGGCCGCTCGCGCGTCCTCGTGCTCACCACCTTCGACCTCGACGAGTACGTCCACGCAGCCATCCGCGCCGGCGCCAGCGGCTTCCTCCTCAAGGACGCCCGCCCCGAAGAACTTCTTGCGGGCATCCGCGCGGTCGCCTCCGGCGACGCCGTCATTGCACCCGCTCTCACCCGCCGCCTCCTTGACGAGTTCGCCCAGTACGTCCCCTCCCACAGAACTGACCCCTCCGAGGTCCCGAGGCTCACCTCCCTGACCGACCGTGAGCGCGAGATCCTCGTGGCTGTCGGCAAGGGCTGGACCAACGGGGAGATCGCCGCGCGGTTCGTTCTGTCCGAGTCCACGGTCAAGACGCATGTCGGCCGTGTCCTGACCAAGATCGGAGCCCGCGACCGCATCCAGGCCGTGATCTTCGCCTACGACCACGGCCTCGCCCGGCCCACCGTGGACTGAACCGACGAGCGGCGGCCGCCTGTGATCCGGGAGCCCGTCAGGTCGAGGGTGATGGGGTTCGCGCTCATCGGACGGTCCGGTATGGCCTGCCGCACCACCGGAGAGATCGTCGTCATGCCGTAACCCATCTCCGTGAGCCCATAAGGACCCATCTCAGGAGCCCGCCCGCGCGATGACCCCTGCCAGCAGGTACCGGATCAGCTCGTGGGCGGGGCGCTGACGGGAACGGGGCACGTTCGCGCCTTCGAACACGGCGACGGCCAGATCCGCGATCATCTCCCTGTCCACTGGGTGCGGGCACCGGTCGAGCACCTCGTACACCATCGACCGCATCCAGTGCAGGAACCGCTCGTGGGCCTCCCGCACGGCCGATGAGTGGTCGAGTCGCTCGTGCAACGCCCGATGCAGCGAGCGGAAAGTGGGCATGGCCACGAGACTCCGTGTTAGCGCGGTGAGCGGATCGCGGTCACGGAGTTCGCTGTCCAGCGCCTGGATCTCGCGGCTGAGCATCCCGTCCATCACCGCGGCGAATATGTCGTCCTTTGACGAGTAATACCCGTAGACATTACCTCGGGCGACACCTGCTGCCGCGCTGATGTCCGCCATTGCCGTGCCGGCATAGCCGCGGGCCAGGAACAGTTGCGTCGCGGCGGCGAGCAGCTCCGAGGCACGTTCCTCGCGCTGAACGCGCCGCCTCTTCCTCGGCAAAGGATCTCCAGGGACTCCTCGCCGGGGACCGGTGGTCACAGCACTCCTTCCTCCTGAGCAGGGCGCGGCCGGCCAGGTGTCTACACTCACGTGAGGTGTGGTGAACTCATGGGAGGAGTCGGGATGCCGCGGAACCGCCAACAGATCCCCCGGGAGGAGCGCACGGGTGATCTGCTAGCCGCGGCCACCGAGCTCTTTCTGGCGAAGGGCTACGTCAAGACCACGATGGCGGACATCAGTTCCGCCGCCGGCGTGGCCCGGGGCAACGTCTACTGGTACTTCGACTCCAAGGACCACATCTTCGCCGCCGTCATGAACCGCATGCTCAGTCGCGAGATCCGCATCCTGAACGAGGAGCAGGCCGGTGCCGACCCACTGAGCCGCCTGGTGCGCGGGCTGTCCGACATGCGCTTGTACCGGCCGCTGCACCAGGCCATGCACGACCGGCTTCCCCATTCGGAGGCAGTCCGCGAGGCCCACAACACCTTCCTGAACTGGATCGTGGGACTGGTCGACGAGCTCATGGCCGAGCGCGGCCTCGATCACGCCCCTGGCATCGATGCCGGGCTCGTCCGCGATGTTGCGGTCGCCGTGTTTGAAGGGGCGAACGTGCCCAACGACCGGAACAGACCGGCCCACGAGATGATCCGGTTCCTGATGGAGTCCGTCATGGCCAGGAGTGCGGGGGCCAAGGGACGAGAGCGCTGAGCGCGGTACCTCAGACGAGATGAGCCCCGACTCCCGTTGATACCGCCCGCGCCGCACCGGGCGCTTTCGCGTCCGGAGGCGGGACCGTCGCCCCGCGCAACACGTCGAGCACGGCGACGGGATCCGCGGGAGCCTGCCGGCCCCGCCAGCCGACGTGACCGTCCGGGCGGACGAGCACCAGCGGCCGCTCGTACAGCTCCGCGGCGGCCGGTTCGGCGAGGCGCAGCACCGTCAACGGCACTCCACCCAGGTGCGCGGCCTCCACCAAAGGCGTCGGGTCCGCGGAACCCGAGACCACGAGAGTGAACCCGCGCCCGAAGCGGTCGAGCACCGAACTGCCGTCGGGCAGCCAGACATGCGGTGCGCGGCAGCCGGGCCACGTCGACGGTACGTACTCGTCCGGCTCGTCGGGCGGCTCCGGACTGCCGTCCGGCACGCAGATCGGGGAACCGCTGTAACGGTAGCCGAGCTGGACACCCGTGCAGCGGAACTCCTTGGCCCTGGACCGGCGGATCTCCTCGCCCATCTCACGTCGGAGCCGTTCGCCTTCCGTGTCCATGCGTTCGAGCACTGGATCGGGGACGAGCTGCGCGTCGGCCCTCCAGTTGCTGGAGGCTTCCGTGACGTTGCGGGCGGCGATCGGCCGCCGCTCCTTTTCGTAGCTGTCCAGGAGCGCCGGGCCTCCCCATCCTTGGAGGGTCGCGGCGAGCTTCCAGCCGAGGTCCACGGCGTCGCCGATCCCGGTGTTGGCGCCGAAGCCTCCCTTGGGCCACAGCAGATGCGCCGCGTCGCCCGCGAGGAACACCCGCCCCTCACGGTAGGTGCGGGCCACGACGCAGTGTCCGCTCCAGGGCTGCGCTGCGAGGATCTCCACGTCGATCGGCGCACCGACGGCCTCGCGTATCCAGGCGACCGCGTCGTCGGGGTCGGGCTCCTCGTCCAGGTAGACCGAGAGCCGCCACTCGTCCACGCCGTTGACGACCGTGATGTACGGCCTGCGCACCGACGACAGGGTGTGGATCTGCACCGCGGGGCCGCCCAGCCGCTCCCGCAGCAGGTCCAGCAGCTGCGGCGCACGGAAGTGCACAGCGAAGTTGTGACCCTGGGCGAACATGCCCTCGAAGTCGATGCCGAGCGCCCGACGTATGCCGCTGCGGCCTCCATCACAGGCCACCAGGTACGTGCCGGCCAGCGTCTCGGTGGCACCGCTCGCCACGTCGCGCACCACGGCCAGGACACCCTCGGAGTCCTGCTCCAGCGTCTCCAGGCGGGCGCCGTACCTGATCTCGACTCCTGGCAGTTCACTGGCCGTGCGTGCGAGCAACGGCACGAAGGAGAACTTGGACAGAAACGCGGGACCCTCCGGCGTCAGCGGGGTGTACACGCCCGAAGACCGGTTGGTGACCCCGTAGTCGAAGTCGGTGAGGACGCGCCCCGTGGCGGAGGTGGCGAACACCGTGCGGTGCGGGTAGTCCGGGGCCGGTGCCGACTCCGTGCGAGCCTCTTCCGCGCAACCCCAGCGGCGCAGGTGTTCCATGGTGCGGGAAAAGATCGCCTCGCCTGCTGGAAAGGGCACGCGACCGTCGCCCTGATCGATCACGGTGACCGGTACACCACGCCACCCCAACTCGGTCGCGAGCGCGAGGCCCACAGGCCCCGCTCCCACGACCAGGACGCGCCGAGATCCGGCTCTCTCGTGCTGGTCAGACATAGAAGATCTGCCTTCCTGAGCAAGGGTCGGACCGCTCATGGCCCCACCTCTTGAACGGGAGTCAGAATTACACGCGCGTGTCGCTGTATGGAAGACCTGGAAAAACACAAGACTTTTGACCGATCATGTGCGGTGCTACGCTCATCTCAGGTTCAAGAGACAGGGAACGCCATGGCGACTCCTGCTGATCAAGACGATGCCGGGAGCCACTGCCTGGCTCTGGCTGTCGGATACCACCACGACGTCGACAGAGGCCGGGCCACTGCCGGGATCGACGTGTTCGCAGACGATGCCGAATTCGAGGCCCACGGCAGGGTCTTCCGTGGGCGCAGCGAGATTCTCAACTTCCTCCGTGCGCGGGAGGCCGACACGGCGCGGCAGACCGTCCACGTGCTTGCCAATGAGGTCACCACGGTCCAGGCCGGCGGGCCCCACGGTAAGTCCGTCCAGTTGGAGGCGCTGATCCTGCTGCACGTGCGGCAGCCCGATGGTGCCTACGTCCTGGACCGCGTCCTCAACACGACCCACCAGTTCCGCCGTACCGGCGGCAAGTGGCGCATCGCGCGCCGCGCCTCAAGGTCGCTGCACCCCACCGTTTGACGGGCAAGGAGGCCCTCACGATGACGACGACCCCCCAGACCGAGGCCGGGACAGGGGCCGGCGGGACGCAAGCCGTCGCGCTGCAGCTCTCCGAGCTGGTGCTCAAGACCGCGCGCTACGACGACATGGCCGCCTTCTACGCCCACGTCCTCGGGCACGGCCCGTTCTACGAGCGGACCCCTGACCCGGACGCCCCGCCGCGCCCCGCCGACATGCCCGAGCGGGCGGTCGACGTCCGGCTGGGCTTCTTCCGCATCGCAGACGCCCCGCACAGCCAGGTTTTCGCCCTGTTCGGCGTCGAAAGCCTGAGCGAGACGGAGTCCTTCGGACCCGGTCTGCACCACTTCCAGTTCGGCGTCAGCACCCTGGGCGAGCTCATCTCCCAGCACGAACACATGGCCTCCATCGGCGTGCGCCCGCACCGTGCGGCCAACCACGGACAGGCCACCAGCTTCTACTACCGCGACCCGGACCGGAACATCGTCGAGTTCTCCTGCCCCAACTTCGCCACGGTCGAGGAGGAGGTGGCCTTCATGTCCGGGCCCGTCTTCGCCGCGAACCCCTCCGGGCTGGAACTGGACCCCGACCGCTTCGCCGCCCGCTACCGCGCCGGTGACTCCGAGCGCGAGCTGCTGCGTCTCGACAACCGGGCGGTGGGCCTGTGACCAGGTTCGTCAGCACGGTCAAGGGAATCGGCAGGCTGGAGGACGACGGCGAGACCATCGCCTTCCTCGACGTCGATGCAACCGACCTCGGTACGGCTCTGCAGGGCGGCCCCGGCCTCGGTGCCCTGGCCATGGCCGCGGTCCGCGACCGTATGCCTACGACGCAGATCCAGCTCCTCGCTCCCGTCCCCCGGCCCTCGAAGATCTGGGCGGTGGGCTACGCCTACGCCGACCACCGCACCGAGGTGGACTACAACGGCGTGGCGGAGGAGCCGGTCGTCTTCCTGAAGGCGCCGTCCTCGGTCATCGGCACGGGCGAGCAGATCCGCTTCCCGAAGGCAGCCCCCGACGAGGTCGACTACGAAGGCGAGCTCGCGGTCGTCATCGGCCGACGCGCGACCGATGTGTCCGAGGCGGAGGCGTACGCGTTCGTCGCCGGCTTCACGATCGTCAACGACGTCAGCGCCCGTGACGTGCAGAAGGGCCGCATCCCCGGCCGTGCGGCCGATGTCACCGCCGCCAAGAGCTTCGACACCTTCACCCCCATGGGGCCGGCCCTGGTCACGCTCGACGAATTCACCGACCCCGACGACCTGCGTCTGCGCACCTGGGTCGATGACGAGCTGCGCCAGGACGCACGCACCTCGCAGCTCATCCACCCTGTTCCAGCGCTGGTCTCCTATCTGTCTCGGCAGACGACCCTTGAACCCGGCGACGTGATCAGCACCGGGACCCCGGTCGGCGTCGGCCACAGGCAGGGGCTCTTCCTGCGGTCCGGCACCGAGGTGCGCATCGAGATCGAAGGCATCGGCGCCCTTGTCAACATCTGCGCTTGATTGACCGGGCGCGTCGGGGCGGTATTCCAGCCGGAGGAACGGCGCCCTCACCACACGATTCCGGCAGGCTACGGAGGACATGACGACATGAGTACGGAAACCAAGGACAGCTTCGGTGGCGGAGACCCGTGGGGATACATCCAGCCGTGGGACGAGGAGCGTTTCGGCCCGGAGATCCGCGACATCAACCTGCGGGCGAAATGGGAAATGGCCATGGCCATCGCCGGTGGCCTGCCGTACATCTGGCAGGAGCTGGCCCGGCCGATCTCCGAGATCGTCTACGGTCTCCTCGAACTCCGTCCCGGGGACCGGGTTCTGCTCATCGGTGAGGGTATCGCGCCCTCTGGATGGGTCGAGGACATGCGGGCCCTGGTGGGACCGGAGGGTGTCATCGACACCGTGGAGATCATCAAGGACGGACGAAACGCCGTCCTCGGCAAGGTCCCCGGCCGGAACGGCCAGATCGGCTGCTGGCGCTGGTCGTACACGGAGTCGGTGGACGACGAGGCATACGACTGCGTCGCCGTGTTGCAGGCGACCCAACACTGTGACGACTGGCATGAGACGGCTGCGGACCTGCTGCGGGTGATGAAGCCCGGCCGGCGCATCGTGCTGGCCGAATCGGTCTTGAAGGGAGCGACGTTCTTCTCCCGTATCAACGCCGACGTCCACCTTCGGCAGTGGTTCGACAAACTCTTCGCGCACGTCCCCGTGGACGACATTCCCTACTACTCCGGAGAGCAGATCCGCGAGGCGTTCGGGGACAAGGTCGACAGCCCTCAGCTGATGGAATGGAAGGGCATCGAGATGTACTGGGGTCGAAAGAGGTGACCACTGCCACGGGCTTCAGGCAACAGGCTGCGGCACACGCCCCGTCACCCGAGTCGATCCACTCATTCGCCCAAGGACAAGGAGGTCCCCGTGAGTGTCGTTGAAGACGTCATGGTCTTGGGCTCCGACCATCCGTTGCGCAGCATCGTCCGCGACGAGCACCTGTTTCTCTCGCTGCCGCATCCCCCGAAGGTGCCCGTCAAGCTGTGGGCGGAGCACCCGCCGCTGACCGTGGTGCACTACCCGCAGCAGTACGAGCCGGAGGCATACGCCCCGCCGCGCGGCGTCTATGAGAACGACGAGATCCGCGTCGAGTGGCAGAAACTCGACGGCCGGCAGCCGTTCTACCATCGCAACTGCGACGTCGACGAGATCTCCTACCAGATCGGCGGCGAGCGGACGCTGATGTCCGAGCTCGGCGTGATCGAGTTCCAGCCCGGCGAGTTCTCCCGTATCCCGCGCGGCGTCGCCCACGACAACTACTGCCGCGAGGACAGCCACCTGCTGTTCTACATCCCCGCGCCGGTTACCGAGCTGGCGCCTGCCCAGCGGGAGTCCGGGGCCATGTTCCCGCCGTTCCCCGGCTGGCAGCCCGGCGAGGCCAACGAGGCGATCACTCAGTGCATGGCTGCGCTCGGCCACGACATCACCGTCTTCGGGGTCGACGAACAGCTCCTGCTCGAGCAGGTGCACCAGGAGGACCGGCGGATGGCGGTGCTGCGGGCCGATCCCGGTCAGGACGTCACTTGGCTGTACACGACGGATCGCATCCGCCTGGGCATGGTCACCACCATTCCTGGCGGACAGCGCCGCTACCGGCGCACCCTCGACGCCGACGAGATCCAGTACCAGGCCCATGGTCACCGCACGCTGATCACCCAGCGGGGCGTCGTCGACCTCGAGCCGGGCGACTTCGTGCGCATCCCGCTCGGCATCTCCCACACCAGCGTCGTGACCGAGCCCGGTGACTACGTCAGTCTCCTCTCGCACCAGGAACTGCCCCAGGTCGCCGAGACCACGCGTACGGCGGATGCCTACACGCCCGAACGGCTCCCGAGCCTCACCGTGGAGGTCCGCTGATGGCCACAATGCTTGCCCTGCGAGCGCACCAGGGCGCCGAAGCACTCGTCCTGGACGAGATGCCCGTGCCCGAGCCAGGTCCGCTCGACGTGGTCGTGAAGGTCGCCTCCGCCGGCCTGGCGCCGGGGATCATGCGCCTGCTTCGGATGGGGGCGCTCAAGCATCTGCCCACCACCCTCGGCCACGAGGCCGCAGGCGTCGTCACGGCCGTCGGCCGCGACGTCACGGGCCACGCGGTCGGCGACCGGGTGCGGGTCCACCCCCTGCTGAACTGCCGTGAGTGCGACTACTGCCGTACCGACCGGGACATGATGTGCGCCCAGCAGGCCATGCTCGGCCACGCCGCCTTCGGCGATGCCCCGATGCCACTGTACGAGCAGTACCACGACGGCGGACTCGCGGAGTACATCCGCGCCCCGCACTGGCTGATCGATTCCCTGCCGGACTCCGTCGGCTTCGACGTCGCGGCCAAGGTTCACGACCTGGCCAACGCCGTGCGCGCACTCAAGTGCGCCGACCTTCCGGAACGGGCCACCCTCGTGGTCACCGCCGCGACCGGCACCATGGGAACCGCGACGGTCAAACTCGCGGAGCACTTCGGAGTCGCCCGTCTGATCCTCGTCGGCCGCGACACCGAGCGCCTCCACCGCGTCGCCGGGCTCGCCGGCGGCATACCGGCCAGCGTCGTCGCACTCGACGAACTCCCTGAGAACTGGTCGACCGACGGCACTCTCACCCGTCGGCTGCGCGAGCTGGCACCCGAGGGAGCCCATGCCGTCATCGACTTCATCCCGGAGGGACCCGCCCTCGGCCAGACCATGGCCGGCATGGCCACCGGCGGCACACTCGTGCACATGGGCGGCAACTCCACCCCGCTGCCGCTGGCCCCCATCGCCCTGATGATGCATTGTTGGCGCTTCGTCGCCACTCGCGCCTACACCCGCCAGGACGCAACGGATGTCCTGCGTCTGCTCGCGGCGGGCACCCTCACCGCCGACGAGCTCATCACCCACCGGTTCCCGCTCACCGAAGCGCTCAAGGCCATGGACGCGATACAGCAACGTGCCGACAACCCCATGTGGATGACCGTGATCAACCCCTGACCCGACGCACGAGCGCGGCACGGCTCCGCGAAGCCACCTCAGAACAGCGAGAGGAAACCGGGAAAGTGTCCGAATCACAAGCCGTACGCAGCCAGGAGCCGCCCCTGATCGCGGTGATCGGCGCGGCCGGGCTCTGCGGTAGGTACGTGCTGGAGGCCGCGCTGCGAGCCCCCTTCCGGGTCCGGGCCGTGGTGCACGGCCCGGCAGGGCGGGAACGAGTGGCTGCCCTGGGCGTCGACGACATCGTCGAGGCCGACCTGGAGAAGCCGGACACCGTCCGTCAGGCGCTGCAGGACGCGGACTTCGTGTTCATGATCGCGCCGGCGTTCCACCCGGAGGAAGACGTGCTAGCGATCAGGGCGCTCGAGGCGGCTGAGCACGCGGGCGCGCGCCGATTCGTGTACCTGTCCGTCCTCCATCCGCACACCCCCGGGCTGCGCCACCACCTGCGCAAGGCGAACGCCGAGGCCGTCGTGCGGGCCTCGCGGCTGAACTGGACGATTCTCCAGCCCTCGATGTTCGCGCAGATCGTCCTGTCGACGTGGGGGAGGGCTCCGGCCGGCCCCGTCGGGGTGCCGTTCAACGTCGACAACGAGTTCTCGTTCATCGACTTGCGCGACCTCGGGGAAGCCGGCGTCAAGGTGCTCTCCGAGCAAGGGCACGACTCGGCGACCTACGAACTCGCTGGACCCGCCCTTACTTTGGCCGAGGCGGTGCGCTTCGCCGGGCGTGCCCAGGGAGTGGACCTGGAGGCGAGGACGGTGGACTGGGCGGACGCACCGCTCCCGCCGGGAGTGGCCGACTCTGCGTCCCGGGCCTCGGACATGCGCGCCATGTGGCAGGACTATGACCGGCACGGCCTACGCGGCAACAGCAACGTCCTGCGGATGCTGCTCGGCCGTGAACCCGCGTCCTTCGCGGAAGCGGCCACCGCGTTCGCCGCGCGAGGCTGAGCGCTCCCGACGCAGTCGGGGGGTGTCCCCCCAATGGAGGGGAGACACCCCGCGTAGGGACAACGGAAAACCACCACCGCGCCAACGGCTGCTCGGTATGCGGCGGCACGTGACCTGCGGGGTGACGCCGTCCAGCGAATGCGAATGTTCTCCTCAGACAAGCGGCCGGGGCGCACCACCATGTCGGGTTCGCGCGCCCACCGGGTGCGGTGCGGCGGACGCGGGTGGCAGCGGCCGCGCCCCCCGTGCCTACGCGTTCAACTGCGTGGAGAGCTGACAGGCCGTAGGCCATCGAGGACGGTGTCGACGATCTGTTCGGGCAGTCCATCCGGGAGGTCGGGGTCGTGGCGTACGAACGTGCGGATGAGCAGGGGGCCGACGAACATGTCGATGGTCAGTTCCAGGTCGATGCCCGTACGGAGTTCCCGGTTCAGCTGGCCTCGCCGGAGGATCTCCAGTCCGAGGTCGCGCCGGGGAGTGATCACGCCGGAGTGGTAGGCGGCCCATATCTTCGGGCTGCTTCTCATCTGGGTGTGTGCGGTGTGCAGGATCGCCGACGAGCGGCCGGCCAGGCTGCGTTGGCGCAGTGACTCCAGGAGAACGACCAGGTCGTCCCGCATCGACGTACCGGGGAGTTCGCGCTCAGAGGGCTCGGCGGCGCGGATGACGTCGATGAAGAGGTCCTCCTTGTCGCTCCAGCGGCGGTAGATGGCCGCCTTGCCGACGCCGGCGGTGCGGGCGATGTGGTCGACGGAGAGATCGGCCAACGGGACGCCGTCCTCGAGAAGCATCAGCACCGCTTCCAGGATGGCCTGTTCCACGGCCTTGCTGCGGGGACGACCACGGGTGGAACCGTACGACGGCGGACGGCTCTCGGTACGGCTCATGGCTTTCCGTCCTTTCGCTCGCGGCGCACCAGTGAACGTCGCGCGGTCCGCGTGGTGACTCCGTCCCCAGTGCAGCACTCACCTGCGCCTGACGACCTGTGTCCCGCTCGTCCTTTTCACGTCTCTTCCTCACGTCGACGCGCCGGATCCGGAAGTGGCATCCGCTGGACGGCCAGGGCTAGTTCAGTGATCGAGTGTCGATGGCGAGGGCGTCGGGGTTCAGTTCCTCGACCAAACGGTAGAGCAGACGGTGAATGGCGTCCTTGTCATCCGGAGAGAGCGGCGAGGTCGTCTCCCGTTCGATCCGCCTCGCGATCGACGTGGCACGAGCGGCCGCCGCGCCTCCCTCGGCGGTCGCGAACAGGCGCATGCTGCGGCGGTTGGTCGGATGCGGCTCCCGTCGCAGCAGTCCTCGCTCGACGAGCTGGCTCACCGCGGCTCCCATGGACTGAGCCGTGATGCCGGAGCGGCGCGCGATCTCCGCAGCGGACACCCCCGGCGTCCAGAGGACCTGCTGCAGAGCGTTGTGCTGCGCCAATGTGAGGTCCTCCGCGCGCAGTGCCCGCTCCAGTCGTCCGGCGATGATCTGGGAGAACTGCCAGGCGAGGTATCCGGTGGTGGGGAACGCGGCGTCGGTCACGGCCGCAGTCTACGAGAGTGAGGTGCGCTGCTTGCGAGTGTGTCACCGGTCAGTGGAGCTGGGCCTCCGCCGTGTCACGGACCGTGGGCCGATGCCGCCTTCCTGTCCCACAGGCGGCATGGGGGAACGGCACTCGGCAGGCTGACGGGTCAGTCGGCGGCCGCGCGACGTGGTCCGCGGGCATCAAGCCAGAAGAGCACCACGGCGGCGACGAGGATCCACGCCACCAGGACGACGACGCCCGCGGTGAGACCGTCGTTGTTGAAGTGGGACAAACCTTGGACGGCTCGTACGCCGACTCCCACCGGGAGGATCTCCGAGAGCGGATGCAGCCAGTCCGGCAGGTAGGCGGTGGGCAGCGTGCCACCGCTCGTGCTGTTGCCGAAGGTCAGCAGGACCACGGCGGCCAGCGACATCCCGGCGCGGCCGAAGAGGCGCATGAACATCATGGTCGCGCTGCCGACGGCCGCGGCCATCAGTGCGATGACCCCCGCGATGCCCAGGAAGGGGCCCGGCAGTGCCGAGAAGCCCAGGCTGCCGGCCATCGCCGCCACGAGGACGCCGGCGAGGATGCTGAAGGAGGCCAGGCTGGCCAACCTCCACCGGTACTCCAGTCGCGGAGCCATCTGGTAGGTCATCATGCCGAACAGGAATCCGGCCAGCACGACGCCGAACCCGGCGTAGAACACCGACATACCGCGTGTGTCGCCCGCCGAGGCCGGCACGACGTCCTGCACGGTCAGCCGGTCTCCGTTCTCCTTGGCGACACCGGAGAAGGCACCGGTGACCGTCGAGGTCACCGAAGGGCCGTTGGCTCCGGCATACAGCAGCTCGGCGGACTTCCCGGGGCTGGTGACATAGGCGGCGTACACCTTTCGGTCCTGCAGCGCGTGGCGGGTCGCATTCGCGTCGGGGTAGCGCTTCACCTCGAATCCGCCGGGCAGCCCGAGTTCCAGCCCGCCGGCGATCTGTTCAAGCCGTTGGGGCGTCCCGACTACGGCGACCGGTAGGTCGTGAGGCCGCGGGGCGTGAAATGCGGCCAGGAACACGCTGACGAAGATCGAGCCGATGACCAGCACGATCGCGACGGGGAGCAGAACCCCCTTCATCCCGGTGGCGCCCTGCGGCGCTGAAGCGGTGTCCATCGCGTGGTGATGGTGCGCATGGCGCGGCTCGGCGGAAGTGGTCGGTGGCGTGGACATGTGAGGGGCCCTCTTCATTTCTATTTGTAAGGTACCTTCTAAGGTACCTTCTATTTGTACCATAGAAGTATCAGGCACCTTACTTTTGGAGTTACTGATGGGGCGTCCTGACGCACAGCCCTCGACGCGCATGGGCTACCTGGCGTGGCAGGTGGTGCACGTGATGGGGACGCGTCTTGAGAGAGCGTTGCGCTCGCTCAACCTCACGGCTGCCCAGCACAACGCTCTGCAGCACGTCGTCTGGACCCCAGGCATCTCCGCTGCGGAGATCGCGCGTCGGACCGGCTTCACTCCCCAGTCCATGGGCGCCGCTGTCAACGCGCTGGTCGACCGCGGCCTTCTGGCTCGCCACGACCACCCTTCGAGCCGCAGGACCGTACAGCTGACCATCACCGACAGCGGCGCGAAGCTCGCCGAGCGGGCGCGGGGTGTGGTGGAACGTCTCGACGAGGACGCGCTTGCGGTCCTCGCCCCCGCCGAGCGGGCAGTCGTACATACCCTGCTGCTCCGGATGCTTGCCGAGCTCAATCCCGATGCTTTGCCGACGCGTGGCACGAGCTGAGCGCGCTGTGCCCACATCTGGGTGAGGGCCAGGCAGAGCCTGTTCGCACGGTCAGTGCAGCATTTCCGCGGCCTCTTCCCTGATCTGGCGAAGCAGGTCGCTCATGCGGCGGAGATGGGTCCGGCTCGTGTGGGTGACCACTGCCGGCCGCCGGTTACGTCGCCCTCGGCCCCTCCGGCACCGGCTGGCTCCTGCTCGATCGCCTTGTCCACCCGGTCCCAGGCCATCGCGGCCACCGCCACCGTGGCCATCGCGATGCGAGTGGGCGGCGCCTTTCGATGTCCTGCGCGCTGACCTCGCGCGCACGGTGCGCAGCCGGTCCTGACCGGCTGCAGCGTTGAGTCTCGGCGTGCCTGCCCAACGCGCCCTGCCCGTCCTGACCGGGCGTGCCCGGCGGTTCACCGGCCTGATCGGTGGCGCCGTCGAGGACAGGGCGTTCGGCCTGCCGGCATCGCCACCCTCGCAGACACGACCCCGTTCGCGGCGACGTGCCCGCGTTGCCTGGCACGGTGGTGGTTACCCTCGTCGTCGTCGTCGTCGACCTGTTGCTGGACAGCGTCTGAACGCACACCACGGGTGGGGCCACGCAGCGAACAGCGGCGGGCCCCACGACTGCCCGCAATCCCGCGGCAGGCGAAGGCATGATCGTCACCGTCGCCCAGCTCCCAGGGGGTGGCGGCCTTCGCGGCGACGTACAAAGTGCGCCGAGGTCCTCGCGGGTCCATGAGACCCGCGCTGGAGGCTGGTGGCCACCCACGGCAAAGGCGGTCTCCGCGGTGAGCAAGGCGTCCAGGGCGGGGGCTGACCCTTCAGGCCCGAGGCACAGACGGTCTCACCAAGGCGCAGCCCAGCCAGGCCGGCGAGGGTGCGGGTGAAGAGTCCACTCGCAGCTCGCTAGAAGGATCCGCGGGCTCAGGGCGGTAGCGGCCGAGGGGCATGCTCAGCCCGTGGAGTGTGAACTCCGCACACCGCGGACAGCTTGAAACCAAGTAACTCGGCTCCACCCAACCTGGGCAACTCACCTGTTCGGCGGTTGGCTGGGGTGTTGGGGCAGGAGGAGTACTTTGCCGGTCTGTTGGTGGCTTTCGAGGTAGGCGTGGGCTTCGGCGGTTTCTTCCAGGGGGTAGGCGCGGTCGATGATCGGGTTGATCTTTTTGTCTGCCAGCAGTTCCAGGCACAGTTGCTGGTCGCGCAGGGTGGCGCCGCGCACGCTGGCGATCCTCACCTGCTGGCCGATGAGGGCGAGTGCGTCCAGTTCGAGGCGGGATCCCTGGTCGGTCGGTGTGCCCAGGACGATGACGGTGCCGCCGAGCCGTGTGCAGGAAAGGGAGAGCTGGAAGAAGTCGTTGCCGCCGACGCAGTCCCAGACGGCGTCGGCGCCCAGGCCGCGGGTCAGCTCCCTGACCTGTGCGGGCAGTCGGGGATCGGTGGAGTGCACGATGTGGTCGTAGCCGAGCTTGCTGAGCGCTTCGTCGCGGTCCGGCTTGGTGGTGGTGCCGATGACGGTGGCTCCGCTCAGCTTGGCCAGTTGTGCGCAGGCGATCGCCATTCCGCCGCTGGCGCCGGTGATGACCACCGTGTCGCCGGGGCCGACGGGTGCTTGGCGCGCGCAGTTGAGGGGGGTGGTGTAGGTCCACATGGTGGCTGCGGCCGTCTGGAAGTCGACGTCGTCGGGGATGGGCAGGATGGCGTCCTGGCGGCGCACGACGTACTGGGCGTATCCGCCGAAGATCTGGTGTCCGGGGTAGGCGGTGTCCACGCACAGGTTTTCGAGTCCGCGTACGCACAGGGCGCAGTTACGGCACGGCGGGTGCGGGAGCTGCACCGCCCTGTCGCCGGGGCGCCACCGGGTGACGTTCTCGCCGGTGGCGACGATTTCACCGGCCGCGTCCCGGCCGAGCTGGAACGGCAGGGGCCACGGCGGCCGTCCCGGGAGAGGCTGCGGCAGGTTGCCCGCGCGGTAGCGGAGATCCCAGCTGTTGACGGCCGTGGCGTGGACGCGCATCAAGACGTCGTCGGGGCCGACCTCGGGAATCGGCGCCTCGATGTACTTGAGCACCTCGGGCCCGCCGTGTTCGAACAGGCGGACCGCCATCATGGTCTGTTCCACTTTCACGTTCCTTCAGATCGTTTACACGGTTCATCGGGGGCTTCATAGAGCCGTCCTGCGCCTCGCCCGCCCCGGTGGGCCCGTGTGCGAGCGGACCTCGATCAGGCGGCTTGCCAGGGTGGATCAGGAACTGAAGGGTCCGACGATCCGAGTGGCCGGTCGCGTGGCCTGACCGCGGCTGTCGGCCCAGGTTGGGAGACTACCCGAACTCTTGACTGCGAGTCATGAGAAGGGGCCCGGATACATCTGGCTTCCTTGCTCGTGTTGACTGGAAAGTACCCTGGAACTAGCTTGACTCTAGTTCAAGAGTGTAGAAGTGGGCGGCCCCGCATCACCCACCGCAGGGTCCCGCGCCGGCAGGCGGGCCGCGCCTGGCAACCGTGTCTCCACGACGGCCCGCGGCGTCCAGGGAACCGCCCACGAGCAGCCGACGTCAGGTCCGCCGACACGACCCGAAGGCGACGGCTCGAAGCACCACCGGAATACATCGGAGGAAAAGTGCGCATCGTGGCCGTGGAAGAGGCGTTCTCCATTCCTGGAGTCATCCGGCAGGAGGAGGCGATCCGTCAGCACATGGAGGTGCCGGAGGCGATCAAGCAGGAGTGGTTTCGGCGCTTGGACGATCTGACCGAGCTGCGGCTGGCGGACATGGACGCCAACGGCGTCGATGTCCAGGTCCTCTCGTATTCCACGCCGGGTCTGGAAGTGATCGAGGATCCGGCGGAGGCGGTGGCCGCCGCGCGGCGGGTCAACGACTATCTGGCCAAGGCGGTCGCCGGGCATCCGACGCGGTTCGCGGGCTTCGCGGCCCTTCCGCTGCAGGACCCGAAGGCCGCGGTCGTGGAGCTGCGTCGGGCGGTGGAGGAGCTCGGGCTCAAGGGCGTGCTGTACAACGACCATGTGCGGGGGCATTACCTGGACGAGCCGCAGTTCAGGCCGCTATGGGCCGAGCTGGAGCGCCTCGGAGTGACGATGTATCTGCATCCGGCTGTTGTTCCGGCCGACAACTGGCGTGTCTTCGACGGGTATCCCGTGCTCGTCGGGCCGTCGTGGGGTTGGACCGCGACGGTGGGTGCTCATGCGCTCCGGCTGATCTATGGCGGCGTGTTCGACGAGTTCCCGGGCGCCTCGGTGACGTTGGGGCACATGGGCGAGCTGCTGCCGTTCCAGATGGCCCGGCTCGACAGCCGCTACGACCAGGTGCCTGCTGGACACAGGGTGCAGCACCTGCCCTCGTACTACCTGCGGAACAACGTGTACGTCACCACCAGCGGAGTCATGTCGCATGCCGCACTTCTGGGAGCCGTCCATGCCGTCGGTGTCGACCGGGTGCTGTTCTCCATCGACTACCCGTTCGAGTCCAGCGCCGAGGCGGTGGGCTTCCTGCGTTCCGCACCGTACGCACCGGCCGACCTCGAGCGCATCGCGCACGGCAATGCCGATCGCATTCTGGGGCTGTGAACGACCGAAAGCCTGCGTAGACCCGCCTTCTCTTCACCCGCAGTGAGATCAGAGGAGTCACGATGGCGAAAGCAGTGCGATTCGCGGAGTACGGCGGTATCGACGCACTGAACGTGATCGACGTCGAACGGCCCGAGCCCGGTGAACGGCAGGTACTCGTCAAAGTGGTGGCTGCCGGGATCAACCCGGGCGAGGCCGCGATCCGGCAGGGGTTCCTGCACGACAGGTTTCCGGCGACCTTCCCGTCGGGCCAGGGCAGCGATCTCGCCGGGATCGTCGAGGAACCCGGCGCAGGAGTCACCGGGTTCGCCGTGGGCGATGAGGCGATCGGCTTCACTGACCAGCGGGCCAGCCACGCCGAGTACGTGATCGTCGACGAGGACCAGCTCATCCACCGACCTGCGGGCGTCCCCTGGGAGCAGGCCGGCGCGCTCTTCGTCGCCGGTACCACGGCGTACGCGGCGGTACACGCCGTCAAGGTCGGGCGTGGCGAGACAGTCGTCGTCTCCGGGGCCGCCGGCGGGGTCGGCTCTCTCGTCGTACAACTCGCGCGGCACGCCGGAGCCACCGTCATCGGTCTGGCGAGTGAGCCCCACCACGCATGGCTTGCCCAGCACGGAGCGATCCCGCTGACCTACGGAGAGGACGTCGGCGAGCGCATCCGCGCCGCGGCCCACGGCACGATCGACGCCTTCATCGACACCTTCGGCGCTCCCTACATCGAACTGGCGCTGGAACTGGGCGTACCCCGCGAACGAATCAACACGATCATCGACTTCCCGGGCGCGGCGAAGCACGGCACCAAGGCGGAGGGCAGCGCGGCGGCGGCAAGCGCCGATGTCCTGCGGGAACTCTCCACGCTGATCGCCGACGGTGATCTGGAGATCCCCATCGCCCATGTCTACCGGCTCGACGAAGTCCGCGAAGCCTTCCGAGAACTGGAACGTCGGCACACGAGGGGCAAGATCGTGCTCAAGCCCTGACGAACCCTCATTCCTGTTTATGACCTTCGCATACGAAGCATCCGCCCGAGGCAGATCCGAACGGAGCATGACGTGGCGGCATCATCCGATCCGGCAGGTGTTATCCGTACCCGGTGGTCGTCCGAGGACCTCGCTGATCAATTCACCCTCGAGAACCCGGCCACTGGTGCGCCGTTGGCCGTCGTCCACGGTGCCGGCGACAAGGAAGTCGACCTGGCCGTACAGGCGGCCCACGAAGCGCACTTCGCATGGAAGGCCCGCACGCCCCGCGAGCGTGGCAGCTGGCTGAGGAAGATCGCTCAGGCGCTGCGCGAGAACGCCGACGAGATAGCGGCCCTGGAAACCAGCGACATGGGCAAGCCCCGGTCCCAAGCGCGCTTCTTCGATGTGGAAGCGGCGATCGGGATCTTCGAGATGTTCGCGAGTCTGTGCGAGGCAATGCCGAACCAGCTCCGCGACGCGGGGAACATGCTGGACCTCTCGCTGCTCGAACCCTACGGCGTCATCGCCGCTATCGTGCCCTTCAACTGGCCGCCTGTTCACACCGCGAGCAAGCTCGCTCCGGCGCTGGCCGTCGGTAACGCGGTGGTGCTCAAGCCGCCGGAGCAGGCCCCTCTGTCGGCCATGCGTGTCGTGCAGATCGTCCAGTCGGTCCTGCCCGACGACGTCGTACACATCCTCCCCGGCACCGGCAGGATCGGCGCGCGGCTGGCCGGACACGATCTGGTCGGCAAGATTTCGTTCACCGGCTCACCCGTCACCGGTGCCACGGTCATCAAGACCGCGGCCGACCATCTGACCCCGACCCTGATGGAACTCGGCGGCAAGAACCCGTTCATCGTCTTCGACGACGCGGATCTCGACTCCGCCCTGACGTGGGCGGTCGAGGGCGGCTTCTTCAACCAGGGTGAGGCGTGTACAGCGGCGTCCCGCGTTCTCGTACAGGCCGACGTCCATGACGAGTTCGCGCGCCGCTACGCCGAAGCGGTACGAGGACTGCGTGTTGGCAACGGCGCCGCCCCGGACACTCACATCGGTCCCATGGTGACGGCCGCCCAGCAGAAGAGGGTGCTGGACTACATCGACATCGGTGTGAAGGAGGGCGCCACGATCGCCGCCCAGGCAGCGCTGCCGGACGACCCGGCGCTGGCCGACGGCTACTACGTTCCGCCGACCTTGTTCACCGGCGTGCACAGGAACATGCGCATCGCGAAGGAGGAAATCTTCGGACCGGTCGTGACTTTGATCCCCTTCCACGACGAGGAGGAGGCGATCAGCATCGCCAACGGCACCGACTTCGGTCTGCTCGCCGGCGTGTTCACGCGGGATTGGGAACGCGCCCTGCGGGTGAGCCGGGCAGTGCGGGCCGGGGCCGTCCTGGTGAACAACTACAACCGCGCCTTCACCGGGATGCCCTTCGGCGGCGTCGGTGCGAGCGGATACGGTCGCGAACTCACGGTGGAGACCCTGCACGAGTACGCCTACACGAAGAGCATCCGGCTGCCCTCCGGCACAGGCGAGATCCCCCGCTGGGCCCCCTCCGCCGAAGCCACGGGACGAGCCCAGTGAACAACCGGGTCCGGGAGGCCCTGTGAGGGTCCTCAAGGCCGGTACGGCGTGCGACGCCGGGTGGTCACGGTGTCGCACGCCGCTGTCCGTCACAGTCCCTGACCGATGTCCTGCACGGTGGCGAGCAGAGGTCGGGACAGTTCTGTTAGCCGCGCGCGGGTGCAGCGTACGGATGGAGCAGCAACGGCTACCGCGGCTACGGCCGTGCCCGTGCGATCGCGGATGCATGCGCCTACGGCGTGCACTCCGCGCTCGCTCTCCTGGAGGTTGACGGCGTAGCCGTGACGGTGCACTGACACCAGCTCATTCATGAGGCGCTCGACGTCCTCGGAAGCCTTCGCCCGGCCCCCGGGGAGCCCGTTGGGGTAGAGAGCCCGGAGCCGGTCCGCCGGCAGTGCTGCAAGCAGGGCCTTGCCGCCCGAGGCCACGTGGGCGGGAAGGAGTGTCCCGGTGCGGTAGCTCACGCGCAGAGCCTGCGGGCCCTCCACTCCGTCCAGGAAGCGGGCTCCGTTGCCCTCTAGCACCATCAGGTGGGTCGTCTCACGGACGGCGTCCGCCAGTCGTCGCAGGTGGGGGTGGGCGATGGTGATCAGATCGGGGGGCGGGGACGCCTGGCTTCCCCGGATCGCCTGTAGGGCCGGTCCTGGCCGGTACACCTTGTGGCGGTCCTGGACCGCGAATTCCTCGAAGACGAGCATCGCGAGGATCCGGTGCGCGGTCGAGCGCGCGACACCGAGCCGGTCGGCGACGTCCATCACCCGAAGCTCGTCGAGTTCGTGCAGCAGCCGGACGACGCGCAAGGCATTGCCGGCGGCGCTCACCGGATACGAAGGGCCGGACGCGAGGCCCACGGAATTCTCCATAGCAGAATTCTACCAGGCAAGAATTCCCCTCAGGGGAAACCTGAGCGTAGCTTCATAGCCAGCGCCGAATCGCGCGCTTCTGGCGGTCGCCGAACACACGACGTGGAGGTTTCCGTGACCGATACCACCAGCGAACAGATCGAGCAGAAGCTGCTCGACGAGCTGTACACAGACTTCGAGGACGCGGGCCTGATACCGCTGTGGACCCAAGTGGGCGACCTCATGCCGATGTCGCCCAAGCCTGCCGCCGTCCCGCACCTTTGGCGATGGGCGGAGCTGCTGCCCATCGCACAGCGCTCCGGAGAGCTGGTGCCGGTGGGGCGTGGTGGCGAGCGCCGCGCCATGGCCCTGTCGAACCCCGGACTTCCGGGCCTTCCTTACGCCACTCCGACCCTGTGGACCGCGATCCAGTACCTGGGGCCGCGTGAGGTCGCCCCCTCGCACCGGCACAGCCAGGGAGCCTTCCGGTTCGTGGTCGAAGGCGAGGGCGTGTGGACCAACGTCGACGGGGACGCGGTGGCGATGCGGCGGGGTGACCTGCTGCTCACGCCGAGCTGGGCCTTCCACGAGCACCAGAACGTCACCGATGAGCCGATGGCCTGGCTCGACGGCCTCGACATCCCGCTCGTCTCCCAACTGGACGCCGGTTTCTTCGAGTTCGGCCCCGACGAGCTCTCGACCCGGGACACCCCCGAGCGCTCTCGCGGCGAGCGGCTGTGGGGCCATCCGGGGCTGCGACCGATCAGCCAGCCGGATCGTCCCAACTCCCCGTTGGCCGCTTACCGGTGGGAACACACCGACGCCGCCCTGTCCGCTCAGCTGGAGCTGGAGAGCGAAGGAGTGCCTGGTGTGATCGAGCCGGGCCACGCCGGAGTCCGCTTCTCCAATCCCACCACCGGCAAGGACGCCCTGGTCACGATGCGCACCGAGATGCGCCGGCTGCGGGCCGGCACGCGGACCGTCCCGGTGCGCTCGGTCGGCTCGGCGGTCTGGCAGGTGTTCGAGGGCGAGGCGGTCGCCCACGTCGGCGACAAGGTCTTCGAGATTGCCGGGGGCGATCTGTTCGTCGTCCCGTCCTGGTGCGAAGTCTCGCTGTCCGCCCGCACCCAGGTCGACCTGTTCCGTTTCAGCGACGAGCCCGTCTACGAGGCCCTCGGCCTCGCCCGTACTTCCCGAGGAGAACACAAGTGAAGCTCGCCACCATCCGGGTCAACGGCACCACGCGCGCCGTCCGCGTCGACAACGAGAAGGCAGTAGACCTCGGCGAGAGCGACCTGGTGGCCTTCCTGCGCCACAGCGACTGGGCGACGCGTGCCGCGGACGCGGACGGTGAGACGTACGAAGACGCCCTGGACTACGCCCCCGTGGTCGTCGCGCCGGAGAAGGTCGTGTGCGTCGGCCTCAACTACCGCACCCACATTCTGGAGATGGGCCGCGAACTCCCCTCGCACCCCACGCTGTTCTCCAAGTTCGCGCGGGCGCTGGTCGGTGCGTACGACGATGTGACCCTGCCCGCCTCCTCCACGCAGATGGACTGGGAGGCCGAGCTCGGCGTCGTCATCGGTGCCGAGGTCCGGCACGCCGACACGGAGCAGGCGCGGGCCGCGATCGCCGGGTACACCGTGCTCAACGATGTCACCGCCCGCGACTGGCAGTACCGCACCACCCAGTGGGACCAGGGCAAGACCTTCGAGGCCACCACCCCCATCGGGCCGTGGCTGGTGACCGTCGACGACCCCGCGGTGTCCGCTCAGGGGCTGAGCCTGACCTGCAAGGTGGACGGCGACACGGTCCAGAAGGCCGACACCGGTGACCTCGTCTTCGACCCGGCCACGCTGGTCGCCTACCTGTCCGAAATCGTCACCCTGGTGCCCGGCGACGTGATCGCCACCGGTACTCCGGGCGGGGTGGGCCACGCTCGCAAGCCCGCCCGCTATCTGCAGGACGGTACGCGCCTCGTCACCCGGATCGAGGGAATCGGCGAGACCCGCAACACCTGCCGCCGGGAGACGCGGTGAGCGCACGCCCGGCCGCGATGCTGGAGCGGGCGGCCAAGGGCACGGCGGCCTTCGAAGCCGCCGTGCACTGGCTGACCGACCCGGGATTCACCAGGCCCTCGTACCTGCCGGGCTGGAGCAGGGCCCACGTCATCGCCCATGTCGCCCGCAACGCCGACGCGCTCGTCAACCTGCTGACCTGGGCACGTACGGGTGTGGAGACGCCCATGTACGCAAGTGGCGACCAGCGTGCGCGCGAGATCGAGGAGTGCGCCCGGCAGCCGGCCGAAGAGCTGCGTGCGGAGCTGCTCGCGGCCGACAGCCGTCTCGCCGAGGAACTCGCCGCGCTGCCCGACGAGTGCTGGGCGGCGACCGTGCGCACGGCGCGAGGGCGTGAGGTGCCCGCCTCTCAGGTGCCCTGGATGCGGGTGCGCGAGGTGTGGGTCCACGCCGTCGACCTCAACATCGACACCACTTTCGACGACGTCCCGCGCGAGGTGTGCGACGCGCTCCTCGACGACGTGACTGCCGCCTTCCGGGCCCGCCCGGACTGTCCCCTCGTCGAGCTGCGGGCCGAGGACGCTGACCGCACCTGGCTCCTGGGCCCGCCCGGCAGCGCGGAGCCGGTCGTGGTGAGCGGTGACCTGCCCAGCCTGGCCGCCTACGCGACCGGGCGCCCCGTGCCCGGCCCCCTGTATCCCGCCGGCGGGGGAGCCCTGCCGAAGCTGCCCGCGTGGCTGTGAGCGCGAAGGAAAGATGATGAAAGTTGCCTGCATCGGCGCAGGTCCCGGAGGACTGTTCTTCGCCACGCTGCTGAAGCGGAGCCGGCCCGGCGCCGAGGTCGTGGTCTTCGAACGCAACCGCCCCGACGACACGTTCGGCTTCGGCGTGGTCTTCTCCGACGCCACACTCGACGCGATCGACGCCGCCGACCCCGTCCTCAGCGAGGCGCTGGACAAGCACGGCAGGCACTGGGACGACATCGAGGTCCGTGTGCACGGCGCCCGGGAGCGCGTGGGCGGCATGGGCATGGCGGCAGTCGTACGCAAGACGCTGCTTAGCCTGCTGCAGGACCGAGCCCGCGCCGAGGGCGTGCACATGCGCTTCCAGCACGAGGTCCGCGATCCCGCCGAGCTGGACGACTTCGACCTGGTCGTGGTGTGCGACGGCGCCAACAGCCGCTTCCGCACCCTGTTCGCCGACGACTTCGGACCGACCGCCGAGGTGGCGAGCGCGAAGTTCATCTGGTTCGGCACCTCGCACATGTTCGACGGTCTCACCTTCGTTCACCAGGACGGCAGGCATGGTGTCTTCGCCGCCCACGCCTACCCCATCAGTGACTCGCTGAGCACCTTCATCGTCGAGACCGGCGCGGACTCCTGGGCCAGGGCAGGTCTCGACGCCTTCGATCCGTCGGCCCCGCCGGGACCGAGCGACGAGAAGACCAAGAGCTACCTGGAAGACCTGTTCCGCGAGCAGATCGAGGGGCACCCTCTGGTCGGCAACAACTCCCGCTGGGCCAACTTCGCCACGCACAGGGCCAGTTCGTGGCGGCGCGGGAAGTGGGTGCTGCTGGGCGACGCGGCGCACACCGCGCACTTCTCTGTCGGGTCCGGCACCAAAATGGCCATGGAGGACGCGGTGGCGCTGGCGGAGGCCCTGAGACAGGCGCCGCACAGCGTGCCGGAAGCACTCGACCTGTACGAGGAGCGCCGCCGCCCCAAGGTCGAAAGGATCCAGAACTCGGCGCGGCCCAGCCTGTCCTGGTGGGAGCACTTCGGCCGCTACGTCCGTACGCTCGACGATCCGACGCAGTTCGCCTTCCACTTCCTCAGCCGCAGCATCCCGCGCGGCAAACTCGCCGTGCGCGACGCGGCGTACGTGGACCGCGTCGACGCATGGTGGCGGGACCGTCATCAAGCGCTGCCCTTGGAGACACCTTTCCGCGGCGGGCCGTTCCGGCTTCCCTCACGCCGGGTGACGGTCGGCGACGACCTCCTGACCGGGACGGACGGCACCGACATCTCGATGCTCCCCTTCAGCGGTGAGTCGTCGCGCGCGGGCGTGTGGATCGACGCCCCGGACACGGAGGAGGGGTTGCCGCTCGCCCTCGACCAGGTGCGCGAGGCAGCAGAGGCGGGCGCCCCGCTCATTGGCGTTCGCGGTGGTACGGCGCTGACCCGTGTGCTCATCGCGGAGGAAGCCCGGCTCGCGCGCGGCCTGCCCGCCGCGGTCATCGGCGCGTACGACGACGACACCGCGACCACGCTCCTGCTGTCCGGGCGGGCCGACCTCATCGGAGACATCAAATGACTGCCTTGGACGCACTGTTGGCGCCCCGCGCCATCGCCGTGCTCGGCGCATCGGCCACGCCCGGGAAGCTCGGCGCGGCTATGACCGACTCCCTGGCCTACTTCCCGGGGCCGGTGATGAAAGTCAACTCCGGCCGCCCGCACCAGGATCGGGGCTTCTTCCCCACCGTCGGCGAGGCCGCCAAAGCCCACGGCGTCACGCCGGACCTGATCGTCTCCTGCATTCCGGCCGCCGTGACCGCCGACGCCCTGCGCGAGGCGGCAGCCGTCGGTGCCCGCGCCGCACTCGTCTGCGCCGGCGGGTTCGCAGAAGCCGGGGGTGACGGTGCGCTGTACCAGCAGGCGTTGGCCGAGGTGGTGAGGGACACCGGCATCCGTGTCCTCGGGCCGAACACCTCGGGCTTCCTCGCCCCCCATCGACGGCTGACGGCCAGTTTCGTTCCGGGCGTGGCCGACCTGGAGCCGGGTCCGGTGGCGGTCGTGGCGGCAAGCGGGGGCGTGAACCACGCGCTGGCCTTCGCTCTGGCCGAGGCCGGCGTCGGCCTGCGCCTCGGGGTGGGGCTGGGCAACAGCCTGGACGTCACCCAGGCCGACGTCCTGGGCCACCTTGCCGAGGACGACGCCGTACGGGCCGTCGCCCTGCACGTGGAGACCGCCGCGGAAGGCCGCCGTCTCACCGAGGCGGTACGACGCCTGACCGGTCGTGTCCCGGTCGTGGCCCTGGTCGTGGGCCGCAGCGACATCGGCGACTTCGCCCGCTCCCACACCGGCGCTTTGGCCACCTCTTGGCGCGTGACCAGGACAGCTCTGCGTCAGGCCGGAGCCGTCCTCGTCGACGACGAACGCGACCTCGTCGACGCCGTCACCGCCCTCAGCCGCATACGGCTCCCCGCCAACGCACGCCCGGGCATCGGCCTGGTCACCGCACAGGCCGGACCCGGACTGCTGCTCACCGACGACCTGCGCTCCCACGGCATCCAGGTTCCGCCGCTGGTCGAACGGACGGTGAAGGAGCTGCGCGAGCTGCTCCCGGCCCTCACCTACTTGAACAACCCCGTAGACACCGGCCGCCCGTCGCCCGTGCTCACCCAGGTGGTGGAGCGGGTCTCGGAGGACCCCGGCATCGACGTCACCGCCGTGTACGGGCTGTTGGAACCCACCGCCGTGGACATCGCGGCCGCGTTGGCCGCCGCCCGCACGGCCACCCCGCTCGTCGCCGTCGTCGGCGGCCCCGTGGAGCAGGCCCGGCAGAGCCGCCGCGAACTTGGCGAAGCAGGCATCCCCTGCGCGGCCACACCGGCCTCCGGATCGGTCATGGTCCGCGCGCTCGTCGAGGACGCGGCGGCCCGCGCCCGCCTGAAGGCCGCCGAGCTCACCGCGCCGGGTGCACCCGTACTGCCCGTGTCCGGCCCCGTCGACGAGCACACCGCCAAGGGCGTCCTCGCGGACCTTGGCATCCCTACGCCCGTACGCCGCGTGTGCGCCGACCCCGCCGCGGCGCACACGGCTCTCGACGAGCTCGGCGGACCGGTCGTCGTGAAGATCCTCGACGCGGAGGTCCTGCACAAGACGGAAGTCGGCGGGGTCCAGGTCGGCATCCGCACGCACGAGGAGGTCGACGACGCCCTCGCCCGCATGCCCGCAAGCCCCGCGCTGCTGGTCGAACAGATGGCCCCCGTGGGACCCGAACTCATCGTCGGCGTACGCCGCGACCCGGTCTTCGGCCCCGTGCTGGCTCTGGGCGCCGGGGGAACGGCCGCCGAAATCCTCGGCGACGTCTCCCTGCGCCTCGCGCCCCTGTCCCCGCACGAGGCCCACGCGATGCTCGACGAGCTCGCCACCCGCCAGATGTTCCTCGGCGCGCGCGGCGCCATCCCGGTCGACCGCGCGCGACTCACCCACGTGCTGCTCGCCCTCGCCTCCCTCGCCACCGAAAACGCCGTGGCCGAGTGCGAGATCAACCCCCTGCGCGTCCTGCCCGACGGCGACGTCGTCGCGCTCGACGCCGTACTGCTGTTGCGTGACTCCCGGGATCAAGGAGGATCCGACGATGCGTGAGGGATTCGTCCCCTGGCCCAAGGAAGCGGCCGACCGCTACCGCGAGGCCGGGTACTGGCGTGGCAGGCCGCTGGGGTCGTACCTCCACGAATGGGCCGAGACCTACGGCGACGCGTTGGCCGTCGTCGACGGACACACACGTCTGACCTACCGTCAACTCATCGACAAGGCGGACGGATTGGCATGCCGACTGCTGGACTCCGGCCTCAACCCCGGTGACGCGATGCTCGTCCAGCTGCCCAACGGCTGGGAGTTCGTCACGCTCACCCTGGCCTGTCTGCGGGCCGGAATTGTCCCTGTGATGGCGCTGCCCGCACACCGCGGTCATGAACTGCGCTACCTGGCCGCCCATGCAGAGGTCACGTCGATCGCCGTACCGGACGGGCTGGGCGACTTCGACCACGAGGCTCTGGGGCGGGAGGTCGCCGAAGCCACGCCGAGCGTCCGAAAACTGCTCGTCGCGGGCGGCACGGTCGGCCCCGATGCCACGGATCTGCGCGCGCTGGCCGACCCGGCCGACGACCCGATCGCCGCACGGGCCCGGCTCGACCGGATCGCCCCGGACAGTGGCGACATCGCCGTCTTCCTGCTCTCCGGCGGCACGACCGGACTGCCGAAGCTCATCACCCGCACCCATGACGACTACGAGTACAACGCGCGGCGCAGCGCCGAGGTCTGCGGCCTCGACTCCGACACCGTCTACCTGGTGGCACTGCCCGCCGGACACAACTTCCCCCTGGCCTGCCCCGGGATCCTGGGCGCCCTCATGAACGGTGGCCGCGTGGTCCTGGCCCGCACCCCGGACCCCGACAAGGTGCTGCCGCTGATGTCCGCCGAGGGCGTGACCGCCACCGCGGCCGTGCCGGCCGTCGTCCAGCGCTGGATCGAGGCCGTGGCCTCCGGCCGTCACCCCGCCCCGCCGGCACTACGGCTGTTGCAGGTGGGCGGCGCCCGCCTGGCCCCGGAGGTGGCCCGCCGCGCCGAACCGGTGCTCGGAGGCACGCTCCAGCAGGTGTTCGGCATGGCAGAGGGACTGCTGAACTACACGCGTCTGGACGACCCCGACGACATCAAGATCGAAACCCAGGGGCGCCCCATGTGCCCCGACGACGAGATCCTCGTCGTCGACGCCTCCGACAACCCGGTCCCGCCCGGCGAGATGGGCGCCCTGCTCACCCGCGGCCCATACACCCCACGCGGCTACTACCGGGCCGCCGAGCACAACGCCCGCGCGTTCACCCCCGACGGCTGGTACCGCACCGGCGACGTCGTCCGGCTGCACCCGTCGGGCAACCTCGTCGTCGAGGGGCGCGACAAGGACCTCATCAACCGGGGCGGCGAGAAGATCTCCGCCGAGGAGGTCGAGAACCTCATCTACCGCCTGTCCGGTGTCGCCCATGTCGCCGCCGTCGCGAAGCCCGATCCGGACCTGGGGGAGCGGGTGTGCGCGGTCGTGGTCGTCGAATCGGGGACCCACCTGACCCTCGAATCGGTCCGCGCCGCCCTCACCGCGATGCAGGTGGCCCGCTACAAACTCCCCGAGGACCTGCTGGTCGTGGACGAGTTGCCGCTGACGAAGGTCGGCAAGATCGACAAGAAGCGTCTACGGGATGTCGTCCGTGGCAAGGCAGACTCCGTCGAGGCGGTGTGACGGCGCTCCCCGCCGCGGAGGGCGGGCCGATGACGTTGCGGTGACGCTCCCGCTTCCCCGGAGGGAGTCAAACGGCTTTGCCGGCCTTCTGGCGGTACCTGGGGAAACAGCTCCAGGTACCGCCATCACCGTCGACCCGTCCCGACCGTCGCACCAACAACGGGAGGTGCCCTCTCCTGGTGACCAGCAATATGCGTCCTCGCGTACGTCCTGCCGCTGAGTTTCCTCTGCGCGGAACAGGCCGAGCACTTCGAGCAACCGGCCGGTCGGTCAGAGGAAACAGATCGGCGTCATCGGCACGAGCCGGCGGCTGACCAAGGACTGCACGTCGCCACACGTCGTGTGCGTGGCGAACGGCAGCCCGGAATCGCGTAGCGGTCGTCATTCCCCTTCGCAGACGCCCTCGACAGCGAACTTCTGGTACAGGTGCGGGTACGCGAGGGTGCCGGCAGGGTAGCGCCCCAGGTGCGAGGCGAACTCCGGCGTGCCGAGTGCTGCACGGAGGTGCTCGGTGGATTTCCAGACTGCGACGTTGGTGAAAAGCCGGCTGCCGCCGATGCCCCGGTACAGCTGCACCGAGAGGAGGCTCCCCGACTTCTTCATGTACTCCGCGTCGTCCGTCCAGGCGGCCACCACCTCGTCCTCCTTACCTTCCGGGGCGACAAAGGTGTTGATGATGGTGATCGGCCCCGCCTTCTCCTTCTGCTGGTCGTGGAAGTGGGTGGACTCGTCGAGGTGGCCGAACGTGAGCATGATTTCTCCAAGAAATCGAGGGGGAAGTGGGTCTACGAACCCACAGAGATGCAGGTGATCCGGGACCGGGAGGCGGCCCAGTTGGCTGTTGGTGAGTCGTGATCGATGGGCGGTCCGGGTGAGGGGCTACGCCGGTGTTCGCCGCGTGGCCCCGCTCGTGGTGTGCGTTCAGGCGTGGTGCTCGTCGAGGAAGTCGGTGATGAGCTGCAGCCACTCGTCGGTCCGCTCCAGCATCGGCAGGTGGCCGGTCGCGATTTCCGCGAGTTGGGCGTCGGGGATGGTCTCGGCGAGCTGGCGGTGCAGTGCGGTGGAGGTGAGCCGGTCGTCGGTGGTCGAGACGACCAAGGTGGGGACCTTGATGCCGGCGAGGTCGTCCCGGACATCGACCTGGCCGACGAGGTCGGTCTGCTCGGAGCTGCCGTCGGCCGCGGTGGCAGCCGTGTAGCCGAGGGTCTGCCGCAGCTGCTCGGCCGGCATCGACTCCAGCGCCTGGGCGCCGAGGGCCATCATGAGCAGGAATTCGGCGAGCAGCTCTCGGTCACCGGACGCGGCGATCTTGCTCCAGACCGAAGTGGCGAGAGCGAGCCGGTTGTCTCGGTGCGGGAAGGCGGCGGTCAGGACGAGTGCGGTGACGCGTTCGGGGTGGCGGGCGGCGGCTCGGATGGCGACCGGGCCGCCGAGGGAGAAGCCGGACACTGCGAAGCGGTCGAGGCTCTCTGCGTCGGCTGCGGCGATGAGCTGGTCGGCGAGGTCGTCGACGGACAGCGGGGTGGTGGAGCGGGGGGTGTCGCCACTGCCGGGGTAGTCGATGCCGACGACGGTGTGGCGGGCGGCGAGGGCTTCCAGGACGGGGCCGTAGGTGCCGGCCAGGCTGCTGCCGGCGCCGTGGGCGAGGAGCAGGCCGGGGCCGGAGCCGAGGCGAGTGCGGGCGAACGTGGGTGTGAGCAGGTTGTGAGGTGACATGACTGTCTGCCTTTCGAATGCGCCGACACGCGAGAATCATCCAGTGCGTGTGATTACCCTCCTAGGTCTATCACACGAGGCGTATGATTAGCGCCTGTGGCATCAATCACACGCGCCGTATGATGTACCGGTAGGGTGGGCGGCATGAAGCAACCCCTCCACCGCCGTCAGCCGACCCCGGGCAACCCGCGGGTGCAGCGCACCCGCAACCGCGTGCTGGCCGTCGCGCGAGAACTGCTGCCTCAGGTCGGACCGGCCGGGCTGACCTATGCCCTGCTGGCCGAGCGGGCAGAGGTCACCCGTCAGACCCTCTACCGGCACTGGCCCACCCGATCCGCGCTGCTCTTCGACCTCGTCCTGGAAGGCCCCGACCTCGGCACCTACCCGGAACCGGGCAGCGACGTGGGCGCCGTGGCCACCGCCTGGCTGAAAAGCCTGCGGGCCGGCGTAAGCGTGCCGGCCGTGCGAGCCGCGGCGCTGGCCGTCACCGCCCAGGCCGACCACGACCCCGACAGTGCGCGGGCGCTCGTCCGCATCGGCGAAGACCGCTACGTCGGCTTCAACAGGCTCCTGGAGCCTTCGGGCATCCAGATCAGCGACGACGAGTTCACCCTGCTGTACGGGCCCGTCCTCGCCCGGCTCTTCCTCGACCGCGGCCAGGTCACCGACGCCTTCATCGACGCCGTCGTGGCCCAATGGCTCACCACGCTGCAGCCTGCCGACACACCGCAGGACTCCCGGTAATAGTCACCGAAAGCTCCTGACAGAGGGGAACAACCGCGTTCAGGCAGCGAAACCGGACTCGTGTCAACCCGTCATCGCCCCCCGCCGAGTGAGCCTCGCCCGCCCCGCTGCCGAGCGCTACTGCACACCCGGCATGGCCTCCGGCCAACTGCCCGCGTCCACATGTGGAGCGCCGTCAGGTACTCCCGGACGTGCTCGCCGACCCTTGGTTGGCCGAGCCGGTGTGATCGACCACCGACCTGAGCGAGGCCCTGCACCGGTACGAAGCTCTCGAAGGCATGGGCGCCACTCCGGCGATTGGCTTCATGGAGGCTTCATGTGCTGAGTGGTACGTGCTTTATGAGGCGGCTGTTGTCTGGCGGTCATGCACGTACTCCTCGTCCCGCCGGCGGACAACGTTGATCACCCTGCTGTGCGGCACCTGACTACGGCGGTTGGCACCGCGCTGTCCGGTTCCGTCGTGATCGGCGCGTTCCTTGGTCTGGGGTCGGCCAGGCACGTGGACCCCGCTGGGCACGAGGTCGGCGATGACACGCTGCATGAAGAAACCGCCGGCCTGTTCACCTTGGTGGGGGCAGCGGCGGCGGGGTCGGCGGCGTTGCCCGCGGGTCCGCTCCCCAGCCGACCGCCGGCCGACGCGGCTACGTCGGCGCCATGGGGTTCCCACGCCTGAGCGCCGGATCGACCTGTTGGCGGCAACCGGCCCGGCCCGAGGGGCGACTTGGCCGCTTGCGCTCCCCGATCGGCCTGGACCGCGCGCACGCGCGCCCGTGGAGAGAGCGGTCTCCACTACCGAGGGGACCATCGCCCTCCTGCGCAGGCCCTGCCGGCCTGACGACGGCGCCGTGACGCACGCACATACGACCTGACTCGCACGCAGAATGAAGAGGGGAACTGAATTGAACCTGCGACGGAACATCTCGCGCCGAAGGATGATCGAAGGGGCATCGGCCGCGGCGCTTGTCACGACGGCTGCGGCCACGGTGCCTGCTGCCATGGCCAGTCCGGAGGCGGCAGCGTCCGGGCCGGGGCTGCCGAAGGGTAATTGGCGTATTGATACCCACGCGCACTACTCCCCCGACGTGTACAACGACTACCTGAAGCGCTACGGCCTCCTCGGCGCCATTACCGGGGCGTACGGTCCGTGGTCGGTCGATCGGCACCTGGCCTTCATGGACCAGTACCGAATCCAGGCCAGCGTCCTGTCGTTCGGCGACCTCCAGGTCACCGTCGGCCCGGTCGACGACCGGCGCGCCACCGCCCGCGCGGTCAACGACTACGCCCGCGAACTCGTGCAGACCCGTGGTGACCGCTTCGGGATCTTCGCGGTCACCCCGATGCCCGACATCGAGGGCTCGGTGGCCGAGGTGGACCGCGCGCTCGGCGAACTGGACCTCGACGGCATCTGCCTGCTCACCAACTACAAAGGCACCTACCTGGGGGATCCTTCCTTCGCGCCTCTGTACGAGATCCTCAATGACCGCGGTGCCTACGTCTACGTCCACCCGACGGGTCCGGAGGTGAACCCGGCCCCAAAGCTCTGCTTTGGTCCCGACATCCCAGCCGGGAACAACGTCTTCGAGTACACGTTCGATGCGACCCGTGCGATGACGAGCCTGATCTACAACGGTGTCCTGCGGGACTACCCGAACATCCGCTGGCACTTCACGCACAGCGGCGGGGCACTGCCGTTCCTGGCCTACCGGCTCGCAACCCGGCACTCGGCCTTCCCGCCGTTCAACGAGGTGCTGCCGGAAGGCCCCCTCACGTACCTCTCGCGGATGTACTTCGACGACGCACAGGCGTTCACCGCCGCGCAGTTGCAGCCGCTGTCGTCGCTGGTGCCCGCCGACCACATCATGTTCGGCAGCGACTGGCCGGCGACCCGCCACCTCTACGCGGCCGACAACGCCGAGACGATGCCCTTCCTCAAGGGCAGCCTGCCGCTTCTCAAGGCAGGCGACCCCGAACCGACCGTCGACGAGGTCTACAGCCGTCGCGAGCGGATCGCTCTCGAGCGGACCAACGCCCTCGAGCAGTTCCCGAAGCTGCGAGCGCGTATACGCCGCTCCGGCTCTCGCTGAACCGCGACCGTACACCGGCCCGGCCCGGCCCGCCGCCCGCTGCCCCGCCGAGGGGCGCAGACGGGGCTCTGTGCAAAGGCCGGCGCCGGCCGACGGGGGAGGCCAGCGACGGAGATCGACGTCGCCTGGCCGGGCGAACGCGGCACGCAGGACGGGGAAGCCGGTGCCTGATCTGCCCGGCGGCGGAGGCCGGTGCCGGGACCAGCGTGGAGAAGGGGATCACGGTGCACCGGCTGGCCGCCCACCGCACCTCGTTCCATCCCGCCTTCCGCGTCTGCTGGAGGAGATCGGCTCCGACGTCGTGCACATCCCGTCCCACTTCGCCGTCTGCCGGAGCCTGGCGGCCGCCCCGCGCCGACGAGGGACACCGGTGGCGGCCACGAACCACTTCATGCCGGAGAATTTCCTGGGCTACACCCGGCTTTCGGCCCGACTCGCGGGCGCGGCTTCCCGGTTGGACTGGCGGGACCTGGGGCACGTGGCCCGCCGCGCCCGCGGGGTCACCGCGCCCCCCAAGGGCGGTCCAACTGCTGCACACAACGGGCTGGCTTCCCCAGTCCGCGCCGTCCTCCTGCGGACTTGACCTGGAACGCTTCTCGAAGACGGCCAGGAACCATGACAAGACCCGCGCCTGCGTCCTGTTGGTGGGCCGACTCGACGGGGAGAAGAACGCCTACGAACTGCTGCACACAGTGGCGGTCCTGCCCCAGCACGCCTTGGAGCATCTGGCGGACGAGTTCGGCAGCCGGGACCGCGTCACCCTCCACGGCCTCGCAACCGACCAAGAGGTCCTGTACTTCTGTGTCCGCTGCGACGTCTTCTGAATGCCGGCACCGCGGAGCCGCAGAGCCTGGTCACCTTGAAGGCCATGGCCGCGGGCAAGCCTTCGTCGCGGCCGTCGCGACGGCGCTGCCACACCTCGTCCTCCCCCGGCCGCAACGGCTACCTTTTCCTGCCCGGTGCCGTGGGCGCCCTTGCTGACCCTCAGCTGCTCGGCGACCCGGCGGCGCGGCGCTCGTTGGCAGAGGCCGGCCTACAGAGCGTCGCCGACCACGACAGACACCGTACGCTGGCGGCATTCGAGGCCCTCTGCCTCCATGCCGCCGGTGCCCCCGCGGCCATGACGGCCTTCCTCCCCCCTCTTCTTATCTCGGCGATGGAAAGCGAGCACGATGAGTACGCAGCGCGTTCTGGTCGTCGATGACGAGCCCAAGATCCGCATGACCGTGCGCGGCTACCTGGAGGCGGACGGGTTCGACGTCGTCGAAGCCGCGGACGGACCGTCCGCTCTGCAGGCGGTCACCCGCGACCGGCCGGACCTCGTGGTGCTCGACGTGATGCTTCCGGGCCTGGACGGATTCCAGGTTCTGCGCCGCATCCGGGAGGCGAGCCAGATTCCGGTGATCATGCTCACCGCCCGGGACGAGGAGGTCGACCGGCTGATCGGCTTCACCACCGGCAGTGACGACTACGTCACCAAGCCGTTCAGCCCCCGCGAACTGGCACTACGGGTGCGCGCCATCCTGCGGCGCACCGACAGCCGGTCCGAGGCGGACCACGAGGACGGCGTGCTGCGCTTCGACGGACTGGCTGTCGATCGCGTGACGCGGACCGTGCTGGTCGATGCCGACCGGACGGTGGAGCTGTCCGCTCTCGACTTCGATCTGTTGTTCGCGATGGCCCGTGTCCCCGGACGGGTCTTCACCCGGCGCGGCCTGCTGGCCCAGGTGTGGGGCGATGACTTCTTCGGCGACGAGCGCGTCGTGGACGTGCACATCCGCACTCTGCGGCGCGCGCTGGGCGACGACGCGGGTGCTCCCCGGTTCGTGGGAACCGTCCGCACCATCGGCTACCGGTTCATCGGGCGCCCCGCCTAGCGGCCAGGAAGGACACCCACCCATGCCTGCCTCCCGCTTTCCGACCTACCACCGGTCTCGTGCGCGGCTGCGCCGAATCAAGGAGCGTCTGTCGCTCCGCAACCGGCTGGTGCTCTCGCACGTCATGGTGCTCCTCCTGGCACTGGCGGCCATGGCGGCGATCAGCGCGCTGATCGAGGTGTGGCTCGGTTTTGCCGACGTCGAAGGCGACGTGGTCCTGCAGGTCGGCCTTTTGTTCGGAGGGGCCGCGGCATTCCCGGCGTCCGTCGCCCTGTCCCGGTTTCTGCTGCGTCCGCTCGACAGGGTGCGCGCCGCCACGCGCCGGCTCGCCGAGGGACACTACGACGACGTCCTCGAACTTCCCAGCGAGCCGGGCCTGGCAGCGCTGGTCCAAGACGTCAACACGCTGGCGGCCGCCCTCGCCGACACCGAGCGCCGCCGCGCCCGGCTGATCTCCGAGGTCGCCCACGAGATGCGCACCCCCATCACCATCCTTCGCGGCCAGATAGAGGGCATCGCCGACGGCATCTTCACCCCCGATGAGGCGATGTTCGCCTCCCTCGCCGACGACCTCGACCGGCTGCAGCGCCTGGCCGGCGACCTCTCCAGCCTGTCCCGGTCGGAGGAGGGCGCCTTCGATCTTCGCCGCAAGCCCACCGACGTGGCCATGCTGGCTCGGAGCACAGCCGAGCGACTGCGCCCCCAGTACGACGACCAGATGGTGACCCTGGTCGTTGACGCAGGCACACCCGTCGCCGCTCTCTGCGACCCGGACCGGATCACCCAGGTCCTGGTGAACCTGCTCGGCAACGCACTGGCCGCGTGCGATCGGCACGGGCATGTGGCACTGTCCGTGCACACCGAACCGTCTCCCGCGCACCACGTGATCGTCCGCGTCATGGACGACGGCATCGGCATCGCCGAACACGAGCGGGAGCGCATCTTCCACCGCTTCGAACGCCTTGAGCATCCCGGCCGACCCGCTGCCGCCGGCGGCAGCGGCATCGGCCTGACCATCGCCCGGGGCATCGCCCGAGCTCACGGCGGAGACATCACCGCGGAATCCGCCGGCCTGGGCAAGGGAGCGACGATCACCTTGCACCTACCGCAGGATCACGTTCCCGGGGGCGACCTGCCTCCGGTCTCCCCCTGACCCATCGGCCCCGCAGCGGTTGTGACGAGCACGTCGCGGTCGCGAAACGCCGAGCAGTGCGCTCAGTGCGCCCTCGCCAACTCCGGAGACACGGCCGGTGTCTCACAGGACCCCGGCCGGCGACGCTCGGATCACATCAGCGATCGGGGCCATGACCACCAGCGGCGCCGGCCCGTCCCTCACTCCCGCTGTCCTTTCAGCCGCCAGAACCTACGAAGGACAGGGGGAGTGGCACCGCGCCTGCCGAAGATGGAGGCGTCGTCCGAAATCCCCCACGGTGGCGCTACGCACAGGACGGAAGGTGTCAGGCATGAAGACCATCCTGTACGAGGAATTCGGCGGCTCCGAGGTCCTGCGGCTCGCGGAGATCGAGGAGCCGCACGCCGGCCCCGCCCAGGTCCAGCCGTAGGCATGGCTGTCCGCGTCAACAGTTCGGACCGCGGAGTCGACAGCGGCTGGCTGCAGCCCTTGCTCCCCGCTAGCTTCTCCGTCACCCGGGCTCGGAATCGGTCGGCCCCGACGATCTCCGTGAGGGCGCCACCGGCTTCTCGGTCGGGAGAAGGGAGCGCCAGTGGGGAGAGCCCGGCTTCATGGAAGCTTCATACGCCGAGTGGTACGGGTTTTATGAGGCGGCTGTTGCCTGGTGGTCATGCAGCTTTCCTCGTCCCGCCTTCGATCACCATGTTGTGCGGCACTTGGCTACGGCGTTTCACACCGCGCTGTCCGTTTCCGCCCCGCTCGGTGTACTCCTCCCTCTTCCGTCGCGCGGACCCGGGGATCCGGCTCGACGCATGCTCAGCGAGTACGCGCTGCATGAGGAAACCGCCGACCTGCGCACGGTCTGTGCGGGGACGGCGGCGGATTCGCGGCGCGCTCGCGGGTTTGCTCCGCAGCCGACTGCCGACTGCCGACTGCCGACCGCCGACGTGGTCGCGTCGGCTGTGCCGAGCGTCGGGTGCGTCGGACTCGGTCCCTGTTGCGTTTCTGGTCCGGTCCTGGTGAGCCGCCTGGCCGGGATCCGCTCGCACACGGTGTCGCCGGGGCGGGTGGTGCGGGCGGCTGTGTGGAGCCTGCGGTGAACCGTGTAAACGATCTGAAGGAACGTGAAAGTGGAACAGACCATGATGGCGGTCCGCCTGTTCGAACACGGCGGGCCCGAGGTGCTCAAGTACGTCGAGGCGCCGATTCCCGAGGTCGGCCCCGACGACGTCTTGATGCGCGTCCACGCCACGGCCGTCAACAGCTGGGATCTCCGCTACCGCGCGGGCAACCTGCCGCAGCCTCTCCCGGGACGGCCGCCGTGGCCCCTGCCGTTCCAGCTCGGCCGGGACGCGGCCGGTGAAATCGTCGCCACCGGCGAGAACGTCACCCGGTGGCGCCCCGGCGACAGGGCGGTGCAGCTCCCGCACCCGCCGTGCCGTAACTGCGCCCTGTGCGTACGCGGACTCGAAAACCTGTGCGTGGACACCGCCTACCCCGGACACCAGATCTTCGGCGGATACGCCCAGTACGTCGTGCGCCGCCAGGACGCCATCCTGCCCATCCCCGACGACGTCGACTTCCAGACGGCCGCAGCCACCATGTGGACCTACACCACCCCCCTCAACTGCGCGCGCCAAGCACCCGTCGGCCCCGGCGACACGGTGGTCATCACCGGCGCCAGCGGCGGAATGGCGATCGCCTGCGCACAACTGGCCAAGCTGAGCGGAGCCACCGTCATCGGCACCACCACCAAGCCGGACCGCGACGAAGCGCTCAGCAAGCTCGGCTACGACCACATCGTGCACTCCACCGATCCCCGACTGCCCGCACAGGTCAGGGAGCTGACCCGCGGCCTGGGCGCCGACGCCGTCTGGGACTGCGTCGGCGGCAACGACTTCTTCCAGCTCTCCCTTTCCTGCACACGGCTCGGCGGCACCGTCATCGTCCTGGGCACACCGACCGACCAGGGATCCCGCCTCGAACTGGACGCACTCGCCCTCATCGGCCAGCAGGTGAGGATCGCCAGCGTGCGCGGCGCCACCCTGCGCGACCAGCAACTGTGCCTGGAACTGCTGGCAGACAAAAAGATCAACCCGATCATCGACCGCGCCTACCCCCTGGAAGAAACCGCCGAAGCCCACGCCTACCTCGAAAGCCACCAACAGACCGGCAAAGTACTCCTCCTGCCCTAACACCCCGAGCCGATCACTGAAGAGGTGAAGACGGCAGAACCCCGCCAGAGATCGGTGGTACCGCTGTTGTCGTCCGACTTGTAGGCGGCCCGCTCGGTGACCGAGAGCTTGTCGACCCACCCCGGATCCGCGGGCCGGGGAGCCGGCTCACAGCGGGTGATGCCCACCGGGCGTTGTACGCCCCTGCGCACCGCGACACGGCGACCGGCACCGTCCTGGCGGAGGTCCAGGCCACCATCCCGCGCCGGCGGTAGCTGCCGACCGCCTCGCGGGCTCAGCCCCCGCCAGCTTTATGGGCAGGGCGGGCAGGGGCTGGTCTTCGGAGGGCGTCGACGGTTACGTCCCCTACGCCGGCGACCTCGACGAGGGCCTCGCTGTGATCCACCGGCGTTCGCTCTCCTGAAGGGTGTCTTTATTGCCGTATGGTGGTTGACCTGGGGCTTTGGGCCGTCGAAGTATGGGCGTGATCACTGATCGTGGGTCTGCGACTGCTCTACCTGATCTTCTGCCGACTCCTGGGCTGCTTCCTTTTGCTGGGCCGATCGACCGCCGCGAACAACGCCGAGATCCTCGCGCTTCGTCATGAGGTCGCTGTGGGTCGCCGGCAGATCGAGCGGCCGCAGCTCTCATGGGCCGATCGTGCCGTGCTCTCAGCTCGCGCACGGCGCCTGCCATCCGCGTTGCGCCGCCATCGGCTGGTCGCCCCGGGCACGTTACTGAACTGGCACCCTGGCGGTGTAGCACCGCGTTCTCGTGCCGCAACGCCAAGACCTCCGCCTCCTTGGCCACGCGCGGCAGCGCAGCATGGCAGCGGGCACCTTGATCAGGTTCCGGACCGGCGCGGTGACGATTGAAAGTGGCATCGGCAGATCATCCCAGGCGCCGTGCAGGCCGCCACCCTGCGCGGAGAAGCTGCGGGCCAGACCCAGAATCGTATTTCCGAGTGGGACAGGTCGCGTCGTCGTATGCCGAGGGCTGACTTGTCTGGATCGTCGATCAAATGGGGCGACGGGTGCGAGGGCCGTCAGTGTGGAGAGTGCCACCGTCACGTGAAAGCCTGCCTGTGTGGGTGTCAGCTTTCTGTGGTGTGTGGTTGGGGCCATGTGGTCTGGGTGGCGTGGTCGTGGAAGTCGGCTCGCAGGGTCAGTTCGCCGCCGAGGGCGGTGATGTAGGCGGCCATGGTGTCGATCTGCGGGGTGCTGGCTCCGTTTTCGATCTGGGCGATCCGGGCCTGGCTGACTCCCAGTTCGCGGGCCAGTGCCCGCTGGCTCATTCCTCGGCTGCGCCGGGCCTTTTTCAGGAATGCCCCCAGATGTGGGTGGTGGTTTTGTCAGGCGGTGTCGCGTCGGTGTGTTTGGCCGGGTGTGTGGTGTGGTCCATGGTGGCCGTTGTCCTTGTCAGTCGACGCTGCCGCGTGGGGCGATTTACTGGTGGGGTTGTCCGGTCACTTTGGCGATGGTTTCGAAGTCCGCGTCGTAGTGCAGCAAGGTCAGTCCGCATAGTTCTGCGGTGGCGGCGGTCATCAGGTCGACCGCTCCTGGTCCCTGGTGCCAGCTTGTGGCGACGAGGAGGTCTTGCACGTGCCGGGCTCGGGTGAGTGCACGGTCGGGTACGGGGGTCCAGCCGAAGGCGTCGTGGAGGTAGCGTTCCAGTACGGCCCGCTCGTCGCGGCCGCCGGTGGCGCGGACCAGTTCGAGTTCGGTGATCTCGCACACGGACACTCGGCCCTCGTCCAGGATGGTGGCCCAGTGTCGTTCCACGGCGGGGGTGCGGAACAGGCGGTTGCAGGCGCTGGTGTCGATCAGGTAGTGGGACGTGCTCACGCCGGGCGGGCCTCGCCGAAGGCGCCGCCCTCACCCGCGAGCTCGCTCAGCCGCTGTCGGGCGGCGCGACGCTGGTAGATCGCACCGACCGCAATATCCACCGCCTTGGCCACGACCTCGGCGTTATCCTCGGTGTGCAGGAGTTGCTTGGCCTCGGCGAGGCGCTCCTCGTCGATCTCAATGGTGATCTTGGCCATCATGCCTGTGGGAAGGCGATCGCTTCGTCGTAGATGTGCCCGTGCTGGAGGCAGTGGAACAACATGCCCATGAAGCGGTTGAAGAGGTTCCCTTGTGCGGCGACGTGGCGGTCGCCGGACTCTCGACGGTGGTCGTAATGCGTCCTGGCATCTGGTGACCTGGTAAGGGAGACGAAGGCCCAGACGTAGCCGACTGCGGCCAGGCGCTGGTCAACCATGAACGCTGCCGTGCTGTGGTTGATCGGCCGGACTCGCGGCCCGGCGAGGCCGGACCGGAGCGGTTCTGTCAGCGAGCCTTGAGGGGCGTGAGTCCCGCCGGTAGTCCCTCCATCCGGTCCTGCACGACGTCGACGATGCTGGGTCCTGGCTGGGCCAGGGCAGCCTCGATCGCGGGCAGGAGATCGGCGTCGCGGGTGACGCGCACTCCGTGACCCCCGAGCATTCGCGCGAACGCGGCGAAGTCGGGGTTGTCGAGGAAGACACCGAGGTAGCGCTCGTCGTGGGCGAAGCGTTGCCGGTCACGGGTGTTGCCGTACGCGAAGTTGTTGACGACGACGTTGACGACGGGAATGCGCTCGCGCACGCAGGTCTCGAAGTCCTGGGCGACCATCCAGAAGCTGCCGTCCCCGCTCAACGCGATGACTCGCTCTTCCGGCCGAGCCAGGGCCATCCCCATGGCCGCGGGGAAGCCCCATGCCATCGCCCCGCCCGCGGAACCGTAGTAGCTGTGCGCCCGGTCGAAGCCGACGTGGCGCTGGACCCAGGGTCCGAAGGTGTGGACGTCCTGGACGAGGGCCAGACCGTCGCGGTCGGCGAGCCGCTGCACGGTCCAAGCCAGGGCGGCGGAGGACACCGTCTCGGAGGGGGGCGGCGGCGAGGGCAGAGTCGCCGCGTCGTCGTAGTCCTTGCGCAGTGCCTCCCGCCGCGCCACCCGCCGGGCGGCTCCGTCCGGGGCAGCGGCGACCAGCGGGGTGAGCGCTGCGGCAAGAGCGCGTGAGGCGGCGGCCGCGTCGGAGACGATGCCGACCTGCGGCGGGTAGATCCGGCCGAGTTCCATGGGGTCGATGTCGACGTGCACCAGGTCCGCCGAGGGCGGCACGATCGTCCACCGCTTGGTCGTGAATTCGGAGAACCGGCACCCCAGGGCCACCACGACGTCGGCGTCGCGCACCGCCTGGTCGGACACGTCGTGCGCGCCGTACCCGAGGGCGCCGAGGAAGGCGGGATGCCTATTGGGCACGGCGTTCTTGCGCAGCCACGTGGTGACGAGCGGGGCGCCGGCGGCCTCAGCGAGCGAGAGATGGGGCTCCGCGCCGCCTGTACCGCCACCGCCGACGATGATCACTGGCCGTTCGGCGGTGGCCAGGAGCCGTGCCGCTTCCGTGATTCCGTCGTGATGAGGTGCCGGAGGGTGAATGCGCACCCGGGGGCCGGGCGACTGCGTGGCCGGTTCCTGCAGTACGTCGAGCGGCAGCGAAACCACGACGGGGCCGGGCCTGCCGCTGACCGCGGTGCGGATCGCGCGCTGCAGCAGCTCAGGGATCCGGTCTTGCCGGTGGATTTCCACGGCCCACTTGCACAGGGGCCGGAACGCTGATACCACGTCCATCTCCTCGAAGGAGCGGCGTTCGGTGATGGAGCCTGGCACCTGCCCGATCAGGACGAGCATCGGGATCGATTCGTCGTGGGCGTTCTGTACCGCAATGGACAAGTTGGCCGCTCCCGGGCCGCGGGAGGCGAGACAGACGCCCAACGGTCCGCCCGCACGAGAGAAGCCGTCGGCCATGAACCCGGCGACCTGCTCGTGGCGGGTGGACAAATAGCGCACAGTGTCCTGCCGGGCGAGCGCGTCGATCAGATCCATCACGGTGGTGCCAGGCAGCCCGAAGACGTGGGTGACGCCCTCGACGGCAAGGCACTCCACGACAAGATCGGCGCCCCGGCGCGTCTTGTCAGACAAGGACGTTCACCGCCTTGAGTTCTGTGTAGCTCAGCAGTTCCTCGACACTCTCCTCACGGCCGAGACCGGAGGACTTGGTGCCGCCGAAGGGCATCCCCCAGAAGTGCCGGGAGGAGCCGTTGACCCAGGTGTAACCGGCTTCGACGCGATCGGCGAGGGAGAGCGCGGTCGAGACGTCACGGGTCCAGATGCTGGCGGTGAGACCGTAGTCCACGCCGTTGGCGATAGCGACGGCCTCGTCGAGGTCGGTGTAGGTGAGGATGGACATCACTGGACCGAACACCTCCTCCTGCGCGATCCGCATCTCCGGCCGTACGTCGGTGAAGACCGTGGGCTCCAGGTAATAACCCCATTCGAAGCCCTCGCCCTGCGGCCGCTGTCCGCCGTGGAGGAGTGTGGCTCCCTCAGCGAGGGCCATGTCGATGTAGTGGCGTGTTTTGTCGTACTGCGCCCGGGAGGCGAGCGGGCCCATCTGCGTGTCCGCAGCGACGGGAGAGCCGATCCGGATCGCGGCAACCCGGTCGCGGACCATGGGCAGGACCTTGTCCGCGATCGAGGCATGCAACAGCACCCGCGAGGTCGAGCCGCAGGACTGGCCCGCGGACCACGCGAAGTTCATGCCGCTGACGATCCCTGCGGCCGCGGCCTCCAGATCCGCGTCCGGGCACACGATCAGCGCATTCTTGCCGCCGAGCTCAAGACTGATGTCCTTGACGCCGACCTCGGCCGCGTCGCGCTGGATGACGCGGCCCACCCGGTCGCTGCCGATGAAACCGATCCGGCGGATCAGCGGGTGGCGTACGAGAGCACTGCTCGCGGCGGGACCGTTCCCTGTGACTGTGGACAGCACGCCGGGCGGCAGGACCTCGGCGGCGACCTCGGCCAGTCGCAGCGCGGACAGCGGTGTGATGTCCGAGGGTTTGAGGATCACGGTGTTGCCGGCCATCAGCGGCGCTGCCACCTTGCTCGCCGCGAAGAAGACCGGATGGTTGAAGGGCACGATCCGCGCCACGACTCCAAAGGGTGAGCGGCGGGTGAAGTGCAGGTTCTCGGGTGTGGCGGGGATCGTGGCCCCGCCCAGGTGGGAGGCGAAGTCGGCGAAGAGATCGATCACCTCGGCGCCCCACTCCACGTCGTTGCGCATGGCACTCACGGGATTGCCGGAGTCGAGCGCGTCGAGCAGGGCCAGTTCCTCGGCGTGCTCGCGCACCGCCTCGGCCAGTGCGCGCAGCCTACGGCCCCGTTCCCGGACGTTCAGAGCCCGCCACGAGGAGCCGGCATCGGCGGCCACGCGCACCGCTTCGTCGACGTCTTCGGCCGAGGCGTCCGGCGCCGCGGCGATCGGTGCCTCGGTCGCGGGGCATTCCACGCTGTAGGTATGCCCGCCCTGGGCCCGGCGTGACCGGCCCCCGACCGCGAAGTGCCACTCGCGGTCCGCCACCGCCGTGACCGCCTCCGCGATCGGTCCACTGGTTGCCGACACAGGTTCTCCCCTCAACGGAATTGTCTTCTGCTCTGCAGAAAACTACTTCGCCGACCTCCGCCGGTCAATGTCTCGGCGGGGGAGTTGACACGGGGCAGGGTGGGGATGTTTCTTCTAATCAGATAAAGCTTCTGCAAGGCAGAGAAATAGATCCAGCTGCGGGTTGGAGTCAGTCATGACCGATCAGGACCGTCTCCTCGCGGAGGTGCGGCAGGGGATGATCCCCGCGCACATCTACAACGACGAGGAGATCTTCCGGCTTGAACGCGAGCGGCTGTTCAGCCGTGCGTGGGTGTTCGTGGGGCATGAGTCCGAGATCCCCCAGGCGGGTGACTACGTCGTGCGGCGGGTGCTGGAGGACTCGTTCATCGTCGCGCGAGGCGAGGACGGAGAGGTGCGGGCACTGTTCAACATGTGTCTGCACCGGGGGATGCAGGTGTGCCGGGCGGAGATGGGCAACGCCTCGCACTTCCGCTGCCCCTACCACGGCTGGTCCTACCGCAACGACGGGCGCATCGTGGGGCTGCCCTTCCACAGGGAGGCCTACGGCGGCGAGGCCGGGTTCCGGCGCAAGGGCCAGACGTTGCTGCCGGCGCCGTCGCTGGACACCTACAACGGACTGATCTTCATCAGCATGGACCCCGCCGCTCCGCCGCTCCGTGACTACCTGGGGGACTTCGCCTTCTACTTGGACTACTACACCAGGCAGTCGGAGAGCGGGATCGAGCTGCGCGGTCCACAGCGCTGGCGGATCAAGGCAAACTGGAAGATCGGCGCGGAGAACTTCGCCGGCGACATGTACCACACGCCGCAGACCCACACGAGCGTGGTCGAGATCGGCCTTTTCCGGGAGCCGAAGGCGGAGAAACGCAAGGACGGCTGCACCTACTGGGCGGGCAACGGGGGCGGAACGACCTACAAACTGCCGCCCGGCACACTGGAGGAGAGGCTGGGCTACGTCGGCTACCCCGACGTCATGATCGAGAAGATGAAGAAGGTCTGGTCGCAGAACCAGCTCGACCTCATCGGCCGTGACGGCTTCATGATCTCCGCGGCCTCGTTGTTCCCGAACATGAGCTTCGTGCACAACTGGCCCAAGGTCGAGGACTCCGACGACGTACTGCCATTCATCTCGCTCCGGACCTGGCAGCCCGTCGGCCCGAACGAGACTGAGGTGCTGTCCTGGTTCGCGGTCGACGCCGAGGCGCCCGAGGAGTACAAGGCGCTGTCCTACAAGGCCTATCTGATGTGTTTCGGCAGCACGGGCATGTTCGAGCAGGACGACGTGGAGAACTGGGTCTCGCTGACCAACACCGCCGGGGGCTCCATGGCCCGTCGGTTGTTGCTCAACAGCCGCATGGGCCTGCTGGAGGACGGAAGCGCCGTCGTCCCCCCGCTGGCCGCCGAGCAGTACGCGGGTCCGGGGCATGCGTACGTCGGATACGGCGAGTACAACCAGCGCCACCTGCTGGAGCGCTGGGCGGACCACCTGGAGCGCCCGGCCGCTCCCGTGCGCCAGGTGCACGTCAGTGGTACCGGCGATCGCGACACGGACGGGACCACGGTCAACGGCGGCACGAAGGCGGTGCGGCGATGAGCACGTCGCGCGCGGACATCCATCCGACCGGCAACGGCGGCCCGTACTCCCGGGAGTCGGCGCTCGGCGGGCACGCATCGAGGATCCAACGGGCCGGCCGGTCGCTGCCGTTCTCCGACGAGCGGCATCTGCAGGCTCACCACTGGCTGGTCGAGGAGGCCTATCTCCTCGACGCGCAGCACTACGACGACTGGCTCGACCTGCTGTCTGAGGACATCCACTACATCATGCCGGTCCGAGTCACCACCGCCCTGGGCGCGGGTTACGACTCAGCGCCCGGCATGGCCCACTTCGACGAGAACAAGTACTCGCTGTCGCGGAGGGTCGCGCGGTTCGGGACCGAGCACGCCTGGACCGAGGATCCGCCCTCGCGACTGCGGCATTACGTGACGAACGTGCGCACCTTCGCCACCGAGGACCCGGACCACCTCGTCGTGGACTCGGCCGTTCTGCTCTACCGCAGCCGCGGCGACGTCCAGGAGGCAGCGGTCGTCTCCGCCGGACGAGAGGACCTCCTGCGTCGCTCCCACGACGGAGAGGGCTGGTTGCTCGCCCGGCGCTCGATCCTGGTCGACGACTCGGTGCTGCGCACCCAGAACCTGGCGATCTTCCTGTGAAGCCGCGCTGGGACGGGGAAGATGAGGACGCACGAGCCGCGGGCCGTGCGGCGGCCGAGCGCCGCACGCTCCTTGCTCACCAGCAGGGCGAGCCGATCGTGCTGGGCAACGAGTTCGCCGAGGTCCGGGTCTGCCGGGTGGAGACCCGCAACGGCTCGCGGCTGTTGATCGAGTCACCGAAGTCGGGTCAGTGGGTCGCGCTGTGTCCGCTGGAAGTCGAGGCGCTGACGTGGCAGAACCCGGCAACGTTCTCGCGGATGATCGGCAAGCCGTTCGGTCCGCTCGTCGAAGCGGGCACGGAGGAAGAATCATGACCGGATGGCTGGAGGGGAAGCGGGCCCTCGTCGTCGGCGCGGGTTCCGGAATCGGCCGGGCCGTCGTCGATGTCTTCCGGGGCGAGGGCGCGCGAGTGGCCGTCCTCGAACGGGATGCGGCCAAATGCGAGAAGCTGTCCTCCGAGGTCCCCGACACCCCGGTCGTCACTGGTGATGCCACGACGCGCGGGGCGAACGAGGAAGCGGTCGAGGCCGCGGTGTCCGCGTTCGGAGGCCTGGACGTCCTGGTCAACTGTGTGGGGGTCTTCGACTTCTACCGGGGCCTTGGGGAGCTCGACGCCGACCGGATCGACGATGCCTTCGCCGAGATGTTCGCCGTCAACGTCAAGAGCCATCTCCACTCCGTCAAGGCCGCCCTGCCCGCGCTGCGCGAGAGCCGCGGGTCGATCGTCCTGACCGAGTCGGCGTCGTCGTACTATCCGGGGCGCGGTGGCGTGCTCTACGTGTCGTCCAAGTTCGCGGTGCGGGGACTGGTCACCGCGCTGGCCCACGAACTCGCCCCGGACATCCGGGTCAACGGAGTGGCTCCGGGCGGAACCCTCGGCACCGACCTGCGCGGGCTGGGCAGCCTCGGACTCGACACCCGGAGCCTGGGCGACACGCCGAACCGGGCCGCGGACATCGCCGGCCGGGTACCGCTGCGAGTGGCCCTGTCGGGTACCGATCACGCGTGGAGCTATGTGTTCCTGGCCTCCGAGCGGTCGCGCGGCATCACCGGCGGGGTGGCGCATCCGGACGGGGGGATGGCGATCAAGGCGTGACGGGGCCGCGCATCACAGTGAATTCAGGAGGAACCGACATGGCCGTCATCAAGGCCGACCTGGAACTCTGCCAGGGCTACGCCAACTGCGTCGTCGCAGCCGACGATGCGTTCGACATCAGCGACGACGGGATCGTCATTGTGCTCAAGGCCGACATTCCGGAGTCCGACCGAGCACGTCTCGAAGAGGCGGCCCGAACCTGCCCGGCATCCGCGCTGAAAGTGGAGGATTCATGAGCCCGACCACGGTGGTCGTCGGCTCCTCGGTCGGGGGCGTGCGCACCGCGCAGGCACTGCGCGGTGCCGGGTACGACGGCGAGGTGGTGCTCGTCGGCGAAGAGGACACCCTCCCGTACGACAAGCCGCCGCTGTCCAAGGCCCTGCTGAGCGGAGACGCCACCGCCGGGAGCATATCCCTGCTGACCGAGCAAGCGGCGTCCGACGCGGGCATCCGTCTCCTCCTCGGCCGCGCCGCCACCCGCCTCGACACAAGGGAACGCTGTGTGGAACTCGCCGACGGCGAGCGCCTCGCCTACGACAGCCTCGTCATCGCCACCGGGGCTCGCGCCCGGCCCTCTCCATGGGGCCGGCCGCCCGGCGTGCACGTCCTGCGCACCCTGAGCGATGCCACGGCGCTCGGCCGCGACCTGCGTCGTGGCGGCCCTCTCGTGGTCATCGGGGCGGGTTTCGTCGGCGCCGAGGTCGCCGCCACGGCCCGCACCATGGGGGTTGCGGACGTCTCCGTCGTCGATCCCGTGCCGATACCACTGAGCCGGGTACTCAACCCCGCGATCGCGGAAGTGTTCACCCGACTGCACACCGACCGCGGTGTCATGACCCGCTTCGGCCTCGGCGTCACGGGAATCGAGGCCACCGCCGACGGCCTGACCGTGAACCTCAGTGACGGCTCGGCGCTGCCCGCCGCCACGGTCGTCGTCGGTATCGGCGCACTGCCCAACGACGAGTGGCTGCGCTCGTCCCCGCTGCGCATCGACGACGGCGTGGTCTGCGACCAGTACTGCCGTGCCGTCGGCGGGCCGGGTGTGTACGCCGTCGGCGATGTCGCTCGCTGGTTCCACCCCCGGCGCGGCCGGCTGACACGGGTCGAACACTGGACCAACGCTGTCGAGCAGGCCGCGTGCGTGGCCCACAACATCGCCCACCCCGAGCGACCGCGTGCTCACGAGCCGGTCGAGTACGTCTGGAGCGATCAATACGACTGGAAGATCCAGCTCACCGGCCGCACCGGCGCCGATCTGGACCACCTGACGGTCCACGGGCCGCATCCGGACCACTCGTTCGCCGTACTCTACGGCGATCCGGACGGCAGGTTCGCCGGAGCCATGACCGTGAACTGGCCACGCGCCCTGATCCAGTGCCGTCGCGCGCTGGGCGCGGCGCCCCCGTTGGACGAAGTGCGACACACCGTGGAGGCCATGGTGAAGCAGATAGCGAGGAGGGCCGGGTGAGCACCACGGCCCCACCCCCGAGCGCCGAACTCGACTCACTGCGATCGATGATCGCCCAGGCGTGCCGGGTGCTCGCGGCACGCGCGCTGGCCGACGGAATCCTCGGGCACATCAGCCTGCGCATCGACGAACGGCGGCTGCTGGTCCGCTGCCGCGGCCCACAGGAACGCGGTCTGGCGTTCACCACCGCCGCCGACGTCCGGCTGGTCGACCTCGACGGGCAGGCCGGTGCCCCGGGTGAGCTCGACGGCGGATACGCCCCGCCGAACGAACTCCCCCTGCACACCGAAGTGTTGCGCTCCCACACCGATATCTCCGCGGTGGTGCACGCCCACCCCCCGGACGTCGTCTCCGCCGACCTCGCCGGCATCACGATCCGCCCTGTCGTCGGCGCGTTCGACATCCCCGGCACTCGACTCGCCGCTGGCGGAGTGCCTGTCTATCCGCGCGGAGTGCTCGTGCGCAACCGGCGGCTGGCCGCAGAGATGGTCTCCGCGATGGCAGGACGCCCCGTCGTCGTGCTGCGCGCACATGGCCTGACCAGCGCTGCCTCGAGTGTGGAACAGGCCGTTCTGCAGGCCATCAGCGTCGACCAACTCGCCGGGTTGTCTCTGCGCATCGTCAGTGCCGGAGGAAAACTGGCCGATCTGCCGGAAGCGGATATGGCGGAACTGCCGGACCTCGGCAGAGCGTTCAACACCGAGACAGCCTGGCGCCACGAACTCGCCCGTCTTCCATAACCCGACGGGCGCGTCATCCCCGTCAGCTATGTGGAGGGCGTGTCGCCCCTCGGTCGGCGCGTGGCCCGGAGAGAAGGCGGTCCGCGCGCCGGAGTCCTCCACGTCGGTACCGGTGCGCGGGCACAGCCTGACGCGACCGGCTGGACGTGTTCTTCACCGCGTCGCCGTCGGCCCGTGCCGCCGTCTCCTCACTGATTCTTTTCGTGATCAGGCGTACGAAAACGCGTCCACCTGGTTCTTTGCCGACCTCATGGCCGGGTCCTTCCGCGCGGCTCCGCCGCGCTCGACCCGGCGCTGCCCGCTCCCCAGTCCCCGGCTCGACACGGTGTGCCTCGGGGCGGCGATGTCCGGCACGGGTCTTGACACCACCCAGCCGATCAAAAGAAAGTCCTTCTGCTCTACGGAATCTCATGCCGGTTTGCCTCGTTCCAGCGGGCGCTGCCGGTGGCCCCACCGTCGCGGCCAGAGGAAGTGCTATGTCCATTCACGTCATCGGAGTCGTGGCCCTTGCGCTCGTCTTCATCATCGGCACGCTGAGACCCGTCAACATCGGCGCCCTCGCGCTCATCGCAGTCTTCCTGATCGGGAAACTGGTGGCACACGACGATGCCGCCAAAATTCTGTCTGGGTTTCCGCCAGACCTCTTCGTCCTGCTCGTCGGCGTGACCTACTTGTTCGGCCTCGCGGCCGTGAACGGCACGCTGGAATGGCTCATCGAACGGGCGGTCGGGCTCCTCGGGGACCGGCCCGCGCTCGTACCCTGGCTGATCTTCTGCTTCTCGGCCGTGCCGACCATGGCAGGAGCGCTGGGTCCGGCCGGCGTGGCCATGCTCGCACCGCTGTGTCTCGGGCTCGGGGAGCGCTACGGCCTCGATCGCCGCATGTCCGCGCTCATGGTCATGCACGGCTCGTGCCTCGGGAACTTCTCACCGCTCAACGGGCTGGCGATCATCGTCCAGCAGGCAGCCAAGGCAAACGGAATCTCGGTCTCGGCAGCCGACCTCTTCTTCGGCAGCGCCGCATACAACCTCGGCCTGGCTGTCGTCGTCTACCTCTTCTTCGGCGGCCGTACGCTCTGGCGTCAGCGCCGCGCGCAATCGGCCGTGGCCGCGGTGTCCTCGCGTTCCGGAGCGGGCATCCCGGCGGCCGTCCGGGACAGCGCGACAGCCGGCAGCGGGAGCGTCTCCGTGACGGGTAGCGGAAGCACCTCAGGATCGGCAGGCGCCGGCAGCGGGGTCCCTGACGCGCCCAACGCCGCGAGCGCCACGCTGCGGCTGGACCAGGCGATCACCCTTGTGGTGCTGATCGCTGTGGCGGTCGGTGCGCTCGTCTTCGACCTGGAGATCGGCTTCCTCGCCCTGATAGCAGCGGCGCTCCTCCACACAGTGTTCCCCACCAGGTTCGCGAAGGCCGACACCCGGATCGTCTGGTCGGTTGTGCTCCTGATCTGCGGCGTCGTCACCTTGGTTGCGGCCCTGCAGCGCTACGGCACGGTCCAGGTTGTGGGCCGGGGAATCGCCGATGTGGGCGGGCCGCTGCTGGCGGCGCTCCTTTTGTGCCTGGTCGCGGCAGTCACCTCGGCTTTCGCGTCCAGTGCCGGTCTGCTTGGCGTGCTGATACCGCTGGCCGTGCCGTTCCTCGCCCAGGGCGACGTCGGCAGCACCGCCGTGATCGTCTCGCTCGCGATCTCCGCCACAGTCGTGGACTCGACCCCATTCTCGTCCGTGGGGGCGCTGACACTGTCCTACGCGCCCGAGAAGGAACGTCCGAGGCTGTTCCGGGCGATGCTCACATGGGGCCTCGGGATGGCAGTGACCGCACCGATGCTCACCTGGCTGTTCTTCATCCTGCCGAGCGCCGGCTGAGCCACGTTCTCACCGTCGGCGAAAACGGCATCTGCGTCCGGTTCGAAGAACGATGCGCAGATGACTACCGATGCGCGCGGACTCGTCACTTCTCACCTGCACGTTCTGGCCGCCGCGGGCCTGGGGACCTTGCTGGGGTCACGCTTCCATGCGTGACCCCAGTTGCAGGAGACGACCAACGCCCGGAACCGCCTGGCCCGTCCACTGGGCGTCCAGCCCGAACGTCCCCAACGTGTGACGGGCAGGACTTAAGATTTCTGCTATGAAGAAATCGTCACCTCTGGATCAAGGACTTGCCGTAGGAGCTCGGCCGCAGTACCCGATCGAGTCGGTCGACAACGCGATGCGGATCCTGTTGTTCATGGGCGAGCGCAGTGAGCTGCGCCTCACGGAGGTGGCCACGTACCTGGGCGTCGCTTCCTCGACGGCGCACCGACTCCTCGCGATGCTGCAATACCGGGGATTCGTCCGTCAGGATAACCGCACGAAGGCTTATGTGCCGGGACCCGCGCTGACCGGGGTCGCGTTCTCGATCCTCCAGCGGTTCGACGTGCGGGAGCCGCTTCGGCCATATCTCGAAGAGCTCAACCGCGAAACCTCGGAGACCGTCCACCTCGGCGTGCTGGACGGCACCACGGTGCGGTTCATCGACGCCATCGAAAGTCCGCGAGCCGTACGAGTGGCCTCGCGGCTCGGGCAGTCCATGCCTGCGCACTGCACATCGACGGGAAAGGCGATGCTGTCGACTCTGCCGACCGAGCAACTCCACCAGCTCTACCCGGAAGGTGAGCTGCCAGGGCTCACCGAGCACTCGTTGCGCACCCGCAAGGCGCTGGAGAAGGACATCGCCGATATCCGGCGCCGGGGCTACGCGACGAGTTCGGAAGAGAGCGAGGAAGGCGTCTCGTCCGTCGCGGTGGCCTTCCCGGCCGAGCTGCCCTCGTTGCGCATGGCGTTCAACGCCGCGGTCCCGGTCGGACGGATGAAGCGGGCTGATGTCCAGCGCATCGGCGAGTTGGTTCGCACGACCGTCGACCAGGCGTCCCGGGTCCTGCTCTGATCCATGGACGTGTGGCAGTACAACAAGCACGCGCAACGGGAACGGAGGTCCGTGCTGGTCAAGCGGCATGTTCGCGGCCTGATGGGTGGATCTAGGTCAGCGTCGCCTCGGTGCTGCGGTGCCCGGCGAAAGCGCCTTGGACCAGGTCCACAAGGTCAGCGACTGTCCGAAGCCGCGGCGCGACTTTGACAGGAACGGCGGCCTCTGGGCGCGGGCGATCGTGGCCCGATGCGAAAGACAGCCGGACAGCAGCCCCCCGGTCGCTGCGGAGTACGGAACGACGCGCTCCAGCAGGTCGAGCCAATGCTGTTCGCCTGAGACGCGGCCATGTGGAGCCGGTTCGCGGTGACCGGGTCGATCCTGTCGCGTTCGCAGACCAGCAGGTACTCGGCAAGTCCCCGCGCGTACACGTCGATCGTCCGGGGCGCCCGACCCAAGTCCGCCCACACCCGCAGCCACTCGGCTGCCCTCTCGTGTCGGCACAAGACCGCGACTTCTCTTCTGGCGCCATGGGCATGCCCAACAGTGCGGGTGCCGATATATCATCCGCGCAGCTCAGGCTGCGTGCTGGTATTCGTGGAGGGTTCCGCCGAGTCGGTCTCGTCGGTCGATTTTCAGGTGGGCGAGCTGGGCTTGTTGGGTGATGGGTGCGGGTAGTGGGCGGCATGGGGCGTGTCGGCGGCTCGCCGCGCTACCCAACGTCGAGCAACTTGCCTGACTTGCCTGACACGGCGATCAAGCTCTGACCTGCCACAACGGCGATTCACCCTAGATAAATGGGCCGGCGATGGCGAAGCAGGTCAGTCCGATGGACCGGTCGCGGATGCCGAGGCGGTTGTCGGGCGCGGCGACCACGGTGGCGCGCAGGTGCTCGGCGAGCAGGGCGGGCGCCGGCCCCCGGCCGCGGGTCTCCTGGCTCTTCTCCATCTCACGCACCTTGGCCCTGAGCACCCGGCGGGCGCGGGCGGCCACGGTCTTGTCGAGGACCAGGTGGTGGTCGGTACGGCCGGTGACGACCACGCCGGACAGGCGGCGGTCGATGGTCGAGGGCGCGGTGTACGTGCCCGGTGGTGGGCCGTGTCCACGCCGGTCCGCCCAAGCACGCCGACCTCGCCGGCCAGGTCGCCGATGACGGCCTCTTAGACGGGAAGGCTGTCCGAGGTTGCACTCCTCGGACGGCCTCCGAAGCATGGGCCCCGGTGCAACGGACGCGCGCCTGCTCGTTGCACCGCCCGCCATGGCCGGGCGGCCAACTCTGTGGGTGATCGTAGACCGGCGTCGTCGGGTTGTCTGTCACCGTCGGGGGTGATTTGCTCGGGCGCGCCCCGCGACAACGCCTGCGGATGATCCGTAAGACCACTCCTGGGCGGTCGATGGCTGCTCCCGGGGGGCGCGCAGCAGCCCTCGGCTACGTCACGGTCGCGGGGACCGGACGGCCTTGGCGGCGTTGGCTAGCCCGGCGCGCAGTTGCTGCCGCAGCTCGGCATGGGCCGTGCGGTGGCGGTGATCGCCCGCTCGGGACGGAGGCTTGGAGCCGCCCGAACCCCATTCCGCCCCCTGACACTGCCTGCTCCTGGCATCGTGCTCCGGCGGCACAGCATTCGGCCCGCCCGCCCCATAAGATTGGCGGGCTGTCAGCCCACACAGTTCCACCGCAGATGGCGGCGCCCTGCCCCGAAGGGCTCCTCCCGCACGTTTCTCTTTCGGTCCTGTGGTAATCCGCTTGAACGACGGTCGGGTGGACGTGGCAGGCTTGCGCGGTGATTGTCGAGCTGGCCCCCGTTTCCTGGCCTGGGACGATGTGGATCCTGCCCGTCATCCCTTCGACAGCGCGTCGGCACCGAAGGTGGTGCGGTCCCTCGGTCCCGCCCGGAGGGTTCCCAGCCACCCCGATATCCCTCTTGGCGACCCGGCGATGAGTGCCTGGAGCTGGGCCAACGGCAAACCCTGGGCCGACGCCATGTCGCACGCACTCGCCCAGCACTACGGCCGCTGGACTGTGGGCTGGCGCTGGGCGCACGACGAAGGGGACTTCGACGGTGGACCTGTCGGGAACTGGTGCTGCCCGCAGGACTCAATCACCACTCCTAAGGAGACGCTCGCCCGTGTCGTCGCGGCGCTGTGCGAGTGGCGCGAGTGGCTGGAGAGCCTTGCCAGGTGGTTCGAGGCGTACCCGCTGGACCTGGCCGACGTCGAGGACCGGCGGATCCTGTGGGAGCGCGCCGCCCGAAACCTGATCGTGCAGGTGGCCGACCGCACCGGCTGCGGCAGCGGCTGGCACGGACACTGCCATCAAGTGCTCGCCTGGTTCCTCAGTCGTTGGGGCGTCGCACCCGACCTCGCACAGGAACTGGTCGAGCAGGCGATCGGCGGGCGGTTCGCAAGCTGGACCGGACCCGACTCGGTACTGGTCGAGGACGTCGCGGAGCGGCTCGCACTGTCGCTGCGGCCGGACGACGGCGCACGATCCACCGGCCTTGCCCCGGACCATCTGTGCCGCTGGATCGCGGTGCGCAAGACCGTGCCATGGCAGGAGGCCCCCGGCGGCGGAGACGAACCGGTGACCCCGTTGCGCGATGGTGATGGCGATTCCTGAAAACGGCTCTGTCCGCAGTTCCGTGAATCCCCAGGTCAGATGCGGGAACGGGGGATCGTTTCAGCAGGGTGTTTCCTGCTATGGCGAGCAAGACGGTCGAGGATGTGCTGTTTCCCGGGATCGATGTGCGAGTGGAGCGTGTCAGCGACTCCTCCGGCGACATGGTGGTGGAGGCGGTGTCCACCAGCCGTCCAAGCCGGTGCCCGGACTGCCGGAAACCGGCGAGGCGCGTCCACAGCTCGTACCAACGCACCCTGAACGAGCGGCCGTTGGGCTCGCGCCGAGTCGTGGTCCGACTCCGGGTTCGCCGGTATTTCTGCGACCGCAGGAGCTGTTCCCGCAGGACGTTCGTCGAGCAGGTCGGCGGGCTGACCGAACGGCACCGCCGGTCGAGCGTCGAGCTGACCGGGTGGCTGCGGTCGATCGCGGTCGAGCTGGGCGGCCGTCCAGCCGCGAGACTGTGCCACCGTCTGCGGCTGACCGCGGGCCGGACCCGGCTACTCAGTTTGCTGAAGGCACCCGCGGTGCCGGTCCGCGCCCCGCGGGTGCTGGGGGTGGATGAGTTCGCCTTCCGCAAGGGCTGCACCTACGGCACCGTGCTGGTCGACGTCGAAGCCGGCCGGGTCGTGGACGTGCTGCCCGACCGCACCTCGGAGACGTTCACGGCCTGGCTGGCCGGGCATCCCGGCGCCGAGATCATCTGCCGCGACCGGGCCACCGCCTACACCAAGGCGGTCAAGGAGGCCGCCCCGGACGCCCTCGAAATTGCCGATCGATGGCATTTGCTCCAGAACCTGTCCGCGGCAGTGGAGAAGACGTGCCATCAGCACCGCAACTGCCTGCGCAAACACACCGAGGAGGAGACAGAGACGGCGACCAATGTGCCGGAGCCGCCACCGATGCTGTTACCGCCCACCGAGATGCCCCGCACCCAGATCATCGAACGGACCCGCCACCGCTACGAAGACATCCACCGCCTCCTGGAGAAGGGCTGGACGATCAGCGCCATCGCCCGGAGACTGAACCTCGACCGCAAGACCGTGCGCCGCTTCCGCGACACCGACCTCGACCAACTGCTGGTCTCCGCCCGCGACCGCCGGCCCAACGGCGTCCTGGATCCGTTCAAGGCGTATCTCAACGCCCGCTTCACCGAAGCACAGGGTCAGGTCAGCGGCACCCGCCTCTTCCTGGAGATCCGGGAACGCGGCTACCTCGGCAGCCGTCAGGTCGTCCGCAAGCACCTCGCCGCCCTGCGCGCGGGAACCGCCGAACCCGTCCGGGCCGACATCCCCAGCCCTCGGAAGATCACCTCGTGGATCATGCGCCCGCGCGACACGCTCACCGACAGCCAGGAGGAGCGGCTGCTTCAGGTCCGGCTCGCCTGCCCCGACATCACCCGGGCCTGCGACCTGGCCCGCGCATTCGCCGATCTGGTGCGTCACCAGCGCGGATACCTGCTCCAGCAGTGGATCCGCCAAGCCGAGCAGGACGCCCCGAAGCCGATGAGCGGATTCGCCGGCTTCCTCCGCCGAGACCTCGACGCCGTCACCGCCGGCCTCACCCTGCCATGGAGTTCCGGAGTCGTCGAAGGACACGTAAACCGGGTGAAAACACTCAAGCGAGCCATGTATGGCCGCGCCTCGTTCGAACTCCTCCGCACTCGCATTCTCACTCAGCCGTCTATGCCCGTACCGCTTCAGAATTGCTGCACGCTCTCTGACCTGGGGCGATGCCTGCAGGGCCGATCCGGCACCACTTGTGCTTGTACGAATGGTCTACCTGATCGCCACGCGGATCTTCACGTGGCTGGTTCTGCTGTCCCGAACCTCCGTGGCCAAGGAGGCCGAGATACTGACCTTGCGGCACGAGGTCGCGGTCCTGCGTCGGCAGGTCGCCGCTCCCAAGCCCACATGGCCCGACCGGGCGCTGCTCGCCGCCCTGGCCCGGCTCCTGCCGCGGGCGTTGCGCCGGCATCGCATCGTCTCCCCGCGCACCCTCCTGGCCTGGCACCAGCGTCTGATCAAGGACAAGTGGAGGCAACCCGCCTCGCCGGGACGCCCGCCTACGCCCGAGGAGCTGCGCGACCTGATCATCCGGCTCGGCGCCGAGAACCCACGATGGGGCTTCCGGCGAGTCCACGGCGAACTCCGTCGCCTGGGACACAGCGTCAGTCAGGCCAGCGTCCGCCGGACCCTGCGTGCCGCTGGCCTCGGCCCAGCCCCGCGGCGGCATCCGGTGCGCGGCGAATGGGCCGCCTTCCTCAAGACCCAGGCCCATGGCCTGCTTGCTACCGATCTCTTCCACGTCGACACCATCAGCCTGCGGCGGCTGTACGTTCTGTTCGTTATGGAGGTACGCACCCGCACGGTGCATATCCTGGGTGTGACCGCCCACCCCACCGCCGTCTGGGCCACGCAGCAGTGCCCTTGCCGGAAATCTCATCCGCCCTGGTGGAGGCTGGTGCATCGGGTTTCCCGAAATCTGGCGGCGGTCGCCCAAGCTGGCGCTCTCGCGCAGCTGCCGTCAGCGCGTCATGATGATCGATCGTGCTGCTGCGACTGGCTTACCTGGGTGTGTCGAACGCGTTTGCGATGCTTCGCCTGCTGCCGATGACCGACCGGGGCAAGGACGCGGATCCTCGCCCTGCGCCACCAGATCACCGTGCTGGAACGCCAACTCGGCAAGGGAAAGATCCGGTTCTCGCCAAGCGATCGGGCGTTCCTGGCGGCGCTGCTTCACCGGCTGCCACTGCACGTCCTGCGACAGTTACGGCTGCTCGTACGCCCCGACACAGTACTGCGTTGGCACCGCAACCTCGTCGCACGCCGCCATGCCGCCTCCTGCCGGCCCAAGCGCCCGGGACGGCCGCGCACGGTGCGCTCGATCCGCGTCCTGGTGCTGCGCCTGGCGAAGGAGAACTCGAGCTGGGGGTACCGGCGCCTGCACGGCGAGCTGCTTGTGCTGGGGGTGCAGGTGGGCGCGTCCACCGTCTGGGAAATCCTGAAGGAGGCCGGCATCGGCCCTGCGCCCGAGCGGAGCTCCAGTACCTGGGCCGACTTCCTTCGCTCCCAGGCTGATGCGCTGCTGGCCTGCGATTTCATGGAAACGGTCACCCTGTCGGGGGTGCGGATGTACGTGCTCGTGGTGATCGAACACGGCAGTCGCCGGATCCGCGTCCTGGGCGCCACCACGCATCCGATCGCCTCTTGGGTGGCGCAAGCGGCGAAGAACCTCGTCATGGACATCGAAGACCTCGGCTGCCGGGCACGATTCATGATCCGGGACCGGGACGGGAAGTTCCCCGAACTGTTCGATGCCGTCCTCAAGGACGCGGGAATCGACGTCGTGCTCAGCGGCATCCAGATTCCGAGGATGAACTCGATCACGGAAAGGTGGATACAGACCTGTCGCCGCGAGCTCCTGGACCGGACCTTGATCTGGAACCAACGGCATCTCCTCCACACCCTGCGCGAGTTCGAGCAGTTCTACAACGGACACCGACCACACCAGGGCATCGCGAACGGCAGACCGCTGCACCCCTTGCCCCCGCCGATCGACGATCCAGACACGTTAGCCCGCCTCGACATACACCGACACGATCGCCTCGGCGGCATCCTCCACGAATACCAACACGCGGCGTGACCTGCACGGACGAGGTTTCCGGCAAGGGCACAGTCGGACCACTTGGCCGCGACTCTCGCGCACTGCCGCACCGTCGTCCTGCCCGACCAGGGGCACTCGGTGCTCGTGGAGCGGCCCAGGGAGACGGCCGAACTGCTGCTGGAATGGCTCGAAGACGACATCCACGACGGCATCCACACACCGGTGAAGGGGGCCAGATGAGCCGCCGGTTCCTGTTTGTCGTACCGCCCCTGGTCGGCCACATCAACCCGGTGGTCGGGACCGCCGCCGCGCTCGCCGGGCGGGGCCACGACATCGCCTGGGCAGGGCCGGCCGACCTGGTGCGCCGGCTGGCCGGACCCGAGGCGCATGTGTTCCCCTGTGTGCAGGCCGACCCCGTGCCGGACCGCGTTGCGAAGATCGCCGACCGGACCGCCGAACTGAAGGGACCCGCGGCGTTCCGGTTCCTGTGGGAGAGCTTCCTGATCCCGCTGGCGGACCACATGGCTCCCCGGATACGGGCGGCCATCGAGGAGTTCGGCCCGGACCTCGTGATCGCCGACCAGCAGACCGTCGCCGGCGGTATGGTCGCCGAGTCTCTCGGTCTGACCTGGGTGACCTCCGCGACCACCTCGGCCGAGCTGGTCGACCCGCTCGCGGGCATGCCCAAGGTGGCGGCCTGGCTGGACGGCCTGCTGGAGGCGCTGCGCGGCCGGATTGCGGACGGCAGGGGCACGGCCGACCCGAGGATGTCCCCGCACGGTGTGCTCGCTTACACGACACGCGCCCTGCTGGGCCCGGTCGAACTGCCCGCTCGTGTCTGGCTGGTGGGCCCGTCCGTCACCGACCGCCCGGCGTCCGCGGACTTTCCCTGGCAGTGGCTGGAGGGAGCGGAACGCACCGTCCTGGTCAGCCTCGGCACCGCGAACGCGGACGCGAGCGGGCCGTTTCTGAACGCCGCGGTCCAGGCGTTGTCCGGCATGGCCGGGGTACGCGCCGTCGTCGTCGACCCCGCCGGCAGCGTGACCGGAGCGGGCGAGAACATCCTGCTGCGGCCGCACGTTCCCCAACTGCCGCTGCTCGCCCGCGTCGACGCCGTCGTCTGTCATGCCGGGCACAACACCGTCTGCGAGGCACTGTGGCACGGCGTCCCGCTGGTGGTCGCACCCATCAGGGACGACCAGCCCATCGTCGCGGGCCAGGTCACCGACGCGGGCGCGGGCGTCAGGCTGCGCTTCGGCCGCGCCGACACGCGGCGGCGCCGATGCCGTCGACACGGTCCTGGACGAGGCGTCGGGCCACCGCGCGGCGGCGCGGTCGGTCGGTCGTTCGTTCCGGGCGGCAGGCGGAAGCGGGGCCGCGGCCGACCGCCTCGAAGCACTCCTGACGCACTGCTCCTGAGGCACTCCACGCCCGCTCCCGGGCGTTGCGGTCAGGGGCCGGTGGTCCCGGTGACTGTCAGTCAGTGAGCGCGGACATGGCCCCGGTGCCCTGGTCGCCGCCGTCGAGACCCCAGAAACGGGTGGTGTGGTAGCTGGAGCAGATGGTGTCGAGGTAGTAGGTACCGGCGCTGCCGCACTGTTCCGTGCCGCTGCCCGGGTCGACCGCGAGCCCGTGTGTCATACCGGAGACGGAGTAGACCTCGACCGCGGGTCGGCCGGAGGCGTCGTCGTAGACGCTCAGCGTGGTGCCGCCGCTGAGATTCTCGGTGCGGGAGGGTGTCTGGCTGATGCCCCACGTGTCGGTCCACTGGTCGCGCAGCTCGGTGGCGTTGGCGGGCCGGACGGTGGTGTCGGCGGTGCCTTGCCAGATCGCGACGCGAGGCCAGGACGTGGTGCCGGCGGGGGCGGCGGAGCGCACCAGGTCACCCCACTGGGCGGGAGTCTTGTCCGGCGGACTGTACATGCAGGTGTACGCCGCGGCCATGGTGTCCGCGCAGCGGGCGGGCAGACCGGAGTCGATGGCCCCGCCCGCGAAGACGTCGGGGTACGCGGCGAGCATGTTCGAGGTCATGCCACCGCCGGCGGACAGGCCGGTGATGTAGACCCGCCGGGTGTCGCTGCCGTACTGCGAGACGGCCTTGTCGACCATCTGCTTGATGGACAGCGCCTCGCCCTGACCGCGCGCGCTGTCCCCCGGCTGGAACCAGTTGAAGCAGGAGTTGATGTTGTTGGCGCTGCTCGTCTGAGGGAAGACCAGGGCGAAGCGGTAGAGGTCGGCGAACTTCTGCCAGCCGGAGTGGGCGTAGTAGTCGCTCGCGTTCTGTGTGCAGCCGTGCAGGGCGATCACGAGCGGAGCGTCGGACGGCAGGTCGTCGGGCGCGTAGGTGTACATGGACAGGTTGCCGGGGTTCGTGCCGAAATCGGTGACCTGGGTCAGGTCCGCGGCGGATGCCTGCGGGCTCGCGGTGATCAGGCCGCCCGTGAGGGCCAGCGCCCCCGCGGCGGCGGTGAGCCAGCGGCGGAGGCCTCCGATGAGGCGGCGGCTCTTGGTGGAGCGTAACGGTGGGTACGGCTGTCGCATGTCGACTGCCTCCTCAAGTGGTGAACTCGCCGTGGACCGAGGCCGGGTGGGCCGGGGCGTCGGCGCGGGAGTGCATCATCGGGGCGCGCGCCCCCGACTTGGCATGGGCGCGACAACCAGCTTTGGTGGAGGCCCTGTGTGACGGTCGGCTATGGCCGGGCTCGCGAAACCAACGCCCGCCTTCCGCGAGACCCATCACCCGGGCCGGGTGGAGTTCCGAACCATCGCCAAAAGACGGATGGTGGTCGGCAGACCTATGTACCGAGGCAAGTCAGCGTCATAGCCTCCCGCGCATCCTTGCCCATCCTCGGAGGCACACTGATGCGTCTCTCTTCAAGCTCCACATCACGTATCCGGCAACGGAGTGTTCCGAGCGCCCTCGCGCTGGTCGCTCTCCTGCTCACACCCGCGGCGGCCACGGCCGCACCAGGAGACCCGGGCGGTCACTGCGCGCATCTGGCGCGGGTACGCGTACCGGTTGCCGAGCGTCAGCAGTCAGCTTGCCTGGATGAGCTGACCACGGCGGGCACGGTTGCCTCGGGACACACCGACCCGGCCGACTGGGCCGGGCTGACGCCGGAGGGTCTGGCCGTCCCGAGCGGGGTCCCCGGCATCCAGATCGATGGCTACTTCCCCGACACCTCCACCACCAACACCAACCACGGCTGGAGGCACGACGCCCAGTTCGTCATCCGCTTGCCCGACAGCTGGAACGGCGGTCTGGTGGTCGCGGGCACCCCCGGCAACCGTGAGCAGTACGCCAACGACCGGGCCATCGGCGACTGGGTGCTCTCCCGCGGCTACGCCTACGCCGCCACCGACAAGGGCAACACCGGCCCCGCCTTCTACCGGGACGGGAAGGCGCCGGGCGACGCCATCGCCGAATGGAACGACCGCCTCACCCGGCTCACCCGTGCCGCCCGCGCCACGGTCACCCAGCGCTATCGCCGTCCGCCCTCTCGCACCCTGGTGACGGGCATGTCCAACGGCGGGTATCTGGTGCGCTGGCAGTTGGAGAACCACCCCGAACTCTACGACGGGGGAGTCGACTGGGAGGGCACCTTGTGGCGCTCCGACGGACCCACCCTGCTGGGCTTCCTGCCCCAGGCGCTGCGCCACTATCCCGTGTACGCCGCCGGGGGCGGGGGCGCCCGGCAGGCGCGAGAAGCCCTGCACGCCGCAGGGTTTCCGGCCGGGTCGGAGTTCCTCTGGCCGTACCACTACCAGGTCTACTGGGATCTGACCCAGCGCATCTACCGCGAGGAACTCGACCCCGGCTTCGACGGGGCGGCCGAGGCGGGCACCCCGTACTGCCCGACGGGGACGCCGGCCTGCGACACCGACTACGACTACGCGGCGCGTCCGGACGAGGTCAGGCAGGCCGTGGAGAGGATCGCGCTCACCGGGCGGATCGGCAGACCGCTGATCACCCTGCAGGGCACGCTGGACGTTCTGCTGCCGATCAGCCAGGACTCCGACGTCTACGCCCGCATGGTGCGCGAGGCCGGCCGCGGCCAGCTGTACCGCTACTACCGCATCGAGGGCGGCACCCACACCGACTCCCTGGTCGACATGTTCCCGGATCGGCTCCGTCCCCTCACGCCGTGCCACCGTACGGCGTTCACCGCGCTCGAGAGCTGGCTCGCCGCGGGCCATCGACCGCCCACTTCCCGGACTGTCGCCCTGCCCGCCGGGGTGGACGCCGCGACCCTCCTGAACCACTGCTCCCTGGAGGGGCGGGACAGCACTCGTCAACCGGGATGACACTCAATCCGGGCTGCTGCGGACCCCAATCCGGTCTCCAGGAGACGTTGCACCGGATGGCGCGCGGCGAACAGTGCCAGGCCGATACCGATGCCGCACACGGAGGTGAGGGCGAGGTAGGAGGCGTTGTCGATCGCGGTGAACAACTGGACGAGAAGGCCTGCCAGGGAGGAGCCGAGGGTGAGTGTGAGTGAGAGAGTTCATCCGCGGCATCCGAATGCCGGTGGTGACGACCTTGAGTCCGGCATCGGTCATCAGGGCATCGAAGGTGGGTTGGCCGCGATCACACGGGTGCGCACAGCATGGCTGGGCGCGCTGGAGAAGGTGGCTCCGATCCGGTGGACGGCGGTGCGCCCGCGTCCGCGGGCGAGTTCGGCTTCACTCCAGGCGGTGATGTGCCGGGCCCGCAGATCGGTCAGGGGCAGCCGGCCGAAGGACGGGATGAGGTCGGCGTGCACGTGGTCGCGGTAGCGGTAGCGGGCGAACGTGGTGGGCTTGAGCGCCCTCTCCTTGAGACGCAGCCACTCGGCCAGATAGGTGGCCAGGGTGAGATCCTCGCTGCAGTCCAGGCCGGTGCGCCCGGCCTAACAGGTAGCTGATCATGGCGTAGCAAGGGCGACTGCCAGCACCCACACCTTCGTACCCGCGCCCAGTTCCTGTTGTCCCGGAGCCGGGGGAGTCCGAGCCGCAGCAGTGACTGCACGAGCGCATTCGATGCCTGGAGGGTGCCATGCCCGGAGCGTCAGGCTTCGTCGCGCTGTTCGTGTGTCATGGGGACGACGTGGTGGATGGTGTGGATGGCTGTTCCGGTGATCTGGCCGGTTTGGATGACCGGTCCATGCAGTACTCCGCCGTTGATTACATTGCTGACGCCGGGCGACTGCCTGAAGGGTGTCTTTATTGCCGCGTGGTGGTTGACCTGGAGCTTTTCGTTCGCCCAAGTATGGGCACGATCACTGATCGTGGGTCTGCGACTGCTCTACCTGATCTTCTGCCGACTACTGGGCTGCCTCCTCTTGCTGTGCCGATCGACCGCCGCGAGCAATGCCGAGATCCTCGCGCTTCGCCATGAGGTCGCCGTGCTCCGCCGGCAGATCGAGCGCCCGCGACTCTCATGGGCCGATCGTGCCGTGCTCTCCGCTCTCGCACGGCACCTGCCACCCGTCTTACGCCGCCACCGGCTGGTCACCCCGGGCACACTGCTGACCTGGCACCGCCGTCTCGTGCGCTGGAAATGGCGCCAACCCCCGACCGGACCCGGCCGGCCACCGCTGGCGGAAGAGATGGTCGCGCTTATCCAGCGCCTGGCGCGAGAGAACCCGACCTGGGGATACGTCAGGATCCACGGCGAACTCCGACGGCTCGGTCATCGGGTCGCCGCCGCCACGATCCGGCGCGTTCTGCGCCGCTTCGGTCTGCCGCCCGCACCGCAGCGAGCAAGCCAGCAGACCTGGCGTACTTTCCTCCGCTCCCAGGCCCACACGCTGCTCGCCTGCGACTTCATGCACGTGGAGACCGTCTTCCTCAAACGTCTCCACGTCTTCTTCGTCATGGAGATCAAGACCCGGCGCGTCCATGTCCTGGGTGTCACTGCCCGTCCCACGGGCGCATGGGTCACCCAACTCGCCCGCAATCTGCTCATGGATCTCGGCGACAGGGCTACGTGCTTCCGGTTCCTCATCCGCGACCGGGACAGCAAGTTCACCGCCGCATTCGACGCCGTCTTCGCCGGCAACGGCACAGCCGTCATCCCGACCCCACCGCAAAGCCCACGGTCCAACGCGTTCGCCGAACGATGGATACGCACAGCCCGCACCGAATGCACCGACCGCCTCCTCATCACCGGCGAACGCCACCTGCGCACCGTCCTCACCATGTATGCCCAGCACTACAACACCGGACGGCCCCACCGCAGCCTGGGCCTACGTGCCCCGGACGACCACCCGAACGTCATCCCCCTACCTGCTGGCACGGTCAGGCGTCGGCAGGTACTTGGTGGACTGCTCAACGAGTACCACACCACGCCACCCCGACTGCCTGACCGTCCACAAAGAACGCCCAGCTCAGCAGCCTGATCGGAATATTGACACCCTTCAGGACCGGTTGTGGTTCGCGGCGTTGTCCTCGCTGATACCCCAGCGTCGCTGGGCGCAGGTGTTCCCTGTGACACCAGGGACGTTGCCCGGCTGGCATCGACGTCTCGTTGCATGCAGGTGGGACTACAGCGAGTGCCGGAGCAGGCCGGGCCGGCCAGCGACAGCGGAAGCCGTGAAGGAGTTGGTGCTGCGGCTGGCACGGGAGAACCCGCGCTGGGGGTGCTGCAGGATCCAGGGGGAGCTCGCCGGGCTGGGCCATTCGCCGTCACGCTGCGCCCCCGTTTGGAGGCCATGCCTGATGCGGGTGAGTGTTGTGAACACAGATCAGAAAAGCCGCTGGGCAGGAGCGGGCCCCGGCAGAAACGCCGCGACGGCGCACGCGGTTCACCTGGCGCTGGGCGTTGGCTCCGTCACCTGCCTCCAAGTCCGCATCAGCTGGCTGAACTCCTTGACCTGGACGAGCACGTGGTCGCGGGCGGCGTTCTCCGCGGTGTCGGCGTCGCCGTCGGCGATGGCGTCGGCGATCTCGCGGTGCTCGGCCAGCGAGCGCCGCATGCGATCCGGGACGCGCAGCTGGAGCCGCCGGTACGGCTGGAGGGCTCGCTTGAGCGCATGGGCCTGCTGCCGCAGGTACTCGTTGCCGCAGGAGTCGTAGACAATGTCGTGGAACCAGGCGTTGGCGTAGTAGTAGCGGTCGGCGTCGCCGGCCGTGGCGTGCTTCACGCACTCCTGCAGGGCGCGTTCGAGGTCGTCCAGCGACTCCCGCTCGATGCGGCGGGCGGAGAGCCGTGCCGCCATTCCCTCGAGCTCGGCCATGACTTCGAAGCGTTCGGCCAGCTCGGAGATGCTCAACTCGGTGACGTACGTGCCGCGTTTGGGGAGGATCTGCACCAGTCCGGAGCGCTCCAGGGCCTGGAGGGCTTCTCGGATCGGCGTACGGGAGCATCCGTACTCCCGCTCGAGCTGTGCCGGATCCAGGCGTTCACCGGGTCGGTAGCGGCCGTCGACGACGGCGTTTTCGAGCGCGTCCCGCACGCGCTGTGATTCCGGGACTCGAGCCATGGACACCTCCGAGCCCAGATTATCCGACCTGGACAGGGGGTGGTGCATCTCACCTGGGCGCTGTTATATACATCAGACGTGTTTACGCATATGAAATGCGTCTGGAACCGGAGGCGGGACGAAGGAGCGGAGATGGGACGTCATGACGGCTGGCTGCTCACCGAGCTGTTCCAGGCGCTCGGGCGACGGCGTGGCGGCGACCCTGCGGCCGGCGAGCCGCACGACTCCCCGCTGGACCAGCTGCTCGCCGCCTGTGAAGTCCTGATGAGCGACGTGGGCGAAGCCTCGATGCGGGCGGTCGCGGCTCGGGCCCTGACCGCCTACGACGTGCTCGACGACATCGGCAGGTTCGCCTTCTTCACCCACGTCACCGAGACCTACGACGTCGACGCCGAGCAGGTCCGCGCCGCCTTCCACCGGTGGGAGGCGGCCAGGAGCTCCGGATCCGAGGGCGGCGAGGAGCTGGTCCGGCTCTTCGACGTGGTCGAGCCGGCCCGTCAGCAGCTGCTGCGCCGGATGAACCACGCGCCTGGCGCCACACTCGCCCTGGTCAGGATGCGCGCGGACCTGCGTCGGCTGACGCGCCGTCATCCGGGGCTGCGGTCACTCGACCACGACTTCCACCACCTGCTCACCTCCTGGTTCAACCGCGGCTTCCTCCGCATGGAGGAGATCACCTGGGACTCGCCGAAGGAGCTGCACGACCACCTGCTGCATTACGAGAAGGTCCACCCGATGGCGGGCAGGGCCGAACTCCGCCGTCGTCTGCAGCCCGAGGACCGCCGTGTCTACGCCTTCTTCCACCCGGCCACCGGGGACGTACCACTGATCTTCGTGGAGGTCGCCCTGATACGCGGCATGCCGGAGCGCATCGCCCCGCTGCTGGAGAACGGTCCGGCGCTGAGCCCCTCGCAAGCGGACACGGCAGCGCTCTACTCGATCAACAATGCCCTGGACGGCCTGGCCGGAGTCTCCTTCGGCAGCCTCCTCATCAAGCAGGTCATCGAGCAAGTGGGGGAGCAGCTGCCGCACCTGGCTCAGTTCGTCACGCTCTCGCCCATCCCCGGATTCCGGCGCTGGCTGGGCGAGCGGGCCGAGCAGGACGCCGACCTGCGGCTGCTCGTCCGGGAGCTGGACGCCGTGGCGGAACCGGCGAGCCTCAGCGCGGAGGACGCCGAGCGGATCCGTCCCCGGCTCTTTCCCGCCCTGGCCCGGTATATCGCGGTCGAACGGCACGACGACGGGCGCCCCTTCGACCCGGTCGCCCGCTTCCACCTGGGCAACGGGGCCACCGCCTGGCGGCTGAACTGGCCGGCGAACAGCTCACCGGAGGCCTGGCGGCAGTCCTACGGCGCGATGATCAACTACCGCTATGAGCCGGAGAAGCTGGAGCGCCGGCACGAGGACTTCGTCCGCAACCGCACCGTAGCTCTCGGCGGACCGCTGCGCGACGTCCTCCCGGATGCCCTGACGGCTTCCCTCACCCGAGACGCGTCCACCACCTTGGACGATGAGAGAGGAACACCCCCGATGGCGCCCTTCACGACCATCTACCGGTCCTTCGCCGAGCAGGCGGAGCGTCGGCCGGACAAGGCGCTCTTCGAGCTGCCCGACGGGCAGAGGATCACCTACCGCGAGACCGCCAAGACCGCGCGGCGGATCGCCGCCCGTCTCGTCGCCGACGGCGTCACCCCCGGTGACCGGGTCGCCATGCAGGTGGAGAAATCCCCGGAGGCCATCGCACTGTACCTGGCGACCCTGCGGATCGGCGGCGTCTTCCTGCCGCTCAACACCGCCTACACCGGTGCGGAGATGGACTACTTCATCGGCGACGCCCGGCCCCGCGTCCTCGTCTGCTCCCCCGACCGCCTGGCCGGCCACTCGCACCGCGCGGAGCAGGGGCTCGTCGTCGAGACCCTCGGCACCGCCGGCGACGGCACCCTCCTCGAGGGCGGTGGCCGTCATGAGGAGGTCTTCGACGCATCGGCCGACGACCCGGCGGCGATCCTCTACACGTCCGGCACCACCGGGCGCTCCAAGGGCGCGGTGCTCTCCCACGGCAACCTCGCCTCCAACTGCCGGGCGCTGCTGGAAGCCTGGCAGTACACCGCCGAGGACCGGCTGATCCACGCCCTGCCGATCTTCCACATCCACGGGCTCTTCGTCGCCGCGAACATGACCCTGACGGCGGGCGCTTCCATGTACTACCTGCCGAAGTTCGACGCCGAGACGATCGTCGACCTGCTACCCGGGGCCACGGTGCTCATGGGCGTCCCCACCTTCTACACCCGGCTGCTGAAGAACGACCGGCTCACCCCCGAGGCCTGCGCCTCGATGCGGCTGTTCGTCTCCGGCTCGGCTCCGCTGCTCGCGAGCGATCACCAGGCATTCGAGGCCCGCACCGGCCACGCCATCCTGGAGCGCTACGGGATGACCGAGACCGGCATGAACACCACCAACCCCTACACCGGCGGACCGCGCAAGCCCGGCACTGTCGGCATGCCGCTCCCCGGCACCGAGATCCGGGTGGCGGACGGCACGACCGGACGGCCGCTGCCCGACGGCGAGGTCGGCAGCATCGAGGTCCGCGGCCCGAACGTCTTCACTGGCTACTGGCAGTTGCCCGAGAAGACCGCCGCGGAGTTCCGCGAGGACGGCTTCTTCATCACCGGCGACCTGGGCCGCATCGACGAGGACGGCTATCTGTGCATCGTCGGCCGGGGCAAGGACCTCGTGATCTCCGGGGGCTACAACATCTACCCCAAGGAGATCGAGGAACTGCTCGACGCCCACCCCACGGTGCTGGAATCCGCCGTGATCGGCGTTCCCCACCCGGACTTCGGCGAGACGGCGGTAGCCGTCGTGGTACCGGTCCCGGACCAGAAACCCCAAGAGGCGGCGCTGCTGGACTTCGTCGCCGAGGACCTCGCCCGGTTCAAGCACCCACGCGCCGTGCGCGTCGTCGATGCCCTGCCTCGCAATGTGATGGGGAAGGTGCAGAAGGCCGAACTGCGCAAGCGTTACGCCGACCTGTTCGCCGGTGCGGACGCCTGACCCACCCGTCGTCCGCGGACAACAGCGGCGGTCGGCCCCTCTCTATCCCACCCTGCAAGTCCCCTGTTTCCCCCAATATCCCCCCATCCCCCCTATTCCCCCAGTGTCTCTCAGTGTGGAGAAGACGATGGTTATCTATGGAGTCGCAGCGCTGGCGGTGTGCGTGCTCGCGGGCGCACTCGTCGGTGAACTGCTCGGCGTCGCGGTCGGCGTCGATGCCAATGTCGGCGGAGTCGGCTTCGCCATGATCATGCTGGTGCTGGTCACCCACCAGCTCCGCCGGAAGGGCAAGTTTCCCGAGGCCTCCGAGCAGGGCGTGCTCTTCTGGAGCGCGATGTACATACCGATCGTCATCGCCATGGCCTCCGCGCAGAACGTGGTCAAGGCGGTCACCGGCGGTCCGATGGCGATCCTGGCGGGCCTCGGTGCCGTCGCCGCGGGGTTCGCCCTGGTACCCGCGCTGGCGCGGATCGGCGAACCGGGCGAACCACTGGAGACGCTGCAGACGCTGAGCGCGGACGAGAAGCAGGAGGCCTGAGATGGACCGGTTCACATCCGTCCTCGAAGACAACGGCCTGCTCGTGGCCTTCGGGCTGGTCGGCGCGCTGATGCTGGTCGGCGGGTGGTTGTCCAGGACGCTGACCCGCGGCCGGATGCAGGGCTCCGCCATTGCCATCCTCCTCGGCCTGGTCCTGGCCTACTGGGGCGGCACGGTGACCGACGGCGAGCACGGGCTCGCCGACTTCTCAGCGCTCTCCGGGCTGAGCCTGATGGGCGGCGCGATGCTTCGGGACTTCGCGATCGTCTCCACCGCCTATGGCGTCGACCTGAAGGTGATCAAGCGTGCCGGGCTGTCCGGCGGTCTGTCGATCCTGCTGGGCGTGCTCCTCTCGTTCGTGGTCGGGGCTGTGATCGCCGCTTTCTTCGGCTACACGGATGCCAAATCGCTGGCGACCATCGGCGCCGGTGCGGCCACGTACATCGTCGGGCCGGTGACCGGCACGGCGGTGGGCGCGAGTTCCGACGTGATCGCGTTGTCGGTGGCGGCCGGTCTGGTCAAGTCCGTGGTGGTGATGGTGGGGACACCACTCATCGCCCCACTGATCGGACTGAACAACCCGAAGTCCGCCATGGCCTTCGGCGGCCTGCTGGGTACGACCTCCGGCGTGGCAGGCGGCCTCGCGGCCACCGACAAGCGCCTGGTCCCCTACGGGGCCATGACGGCCACTTTCTACACGGGCGTCGGCTGCCTGCTCGGCCCGTCGCTGCTGTACATGGTGTTGCGGGCGATCGTCGGTGGGTGAGGGCGATCGCCGGTGGGGTGAGCGGGGCACCATCGGTGGTGCCCTCCTGACTCCTCAACCTGTGCGATCTCGCTGATCGGCACTCGCTTCGGCCGGGGGAGAGAGAAGCCGGCGGCGGCCTTCTGCGCATCGCGTTCTGCATCGCCGCCCACAGCAGCACGGATGTGCCGGTCGCCCGTCTCTTCGACATCGAGGATCTCGTCGGGATACCGGACGACGATGCGGGTGAGGACAAGGCGAAGCGGTTGCCGGGGCCGCGCCGGCGACGACCCGGATGGAGGAGAGCACGGATGCGCGCACGTGATCTGGCGGTGGAGTACCCGTCGGTGAGGCTGGACAGCGAGGCGCTGGACGCGGCCCGGTTGCTGGCCGAGCAGCGGCTGCCCGGGGTGCTGGTGATGGACGACGACGGGGAGCCGCACGCTCTGCTGCCGGCGTCCGCGCTGGTCAAGCTGCTGGTGCCCGGCTATGTGATCGAGGATCCGACGCTCGCGGCGGTGGTGGACGAGCCCCACGCGGACCGGCTGTGCCAGGCGCTCGCGGGACGACGGGTGGCCGACTGCCTGCCCAGGGAGCGCCAGAAGCCGCCCATCGCGGATCCGGATGACACGGCGCTTGAGGTAGCCGCGCTCATGGCGCGCGAACGCAGTCCGCTGATCGCGGTGGTGGAGCGGGAACCGGGCCGGGAGGGCGGTGGCTCCTGGCTGCTCGGTGTGATCACCGCTGCGCATCTGCTGGAACGACTTCTTGGGGTGACATGAGCGACTGGCACGGCTGGGCGGCGATCGCTGTCTTCGCGACCGCGTACGCGGCGATCATCAGCGAGCGTGTGCACCGTACGGCCGCTGCCCTGGCCGGGGCGGGGGCCATGCTCGCGATCGGCGCCACCGACGACAAGGCGGCGTTCTTCGACGAGCACTCCGGGATCGACTGGAACGTCATCTTCCTGCTGCTGGGGATGATGGCGATCGTCGGTGTGCTGCGGCAGACGGGCCTGTTCGAGTATCTGGCGATCTGGTCGGTCAAACGAGCCCGCGGCAGGCCCTTCCGGGTGATGGCGATGCTGACGTTGATCACCGCGTCGGTGTCCGCGCTGCTGGACAACGTCACTACGGTGCTGCTGATCGCGCCGGTCACCCTGCTGGTGTGCGAGCGCCTGGCCCTGCCCGCCGCACCCTTTCTGATCGTCGAGGTGATGGCCTCCAACATCGGCGGTACCGCCACTCTCGTCGGTGACCCGCCGAACATCATCATCGCCAGCCGGGGCGGGCTGACCTTCAACGACTTCCTGGTCCATCTGGCGCCGATCGCCGCGATCCTCACCGTTGTTCTGGCGGTGATGTGCCGGGTGATGTTCCGCAAGGTGTTCGTGTACGACGAGAAGCGCGCTGCCGAAGTGATGGCGCTGGAGGAGCGCGAGGCGATCCGCGACCACCGGCTGCTCTACCAGGGCCTGGGTGTGCTCACCCTGGTTATCGTCGGGTTTGTGGCACACTCGGTGCTGCACTACGCGCCGAGTGTGGTCGCCCTGCTCGGCGCCGGACTGCTGATCGCCGTTTCGAAGGTGGGGACGGGTGAGGCGCTGAAGGAAGTCGAGTGGCCGACGCTCGCCTTCTTCGCCGGGCTGTTCATCATGGTGGGTTCGCTGATCGAGACGGGTGTCATCGGGGAGATCTCCCGTGCTCTGGCGGATACGACCGGTGGCAGTGAACTCGGCGCGGCGGTGCTGTTGGTGTTCGGTTCCGCGGTGTTGTCGGGGATCGTCGACAACATTCCGTATGTCGCCACCATGGCTCCCATCACGGCCGACTTGGCGCACGGCTTCGGCGGGGGTGACGGTGTCCATGTGCTGTGGTGGGCGCTGGCGCTCGGGGCCGACCTCGGTGGCAATGCCACCGCCATCGGCGCCTCCGCCAACGTCGTGGTCCTGGGGATCGCCGAACGCAACCGCCAGCCCATCTCGTTCTGGCAGTTCACCAAGTACGGCCTGGTCGTGACCGCCGTGACGGTCACCATCGCCGCCGGATACCTATGGCTGCGGTACTTCGCCCTGAACTGACAGCGAACCCTGCCCTTGCCGGAAATCTCATCCGTGCAGGTCACGCTGCACGTCGGTATTCGTGGAGGATGCCGCCGAGGCGATCGTGTCGGCGTATGTTGAGGCGGGCTAACGTGTCGGGATCGTCGATGGGTGGGGGCAATGGGTGTAGTGGTCTGGCGTTCGCGATGCCTTGGTGTGGTCGGTGTCCGTTGTAGAACTGCTCGAACTCGCGTAGGGCGTGGAGGAGGTTTCGCTGGTTCCAGATCAACGTCCGGTCCAGGAGCTCGCGGCGACAGGTCTGTATACACCTTTCCGTGATCGAGTTCATTCTTGGGATCTGGATGCCGCTGAGGACGACGTCGATTCCTGCGTCCTTGAGGACGGCATCGAAGAGGGCGGGGAACTTCCCGTCCCGGTCCCGGATCATGAACCGTGCCCGGCAGCCGAGGTCTTCGAGGTCCATGACCAGGTTCCTCGCCGCTTGCGCTACCCAGGAGGCGATCGGATGCGCGGTGGCGCCCAGGATCCGGATCCGGCGACTGCCGTGTTCGATCACCACGAGCACGTACATCCGAGCCCCCGACAGCGTGACTGTTTCCATGAAGTCGCAGGCCAGCAGGGCATCAGCCTGGGAGCGCAGAAAACTGGCCCAGGTACTGGAGTTCCGCTCGGGCGCAGGATCGATGCCGGCCTCCTTCAGGATTTCCCAGACGGTGGACGCGCCCACCTTCACCCCCAGTACAAGCAGCTCGCCGTGCAGGCGCCGGTACCCCCAGCTCGGGTTCTCCTTCGCCAGGCGCAGCACCAGGACGCGGATCGAGCGCACCGTGCGCGGCCGTCCCGGGCGCTTGGGCCGGCAGGAGGCGGCATGGCGGCGTGCGACGAGGTTGCGGTGCCAACGCAGTACCGTGTCGGGGCGTACGAGCAGCCGTGACCTTCGCAGGACGTGCAGCGGCAGCCGGTGCAGCAGCGCCGCCAGGAACGCCCGGTCGCTCGAGGTGAACCGGATCTTCTCCTTGCCGAGTTGGCGTTCCAGGACGGTGATCTGGTGGCGCAGGGCGAGGATCTCCGCGTCCTTGTCTCGGTCGGTCATCGGCAGCAGGCGAAGCATCGCGAACGCGTTCGACACGCCCAAGTAAGCCAGTCGCAGCAGCACGATCGATCATCATGACGTGTTGACGGCAGCTGCGCGAGAGCGCCGGCTCAGACGACCGCGGCCAGATTTCGGGAAACCCGATGCACCGGCCCCTACCAGGGCGGATGAGGTTTCTGGCAAGGGCAGGGGCCTCTGCCGTCACGGTTGACCGGCAGGCCCCGCTGCAGCGCTCAGGCTGCGTGACCAGCACGGACGAGGTTTCTGGCACGTACAGAGCTGGCGAGGACGCTCGCCTGGGCGGTCGAGGACCCCGAACACCCCACGGCCGTCTGGCGGTTCACCCTTGAGCCGCAGGACGGCGGCACCCTGTTGCGGCAGTGGATGCAGATGGGCCGGCCCCCCCTCGGGCCTCTCTTTCGCCATCGACCGCATGCCGGAGAAGGAGCAGGAGATCGTCTTCGTGCGGATGCGGGAGACCGTGCGAAACGACACGGACGACACGGGCACCGCGGCCGACGACCGCGGGTTCGGCATTGCCGGCAGGCACATGTTCGCCGACGGAGCGTCAGGTCTTCTGCGCTGTGGCGTGCTGCCGGGGAGCGGCAGGATGGGCAAGCGGGATCCTCTGCGCGAGTTTGTCGCCTTCGACGTCCAGATCGGGCAGGAGGCGGTCCAGCCACACGGGAATCCACCAGGCCTTCTCCCGGGCGAGTGCCATAGTGGCCGGGATGAACGTCATGCGGATGACGAACGCGTCGATGAGGATGCCCGCCGCCAGCGCGAATCCCGCCTGTTTGATCATGGGCTGGGCATTGAAGATGAATCCGGCGAAGACCGAGACCATGATCGTGGCCGCGGCGATCACGACGGCGCTCGCCCGGGCGAAGCCGGAGACGGTCGCGTCGAGCGGGTCGGCTCCGTGCATGCGGGCCTCGCGCATCGAGGTGACCAGGAACACCTGGTAGTCCATGGCCAGTCCATAGAGCACGCCGGTGACGATGATGGGCAGCAGGCTCACCACGGGTGCGCTCGCCTCGAGTCCGAACAGCGCCTGCAACCAGCCCCATTGGAAGACGGCCGTGGTGATGCCGAAGGTGGCGGCGATGCTGAGCAGGAATCCGAGAGTGGCCATCACCGGGACGACGACGGAGCGGAAGACCAGGAGCAGGACGATCAGCGAAAGTCCGAGAACGGTGGCCACGTAGAGGGGCAGGACGTCCCCGAGGCGGTCGGACACGTCGATCGCGAGGGCGGTGAAGCCGGTGATGCCGATGGTGACGCCATGGGTTTCGCGGATCTCCCGGCTCTTGTCCCGCACGGAGGTGACGAGGTCCTTGGTGCCGTCGTCGTTCGGTCCGTCGCCGGGAATGAGGCTGAGGACGGCCACGGTGCCGTCGGTGTTCATACCTGCCAGAGAGATCGAAGTGGCGCCCTCCGTGTCCTTCAGTTCGGATACGACCGCGGCGAGGGCCGGGGGAGTGAGCGGACGCCCGCTGTCGGAGGAGCGGGCGACGAGCATGAGGGGGCCGTTGTAGCCGGGGCCGAAGGTGTCGCTGACCTCCTCGTAGCTCTGGCGCTGTGCGGTGTCAGGGTTGTAGCTGGCGCCGGACGGCAGGCCCATCCTCATGTCGAGGGCGGGGAGCGCCAGAACCAGGGGGATCAGGAACGCCGCTGTGAGAGCGGGGTACTTGTGGCGGACCAGGCGTGATCCCCAGCGGGTGGCCCGTGTCTGTGCGGCGGCGGAGGCCTGCTGCTGCGCCGCGCGTCGGGTCCTGGCCGAGCAGACGCGCTCCTTGACCAGGCCGAGGAGGGCCGGCAGCAGAGTCAGGGCGAGCAGGACGGTGATGGCGATCGTGGCCGCGGCGGCGAGGGCCATGGTGCTGAGCAGCGTGATACCGACCACCAACAGTCCTGCCAGGGCGATGATGACGGTGCTGCCGGCGAAGAAGACCGCGCTGCCGGCGGTGCCGATGGCGCGGCCGGTCGCCTCGTGCGCGTCCAGGCCGGTGTCCAGGATGAGCCGCCGTTGCCGGTTGACGATGAACAGGGCGTAGTCGATGCCGACGGCGAGCCCCAGCATCAGGGCCAGTACGGCGGTGAGCGAATGGATCTCGAAGACGGTGGAGAGAGTGAAGGCGCCGCCCACGCCCACCGTGACACCGACCAGAGCGATGACCAGGGGCAGGCCCGCCGCCGCGACCGATCCCAGGGTGACCAGCAGGACGATGGCCGCCACCACGACGCCGACGATCTCACCGACCCCCACGATCTCGGGTATCTCCATCATCGCCGCCGACGGCAGGACGTCGAGGTGGCCGCGATCAGCCTGCTGCTCGGCGGCCTCGACGGTGCTGTCGATCGTGCCGGAGGGCAGCTCATAAGTCTGCTCGTCGAACTGGAACTGCATCAGGGCGGTGGAGCCGTCGGCCGAGACGACGACCCCGGGCACCGGTCGGCCGTCCTGCATAAGCGGGACCGGCACCTTGCCCCCCGTCGGCTGCCCGGCGGCTTCGGCCACCGCCGCCTGGGCCCGCATCAGCGGACTCTTGTCCCCCTTGGACAGCTCGCCGGCGAGGACCTTGCGCGCGTCGATGACGTGGTCGTGGCGGTACACCGCGTCCACCGCAGCGATGAGGGCGGCGCGGCTGTCCTCGCCGTCGACCCGGGCTCCGTCCTGCGCGCGGAACACCAGCATGCCCTGCCCGCCGGACGCCTCGGGAAGGGACTTCGCCAGATCGTCGATGACCTCCTGGGCGGGGGTGCCGTCGATGCGTACCTCATTGCTCAGCTTGACGGGGTTGACCGCGAGCAGCACCACCACGGCGGACACCACCGCCAGCCAGCCGGCGATCACATACCAGGGCCTGGCGTAGGCGAAATGCCCCAACCGGTACAGCAGTACAGACACACCCTTCTCCCTTCTCCGGCGCACCCTGCTGGGCACGCACACCCGAACGAAGTGAGAGAGTACTACCAAACCGATAGGAGACTATCAAAGCGGTAGGGTGCTATCAACGCGCAGGCGATTGAGTAGTCTGCGGTGCAGAACGGAAGGGTCAGAGATGCCGAACGCCGCACCGCGCACACACCGGCTCCGCAGGGTTGACGCCCGCTCCAGCGTGGAGCGCATCATTGCGGCCGGACGCAATGTCCTCGGCGCGGGTGAGGGCTCTTTGGAGCAGATCGCCGCCGAGGCGGGCGTGGGCATCGCCACTCTCTACCGGCACTTCCCCAACCGGGAGGCCATCGTCCGGGCCGTCCTCGACGACATCCTCGAAACCGACCTCCTCCCACTGATCGACGACGCCACGGCCTCCCGCCACCCGCGTCAGACCCTCCTGGACATCGCCACCCGGCTACTCGACCTGATCACCGAGGAGCGGGGACTGGTCACCTTCGCCGCCAACTTCGCCGATGTCGCCGTGGAGGCCCTCCAGCGCCTCAGCGAGTCCCTCCGCCCCCTCCTCGAACACGCACAGGAGCAGGGCGAGATCCGGACCGACCTCACGGCGGACGACATTCCGCACTTCCTCGTCATGGGTATCGCCGGCCTCGCGCTCCCCGGCACCGCACCGTCCATGCGCGCACGCTTCATGGCCCTGCTCTTCGACTCGCTCGACCCCGCCAGCGCGTCCCCTCTCCCACCGGCACGCACGGAAACGGAAGACGACGACCTCCGCGCCGCGATCAGCAGCGTCGTCCGGGACTGACTCCCGGAGCCGAGGCTGCCCTCCAAGGGCGCCTGATCGTCGCGAGGCCGAGAAGCCGCTCTACGACGGAGTCCGGACTCCCGGGTGTGAGGAGAGGACGTGTCCGGGTTCGGGGCCGCACACCCTCGTTGCCGGGAAGCTGCATGACGGTGGGCGGAGAGAATGTCCTCAGGAAGCGGTGTCGTTGAGGAAGCGGGACGAACCGTCGATCGGCATGGTGCCGTGGCACTTTGCGGCCACGTTGCCGTTCCTGTCCCGGACGGTGACAGTCAGGAAGCCCATCGTCCTGCCACACCGGTCCACGACGGCTTCGAAGGTGAGGGGTGGGAACGCCGGTCGCAGGAAGTCCGTACTGAGGGTCGCAGTGGCCGGCATCGTTCCGGGCTCCAGCTCGGAAATCAGGGCGATGGCCATGGTGTGATCGGCACAGGCCATGACAAGGCCGCCGTGGACGGCTCCGTTGGGATTGAGCGGCCAGGGGCCGCGGTCGAGCACGATCTCGGCCCGTCCGGCCTCGATGAGCGCACAATGAAGTCCCATCACCTGCGAGACAGGCTGCTCGTTGGCCCAGTCGATCCATTTCCGCCAGTCGCCGCCATGGGGCGGCGGTGCGGCCTGTGGGCCTAGTGCCTGCTCCATGGTGTCAGCCCACCGTGTGGGGCTCGGTTATTCATCGCGGCTGGTCAAACACCCCGCCCCGGCCCGCAGAGTGCTGCGACCATATTTAGATGATCGTGTCGCTTCTGTACCAGGTGGCTCAACGTCTTCTCTCCGTCCCGGCGGTGCTTCTACGGCGGGACACCTCGAAGGAGGCCGAACGGCCAGGGAACTCCTCCAGCTGGTGGGTGACGTTCTCGACCTGGCCGATGGCGAGGTGACCTGGGCAATGGACATGACCGGTGGCGAACCCGGCCTGCTGATCGCACTGCTGGTCAACCATGGTCAAAAACTCCTCTACGTCCCCGGGCGTGTGGTCAACCGGGCCAGCGACGCCTACCGGGGCGAGGGAAAGACTGATGCCCGTGATGCTCTGGTCATCGCGGATCAGGCCCGCATGCGCCGCGACCTCCAGCCGGTCCGTTCTGGTGACGACGCCGCCGTCGAGCTCAGGCTCCTAACTGATCGCCGCACCGAGCTGGTCGCGGACCGCACCCGCACCGTCAACAGGCTGCGCTCCCTACTGACCAGCATGTTCCCCGCCCTGGAGCGGACGCTGGACGTGACCAACGCCGGCCCCTGATCCTGCTGTGCCGCTACCAGACGCCGGCCGTGATCCGCCGCACAGGCGTCAGCCGGCTGACGTCCTGGCTGCGCAATCGCAAGGTCCGTGGCGCCCAGGACCTGGCCCAGGCGGCTGTCGAGGCCGCTGGACGTCAGCACACCGCCGTGGCCGGCGAGAAGGCCATCGCGGCGATGGTTCACACCCTGTCGAAGGAGGTCATGGTCCTCAACGAGAAGATCACCGAGGTCGACAAGCTGATCGAGGGCCGGTTTCGCCAGCACGAGCTCGCCGAAGTGATCATCAGCATGCCGGGTATCGGGACCCTGCTCGGTGCCGAGTTCCTCGTTGCGACTGGCGGCGATCTGGCCGCCTTCCCGACGCCGGACCGTCTCGCCGCCTTCGGCGGGATGGCTCCCGCGCCTCGCGACTCCGGCAAGACCAGCGGCAACCTCCACCGGCCCCAGCGCTACCACCGGCGCCTGCAGCGTGTCTTCTACGCTTCCGCGCTCTTCAGCATCCAGCACGACCCCAACTCGCGCGCGTTCTACGACAGGAAACGTGCCGAAGGAAAACGACACGTCCAGGCCGTGATCGCGCTCGCCCGCCGACGCGTCAACGTTCTGTGGGCCCTCATACGTGACCGACGGTGCTACCACGTCACACCACCCGTCATGAACACCGGTTGACATCGACATTGGGAAGCACGTCATGCCGCATATCTGTACTCGTTGATGAGGCCGCCGAGGAGCCGGGTGCGCGACTCTGTGGGTGTTGAGGTCATGCGCTGCGGCGGGTTGTTCGTGAGCGTCGGGTGGTAGCTGGTTGCGGGCCTGGTGGGGTCGGTGCTGGTTGTAGTGCCGCTCGTAGGCCGCGAGGACGTGGCGGGCGTGGGCCCCGTTGATGATCAGGACGTGGTCGAGGGCTTCGCGTCGGATGCTGCCGATGATGCGTTCGCAGTGCGCGTTCATGCGGGGAGCTTGTGGCGTACTTTTGAGGATCTCCATGTCCTCGGCCTGGAAGGCGGCGTCGAATGCCTCGCCGTACTTGCCATCGCGGTCGCGCAGTAAGAAGCGCAGGGACTTTATGCGTGTGCCCAGGTCGGAGGTGAGATTCCTTGCTTGCTGCACCGCCCAGTCCTGTGTCGGGCGGGCGGTGACCCCGGTGATGTGCAGTCGCCGGGTGCCGTGCTCGAGGAACACCAGCGCGTACAGCCGCTTGCCGAGGGCGGTGTCGATGTGGAAGAAGTCTGCCGCGATGATGCCCTCGGCTTGCGCGGTCAGGAACTCGCGCCAGGTGGGGCCTGCGCGGCGCGGTGCCGGATCGACGCCCGCGGCATGCAGGATCTCCCAGACCGTCGATGCAGCCACCCGATGCCCGAGTCGAATCAGCTCCCCCTGGACCCGCCGGTGCCCCCACCTCGGATTCTCCCGGGCCAGCCGTAGGACGAGCTTCTTGATCGCTGCCGGGGTGGGTGGGCGTCCGGTGCGCCGGCGCGCGGTGTAGTCCCACTTCGCGGCGATGAACCTGCGATGCCAGGCCAGCAGGGTGCCGGGGGCGACAGGGAAGACCTCGCGCCAGTGGCGCCGGGGTATCAGCCCGGACAGGGCGGCGAACCAGAACCGGTCGGTGGACTCGTAGCGCACCGGTCCGGTCAACTGGCGGCGCAGGACCGCGTTCTCGTGCCGCAGCACCAGCAGTTCCGCGTCCTTCGCTGTCCCGCGACGTAGGAGCACCGATGGAACAGTCAGCAGCTTTCGGGTCACCTTGTACAGCAAGGGCACGATCACGGAGGACATGATCCCAGCGGACTGGCCGTACCACTCCCACCTGCGACGATGACTTTTCGAGCGGCACAAGTTGGACGTGTAGACCTCCTGGATCCGCTCTTTGAGTTCCTCATCGCGCACGGAACGGGCGGAGGGAGTTTCGAGGCGTTTCTTGTGGGCGTAGTACGTGGAAGGGGCGATCTTGCAGCCGTGCTGGGTGAGGGTTCTGCAGATCGGCTCGACGCCGCCGAAGCGGTCCCGGTGCTCGTCGATGAACGCTACGAGCGCGTGTGTGGCCGGTCGAGCTCGGCCGCGAAGAAACTTGCGGCGGCCTTCAGGATCTCGTTGGCCCGCTTGAGTTCGGCGTTCTCCTTCTTCAACGCCTTGAGCTGGGCGGAGTCCTCCGTCGTCGTCCCCGGACGCCGGCCCGCGTCGATCTCGTGCTGCTTCACCCAGTTCCGCAGCGTCTCGCGGGAGCCGATGTCGAGATTCCCTGCCACCGCCTGCAAGGCGGCCGTCTCGTTCGGGTAGTCGTCGCTCACCTCGGCGACCATGCGCACCGCACGGCGACGGAGCTCAAGCGGGTAACGGGAAGGCCGTGCCATGACTCGATCCTTTCATGAAATCGAGTCTCCATTCGATCCGGGGCGGTTCAGGTGGTGGTGCTGGACTCGTCACCATTGCCGTGGAGTGGCGCGGGCACGTGCAGGCGCTGGGCGAGATGAACCGTGAGCAGTGGCCGACGTATCAGCGGGGGTTGGGCGACCCGCCGATGGGTGTGGATCAGGATGGGGCGCCGGTCGGTGACCACCAGCGCTCTACCTGCACGCCTTGCAGTAACTGGAGATGCGCGCCTGGCTGGAGCTGGTGTCCGAGGACGTGTGGGAGCCAGCCGGGTACAGCGCGGACGGCTGGGCCCACAAGAAGTCGGCCCTTGTCGCCCGTTCCGAGGGCGGAGTCGCTCCGTCAGCTGCCCATTCCGAGCCGGGCGCCGCCGGCGACATCCAGGCTCAGGCCGGTCAGGTACCGGTTGGCCGGGTCGGTGAGGAAGGTGATGGTCGCCGCTACCTCCTCTGGCTCGGCGAATCGGCCCATCGGGATTTGAGCGGCCCGGGCCTGGCGCGCGCGCTGGTCTCCGTCGGGGTCGCTGCCGCCGGCGCGGGTGGCGAGCTGGTTCCACATGGCGGTGTTGACCGGTCCGGGGCACACGGCGTTGACCGACACGTTGTCCGGGCCGAGTTCCAGGGCGAGTGACCAGCAGATGTTCAGCACGGCCGCTTTGCTGGCGTTGTAGGGCACGTACGCGCGACGGGCCTCCTTCGCGGCGACCGAGGCCACCGCGACGATGGAGCCGGAGCGCTGGGCCTGCATGACAAGGCCGACTTCGCGCAGTACGGAGAAGGCCCCCGTGGCGTTGATCGCCATCACCCGGGCGAATTCGGAGCTCGGGGTGGTGAGCAGGTGCGGTTCGTTGCCGAGAATGCCGGCGGCGTGCACCAGGACGTCGATCGTCCCGAACTCCGCCTTGATCGCGGTCACGGTGTCGTGTACCGCTTGCTCGTCGGTGACGTCCAGCTCGCGGAATTCCGCGAGCCATTTCGGGCGGCTGTCCGGTGGCGTGCGGTCGCAGCCGATGACCACCGTGCCCGCTGCGTGCAGCCGTTCAGCAGTGGCGGCTCCGATGCCTCCGCTGGACCCGGTGACAAGGGCGATCTGGGACGGGGCGGTCATGGGGTGTCCTCCGTGGCTTTCATGGATTTTGTGGATGCAGGGCTGTGCTCGGTGTCGGATTCCGCAGCGGGTGGTGTGGTGGTGTGCGCGCCTGAGCGGCCCGTTTCCGGCAGGGTCAGATAGACGATGAGGCAGAGCAGCACGATGGCCGTCATGTATACCGCTACGCCCATGGGGTGGCCTGCCTCGATGAATGCGCTGGCGATGAGTGGGGCCGTTCCGCCGAGGGCTGCGATGACGATCTGGTGGGCGACACCGATGCCGGATACGCGAACGGCGGCGGGGAACAGTTCGGCCTGGATGGTCGGGTAGACCCCTTGCCAGATGGCCAGGACCACCCAGCCGGAGGCGGTCACCGTCACGTAGACGCCGAATCCGGGTTGCTGCAGCAACAGCAGCAGCGGATAGAAGAGCACCACCATGCCGATGGCCCCGATGATGGGGAAGGGCTTACGCCGGCCGATGCGGTCGGACAGGAAGCCGCACAGTGGCACGATGATCACCAGCAGGCCCAGTCCGATGGTGTTGCCGGCCAAGGCGGAGTCCAGGTCACGGCCGGTGGTCAGGTGCGCGTAGGTGGGCAGGAAGGTGGCCCACGTGTAGTAGGCGACGGCCGGGGCGGACAGAGCCGCGGTCTGCAGCAGTGCCTTGGGGTGCCTGCGCAGCAGTTCCCGTAGTCGCAGGTTCTCGGGTTGTCGGCCGGCGGCGGCCTCTTCGGCGGCGGCCTCGAACTCCGGGGATTCGTCCGCGTGCGAGCGCAGCAGCAGACCGACGATGCCGAGGAGGCCGCCGATGGCGAACGGGATGCGCCAGCCCCACGTCTCCAGGTCATGGGTGTTCAGGGTCGAGGTGACGATCGCCCCCATGCCGGTGGCGGCCAGCGTCGCAAGGCCGCTGGCCACATTCGACAACGAGCCGAACAGGCCGCGCCGGTCGGTCGAGCCGTTCTCCACCATGTAGGCGATGGCGCTCTGCATCTCGCTGCCGGCCGAGATGCCCTGCAGTACGCGGGCGAGCAGGAACAGCAGCGGTGCCGCGTATCCGATGGCGGAGAACGGCGGGGTGAGCGCGAGGATCAGGCTGCCCGCGGCCATGCCGCCGATGGTGGTGGCCAGGACGACGCGGCGGCCGTAGCGGTCGGCCAGGGGGGAGATGATGATGCCGCTCAGCGGACGCACCACGAACCCGACCGCGTAGGTCAGCAGGGCGCCGATCAGCGACATCGCCGGGCTGTTTCCGGGGAAGATCTGGCTGGAGAAGACGGCGGCCAGGAGGCCGTAGCTGTACCAGTCGTACCACTCGATGAAGTGGCCGACAGTACCGGCCAGGATGTTCAGCCGCCTTCCGCGGGGTGGGGTGGCCGGTTTGGCCGTTGCGGAGGGGGATTTCGGTGAGGTTATTCTTGGTGCGTTCGCCATTGAGCGCTCCTCAGTGCAGTGAGGGATGGGATCTGTGCGAACAGTCGGCGGGTCATGGCACCGCGGACCGGGTTGTGACGGTCGACGACGTCGGCGGTTCGGAAAGCCTTCTTCGAGAGGGGACGCCGCCGGCGCCAGCTCCGTGAGGGGCCGTTCGAGGCTCGCGGAGGGTCAGCGCGTCGCGTGGCTGGACCAGGTGCGGCCCTCCTGCTCCTTCACGGGCAGACCGGCGGCCTGCAGGATGTCGTCGAGGAGCGCCTGTGTGCGGGCGGCTTCCCGCCCTGACGTCAGCGGCGCTCCACGGTCTCGTACGCGGTCGAGGAAGTGGTGAACGGCGGCGGCGAACCCGAAGGTGTTCGTCGCCGTGGCCCAGCCGAATGCCTCGGGGCTCATCGAGCGCACCGTGCTCGCACCGTCCCGGGTGAGGGTCACCGTGTCCGGAGCGACCACCTCGGCCGAGCGCTCGGCGCCGTGGGCATCCAGTTTTTCGGCCCACGCACCAGCGGTCCGTGCCGCCGTCAGGACACCGGTGCCGCCGCCGGCGAACCGGACCAGGGCGGAGACGCCGTCCTCCTGCCAGGGGTCGTCACCGGCGGCGTGGGCGGAGACGTCGACCGGTTCGCCCGGGCAGAACCAGCGCAGCAGATCGACCATGTGGATGGCGTTCTCGAAGGTCGCGCGGTACTCGCTGCCGCGGCGGCTCTTCTGCGCGACGCAGAAGGCGGCACCGGCGTCCCCGAACTGGTCACGAGCGGCGACGTAGGTCGGCGCGAACCTGCGATTGAAGCCGACCATCAGCACGCGGTCACGCGCGTCGGCGAGGTCGGCGAGCCGCTCCGCGTCACTGGTCGCGGTCGCGAGGGGCTTTTCGCAGAAGACATCCACATCCGCCTCCAGCGCGCTGCTCACGCCGGCGACATGCTCTGACCTCGGGGTCAACACGAACAGGGCGTCCAAGTCACGTTCGAGTGCCTGCTCGACGGTCGGGACCGCCGTGGAGAACCCCCAGCGGCGGACCAGTTCGGAGGGGTCCTCGCGCCGGGACACCAGGACATCGAGGATGACGTCGTCCCGTGCTGCCAGGGTGGGCAGCTGCGCGATGTGTGCGATGTTCCCGGCGCCGACCACTCCGACACGCAGCGGCGGCCGGCTCATCGGGAGACCTCCGCGGGTGCGAGTCCGGCGGCCTCTTCGAGGAGTGAGCGCAGCGCGCGGGCGGACCGCGTGAAGCCCTCCGCCGGGGACGGGAGGTCCTGCGGGTGCCACCGGTACTCGTATTCGAGGCTGAGGACGTCGTCGTATCCGTGCTGCTTGACCGCCTGCAGGATGTCCGCCCAGGGCACGATGCCCTCGCCGACGACGCGGGAGCGCACCGCCCGCTCGTCCGCCTTCACCCGGGCCGTCTCGGAGGCGACGAAGGGTGCGTTCGGATCGGTGAAGACGAGGTCCTTCACATGAACGTGCCCGATCAGGTCGCCCTGCTCCCGCAGTGCTTCCGGCCATGCCTCGTCGTGGGTGAAGGTGAGGTTCGCCTGGTCGTAGAGCACTCGGACGGCAGGTGAGTCCACCTCGCGTATCAGCCGGGCGGTCTCCTTCGCCGATTGCGTCATGGTTCCGAAGTGGTTCTCCACGCACAGGAGTACTCCGGCGTCGGCGGCGAGCGGCGCCAGCTCCGAAAGCCCCGATTGCAGGCGCTCCCAGTGTGCGGCGTGATCGGTTCGATCCGCTCCCCAGGAACCCGCGTACACGCGGATCCGGGTGGCGCCCACGCGATGGGCGCAGTCGATGGCCGACCGCAGTTCATCGAGCGCGGCGAGTCGCTGCGCCGGGTCCTCGTGGTTGAGCCCCGTGGTGTACGGAGCGAGACCCACCACCGCTACGCCGAGATCGTCCGCTGCGCGGGCCGCCTCGGCAGCGGCGGCATCGTCCCCGATCGGCAGTCCGCTGCGGTAGTCGTTCTGGTAGATGACCTCCGCTCCGTCCAGACCGGCGGAGGCGAAGAGTTCCAGCGCCTCGGGGAGGGTCTGTTCCGGTGTGCCGAGGGTGTGGCCAATGATCCGCACTACAGGTCCTTTTCGGTTCGGGAGGGGGCAGTCCAGTCGGCAGGCCCGATCAGCGGTGGCGGGTTGTGGACGCGGGAGCGGTCGACCAGTTCGATCAACAGGCCCCAGGGCGCCCGGAGGTAGGTCCACCGGTTGCCCGCGACGCGCGGGCTGTCCGGGCCGACCTCCTTGGTTCCGCCCAGCACACGGGCGCCGTGCGAGCGGAGATGCTCGACGGCGGTGTCGACGTCCGCCACGGTGAAGCACAGGTGGTGGCCGCCGGCATCGCAGTGGCGCGGGTAGTCGCGGCGCTGGTCCGTGCTCCACCACTGGAACAGCTCCACGTTGAGGTTCGGCGGCATGCGCAGCATGGCGAGTTCCAGGTGGGCATCGGCCGGGACCTCGAAATGCGCGGGCATGAAGTCGGCGTCGGGCCCCCGCGTCGAGCGGTAGAGCTCCTCGGCTCCGAAGGCGTCCGTGAAGAAGGTGACCGCTTCGCCGAGGTCGGGCACCGTGAAGGCGACATGGTCGACGTGCTGGAACCCTGCGGGCAGGCTCATCGGGGCACCTCCGCGGTCGACTCACGGACCAGCAGGTCCGGGGCCAGAACGACATGGCTCGTCTCCCCGTCCTTAAGGAGTTTCTCGGCGAGGTCGATGGCGATCACTCCCATGTCGGCGATGGGCTGGCGGACGGTGGTCAGCCGTGGGTTGAACCGGGCGCCGAACTCCAGGCCGTCGAAGCCCATCACCGACACCTCGTCCGGGACGGACACACCGCGCACACCAAGAGCGGAGATGAGGGCGAAGGCGACCATGTCATTGGCCGCGATGATTGCTGTCGGGCGCTCTTCGCGTGTCATGTCCACCAGACGCTGGGCGGCCCGCTCACCCACGTCGGGCCCGGTGCCTCCGTCCAGGACCACCGCCGGCATGTCCAGCTCCGCGGCCAGCCCCTCGTAGGCGGCCAGGCGGTCCCTGGACGTGTACGCCCCGGAGATGCCGGACACATAGGCGATGCGCCGGTGCCCCAGGCCGCGCAGATGGTCCACGGCGAGTGCGATGCCCTCGGCGCTGTCCACCGTCACGGTCGGCACCTGCGCCTGTTCGACACGGTCGACCACAACGACCTTGCTGCCAAGCGCGACGTTCTGCAGCTCGTCGAGGTCCACAGTGGTCGACGGCGCGACGATCCCGAAGGGCGCGTACATCTCCTGCAGCGATGTCAGATACGCATTGGTCTGGGCTACCTCGCCGCCGGTCACGCACAACACCAACTGATAACCCCGGTCGGCCGCCGCAGCCGCCATGGTCCTCGCCAGCTCACCGTAGAAGGGGTTGGTGATGTCCGGGACGAGCAGCGGAACAAGCTTGCTCGCACGGCGGCGCAGAGCTTGCGCCAGCGGGTTCACCCGGTAACCGAGACTCTTCGCCACCTCCAGGACGTGCTTCCGGGTTTCGGCATTCACGGCTTCAGGCCGGGAGAAGGCGCGGGAAACCGTGGAACGATGCACGCCCGCTCGGGCGGCGACGTCGTCGATGCTCACCTCAGCCATGGCTGACCTCCACAGACGCAATGGGAGACCGCTTGTACGCGGCCCAGACGAGCCTCATTGTGTCGGCAAGGTCGGCCAGGGTAGGCAGCCCGGCGAAGCCGTCCGCCCAGGTGTCAGCCACCTGTCGAACGAACACGTCATACAGCGGGTCGCTGTCCACGTCGATGGCGCTCGACTCGGTGACACCGTCCGACGCACGCGTGAAGGAGACGTCGCCGGAGGTACCCACGTCGACGTATCCCCCCTCGCCGGCGCTGGTGTAGGAGCAGTACCGCTTCGCGGGACTCGACGGGAAGGCATAGCCGACCTCGATGATGGCCTCGCTGCCGTCGTCGCCCGCGAGCACCAGCGTGGCGTGATCCTCAACGGCCTCGCCGTGCAGGCTCGCGGAAAGGTTGGCGGCCACAAGCTCCACGCGCCGGGCCCGGCTCCGCTGTAGGAAGAGGTCGATGAAGTGCGGCGCCAGGTTCACCAGACACCCCCCGCCCGAGCGCGCGGGCTCGAGCATCCACGAGCAGCCTGCCGCGTGATAGCGCTCCGGTGGGCCGGCCACGAAGCTCGCCCGTTGGTACGTCGGCGCGCCGGCCAGGGACAGCGCGTGATCCACGGGGCCGCCACGCTGAACGAAGGGGACAGTCACCGCCACCCCTGCCGAGACGGCCGCATCCCGGATCCGCTCCACGTCCTCGGGCCCCGTGCCACCCGGCTTCTCCACCACGAAGGGAATGCCACGCTCGACCAGGTCCAGGCAGGTGTCCACCATGCGGTCGTGCGGCCCGAAGACGTAGGCCAGGTCCAACGGCCCGGCGTCCAGAGCCTCCCCGATTTCCCCGCAGACGGGCGCGTCGAGGCGTCGGGCGATGTCCGTGACCCCGTCGGGCTCCTCGTCCTGGACCAGCACGACATCGTGAGTGTCCGCCCAGGCGCTGACATACAGGGGTACGTGCCAGTGGCGGGCGCCTAGAACTGCCGTTCGCGGACGTCTCACGACGCGCCTCCTCACTTTCGGTATGGAGCAACTTCTGCCGATTGTCCCCTCTGAGGTCGGCCACTGCGATCGATTGCTGAGATCGATTGCATTACCGAAACAGAGGGTCCTAAGCTCTGTCAACACCCCCCGACAACGGATTTCCTTGAGGTGACTCGATGCGCAAGCTGCGCACGCTGAATGCCATCTGCGACACCGGAACGGTGCTGATCGTGCGCCTGCCCACCGCAGAGGCGTCGTACAAAGTGGCCTGCGAGGCCATCGCTGGAGGGATACGAGCGGTCGAGGTGACGCTCACCACGCCGGGTGCCCTGGACGTGATTCGCCGGCTGAGCGCGGAGTACCCCGAGGCCGAGATCGGCGCCGGCAGCGTACTCGACGCGACTGCCGCGTACGCCAGCATCCAGGCCGGAGCGCGCTTCCTGGTCAGCCCCCAGGTCGATTCCGGCATGCTGGAGACCGCCGGCCGATACCAGGCCGTCAGCATCTGCGGAGCCGCAACACCCACGGAGATCGTCCAGGCGGCCACGGCAGGAGCCGATCTCGTCAAGCTGTTCCCCTCCTCGGTCCTCAACCGCGACTACGCCCGTGCAGTACTCGAACCACTCGGCCACATCCCCCTGGTCCCGGCCGGAGGCGTCTCCCCGGACAACGTGGACGAGTGGTTCAATGCCGGAGTCGCGGCGGTCGGCGTCGGAAGCTTCATCACCAAGGCGGCGCAGCGAGAAAGCACAGAGCAGCACCCGGTCCGCGCGGCGGCCCGGACATTCCTCGAGGCGGTGGCCAATGCCCGCGCCTGACCCGCTGGCCCCCACGTCCGGGACACCACCGGTATTCGTCGCGATCGGCCCAGCAGGCTCGGGAAAGTCTCATGTCGCCCGCGAGCTCGCACGCCGGCTCCGCGCCGTCTACCTCGACAAGGACTCCCTGGCCGGCGACCTCGTGGACGCCGCACTCGAACTGGTCGGCCGGCGGGCCGGAGGCCGCGAAGACGACCCGACCTACATCGAACGGTTGATGCCGGCCGAGTACAAGGCGCTGTTCGCCACAGCGGCCGACAACCTGCGGCTGGGCCTCCCCATCGTCCTGGACGCGCCTTTCGCGGCGTACCTCGGCAACCCCGACTTCTTGACTGTCTCCGCCGACCGGGCCTCCTGGCCGGCGGGAACACCTGTCGTCGTGGTCGAGGTGCGGGCCTCCGCGGAGACCGTTCGTACGAGACTGACGCAACGAGGTCTGCCACGAGACCGGGCCAAGCTGGCCGACTGGCCCGCATTCTGGCAACGGCTGGGGACCCAGGACTGCGCCTGGTCCGGAGCCCGGCACATCGTCGTGGACAACGACGCCCAACCGAATCTCGACGCTGTCGTGCGGCTCGCGGGCAATATCGGGCAGGCACCCCTTCCCGCCTTCCACTGAGACATCGCTGCGCGAGTGTCATTTGACGGGCCTGAGGCGCCGAGCCCTGCCGGAAAATCGGCCTCACCCCGAGACGCAGCTCAAGACCAAGGCTCTCCGCGGGACCAACGTCAAACGGCGCTGTCACTCGCCTCCGGCACCGCCCCCCTCGGCCTGGCCTTGCGCGATGGCGATCTCGGCGACGCGGTGGAGAGCTCTCCGGTACGCCGTGGCGTTGCCCGGTTCTTTCTGCCAGGTGCGGATGCTGATGGTAGCGGAGTGCAGTGAGCCGAGAGGGATCCCGAGGTAGAGGGCCGCGGAGCGGCGGGAGCGGCCGGTGGCCATCTGGACGAGGCGGATGGCCGCGTCCCTGCGCAGTTGCCGTCTCGGTGCGTCGAGTTCGTCGAGCGGAACGGCCCAGTGCTCGGGCAGGGGCGTGGAGATGGTGCGTGGGTCAAGTCGGCCGCGGTGGGTGGCGGGCTGTGGGAAGAGGGCGGGCGGGCCGGCGGCCTTGCGGGGGAAGCGGACACTGCTGCGGATCACCGCCGTCATGGCAGGTGAGCAGTGCTGGGCGTGATGACGCAGGCGGATGTGGGCGGTGCTGGTCGAGGGCAGGGCGGACAGGAGGCGCGCGAGGGTGTGATGTCCGGACGGGTCGTCGAGGATGGCCACGGTGATGGCCATCAGGTCTGCAGCCGCGAGCGGGTCTGCGGGCGGGTGTCCGAAGGTCCGGGCCACCCGCCCGTCGCCCAGCGCCGTCGTGCGTTCCGGGCGCGGGCGGCGCAGAGCCTCAACGTGGGCAGCGACCGTGTCCATCGGCCCGAACTCGGCGATGAGGTCGCCGGCCATGGGCCAGGTTCCGCGTACGGCTGAGACGGTCGCGCGAACATCGTTGAAAAACCACTGAGCGGACACGTGCTGCCCCAGGCTCGTCACCTCGTGATCGGCCCCGGCGTGTGCCGCTCGAAAAGTCATCGCCGCAGGTGGGCTGGATGCGGTCAGTCCGCTGGGATCATGTCCTCCGTGATCGTGTCCTTGCTGTACAAGGTGACCCGGAAGCTGCTGACTGTTCCATCGGTGCTCCTGCGTCGCGGGACGGCGAAGGAGGCGGAACTGCTGGTGCTGCGGCATGAGAACGCTGTCCTGCGCCGCCAGTTGGTCGGACCGGTCCGCTATGAGCCTGCCGACCGGTTCTGGTTCGCAGCGCTGTCCGGGCTGATACCCCGGCGCCACTGGCGCGAGGTCTTCCCTGTCGCCCCCGGCACCTTGCTTGCCTGGCATCGCAGGTTCATCGCCGCGAAGTGGGACTACACCGCGCGCCGGGGCACCGGACGCCCACCCACCCCGGCAGCGATCAAGAAACTCGTCCTGCGGCTGGCGAGGGAGAATCCGACGTGCGGGCACCGGCGGATCCAAGGGGAACTGGCCCGACTCGGGCATCGGATCGCCGCCTCGACGGTGAGGGGATCCTCAACGCGGCCGACATCGACCCCGCGCCACGTTGCTCAGGTCCCACCTGGCGCGAGTTCCTGACCGCGCAAGCCGAGGGCATCATTGGTGAGCTGCAGCGTGTGCGGTGGACAGTTTGGGCCAGTGCTGGGTGTGGCATCGGGCGTATACTGTACATATGCGACGCCCGGTCACGATGCCAGTTCTCGGTCAACTGGGGACGCAGAGGCCGAAAAAGGTTGACCTGGGGGTCAAGACATCCGATGCGGATGATCTGTCAAGCGGCTGCTGCGGGGGCTGGGCTTGTGGGTGCGGGGAATGCGGTTGTTTCGTCGTAGTGAATGCCGTGGGTCAGGCAGTGGTGGAGGCACCCGAGTAGTCGGTTGAAGAGGTTGCGCTGGGCGGCGGTGTGGCTGTCTTTGGCTTTGCGTCGGCGGTCGTAGTGGGCTCTGGCGCCGGGTGAGGCGGTGAGGGCGGAGAAGGCCCAGACGTAGCCGGCGGAGGCCAGGCGTTGGTTGCGGCCCCGGCGAAGGCTGGGACGCCCGGGTGACCGGTGCGGCCCCGGCGAAGGCTTTGAGGCCTTTCGCGTTGGTGAAGCGGGATCGGTCGTCGCCGATCTCGGCGAGCACCCGGGCGCCGGTGAGTGAGCCGAGCCCTGGGAAGCTGGTGATGATCTCGGCGTCCGGGTGTGTGCTGAAAGATTCCGCCGCTACTTCGGCGAGGTCGTCTGTGCTGATGCAGGCGGCTTCCAGCTGGCGCAGCAGGGCGGTGGTCTGGCGTCTCATGGCCTGTTCGACCAGGGGGAGATGCCGCATCTGCGGGGCGCGGAGAGCGGTGTGGAGGCGGTTGGCTTCAGCGTCGATGCCGCGCTTGCGACCGGCCTTGGCCAGCAGTGTGCGCAGCTGGGCGCGGGTGAGCTTGGCTGCCTGGGCTGGGGTGGGGGCAGCGGCCAGAATCGTGCGGCCGATAGGGGAGAACAGCGCGGGTGCCGATAATTCATCCACGCAGGTCGGGAGCCTGATCACGGATCTTCGGTTCTCCTCGACATTCACCCAAGTGCCTTCATCCGCAAAGGGCCGGGGCGGCATCATGATCTGTCGTGCTGCTGCGCCTGGCCTACCTCGCCACGACCAATGCCTCTGGCGTTCCTACGCCTCCTGCCGATGAGCAACAAAGACAAGGACATCGAGATCCTCGTACTCCGGCACCAACTGCTGGTCCTGCAGCGCCAGGTCGGCAAGCCGACCCTCACCGACAGCGACCGCGCCATCCTCGCCGGCCTGCTCCACCACCTCCCCAAAGACAGACTGCGACCTTCTGCTGCTGGTCCAACCCGAGACGGTCCTGCGCTGGCATCGCGACCTGCTCAGGCGGCGCCATGCCGCGACCTGCGTGCGATCGATCCGGGCCCTTGTCCTGCGCCTGGCCAGGGAGAATGCCTCGTGGGGATATCGACGGATCCACGGCGAACTCGCCGCGCTGGGGATCAAGGTCGCCGCCTCCACCGTCTGGGAGATCCTCCGCGAGCACGGCATCCCACCCGCCCCCGAATGCAGGGGCATTGCATAATCGGGCTCTGTCCGGATTTGCCAGGTGAGGCCGAGGGTTGACAGGGGACGGTGGTAGTCGTGGGCGGCCATCGAGAGGCGAGTTTCGAGGAAGAGGCCGACGGCGCGGTCCAGCGCGCCAAGCGGGTAGATCCGGCCTCTACGGCCACGAGGGCCAGGCACCCGGTCCAGGAGTCATCACAGGTCAATGGCGTCGACCAGCGGTGCCGGGCCAGGGGCAGAGCGTCGCACTCCGCTTACGCGCCCGACGGTGCACCGGCTGCTGCGTCTGCGCAAGCCCGTGCTGGCCAACCACCGCACCAGGGGCCTGATTTCGCGAGCTGGCCACGACGCCGGGGCGCTGCGCGACAGCCTCCCCCTCCCCTGGACAGGTTGGTTACGCTGCCCGGTATGGATGAATCCACCGCGCACCCGTTCCTCGCGAGGCCGGTCACCGGGATCAATGGTGCTGTCGCCACCCTGCGTGCCCTGAAGAGCGGAGACGCCTCCAGTTTCGGGGAATTCCTCGAAGCACTCTCGGCGGAGACCAGGGAGCGCTACAGCCCACACCCGCTCGACCGGACCGAAGCGGAGCGGATCTGTGCTGCTCTCGACGACCCGACCGCCCTGCGTTTCGTGCTGGCGGATGCCCGTGACGATCGCGTGGTGGCGTATCTGCTGGCCCAGTTCGCAATCCCGGAGGGCGAGAAGGTGCGTTACCGGAATCTCGGGTGGACCATCGAGGACGGCGCGGACTGCCGCATCGCCCCCGTCGTCGCCGATCATTTGCAGGGCAACGGTCTCGGAACCGAGCTGCTCAAGGGAGCGCTCGGCATCCTGCGTCAGCGCGGATGCCGGCACGTCATCCTCTTCGGCGGCACCCGAACCTCCAACGCCCAGGCGATCCGCGCCTACGAAAAGGCGGGATTCAAGCCGGCCGGAGTCTTTCGCGAACGGGGGATCGAGAGCGTCGACATGTGGCTCTCCCTGAAGTAGCGGGCGGGCGGCATCTCAGGGCACGATCCGACCGGTCAGTTCGTCGGCTGGTGGGCCGGAGCTGGATGTGGTTGATGTCGACGCCGACGGGCTGGGTGAGGGCGAACAGGATGCTGTCGGCGACCTGTTCGGCGGTGAGGACAGGTGTCGGGCTCGAAAAGTCATCGCTGCTGGTCAAGCGGCATAGCGGTATTGGTTAATGACGCCGCCGAGGACATGTGTACGTAGGAGTTTGTGCGCGTCGGGGTTGTGCAGGGTGGTGGGCTGCTGGTGAGTGTCAGGAGGTAGCTGGCCTCGGGCCCGGTGAGGGCGGTGTGTGTTGTAGTGCCGTTGGTAGGCGGCCAGGACTCGTCGGGCGTGTGCCTCGTTCGTGATCAGGATGTGGTCGAGGGTTTCGCGCCGGATGCTGCCGATCACCCGTTCACAGTGGGCGTTCATTCTCGGTGTTCGTGGCGCGCTCTTGATCACCTCCATGCCATCGGCTTCGAAGACGGCGTCGAAGGACTGTCCGTACTTGCCGTCGCGGTCACGTAGCAGGAACCGCAGGGACTCCGTCCGCATGCCGAGGTCGGCGGCTGTGTTCTGGGCCTGCTGTACGGCCCATTCCTGGGTGGGATGGGCCGTGACGTTGGAGATGTGGAGGCGCCGGGTGCCGTGTTCGAGGAAGGCCAGCGCGTACAGTCGGCGTCCGCGCACGGTGTCGAGATGGAAGAAGTCTGCCGCGATGATGCCCTCGGCCTGGTTCGTGAGGAACTCGCGCCAGGTTGGGCCGGCGCGGCGTGGGGCCGGATCAATGCCCGCAGCGTTCAGGATCTCCCACACCGTGGATGCGGCGATCGGATGCCCGAGGCGAGCCAGCTCGCCCTGGATCCGCCTGTGGCCCCACCCCGTGTTCTCCCGGGCCAGTCGCAGGATCGGCTTCCTGAGCGCCGCCCTGGTCGGTGGTCGCCCGGTCCGAGCGCGCTGCGCGCTGTAGTCCCATTTCGCCGCGATGAACCTGCGATGCCAGGCCAGCAGGGTGCCGGGCGTGACCGGGAAGACCTCACGCCACCGGTAGCGGGGTATCAGGCCCGACAGCGCAGCCAGCCAGAACCGATCAAAGGGCTCATAGCGCACTCGGCCGTTGATCTGACGGCGCAGTACCGCGTTCTCGTGCCGCAACACGAGCAACTCCGCGTCCTTCGTGGCCTGGCTGCGCAGCAGTACCCGGGGGATGGACAGCAGCTTGCGGACGATCTTGTACACCAGTGAGACGGCCACGCGGACATGCTGCCAGCCGAGACCGAATACCTGACGTTACCTGCGACGACGACTTTCCGAGCCCCACAGGTCGATCGGCCCAGCAAGAGGAGGCAGCCCAGTAGTCGGCAGAAGATCAGGTAGAGCAGTCGCAGACCCACTGTCAGTGATCATGCCCATACTTGGGCGATCGAAAAACCCCAGGTCAACCACCGCACGGAAATAAAGACACCCTTCAGCGCCCGAAGTCGTCCGCTAGCCGGGTGATGTCGTCCTCGCCAAGATAGTCGCCGCGCTGGATCTCGATGATGGTCAGCGGCTCTTCTTCATTGTTGACGATGCGGTGGGGCTGCCCGATCGCAATGTCGACGCACTCGCCGACCCTGGAAACGACCGTCTCACCTTCGATGATCGATGATGCAGTGCCTGCGACGACCACCCAGTGTTCGGCGCGGTGCTCGTGGGTTTGGTAAGAGAGCCGCGCGTGGGGCTTGACATCGATCCGTTTGACCTTGAAACCGGCGCCTTCGTCGAGGATCGTCCAGGTACCCCACGGCCGGTCGTCGGATTCGCCGATCACAGCTTTCCCTTCACTTGCTGACAGGCGGCCCCACTCTAGCTAGGCGGGGATGGCGCCCGTACGGGTCGCGAACTCCCGCACGCCGGGCACGCGGGCCGGGGCGTAGAGCAGATCGGCGGTCAGCGCCCGGAGCGCTGGCCGCCGCACCTCCTGCGGCGCCTCGTGCTCGACGTGCCGCAGTGCCGCGAGGGTCTGCCGGCCGTCCCGGAGGGCGTGCCACATGCGGGCGGTGTCGGTCCAGGCGCGGGCGCGCCGCTCCGGCGTCGGCATGCTGTCGATGTTGATCCGCCGCGCCACGCTCACGCCCTCGTCCGGGGTGCCGAGCGCGTTGAGGACGCCGATGCGGTAGACGTCGACCTGCGCGCGCGTCGCATCGACGGTGAACAGCCCGGACGGTGTCGCCTCGCGGCGGGCGGTCTCCTCCTCGGCTGCGTCGAGGAGGTCCAGCGCGGTCGTGCGGTCCCTGCCCGTCGCCGCGCTGTACGCCGCGGTGAGCATGAGCGTCGTACGGACTGCCCCCGTCTGCTCCTGCCCGCCGTCGAGGGCTTCGGCCTCCCGAGTGAGAAGCCGCACGGCGGAGGGGCAGTTCCCCGAGCGGCGCATCGTGATCGCCAGCACTGCGGGTGCCGATAAATCATCCACGCAGGTCGGGAGCCTGATCACGGATCTTCGGCTTTCCTCGACATTCACCCAAGTGCCTTCATCCGCAAAGGGCCGGGGCGGCATCATGATCTGTCGTGCTGCTGCGCCTGGCCTACCTCGCCGCGACCAACGCCCTGGCGTTCTTACGCCTCCTGCCGATGAGCGACAGAGACAAGGACATCGAGATCCTCGTACTCCGGCACCAGCTGCTGGTCCTGCAGCGCCAGGTCGGCAAGCCGACCCTCACCGACAGCGGCCACGCCATCCTCGCCGGCCTGCTCCACCACCTCCCCAAAGACAGACTGCGGCACCTTCTGCTCCTGGTCCGCCCCGACACAGTGTTGCGCTGGCATCGTGAACTACTTCGGCGGCGCCATGCCGCAACCTGCGTGCCCAAGCGACGCGGACGCCCACGCACCATGCGATCGATCCGCGCCCTGATCCTGCGCCTGGCCGGGGAGAATGCCTCGTGGGGGTATCGTCGGATCCACGGCGAACTCGGGTGTTCACGAGTAGCCCTGACCAGAGTCGAGGCGACGCCCTGAAGATCGCTTCCCGTTCGCGAGGTGATCGTTTCCCACGATGGCGGTGGCTGTGGATGGTGGTGCGGTGACGAGCATCAGGGACGACCATGTGAAGGTCTGCTTCCGCCTGGAGGCGGACGAGGACGGCTGGCCGCCGGCGAGCGTGGAGAGCTTGTGGGCGGTAGACCTCGGCGACGGCACCGTCCGCTTGGACAACACTCCCTGGTTCGTACGCGGAGTCGCCAGCGACGACATCGTCCGGGTGGAGATCGACGATGAAGGCGTCCGCTGGGCTGGCGAGACGGTGCGGGCTTCGGAGAACTGCACCATCCGGTTGATCGTCATGAAGGACGGCGGCTCAGGTACCGCTCGGCAGACCGTGCTGGAGACCTTTCACCGGCTCGGCACGACCGGCGAGGGGATCGAGCAGTTCCGGATGGTGGCGCTCGATGTGCCACCGGATGCGGATCTGCCTCGGATTCGGAAGCTCTTGGAGCATGGAGAGGCCAAGGGGTGGTGGCACTGGGAGGAAGGGTGTGTCACCGCCGCGTGGCGGGCCACGGCAGCGGCGTGACTGCCATAAAAGCTCACACTTCTCACCGCGCAGAGGCAAGGAGGAAGGCGGTATGACCATCTTTCACTGCGGCAGCTGTCAGCATCCCCTGACAAGGGAGGTGGCGTCGGGGGAACCGCAGAGGGGGCCCGAACGGCCGGTGAGCCACGAGGTCGTCTCGCCCCGGATGACCCCGGGGGCCTTCAAGGTCAATTTCGATGCCAGCCTGCTGATCTTCCACCCGGATGACGTTCCGGGGACTGCGCTGCACCCCGATTCACGGCGTCTCGCTGGCTGCTGCGGACTCGCCGGCCAGGACGGCCCCAACCTCGTATGCAGCAGCTGCGGTGTCGAAGTCGCGACCAAGGGGTCTGACTGCTGGACCGACAACCTCGTGGCATTGATCGCCTCCGCCGTTACGGAGAGTGCCTCCTCGCGCCCCAGCCATCGGTGATGGGACCGGAGCACGTGGTCGCGGTACTGCTGGAAGCCGTGCCATCCGGACGTTTCCAGTGGAGTGATCAGGTCTCCTTCGGCGCAGTCCAGAACCTTGCAGCGCAGGGTTCCAGCGAGGCCGAAGACAGGGGTGAGGACGTCGTCGCCGGATCCGCGGATGTGGAGCGTGATCGAGTCGACCGGGTCTTCCGAGCTGATGTTGAGTTCCATGGACCAGGTGGGGCCGAGGAGTTCGCCCCAGGTGGGGTCGGAGAGGTCGGTGTCGGGGATGACCTGGGTGATGGCTGCGAGGACGTCGTGCCGGCTGCCGAGCGGGGCGGGGGTGTAGTCGTCGGGGATCTGCTGCACCGAGGTGACGTCATCGGGCAGGCGGAGTAGGAGCACGTCCCAGCTCATGGTGACCTTCGGGGATAACTCGTAGAGGGTGCGGGTGGTTCAGATCAGGCTGAGCTGTTCTCCGGGAGGCTGCGGCGTGAGCACGCTCCGCAGGTTCCGGATGTGCGCCCGCCAGGGACCGCCATCCGATTCATCCCAGAGTTCCGTCAGCTCGGACGGCTCGGTCATGACGCGGTCGAGGGCCTGGAGGGCGAGGTCGCGCATGCCGGTGAGGTCGGGAAGCGGCTCTTTCGGCCCGTAGACGGGATCGGCCGGCTCACCCTCGGGGCACTGCGCGGTGATGAGGGCGGCTGCGGCGATGGCTTCTTCGGATTCGGGTGCTTCGAGGTAGCCGGCGGTGTCGATCACGCGTGTGAGGGTGTCGTGGATGATGCCCGCGCGTGCGTCCGCGGCGGCCTCATCGAGGGTGCCGCTGAAGTCCGCTGCAGTGTCGTTGTCGAAAGGCCCGACATCCCAAGTGCCCATGTTGTTCTCCTGCATCGTGGCCGGTTCTGGGCATCTTGACAGCAGCCACTGACAGAAGCCCTGCCTGGGCGGTGGGCAGGAGTGGTCCCGCGTCGATTTCGGGTGAGCGGAAGGCGAACGTGTGCGGTCGGTTGCGGGCATCTGCGGTCGCGCTCTGCGATCTTGTTGCTGCTCGCCCTACGTTTGGCTCGGGCTTCGACTGCCGTTGGGGCCGTGGTGCAGGTGGCGAGAGGGCGGACCGCGATGACGTCGCTGTTCGAGCGTCTGGATCTGGAAGAGGCTGTCGTCCGTGGTGAGTTGAACGCGCTGCGGGAGAAGATCGCAGCTGCGGAGGAGCGGCTGGCCCACCTGACGATCACGCGGGAGACGCTCGTATCGCTGGTCGGCAGGGAGTACGCCGAGCACGAAGGTGAAGCGCAACAGCCGTCGGAGGATGTCGTCGACGAGCCCGCGCCGAATCGTGATCCCCACGGTTCGCAGCCCGGTGATTCCGTGGCGCCTGCCGACGGAGCTGCGTCTGCCGGCCCGCTGGAATGGGAGGCAGCCCGTGACCGGATGCTGGTGCTGCTGGCGGGGGCGGGGCGGGCGATGAAGGTGCAGGACATCACCGCGGCGATCGGAGAGGACGTCTCGGACACGTCGAAGGGGCGGCGGGTGGAGACCACTCGGTCCCGGCTGAAGCGGCTGGTGAAGGAGGGCCGGGTGGTGGAGGGCCCGACGGCCTGGTTCGCGATCGCCCCGGCCACTGCGGGTGAACAGCGGCAGGGGGATGCTCGGGAGTGAACCGGGGCCGCGAGCGCGCGGCAGGTGACGTGGCACCGCCGAGGGACTACCAATCGACTCGGCGGTGCCGGGTGCGTGAGCGCCCGTCTGGCAGGTGGCTCCCGCGCATCGAGGGTAGTAGAGGCTCTCTCCCCTCGATGCGCGGAGCCACGAACTTCGTCATGCCCGGTCGCTGTCGGGCGTCTTCGGGCGTAGATCGGGGCTCAATGCGCTCTCTTTCGATCGATGTTGATGCTGTGCGGCCACAGGTTGGTGCCGGTGAAGTGGGCGAGGCGAGCGACGGTGGCCACGTCCGGCCAGGACCGTCCCGCGAGAAGGTCGGCGACGCGTAGTGCTTCAGAATTGCTTCATCGGTTGTGGGCTGGGATTTTTCCTATGGTCAGCTGGCTCGGTGGTACTCGTTGATGAGGCTGGCGACGGCTTGTCGGCGTTTGATCCTGGCTGCTGGCAGGGGGATGACGTTCGGGTTGTCGGTGGGCGCGAGCTGGTCTCGGCCTTGGTGGGGTTGGCGAGTGTTGAAGTGGTGTGCGTAGTCGTGGAGGATCTTCTCGGCGTGGCCACGGTCGAAGAGCAGGACACGGTCGGTGCACTCTTCCCGTGCTGAGCGGATGAAGCGTTCTGCGTGTGGGTTGCAGTTGGGGCTGCGTGGAGGGATCTTGGCCACGCTGATGTCCTCGCTGGCGAACACGGCGTCGAAGGCGGCCGTGAATTTCGCGTCCCGGTCGCGGATGAGGTGAGTGAAATCTGCGGCGTGATCGCCGAGTTGCCACAGAAACTGTCGGGCCTGCTGAGTGACCCATGCGGCGGTGGGATGGGCGGTGACGCCGAGGATGTGGACGGTGCGGGTGCGCACCTCCATGACGAACAGCGCGTAGAGGCGCTGCAGGCTGATGGTGTCGACATGGAAGAGATCGGTGGCGAGCAGGCCGCTGGCCTGGGCCTTGAGGAAGGCAGCCCACTCACCGCGCGCCGGCTGGCGGCGCGGCGCGGGACCGAGACCGGTGGCACGCAGCACCCGCCGCACGGTGGCGGGGCTGACTTTGAGCCCGAGGCGGCGCAGTTCACCGTGCACGCGCCGGAATCCTGCGGGTGCCGATAAATCATCCACGCAGGTCGGGAGCCTGATCACGGATCTTCGGTTCTCCTCGACATTCGCCCAAGTGCCTTCACCCGCAAAGGGCCGGGGCGGCATCATGATCTGTCGTGCTGCTGCGCCTGGCCTACCTCGCTACGACCAACGCCCTGGCGTTCCTACGCCTCCTGCCGATGAGCGACCGAGACAAGGACATCGAGATCCTCGTACTCCGGCACCAACTGCTGGTCCTGCAGCGTCAGGTCGGCAAGCCGAGCTTCACCGACAGCGACCGTGCCATCCTCGCCGGCCTTCTGCGCCACCTGCCCAAAGACAGACTGCGGCACCTTCTGCTGCTGGTCCGCCCCGAGACGGTGTTGCGCTGGCATCGTGAACTGCTCAGGTGGCGCCATGCCGCGACCTGCGTACCCAGGCGACGTGGACGCCCACGCACCCTCCGGTCGATCCGCGCGCTGGTCCTGCGTCTGGCCAGGGAGAATGCCTCGTGGGGGTATCGACGGATCCACGGCGAGCTCGCGGCGCTGGGGATCAAGGTCGCCGCCTCCACGGTCTGGGAGATCCTCCGCGAGCACGGCATCCCACCCGCACCCGAGCGGCAGAGCACCACCTGGGCCGACTTTCTCCGCAGCCAGGCCAAGGCTCTTCTCGCCTGCGATCTTTTCGAAGTCCGCACGCTGACGGGGCGCGCCTGTACGTCTTCGCCGTCATCGAGCACACCACCCGTCGTATCAGGGTCCTCGGCGCCACGGCACACCCCACCGTGGAGTGGATCGTGCAGCTCGGACGCAACCTCCTCATGGATCTCGAAGACGCGGGCAGCAAGGTGAAGTTCCTCATCCGCGACCGCGACGCGAAGTTCACAGCCGCCTTCGACGCCCTGATGACCGATGCCGGTCTCAAGGTCGTCACCACCGGCATTCGGATGCCGAGGATGAACTCGCTCGTGGAGCGCTGGATACAGACCTGCCGCAGGGAGCTGCTGGACCGGACCTTGATCTGGAACCAGAGCCACCTTCTCCACGCCCTGCGCGAGTACGAATCCTTCTATAACGAGCACCGCCCGCACAGGGCCCTGGAGCAGGCGGCCCCATGCCGCCCGCTACCCACGCCCATCACCCAACAAGCCCAACTCGCCCACCTGGAAGTCCACAGACGAGACCGACTCGGCGGAACCCTCCACGAATACCAGCACGCGGCGTGAACTGCACGGATGATTTATCGGCACCCGCAGAGTCGTACCAGCATGAGGACTGATCATGCTGGAACCTGGTGGTCAGGTACGTTACCCCAGGTCAGGTCCGGTGAAGCCATTCTGGAACGCTACAGGCCTGATCAACGAGTACAGACACGCGGCCTGACCTGCCGCGACAGATTTCTGAACGGCACACCCTCATCGGCTGATGAGAGGGAAGGCGCGTGTGTGGACGCGTACTTGAGCGGTATGGGTGTCGTCCTCGTTGGCGGCCCGGTTGCGATAGGCGTCGACGGGCGCGTGCACCTTCCCGACGAGCTCTCGGGTGAGGTCGGGCGTCACCGTAGTGTTGCGCCGCTTATGTCTCAGGCGCGGTCCCACTCTGCCGGCCACGCGTGGCGGTTGCCGAGCCAGGTCGACAGCTCCAGGGCCTGAGCCGTCGCAACCTCGTGGAGGTGCATGCCGATGACCCCGCGTACGTCCGGGGTGGCGTGCGTGAGTATGGCGTTGGGGAGGGGCAGGCCCTAGCGGGCCGCCTTCCGAGGAGACGTGAGCACGGCCAGCTCACACCTGTGCTGCGACGGGCCGACATCCATCGCGAGTGCAGCGGCCAAAACAGATATTACCGGTCCTGCGATCCGTGGGTGGGCTTCGAAGATTCTCGCCCCCAGTGACTGTCGCACCGACTGTGCCCCTGTCACGGTCCAGGCAAGCTATCCCTAGCCGTGCCTCGTCAAGTCTCCTTGCGGTACGCCGGGGCGCGCTGAGGCCCTTGGGCAGGGCGGCTTTCCAGCAGGGGAAGAGTCCTGGGTGCTACGACCGTCGACAGCACGATGATGCTGGTGGAACGGACGACGGCGGGGGAGCGGTTGAGCGTGAGCAGACTTGTCTGAAGATCCTCGTGGGAGGAGGCCGCCAGCTTGCACAGTACGTCGGAGGAGCCCGTGGTTGCGTACGCCTCGGTGACGGCAGGCAGCGCGGTGAGGTGATCGGTGACCTCCTCGAGAGCTCCCTGGGCGATTTCGAGAGTCACGAAGGCATGAACAGGGAATCCTGCCGCTGTCACGTTGACGGCAGGCCCGTACCCGGCTACCACACCGGTGCGTTCGAGGCGATCCAGCCTGGCCTGAACGGTTCCCCGGGCTACCCCCAGGCTTCGGGACAGTTCTAGCACGCCGATCCGTGGGTTCTTCTGCAGCGTGCGCAGTAGATCGATGTCCAGTAGATCGAGGGACATCTTGTCGTCCATGAGGATCACCTTGCACCTTGCTTGGCTGTCTAGCTATGCAAAGTGTACAGCCAGACAGAATATGAGGTGGGCAAAATGGTCAGGATGAGCAGCTGAGAAGGTCACTCTTGCGTAAGGGGGAGGTGTTGTTGTTGCCTCGGCGTCCAGCGATTCAACAGCGTGAGCCGAGGAGGACAACGCGTGACCGTCGAAGAGACTCTCACCAGCCAGGAACGTCTTGCAGAGCTCGGCCTCGAGCAGCTTCAGCAGTTGGTCGGACTCGTCGAGTACGACGGGCAGCGCGACCCGTTCCCGGTCAGGGGCTGGGATGCGGTGGTGTGGTCGGTGGGCAACGCCACGCAGGCGTCGCTGTACTTCCAGACCGCCTTCGGCATGGAGCTCGTCGCCTACTCGGGCCCCCAGACCGGTAACCGTGACCACCACGCCTTCGTGCTGCGCTCGGGTGCCATCCGCTTCGTGCTGAAGGGGGGTGTCGACCCGGACAGCTCTCTGCTGAACCACCACCGCCGCCACGGCGACGGTGTCATCGACATCGCCCTCGAAGTGCCGGACGTCGACAAGTGCATCAGCCACGCCCGGGCGCAGGGTGCTGTCGTGCTGGAGGAGCCGCACGACATCAGCGACCAGCACGGAACGGTGCGGCTGGCGGCCATCGCCACCTACGGCGAGACCCGTCACACCCTGGTCGACCGCTCCCGCTACAGCGGTCCCTATCTCCCCGGATACGTTGCCCAGAGCTCTGGTTACGTCAAGCCTCAAGGAGAGCCCAAGCGGTTGTTCCAGGCGCTGGACCACGTGGTGGGCAATGTTGAACTCGGCCGTATGGACGAGTGGGTCGACTTCTACAACCGTGTCATGGGCTTCACCAACATGGCCGAGTTCATCGGGGACGACATCGCCACCGACTACTCGGCGCTGATGAGCAAGGTCGTCGCCAACGGCAACCATCGCGTGAAGTTTCCCCTCAATGAGCCGGCGGTGGCCAAGAAGCGCTCGCAGATCGATGAGTACCTCGACTTCTACCGTGGCCCCGGTGCCCAGCACCTCGCCCTGGCCACCAACGACATCATCACCACCGTCGACGTGCTGCGTGCCAAGGGCGTCGAGTTCCTCGACACCCCCCAGACGTACTACACCGATCCCGAACTGCGGGCCCGGATCGGGCAGGTGCGGGTGTCGATCGAGGAACTCGCCTCACGCGGCATCCTCGTCGACCGGGACGAGGACGGCTACCTGCTGCAGATCTTCACCAAGCCGATCGGTGACAGGCCCACCGTGTTCTTCGAGTTCATCGAACGACATGGTTCGCTCGGCTTCGGCAAGGGCAACTTCCAGGCCCTGTTCGAGGCCATCGAGCGCGAGCAGGCCAAGCGCGGCAACTTCTAGACACCGGAGATCTGCCGCCGTGCCTCACTACCGCAGCTTGGGCGTGATCCCGCCCAAGCGCCATACCCAGCACCGCCGCCCCGACGGGGGCCTCTACTACGAAGAGCTTGTCGGGGAGGAGGGCTTCTCCTCCGACTCCGCACTGCTGTACCACCTCGGGGTGCCCTCGGCCATCGTCGATGCCCGCGCCTGGGACCTGCCCGACCAGACCACGACGCCGAATCACCCGTTGCTGCCCCGTCACCTGCGACTGCATTCCCTCTTCCCGGACCACGGCGGTGGGCTCGGCGCTTCCACCGATGTGGTCACCAGCCGTCGCCTGGTCCTTGGTAATGGTGATGTTCGGATTTCCTATGTGGCGGCCAACAGCCCAAGCCCGCTGTACCGCAACGCCGTTGGCGACGAGTGCGTTTACGTCGAGTCCGGGGCAGGCACTGTCGAAACCACCTTCGGCGCGCTCCCGGTCCGCCAAGGTGATTACGTCATCCTGCCGCGTGCCACCACCCACCGCTGGCAGCCGGCCGCGGGGGAGCTGCTGCGCGCCTACATCATCGAGGCCAACAGCCACGTCGTTCCTCCCAAGAGGTATCTCTCGCGCTATGGGCAGCTGCTGGAGCACGCCCCCTACTGCGAGCGTGACCTACATGGTCCGGCGCAGCCGCTGATCGTCGAGGGCGGTGAGACCGAGGTCTACATCAAGCACCGAGGGTCAGGAGCCGGCGGCGTGGCCGGTACCGTGCACGTGCAGCAGAGCCACCCGTTCGACGTGGTCGGCTGGGACGGCTGCCTCTATCCCTACACCTTCAACATCAGCGACTTCGAGCCGCTCACCGGACGCGTGCACCAGCCACCGCCGGCGCACCAGGTGTTCGAAGCAGGAAACTTCGTGATCTGTAACTTCGTTCCCAGGAAGGTGGACTACCACCCCCTCGCCGTGCCTGTCCCGTATTACCACGCCAACGTCGACTCCGATGAAGTGATGTTCTACTGCGGCGGTGACTACGAGGCCCGCAAGGGCTCCGGTATCGACCAGGGTTCGGTCGGCCTGCACCCCGGCGGACACTCTCACGGCCCACAACCCGGCGCGGTCGAGAGGTCCCTGGGCCTTGAGTTCTTCGACGAGCTCGCCGTCATGGTCGACACGTTCCACCCCCTGGAACTCGGCGAGGCTGCTGCGGAATGCGAAGACTCCGGCTATGCCTGGACCTGGGCCGGCACGGGGGACCGATGACGAGCTCTGTCTTCGCGGACGTCTTCGAGACCTTTTTCGACGATGCTGCCGTTTTCCCACCCGGCAATATGCCGATGCCACAGGCTGTCACCGACCACGGCAGCCACCACAGGACCTGGTACGCCCCCACGCTGGGCCCCTTCGTCTGCCCGGCAGAGCGCCTGAACGAGCTCCGCGCCGTGTGGGACGGCCGACGGCCGCTACCGCTCAGTCTTCTCCTGCCGGGCCAGGCAGGCCTGACAGCACTGTTGCAGCAGGCAGAGCGCATATCGGCAAGCCCTCTCAAGGCTGTCGAGGTCGTCCTGCCCGTCGGCATGCCGCTGGCGGAGGCCCTGAGAATGCTCGATGACCAACTGCCCGAGGACGTGCCCTGCTATCTCGAGGTACCCCGAGGAGCACAGCAGGATTCGGTCCTCGACACGCTCGCTGCGACCCGTTACAGGGCCAAGTTCCGCACGGGAGGTGCGGAACCCGAAGCACATCCCGACGAGTGGGAACTGGCACAAGCCATCTTGAGCGCTGTCCGGCGTGGAGTGCCCTTCAAATGCACGGCAGGGCTCCACCACGCAGTACGGCACACCGACGGTGTCCTGGAACAGCACGGCTTCCTCAACGTCCTGCTCGCCACGGCGGCTGCCGCCGACGGGGCAGACCGTCTCGACGTGGCGGCCGTGCTTGCCCAGCGATCGTCCCAGGAGGTCACACGGCAGATCAGATCGGTCGATCCGCGCCGCCTGATGGTGGCCCGCGCCTGCTTCGTGTCCTTCGGAACCTGCAGCATCTTCGACCCGATCACCGATCTCGTCGCGCTCAATCTGATGCACCCCCTTGAGGAGAAGAACCGATGACCTGGCTCGATGTGCCGAAGGACTCCGCCTTCGGCGTGACGAACCTGCCCTACGGCGTCTTCTCCCGCACAGGCCCGGGCCGCCGAGTGGGTGTGCGGATCGGGCAGTGGGTGCTTGACCTGGCCGCGGCACTCGGTGACCCCGCGTTCGCCGAGCCCGCCCTGAACGGATTCCTCGCCCAGGGCCGTCGGCGCTGGAACGAGACACGCGCCCGCGTCACCGAACTGCTCACCGACGAACGCCACCGCGCAACCGTCACCCCAGCGTTGGTACCCATCCGCGAGGCACGGATGCACCTGCCGTTCACGATCGGCGACTACGTCGACTTTTATGCCAGCGAACACCACGCAAGCAACATCGGGCGGATGTTCCGGCCCGACTCCGATCCGCTGACGCCGAACTGGAAGCATCTGCCGATCGGCTATCACGGGCGGTCCGGCACCATCGTCGTCTCGGGAACTGCCGTGCGCCGTCCCCAAGGACAGCGCAAGCCCTCCCCGCAGTCCGCGCCGGTCTACGGCCCGTCGCAGCGGCTCGACATCGAAGCCGAGGTCGGATTCGTCGTCGGCACCGGCTCCTCACTTGGACGGCCGACCGGCGTCAAGGAGTTCACCGATCACGTCTTCGGCGTCTGCTTGGTCAACGACTGGTCGGCCCGCGATATTCAGGCCTGGGAGTACGTGCCGCTCGGCCCGTTCCTGGGCAAGTCGTTCGCCACGTCCGTCTCCGCCTGGGTCGTCCCTCTCGAAGCGCTCGACCACGCCCGGGTCACCCCGCCGCCCCGCCACCCGCAGGTGCTGGACTACCTGGCCGACACCGACCCGTGGGGGCTGGACCTGACACTCGAGGTCCGCCTCAACGGGCACGTCATCTCCCGGCCACCGTACGCCTCCATGTACTGGACACCCGCGCAGATGCTGGCCCACATGACGGCCAACGGCGCCTCGGTCCGCACCGGTGACCTGTACGCGTCGGGTACGGTCAGTGGCCCGGCCGAGGACCAGCGGGGCTCCCTGATGGAGCTCAGCTGGGGAGGCCGGCAACCGATCACTCTCCCCGACGGCACCAGCCGTACCTTCCTGGAGGACGGCGACGAGATCAGCATCTCGGCCACGGCACCGGGGTCGGCGGGAACCTGTATCGGCTTCGGCGAGGTCACCGGTCGTATCCTGCCCGCAGGTGGTGACGCCTGATGGACAAGGTGATCTCCTCCGCGGCCGACGCGGTCGTGGACGTGCCGTCCGGAGCGTCACTGGCGGTGGGAGGATTCGGGCTCTGCGGCATCCCGGATGCCTTGATCACCGCCCTGCACGCCCGCGGCATCGGCGACCTGCGTGTGGTCTCCAATAACTGCGGTGTTGACGATTGGGGCCTGGGCATACTGCTGTCCGCAGGACGCATCAGCCGGGTCACCGCCTCCTACGTCGGCGAGAACAAGGAGTTCGCCCGCCAATACCTGGCCGGAGAGCTCGAAGTCGAACTGTGCCCTCAGGGAACCCTCGCCGAACGCCTGCGGGCCGGCGGGGCGGGCATCCCCGCCTTCTACACCCCCGCAGGCGCGGGCACTGCGGTGGGCGAGGGAGGCCTGCCCTGGCGCTACGACAGCGACGGCCGCGTCGCCCTCGCCTCACCGCCGAAGGAGACCCGCCGTTTCGCCGGGCGCGAGTACCTGCTGGAGGAGTCCATCACCACCGACTTCGCACTCGTTCACGCCCAAATAGGGGACCGGCACGGCAACCTACGCTTCGCCCGGTCCGCGGCGAACTTCAACCCACCTGCGGCCATGGCGGGAAGCATCACCATCGCTCAGGTCGAGCATCTCGTGGAGCCCGGCGGCCTCGCCCCCGAGGATGTGCACCTGCCCGGCATCTACGTACAGCGCGTGGTGCCCGCCCGCGGCGTGCAGAAAAGGATCGAAAAGCGCACCGTGCGGGAGGCCCTGTGAGCTGGACACGCCCCCAGATGGCCGCTCGGGCCGCGGCCGAGCTGGCCGACGGCGACTACGTCAACCTGGGCATCGGCCTTCCCACGCTGATTCCCGACCACATCCCACCGGACGTACAGGTTGTCTTGCACAGTGAGAACGGCATCCTGGGCACCGGCCCCTACCCGGCGGCCGACGCGGTGGACCCCGACCTGATCAACGCAGGCAAGGAGACCGTCACCGTCCTGCCCGGCGCGGCGTTCTTCGACTCCGCCACCTCCTTCGGCATGATCCGCGGCGGTCACATCGACACCGCCGTCCTGGGCGGCATGCAGGTCTCGGCCGACGGGGACCTTGCCAACTGGATGGTCCCCGGGAAGATGGTCAAGGGCATGGGTGGTGCGATGGACCTGGTGCACGGCGCCAGCCGGGTCATCGTTTTGATGGAACACACCGCGAAGGACGGCGCCCCCAAGATCGTCAATCGCTGCACGCTGCCGCTCACCGGCCGCCGCGTGGTCCACCGGATCATCACCGATCTGTGCGTCCTGGACGTCACCGCAGGCGGTCTCGTCCTGAGTGAACTCGCCCACGGCGTTACCGAGGACGACGTACGCGCGCACACGCAGCCCCCCTTCGTCTCGGCCCTCGCCTGACCACCGCGCGCACGTCGCAGGCCAAGCCGCATCACCGCTGCTGCCATGACGTGCCGCCGGGCACCGCCAAGAGCCCGCCTGCACCGATCCGCCTGCCCGGCCGTCTGGCCGGGCCACTGTCACAGCCCGGTGTCTGCCATCGCGCTGTACCTCCCACCTGCACATCAGGAGCATCAATGAAGACCCTGCTCACCGAGTTCGAGGCGAAGGATCCGGAGATCGTCTTCGAGTGGCACGACTCCGAGACGTCTGCCAGAGGCTGGGTGGTGATCAACTCCCTGCGGGGAGGCGCCGCCGGAGGCGGAACCCGCATGCGCCGAGGGCTGGACCGCCACGAGGTCGAGTCACTGGCGAAAACGATGGAGATCAAGTTCACCGTCTCGGGGCCGTCGATCGGCGGTGCGAAGTCCGGTATCGACTTCGATCCGCAGGACCCGCGCAAAGAAGAAGTGCTGCACCGCTGGTACAAGGCGGTCGCCCCACTGCTCAAGGCGTACTACGGCACCGGCGGAGACCTCAACGTCGACGAGATCCAGGAGGTCGTCCCCCTCACCGAGGCCCACGGGCTGTGGCATCCCCAGGAGGGCGTGGTCCACGGCCACTACGGCGCCGCCAGCGCAGGCACCGTCCACCGTGTCGGTCGGCTCCGCCAAGGCGTGGCCAAGACAGTGGAGGACCCCCGCTACACCCCGGATTCCGTCCGTAAGTACACCATCGCCGATCTGATCACGGGCTGGGGTGTCGCAGAATCGATCCGGCACTACTACGCTGCTTACGGCGGCGACATCGTCGGCAAGCGGGTCATTGTCCAGGGATGGGGCAACGTCGGCGCTGCAGCCGCTTACTATGCCGCGCAGTCTGGCGCCAGCATCGTCGGAGTCATCGACCGCCACGGCGGAATCATCAACCCCGACGGCTACGCGCCTTGCGAGGTGCGGAACCTCTTCCTCGGCCGGCACGGCAACACACTGGACGCCGAGAACCTGCTGTCCTTCGACGAAGTCGATGCCCGCATCTGGGACATCGGCGCCGAAGTCTTCCTCCCCTGTGCTGCATCCAGGCTGGTCACCCGGGAGCACATCGATCGCCTGACCGCTCGAGGGCTGGAGGTCATCAGCAGCGGCGCGAACGTGCCCTTTGCAGACTCCGAGATCTTTTATGGGCCGACTTACGAGCACGCCGACAAGAGCGTCGCCGTGATCCCCGACTTCATCGCCAACTGCGGCATGGCCAGGACGTTCGCCCTGCTGATGGAGGCTGATGCGGAAATCTCCGACGAGGCGATCTTCCACGACGTCTCCGCCACCGTCGCCACCGCGCTCCATAGATGTCGCAGCCGGTCGCAGGCCACGACAGGGCTGGCGAGCACCGCCTTCGAGATCGCCCTGATGAATCTCCTCTGAAAGGCTGAGCCGTTCAAGGAGCTGAGTAGGAGACGCAACCCGATGGCTGCGCCGGGCGGTCGAAGGCGCGCTTGACGCGGGCTCGGACCTGCAGGGGACGCGGTTACCGCAGGGCAGGCGGCGAGGGACGAGGCGCCGGGTTCCCTGGTAGCCGAAAGACGGGGTGTTCGCCCAGCTCAGCGGCCTGCTGTGCGGCCTCGTGCGGCAGAAGGAGGGGCGCAACGCAGAACCATCGGCCTGTGTGATCGACGCGCAGCGCATCAAGACCTCCACGGGCGTGCTCACTGTGGACTAGAGCCTGTCCTGCCGATCATGTGGGCCAGATGACGGTCAAGCGGGCCAGGTAGATGGTGGTGGCCTCAGTGCTGGATCAGGCCGCCGACGGGGACGGGAGCGACGTGGCCGGCTGCCGGAAGGGTCTGCGCCAGGGCGAGGCCGATGTCGACCAGCGATGACCGGCGCAGGCCAGCGACGTCGGGGATCGGAGTCCAGACCGACTCGGCGGTTTCGCCGTTCGGCTCAGGCCGGAGTTGGCCGCCGGTGATACGGACTCGGTAGAAGATGCCGACATTCTGGTGCTCGGGTAGGCCGGGCAAGGGGCGGTCGGCCGCGGGGATCACCCTCGAGTCCACGCCCAGCAGGCGTTCGACCACCGCGTCGCAGCCGGTCCTTCAGCGACCTCCCGGATCACCGCATCGAACGGATCCTCCGCGTGCTCGACCCTGCCGCCCGGAAGGGTCCAGTTACTCTCGCCCTTCGGTGGTACGGACCGGGCGAGCAGCACCCGCCCGTCCTCGATGCACACGGCGTACGCCGCCAGCCGGAAACTCATCCCCGTACCTCCCCACCGGACGCTATCCCAACGTCCAAGATCCGCGCATCGCTGGGGCTGTCCCGCCGAGCGGCCGCCGGCCTTGTTGAGCAGGGTCACGTTGTCGCCCTTGGCCGTCAGATGCCAGCGCTGCGTGGCGTCTGCGGCATCCCGGGTTCGCAGGACGAGGTCGGGGACGTCCCCGGTGAGGTTCGCGTCCTGCGTCCTCCTGGCGTCGGGGCTGAGGGCCTGACCGGTCGCGCGGTTGACGAGGGTGATGTAGGCGCCCTTGGACCGGCCGAGGTCGACCCCGGCGTAGCGCACGGAGTCGGCGCCCCCGCCACCGAAGTCGGCCTGGAGGATGACGACGCGGCCCGTGCCCTCGACGTACTGAAGAGCGCGGCTGTAACCGGCGGCGATCGGCATCTGGTACTCCTTCCAGGTGCCGTCGCTTTTACCGGGCTCGTTCACCCAGACGCTGCCGTTGCCATTCGCGTTGTAGAGGATCTGACTTGCGGTGCCGTTGGGTTCTGCGGGGCATGCGGTTGTCCTGATGGGGGCGATGAGTCGGTAGATTTCGCGTGCGACGTATCGCTTCAGGCACCTGATGATCTCCCGGCGGCAGCAGATGCCGCTCCGCGCGGTGGCCGACAGATCAACAGAAGGGCACCAAAGCCAGTCTTTCCGCGGGTCAGGCCACCGCTCGAAGTGGTACCAGATCATCCTCACAGTCTTTCCAGTCTGGAGAGATGCGCGTCGAACGAGAGTCCCGATTGGGTGGTCGCGGGGCGCGACGCGCATCACCGGCCGGCCCTGGTCTGGGCCGACGGTGGCTACACCGGCAGCCTCATCGGGTACTGCCTGGCCGCGCTCGCGCTGTTCGTTGCGATCATCAAGCGCAGCGACGGCGACAAAGGGTTCGTGGTGCTGCCCAAACGGTGGATCGTCGAGCGGTTCTTCGCCCGCCTGATGCGCACCCGCCGCCTGGTGCGCGACTTCGGGCACCGCACCAAGAGCGCCGAAGCGATGGTCTACTGAGCTATGACGCTGCTCATGACCCGCCGCCTGGCTGCGACGCGACGCCGTCGGCCGGCATGAACCGGCCGGGCGCGGGCTCGGCGAGCCAGCCGCCCGCGACCAGCCGTTTCGCCTTCGATCGCAGTGCCTCCACCCGCGCCGGCACCGCGTCCATGCCGAAAGCGGCGGCTATTTCCTGGCAGGTCAGCGGCCCCTGCCCGGAGCCGGGACGGGTCCGTGAGCGCCTTGAGGATGCGCTGGTAGTCCACCGACAGCACCGACCAGACCAGCCCTTCACGCCACACCGGCACCTGCGACTTCGGCTTCGCCGCATCCCGGGGTGCCGACTGCACCTCCGTATCCCGCGGGCCCGGGGTGACCTCCGTGCTGGCGGTGTTGCCGCCGTCCGGAGACACACATCGACCCGCCTGCGGGAGATCGCCCACTCCTGCCATTCCTGCTCGGCCGCGGCCAGCTCGGCCGGGATGCGGTCGGCCTCCTCCCGTAGCTCGTCGACTCGACGGCGAGCGGCGAGCTCGTGCCGTTCCAGTATTCCGACGACCGACGGCATCCGCGACCTCCCAGGGAGTCACCGAACCTATGCCTGACCAGCGAAAACGCTACCCCCAGCTTCGGTACGACAACAGCTACTCACAAGCTGGATTCCCTTCCGCCAACAGCGCAGGGGGCAGGCATCCGGGATCCGGACACCTGCCACCCTAGCGCCGCCTGGCCCGGGACTACGAGACCCTCCCGGCCCGTTCCAAGGCCATGATCCAACTGGTGATGGCCAGCCTGATGGCCCGCCTCCTCACCGGCGAAACCGCCACTTTCTGGCGCAACTCTTCACCACGGGATCAAACGCTTATTGAGTCGCATTCCGAGCCGTCGTGACCAGCCTGGTGTTACATCAAGGCGCGGTCTCGGGCCTGCGGTCGATTTCGGCCGGCGCGTCATGCCCCACCGGGGAGGCGCTAGCGGATTCGATCCGTCCCGGCCGCTGACGGTGGACGCGGACGAGCCAGTAGCTTACGCCCGCCACCGTCCACACAGCCAGCAGTGCGTAGGGGCGCCAGTCGGTTTCGAAGCCCAGGACGATGAGTACGACAGCGGCGATCATGCCGGCCACCGACGCGATGACAATCAACGTCCGGCTGAATTGGAGCCGGGCACGGGCGTAGACGTCGGGACGGGAGCGAATGACGTTCAGGCTGGCGAGGCAGGTGCCGAAGTACTTCAGCATGGTGGGAATGTTGACGGCCAGAAGCAATGGCAGGATGTCCTGTGACACTGCTGTCCCGAGAACACTGGCGAGGAAGACGACTGTGGTGGCGACATGTGGTGTCTTCCAGCGGGGATGGACCTTCGCCATGCCGCTCGGCAGCACACCGGCTTGTCCCATGGCGAACAGGAACCTGGTGAACACCAGGAGTGTTGCGTTGAGAGACTTGAGCAGGGACAGGAAGGCCGCCGTGACGATGAGCGGGGTCGCCCACGTACCGAGGGCGTGACGAGCTGCGGTGAGTAGAGGCGCCGAACTGTCCGCCAGTTTCACGGGCCCGACCGCGCCCAGCGCGACGACGGAGATCGACAGGTAGACCAGTGCGGTCAGCCCCAGGGCCAGCACCAGCCCCAACGGGATGTTCCGTTCCGCGTTCCGTACCTCCCCTCCGATCTCGGTGTTGGATTCGATGCCGAGGAACAGGCTGACGAGCAGGGGGATGGCGGCGAGAATCGGGCTCCAGCCCGGGAACAGCGGCTCGAGCTGGGCGCTACTGAATTCATGTGCCCCGAAGCCGACGAAGAGGGCGAAGACAGCCAGGAGCAGGAGCATCAGGACCGTCTGAGCCCGTGCCGCGATCGAGGCGCCGAAGTAGTTGAGACCGAAGACCACAGTGAACAGACCCAGCATCACCGGCACAGTCGGAATGCCTGACCAGACCATGGACAGATAGGCGACGAGCACACGCGCCAGAAGCACCATGAGCGCCACATTGCCGACGATGCGCAGCCACACCACGACGAATCCGGCGAAGGGGTGGACGAACTCGCGCTGCCACTCGTAGGACGCGCCAGTCTTGGGCAGCGCCGAGGCCATGAAGGCGTAGACGAAGCCAAAGATCACCATGGGGAGTGCAGCCAGTACGGTCGCGATCAGCAGGCCCGAACCGGCGACCTTCGCTGCCGGACCGAGCACGGTGAAGATGGATACTCCGATCGCCGATCCGGCCCCGAGCATGACGAGGTCGGTCAGGCCGACCGACCGTTTCAGAGCCTTGTCCTCAGCCGCTGCTGCGCTGTGATCCTTCACCGAGTAGTCGCCTCCTTGACGCAATAATGGTGTGCTGGGAAAACCCGAGGAGCTCTGCGGTGTGGGGATGCCTCGGTGTACGAGGCTGCTCGCGTCACTCTGGACGATCGCGCCGTCCTATTGGATCGACAGCGCGCTGGATTCTCTGCCGCACCGCTGGCGGCCGTGCATGTATAGCCCGGGTGCGCGCGGGGTGCTTGCGCTTGACCGACCAAACCCGCTGTGGCGGCGCGGCCGAATACGCAGGAACGGTCGACGCCGCAGTAGGCGCGGCCGTTGCAGATGATGTTCAGACCGGCTTGTCGATGCCCGTGCTTCAACAAGTTCAGAGTGAAGCTACTAGGTGTTGAAGAGGTACACAAGAGATGTGATTTTTGGACTGCAGCCATGCCTGGGGTGGCGAGCCGCAGTAAGTGGGTGCCCGGGGGTCGTGTGTCGACTCAGCCGCTGACCAGCGTGGCAGAACGTCCAGGCGTGCCGCGTCATCCTGTGTCCTGGGTGGACGATCGGCATCGCGTGCTGGGCGAGGTGGGCCGTTCGTCGTCGAATTCGATGAAGTGTTGAACACTTCTACATTTTGCGGGAAACATCTGGCTGTAACGTCCACAGAAAGCGATGCCCCGCCATGACTGTGAAGACTCCCCGGCACGTGGTGCAGGGCCTGCTGCCCTCGCCGACACCCGTGCGGTTCGTGAGCGAGGAGGGCAAGGCGCTCAAGCCGCCGACCAGCTACACGCTCCCCGAAGACCAACTATTGCGCCAGGCGTACCGGCGGATGGTGGTCGGGCGCCGGTTCGACACCCAGGCGACTGCCTTGACCAAGCAGGGCCGGCTCGCCGTCTATCCCTCCAGTCGGGGGCAGGAAGCCTGCCAGGTGGCAGGCCCTTTGGTACTCGGTGAGAAGGACTGGCTGTTTCCCACCTATCGCGACAGCGTGGCTCTCGTCTCCCGTGGCGTGGACCCGGTGGAAGTGCTGACTCTGCTGCGGGGCGACTGGCACTGCGGATACGACCCGGTGGCAGTCCGAGTGGCACCCCAGTGCACCCCGCTGGCCACCCAGGTGATCCATGCCACCGGTCTTGCCGATGCGATGCGCCGCACGGGTGAGACCGGCGTCGTCCTCGCACTCATCGGCGACGGCGGCACGAGTGAAGGCGACTTCCACGAAGCCCTCAACTTCGCCGCAGTGCTGGGCGCACCGGTGGTGTTTCTGGTACAGAACAACAAGTACGCCATCTCGGTGCCGCTCGCGAAGCAGACCGCCGCACCCGCTCTCGCCTACAAGGGCATCGGCTACGGGGTGCGCTCCGAGCAGGTCGACGGCAACGACCTGGTTGCGGTCACCGCGGTGCTCCAAGCCGCCGTGACACATGCACGCACCGGACAGGGCCCCTTCCTTGTCGAAGCACACACCTACCGCATGGACGCGCACACCAACGCCGATGACGCCACCCGATACCGCGATCAGGAGGAGGTCGACCGCTGGTCGGCGGCGGATCCGCTGCACCGGCTGGAGACGTACCTGCGCGGCCGCGGCCTGCTCGACGACGCGGACATCACCGGTTTCCAGGAAGAGGCAGAGGCCCTTGCGACAGACCTGCGCGAGCGGATGAACATCGACACAGCACCTGATCTGCTCTCCCTCTTCGACCACGTCTACGCCGAACCCACCCCGCAGCTGCGCGCGCAGCGCGCGCAGCTCGAGGCCGAGCTGCGCGCTCAGGAGGACTGACATGCCCAAGGTCTCCATGGCGCAGGCCCTCAACCAGGCCCTGCGCGACGCACTGACCGAGGACGACCGCGTCCTCGTCTTCGGTGAGGACGTGGGCCCGCTGGGCGGCGTCTTCCGTATCACCGACGGCCTCACCAAGGACTTCGGTGAGGACCGCTGCTTCGACACCCCGCTCGCCGAGTCCGGCATCGTCGGCCTTGCCGTCGGGCACGCCATGGGCGGCCTGCGGCCGGTCGTGGAGATGCAGTTCGACGCCTTTGCCTACCCGGCGTTCGAACAGATCGCTTCGCATGTCGCCAAGATGCGCAACCGCACCCGAGGCCGACTGCCGCTGCCGATCGTGATCCGCGTGCCGTACGCCGGCGGGATAGGCGGTGTCGAGCACCACTGCGACTCCAGCGAGGCCTACTACGCCCACACCCCTGGTCTGAAAGTGGTCACCCCGGCCACCGCCGAGGACGCGTACTGGCTGCTGCGTGACGCCGTAGCTGATCCCGACCCAGTGGTCTTCCTGGAGCCGAAGAAGCTCTACTGGTCCAAGGAAGAGGCGGATCTCGCCGCGCGCCGGGCCGCCCCGTTCGGCAGGGCCGTCGTCCGCCGCGCCGGCCGGGACGCCACGTTGGTCGCTTACGGCCCCTCGGTCCCCGTCGCACTGAAAGCCGCCGAGGAGGCGGCCCAGGACGGCCTCGAGCTCGAAGTGGTCGACCTGCGCACCCTCGTCCCGTTCGACGACGAGACCGTCGTCGCCTCCGTTCGCCGTACCGGCCGGTGCGTCGTGGTTCAGGAGGCGCAGGGATTTGCAGGCGTCGGCGCGGAGATTGCGGCCCGGGTCCAGGAGCGCTGCTTCCACTCGCTCGCCGCCCCCGTGCTGCGCGTCACCGGATTCGACATCCCCTACCCGCCGCCGAAGCTGGAACACGCACACCTGCCAGGCGTCGACAGGGTCCTGGACGCCGTCGACCGCCTCCAGCACGACGACGCGCCGGACATCCTCCATATCGCGGAAAGGGTTGCCCGATGACGGCCATCGCCGCCGACACCCAGGTGTTCCTCCTTCCGGATCTCGGGGAGGGCCTGGCCGAGGCCGAGATCATCGAATGGCGGGTTGCGGTCGGAGACACCGTCGGCATCGATCAGATCGTGGTCGAGGTGGAGACGGCCAAGGCCGCCGTTGAGGTGCCCGTGCCCTACGCGGGCACCGTGGTGCACCTGTACGCGCAGGCGGGGGAATCCGTGAACGTAGGGGCGCCTCTGATCTCCGTCGGGCCGGCATTTCCTGCCGACGACGCCCAAGACCCTGCCGCCGACCGCTACCGCGAAGAGGAGCAGGCCGGCTCTGGCAATGTGCTGATCGGGTACGGCACCGGCCACGCCGTGACACGCCGCCGCAGGCGCCGCGGGCGCGTGAGCACGGACCAGCCGCTGGCTGCAGAGACCACCCCACGACCCACGGGGGCCGTGCCGCTGGTCATCTCCCCGCTCGTGCGCCGCCTGGCCCGAGACAATGGCATCGACCTCATCCGTCTTGCCCCCACCGGCCCGTACGGGGTCATTGTCCGCCGGGACGTCGAGCAGGCCATCGACCGCCTGCGCCCCACCGATGCATCCGTCGGCTCCGCGGTGCCCGAGCCGCCGTCGGCCCCTGCCCGTCCCTCAGCAGCCGGTGAGGAGCGGATCCCGCTGCGCGGACTGCGCCGTGCCGTGGCCGACAAGCTGTCGCGCAGCCGCACCGAGATCCCGGACGCCACCACCTGGGTGGACGTGGATGCGACCGGCCTGCTGCATGCCAAGGACGTCCTCAAGGCTTCCGAACGGGACTCGCCCATCGGCCTCATGGCGGTACTCGCCCGGATCTGCGTGGCCGGCCTGAGGCGTTTCCCCGAGCTCAACTCGTCCGTCGACACCGAACGAGCGGAGATCGTCCGCCACCCGGCGGTTCACCTCGGGTTTGCGGCACAGACCGAGCGAGGTCTCGTGGTTCCCGTCGTCCGGGACGCCGACAGCATGACCACCGCTGAGCTCGCGGCCGAGCTGGCACGCCTGACCGAGCTCGCCCGCAACGGAACACTGCCGCCGGCGGCCCTGACCGGAGGCACCTTCACACTCAACAACTACGGTGTGTTCGGGGTGGACGGCTCCACGCCCATCATCAACCACCCCGAGGCCGCGATCCTCGGCGTGGGCCGCATCGTGGACAAGCCGTGGGCGGTCGACGGCGCGCTCGCCGTCCGCAAGGTCACCCAGCTCTCCCTCAGCTTCGACCACCGGGTCTGCGACGGCGGCGTCGCAGGCGGCTTCCTCCGCTATGTCGCCGACTGCGTGGAGCGGCCCGTAACCCTTCTCGCCCGTCTGTGACCTGACCCAAGAGGTACACCCATGTCGCGCAAGACTTTTGAAGTTCCCCAGTCCTTCTTCGCCCGCCACCAAGCGCTCCTGACGCGGGCAGTGACCGCCATCCACAGCCGGGACCACTGGACGGCGTTCCCGGAATCGCCGAGCAAACAGGTGTACGGCGAAGACGCGGCGAAGCTCGGCGAGGCCGCCTTCCAGGAGCAGACGGGCAGCCCGTTCGATCTGCCAGGCCACCCTGGGACGGAACGGGTGGACCCTGGGGAGACCTCTCCCTACGGCTTCCCCCTCCACATCAGTTACCCCCTGCTCTCACCTGAGGCGGCCGTGTCAGCCGCGAAGGCCGCGGCCCGCGCCTGGCGGGACGCCGGACCGGACGCCCGCGCCGGAGCCGCTGCGGAGATCCTCACCCGGCTCAACGCCGCCAGCTTCGAAATCGCCCACGCCGTGCAGCACACCACCGGGCAGGCGTTCGTCATGGCCTTCCAAGCTGGCGGCCCGCACGCCCAGGACCGTGGCCTGGAGGCCGTTGCGTATGCCTGGTCGCAGCAGAAGCTGCACCCGGACACCACGCGCTGGACCAAGCCGCAGCGCAAGGGCGGCCCCGTGGTGATGGACAAGAGGTTCCAACCGGTCGGTCGAGGTGTCTCCCTGTTGATCGCCTGCAACACCTTCCCGACCTGGAACGGTTACCCGGGACTGTTCGCCTCCCTCGTCACGGGCAACCCTGTCGTGGTCAAGCCCCATCCCGGTGCGGTGCTGCCGCTCGCGATCACCGTCCGCATCGCCCGGGAGGTGCTCGCCGAGGCCGGCTTCGATCCCAACATCGTGGTGCTCGCCGCCGAAGGGCCCGCAGAGCGCAACGCGGGCACCCTAGCCCTGCATCCGGACGTGCGGATCATCGACTTCACCGGTTCCACCGAGTTCGGCGACTGGCTGGAGACCCACGCCCGTCAGGCAGCTGTGCACACCGAGAAAGCAGGCCTGAACACGGTCGTCCTCGACTCGACGGACGACTACCGAGGCCTGCTGGGCAACCTCGCCTTCTCCCTTGCCCTGTACAGCGGCCAGATGTGCACCACCCCGCAGAACCTCCTCATCCCCCGCCAGGGCATCACCACCGACCAGGGCACACGGACCGCCGACGAGTTCGCCGACGACCTGGGCGCCGCACTGGACCGGCTGCTCGCCGACCCCGCCCGCGCCGCCGGGACACTGGGGGCGATCGTCAGCTCAGGTGTCCGTGAGCGGCTGGAACAGGCGGCCCGGCTCGGCCGAACAGTCCATCCCTCGACACAGGTGCCGCACCCCGAGCACCCCCAGGCGGACGTCCGAACCCCGCTGCTCGCCCGGCTGGACGCACAGTCCGACAGGGAAACCTACACACGAGAGTGGTTCGGACCGATCTCCTTCGTGATCGGCACCGACTCCACCGAGCACAGCCTGCGCATCTTCCGGGAGACCGTGCGCGAACACGGGGCCCTGACCGCCGCCGTGCACTCCACGAGCGAAAGCGTGCTCGAGGCGACGGAGGAGGCAGCGCTGGACGCCGGCGTGCACCTGTCGGAGAACCTCACCGGCGGCGTCTTCGTCAACCAGTCCGCCGCCTTCAGCGACTTCCACGGCAGTGCGGCCAACCCGGCGGCAAGCGCCACCCTCTCCGACGCCGCCTTCGTCACCGGACGTTTCGCGGTCCTGCAGTCGCGCCGCCACGCCCCTGCACAGGAGTCCGCCGATGCCTGACGACATCTACCTGATCGACGGTGCCCGCACCCCGCAGGGCCGCTACGGCGGGGCCCTCGCTTCCGTACGCCCCGACGACCTGGCCGCCCTCGTTGTCGGGGAGGCCGTACGCCGTTCGGCGATCCCTGCCGAGGCCGTGGACGAAGTGATCCTCGGCGCGGCCAACCAGGCCGGTGAGGACAACAGGGACGTCGCACGCATGGCCGTACTGCTCGCCGGCCTGCCCCACACCGTGCCGGGCTACACCGTGAACCGGCTCTGCGCCTCGGGGCTGACGGCTGTTGCCTCGGCTGCTCAGGCGATCCGAGCCGGCGAAGCCGAGCTGGTCGTCGCCGGCGGTGTGGAGTCGATGAGCCGGGCACCGTGGGTGATGGAGAAGCCGGGAACCCCCTGGGCCAAGCCCGGAGCGGTTCATGACACCGCACTGGGCTGGCGCTTCACCAACCCGCGCTTCGCCGCCGCCGACAGGGCCCTGCCACAGGAAACCGGATCCGAAACGGCGAAGGTTACTCTGTCGATGGGGGAGACCGCCGAGGAGGTCGCAGCGCTCGACGGCATCACCCGCGCCGAGTCCGACGCGTTCGCGCTGCGCAGCCACCAGCGCGCGGTGGCCGCGCAGGAGGCGGGCCGCTTCGACCGGGAGATCGTGCCGGTCACCGCGAACGACGGCAAGGTCACCCGCGACGAAGGACCGCGCCCAGGCACCACCCTGGACAAGCTTGGGACCCTGCGCACCGTCTTCCGCCCGAATGGCATCGTCACCGCAGGCTCCTCCTCACCGCTGTCCGATGGCGCCGCCGCACTGGTGGTGGCCGGCGCAGCGGCTGTGGAACGCTACGGGCTCACCCCGCGCGCCCGGATCGTCACTTCCGCCTCGGCGGGCGTCCAGCCCCACATCATGGGACTCGGCCCGGTCCCGGCCACCGAAAAGGCCCTGGCCCGCGCCGGGTGGCAGGCATCCGACCTGGACGCCGTCGAACTGAACGAGGCATTCGCCGCACAGGCACTGGCCGTCATGCGCCGTCTGGAACTGGACGAGGAGAAGGCCAACGCCGACGGCGGCGCGATCGCCCTGGGACACCCGCTGGGCTGCTCCGGCGCCCGCATCCTGCTCACCCTGCTCGGTCGACTGGAGCGCGAGGACGCCCGCAGGGGGCTGGCGACCCTGTGCGTCGGCGTGGGACAGGGCGTCGCGATGCTGGTGGAGCGGGTATGAGCGGCACCGTGCACGAGACGCTCCTGGTCGAGGAGCTGGAGGACCGGGTGGTGGTCGCCCTGCACCGGCCCGAAGCCCGCAACGCCATCAGCGGACGCATGATCGCAGAGCTGCACGAGGTCTGCGCCGAGCTGGAGCGCGCCCCGAAACTCCTGCTGCTCACCGGGCACGGCGGTGTCTTCGCCGGCGGTGCGGACATCGCCGAGCTGCTGCAACGTGGCCGGGACGAAGCCCTGCAAGGCATCAACAGCCGCCTGTTCGAACGGGTCCGGCGACTGCCGATGCCCACCGTCGCCGCCGTCGACGGCTGGGCGCTGGGCGGCGGTGCCGAGCTGGCGTACGCATGCGACATCCGCATCGCCGGCCCCGACGCCGTCTTCGGCAACCCCGAGCCGGGACTGGGCATTCTCGCCGGGGCCGGCGCGTGCTGGCGGCTGCCGGAACTGGTGGGGGAGTCGGTCGCCAAGCAGGTGCTCCTGGCCGGGCGGAACCTCGACGCGACCGCGGCCCTGGCCGCCGGGCTGGTCATCGACGTCGTCGAGCCCGAAGAACTGCTCGGCGCGGCGCACACGCTGCTCGACCGCATGGCGCGTTCCTCGGTCACGGCCCTGCGCCTGACCAAGCTCGTCGTCGACGCGCCGGCCGCACACCCGGTCGTCGACGACCTGGCCCAGGCCGTGCTGTTCGAAAGCCAGGACAAGAACGACCGGATGACCCGCTTCATGGAGAAGAGGAACCGCGCATGACCGCAGCACCCGCAGCCGTCGGCGTCATCGGCGGCGGCCGCATGGGCGCCGGAATCGCCCAGGTCTTCGCAGCGGCCGGCTCGTCCGTGACCGTCGTCGAGAGTGACGCGCAGACCGCCGCCACCGCACGGAACCGTATCGCCGACGGCCTGCGACAGGCCGCGCAGCGGGCCCGTCTCACCGAACCCGTGGAGCACATACTGGCCCGCGTGAGCACCGCCGAATCGGTGCGGGACCTTGCTCCGCACGCCGATCTGGTCGTGGAGGCCGTTCCCGAGGACGCCGCACTCAAGATCCGCCTCCTCACGGAGGTCGAGACCGTCGTGAGCGCACAGACCGTACTGGCCAGCAACACCAGCTCGCTGTCGATCGCCGATCTCGCCGCCACCCTGACCAGGCCCGGCCGCTTCCTCGGCATGCACTTCTTCAATCCCGTGCCCGCTTCCGGCCTGGTCGAGATCGTCGTCCCCGACGGCACCACACCGGAGACCGTGGACCGTGCCCTCGGCTGGACGCGCTGCCTCGGGAAGAAGGACATCGTGGTCAAGGATTCCCCGGGCTTCGCCAGCAGCCGTCTGGGCGTGGCACTGGGACTTGAGGCCATTCGCATGGTTGAGGAGGGCGTTGCAGAGCCCGAGGCCATCGACGACGCCATGCAACTCGGCTACAGGCACCCGATGGGTCCCCTGCGCGTGACGGATCTGGTCGGCCTCGATGTCCGCCTCGCCATCGCAGAGTACCTGCACGCCACCCTCGGCGAACGCTTCGCTCCGCCCCGGCTGCTGAGGGAGAAGGTCGCCAGCGGCGAACTGGGACGCAAGACCGGGCAGGGGTTCTACCCATGGCACTGAGCGGAACGACACCCAGCACAGCGTCCGCCGACGAGCACAGGGTCGGCTACACCCTGCAGGACGGCGTCGCCGTCATCGAACTGCGCAGGCCCTCCGCCGGAAACGCTCTTGACCAGGCACTGCGCCACGGACTGCTGGCCGCCGTCCGGCAGGTACACGCCGACGGCGGACAGGCCAGGGCCGTACTGCTCGCGGCACACGGCAAGCACTTCTGCGTCGGCCAAGACCTCAAAGAACACGCCCATGCCCTGCGCACCAGTCCTGAATCCGCCTTCGACATCGTGCGGGCCGAGTACAACCCGCTGGTCGAAGAGGTGTACGCGCTGCCGCAGCCGGTGATCGCGGCGATCGAGGGCGCCTGCGTGGGGGCAGGACTCGGCCTCGCTCTGTGTGCCGACCTCCGGGTGTCAGGAGAGAACGCCCGTTTCTCGACCGCCTTCACAGGAATCGGACTGGCCGCCGACAGCGGCCTGAGCGGCACGCTGGCCCAGACGGTCGGCCCGTCGAGGGCCGCCGCGATGATGCTCCTGGGCGACCGCTTCGACGCCGAGTCGGCACACCAATGGGGCCTCGTCCACCAGCTCGTACCGGATGGCTGCGCCCTGGCAGAAGGCCTGACCCTCGCCCGCCGCCTGGCAGCCGGCCCCACCGCGGCGTACATCGAGGCCAAGGCACTCCTGAGGAACACGTTCGGCATGCAGCTGCCTGCAGTACTGGAGCGCGAGGCGGCAGCGCAGCAACGGCTCGGCCGAACCGTGGACCACCAGGCCGCCGTACAGGCGTTCCTCGGCGGACGGCAGCCTTTCTTCGCAGGGAGCTGAACAGGCCCCCGGCACACGTCGGCAGCAGAACGCACATCAGACGCACGATCAACAGACCAGGACGGTGCAGATGGACACGGCACACGCCGACCCAACAGCAGCAGATGGCACCACAGAGGATCTCCAGGCCCACTTCGAGGACACGATCCGCCGTGACCAGAGGATCGAGCCTCGTGACTGGATGCCCGACGGGTACCGCAAGACGCTCATCCGGCAGATAGCACAGCACGCGCACTCCGAAATCATCGGCATGCAGCCGGAAGGAGAGTGGATCACCCGCGCGCCCTCGCTGCGCCGCAAGGCGATCCTGTTCGCCAAGGTCCAGGACGAGGCCGGCCACGGCCTCTACCTGTACTCGGCCGCCGAGACCCTGGGCGCCGACCGCGCGGACCTCACCAACCGGCTGATCGAGGGACGCCAGAAATACTCGTCGATCTTCAACTACCCGACGCCGACTTTCGCCGACGTCGGCGTGATCGGCTGGTTCGTGGACGGCGCCGCAATCTGCAACCAGGTGCCGCTGTGCCGCAGCTCCTACGGCCCGTACGCACGGGCCATGGTGCGGATCTGCAAGGAGGAGTCCTTCCACCAACGGCAGGGTTACGAACTGCTGATGACGATGATGCGCGGCACCGACGCCCAGCGCGCGATGGTGCAGGACGCCGTCGACCGCTGGTGGTGGCCGTCGCTGATGATGTTCGGCCCGCCCGACGACAACTCACCCAACTCGGCTGCATCCATGGCCTGGAAGATCAAGCGGCACAGCAACGACGAACTGCGCCAGCGCTTCGTCGACATGACGGTCCCCCAGGCGCAGAAGCTCGGCGTGACCCTGCCCGACCCGGAGCTGCGCTGGAACGAGGAACGAGGCCGCCATGACTTCGGAACCCCGGACTGGAGCGAACTCCAGCGCGTGATCTCTGGAAACGGGCCGTGCAACACCCAGCGCCTTGAGCGGCGCGCGGCAGCACACGAGGAAGGCGCCTGGGTACGGCAGGCCGCCGCCGCACATGCCGCCAAGCGTGCCGCGCACGAACCGAAGGGAGCGGTGGCATGAGCGACACACAGACCCCGAAGGACAGATGGCCCCTGTACGAGGTGTTCATACGCGGAAAGCGCGGCCTGAACCACGTGCACGTCGGTTCGCTGCGCGCCGCTGACGACCAGATGGCCCTCACCCACGCCCGCGACCTGTACACCCGGCGCAACGAGGGCGTGAGCATCTGGGCCGTGCGATCCGAGCACCTCGTGGCCTCCACCCGCGACGAGAAAGACCCCTTCTTCGCCCCCAGCGCCGACAAGGTGTACCGGCACCCGACCTTCTACGACATCCCCGACGACGTCCCGCACATCTAGGAGCAGGGCATGAGCGACGATCACGTCTACTTGACCCTCGCCGAGGGACACGAAGACGACACACGCTGGGCCTATGGCACCGGCTTCGAGGACCCACTGCACGGCGTGGACGGCACCGTGCCCGAGGGCGTGGACGCAGCGTGGCTGGCCACGCTCTGTATGGCGCTCGCCGACGACGCCCTCGTCCAGGCTCAGCGTCTGGCCGAGTGGACCACCCGCGCCCCGGAGCTGGAAGAGGAGGTGGCCCTCGCCAACATCGGGCTCGACCTGCTCGGACAGGCGCGTCTGCTGTACGCCCGTTGCGGCCGGCTCGACGACACCGGACGAGGTGAGGACGCCTACGCCTATTTCCGCGACGCGGGCGACTTCCGCAACGTACGTCTCGCCGAGCTGCCCAACGCCGATTTCGCGTTCTCGATCGCGCGGCTGCTGGTGCTGTCCAGCTGGCGGCTCGCGCACTTCGAGAGACTCACGGCCGTTGGCGACCCGGTGCTCGAGGCTGTCGCCGCCAAGGGCATCAAGGAGCTGACCTACCACCGGCAGTACGCCGCAGAGTGGGCCATCCGCCTCGGGGATGGCACCGATGAGTCCCACCGCAGGATGCAGTCGGCGCTCAAACAGATCTCTCCCTGGCTGGAGGAGCTGTTCGCCGCCTGCGACGTCCGGCAGGACGTGATGGCCGTACTGGAGCCCGTCATGGAGGCAGCCGGGCTCGTGTTCCCTGAAGAACGGCCGCTGCGTGGAGCAGGCCGTGCGGGAGACCACACCGAGCACCTCGCTCCACTGCTGGCCGAGTTGCAGAGCGTGGCACGCGCACATCCGGACGCGGCATGGTGACCACCCCGGCGGACGTGCACCGCGCCCGGCAGGTCGCGGCGCGGGTGCCGGATCCCGAACTGCCCATGCTGACCCTGGCCGACCTGGGCGTGCTGCGCAACGTGACGATACTTACCGACGGCACGGTCGTCGCAGAACTCACTCCCACCTACTCCGGATGCCCGGCCATGGCGGAGATGCGCGCCGAGATGGCGGAGCGCCTCAGCAACGCCGGATACGAGCGGGTGGAAGTGCGTACCGTTCTCGCCCCGCCCTGGACTACCGACTGGATCACCCCCGCCGGCCGCCGCAAGCTCACCGAGCACGGCATCGCACCCCCGGGGCCGGCTCCGCGACCCGCTACCGGTCCAGTGCCCCTGGTGCTCTCGACGACCCGGCCCACGACGCCGTGTCCACGCTGCGGCTCCACCGACACGCAGGAAGCCTCCCGCTTCGGCGCAACCTCCTGCAAGGCGCTGTGGCGCTGCCGCGCCTGTCGCGAACCGTTTGAGTACGTCAAGGAGATCTGATGGAAGACCTGCCGATCCCCGGCACCGGTGCCCTCACCATGAGGCGGCGCGTACGCCGCCCGGCCTTCCACTTCCTGCGCGTGGCCGCCGTCCAGCGGCTGTGCACGGACGCGGTCGCCATCGCTTTCGACGTGCCCGACGATCTGGCCGAAGAGTTCTCCTTCGCCCCCGGGCAGTCGCTCACGCTGCGCCGGCAGGTGGACGGCCACGATGAGCGGCGCTCGTACTCAATCTGCTCCGCGACGGGGACACGACCGCGGATCGGGGTACGAGAAGTGCCCGGCGGCCTGTTCTCCTCCTGGCTGGTCCGAGAGGTGAAGCCCGGAGACCTGGTCGAGGCCATGGCGCCCACCGGTGCCTTCACACCCGACCTGACCACGCCGGGCCACCACGCCCTCGTCGCCGCCGGCTCGGGCATCACACCGATGCTCTCCATCGCCGAGTCGGTACTCGCCGCCAACGACGACTCCATAGTCACGCTCATCTACGGCAACCGCCGCACCGACTCGGTGATGTTCACCGATGAGCTTGCCGATCTGAAAGACCTCCACCCCACCCGGTTCCAGCTCGTCCATGTGCTGTCCCGGGAACCCCGCGAAGCGGATCTCCTGTCCGGGCGCCTGGACGCCGACCGGCTGGGCGCCCTTGTCGAGGGCCTGGTCGATGCCGGGGTCCCCGACCACTGGTGGCTGTGCGGCCCGCACGGCATGGTCCAGGACGCCCAGCGGGTGCTCACTGGACTCGGCGTTCCCACCCACCTGATCCACCAGGAGCTTTTCTTCGCCGAGGACGAACCGGTAAAGCCCGTTCGCCACGAGGACGGCACGGTTGACGGGCCGGTCAGCCAGGTCACCGTCGTCCTGGACGGCCGCTCCACGACCTCCTCCCTCTCCCGCAACGCCACCGTGCTCGACGCGGCCTCCCACATCCGCCCCGACCTGCCCTTCGCCTGCAAGGGCGGCGTCTGCGGCACCTGCCGAGCCCTGGTCATCGGTGGTACGGCAGTCATGCGCCGCAACTACGCGCTGGAACCTGCCGAGGTCGACGCGGGCTACGTGCTGACCTGCCAGACGTTCCCCGAGTCCGACACCCTGACGGTCGATTTCGACAGCTGAGGAAGAAGCCCATGAACCCCCGCTTCGAAGTCGCCGAGGGCGTCAGCACGCTGTGCCTGGACCGCCCGCCGATGAACGCGCTGAATACCGCGACGCAGGACAGGCTGAAGGAACTGGCCGAGGAGGCGGCCCGACGGGACGACGTGCGCGCCGTGGTCGTCTACGGCGGAGAGAAGGCGTTCGCGGCGGGCGCGGACATCAAGGAGATGCAGGCCATGGACCACACCGCGATGGTCCTGTGTGCCCGTGCGCTGCAGGACGCATTCACAGCGGTGGCAGCCCTGCTGAGGGGCGCGTGTCAGTTGCTCATCGACACGACCCCGGCATGGAGGTCGTCGCGGAGGCGGCCACCGGCCGCGAAGCCGTGCAGCGCGCCCGGCTGCACCATGCGGACGTGGTCGTCATGGACATCCGGATGCCCGACATGGACGGGCTGACCGCCCACCCGCCTGATCTGTGGTGACGAGGTGCTCGCCGGAGTGAAAGTGCTGATCCTGACCACGCTCGAGAATGACCAGCACGTCGCCCGGGCATTGCGGGCCGGCGCCAGTGGCTTCCTGGGCAAAGGAGTCAGTCCGCAGGAGCTCCTGGACGCCATCAACGTGGTGAGCGCAGGAGAGATGCTGCTGTCACCGGTGGCCACGCGATCGCTCATCCTCCGGTTCCTGGCGGAGCCGGAGAGCGGGGCCATGCAGGAGCACCTCTGGCGGCTGCAGGCACTTACCCCCGCGTGAGCGTGAGGTACTGGTGCTGGTGGCCCAGGGCAAGTCCAACCAGGACATCGCCGACGAGCTCGTGCTGAGCCCGGTGACCGCCAAGACCCATGTCAACCGGGCGATGACCAAGCTGGGCGCGCGTGACCGCGCCCAGCTGGTGATTTTCGCCTACGAGGCCGGGCTGGTGCGCCCGGGCTGGGGCACAGGGGAGGGTTCCCAGTGACCTGAGTCAGCGACTGGTCGGAGGTCGCCAAGCTGTGCGCGGCTCGGCAGGTCAGCGCGGGTCTGCCACCGACCGGCTGATGAAGAGCCGCAGGTCGCTGTTGAGGCGCACGCTGCTGCCCGGGTCGGTGTACATCATGTGGCCGCTCTCGTAACCGAAGCGGTGCAGCCGCTCCTGCGGGAGCTCGTTCTGCGCCACGAGGTGTTCGACCATGCCGACGGTGGTCAGGGAGTCGTAGTAGCCCGTGCCGATGAAGAGGTGGGCCGCCGTATTCGCCTTGAGATAGCCGGTGAGGCAGGCGGAGTCGTCGAAGATCGTGAAGGGGACGGGTCCGTTCCCGACGACCGGGTGGGGTGACATCGGGTCCTGCCACGTCCACCGGGAGGAGGCCTCGCGGTCCAACTGCTGGTACATCAGCTCCCCGTCCACGCCGAGCTCGTCCCTGAAGTACTGAGCCGCCGCCATGGTGAAGCCGGGGTAGAGCGTGGCGCTCGCGGGGTCCGTGCCCCCCTCACCCCTGCGAGGGTCGGGGGCCGGCAGGGTGTAGCGGGCATCGGCGTTGCCCAGCTCCTGCTGGCGATCCTCCAGCAGGAGCTGGCGGAACTCGTCCGTGTGGATGCGCAGGCGTGACCGCAGGAAGTGCTCGGTGGAGATCCCGGTCAGCTCGGTGAGCCGCTCGGCGACCTTGCGGCGCTCGTCCGCCGACAGTGAACCGCCTTGGACCAGGGCCGAGATGTATGTGGTGGTTGCGAACTCGTGGGCGAGTCGCGCGACTTCTTCGGCACTGGAGGCGGATACCTCGGACTTGCCGTGGTACCAGGCGCTCGCTGCCATGAACGGCAGGGCGGCCATAGAACCGATCGCGTTGGTGGGCCGCTGAACCGTTTCCTGGAGGTTGAGGGCCTGCCCGAGCAGAGCTATGCCGTTGAGGGCCACACTCATGCCCTGGCCCAGAAGGCGCCGCGCCACTCGCGGGGCGCGAACGGTTCCGTAGCTCTCGCCGAGGACGTACTTGGGGGAGCGGAAGCGGCCTTCGTGCTGAAGCCAGGCGGTGATCACCCCGGCAAAGCAAGCGGCGTCACCCTCGACCCCGTACACGCCCGAAAGATCAGCGCCCTCGTCGGCTGCTCCGTACCCGGTGTTGATGGCGTCGATGAACACCAGGTCGGTGGAGTCGAAGACGCTGTCGGGATTGGCTTCCAGCGGACAGGGGCCGAGCGGGCCGGCCGAGAGGTCCGTCGGGAACGCGATGCGGTACGGTCCGAGTCCTCCCAGGTGGAGCGCCGTGGACGCCGCGCCGGGGCCGCCGTTGAAGGCGAAGAGGACCGGTCTGGCGTCGGGCGATGCGCCTGCGGGAAGGTCGCGCAGATAGGTCGTCGTGGAGCAGGTGCCCACCCGCCTTCCCGAAGCGTCGACCGCGGGGAAGGTCCGTACCGTCACGGTGTATTCGAAGGTCTCGCCGCCTACGACGGCAGAGTGACGTGTCGTCACCGGGTCCACATCGAACTCCTGTTCCTCGGGTGCGGGTCGGATATCTGTGCCGGAGGGCACGTCGGGGCAGCCCTCGGACACCCGCGCCGGGAGGCCGACGACACGTGTAAGGGTTCAACAACTGATAGAGAAAATGTGAGGTGCGGGCGAACTGCTACCCGGCTGTCGCCGACTGCTCAGGGCCTTGGCTCGCCGAGATCTCGTTCAGGTAGTTGTAGATCGTGTATCGGCTGACGTTGAGCCGCTGGGCGATCACGTCCACCGCCTCGCGGATCGCGAAGAAGCCGCGCTGGTCGAGGTCGCGCACGACCTCGACCTTGTGGGACTTCTTCATCAGGTGCGCCGGTACGCCGACTGCCTCGATGGCTTGGCGGATGATGCCGTCGGCCAAGTCGTCCACGGTGGCGGGGAAGGTCTCCAGCGGCGCCCCGTCTGCGGTGCCGTGGTGTGCCTGCTCGCCGAATGCGGTCAGCGCCTCGAGGATCTCCTTGGCCCGCTGAAGGTCGTGGAGGTCGGAGTTGACGCACAGACATGCGACGGGCGTGCCGGAGGAGGTCCGGAAGAACATGCTCGACGACCGCAGAACCAGGCCCTCTGCGGTTTCCGTGCGGTAGTTGACCATGTCCTGCGGATATTCCGAGCGGAACGTGCGCAGGCCCAGATCGGTCGGAGGTCCGCCGACCTTGCGGCCGGTGATCGTGCCCGCAATGGCCGCGATCGTGTTCGGCATGCGGGTCAGGTCGTGCAGGACCACTTCCGTGCGTGGCTGCAGGGCGCTGGCCAGCACGGGGACGATGGGGGCGACGATCTCGACGACGCGTGCCGAGTGAGCCCGCTGGCTCAGCGTGAACTTCATTTCGCCGCCGGCAGGTGTGCCTTCGACTTCAGCTGGCCGGGTTCGACGTGTCTTGGCTGCCATTCCACAGAGTGTGGCAGTGGCGCAACCGAGAGGTCAACGCCAGACAGCGTGAGAAACCGCGGTTACTCGGGGGTTCCTTCCCGGCCACATCTGTGCAACATTGCGTTGATGACATCAACGTTCAGTTGATATTTCCACCGTGCTTGGCGCTGTTGGTTCGAATCGAGGTGCCCCATATGTCTCTCATGTGTAGTCCGGGGGGTGGTGTGCAGTGATTGCGGTGTTCGTGCTGAAGCGGCTCGGAGTCGGCCTTGTACTGCTTCTGTCGCTGAGTTTCCTCGTGTTCTGCCTGCTCACCCTGAGTCCGGGCACACCGCTCCAAGCACTGCTGGGGACCCGAACGGCGTCTCCGGAACTGATCGACGCGCTCAACACCCGCTACCATCTGAACGACCCCTTCCTGGTCCAGTACGGTCGGTGGCTCGCGGAGGTGTGCACCCTCAACTTCGGCGAATCGATCTCCGTGCAGAGCGACACCCCCGTCGGACACATCCTGGCCGAGCGGATGACTCTCACTCTGCAGCTGGCCGGATACGCGGTACTGCTGGTCATCGCCATCGGCCTCCCGCTCGGCATGACGGCCGGCATCCGGCGCGGCCGCCGCACGGACCGCGCGATCTCGCTGATGGCGACCGTCGCGATCAGCGCGCCCGCCTTCGTCATGGCGATCGCGATGCTGTACGTCTTCGGAGTGGCTCTGAAGTGGTTCCCGGTCTATGGGATCGGCACCGGATTCGCCGGCCGAGTCAGCCACCTCACCCTTCCTGCCTTCGCGCTGGCCACGGTGTTGTCCGCCATCCTCATCCGGCAGACCCGCGCCGCGATGTTCACCGTGATGGCTCAGGACTACATCACCTTCGCCCGGCTGCGTGGCCTCAGCCCTGCCCGGTTCCTCGTACGGTACGCACTGCGCAATGCCGCGCTCCCCGTCGTCACCAGCCTGGGCCTCATCGTCGTCGCGGCGCTCACTTCCACCCTCTTCATCGAGCAGGTCTTCTCGCTGCCCGGCCTCGGGACGCTGCTGCTGGGCGCGGTCACCAACAATGACGTTCCCGTGGTCCAGGCAACGGTACTGGTACTAGGAGGGACAGTCATCCTGATCAACCTCGTCGTCGACCTCCTCGGGATGGCGCTGGACCCCCGCACGCGCTTCTCGGTGAAGGACGGTGCCTGATGACCGAACTCGCTCTGGCCTCCCCTTCAGACCTTCCGCCGGGGGACGGCAGCCCGTCCGCGAAGCCCGCCCGTAAACGACCGCCCTTCTTGATCCTGGCGGCCGGTGGCGCGGCAGCGTTCATCGCCGCGCTCGTGGCATTCGGAACCTGGATCACGCCCCACGACCCCTCGCACCAGGATCTGATGAACACCGCGGCCACGCCGGGCAACGGGCATCTGCTGGGCACCGACAGCCTCGGCCGGGACGTCCTGTCCTTGTTGATCGCCGGTGCACGCATCGCGGTCGTGGGCCCCGTCATCGTCGCCACTGGTGCCGTCATCGTCGGAGCCACACTGGGCATGCTGGCGGGCTGGAGCGGGGGTCTCCTGGACTCGGTCATGAGCCGGGTCGCCGATCTGATGTACGCCCTGCCCGGTCTGCTGGTGATCGTCGTCGTGGTCGGCGTGCTGGGCGAGGGCTACTGGCTCGCCGTTGGCGTCCTCATGATGCTGTCGTTGCCCACGGTCTTCCGCCTGACCCGCAGCGTCGCCGCCGCACAGGCGCGCCTGCCCTATGTCGAGGCGGCCCGCACTTTGGGACTGTCGGCGCCCCACATCATCTTCCGCCACATCCTGCCGAACATCGTCCCGACGATCCTCGCCACCTTCCTGCTGGACTTCGTCGGCGCCCTCATCGGGCTGTCGGGCCTCTCCTTCCTCGGGCTCGGCGCGCCGCCCGGCACGCCTGACTGGGGCGCGCTGCTGGCGGACGGGCAGAGCATGCTCACCGTCAACCCTTGGGTCTCGCTCGCGCCCGGCCTGCTGATCGTCCTCACCGCAACCAGCGTCACTCTCCTGGGAGACTGGATGTACGACCGCTACTCCTCTCGCGGAGCCCAGCGGTGACCGCCACCGAGCCGCAGACCACCGCCCCCCTTCTGGTGGTGCGGAACCTACGGGTTCGGACGGCGCAGGGGCGGACCCTGGTCCGCGACTCGACCTTCGACCTCGCCCCCGGCGAGGTCCTCGGGATCGTTGGCGAGTCCGGCAGCGGTAAGACCATGACCGCTCGTGCCGTGGTGCGCGCGCTCGCGGACGGGGTGATCGCCGAGGGCGACGTCGCCTTCGACGGCAGCTCTGTGCTGGATGCCAAAGAGCGCGAACTGCGGGCCACGCGCGCCTCCGGATTCGCCATGGTCCTGCAGGACCCCTTCACCTCCCTCAATCCCCTCCAGACCGTCCGCGAGCACCTGCGCGAATCCCTCGCCCCCGACGTACGGCGGGACCGGGCCGCGGCGCGTACCGAGGTCGTTCGCCGGCTGGCCGAAGTGGGCCTCCAACCGGAAGTGGCCGATCGTTATCCCTTCCAGCTCTCCGGTGGTATGCGCCAGCGTGTCGCCATCGCGGCCGCACTCGCCCAGGACCCCGACCTGCTCATCGCGGACGAGCCCACCACCGCACTGGACGCCACCACCCAGGCCCAGGTTCTCGACTTGCTCCGCAAGCTTCAGCGTGAACGGGGCATGGCCCTCATCCTCATCACCCACGATCTGAGGATCGCCTTCTCCGTCTGCGACCGCATCATGGTCATGTACGCGGGCACCGTCCTCGAGCACGCCCCCGCGGAAATGCTCGAGCGGGCCCCCCGGCACCCGTACTCGCTGGGACTGATGCTGGCAGAGCCGTCCGTCACCCACTACCAGGAGCGGCTCAGCTCCGTCCCGGGCGGTGTACCGTCGGCTGACTCGGTGACCAGGCGCTGTGCCTTCGCCGACCGGTGTCAGTGGCGGCAGGATCGGTGCACCGACTCCGCACCACCGCTGGTCGACATCGGAAGCGGGAATGACGTCGCACGCCACACAGCCTGTGTGCGAGCAGAAGAACTGCACGACGACATGGACACGGCCCTGCACTCCCGGGCCGCCGCCGGTGACACCCCGCCCGCCCCGGTCCTGGGGGAACCACTGCTGCGGGTCGTCGGCCTCGGCAAGACCTATCGCACTGCCTCGTTGCTGGGTCGGAACAAGGAGACGACAGCCCTCCAGGGCGTCTCGTTCGACATCGCCCAGGGCGAGTCGCTGGGGCTGCTCGGTGAGACCGGATCCGGGAAGACCACCACGGCCCGCTGTGTCCTGGGTCTGTCCACGCCTACCACGGGATCCATCGAGCTGGCCGGGATCGACATCACCGACTACCGGCGCCTCGCCCGCAAACAACGCGCCGGAGTTCGCCGCCTGGTCCAAGTTGTCTTCCAGGACCCCTACGCATCCCTCAACCCCTCCCTGACCATCGGCAAGGCACTCGGGGAAGCGATCGCCGCCGGAACCGGCAACGAAAGCGCCGTCGGCTCAGTCGACGACCTGCTCGACCTGGTCGGACTGCCGCGTGCCTACGCCGCTCGCCGGCCGGGCGCCCTGTCCGGCGGCGAACGCCAGCGCGTCGCTATTGCCCGTGCCCTCGCCGTCGGTCCCAAGCTGCTCATTTGCGACGAACCTGTGGCAGCCCTGGATGTGTCCGTACAGGCGCAGATCCTAGAACTTCTGCGGGACATCCGGGCCCGTTACGGGATGAGCATGCTGTTCATCACCCACGACCTGGCGGTCGTCCGGCAGATGACCGATCGCACGCTTGTACTGCGTGGTGGGGAAATCGTCGAAGCCGGCGCCACTGAGGCCCTGCTCGATGCACCCCGGCACCCGTACACGCAGAGCCTCGTCGCTTCCGTGCCTGGCGCACATGCCGCCGCAGAACCGGCCGAGCCGGTCGCCGACGCCCGCTGAACACCCACTTGCCGGACTTCACACCATGCCGCGGAGCTGCCCACACGGGCGCCCTCCCCGGCATGTCACTCCTGGAAGGAACGCAGCTCATGACTCAGCGCAGGACGCGACCGACAACCCTCCGTGCCGCGATCGGCACCGTCCTTCTGCTCAGCCTCAGCGCAACAGCCTGCGCCGGATCCGACAGCGAGGGGGACACGAGGGCGGCGAAGCTGACCGACAACGACATCCCCTCCTTTACCATCGCGCTTCCCTCGCCGCCGCCCAGCTACGACCGGGCCACCAGCACCCAGCCCATCGTCACCGGGTCCTTCATGTCCCTGGTGACCGAGCCGCTGGAGCGGGTCACCGCCAACGGCGGCTTCACGCCGGCCCTGGCCGAGAAGGTCACCCAGCCGGACCCCACCACGATCGTCTACAAGCTCCGCTCCGGAGTGCGCTTCTCCGACGGCCGGTCCCTCACGGCCGAGGACGTCGCCTGGAGCATCACGCACACCGCGACCCCGCCCGCCCAGACGTCGGCGAGCGTGAGCGGCTTCAAGAGCGCGGCCGTCACCGGACCACTGGAGGTGACCGTCAAGCTCGCCGGGCCGCTGCCCAAATCAAGGGTCGACATCGCGGGAGCGACCCTCATCCAGGAGAAGAAGTTCGCCACCGCCCACGCCAAGAACCTCGGCACGCCGGACGCCATTCCCGTCGGCACCGGCCCCTACGAGATCGCCTCGGCCAGCGCCTCCGGGGTCACACTCCAGCGCAGAGGCACCTACTGGGGTGAGAAGCCCAAGGTGAAAACCCTCAACGTCAAGGTGATCACCGACGACAACAGCGCACAGCTCGCCATGCGGTCCGGCGAGGTCAACCTCCGGCAGCTGACCAACGTGAAGACGGCCGCTCAGTGGCGCTCCATCCCGGGCACCAAGGTGTACGCCTCACCCTCGGGTGTCGTGAACTTCCTCGCCATGGACGTCACCAAGGCACCGTTCGACGATGTCCATGTCCGCCGGGCGATCTCCCACGCCACGGACACCCCCGGCCTGGTCAAGGCGGCCTGGGCCGGCCAGGCCGCCGTCCTCAAGGGATTCGTGCCGGTCGAGAACCTGGCGCGCGTGGCCGGCGGCAAGCAGAACGCCCAGAAGTTCCTCGACTCCCTGCCGGACCACGCGCTGGACCTGGAGAAGGCAAAGGCCGAACTTGCCCAGTCCGGGCATCCGAAGGGCTTCAGCACCACCGTGGAGTACGTCGACGCCTTGCCGGCGAGCAAGGTGCTGGCCTTGTCGCTTCAGCAGAACCTGAAGCCGCTGGGCATCAGCATCACCCCCAAGTCCGTGACGCTGAACGCCTGGTCCGCCAAGTTCTACCAGCACAAGCTGACCGGACTGGTCCCCGCCTTCGGCTTCAGCACCTCCGCCCAGGACCCGTCCTCACTGCTCAGCTTGGTCGTCGGCAAGGAGAACATCGGCCCGCAGAAGCTCAACATAGCCAACTTCACCACCCCGGAGATCGAAAAGGCGCTCCCCGTGGTGACGACGGCCGGTGCCGACGCCAAGCGGTGGGCCGCCACCCAGACCCTGCTCTCGCAGATCGCCGACCAGGCGCCCTACGTACCACTCGCCTCGGAGAAGTCCATGGTCGCGATCGGCAAGGGATTCGCATCCGCCAGCGGAACGATCGTCCTCGACGACCTCTTCAACGGCAACTGGGCGCTGAACCTCAGGGCCACCCAGCAGTAACGAGGAACAAGCCATGACGCCATCCACGGATCCCTGCACCGACTTCACACAGACGTCGTTCCCCCTCAAGCCGCCCGTGGCTTATCTCGACACCGCGTCCATCGGTCTGGTGCCGCGCGAGGTACGAGCCGCCGTGGCCGACTGCTACAACGCACTGGGCGCCGGGACCCAAGGCATGGCACGTACCCGGTCCGCCGTGGAACGCGCCCGTACTCTGCTGGCCGAGGAGTTCGGGTGCGACGGTACGGACATCACGTTCACTTCCTCCACCGGTGAAGCGATCAACGCGGTCGCCCGTGCGGTCCCCTGGCAGCCGGACGACGAAGTCCTGGTGCTGGAGGACGAATTCCCCACGACTCTCCTGCCCTGGAGCAGAATTCCAGGTGTCCGCCTGGTCACCGTGGCACCCGGCCCGGACGACGACCGGCTGGGCGCGCTGCTCGCCGCCATCGGACCGCGCACCCGGCTCGTGTCCGTCTCCCACGTCAACTCGAGCACCGGAACGCTGGTCGATCTGGTCACGCTCGGCGGGGCATGCGCCCGCGGCGGCGCCCTGCTGCTGTGCGACGGCGCCCAGTCGGCCGGAGCCCTGCCGGTGGACCTGACCGGCGTCGACTTCTTCGTCGCCACCGGCTACAAGTGGATGCTGGCCGGATTCGGCATCGCTTTCGTGATCATGAAGGCATCGGTCCGTGACACGCTCACGCCCACACTCCTCGGACACGGCAACGTCCCGCCGTCACACCAGCTCGCCGTCGGCACCTCCAACCTTGCCGGCATCCACGCGCTGGGAGCAGCAGCGGACCTACGCCGCCGTATCGGCCGCGAAGCCATCATGCAAAGAGCCGGGGCGCTCGCCCGTCGCATCCGGGAGGAGGGCACGGCACTCGGATTGCGGCCCGTCACACGGGACGACGCTCACGGCACCATCATCAGCTTCGCTCCCCCCACCTCCACGGTGTCGGCCGCCGCCGTGGAGCAGCTGCGCCGCAGCGATGTCATCGTCGCCGACCGCGGCGGCACCATCCGTGTCTCCCCGCACTTCTACACACGGGACAGCGAAGTCGACGCTCTACTGACCGCCCTGTCCCACTCCGACATCACCTCTACCTGAAGGGACGACTGTGTCCAAGAAGATCATCCGGAACGGTTCCTCCATCGGCCCCTACTCCCAGGCCGTCATCGTGGGCAACCACTGCTACGTCGCGGGTACAGGCGGCTTTCTGCCGGGCACCGCGCAGCTGGTCGAAGGAGGCCTGGAGGCGGAGATCCGCCAGACCATGAAGAACCTCGAAGCCGTCATCAACCAGGCCGGATACCAGATGGACGACATCGTCAGCGTCACCGCCTTCCTGCGTGACATCGACGACTGGCCGACGTTCAACGACATCTACAGCACCTACTTCCAGCCCGATGCCACTCCCGCCCGTGCCGTGGTCGGTGTGGCGGAGCTGCCTGCGGGCGCCAACGTGGAGGTCACGTGCGTCGCCGTCCGCGAGGACGCGGCCTGATGCATGCGACGCTCAGCACCGAGCGGTTCTTCTACTTCGTTGGCGGCGAGCAGTGTGGGGATCTCACGGTCACTCACCACGACGAGCACGGCCTGGAGGTGGACTTCGCGGTCTCCAACAACGGGCGCGGAGCCAAACTCCGTGAGACGCTCCACTTCGACGAAAAGGCGCTGCCCGTCGAATGGACGGTGGAGGGAACGTCCCTCATGGGCGGTGCCGTCCATGAGCGGCTCACCAGGGACGGCGATACCCAGACGTGGGCGAGCCAGGCCGAGGACGGCACCCACACCGGCGAACACAAGCTGTATCTGCCCGCCGACTCCAGTCCTTATGCGACCTGGGTCGCGGCACGGGCCGCACTGACTGCAGGCGGCACCGTCGCAACGCTTCCGTCGGGTCAGGTCCGCGTTCAGCGACTTCGGCGCACAGAGCTCGACGGCGCCGAGGGCAGTACACCCGTCGACGTGTACGTCGTCCAGGGCGCCAGGCTGATCCCCGACTATGTCCTGGCCGACGCCCAGCAGCGGCTGATCGCCTGCCTCAGTATCGGCCGTGACCTGCTGGTCCGGGCCGGCTTCCAGGACCAGCATCGTGCTCTGGCCGCCATCGAAGCCGAACTCACCCGCACTCACCTGGAACAGGTGCAGACCAGGATCAGGCACCGCTTCGACTCCCCGGTACGCATCCGCGACGTCCGCGTCTTCGACCCTGAGCGCCTGACCCTCACTGAGCCCATGTCGGTAACGGTGTTCCGAGGCAGGATCACCACGGTGGAACCCGACGCCCAGGCGACCTCCGTCCCGGACGAGACACTCATCGACGCAGCCGGTGGCACCCTGCTCGCAGGCCTGCACGACATGCACGCCCATGTCCGTCCCATCGACGGCCTGTTCTACCTCGCCGCCGGGGTCACGACCGTCCGCGACATGGGCAACATGAACGATGCCCTGGTGCCGCTGACCGACCGCTGGGATGCAGGGATCACCGCCGGACCCACTGTCGTCCCCTCCGGTTTCATCGAGGGCCGCAGCGAGCACTCCGCACTCCTGGGCATCATTCCCGACACCCTGGACGAGGCGCTGGACGCAGTGCGCCAGTACGCAGCGCGCGGCTACCACCAGATCAAGATCTACAACTCGATGAACCCTGACTGGGTACCGGACCTGGCGGTCGAAGCCCACCGGCTGGGATTGCGCGTGGTGGGCCACATCCCCGCGTTCACCACTCCCAACCGCATGATCGAGGCCGGTTACGACGAGATCACCCACGTCAACCAGCTCATGCTCGGCTGGCTGCTGGAAGACGGAGAGGACACCCGCACTCCACTCAGGCTCACCGCCATGGCCAGGGCGAAGGACCTTGAGCTGGAATCGGAGGCGGTGCAGCGCACTCTGACACAGATGAAGGAAAGGAACATCGGCCTCGACACCACGGCTGTCATCGTCGAGCGGCTGATGCTCAGCCGGGCCCGCACGGTGCTGCCCGCCGACGAGCCGTTCCTCAGCCACATGCCGCCCGGATACCAACGCCAACGCCGACGTACCTTCGTCCCCTTCAAGAGCCAGGACGACCTCCGTGCGTACGACGAGTCCTTCCCGAAGGTCCTGCAGGTCATGAAACTCCTGCATGACCACGGCATCGCCCTGTGGCCCGGCACGGACGACTCGACAGGCTTCTCCGTCCACCGTGAACTCGAACTCTACGTTCAGGCAGGCCTGACCCCGGCCGAAGTCCTGCGCATCGCCACCCGAGACTGCGCCGCGCACCTCGGTCTCGGCCACAGCCACGGCAGCATCGAACGCGGCAAGCAGGCCTCGTTCCTGCTCGTGGACGGTGACCCCCTGGCCGACATCCGCGCCATCCGCAACATCCGCATGGTTGCCAAGGGCGGGGACTTCTACTACCCGCAGGAGATCTACACCGAACTCGGCATCGAGCCGTTCAGCCCTCCGCCCGCCGTGATGTCCCCGGAGCACCCCGTATGACTTCGTTCGTTCGCCGCACGATCAAAGTGGGAGCTGCAGAGGTCACCTATGACGCCCGCGTAGAACAGTTCACCATTGAGGACAGAGCCGGTCAGCCGGGCGCCCGTATCGTCTGCACCAGTTACACGAGATCCGAGGAAGCCGCAGCACGTGACGCCCGCCCCGTCGTCTTCGCCTTCAACGGAGGTCCGGGATCGTCCTCGGTATGGCTGCACCTGGGCCTGGGCCCTCGACGTGTCGCCCAGGCCGACCTCCTCAGCCCCCGAGCCACACCCCCCTATGAGATCGTCGACAACCACGAAACGCTCCTCGACGTCGCCGACCTGGTGTTCATCGACCCTCCGGGAACCGGGTTCAGCCGCGTGCTGACCCCGGAACAGGAGAGCGACTTCTACAGCGTCGAGGGTGACGCACAGGCCTCCATCCGGCTCATCTCCGCCTGGTGCCGCCGCCATCGCAGGGAGAACTCGCCCAAGCTGTTGCTCGGCGAAAGTTACGGAGCGGTGCGTGCCGCCGCCGTCTGCCGGATGCTGCCCGGTGGCCCGACCCGCACCGGCCGCCTCGAATGGGTCTCTCTGAGCGGTGCCGTCCTCCTTGGCGCCGCGGCCTCCTTCGCACCACTCGGCGACACTGCGCACCTCGTCGAACTGCCCACCCAGGCAGCCACGGCCTGGTACCACGACCGGCTTCCCGCAAGACCTGACAGCCTCGACAGTCATCTCCGGCGAGCACGCCGGTTCGCAGCCGAGGAGTACGGTCCCGCTCTCTTCGCGGGTACGGCGCTGCCAGCAGCGCGTCGGGAGGAGGTCGCACGCACCCTGCACGAGCTGATCGGCATCAGGCCCGAGGTGCTGATCCAACATCGTCTCAGGCTCACCCCGGCCCAGTTCTCACGCCTTCTCCTGGCCGAAACCGGCGGCCAGGTCGGCATGTACGACAGCCGCTATGCCCTGCCCCTGGGCCAGGCGGACCAGGACCCCGTCGGCGACGACCCCGCCATGAGCCAGTACGTCGGCATGTTCAGCGGAGCCCTCGTCCCCTACCTGCGGGACGAACTGGGCGCCAACTACGAGGAGGAGTACCGATTCATCGAGTTCGCCCGGGTCAACGGCCGCTGGAACTACGGCTCGGGACCCGGCGCCCTCCCCTCATCCGCGAGCATCCTTCCGGACTTCGCCGTGGCCATGTGCCGGGACCCGGAGTTCCAGGTGCTCGTCTGCCAGGGCTACTACGACCAGGTGACCAGTGTGGGAGCCCTCGACCATGCGCTCACCCGCGAACCGGTCGACGGCACCAGGTTCCAGGTCAGGCAGTACGAGTCCGGCCACATGCCCTACCTGGGGCAGGAGTCGCGTGCACTGCTGGCCGACGACATACGGCGGTTCATCGCAGAGACCACGTTCCACGCCGCCCAGGAGCACCGCTCGGGCTGAGCGGACTTCCCGAGCCGCAAGCGCCTCAAAGGAGAAGTCGCCATGGCAGACACACTGTGGGCCGGCCTCGACCAGCTCACCGACCGACTCGCGGACATTTACCGCGACCTGCACCAGCACCCAGAGCTGTCTCTCCAGGAACATAGCACCGCCAAGCTCGTCGCCGACTTCCTTCGCCCCCTCGGCTTCGAGGTCACAGAAAAGGTCGGCGGAACCGGTGTGGTGGGTGTGCTCCGCCGGGGCACGGGCCCCGTGGTGATGCTGCGTGCTGATCTCGACGCCCTGCCCGTCGAGGAGAAGACCGGCCTGTCCTACGCCAGCACCGTGCGGGCCACCGACGCAGACGGGCAGGAAGTGCCCGTCATGCACGCATGCGGCCACGACATGCACACCACCTGCCTCCTGGGTGCCGCGACACTGCTCGCGCAGGATCCCAGCACATGGTCCGGCACGCTCCTCGTCGTCTTCCAGCCGGCCGAGGAACTCGCGTGCGGAGCACGGGACATGGTCGACGACGGCCTCTTCCAGCGCTTCCCCAAGCCGGACATCGTCCTCGGACAGCACGTCGGGCCACTGCCCGCGGGGATCATCGCGTACGCGGCGGGGCCCATGATGGCGTCGATGGACACCGCCAAGGTCGTCCTCCACGGCAGGGGCGGCCACGGATCCCTCCCCGAGAGCACCGTCGACCCGGTGCTGATGGCCGCGCACGTCGTCACCCGGCTGCAGGGCATCGTGTCGCGAGAGATCGCCGCGTCCGAGAACGCCGTGGTGACCGTCGGGCGGCTCCAGGCGGGAACCAAGGACAACATCATTCCCGACACCGCGGAACTCGGCATCAGCGTCAGGAGCTTCTCGGAAACTACCCGCGACACGGTCCGCCAGGCCATCGAACGCGTCGTCCACGGCGAAGCGCAGGCCAGCTCCGCCCCGCGCCCGCCGCAGGTGGAGTGGACGGGGGCCGCACCTGCGGTGGTCAACACTCCTGACGCCACCGAGGCCACCGTTGCCGCCTTCGCCGAACACTTCGGCGAACAGCACCTGGTGAAGCAGGCGCCCGTCCATGCCAGCGAGGATGTCGGTGTCTTCGGACAGGCCTGCGGCGCGCCCACGGTGTTCTGGTTCTTCGGAGGCGTCGAGACCCAGGCGTTCACCTCCACCGATGAAGGCAACGGCTTTCGAAACGTGACGACAAACCACTCACCGTACTTCGCACCGGTGATCGAGCCCACCCTGACCACGGGGGTCCAAGCGCTCGTCGTAGCCGCCCGCAGGTGGCTCGGCACTCGGGCCGATGACCTCGACCAGCCCTGACCTCGCATGCGACCCGACTGAACTCGGCCTGGAGTTGACCCATCATGACCGCACCCAGCATCACCATCACCCTTGAACCTCAAGTGACCGGCGGCGCCGCCACGGGAGTCGGTGTTTCCTATGTGCTCTGCGGAGTGGACCTGGCCGAAGGGGACACACTGTGCCGGCTCCCGGAGATCGTCGTCGGAGTCGATGGTGCGAGGGTGGCCGACGAAGGTGTCCGTGCGAGCGACGAGGCGGGGCCGCTGAAACTGGTCCACCACAAGGACGAGGCCACGCCCGCCTACACGTATCGGCGCTGGCAGACGAACCGCGCCACCCAGGGCGACATCACAGTCGAATACTTCGCCCCCGTCCGCGTCGTCACGCCCGCCACCACCAACGGCCCCCTCTTCGATCTGAGAGTCGAAGGACAGGGCATCAGCGGTGGTGGCGTCACCTTCCTCGCGCTCCCCGAGCACGAAGGCGACTTCGACACGGAAGTCGGATGGGACCTCCGCCAACTGCCGCCCGGATCCAGGGGAGTCACCAGCCACGGCGAGGGGACCGTACGCCGGACCGCCACCCTTGAGTCCCTGACGTACACCTTCTACATCGCCGGCGGCATCGGGTCCTACCCGGCTGAGCCGGATGAGACGTTCGGGATGCTCTGGCTTTCCGAGCCCAAGTTCGATGCCGTTGATGTCGGGGCGCACATCAAGCGTCTGTACGACGAGATGTGTGCTTTCTTCCGGGAGCCGGCACCTGGCTACCGCGTCTTCGTGCGCAAGCACCCGTTCCCCGGAAATGGAGGCAGCGCCTTTCCCGGATCCCGGGGATTCATGTTCGGCTGGAGCGAAGCCGAGCAGCAGAGCACGGAGGCCTTGAAACGGCTGCTCGCCCACGAGACGGTGCACAACTGGCCGTTTCTTCAAGGAGAGCCCGCCGACATCAGCTGGTACACCGAGGGGACGGCGGAGTACTACTCCCTCGTGCTCCCGCACCGCTCCGGCGTCATAGACGACAACACCTTCCTCGAACTGCTCAATGCGCGGGCCCACGGATACTACGGAAACCCGCTGCAGACGCTCACCAACGATGAGGCCGCGACGCGGTACTGGGGCGACTGGCGGGCTCAGAAGGTCCCCTACGGTCGAGGGCTGTTCTACCTCATCGACCTTGATCACAAGATTCGGCGGACCAGCCAGAGGCGGCGTGGTGTCGACGACCTGGTGCTCGATGTACTGGAGCGTCAGCGCGCCGGCCAGGACGTCACCACGGAGGACTGGGTGGCGATGGTGGTCGAGGAGCTCGGAGAGGCTGGCCGCCTGGACTTCAAGGCCATGACGGCCGGACAATGGATTCTGCCCGACCTCGACTGCCTGGGCCCGCGATTCGTCGCCCAAGAGGTGGACATCCGCCAGCTGCACGTGGGATTCGACTACTCCAGCTTCAAGGCCGGTGCGATCTCCGGCCTGGTGGAGGACGGTCATGCCGCCCGGGCCGGTATACGGGACGGGGACATCATCGTGAAGGCACCAGCACCGCACAAGCTTCCCGGCAAGCCGGTGGGGGAGATCACCCTGATGCTGCGACGCGGTGAGGACCTCCTCGACATCACCTACAAGCCCCAGGGCGCACTGGTCACGGGCAGACTCTGGGATCTGAAGGCCACGTCCTGACCCAAACTCAAGACGGCGCTACCGGCAGTCTGCCGGTAGCGCCTCGGCCCTGGCGGCTTGCGCTGAGATCGGACACTGCGCTTGCCGAGAATGTCATCCGCCCTGGTCGGGGGCCCGCACCAAGCCTCACGGTCGTCGGTCGCGGTCACTCGAGTCGGCGCTCTCGCGTAGTGGGTGATCCGCGCGTCATGATGATCGATCGTGCTGCTGCGACTGGCTTACCTGGGTGTGACACACGCGTTCGCGATGCTCCGCCTGCTGCCGATGACCGTCCGGGATAAGGACGCCGAGATCCTCGCCCTGCGCCACCAGATCACCGTGCTGGAACGCCAACTCGGCAAGGACAAGATCCGGTTCACGCCGAGCGATCGGGCGTTCCTGGCGGCGCTGCTGCACCGGCTGCCACTGCACGTCCTGCGAAGGTCACGGCTGCTCGTCCGCCCCGACACGGTACTGCGTTGGCACCGCAACCTCGTCAAACGCCGCCATGCCGCCTCCTGCCGGCCCAAACGCCCGGGACGACCGCGCACCGTGCGCTCCATCCGCACCCTGGTGCTGCGCCTGGCGAAGGAGAACTCGAGCTGGGGCTACCGGCGCCTGCACGGCGAGCTGCTCGTGCTGGGGGTGAAGGTGGGCGCGTCCACCGTCTGGGAAATCCTGAAGGAGGCCGGCATCGATCCTGTGCCCGAGCGGAACTCCAGTACCTGGGCCAGTTTTCTGCGCTCCCAGGCTGATGCCCTGCTGGCCTGCGATTTCATGGAAACAGTCACCCTGTCGGGGGTTCGGATGTACGTGCTCGTGGTGATTGAACACGGCAGTCGCCGGATCCGCGTCCTGGGCGCCACCACGCATCCGATCGCCTCCTGGGTAGCGCAAGCGGCGAAGAACCTCGTCATGGACCTCGAAGACCTCGGCTGCCGGGCACGATTCATGATCCGGGAGGGGGACGGGAAGTTCCCCGAACTGGTCGATGCCTGAAGGGTTTCTTTATTGCCGCATGGTGGTTGACCTGGGGCTTTTCGATCGCTCAAGTATGGGCATGATCAGTGATCGTGGGTCTGCGACTGCTCTACCTGATCTTCTGCCGACTGCTGGGCTGCTTCCTTTTGCTGGGCCGATCGACCGCCGCGAACAACGCCGAGATCCTTACCCTTCGTCATGAGGTCGCTGTGCTTCGCCGGCAGGTAGAGCGGCTGCGGCTCTCATGGGCTGATCGTGCCGTGCTCTCCGGTCTCGCGCGGCACCTGCCACCCGTCTTACGTCGCCATCGGCTGGTCACCCCGGGCACGCTGCTGGCCTGGCACCGTCGTCTGGTGCGCTGGAAGTGGCGCCAGACGGCGGTCGGATCCGGTCGGCCACCGTTGCCGGAAGAGACGGTCGCGCTCATCCGGCGCCTGGCGAGGGAGAATCCGACCTGGGGGTACGTCAGGATCCAGGGTGAGCTGCTTCGGCTTGGTCATCGGGTTGCCGCCGCCACGGTCCGGCGCGTTCTGCGCCGCTCCGGTCTACCGCCCGCACCGCAGCGAGCAAGCCAGCAGACCTGGCGCTCCTTCCTCCGCGCCCAGGCCCACACGCTTCTGGCTTGCGATTTCATGCACGTGGAGACCGTCTGTCAACGGCCTCTTGATCGTCCCCGCTGGCGGCCTCGAGACATCCCCGCTGGTGGAAGGCATGATCGCCCCGCTCGCGGCCAGATATTCTCCCCACCCTGGGTCGGTGTGGATCAGCTGAAGGGCTTCACTCCCTTTCCGGTGGTGGCCTCGGTGAATCTGAATGAATCACCCTGAGTGACCGTGACGTGGGCATGATGGAGGAGCCGGTCGACGGTCGCGGTGGCCAGGGTCTTGGGCATGATCTCGTCGAATCCAGACGGGTGGAGGTTGCTCGAAACCGCGATCGAGCGCCGTTCATATGCGGCATCCACCAGGCGGTAGAAGCCCTCGGCGGCGTCCTCGGAGACGGGCAGCAGCCCGATGTCGTCGACGATGATCAGGTCCGAGCGGACGATCTTCGCCAGCGCCCGGGCGATCGAGTCGTCCGCGCGGTGGCGGCGGACCAGGGCGCCCAGGTCCTCGATGGTGAACCAGGCGACAGTCAGGCCGGCCTCGACCGCGGTTTGCCCGAGCGCCTCGGTGAAGTGCGACTTTCCCGTTCCCGACGGTCCGCAAATACAGAAGTTCTCCCGGCGGCCGACCCATTCCAGACTCTTCAGGGCGTCCTGGGTGGCCCTGGGTATGGACGACTTGGACTCATGCCAGTCCCCGAAGGTCTTCCCGGTGGGGAACCCGGCCCGCTTGCGGCGGGTGTGCAGGTTGGCCCGGTCGCGTCCGGCCGCCTCCTCGGCCAGCAGGACGCGGACGACCTCGGCGGGATCCCAGCGTTGGGCCTTGGCGGTGGGAATGATGTCGGTCAACGACCGGCGGATGTGCGGGAGTTTGAGCCGCTTGGTCAGCTCGATGGCCTCGGCGAGCGGGTCTCCGTTGGTGCCGGGAACGGTGCGCAGAGGGGTGGCCATCAGGAGTGGTCGCTTTCGTCGTACTCGGAAAGATCAGCAGTGCTCGGGGCGGCGGCGCCGAGGGCGGACCAGGCGGAGGTGCCAGGCTGCAGCGAGTGGGCCTCGCTGCGGCGGACCGGCTCGGCCAGGCCGTGGACGGCCTGATAGTCGAGGATCGACATGAGATCCTTGTCCGCGAAGCGGGCGGTGACCGCGGCGGTGCCGAGTGCGCGGTCAACTTCCGCTATGGAGTAGAGCTTTGAGAGGGCGACGGCCTCGGCCATCTTCGCCTTGATCCTGCGAACCCCGGCCGCCCCGGCCTCGATCAGCCAGCTCGCGGCACCGGGTCCGAGCTGGAGAAACGCGGCCTCCTCGGCGGAGGTCGCCCTCGGAGTGCGGTCGGCTTCCTTGTCCTCGCGCGGCGGATAGTGGGCATCCTCCAGGACCGGGCTGCCGGGCTCGCCGCGCGGGTGGCGGGCGACCTCGACCGCGGAGCCGGTCTCGTCGACGGCGGTGACGATCAGCTCGTCGCCGTGGAAACGGGCCCAGACCCGGGTGTCGATCAGCTGGTGCGGGACCGAGTAGCGGACCGCGTCGACCGAGATCGTCGATTCCCAGGAGACCCGCCGGGTGGTGCCGAAGGCCGCGGTGAACGGCCGCCGCGGCAGCGGGTGCAGCCGCTGCCGTTCTTCCGCGAGCCGCTCGACGGGCTTGCGCCGAGTCGCCTTGTGGGGGCGGGAGTTGACCTCTTCGCAGAACTGCCGGCAGGCGGCCTCCAGCTCACCGAAGGTCTTGTACTGCTCGCGCAGATTGACGTCCCTGGGCACCAGATCGGCCTTCGCGAGCTTCACCGTGGACTCGCTGCCGCCCTTCGTCTCCGGGTCCGCCGGCAGACATGTACGGATCGTCGTGCCGTAGTGCCGGGCGACCTCGACGACCTCCGGATTGCGGACCGCGATCCCGGCGACGTGGTCGGTGGTGACCGTCTTCTCGTTGTCGGTGAGGACGTAGGCCGGGATGCCGCCGATCCGGCGGAACGTGGTGTCCAGACATGCGGTGATCGTTGGCAGCGTCTTGTCCCAGATCGGAATGACGACGCGGAAACGCGACCAGGCCAGCCATGCGCAGAACAGCGTGGTCTTGCGGCCTTTGATCACCGGGCCGTCGCCGAAGTCGTACTGAAGCCAGAGCCCGGGCTCGGTCACCCACGGCCGATAGACACGACGCCGACCTGCCCTGAACTGGGCTTTTGCCTCGGCAACGGTGCGGCGGGTGGTGCGTTCCCCGCCGGTGAAGCCCATCGCAGCGATCCTCTTGTGGACCACGTCCGCGCGGATCTTGCCCTGCGAGCGGACCACCAGTTCCTCGATCTTCGGCAGATAGTCGTCGATCTGCCGGGCCCGGTGCCGGCGCTTGTCGGGCTGCTGGCCGGCCGCCCGCATCTTCACGTACCGGGCCACCGTGTGGTGGTCGCACCCGGCCAGCTCGGCCGCGGCACGGTAACTGCCTGTGAGGTCGTATGCCTCAAGGATCTCCATGATCTCCCTGCTGTTCTTCACCCGCTCCAGCGTCGCCGAGCGGGACTACTCGGGGCGAGCGGGGAGAAAACTGGCCGTACTCGGGGAAACCCGTGGCCACAAAATGCGCCGTATATGGCCGCCACCGGGGAGCTTACGGAGGCCGCCGTCAACCGTCTTCCTCAGGCGTCTCTATGTCTTCTTCGTCATGGAGATCAAGACCCGGCGCGTTCACGTCCTGGGCGTCACCGACCACCCGACCGGCGCATGGGTCACCCAACTCGCCCGCAACCTGCTCATGGACCTCGGCGACAGGGCAGGATGCTTCCGGTTCCTCATCCGAGACCGGGACAGCAAGTTCACCGTCGCATTCGACGCCGTCTTCGCCGGCAACGGCACAGCCGTCGTCCCGACTCCGCCGCAAAGCCTCCGGTCCAACGCGTTCGCCGAACGATGGATACGCACAGCCCGGGCCGAATGCACCGACCGCCTTCTCATCACCGGCGAACGACACCTGCGTACGGTCCTGACCAGGTACGCCGAGCACTACAACGCCGGACGAGCTCACCGCAGCCTCGACCTACGTGCTCCGGACGACGACCCGCACATCATCCCGCTGCCCGCCGCCACGGTCAGGCGCAAGCAGGTACTCGGCGGACTACTCAACGAGTACCACACCACGCCACCCCGACCGCCTCATCATCCACAGGAAACACCCAGCTCAGCAGCCTGATCGGAATATTGACACCCTTCAGGTGACGCCGCTCCGCGAACCCGCCTGCGGGCGATCAGCCACTCGTCCCACTCCGACTGTGTCGCCTCCAATCTCGGCCTGCAACTCCTCCACCCGCTTCCGGGCCGCCCGCTCCCGCTCCTCCAGCCGCCCCAGCACCGACGCCATCACACACCTCCAGCACGCCACCTCCAGGGACGCACCGGACCTCCCTCACCCACCCCGGCACTATGCCTGACCAGTACAAACCCAGCCCCACACTCGGTTTCGAGAAGCCTTCTTATGCCCGGAGCTTCACACCCCGCCGTTACCAGCGACGCATGTCCGGGTGGGGACAGGTCATCGGACACTGACCCGGGGCTACTCTGTCGCCGACGCCATCGCCGACCTCCTCTCCAAGAGAGCCCACTCAACCCACGCGACCTCGTGTCGCACCCTCACCTGGAAAGTGCCTCCGGCTGAAGCGCGAACAAGGACCTCAGCGATCCTCATTCTTGCAGGTCAGAGGCACTGTCAGCGGCTCTGATCACCTGTCGGACAGCCCGCTTCATGAAGCGCGAGGCCAGGGCCTGTCCGGTCGATCTCGGCGAATCAGCCCTCGGCGTCCAGTGCACCGCGTCGGACGCCTTGAGTCTTTCCGGCAGTCTCCTCCGGTCACCGCACCAGCGGCACGGCTAGGCCGGGCGGGAGAAGCCCTCAGGCGGTGCGCCCTCGGCGAACAGCATGGTCACCCGGGCTTTGTCCTTTCGTATCTCCCGGGCGCGCCGGTACTCGGCGGAGTCGTACCACTCCCGGATCCGGTCCATGTCGGGAAACTCGATGACCACGAACCCGGAGGAGTCCCAGGTGCCTTCGACGGGCTTGGGCGTGGGTCCCCCGACCAGGTAATGGCCGCCGTGGCTGAGGATGGACTGCTGGGCCACGGCCGCGTAGGCCAAGCCAGCCTCCTCGTCGAGCACATCGAAGTTGACGATGACGTAAGCGGGCGTGAGATTCCGTGTCCCGAACTGCGGGTAGAGCGCGCCGATGCCTCCGGACAGAGCCGCGAGCACGGTCTTGCTCGTCTCGTCGGCGATGATCTCAGGGGTGCCGGCAGCGACACCGTCGAGGGCGATGCGTGCGATGTCGGCGGGGTCGGCCTTCGGCGCGTCGAGGCCGGCGGTCATGTCGGTGTCCATGTACCCGACGTGCAGCGCCGAGACCCGGGTGCCCTGCGGGGCGAGTTCCTGGCGCAGCCCGTTCGTCATCGACCAGGAGGCCGACTTGGCGGCGCAGTAGGCACCGAAATCGGGGAAGTTGATCCAGGAGGCGACCGACAGGATGTTCAGCACCGCGCTGCTGTCGTGAGAGCCGAGCTGGGGGGCGAATGCCCGGGTGACCGCCAAGGTGCCGAGGTAGTGGGTGTCGATCTCCAGGCGGATGTCCGTCAGGTCGCCCGTCAGCAGCGACGCGTGGGTGGCCGAACCGGCGTTGTTGACCAGGATCGACACGTCGCCGGTCGCCTCTGCCGCGGTGGCGATGGAGGCGGGGTCGGTCACGTCGAGGGCGATCGGCTTCACGCCGTCGAGGTCGACGGCTGCGGGATTGCGGGCTGCCGCGTAGACGGTCGCGCCCCGGTCGCGCAGCTGCTTCGCCAGGTGACGTCCCAGGCCGCGGTTCGCCCCGGTGACCAGTGCGGTCTGTCCTTCGATCTGCATGACGCAACTCCCTGCTGGATAGGTTTTTCCAACTTAGGTCACCTGGGTTGGAAGAAGCAACTCAGGGTAGGCTTGCAGCATGGGCAAGATTCCGAATGACAGTTGCGCTATCGCCCGCAGCCTGGGCGTGCTGGGCGAGCGCTGGACGTTTCTGATTCTGCGCGAGGCCGTGGCGGGGTCGAGCCGTTTCTCGGAGTTCCGCAGCGGGCTCGGTGTGGCGCCGGACGTTCTCACCGCACGCCTGAACACGCTGGTCGAATACGGCGTGATGGAGAAGGTGCCCTACCGGGAACCGGGAGAGCGGGCCCGCTTCTCGTACGTGCTCACGGATGCGGGCCGGGAGCTCCTCGTCGTCCTGCTCGGCCTGCAGCAATGGGGCGACAAGTACCTGCCGTGGCCGGACGGGCCGAGCATCCTGCGCCAGGTCGAGGGCACCGAACGTCCGGTGCACGTCGGGTTCATCGACGATGACGGAAACGAAGTCGACGAAAGCTCCGTGGCACTGATTCCGACCGCCGCCTCCCCCGGCCGGAAGTAGCGCAGCTTCCAGCTTCAAGACGCGACCCTCCCCGGCTCCACGACTGGACGTGAACGAACGCCGCCAGGCCTTGCGGCCCGCTCCGTGCGGAGCGGGCGGCCTTCGCCGGAGGCGGCCGCGCCTGACGGCTGGCCGGCCGCTGTTCCCGCAGTGCCGTCCATGTCCGGCGTCCGCTGCGGATGCCCCCGGCTGCGCCTCCTTGACCGGTCACTGGCTCGCCGGTCGTACTGGCAGCCCGTCTCGCCTTCACATGCGCCAGGCCGGCAGCCGCGGCGTGCAATCGGCCCGGTCGGCGAGGGGATGCACGGTTGTCTCTGCTTACCTGCCGCGTCCCTTTGCCTGTGCGGGATCTTGCACGTGATGCACACCGTCATCCCGTGGCAGGACCTGCCCGAGTCGCCTGCTCCCGCCAGGCAGGCGTATGCGCCATCTGGTTAGTGATAGTAAACTCAGGTATACGGTGCAGGCTGCGGGGTGTATGTGGCCACCGGAACGAGTACCCGGCGTCGATGTGGAGGTGAGTTCTGTGCCGCCAGGAAGGCACGTGTCCGGCCCCATGGATGACGAGCCGGCCTGTTCCATGGAGCGGAGCCTGCAGATACTCGGCGAGCGGTGGACTCTGCTGGTGCTGCGTGAGGTCCTCTACGGCAGGCACCGGTTCGCTGAAATTCGGTCAGCTCTCGGCATCGCGTCGAACCTGCTCAGTGACCGACTCAAGGTTCTCGTCGACGCCGGAGTGCTGCGGACACTGGCGTACCAGGAGGCCGGCAGCAGGCACCGGCAGAGCTACCATCTGACGCCGGCCGGGCTCGAACTGCAGCCAGTCCTGGGTGCGCTGCAGCAGTGGGGTGACCGTCACCGTCCGCGGCCCGCAGGTCCCTCCGCCTCCCAGCGGACCCGCTCCACGGGGCGGGCCGTCCACGTGGGGTTCCTCGATGACGATGGTCGCGAGGTTCCCATGGAGGATGTGTCGCTGATGGCAGCACCTGACCCTCAGAGCTCACCCCTCAGCCAGTCCGACTGAACGCGTCCCCGCCAACGAGTTCCCGAATCCGCCCAGCCGACTGCAGCGGTATCCGGAATGCGGCGGAACGGCGGGGGAGCCGGCGGCCCACAGGACCCGCGCTGGGGCGGTACACAGAGAACCTGCCCGCACTCCAGTGAGCACTCCTGGGTCCATGGATCTCTTGAGGGTCCGGGCAGTCACCGAGGCTCCCTCCTGACACTTCTTGCTGCGGCGTCAGGATGCGCGAAAGCCTTCGCGGACTGCGCCATGAACAGCAGCAAGAACCCCACCCGCATCACCTCCTCCTCCGGCGGCTTGCGGCGCCATCCGCGCAGCCGGACGACGGACGTGCCTGCTCAGCACCGATGCGGTTGACACTCCGGCGCCATCGAACTCGCCGCTTCCCTCGAAAGTGGGGGCACAGTCACGTCCAGACTGGGTTGCATTTTTAAAGTCAGACCCCCTAAGGTCGCCCCATGAGCAATCACTCGCAATTTCATGTACATGCGGTGTCGCCGTCCTACTGGAAGGTGACCTTCGAGAACGCCCCGATCAACCTCATCGATCCGGACACCATCGAGCAGCTTGCCGATCTGGTGACCCGCATGGAGGAGGACCCCGATCTGACCGTCGTGGTGTTCCAGAGTGCCAACCCCGACTTCTTCATGGCACACTTCGACCTCCTGTCCGACATCGAGCGCGTGTACACCACGGCGCCGGGCCCCACCGGACTCCTCCCCTACCCGGACAGCCTTCTGCGCCTCAGCAAGGTCCCGGCTCTCACGATCTCGGCCATCAAGGGCCGTGTCCGAGGAGCGGGAAGTGAGTTCGTCCTGAACACGGACATCCGCTTCGCCGGTACCAACGCCATCCTGGGACAGCCCGAGGTGGGCTTCGGCGCCGTACCCGGTGGCAACCCGATGGGGCGACTGGCCGAGTTGGTGGGCCGGGGCCGCGCGATGGAGATCGTGGTGGGAGGAGACGACTTCCCGGCCCAGCTCGCCGCCGAATACGGCTACGTCAACCGCGTTCTTCCCGAGGGCGAGCTGGACGACTTCGTCGACACCTTCGCCCGCCGCATCGCCGGCTTCAGCAAGGCCGGGGTCTCCGGCGCGAAGGACTTCGTCGACGCGGCCACCGCAATCCCAGCGGGGGACTACGCAGCCGCTATGGCCGCCTTCAGGCGCACGTCGATGCGTCCGGAGAACGCGGATCACCTGCGCAGCCTCTTCGAACGCGGCTTGCAGCAGCCTCAGGGAATCGAACTCGATCTCGGCAAGCACGTCGCCGAGACGTTCTGAGCCTCTCGGGCGTTTGTGCCGTCACCTGCTCCATGGGGCATGCGCGGACGGATGCCCGCGAAGCGCAACGCAACCCTGCGGGGTTCCACAACACGGCTACCTGTGATGACCTGCGTTTCTACGCCGCTCGCTCGTATTCGTTGATGAGGCCGCAGAGGCGCTGTCGGCGCTTGATCCGCTCGTGGGAAGGATCGGCGATGGGGTGGTCGGGCCGTGGCGGGTGGAGTTGTTGTCCGCGGTGGGGTCTTCGTCCGTTGTAGTGCTGGATGTGCTCGTTCAGTACGGCGCGTAGGTGGCGTCGGCCGAAGATGAGGATCCGGTCGGTGACCTCTGAACGGATGGTGCGTACGAATCTCTCCGCGTACGCATTCGCTTGGGGCACCGCGGAGGGATCTTTACGACTTTGATGCCCTCGCTGGCGAGGACCATGTCGAACGACCTGCTGAACTGGCTGGCCCGGTCGCGTATGAGGAAGTCGAACTCGGATGCGCGGTGGCCGAGGTCCATCAGGAGACCGCGGGCCTGTTGCGTGGTCCAGGGGCCGTCCGGATGGCCGGTCACTCCGAGGACGTGCACGTACCGGGTGCCGACTTCTATCGCAAAGAGCACATACAGCCGCCGCAGGGTGACGGCGCGGTCCACGTGGAAGAAGTCGACGGCGAGTGTGGCCTGGGCCTGGGTGCGGAGGAAGTGCCGCCACGTTGTGTCGGTCTGCCGTTCAGGTGCCGGGGGTATCTTCCGGCGTTTGAGGACTCTGCGGATGGTGGAGGCGCCCGCGCGGTGGCCGAGCTTGAGCAGCTCGCCCTGGATGCGCTGGTATCCCCACGAGGTGTTCTCCCGGGCAAGTTGTTCGATGAGCGTGGCGATCGCCTGGTCGATCGGCGGGCGGCCGGTTCGGTTCGGGTACGTCCACGTCTTCGTCACCAGTCGGCGGTGCCACCGCAGAATCGTGTCGGGTGTGACCAGACGGTGCCGTCGCAGTCGCCGCGGCAGCTGTCGGATCAGCGGGGCGAGGTACGCGCGGTCTGCCCAGGTACAGCGCGGCTTGGGGTTCGTGCGGCGCAGCACTGCTACCTCGTGCCGCAGAACGAGCAGCTCGATGTCCTTGGAGGTGGAGGAACGGCAGAGGAGCACGCACCAGCCGAGCAGCCGGGTGAAGATCAAATAGAGCAGACGTAGCGGCACAATCCGAGTCCTTCCCAGCGAGTGCTACTCCACTCATTACCGCTGGTCATCGCGCCGGGCCGAGTTCTGGAACCCCGCAGGGGATCAGCGACGACAGCGCCGCGAACCACAGCCGATCCGCCGGCTCGTACCGCACAGGCCTCGTGAGCTGCCTGCGCAGCACCGCGTTCTCGTGTCGCAGTGCAAGCAGTTCCGCGTCCTTGGCCGCGTCCCGACGCAACAGTAACGCTGGGAACGCGAGCAGCTTCCGAGCCACCTGGTACACCAGAGAGACGATCACCCGGACAGGGTTCCAGCAGACCGTGATGGAACGCCAGACCCGCTCCGAGCAGCAGCGATGAGTTTCCGAACGGCACAAGATCCGCCGCCAACTCGACCGCGTCCACGTGGGCACCTTCACCGGCCCCACCGGCGTCTTCCGTCAGCGCACCGAACTCAGCAAACCCCAGCGCGACCTGTTCGCCAAGCTCGGCGTCACCCCACCCAAGCAGATCATCGAGCTCACCCCGCCGCCCCCCTGACCGCTTCACCCGCGCGCCTAGAGACACGCCCCACAGGCGTGCCCATACGCGTTTCCCCAGCTCAGAGCACCTTTCAATGCTCTAACCGCCACGAATTACGCGGAACGCAGGTTGTCGGGCCGCGTTTCCGAGGGGGGCTGGCGGCCAGGGTCCCCAAGGAGGTTCGACTGCTGTCGAAGGTGAGGGACCCAGGCAGCGTGCGCGGCCTTCCCCGCCAAGTCGGGACAGACCACCAGGCGCAGCGCTCCGCGTCGGTGCGCTCCGCCGCCTCGGTGCGGGTCGTACCGCCACCGGGAGGCCCAGCCGGTCAGGCGTGCGGCGCGGCGCGCAGCGAGTCGGTGAAGTCCCGGGCGCGTCTGGTGATTTCTGGCCAGTCGCCGGCGGCCACCGCGGCGGGTGGCACGACGTTGGAACCTGCGCACACCGCATGTGCTCCGGCCGTGAGAAAACCGGCGGCGTTGTCCGCGGTGATGCCTCCTGAGGCCACCAGCGGTACGTCCGGGAAGGGGCCGGCCAGGTCGCGGAAGTACTGGGGACCGACGGCGCGCGCGGGGAAGATCTTCACGGCGGCCGCGCCGAGATCGAGCGCCATCCCGACCTCAGTCGGGGTGAGGGAGCCCATGATGACCGGCACGCCGGCCGCTGCCGCCGCCTTGGCGACATCTGGGCGGCAGCCGGGGGTGACCAGGTACTGGGCCCCGGCGTCAATCAGTTCCTCGGCCTGTTGGGCAGTCAGTACGGTGCCCGCACCGACGCCGTCCTGGCTGTCGGCCACCGCGCGTCTCAGGTGTGCCGCGAGGTGGGGGGTGGTGCGGGTGAACTCGATCCAGTGGATGCCGCCCGCGCGCAGAGCCGCGCACAGCGCGGCGGCGTCCGGGATGTTCGGTGCGCGGATGACGGCGATCACGCGGTCCTTGGACAGTTGGGCGAGGAAGTCGGCGGTCATGGTCGGGGGTTCTCCTTCGGTGGCCGCGGCGCGGCGGTTGTGCCTGAGGCGGCGGCTTCGCTCAGCGCGGTGCGGCGGCGGCCCAGGTGTCGTCGTTCAGGGCGAGCAGGCGGTCGGTTTCCGTGCGCGCTGGAATGGCGGGCACGTCGTCCCTGGTGCGCAGCGCGGCGGCGGCGGTCAGGTGGCCGAGGCGCAGCCGGGACCGTTCGTCGCGGCTCTCCAGTACACCGGCCAGATAACCGGCCGCGAACGCGTCGCCCGCGCCGACCGGTTCGACCACCTTGGTGGGCATTGCCGGAACGAACGTCCGGGTGTCGTCGGCGTAGGAGGTCGCCCCGTGCTCGGCGTCCTTGACGACCACGACCGGCACGGGCGCGAGCAGTTCCGCGATGTCGTCCGGGCGGGTGGTGCCCCACAGGGCCTCGGCCTCGTCTCGGCCGACGAACACCAGGTCGGCGGCGCGGGCAAGGGCCAGCAGACTCCGCGCTGCCTCCGCGGCACCGCCGCGCCAGAGCGCGGGACGGTGGTTGATGTCGAAGGAGACGATAGGTCCGCCGGTGGACCCATCGTCGCCAGGGGCCTTCTCGCCGGCGACCCGGTCGACGAGGATCGCCTCCAGCAGCCGGGCGCAGCTGTCGGAGAGTGCCGCGGCCACGCCCGAGAGGTGCACCAGGCGGGCGCGGCGCAGTGCGGGCAGCCGCGCCAGATCCGGGCCCATCCCGGTGGCGGCCGATCCGCCGCGGTAGTAATGCGTACGGGTACGGTCCGGGCCCGGGTCCTTGAAATAGATCCCGGTCGGCCGGTCCGGGTCGGTCTCGACACCGCTCACATCGACGCCGCGCGCGGTGAGTTCGGTCAGGATACGGCGCCCGAACGGGTCGTCGCCCACGCGGCTGACCCAGGCGGCGCGGTGTCCGAGACCGGCCAGCCCGCATGCCACGTTGGACTCGGCGCCGCCGATGGCCATTCTGAGGGTGGACTGTTCGGCGAGCGGGCGGGTGTCCGACGGGCTGAGGACGGCCATCGTCTCGCCGACGCACACGACGTCGGCCGCCAGCCGCCGACTGTCAGCGGCACGGGGCGGGGTCAGCAGGGGCACGGGGATCTCCTGGCGGACGGTGGATGAGGGCGTACGTACGCGACGGCGATGACGGCGGCGACGGCGGTGACGTGGACGCCCTGGGACGAAGGGGTGACGTTCGGGGCGGGGGGAGCGGCGCGCCGGGCCTCATGCGTCGGCCAGCCGCAGCATGACCTTGCTACTGCCGCTTTGCGGGTCGGCGGCGAGGGCCAGTGCCTCCTCGGCTCGTTCCAGCGGGAAGCGGTGGGTGATCAGCGGAGTCACGTCCAGGCCGTCCCGCAGGGCGCGCAGGGCGTCGTCGATCTCGTCGACGAAGCGGTAGGAGCCGATCCAGGTGATCTCGCGGGTCACCAGATCCCCGAGGACCGCCAGGGCGGGCGTACCGGGCAGGTTGCCCACCTGGACGACGGTCCCGCCGCGGGCGGCGGCGCGCAGTACCGGGCCGAGCGCGGCCGGAGCGCCGGATGCCTCGAAGACGATGTCCACGTCCTGTGGCAGGCCGTCGCCGTGCGAGAGGTCGCGAGTCTCGTCGGCGCCCATGGCGCGGGCGACCGCGAGGGAGGACGCCGCCAGGTCGGCGGCGATCACCGTGCCCGCCTCGTGGTGCCGGGCCGCGGCGACGACCAGGGAGCCGATCGGTCCCGCCCCGTTGACCAGGACGGTCCGGCCGCGCAGGCCCTGGACCCGGCCGACGGCGTGCAGGGCGACCGCCAACGGCTCGGCCAGGGCGCCCTGTTCGGTGCCTACGCCGTCCGGCAGCGGCCGGATCTGGTCCGCGCGGACCGCCCGGTACTCGCTGAACCCGCCGTCGGTGTGGGGGTCGAAGGCGGCTGAGCCGAAGTAGCGGACACTCGGGTAGAGGTTGGTGCGTCCGGCGATCCGCTGCGGCAGTACGCCGTCGCCGACGAGCTGGGCCGGGTGGACGGTGACCGGCTGCCCTTCGCTGAGACCGGTGACCCCGGGGCCGAGCGCGGCGATCCGGCCCGCGACCTCGTGCCCGAGCACCAGCGGGTGCGTGAGCGAGGCCGTACCGGACGCCCCCTTCTTCCAGTAGGCGATGTCGGATCCGCAGATCCCGCCCCACTCCAGGGCCAGGAGGACCTCGCCGGGGCCCGGCACCGGCCGGGCCCGTTCGTCGACGCGCACGTCGCCGGGGCCGTGCACCACGACCGCCCTCATACGCTCTTCTTCTGCGAGGTTTTCCGTGACCGCATCGCTCACACGGCGCACGCCCGTGACCGCGCTCATACGGCGTCCTCCAGCCGGACCAGGTCGCGTCCGCGTGTCTCGGGCGCGAGAAGCGCGCTGACGAAGGTGATGAGTGAGTAGACGACGAGCATCGCCGCGATCGGCCACCAGCTGCCGGTGACGGCCGTGAGCGTGGCCGCCAGGACCGGGCCGATCGCGGTGGCGAGGATGCCGCCGATCTCCTTGGCGAGTGCGAGCTGGGTGAACCGGGCGCGGGCGCCGAAGAGTTCGGCCATCGTCACGCTCTCCAGCGAGAACAGCCCGAGGACGCCGATGTTCAGGGCGAGCACCATGCCGATCAGAACGCCCGGGGTGGAGCCTGAGGTGATGAGGAGCATCGCCGGGAAGGCCGCCGCCATGGTCAGCACCGTGAGCGTGAGGTAGAGCACCCGGCGTCCGAAGCGGTCGCCGAGCAGGCCGATCAGCGGCACGGTGGCGAAGCCCAGCAGTGAGCCGTACATGATCGCGTCAGTGGGGACGGCCTTGCCGACGGCGAGATTGGTGGCGATGTAGCCGACGAGGAACGTCTGGACGAGCCCGGAGTTGCCCGCCTGGCCGAAGCGCAGTCCGAGTGCGAGGAAGAAGGCCTTGCCCTTGCGCTGCCGGACACCGGCCGCCAGCACATCGCCCCGGTGGTCGTCGGCCTCGGCGATGGCGGACTCGACCTCGTCACGGCGCAGGGCCACGCCGTCCACCACGTCGGCGCGCTCGTCGAACACCGGGCTCTCCTTGAGGCCACGGCGCAGCCAGAACGCGAAGAGCATCAGCACGAAGCTCAGCAGGAAGGGCAGCCGCCAGCCCCAGGAGAGCAACTGCTCCTCGCTGAGCACGGCGAGCAGGAGGGTCCACAGGCCCGAGGCGGCGAGCGTTCCGGAGTTGGTGCCGAGGGAGACCAGCGAGGAGACCAGGCCGCGCCGGCGGGCGGGGGCGTACTCGGCGAGCAGCACGGTGGCGCCGGCGATTTCGGCGCCCGCGCCGAAGCCCTGCACCAGCCGCAGCGCGACGAGCAGGATCGGCGCCGCGATGCCGATGGCGGAGTAGGTGGGCAGGGCCCCGATGAGGGTGGTGGAGGCGCCCATCAGCAGGATGGTGAGGTACAGGACCTTCTTGCGGCCGATCCGGTCGCCCATCCGCCCGAAGAAGATGGCGCCGGCGAGCCGGGCGACGTAGCCGACGCCGTAGGTGGCCATGGCGGCGATGAGGCCGATGGCGGGGCTGACGTCCGGGAAGAAGATCTTGTTGAAGACGATCGCGGCGGCCAGCGAGTAGAGCTGGAAGTCCATGAACTCCATGGCTGTACCGAGCCAGCCCGAGACGGCGGCTCTGGCCAGGTCGCGCGTGGTGCGTTGCGCGGGGCGTGCCTGCTCCTCGGTCATGGTGCTGTCCTGCATGGTGAACTCCGTTGTTCGGGGACGGTGAGCGGTGTTCGGGGGAGGGGAGAGGTATGTGCGGTGTTCGGGGGAGGGGCGTTGTGCGGTGGGCGGGGCGGCGGCCGGGCTCAGATCTCCACGTGGCCCGAGCGGAGAGCGGGCAGCCGGTCCGCGATGGCGGCGACGAGGGCGTCGTCGTCCGCCAGGTCCGTCGCGCCGAGCAGGCGCAGCAGCGCCCGCACCGTCGCCGAGGGCTGGGGCGACTGTTCCCAGCAGGCGGCGAGCGCCTCGGCCGCAGGGTCGGCGAAGGTGCCGTGGGCGTGGCGGGTGGCGTGCGCCCAGGCGGCGAGGGCGAGCTCCAGCACCGGGGTGTCCGCGCCGCGGGCGCGCAGCTCGCGCAGGGCGGGCAGCCAGCGCTCCGCGATCTTCACAGAGCCGTCGGAGCCGATTTGCCGGAGCAGGTGGCGCATCGCGGGATTGCGGAAGCGTACGACGAGGTCGTCGGCGTACGCGACCGGATCGGGGCCGTCGGCGGGGAGGGTGGGGGCGACCTCCGCGCACAGCGCCCGGACCAGGCGCTCGCCCCAGTCCGCCGCCATGGTGTCGGCGACGGTGGCGCACCCGGCGGCCAGGCCGAGATAGGCCAGCGCCGAGTGGGAGCCGTTGAGCAGCCGTAGCTTGGTGAGCTGGTACGGCGCGACATCGGGGACGAACAGGGCGCCGTCCCGTTCCCAGGGCGGCCGGGGCGCGGCGAAGGAGTCCTCCAGCACCCACTGCCGGTAGGGCTCACCCGCCACGGGGAGGATGTCGTGCACCCCGAGCGCGGCCGCCGCGGCCGCCTCGTCGGCCTCGCTCGAAGCGGGCACGATCCGGTCCACGACTGTTGCGGGGAAGGCGACGCTTTCAGCCATTTTGGCCAGGATACTGTCGCGGTCCGCCCAGGCGGAGGCCCGGAGGAAGTCACGGACGACCCGGCTCAGCGCGGCGCCGTTGCCCGCCATGTTGTCGCAGGACACCACGCTGATCGGCGGCGCGCCAGCTCGCATCCGCGCGGCCAGCCCGGCGGCCAGCCGGCCCACCACCGTGGCGAGGGGACCGTCGGGGGCCGCCGCGAGGTCGGCGGCGACCGGTGCCGCCGTGGTGTCAAGACCGCCGGTCAGCGGCGAGCGGTGGTAGCCCTTCTCCGTGACGGTCAGGGTCACCACGGTCACCTCGGGGTCGGCGAGCAGGGCGTCCACGGCCGCGGCGTCCGCCCCCATCGCCAGCGCGCCGACGACCGAGCCCACGACGCGGGACACACTGCCGTCCGGTCGGCGTTCGGCGCACGAGTAGAGGCAGTCCTGATCCCGCAGCACACGCACGGTCCAGGCCGACCGGGGCGCGACGGCGGTGATGCCCCAGGGCTCGCCGGACCGGGCGGCGGCGCTCTCGGTGTAGACCGCCTGGTGCGCCCGGTGGAAGGCACCGAGGCCGAAGTGGACGACCCGGGCGCGCAGCTCGGCAGGGTCGACCGCAGGGCGCAGGCCCGGGGCGAGGCGGGAGAGCACCGCACGGTTCAGCGCGGGCAGGGCGGCGGCGCTCACCAGTCGTGCACCGAGCCGTCGAGGCGGCGCGCGACCGGCAGGTAGCGCCGCTGGTAGGGGAAGCGCTCGGCCGCCTTCTCGTCGTACTCCACGCCGAGACCCGGCTCCTCGGACGGGTGGAGCATGCCGTCGGCGAACGTGACCCCGCTGCGGAACACCTCATGGGTCTCGTCGGCGTGGCCCATGTACTCCTGGATGCCGAAGTTCGGCACCGTCACGTCGAGGTGCACGGCGGCGGCCATGCTGACGGGGGAGAGGTCGGTCGCACCGTGGGAGCCGGTGCGCACCTGGTAGAGGGCCGCGAGGTCGAAGATCCGCCGCAGGTGGGTGATGCCGCCCGCGTGGACGACGGTGGTGCGCACATAGTCGATGAGCTGCTCGGTGATCAGGTGCTGGACGTCCCAGATGGAGTTCATCACCTCGCCGACCGCGATCGGAGTCGTGGTGTGTCGGCGGATGAGCCGGAAGGCCTCCTGGTTCTCCGCCGGAGTCGGGTCCTCCATCCAAAACAGCCGGCAGCCCTCGACGCTCTTGCCGAACCGGGCCGCCTCGAGAGGGGTCAGCCGGTGATGGACGTCGTGCAGGAGGTGGAAGCCGAAGCCGAAGCGCTCCCGCACCGCCTCCAGATAGGTGGGCGCGAAGCCGAGGTAGGCCTCGGTGTCCCAGGGCTGTTCGTCGGGCAGATCGGTCGCGGCCGGCTCATAGACCTTGCCCTTGCGGACCCCGTACGTGCCGCCGACGTCGGGCACCGCGGCCTGCGCCCGCACCGCCTTGTAGCCCAGCTCTAGATAGCGCTCGACGTCGTCGAGCAGCGAGGGCACGTCGGCACCGCTGGCGTGCGAGTACACCAGGACGCCATCACGGGACCGGCCGCCGAGGAGCTGGTAGACGGGCAGCTGGGCGGTCTTCCCCTTGATGTCCCACAGCGCGGTGTCGACGGCGGAGATGGCCGTCATGGTGACGGGCCCGCGACGCCAGTACGCGCCCTTATACAGGTACTGCCACATGTCCTCGATGCGGGCGGGATCCTTGCCGATCAGCAGCGGGACCACGTGGTCGCGCAGATAGCTCGCCACGGACAGCTCACGGCCGTTGAGCGTGGCGTCACCGAGTCCAATCACCCCGTCCGAGGTGGTGATGCGCAGCGTGACGAAGGTACGCCCGGGGGAGGCGACGAATACGTCGACACGTTCGATCTTGCTCACGGAGGGCTCTCCTTGCGGCGGAGTGGGACACGGCTGCCGACCAAGCGTCCGCCACGCGGTCGGGCAGTTTCTGTCGCGCAGTGCTTGTATACAAGCACCTGTCGTGCTGCGCGGCAATACTCTCGTCACCACGTTTTTACGTGTGGCCAAAGCCGGTCCACAGCTCACCGACCGCCGCCGGGCGCGCTCCAGCGATACGTACGATGGGCGCATGGCTCAATCGAATCGCCGTCGGACGAGTCGGCGCGCTATCTACCTCCAGCTGCGTCACATGGTCCTGACCCTCGAACTCGCCCCGGGCGCCGCCCTGTCGGAGAACGAACTCGCGGCGTCCCTGGGCGTGAGCCGCACACCGGTGCGGGAGAGCCTGATCATGCTGGCCCAGGAGGGCCTGGTGCAGGTCTTCCCGAAGATCGGGTCATTCGTGTCCCGGGTGGACCCGGCGCAGGTCGCGGACGCGCAGTTCCTTCGGGAGGCTGTCGAGCTCGCCTCGTTGGACAATCTGCCCCCGCGGCTCGACCCTGCGGTCGTCGAGGAATTGCGGGACAACTTGAAACGCCAGCAGCGCGCGGACCTCGGCCTCGAGGAGTTCTTCGAGCTGGACGAGGCCTTTCACCAGGGTCTGATGCGGTTGAGCGGTCATGGAAACGTCTGGTCCACGGTCGCCGCGGCCAAGGGGCATCTGGACCGGGCACGGCGCCTCGGCCTCCACGAGAACGTGTCCCCTGCCGTCTTCATCGCCCAGCACCACGAGATCTTCGACGCGGTCGTCGGCGGGAACGCTACGCTCGCCCGCATCTCCATGCGCACTCACCTGCGAGCGGTCTTCAGCGACATCGAGCGCATCCGCACCCACTCACCCGAACTGTTCGCCACCGACCCCTCGGGAGTGCCGGTGCGGCGCAACGTCGTGGTCTGGGAGTAGCCCCGCTCCTGGCGCGCTCCCTCGTGCTGTGTCCGACTGAGGCGACCCCCGTGGTGTGGACACCCTCGTGTTTCGCACTTTTGGGATCACCGGGTCGGTGGACGGGTGTTCGTTGATGCGCTCGATTGGGTGGCGCGAGACCGTACTGGTCATGGAATGTGACGGGTAGACAGAAGCATCGGCGGTGTCTGTTTCACCCAGTTGAGAGTGATCCGCCGATGCTTCCAGTGGGCACGATACCGCCGTCCTTATCCGCTTTGCTGGCTGTCTGCCGTTCCTGCTTCACCGCTCCGACGTTCCGCACGTTCTGTGTTCTGCTGACCGGGCTGATCGCGCAGACGCGCCGCCGCACGGTGTGCGGGATGTTGCTGGGCACGGGGTTGGTGCGGGTGTGGCACCACGCCCGGTGTCACCGACTGTTCTCCACCGCCCGCTGGTCGGCCGACGAGGTTGGCCTCGCCCTGGCGGCTCTGGTCGTGGCACGTCTTCTCCCGGACGGTGCACCGCTGCAGGTCGCGGTCGATGACACCCTGTTCAAACGGTCGGGGAAGAAGGTGTTCGGCGCTGCCTGGCAGCACGACGGCGCCGCGAAAGGGCCGCGCCCGGCCGGTTTAGGGAACTGCTGGGTCATCACCGGGATCGTGGTGACCGTGCCGTTTTTGACCAGGCCGGTGTGCCTGCCGGTCCTGGCCCGCCTATGGCGCCCCAGACACACCGCAAAGATCGCCCTGGCCCGGGAGATGGTCGAACTGCTCGCCGCCCACTTCCCCGACCGCCCCCTGCACACAGTCGGGGATGCCGCCTACGTCGGCGAGCACCTGCGCGGCCTCCACCCGCAGATCACCTGGACCAGCCGCCTGAAGGTCACCTCCGTGCTGCACGAACTCCCGCCCCCGCGCACGGGCAAGAAGGGACGCCCGCGCACCCGGGGCCCACGCCTGGGGACACCCACCGATCTCTCCCAGCTGCTGGACTGCCACCGAACCAAGGTCCGCCGCTACGGACGCGTGGACACCGTCTTCCTCGCCGAGCGCACCTGCCTGTGGTACGGCTCCTTCCACACCCAGCCCGTCAGAGTTGTCCTGGTCTGGGACAGCAACTGCGGGCCCGGCACGAGCCGGGACCGCGGCTACGGCGCCGCCCTGGTCACCACCGACCTCACCACACCGGCCGAACAGATCGTGGAACGCTACGCATCCCGCTGGGCGATCGAGACCGCCTTCTTCGACGCCCGCCAGACCCTCGGCGTCGGCGAGGCCCGCAACCACACCCGCCGCGCAGTCGAACGCACCGTCCCCTTCGGCCTGCTCGCCTGCACCGTGGTCACCACCTGGTACGCGCTGGCCGGCCACCAGCCCGCCGACACCGACGAACACCGCGCCAGAGCCCGCTGGTACACCACCAAAACCCAGCCCTCCTTCGAGGACATGACAGCCAAGCTCCGCCGCACGATCATCGCCCACCGTTTTCGCGGCCCACACCCCCACCAGGCACAACCCGAAGAAATCCAGGCCGTTCTCACCGCCTGGGCCGCCGCCGGAACGTGATCACTCAAGACTGCGAAACACGAGGGACACCGTAGCGCTTCAGAATTGCTTCATCGGTTGCGAGCTGGTTTTTTCCCTGTGTTCAGCCGGCTCGGTGGTACTCGTTGATGAAGTTGGCGACGGCTTGCCGGCGATTGATCCTGGCTGCTGGCAGAGGGGTGATGTTCGGGTTGTCGTTGGGCGCGAGTTGGTCTCGGCCTTGGTGGGGTCGGTGTCTGTTGTAGAACTGCTCGAACTCGCGTAGGTGCGGGTGCCGATAAATCATCCGTGCAGTTCACGCGGCGTGCTGGTATTCGTGGAGGGTTCCGCCGAGTCGGTCTCGTCGGCTGACTTCCAGGTGGGTGAGTTGGGCTTGTTGGGTGATGGGTGTGGGTAGTGGGCGGCAGGGGGCGGCTTGTTCCAGGGCTCTGTGCGGGCGGTGTTCGTTGTGGAAGGATTCGTACTCGCGTAGTGCGTGGAGGAGGTGGCTCTGGTTCCAGATCAGGGTCCGGTCCAGGAGTTCGGTGCAGCAGGTCTTTATCCAGCGCTCGATGAGGGAGTTCATCCGGGGTATCTGAATGCCGGTGGTGACGATCTTGAGACCGAGGTCGGTCATCAGGGCGTCGAAGGCGGTTGTGAACTTCGAGTCGCGGTCGCGGATCAGGAACCGTGCCCTGCTGCCTGCGTCTTCGAGGTCCATGAGGAGGTTGCGTCCGAGCTGCACGATCCAGTGCCCGGTCGGATGTGCGCTGGCACCGAGGATCCTGATGCGACGGGTGGTGTGCTCGATGACGGCGAAGACGTACAGGCGCGCCCCGGTCAGCGTGCGGACTTCGAAGAGATCGCAGGAGAGAAGGGCCTTGGCCTGGCTGCGGAGGAAGTCGGCCCAGGTGGTGCTCTGTCGTTCGGGTGCGGGTGGGATGCCGTGCTCGCGGAGTATCTCCCAGGCGGTGGAGGCGGCGACCTTGATCCCCAGTGCTGCGAGTTCGCCGTGGATCCGGCGATATCCCCACGAGGCATTTTCCCTGGCCAGACGCAGGACGAGGGCGCGGATCGAGCGGATGGTGCGTGGGCGTCCACGCCGCTTGGGCATGCAGGTCGCGGCATGGCGCTGCCTGAGCAGCTCCCGATGCCAGCGCAAGACCGTCTTGGGGCGGACCAGCAGCAGAAGGTGCCGCAGTCTGTCTTTGGGCAGGTGGTGCAGAAGGCTGGCGAGGACAGCGCGATCGCTGTCGGTGAAGGCAGGCTTGCCGACCTGGCGTTGCAGGACCAGCAGTTGGTGCCGGAGCACGAGGATCTCGATGTCCTTGTCTCTGTCGCTTATCGGCAGGAGGCGTAGGAACGCCAGGGTGTTGGTCGCGGCGAGGTAGGCCAGGCGCAGCAGCACGACAGATCATGATGCCGTCGGGGCCTTGTACAGGTGAAGACGCCGGGGTGAGCATCGGCCAAAGTCGAAGATCTCTGAACAAGCTCTCACCTGCGTGGACGATTTACCGGCACCCGCAGGGCTCTCGTATTCAACTGTTGTCGGTTCCCCGGGGCGGCTCACCACCACCGCGACACGCCCTGGAGTAGCTCACCGCCCCGGGCGGGGTCGAACCGGCCGAACGCCGATCTGGAGAATGACCCAGTGGGCGCCGGCGGCCGGTACGGCCAGCCAGCCGAGGGCGACCGCCGCCGCCAGGGTCAGCGCGTAGGCGGGGCACCGGGCTCGCTCGCGGAAGTCGGCGAGGGCGAGCCTGCCGAGCCGACCAGCGATCGCGCCGGCCGTGCCCCGGGAGCCGGACCTCATCGCCGCACCCCCGTTATCTTCTCCACGGCCCCGCAACGGGGCTCCCGGCCTCCGGGCCCGGCATGATTTCTCCCCCCTGTTGAACCACATGATCTGGGGGGTGGTGTCACCGGTCCCGGAGGCACCGGTAGACCGCTGATAAGGGCAGGACCGCCGCAGTGTCGGCAGGCTCTTCATAGCGTGGATGCCGGAGATCGGTGCCGCAGGTGAGGCCGGGTGGGCAGAACCTCTCGCCGGAGGAATGCACGTGACCGAGCTCGACCAGGTGAACATCTTCGTGGGCCTGGACGTCGGCAAGGGTGAACACCACGCCACCGCCCTGACGCCGGCCGGGAAGAAAGCCTTCGACAAGCGGCTGCCCAACAGCGAACCGAAGCTGCGAGAACTGTTCACCAAGCTCCAGGCCAAGCACGGGACCGTACTCGTCGTGGTCGACCAGCCCGCTTCCATCGGGGCCCTGCCCCTGGCCGTGGCCTGTGACACCGGATGTCGCGTCGCCTACCTGCCCGGCCTGACGATGCGGCGGATCGCCGACCTTTACCCCGGCGAGGCCAAGACCGACGCCCGCGACGCCGCGATCATCGCCGACGCCGCCCGCACCATGCCCCACACCCTGCGCGACCTCGCGCCAACCGACGAGGCCGTCGCCGAGCTGGAGATGATCGTCGGCTTCGACGACGACCTCGCAGGTGAGGCGACCCGCATCAGCAACCGGCTGCGGGGTCTGCTGACTCAGATCCATCCCTCGCTGGAGCGGGTCCTGGGCCCGCGGCTGGACCATCTCGCGGTCCTGACGATGCTGGAACGCTTTGGATCCCCGGCCGAGTTGAGGAAGGCCGGACGCCGCAGGCTGATCAGCCTTGCCCGCCCGAAGGCCCCGCGCATGGCCGAACGCCTGGTCACCGACATCTTCACCGCACTCGACGAACAGACCGTCGTGGTCCCCGGCACCGACGCGGCCGCACTGATCGTCCCGAGCCTGGCCGGCTCCCTGCGGGCCGTCCTCGACCAGCGCAAGCTCATCGAGAAGCGGATCGAGGACCTGCTGGAGGCCCACCCTCTTTCCAAGGTCCTGATCTCGATGCCCGGCATCGGGGTCAGGACCGGAGCCCGCATCCTCATCGACGTCGGCGACGGCAGCACCTTCCCCACCGCCGCCCACCTCGCGGCATACGCCGGTCTCGCCCCGGTGACCAGGAGTTCCGGCTCCTCGATCCGAGGTGAGCATCCAGCCCGGCGAGGCAACAAGCAGCTGAAGAGAGCGTTTTTCCTCGCCGCGATCGCATCGCTGGCAGACCCCGCATCACGGGCCTACTACGACAAGAAAATCGCGCAAGGGAAGCATCACACCCAAGCCATCCTCTGCCTCGCCAGGCGACGCGTCGACGTCCTGTTCGCGATGCTCAGAGACGGCACCTTCTACGAGTCACGACCAGCCGTCCCGGCTTGACCAAACCCATAAGGGCACCCCCCCGCGGCGCGTCCGCCAGGGGGCCGGGGCCGCCCGGCCGGTGGATGACGGCGAGGTAGGCGTCCTCCAGGTCCGGGGCCACCGGTTCCGCGTCCGCGTACGGCGCCTGGGGCGCCAGCAGTCGCAGCCGTACCTCCTCCGCCGTGCGCACCGCGCGGCTGACCGAGTAGCGCGGCCTGCGTTGGCGGCGGCCAACTCGCCGCCCTGCGGGAGACGGTTGTCGGGCCGTGAGTGTGCCGACGGGTGAGCGGTCAGCCTTGGCGGGCCTTGAAGCGTGGGTCTTTCTTGTTGATCACGTAGGTCACGCCACGGCGGCGCACCACCTGGGCGCCGGGCTTGGTCTTCAGGGAGCGCAAGGACTTGCGTACCTTCATCGCGGTCTCCTTCCAGGATCGAACGGGTCCGGCCGTCAGTGGTGAAGGGGAGCGGTGCGGCCGTAGCGTCGCTGGAAGCGCTCCACCCGACCAGCGGTGTCCAGGACCCGCGAGGTGCCGGTGTAGAACGGGTGGCTCGCCGACGAGATCTCGACGTCGACGATCGGATACGTGGCGCCGTCCTCCCACTCGACCGTCTGCTGGGTGTCGATGGTGGAGCGGGTGAGCAGCTGGAATCCCGATGTGCGGTCGCGGAAGACGACGGGGCGGGAGATGGGGTGGATGCCGGACCTCATGGGTTGTGCCTCCTCAGGGGGCCTCCGTCGCCGGACGACGGAGGCAGGTGTCAGCGTTCTTCGCGGAACAGGACGTGCTCGCCGACCACCGGGTCGTACTTGCGCAGGACCAGCCGGTCGGGGTCGTTCAAACGGTTCTTGCGGGTCACGTAGGTGACTCCGGTACCGGCCGTCGACTTCAGCTTGACGACAGGCCGCGTGGTGCTGCGTGCCATGGGGGACTCCTTTCGCCACCACCCGAGTCTCGATTGACTCGGCCATGTCAGACGTCCCCTTCAACCACACGACCCGGCACCACATTCCCGGTGGTGACCGTCTCAGCGAGCACCGACCGCCGCGCGCTCTCGGGCGGCGCGCACGGCCGCCGACAGGCTGCCGGTGTCGTAGGCACCGTGATGCCTGCGCCCGTTCACGAAGAATGTGGGCGTACCCGCCACGCCGCTGAGGTCCGCCGACTCCACATCCTCGCCGATCCAGCGACGAGTTTCCGAACGGCACAAGGCCAGTCGGAGCACGATCGATCATTATCAGGCGTGTACCACCGGCCACGCTTGAGCGTCTGAACGGGCGATCGTCGCCCACGACCGCAGGATTCGGTGCACCCGCTCCGATCCGGGCTGATGACCTTCTTGGCAAGCACAGTTGTATGAACTGCAGACCCGCGAAATTCTGCCCACCCGGGCCCTCAGCGGCCTCGTCAACTGCGCTGGTACGAGTGGAACGTCATCCGTACCAGGTGATGTTGCAGATATAGATGCAGTGGTGGCGTGGTACTGAGAGGAAGCTGATGAAGCCGCGTCCGCCGAGAATGTCGAATTCTCGGAGTCCGCCTTCTCGGTCGAGGGGTCGACCCACCTTTGCCGCGTCGACTCCAAGCGCGGCGAGTTCGGTCGCCAGCCGTTCGACCTCTGCCACGACGCCTGGCGCAAGTCCGTCGGCGACGTGCTCCTCGCTCGGGTTGTACTCCCAGGTCCAGTCGGTCACAGCCCCGCCTCGGCCTCCGCGGCCATGCGGATCTGCTGAATTTCGTGGATGGCCGCCGTCGGGTCCTGTTCGGCCATATCGACAATCTGCTCAAGCTCACGGAGGCGGGCGGCGCGTTCCGGGTGCCGCTCGATGGCGACGAATACGGCCCATGAGTGGACGAAAGCCCGCAGGGGTGCGAGGCTCTGTGTCTGCTGTGCGTTTGTGGTCGCCTCGAACAAGTGCTGAGTGAGCGCAGGGATCCTGCTGGGAGCGATCCGAGCGACAGCCGCGCGCAGTGCGTCAGGGGTGAGGTCAGGCATGGGGATAAGGGGTCCGTACGGGCCGTCTGGCTGCGCGCTCACGATGACCTCCGGTACGTGGTTTGCTCGTCGCACCATACCGTGGGGGCGCGGCGGCCGTGGGTGACTCCGGTCCGCTCCGCACGCCGTCGCATGGCCTATCTGTCGCGATCGGGGAGTAGCTGATTGCCGCGTTCTCCGTAGCGCGCAAGAGCGCGGTTCGGATCCGAACCGCGCGCTACGGTCCGGTACGGATTGTTGCGGAGAGTGGTCACTGGGCTGGGGGTCAAGGGGTCGCAGGTTCAAATCCTGTCGTCCCGACCAGCATCATCGCAGGTCGGAGGCCGTTTCCGCGGGTAGCGGAGGCGGCCTTAACCGTTTCCGGGCTGGGAGCAAGTGGGAGCCCTCGTGCTCCCAACTCGCAGACGTGTCAACGGTGCCCGATTCGTCCGTCACTCGATCCGGTAGACCTGCAGCGCCGTACCGCGCCCCCACGCGCCGTCGTCATCCAGGGCCCCCGATGTCACCCGATCGATTCGGATGCTCTCTACATCGAGAGGCATAAGAACCTCTTGTCGGCTCTCGACCCCCTTTCGGGGTGGGAGCACGATCTCGTGCTCCCCATGCGACAGGGGGGAAGCTGTGGGCTGAGGGCCTCGGTAGGCGTGTTTCCGCAGGCAGCCGGTGCTCGGGTGTCCCGGTCGCAAGGTGCCTGCCGCGTCAAGACGAGGTAATGCCCCTTGGCGTCTGTCGGCAGACGGGGCACTCTCAGGGCGTGAGCGCTCTATCGGGCTCTGTAGCGCCGTAGCGAGACAGTCGGCAGGTGCGCTCGCCGTATGAAATAGTGTGCCAAGCGGCTGCGGGGCTGGCGGCAGAGGGTCTCCGCAAGGGGACAAGGCTCCGGCCTGGTCGTTCTTGGGCTGGAAGGTCAGCGGGATGGCCGGGCCGTGCCTGGACGGTGGCGCGGGAAGTGACGAGGCTGCTGGTCGGGGGATCGCGACAAGTCTGGTGTTGCCGTTACATGGTGACGGTCGGTTGAGGACGAGCACATGATCCGACTCGAACGTGTGGTGAGCCAGCTCATCACCTGTGCGACTCTGTCGCCCGAATCGTGGTGAGACCTAATTCGATCAGCCTCACCTGCGCGTTCGTCGTGAGCGGCCCACCGGTTTCACCAGGTCGACCGAATCGGGCGACAGAGTCGCACAGGTGTTGTCCTCTGCGTCGAGCATCGCTTCGACTGGCTCCAGCAGCCGAGTCAGCCCATCCGCCGGCCTGACACGCCCGCCTTCCGTTGGGTTGAGGAGAATTGTGGCTAAGATGCGCTTGCAGCGCTCAGGCGCTGATTTTTTGCAGCGTGGGCGGTGTCGGCGTGTAAATCGTGTCGGCATCGCCGCGCTGCGGTACAAATCTGCCGGTGCCGATAAATCATCCGTGCAGTTCACGCCGCTCGTTGGTACTCGTGGAGGGTTCCGCCGAGTCGGTCTCGTCGGCTGACTTCCAGGTGGGCGAGTTGGGCTTGTTGGGTGATGGGTGTGGGTAGCGGGCGGCAGGGGGCGGCTTGTTCCAGGGTTCTGTGCGGGCGGTGCTCGTTGTAGAAGGATTCGTACTCGCGCAGGGCGTGGAGGAGGTGGCTCTGGTGCCAGATCAGGGTCCGGTCCAGGAGTTCCCTGCGGCAGGTCTGTATCCAGCGCTCCATAAGTGAGTTCATCCGGGGTATCCGAATGCCGGTGGTGACGACCTTGAGACCGGCACCGGTCATCAGGGCGTCGAAGGCGGCTGTGAACTTGGAATCGCGGTCGCGGATGAGGAACTTCGCCTTGCTGCTCGCGTCCTTGAGGTCCATGAGGAGATTGCGTCCGAGCTGCACGATCCACTCCGCGGTGGGGTGTGCCGTGGCGCCGAGGACCCGGATGCGCCTGGTGGTGTGCTCGATGACGGCGAAGATGTACAGGCGCGCTCCGGTCAGCGTGCGGACTTCGAAGAGATCGCAGGCGAGAATGGCCTTGGCCTGGCTGCGGAGGAAGTCGGCCCAGGTCGTGCTCTGTCGTTCGGGTGCGGGTGGGATGCCGTGCTCGCGGAGTATCTCCCAGACCGTTGAGGCGGCGACCGTGATCCCCAGTGCTGCGAGTTCGCCGTGGATCCGGCGATATCCCCACGAGGAATTCTCCTTGGCCAGACGCAGGACCAGGGCACGGATCGACCGGAGGGTGCGGGGGCGTCCACGTCGACTGGGTACGCAGGTCGCGGCATGGCGCCGCCCGAGCAGCTCCCGATGCCAGCGCAACACCGTCGCGGGGCGGACCAGCAGCAGAAGGTGCCGCAATCTGTCTTTGGGGAGGTGGTGGAGCAGGCCGGCGAGGATGGCACGGTCGCTGTCGGTGAAGCTCGGCTTGCCGACCTGACGCTGCAGGACCAGCAGCTGGTGCCGGAGCATCAGGATCTCGACATCCTTCTCTTTGTCGCTTATCGGCAGGAGGCGTAGGAACGCCAGGGCGTTGGTCGCGGCGAGGTAGGCCAGGCGCAGCAGCACGACAGATCATGATGCCGCCCCGGCCCTTCGCGGGTGAAGCACTTGGGGCGAATGACAAGGAGAGCCGAAGATCCGTGATCAGGCTCCCGACCTGCGTGGATGATTTATCGGCACCCGCAGAGCTCGCATATGCGACCGTAGTCGGTCTCCTGCGGTCGAAGGTTGCGTTCACTTGAAAATAGTGTGCCAAACGGCAGTCGGCCCGGCCGTCACCGTGCGGTCGGGGGACGCCCCGGCGCTTGGGCTTGCGTCTTGAAACTGATCGGTTTACGGTGATAGAAACTGATCGGTTTCTCGCCGTGGGGGCGAGTTTGAAAAATAGACTCACTAGGGGATCGGATGAGTACCGCGCGCGACGCCGATCGGCAAAGGCCGGATTCGGAGCTTCCGGCGAAGCTGGCTGCGCACCCGTCGGTGCACGCCGTACTCGCCCGGCGCAGGGCTGGTGACGTCGCGAGCCCGCCGGCGGTGATCGACGCGGCCTGGCTGCGCGAACTATGCCTGGCGGCCGGTGCGGACGATGCGGCCGCGGTCAGCCTGGACCACCCCGACCTTGCCGGCGAGCGCGAGCACGCGCTGGCCGCGTTGCCCGGCACCCGCACCCTGATCGCGATGGCGGTCCGGATGAACCGCGACAACTGCCGCTCCCCGGCCCGCAGCGTGGCCAACCAGGAGTTCCACCAGACCGACGAGCAGGCCAACTACGCCGCCCGCAGCGTCACCCAGGCACTGCAGGACGCCGGCTACCGCGCGCTCAATCCGTCTGTCGGCTTCCCCCAGGAGATGGACCGCTTCCCCGGTGAGCGGATCTGGGTGGTGGCGCACAAGACGGTCGCGGTGGCCGCGGGGCTCGGCGTGATGGGCTTGCACCGCAACGTCATCCACCCGAAGTTCGGCAACTTCGTGCTGCTGGCCACCGTCCTGGTAAACGCCGAGGTGAGCGATTACGGGCAGGCGCTGGACTACAACCCCTGCATCGACTGCAAGCTGTGCGTCGCCGCCTGCCCGGTCGGCGCCATCAGCAAGGACGGGGCATTCGACGCGCTGGCCTGCACCACGCACAACTACCGTGAGTTCATGAGCGGGTTCACCGACTGGGCGCAGACGGTGGCCGACAGCGAGGACGCCGCCGACTACCGCTCCCGGGTCACGGATTCCGAGAGCGCATCCATGTGGCAGAGCCTGACCTCTCCCCCCGGCTACAAGTCTGGCTACTGCCTGGCCGTCTGCCCCGGCGGCGAGGACGTCCTGGGCCCCTACCTGGAGGACCGCAAGACCTTCATGGACATCGTGCTGCGACCGCTCCAGGAGAAGAAGGAAACCCTCTACGTCCTGCCGGGCTCACACGCGCAGGAATACGCCCAGCGCCGCTTCCCCCACAAGCCCGTCAAAGAAGTCGCCGGCGGCTGGCAGCCCCCGGCGAAACGCCCCTCATCCTCCTGACCGGGTGCACTGCGCCCGCACCCGTACTGGATCGCGAACGCCCTCGCTGTTGTCGGCGAACCCTGGAGCCTGCTCGTACTGCATGAGGTGTTCTTCGGTGTACGACGCTTACAAGTGCTCTGTACTCGCGCTCACGACGAACCCCTCACGTGCGAACGTTCCGAGGTCCGTTGGCCTGCAACGACGCCGTCCGGTCTCCTCCCGATGTCGCTGTGTTGTCCAGACCGGAGTAAGCCATGAATGGAATTCACCCCTTCCGCGTCCTGCGAGCCAAGCCGCTGTGGATCGCCAACGGCGTCATCACGGGTATCCTCGCGCTGCTGTTCACCGTGTTCTACGTCGGCGCCAACATCGATCCGGCCGATCACATGAAGAAGCTGCCCGTCGGTCTGGTCAACGCCGACACGGGGGCCGCTGTCGGTGGCAAGCAGGTCAACCTGGGGGCGCGGATCACCGAGTCGATCAAGAAGTCCACTACGAGCGGGGACAAGATCGACTGGAAGATGATGGACGAGAAGGAGGTGAAGGAGGAGCTCGGTGAGGGCAAGCTGTACGGCGCGCTCGTCGTGCCCGCCGACTTCACCTCCTCGACCACCGCACTGACCAGCACCGCAGGCACCAAGAGACCGGTTCGCCCGACGCTGACGGTGCTGACCAACCAGTCCGCCGGCAGCCTGGGCTCCAGCCTGGCTCGGGCGGCTTCGACTGCGGCGGCCGAGAGCGCCTCGCTCCAGGTGGGCAAGGAACTGACCGCGCAGAACGCGGCCGGGCAAGCGAAGCTGCCCGTCGCGGCGCGCGTCCTGCTCGCCGACCCGGCCGCCGTCACGGTTGAGGACGGGCATCCACTCGACTCGCACAGCGGTCTGGGCCTGACGGCGTTCTACTACGCGCTCGTCCTGGTGGTCTGCGGCATGCTCTCCGCCAATGTCATCAGTGGCCAGGTGGACCACGCCCTCGGCTACACCCACAACGACCTGGGCCCGCTGCGCCTGCACCGCCCGCTGATCCGGACGACCCGGGTGCAGACCCTCGCCATCAGCAGCACTCTGATGATCGGTCTTTCCCTGCTGATGGGAACCCTGGTCATGGTGGGCGCGGTCGGCATCATGGGGATGGACGCCTCCCATCTGCCGCTGCTGTGGCTGTACTCGGTGTGCGCCATCGCGGTCTCCGGGATCGGTGCGCTCACCCTCCTTGCCGTCTTCGGCACGCCCGGCATGCTGGTGGTCACGCTGGTCTTCATCGGGATGGCGGTGCCGACGGCTGGCGCCACCACCCCCATCGCGGCGCTGCCCGGGTTCTACCGCTTCCTCGCGGAGTTTGAGCCGCTGCGGCAGATCACCGGCGGTCTCCGTTCGATCCTCTACTACGACGCCCAGGCCGACGCGGGCCTGGCCCGGGGCTGGGTGATGATGGCCGTCGGCCTCGCGGTGGCCGCGCTGTTCGGCTTCGGCATGACCGGTTGGTACGACCGCAAGGGGTTGCACCGTATCCCGGTCGAGTCGAAGCCTGAGAAGACCGCCGTCCCGGCGTAGCGGAACGTCACCCCGGACGGGGCCCTTGTTCGGAGTGGCCCCGGTGTGTGTCGCCCCGTGGGGACGGGGGTGCGTACGCCATCAGGGCTCGGCGATGGTCTTTCCCTCAAAGTCACGCGGAGCCCCCTGGCGCAGTTCAGGTGTCCGCTCGGTTGTGCGCGGCGCCCGATATCGCCCCCGACACACCCTGGAAACCGATCGGTTTTTATTTCAACGGAATCGAGTTATCCTCCCAGTATGACCACCGAGGTGAAGCGAAGTTCCCGAGAGCGGCTGCTGGAGGCGGCGGCCGCGCTGACCTACCGAGATGGTGTCGGCATCGGTGTCGAGGCGCTGTGCAAGGCGGCGGGGGTGTCGAAGCGCTCCATGTACATGCTGTTCGACAGCAAGGAGGAACTGCTGGCGGCGAGCCTGGAGGAGCGCGCCTCTGCCTTCGTGGGGGGGCTCCTGCCTGCGGCGGACGATGGCCGTACATCCCGCGAGCGGATCCTGCACGTTTTCGAGAACGTGGAATCGCAGGCGGGTGCTCCCGAGTTCCGAGGCTGTCAGTACCTGGCGGTGCAGATCGAGCTCAAGGACCAGAGTCACCCTGCGAGCCAGGTGGCGCACCGGATCAAGGGAAACCTGACAGCCTTTTTCCGTGCCGAGGCCGAACAGGGTGGCGCGAGCGATCCGGAGCTGCTGGCCCGGCAGCTCAGCCTGGTCTTCGACGGCGCCAGTGCCCGTGCGGGGATCGGGGCCGACAACCTCACAGGGCTCATCGCGCCCACTGTGGTCACCTTGCTCGATGCGGCAGGCATGTGCTGACGCATCGACTCTTCGAGCAGGCTCGGTGACTGATGTGCTCTACGAGTGCGTGCCGGTCCCCTGCAGCCGGAGCAGCTCGCACGGCTTCACGCCTCCCGGCGCTCGGGAGGAAGCCCGAGAGCGGTAACGGTGTGGAAGCATGCTCTGTGCCAGGAAGGTCGTGGTCGCGTTGGCGTCGGCGCCCGGTGACGGGTGCACTGTTTCACAGAGCCTCATCCGGTCAGCCCGGAAGAGCTCGCTGATCTGGTCATCGCCCTGCACCTCGGCGGCTGCCGCGATGGCATATCCCGGCGCGTAAGCATTCGCGTTGAACAGAGGCTCTGCTCGCAGCACTTCCACCCCTTCGTCCGCGCACTCGAAAGCCAGGCGGGGGTGTTCCATACTCCAGTAGGCGCCGCGGAGCTCCGCACCGTACGGCGCCGGCTCAGGCGTGGACGCCTCTGGCCCCGACGACGGCCGAACGCGGACTCTCTGCCGGTGGATCAACCCGGCGACGCGGCCCGCGATCAGTCCCCCTCGAGCTTGTGCTTGGAAACCGATCGGTTTACGCTTGGAAAAACCGATCGGTTTCTCAATGGTTTCGGGAGTCCATGATGACGGCAAATCGGCCGGTGGCACTCGTGACGGGTGCGTCATCCGGCATCGGGAAGGCGGCCGCGCTCGCGCTGGTCGAAGCGGGTTTCGACGTGGTCGGCACAAGCCGCGACGCTTCGCGCGTCACCCCGCTCGACGGAGTAACCTTCCTCGACCTGGACGTGGCCAGTGACAAGTCGGTCACTGCCGCGGTCCAGCAGGTTGTCGACTGGTTCGGGCGGATTGACGTCCTGGTCAACAGCGCCGGTATCGGCTTGACGGGTGCGGCCGAGGAAAACTCCGTCGCGCAGGCCAAGGGCGTCTTCGACATCAACGTCTTCGGCGTCATGCGCATGGTGAAGGAGGTGCTGCCGCACATGCGAGCCCGGGGAGGCGGACGCATCATCAACCTCTCCTCCATCTTCGGGATCATCCCGGCGCCGTACCTGGCTGCCTACGCCGCGTCCAAGCACGCGGTCGAGGGATACTCCGAGTCCTTGGACCACGAGGTCCGGGAATACGGCGTGCGGGCCCTTCTCGTCGAGCCTGGCGGGACCAACACCGGGTTCGAGGCGAACAGTACGCAGCCCGACACGCCCCTGCAGGTCTACGACAAGCAGCGTCGCATCGCCGCTCAGGTGATCGCCACGGCCGTCAGGGACGGCGACGACCCGGCCACCGTCGCCAAGGCGATCGTGGCCGCAGCGACGGATACCAAGCCGAAGTTGCGGTACACCACCGGCCCGATGGCCGGGCGCATCAGCACGCTGCGCCGCATCGTTCCCTCCCGGATCTTCTACACCCAGATCCGCAAGTACAACCGGCTGGCCCGCTGACGCCCGCCCGCACCCAAGCACACCCACGAGAAAAAGACGCACACAGAGCGGCACATGGCGGAGATCCGGATCGAGTTTGATGTTCCGGCGGAGATGCGTGACGGCACGGTGCTGCGGGCGGATGTCTACCGGCCTGGCGGTACGGGGCCGTGGCCGGTGCTGCTGAGCCGGCTGCCGTACGGCAAGCAGAGGCCCATGATGGCCGTCATGCTCGATCCCCTGGCGGCGGCCCGGCGCGACTTCAAGGTTGTCATACAGGACACCCGTGGCCGGTTCGCCTCCGGACGGGGAGTGGGAGCCGTGGACGTACGAGGAGAGCGACGGTTACGACACCGTACGGTGGGCCGCTGCCCTGTCTGGCTCCAAGGGCTCCGTCGGCATGTGCGGCGGCAGCTACTTCGGCAACACTCAGTGGATGGGGGCGCTGTCGAAGCCGCCGGAGCTGAAGGCGATAGCGCCGTTGATCACGTGGTCCGATCCGGACGACGGCCTGTGGTGCGATCGAGCTCGGCATCACCGCGCCCTGGTCCCTCATGCAGGGCGCCGACGCCCTGATGCGCCGTCACCGCACCGACCTCGACGGCCTCATGAGCGGCATCACCGGGCTCCTGCGGGATCTGGACGGCCTGGCGAGCGGCGGTTACGGGGAGCTGCCCGCCGGGCGGTTTCCCGCGTTCGCCCGGCACGACCTTCCCGAGGTGGGCTACGAGCGTTCCCGGCGGGAGCCCGGCTGGGCGCGGTCCTGCCGCGTCGCGGGCCGGCACGAGGAGGTCGACCTGCCCACCTTCCAGCTCGGCGGCTGGTATCACATCTTCTGCCAGGGCACGCTCGACAACTTCACCGCCATGCACCGCGCCAGCCGGTCCGCCACGCTGATCATGGGCCCGTGGACCCATACCAACTGGCGGCACGTGGTCGGTGACTTCAACTTCGGGTTCGGCGCGAAATCCGAATGGGGATCAACCAGTGGCGCGAAGAGACGGAATGGCCCCTGCCGCGCGCGGTGGACACGGACTTCCACCTGCGTGTGCACGGACGCCTGACCCTTGAGTCGCCGTCCACCGCCGAGCAGCCCGAGGAGTTCAGCTACGACCCCATGGATCCGGTGCTCACCACCGGCGGCGCGCTCCTGATGTCCGACGAGTTCCGTCCCGGGCCGCTCGACCAGGCGGCCGTGGAGGCGCGCGAGGACGTCCTGGTCTTCACCGCCGAACCGCTCGCCGAGGACGTTGAGGTGACCGGCCGCATCCGGGCGGTGCTTTTCGCCGCCACGGACCGGCCCTCGACCGACTGGGTGGTACGCCTGTGTGACGTCGACCAGACGGGCGTCTCCCGCAATGTGGCCGACGGCATCCTGCGGGTGCGGGCGACACCGGGCGAGCCGGCCGAGCACGTCGTGAACCTGTGGTCGACCAGCATCGTCTTCCGCGCGGGTCACCGGATACGGGTCCAGGTCACATCCAGCAACTTCCCGCGCTGGGACCGCAACCTCAACACGGGCGGACCCGAGGAGAGCGCCATCACGGCCCGGGAGGCCCGGCAGCAGGTCTTCCGCCACGTTGCCCGGCCGTCCCGCATCGTCCTGCCGATGGTTCCGGCCCCATAAGAGCGCAGCAAGCGCCGACACCGCGCAATGGATGGGCAGAGACACCCGATCATGCACCACCTCTCGGCCGTCAGATGGCGCATGAGCCAACTGCGGATCACCAGCCCACGCCGACCCAGCGTCCGACTGACCGCCCCAAGGAACCAGACAGGGCCCCTATGGCCACCGACCGTGTCCCGCCAGCCGTCACCCCGTGTCGCAAAAGAACCGACCGCCCGACCATGAGGGGAGCGACGAGGCGGGGACAGTTCAGGCACGGCACCGCGCCTACATGTGGGCCGATCCCCAGCCGACTGCCGAAGCCACGCAGCAACTGAGCGGCCTGGAGGTCCTGCGGGGGATCAGCGCGGAAAAGCTGCCACGACCTCCGGCTCTGGACACCTTGGCGATCGACCCGTCGAAGTCGAACCAGGACGCGTCGTGTTCGAAATGACGCCGCCGCGGAATGGCACTACAACCCACTCGGCACCGTCCACGGCGGTGTGCTGGCAGCCCTCGCGGACACCGCACGGGGCTGCTCCGTCCACAGCCGTCGGCCCGCTGGAACCGGCTACACCGCGCAGGGCCTCAACATCGGCTTCCTGCACCCGGTCACCATCAGCACGGGCCGAATCCGCTGCGAAGCCACCGCCCTCAGCATCGGCCGGCGCACCGCCTGCGCCACAACCACCATCACCGACCTGACCGGCAGGCTGCTCAGCCACGCCACCACCACCTGCCTGGTCTTCCCGACCGGCGGCAAGCGGTCCGCCCTGACCGATCATCCCCCTGCCCACACCACCTGACTCGCGGCCGTCCGTTCCGCGCGGCGGAACGCGCCTGGCGGTCTCGCTGCCAGGGGACGGCAGCGACGGTCAGTTCGGCTCGGGGCTGCTCGTCGGAATGTGTCTGCCGGGTCCGATCGGCGACGGTGGCGGCTATGCCGTAGACGATGACGCGGGCGGTTGCGTCGCCGCCCGGTGATGGCGTCGGTGAGGTCCTCCAGCCCCGGCAAGCGGGTGCTGCGCATCGTGGGACAGGTCGCGCTCGTGGTCGTGGTCGCAGATCGGCTGTCAGCTGAGGCTGAGGATGGCATCGAGGTGTTGACCGGACTACCGAGCGACGCGCCGGGCCACGGCGCATCCCCCAGTCGGTCTAGTCGATAGATGTTGCGCATCCCGAACGAGCAAGGAGCGCAGCAAAGTTGGACGAATTCTCGCGTGATGTCCGATCGATTCGCCTGCCTCGGTGGGGGTATGTGGCCGCGAACCCGGGCGTGGTGCCGTGGCTGGTCTTCGATGAGGAGGGGCGGGCTGTCGAACCGGTACGCCGGTACCTGATCGATTTCGTCGCCCGGTACAACCGGCCCGGCAGCGTCCGCAGCTACGCATTCGACCTGCTGCGGTGGTGGCGGTGGCTGCGGGTGGTCGATGTTCCCTGGAACCAGGCCACTCCTGCCGAAGGGCGGGACTTCGCGTTGTGGCTGGGGGCGACAGTCAAGGTCCCCAGCGCCGCGCGGACGGTATCCACCGCGACGGCGGGCACCATCAACCCGATCACCAAGAAGCCCTACCTGGACGACAGCTACAAGCCCCGCACCATCCGGCACAGCAACGCTGTGATCCGCAGCTTCTACACCTTCTGGATCGAGACCGGCGACGGCCCGCTGATCAACCCGGTGCCGCTGGCGCGCTCCGAGCGCCGCCATCCCCACGCCCACCACAATCCGCTCGATCCGTATCGGGGCGAGGGCCGACTCCGATACAACCCGAAGGTCCCACGCCGCCGGCCCCGGCAGATGTCCGACGAGCGGTGGAACGAGTTGTTCGCCGCGCTCCGCTCCAACCGAGACCGGGCGATCGTCGCGCTCGCCATCAGCAACGGCGCCCGCGCCTCGGAACTCCTGGGCATGAAGGGGGTCGACGTGGACTGGGGCGACCAGCTCGTGCGTGTGGTGCGCAAGGGCGCCCTGACCGAGCAGTGGCTGCCCGCAAGCCCGGAGGCGTTCATCTGGGTCCGGCTCTACCAGAGCGAGGGCACGCCGCTGGACCCGCAGGCCCCGCTGTGGTGGACCCTGCGCCGACGTGACCGCGGGGCGGGTCTGATCTATCAGCCGATGAACTACGAGGCCCTGCGGGCGGTGTTCCGCCGAGCGAACGCCTTGCTGGAGACGAACTGGTCCATGCACGACCTGCGGCACACCGCTGCCCTGCGCATGGCCCGCGACAAGCGTCTTTCGCTGCGTGACGTGCAGACCATCCTTGGACACGCGCACCTGAGCACCACTGCCGACATCTACCTGGTTGAGGACGAAGAGCAGGTGATCGCACGCGTCCAGGAGTACCTCGCCGACGTGAAGGAACGTGCCGCCCTTCCGCCGCCCTCGCCGGCCACCGGCTACGAGGCGAGCGACCTGGACGTGCTGTTCGGCGGTGAGCTGGCATGACCCGGCAAGGATCGCGGCGGGCCAACTCCGTCCGGCTGGCGGGAACCGGACCGGTTCCGCCGCGGCCGTTGTTCGTCGACCACGAACTGAAAGCCGATGAGGGACGTGTCGGGCCCCACGATCACCTGACCCGCGCCGAAGTGCTCGCGCTGCTGCCCACCTCTCCGTCCTGGCCGTCCCGCGATTCCAAAGCGGACCGGGACCGGGGGCACATGCGGCTGCTGAACGCGGCCAAGATCCTTGACTGGCTCGCGGCTCATCCCGGCGATGGGTGGCAGGAACGCTGGCGGGCGGCCGGCGCCGACAGCGGGAAGGAGTTCGTACTCGCCGCCGTGCTGGGCGACGACCAGAGTGAGTCCCAGCGCAACGGGCTGGTGGCGGGGCTCAACTGCCTGATGATGAGTCGGATCGTCCTGCCGGGATACGCCTTTCTGCGCGGCTACAAGGCATTGCGGCTGTTCAAGGACGTCCAGCAGATGTTTCCCGACGGGGACCTGGACACCATGCGCGATCATGGCGCCGGGCTAGGCATGACGCCCCGACACGTCGATGAAGGCTTGCGCCTGATCTCCGCGATGGTCCTGCACACCGGCCGCGACCTGCATGAATTGACCGCCGAGGACCTCTTCCACATCCGGGCCCTAGGACGCCGACTGCGAGGTGAGGCGTTCATCGGGACCCACACTGCCTGGGAACTGCTGCGAGGCATCGGCGTCATCCAGTCCAAGGAGACCCTCAAAGACGCTCTGCGATTTGGCCAGCGGCCGACGGCCGAACTGGTCGACTCCTACAACATCCAATCCACTGCGATCCGGAACGTGTTGGTGCGGTATCTCGACGAACGCCGTCCCGGTGTCGACTACGGCAGTTTCCGCGGACTGGTACGGGAGCTGGTCGGTGTCTTCTGGGCGGACATCGAGGCCCACCATCCCGGCATCGATACACTCCGGCTCCCCGACGACGTCGTAGACGGCTGGAAACAGCGACTCGTGACCTACGTCCACAGCAAGAGCGGGGAGGTCAAGGAGCGACGGGGCCGCACCGCCGTGATGATGCGCGTCCGGGGCTTCTACCTCGATATCCAGGAATGGGCACACGAGGACCCGTTCTGGGCACAGTGGGCCGTCCCTAGCTCCATCACCCGGGGCGATGGAGCCGGGAACCACAAGATCTACAAGCAGACCACCGCACGCATGCACCAGCGGGTGCGTGAGCGGCTCCCTCACCTCCCGCTGCTGATCCAGACGGCCGAGCGAGTACACCGTGAGGCCGCCGCCCTGCTGGAGATCGCTTGCGCCACCCCGCTCAACGGGGTCTTCGAGCACGACGGGACGAGTTACATGCGGGAGTTGCTGAAGGTGAACCAGGTGCCCAGCCGGCTGGACCACGGCTCGCCGCACGTCTACATCAGGCCGGTCGGTGCCACCGGCCGCCGGATCAACCAGAGCCTCGTGGAAGACGACGCCTTCTGGTCCTGGGCGGTCATCGAGACCTTGCGCCACACCGGAGTGCGAGCGGAGGAACTGACGGAACTGACGCATCTGGCGCTGGTCTCCTACCGACTGCCTGAGACCGGAGAAGTCGTTCCGCTGCTTCAGATCGTTCCGTCCAAGAGCAACGAGGAACGGCTCCTACTGGTCAGCCCCGAACTCGCCAGCGTCCTGGCCACCATCATCAAACGCCTTCGCGACGCCAACGGCGGCAAGATCCCGCTCGTTGCCCGCTACGACTCCCACGAGCGCGTTACCGGCCCGCTGCTGCCCCACCTCTTCCAACGACGGCCCTACTGGCAGCCGCAGGTCATGAGCGAGGCCGCGGTCAAGCACAGACTCGATCGAACGCTGGAAGCCACCGGCCTGCGCGACCAAGCAGGCCAGCCGCTGAACTACACACCGCACGACTTCCGCAGGATGTTCGCCACCGAGGCGGTCACCGGCGGGCTGCCCGTCCACATCGCCGCCCGCATCCTCGGACACAAGACGCTGACCACCACTCAGGCATACCTTGCGGTCTTCCAGGACGACCTCGTGCGGACCTACCGCGGCTTCCTCGACCGGCGCCGGGCTGATCGACCGCAGGACGAGTACCGCGAGCCCACCGAGCAGGAGTGGCACGACTTCCAGCAGCACTTCGAGTTGCGGAAGGTGTCACTGGGCACCTGCGGCCGGCCCTACGGCACCCCCTGCAAGCACGAACACGCCTGCATCCGCTGCCCAGTCCTCCAAATTGACCCCCGTCAGCGATCCCGTCTCATCGAGATCATCCAGAACCTTCGCGAGCGCATTCGCGAGGCCCGCGCCAACGGCTGGCTCGGAGAAGTCGAAGGGCTCAAGGTCAGCCTCGATGCTGCGATGGCCAAGCTCAATAGCCTCAAGCGCACTCCCACCGATGGCCGACCGCAACTGGTCGACCTCGGCATGCCCGTCGTCACCGACTCGCCAGGCCCTCCCACGCCGCCAGGAGGGCAGATTGATCCTGCCGACTCCTGATCGCATCGAGGAAGAGGAAGTCGCGAGCGGCTCCGCGACTTGGTCGCCGCCCGCAACTTCCTCGACCTGACGGCTTCCACCCTCATGTCCAGGAGGTCGTTACGAGTGCAAGGCCGAGCACTTCGTTGCTTTCGCTGACATTGCCGCAGCCGTCATCTGCTATCGCTACCTTGCCGACTGATCAACCGGTGCAAGCTCGTTCCCTTCGTCGGGCAGGGCAGACAAGGGGGCCGGGCCGGTAGCCAGGGCGGTGCGGCGGGCGAGGTCGGGCAGGACGGTGGCCAGGCCGACCAGCGCCAAGGCAGCGCCGAGCCAGAGCGGAGCGCGCAGGCCCCAGGTTTCGATCACCAAAGCGCCGATGGAGGAACCGAGGATGATGCCGAGGGTGATGAAGGAGGAGTGCACGGTGTTGACCAGGGGGCCTGCGTTGCCGGTGCGCTGGACGCGGGTCACCATGGCCGGGTTCATGGTGACACCGACCAGGCCGATGCCCATCATGCAGATGACGGCCGGGGCGGGCACGTCGGCGAGAAGTGCGAAGCCGGTCAGGAACACCGTATTGAGGACGAGGCCGACGGCGAGCACCGGGACGGTGTGACCGTCTGCGAAGCGGCCGACGACGTTGTTGCCGATGACGGTGGCGGCGCCGTAGGCGACGAGAAGCAGGGGGACGGTGCCGGTGGGAAAGCCGGTGACGTCGGTGAGGATGGGGTTGAAGTAACTGAAGGCGGAGAAGGTGGCGCCGATGATCAGTGTGCTGCTGGACAGCACCAGCCACATCTTGGGCTTCTTGAAGACGCCGACCTCCTGGCGCAAGCCGCCGCCCTCCGCGCGTTCGATGCGGGGCACGCCGAACAGGGTGGTCCCGGCCGCGACCACGGTGATCAGGGTGATGGCCCAGAACGCGGCGCGCCAGCCGAAGCGCTCGCCGACCAGAGTGGAGATGGGCAGCCCGAGCAGGGTGCCGAGCATGAGGCCGTTCATCATGACGGCGATCGCGCGGCCACGGATCTCGGGGCGGGTGATCTGGGCGCACATCGAGATGCCCACACCGAAGAACGCCTGGGAGGCGATGCCGGTAATGATCCGCGCGGCCATCATCGTGCCGTAGCCGGTCGCGGTGGCGGCCAGTACGTTGCCGACGAGGAAGATGACGAACAGCACCATCAGTGCCGTCCGTGGTGGGAACTTCATCAGGGCCACGGTCAGGAACGGGCCGCCGGCGGCCATGGCCACCGCGAAGGCGGTGATGAGGTAGCCGATCTGAGGGATGGTCGCGTCCAGTCCTTCGGCCATCTGCGGCATCAGCCCGGCGACCACGAACTCACTGGTCACCATGGCGAAGATGCCGAGTGCCAGGACGTATACGGCACGAGGCACGGTTTGATCTCCTTCGCGGTCAGTTATGTATTGAACGGTCCAAAATTTGAGCAGGCGTGGACGCGGCCCCGGTTGCGTACGTCGTCAGCCGGTGAGTGCGTCCATGGTGATTTCGGCGATCGACTCCAGTGCGGCCCGGTCGGCACCGCCCTGACTGGAGATGCGCATGCCGCCGATCGCCGCGTTGACGAAGCGGGCAAGCGCTCCGGCGTCGCGGGGGGAGGTGATGCTGCCCTCCCGCTGTCCCTCCTGGAGCACCGCGCGCAGTGCCGTCAGTCGACGCCGTGTGTCGCGGTCCAGCATTTCCGCTGCCTGCGGGTCCCGGGCGACCAGCTCGACCGTGGTGTTCACGGTCAGACAGCCGAGGCCACGTCCGCCCGTCCGATGTTCCGTCTCCGTCTCGCCGTCGACGACCATGGCGAACAGGGTGCGCAGCCGGTCAGCGGCGCTGTGCCGGGTGTCCTCCAGGACGGCCAGCTGGGCGGTCGTCATGGAGTCGATGTAGCGGGCCAGTACACGCTCGAAGAGGTCGTGCTTGCTCTTGAACGTGTTGTAGATGCTGCTGCGTCCCAGCCCTGTGGCGTCACACAGGTCCTGTGTGGAGGTGGCCTCGTAGCCCTTCTCCCAGAACGTGCGCATCGCCGCATCCAGGGCACCTTCCTCATCGAATGTCCTCGGTCGGGCCATGGCGCGACCTTAGCCGTTTTGGATCGTTCGTTGCAATACTCTTTTGGAAGCCCACTCTTACCGCGATCTTGAAGCCTTGCTGGTGTGGCCGGTGCTGGAGGAGCACATCTGGCCATCGCCCCAAGGCTGTCCGTGACAACCGCACCGACTGCCGCTTACCGCCGAACGCAACAGCGCGTAGTCCGGAAAAGACCAGTAGGTCTGGCTGCTGCTCCTGCAGGAAGTGACCGGCGTCGGGCACCGTCACATGGTCCCGCCCCTGCGCACCTGGGACGCGGGCCTGGAAGATCCGCTCGAATGCGAGCGTGACGTCTTCGTGTTCGGCGAAGGCGGTGAGGAAGGGCTTTTCGAAGGCTGCCAGCCCGGCCCAGGCGCGGCGCAGCATCGAGGCGGGTGGGTCTGTGACGTCGAGCGGTACGAGCCGCGGGAACTGCCGGGCTCCGGCGAAGTGCCGCTCGGACGGGAAGGGAGCGTCGCAGGCAGCCGCGTCCTCCTCGGTGAGGACGTGGGCCGTCTGGTTGAGGGCGCTGTCGGGGCTGCCGACGGCCCACGAGGCGGTCAGGTTGGGCGACTCGGACTGCTCCCGCCAGTGCAGGAATGCGCTGGCTGCAGGCGCGAACTGCTCCGGGGTGAACGCGGCCATGACGTCCGGGGCGGCCAGGCCGGTGTTGGCGGCGACCACGGCCGCAAACCGGTCGGGTGTGAGCCCGACGTGCACAAGGAAGATGAACCCACCCCAGTCCTGACCGAACAGGGTGATGTCCGCGAGATCGAGCTGGTCCAGCCAGGCACCGGTCCAGGCGACGTGAGACTCGTAGGTGTACGCGGCCGGGTCGACCGGCTTGTCGGAGCGGCCGAATCCAATCAGGTCGGGAACCAGGACACGTCGGCCGGATGCCACCAAGCCGGGGATCATCTTGCGGTAGAGATAGCCCCAGGTCGGCTCACCATGAGCGAGGACCACGACCGGGCCGTCGGGCGGCCCCTCGTCGATGTAGTGCATGCGCAGGCCCTCACCGACCGTGGCGTACCGAGGCTTATACGGCCAATGGGCGAGGCCGTCGAAGCGCTCGTCAGGTGTTCGTTCGATGTCCATGCCGACGCAGCGTACACCGATCGGTTTCCTGCTGGGCTGGGCGCATTCGCGGAACAGCGCGGGCCGTTCTCGCCGGTCACCGGGCCTCGGTGGCGGCGTCGGTGCTGCGGCTCCCCCTTGCGGTCATGCGGTCGGGTCCTCCCCCTGTGTCGGTGCCGGCGCTTTCGGTCACTTGGCCATCACCAGCAGGAGTTCACCCCTGGACTGCGGCCCAGGCGCGTAGCTGAGGGACGCATGCTCTGGGGGCCTGCGCTACTCATGGGTGGTGTCGGGGGCTGTTGCCCGCACGACAGCCCCAGCGGTGGACGCCTCGGCCAGCCGGCCGGGCGTCGGCCCCGGCTTACTTGCCAGTGTCCCTTGCCGGTGGAGGAACTACTGCTCGTCGAGGACTCCGGGGGTCTCGTGCAGGACAACGCTCTGCTCAAGCGGGACTCGTCCCATGCGGAAGCTGTTCGCTGGTGCGGCCGGGTCGGCTGTGCCGAAGGAGATGCCGAACAGGAGCTTGAGCTCCTCGGGAACGCCCAGGAACTCGCGGACGGTGTCGGCGTAGAACCCGAGCATGGTCTGCGGAATGCCGTCGAGTCCCCGGGCCGTCAGCGAGAGCAGGAAGTTCTGCGCATACATGCCGATGTCACCGGCTGCCCGCACCCCGTCGCCGAACGCCGGCGTGAAGAGAAAGGCGACATGGGGTGCGCCGAAAAAATTCAGGTTCTCGCGGGCCGCTGCTTTCCTGGCTACCCGGTCCGAGCGGGGTATCTCCAGAGCCTGGTAGAGGGTCGCGGCATGGTTGTGCGCCCGGTCGAGGTAGGCGCCCTCGCCGAAGTCGGCGTAGTCGAAGGTGAAATCGTAGGAGAAACGCCCCTCCTCATCGGCCTGGAGCAGTCCCTTGCTCAGGGCGTCCCGCGCCGCGCCCGAGACGACATGCACCGTCCACGGCTGGGTGTTGCAGTTCGACGGGGCAGTTTGGGCATCTTCCAGCACGCCGCGGATGTCCGCCGGGGACAGCGGGGCGGGCAGGAACTTCCGAACGGAGCGCCGGGACCGCACGAGGTCGGTGAAGAGCGAAGCCGTGGTGGGCAAAACCATTTCTCTCAAGTGGGCTCAGTTCGCGTGATCGCGGCTGTGCCTCATGGGGTTAGTTGTGGCAAGGGGTGGCAGCGCCGGGTGTGTCAGCGGTGGACGGAGCGGTTGAGCTCGACGACCTCCTCCAGCGTGGGCGCGGTTGTAAAGGCGGCGAAGCGCTCCATCATGCGGTCACGGCTGAGCGGGGCCTTGGTCCGCTCGGCCGCCTCCAGGGCCGGTACCAGGTCCTCAAGGCTCAGCTCGGTGCAGTAGGCGGGCGTCATCGGCTGCTGGCGCCAGGAGTCGGCCAGCACCCCGGCATCGAAGGGATCGAAGCCACTTTCGTCCACCAGGCGCATGCCCACGCGCCGTGCCTCATCGGAGTCGGCGGCGACCGGGAGCGCAATGCGCCCGGGGGTTCCCGCCGGAACGCCCTTGGTCTGCAAGGCCCCGGGAGTTCTCCACCTGAACGTCGTGTCCGCCTGCGCTGAACGTGCGCGTCAACGTCTTCCCGATCACTCCCGTACCTATAACACCAATTCTCAAGATTTGCCCCTCTCGAAGTTACGCCACCCCGGGGGCGACGCCGAAGTGTGATGACTGTGCGGGGGAACGCCGCCGCCGGGACTTCCCGGCGGCTCCAGGGGTGTTCCGGCAGCCCGCTGTGAGGTGAGCGGCTGGTGGTCTACTCCTCGTTGTCCCGGTCGCGGTATCCGCTTTCGATGAGTGCGCGGAGACGGTCGAGCGACTCCTCGTCGGTGGCGCCGGTGCCTCTGATCCAGGCAACGGAAACGGCCGCGAGGAACAGGTCGTACCCCTCCACCGACGGGCGCGCTTGCCCCGAGAGCTGCGCGGCCCGCACGTACTCGTCTGTGGTGGCGATGAGGGTGTCGCAGGGCAGGGTGAGCGGGTTGCCTGGTTCCTGCTCCCTGGCCGCGGCCATGAGCGGTTCCGGCAGTCCGCTGAAGGCGCTGAAGTACTCCTCCATGGCCCGCAGCCACTGCCGCAGCGCCTCGGAGGCGTCGCCGAGCTGAGCGATGTCCGCCCGGCGGGCCACCAGTTCCTCGGAGCGCGTCTGCAACACGGCTGCCAGCAGCGCCTCCCGGGTGGGGAAGTGCCGGTACAGCGTGGCAGGCCCTACACCCGCCTCCTTGGCCACTGCCTCCAGGGAGGCGCTGACGCCATACCTCAGGAAGTGACGCTGCGCCGCTTCCAGGAGGGCCGCACGGTTGCGCTGGACGTCCGCACGGGGCCTGCGCCCCTGCTGTCCCCTGGCGCTCATATGTCCTCCTGCCTCATACGATCCTGCGACACCGAAAAAACGGAGGCTGACTCCGCGCGAAGTTGAGCATAAAACGGAGGCGGCATCCGGTCAATTCGACCCTCGCCTGGACCGCAGCCAGGCCTTGCCGATCAGTGCTGGCGGGCTCGCGGCGCTCTGGATCCGGCGGTTGCCGATCGGCGTCGCGTGCGGTGGTGCTCTGACCTCCTTGGATCAGTTCTCAAACCCAGATAGCGCCGGTGGTTCGAAGGCGAGGCTCGACTGACTTGCATGGCGAAACCGATCGGTTTACGGTAGAGGAAACCGATCGGTTTCTACTTCTGGAGGCAGTCGTGACGGCAGTCAAGGGCGCCACCGTCTTCGTCACCGGAGGCGGCCGCGGTATCGGCAAGGAGCTGGTCGAGGAGCTCTACGCGCGCGGTGCCGGCAAGGTCTACGCCACGGCCCGTGACCCGCGCACGGTGAAGCACTCCCATGCCGTTCCGGTGGCGCTCGAGGTCACCGACCCGGTGTCCGTGGCGGCAGCCGCCAAGCAGGCCCAGGACGTCACCATCCTGATCAACAACGCCGGCGCCTCGGTCGGCGCTTCGTACCTCGACTCCGCGATGGAGGACGTGCGCCGGGACCTGGAGACCAACTTCTACGGGCCGCTGCTGGTCACCCGGGCTTTCGTTCCGATCATCGAGCGCAACGGCGGGGGCCACATCCTCAACGTCCACTCCGCCCTGTCCTGGCTGGCTGACGGCACGCCCTACAGCGCATCCAAGGCCGCCCTGTGGTCGCAGACCAATTCTTTGCGCCTGGAGTTGCAGCCGCGCGGCATTGCGGTGACCGGGCTCCACGTGGCCTATGTGAACACGGACATGACGTCGGGTATCGACGCGCCCAAGGCCGATCCCCGCGACGTCGCCGTGGCCGCGCTCGACGGGATCGAGGCGGGGGCACACGAGGTGCTGGCCGACGACACCACCCGCTGGGTCAAGTTGCAACTGGCTGCTGATCTGGAAGTCATGTACGCGCAGTTGAACCAGTAGCACGCACTTACCGATTCAAAGGAAATCCTTGTGGAAGGTTCGCTCACCCACCGCTTCGTCGACGTGAACGGGGTCAGGCTGCACATCGCCGAGCAGGGGCAGGGGCCGCTGGTCCTGCTGCTGCACGGCTGGCCGGAGAGCTGGTACTCCTGGCGTCACCAGTTCGGGGCGCTGGCGGCGGCCGGGTACCGGGTCGTTGCCCCGGACCAGCGCGGCTACGCTCGCAGCGAGCAGCCGCCGGACGTCACCTCGTACACGCTGCTCCACCTCGTCGGCGACATGATCGCCCTCATCGAGGAGCTCGGGGAGGAGCAGGCGGTCATCGTGGGTCACGACTGGGGCGCACCCGTTGCCTGGACCGCGGCGATGCTGCGCCCGGACAAGGTCCGCGCGGTGGCCGGGCTCAGCATTCCGCCCATTCTGCCCGGCGGGATGGTCCCGCCCTCGATCACCCGCACCCAGTACGGCGAGGGCTTCTACCAGGTCTACTTCCAGCAGTTGGGAGTCGCTGACGCAGAGCTCGCCAAGGACATCCCGGACTCCTTCCGCCGCCTCCTGGTCGGTGCCTCGGGCGACAACCCGCTCGGCAAGGAACCCCGCCCGTTGGTCATACCCGACGGACTGGGCCTCCTGGACACCATGCCGGAGTCGCCCGCTCTCCCGGCCTGGCTGACGGAGGAGGACATCCAGGTATACGCCGAGGACTTCGCCCTGCACGGCGAGCAGGCCTTCACTGGAGCCTTCAACTGGTACCGGAACATCGAACGCAACAACGAACTGCTCGCGCCTTTCCGGGGGCGTGGGATCGACGTCCCCGCGCTGTACGTGGTGGGAGACCGTGACATGGTCACCGCATTGCGTGGCCCGGAGGAGGGCAGCCCGCTGAGCGCTCTTTTGCGTGGTCAGGGCGGGTCGGGCAACATGCTGAGCGCTCTCGCGCCACGACTGCACGACCCGGTGGTCCTACCGGGATGCGGGCACTGGACACAGCAGGAGCGTCCCGCCGAGGTCAACGCCGCACTCCTCGACTTCCTCGCCCGCATCGATGGCTCGGTGCTCCGATGACTCTACGCACCGAGACCCTGGTCTACTACCGCGGCATGGACGCCACGTTCAAGAACGGTTTCGAGCGGACCTTCGTACCCTCGTGCAGGACACTTCCTGCACCTGAGCAGCCCAAGAGGTCGCCGACCACACCCTGGGCTTTGTGAATAGCTGACCCACCCCAACCAGACAGAGGACACACTGATGCCAGAGCGCAACCCTATCCTGATCACCGGTGCCGCCGGCGAAATCGGTGGTGTGAGCCGAACGATGGTCGACATGCTGGTTGAACAAGGGCATCCGGTGCGCGCGTTCGTGCGCCAGGACGACGAACGCGCGCACTCACTCCGCCAGGCAGGGGCCGAGGTCTTCGTCGGTGACCTGCTCAACATCGCCGACGTGACCGCCGCGTTGAAGGGCTGCCGCCGCATCTACTTCAGCATGAGCCTGTCGCCGTACTACACCGACGCCGTCAGCCTGATGGCCGCGGCGGCGCGGGCTCAGGGCGACATCGAGGTCTTCGTCAACATTTCCGAGTACGAACAGTCCTTCATGACGTTCGAGAAGATGACAGCGCCAGAGGAGGAGCGGCGTTCATGGCTCGGTGGACTCGTCACGCAGTGGTCGCCGCAGCAACGGGCTCACTGGGTCGCCGAGCAGGTGCTGGAGTGGTCCGGCCTCCCGACCGTCAACGTGCGGGCGGCCATGTTCGTCGAGAACCCCCTCCTGACCTGGCTGGCGCTGGGCCCGCTGAGCAACGGTGAACTGCGCCTGCCCTTCGGCCACCACCGGCTCGCGCCCATCGCGGGTTACGACGTGGCGGAGCTGTGCGTGAAGATCCTGGTCGACCCGGCGCCGCACATCTCGAAGTCCTACGATCTCACCGGTCCGGAACTGAAGGACATGCACGGGTTCGCGGAGGACTTCGGGGCCGCGCTGGGACGCCAGGTCGTCTATGTTCCCGTAGAGGTCGAAACCTGGAACGAGACCTACGTGGACAGCGCCATGGCCGCGTTTCCGCATATTGCGGAGCACCTGAAGACCCTGACCCGGCTGATGGGCGGCGGGGGGTACCGCGGCGTCACCGACCAGCTGGAGACCCTGCTCGGGCGCCCGCCGAAGACCGTGCGGTGGGCGCTGGAGAACCATCCGCGGATCCGGAAGCTGGCGTCTGCCTGAGCCGCAGTCCCTCACGCCGCCGGAAATGGCGCGGTCGCGGCCCTGAACGCCGAGCGCTACCTGGCCTGCCGGAGGCCCAGTCGGAATTCGCAGCCGCCCCGGATCATGGGCCTAGTTGAGGCTGCGGTCTTGGCGTAGCCCGTCCAGCGTCAGGCCCTTGGGCAGGACATTGCGGAGCGTGCCGATGTTGACGGCTGGGCGGTCGGGGTTGACTGCGCTCTTCTGGCTAATTAGCAGGTGGGGGTTGGTCAAGGTGGGGCACCGGTGGTGGCGGTGGGTCATCCAGTCGGCGGCGAGCTGGTGGCTGAGTTGCTTGTGGTAGAGCGTGTGCAGCAGGAGACCACGGCGCGCTTCGAGGGGGCCGCGGGAGAGGTCGAGGCCCTGGGTCTGCAGGGCGGTGATCTCGTGTCCGGGCAGCGCCTGGATGGCGACCGGCGCGATGACGAGGTGCCCGAACGGGGGCCTGGCCTGGTCGAGCAGCCCGGCCAACTTGGAAAATGCTCGAGTTTGGCAGGTCGACGAAGCGCGGGCGCTCACCCCTATTTCGTGGTCCCGGAGCACACGGCAGCTGCCAGGGCCGTGCTGGGACCGGAGCGAGCAGGCGGTCGTCCTCGGTACCGATCCTGACCGGGCCCGTGCGATCGCCCGCGACTACGCCCACTTCTATCTCGGCTTTCCGAGCTATCGCAACGAGCTGAAGAAACACGGCTTCGTCGACGCCGACTTCGAGGACGGCGGCACCAACCTGTGCGACTCTGTCGCCCGATTCGGTCCACCAGGCGAAACCGGTAGGTCGATGACGATGAACGCGCAGGTGATGATCGAATCGGGCCTCAATGCGAATCGGGCGACGGAGTCGTACAGGTTGACGGTGCCTGAGGCGCGGTTCCGGTGTTGAGTACCGGCTGGGGGACCGTAGCGCGAGCGGCACAGGCTGGCTCCTGCAGACCACAGGGTTCGGCAGGCTGAGCGGCCTCGGCTTTGGGCGGGGCCGCAAAGATCCTTGCATACGCGCCTGCTCATCGCTGGGGACCGCGGTCATTGCCCTGTGAGCCCGGCGTGCGTCGTCCGGCTACGGTGGCAGTCGTTACTACTTGCGGACGGGCAGGTTGACGTCGCCGACGCTGATGTGGCCCCAGCCGCCCGTTGCCTGGTCGACGACCTCGACGTATATCCGCTCACCGATGTGGGCGGACAGGTCGAAGACGACCCGGCGGTACTGCTCGACGCCGCGACCGGTTGCCTTGGCCAGCACCTTGCCGTCGCTGGTGCGGACGACCGCCGCGTAGAGCCGGTCGGGGTCGTTGCCGCCGGCTACAAGGAGATCGATCATGCCGTCTCCGCCGAGGACCACGGTGGTGGAGCGGAGCACCCCGGTGGCGTCGTCGCCGCCCGCGTTCGGGTTGAAGCCCCACAGGTGGTGGCCGGCTGGGTCGTCCTCCGTCTCGGCCTGATAGAAAGGTCCGCCCCAGCCCCAGTCGGTGCTGGTGGTCACGTTGGCGTTGCTGAAGGTGGTGCCCGAAACGACGGTCCACCCGGTGAGGTCCCCGGTGGCGAAGTCGTGGTTGGGAAGGGCATCGACGTCCGTCGGGCGCGGTGGATCATATGCGGCGGGGGCGACCGGTGTGTCGTAGGCGCCGTTCATTCGCCAGACGTCCAGCTCCAGGACTCGGGCGGCACCTCCCTCGGCGGTCAGCCGTAGGCTGGTGGCGTCTTTTCTGGTGGGGTAGACGCGGCTGGTGAGGCTGTTGGCCCCGTTGACGTACGCCTCGAGCATCGAGCGGTCGAGCAGGACCCTCAACCTCAGGCGCCCCCGGTCGAGTTCCACGGTCCCCCCATGGACGCCCTTGCGTACATCCGGGTCGAGGCTGGAGTTGCTGCGGTCGATGGAGAAACGCCGCTTGGTCGTGTCGTAGGAGAGCAGTGTCTCCTCGCTTCCGTCGGCGCTGGCCCGGATGGCCAGAGTGATGGTCGTCGCGTCGCGCGGCTCGATGACGGCCTCGATGTCCAGCATGTCGCCGGAGACGTCGGCGAGCCTGCGGTTCGCTTCCTCCACCGAGACCTGGCGGATCGTGACAAGTCTCCGGCCCCGCAGGCCGGCCGCCTCGGCGATCGGTTCGACACCGAGGGTTCCGTCCTGGCGCAGAGACACGCTGACGGGCATCCCGGCGTTGTGTGCCCAGCCGGCCTGGGCGTGCTGCTGTTCGCTGCGGCGGTCCTGGGTGATGCTGAAGAGCACGGAGCGGCCGTCGGGGGTGACGAAGCCTGACGGGCCGGTGAAGTGCTCGCCGAAGTCGAACTCGCGGGGCTTTTCGTGGTCGGGCACGAAGCGGCACTCGCGTTTGTCGAAGGTGCCGATCCAGTAGTACGTGTGCTTGACGGCGTTCGGGTTGAACGCCTCCCACCAGGGGCTCACCAGCAGGATGTGTTTGCCGCTGCGCTGCCCCTTGGGGCCGGGGAGCGGGAGGAGAACCGGCAACTCCCACACCTCGCCGGGCTCGGCCATCGTGGCGAGATCGTTCCAGTGCAGCGGGCCGCGGTACGTCCAGGGGCCTTCGGGCCTGCGGGCGGTATGGACGAGCGCGGTACCGCCGTATTTCTTGGTGACCTGCGTGCCGTCGTAGTCGACGATTCCGCTGCCGGTCAGCTGGTACCAGACGCCGTCCTCCTCCCAGACGAAGGGGTCGCGGAAGTTCTCCGCCCACGCGGTGCCGGGGCCGGCCGGGAGACCTGCGGGGGCTTCGGTGACCGGCTCGGACTTCATCGTCCACGTGGGCAGGTCCGTGTCGCCGTCGGTCGGGTAGTCGGAGACGGCGAGCCCGGTGCGCTGGCGGTAGGGCAGCCGGTCGTCGCCTCCAGTGAAGAAGAGCACCGGCCCTCGGTCGCCGTCGACGTATGCCGAGCCCGACCAGCAGCCGTCCGGCGCGATCGAGTCCGCGGCGGGCGCGAGGGCTATGGGAAGGTCCCGCCAGTGCACCATGTCGGTGCTGACCGCGTGCCCCCAGTGGATCTGACCCCAGTAGGGGCCGAACGGATCGTGCTGGTAGAAGATGTGGTACTTGCCCTTGAAGTACACGGGCGCGTGCGGCTCGTTCATCCAGTGCCAGGGCGGCAGCAGGTGGAACTGGGGGCGGTGCCGGTCGCCGTCGTAACAGGCCCGCTGCTGGACCAGGTCCGGCCGGGGCACGCGACCGCCGGGAAGAGCCGCGATCGTGTCGGCGTGTTCTTGCTGCGCCGTCGTATCGTCCAGGGTGCCCGGGCGGATCACGAGGCTGTCCATCAGCCCGATGTACATGTTGGCGTGGAACTCGCCGTTCAGCAGCGTGGACCGGTTGTGCCGACCGATGAGCAGCGGTTCGCCCAGGGCCGGCACGGGGGCCTTGTCCGGGGTGCCGGCGGTGCCGATCAGACGGCCGTCACGGTAGACGCGCAACTGTCGGGCGGCCGGGTCATGGGTGGCCGCGACATGCGTCCACCTGCCCTTGGCGGCCGGCTTGTCCGCGGCTCCCTTGACCTCGATCACGTCCGTTCCGAAGCCGAGTTGGAAGACGATCTGCCCGAAGCGGCGCAGCCCGAGCAGGAATCCGCTCTTCGCGTCCGGGTCGTGCTGGTTGACCAGCGCCTGGGGCTTGCCGTCGATGCCGTGCTCGTACGCGTACGGCGCGATCCACACGTCAAGGGTCATGCCGTCGGCGGGGTCGAGCTTGCCGGGGCTCTCGGCGGTGACGACGGTGGAGTAGCCGTCGAAGTACAGCGCCCGGCCGCGCACCCCGCGGCGCCGTACGGGATCGCTGTCGGGCTTGTAGCGGGCGTCGGTGAAGACGTAGCCGATGGGGTCGGCGGAGCCGGAGACCGCCTCACGGGTGACTGTGCCAGCGCGCTCGTCGAAGTCCCAGCGGGAGGTGGCGCTTTGAGGGTGGCGCCGTTCCTTGGCGGCGGCGGGAACGGGAGCGAACGAGAGTGGGACGACGGCGCCGCCGATGGCGGCGGACACGACACTGAGGGCTGTTCTTCTCCTCATGGCTGGCTCCTGGGTGGCGCGGCAGGCCTGACGCTCTGCCAAATCGGTTTAAGCGGGTGGCTCGGCATCGTTCGCGTGCCGCTCCTGCTAACGCAAGAGCTAATGCATACCGATTTACCTTGGCGTTACCTGAAGCCCCTCGCAAAAGGAGCATATCGCCACTGTTTCTTATTCGATATATCCGGAGTGTTGACATCAGGGAACCTGCGTATCAGTCTCGTCGCAACTTGCTAATCCGATTTAACAACGGAGCTGGGCAGCTGATGTCTGAACGTCGTGTGACCATGGCCGATGTCGCCCGCAAGGCGGGCGTCTCGCCGACGACCGCGTCGTTCGCCCTGGCCGGCCGCACCGACATGCGCATCTCCGACGCCTCCCGCCAGAAGGTGCTGGACGCCGCGCAGGAGCTGGGCTACCGCCCCAACGTCACCGCGCGCAGCCTGCGGACGAAGTCGACACAGACCATCGGGTTCGTGTCGGACCGGATCACCACGACGCCGTTCGCGGGCGACGTGATCCGCGGCGCTCTGGAGGCCGCCCGGGAGCGGGACCACCTGCTGTTCATCACGGAGGCGGGTGGCGACCGCGCCGCCGAGTCGTCGCTGGTCCACGCACTGCTGGACCGCCAGGTCGACGCGGTGATCTACGCGTCCATGTTCACCCGGTACGTGACTCCGCCCAAGGAGCTGTTCGGGCGCCGGGTGGTGCTGCTGAACTGCCTGGCCCCCGGCTTCGACGCGCCGTCCGTCGTCCCGGACGAGCTCGAGGCCGGCCGCGACGCGGCCCGAGCCCTGCTCGCGGCCGGCCACACCGAGGGCATCTGGGCGATCGGCGGCCACCAGGCCATCCCGGCCACACCTGAGGGGATCATCGCCGGCAACGAGCGCATGCGCGGCCTGGAGGACGTCCTGCGAGCGGGCGGCGCACGCCTGGACGGTCTCATCGAGTGCGACTGGGATACGCAGGACGGCTACCGGGAGGTCTCCGCGCTGCTTGCGGCGGGCCACCGTCCCCGGGCGCTGGTGTGTCTGACCGACCGGGTCTCCTTCGGCGCCTACCAGGCGCTCGGCGAGGCGGGTCTGTCGGTGCCCGGCGACGTGTCGGTGATCTCCTTCGACGACCAGGACATCGCGTCCGTACTGCGCCCGGCGCTCACCACGCTGAAACTGCCGCACTACCAACTCGGCCACCTCGCCGTGGAGCTGATCCTCGGCGAAGGGCCGCTCGAAGCAGCCGTCCACCGTGTGCCCATGCCGCTGCGGGAACGTGCCTCCATCGGCGCTCCCGCAGAGGGCTGATCCCGGGCACCCGAAAACAGTTGTCCCGCCGCCCGGGACCTGAGACTCCCGGGCGGCGGGACGACCACCAAGAACAGCGACCGTCGCAACCGGTCGCCAAGGCGGGTCCGGCAAGACCCGTCTCAGTGAGATGGAGGAACCTCGTGGTGTTCAGAACCAGGCGCCTCGCTGGTGCGAGTGTAGCCGTCGCGGCGGCGACCGCGCTGGTCGCCGGATGCGCTTCCGGGAGCGGCGGCAGCACGTCAGGAGCCAGTGGCAACACGCTGACCCTGTGGACGCACAACGCCGGCAACTCGGCCGAGCTCGACGTCGTCAAGAAGATCATCAAGGACTTCAACGCCTCGCAGAGCAAGTACAAGGTCAAGCTCCAGGCGTTCCCGCAGAGCGACTACAACAACTCCGTCGTGGCCGCCGCCTCGGCCCGCAAGCTGCCCTGCCTGCTCGACGTGGACGGCCCCAACGTGGCGAACTGGGCCTGGGGCGGCTATCTGTCCCCGATCGACGTCTCCGGCAGCGGGGTACCTCTGTCCGACCAGCTGGCCAGCACCGTCGGCCGTTACAAGGGCAAGCTCTACTCGTTCGGCTTCTACGACGTCGCCCTGACCTTCTTCGCCCGCAAGTCGGTGCTGGACAAGTACGACATCCGCGTCCCGACCATCGACAAGCCCTGGACGAAGAGCGAGTTCGATTCCGCGCTGGCCAAGCTGAAGAAGAACGGGAAGTTCCCGTACCCGCTGGAGATGGGCACCGGCGGCAGCGGCGAGTGGTGGCCGTATGCCTACTCCCCGCAGCTGCAGAGCTTCGGCGGCGACCTGATCAACCGCGACGGCTACAAGACCGCCTCGGGCAGCCTCGACGGCAAGAGCTCCGTGGAGTGGGCGACCTGGTTCCGCTCGCTGGTGACCAAGGGCTACATGGCGAAGAAGTCGGGAGCCGATCCGAACAAGGACTTCCTGGCCGGCAAGAGTGCCATCCAGTGGGACGGCAGCTGGAACGCGGCCAAGAACGCCGAGAAGCTCGGCGAGGACCTGGCGATCATCCCGCCGGTCGACTTCGGTCACGGGCCCAAGATCGGCGGCGCCTCCTGGCAGTGGGCCATGAGTGCCACGTGCTCCAACAAGGCCGGCGCGCAGGCGTGGCTGAAGTTCTCCCGCCAGACCAAGTACTTCGTCGACTACGCCAAGACCACCGGCACCATCCCGGCCACCGACGCCGCTGCGAAGCAGGTCGAGGGCTACCAGCCGGGCGGCAAGTTCAACGCGCTCGTCCAGTTCGCACGCGAGTACGCGGAAGTGCGCCCGGTCACCCCGGCCTACCCGTACATCTCCACCGAATTCGAGAAGGCGGCCAAGGACATCCTGGCCGGCGCCGACCCCAAGAACGCTCTCGGCCAGGCCGTGAAGGACATCGACAACAACCTGAAGATGAACAACTACTCCGCCGGCTGACCCACCCCACCCTGCCCCGGTCCGGTTCGGGCCCTGACCGCGCCTTCCCGCGCGCCCGAACCGGGCCGGCTCCTCCTGGAGCTACCGTGACCACCATGATCGCAGCCCTTGAGCGGCTGCGTCCGGTCCGGCGAACCCGAACGAGCAGCGCCCGCCGCCGTGAGAGCCTCACCGCCCTCGGCATGGCCGCCCCGGCCGTCGTGCTGCTGATCGTCTTCCTCGTCGTACCGGTCGCCCTCGCCTTCGCCCTGGCGTTCACCGACGCACGGCTCATCTCACCCACCCCGGCCCGCTTCGTGGGCCTGCGGAACTTCACCCTGCTCTTCGAAGACCCGGTCTTCTACAAGTCCCTGCGCAACACTGCGTACTTCGCCGCCGTCGTCGTCCCGCTCCAGGCAGGGCTCGCCCTGGTGCTGGCGCTGCTGGTCAACGCGAAGGTGCGCGGCGTCAACTTCTTCCGCACCGTCTACTTCCTGCCGGTCGTCACCTCGATGGTCGTCATATCCCTCCTGTGGACCTTCCTCTACCGGAAGGACGGCCTGGTCAACCACGTGATCTCGGCACTCACCCTTGGACACGTCCACGGCCCGGACTGGCTGGGCGACCCGGCCACCGCCATGCCCGCCATCATCCTGATGTCGGTGTGGCAGGGCGTCGGCTTCCACATGATCATCTGGCTGGCCGGCCTGCAGACCATCCCCGCCGAGCTGTACGAGGCCGCCGACCTGGACGGCGCCACCCGCTGGCACCGCTTCCGCCACGTCACCTGGCCCGGACTGCGCGCCACCCGCACGTTCGTCCTGGTCACCATCACCATCGCGGCGTTCAGCCTGTTCACGCAGATCAGGGTGATGACACAGGGTGGCCCGCTCGACTCCACCACCACCGTCGTCTACCAGGCCGTGCACACCGGCTACGACCAGCAGCAGACCGCGTACGCCGCGGCGATCTCGCTCGTCTTCTTCGTGCTCGTGCTGACCGTGTCCCTCGTCCAGCGTTTCCTGACCCGCGAGAGGGACTGACATGACCTCCTTCCTCAAGCACCTCAGCGGTCACGCCGGCCGTGTCGTCCTCGCCCTGATCTTCGCGCTCCCGCTCGTCTTCATGCTGGTCTCGTCGTTCAAATCGGACGACCAGATCTTCGGCGACCTCGGCTCCCTGCGCGCTTTCCTGCCGGTCGGTGCCCTGTCGCTGGACAACTACACCGGCGTGTTCGAGCGCGTCCCGGCGGCACGGTTCCTGCTGAACTCCGTGCTGATCTCGTCGATCACCGTGGTACTCGGCATCGTCGTCAACAGCCTGGCCGCCTTCGCCCTGTCACGGATGCGCTGGCCCGGCAGGAAACTCGTCCTGACCGCCGTCATCGCCACCCTCATCGTGCCCTTCGAGACCTTCGCTCTGCCGCTGGTGTGGTGGGTCAACCACCTGCCGCTGCTCCGCGTCAACGGCTTCCACCTGGAGTGGACCACCGGCTGGATGGACACCTACCAGGTCCAGATCGTGCCGTTCGTCGCCAACGCTTTCTCGATCTTCTTCTTCCACCAGTACTTCCAGAGCATCCCCAAGGAACTGGACGAGGCGGCCATCGTGGACGGCGCCGGCTGGTTCACCATCTACCGCCGCATCGTCATGCCGCTGTCCGGACCGGCCGTCGCCACCGTCGCCATCCTGACCTTCCTGCCCGCCTGGAACTCCTACCTGTGGCCGCTGATGGTCGTGCAGAGCGAGGAGCTGCGGCCGGTGATGGTGGGCATCTCCTACTTCTTCCAGCTGAACGTGGGCTGGGGCCAGATCATGGCGTACTCCTCCATGATCACCGTGCCGATCCTGGCCCTCTTCGTGGCCTTCCAACGGTCGTTCGTCAACAGCATCGCCTCCACCGGCGTCAAGGGCTGACCGCGCTCCTCCGACCCCCACACACCGAAAGGACCCCCTGCGTGTCCGTCATGCCCGCCGATCCCCACCTGCCCGTCGCGCACCTGCGCCCGCCCCGCAACTGGATCAACGACCCCAACGGGCTGGCCTTCCACAACGGCCACTACCACGTGTGCTTCCAGCACAACCCGTACGGACCCGAGCACGCGAACATGCACTGGGGCCACTTCCGCAGCCCCGACCTGCTGAGCTGGGAGGAACTCCCCCTCGCACTGACCCCCACGCCGGGCGGAGAGGACGCCGACGGCTGCTTCTCCGGCAACGCCGTCTCCGACGGCGACCGCATGCTCGCCTTCTACTCGGCCTTCCGCGCCGACCGCTGGGCACAGCCGGTCACCACTGCCGAGTCCCGCGACAACGGTGTCACCTGGACACCGCGCGGCACCCTGCTGATACCCGATCCACCCAAGGGCGCGACCATGTACCGCGACCCGTACGTATGGCGCGAGGCCGGCCCCTGGCGCATGCTGGTCGGCTCCGCCCTGGAGGACGGCCGGGGGGCGGCACTGCTGTACGAGTCCGCAGACCTGGAGCACTGGGAGTACCGGGGCCCGTTCCTGGACCAGGACCCGCAGCCGGTGGCGCCGGGCGCCGACACCGGGCTGGGCTGGGAGTGCCCCCAGTACCTGCACGCGGACGGACGCGGCGCCCTGATCGTCAGCGCCTGGGACCCGGAGCACGGACCACGCCGGACCGTCGTCTACCCCGGGCGCGAGCAGGCCGGCCGCTTCCTCGCCGACGCCCCCACCCTGCTCGACCACGGCCCCGACTTCTACGCTCCCGCGCTCCTGCCCGCCCCCGACGGCCGGTGGCTGCTGTGGGGCTGGTCGTGGGAGGCCCGCGATCCGGAGTGGGTACGTGAGGCCGGCTGGGCCGGGCTGCTGACCATGCCGCGCGAGGTGACACTCGCCGAGGACGGCTCCGTACGACAGCGACCGGCCGCGGAACTCCTCGCGCTGCGCGACGAGCGCGCGGTGACCGCTTCTGGTGAGACCTCCGGAACGGCCGTACTGGGGACGGTAGGCCCCAGCTTCGACCTGACGGCCCGTCTGGAGCCCCGCGCCGCCAGGACGGCAGGCGGACTACGGCTGGTGACCTCTGCTGACGCCGCCGAGTACCTCGACATCAGGGTCGATCCCGCCGCAGGTGAGCTCGTCGTGGACCGCGACCACGCCTCCCTCGACCCGCGTGCACACGGCGGAACGTACCGCGTCCCCTGCCCCGAGGCGAAGGCGGCCTCCGGTGCCCCGGTCGAACTGCACCTGGCAGTCGACCGCTCCGTCGCCGAGCTCTACCTGCCGTCGGGCCGGACGCTGACACTGCGGTTCTACCCCACCGGCGGCACCCCCTGGCGGATCGAGGCCCGTGCCGGAGGCGAGGGTGGCCTCGGATACACGGCAGAGGCCTGGAACCTGCGGCCGTACACCATGCGGTACGCGGCCGACGCGAGCGCCGAGTCCACGCTCACGGACATCGGTCTCGTCCACCCCTGATTCCGCTACCGCCATCGGGACTCTGCTCAAATGCACCGCCCTGGCACGCCTCGACGGCGACTGCACCCACGCCATCACCGTCCCCACCCGGTTGATCGTCCGCGGATCCGGCGAGCACCCCGCCCCGCGACGCAGAAGGCCTGAGCCTGGACGGGGTGCCCGCGGCCACCGCCGGGGCCGCCGAGCGGTCATCGCCGGCCTCGGAGGAACTTCTCCCGGACTTCGGCGGCCAACTGCTTGTTGCGGGCGGAGCGTTCGCGGGACTCGACGGCCCGGCGTTCGAACCACTTGTCGCGCTGAGCGGTGAACTCGGCCATGCGTGCGTCGCGCTGTTCGTACATTGCCCGGCGCAGTGGGTCGAGTTTGGTGCGGTCGGTGGACGGGAGGTCCTTCACGCCCGGGCCCTCGGCCTTGCGGGGCCGGCGTTGTCCGACGGGGAGGATGTCGAACCGCGGGGCGGGGAGGGTCTGGTACCAGTACGCCGTCGTCGACCAGTCGTCGGCGAGGTGGTTGGCGTGGCCGTGCTCCATGGTGACGCGGATCCGCTCGTTGAAGCGGACCGGGTCGGCGAGGTGGAAGCGGTAGTGGACCTGGAGGCCCGGGACGTCCTCCTCATGGATGATCGTGCCCTGGAAGGGGTAGTTGATCTTCTGCATGCCCCAGCCGTGGCTGAAGTAGTCTTCGCCGCCGGTACCGTGCAGGGAAGGTGGCCAGCTGGTGGTGCCGTCGGCGTTGAAGTCCTCGTCGATCCAGATCATGCGTGGAGCTCAGCCCTCGTACAGGGCGATGAGGCGGCCGACGACCCCGCCCTTGCGTAGGCGCTCCAGTCCCTCGGGGATACGGTCCGGTGTGATCCGGTTGATCGGCGGGTTGAGCTGTCCGCGCCGGGCTGGGCGGAAGGCCGCTGGAAGTCCATGGAGAACTACTTCGGTGCGAAGTCGGCGATCCAGGACCGCGTCCGCGAAGCGGGCTTCGAGCGGTGGACGTTGATCAAGCCCGGGGTCTTCATGGAGAACTTCGTGCCCGGGGGCTTCATGTTCCCGCGCGACGTGCTGGCGACGTGCGTGAAGCCGGACACCGAACTCGCCCTCGTCGCCGTCGAGGACATCGGTGCCGCCGCCGCGGCCGCCTTCGCCAACCCGGCGCGCTTCGACCGGGTCGAGCTGGAGCTCGCCAGTGAGCGGCTCACGATGGCGCAGATCGCCGAGGTCCTCTCGGACGCGCTCGGCCGTGAACTCACCGCGCCCGACATGACGCCGGAAGAGGCCATCGCCGCGGGGGCGTCCCCCTTCGCGGTGCCGAACGACTGGCAGAACGAGATCGGCCACCCCGCCCGCCCCGAGTTCGCCCGGGCGCTCGGCATCCCGCTCACGTCCTTCGCGGACTGGGCGCGAGCACATCTGGCGGCCTGACCCCTCGGGTCACGCTCATGCCGTGCGCCACCAGTTGCTCGTCTCGAAGTGGCGCACGGCATCGGCCGAGAAGGCTCGTGTCAGGGGCACGCAACGCGCCTCGCATGAGGCGTACGCCGACGCCCCGGGTCGGATCGGCCTCGGAGCCAGCCGCGCTACCGCCGACCGAGGCGTGGCGCTCCGACGCTTCGGCCAGTGGGCCTGGCGCCGCGACAACTCAGCCTCGCCCGCCCACCTGCGGCTTCCGGTGTCCACGGCTTCCTGTTCCCCTCGCTCACCCCCTGCTCGGCCTGCTGTCTCGGACAGACGCCAGTTGCACTCCCATTCCCCCCTCGCCCCGCCCGGAGAAGCGACCATGAACACCCGCCACATGCTCCTGTGCATGCAGTTCACCAGCGGCTACGGCGCCGAACCAGGCGCGTGGCGCCTGCCGGGAGCGAACCTGTCCAGCTACACGGACATGGACCAGTTCGTGCGCTATGCGCAGGCCGCCGAACGCGGCAAGATCCAGCTGCTGTTCTTCGCGGACACGCCGGTCCTGAACGTGGACCTCGGAGAGCAGGTCCCGCAGTTCCCGATCGACCCGCTGCTGGTCATGACCGCCATCGCACGCGAAACCGAGCGGATCGGCCTGGTCGCCACCGCCTCCACCACCTTCAACGAGCCGTACAACCTCGCCCGCCAGTTCAAGGCCCTGGACGTGATCAGCCACGGGCGGGCCGGCTGGAACGCGGTCACCACCTCCGACCCCACCGCCGCGGCCAACTTCGGCCGCCCGATCCCTGAACGCACGGAGAAGTACGAGCGCGCCCACGAGGCCGTCCAGATCGTGCAGGCCCTGTGGGGCAGCTGGGAGAAGGACGCCTGGGTCCTCGACGTTGCCGGAAAGCGTTTCGCCGACATGGACAAGATCCAGCCGGTCAACCTGCAGGGCCGCCACGTCGCCTCCCGCGGCCCGCTGCCCATCCCGCCGTCCGAGCAGGGCCAGCCGGTCATCTTCCAGGCGGGCGGCGGCCTCAACGGCGTGGAACTGGCGGGCCGTTACGCCGACGGCGTCTACGCCAACCCGTACACCATCGAAGACGGCCGGGCCCAGCGTGAGGCCCTGCGCGACGCCGCCAAGCGGGCCGGACGCGACCCGGACGAGGTGAAGATGTTCGCCGGCTTCATGCCGACCATCGCCTCCTCCCGCCGGGCTGCGCTGGACCGGCGGCGCTTCCTGGACGAGTCCGTCGACCTGCGCCAGCGCGTGCGCTACCTCGGCGCCATGATCGGCCTGCCGCTCACCTACGACCAGATCGACGAACCCCTGACGGCACGCCAGCTGGCCGACGCCGTCCCCAGCCCGCACGACCCGCGCTCCGCCCGCGCCCTTGAAGTGGCCCGGGAGGGCTGGAGCGTGCGCGACGTGATCGCTCACGGCGTCATCGACTACCACCCGGTCGTGGTCGGCACCGCCTCCGACGTGGCCGACCACATGCAGGAGTGGTTCGAGGCGGGCGCATGCGACGGCTTCTCGCTGGCCATCGACGGCTACCACGACGGAGTCGACGCCTTCGTCGACCATGTCGTCCCGATCCTCCAGGAACGCGGCCTGTTCCACCTCGACTACGAAGGCCCCTCTCTCCGCGACCACCTCGGAGCCCGTGACCAGTATGGACTCGACCCCCGACTCACAAAACCGGCCCAGTAATGCCCACCATCAAGCCCCCCGGCATGGTCACCGAGCAGGCGTTCCGCGACGCGATGGCCGCGGTCGCCTCCCCGGTCGCCGTGGTCACCGCCATGGACGGCCGACGCCCGCACGGCACCACGGTCAGCGCCTTCGCCTCGCTCTCCTTGACACCTCCCATGGTGCTGGTGTCGCTGGACAACCGCTCCGACCTGCTGGCGCTCATCCGCCGCACCGGCCGCTTCGGCCTCAACATCCTGGGCACGCACCAGGCCGGCCTCGCCACGGCCTTCGCCCGCTCAGGACCGCACAAGTTCGACGGTGTGACCTGGTCGCCGAGCCAGGAACTGCCCCGCCTGCCGGGCTCTGCGGCATGGATCGCTGCCGAGGTCGACGACTACGTCACCGCCGGGGACCACACCGTCCTGCTGGCCCACGCCGTCACCGCCGAACCGGGCGAGGGAACCCAGGGAAACCTCAGCCCCCTCACCTATCACCAACGTTCCTTCGGCACCCACACACCGCTGGTTCACTGACCGGCCAAGGCCGCTCTGTCTCCGGAGCGCCCCGGGCCGGACACCGGTGTCAGACCGCCATGCCTCCCATCTTCCAGACTGTCAAGGTCGCGACGGTGCTGCCCTCGCCGAAGAGCTGTATGCCGAGGGAGTCCGTGCGGGAGGGGTACGCCCGGGTGGTGATGGAACGGTGAGCGTTTGCGTACGCCTCGATGATCGAGTGGTCGACGAACACGTCCAGGGTCAGCTTGCCGTCGACGAGGGCGAGCGGGCCTTTCTGGATGCCGAGGTCCGGCACGGCGCTGGAGACGTTTCCGGACCGGGTCCGGTCCACTCCGAGCTCCGTGGCCGCCGTGTCGTAGAAGAGGCGGGTGCGTTCCTCGTCTCCCGGGCTGCGCAGTACGTCGAGGCCGAACGTGGCTGCGCTGCCCGCCTCCATCGTCAGCTTGATGTGGAGCAGGTCTGACTTGACCGAGGCGAGGGCGGCGTTCGCGTAGGAGATGGAGGTCGGCTTTTCGATGTTCACGAGGGCCGCGCCGTCGTGGAGACCCGCCACCTCGGCCACGGGCTGGAAGGCGAGGTCGCCGTCCTCCCGCTGGGACAGCACGATCGGCAGGCCCGCGTTGTGCGCCCTGAAGGGTGTCATTAGAGGGCTTCTCGAAACCGAGTGTGGGGGCTGGGTTCGTGCTGGTCAGGCATAGTGCCGTAGTGGGTGAGGTAGGCCCGGTGCGTCCATGGAAGTGGCGTGCTGGAGGTGCGTGATGGCATCGGTGCTGGGGCGGCTGGAGGAGCGGGAGCGGGCGGCCCGGAAGCGAGTGGAGGAGTTGCAGGCCGAGCTGGAGGCGGCGCAGTCGGAATGGGACGAGTGGCTGATCGCCCGCAGACGGGTCAGCGAGGTGTGGGACGGGAGCGAACCCGCAAGCCAGGACGGTGAGGCGGGGAAGACGCCGGAGGTGAGTGAGGTCCCGGCGCCGCCTGCGGTGAGGCCCGGGTCGGTGGTTCCTCCCTGGAGGGAGGGGCTGTCGGCCGAGGTGCTGGCGCCGGAGTATCAGCAGGTCATGGGCCTGCTGGCCGAATGTCGTGCCACTGGCGGCCAGCCGCTGAACTGTCGTGAGATCACTGCCTTGTTGGGGCTGGAGGTTGTTCCGGCGAAGACGGAGGGCGTGCGGTGCAAGCTCAAGCGGCTCGTTGCTCGGGGATGGGCGCACGAGCCGGTGCCGGGCCGGTTCACCTGCGGCGGCGGCCGAGACGGCGGGTCATGACCATGGTCATCGACCACAGGATCATCGCCTCCGACGACTCGGGCAGCCGCTCGTAGTCGCGGGCCAGACGCCGGGACCGGGTGAGCCAGGCGAAGGTCCGCTCTACGATCCACCGTTTGGGCAGCACGACGAAGCCCTTGTGGCCGTCGCTGCGGCGGATGACGGTCAGTATCAGGTTCAGGGCCCTCGCGCACCAGCCCACCAGCATGCCGGTGTATCCGCTGTCCGCCCACACGCGCTTGAGCCGGTGATGCCGCCTGGTGGCCCGGGAGAGGAGGTCCTGGGCGGCGTCGCGGTCTGCCGTCGAGGCGGGGGAGACCATGACCGCCAGGATCAGGCCGAGGGTGTCCACCACGAGATGCCGCTTACGGCCCTTGATCTTCTTCCCGCTGTCATAGCCGCTGGTCGCGGCCTCGACCGTGGACGTGCCTTTCGCGGACTGTGAGTCGATCACCCCTGCCGTCGGCTCCGCATCCCGGCCCTGAGCTTCACGCATCGCGGCGCGGAGCCGGTCGTGGAACTCGCTGATCAGCCCCTGCTTCCGCCAGCGGGTGAAGAACCGGTGCACCGCCTTCCACGGAGGGTAATCCGCAGGCAGCGCAGGCCACTTCACGCCGTTGTCCGCCACATACCGGATCGCATCGAGTATGTCCCGGTGGCAGTACTCCTCTGGTCGGCCGCCCCGACCCTCGGCCCACGCCGGTACCGGGATCATTTCGCCGATCGCGTCCCACTCCGCGTCCTTCATGTCGGTCGGATAGCAGTGCCCACCGGACGGATTGTCCGCGGCGTTGCCGTACGTGTGGGCGAAGCAGTCGCACTTCCGCGTGTCCGGAATGGACTCATTGCCAGCAGACCGATACAACTGCGACAACAGGGCCTCCCTGTGAGCAGTGGCGTAGACACCCTCTGTGCTACCGAGAGGCCCTGCCTTCATGCCCCCACGCGGCCACAATCACCTGAACAGCACACCCGTACGGAACCACCAGCCCCGCACTCGGTTTCGAGAAGCCCTCTTACTGCAGTACGGCGGCTGACCTGGGGCTTTGCGATGGCCCGAATATGGGCATGATCGCTGATCGTGGGTCTGCGACTGCTCTACCTGATCTTCTGCCGACTACTGGGCGGCCTCCTCTTGCTGGGCCGATCGACAGCCGCGAACAACGCTGAGATCCTCATGCTTCGCCATGAGGTTGCTGTGCTGCGCCGACAGATCGAGCGCCCGCGGCTCTCATGGGCCGATCGTGCCGTGCTCTCCGCTCTCACACAGCACCTGCCATCCGCCTTACGCTGCCATCGGCTGGTCACCCCGGGCACGCTGCTGGCCTGGCATCGCCGTCTGGTGCGCTGGAAGTGGCGCCAAGCGCCGGTCAGGCCCGGCCGACCACCGTTGCCGGAAGAGACAGTCGCGCTCATCCAGCGCCTGGCAAGGGAGAATCTGACCTGGGGGTACGTCAGGATCCAGGGTGAACTGCTTCGGCTTGGCCATAGGGTTGCCGCCGCCACGGTCCGGCGCGTTCTGCGCCGCTCCGGTCTACCACCCGCACCGCAGCGAGCCTCCCAGCAGACCTGGCGCTCGTTCCTCCGCGCTCAGGCCCACACCCTGCTTGCCTGTGACTTCATGCACGTGGAGACCGTCTTCCTCAAGCGTCTCTATGTCTTCTTCGTCATGGAGATTGCCACTCGGCGCGTCCATGTCCTGGGCGTCACCGCCCACCCGACCGGCGCATGGGTCACCCAACTCGCCCGCAACCTGCTCATGGCCCTCGAAGAGAGGGCGGGGTACTTCCGGTTCCTCATCCGTGACCGGGACAGCAAGTTCACCACTGCATTCGACGCCGTCTTCGCCGGCAACGGCACAGCCGTCATCCCGACTCCGCCTAAAGCCCCCGGCCAACGCGTTCGCCGAACGATGGATACGCACAGCCCGTGCAGAATGCACCGACCGACTCCTCATCATCGGCGAACGACACCTGCGTACGGTCCTCACCAGGTACACCGAGCACTACAACTCCGGACGAGCTCACCGCAGCCTCGACCTACGTGCTCCAGACGACGATCCGAACATCATCCCCCTACCCGCCGCCACGGTCAGGCGCAAGCAGGTACTCGGCGGACTGCTCAACGAGTACCACGCCACGCCACCCCGACCGCCTCATCATCCACAGGAAACGCCCAGCTCAGCAGCCTGATCGGAATATTGACACCCTTCAGGACTCTGTTGGTCGATGTGATGGTTCGCCTGAAATGACCTTCGGGTGCGTTGGACACTGCTCGTTGTCGGGTCTGTTTCCTGGGGGCGAGGGGGAGATCATGTCGATGCGTCCGTTGCCTGCGTCTGCGGTGCCTGAGTCCACGGTCAGGGTCGCCCGTGCTGCGTTCCCGCGCGGGTGTCTGGCCATGCGGATCAGGGACGAGTTCGGGGCGGTGTTTGAAAGTGAGCGGTTCGTGGCGGCGTTCGCGCATCGGGGTGGTCCGTCCGTGTCTCCGGGGATGCTGGCGCTGGTGAGTGTGCTGCAGTATGCAGAGCGGCTGACCGACCGGCAGGCCGCTGATGCGGTGCGCGGCCGGATCGACTGGAAGTACGCCCTCGGCCTCCAACTCGCTGACCCTGGATTCGATTTCTCGGTGCTCAGCGAGTTCCGCGACCGGCTGATCGCCCACGGCCTGGAGCAGCAGATCCTGGACGCCATCCTCGCGCAGTGCAACGAGCGGGGCCTGCTGCGGGCCGGCGGGCGAGCCCGCACCGACTCCACCCATGTCATCGCCTGCATCCGTGATCTGAACCGGCTGGAGTTCGTCACCGAGACCATGCGCTGCGCCCTGGAGGCCCTGGCGGTGGCCGCTCCCGCCTGGCTGGCCGGCACCGACGCGGTCAACGCGGACTGGCTCGCGCGCTACCGGCAGCGCGCTGACTCCTACCGGCTGCCCAAGGGCGAGGCCGAGCGCACCGCGTTCGCCGAGAACGTCGGGGGCGACGGCTATGAACTCCTCGATTCTCTCGACGATCCCACGGCCCCCGCCCACCTCGCCGACCTCGAGGCGGTCGTGCTCCTGCGCACTGTGTGGGCCCAGGAGTACCAGCGCGACGCCCGCGGGGTGCGCTGGCGCGGACACAAACAACGCCCTCCGGGCGCGGCACGCATCGTCTCACCGCACGATGTGGATGCGCGCTGCGGGGTCAAGCGGGGATCCGCCTGGGACGGCTACAAAACCCATCTCACCGAGAGCTGCGACGACGACCTCCCCCACTTGATCACGTGCACGGCCACCACACCGGCCACGACGGACGATCACCAGCTCACCGCCGCTGTCCACGAGGCCTTGCTCGAGCGGGGCCTGAAGCCGGCCGAACACTTCGTGGACGGCGGTTACACCAGCGCGAAGATCATCCTTGAGGCTCGTGCACTGGGCGTCGAGGTCATCGGGCCGGTCAAGCAAGCCGGCGGCCGACCGGCCCTGCAGGGCAGCGGCTACGCCGCCACCGACTTCCACATCGACTGGCACACCCGGCAGGTAACCTGCCCGCAGGGCCAGGTCAGCACCCGCTGGAGTGACACCACCATCGGCGGCGAACCCCGCATCCACATCGACTTCTCCGGCGCCGGATGCACCAGCTGCCCGGCCAAGGACATCTGCACCACAGCCGCCTACCGCGTCCTGACACTACTGCCACGCCAAGAGCACGAACTCCTCCAACAACGACGGGCAGAACAGCAGACCGAGGAATGGAAGAAGCGATACCACACCAGGGCCGGAGTGGAGGGCAGCATCTCGCAGGCGGTACGACGCACCGGCACCCGGCGTACTCGCTACCGCGGCCTCGCCAAAACCTCTCTGGCCCAGGTCCTGACCGCGGCTGCCCTCAACCTCTACCGTCTCGACGCCTGGTGGGCCGGAACCCCCCTGGGCACGACACGAGTCTCCCACTACGAACAGCTTGCCCTCAGTCTCGCGGCCTGATCGACAAAAACTCAGATCACATCGACCAACAGAGTCCTTCAGGGGATCAACGCATGACCGCGACGCCCACCCACGTCTACGTGGTGACGCACAGCGCCACTCAGGCCGGGAAGGTCGGGATCGCCGGCTTGGACTCCGCGCGGATCGCTCAGTACCGGAGCCAGGGCTGGCACCTGTACCGTGCCGTGCTGCTCCCCTCCCGGGAGGCCGCGCTGCAGGTGGAACGGTCCGTCTTTCGGCAGCTCAGAGTCGACGGGGTGAGCGCGCGCATGCCGGCAGACCGCATGCCGCAAGGCGGCCAGAGTGAAACCGTGAACCTCGACGAGGTGTCGGCGGCGGACCTGTGGGGCCGGGTGGTTACGGCGGCCGGTGAAGTGCAAGCTCAGGCGGACATGTCTCGCGTGGTGCTGTTCCTCGCCCGCATGGACGGCGCCCGCGTCCTGGTCGTCGGGACGGACGAGCCGCTTGGGCCGTCCAAGGGGAGCCCCGAGTGCGCCGTCGGGGAGGAACTCGCCGCTGAGGGATGGCTGGTGTACGCGGCGAACATGACCGCCGCCGCGTCGGACACCGCGCTGCGCGGTCTTAGAAAATGGGCGGCCACGGTCGGTGTGACCGAGGCCGAGGAGATGCGCGCGGCCGACTGGCCAGTGCCGCTGCTTCGCAACAGATACGAGCTGAAGGGCCCAGCAGACGAGGAGTTCAGGCAGGCGCGCATAGCGGTAGGGGTGCCGCTGCACCCAATCTTCGCCGACGCTCCGGACGAGGACGACTGACTGGCGAGGGCGTGATCAATCTCAGCGGCACTTCCTGTAACCGACATCAGCAGCAAAGCCCTGAAAGCTACCAGCGGGTTACTTGCTCCCTGGTGTCCGAGCTAGGACTACGGGGCCTAGTCTGCGACCGGTACCTGGGCGGGGGCGGTCACTTGCTCTCCAGCAAGGGCTCGGGCGTCGGATCGCCTGCCTCGACGAGGGGCAGCAGGTGATGACGGGAGCTGACGGACCCGTCGCCGTTCATCACGATGCCCTGCTTGAGGAGCTGGCGGGTGAAATCCTCCCTGGCGCGGTAGGTCTTGTCCTCATCGGACAGGCCTTCCGAGGTCAGGCCGAGGTAGACGGCGATGCCCTGGGCGCGCTTGCGTTCGGCGAGGGTGATGATGTCGGACAGCTGCGGCGGCTGGTAATTCTCGACCTTCTCCGCGCGGCGGGCCCACTGGGTGTCGTGGGCGACGTACATCGGGTTGAGGCGGATCGTCAGCGGAATGCCACGCGCGGCGCAGTGCTCGTGCAGGTAGTCGATGGAGGACTCGGCCTCGGCCCACGCCTCCTCGTCGGTCATCACCGGGTCCGGCTTGAACAGGACGTACGCGGTCAGCTCGCAGTCGGCCTCGGCCACCACGTCAAGGCCGCGCAGGAAGACGTCCAGGGGCTCGCGTTTGCCGAGCACCCGCTCGCGCAGGTCCTCGTCAAGGGTTTCGAAGCCAGTGAGGATGTCGAGTTGCTTGCCGCTGTTCTGTGCTATCTCCTTGAGCTGTTCGGCGCGCAGGAACTCCAGGCGGGACTCCAGCACGATCTTGCGCACGCGGGGGAGCTTGCGGGTGGCAGCGGTGATCTGGATGAGTGCGTCGGCGGGGAAAGTGGTCTCGTCGAAGACGGAGCCCTCGTTGGCGATGGTGACGCGCTCGAGGACGCCGAGCGCATGCTTGTCTTCCTCCAGGACATACCGAAACTGGGCGAGAACCCCTTCCTTGGGAATCCATTCACGCGACGATTTGAACGGCAGAGCGCAGAATTTGCACTGGTAGCGGCAGCGCTTGGTGTTGAACAGGATAGCGAGGTCCTGTTCACCAAGGAAATTACGGTGCAGGAAGAAGTGAGGACGGTCGGAGGCGGGTGCCGATTCACCCATGGCCTTGGGTGGACCGAAGGTGCGGTAGAGTCCGCCGAGGAAATCGTCGAGCGGGACGGTCATCGGTTTCCCTTTCTCTTGAGCCGGTGCTTTTTCTTTCGGTCCGGCGCTTCGTAAGGCGTGGGAGCGTCTTCAAGTCGGAACGAGGGTGCTTTCCGCATCGGGCGTGGTGTCGGCGGGGCGCAGAACACGGCGGGGCCAACTCCGGCTCATCGTCGTGAGAATGGCCGGCGACGAAGTACCTGTCCTGCGGGCCGCTCGGTGCCAGGTTTGCGAGCATGCCGTACATTGACGCGAAGTAGACGCGCTGCCCCGCGGCGGTGCAGAGCACGACGAGAAAGACAGGGACTGGACCGACCGTCGGCGTGGAGCTAGGCGGCCATGGCGGCCATCTGTAGGGATAAGCCGACGACGAGGCGATGGGATCCGGCCTGCCCGATCCAGGCGTTCACGAGCGTGGGGAGCGCCACTGTCAGGCAGGTGGCGACGACCAGAACAGTGCCGATCACTGCCTCGGACAGGCCGAGTACGCGCATCGGGTAGAGAACGGAAACGGGAAGGAAGACCCCCGTCCCTACGGCACCGACTCCCGTGACCGCGCAGGTTGCGCGGATTGACCGTGCGACCGACCGGGGTCGCGCCACTGCATTGATGGACCAAAAGGCTCCGCTGTTCGGCGGCGACTGGATACTTCCATCGCCGCTTTTCCGCCCCCTTTTTTTCGGTGCCCTCTGAATTAATCGCTGTTAACGATGCTGTCGACGTTATGGCAACGAGCGGACAGTGCCGCCCTGGAAGTCCGAACAGCAGTCTGTGCAGCCCTCACTATGGCGCACTTCCCGCCGCGTGATCAAGAGGCTGCACGCCGCCTTCCTGAACGCGCACTGGTAAGTCCGGTTACCTGCGCCGCGAGGACGACCTGCTGCGCCAGCGCAAGCCCACCATCACCGTGGCCGACCCGATCATCCGCTTCAACCAGCTGATCACCGTCCCCTACACCGACCTGCTCGAGCGCCGCGAAGGCCAGCAGGTGTGGCAGGCGGCTGGCCCCACCTTCGCCTCGCAGATCCTCGGTCCCCACTTCGAAGAACTCGCCCGCGACTGGGTGCGGCTCTATGCCGCCGACGAAGCCGGCATCACCGACATCCACGACACCGAGGGACGCGCCAAGCACGAACTCGACGTCGTCGCCCTCACTCCCGGCGACAAGCCGCGCACCCCCAAGGCGCGCATCGCTCTGCTCGGCGAGGCCAAGGCGACTGCTCGACGCCGCGGCGTGGAAGACCTGGAACGCCTGGAGCACATCCGCACCGTTCTGGATTCTCAAGGCCATGACAGTGCCGATGCCGCTCTGGCCTTGTTCTCCCAGCACGGCTTCACCCCGCCGCTCCGCGAGATGGCCGCTCGCCGCGATGACGTCCACTTGATTGACCTTGTCACGTTGTATGGGCGCAATAACCATCAGCTGGGATCGCGTGATGCGCTCCGGCATGGCACTTGACGGCTACGGCGCATGGCGTTGTAGGGGCCTTGACGGCGCTTCAGAGCAGCGAGAGTCTTAAAGTGACGCAAACGATGAGGAATTGGCACCCGGCTGGGGGTCAAGGGGGCGCAGGTTCAAATCCTGCCGTCCCGACCAGCATCATCGCAGGTCGGAGGCCGTTTCCGCGGGTAGCGGAGGCGGCCTTAACCGTTTCCGGGCTGGGAGCAAGTGGGAGCCCTCTGGGAGCCCTCGTGCTCCCAACTCGCAGACGTGTCAACGGTGCCCGATTCGTCCGTCACCCGATCAGGTAGACCTACAGCGCCGTACCGCGCCCCCACGCGCCGTCGTCAACCGAAGGCCCCCGATGTCACCCGATCGATTCGGATGCTCTCTGCATCGAGAGATATAAGAACCCCTTGTCGGCTCTCGACCCCCTTTCGGGGTGGGAGCACGATCTCGTGCTCCCCATGCGACAGGGGGAAGCTGTGGGCTGAGGGCCTCGGTCGGCGTGTTTCCGCAGGCAGCCGGTGCTCGGGTGTCCCGGTCGCAAGGTGCCTGCCGCGTCAAGACGAGGTAATGCCCCTTGGCGTCCGCCGGCAGACGGGGCACTCCCAGGGCGTGAGCGCCCTATCGGGCTCTATGGCGCTGTAGCGAGAAAGTCGGCAGATGCCCTCGCGCGCATAAATAGCGTGCCAAGCGTTGCTGGGCTGGCCGCAGGGGGTCTTCGCAGGGGGGGCAGGGCTTCAGCTCGGTCGTCCTTGGGGTGGAAGGTCAGCGGGATGGCCGGGCCGTGTCTGGACGGTGGTGCGCGAAGTGACGGGCTGCTGGCCAGGGTATTGCGACAAATCTGGTGTTGCTGTTACACGGTGACGGTCGGTTGAGCCTTGCGGGTGCCGGTAAAACATCCACACAGGTGAGAGCTTGTTCAGAGATCTTCCCGCCGACGCGGCAGGCCCGCTCCATGGCATGACGGTGGTCGTCACCGGCGCCATGACCGGTCCACTGGAACAGCTCGGCCGCAACCAGATGAACGAACTCATCGAACAGGCCGGCGGCAGGTCTTCCTCCAGCGTCTCCAAGCGCACCTCCCTCCTGGTCGCCGGAGAGGGCGCCGGGGCCAAACGCGCCAAGGCCGAAGACCTCGGCATCCGCATCGTCTCGCCCGGCGCCTTCGCCGAACTCATTGCCGACCTCCTGCCCCGGCCTGGCACCGAGAACCCAGGGCAGTGATCAGCCCACGGAATCCCGGTTAAAGCGGTGGCCTGCCACAAGGCCGAGCTCCTCAAGCAGCCGGTCTACGTTGGCCCCTACGGGCCATGTCCGACCGCTTCACCGTGGACCGTGAGCGACCGTACCGTTCCCCGATCGTGTGGTTTTGTCTCCCGGTGCCCCCGCGAATGGTGTGGTGGCTTTTCAATGTGAGCGTGAACCACATCTCCCGCGGCCTGGTGGCCGCTGCACTGACCGTGCCCCTCCTGGCCGCCGAGGCTCCCGCTGCCGCGCGGCGGCCGCCAGGTCGGTAGAGATCGAATGTCCCGGCGGCTACGTGTGCATCTACCCCGAGATCAACTTCGGCGGCCAGCCGTGGGTGAAGCGGGCCGTCGACGGCAGCGTGAAGGACCTGCCTTCCGTCATCCGCGATCGCGGTATCTCGGTGCGTAACAACTCCGATCGCACCGCACGCGTCTACGAGAAGCGCGACTTCGCCGGCCGGTGGGTGTGCGTCACCAAGAGCGGCGGTTCAATCCACGACCTGCGCGGCTACAACCTCAACGACCAGACCCGCTCACTGCGTATCAACCGTAACGACTGCGGCTGAAAGCCCTCGCTGCTCTGAGGCAGGGACCAGCCGCGTCCAGGCGCCCAGCCGCTGCCGGATTCCTACCTGGGCATCTTGTTGACAACCGGACCCGGCCGCTGGACCCGGTCGCGCTGGATCGGTGGCTGACCAGCGGGCCGGGGAGGCTGGGCCACACGTACGCGCCGGCGGGCTCGCTCAAGGGGGTGCTGTAGCGGACGCCACCTCAAGAGCACAGCTCATCATGGAAGGCTGGGCAGCATGGGCGGACCGTCTGAGAATCCAGAACTCTGGGCGTTTCTGGAATCACTGCACTTCGGTGAGACCCTTTCCAGAACCGTCACAGCGATTGAACGGTTCGGCGTGTTCGTGGCGCTGGACGACGGTCCCAACCACCCGGTCTTCCCCGGTGTCGGGTTCATCACGATCCCCGAACTGTCCTGGCGGCGCTTCGAAGCGGCTTCCGATGTCGTTCAGGTCGGACAGCGTGTCTTATGTGAGTTCCTCCAGTTCGACACGTGGAACCTGGAGGCCAGACTGTCCTTGCGAGCGACGCAGCCGGATCCCTTCCAGGCATTCGCCGACCGCAATGCAGTGGGTCAGAAACTGCATGGACACGTCACCAGGCTGGTCCCATTCGGCGTCTTCGTCCAGGTCGCCAACGGAATCGAGGGGCTGGTCCACCTACGAGAGCTCACGTGGACCCCCGTGAAAGCTCCGTCGGATGTCGTCCAGGTCGGCGACGAGGTCACGGTCGTCGTCACCGAAATCGACCGAGAGCTACGCAGGCTGCTCCTCTCCCGACGACAGGTCTCACCCGACCACCTGTGACCCCGCTGTGCTCCCGTGACACGGTTCCCCTGCGCGAGCGTTCCGAAGTGCCTGCTCGGCGAAACGGACTACCCCGCTGGGCACCACCGTGCGCACCGGAGGGATTGACCATCCGACGTCGGTGGCCACATCGCAGGTCAAGGGAGGGCCGACGGTGGACAATGCCAGTTGTCCGCGGACAGCCGACGCCCCGGACGTACCCGGACGTGCGACCCGAGCCCCAACACGTCATACGGGGCGGTCGGGTCCTGCTCGACCTGGGGCACTCATTCCAGGTCCGCGATCACGTGACTTCTGCGACCGTTCGTGGCGCGGCCAGCGTTCCGGTATACCGCAGTGCTCATATTTTTCAGGAGTTGTTTTTTCGGTACCAGTCCTCCGAACGCGAACAATGCTTGGGCCGCTACACCGGAAGTGCCCGGCAGTCCAGACAGGAACGGCCCGAGCGGCAGACCGATTCCACCTGTCGCGACGTCTTTACCGAAGGAGCGTTATGAGTTTGCGCAAATTGCTGAGCGTGCGCCTCCGGCCCTTCACACGGCGTACCCCATTCGCTGCGGGCGCGGCAGCAGTCGGGCTTGCTTTCGCCAGCCTCACAGCTTCACCGACAGCGATCGCCGCCGCCCAAGCCACGCACACCGTGGGCAGCGGTGATGTGGGGGTACTCGCCTACTGCTCGTCGTCGCGCCCTCAACCCGGATCTGTCCCATGGGGGCATTTCGGTGGCGATCAACAGACCGCGTGCCGCAAATGCGATGAATCGGCAAGGGTCCAGCGTGCGAAGGGCAGGATCTCCGCGTATGCCTGCGAGTACAACGGTTCGGTGGGTGAGGCCTGGGCGTCGGTCATCTGGACATGCCCGTGGCCACTAAAACCTCCGTGCGCGGCTTGATCCGAAACCCGGTGCGGGGCGGCCTTCGGCTCAGGAGGCACGAATCCGGTCGTGTAGCGGATCAGGTCGCTTTCGGGGAAATAGAGATCAGCTTCATGGCGTCCAGGGGGAGATCCGGGCGCATGTGGGTGGCGGGCTGCCATCCGACGATCATTCTCGAGTACACGTCGAGGACGATGGCCACGTAGACCTAGCCCGACCAGGTGCAGATGTAGGTGAGATCGGCCACCCAGAGCCGCTTCGGCCGGCTGGCCTCGAAGGGACGGTTGACCAGATCCGGCGGCCTGGCAGAGGCCGACTCGGGGACGGTGGTACGGCGCCGTAGTCCCCGGATAACGCCCTCCAACCCGTTCTCGCCGCGAAGGCCGCCTGGATCGATCCGGGCGGCCTTCGTCTGTTCGTTAGTGTGAACGGCTGGTCAGCTGACTGCGCGTGATGTATGCCACGTACGTGGTCGACGTTCAGCGTTCCGCTAGCGGCGTATCCGTGTTTGCGCAGGTCGTGCCGTTGATCCCGGAGTCGCCCAGCAGGCCCGTGAGCGCACCGCCCGGCATCTACTGTCCACCCGTACCGCCGCGATGCGCGCCAGGCAGTACGCCGACATGCCGTACCGGCCGCACCGGTGGCGATCGCCGACAGCGAGCCGAACCCGTACGCGGCGGGTGTTGCCCGGGTCCGCTCTGCGATGCGCGGCCAGGCACGGCGGTGACGCCCCTGCAGAGGCGGATTCTGGTGCAGTGGGAGCTGCGGAACCGCGGTGGTGGCGTATCGGACCTGCTGGTGTCGCCGTGCCGTTCGCGGCCACCGTCTCCCCGCCAAGGCGTCTGGGCGCCCCCATGCGTGACCACTTCGGATCTTTCCCCGAGCCGTCGGCGGTCCGCCAAGGTGTGGTCGTCGCCGTTGGCACCGATTCTTTCTGCGCTGTGGAAGAGAGCCGTCAGGGGCCCGGTCTTATCAAGGTGGACGAGGGCGGACAGACCTTGAGAGGGGCGCTGCTCACGGCACCTGTGGGCAGCGCGGTGTAGGAATAGCACTGGGCCCAGCCCGAGTCGGCGATCCACACCACGAGGATGGTGCGTGTCTTTTCCCGCCGGAGGGAACGGATGCTCGGTTTGTGGTTCAGGGCCACGTCGATTTCCTGTCCGGCGAGTGTGCCGTCGGAGTTGGCGTCGACGAGCCGGATCCTGAGTTGTTCGGCCGCGGCGATGACGGCGGCCTGTGCGTCGCGGTCACGGCTCCGTTGGACATCTTGCATGTGGCTGAAGAACCAGACCACCAGACTCGCAGCGATGAGGAAGCAGACCAGTACGACGGCGCCGACGCAGCCGACCGTCCGGACGAGAAGCCCGGTCGGCCGGCCGTTGCGCTGTTGTGCGGTGGGAATCACCCTGTCATGTTCCCGTGTATCCGATGGCGGTCAGGCGGTTTTCCACCACGTGTGCGTATCCCGTGGTGCCCGCCTGTTTCGGGTGGAAGGCCTCGCGGCTCAGGCACGTCTGGCCGATGCCGGAGAAAGCGATGCAGACAGCATGCGGGTCGCCTTCGTGGAAGTCGCCGTCCCGTTGGGACCGAGCACGATCTTGTTGATCCACTCGTCGCTGTCGCATCCTCCGTGGCCGACGAAGGCGTCGATGGGGTTGGCGTACGACACGTGGAGTCCCGTCTTCCCCGCATCATTGATGCGGAGGGAACCATTCGAAACGGTGCGGCATCTGGCCCGGCATGGGTTTCGGGATGTTGTTCTTCGGACTGGTCTTCATGGGCGGGTGGGCAGCGGCCGTCGCTGGGCTGGTGTACGCCGTCGTTGTGCTGGTACGCATCTGGCCCCGGGACTGGGTGCGGCGCCACGGACACCCGGCGGTACGGCTGCTGGTGCCGACGCCCGCGTACCTGCGTCTCGACGTGGTGCTCGCCGTGGCGGCCCTCCTGGTCGATCTGTGGCTCGTGTCGGCAGCCATCGTGCTCGGGTCGGACGGCATCTTCACAGAGGATTGGATGGGTTACCCCGGGATGACGGATCCCTCTGGGCAGGGCTATCAGGCCGGAGCGGTGAGCGCACTGCGCACGACGGCGTGGTGGACCTCCGGGATTGCGGCCCTGTGTCGGTGCTGGACCACAGCCGGCATGCAGGTGTGTGTCCTGCCGTTGGCTGCGTCGTGGATCGGATCGTTCGACACCTACTACACCTGATGTGTGTGACCGGCCACGGCCCTGGCCGCACATACTCCAGCGCAGCGGCCCTGGCCTTGGTTCAGAGAAGTGCTGTTGGATCCGCATATTCGCAGCTCAGATGGGGTGTCTGCTAGCTTCCCGGTCATGCTTGAGACTGGTGGTTCGGGCCGGGATCTGGTGGACTTTGTGCTGCCAGAGGTCGGTGGGTTGGTGGAGACGGCCGACCCGGCACGGCCCTATGCGCTGCTCGATGAGAACGGTGCCGTCGTCGCACCCATGGAGGCGTTCTTCGCGGAGCTTCAGGCGTGTTCGCGGCTGGCGACGACGATCCGGTCCTATGGGATGGACCTCCTGCGATGGTGGCGGTTTCTCTCTGGATGGGGTGTGGCATGGGAACGGGCGACGCGGGTGGACGCGCGGGACTTCGCCCGGTGGATGCGGATCGCGCCGAAGCCTGTGGGTGCCGGAAATCCGGCTCTTGCAAGATTTTCGTGATGCGGTGACGGTCGGTGAGCGTTGTCAGGTGAGTAGGGCTCGTTTGCGGAGGAGTGCGAGGCTGGCGCGGCCGTAGGTCTGGCGTTTGAGCATTTTGATCTTGTTTTCGGTGCCTTCGACCATGCCGGAGTTCCAGTCGAGGGTGAGGCCGGCGGTGACGGCGTTCCAGTCCTTGTCCAGTCCGGTCGCGAAGGCTTTGAGTGAGGGGAGGTCTTGGTTGCGGACCTGGTGCACCCAGGTGTTGAGGTGTCGGCCGTTGCGTCTGGTCATGATCTGGGCGAAGGCCTGGACGTGCTGGTGCAGGGCGTTCAGCTCGGGGCAGGCTGCCAGTGCGGTCTTAAGACGCTGCTGGTCATCGGGGTTCAGGGTGGCGGGGTGGCGCATGATCCAGCCGACGAGCCGTCGGGTTGGAGGCGGGGCAGGTTCCGGGGTGGGCAGGGCTCCGTTCGCTCGGAGGGTGCGCAGGTAGCGGGTGACCAGCCGGATGCTGCACTGCAGGCCCCGCTGGGTGAGTTCCTGGTGGAGTGCTGTGGGCGAGTGGCACCCTTCGGCCCATCGCTGGTGCAGGTAGTCGCGGTGTGGGTCCAGTTTGCTGGGGCGACGACCGGCGGCGTGAGCGAGGAGTTCTTCCACGTGTTCAGCCCGGGCGAAGGTCTGCACGGTTTTGTGGTTCAGCCGCAGCACACGGGCGATCTCTTTCAGCGCCCAACCCTGCTCCAGCAGGGCATGGACCTCGCGGTAACGGCGGCGGGTGCGCGCCTCCAGCGCTCCTTGAGCGGACAGGGCCTGCGCAGGCAGATCTTCGAGTCCGGTCCGGTCTGCAGGTGTTCGGTCCGTGGCCGCTCGGTGCAGGCATCCGCGGTGGCGGGCGATGTCCTTCTCCACGTGTTGTCCGAGGTTGCGCCACAGGTGCCAGCGGTCCGCGACCTGCACGGCAGCCGGCGCGGCGCGGGTGGCAGCCTCGGCATAGGCACCTGCCCGGTCACGGCAGATGACCCGCACCCCAGGGTGATCCCGGAGCCACGTGGCCAGCGGCTCGGCGTCCCGGCCGGGCAGCAACTCCAGCACCCGCCGCGTTGTCCCGTCCACCAGCACCGTGTCCCACACTCCGCCCCTACGCAGAGCGAAGTCGTCGACACCCAGTACCCGGGGAACCTTCCAGTCCGGGTCCGGCAACGCCATCACCAGCGCTAACAGGGTCACCCGGCTCACCGCCATGTGCAGGACCGCCAGCAGCCTCGCCCCGGCGGACCCGGCCAGTGCCAGCCCCACCGCCTGGAGCAGCCCCAGCAGCAGCGGCGTATAGCGCCCATACCGCACGGACAGCCCGTCCACCTGCTCGGCGAACGTCTGCCGCGGACAGCCAGGCTCATCACAGAACATGCGTCGCACACCGAGATGGATCACGACGGGACGGCCACCGACCGCCACATCGGCCAGACGACGCCGATAGCGACTGTGCACCCGCGTCGACAACACCCCGCAGTCCGGACACGGCAACGCGACACCCTCCCGGGTACGCGCCCAAACCTCGACCTTCTCACCCTCAAGGCTCACCCGCTCCACCAGCACCTTCTCCAGGTACGGGAACACGATGCCCAGCAGCTCGTCACACACTCCGCACGATGACACCAAGATGACGCACTGTCACCCCATCACGAAAATCTTGCAAGAGCCTAATTCCCGGCACCCACAGGGAGCCGGGAGCCTTGACACGCCCTCACGTGGCGCCTAAATTCAGCGACCGACAGTGGAACGTGAACGTTCACGGAACGCTTGATCAGCAGTACGATGCCATCGCCTCGACCGCGACGAATGCCGGGGAGGCCCTCATGAGTTCGGTCTCGTTAATGAGACGGTGTGTGGCGTATCCGGAGCGAGCCCCGCGTCGCAGACATCGTCGGTGTCGCGAGACGAGACTCTCCGAGGGCGGAGCACGATCTGCCCCTGCCGACAGCGAGGGACCGCACCCGCATCGCTCCCGTTCACGGTTGCCGCTGCGGAACTGCCGGGCTCCCCGAACCAGCACGCCCGAATCGTGTGCTCGTCGTGCATGGGACCGCGGTAGTGGCCACGAGGGCTTGCGTTCGGTGGCCACGGATCCGGTAATCAAGGGGTGAACATGTCGAGGCGTGTCACGATCAACGACGTTGCCACGGCCGCGGGTGTGTCCCGGCAGACGGTCACGCGCGCCCACAACGACATGGGCGACATCAGCGAGGCCACCAAACGACGTGTCCTCGAGGTCAGCGCCGAACTTGGCTACCGGCCCAATCGCTTCGCGCGCAACCTGGTCGGCCGGCAGCGGCTGCGTGCGGTCGGGCTGCTGGTCGGGTCCTTCAGTAATCCGTACTTCACCGAGATCGCGGGTGCCTTTCTCGCGGCCGCCGCCGAGCGGGGCTGGCAGGTGATGATGGCCTCGCGGGAATCCGGCAGCGAGGCCGCCGCCATCGAGATGCTGGCCAAACATGTCGACTTGTTCGTAGGACACTTCTCGCTGCCCGAAGACGAGCTGGCCGCGGTTGTGCAAGGTATTCCCGTGATCGTGCTCGATGACCGCTACCGCCGTCCCGGTTTCCACTCCGTCGAGATCGACTTGCGTGAGGGCATCCGTCAGGCCATGGCCGAACTTAGAGCGGAGGGGGTCCGACGCGTGGGAATGATCGACTCGTCCTACTCCCTGCGCGCCTCGCCCACCTACTCGCCGACGCCGCGCCGGCGGTTCTTCGAGGAGTTCGCCTTCGGTGCCCCGGAACCAGCGGTCGTCGTGGGAGAGGAGTCCATGGCCGGTGGCGGCCACGCCTTTCGCGCGCTGATGGCCGAGTACCCGGATGTCGACGGTGTCTTCGTCTTCAACGACATGATGGCCATCGGCGCCATCCAGGCCGCGCAGGCACTGGGCGTCGAGGTGCCGGGGCGGGTGAGGATCCTCGGCGTCGACGGACTGACGCTCGGCGAGGCCGTCCACCCGACCGTCAGCACGATCTCACTCGATCGCGAAGCACTGGTCAGCAGCGCGCTCGACATCGCCGACGCACTCGCGGGGAGCAACTTCACCAGTACTGAGTCTCTCTGCCGCACCGTCATGCCGCGCCTGCTGTGGCGGGAATCGACATGACACTGCCCCGATAACGGATCCCGTGGCGTGAGAGACTGAAATCGGGGAAACGAACTCCGGTCACCGTCCGGATCGCTGAGGCAATCAAAGAAATAAAACAATGCCGCAAGCATGAAGCGCGAGCGGCGCTTCATGTTCGCCCTTTTACGAGAAATAGCTGTGACAGGCCCCGTTCCGCTGCCGTGAACGGGGTCTTTGGTGTGCCATCCGGTGCGTGAATTGAATTTGTCGTGCGAGCAACCTTGACAGTGGGGATCAGCCTCCCTAGCGTGTGCTGCACGCCGGACCGTGAAGGTTCACGGTCCGGCGGAAGTTCCTATGGGGGAAATCCATTCGATCGGGACCGGTCGTCAATTCCGCAGTAAATTATCAAGGGATTCGGTAACCGGCTTTCGAGTACTTCCTTTCGTTTCTCCACCGGCGCGCCTGAGCCCGGAAATCAAGCTACTGCCGACCGTTTGACCCCGCTACGGAGGGCGTTCCATGAGCCTGCACAACACGTCGAGCCAACGGCTTGCGTCGTTCACCCCGGGCGAGGGTTATATGGCGCCGAGGGCGAGCGCTCGCAGTGATGCCCGGACGATCGAGCTGGACGGTCGGTGGCGGTTCCGGCTCAGCCCGTCAGTGCGGGAGATGACCGAGGGATTCGAGGCGCCCGGGTTCGACGACTCGGCATGGGACCACATGCGTGTTCCGGGCCTGTGGCAGATGGAAGGCCTGCGTGACGAGAACGGAAACCTCCTCGACCCGGGCGATGCCCGTTTCGGTCCCCCCGCCTACACGAACGTGGTCTACCCGTTCCCGGTGGAGCCGCCGCATCCACCAGAGGACAACCCCACTGGCGAGTACCGCCGGGAGTTCGTTCTCGACCCCGTCGCTCCCGGTACACGCTGGGTGCTGCGGTTCGAGGGGGTGGACTCGCACTTCACTGTCTGGCTGAACGGCACGGAGCTCGGCTGGGCGACCGGCAGCCGGCTGCCCGCCGAGTTCGACGCCTCCGAGGCGCTTCGGGCGGGCCGCAACGTGCTGGCGGTCCGGGTCCACCAGTGGTCCGCCGGGAGCTACCTGGAGGATCAGGACATGTGGTGGCTGTCCGGCATCTTCCGCTCCGTGCGGTTGATCGAGTGGCGTCCGGGGGCGGTCAGTGACCACTCGGCAACCACTCCCCAAGATCTGTGCCAGAACCCCAAAGAAACTGACACAGCCACCGGGCGCACGCTCGGCGGCCGTTTCCGCCCGCTTAGGCCTGATTGCTAGGCATGGTCGGCCTGCTCGGCGCCATGCACCGTGGTCCGGACCTCGCCCAAGGGGTGCGCACTTAGATGGTGGCCGACAAGCGCGAGGCCGCGACGGAGCGGACTCGCGAGGCCCCCGAAGCGGGATGTCTGGAGACCGGCACCGACCTGACCCACGCGCCGGACATCGGTCCTGCGTTGCTGTTCAACCGACTGATGGTGACCGGCGAGCCGATCGACGAAGCTTCTGCGCCCAGTTCGTCGATGGCGTGCTCCTGCCGCTCGTCCTGCGGCACGCCCCCGATTCCGTAAGAAGAAGAGGACTCCATCGAGCGGCACAGGGTTCGTGAGATCGATGATGATGAAGGCTGGCGGTTGCTGCAAAGCCCGGCACCTGGAGCGGTGTTCCGGACTCCGCACTCTTGTCGATCTCGCGGGTCAGCCTTCGGAGGGACGCGGGGCGCGCAGTTGCGCCCGTTCCTTCAGCTCCTCCTCGTCGACCAGCGTGAGCATCGGCTGACCCGGCGCGCACAGCATGGTCACCACGAACTTGGTCGGTGCGTCCGACAGGGCGTTGCCGTCCTGGTAGTGGATCACGTCACCGCCTGGCTCCCAGAACGTCCCACCGGCCTCGACCACACGCTCCGGCTCACCCTCGAGCTCGAACCGGAGCGCGCCCTCCATCACGTAGCCGAACGACGGGCCCGAGTGGCGATGCGGAGGGAGCCCGGGGTGACCGGGAGGCCACTCGACGAGGATGGTCATTCCCGAACCACCTTCGGGAAAGAAGGGTGGAGTGACTTCCTGCAGCAACTTGACTTCGGGCGGCAAGGAGACTTCGTGGGCGCTCCCGTGTTCTGGGTTCTTCGCGGACATGTACCGCACCTCCGTAAGCCTGCCCGGAATGAACGATCTTGCGTCGGCCACCGCATTCCGGACCGGTGTATCGACCCACTCGTTCGGCGGTGACCAAGTTCGCCGGTTCCCGGCTCACACTCGCTTCGCGATGAGGACAAGCCACAGCCCGCATCCGTGACACGCCGTGTGCCTTCTGCCTCGTCCAAACGGTCTCGACACCACCGTGCCTCCCGTCGGCGGCCGCCGCAATCCGGGAGCCAGCGGCGTCGAGACCGCATCGCGCCATGTCATCGGCGGGCATCCAGTGCCGCATCAGGCAGCGTCTGCCCTGTTGTGGTGTGACGCGCCGCTCGGGTGCTGGCGCAGGCGGTGCGTCACCACGTGAAGTCGGCCTGTGTGGGTGTCAGCTTTCTGTGGTGTGTGGTTGGGGCCATGTGGTCTGGGTGACGTGGTCGTGGAAGTCGGCTCGCAGGGTCAGCTCGCCGCCGAGGGCGGTGATGTAAGCGGCCATGGTGTCGATCTGCGGGGTGCTGGCTCCGTTTTCGATCTGGGCGATCCGGGCCTGGCTGACTCCCAGTTCCCGGGCCAGTGCCCGCTGGCTCATACCTCTGCTGCGCCGGGCCTTTTTCAGGAATGCCCCCCAGTGGGTGGTGGTCTTGTCAGGCGGTGTCGCGTCGGTGTGTTTGGCCGGGTGTGTGGTGTGGTCCATGGTGGCCGTTGTCCTTGTCAGTCGACGCTGCCGCGTGGGGCGATTTACTGGTGGGGTTGTCCGGTCACTTTGGCGATGGTTTCGAAGTCCGCGTCGTAGTGCAGCAAGGTCAGTCCGCATAGTTCTGCGGTGGCGGCGGTCATCAGGTCGACCGCTCCCGGTCCCTGGTGCCAGCTTGTGGCGACGAGGAGGTCCTGCACGTGCCGGGCTCGGGTGAGTGCACGGTCGGGTACGGGGGTCCAGCCGAAGGCGTCGTGGAGGTAGCGCTCCAGCACGGCCCGCTCGTCGCGGCCGCCGGTGGCGCGGACCAGTTCCAGCTCGGTGATCTCGCACACGGACACTCGGCCCTCGTCCAGGATGGTGGCCCAATGTCGTTCCACGGCGGGGGTGCGGAACAGGCGGTTGCAGGCGCTGGTGTCGATCAGGTAGTGGGACGCGCTCACGCCGGGCGGGCCTCGCCGAAGGCGCCGCCCTCACCCGCGAGCTCGCTCAGCCGCTGTCGGGCCGCGCGACGCTGGTAGATCGCACCGACCGCAATATCCACCGCCTTGGCCACGACCTCGGCGTCATCCTCGGTGTGCAGGAGTTGCTTGGCCTCGGCGAGGCGCTCCTCGTCGATCTCAATGGTGATCTTGGCCATCATGTCCTCCCTGAATGCCTGGGCACCCTCACAATGATAACAAATTCCTTATCGGCGGTGCTGGCGCAGGTGTCGCGCGGTCGACGTCAAAGCGTATGCCGAGGGTTGGCCTCGGCTGGGATGCCCCGCGTCGGCTCCCATGGGCGGGGGAGGGGAGCTCGGGTCCACGCGGTCAAAGTCGCCGGACCGTGGTCCGCGTCACTCGGGGGAGGGGTACGTCGCCCGACTGCGTCCCGGCGACGCCGACTGGCGCGTAGTGTGCGGGGAGCGTACCTCTTGGGCTTCGTGTGGCGGCGTATAGCCCTGAACGGATTGCTACAGCGTGGTACGGCTGGTTGCGGAGAGTGGTCACTGCCGGGGGTCAAGGGGTCGCAGGTTCAAATCCTGTCGTCCCGACCAGCGTCTTCGCAGGTCGGAGGCCGTTTCCGCGGGTAGCGGAGGCGGCCTTAACCGTTTCCGGGCTGGGAGCAAGTGGGAGCCCTCGTGCTCCCAACTCGCAGACGTGTCAATCGTGTCCGATTCGTCCGTCACCCGATCCGGTAGACCTGCAGCGCCGTACCGCGCCCACACGCGCCGTCGTCAATCAGGGGCCCCCGGGGTCACCCGATCGATTCGGATGCTCTCTGCATCGAGAGGCATAAGGACCCCTTGTCGGCTCTCGACCCCCTTTCGGGGTGGGGGCGCGGTGTCGTGCTCCCCATGCGACAGGGGGGAAGGTGTGGGCTGACGGCCTCGGTCGGCCTGTTTCCGCAGGCAGCCGGGGCTCGGGTGTCCGGGGCGCGAGTTGCCCGCCGCGTCAAGGCGGGGCAAAGCCCCTTGGCGTCCGCGTGCAGATGGGGCACTCCCAGGGCGTGAGCGCCCTATCGGGCTCTGTAGCGCCGTAGTGAGACAGCCGGCAGGTGCCCTCGCGCGCTAAATAGTGTGCCAAGCGACTGCTGGACTGGCCGCAGAGGGTCTTCGCAGGGGGGCAGGGCTTCGGCTCGGTCGTCCTTGGGATGGAAGGTCAGAGGGATGGCCGTGCCTGGACGGTGGTGCGCGAAGTGACCAGCTGCTGACCAGGGTATTGCGACAAATCTGGTGTTGCCGTTACACGGTGACGGTCGGTTGAGCCTCTCAACTTGTGCCGGGTCGGGTGGCGGTTGCGTCCTGTGAAGCGGTGTACGGGTTCCTGCCTGATCCGGGGGTTTCTCCCGGAGTCGGAATGGGTGCCCGGGTAGAGAGACGGCCATCGGCTGATCCTTCGAGAACGACCAAGATCTTGAAGGAGATCAGCACGATGACCGCACCCGACAGTGTGCCCCTTCACGCCCTGACCGAAGATGATCTCGCCGCGGCGAGTCCCGACCTTGTAGGTGCCAAGAACCTCGTCCGTGCTGGTCACGCGACATGTTGGTACTAGTGCAGGATGCCGCTGAGGCGGTCGCGTCGATGGATGTGGAGATGGGCGAGCTGGTCGGGGTCGGTATTCGGTTCGGGTAGTGGGTGGAGCGGTGTGGCGCTTGCGGGAGTGCGGTGAGGCCTGTGCTCGTTGTAGAAGGCCTCGTAGTCGCGTGGCGCGTGGAGGAGATGGGTCTGGTTCCAGATGAGGGTGCGGCCTGGGAGTTCGGTTCGGCGTGACCGCACCCAGCGTTCCGTGATCGCGTTCATGCGCGGTATCTGGACGCCGGTCTGGATGATCTGGATGTCCTCGGCTTGCGGGACGGTGTCGAAGGACGATGGGTAGCGAACGTCCCGGTCTCGGATCACTTCGTCCTGATGCCTGCGGCTTGGAGGTCCATGGCCGTATTGCGGGCGGCCTGGGTGGCCCAGGTCGCGGTGGGGTGTGCGGTCGCGCCGGGGATTCGCTCGCGGCGGGTGGTGTGCTCGATCACCGCGAGGACGTAGAGCGTCGCTCCGGTGAGGGTTTTGGTCTCGAAGAAGTCGGCGGCGAGGATGGCCTGGGCCTGGGAGCGCAGGAAGGTCGCCCAGGTGGTGTGTTGGCGTTCGGGTGCGGGGTCGATGCCGTGGTCCTTGAGGATGTTTCACACGGTGCCGGCGGTGACCTTGATACCGAGGACGGTGAGTTCGTCGTGGATGCGCCGGTACCTCCAGCTGGAGTTCTCTCGTGCCAGCCGTAACACCAGGGCGCGCACGGATCGTACAGTGCGGGGTCGTCCCGGCCGTAGCCGTCATCCCGACTCCGCCGCAAAGCCCCCGGTCAAACGCGTTCGCCGAACGATGGATACGCACAGCCCGCGCAGAGTGCACCGACCGCCTCCTCATCACCGGCGAACGACACCTCCGTGCCGTCCGCACCACGTACGCCGAGCACTACGACACCGGACGGGCCCACCGCAGCCTCGACCTACGAGCCCCAGACGACCACCCGAGCGTCATCCCCCTGCCTGCTGCTGTAGTCCGACGGCGACAGCTACTCGGCGGCCTGCTCAACGTCGCAGGCCAGGAGGGCGCCGGCTTGGGAGCGCAGGAAGTCGGCCCATGTGCTGGAGGTCCTGTCGGGGGCTGGATCGACGCCGGATTCCTTGAGGATCTTCCAGACGGTCGAGGCGGCCACCTTCACGCCCAGCACGAGCAGCCTGCGCCATGTTCCGTGGTCGGATGGTCATTCGCGCCGCACGGATGGCACGGCGACCGGTGTGCACGTGCGGCGGTACGATTCAGGTCGACCTGGGCGAGGCGGCGGCTTCGTCCGAGCGCAATGAGATCCGGCACACCGCGTATGTTGCTCACAACTCCGTCCCATAACCTCGTGCATGGAGACGTCGGATGCCACGTGTATCCACTCTGAGGAGGCGATGGTGTTCGGAAGGGACACGCGGTTGTTCGCGGGCGCCGTGATCGTGGCCTGCATGGTGCTCGTCGGCCCCAGCGCACCAAGCGGCGCGCCCCTCGCCAGGTCACTGCCCGTCGATGCCGTCAGGGGTGTCGTGCCGAACCGGGTCATGACGTGGAACATCTGCAACCCCTGTGAGGAAAGCAACGTCGACCGCGCAGCGGAGATCGCCACGTATGCGCCCCAGGTGATCGGCCTACAAGAAGCGTGCGTGCGTGACGTCGAGAGGATGCGGGACTATCTGGAGGGCTTTTACGGGCTGGTTTACCACGTCGAGTACGGGATGGTTCTTCGGAATTGGGGCCGCTGCGGGGGAGCGCCGTGGAGTCCGGGGGCATTCGGCCAAGCGGTCCTCTCGGCGGCGCCGATGACGAACCCGGTCAACGTGGAATACCCCGACGGCGGATCCGAGGACCGTGGGTACATGGCAGTCACCACCAGTGTGGGCGGCCGGTCCGTCCGGGTCTTCAACACACACCTCGCTGAACGACGTCAGGAGGCAGTCCGAGCAGACCAGACCGACATACTCGCCGCAGACGTCGCCCGGCACGACCGCGCGATCGTTCTCGGCGACTTCAACGCTGTGCCGGACGCTCCCGAGCTCACCGGGATGTGGGCACTGGCCGCGGACACAGACCCCCAGTGTCATCCCTCGTCTACCGGAACCTGCAAGCCGACCACCGACTGGCAGAGCAAGTTTGACTACATTTTCCTGCGAGGCATCGTCCCGCTTGAGCACCGTGTGCTTCCGACCCCGTACTCGGACCACCACCTGCTGCACACCGACCTGGACCCAACTTGAGTGGGCGCCTGCGGCTTGGAGGTCCATGGCCATATTGCGGGGCGGCCTGGGTGACTCAGGCCGCGGTGGGGTGTGCGGTTGTGTCGAGGATCGGTACGCGGCGGGTGGCGTGCTCGATCACCGCGAGGACGTAGAGCGTCGCTCCGGTGAGGGTTTTGGTCTCGAAGAAGTCGGCGGAGAGGATGGCCTGGGAGCTTAGGAAGGTTGCCCGGGTGGTGCGTTGGCGTTCGGGTGCGGGGTCGATGCTGTGGTCCTTGAGGATGTTCCACACGGTGCCGGCGGCACCCCGCTGTGCTGCGGGCGGTGAGTTCGCCGTGGATGCGCCGGTACCCCCGGCTGGATTTCTCTCGTGCCGGCCGTAATACCAGGGCGCGCACGGATCGTGCAGTGCGGGGTTGTCCCGGCCGTTTGGGGCGGGAGGCCTTCGCGTGGCGGCGGGGCAGTAGCTCACGGTGGCAGCGCAGCTGCCCTTGCTGGAAATCTCATCCGTGCAGGTCACGCTGCATGCCGGTATTCGTGGAGGATGCCGCCGAGGCGATCGTGCCGGCGTATGTCGAGGCGGGCTAACGTGTCCGGATCGTCGATCGGTGGGGGCAATGGGTGCAGCGGTCTGCCGTTCGCGATGGCGTGGTGTGGTCTGTGTGCGTTGTAGAACTGCTCGAACTCGCGCAGGGTGTGGAGGAGATGTCGTTGGTTCCAGATCAACGTCCGGTCCAGGAGCTCGCGGCGACAGGTCTGTATCCACCTTTCCGTGATCGAGTTCATCCTCGGTATCTGGACGCCGGTGAGCACGACTTCGATCCCCGCGTCCTTGAGGACGGCATCGAACAGTTCGGGGAACTTCCCGTCCCTGTCCCTGATCATGAACCGTGCCCGGCAGCCGAGGTCTTCGAGGTCCATGACGAGGTTTTTCGCCGCTTGGGCTACCCAGGAGGCGGTCGGATGTGTGGTGGCGCCCAGGATGCGGATCCGGTGACTGCTGTGTTCGATCACTACGAGCACGTACATCCGTGTCCCCGAGAGGGTGACTGTTTCCATGAAGTCGCAGGCCAGCAGGGCGTCAGCCTGGGTGCGAAGGAAGTTGGCCCAGGTGCTGGAGTTCCGCTCGGGTGCTGGGTCGATGCCGGCCTCCTTCAGGATTTCCCAGACGGTGGACGCGCCCACCTTCACCCCCAGTACGAGGAGCTCGCCGTGCAGGCGTCGGTACCCCCAGCTCGGGTTCTCCTTCGCCAGGCGTAGCACCAGGATGCGGATCGAGCGCACTGTAGGGGGTCGTCCCGGGCGTTTGGGCCGGCAGGAGGTGGCGTGGCGGTGTGCGACGAGGTTGCGGTGCCAACGCAGTACCGTGTCGGGGCGTACGAGCAGCCGTGACCTTCGCGGGACGTGCCGTGGCAGTCGGTGCAAGAGCGCTGCCAGGAATGCCCGGTCGCTCGGGGTGAACCGGATCTTGTCCTTGCCGAGTTGGCGTTCCAGCACGGTGATCTGGTGGCGCAGGGCGAGGATCCGCGTCCTTGTCCCGGTCGGTCATCGGCAGCAGGCGAAGCATCGCGAACGCGTTCGACACACCCAGGTAAGCCAGTCGCAGCAGCACGATCGATCATCATGACGTGCTGACGGCAGCTGCGCGAGAGCGCGGCTCAGACGACCGCGGCCAGATTTCGGGAAACCCGATGCACCGGCCCCTACCAGGGCGGATGAGGTTTTTGGCAAGGGCAACCCCGGATGAACCTGCCGCCACGAACTCCTGAACCGAACCCTGATCTGGAACCAGAGCCACCCCCTCCACGCACTGCGCGAGTACGAATCCTTCTACAACGATCACCGCCCGCACAGGGCCCTGGAACAAGCCGCTCCCTGCCGCCCGCTACCCACACCCATCACGCAACAGGCCCGGCTCGCCCACCTGGACGTCCGCAGACGAGACCGACTCGGCGGAACCCTCCACGAATACCGACGAGCGGCCTGAACTGCCGGATGATTTATCGGCACCCACGAAGTCGCACCAGCATGAGGACTGATCATGCTGGAACCTGGTGGTCAGGTTCGTTACCCCAGGTCAGGTCCGGTGAAGCCATTTTGGAGCACTACGGTCAGCGTAGCGCGGGCGTAAGATGAAAAGCAGAGCCATTTAGGATCTCCGTGCGACGGCGGGTCACGTCGCGCGCTGTACCCAGCTGACTGTACGACACCTGACGATGCGACCACTGACCGTCGACCACGGATTGATCGATGCCCGGAGTGGCAGCGCCCCATGGGTGGCCCCATCCGCTTCCGATCCGAGGAGAACCATGTCCCGAGAGACCAATATCGCCGCCCAGACCGCGTTCGCTGAGGCCGTGGGTAAGGGAGATCTGGACGCCTTCGAGCACGTCGTGGCACTCGACTCCGTCGACCACGACCCCGCTCCCGGTCAGGTCCCCGGCCCCGAGGGCTACAAGGCCATGTTCGCGCAGGTCAGGAGTGCCTTCCCGGATCTGCACGTAGAAGTCGAACATCTGGTGGCGACAGATGACGAGTTGGCCTTCGCTTACACCATCAGGGGGACGCATCTCGGTGAGCTCATGGGGCATGCGCCGACCGGCAAGGAAGTGAGCTACCGGGCAATGCAGATCAGCCGGTTCGTCGACGGGAAAATCGTCGAGCGTTGGGGCAGCAGCGACGAACTGGGCATGCTCCGTCAGCTGGGGTTCGTCGACTAGTCTAGGGCGTGTATCGAAAGTGCCTGGTGAGGATGGCGGAGAGCCCATTTGTGATCCAGAATGATTCGATGGTCACGCTTGAGACTCCCCGCTTGATCCTGCGTCGCTGGCGCGAGGAAGACGTTGCGCCCATGGTTGCTGTCAATGCCGACCCCGAGGTCATGCGGTGGATCCGTGACGGCAGCGTCCGTGACGAACAGCAGACTCGCGGCGGGGTCCAGGCATGGGAGAGCGAGTGGGAGTCACAGGGCTTCGGCCTGTTCGCCGTGGAGATCCGGTCCACTGGCGAGCTGGCCGGGTTCACCGGCCTTTCGGTGCCCGACTTCTTGCCGGAGGTACTGCCGGCGGTTGAGGTCGGCTGGCGGCTGGGACGTTCCCACTGGGGGCAGGGCTTGGCCACCGAGGCCGCTGCGGCCGCTGTACGGTTCGGGTTCGAAGAGCGAGGGCTGGAGCGGATCGTCAGCATCACTCAAGTGGGCAACGACGCCTCCGAACGGATCATGACCAAACTGGGGATGCATCCGGTCCGTGAGACCGTCAATCCCACCTGCGGTCGGCGAGTGCGGGTGTTCGAGTTGTCGTCGGACCAGTACGTCACAACCACTCGTTGATCGCGGCTACGAGGACGGTAGCCTCGTAGAGGACCGCGAGTTTGTCGTACCTGGTGGCCACGGCTCGATGTCTCTTGAGGCGATTGATGCCGCACTCGACCGCGTGCCGGGCCTTGTAGTCCTCTGGGTCGAACTTCGGTGGCCGGCCACCGCTGGACCCGCGCTTCTTGCGGTTGCGGACCTGGTCGGCCTTGTCCGGAATGGTGCAGCGGATACCGCGACGCCGCAGATAGGCGCGGTTCTTGCGGGACGCGTTGTGCTTGCCGAAAATATCATTCGCCCTGGTGGGATGCGGTGCGCATGGTGTACCGGAGGCCGACCGGCGAAGTCGCCTGAACGGGCGCTCTCGCGAGGCCGGCGCTCACCGCGGCAAGATGATCGACCGTGTTGCTGCGACTGGCCTTGTAGGTGCCGAGAAGTACGTCCGTGCAGGTCATGCGACATGGTGGTACTCGTGGAGGATGCCGCTGAGGCGGTCGCGTCGGCGGACGTTGAGGTGGGCGAGCCTGTTCGGTTGGACGATCGGCGCGGGTAGCGGGCGGAGAGGCGCGGCGCCTTTGAGGGTGCGGTGGGGTCTGTGATCGTTGTAGAACTGCTCGTACTCGCGTAGTGCGTGGAGCAGGTGGGTCTCGTTCCATATGAGGGTGCGGTCGAGGAGCTCGGCCCGGCATGACCGTACCCATCGTTCCGTGATGGCGTTCGTGCGGGGTATCCGGGCGCCGGTCTGGATGACCTTGATGCCCTCGGCCTGCAGGGCTGCGTCGAAGGCAGCTGGGTAGCGGGCGTCCCGGTCCCGGATCAGGTACTTCGCCCTGGCGTTTGCGTCGTGGAGGTCCATGACCATGTTCCGGGCGAGTTGGGTCACCCATGCCGCGGTCGGGTGGGCGGTTGCGCCGAGGATGCGGATGCGTCGGCTGGCGTGTTCGATGACGGCGAGGACGTACGGCGTCGCCCCGGTCAGGGTCTTGGTTTCGAAGAAGTCGGCGGCGAGGATGGCGTCGGCCTGCGAGCGTAAGAAGGCCGCCCAGGTTGTGTGTTCCCGCTGGGGTGCGGGCGGGATGCCGTGTTCTTTGAGAATGCTCCACACGGTGGAGGCGGCGACCTTGGTACCGAGGGCGGAGAGTTCGCCGTGCATGCGCCGGTAGCCCCAGCTCGGATTCTCCCGTACAAGGCGCAGAACCAGGACCCGGATGGAGCGGACGGTACGTGGCCGGCCGCGGCGTTTGGGACGGGAGGCCTTCGCGTGGCGGCGGCGGAGCAGGTCGCGGTGCCAGCGCAGGAGAGTGTCTGGAGAGACGATCAGGCGGAGTCGGCGGAGCCGTGCTCGAGGGAAGCGGTGTAGCAGGGCCGCTAGAGTGCCCGGTCGGGCCAGGTCAACTGCGGACGGTCTACCGTGCGCTGCAGCACGGCGACTTGGTGGCGCAGCCCCAGAATCTCCAGGTCCTTCTCGCGATCGCTCATCGGTACGAGCCGTACGAACGTGAACACGGTCGACAGGGTGAGGTAGAGGAGTCGCAGCAGCACAGTCAAGCATCTCGCTGGTCGGTACGGACGGGCTACACCCGGTCTTGGTCCAGGGGAGGAACTAGCGATCGCGTTGGCCTTTCTCCAAGCTCACCGACAGTGCGCGACCTGCACGGACGTAATATCCGGCACCTACAGAGTTGACCCGACTCGGGCATCGGATCGCCGCCTCGACGGTGTGGGAGATCCTCCACGCGGCCGGCATCGACCCTTCTCCACGTCGCTCAGGTCCCTCCTGGCGCCAGTTCCTGACCGCGCAAGCCGAGGGCATCATCGCGGCAGACTTCTTCCACATCGACACCGCCCTCGGCAGGCGGATGTATGCGCTGGTGTTCCTCGAGCACGGCACCCGGCGACTGCGCATCATCGGGGTCACCGCCCACCCGACCCGGGACTGGGCGGTGCAGCAGGCGCGGCATCTCACCGCCGCCCTGGGCATACGCATCGAGTCCCTGCGCTTCTTGCTGCGCGACCGCGATGGCAAGTACGGCGAGGCCTTCGACGCCGTCTTTCGGGCCGAGGAGATGGAGATCCTCAACAGTGCGCCACAGGCTCCCCGCATGAACGCGCGCTGCGAACGCATCATCGGCAGCATCCGACGCGAAGCCCTCGACCACGTCCTCATCATGAACGGGGCCCACGCCCGCCACGTCCTCGCGGCCTACGAGCGGCAGTACAACGAACACCGACCTCACCAGGCCCGCAACCAGCTACCACCCGACGCCCCCGAACAACCCGCCGCGGCGCATGGCCTCAGCACCAGCAAAGTCCTGCGCACCCGGATCCTTGGCGGCCTCATCAACGAGTACAAATATGCGGCATGACACGCAGCGATGACTATTCGAGCGGCACACGATCCAGCTGCACCCCTGCCGCAACTCGTTGCCGCCTGCGGTCACGCGGCGCGTGCCGTGGTGCGCCGGGGGATGAGCGTGGGGGCGAAGGTCCGGGTGCTCGTGGGGACGCCGGCGATGAGGTCGATGAGCTGGTCGACGGCGGCCGCGGCGATGGCGTCGAAGGGGACGCGGACAGTGGTCAGGGGCACGGCCAGCCGGGTGGCGAGAGGGATGTCGTTGTAGCCGACGATGGAGAGATCCTCGGGTACGCGCAGACCGGCGCGCTGGACGGACGCGAGGACGCCGATGGCGGTGTTGTCGTTGACGGCGAAGACCGCGGTGGGGCGTGGGGTGCGGGTCAGCAGGTGCTGGCCTGCTTCTTCGCCGCTCTCCATGCTGAAGGTGGAGGGGAGGATGAGTGCCTCGTCAAAGGGGAGGCCCGCCTCGCGCAGCGCCTCCTCGTATCCGGCGCGGCGGCCGAGGGCGCTGGATGCGTAGGTGGGTCCGGCGATCAGGGCGATGCGCCGGTGGCCGAGGTCGATGAGGTGCCGGGTGGCGAGGTAGCCGCCGAGACGGTCGTCGCCCACCGCCGCTGCGCTGTCCCCGTACGTTCGCAGGGCCAGGACGTGCGGGATGCCCTTGTGCGTGAGGTCCTGGGAGAAGCCGCCGTCGGTGCGGGCGGTGGTGAGTACGAGGCCGTCGACGCGGCGCTGGAGGAGGACGTCGCCGTTGTCGCGTTCGAGGTCGGGGTCGTCGTGGGTGGTGGCCACGAGTGTGTGGTATCCGCGTTTGAGGCTGGCGGCGGCGATCTCTTCGTAGAGCATGGCCATCACGGTGTCGGTGAGGCGGGGCACCAGAACGCCGATGGTGTTGGTCTGCTGCCGGCGGAGGTTGGCGGCGACGGGGTTGGGTGCGTAGCCGATCTCGGTGGCGATCTCGCGGATCCGTGCGGCGGAGGGGCTGCGGTAGAAGCGGTGCTCGCGGTTGAGGGCGCGTGAGACGGTGGACGGGCTGACCTTGGCAGCGCGGGCGACGTCCGCGATGGTCGGCGGCTTGCTCCCGGCTGCCGGAGCCGTGGAGTCGTCGCGTTCCGGCCCGCTCATGCTCCCCGCGTCCTCTCTCGTGGCCCCTTCGGCACGTGAATCCTACCCGTTGTGCAAGCCGGCAGGGAATCGATTGCACACGGCTCGTCCCGTCCGCACGAGCCGTGTGCAATGGAGCGGACGGGACGGGCGGCTGCTCAGGGTGACAGTTCCTCCAGGACTCTGCCCTTGGTCTCGATCGCGAAGGCCATTGTGACCAGGCCACCGATGAGCGCTACTGCGGCGAAGGCTGTGAAGACGTAGCGGATGCCGAGGTCGGCGACGATCCAGCCGACCATGATCGGGCCGACGGACGAACCGGCTCTGAGCCAGGCGCTGCCGAAGCCGGTGCCGATCGCGCGTAGCCGGGTCGGGTAGAGCTCGGCGGAGTAGAGGTAAAGCGAGAAGGAGATGGTCTGCAGGATCGCGTAGGCGATGGGGGCGAGGATGACGACCTGGGTGGCTGTGGTGGCTCCCAGTGCCGTGAGGATGAGCAGCGGCACGGTTGCCGCCAGGAAGGCCGCGGAGTACCAGCGTTTGCGGCCGACCTTGTCGATCAGCAAGGCGCAGATGACGGAGGCGACGACGCCGACGCCCGAGGTGATCCATCCGTAGGCGAGGCTGGTCTCCAGTGGCAGCTTGAAGACCTGTTTGTAGAGGGTGGGCAGCCAGGTGACCAGACCGTTGTTGATCATGTAGACGCAGGCCCACAGGACCCAGATCATGAGGGTCCGCTTCCGATAGATGCCCTTGAACAGCTCCCGCCAGTCGGAGCGGGTGGTGGCCTTGGTGTTGAGCGGGCGGATAACGGGCTCGGGCAGGGGGAGGCCTTGCCTGACGGCGTCGTCCTCCAGCTTCCTGACGACGGCGTCGGCCTCCTCAGTACGCCCCTTGGAGGCCAGCCAGCGCGGCGACTCCGGCATCAGCCAGCGCAGGGGGATGGCGAGCACCGACGGGATCACACCGACGATGAACATGGCCTTCCAGCCGTACGTCGGCACCAGGAAGTATCCGGCGATGCCGGCGAACATCAACCCGACCGGGAAGATGACCTCGTACAGGAGGAAGAAGCGGCCTCGTTTGCGGGCGCCGATGAACTCGTTGATGTAGGCGCTGGCCACCGGCACCTCACCGCCGGTTCCGATGCCCTGGACAAAGCGGAACACCATCATCGACGCACCGCTCCAGGCGAACAGGCACGCGATGTCCATCGAGACGAAGAGCACGATGGTGATGAGCAGCGTGTGGAGGCGGCCGATCCTCTCCGCCAGCCATCCGAAGACGAGCGCGCCGATCAGCTGGCCCAAGTAGCCGGCCGACAGGATCAAACCGACCTGGGAAGCGCTGAGGTGCCATTCGTCGACCAGTTTCGGCATCGCGAAGGCGATCGCCAGCACGGTGTAGGCGTCGAAGAAGGTGGCGCTGCCGACGATGACGCGGATCAGCATCAGGCGGCGTGTGACGGGAAGACGTTCGAGGCGGGCGACGAGTGCGGCGTTCGTGGCCCGTGCTGCTCCTCCGTCGGCGACAAAGGTTGTCATGTGGTTCCTCGCCGTTGAGGTGGGGGGCCGGCAGGCGGTGAGCGGTGCGTGCCGACGGGTGGGGCGCAGGATCGGCAGCTCGTGCTGCCGATCCTGCCAGAGCCCGGCAGGGGAGTTCCGGGCCGAGGACGTGAGGCGTGCGGCGGCTGTCGGTCAGATGAGCTTGGCGTGCTTGAGCGCGAGCTCGATCTCGGCGACCGCGCCGTCGGCAAGCGGCTGCAGCGGCGGGCGGACGGTGGCGTCCTTGAGGATGCCACGAGCCACCAGGCCGATCTTGAGCGCGACGGTGCCCTCCATGTGCGAGCCGCGGTGGTAGACCGCCCTGGTCACGGGCAGCAGGCGGTCGTGGATCTCGCGCGCCTTGGCATAGTCCTTGGCCTTGCCGGCCGCGATGAACTCGACGAGCGGTTCGGGGGCCAGGCCGCCGTAGCCGACCAGGGCGCCGTCGACGTCGAACATGGTGTGCAGCAGGTACTCGTCGTGGCAGGTGAGGATCTGCAGGTCGGGGAAGTTCTCCCGCAGCACCGGGATCTCTGTGTCCCAGCGGCGCATGTTGCGCACACCGTTCTTGGTCGCGACGGTGCCGGGCTGGGCGGCGATCTCCAGCTGGGTCTCCAGGTCGTACGTCGCCTTGGTGACGTCCGGGTACTGGAACAGGATGTTCTGCAGGCCGGACTCCTCGTGGATGGCCCGGTAGCGCTCCTGCGGCGCGCCCTTCTGGAACCCGAACCGCAACCATCCGTGCGAGGGGTAGACCAGGGCGCCGATCGCACCGGCGTCCGCCGCGCGACGGGCCTCCAGGGCCGCGACCTTGGTGCCCTCACCGGTGATGCCCGCGATGATCGGCACCCGGTCACCAACCGCCTCGACGAGCGTACGGATGAGCGCCACCTGCTCCTCGGCGGTCAGGTACGTGCCCTCGCCGGCGTGGCCGAGACAGACCAGCCCCTTGACCCCCTCCACGGAGACCAGCCACCGCGCCAGATCGGCGTTGGCGGCGTGGTCCACCTCGCCGTCCGCCGTGAACGCGGTGACGGGGGCCGGGACGAGGCCGCGCAGATCCATGGGGTCCATGACACACTCCTTGTGGAATCGATGACGGAATCGATTGCACAACCTTGCCGTGCGAACCGTCAAGAGGGGTGGCGGAAGAAAAAGGGGTCCGACGAAACGTCCGCGTTACGTCGCTCACGGGGCAACGGGCCTGGGTCTGCCGTGCCCGCGCTCCCGTGATCAGGATCCGCGGCCGTTCCGGCCGTCGGATCTCGATCGCCGCGTTGACCTGCTACAAGAGTGGCGAACGCTGTCGATGATCTACCGGCCTCGCTGTGACGACGGTCGGCTGAAGGACGCAAAATCTCGCTGCCAGGACGCGGCTGTTCATCGCGGGGCAGGACTGGCGGACTGTAAACCGACTGTGCGGGTGCCGGTAAATCATCCACGCAGGTGAGAGCCTGTTCAGAGATTTTCGACTTTGGCCGACGCTCACCCCGGCGTCTTCACCTGCACAAGGCCCCAACGGCATCATGATCTCTCGTGCTGCTGCGCCTGGCCTACCTCGCCGTGACCAACACCCTGGCGTTCCTACGTCTCCTGCCGATGAGCGACAGAGACAAGGACATCGAGATCCTGGTGCTCCGGCACCAACTGCTGGTCCTGCAGCGTCAGGTCGGCAAGCCTGCCTTCAATGACAGTGATCGCGCCGTCCTCGCCGGCCTTCTGCGCCACCTGCCCAAAGACAGACTGCGGCACCTTCTGCTGCTGGTCCGCCCCGAGACGGTCTTGCGCTGGCATCGGGAGCTGCTCAGGCGGTGCCATGCCGCGACCTGCATGCCCAAGCGGCGTGGACGCCCACGCACCATCCGCTCGATCCGTGCCCTCGTCCTGCGTCTGGCCAGGGAAAATGCCTCGTGGGGATATCGCCGGATCACGGCGAACTCGCCGCACTGGGGATCAAAGTCGCCGCCTCCACGGTCTGGGAGATCCTCCGCGATCATGGCACGCCGGTCACGGATCAGAGCCCAGAAGACGTTGACGCGACGGCGGGCGAGGGCCAACACGGCCTGGATGTGACGTTTGCCCTCGGCTCGCTTCCTGTCGTAGAAGCGGCGCGAGTTGGGGTCACAGCGGATGCTGATGAGTGCGGAGGTGTAGAAGACGCGTTGCAGCCGCCGATGGTATCGCTGTGGCCGGTGCAGATTGCCGCTGACCTGCCCGGAGTCACGCGGGGCAGGGGCGACGCCAGCGAAGGCCGCGAGCCGGTCCGGGGAGGGGAAGGCGTCCAGGCTGCCCCCGATACCGGCCAGGAACTCGGCGCCCAGGATCGCTCCGACGCCGGGTATCGACAAGATCACCTCGGCGAGTTCGTGCTCGCGAAACCGGCCCTCGATGAGTTTGTCGGTCTCGGTGATCTTCTCGTTGAGGGCCATCACCTCCTTCGCGAGGGTGTGCACCATCTTGGCGATGGCCTGCTCACCCGCAACGGCGGTGTGCTGGCGCCCGGCGGCCTCGACCGCCTTCGATGCGAGCGCTTCGGGACCGCGGACCTTCCGGTTGCGCAACCACGTCGTCAGGCGCCGGGTGCCTGTCCGGCGGATCGCGGCGGGAGTCTGGTAGCCGCTCAGCAGGATCAAAGGACCGGTGCTTCCGCCGAGGTCGACAGCCCGCTCCAGGGCCGGGAACATGCTGGTCAGCAGGGACCGGAGCCGGTTGATGGTGCGCGTGCGGTCTCCGACCAGGTCGATGCGGCGGTCGGTCAGCAACCGCAGCTCGATGCCGGCTTCGTCGCCAGGCCGGATCGGCTCCAGGTCCCGCCGCATGCGGGCCTGATCGGCGATCACCCCTGCATCGCGGGCGTCGGTCTTGCCAGCACCGCGGTAGCTGTCGGTGGCCCGGTTGACTGCGATGCCGGGGATGTAGACGAGCTCCTGGCCATGGTTGACCAGCAGGGCGATCAGCAGAGCAGGCTCACCGCCTGTCATATCCAGGGCCCAGGTCACCTGGTCACCCCCTGCCAGGTCCAGGACGTCGCCGAGGAGCTTCAGCAGCTCCGGCTCGTCGTTGGCCACTCGCCGCGACAGCAGCGTGTCGCCCTCGGCGTCCAGGACCAGGCAGTGGTGGTGGGTCTTCCCGCAGTCGGTCCCCGCCCATATCCGGCTCATCGTGCTCCAGTCGTTCGTACTCGTCTTGCACACCACGGACGACCTCGCCGGCATTGCTCTACACAGCGACCTGTTCGCACTTCCCAATCGGCGGCCGAGTCGTCGTGGGGAGCCGGGCGGCGAAGCATGCTGAGCCATGGTCGGCAGCCACCTGAGAGCCACACCCAGCTCCCCTGGGCACCCTCACCCTACGAATGGGAGGACCAGCCCAATCAAGAAGGTAGAGCCACCTGAGCTGCGCGGATGATTTATCGGCACCCGCAGAGTTCCCCCTGGATTCTGCGGCAGCCCCAGCGCGGGTTCTCCCGCGCCAGCCGCAGCACCAACTCCTTCACGGCTTCCGCTGTCGCTGGCCGGCCCGGCCTGCTCCGGCACTCGCTGTAGTCCCACCTGCATGCAACGAGACGCCGATGCCAGCGGATCAACGTCCCTGGCGTCACGGGGAACACCTGCGCCCAGCGACGCCGGGGTATCAGCGAGGACACTGCCGCGAACCACAACCGGTCCGCCCACTGGTACCGCACCGGACTCGCAAGTTGCCTGCGCAGCACCGCGTTCTCGTGCCGGAGTACGAGCAGTTCAGCGTCTCTGGCCGTCTGCCGACGCAGCAACACCGCTGGAACCGAGAGCAGCTTTCGTGTGACCTGATACACCAGTGAGACGATCACCTGGACATGGTCCCAACGCGCCCGCAGACCCCGCCAGACCGCCTACGACCTGCAGCGACGCATTCCTGAACGGCAGAGGATGGGTCCTCTACCGTCACGGTTGACCGGCGGGCCCCGCTGCAGCGCTCAGGCTCCCTGACCAGCACAGACGAGGTTTCTGGCACGTACACCCATGCCTGGTGCCACCGCTGTACCGACCGCACGCTGACACGTAACTGCTTGGCGACCACGGCATTGTCGTGTCCCAGGGAATAACCCGGCTGCCTGCATCCGGATGTGCTCGCGAAACACCCGTCGCTCCGTGGTCAGCCCGCCTCTTTGTAAATACCTCATATGATCGGCTTACCGCGACTACCACAACTTGTCAGCCGCCGCGACATCACGCCAGCAAGGTCAGTAGCCGAACCAGGTTGCTTGGAGCACCACGATGCGCTCGCCGCGGACATCGGTCAGATAGGTGAGCATGAGCTGTCCCTGGGCCTCGGTGCGCAGCCCGGGGCTGGAGCCGGTGTACGAGGGGCCTTCGAGGAAAACCATGGACTCACGCACGGCGATTTCCTGTGCAAGCTGTTCAGCGTGGGCACGTGCCTGGGGCGGCAGGTCTTCGAGGAGATTGTCCGGGTCGGCTTCCCAGCGCCAGTCAGCCACCAGCGACCTCTCGGTGCGCCGCCCGTACGATCTCCCCTGCCTCGTGGATGGCGCGGGCCCGCACGTCGGCATCGTCGCTGTCCATGGAGGCTTCGGCCGCGTGCAGCCGTCGGGCTGTCTGGGGGTGCCGCTCGATCTCCACAATCACCCCCCACTGGCGGTAGAACATCCGGATCGGCACGACGCTGTCCTCCTCGCCCGCCCGGATAAACGCCTTCTGCATGTCTTCGAAGAACTCCGGCAAGCGGGATGGCACTACCGTAGCCACGGCCTGGCGCAACGCAGGGAGTGTGAGGGCAGGCCTGGTGATCAGTGGGCCGTCACTCTCTGTATGCGGCACTGTCATGGTCAGCCCCTTCCCTCACCCTGCGCACGTCCTGCATCAGCCTATCGCCCATCCATCTCGCCAGCGGCGGCATTTGCGCTATGCCGCCTGGCCTGGCCGGCTCCCGAGCCGTTCGTGCACACCGAGATCGTGGGTGTGTCCGGCATTGCGTCCCAGAGCACGGGACCGGCCCTGCTCAGGGCCCGGCTGCGGGCGTCAGAAGCCGTATCTGAACCGATCATGGAACGTGCGGGTCGAACAGGTTTTTCGCCGGGGTGATCTTCCCGTCGTACGCGCATGAAGACGGGGCCTCTCGGTAGCTCGAGGATGCGAATCCAACCGAGCAGTGCCGGGAGGCCCTGATGTCGTTGTTGTACGCCTCCGAACGCCTCCCGTCCAACGCGGCTGCACGATCGTGTGATCACCTCGCGCACGCGTACGGCAACGCGGTCGGCCGCCGGGACCGGGAACGCCGGTATCCCTCCGACATGTCGGACGCGGAATGGGCGGCCGTCCGGCCTCTGCTGCCGGTGCCGGCCTGGCTTTGGGGGAGGGGCGGATGGCCCGAGGGTCACTGTCACCGGCAGCTGCTGGACGTGATCCGTCACCTGGTCACGGGCGGGATCTCGTGGCGGGCGATGCCCGCGGACTTTCCCGGCTGGGGTCGGGTCCGCGCCTTCTTCCGCCGCTGGCGCGAGCGCGGGCTGATCACAGACTTCCACGACCGGCTGCGCGGGAAGTCCGTGAACGGGAGGGCCGCGAGGCAGGGCCCACGGCGGGGGCATCGACGCGCAGTCGGTGCGGGCCGCCGCGACGGTGTCGGCAGCCTCACGCGGTTACGACGGCGGCAAGAAGGTGCCGGGCCGCAAACGGCACATCGTGACCGACACCCTCTTGCGTCAGTGGCCGCATCATCGATGTCACCGTCGGCCTCGCGGCGTCGTCGGCCGTGTTGTCAGTGGCCTGCGGCATGATGCGGGGCACGTGACGGCCTGCCCGACAGGGGCTTTGAGACCGTCCTCGACGAGGGGAGTGCTGTGCGTAGGCCGGTCGCAGGCGAGGTGCGTGTTCACGATCGTCAGATCTACGTCGAGAGCGATCCGGACAGCGCCAGACCTGACCTCGCCAAGGCGCTCGCGTACCAGATCGGGGGGTTGTGCGGGGCTGCGGTCCCAGGTGTGATCGTCCTGTCCACCGGGCTGTACGCGGGCGACGTCGGCTTTGTCGTGGAAGTCCACGACGCAGCCCCTGTGCTGGACCCGGTCTGGGATGACGTGATGGAGGTGTCCTTCCGCCCCGAGTCGGAACGCACAAGTTTGGTGCAGGGGGACGGCGAGGCCGCGTGGGACCTGGGTCTCGCCCGGACCGACTACCGGGTCCGGTACTGCGCCCGGGGGATGGACGAGGGACGGGAACTCTCCACCAGAGTGGCCGGGGAGTCCCGGGCGGACAGCTACCTCCTGCAGTTCTGGCCTGCCCCACCCCGCCCGGACGAGGTGATCCGCCACACCTCGCGGATGGCCGGGGACCTGCACTGGAACGTGCGCCGGACGGCGCGTACGCCCGAGCAGCTCGCCGAGGCCGAACGCCTGACTCGCCAGGTGTTCCAACGGGCCGCCGAGGAGCGGGCCGAACAAGCCGCCGAGGGGCGCCGCCTGCACCACGAGGAGTGGGAGTGGGGCGGGCGGCTGCCGAGCGAGAGGCTGCGCGGTGCCCGCGAGAGCAACGTCCTCGGTCTGCTCCGCTTCGACAGCGACCTGGTGCACGCCCTCGATGTCGTGGGTCCCGAGGTCCAGCGTGCAGTGGCATTGCTGGCCGCGCGGCGGGCCTGCGAGGCTGCGGGCCTGACCGATGTGCCGTGGGTCGCCCAGGCGCTCTCGGAGTCGGCAGAGGGACGCCCTCTGCCGCCGCCGTTCGACGACCCGGCCCGGATGTGGGAGGCCCTGCGCTCCGACCCTCGTGTACCGGACAGGACGGTGCTCGAAGCGATACCTCCGGAGTGGCCGCCGTACGTCCCGCCGCCGTTCGCGGACACAGGGCGCAAGGTCGTCGTGGTGCCCCTTGCCGTTACGCCGCGCACCCCGGGACGGATCTCACAGCCGCACTTCGCTCTTCCCGCCGTGCTCGCCGCCGCCAAGCCCGCCCCGCTCATAGCAGCACTGGACGCGGTGTGGCATGCGCTGAACACGTACGGCGAGCACTACCCCGAGCTGCTGGACGAGATCCGGTCGGTGTGCGCCGAGCGGGCAATGAGCATTGCCGCCGCACTCCGTATCCGTACCACCCCGCCGCGGCTGGTCGACGTCACCGCGGTCGCCCCGCAACTGGCCCCGCTGGCACGCACGGCGACCCGGCTGCATCCCCGCCCCGGGTCGCCCACGCCGTACGACAGCTCCGTCGGCGGGCCGCTGCTGTGGCCCGCCGACGAGCCGTGGCCGCACTGCGAGGGACCGCACGAGTGGGACGGGTGGAACGAGATCCTCTCGCCCGAGGACGTGCGGCAGCGGCGACGCATCCGGGCAGCGGTGGCGAACCGGCCGGGCGGCGATCCCCCGGGGACCCGGTACACGCCCGAGGAGCTGGCGATCGAGGAGCGGATCAAGGCCGGCCGCCCGTGGCCCGAGGGCCCGATCGCCATGCTGCCCGTGGCCCAGTTGTACGTACGCGACGTCCCCTTGCTGCGCCCGCCCAAGCAGGCCGAGGCAGATCTGCTCCAAGTGCTGTGGTGCCCCTTCGACCACCCCGCGCAGCCCGAGACCGCGCTGTTCTGGCGGTCCGCCGCCACAGTCACCGACATCCTCGACACACCCCCCGAGCCGCCCGCGATCCAGTTCCCCGGCTACCTGCCGGAGCCGTGCCTGCTCGCGCCGGAGCAGATCACCGAATACCCCAACATCATGGAACTGGGCAAGGAGCTCCAGCGGCAGCTGGAGGACTGGCGCAGGTGGCAGGCGGCCGGCGCCGCTCTGGACAGCTTTGACAACACGCCGTACCCGCTGGACAGCTCTGACACGCCCTACTCGAAGGATTTCTACAACGAGCTCTACACGGGCAGGATGTCCGTCGCTCCCGGCTGGAAGGTCGGTGGATGGACCCGTTGGGGCCTCACCGATCCCCTACCCCGGCTCTGCCCCTCATGCGGCACCGAGATGGATCCGCTGCTGACCATCGCCTCGGGCGAATGGAACTCCAACTATCCCGACTGGATTCCCGACGAGGACCGAGCCCGCTCTCTGTCATCCACCACCCATCCCGAACCGCACAACCCGACCATGCTCGACCTCGCCCGAGGCTACGATCTGCAGCTGCACGTCTGCCCGGTATCCCCGGACCATCCGCACATCGAGCTGATCCAGTGAGCCGTTCCCCAGTCAGCGGCTGCGCCGCCGTCTGCCGGACTTCGGCGGCGGCCGCCAGCTCCAGTTCCAGCAGGTGATGCTCCGGCGTCGGCGATCTCCAGCCGACCCGCCAGGTACTCCGTGACCTCCACCGATACCTCGCACGGGTCCAGTAGGAACCGCGCGAGGTGAATGCCCGTCAGTTCAGGCGTCCGCCGCTGGCCGCGGAGGTCGACGAACGCGGACGCACCGCGGTCGCGATCGACGAGCCGCACCTGCTGGACCACCAAGAGTTGATGAGGACGATGACCACCAGGCCGCCCACCATGAACACGCTCGGGTTGCGACCCCTTCAGGGGCGATGAGGACGAGCTGCGGAGATGTCCGGCATCTGGCGCCCCGTGCACTGTTGCGACCCCTCCGGGAGTGATGAGGACCTAATACTGCAACGGTGTTTGTTCTGAGTGCTGGGCAGTTTTCACGTCTTCTGGTGAGCGGAATGTACTGTCGCTCTGTCTCTGGAAGGTGATCAGGTGCGGCAGCCCGGTGGGGCGCCGGCCGCAGCGGGCGGCGAATGGGGCGGTCGCGGGTTGGAGCCCCGCAGTGCACGACCTCCGCACCGTCGCTCCGAGGAGCAGGGGCGGATCACCTGCCACCGCTGCCTCATCGTATGAGAATGCCTCATTCGATGAGGTCGGACAGCAGGTCGGTCAGCACTGTTTCCTCCTCAACGCGTACCCCGAGTGCGGTGAGGGCCGGGGCCAGCAAGGGGTCCCAGGGGGAGTCGGCGGGGGTGCCCGTGAGCGGTCCGGCGAGCGGGGCGGCCTTGGCGGCGTTGCGGTAGTCGGCGGCGGTGAAGCGCCAGGGCTTCCAGGGGACGCGGCGTAGCAGACCTGTCGCGATGCGCAGGCCGCCCCAGTCGAAGTCACCGTGGTACAGAAGGTCGGCTCCTTGGTCGTGGAGTCGGCGCAGCAGGGTGACGGCCGCGGCCGAGGGCTGGCCTTGGAGGCAGATCAGGGGAGGGCATGCGGGCCCGTAGGCGTCGGCTGCCGCGGACAGCACGGCAGGGTTCTCGCAGACCCGGATGACCGTGGCCGAGGTCACCGGCGGACGGCGGCTGAGCTGGCGCAGGGTGAGCACGGTGGGTTCGCCGGCATCGGCCATCCAGTCGAGGGCGGGTGTTCCCCGCAGGTTCAAGGTGAGGACGGTGGAGGACAGGTCGTCCTTGAGAAGTCCGGCTGCCGCCCATGCTTCGCGGCGCCATTCGGCCCCGGAACCGTCGGGGAAGCCGGTCATCGCACGGGCACCGGACAGGACGAGGGTGGCGAGCGGCGTGCCGTCGTCCAGGGCGTGTGCGGCGCCCAGCACCTGGGCCGCGAAAGCGGGCAGGGACATGGCGGGCTCGGCGGGGAGTCCGCTCAGGGCCGTCACGGTGTTCCGGATCAGTGCGGCGGCTGCCTCGGGGTCGCGCTCCAGGCGGCGTACGAGCCCGTCGCGGCGCAGTCGGTCGCGCCATTCGGCCAGATCCGGTCCGAGCATGTCCAGCGGGCTGTAGACCTCGTCCCACATGCGTGCCTGACGGGCCTGGGTTTCGCTGGTCATCTCCACGGGGCCGGTGAGGGCGAGCACGGCGGGCTCCAGCCCCTGGGGACTGATACCGGAGTGGCGCAGCACACCGTCCACGGCATCAAACCGTACGGTCAGTGTCCGTCCGGCCCCCGGCGCGCGTCCCAGCATCCGCTCCACGGCTTCGCGTTGCGCGGGGCTGGGGTCCGTGAGGCCGACCGGGCCGGTCAGCGGCTCGCCGCGGGCCAGTCGTCGGCGTGCGCGGTCCAGCAGCCAGCTCAGCTCGGGCCGGCCGAGCAACCGGCAGAGGCGGGCCCGGTCGACACCGTCGAGGTCAGCGGGCATGTGTTCCCAGGGCTGTTGAGGCACCGGCGCTGGATCGGGGACGGCCGCGTGGCTCGCCGGTCCCTTCCCCGCCTGGGCACCTGAGGTCATGGCCACAGCGACTCCTGGCCGTGGCCGCCTCTCCGCCCGCTGCTGGCGGCGCCGGAAGGATCTTCCTCCGGGGCAGCGGCACCCGGCTGCGGGAGGCTCGCCGGCTCTCGTCCCCGCACTCGCTCGCTGCCGTCCCACTCCCAGCGGGTGACCAGGACCGCGGCGAGCTCGTCCATGCGCGACAGCTGCGCGATGGCGATCCCGGGGACCTGCGGGTAGCAGGCCCACTCTCGTTCGCTGGTCATCACCACATCGAGGTCGAAGGCGTGCAGCAGACCGAGGCATTTGGCGCGCGAGTCGTCATCTACCCCCGCGAACGCCTCGTCGAGCGTGACCAGACGCGGCGCGTGCGGGCTGGCTGCCGTCGCGTAGTGAGAGGAGGCTGCCGCGAACAACGGCACGGACACGGCAAGCACTCGTTCGCCGCCCGACGCGGGGCCGGTCGCCGGGACCCAGCGGCCGTGCTGGTAGCGCTCGATGCCGAACTCGTGCCAGGAGCGGTAGTCGAGGGCCACCGTCAGGTTCTCGAGCCAGCTCCCCGAGTTGTCCTCGGTGCGCCGACGGGCGATCTGGGCCTGGAGGAACGCCCCGACCTCCTCCCGGTCGCGCGGCGACCAGGCGTCGGCGGACTGGCGCAACCGCTCCCGGGTTCCGGGGAGACCTGCCGGGGCCTTGCGCGAGGGCCGCCACACCAGCCGCAGCTTCATACCGGTGGAGGTCGGCCGTTCCTCCAGCTCGGTGTTCATCGCCCTGACCTGGCGCTCGGCAGCGCTGATCAGCTCCTGGAGGGTCCCGGCGACCTCGGTCAGCAGATGGGTCTCCAGGATCTCCCGCTCATGCACGGACAGCATGCGCGTCAGCTCGGCGACCTCGGCGGTCAGCGCCTGGGCCAGTTCGGGCACCGCCCGCGCCCGGCCCTGATAGACGATGTCCACCACCATGCCGTCCTCGACGATGCGGGCCGAGGCGGTGTGTCCGTTTCTGGACAGTGCGTTCTGGAGCTTGGTGAACTCCTCGCTGAGGTTTTTCTGCACCCGCTCCCAGGCACCTTCCGAGTCGTCGGTGCCGGAGAGCTCCGCCTCGATGGCGCGGGCCAAGGCTACGGCCGGGGTCGGTGCCCACGGGCCGCCGTCCGTGTCCGGAACGGGTGCCTCGGGCAGGGCCACGGCGAGGAGTCCGGTCGCGGTGAACCGCCGGAGTGCGGCGATGGCGCCCGCTCTGGCCGTGACCGCGTCGCCCAGATCTCTCTCCAGTTGGTCGATACGGCCTTCGGCGCGGGCGGCTGCTCTGTCCGCTTCGGCCTGTGCGCCGTGGGTCTGCCGCTTCTCGGACTCACAGGCGCGCATGGCCTCCGCCGTCTTGGCCAGGCGCCGTTGGAGATCGGCCACGGCGGCGCCGACGGTGGAGCGCAAGGTGGTGTGGCGCTCATCGGCGGCTGCCGCCGCGCGGGTCGCGTCCTCGACACGCTGTGCCAGGGTCCGGGCGCGGGAGGCGGCTTGCTCGGCCTCGGCTCGCTCCTCGGCGACTGCCCGGCCGGCGTCGGCGCGTTCCCGCAGAGCGGGCCACAGGGAGGCCAGCACCACGGCGTAGTCGGCGTGGGCCTGGCGTACGGCGGCCAGTCCTGCGGTATCGGCGGGGAGTGACAGGTCGGCCGCCGTGTCGGTGAACGCCGTTGCGGCCTCGGTGGCCTGTCGGTCCGCGGCTGCCAGTTCGGACAGGCGCTCGTCGCGCCGGGCGCGGGCGCGGCGTGCGGTGGTGGCGGCGGCCGTGGCGGCCGCGTGTGCGTCGCGGAGCGGCGCGTCGTCAGGGACGGCTGCCATCTCGGCATCCAGGGCCCGCCGGCTGCTTGCGGCCGCCGCTTGCTCCGTCCGTAGCTGTTCCGACTCCGCTTCCAGCGCGGTGATGTCGGTGCTCAGGAGGGCGATCCTGGACCTGCGTGCCTGTTCGCGGGCGCCCTCACCCACGTACTCGGCGGACGGTTTGGTCCAGCTGCCGGTCAGCGCTCCCGTACGGAACGAGCCGTCCGGGGACGCCCAGGAGTCGGCCCCCTGACCGTCCCGGCCGAGGCCGATGGACGCCAGCAGCCTTTTGACCGCCTCCTCGCTCACCACGGCTCGCGGATTGCCGTGGTCCACGGCCGGACGCAGCACATCGACGAGGGTGCGCCCTTCCGCGCCGCCGTCCGGCTCGCCCTCCGGCGCGAGCAGCACATCGTGGCCGTGCCGGTCGAGGGCCGTGCCGTCAGGGAACACCCAGGCGTCCAGCAACCCGGATGCCTCCAGCGCGGCTTCCAACCCGGCGCGCTCGGCGGGGCCGAGGTGGTCGCGGAAGTCGACCAGTCGCCACAGCGGCGCACCGGGCGACCCCTCACGAACGCCCGGGGAGCGGGTGTATGGAGGCTCCGGCCCTCGTTGGCCGCCTGCCTCGAGATCGGCGAGTTCCCGCCGGGCGGCATGCAGCCGTTCTTCCACAGCTGCCTGGGCCCCCGCCAGCGTGGCTGCCCGGTCGGCCAGTCGGGCACCGTGCTCACGGTGCGCGGCGGCCGCCCGGTCCCGGGCCGGATAGGGGTCGGCAAGCCCGGTCACCCAGTCCTGGAGTTCGTCCAGCAGCCCAGTCGGATCGGCGGGCCGAAGTACGGCGCACCCTTCGAAGTACGCCCTGACCCGCTCCACCAGATCCCGTCCCGCCTGCGACGCGGCGTCCCGTGCGTCGTCGAGCTGATGGTGTGTGTGGGTGACCTCCGACTCGGCCTCGTCCAGACGCCGGGAGGCTGCCTGCCGCTGGCCGGCCGCCAGCTCGGCCTGAGCGGCCAGGCCCTCCAGATGCGCCACGGCCCGCTGCCCCCGGGCCAAGGACTCCTCGGCCACACGCCGCACATCCGTCTCCGGCGCGCTGCCGATGGGCAGCTCGCCCATCAGCCGTGCGGCCTTGGCCGCCTGGCGTTCCCCGCGCAGCGTCTCGGCCACCCGCCGCTCGGCCACGTCCAGCCGGTTGCCCGCCGCACCGAGCCTTGCCCGCGCCCGGCCATACAGCCGATCCGCCTCGTCCCGGTCCGACTCGGTACGGCGCAGCTCCGCCGTCGCGCGTGCGGCCTCGGCAGCCGCCCGGTCCAAGGCCTGAGCACTGCGCATCTCGGGCCCCTCGCGCAGCGCGGTGTCCTGTGCCTTCAGCCGGGCAGCGGTCTCCTCCAGCACCGCGATCCGCGCCGCCGCCTCGTCCCGGCTCGTCTCGGCCCGCTGCCGCTCGGACTGCGCCTGCCCCAGGTCACGCTGGAGCTGTTCGTACCGGGCATGCTCACTTCGCGGCAGGCGCGCCCGGCGGCGGGAGGCGATCCGCGCATACCGCTGGTAATGATCGAGGAAGCCGGAGGAGGCCCGTTCGGCTTCCGCTGCCGCGCGCAGTTCGTCCTTCTCCTCGTCCAGGGAACGGAAGGCCTCGGCCACGTCCGCGATCACCGCCTGGTCCATCGGCGGCAACGCCTCGGTGAGGGCCCTGGACAGCGCGGCCTCGTTCGGGCGCTTGGACAGTTGGGGCTGACGCAACTGGATCAGCAGATCCACGAGAGCCGCGTAGCGCTGCTCACCGAGGCCGAACAGAGCCTCGTCCACGGCCCTGCGGTACGTCTTCGCCTGGTCGTACACCATGCCCCGCCCGGTGACCGCCTCGGCCAGCCGGTCCCGGGACAGCGCGGTGCCGGTGGCGTCGAGCAGGCTCAGTTCGGCGCCGATGCGCTGGTCGGTCACCGCGTACCAGTGGCGGGCGATGCCACGCCCCGAGACGGCCTTGAGCCCGCAGACCAGGGTGCGGAAGCAGGCCTGGCCGGTGGTGGGGTCCATGCGGCCGAACTCGATCCACGTGTACCCGAGCCGTTCGGAGTGGGGGTGTTCACCGCCCAGCAGCAGGTTCCACTCCATCCGCTTGTTCGGATCACCGTCGGGTTCGACCCGGCGCGCCGACAGGTCGCCGTCCAGCAGGAACGGCAGCGTGAGGGCGAGCACCTTGGACTTGCCGGTGCCGTTGTTGCCACGCAGCAGGAGCCTGCCGTCACGGAACCAGAATTCATCCACGTCGTAGTAGAAGAGGTCGACGAGCCCGATGCGCAGGGGGCGCCAACGCCCGGGCACGGGGGAGGGGAGGGCGGTCAACGTGGTGTCGCCTTTCAGCCTGCCGTCACTCATCTGCGCTCGCTTTTCCGGTCGTACGGATGACGGTCTCGCCGACCGCGTACCTGGCCAGCGCCGGAAGCGGGACCACACCGTCCGCCGTTGGAGACACCAGGCGCAGCGCCGTCAGTTTCCGCAATGCCTGCTCGACCAGTTCCTCCTCGGCCCCCGGCTCCCTGGCCGATTTCGACCAGAACCCGGCGTGCTCGGCAGCGAGCCCGCGCACGTGGGCTTCCAGCTCCGCTCTGCCGACCGGCCCGCCCGCGGCGGCGAGGTGTTCGGCGAGCAGCAAGGTGACGTGACCGTGAGTACCCTGCTCCGGCATCCGCACGTCGGTGAGGTCGTCATAGGGGTCGACCATGGCGATGCCCTCGGCGCGTACTTCTGCCACCAGCCCGGTCAACTCGTTGATGCGCGCGGTGATGAAGCTCCGCTGCCGGGTCAGATAGGCGAGCTCCTCATCGGACAGCTCGTCGTAGTACAGCACCGGGTCATCGAGCAGGCGCCGGGTCAGCTTCCAACGGATCGCACGGAACCGGAGCTCGTCGCTGTCCAGGGCGGTCTCCGCGGTGAGCGCGGCGATCCGGGACTCGAAACCCTCGGCCCGGACCATGGACGGGCCGTGGCGAGCGGCGAGCAGCCCGGCCAGAATACGGCGCTCCACGTCGTACAACACATCGCCCGCGCCGCTCACATACGCGTCCTCGTCGCCCGCCACCCTGCGCAGCACTCCGAGTCGCAGTAACAGCCGGACCACCGCCGCGAGGTCGAGGCGTTCGTCCCGCCGCTCCAGGGCGAAGGTCATTCCAGCGGCCGCGAGCTGTGGATCCGCCGCCTCCAGCACCACCTGTTCAGCGAGGCGGCCCAGCGCGATCTGGGCCTCACCGCGCTCCAGCACGGCCAAGGCCAAGCACAGCAGCACATACCGGCGGCGGGTGAAGGGAGCCCTCGAACGGGACACTTCCCGCGCGGGGTGTGTGGGGTCGGTCAGAACGCCGGGCGACTTGCGCAGCCGTGCGGACTCCGCGTCGACCTGCAGCGACCACCCGGTGTTGCGGCCGAACCACTCACGCAGCTCCTCCGCGTGGCTGCGCACCAGGCGGAACTCGTCCGCGTGCGGTCCGCGGGCCAGCAGCAGGGGCTCCTTCAGCAGGGCGCGCCCGGCACGCCGCAGCTCGTCCGCGTGCCGTCCATCCAGCACCTCGGCCCTCGGCACGACCGTCACGGCGCATCTCCGTCTCCGGTCAGGTCGACGATCTCGATCAGGTGGTCGGGTCCCCTGAACACCCCTCCAGGAGTGCGGATCTCGGCCACCGTGCCGTCCCGCAGGGCCGTCATCCTGATCTCCATCGAGCCGTCGTTACTGGTCGCGAAGGTGGTCCTGGTGTCCGGCCGCCAGGTGGCCAGAGCATCCCCGAGCAACTGGAGGAACAGCCCGAACGCGAGCGGATCCAGTTCCCTGATCCGGGACAGCCTGCGCTCGCCACCCGTTGCCAGCCGGGCGCGGGCGGCCGCGATCTCCTCCGCCTGCTTGACGGCGATCTCCGCCAGCCGCCGTCTGGCCTCGGAGCGGTCCTCCACTTTGCGGGGCTTCCCACGCCGCTCGTAGCTACCCGTGCGGCGCAGCTGCGGGCTGATCCTGAGCGGCTCGGCCTCGGCCCACGCGGTGGCCGGGGACACCGGCCGCCGCACGCGCTCTGCGAGCGTGTCCGCATCGATGGTGAGGTGGCGGGAAGAGTACAGCCCGAAGGCGGTACGCCACAGTTGGTGACGCGAGTCGTCGTCGGGGGCCTCGGCGAACCAGCGTGCGAGCGTACGGAAGTCCGCCGACCGGTCCGAACGTCCCGAACGCCGCTCGTTCAGCGCCCGTACGACGGCCAGGAGTTGCCGGATGGCCCCCAGCGCCTGCCCGCGCAACAGTCGGGCCTGCGCCTGGCGGCCTTCATCGGACACGAACCAGGAGGCCAGCCCCGACCAACGGGCGGACCACCGCTCGTACGCCCGCTCCTGCGCCTGCTCGGCTTCGTCGGGTGAGGCGTCGGCGGCCTCACGGGCGGCGGCCAGGCGCAACAGCGGCCGGACACGGCCCTGCTCCTCCAGCTCGGTGATGAGCATCGCGATCCGGCCGCCGAGAGTGATCAGATCCTGGATGAACCGCTCCAGATACTGGATCAGCTGATCCTTGTAGGCGAGGAAGGACTCGACCTCCACATCGTGCAGATCGATCGTGCGCTGCAACGACCCCATGAACGCCCGCGCATTGTCCGCGAGGGCGGCGAACCGGGTGGTCAGCGCCTCCAGCGCGAGGTGCGTCTTCGCGGGATCAGGAACGTCCTCCGCCGCGATGACCAGGAGTGCCCGCAACTGCGTGATGATGTCGTGCAGCGCCACGGCCTGGAGTGCGCCGCGCCTGCCGAGCGCCGCATCGTACGCGGCCAGTGCCTCCTCCGCGGCCTCCCCCGCCTGGGTGAGCTGGTAGATGAACCGCTTCCGGTAGAAATCCTCGACCGCGGTGACCCGGGCCGTATCCGGGTCGGCCCGCAGATTCCCCCACTCGACGAGGCTGTCCAGCGCCTTCACGATCGTCCCCGGATCCGCGGGCCGGTGCGCGGGAGGCAAGGTCGCATGGACATCTTCGGGGCGCAGATGCACCGCGAACTGTTCTTTGGCCCTCATGAACGTCCCCATGACCTGTCGGTAGAGAGCGGAGTTCGGCGCAGTGAGATGGGCGAACGGGGCGTAGGCGCCATGGGGAGCGTCGGACGGTATGCGCGTCATCGCCTCGTATTGTCCTTGATATTGCCTGCTTCGGCACCGGTTTCCGGTCACGTCTCCTGGGAGTAGTGAGCGACGCCCAGTGCGGACGGTGCCGGAGCCGTCGCGTGCGATACGTATGCGTTGCTCGGTCAAGATGTCAACTTGCCGCTCGGGAGCACAGGGGCTGATAGCCGCGGACTCCTTTACTCGGCTGATTTCACTTGACCGTGACCTCGAAGGACGGACTGGAGCACGCCGCTCAGACGCATTTGAGCTGGGGGTCAAGACATCCGATGCGGATGATCTGTCAAGCGGCGGCTTCGAGACGGGGGCTTGTGGGTGTGGGAAATGCGGTTGTTTCGTCGTAGTGGATGCCGTGGGTCAGGCAGTGGTGGAGGCACCCGAGCAGTCGGTTGAAGAGGTTGCGCTGGGCGGCGGTGTGGCGGTCTTTGGCCTCGCGTCGCCGGTCGTAGTGGGCTCGGGCGCCGGGTGAGGCGGTGAGGGCGGAGAAGGCCCAGAGGTAGCCGGCGGAGGCCAGGCGCTGGTTCTTGACCCGGCGGGCGAGGACGGCGACGCTTCTTCCGGACGCCCGGGTGACCGGTGCGGCCCCGGCGAAGGCTTTGAGGCCTTTCGCGTCGGTGAAGCGGGATCGGTCGTCGCCGATCTCGGCTAGCACTCGGGCGCCGGTGAGTGAGCCGAGCCCTGGGAAGCTGGTGATGATCTCGGCGTCCGGGTGTGTGTTAAAAGATTCCACCGCTGCTTGGGCGAGGTCGTCTGCGCTGGTGCAGGCGGCTTCCAGCTGTCGTAGCAGGGCGGTGGTCTGGTGTCCCATGGCCTGCTCGACCTGGGGGAGTTGTCGCATCTGCGGGGCGTGGAGAGCGGTGTGGAGGCGGTCGGCTTCGGTGTCGATGCCGCGCTTGCGACCGGCCTTGGCAAGGAGCGTGCGCAGCTGGGCGCGGGTGAGCATGGCTGCTTGGGCGGGGGTGGGTGCGGCGGCCAGAAGTGTGCGGGCGATGGGGGAGCTGAGGCCGTCGCGCAGTGGTTGGACGGCCGTGAGGAAGCCGGGGAAGTAGGCGCGCAGGTGGGAGCGGAGTTTGTTGCCGGCTTGGGTGCGGTCCCAGACGGCGTCCTGCTGGGCTCGGGCCAGGACGGCGATGGCCTGGGCGAGCTCGCTGTCGTGGGGCAGGGGGCGGTGGGTTGCGGCGTCGGTGCGCAGGATGTTGGCCAGGACCATGGCGTCGAGGTGGTCTGACTTCTTACGGGTGACCGTGTGCCGGTCGCGGTAGCGGGCGGCGGCCATCGGGTTGATCGCGTAGACGGGGCGATGTGTCGCGCGGAGGCAGGCCACGAGCAGGCCGCGGGAGGTCTCGATCGCCACCGGGATCGGAGCGTCTTCGGTGTCTCCGTGCGTGGTGAGCAGGTCGAGGAGTTGGTGCAGGCCGGCGGCGTCGTCGCTGATCCGGGCCCGGGCTAACAGGGTTCCGTCCTGGTCGACCAGGGCGACGTCATGATGGTCGCTGGCCCAGTCGATCCCACAGAACACACTCATCGTGTTGTTGTGTCCTCTCGATCGAGTTATGAGTTGTTGCTGGTCATAGCCGTGCGGGGGCACGCGTCTCCCTAATGGAAGGGCTCGATGGCCCGGCATCCGATCAGTCGTTCGTGACCCCAGCTGCCCGCGGGGCCCTCGGTCTGGGCTGGAACTCACAGGTTCCAGGCGTCGTGAGAGGTGGTCCCCGCGAGGGGCTCGGACCATGAACACCAACGATCGGATCATCGGACTGGATGCGGTGTCGCCACGTGGTGGTGGCGGACGGGGCCGGGGGCCGACTCTTGACCAAGGGATCTGGTTGTCCCTGGGGTCGCATACGGCTTCCCCGGCCTCGACCGCCACCACCACGCGCACCAGGAAGTGGGGCTCGTAGTGCCCCATTAGGGGTCGCAGGTTCAAATCCTGTCGTCCCGACCAGCGTCATCGCAGGTCGGAGGCCGTTTCCGCGGGTAGCGGAGGCGGCCTTAACCGTTTCCGGGCTGGGAGCAAGGGGGAGCCCTCGTGCTCCCAACTCGCAGACGTGTCAACGATGCCCGATTCGTCCGTCACCCGATCCGGTAGACCTACAGCGCCGTACCGGGCTCCTGCGTGCCGTCGTCAACCACGGGCCCCTGTGGGTGCCGGAAACTAGGTCACCCTATGCGACCTGCGTGTATTCGTGGATGAGCCCGCCGAGTCGATTGTGTCGATGGACACGAGTGTTGTCGGCGGCGATGAGTGGTCCGGGCTCGGTGGGTCGGTCCGGCGCTTGCTGTTCGAGGGACCGGTGCGGCCTGTGTCTGTTGTAGTGCTCCGCGTACTCATTGACGACGAGGCGTAGGTGGCGCTCTCCTGTGATCAAAATGCGATCGGTGGCCTCCCGGCGGCAGGGTCCGGTCCAGCGTTCCGCGATGGCGTTCATTCGGGGCACTTGGGGCAGTGTGGGGATGACCCGTACGCCGATCGCATGGAAGACGGCGTCGAAGCTGTCCGTGAAGTACGAGCCGTGGTTCCGGATGAGGAACCTCATCGACTCCGCGCGGTCGCCCAGGCTCATGAGGTAATTCCGTGCCTGCTGGGTGATCCAGGGACCGGTCGGGTGTCGCGTGATGCCGGCGATATGTACCCGGCGGGTGCCGTGCTCGATGAAGAACAGCACGAACCAGCGCCGCAAGAAGACCGTGTCGATATGGAACAGGTCGGTTGCCACGATCGCGGAGGCCTGGGCTTTGAGGAACGCAGCCCAGGAGCGGTCCGTGCGCTGCGGGGATGGGTCGGTCCCGGACTCCTTGAGAATCTTCCAGACCGTCGAGGCGGCGATGGTGCGTCCCAGGCCGACGAGCTCGCCGTGGATGCGGCGGTAGCCCCACCCCGGGTTCTCCCGCGACAGACGCACGATCAGTTGCCGCAGCGCCTCTGGCTTCGGTGGTCGACCCGGACGACGGGAGGGGTAAGTCCACTTCCAGGCGATGAGCCGTGCGTGCCAGCGCAGGACCGACCGCGGAGATGCCAGCAAGGCCACTTGGATACGCCGCCGTTTGCTCACGAGCCGCAGCAGGGCTCCCATGACGGCTCTGTCGCTCCAGGACAACCGGGGCCGTGGCTGGGTTCGTCGCGTGATGGCGAGTTGATGGCGGAGCATCAAGATCTCTATGTCTTTCGAGGAACCCGAGCGGGCGAGCAGCGCAAGCCATCGGAACGTCTGGCAGGCGAGCAGGTAGATCAGCTGTATCACCACGACCGGCATGCTGCCTCAGAATGGCTTGCGGTTCCTGAGGTCTAGCAGATCCGAACCAGCAGGTCAGTCCGGGTGACATCATTCCCGGCACCCACAAGGTCGCCGCTCAGTTCGCCGAGCGGATCGAGAGCTGTGTCGCGCCGCTGCCCGAAGCCGACCGGAAGCGGCTGTCACAGCTGGCGACCCGGATCGTGACCGCGGACGCCCATGACCGCGGCATCGACCTGCGCACCAAGCCCCGCTGACCGGACTCCGTCAGAGGGAGCTACGCGGCACTGTCACCACGTGCTTGCCCACGACGCCGCCGCGCTCGAACGCCTCATGCGCTGCGGCGATGTCAGCGAGCGGGTACACGCTGTCGATCACCGGGCGCAGCGAGCCCGACGTGACCTGGTCGGCCACATCGCGCAGCACGGGGGTTTCGGGGTTGGCGCTGAAGGTGCGGATGCGGCGGGAGCCGTGCACGCTCGACGCGGCGATCGCGGCAATGGCCGACGGGGATAGTCCGACGGTGACCATCCGGCCGCCCTTGGCCAACCGGCTGCGGTAGCAGTGCAGTTCCGTGCCGACGGTGTCGACGATGACGTCGAACGGCCCGATCTGGTCCGAGGTGGTGGAGCCGTAGTCCAGGACCTCGTCGGCGCCGAGGTCGGTGAGGAGCTCGGCGTGCCGGTCGCGGGCCAGCGCGGTCACATGGCCCCCCATGGCGTGCGCCAACTGCACGGCGGCTGTGCCGACTCCGCCGGCCGCGCCCCGCACCAGGACCCGTTCCCCGCTCGTGAGGTGCACGCTGTCGCGCAGTGCGATCAGCGCCGTGGTGCCCGTGACGACCAGGGAGGCCGCCTCGACCGACGAGAGGTCCGCCGGGGCATGCGAGATACGGTCCGTGGAGACCACGACGTACTCGGCCGCCCCGGCGATGGAGTGCCGCTGCCGGGGATGCACCATGCCCCACACCCGGTCCCCGACCCGGTAGCCCTCGACACCGGCGCCGGTCGCGGCGACGGTGCCCGCGAAGTCCAGGCCCACACCGATCGGGAACCGGCGTCCCGACACCATCTTCAACTCCCCCGCGCGGACGATCACGTCGTGTCCGTTCACGCTGGACGCCTCGACCGACACCAGAACCTCACCCGCGCCGGGAGCGGGACGATCCACGTCATTGGTCCGCAGTACGTCCACCGTACCGAAGCTCATGATCTGAACGGCCTTCATGTCGCTGTCCTTCCGTGACCTGCTGTGGTGCATCCGATGCTGGACCCCGCATGCGGCATCACGGTCGTTCGCCTTTTCCTGGGTCTGGCAGACCCACCCTCGCGGGCCGCGCCGACGGCATACTGACGCTGTGACCGACTCCGTCCACGCCATGAGCGACGATCCCCGACGCGAACTCGCCGACTTCCTGCGCACCCGCCGAACTCGGCTGCGCCCACAGGACGTCGGCCTGGAACCCGGCCCGCGGCGGCGCGTCGCCGGACTGCGGCGGGAGGAGTTGGCCCTGTTGGCCGGGGTGAGCTCGGACTACTACCAGCGGATGGAGCAGGGACGCGACGTACGCCCCTCCGAACAGGTCCTGGACGCCCTCGCGCGCGCCCTCAACTTCTCCGCCGAGGAGACCCGGCACCTGCACAGCCTCGCCGCCGCCGCGCGCACCCCGGCCCGCCTGCCGCGTTCGTACGAGCCGGAGGAGGTACCGGACACCACGCTACGACTGCTACGCGGCATGACCTCGCCCGCTCTGGTCGTCGGCCGTTTCCTGGACGTGCTGGCCTGGAACCCGCTCGGCGGTGCCCTGTTGGGGGAGTTCACCCGGCAGCCGCAGAGGGAGCGGAACCTGCTGGCGCTGTTTCTGCACCCTGAGGCCGACCGGGCGTGCCCGAATCGGGCGGCCACCGTCGCGGAGCTGATCGGGATGCTGCGGACGCAGGTCGCCGCCGATCCGGGACATCCGCGCGCCGTGGAACTGGTCGGTGAACTCGCGGTCCGCAGCGACGAGTTCGCGGCCCTGTGGGCCCTCCATGACGTGGAGGAACCGACCCGCGGCCAAATGCGCCTCAACCACCCCCAGGTCGGCGAACTGAAGCTGGACTGGGACGCTTACCCGATACCGGGCAACCCCGGTCCCGCCCTCATGGTCTGCACCGCCGCCGAAGGCAGCCCCGACGCCGAACGGCTCCACCTGCTCGCCGGCCGAGGACTACCAGAGGCAGAAGAAGCTGGGTAGTTGCCCGTGAACGACGTGTCCAGCCCCGCTGCCGCACCGGGTGACGCCGGTGAAGCGCTGTCCGGGCTTGTGACTGTGCCTTTGCCGGAAACCTCATCCGTGAGGTCACGCCGCATGTTGGTATTCGTGGAGGATGCCGCCGAGGCGATCGTGTCGGCGTATGTCGAGGCGGGCTAACGCGTCGGGATCGTCGATCGGTGGGGGCAAGGGGTGCAGCGGACTGGCGTTTGCGATGCCTTGGTGTGGTCGGTGTCCCGTACCGCTTCAGAATTGCTGCACGCTCTCTGACCTGGGGCGATGCCTGCAGGGCCGATCCGGCACCATCGGAGCTTGTGCTTGTACGAATGGTCTACCTGATCGCCACGCGGATCTTCACGTGGCTGGTTCTGCTGTCCCGAACCTCCGTGGCCAAGGAGGCCGAGATACTGATTTTGCGGCACGAGGTCGCGGTCCCGCGTCGGCAGGTCGCCGCTCCCAAGCCCACATGGACCGACCGGGCGCTGCTCGCCGCCCTGGCCCGGCTCCTGCCGCGGGCGTTGCGCCAGCATCGCATCGTCTCCCCGCGCACCCTCCTGGCCTGGCACCAGCGTCTGATCAAGGACAAGTGGAGGCAACCCGCCTCGCCGGGACGCCCGCCTATGCCCGAGGAGCTGCGCGAGCTGATCATCCGGTTCGGCGTCGAGAACCCACGATGGGGCTTCCGGCGAGTCCACGGCGAACTCCGTCGCCTGGGACACAGCGTCAGTCAGGCCAGCGTCCGCCGGACCCTGCGTGCCGCTGGCCTCGGCCCAGCCCCGCGGCGGCATCCGGTGCGCGGCGAATGGGGCCGCCTTCCTCAAGACCCAGGCCCATGGCCTGCTTGCTACCGATCTCTTCCACGTCGACACCATCAGTCTGCGGCGGCTGTACGTTCTGTTCGTTATGGAGGTACGCACCCGCACGGTGCATATCCTGGGTGTCACCGCCCACCCCACCGCCGTCTGGGCCACGCAGCAGGCCCGACAGCTCATATGGCAACTCGGCCAGCGTGCTGGCGACTTCACCCACCTGATCCGTGACCGGGACGCGAAATTCACCGCAGCTTTCGACGCCGTCTTCGCCAGCGAGGACATCACCGTGACCAAGATCCCTCCGCGGAGCCCCAACTGCAACCCGCACGCCGAGCGGTTCGTGCGCTCGGTCCGCGAAGAATGCACCGACCGGCTCCTGATCTTTGATCGGGGCCATGCCGAGAAGATCCTCCACGACTACGCGAGGCACTTCAATGCTCATCGGCCGCACCAGGGCCGGAACCAGCTCGCGCCCCTCGACGACCCCAATGTCATCCCGCTGCCCGCAGCTCGGATCCAGCGCCGACAAGCCGTCGCGGGCCTCATCAATCAGTACCACCGAGCAGGCTGATCACCCGGCAAAGCCACAGCTCACGGGCTGTGCAGAGAATCTGAATCGATACGGCCGGTGAAGTGCCGCCCGGAGGGAGGGACATGGCGACGGCCGCCGTCTCCGCGCTCGCGGCCGCGGGTGGGGCGTTCTGCGTGCGCGTCCACGATGTCCCGCCACCCTTGATGCGGTGCGCATGGCGTCCGCGTACCTCGACTACTACGACCGCGACGTCGACCCGGTCCGCGAGGCCCGGGCCGACGCGGGGCGTGGGTCGCGCCCGTAGAGAATCCGCACACCGGCTCTCGCCCGGGCGAGGCCTGAAGGGTGTCCTTATTGCCGTACGGTGGTTGACCTGGATCTTTTCGATCGCTCAAGTATGGGCATGATCTCTGATCGTGGGTCTGCGACTGCTCTACCTGATCTTCTGCCGACTCCTGGGCTGCCTCCTTGTGCTGGGTCGATCGACCGCGGCGAACAACGCTGAGATCCTTGCTCTCCGCCATGAGGTCGCTGTGCTTCGCCGGCAGGTGGAGCGGTCGCGGCTCTCGTGGGCTGACCGTGCCGTGATCTCTGCTCTCGCCCGGTACCTGCCACCCGTCTTACGTCGCAATCGGCTGGTCACCCCGGGTACCCTGCTGACCTGGCACCGTCGTCTGGTGAGCTGGAAATGGCGACAGGCACCAGCGAGGCCCGGTCGGCCACCGTTACCGGAAGAGACAGTCGCGCTCATCCAGCGCCTGGCAAGGGAGAATCTGACCTGGGGGTACGTCAGGAGCCAGGGTGAACTGCTTCGGCTTGGCCATAGGGTTGCCGCCGCCACGATCCGGCGCGTTCTGCGCCGCTCCGGTCTACCACCCGCACCGCAGCGAGCCTCCCAGCAGACCTGGCGCTCGTTCCTCCGCGCTCAGGCCCACACCCTGCTTGCCTGTGACTTCATGCACGTGGAGACCGTCTTCCTCAAGCGCCTCTACGTCTTCTTCGTCATGGAGATTGCCACCCGGCGCGTCCATGTCCTGGGCGTCACCGCCCACCCGACCGGCGCATGGGTCACCCAACTCGCCCGCAACCTGCTCATGGCCCTCGAAGAGAGGGCGGGGTACTTCCGGTTCCTCATCCGTGACCGGGACAGCAAGTTCACCACCGCATTCGACGCCGTCTTCGCCGGCAACGGCACAGCCGTCATCCCGACACCGCCGCAAAGCCCGCGGTCAAGCGCGTTCGCCGAACGATGGATACGCACAGCCCGTGCAGAATGCACCGACCGACTCCTCATCATCGGCGAACGACACCTGCGTACGGTCCTCACCAGGTACACCGAGCACTACAACTCCGGACGAGCTCACCGCAGCCTCGACCTACGTGCTCCAGACGACGATCCGAACATCATCCCCCTACCCGCCGCCACGGTCAGGCGCAAGCAGGTACTCGGCGGACTGCTCAACGAGTACCACGCCACGCCACCCCGACCGCCTCATCATCCACAGGAAACGCCCAGCTCAGCAGCCTGATCGGAATATTGACACCCTTCAGGGGCTGGGCGGAACGTCTGGTCAGGTCGTACTCCGCGAACTCGGCCGCTGGCACCTTCACCAGCCCCGCGACGTACTCCACTGCGGCCTGCGGAACGTCCTCCAGAAGATCGGGGAACCGGCCTTCCACCTCGAAGAACTTCAGCATCAGGCAGAAGCCGAGCCTCGTCGCCCCGCCTTGTTCGCCACCAAATCCCAGTTGCCGTCCACCAGCGTCCAGCACGCAACCACGCTTTCCGGTGACCACTCCTGCCGCACAATCGCCCCTATTTTCGTCAGCCTCGGGCTTCACTCGGACAGCCCTACGAGGCGACGACAACGGGGAAACGGCATATCTGCCTATCCGAAAGCTACTCGCCGGTTACTTTTCTCCTGGGGGCAGAGGTTAGGAGTCCGGGGCCGATGTCGAGCTGTACGAGGACTGGCCCAGCGGGGAGGGCTGCGCCCGACCCAAGACGGGACCGCGCTCGCTCCTTCCTCCTGGTTCGCAGCGCACGGCTCAAAACCGGTTACGTCAGCGGTATGGCGTTGTAACAGTCTCGGCGGAGGCTCATGGCGCACCTCCGGTCTCCTCAGTAACTCGCACCCCCCACGTGACCGGGTTGACCGAACGACCGCTCCCCGGCCGGCGCGCGCCACGGGGTGCGGATGAGGAGGAATTGATGGCTGCAGAGCAGTCCCCGGCATCCCGCCGTAACTTCCTGAGATCCGTCGGCGTCGCGGGTGGCGCCGGAGTGCTGTACTCGGCGATGGGCGCACTCGGGCTCGCCCCGGTGCCAGACGTGCGGGCGGATGAGTACCGGGCGCCCCAGCGAAGCGACTTCGCGCTCACCGGGCGCGGCGGCAAGAAGGTGCTCGTGCTCGGCGGCGGCATAGCTGGCCTGGCGACGGCGTACGAGCTGGGCAAAGCCGGTTACGACTGCCAGATCCTGGAGGCGAAGGACCGCCCCGGGGGCCGCAACTGGACGGTCCGCGGCGGCACGATGCTGACCGACCTCGACGGGCGTACGCAGACGGCGTCGTTCACCAAGGGCCAGTACATGAACGCGGGCCCGGCCCGGCTGCCGCAGTCCCACGTCACTCTCGAGTACTGCCGCGAACTCGGCGTGGAACTACAGGTGTTCACCAACCAGAACGCCAACGCGTACATCTACCACGAGAGCAGTGCCGCCCTCGCGGGCAAGCCCATGCGCTGGCGCACGGCGAAGGCCGACGTCTACGGCTACCTCTCCGAGCTGCTCGCCAAGGCCACCGACCAGGGCGCCCTGGACGCACAGCTCACCGCGCAGGACAAGGAACGACTGATCGCGTTCCTGCAGAGCTTCGGCGCTATCAAGGGCAAAGCCGACGGCTACGCCTACACCGGCACCGACCGGCGAGGTTACTCCGTCGAGCCGGGCGCGGCCTTCGAGGGCGGCACGGTCCTCGGCCCGGTGCCGACGCTGTCGGACGTCATCGCCAGCGGAGTGGGGCAGCGCTTCGCCTTCGAACTCGGCTACGACCAGGCCATGCTGATGTTCCAGCCGGTGGGCGGCATGGACGCGATCCCGTACGCCCTGGCCAAGGCGATCGGCCAGAACCGCATCACCTATGGCGCCAAGGTGCTGGAGGTCAAGGACCTGCCGGACGGTGCCGAGGTCACGTACAAGGACGTCGGGGGCCGTACCCGCACCCAGCGCGCCGACTTCGTTGTCGCGGCCATGCCGCCGATGGTCATGGCCCGCCTCAAGCACAACCTGGGGACCGACATCACCGCGGCGCTGAAGGACGCCGTCCCGACCCCCGTCGGCAAGATCGGGCTCGAGTACCGCAGCCGATGGTGGGAGACGGACGAGCACATCTACGGTGGCATCACGCCGACCGACACCGACCTGGCCACCATCTGGTACCCCTCCTACGGCTACCAGGGCCGCCGCGGCACACTCATCGGCTACTACAACTTCGGTGCCGACGCCGTCGCGTACAGCGATCTGCCGCACGCCCAGCGCCTTGTACGGGCGGTGAGCCGGGGCGTGAAGATCCACGGCGACAGGTACCGCACCGAACTCGATCACTCCTTCAGCGTGGCCTGGCACCGCACGCCTCATATCGAGGCCGGCTGGGTGGGCTGGCCCTCGCAGACCGGTCCCGAGTACAAGTTGCTCAACCAGCCCGCCGGGCACGTCTACTTCGCCGGCGACTGGCTCAGCCATGTCATCGCCTGGCAGCACGGCGCGTTCACCTCGGCCCGCAAGGTCGTGACCGACATCCACGAAAGGGTGATGGCCGCATGAAGCGACGTACGAAGGTTGTGATCGGTACGGCCCTGACCGCCTCGCTCCTCACCGGCGGCACCGCGCTCGCCGAGGGCAAAGGCTGGTGGCCCGGGCCCAAAGAGGTCCGCGTCATGCTGCCCGAGGGCCAGTCCAACCCGGCCATCGCCACCGGAGTGGCGACCGGCGGTGAGGTGGCGATCTACCAGAGCAGCGGCCTCGGCCCGACCGCGCTCAACCCGTCCGCGCCGGCCGGCTCACCCGAGCTCTACACCGACCCGGCCCTCACTCAGGGCGCCACGGGAGTCACGGTCACCGAGGCCCAGGCACTGGTCGTCCTGCGCAACATCAAGACCAACCTCGAAGCGACGGGCCTGACCCTGGCCGACGTCATCACCATGAAGTGCTACCTGATGAAACCGCCCGGCGTCGAGACCGCCGACTACGCGGGATGGAACCGCGCGTACCGCCAGTACTTCGCCAACATCGACCTCACCTCGAAGGAGGTCGTCCCGGTCCCGATGGGTACCTCCGCCCCCAAGGCACCGCTGGTCGCCAACAAGGCCCGTCCCGCGCGCGCCACGATGGAGGTCGCGTCGCTGGCCGTCAAGGGCTGGATGGTGGAGGTCGAGGTCACCGCCGCGTACAAGGCGCGCTGACGGGCACAGACCCGCGGGGCAACTGCCGCGAGGGGCCGGGCCCGTAACCGGGCCCGGCCCCGAAGCGACGCTGCCCCTGCCGGGCGGCGCCCCCGGTCAGTCGTCGAGGGAGCTGCAGCACTACCTGCGCCAGAGGCTGAACTCCCGCGCCAGCGAGCGCTGGCCACAGCTGGCCCGGGTCCAGATCCGCTTCCGAGCCGGATTCGCCTATGTGGACGGCGAGCTGAAGAACGGCGGACAGCTGTCGCTGTGCCGCCTGCGCTTCGCCGGCGTGCTGCATTCCTGGGGCTTCGCTCTCTACCTCGCCAGCCGAGGCAGCTACGAGGACAACGTGCTACCCAGCGGCCTCCCCATTGGCATCCCCAGGAGTGCCTGGACTGCGCCTGCGGTCTCTACCTCGATAGCCCGGCGACCTGACCTCTCGTGTTTCGCGGTTCTGAGTGATCATGTTCCGGCGGCTGCCCAGGCTGCGAGGACGGCTCGGGTTTCTTCGGGGGTTGCCTGGTAGGGGGCTCGGGGTCGAAAACGTTCTGCGATCAGAACACGTCGGAGCTTGATCACCATGTCGTCGTAGGACGGCTCGTGTGCCGTTCGGAAACTCGTCGCTGCTGGTCAGGCGGCGTATCTGTACTCGTTGATCACGCCGCCGAGTATTCGGGTGTGCAGGAGCCGGTGAGTAGTCGGAGGGCTCATGGGCTTCGGGTGTTCGTGGGCGAGGGGAGGGAGCTGTGCCCGGGCCTGGTGTGGGCGATGACGGTTGTAGTGCTGGGCGTAGGCGTCGAGGATCTGTCGGGCATGGGTTTCGTTCCATATGAGCAGGTGGTCGAGGACCTCGCGCCGCAGGGTTCCGATGACCCGTTCGCATTGCGCGTTCATCCGGGGCGTTCGAGGCGCTGTCGGCACGACCTCGATGTCATCGGCCGCGAAGACTGCGTCGAAGGACTCGGTGTACTTCGCGTCCCGGTCGCGAATCAGGAAGCGCAGCGAGTCCACCCGCACACCCAGCTCGATGGCGCGGTTTCTCGCCTGTTGCACCGCCCAGGGCGCGGTGGGATGGGCTGTCACGCCGGCGATGTGCAGTCGGCGTGTGTCGTGCTCGAGGAACACCAGCGCGTACATGCGGCGCAGGTCGATCAGGGCGACGTATAGGAAGTCGCAGGCGATGATGGACTCGGCTTGCGCGGTCAGGAACTCGCGCCACGTCGGGCCTCCCCGGCGTGGGGCTGGATCGACGCCCGCCGCTGTGAGGATCTCCCAGACGGTCGAGGCGGCCACCTTCACTCCCAGCACGAGCAGCTCGCCGTGAAGCCGCCTGTAGTCCCAGTTCGGATTCTCCCTGGCCAGGCGCAGCACCAGAGTCCGGATGGAGCGCACGGTACGAGGCCGACCGGGTTGCTTGGGCCGTGATGAGGCGGCATGCCGGCGCTTTGTGAGGTCGCGATGCCGGCGCAGTACCGTGTCAGGACGTACGAGCAGTCGCAGACGCCGCAGGGCGGGCAACGGCAGCCGGTGCGGCAGCGCCGCCAGGAACGCCCGGTCGCTCGGGATGAACCGGGCCTTTCCCTTGCCGAGTTGGCGTTCCAGGACCGTGATCTGATGACGGAGAGCCAGGATCTCCGCATCCTTGTCCCGGTCGCTCATCGGCAGCAGACGCAGCAGGGCGAACGCATTCGTCACACCGAGGTAGGCCAGTCGCAGCAGCACGATCGATCATCATCACGTGTGGACCACCGGCTACGCGAGAGCATCTGCACGAGCGACCGTGGCCGACGACCGTGGAGCTCGGTATACCCGCTCTGACCAGGGCGGATGAAATTCTCGGCAAGCGCACCCCTGGATCACCCAGCAAGCGCGGAACTACCTCATGGACCTCGGTGACCGCGCAGAGTCGATCAGATTCCTCATCCGGACCCCGGCGCCTACTTCACCGACAGCTTCGACGCCGTCTTCCAGGCGGCCGGCATACGCGTGATACCCACCCTGCCCGCCGTGCCACGGATGAACGCCATCGCGGAACGCTGGATCGGATCATGCCGACGCGAGGCAACCGACCGCATCCTGATCACCGGAGAACGCCACCTGCGCCTTGTCGTCGGTGAGTACGCGAAGCACCACAACAGACACCGGCCGCACCGATCCCTCGGACAACGGCCACCAGACCAACTCACCAGCCTCGAGCCGCCCATCGCCAGGGACAACACTCGCATTCGTCGACGCGACCGACTCGGCGGCCTTATCCACGAATACTCGCAGGTCGCATAGGGTGACACAGATTCCGGCTCTTGCAAGATTTTCGTGATGCGGTGACGGTCGGTGAGCGTTGTCAGGTGAGTAGGGCTCGTTTGCGGAGGAGTGCGAGGCTGGCGCGGCCGTAGGTCTGGCGTTTGAGCATTTTGATCTTGTTTTCGGTGCCTTCGACCATGCCGGAGTTCCAGTCGAGGGTGAGGCCGGCGGTGACGGCGTTCCAGTCCTTGTCCAGTCCGGTCGCGAAGGCTTTGAGTGAGGGGAGGTCTTGGTTGCGGACCTGGTGCACCCAGGTGTTGAGGTGTCGGCCGTTGCGTCTGGTCATGATCTGGGCGAAGGCCTGGACGTGCTGGTGCAGGGCGTTCAGCTCGGGGCAGGCTGCCAGTGCGGTCTTAAGACGCTGCTGGTCATCGGGGTTCAGGGTGGCGGGGTGGCGCATGATCCAGCCGACGAGCCGTCGGGTTGGAGGCGGGGCAGGTTCCGGGGTGGGCAGGGCTCCGTTCGCTCGGAGGGTGCGCAGGTAGCGGGTGACCAGCCGGATGCTGCACTGCAGGCCCCGCTGGGTGAGTTCCTGGTGGAGTGCTGTGGGCGAGTGGCACCCTTCGGCCCATCGCTGGTGCAGGTAGTCGCGGTGTGGGTCCAGTTTGCTGGGGCGACGACCGGCGGCGTGAGCGAGGAGTTCTTCCACGTGTTCAGCCCGGGCGAAGGTCTGCACGGTTTTGTGGTTCAGCCGCAGCTCACGGGCGATCTCTTTCAGCGCCCAACCCTGCTCCAGCAGGGCATGGACCTCGCGGTAACGGCGGCGGGTGCGCGCCTCCAGCGCTCCTTGAGCGGACAGGGCCTGCGCAGGCAGATCTTCGAGTCCGGTCCGGTCTGCAGGTGTTCGGTCCGTGGCCGCTCGGTGCAGGCATCCGCGGTGGCGGGCGATGTCCTTCTCCACGTGTTGTCCGAGGTTGCGCCACAGGTGCCAGCGGTCCGCGACCTGCACGGCAGCCGGCGCGGCGCGGGTGGCAGCCTCGGCATAGGCACCTGCCCGGTCACGGCAGATGACCCGCACCCCAGGGTGATCCCGGAGCCACGTGGCCAGCGGCTCGGCGTCCCGGCCGGGCAGCAACTCCAGCACCCGCCGCGTTGTCCCGTCCACCAGCACCGTGTCCCACACTCCGCCCCTACGCAGAGCGAAGTCGTCGACACCCAGTACCCGGGGAACCTTCCAGTCCGGGTCCGGCAACGCCATCACCAGCGCTAACAGGGTCACCCGGCTCACCGCCATGTGCAGGACCGCCAGCAGCCTCGCCCCGGCGGACCCGGCCAGTGCCAGCCCCACCGCCTGGAGCAGCCCCAGCAGCAGCGGCGTATAGCGCCCATACCGCACGGACAGCCCGTCCACCTGCTCGGCGAACGTCTGCCGCGGACAGCCAGGCTCATCACAGAACATGCGTCGCACACCGAGATGGATCACGACGGGACGGCCACCGACCGCCACATCGGCCAGACGACGCCGATAGCGACTGTGCACCCGCGTCGACAACACCCCGCAGTCCGGACACGGCAACGCGACACCCTCCCGGGTACGCGCCCAAACCTCGACCTTCTCACCCTCAAGGCTCACCCGCTCCACCAGCACCTTCTCCAGGTACGGGAACACGATGCCCAGCAGCTCGTCACACACTCCGCACGATGACACCAAGATGACGCACTGTCACCCCATCACGAAAATCTTGCAAGAGCCCAGATTCCGGCACCCACAGGATGAGTACGTCCAGCACTACAACGGACGAAGACCCCACCGCGGACAACAACTCCACCCACCACGGCCCGACCACCCCATCGCCGATCCTTCCCACGAGCGGATCAAGCGCTGACAGCACCTCGGCGGCCTCGTCAACGAGTACGAGCGAGCGGCGTAGAAACGCAGGTCATCCCAGGTGACCGTGTTGTGGAACCCCGCAGGCCGATGGGCGGACATCAATGCGCCACGCAAGCGGCGGCACACGGTCACGCACATCTTCCACCGCCTGGCCGAAGAGCACGACGCCAACCTATCTTGGCCCAGTAGTCGGCAGAAGATCAGGCAGAGCAGTCGCAGACCGGCGACACGTGAGCATGCCCATATTCGGGCCATCGAAAAGCCCCAGATCAGCCGCTATGCGGCATTAATGACACCCTTCACGTGTAGCAGTTCGCGCATGTTGCCCCGCAAATACTCGCCGCAAATGCCGTTGGCGGCATTTGCGCGAGGGAGGTTCCGGCTATTGCGGAAGTAAGTGGGTAAGCCGCCATTCTACCTTGATAATATGCTTTCCCTTCCCGTAAGTGGATGTTGACAGTGTCACGCGGCACCGATTGTCTTGTTTTCGTGCTGGTGAACTTCTTCCCGACGCTCGACATCTGGCCTCCTTTTTGGTGCGCGCGTCGGGGCGTGACCCATAACTAGGAAGACGTGAGCCACGCCCGACTTGCGTTACTCGCCGACGATCCGGCTGGGGCGGAAAGGGGTCACCTGGTGAGAGTGCGGAGGGCAGTCAGGGGCCAGGCGAGCGCGCTTTCCACCACCATCCGGTAATGAGTGGTGCATGGGCCTCAACCTGTAAGCCGCAAATACAGGCTCGAGCCGACGCACTTCCAGTTGACGTTCTCAGTGCCCCAGTAGCTACCCCCTCCCCTGCGCCAGGAATTGGAAATGTACGTCGCCGCATACACCCACCTGCCAGCTGCACGCGTCTGCTGTTGGTCACCGCTCACAGCAGTAGCCGTCCGTGTGGAAGTGACACTCGCACTGTCGAGTCCCTGCTGGGTCGCCTGCGCAGGAAGTGCCAGAGCGCCGAGCACGAGCGTCGTGCCGAGAGCTGCTGTCGCCAGAGCATTGCGAATTCGCATGGGTACTCCTTTGGCAAGTCCGGTAGAGAGCATTTCTGAGTGCCCAGCTGGGGATCCGCCGACTGGCACGCGAACGTATACAGTTGACGGCGCCTCCAGTCAGCGTTTGCAATTCCGGCCTGGTGAGGCATGTACATGAGGGGCTGACTGCGTCCGACCCGTTCAAGGACCAGGATGGCTGTGCGACCGGTTAAGGATCGACCTGATTTGGCCTGGCCTGAAGAACGACATACCAGACACGCTCGGTGCTATGCCGCTACGGATTCACTTCACCGCTGAGGACCTGGCCCGCACTCGTGTGGCGGAGGCACCCCGTCCTTTTCTGGAGCTGAACATCGCACTGCGGCAGCTGCAGGACGGCGCCCATCCGGCCCGGTTCGGGCCCTGGAGGCGGGAATCGTTGCGACGGCTGTCGCCAAGGGCGCAGCAGCTGTTCGATCTGGTCCCGCCAACGGGCTGGTCGGTGGGCTTCCTCATTCTCCCGGCGGTTGACGGCGTCGAAGAGGTGCTGGATCAGGTCCGGGCCCTGCCCGCTTCCCGTATCCGCAAGGAGATGGAGGTCTGGGCCGGTCGCAACCATCAGCTGCCCGTGCCGGCCTGGACGCGGTCGCTCGGCAGTGACAAGAAGCTGCTGCTGGAGTTAACCGACACCGCGGCCCACGTGCACCAGCGTGTCATCGCTCCCTACCAGCAGCGCATCGACGCCCTCAGCGCCGCGGACCAGGCACTGCGCAGACGCCAGGCCGCCCACGGCGGACTCCATGCCTTGCTGTCCGGACTCAACCCCCGTCACATCACGTGGAAGCCGCCTGTTCTGGAACTCACCATGCCCAACGGAAGAGACGACGACATCCACCTCGCCGGCCGCGGCCTGCTCCTGACCCCGTCGGTCTTCGGGGCCGCATCCCCCGTACTGGGCGAACACGCCGAACCCCAGCCCTGGCTGACCTACCCCGTCCGCCTCAACGACGCCGACCTCACCCTGCCGCCCACAGACACCGCACGGGCCCTCAGCACCGTCCCCAACTCCCTGACCGCGCTCCTCGGCCACACACGGGCCATCGTGCTGTGGACCATCGCCCACCACCCCGGCTGCACCACAACCGAACTCGCCCGCCACGCCGGTATCTCTCCCGCCAGCGCCAGCCAGCACGCGACCGTTCTCCGCACCGCCGGGCTGACCACCACCACCCGCCACCACAACACCGCCCTCCACGCCACTACCCCGCTAGGCACCAACTTCCTCAACACCACCGCGTAAGCACGCTGCCCCTGATCAGTGCTGAATGTGCCCTTTGTTGTTCAAGCATGGGCAGGGTGAGCGCGACGGTGCCCTGGCGGTGAAGACGGCGAAGCCGGTGAGTTCCATCGCTCCCTCGGGCGTACCGCAATGTGGAGGCCGCCGCCGGGCAAATCTGCGGTGTGGTGGGCAGCGAGGGTGGGTGCGCGGATGGGCGCGGACACTGGGCCAGCGGCCGGCTCACCACCGACCAGGTCCTCGCAACCTTCACCTGCGCCGCCGAGCACGTCACCCGCGACCGGCGGCTGACTCCCGACGGCCTACGCCAGGCCATCGCCGCAGTCCAATGGAGCAGCTCGGTGCCCGCGACCTCGATATCCCCGGAGCCCTGCAGAGGAGGTCGTCCTCGTCCTCGGGCAGCGAGAAAGCCGCTTGGCGGATACGGCCGCTGTTCCTCTGGCGGGTCGTCAGCCGGCGCTGGTCAGCGCAGAGAGCTCCCCTTGGCGATCTGGCGTGGTCAAGGTGAGCGCGACGAGGCCGTGGGCGGTGACGACAGCAGAACCGGTAAGTTCCATGGCTCCGCCGGGGCGTTCCGCAATGTGGAGACGGCCGCAGCCAGGTCCGCGGTGTAGCAGGCGGCGCGGGGCGGGTGTGTGGTGAGCGCGGGTCTTGCCGACCACCCGTTCGTAGGCGCGCAGCTGGAGATGGCGGGGGCCGCGGGTGGTGACGAACTCGACCGTGGTGCGCGTCCATGCCGGTACCGACGTCGACCACCAGGCGCACGAGCACGGGACGCTTCCGCCTACCGGCTGATCCTCGACCGGATCACCCCCGCGTTGGCGGGGAGCACGTCAAGGGCACAACTAAGAGGTCGTAGTCCGTTTCTAGTGGTGGGCGTGGTCCGAGTTGGGTGAGGAAGCCTTGGCATCCGAGGCGGCTGCGTGTGACGTTCATGTCTGGGCCGTTGGTGGGCAGGCCGAGTAGTCGTGCCGTTCGCGGACCCTGAATGCCTGGTCGGGGTGCTGGTTGAAGGCATGCACGATCTGCAGGTAGGCGGTGCCTTGGTCGTGGGGGCCGGACCGGGATCGGATATTCGGTGTTCTGCCCGCCCCATGAGGACACAGATGGTGCGCATGACTTTGGCCACCCCCATATTGCACACCGCTCGCCTGCGACTGCGCACCTTCACCGAAGCCGACGCGGACCCCCTGTTCGCGCTGCACAGCAGCGCCTACGTGCTGCGCTATTGGGACTCCCCGCCATGGACCGAACGGGCCCGCGCCGAGCGCTTCATCGCGATGTGCCGGAAGATGGAGGATGAAGGGACCGGGGCGCGGGTGGCCATCGACCGTGCTTCTGACGGGGCCTTCGTCGGCTGGTGCGGTCTGACCGGATGGAACCCGGACTACCGCAGCGCGTCATTGGGCTACGTCCTCGACGATGCGATGTGGGGACACGGCTACGCGACGGAGGCCGCGCACGCCCTGCTGCAGTGGGCATTCGACACACTGGACCTGAATCGAGTTCAGGCCGAGACCGATACGCGCAACGTGGCGTCTGCCCGGGTTCTAGAGAAGGTCGGATTCGTGCGTGAAGGGACGTTGCGGGAGGACTGCGTCGTGAACGGCGAGGTATCCGACTCGTGGGTGTTCGGGTTGATCAGGCGAGAGTGGCGGCCGGCGGCCGTGCCGATTCCAGCCCGCGAAGAGCGGCGTTAGTCCGTTTCTGGTAGAGACCGCGTCCGGGTTGAGTGAGGAAGCCTTGACGGGTGAGGCGTCCTAGTACTCCAGTCGCAGTTCGCTATCGCTGCTGGTCAGATCCCTGTTTGGGAGTGTACTCGGATGACGCTCTGTCAGGTGGCGGGAGTTCGTGACCTCGGGTGCGGCGGGCCGTTGTGTTTGTCGTGCAAGATGATGTGCGGCCCGATGTCTGGTCGGCGGAACTGGAAGAATTGCTGGTGCGGATCGGTCACCGGTTCGGGCGGGTGGATCTGCGGTGGCGAATGCGGGCCTATGTGCACGGCCTGCTCGGGCCGGTGGGCCGCAAGAACAGCTGGCAGCTGGCCGAGCATGCCGGTCACCGCACTCCCGCCGGGCTGCAGCACCTGCTGAGCCGCGCCTGCTGGGATCCCGACGAGATCCGCGATGACCTGCAGGAATACGTCGCCGAGAGACTCGGGGACCCGGCTGGTGTACTGATCATCGACGACACCGGGTTCATCAAGAAGGGCACGGTCTCGACCGGGGTGCAGCGGCAGTACTCCGGCACCGCCGGTCGCACGGAGAACTGCCAGATCGGCGTCTTCGCCGCCTACGCCACCGTCAGAGGCCGGGCGCTGGTGGACCGGGAACTGTACCTGCCCAAGTCCTGGACCTCCGATCCAGACCGCTGCGCCCAGGCGAAAATCCCCGACGAGCGCGCGTTCGCTACCAAGGGCGACCTTGCGAAGGCCATCATCACGCGGGCACTGGCCTCGCCGCTGCCGATCGCCTGGGTGACCGCCGACTCGGCTTACGGCCAGGAGTGGCGACTGCGCCGCATGCTCGAGGAATCCGGCGTCGGCTACGTCCTGGCCGTGCCGAAGTCCCAGCATGTCCACGCCGTCGGCCGCATCGACTTCGCCATCGCCCAGGCCCCCGCCGACGCCTGGGAACGCCACTCCTGCGGGGCCGGCGCGAAGGGGCCGCGCGTCTACGACTGGGCCGCAGCCCGGCTGCCCGCCATCGACGGCTTCGACGGCGTTGAGCCCACCCGCGACCGGTGGGTGCTGGCCCGCCGCAGTCTGGCCCGCCCGGACGAGATCGCCTACTACCTCGCCTATGCGCCGGCCGGCACTCCCGTCGCCGAACTGGTGCGGATCGCCGGGACACGCTGGGCGATCGAGGAGGCATTCCAGGCCGCGAAGAACGAGTGCGGCCTGGATCAATACGAGGTCCGCCGGTATCCGGGCTGGTACCGGCACATCACCCTGGCCATGCTCGCCCACGCTTTCCTCGCCGCGATGGCCGCCGCCGCGGGGACCAGAAAGGGGGCGGCAGAAACGGTTCTGACGCCCTCGCACCGCTCACCGTGGCGGAAATCCGGCGACTCCTGGCAACTGGCCGCCCCACGCCGACGTGGCACACCGGCCACGCACTGAACTGGTCCCGCTGGCGCCGCCGTCACCAGGCCACCGCCCGCCGCTGCCACTACCACCGCCGCACCCGAGGTCACGAACTCCCACCACCTGACAGAGCGTCATCCGAGTACACTCCCAAACAGGGATCTGACCAGCAGCGATAGCGAACTGCGACTGGAGTACTAGGCCCTTCCCCGCAGGGGCCAGGCCCCGGATGAGTGCTGGAAAGTCCCCGGTGAATGGCCGTGGCCGGACCTGTGAACGCCAGGAGCCGAAGAGCGCCGCTTCGCCGTTGTGCTGGGCGACCCTGAGGCTCAGCTGCGTCTCAGCCAGCGGACCGAGGACGGCGATTCGGGTGCGGGATAAGTCTGCGGACGTGAAGTGGATGCGGATCACTGCGCTTCCCTCGGTCTTCGTTTCAGCCTCAGCGAAAACGTGTGGTCTCAGAAGTGTGCAGGGACGCAACCCTCTCTGGCACAAGCGTTCCGTCTGGCCGGTCCTACTTGAAATTTCGGGCCCAGACCGAATCAAGCCGCGGAGCACCCCGGCTGACGCCCACGCTCGAACAGCCACATCAGTGGTTACACCACCATCTGAAACGGACTCTAGGCAACGAGGAGATTGTCATGGGTAAGATGAACGTCGCACTTATGCTCGGCGGCGCCCTATTACTGGCTGGCACAACCTTGTCGGGGACGGCGACGGCTGCTCCGTCGGCGTGCGGTGGCGTTTCGAGCGCTGAGGGACACGCGGTGATCACCACCTGCGCGTCCTGGCAGATCACCGGCACCGTCTACGACGACAAGGCCGACGGCAGGTGCCCGCGAGTGAGGGCTTACGACAACAACGACAAGTACTACTACTCCGACTGGGCCGGACCTAAGGGAGACAGCAGCCCGGTCGACATTCGGCCGGACAGCGGTGCGTACCTCAAGGGCTACTACATGGCGTACATCGAGTGCTGACCATCTATGGGGCCGGTTTCCGCATCGGGTGAGGCGACAAGCATTGATGTGGCTGGCGGTTCCGGGCCGATCATTCAGCCCCTGAACCGCCCGTACCCTGACCCGGGCTTTGGCCCGGCGGACCATCCGCCAGTGCCTGGAACGACACCCCCAGAGCAGTACACGGCGCCGGGCTGAGCGTCCGGCTTCAGCCGACCACCGCAGGTCGGGCAGATCCGCCCGAGCCGTCGACCGCCGACTCCGGCCGACCCACGAGGCTACGGCTCACCACACCGCCTTCGGGAGGGATCTGGAACAGGCACTGACCTTGTCGTTTATCTGACGAGGTCGAAACGTGCCTCGAACTGGGTCGCTCACCTGGGCATTCGTGGGACGCGCGGGTGGCCTCGGTCTGATCATGTGCTCCGACCAAGGACACACCTGATCAGGCCGAGGCCGTGGAGACGAGTGTGCTGCAACAAGAGGATCAGCAGGAGGCGTTCGCGATGCTGTCACGCCTCCGTGGCGACTTCTACGCCTGTCTGAACGGGCGTGGGGACGCCCTGTTCGAGCTCGCCGATGCTCTGCTGTGTACGGACGGGCCGGTCAAAACGCTGGTCGACCTGGCGCTTGCGCCGGAACATCGCTGTGATCACGGTGCCTTGTACGGCGGCTTGAACAAGGGGCGCGTGGACGTCGCCCGGCTTCGGCGGACGATCGCCGGGCTGCCGCTGCCGAAGGCTGCGGACGGCTGCCTGGTCCTGGCGGTCGACGTCTCGCCGTGGCTGCAGCCGGACGCCGCGACGTGCCCGGGCCGCTCCTTCTACCAGCGTGTGGAAGAGGACCTGACCACCTGAGAGGACGGAATGTGAGCCTCTGCCCGATTCGTCATTGAGTCGGGATCAGGTCTTCTGGTCAGCGCCGCGGCGTGAGATCACTGATGGTGCAGGGCGAACAAGCCGGGCTCGGTCTCGACGACGAGTCCGTTGCCGACCAGGCGCTTGAGCTTGGAGCGCATGCCCTCGATGTGCTTGGCCTCGCCGCCGAGGTCGAGCGTCCGGCACAGGTCGCGGGCGCGTCGCGGCGCTTGGGCGTCGGCGAGGGCGGCGAGGATGTGCTGGTAGGCGGGGTTTTCCGGCAGCGCACGGTAGGCGGGGGGTTCGTCCGGGTCGAGTGCGAGCAGGACCTTGCGGGCGGTGGCCAGGTCTGCCAGTTCGCCCTCAAGCTCGCCCAACTGCCCGGTGAGCTGCGTAATCTGTGCGCGGACCTGGTCGGCTGCGGTGAGTACGGCCTGTTCCCGCGCAGCGATCTTCTCCAGGGTCGAGGCCGTCATCGGCGTGCTCTCCTATGCTCCGCGCCAGGTCGGTGTGGTGGTGCCGGTCAGGCGCCGGGCCATGGTGGCGGTTATGGCCCAGTAGACGCGGGATTCAGAGGAGCGCGGGTCCGACTCGTAGTCGCGCACCAGGCGGCGCTGGAGCATCAGCGTGCCGAGAGTCTGCTCGACCCTCCACCTGATCGGCTGGGGCACGAACCCCTTGTCCTGCGGGTTGCGCTCGACGATCTCGACGTCGATGCCCAGGCCCGCGCCGTGCTCGACCACGGTGTTCTTGAACCCCTGGTCCACCAGCGCCTTGGTGACCGTGGCGCTCTGTGCGGCGACCTTGGTCAACAGCGCGGTGCCGATGGCGTTGTCGTGCACGCTCGCGGCCATCACCACCACCGCGATGATCAGCCCTATGACGTCGACCGCGATCCCGCGCTTGCGGCCTGGCACGCGCTTGGCCGCATCCTTCCCCGTTGTGGACGCGGGCACGTTCACTGCCGCGTGCACGCTCTGCGAATCGAGCACCACCAGGCTCGGGTCCTCCGGCCGCCCGGTCCTCTCCCTCACCTGGCAGCGCAGGATCTCGTGGATTACCTGGTCCAACCCGTCATCGCGCCAGCGGTAGAAGTAGTACTTCACGGCCGAGGCCGGCGGGAAGTCCGCAGGCAGCAGACTCCACTGGCAGCCGGAGCGGTTCTGGTAGAGCAAGGCGTTGACAATCGCGCGCATCTCGTAGCGCCCGGCATGGCCGCTGACCGAGGGATGCGCCGCCTTCCACGCCGTGATCACCGGCTCGATCAGCCAGCGCCCACTGCTCGTCGGTGGTGTCGGTGTAGTAGCCGCGGCGCTCGCTCACCGCGCCAGTCCAGCACTCTCGCTCTTGACCTGCAGCCGGTTCCGGTCGGCGTCACCGAAACGCGCTATGACAAATCAGCGTAAAAACTGTGAATTGGCGCTAGCAGCTGCGCCTGATCCCGACTCAAAGACGAATCGAACAGAGGCTCGCATTCCGCCCTCTGAATGTCACTTATGACGCGGTGCTGAGAGCCCCAGACGTCATGTCAACGTGCTGACCGTCGAGAACGAGTGGTGGAACGTCTTGCAGTCTTGCGGTGCACGATCAGTGCCGCTCGGCAGGCTTTGATGGCTGGGTGTGTTGCGTTGTCCTTGCGACAGGCGGTGATGATGCGGCGGGTGTGGGGTCCGCCGGGGATGTCGAGGAGGACCGCGCGGGGCGGGTTATCGAGCCACAGCAGGTCGGGCAGGATTGCGACGGCGTGGCCTTGCTCGACGAGGCGGCGGTGGACGAGGAGGTCGTCGGTGGCGTAGCGGATGTCCGGTTCGAAGCCGGCATTACGGCAAAGGTCCCGGATCCACTGGCGGGAGGCGGTGCCCGGCGGTTCGACGATCCACGGGCGCTGTGCGACGAGATCCCAGACCTGAGCATGATCGGTTGCTTGGTCGGTGGGGGGCAGGGCGAAGCGTATGGGGTCCAGGCAGAGCTCCTGGTATTCGACCTCGGCGGGGCGAGGGAGGGGGTGGCCGGGGTATTCCTCGGCGATGATCAGGTCGTAGTCGTGCGCCAGCATCTTCGGCAAGGCGATCTCGGGCTCGGCTTGGACTAGCTCGACGCGGAGCCGGGGGTGTTGGGCTTGCAGGATCGTGAGCGCCTGCGGCAGCAGCGCGAGGAGGACGGTCTGGAAGGCGGCGATGCGCACCGTGGTGGTCAGTTCCGTGAGCGACTGCGCGATCTCCGCTTCTGCGGCCTCCAGTTGTCGCAGGACGATGTCCGTGTGTGCGACCAGGATTTCGGCTTGCGGGGTCAAACGGACGCGTCGTCCGATCGGTTCCAACAACTGGACTCCGGCTTCGGTCTCCAGAAGCGACAGTTGTTGGGAGATCGTGGACGGGCTGTAGTTCAGCGCGGTGGCGACGGCGGTGATGGTGCCACGGTGCTTGAGCTCGCGTAGCAGCCGCAACCGGTGCAGGTCGAACACGCCCCCTCCTGATCTTTCGGGTTTCCCGAACGTTAATGCTTGATTTTCTTCACTTTACTGCAACAGTGTGCGATGCGACGGTAGGCGCGTGACGTCGAACATTGCTGTGACCGCCGGCTCCTGGTTCTTCAACCCGGATGCCCGCGACTGGACCTGTCCGCCCGCCCCGCCCGAGGCGGCCTCCTTCCATGCGGGACTGCCCGGCTACGCGCCGACCCCCTTGCTGCAGCTGCCTTCGCTGGCTGCGGACTGGGGGGTGCGCCGGGTCGTCGTCAAGGACGAGTCCTCCCGGCTCGGGTTGCCGGCCTTCAAGGCCCTCGGCGTGTCCTACGCGATCTACCGTCTGATCCGCGCGCGCGTCGGCGACCCGCTGCTGCCCGCGAGCTTGGACGGCCTGCGCAGGGCCATCGCGTCGCTGCCGCCGCTCGAACTTGTCACCGCGACCGACGGGAACCACGGGCGCGCCGTGGCGCGCTTCGCGCGGCTGCTCGGGATCCCGGCCCACGTCTTCGTTCCGGACATGGTCAGCCCACGGGCCATCGAGGCGATTCGCGCTGAGCAGGCCGCGGTGACGGTGCTCGCCGAGGACTACGACAAGGCCGTACAGCGTGCGTCCGAAGAAGCCGGCTCTCGTGCGGGTGCGGTGCTCCTGCAGGACACGGCGTGGCCCGGCTACGAGGAGATTCCGCAATGGATCGTGGACGGGTACTCGACCTTGTTCGCCGAGCTGGACGGGCAGCTTGCCGCGCTTGGTGAGAGCGAGCCGGCGCTTGTGGTGACGCCGATGGGGGTGGGGTCTCTCGCACAAGCCGTCGTCACCCACTACCGCAGCCGCGGTACCGGAAAGCCGGCCGCGCTGCTGGGCGTGGAGCCGGACACGGCCTCTTGCGTTCAGGTCAGCCTCGTCGACGGGCGGCCTCGCAGCGTACCGACCGGCTCGACGATCATGGCCGGCCTCAATTGCGGCATGCCCTCGTCCCTGGCCTGGCCCTACCTGCGGGACGGCCTCGACGCGGTGATCGCGGTGTCCGACGAGCAGGCGGCCGATGCGGAGCGCGAGCTCGGCGCGCTCGGGGTGTCCTCGGGACCCTGCGGGGCCGCGTGCCTGGCCGCGGTGCGCGCAGTTGTGAACGAAGAGCGGCTCGAACGTCGGGGCGGGCTCGGCCTCTCCGCAGACTCCACGGTCGTGCTGCTGAGCACCGAAGGCTCCCACCACACAGAAGAAAGCGAGAACCTCCAGTGAGCACCGTTGCACAGGACGTCATCGGACTGCTGAAAGACCTTGTCGGCATCGACTCGGTCAATCCCTCCCTGTCCGCGGATGCAGCCGGGGAGGCCGAGATTGCACAGTACGTCAACGACTGGGCAGTCAAGCACGGACTCGACACGAAGATCGTCGACGGCGGTTCGGGCCGACCGAACGTTGTGGTGCGTGCTGGCACGGCAGGCGGTGACAGCCCGCGGTTGCTGCTGTGTGGGCACCTGGACACAGTCGGCTTCGGCCGCATGGTCGACCCCCTGGTCCCCCGGATCGACGGAGACCGCCTCTACGGGCGCGGCGCCTATGACATGAAGGCGGGGCTGGCCGCCGCACTCGTGGCCTGCCGGGAGATCGATCGGCAGGGACTGCCCATCGAGGTGGTGCTGGCAGCTGTGGCGGACGAAGAGCACGCCAGTCTCGGCATTCAAGAACTACTGCCCGCGCTCAAAGCTGATGCCGCGATCGTCACAGAGCCGACCGAGATGGCCATCGGCGTGGCACACAAGGGATTCGTGTGGGTGGACATCGAGGTCACCGGCGTGGCGGCGCATGGCTCCCGGCCGGAACTCGGAGTGGATGCGATCGCCAAGACCGGGCCTGTCCTGGTCGGGCTCGACGAGCTCAACCGGGCCCTGGCCGAGCGCAAGCACGACCTGCTGGGGCCTGGAACCGTACACGCCTCGCTGATCACCGGCGGCAAGGAGGTCTCGACCATCCCGGAGCGGTGCGTGCTCACCATCGAGCGCCGCACCCTTCCCGGTGAGAGCGTCGAGGACATCGAGCAGGAGGTGCATCGGCTGCTGAACGGCTGCCGTGCCGCGGATGAGCATCTCACCGCCTCGGCGCGCACCCTGCTGCACCGCCCGCCGATGGAGACAGCCGCCGATGAGCCGGTGGTCCGCGCGCTGAGCGCCGCCCATGAGCAGGTGCGTGGGCGTCCCGCGCAGACCAGCGGGATCAGCTACTGGGCTGACTCGGCATTTATTGCCTCCCTGGGCATTCCCACCGTCCTTTTCGGACCTGGTGGGGAGGGCGCTCACGCAGACGTCGAGTGGGTGAGCGTGTCCGACACCGTCGACTGCACCCGGGTGCTCATCAGAGCCGCTCGCTCGCTGGCCCGTGGCTGAGACGCCGACCGGAGAGAAGGACCCCAACATGACTCAACGGCAGACCATCGCATCACCCTCGCAAGATCAGCACCATTACCGCAGGGATCTGGGCAGCAGGCAGCTGCAGATGATCGCGATCGGCGGGGCGATCGGTGTCGGCCTGTTCCTCGGTGCCGGTGCGCGACTCCAGCAGATCGGGCCGGCCCTCATACTGTCCTATCTGGTGTGTGGCCTCGCCGCGTTCTTCGTCATGCGCGCGCTGGGCGAGCTGGCCATGTATCGCACGGACTCCGGTAGTTTCGTCAGCTACGCCAGGGAGTTCGTCGGGCCGTGGGCCGGCTTCGTTTCGGGCTGGATGTTCTGGTTCAACTGGGCGGTCGGCGGGGTGGCCGAGCTGACCGCTATCGGTATCTACGTGCACAAGTGGCTGCCAAACATGCCGCAGTGGATTACGGCCGTGGTGGCGCTTGCCGTGCTGTTCCTCGTCAACCTGGTCTCCGTTAAGTTGTTCGGGGAGCTGGAGTTCTGGTTCTCCATCATCAAGATCGTCGCCATCCTGATGTTCCTGGGCGTCGGCCTGTGGCTGGTGGTCAGCGGAGCCCATGTCGACGGGCACCAGGCGGGGCCGGCGAACCTGCTTGCCGGGCAGGGTCTGTGGGCAGGGCTGTTCCCGACCGGTATAGGCATCGCCTTGCTGAGCCTGCAGTCGGTCATCTTCGCCTACAACGGGGTGGAGATGGTCGGTATCGCGGCGGGAGAAACCAAACAACCGGAACGCTTGATCCCGCGGGCGGTCAACTCGGTGGCCTGGCGGATCGGGATCTTCTACTGCGGCTCCATCCTCCTGCTGGTGATGATCCTTCCGTGGACCATGTACGGAGCCACCGAGTCGCCTTTCGTACTGGTCTTTTCCAAGCTCGGCATCCCTGTCGCCGGAGACATCATGAACCTGGTGGTGATCACCGCGGCGCTGTCCTCGACGAACTCGGGGTTGTACTCGACAGGCCGGATCCTGCGCAGCATGTCGGAGCGCCACCACGCGCCGCGGTTCACTGCGCGGATGAGCGCGCGGGGAGTGCCCTCTGGGGCGATCATGCTGACCGCTGCCATCTACCTGCTCGGCGTCGTGCTGAACTACATCATCCCGGCCAGCGCGTTCAACATCGCCGTCAGCGTGTCCGGACTGGGCACCATCGTCACTTGGACCACATTCCTGCTCGCACACCTCGGTATGCGACGTGCGGTCGAGCGAGGGGAAATGTCCAGGCCGACCTTCCGGATGCCCTTCGCTCCGCTGAGCAACTACCTCACCATCACGTTCCTGCTGGGTGTCGTAGTGCTGCTCGCCTTCGCCGATGACCTGGCGAGCAGGGTGGCCTTCTACTCGATCCCCGCGCTGATGATCGCGATCGGCCTCGGCTGGTGGGCCGTGCGCAGACGTGCCGGCACGGAAGGCGCACCAGAGGTCCCGAGTCAATGTGAGCCGTTGGTATCTGCAGAGAAGAGAGGAAAGTAATGAGCGTTGTCGTGAAGAGGCTGGCCGAGCTCGGCTTGATTCTGCCGCCGGTCGCCAAGCCCGTTGCTGCCTACCTTCCCGCCGTTCAGAGCGGGTCCTACGTCTACACCTCGGGGCAACTTCCGCTGGTGGGCGGGAAGCTCCCGGTGAGCGGGAAAGTCGGCGCTGAGGTCACCGTGGAGCAAGCCAAGGACCTGGCCCGTGTCTGCGCGCTCAACGCCCTTGCCGCGATCGAGGAGGTCTGTGGCGATCTGGACCAGGTTCACCGCGTCGTCAAGGTTGTCGGGTTCGTCGCCTCCGCCCCGGACTTCACTGGACAACCCGCGGTGGTCAACGGTGCCAGCGAACTCCTCGGCGAGGTCTTCGGCAACATGGGACTGCACGCCCGCAGCGCCGTCGGAGTCGCCGCCCTGCCACTGGGCGCCCCAGTTGAGGTCGAAGTCCAGGTCGAGCTGGTGGGCTAATGCCATCGCGCCACTGTCGCGCACCCGCGGTCCGACAGTGGCGCGTGCACGCCCAGCCCCCTCAAATTCGTCGAGGGCACCGGCGCTCCGGTCAATCCGGTCGTCATCAAGTAAAGGAGCGGTATGTCCGGCACGCACCTCGACTCGTCCTGGCCTCGCCCCTGCCCCGGGCGTAGCACCTCCGACGCGTTCTTCACCGGCCACGTACTGCCGCTGCCAGCGCTGCTCGAAAGCCCATCGGGCGTCGAACCGTCAACAGCCTTGGAAGACCCGATGCCTGTCACAAAACCTCCCATCGCTCTGCTCGCAGTTCCCGCACAACGGGCGTGGGTCAGGACCGCTCGCCGGTTCGCCTCCGCTCTGCTGGCCTACTGGGGCCTGTCTGCCGACGAGCGAGACACCGCAGTCCTCATTGTGGGCGAACTGGCAGCCAACGCCGCTCAGCATGGACGCACTGAGATGACGCTCGGCCTGGCCCTCGGGCGCGACATGCTGTACATCACTGTGACCGACCGGGGAGACTCCCGGTCGCCGAAGCAGCCAGGCGCCGGGCACGACCCCGACGAGCACGGCCGCGGCATGCACATCGTCGAAGTCCTCGCCGCCCGGGTCGAGACCTTGCACGACGAGCGCGGTCAGCAGGTCCGGGCCGACCTGGGTATTGCCTTCCCCCAGGAAGCCAACCGCCGTCGCTCACCATCCACCGCCTGCACCAGTTGGGCCCGCTCCCACGGACAGGGGATCGCGGCGTAGCCGCGACAGTCCCCCTCGGCGGCGAGGCCAAGCACATCGAGGGCATGCGCTCCAAGCTCAAGCGCCTGGTCGGCAACGGACTCGTCGTCGAGACCGAGCCCGGCTTGTTCGCCCTGCACCATCAGTGATCTCACGCCGCGGCGCTGACCAGAAGACCTGATCCCGACTCAAAGACGAATCAGACAGAGGCTCGCATTCCGCCCTCTGAAGGGTGTCTTTATTGCCGTAGGGTAGTTGACCTGGGGCTTTGTGATTGCCTGAGTGTGGGCATGATCAGTGATTGTGGGTCTGCGACTGCTTTACCTGATCGTCTGTCGACTACTGGGCTGCTTGCTTTTGCTGGGCCGATCGACTGCCGCGAACAATGCCGAGATCCTCGTGCTTCGTCATGAGGTCGCTGCGCTTCGCCGGCAGATCGAGCGGCCGCGGCTCTCATGGGCTGATCGTGCCGTGGTCTCCGCTCTCGCGCGGCACCTGCCATCCGCCTTGCGCCGCCATCGGCTGGTCACGCCGGGCACGCTGCTGACCTGGAACCGGCGTTTGGTGCGCTGGAAGTGGCGCCAGACGGCGGTCGGACCCGGTCGGCCACCGTTGCCGGAAGAGACGGTCGCGCTCATCCGGCGCCTGGCGAGAGAGAACCCGACCTGGGGGTACGTCAGGATTCAGGGCGAGCTGCGAAGGCTTGGCCATCGGGTCGCTGCCGCCACGATCCGGCGCGTTCTGCGCCGCTCCGGTCTACCGCCTGCACCGCAGCGAGCCTCCCAGCAGACTTGGCGTTCCTTCCTGCGCTCCCGGGCCCACGCGCTGCTCGCCTGCGACTTCATGCACGTGGAGACCGTCTTCCTCAAGCGTCTCTATGTCTTCTTCGTCATGGAGATCGCCAGTCGGCGCGTCCGTGTCCTGGGTGTCACTGCCCGCCCGACCGGTGCATGGGTCACCCAACTCGCCCGCAACCTGCTCATGGCCCTCGAAGAGAGGGCGGGGTACTTCCGGTTCCTCATCCGTGACCGGGACAGCAAGTTCACCGCCGCGTTCGACGCCGTCTTTGCCGGCAATGGCACAGCCGTCGTCCTGACTCCGCCGCAAAGCCCACGGTCCAACGCGTTCGCCGAACGATGGATACGCACAGCCCGGGCCGAGTGCACCGACCGACTCCTCATTACCGGCGAACGACACCTGCGCACGATCCTCACCACGTACGCCCAGCACTACAACACCGGACGGGCCCACCGCAGCCTCGGCCTACGAGCACCCGACGACGACCCGAACGTCATTTCCCTTCCCGCTGCCACGGTCATGCGTCGACAGGTACTTGGCGGACTGCTCAACGAGTACCACACCCTGTCACCCCGGTTGCCTCATCATCCACAGGAAACGCCCAGCTCAGCAGCCTGATCGGAATATTGACACCCTTCAGGACTCTGTTGGTCGATGTGATGGTTCACCTGAAATGACCTTCGGGTGCGTTGGACACTGCTCGTTGTCGGGTCTGTTTCCTGGGGGCGAGGGGGAGATCATGTCGATGCGTCCGTTGCCTGCGCCTGCGGTGCCTGAATCCACGGCGAGGGTCGCCCGTGCTGCGTTCCCGCGTGGCTGCCTCGCCACGCGGATCAGGGACGAGTTCGGGGCGGTGTTTGAAAGCGAGCGGTTCGTGGCGGCGTTCGCGCATCGGGGCGGTCCGTCCGTGTCTCCGGGGATGCTGGCGCTGGTCAGCGTGTTGCAGTATGCAGAGCGGCTGACCGACCGGCAGGCCGCTGATGCGGTGCGCGGCCGGATCGACTGGAAGTACGCCCTTGGCCTTCAGCTGGCCGATCCTGGCTTCGATTTCTCGGTGCTCAGCGAGTTCCGCGACCGGCTGATCGCCCACGGCCTGGAGCAGCAGATCCTGGACGCTATCCTCGCGCAGTGCAGCAAGCGGGGTCTGCTGCGGGCCGGCGGGCGCGCCCGCGCCGACTCCACCCATGTCATCGCCTGCATCCGTGATCTGAACCGGCTGGAGTTCGTCACCGAGACCATGCGCTGTGCCCTGGAGGCTCTGGTGGTGGCTCCCGCCTGGCTGGCCGGCACCGACGCGGTCAGCGCGGACTGGCTCGCGCGCTACCGGCAGCGCGCTGACTCCTACCGGCCGCCCAAGGGCGAGGCCGAGCGCACCGCGTTCGCCGAGAACGTCGGGGGCGACGGCTACGAACTCCTCGACACTTTCAACGATCCCACGGCCCCCGCCCACCTCGCCGGCCTCGAAGCGGTCGTGCTCCTGCGCACCGTCTGGGCCCAGGAGTACCAGCGCGACGCCCGCGGGGTGCGCTGGCGCGGACACAAACAACGCCCCCCGGGCGCGGCACGCATCGTCTCCCCACACGATAGGGACGCGCGCTGCGGGGTGAAGAGGGGATCCGCCTGGGACGGCTACAAAACGCATCTCACCGAAAGCTGCGACGACGACCTCCCACACCTGATCACCTGCACCGCCACCACACCGGCCACGACGGACGACCACCAGCTCACCACCACCGTCCACCAGACCTTGTCCGAGCGGGGCCTGAAGCCGGCCGAACACTACGTGGACGGCGGCTACACCAGCGCGAAGATCATCCTTCAGGCTCGTGCACTGGAAGGCGCGCGGGTTCCAGGAATCCTGGGCGCCAGGGGACGGGAACCCGTACGCGAGTCCCCGAATCATAGGGCCATGCGTACGGGTTGACGGCTGCAGATCAGACATCACCAGGGGCATCCGGGTGGACGGGGCACGGCCCGAAGCCTGCGCCCTGGCTGGCCGGGTGAACGTGCCGACGGCCCGAGAGACCGCAAGCCGTCTTCGGGTCCTCGTCACAGAACTCCACGCACGTGCAGTCCTGGATCTCATCCAGCGTGGAGTCGGCGGAGTCGTCCGCGTCGCCGACCCGAGGTGAGCACCGGTGACGGTCGGCCATGAGGTCGAGGCGGGCCAGTGTCCATCCCCGCCCCTCGTGTCCGGCCTGGGTAGTGATAGCGCCGCACTTCATGCACCGCAGTCCTTCGGCCACCTGGCAGTTGTCGCTGAGCGCGGAGTTGACGACCTCGAAGTCATCCCGAGGGAGCGCCTCGGACTCGCCCACAGCGGCAGTCTCGGCGCCCCCGGTGAGGACGCAATGGGCTTGGCTAACCTATGCCCGTTCTCGGCGGGCCTTGCCGAGTCTCGCGGCCTCGCACGACCTGGTGTGTAGTACTGGCAGGGCCAGCTATGCCCTTGGTGATCGGCTGGGTGAAGAGCAGACTTAGGGCATGGGCAATAACGACTTGGGCGACTTCCTGCGGGCCCGCCGTGCTGGACTCACGCCGGATGAGATCGGTCTGCCGGTCGAGTTCGGCGCCGGTCGCCGGGTCGCCGGTCTGCGGCGCGGTGAGGTCGCGCAGCTGGCCGGGGTGAGTACCGAGTACTACACCCGTCTGGAACAAGGCCGCGCCCGGCAGCCGTCCGAACAGGTACTGCATGCCCTCTGCGACGCGCTGCGGTTCGATGACATCGAGCGGCGGCATCTGTTCGCCCTCGCGGGCACCACAGCCGGGCACAAGGACCGGGCCGAGCACTCGTCACGGCTACGACCGGCGCTGCGACAGGTGCTGGAGTCGATGGATCTGGCTTCTGCCTTTGTCAGCGACCGGAACCTCACTGTCGTCGGCGGGAACACGTTGTGGGCGTTGCTGTTTCCCGATGTGGCCGAGCTGCCGCGCCGGGAACGCAGCATGGCGCGCTGGACGCTGCTGGATCCGCGTGCTCGCCTGGTGTGGTGCGACTGGGAACGCGTCGCCCGCGACTACGTGCATGGGTTGCGGCTGGCCGCCGCCGCCCAGCCGCGAAACCAGCGCATCGCCAACCTGATCGGTGAGCTGATGATGCGCTCACCCGAGTTCCCGGCGTGGTGGTCAGAACACCGCGTCCAGGAGCGCAGCACCGGCCTCAAACACCTCCACCACCCTGTCGCCGGTGACCTGGAACTGCAGTACGAGATCTTCACCTCGGCCGCCGACCCGGGCCAATCGCTCGTCGTCTACTGCGCGCCGTCCGGCTCGCCATCTCAGGAGCGCCTGCGACTGCTGGCCAGCTGGGGCAGCGAACCCGCCACCGCGACTACCCGGGACACCGCCGCCGAGTCCTGACCACCGCCCGAACCGGGCGATCCAGCAACACAACCCAGACACGACCCCGCCATACCCGTGGGGTCGATGCCGCCGTGCCCACGCACGCCCCGCGGCCTGACACTCATCCACGAAAGGACACCCGTAGTGAGCAAGACATTCCTGATCACCGGCGTCAGCACCGGCCTCGGACTGGCCATCGCCCGACGAGCCCTGGCGGCCGGGCACCGGGTCGCGGGCACCGTGCGCACCGAGCAGCACGCGGCCGCCTTCCAGGCACTGGACCCCGACCGCGCCCGCGCCTTCATCCTCGACCTGTCCGACGCGGACCGGATCGACCCCACGGTGCGGGCCGCCGAAGCGGAACTGGGCCCGATCGAAGTGCTCGTGGCCAACGCCGGCTACGGGCTCGAAGGCACCTTCGAAGAGTCATCGATGGCCGATCTGCGCCGCCAGTTCGAGGTCAACGTATTCGGCACGGTAGCGACCGTGAAAGCGGTCCTACCCGGCATGCGGGAACGGCGCGGCGGCCACATCTTCGTCATCACCTCGATGGGCGGGCACACCACCTTCCCTGGACTGGCGTTCTACGAAGGCAGCAAACACGCCCTGGAAGGCATCACCGACACCCTCGCCCAAGAGGTCACCCAGTTCGGCGTGCGGGTCACCGCCGTAGCTCCCGGCGCGTTCAAAACCGACTGGGCAGGTAGGTCACTGGTCCGCGCACCACGCAGCATCGCCGACTACGACGCACTGTTCGACCCGATCCGGACCCGCCGCCAGGCCCTCGCGGGTCAGGGCATCGGTGACCCCGATCGCGCGGGCGACGCCATCCTCACCCTCCTAGACGCGGAGAAGCCTCCCGTGCATATCCTGCTCGGCTCGGACGCGCTACGCCTGGTCACCGCCGGGCGCCAACGCGTCCAGGACGACTTCGACGCCTGGGAGAAACTCAGCCGCTCCACCGACTCCACCGAAGGCGGAGTAACAGTCGCCTGACACTGGACAATTCACCAAGACAGCGGCCGGTAACGGCGCTGTGGCTACCGACCCTGCGCCTGCCGAAAAACCCGTCCGCCCTGGTGGGAGGTGGTGTGCGAGGGTGTAGGGAGTTTCGTTGGAAGGCGCTCGCCCTCGTGCCCTCGCGCGGCTGTCGATCGTCGGGGGATGATGGTCGACCGTGTTACTGCGACTGGGCTACCTGGCTGTGACCCACGCGTTTGCCATGCTTCGCCTGCTGCCGATGAGCGACCGCGACAAGGACGCGGAGATCCTTGCCCTGCGCCACCAGCTGATGGTGCTGGAGCGGCAACTTGGCAAGGAGAGGGTGCGGTTCACTCCAATCGACCGGGTGTTCCTGGGGGCGCTGCTGCACCGGTTGCCACGGGACGTGCTCGGCAGCATACGGCTGCTGGTGCGCCCGGACACGGTACTTCGCTGGCACCGCAGCGTGGTCGCACGCCGCCACGCGGCTGCCTCCCGGACCAAGCCTCCCGGAAGCCCCCGCACTGTCCAGTCCGTCCGGTCCCTGGTGCTGCGTCTGGCGAAGGAGAATCCCGGTTGGGGCTACCGGAGGGTGCACGGTGAACTTCTCGTCCTGGGCGTGAAGGTCGCTGCGTCCACCGTCTGGAAGATCTTGAAGGAAGCTGGGATCGACCCGGCACCCGAGCGGGCCTGCAGTACCTGGGCCGACTTCTTGCGTTCCCAGGCCGATGCCCTGCTGGCCTGCGACTTCCTGGAAACAGTCACCTTGTCCGGGGCCCGGCTGTACGTGTTGGCGGTGATCGAGCACGCCAGCCGGCGCATCCGGATCCTGGGGGCGACCGCGCACCCGACCTCCTCATGGGTGACGCAGGCCGCCAAGAACCTGGTCATGGACCTTGGGGACGCGGGCTGCCGGGTGCGGTTCCTGATCCGGGACCGGGACGGGAAGTTCCCCGCCCTGTTCGATGCCGTCCTTGCCGATGTGGGGATCGAGGTCGTCCTCAGCGGTGTCAGGATGCCGAGAATGAACTCGGTCATGGAGCGGTGGGTGCAGACCTGCCGGTGCGAACTGCTGGACCGGACCTTGATCTGGAACCATCGGCACCTGCTCCATGTGCTGCGGGAGTTCGAGCGGTTTTACAACGCTCATCGGCCCCACCAGGGCATCGCCAACGCCCGTCCTCTGCACCCGTTACCCGCGCCGATCACCGATCCGGACCAGATCGCCAGCCTCGACATACGAAGACGCGAGCGCCTCGGCGGCATCCTCCACGAATACCGACATGCCGCATGACCTGGGCGGATGAGGTTTCCGGCAAGCGCAAGATCCTGTTGCCCATTGTGGTTATGCGGTGAGGGTGTGCTCGAGTCGGGTGAGGTGGCTGGTGCGGGTGCGGTCCAGGGGGCGGTCGTTCCACCAGGCATTCAGGCGGATCAGGTTGAGTGCGACGGCGGAGTAGATGTGTTCGAGATGGGTCTTGGCCAGGCCTCGGTAGCGTGTGCGGCGTGTGCCGGTGACTGCGGTGGCCTGCCGGATGGTGCCCTCGATGCCGGCGCGTAAGGCGTAGTCGGTGTTCCAGTCCTTGGTCTTCTGCCGGGTTCGGGTGCGCCGGAGTGCCTCGGTCATCTGTCTGGGGTGGAGGGAGAGTTGGCGGCGGTTCTTCTTCGCGGTGGTGCACTGGGGTTTGAAGGGGCAGGGGATGCAGTCGAGGGCGGCGAAGCTGACCACGGTCTTGGGGATACCTTCGCTTACGACGGGGTTCCAGGTGGCGCTGGTATGTCCGGCGGGGCAGGTGGCCTTCTTGGCTTCCCAGTCGATGGTGAAGTCGGTGGCGGCGAAGCCTGCCTGGGCTTTGGCCTGGCGGGAGGTGTCCAGCAGGACCGGCGTGATCAGTGCGATTCCGTAGGTTTTGGCCGAGCCGTGGATGAGTTCGGCGGTGGCGTATCCGGAGTCGAGATAGTGCTCATCGGGCAGCAGCCCGCGTTGCTGGAGCGCGTGGTGGACTGCGGGGAGAGTCTTGCTGTCCGGCACTGTGGAGTGGGTGGTGGCGATGTTCGTGATCAGGTTCGGGTGTGTGCGTGCCGTTTCGGGGGCGGAGGTGCAGGTTTCGCTGATGTGGAGTTTGTAGCCGTTCCAGAACATGTCGCGTTTGGCGGACCAGCGGGCGTCGGTGTTTGCGGCGAGGACACACGTAGGTGGCCGGGCGGGCGGCCGTCACCGCCCTCGTCAGTCTTTTCCCGCCGCTTGACGACCTGGCGGCTGCCTCGGGTGGTGGTGCGGGTGTAGTTCTGCAGCAGTACACACCGCAGGACCTGCACCGCGGGCAGTTCGCGTAGCCAGTCCGGAGAGCTGGAGTGGTAGACCGCGCCCAGCAGGGCGAAGCCGTCCCGGGCGAAGTCCACGGCCAGTTTCTGCTGCCTGGTCCGGGAGGTGGGCAGGCGCCAGCTGTCCACCCGTGGTCCGTACCGCCTGCTCCATGAGGCCACGTCCACGCTCTGTGCGACCCAGTCCGGATCCGCGCAGGTCAGCGTTTCAAGTGCGGCGCGAACCGCTTCCCCGGCCAGTTCCAGCCGGTTCAGGGCCCGTACCGCCGCGATCACGTGGGTGGAGTCCGTGCGCTGCTTGCCTCCTGCGGCCAGCAGGCCTTGTTCAACCAGCCTGGCCACCACCAAGTCCAGTACCTTCTCTTCCAGGCCATGGGCGGCAACCCGGGTGCGGAACTGGGAGAGGACACTGAAGTCGAAGCCGGGATCCTCCAGGCCCAGTCCGAGCGCGTAGGGCCACGAGAGTTTGTCCCGGACCGCCTCGGCAGCCTGCCGGTCGGTCAGGTTCTCGGCCATCTGCAGCACCATGACCAAAGCCAAGCGGCCCGGTGACCAGCCACGCGGCCCCGTTACCGCGAACGCTTCCGCGAACTCGGCATCCGCGAACAACTCACCGAGCCGATCACGTACCGCGACCGGTAGCGGCACCTGACGGCCGGAGTACTTCGCCCGCACCGCCCGCACCGCCCGCGCCACCTCCGGCGCCGGCTCCGGCCACGACCGCGGCTCCATCGACACCGGGCCCCTCCCACTCCGTGACCGGGAACGAGAAGGGACCGGCCACCAGACCAGCCTGCCGCAACAATCAACACCCCGACCAGCACAAACAGCAAATGGGCAACAGGATCGGGCAGGGCGGTGCGGAGGCCGTCCGGGCCGATCGATCCGTGTTCTTCAGTCCCGGTAGTCGGGAGCCACGCGCTCCAAAAGGCGAAGAAGGGCGGCCCAGGCCAGATCGTAGGCATCGTCGTCCTGGTAGTCCGACTCGCCCGTCTCTCCGTTGAGCTGGCGTGCCGTGTAGTCGCATACCGTCGGATCGGGCAGGACGACGGCGCTGCCGCCCGCCTGGGCCTCGACCTGGATCTGGCAGGCCTTGTCGAGGTAGTACATGCGCAGGAACGCCTGCGCAGCGCTGCTGCCGACGGTGAGCAGGCCGTGGTTGCGCAGGATCATCACGGGGTGGGTGCCGAGGTCGTGGACGAGGCGTTTCTGCTCGTCGAGATTGAGCGCCACCCCCTCGTAGTTGTGGTAAGCGACGCGGCTGTAGAACTCCATGGAGATCTGGTTGAGCGGCAGCAGGCCCTCGGACTGCGCGGCGACGGCGCAGCCTGAGCGGGAGTGGGTGTGCAGCACGCACTGGGCGTCGGGCCGGGCTTTGTGGACGGCACTGTGGATGACGAACCCCGCAGGGTTGACGCGATGAGGCGTCGGGTCCACGGCGTTGCCGTCGAGGTCGATCTTGACCAGGTTCGAGGCGGTGATCTCCTCGAAGAGCAGGCCGTAGGGGTTGATCAGGAAGTGGTGGTCGGGGCCGCGCAGGCGCAGCGAGATGTGCGTGAAGATGAGGTCGGTCATTCGGAAGTGCGCGACGAGCCGGTAGACCGCGGCGAGTTCACGGCGGAGGAGCAGTTCCTCTTCGGCGATGGTGTCGGTCACTGAGCATCCTTGACTGCGTGGGAAGAGACGGTCGAAGCAGTGAGCTTCGCGGTGGGAGGGGAGGCCGTGTTCGTGAGTGGCCGGGCAACGGCGCCCGTCGGCTCGCGGCCTTCGAGTACGTCGGCCACGTAGGCTGCGGCCATACGAAAGGGGCGGGTGCGTGCCTGGGGCGAGTACCACGCGGCGTGGGGGTTGATGATCACGTTGTCGTGAGCCAGCAGCGGCTCGTCGGCGGGCGGCGGCTCCGTCGGGAGTACGTCGAGTGCCGCACCGGCCAGTCGCCCGCTCGCGAGCGCGGCAGCGAGGGCCTTGTGGTCGACGAGACCGCCGCGTGAGACGTTGACCAGGTACGCACCGGGCTTCATCGCGGCCAACGACTCGGCACCGATGATCCCTTCGGTGGCGGGCGTCAGCGGCAGGTGCAGGCTGACCGTGTCCGCGGTGGCGAGTAGTTCTGCGAGATCGTCGTGGCGCGTCACGGCCTGCCTGTCGAATGCGGCGGCGGGTGCCGTCGGATCGTATGCCGTGACCCGCATGCCCAGGGCCGCGGCACGTTCCGCTACCGCCTGTCCGATCCTGCCGAACCCGACGAGCCCGAGCACGCTCCCGGCGGCGGTGCGTGGCCGGGCCCTCAGCACGTCCCAGTGCCCCTGCCGCACCGAGCGGTCCAGCGCGGTCACCTGGCGCAGTTGACCGAGGACGAAGGCCACGGTGTGCTCGGCGACCTCGTCCGTGCAGTAGCCCGGGCTGGTGGTCACCCAGGCTCCGGCGGCCGTGACCGCATCGAGGGGAATGTGGTCGTAGCCGGTCGCGGTGACCGCGACGATCCGCAGGTCGGGCAGGGCTGCCACCTGCTGTGCGGTCAGAGCGGTCTTCGGGCCCGGCAGCAGGGCGACGATGCCGGGGCCGCTGGGCACACGCTCGGCCCGGCTCACTTCCACCGGCAGGCCGTCCAGTTCCTCGGCCACGTCCTTGAGATCGCCGAACGAGTCGAGAAGTACGACCCGCGGCAGCGCGCCCGCGGGTGTCCGGTCGGGGCTGTGCGAGGTCATATCCGGTCTTCTCGAGGTCGCGGGTGACTGAGGAGGGCCACCAGTGTGCGGGCGTCGCCCAGGGTTTCGAGGCGGCCGACGGCGTCGGCCACCGCCTCGGTCCGCGCGGAGGGCAGGGCGCGGGAGGCGAGCTCGTGGAACTTGGCGGTGACGGCGTGGCCGTCGAGGGGATTGGTCGCGGAGCCGAGGGGGTCGGTCACCTGCTTCTGGTGCACCGTCCCGGCCCGGGTGGTGAGGGTGACGACGGGTTCCGTGTCGCGGCCCATCGACGGATCGACCTCCAGCACGATCCGTTCCAGAACGGAACTCACGCGTGGGGAGCGCCGGTTCTCCGCGTCGTAGGCGCCGAGGCCCGCGCCGCCGAGTGCGATGCGCGCCGCGACCGCGTACGGCAGGCTCAGTTGCGCTGCGGGCAACGTCGCGACGTCGGTGCCGCCGCACATTCCGTGGATGGCGGGATCGAGCCGCACGTGGATACCGGCCACGTCGTCGGCGCTGAGGCGGTGGGTGTCGAGGATCTCGCCCACGGCGTCGATCGAGGAGTGGGTGGAGCGGCAGGAGGCGTAGGGCTTCAGCGAGCAGCGGGAGATCCGCCATTCCCGGCCCAGGCCGGCGGTGAGCGCGGCGGGGTCGGCACTGGTGGGCGCCAGCGTGCGCAGGAAGCCGCCCCAGACATCGCCGAAGACCTGAGCGGGCCCGGTGACGCCGTGCGCCGCGAGCAGGGCCGAGGTGACTCCGGCCTCGGCCGCCCGTCCCGCATGCAGCCGTTTGCTCATGGCGCCGTCGTGCACGAACGCCCAGATGCCGCCGCTGAAGCTGCCGGCCAGGGCGAGCGCGTGCGCCGTCTGTTCCACCCCGAGACCGAGGACGACGGAAGCGGCCGCGGCGGCGCCGAACGGTCCGCAGGTACCGGTGGAGTGCCAGCCTGCCTCGTTGTGCGGCCAGTAGCCGCCGCAGGCTTCCAGCACCCTGCGGGCCACGTCGTAGCCCACGACGACCGCGGTGAGCAGGTCCGCTCCGGACACCGGAGCGGGTGTGGCGGCGAGGGCCGCGAGTGCGGCGGGCACGACGACGGCGCCCGAGTGGTCGCAGCCGCCCGCGTCGTCCAGTTCGAGGGCGTGCGCGGACACGCCGTTGACCAGCGCCGCGCCACGCGGGGACAACGCGATCCCGGTGCCCCACACACAGGCGTCGGCGCCGGGCTCGGTGGCGGTGAGCATGCGGAGCAGCGCGGTGGTCTCGGTGCTGTCCGCCCCGGCCAGGGCGGCCCCGAGTGTGTCCAGGAGGTGATGCCTGGCCTTGCTGACGACGGCTGCGGGCAGGTCGTCGAACCGGGTGGTGGCGGTGAAGCGGGCCAGCGCGGCGAGAGCGTCGCTCGCGCGGAGCGGGTCCTTGGCTGCTGCCGTGACCGTCATGAAGTTCCTTGCGTGAGGCGTGCGAACACTTCGGAGGGGTGGTCGGGTTCGTTGCCCTCGTGGGTGGCCGACCACCAGTCGGCGACCTCGCCCGCCGTGGCGACCCATACGTCGTCATGGCCGCGGATGTGCGTGAGCAGCTCACGGACCAGGGCGATCCGTCCGGGGGTACCGGTGACTTCGGGTTGTAGCCGCAGGACGTAGCAGAGGCCGAAGCGGCGGTAGGCGGCGAACTCGGTGGTCCAGTTGCCCAGTACCTCGCGGTAGGAGGCGATCCGCGACTGTCCGGCGGGGAAGGCCGGGTCGAGGTTGAAGAAGAAGTAGGGGTGGTCCTCCAGCTCGTGGTGGACCGGGATCTCGACCAGCCGCCGCGAGGCTCCGGCTCCGGCCGGGTGGAGATGGGGAAGGTCGTCCCCTCGCAGGGAGGAGGACCAGGTGAAGCCCATCTGCGCGAGCGCGTCGGGCAGTCCGGGGGCCCATTCGCCTTCGGGGATGCGGAATCCTTTGGGGCGGTGCCCGACGACCTCGGCGAGGGCGTCGCTGCCGCGCTCGACGACCGCGCGCTGGCCCGCCAGGTCGAGCAGGTCGAAGTTCTCGTGCGCGTGGCCGTGGTTGGCGATCTCATGACCGGCTCGCGCGATCTCCCGGGCCAGGCCGGGATGGTTCTCGGCCTGGCGTCCGGGCACGAACCAGGTGGTGCGTACGCCCAGTTCGCCGAAGGTCCGCAGCAGCCGGTCGACGCCGCGCGTGGCGCCGTAACGTCCCACCGAGAGCGTCTTGGCCCGCCGGGCGATGTCCGGGGACGAGGCGAGCAGGGGCAGTTCGGCGTCGAAGTCGACGCTGACCACGACCGCGCAGCGGGCGCCGCCGGGCCAGCGGACTGCTGGGGACATCGGTTCAGACATCGCGGCCGGCCCCCTGCAGAGCGGTGGACACGGCCGGGCGCGACCACCACTCGGCCACCTCGCCACAGGTGGCGAACCAGACGTCGCCGCTGGAGCGCATGTGCCCGAGGAGACGTTCGAGCAGCAGCAGACGGCCGGGCTTCCCGGAGACCTTCGGATGGAACAGGGTGGTCATGCACAGCCCCTCGGCGTGGTGGCCGTCGAACTCGCGCATCCAGTTGTCGAGCGTCAACTCGTAGCTGGCGATGCGGTCCTGACCGGCCGGATAGTCCGGGTTGCGGGTGTAGGCGAGGGAGGCGTAGTCGTCCAGGTCCCAGCGGGCCGGGATCTCCACCAGCGAGGTGGCCCTGCCGTCGATCTCGTGCAGGTAGGGGCGGTCGTCGCCGCGCATCGAGCTGGAGTAGGCGAACCCCGCCTCCACCAGCAGCCGGGGCGTTTCGGGATGCCAGTCGCCGGAGGGCGTACGGAAGCCGACAGCGGGGACACCGAGCACCTCGCGGAAGATCTGCTGGCTGCGGGAGATCACCTCGGCCTGCTGCTCGGGCTCCAGGTCCCAGTAGCGCTCGTGCTGATAGCCGTGGTGGGCCATCTCGTGGCCGCGTTCCACCACCGCGCGGCAGGCCTCGGGCCAGGTCTCGACGACCCATGCCGGGGTGAAGAACGTCGCCGGGACGCCGGCCTCGTCGAGCAGGTCCAGAATCCGGGGCAGCGCCCGGTACGGCCCGTAGGCGCCCAGTGCGAAGTAGCTGGGCTTGCGCCAGATGGAGCCGTTGAGCATCGCGTCGCCCGTGGGCCCGTCGAGGTCGAAGGCGAGCGCGACCGCGCTCTGGTGGCCGGCGGGCCAGAAGCCCTCGGCGGCGTCGGAGCCGGTTGTGGTCACACGTGGTCCTGGGGGAAGAGGGAACGGTCGGAGAGGCTGCGGCGCAGCGGGGTCCCGTGTGGCGGAACCTCGCGTCGTCCGGTCAGCCCTTGCTCCCGTTCAGGGCCGGGGTGATGACGGCGTACTTCATGCCGTTCGCGGTGAGGATCCGCTCGTAAGTACCGTTCTTCGCCAGGGTGTTCATGGCCTTGAGGACGGCGCCGGACATGTTGGAGTCGCCCTTCTTCATGACGATTCCGAAAGGCGTCGACTTCAGGGGTGACAGGACCGACTCGTACTTGCTGGGGTCCTGCTTCTCGAAGTACGCCAGGTTCTCGGCGCCCTGGATCGCGAGGTCGGCACGTCCCTGTTCCAGCTGGAGACGGGCCGCGGAGCCCGAGTCGGTCGGCAGCAGTTCGATCGCGTCCTTGCCCGCGCCGGAACAGTTCTTCTTGTCGAAGTCCTCTGCCTGCTGGTAGTAGTCCGTCTTCTTGCTGACCGCCAGTGTCTTGCCGCAGGCGTCGGAGGGCTCGGTGTACTTGGCCGCGTTGCTCTGGAGGGTGTAGAAGCGGCCCTGGGAGCCGAAGTAGTCGATGAAGTCGACGGTCTTCTGACGCTCGACGGTGTCGGACAGACCCGACATGACAATGTCGACCCGGCCGGTCTGCACGGAGTTGAGCAGCTGGTCGAAGGACTGCTGGACGATCTCAACCTTCACGCCGAGCTGCTTGGCGAGTGCGTTCACGAGCTTCACGTCGACGCCGACGACCTTCTTGGTCTTCTCGTCGATGTACTCCATCGGCGGGAAGTCCGGGGACATGCCCACCCGCAGTGTGCCGGACTGGGCCACGGCGGCGGGCAGTCCGTTCTTCGAGGCCTTGTCACTGGCGGCATCGCCGGTGCCGCAGGCGGAGGCGAGCAGGACGGTGCCCACCGCGAGCAGGGGCAGGGGCTTGAGGGCGCGGGCGAATCGGGACATGGCGGCACTCCTAAGGGGGACGAGTGGAGATGAGGGCGGTGCGGGTGACGCATGGGCGACGCTGACCGGCGTTGGCCAGGGGGTGCGGGAGGGGACTACAGGACCCGTGACAGGAACGTCCTGGTGCGCGCGTGCCGCGGGGAGTCGAGCACTTCGGCGGGGCTGCCGATCTCCAGGATCCGGCCGCCGTCCATGAAGGCGACGCGGTCGGCGACTTCGCGGGCGAAGCCGATCTCGTGGGTGACGACGATCATGGTGAGCCCGCTGTCGGCCAGGTCCTTCATCACGGTGAGGACCTCTCCGACGAGTTCGGGGTCGAGCGCGGAGGTCGGCTCGTCGAAGAGCATCAGCTGGGGTTCCATCGCCAGGGCGCGGGCGATGGCGACGCGCTGCTGCTGTCCGCCGGAGAGCTGGCGGGGGTAGGCGTCGAGCTTGTCGCCGAGGCCGACGCGCTCCAGGAGCCGGGCGCCCCGTTCCTTGGCGGATTTCGGGTTCTCGCGCCTGACCTGCACCGGACCCTCGATGACGTTCTGCAGGGCGGTGCGGTGCGGGAAGAGGTTGAACCGCTGGAAGACCATGCCCATGGCGCGGCGCTGGCGGACGATCTCTCGCTCGGGCCGTTCGACGAGCCTGGCACCCTGCTGGCGATAACCGATGGTCTCGTCGCCCAGCCAGATCCGGCCGGAGTGGATCGTCTCCAGATGGTTGATGCAGCGCAGGAAGGTGCTCTTGCCCGAGCCCGAGGGGCCGAGCAGGCACAGCACCTCACCGCGTGCGACGTCGAGGTCGATGCCCCGCAGCACATGGTGGTCGCCGAAGTACTTGTGGACTGCTTCGGCGCGCACGAGAGGGGTGGCGGTCGTCGAAGTGGTCGTTGAAGCGGTCGTCGAAGTGGTCATCGCAGCACAGGCTTTCGTCCGGCGGCGGCGCGCAGCCGCCGCAGGGGAGTCGGGGGCAGCGGGCGCGAGGAGCCCTTGGCGAAGTGCCGTTCGACGTAGAACTGGGCCACGCTCAGGACCGAGACCGCGGCCAGATACCAGACGGCGCAGACGATCAGCAGCTCCATGATCCGGTTGTTGACGTAGTAGGCGTGCTGGGCCTCCAGGAGGATCTCCGTCACGCCCACCGCGGAGGCCAGCGACGTGGTCTTGAGCATGCCGATGGTCTCGTTGCCGATCGGCGGCACGATGACCCGCATGGCCTGCGGCAGAACGACCCGGTACATGGTCCTGAGACGGCCCATCCCGATGGCGTACGCGGCCTCCACCTGCCCCTCGTCCACGGAGAGGATGCCGGCCCGGACGACCTCGGAGGTGTACGCGCCCTGGTTGATGCCCAGGCCCAGGGCGGCGGCCACGAACGGTGTCATGACCTCGACGGTCCGGGCGCTGTAGATGCCGGGTATCGACACCATCGGAAAGACCAGGGCCAGGTTGAACCACAACAGCAACTGGAGATACACCGGCGTGCCACGGAACACCCACACGTAGAACCAGGCGACGCCGCTGGTGATCGGGTTCTTCGACAGCCGCATGACCGCGATGAGCACCCCGAGGACGACGCCCAGCAGCATGGCGACCAGGGTGAGCAGGAGGGTCATCCCCAGGCCCTGGATGAGGAATCCGGCGCCGAGATAATGGCGTACGACGCCCCAGTCGATCTGCGCCCCGGCAAACGAGTCGATCAGGAAGGCGGCGACCAGGAGAACGGCGACGGCGCCGGCCCAGCGCCCGGGATGCTTGCGGGACTCGGTGAGCAGCTCCTCGGCTACGAGGGGCGGATCGGTGCTGCTGGCGGCCTTGGTGGCGGATGTGCCGGGCATACGGGGCTCCTCACGGCGCGGTCCGGAGGCTGGACCGGGGACGGGGTCGGGGGGAGTATCGAGGGGAGGGGAGGAGGTCAGGCGCGCGGACCGTCGTACACGGCGGCCCAGTCGCGGTGCGCGCGGATCCGCTCGGCGAACTCGTCGATCTGCTCGACGACCCGCTCGGGGGAGGTTCCGCCGCGGCTCGAACGTGCGGCCAGGGCTGCCTCGACGTTCAGGACCGAGCGCACCTCGGGGGTGAGCCGGGGGTCGACGGCCGCGAGCTCCTCGTCACCGACGTCGGGGAGGTCGATGCCCAGGTCCTCGCAGTGCCGTACCACGGCTCCGGTGATTTCATGGGCGTCCTGGAAGGGCACGCCGCGCAGCGCGAGCCAGTCGGCCATCTCGGTGGCCAGGGTGAAGCCCGCGGTGGCCTGGGCACGCATCTCGGGGGTGTTCACCGTGAGCGTGCGGATCAGGCCCGACATGGCGGGCAGCACGGTCAGCAGCGTGTCGACGCTGTCCATGGCCGCGCGCTTGTCCTCGGCGAGATCACGGTTGTAGGCGAGCGGCAGGCCCTTCAACGCACCCAGCAGACCCGTCAGGTTGCCCAGCAGCCGACCGGCCTTGCCACGAGCCAGTTCGGCGATGTCCGGGTTCTTCTTCTGCGGCATGATCGACGACCCCGTGGCGAAGCGGTCGTCCAGCCCCACCCAGCGGAACTGCCGCGAGGCCCACAGACAGACCTCCTCCGCGAGCCGCGAGACGTCGACGGCGAGCATCGAGGCGGCGAACGCGAACTCGGCGACATGGTCCCGGGCGGCCACCGCGTCGAGCGAGTTGCGGCACACACGGTCGTAGCCCAGCTCCGTGGCGGCGAGCTCCGGATGCCGCGCCACGGCGGATCCGGCCAGTGCGGCCGCGCCGAGGGGCGACTGTGCCGCGCGCCGGTCCCAGTCCCGTATACGTTCCGCGTCCCGGTCCAGTGCGTGTGCGTGGGCGAGGAGTTGGTGGCCGAAGACGATAGGCTGGGCAGGCTGCAGGTGGGTGAAGCCCGGCGCGGGAGTGTGCGTGTGCTCGGCCGCCTGCCCGAGCAGTGCCTCGATGAGGTCGACGGTGGCCTGGACGACCGTGCGCGACTTGTCTCGCAGGTACAGGCGCAGGTCGTTGGCCGCCTGGTCGTTGCGGGAGCGGCCGGCCCTCAGCTTGCCGCCCAGCGGCCCGAGGCGTTCCGTGAGCACCCTTTCGAGGAACGTGTGCACGTCCTCGTCGTCCGGCGAGGGAGCGACCGCGCCTTCGCGGCAGTCCGCGTCGAGCTGATCGATGGCGGCGAGGACCGCGGTGAGCTCGGTCTCGTCCACAATCCCCGCACGCTGCAGTTCGCGTGCGTGCGCCCGGGAGCCGGCGAGGTCGTAGGGAGCCATGTCGAAGTAGCCGGGCTCCGAGCGGGAGAGCTTGGTGAGAGCCGGATCGGACGCCTCACGGAAGCGACCGCCCCACAGCTTGGTCGTCGTACTGGTCACAGAACACCTTTTCGTTCGCACGCCCGACAACAGACCTATGTCAGATCGTCGGACAATGTTGTTGAAGTGCGCCCCTGGGCGTCAATAGATCGTCCGACATTCGGACAATCCTGCGCTAGATTGAGTGCATGGAATCGATCAACCTCGACCGCTCCAGCATTGTCGAGCAGGTGGCGGAGGCTCTCCGGGAGCAGATGTTCGACGGGCGCTTGAAGCCTGGCACGGCCTTGCGTGAAGGCGGGCTCGTGGAGAGCCTCAACGTGTCACGGAGCACCGTGCGGGAGGCGCTGCAGCTCCTGATCGGTGAGGGGCTGGCCGTCCGGGAGCCCAACAAGGGGGTCCTGGTCCGACAGCTCAGCGAGGCCGAGGTGGAGGACATCTTCCGAGCCAGGCGCATCCTGGAGCTGTCCGGAGTGCGTGCGGTGGTGAATGCCAGCCGCAGGGACCTGGCGACCCTGAGCGGCAGGCTTGAGGAGTACGAGGCGGCCGTCAGGGAAGGGGGGGCGGTCGAGATCTCCCGGACCCATATGCAGTTCCATGTGGCCATCGTCGGACTCCTCGGCAGTCCACGCCTCACAGAGGTCGCCAGGTCGCTCCTCGCGGAGTTGCAGCTGGCTATTTCGTCCGTGGACCGTTCGAGCGACGACCTCCCGGAGATGCTGCAAGTGCACCGGAAGATCGCGGAGCTGATCAGGAAGGCCAAGGTCGAGGAGGCGACCCAACTGCTCGATCAGCACCTCTCCAACGCCAAGGCCTTCGTGCCAGCGTCACCCTGAACCTGCTCCGGAAGGTTATGCACCGTTTATTTCGATCGTGCTGCGTGTTCGAGCCGGGAATGTTTCGGCAGTTGCTCTTGCGATGGGGTCACGCACGGCCGTCACACCGCGAGTACATCCCGGACCCGTACCGGCGGCTCGTCTCGAAGGACTGGTTCGCGGCCAGCCCCGTGACCAGGGACCGGGCTCCATCGGCCGCGTCCGCGGCCCGGCCCAGCGGGTCTGGGGCATGCTTCCCGAAGAGGCCGGCGAGCATGCGTACGTCCCCGCCGCCGTGTCCGCCTCGCCGGGTGGCGACCTTCAGCTCGCGCGGCGGCTCCCAGAACCGGCGCAGCAGCAACTCGGTGTGCCCTGCCGTGTCGTCGGCCACCTCGCCGGTCCTTCGAGGTATTTCCGGCCCCACTGGGTTTTGGAACCTCGCAGGTTCACGGTCGGTTGAAACACCGTCATGTGGGAGTTACTCGCTTTGCTGCCGGTAGTGAGCGAGGTGCTGACGGGTCGTGCGGGCGATGGTGTGGTCTTCACCGAGTACGCGGACTTCGTCGGACAGGAGGTCGGTGAGGGCGGCGGCTGCGCGGGCTGGATTGCCTGACGCCCCCTGCCAGCAAGCGATGTTGTGGCGGGTGGCGAGGGTGTCGGGGTGCGCAGCCCCAAAAACGCGAATCAGGTCGGGAAGTAGCTGTTCGTAGGCCCGGGCCGCGCCAGCCGTGTCACCGGCCTGACCGTGCCAATAAGCGAGGTTGACGCGGGTACTGAGGGTGTCGGCGTGGTCTTCGCCCAGAATACGGACCTGGTGCGGTAAGAGATCCTTCAAGGCTGTGATGGCGCCGGTCGCGTCTCCGTATTCTTGCTGCCAGTGGGCAAGGTTCGTGCGGACGGCGAGTGTCTCGTCGTGATCGGGGCCGTGTACCCGCTCATACACGGGTAGCAGCTTTGCGAAGCTGCGGGCCGCGCTGGCTGGGTCTCCGGCCTCTCCACGCCAGTGGGCAAGGTCGGTGCGGGTGGCGAGGGTGTCAGGGTGTTCCAGCCCGCGAGAGGCTGCCTGGTCGGCCATGAGAGTGTGCAGGATACTGATTGCGTCGGCTGTATCCCCGGCCTGACCCAGCCACCGGCCGCGAGCGCGGCGCACGGTGAATGTCTCAGGGTGATCAGCTCCCAGTGCGCTCACCATCAGGGGAATGAGGTCGGCCAAGGCGGCCGCGGCGCCGACTGCGTCCCCGGCTTCGCCCTCCCAATGGGATACGGCGTAGCGCGTGGTGAGGGTGTCGGGATGCTCAAGTCCAAGCACCCGTTCGCGATCGGGCAGAAGGAGCTTGAGCTCGGTGGCGGCCGTTGCCGCTTCCCCGAGCTCGCCTCGGGCCCAGGCCAGCTCATGCCGGGTGGTGAGGGTGTCGGGATGGTCCGCCCCCAAGGCGCGGACTTGTCTGGGCAGCAGCTTTTCAAGCTCGCTGGCCGCTTCGGCCGGGTTCCCGGCCCGGCCCTGCCACACGCCCAAGTTGTGCCGAGTGTTCAGGAAGTGAGGATCGTCCGAGTCCATCAGGCAGACCATGTCTGCCAGCAGGTCCTTGAACTCCTCTACCGCTCCGGCAGCGTCTCCAGCCTGGCCTCGCCGGCGTGCGATCTCGTGGCGAACCACAAGAGTGCTGGCGTCACAGCGCCCGAAGACGCGGACCATGTCCGGCAGGAGGTCCTGCAGGATTCGGGCCGCGCCGTCCACATCTCCGGCCTGCCCCCGCCAGAAGGCCAGTCCCGCCCGGATGTTGAGAGTGACCGGATCGTCGGAGCCCAGAGCCCGCACCGCGGCGGGTAGAAGGTCGCCGAAGGCCTGCTCGGCGCCGGCCACGTCCCCGGCACGGCCCTGCCACCGGGCACGGTTCGCACGAGCAGCAAGAGCCTGCAGATGGCCGGAGCCCAGGCGCTTGACCGCGGCCTGCTCGAGGCGGGCAAAGTAGTCTCCGGCAGCCGTGAACTGTCCAGCTGCGCCGAGACTGAGTCCGTACCGAAAGAGCACCTCATGTCCTTCCGGGCTCCACAGAGCACTGGTGGCATCGCTGCTTTCCAGAGCCAGCGCAGAGGCCCGCAACCGCGACGTTTCCTGCTGGTCGCCTTGGACCTCTGGCCAGGCCGCAAGCAGGGCATCCGCAGCGGTGCGGGCAAGCCGAGCACGCTCACCAGTGGGGACGCGGTCACGAACAGCACGCTGCAGGAGCTGGTGGACGTGAACATCGCCGCCACTGGTGTGCTGGTTCACCAGGCTCAGCCGGTGCAGTGCCCGCAACGCTTTCATGGCCTCGCCCGCAGCGACGGGCACAGGCTGCTTTCGCCTGCGCCGTCGGGACCATCGCCATCGGTTCTTGTCTGCGGGCGCGCCACCGGAAGTCCTGGAGGACGCTCGTCGACCGCCGAGGTAGCTCAGGGCAGGCTCGCTGGTGAGGACGTCCTGAGGGATACCGTTGGAGTCCAGCATGGTGGTCAGGGCGAGCATGGGACGGGCCAGGCCCGAAGGATCCAGGGTGTCGGCGCGGTCGATCGACAGCGACCAGGCGGCGGCCAAGGGGATGGACTGGCCGTCGGGCAGGGAATCGGGGGCGATGTCAGCGAGCGTGGTGGCGCGGTCGGCCAGCAGACGGCGGTAGGTGGCTACGTCGTATCCGCTGTTGATGATGTAGGTGGTGGCCTGGGCCAGGGCAAGGGGCAGATACCCGAGGTCGGCTGCCAGGGCCTCCAACTCGGCGACGGTGGTGTCGCGGCCGTTCAGCGCGTCGGTGAGGTAGGTGAGGGCTTCGCCCCCGGCGAACAGGCCGACCTCGATGGTGCGACCGCCGTCCGCACGGAGGGCGGCGTCCCGGAGCCGGGTGGTCACCAGGGTGCGGCCGTGAGGGCTTGAGGGCGGCCACAGATCGCGTAAGTCGTCGGGGTCCGCAACATCGTCCAGAATGATGAGCCAACGGCACGGATGCGCTCCGGCTTTCGGACTGAGCCAGGCCAGAAAGGACCGGGCGGCGCTTTCCGCATCGTTAGGATCACCCCAGCACAGCTCGACACCGGCCTGCCTGTAGCCGGCCACGATGGCCTGCCGGCTGCTCGCCGTGATCCATACCAGAACATCCAGCTCACCGGACTCGCTCGCCCGCCCGGCGTAGTCGGCGGCGAGCTGCGTCTTGCCCACCCCGCCCATACCGACCAGGAACTGCGTGCGGACCGCGGTCCCGCCGCGCTCCGCCCACAGCGGATCCGTCTCGGCACGATACTGAAAGGGGGCTGCCTTCTTGGGGATGACGCCGACCTGGTGCGGCCAGGGAGCCGGCTCCTGAGGCGGTCGCTGCTGCCGCACATTCAGTGTGCCGATGTAGCCGGTATTGGCGACGGCGCCCCATCTGGCATGCGCGGGCGCGGTGCTGCTCACTGTGATGCCCAAGTCCGCCTCCCCGGGGGCGTGCCGCCGCTTGCCTGCCCACGCCAAGATGGTCCTCCCCACCCCACTGCTGTCCGTGTCTCGGCCGTCCCGGTCAGCTGTAGTCGATCCCGCTGACGGACTCGCTGCCGTCGCGAGCGAAAGCGTTGCCGGTGTCTTCTGCCTTCGCCGACCCACTACCGCGCCCCTGAGGACGCCGCACGCCGGTGACTGCCCTGCTCCCGCTGCGCGCGCGTGGTACGCCCGTGCGCCGGGCTACGTCATCAGCACGGCTGACCGGCTGCTGGAACAGTGCCCATACCAGCGCGGCGATGCCGGCAGCAGCCTGGATCGACGCCCCGGCCATCTGACCCGAATCGGGACTGTCGAGCAGCCAGATCAACGGCGTGGAGGCAATCCCTCCTACCGCCAGCACGATGACAACGACCTTCCACCCCTGCGTCACGGATCCCCCCTGCAGACCGATCGGCTAACAACCTACCCACTTGTATATTCTCGTAGGGGTTCGGCGCGAAACAGGAGAATGCCCGCAATGGGCGCCTCCGGTATTCGCAGCCATCCACCGCTCCGTCCTCGCCGTCGAGGCACTGCTCGGCGCCCTCCTCGCCGTCTGGGTCCTGTTCCACGCGCGGCGGGAGAACCAGAGGCGAAAGGCACGCAGCCTTGGTATCCCAGTTCCCCGCAGCCCGGTGGGCGCCAAGAACTACGTCCGTGTTGGTCACGCGGCATGTCGGTACTCGTGCAGGAGGCCGCCGAGGCGATCATGTCGATGGACATGGGGATGGGCGAACTGGTCGGGGCGGTGATCGGTTCGGGCGCTGGGCGGAGTGGCGCGGCCGCACAACGCGTCCGGGCCCTGCCGCGGGGCGGCCTCGCCCCACACTCGGTTCACCGGCACATCCGTCGGCACCGCTTTACCGGCGTCGACGAGCAACGCCGCCAGCACGTGTCGTTGTCGCGCGTGTCCGGTGGACACCGACGCCTCGTTCCGCCACACCGCGATGGGGCCCAGCACCCCGAACCGTACCGCCGTCCCCGTCCCCATACGGTTGATCATTTGACCAGTGGTTCTACCTGTCGCTGAACCAGCTGGTTCCAGCTCGATTCCAGACTTTCCCAAGGTTTCCGCAAGGTGGCCTCGACACGGTGGGACACCCAGCGACCAAGCAGCACCGACGGTTGGGTCCGGAAGCGGTGCACGATTTTCCAGATCACGTGTTATCCAGTACAGCAGGAGCAGCGGGCCGACATCCCGTCGGCGGGGGCATGCGGCGGACTTGTCGCGAGCCGCGCGCAGCGGGGTGGGCGGGCCAAACGGGGAGGCCGTCTCGTGGCAGATTTACTCGATGGAAGCCAGGTTCGGGAACCGGGCGACGAGATGGAGGCCGTGCCTGCCTCCACCACCGAAGCCCGGCCCAATTCCGTGCCGATCGAAGCCCTACGACTCGGTGAGTCACCGAGGTTGGTCGAGCCCGACCGGCAGCACGTCGAGACTCTGGCCCAGATGGATGAGCCGCTGCCGCCGATTCTGGTCCATTGGCCATCGATGACGGTCGTGGACGGCGCCCACCGCCTCATCGCTGCCCGTCTCCGCGACCAACAGGCCATTGAGGTCTGTTATGTGGAGGGCGACCGGGAATCGGTCTTCGTCGCCGCGGTCAAGGCCAACAGCGCACACGGCCTGCCACTGACACTCGCGGACCGCACGGCGGCAGCCGCTCGAATCGTCCGCTCGTACCCGGCCTGGTCGAACAGGGTGATCGCGGGCATCACCGCTCTCGCCGCGTCCACGGTGGGCGCGATCCGCGAGCGGGAATCCGCGGGAGAGCAACTCGGCAGCCGGGTCGGCCGGGACGGGCGGGTACGCCCGCTCAGCACGGCCGCTGCTCGTGAGCTGGCCGGTACGCTGCTCACCGAGCAGCCGGGTGCCTCGTTGCGGGAGATCGCCACGGCGGTCGGGCTGGCACCGGCCACCGTGCGCGACGTCCGGGAGCGGATGAAGCGTGGCCAGGGTGCCGCACCCGCGAAGGAGCTGGCGAAGGCGACGGGCGGCCGTGGGACCACGGCGGCCGTGACGGGGAAGGTCGTGGCGAGCCGCCGACTCCCCGGGTGGGACGGCCGGGACGTCGCCCAGCCGCTCCAGATCGTCGAACGACTTCGCCGGGATCCGTCGCTGCGATTCAACGAGGCTCGCCGTGAGCTGCTGCGGTGGCTGGGCTCGCATGCCACGGGCATCGCCGAGTGGCACGGATTCGCGAAACAAGTACCGCCGCACGCGACGGTCGCGGTGGCCGCCTTCGCCCGGGCTTGCGCCCGGAACTGGATCTCGTTCGCGGAAGAGTTGGAACGACGCTCGGCCTGACCTGGCTCAGGGGGTGTTCAACTGCTCGGAACGAACAGTTGAACACCCGCGCCCGGTAGGCGGCCGACGGGGTTCAGGCCGTGCCGTCAGCGGCGCGCTCGACGAGATCAGCGAGTTCTTGTTCCCGCGGGCAGGCGCGGAAGGCGGCGACCACCTTGGCCACCGTCTGGGGCGGCTGCTCCTGGCTGAGCTTGAACATGCTGTCGACGCCACGGATCTCCATCTGAGATCCGCCGATCCCGGGCAGCAACCGGTCGAAGTACTCCAGCGAGCCATTCATGTCCCAGCCGGTTCCGACCTCCCGTTCGAAGACGCGCACGGTGGCCCGTACGAGCTGCCGCAGTTCCTCGGGATCGGCGATCACCTTTATTACGCCGTGGACGTGCACCGAGCTGAAGTCCCAGGTGGGCGCGGCGCAGTCGATCCTGGAGCGGACGGCATCAGCAGCCTGCCGGTCCGTCAGCCGCTCAGCGAACTGCATGACCGACACCACAGCCAGCGTCCCCAGAGCAAGACCCGGCCCGCCCCGGGTTGGGAATGCTGCCGCGAAGTCAGGGTCCTGAAACAGCACACCCAGCTCGTCACGGACCCGCATCGCCAGACAGCCCTTGGGAAACGCCGCCCGAGCCACCCGAACGGTCGTCTCAGGGATCTCACGAGCGGGAACAGGACGCAGCGACACCGCGGAGCTCACCGCTGTAGTCCCATCGGCGTGCGACGAGCCTGCGGTGCCAGGCGAGTAAGGTCCCCGGAGCCATCGGAAACACCCGCGCCTAAAGGCTGTCCCGTAAATGATCTTTCACATGCTGGATGACCTGCTGGTTTCTGCGTCACCCGGCAAGGACGAGGTTGTGCAGGCGGGCGATGCCGAGCATGGTGTGGTGGACGCCGTCGTCCTTGAGGCGGCAGTCGCGGAGAATCTTCCAGGTCTTCATGCGGGCGAAGGCGTGCTCGACGCGGGCTCGGACCTTGCGATGGGAGCCGTTGTGTTCCTCTTTCCAGGCCGGGAGTTCGGCCTGGCCGCGTTCGCGGCGGTGAGGGATGACCAGGCCGGTGCCCTGGTAGCCGCCGTCGGCGATGACCGTGGTCTGGCCGACTGCAGCCTTGGCGCCGGAAAGTTCCCACGCCTTGCAGTCGTTGCGGTTGCCGGGCAGTGGCCGGCCGACGGCGACGACGGGCCGGGTGTCGGCGTCGATGACGACCTGGTGATTGGTGGAGTAGCGGTAGTCCTTGGACTGCTCGGCCACTTGGTGGTCGCGGGTGAGGACCAGGGTGCCGTCCACGATCAGCACGGTGTCCTTACGGAACCGCTTGCGTTGCTGGAGCGCGAGCAACGGCCCGAGGTGGTCGATGATGCGGTCGGCGGCGGACTTGGACCCCCCGAACAGCGGGGCCAGTTGTCGCAGTGTCAGGTTCATCCGCCAGTAGGCGGCAACCAGGAGCACACGGTCCTCCAGCGGCAGGCTCCACGGCCGGCGCTTGCGCACCGGATCCGCACCCTCACACCGCAGAGCGGTGATCAGCTTGCCGAACTGGCATGGCCTCAGCCCAGCGAACGGGGCTATCCAGGACGGCTCCGACGCCGTGGTCACACCAGACACGACAAGATCATCTCACCCGTGATCAGCAGTTACGGGACAGCCTTTAGCGCGATCGGGGTGTGAGCGAGGACAGCGCGGCAAACCACAGCCGGTCCGCTGGCTCATAACGCACCGCACCCGCGAGTTGCCGACGCAGCACAGCGTTTTCGTGTCGAAGCACCAGCAGTTCGGCGTCCTTATCTGCCTGTTTGCGTAACAGCACTGCCGGAACGGAGAGCAGCCTCCGCGTCACCTGATACACCAGCGAGACAGTCACCCGGGCATGATCCCAGCGTGCCCACGAGGTCCACCAGAGCCATTATGAGCTGCAGCGACATTTATGAACGGCACATGTCCGAGAGCGACGACTACGCCTTCCCGAAGACGACGCACGTGTTGATGCCGCCGAAGCCGAAGGCGTTGCTCAGCGCGTGGCGCGGCTGGGCCGCTACCGTGTGGGTGGGGGCCAGGCGCAGCGGGTCCGCCTGGGGGATGGGGGCCTTCAGGTTGGCGTTGGCATGCACGAAGCCGAGCCGCAGCTGCTGGACACAGGCCACCGCCTCGATGGCCGCGGCCGCGCCCAGGCAGTGGCCTGTGAGGGACTTGGTGGCGTTGACCCAGACTTCGGGCACGTGCTCCCCGAGCACCTCGCGCAGGGCCTCGGCCTCGGCCTCGTCGCCGAGCGGGGTGGATGTGGCATGGGCGCTCACGTAGTTCACCTGGGAAGCGTTAAGCCCGGCGTCGGCCAGAGCTCGCCGCATGACGCGGATCTCGTCCTCCCGGGAGGGGGACGTCAGCCGGCTGCCGTGGAGGAGGACCGCGCCGCCCAGCATGTGGGCCAGTGGCCGGGCGCGACGCGCGACCGCGTGGTGCGAGGACTCCAGCACCAGCGCTGCGGCCCCCTCGCCGTAGATGAATCCGTCGTGGCCGGTGTCGAAGGGGCGGCTGCGCTCGTGCGCGGGGTCCTGGCACCGCTTCGCCCCGAGCGCCCCGAGGTTGAACAACGCCATCAGTTCGACCGGGGACAGCTCGGTCATCGGGGCGATGACCAGGCACAGGTCCGCGTAGCCGTCGCGAACCATGCGGAACGCGGCGAGGAGGCCGACGTTGCCCGCGGCGGAGGCGCCGCCGGTGGTCAGGCCCTCGCCGAGGACGCCGAACAGCTCGCTCGCCGTGCCCAGCAGGTCGCTGTCCCATAGGTCGATGGCGTAACTCGGCCGCACGAAGGAGGGCGCGGCCCGGTACTTGCCGCCCATCTCCTGGTACAGCCGGTGCGCCTGGTTGCCGCCGGCGACGACAATGCCGGTGCGGGCGGCGTCGCGCGTGGGGGCAAGGCCTGCCTGCGACCAGGCCTCGGCGGCCGCGAGCAGGGAATACTGCTTCGAGCGGGTTGCCCGGCCGAGGAGGGGCCGCAGCCGGTCGCGCAGCTGCGGCTGTGCTCCGGTCAGACGCGTGTCGAGGATCTCGGAGGGTGCGCGCCGCGGGCGCGCCGCCACGCCCAGCGCGGGTGGCAGATCCTCCTCCGGCGGCTCGAACGTCACCCCCGAGACGCCGTCGTGCAGGGCCGCGGTGAACTCCTCGAGGTCGCTGCCCAGGGCGCATTGCACCCCCAACCCGGTGATGGCGACGCCTCGGCTCATGACGACAGGTCCGCCCGCAGAGCCTTGAGGCGGGACTGCTCGGTCCCGAAGGGCGTGATGACGGGGTAGGTGCGGTAGGAGGGGTGGCTGGTCTTCATGATGGCGGACAGTGTCGACGACGGTGTCAGGTCGATGTACCACGCCTCGCCCGCCGCCGGAACGGAGGCGAGGGCGTCGGTGAACGCTATGCGCCGCCGGAGGGCGCCCCAGCTGTCCTCGGGCTGCCTGGCCGTGACGACGTCGGCGGTGGTGGATGAGACGAGGAGCGGGTAGGAGGAGGTGCCGGGGGCCGCGTCGAACGCCAGGGGTGCGGCCAGCCGGGTGATCCGGTCGCGCAGCCCGTCCAGGGCGGAGGAGTGGAAGGCGAACCGCACGGGCAGAGTCACGGCCGTCATGCCGCGTTCCTTGAGAGTGCCGGCTGCGAGGCGCAGCCCGCGGGCCTCACCGCTCAATAGGAAGTGGCCGTCGTGGTTGATAGAGGCGATCTCGGTGTGCTGGTGCAGGGCGGGCAGTTCCTCGTAGACCCTGGGATCGCCGAGCACGGCGAGCATGCCGCCCGGCGGCAGGGATCCCTCCAGCTGGCGCGCCATCTCGATCACGAAGCCCAGAGCGGCGTCCACCGGTACGAGTCCCGCGATCGCCATGGCGGTGAATTCCCCGAGACTGGCGCCCACGACCACGTCCGGGCGGATGTCCTCCGAGCGGAGCAGCTCGCTGAGTGAGTACTCGACCATGAAGATGGCCGCACTCGACATCGCGAGATCGTCGAAGGGGTCCGTCAGGTCGCGTCCGCGGTCGTAGAGATAGCCGGTGACGGACCGCCCGTATCGGCTGGTGCACACGGCGTCCAGGCCGTCCATGCTGCGACGGAACTCGGTGTTCTCCTGGTAGAGGGACGAGGCCATGCCGTAGTACTGCGACCCCTGTCCGCCGAGAAGGTACACCAAGTTACGCACGTCTTGTCCCCCGGTTGATTTTTGCTTTCGTGAAGTCTCGTGCAAGCGGTGGCGGTTGGGTGGATGGACCGCTTCCCATCCGGATAATCGAACGGACATTACGTGAAGGGTGTTTTGCGGGTCAATGCATCCGAGCGATTTTCGAATTTTCTGGATAATTGTTCGATGGTGGCTGAGTCGGAGCGTGGCGCTGAAACGAATCTTCCATTCCGCCGCATAGAGGCGAAGCCCACGGTTCCGGCGTGATGAAACGAAATCGCTGGTTCCTCTTTTCTGGCTGGCTGGACATGAGGCGGAGACGAGGTGTTCCCGGCCGGTCTGAGGCTGCGGCGGCCCGATCTCAATCAAGTAACCGGGTTGTTCCCGGGTTGCGTTGGAAGCCTTTAGTGGGGTGAAATGGCGCGAAGTTGTCCGGGGGCGCCGGGGTTGCAGGCGGCTACGTCTTCTTCTGTACGCATGGAGGGGTCGTACGCCCGTTTGAATAACGTGGAGTTCGCCTCGTCGGTGTATCGACAGGTGGGCGCGCGTCCGCGCACTTCCGTACGTACTTGCGTGCGAATTAGTGCAGCTCAATCGGGGGAATTGATCATGCATCTGACCGGTATCCGTCTTCAACGCGCTGTTCCGCGGTTGCTCGTGCTGGTCGCAGCCGAACCGGAAGATCACCGTCCCGTACACCGCGCCATCACGGTCAGCGGCGGGGTACGGACTCACACGCCCTGACGGCCTTGCGTCCGGCGGACATCGACACCCGCTGTACGCGGAGAGCGGCGAATCGCCGCAGTTCCCGCGTCGCGCGGCCGGCCTGTGATCGCAATGAGTAGCGCACCCGCGAGCGGGTGGTGCTGAACGGCGCCTGCCCGGGGCAGGCATCCCAGCTTCCCAAGGGCGTGTGAAAGGACGGACAACCCATCATGGTGGCTTATCTCTTCCCGGGACAGGGATCCCAGAAGCTCGGCATGGGCGCCGAGCTCTTCGAGGATGCGAAGGAACTGACGGACATCGCCGACGAGATCCTGGGCTATTCGATCCGCTCGCTGTGCCTGGAGGATCCGGACAAGCGCCTCGACCTCACCCAGTGCACCCAGCCGGCCCTGTACGTCGTCAACGCGCTGAGCTACTACCGGTTGCTGAAGGAGGGTGAACCGCGGCCCGACTACGTCGCCGGCCACAGCCTCGGCGAGTACAACGCCCTCCTTGCCGCGCAGGCGTTCGACTTCGCGACCGGCCTGAAGATGGTGAAGAAGCGCGGCGAGCTGATGGGGCGGGCCGTCGGCGGAGGCATGGCCGCCGTCCTCGGCCTGGGCGAGAAGGAGGTCCGCGACGTGCTGAGGGACCACGGCTTCGACGCCATCGACGTGGCGAACCTCAACTCCCCCTCCCAGACCGTCATCTCCGGACTGCGCGCCGACATCGAGCGGGCCAAGGACGCCTTCCAGGCCGCCAAGGCACGTACATACAGCATCCTCCAGGTCAGCGGGGCCTTCCACTCCCGGTACATGTCCGCCGCCCAGCAGGAGTTCGCCGCGTACGTCGACGAGCTGGAGATCAGACCTCCGGCGATCCCCGTCATCGCCAACTCCACCGCGCGCCCTTACCGCCCGGACCGGGTCGCCGAGACCCTGGTGGCCCAGATCGCCTCAGCGGTCCGATGGAGCGAGAGTATCCGCTACCTGCTGGGCAACGACGAGGACGAATTTCTCCAGGTCGGGCCGGGCCGCGTGCTGACCAGCCTGATCCGCAGCATCCGCCGGGACTCCGAGCCGCTCATCGTTGGCGAGGGGGAGGAAGAGCAGGAGACGCGGTCCCCCGCCGACCCACCCGCTCCCGCCCAGGCGGCCACCCCCGCGCCGCCGGTCCAGCCCGCCCGGTCCTCCGTCCCGCCCGCTGCCGCGGGCCGGTTCGCGGTCTCCGCCGCCGACCTCGGCAGTGCCGGCTTCAAGCGGGACTACGGCCTGCGCTACGCCTGCGTCATCGGCGGCATGTACCGCGGCATCGCCTCCCGGGAAATGATCGCCGCCGTGGGGAGGGCAGGCATGCTCGGCTTCCTGGGCACCGCGGGCCAGCCCGCCGAGCGGGTCGAGGCCGACATCCGGTATCTCAAGCAACACCTGGCCGACGGTCAGCCCTTCGGCATGAACCTCGTCCACGACCCCGGCCACCCCGAGCGCGAGGACACCCTGGTCGACCTCTACCTCAAGCACGACGTCCGCACGGTCGAGGCCTCCGCCTTCATCACCATGACCCCGGCGGTGATCCGCTACCGGCTGACCGGGCTGCGCCGGGACTCCGCCGGCCAGGTCGTGCCCCGCAACCGCGTCATCGCGAAGGTCTCTCGCCCCGAGGTCGCCAAGGCGTTCCTCAGCCCTGCCCCCGCCCGCCTCGTGGACCAGCTGCTGGACCAGGGGCGGATCACGGCCGCCGAGGCGGAACTCTCCAGGGAGCTGCCCGTCGCCGACGACCTGTGCCTGGAGGCCGACTCCGGCGGCCACACCGACCAGGGCGTGGCCCTCACCCTGATGCCCGCCATGCGCCGGCTGCGCGACGACATGACGGCCCAGCACGGCTACCATCGACGGGCCCGCCTCGGTGCCGCGGGTGGCATCGGCACGCCGGACGCCGCCGCGGCCTGCTTCCTGATGGGCGCGGACTTCCTCACGACCGGCTCGATCAACCAGTGCACGGTCGAGGCCGGAACCAGCGAGCGGGTGAAGGACCTGCTCCAGGACATCAACATCCAGGACACCGGCTATGCCCCCGCCGGCGACATGTTCGAATACGGCGCGCGGGTTCAGGTCTTGAAGAAGGGCGTGCTGTTCCCCGCCCGGGCCAACAAACTCTACGAGCTCTACAAGCGGTACGAATCGCTGGAGCAGATCGACGCGGCGACGGCCGGGCAGATCCAGACCCGGTATTTCAAGAAGAGCTTCGGCGAGGTCTACGCCGAGGTCCGCGCCCACCATCCCCCGCAGGGGATCGAGAAGGCCGAGAGGGATCCCAAACACAAAATGGCCCTGGTCTTCAAGTGGTACTTCTCCCATTCCACACGCCAGGCGCTCAGCGGCTCGGACGAGGGCCGGGTGGACTTCCAGGTGCACTGTGGACCCGCGCTCGGCGCGTTCAACCAGTGGGTGAAGGGCACCGAATTCGAGAACTGGCGCCGACGACACGTCGCGGAGATCAACTACCGCATCCTGGAGGAGGCGGCGGTCCTCATGGGCCGAAAGCTGGCCGCGGTGGGAACAGACTGAATGGACCTCGAAACGATACGGGTACGGCGCCAGGGTCAGGTGTGCCGTGTGCGGTTCGACCGCCCCGAGCGCGACAACGCCATCAACGACGCGATGATTCGCGAATGCCACGAGACGCTGGACTCCTGTGAGCGGGACGGCTGCACCCTCGTGGTCTTCGAGGGATCGGCCGAGGTCTTCTGCGTCGGCGCGGACTTCACCGCCTTCGCCCCGCCCCCAGAGCCGGGCGCGCCGCGCCCCGACCCCGACACCCCGGACGCGCCTGGCGAGTACGATCCCGCCCCGCTGTACGACCTGTGGCTGCGGATGGCGACCGGTCCGTACATCACCCTCGTTCACGCCCGGGGCAGGACCAATGCCGGGGGAGTGGGCTTCGTGGCGGCCAGTGACATCGTCATCGCCGACACCACCGCCACCTTCGGCCTCTCGGAGCTGCTGTTCGGGCTGTACCCGGCGATGGTCATGCCGTTCCTGGCCCGGCGCGTCGGCTACCAGCGGGCCAACTACCTGACGCTGACGACCCGGACGGTCGGCGCCCGGCAGGCGGCCGAATGGGGCCTGGTCGACTGCTGTGCCGAACGCAGCGGGCCGCTCCTCGCCCAGCACCTCGGCCGGCTGAGCAAGCTCTCCGGGGACGGCATCGCCCGGTACAAGCGCTTCATGCACGCCGAGATCGCCCCGATCCGGCGCCACCGGGAAGCGGCGGTGTCCGCGAATCTGGAGATGTTCTCCGACGCCCGCAATCTCCAGCGCATCACTCGCTTCGTCGAACACGGCATCTACCCCTGGGAACACCACGGCCCGGACCGCGACTTTCGCGCGGATGAGGGAGCAGCATGAGCATCACCGCCCAGGGCTCCTCCCTCGGCACCGGCATGGCCATCGCCGTCACCGGCATCGGCTGCCGGCTGCCCGACGCCCGCGACCACCGGGAGTACGCCGCCAACCTGCTGGCCGGCCGCGCTTCCACCACCGAGATCTCGCCCGACCGCTGGGATCCCGACCGCTTCTACTCGCCCGATGTGGCCGAGCCGGGCAAGACGGTCAGCAAGTGGTGCGGCCAGCTGGCCGGCCCCTACGACTTCGACCACGCCTTCTTCCGCGTCTCACCGCGCGAGGCCGCCCTGATGGACCCGCAGCAGCGGCTGTTGCTGGAGGAGACCTGGCACTGTGTGGAGGACGCGGGGATCCCCCTGGACGCACTGCGCGCCGCGCGGACCGCCGTCTACGTCGGCGCCATGGCCCGGGACCACCTCCAGGAGGCGGCCAGGGACTACGGGGCCGTGGAGAGCCACTCCGGGCTCGGCGGTTACGACTGCCTGATGGCCAACCGGCTGTCGCACACCCTCGGCCTGCGGGGCCCCAGCGTATCCGTGGACGCCGCCTGCGCTTCCTCGCTGGTGGCCGTGCACATGGCGATGCAGGCGCTGCTCGGCGACGAGGCCGACTTCGCGCTGGCCGGTGGCGTCAGCCTCAACCTCCACCCGTGGAAGTACATCTCCTTCTCCAAGGCCCGCATGCTCAGCCCCACGGGACTCTGCCGCACGTTCTCCCAGGACGCCGACGGATACGTACCCGGCGACGGTGTGGGCATGGTGCTGCTCCGCAGGCTGGACGACGCGCTGCGCGCGGGGGACCACGTCTACGGCGTACTGACCGGCAGCGCCGTCAACCACGGCGGCAGCCGGGCCACCATCACCGCCCCCACGGTGGCCTCGCAGCGCGAGGTGGTCTCCGCCGCCCTGGCGCGCGCGGGAGCCGACCCGCGCACCATCACCTACATCGAGGCGCACGGCACGGGCACCTCGCTGGGCGACCCCATCGAGGTGGAGGCGCTCCGCCAGGTGTACGCCGCCGCCTCACCCGACCAGGGCTGGTGCCGGATCGGCTCCGTCAAGCCCAACATCGGGCACCTGGAGGCCGCGGCGGGCGTCGCCGGGCTCATCAAGGTGCTCATGATGACGGCCGAACGTCGGGTGCCGCCGAGCATTCACATCAGCGCCCTGAATCCCCTGATCAAGCTGGACGGCAGCCCCTTCCGGATCACGCGGCGGCCGGCCGACTGGCTGCCCCACGAGCCGGGCGCGGTGCTGCGGGCCGGCGTCAGCTCCTTCGGCATGGGCGGGGTGAACTGCCACGTGATCGTGGAGGAGTACGCGGGGGACCGCTCCCCGGGCGCCGCCCTGCCCACGCCACGGCCGAAGACCGCGGGGAAGAGCCGTGCCCGGACTCCGGCCCGGTACCCGTTCCTGCTGTCCGCCCGCTCTCCGGAGGCGCTCGACGGCCTGCTCGGCCGCTGGCGTGCCATGACCGCCGCACCCCGCCGGGAGCCCGGACCCACCGCGGACATCTGCCACACCCTCGCCGTCGGCCGGGACCATGCCCCGGTACGGGTCGGCGGACTGGTGAGCGGGATGGAGGACATCGCCGCCCTGGTCGCGGCGCCGGCCGTCGTCGAGGCGCCGCCCGTCGAACGGAGATGGCGGCTGGCCGTGGGCCCGCTGCGACCGCCGTCGCGGCAGCGGGTGCGCGAGCTGCTGGCCTCTCCGCTGTACGCCGACCTCGTTGCCGAGTTCCGCGCCGAGTCCGGCGACGCGGCGGCCGCGCTGCGCGCCCTGCGCCAGGGCGAACACGGACCGCGGGCCGAGGTGGTGTTCAGCCTGCTGACGGTGCGGGCGCTGCTGCGCATCGGCATGGCACCGGACGGCGTCACCGCCCACGGCCCCGGTGTCTGGCCGGCCCTCGCCGCCGTGGGCGCGCTGGACTGGCCGGCCGCCGTGGACCTCGCCGAGGGCGGCTCCTCGACGACCGCGACCGTCGAGCCGCGCGCCCCGCGTCTCCCCTTCACCGAACCGCTGACGGGCCGCACCTACCCCGCCCACCCCCTGGACACGGCCTATCTCGCCGATCTGCTGGAGGGTCTCGTCCTCAACGGCGAGGAGACCGCCGCGGTGTGGGCGAAGGCCGGCCGACTCGTCGACGGGCAGCACACCTTCCGCGGCCACCTGCGTGCCTGGAACCAAGAGCTGGAGCGGTGCGGCCGGACCGCGTGGCAGCTTCCCATGGACGGCGCGGCGTGGGCCACGCCGCCGGCCGCGGCGGATCGGCCCGCGGAGGTCTTCCGGGTCCTGGCGGCGCAGCACGCGCTCGACCTGCTGGACCGCAAGTGGAGCCTGCCGCGTGATCCCATGGTGCGCGACCCCCGGGCGCGGGAGGTACTGGAACTGCTGGCGGACGGGGTGCTGACCCGCGGGCATCTGCCGGCGCTGCTCGCCGACGGCCCCGGTGCCCGGGCGGCGGTCGTCTCCGACCTCCGGGCCCGCGCCGTCCCGCTCGCGCCGGACGGGGACTACACGATGCTGCGAGCCCGCGCGGGGATGCCGGCCGGACCGGAACTGCTGCGCGCCTGGGCCGCCACCACCGACCTCGGCGGCGCCGCGGAGGCCCCGCCGGAGACGGCGACGCTGTGGATCGGCGCACCGGGGACGACCGGACCCGCGGACGTGGTGATCGACGGCGGCCGGTCGTTCGCCGACCTGCTGGCCGAGTCGTTGCTGCGCCTGTGGCTGGGCGGCGTCGAGGTCGACTGGAGCCGGTACCACTCCGGGGCTCCCCGCCGTGCGCTGTCGCTGCCCACCACCGAGTTCCTCCGGTCCACGCACCGCGCCACCCGGCCCGAGGCCTCGCCTCCCCCCGAGGCCCCGCTCCCGGACGCGACCCCGCCGACCGATACGGGACACCGCCTGCTGGAGGCGACCGCCCGCTGGACGCGGGCCCAGGGCACGCCGTCACCGGCGCCGGACGGCCCCGTGCTGGTCGTGCTGCCCGACCGCCTGTGGGAGACGGCCAGGCCGGCGTGCGGCGGCGTGTTCCACGGCAGTGGGGTGCGGTACGTACGGCTCGCCGGGGAGTACCGGGACGACGGAGGCGTGTGGAGCCTCCGGCCCGACGCGGAGGAGGACTGGCAGCGGCTGTTCACCGCCCTGCACCGCGAGGGCCATGTGCCGCGGTCCGTCGTGCACGTGGTCATGCCCGACGGCGCCGCGGACGCGGGGCGTCGGCTGGCGGAGACCGTGCACGCCGCCTTCCACCTCGTCAGACAGCTGGTCTTGCGTGAGGGCGGCGAGCGCTGCCTGGTGCTCGGGGTCCGGCCCGCCGTGCCCGGAGTGACCGCCCCGCCCGAGGCCGCGGCGGTCACCGGGATGGCACGCTCGCTGCGCCGGGAGACCAGTCGGGTCAGGATGCGTTCGGTCGTCGCCGGCCGTGCCGTCGACGACCCTGTCCTGTGGCGGCTCGCCGCCCGCGAGTTCGCTCTCGATACCGCGGCGGACGCCGTGCGTTACGAGGACGGCGTGCGGCAGGAGGAGCGCTTCGAGGAGTCACCGTTCCCGGCCGGAGGCCAGTCGGGGCACGAGCCGCATCCCGCGATCCGCTCGGACGGGCTCTATCTCGTCACCGGGGGCGCCGGCGGCCTTGGCCGGCTGGTCGCCCGGCATCTGCTGCGGACCCCGGGGACGAGGGTGGTGCTCATCGGACGCTCGGCGCCCGGCGACCGTGAAAGTCGGCTTCACCAGCTCGTCGCCACTGCCCCGGGCCGAGTGGACTATCTCTCCGCGGAACTCAGCGACCAGGCGCGGACGGACGCGCTGGTCGCCGAGATCCGGCGTCGCCACGGTCGCCTGACCGGCGTGCTGCACGCTGCCGGAGTGCTCAGCGACCGCTTTCTGCGGAACAAGACGCTGCGACAGTTCCGAGACGTGCTGGCCCCGAAGACCCTCGGCACCCTCCACCTCGACCGGGCCACCCGCGAGGAGCGGCTGGACTTCTTCGCCCTGTTTTCGTCCGTCGTCGCGGTGGCCGGAAACGCCGGGCAGACGGACTACGCCGCCGCCAACGCCTATCTGGACGCGTACGCGGCCGACCGTGAGCGCCGGCGCGCCGCTGGCGAGGTATTCGGACGCACGATCAGCATCGGTTGGCCGCTGTGGCAGGACGGGGGCATGGCCGTCGCCGACGAGGTCACCACCGTCTTCCGGCGCGACCGGGGGCTCGCCCCGCTGCCCGCGGCCACGGGGCTGGCGGCCCTGGAGGAGTTGCTGGCCGGGCCGGGCGGGCACCGCGTCCTCGTCTACGGGGAACCGGGCGCCGCAGCGGGACTGCTGACGGGTGAGGAACGGCCCGTACCGACAGAGCCCGCTGCCACTCCAGCGGAGGCGGGGCAACTGGCGGTCCGGTACGCCGTGACGCTGTTCTCCAACCTGCTGGGCGTTCCCGAAGGACAGATCGACACCACCGTCGGCTTCGACGAGTACGGCATCGACTCGATCACGATCGGCCAGTTCAACGCACAGGTCGAGCGGGAGCTCGGCCCGATCCCGCACACCCTGCTCTTCGAGTGCCGCACTGTAGACCAGGTCGCCGAGGCCCTCGCGGGCTACCATCCCGCGGCGCTGGCGACACGCCACGCACAGCCGACCCCGCCACGTACCGAGACGCCGTACGCCCCCGCCGTCGGCAGTGACCTCGGCCGTGTCCCGGACCCCGGTCCGGCAGAGGGCGCGATAGCCGTCATCGGCATGGCCGGCCGCTATCCGATGGCCGACGACCTCGCTGCCTTCTGGGACAACCTGCGCCAGGGAAGAAACTGCGTCACGGAGGTCCCGCCCTCCCGCTGGGACGCGGGCGCCCGCATGGCCCCCGGCCCCGACGGAGACAAGGACACCTACTGTCGATGGGGCGCCTTCCTGGACGATGTGGATGCCTTCGACCCGTTGTTCTTCAGCATTTCGCCGCGCGAGGCGGAGCTGATGGACCCGCAGGAGCGGCTGTTCCTGCAGACCGCCTGGACGGCGTTCGAGGACGCCGGCCACCCACCCCGCCGCCTCGGCGACCCGGACGCGCCGCACGGCCGCTCGGTCGGTGTCTTCGTGGGGGTCACCACCCAGACCTACCAGCTGTGGGGCCCGGACCACTGGCGGGCCGGCGGCAGGGAGATTCCGACCTCCACCCAGTGGTCCATCGCCAACCGGGTCTCGTACTGGCTCGACCTGCGCGGTCCCAGCATGCCGGTGGACACTGCCTGCGCCGCCTCGCTCAACGCCGTTCACCTGGCCTGCGAGAGCCTGCGCCGCCGGGAGTGCCGGATGGCTCTCGTCGGAGGCGTCAACCTCTATCTGCATCCCAGCAAGTACGACTGGCTGTGCCAGATGAACATGCTCTCCCGGACGGGCCGCTGCCACACGTTCGGCGCCGACGCGGACGGTTTTGTGCCCGGGGAGGGAGTCGGCGCCCTGATCCTCAAGCCGCTGCGGGACGCGATCGCCGAAGGCGACCGGATCCATGCGGTGATCCGGGGCACGGCCGTCAACCACGGCGGCCGCACCAACGGCTTCACCGTCCCGAACCCCCGCGCCCAAGCCGATCTGGTCGGTGCCGCGCTGAGCGACGCCGACGTCACCCCCAGCACCGTCGGTTACGTCGAGACTCACGGCACCGGCACACCGCTGGGGGATCCGATCGAGATCGCCGGCCTGAACCGTGCCTTCGCGGACGGCGCGCCCGGCGACGCGACGCCGGGCGACTGCGCCCTCGGGTCGGTGAAGACCAACATCGGCCACCTCGAAGCGGCGGCCGGCATCGCCGGCCTCACGAAGGTGCTGCTCCAGCTCCGCCACCGCCGGCTCGTGCCCTCCCTCCACGCCGAACCCGTGAACCCCCGTATCGACCTGGCGTCCGGACCGTTCCGCATCCAGCGCCACACCACGGACTGGCCCGTCAGGACTGCGGCGGACGGCACCCCGCTGCCCCGGCGCGCGGGCGTCAGCGCCTTCGGCGCCGGTGGGTCCAACGCACATGTGATCGTCGAGGAGTACACCGGGCCGCAGGCCCCGCGGGGCGCCCCCGACGGGACGCACCTCGTCGTCGTCTCCGCCAAAAACGCCGAACGGCTGGGGGAGCACTGCGCTGCTCTGGCCGTCGCGGTGAAGGACGGCGCGGGCCATATACGGCTGTCCGAGGTGGCCTACCAGCTTCAGGTCAGGCGCCAGCCGCTGCCGGAGCGGCTGGCCGTGCTCGCCACCGACCTGCACCAGCTCGCCGACACCCTGACCGCCGCGGCCCAAGGAAGTCCACCCGCGGAGAACTGCTGGACCACCGACCGCGACCCACAGGCCGGCCGACCCCCGTCGGCGGCGTCGCGGGAGACGGTACAAGACGCCCTGCACGGCGGTGACCTGCCGGCACTCGCCGCCGCCTGGGTGTCGGGAGCCGACATCCCCTGGGAGGAACTGCACGACGGGCCGCTGCACCACGTCGAGTTGCCCGGATACCCGTTCGCCCGCGAACGCCACTGGATCCGTGGCGTCGAGGAAGCGGCGGTGACCTCCGCCATCACGGTCGGCGCGGCAGCGCCCCACCCGTCCATCGACAACCAGGAGCTGCGGGGTTTCGTCGAGAGCCTGTTGACGGCCGGGAACCACGCCAAGACGCTGCTCGACCTGTGGGCCGGGGGCGGGCCCGGAGACGCCACGACGGCGGCCCGGGGCCAGGCCGTCGAGGCCCGCCATCTGCACCCCCTGGTCCACGAGAACGTCTCGGACTTCCGCGAGGAGCGCTTCCGGTCCCGCTGGACGGGACAGGAGTTCCTCCTGCGCGACCACCTCGACCATGGCCGTGCCGGCCTGCCGGCCACGGCGTGGATCGAGGCCGCCCGGGTGGCGGTCGCTCTCGCCCACGGGCAGGACGCGGGGCACCTCGGCGTCCGCCTTTCAGACCTGACCTGGCACGAGAGCCACGTCCACCGGTCCGGCGACGACCGGCCGGTCAACATCTCCCTGGTGCAGGGCCCCGACGGGCTCGTCGACTTCGACTGCTACCAGCAGGAGCGGGTCGGCCGGGCCGAGGACGTCCGCCTGTACTGCCAGGGCCAAGCGGCCCTGGTCACCCCGGAGGAGCCCGACCACACCGACCCGGGGCGTTTCACCGACGGAACGGAAGCGTACTGGTCCGCCACGGACATCGAGGCCGCCCTGAGCCGGGCCGGTCTCCGTCTGGGAACCGCGTACCAGGCCCTGACGGCGGTGCGCCGCGGGGAAGCCCACCTGCTGGCCGAGCTGAGCCTGCCCGAGGCGCTGCGCCCGGCGGCCGGGCGGGCGGGGGAGTTCGCCGCCCACCCCGTCCTGCTGACCGCCGCGCTTCAGGCGGCCGCGGCATGGCCCGGCCGTGAGCGGTTCGCCGCCATGACACCGGTCGGCATCGACGAGGTGACCTTCCACGGCAGGTGCGAGGGCGATGCCTACGCGATCCTCACCGCGGGCAGCGCAGCCCAGGCCCTCGACCTCGACCTGCGCGACAGGGACGGCCGGCTGCTGGTCCGTCTGTCCGGCATCCGTTTCGCCCACAGAAAAGAGGGGGCATGCTGAGCAACCCGGACGTGACCATCCCGGACGACCTGCACCTGTTCACCGAGGACTGGGAGGAGGCACCGGCGGTGCCGGCCTCGCCGCCGCACCGGCACCGGTGTGCCGTTGTCTTCCTGTCCGACCCGGGTCGACAGGACGAGGTCCGGCGGCGGCTGACCGCCGATCACCCCGACCTCACCGTGGTCTGCGCCGCCCGGGGCACCGCGTACCGGCGGCTCGCCGCGGACCGCTACGAGGTCGGCGGCGATCTCGCGGAGGCGTACCGTGCCCTGCTGCGGGCCGTCACGGACGACCACGGGCCCATCGACGTCGTCGCCCACCTATGGGCCACCGAACACCGCGAGGGCCAGGACCTGCTCCGGGATCCGGACCCGCTCCGCGACCTGCTGCGGATCATCGCCCGGGAAGGCGGCCCGGAGGGGCGGGCACCGGGCAGGATCGTTCTCGGCGGCACGTTCACCGACGACCTGGAGCGCTGCGCCCTCGAATCCTGGCTGGGCTTCGAGCGGTCGGTCGGCCTCGTCGTGCCCGGCACCTCGCTCACGGTCCTCTGCCTGGACGGCACCACCCCGCACGCCCCCGAACTGCCGGACGTCCTGGCCGGGGAGTTGCGGGCGGAGGAACCGGTCGGCGCCCTCCACACCGGAGGCCGCCGGTACGTCCAGCGCGTACGCCCGGCCACCCTCCAGCCTTCCTCACCCGAGCCGGACCCGCTGCGCCACGGCGGCACATACCTGATCACCGGCGGGGCGGGCGGCCTGGGAACGGTCTTCGCGACCTGGCTCGCCCGCGCCTACCAGGCCCGGTTGGTGCTGCTGGGGCGCCGCCCCGCGGACGCCGCCGCGGTGCGGGAGCGGCTGGCTGCGCTGGAGGCGGCGGGCGCGGGCGGCACCCTGTACTGCCAGGCGGACGTGTGCGACGCGGCGGCCCTGACCGCGGCGGTCGGGACCGCGGCCGCTCGCTTCGGCCGGATCGACGGGGTGTTCCACGCCGCCGGAGTGGAGCAGCACGGCAGCATCGCCAACCGGGACGCGGTGACGTTCGCCCGCGTCCTCGGTCCGAAGGTCGCCGGCACGGTCAACCTGGAGAACGCCCTCGCCCAGGCCCTCACCGGGCCGGGCCGGGCCCCCGACTTCGTGTGCTACTTCTCGTCGAGCGCCGCCGTGCTGGGGGACTTCGGCAGCTGCGACTACGCTGTGGGCAACCGCTTCCAGGTCGGCTACGCCCGCCATCTGGCGCAGCGGGACCCCGCCGGGCCGAAGCGGCTGGCGATCAGCTGGCCGATGTGGCGGAGCGACGGCATGAATTTCGCCGACGCCGACACCGCCGACTTCTATCTGAGATCCAGCGGCCAGCGCTACCTGGAGCCCGCCGAGGGCACCGGCCTGTTCCGCCGCCTCGTCACACAGCCCGACGCCTCCTACCTGGTCCTGGCCGGGCAGGGCGAACGCATCCGCGCCGCGCTCCGCGCCGCCCCCGGCCGGCCGACGCGGCCTCGGCCCGAACCACGGCCAGGGACGGCCACCGCCGACCCGGCCCAGGAACTGCGGCGTGAGCTGAACGACATCGTCAGCCAGATCCTGCGCCTCCCCGTCGACAAGCTGGCATCGGACGAGAACCTGAGGGACTTCGGCTTCGACTCCATCACGCTGGTGGAGTTCGCGGGGGTCCTCTCCGAGCGGCTGGAGGTCGACTTCACCCCGGACCTGTTCTTCAGCTATCCCACCCTCCACACGCTGCACGAGTTCCTGCTCGGTCGCCACCACACACACCTGGCGGACCGCTATCGGGCACCATCCGCTACGGCTCCCCCCGAGGCGCCCGCGCCCGACCGCCGGCCGGCCCCGGCGCACGCCCGCCGCGGAGCGAGGCTCCGGACCCGGCGCGAGGACGCGAGCCGGTTCGCCACCGCCCGGCCGCGGCCGGACCGGCGCGACACCCCGCCGACGCCCGCCTCCTCCGACGAGCGGTTCGCCATCATCGGGATGAGCGGGCGCTTCCCCGCCGCCCACACCGTCGAGGAACTGTGGGCCCTGCTGGCCGAGGGCCGCAGCGCCATCGGGCCGGTGCCGCGCGAGCGGCACGAGTGGTGGGCCGATGGCAAGGAGCGGCGCATCGGCTGGCTGCCCGGCATCGCCGAGTTCGACCCGCTGTTCTTCGAGATCGCGCCCAGCGAAGCGGCGACCATGGACCCCCGGCAGCGGCTGCTGCTGGAGGAGATGTGGAAGGCCCTGGAGGACGCCGGCTGCGCGCGCGAGCAGCTCGCCACCGAAAAGGTGGGAGTGTTCGTCGGCGTCGAAGAGGGCGACTACCGGCTGCTGGCCGCCACCGAGGAGGGCATCACCTCCAACCACAACGCGGTGCTCGCCGCTCGTCTGTCCTACTTTTTGAACCTGACCGGCCCCGGCATCGCGATCAACACCGCCTGTTCCTCCGGCCTGGTGGCCCTCCACGAGGCGTGCCTGAGCCTGCGCCACGGCGACTGCGACACCGCCATCGTGGCCAGCGCCAATCTCATGGCCACGCCCCGCGAGTTCGACGCCATGGTCGGCGCGGGCATGCTCTCCCCCCAAGGGGTCTGCCGCGCCTTCGACCGGCGGGCGGACGGCATGGTGCCAGGTGAGGCCGTCGCCGCGATCGTGCTGAAGCGGCGCGGGCGCGCCGAGCGGGACGGCCACCGCGTCTACGCCGACATCCTCGCCACCGGCATCAACAACGACGGCAGGACCAACGGCATCACCGCCCCCAGCGGACACGCCCAGACGCGCCTGCTCCAGGAGGTCTACCAGCGCGCGGGTATCTCCCCGGACTCCCTGGGCCACCTGGTGACCCACGGTACCGGCACCCGCCTCGGCGACCCCGTCGAGATCAATGCGCTGGCAGAGGCGTTCCGGCCGCACACCGCGCGCACCGGCTTCTGCGCGCTGACCTCCACCAAGCCCAACGTCGGCCACGCCCTGGCCGCCTCCGGCCTGGTCAGCCTGATCGGCTTGGTCCTGGGGATGCGCCACGAGACCATCCCGCCGAGCATCAACTGCGAGGAGATCAGCGACTTCGTCAACTGGGCCGACAGCCCTTTTTACGTCAACCACCAGCCGCGCCCCTGGCCGGAGGACGGGGGCCTGCCGCGCCGCGGCGCGGTCAGCGCGTTCGGCTTCAGCGGCACCAACGCCCACGTGGTGGTCGAGAGCCGTGACACGGCCCGCGGCGACCTCGCACGCCTCGGCGCCCAGCCCGCCCCGCCCTGGCACCTGCTGGTGTGCTCCGCCAGGACCGAGGCGGCACTCACCCGCCAACTGCGCCGGCTGGCCGACCACCTGGCGGCGCTGCCCGGCGACGCGGGGCCCGGGCTGATGGCCTCGGTGAGCCACACCCTGATCGCCGGGCGGCACCACTTCGCGCGGCGGTGCGCGGTGGTCGTGCGCGACCGTGAGCAGGCGGTCGCCGCGCTGCTCCGGGCGGCGGACGGGCAGGACGGCCCGGAGGTGGTGCGCGGCACCGTGCCGCGCGAGTACCCCCTGGACGCCGCCGGGACCCGCGCCCTGCGGGAGCTGGTGGCCGAGGCCGCCGATGGCCAGGAGAGGGAGCTTCTGACCGAGCTGGCCAGGAGCTACTGCCGCGGCCATGAGCCGGCCGCGTTCGCGGGGCTGTGGGGGGATACCCCGCCGGAGCGCATGAGCCTGCCCCCCTACGCGTTCGACAACGCCGAATACTGGGTCTCCGCCGGGGGCGCCGATGCCGCCGCACGTCTGCACCCGCTGGTCCACCGCAACGTCTCCGACGTGACCTGCCAGCGCTTCGCCTCGACCTTCACTGGCCGGGAGAACTGGTTCGGCCGTTCCGCCGGCGGGGTCATGGCGCCCGGGGCACTGCTCGAACTGGCCCGGGCGGCCGTGGTGCTGGGCCTGGGCCTGGGCGGGCGAGCCGTCGCGCTGCACGACGTGAGATGGCACGAGCCGGTCACCCTGGCCGACCAGGGCCGCGCGCCCGATCTCGACCTGCACATCGACCTGCGGCAGGCCGGTGACGGCACGGTCGACTGGGCGGTGTACGTCGACGAGGGCGACGGCGATTCGTACCTTGCCTGCGACGGCGGGGCCGCCCCCGTACCCCCCTCGACCGAGGCGGGACGCCCCGATGCGCTCGACCTGCCCGCGCTGCGGGCGGAAGCCGGCCCGGGACGTCTGTTGCTGGAGCTGGACCCGGTGCCGGACGAGGCGCCCGGCGACGAGCTGGTCCTGCGGCCGGAGCAGTTGGACGCCTGCCTCGCCGTGGTGCGCGGGCACCTGGGCTGGGGAGAGGAGGGCGGCGAGGTGACGGCGGTCGCCGAGGCCGGCTTCGCCGCCCCCGCGCAGCCCGCGCGCTGGGCCCTCGTCACCTCACCCGAGGACGGGGCCGCGGGCACCCGCTCGCTCACCGTCGAACTGGCGGCGGCCGACGGCACCGTCGTCGCCCGCCTCCGCGAGCCGGTCCTGAGCCGGGAGTGGGCACGCCCGCGGCCGGAGCCCGCGACCGACCGGGCGCCCGGCGAGGGCCGACGCCCGCGTATGCGGGGATGGACGGTGCCGCAGTGCCTGGCCTGGGAGCTCGCCGACGCGGCCGGCCAGGTGCTCGGGCTCCCGGCCGAGGAACTGGACGCCGAGGAGAACCTGGCGAACTACGGCATCGACTCGCTCAACATCGCCAAGTTCGCCACGCAGCTGAGCGGTCGGCTGGGCCTCACTGTCACACCCGACCTCTTCTTCAGCCATCCGACGCTGAAGCGTCTGGAGACCCACCTGCTCACGGCCCATGCCGAGCGGATGGACGCCCGCTACCGAGCGGGCTCGGCGGCCCCCTCGGCGCCCCCCGCCGCCGTGCGAGAACGCAAGCGCCGCTCCGACCGCTTCGCCGACGGCGCGCCGGGGCGGCCGGCCGGGCCCGCGGTCGGCGCCCCGGACGAGCCGATCGCCATTGTCGGCATGAGCGGGCGCTTCCCCGACGCGCGGACCGTCGCCGAGCTGTGGTCCATCCTCTCCGAGGGCCGCAGCGTCGTTCGCGAGGTGCCCGAGGAGCGCCGCCCGTGGTGGAACGGCGGCGACCGGGCCGGCTCGCGGCAGCTGCACAAGTTCGGCTGCGTTCCCGGGATCGCGGAGTTCGACCCGCTGTTCTTCGAGATCTCCCCGCGTGAGGCCGAGCTGATGGACCCGCGGCAGCGGCTGTTGCTCCAGGAGATGTGGCGAGCGTTGGAGGACGCCGGATACGGACACCGGACGGTCACCGAGGAGAACGTTGGGATCTTCGTCGGTGTCGAGGAGGGCGACTACCGCTATCTGGTCGACCAGGAGGCCACCGTGACCTCCAACAGCACCTCGATCCTGGCCTCACGGCTGGCGTACTTCCTGAACCTGTCCGGTCCGAGCATGGCGATCAACACCTCCTGCTCGTCGGGGCTGGTGGCACTGCACGAGGCGTGCCTGAGCCTGCGCTACGGCGACTGCGACACCGCGATCGTCGCCGGGGCCGGCCTCATGGCGTCCGACCACGACTGCGCCGCCATGGAGAAGGCCAATATGCTCTCCCCGGACCGGACGTGCTACGCGTTCGATCGGCGGGCCAACGGCCTGGTTCCGGGCGAGGCGGTGGCGGTGCTGGTGCTGAAGAAGCAGCGCGCGGCCGAGCGGGACGGCCACCCCGTCCATGCGACGATCCTCGGCAGCGGGGTCAACTACGACGGCAGGACCAACGGCATCACCGCGCCCAGTGGCGAGGCCCAGTCCCGTCTCCTGAGCTCGGTCTACGACCGGCACGGGATATCCCCGGACACGCTCGACTACGTGGTCGCCCATGGCACCGGCACCCGGCTGGGCGATCCCATCGAGACCAACGCCCTGGTCGAGGCGTTCCGCTCGCGCACCGACCGCACCGGATTCTGTGCGCTGACCTCGGTCAAGCCCAACATCGGGCACACCATGGCCGCGTCCGGACTGGTCAATCTCATCTGTCTGGTGACGGCGATGGAACAGAAGACCATCCCGCCGAGCATCAACTGCCGAGAACTCAGCGACTACATCGAGTGGGAGAAGAGTCCCTTCTTCGTCAACCGCGAGGCCCTGCCCTGGCCCGCCACGCCCGGGCGGCCCCGCCGTGGCGCTGTCAGCTCCTTCGGCATGAGCGGCACCAACGCCCACGTCGTGCTCCAGGCGTACGGCGCGGAGCGCGAGGACGAGGAGCGCCCGACCGGTCGAGCCACCCCGAGCCACCACCTGCTCCTGGTGTCCGCCAAGACCGAGGAGGCGCTGACGGAGCTGCTGAACGGCCTGGCCGACCACCTGGCCGACCACCCGACGGCGCGGCCGGCCGGCGATGCCGGCGCCCGGTTCCTGGCCTCGGTCAGTCGCACACTGATGACCGGCCGGCACCACTTCGCCCACCGCTGCGCCGTGGTCGTCGAGGACGGCGACGACGCGGTGCGGATGCTCCGGGAGGCCGCGGCGGGCGCGAAGATCCCCAACCTCGTCCGCGGGACGGTGAGCCGTGACTTCACCCCCAATGCCACGATCGGAAAGCTGATCGAGGGCCTGGTGCGCGCCGGCCGGACGGTACGGCACGACGCCGTCACATACCCGGACCATCTCACCGCTCTGGCCGAGTTCTACTGCCAGGGATATCCCCCCGAGTTCGAGGACCTGTGGGACAGTCGGCCGCGCCTCGTCGGCCTGCCTGGGTATCCGTTCGCTGCTGAGCACTACTGGGCCCCGGCCGACCCCCGGCGCGCCCCGGCGCTGGCGCATGCGCACACCTCGGACCGCAACGTCATCCACCGCTTCAGCTCGCAGTTCACCGGCCGAGAAGCCTTTCTGAACGACCTGCTGATTCCCATCGAGAACACCACTCGTTGAGCAGCGGCACTTTTAGCAGGAGGAATCGATCCACATGTTCGACGGAATGGACGCCTCGCGTATCAAGGTGCTGCCCGAGGCCGCTCAGCTTGAAATGGTGCGCGCCGCCGCGCTCCTCGCCGCTGAGGAGCGGGGGGACGCTTGGGGCGACGCGGGGCCCCTCGTCCGCCTGACGAACGTGGCGTGGCACAAGCCGGTCGTCGTCGGACCCGGCCAGCAGGTGCATGTGGACCTGCTGGCCGGGTCCGACGGCGGCGCCAACGACTGGGCTGTGTTCGCCGACGCCGGCGAGGACGCCGGCAGCAGCGGGACCGTGACCGTACTGCATGACGCCGTCCCTGAGTACGTGGACGTGGAGGCGTACGGGTCCGGCCGACGGTCCGGGGCGCTGCTGGTCGACCTCGGCGGGCCGGCCTCCTCCTCCTCCTCCTCCGACGGGCGCCCCGACGCCGTGGTGATCCCCGGGCAGCTCGCCGTGGGCCTGTCGGCCGTGGCACAGGACGCCGGGTGGGACGGGCGCGAGGTCCGGCTGCTGGCGGCGGACGAGGTGACGTATGCCGACTCCTCCCGCCACGAGGCGGTGTGGGGCGCGGTCGACATCGCCCACGACCCGGCGGGGCGGCGGGAGGCGACGCTCTCCGTCGACCTGGTGGACCAGCAGGGGGCGAGTCTGGTCCGCTTCCGCGGCCTGCGGATCTCCGCCGAGGGCCACCAGCCGGTGACCGCCCCGGCCGACGCGACGGCCACGGCAACGGACACCGTACAGACGGTGGAGACGGTGGCGGAGGTCCCCGCGGGTCCGGGGCGGCGGTCGGAGATGGCCGGCTGGTCGGTGGCGGAGTGCCTGGAGTGGGAGCTGAAGGACGTCGTCTTCCAGCTCCTGAAGCTGCCGGTGGACAAGCTCGACGAGGCCGCGAATCTCCAGGACTACGGCTTCGACTCCATCAGTCTGGTGGAGTTCGCCGGGGTGCTGGCCGAGCGGCTGGGCGTCGACCTGACCCCGGACGTGTTCTTCAGCTACCCGACGCTGGCCGGCCTGGGCGGCCATTTGCTGCGGACACAGGCCGAGACGCTGGAGGCGTTCTACCGGGAGGGATCGACCGTCACCCGGACGGTCGCCCGCTCCGCCACCCAGCCGGTCGCGCCGCGGCCGGTTTCGCCGAGCACCACGCCGAGTGCCGGGCGGGGGCGGCCGGAGGCCCGTCGGCGGGTGGCGCGGGTGAGCACCTCGGACGCGGCGGTGGACACCGGCGCCACCGGTCCGGAGCCGGTGGGGATCGTGGGGATGAGTGGTCGGTTTCCGGGGGCGCGGTCGGTGGGGGAGTTATGGGGGATTTTGGCGGAGGGGCGGTGTGTGGTCGGTGAGGTGTCGGGTGAGCGGGGTGCGGTGTGGGGTTCGGGGCGGTGGATGGGGGCGGTGCCGGGGGTGGCGGAGTTCGATCCGTTGTTCTTTGAGATCTCTCCGCGTGAGGCGGAGGTCATGGATCCGCGGCAGCGGTTGTTGTTGCAGGAGATGTGGCGGGCGTTGGAGGACGCGGGATATGGGCCGGAGCAGCTGAGCCGGGAGAAGGTTGGTGTCTTCGTCGGTGTCGAGGAGGGCGATTTCGGCGGCCTCGTCGGCGAGGAGGGTGGTGTCACGTCCAACAGCAACGCCATTCTGGCGTCGCGGTTGGCGTATTTCCTGAATCTGTCCGGGCCGAGTATGGCGATCAATACGTCGTGTTCGTCGGGGCTGGTGGCGTTGCACGAGGCGTGTTTGAGTCTGCGCTACGGCGACTGTGACACCGCGATCGTCGCCGGTGCGAACGTGCTGGCCGATCCCCGCAGCTACGACGGGATGGCCAAGGCCGGGATGTTGTCCGAGGGCGGGGTGTGTCGGGCGTTCGACCGGCGGGCGGATGGCATGGTGCCGGGTGAGGCCGTGGCGGTGCTGGTGCTGAAGAAGCAGCGTGGGGCGGAGCTGGATGGGCACCGTGTTTACGCCACGGTGCTGGGCAGCGGGATCAATTATGACGGGAAGACGAACGGGATCACCGCGCCGAGTGGGGTGGCGCAGGTTCGGTTGCTGAAGGAGGTGTATGAGCGGGCGGGGGTGTCGCCGGAGTCGGTGGAGTATGTGGTGGCGCATGGCACGGGCACCCGGCTTGGGGATCCGATCGAGATCAACGCGTTGGTGGAGGCGTTCGGGAACACCACCGAGCACACGGGCTTTTGCGCACTGACCTCGGTCAAGCCGAACATCGGGCACACTCAGGCGGCTTCGGGGCTGGTGAGTGTGATGGCGTTGGCGTTGGCGATGAAGCAGGAGCTGATCCCGCCGAGCATCAACTGCGAGGAGCTGAGCGACTACATCCGCTGGGAGGACAGTCCGTTCTTCGTCAACCGTGAGCCGCGTCCGTGGCCACAGGGGCCGGACGGCGCGCCGCGTCGTGGCGGGGTGAGCGCGTTTGGGTTCAGCGGCACCAACGCCCATGTCGTCCTCGAAGCCCACGGCACGGCCCGGGAGGACCGCGAGGCGGTCGAGGCTGAGCCCGCGGCCCCGGCGTATCTGCTGCCGGTGTCCGCCAAGACCGACCAGGCCCTGACCCAGGCCCTGACCGTACTGGCCGACCACCTCGACACCCAGACCGACGCCGGGCCCGGTTACCTGGCCTCCACCAGCCATACCCTCATGACCGGCCGACACCACTTCACCCACCGCTGTGCCCTGGTCGTGCGGGATCGTGAGGACGCCGTGCGTCTGCTGCGGCAGGCCGCGCAGGGGGAGAAGCCCCGCAAGGTCTACCGCGCCACCGTCACCCGCGACTTCACTCCCAACAGCCTGGTCGGCGACCTCATCGCCGAGGCGCCGCGCAGCCGGCAGGACGGCACGCGGTACCAGGAACTGCTTCTGGCGCTCGCCGATCTGTACTGCCAGGGCTACGACCCCCGCCTCCAGGACCTCTTCGACCAGCCGCCCACTCGCGTCAGCCTGCCCACCTACGCCTTCGCGCGACAGATCTGCCGGCTGCCGGAGAGCCCGGCCGGCGCTGCGGCGGCGGTGGCCAGACGGCTCCACCCGCTGGTCCACGAGAACACCTCCAGCCTGAGCGAGCAGCGCTACAGCTCCCTGTTCACCGGTGCGGAGCCCTTCCTCACCGACCACGTCGTGCACGGCCGGAAGACCTTCCCCGCCGCCGCCTACCTGGAGATGGCCCGCGAGGCGGTCCAGCAGGCGGCCCGCGGGGCCGACGCCGAGGCCGTCCGGACGCGGCTGGTGAACGTGCGCTGGGTGCGGCCCCTGTCCGTCGACAAGGAGCCGGTCCCGGGCGGGATCGCCCTCATACCGGAGCCGAACGGCGACATCGGCTTCGAGATCTTCTCCGGCGAGGACGACGCGGACATCCACTGCCAGGGTGATGCCGTGCTCGTCCCGCCGGCCCAGGCGGACGCCGCCCCCGTCATCGACGTGCCGTCGCTCCGCGCCACGTGCACACGCATCCTCAGCGGCAGGGAGTGCTACGAACTCTTCGCCCTCGCCGACCTGCGCTATGGGCCGACCCATCGCACCATCACCGAACTCGGCCTCGGCGCCGACCTCGTCGTCGCCCGTCTCGCCCTGCCCGACGCGGACGACGGCTACGTCCTCCACCCGGGCCTCCTCGACGGAGCCTTCCAGGCCACGGCCGGGTTCATGGCCGTGGAGGGCATCTCGGCCAAGCTGCCGGTCGCCCTGGACGAGGCGGAGATCTTCGCCCCGGCCGGGACCCCGGCCTGGGCCGTGGTGCGCAGACTTCCGTCGTCCGGCTCGTGGGTGAGCCGCTACGACATCGACGTGTGCGACGACACGGGCCGGATCCGCGCCCGGCTCCGGGGCTTCACCACCAGCCTGAGCAGCCGTGACATGCAGGATCAGGGGTCGGCCGCCCCCGTGACGGGGATGTGGGAGGCGGCGTGGTCCGAACGTCCCCGGGCCGCCGCCGGAACGGGCGAGCCCCGGACATGGGCCCAGCGCCATGTGATCCTCTGCGACGCCGGAACGGCCCCCGCGCCCGACGCCTTCGGCACCGGGCCGGGCGTCCACGTCAGCGCGCTGACCGCCGTCGGCGAGGACACCGCGCAGCGGTTCACCGGCCTCGCCGAGCAGCTCTTCACCGAGGTGCGGGAGATCCTGGCCGCCCGGCCGACCCACGACGTGCTGCTCCAGGTCGTCGTTCCCGGCAGCCCCGAGCACCGTGTGTACGGCGGGCTCTCCGGGCTGCTGAAGACCGCTCAGCTGGAGAACCCCAAGCTCACCCCGCAGCTCATCGCCATGGACCCGCCGTTCGACGCCCCGGCGGCCGTCGCCCGTGTCGACGCCGAGGCGTCCGGCCCGGAGGTGACCCCCGAGGTCCACTACATCGGGGAACGCCGCCTGGTGCCCGAGTGGAGGACACTGTCGGAGCCGGCGGAAGCAGCGGACACGACCCCGGCGCCGCCGTGGCGTACGGACGGCACCTACCTGCTCACCGGCGGCGCGGGCGGGCTCGGACTGATCTTCGCTGAGGAGATCGCCCGCCGGGCCCCCGCCGCGACGATCGTGCTCACCGGCCGGTCGCCGCGGGAAGCCCGCATCGACGCGGCCGTCGCGCGCCTGGCCGGGATGGGCGCCCGGGTGTTGTACCGCAGCCTCGACGTCACCGACCGCGCCGCGGTGACCGGGGCCGTAGCCGAGATCACCGCGAACGGCGGCAGATTGCACGGCATCCTGCACTGCGCGGGCGTCCTTCGCGACGACTACCTCATCCGCAAGCCGCTCGACGACCTGCGCCAGGTGCTGGCGCCGAAGGTCACCGGCCTGGTTGTCCTCGACGAGGCCACCGCCGAGCTGGACCTGGACTTCCTGGTCTGCTTCGCCTCCACCTCCGGCAGCATGGGCAACCCCGGGCAGTCCGACTACGCACTCGGCAACGCCTTCATGGACCGCTTCGCGGCCCACCGCTCCGACCAGGTGCGGGCCGGGCTGCGGCGGGGCCGGACGCTCGCCATCGACTGGCCCCTGTGGCGGGATGGCGGCATGGGCGTGGACGACCAGGTCGTCTCCCAACTCGAGGCGCGCAGCGGCCTGGTGCCCATGCCCCGGGAGGCCGGTGTCGAGGTGTTCTACCGCGCGATGCGAAGCGGCGCCGCGCAGACGCTGTGCCTGACAGCCCGGGACGCGCGGCGGCTCCAGGCCGCCACCGACCGGCTCGCCGCCCATCCGGCCTCGGCCCCGGCGGCCGCCGAGCCGGCCGTCGGCGCCGTGCCGGAGAGCTCGCGCGTCGTCACCCACCTGACGGACGTCGTGGCCCGGGTGATGAAGCTGCCCGCCGAGGCCATAGACGCCGAGGCGTCGCTGGACGAGTACGGGATCGACTCGATCAGCGTCATGCTGCTCACCGACGCACTGGAGGAGGACTTCGGCACGCTACCGAAGACGCTGTTCTTCGAGTACCGGACCCTGGCGGAGCTGAGCCAGTACCTCCTGGAGTCCCACCCCGCCGAGGTGGCGCGGCTGGCCGGCGTACCCACCCCGGTCGCCGCCCCCGTCCCCGCCGCCCCCGCCATCGAGTCGGCCGCCCCCGAGCCGGCCGCCGGGCGCCGCCGGGGCCGCTCCCGCTTCCTGCCCGCGACCACCGACCCGGCCGCGGTCGCGGCGGCGACGGGGTCGCCCGACATCGCCGTCATCGGGCTGGCCGGCCGCTACCCGCAGGCCCCCGACCTCGACACGTTCTGGGACAACCTGCTCAACGGCCGCGACAGCGTCACCGAGATCCCGGCCGACCGCTGGGACCACCGCGCCTACTACCAGGACCGCGTCTACTGCCGGTGGGGCGGCTTCCTCGACGGCGTCGACCGCTTCGACCCGCTGTTCTTCAACATCTCGCCCCGCGACGCCGAGCTGATGGACCCGCAGGAGCGGCTGTTTCTGGAGTGCTCCTACGCCGCCCTCCAGGACGCCGGGTACACCCCGCAGGACCTCGACGGCGGCGACGGCACCACCACACGCGCGGGCGTGTTCGTCGGGGTCATGACCTCCGACTACCAGTTCTTCGGGCTGGAGCGGCAGGCCGCCGGCACACCCGTCGCCACCAGCGGCCACTTCGCGTCGATGGCCAACCGGGTCTCGTACCACCTCGACTTCCACGGCCCCTCGCTGTCCGTCGACACCATGTGCTCCTCCTCCTTGACGGCGATCAGCCTGGCATGCGAGAGCATCCGCCGTGGCGAGAGCGACGTGGCGCTCGCGGGCGGGGTCAACCTCACCCTGCACCCGAACAAGTTCCTGCATCTGTCACAGAACAAGTTCGCGTCCAGCAACGGTCGCTGCGAGTCCTTCGGCGACGAGGGCGACGGCTACGTCCCGGCCGAGGGCGTCGGCGCGGTCCTGCTGAAGCCGCTGGACCGGGCGGTGCGCGACGGCGACCACATCTACGGCGTGATCAAGGGCACCGCCCTCAACCACGGCGGCCGGACCAACGGCTACACCGTCCCCAACCCCAACGCCCAGGGCATCGTCATCGGCGCGGCGCTGCGCCAGGCCGGGGTCGACCCGCGGGCGGTCAGCTACGTGGAGGCCCACGGCACGGGTACCAAACTCGGCGACCCGATCGAGATCCGGGGCCTGGGCCAGGCGTTCGACGGCGTGGAGGAGCGGGGAGCCTGCGCCATCGGCTCGGTGAAGTCGAACATCGGCCACGCCGAGGCCGCGGCCGGCATCGTCGGGCTCACCAAGATCCTTCTGCAGATGCGGCACGGCATGCTCGTGCCGTCCCTCCACTCCGACGTCCTCAACCCTTTCATCGACTTCGATGACAGACCGTTCGCGGTGCAGCAGACCGCCGCCGAATGGGGCCGGCCGGTCGTCGAGGTCGACGGACAGCTGCGGGAGTACCCCCGCATCGCCGGACTGTCCTCCTTCGGCGCCGGCGGCTCCAACGCCCACCTCGTCATCGAGGAGTACCGGCAGTCCGCCGCCGCGGCAGGCGGGCGCGCGGCCGGGCACACCGGCCCGGCGGCCGTCCTCCTGTCCGCCAAGACCGAGGAGCGGCTGCGCGCCTCGGCCGAACGCCTGCTGGCTGCGGTGCACAGCGGGCGCTACGAGGACGCCGACCTGCCGTCGATCGGCTACACGCTCCAGGTCGGGCGCGAGGCGATGCCCCACCGGCTCGGCTTCCTGGCCCAGGACCTGGCTGAGGCGTCCCGGAAGCTGGCCGCCTACCTGGACGGCTCGGGCGAGACCGCGAACGTCGTCGCCGGCCAGGCCGGACCGAACGGCGGCGGCGAGGGCGCCGAGGCCGACGGCGCCCACGGGCAGCTGGAGACCCTCATCAGGTCGTGGGTCAAGGGCGTGGACGTCGCCTGGGGCCGACTGTACGAGGGGGAGGGCGGCACACCGGGACGGATCAGTCTGCCCGTCTATCCCTTCGCCGAGGAGTCCTACTGGCTCACGGGCGGCGACCGGCAGCCAGGCCGGGCAGGCGGCCGCGTCGCCCGCCTGCACCCGCTGGTGCACGAGAACACTTCGGACCTGACCTGCCAGCGCTTCAGCTCGCGGCTGCCGGACGCGCCGACGCCGGCCGCCCAGCTGGAGATGGCGCGCGCGGCGGTCCTGCTGGCCACCCCTGGTGCCGAGGAGAGCATGCACCCGGTGCGGCTGACCGGTGTCGCCTGGCACGGCACCCCGGCGCGGGGTGCGGACGGGCTGACCGTCCATGTGTCGCTGCTCCCCGCCTCGGGCGGAAACGTGGAGTGGACGGTGTACGCCGATCAGCGGGGCGGGCCCGACGAGGAGCCGGTGGCCGGCGAGGGCGTCGCAACCGTCCTCCCGGCCACGGCGGACGCCGCCGAGCGGATCGACCGGGACACGGTGGCCGATCGGGTGATCGAGCTGACCGCCTTGGCTCCCGCCGGGACAGGCCACCCGGTGATGGCGCTCGTGCGCGCGCTGGAAGCCTGCCTCCCGGCGGGGGAGGGCGTGCGCGCGGCGCGCGAGGTCCTCTTCACCCCGGTCACCTCGCCGGAACAGGCCCCGGCCTGGGCGGTGGTCGACCGACGCGCGGCGGACCTGGATATCGCCGTGTGCGCCGCCGACGGCACCGTGCTGCTGCGTGTGCGCGGCCTGGCGTACGGCACCGACGTGCCGGATGAGACGGCCGGGGCGGTGCACGCCGCCGAGGTGGCCGCGGGTCCGGGGCGGCGGTCGGAGATGGCCGGCTGGTCGGTGGCGGAGTGCCTGGAGTGGGAGCTGAAGGACGTCATCGGCCAGATCCTGAAGCTGCCCCTGGACAGGATCGAGGACGGAGTCAACCTCCAGGACTACGGCTTCGACTCCATCAGCCTGGTGGAGTTCGCCGGGGTGCTTGCCGAGCGGCTGGGCGTCGAGCTGACCCCGGATGTGTTCTTCAGCTATCCGACGGTGGCGGGTCTGGTCGGCCACTTGCTGGAGGCGCACGCCGAGACGCTGGAGGCGTTCTACCGCGAAGGCGGGAGTGAGGGCACCGGTGCGGGCGCTGTGAAGCGGTCCTCGGCCGGGGTGGTGGCGCGTCGTCGGGCGGTGTCCGGGCGGGTCCTGGCTCGAGGTGTGATGCGCGGTGTGGAGGCCGGTCCGGAGCCGGTGGGGATCGTGGGGATGAGTGGTCGGTTTCCGGGGGCGCGGTCGGTGGGGGAGTTGTGGGGGATTTTGGCGGAGGGGCGGTGTGTGGTCGGTGAGGTGTCGGGTGAGCGGGGTGCGGTGTGGGGTTCGGGGCGGTGGATGGGGGCGGTGCCGGGGGTGGCGGAGTTCGATCCGTTGTTCTTTGAGATCTCTCCGCGTGAGGCGGAGGTCATGGATCCGCGGCAGCGGTTGTTGTTGCAGGAGATGTGGCGGGCGTTGGAGGACGCGGGATATGGGCCGGAGCAGCTGAGCCGGGAGAAGGTTGGTGTCTTCGTCGGTGTCGAGGAGGGTGATTTCGGCGGCCTCGTCGGCGAGGAGGGTGGTGTCACGTCCAACAGCAACGCCATTCTGGCGTCGCGGTTGGCGTATTTCCTGAATCTGTCCGGGCCGAGTATGGCGATCAATACGTCGTGTTCGTCGGGGCTGGTGGCGTTGCACGAGGCGTGTTTGAGTCTGCGCTACGGCGACTGTGACACCGCGATCGTCGCCGGCGCGAATGTTCTCTCGCATCCGGGTAGTTATGACGCTTTGGCGCGGGCCGGGATGTTGTCCGAGGGCGGGGTGTGTCGGGCGTTCGACCGGCGGGCGGATGGCATGGTGCCGGGTGAGGCCGTGGCGGTGCTGGTGCTGAAGAAGCAGCGTGGGGCGGAGCTGGACGGGCACCGTGTTTACGCCACGGTGCTGGGCAGCGGGATCAATTATGACGGGAAGACGAACGGGATCACGGCGCCGAGTGGGGTGGCGCAGGTTCGGTTGCTGAGGGAGGTGTATGAGCGGGCGGGGGTGTCGCCGGAGTCGGTGGAGTATGTGGTGGCGCATGGCACCGGAACCCGGCTTGGGGATCCGATTGAGATCAACGCGTTGGTGGAGGCGTTCGGGGAGGATGCGGAGCGGACCGGGTTCTGTGCGCTGACGTCGATCAAGCCGAACATCGGGCACACTCAGGCGGCTTCGGGGCTGGTGAGTGTGATGGCGTTGGCGTTGGCGATGAAGCAGGAGCTGATCCCGCCGAGCATCAACTGCGAGGAGCTGAGCGACTACATCCGCTGGGAGGACAGTCCGTTCTTCGTCAACCGTGAGCCGCGTCCGTGGCCGGAGCGGCCGGACGGCGGACCGCGTCGTGGCGGGGTGAGCGCGTTTGGGTTCAGCGGCACCAACGCCCATGTCGTCCTCGAAGCCCACGGCACGGCCCGGGAGGACCGCGAGGCGGTCGAGGCTCAGCCCGCGGCCCCGGCGTATCTGCTGCCGGTGTCCGCCAAGACCGACCAGGCCCTGACCCAGGCCCTGACCGTACTGGCCGACCACCTCGACACCCAGACCGACGCCGGACCCGGTTACCTGGCCTCCACCAGCCACACCCTCATGACCGGCCGACACCACCTCACCCACCGCTGTGCCCTGGTCGTGCGGGATCGTGAGGACGCCGTGCGTCTGCTGCGGCAGGCCGCGCAGGGGGAGAAGCCCCGCAAGGTCTACCGCGCCACCGTCACCCGCGACTTCACTCCCAACAGCCTGGTCGGCGACCTCATCGCCGAGGCGCCGCGCAGCCGGCAGGACCACAGCCGCTACCAGGATCTGCTTCTGGCGCTCGCCGACTTCTACTGCCAGGGCTACGACCTCAGCGTCGAGGGACTCTTCGACCAGCCGCCCATCCGCGTCGGCCTGCCCACCCACCCCTTCGCCAGGGAGCTCTACTGGCCCTCGGAGGCGAGCCTCACCTGGCGGGAACTCTCCCGGTCCGAGGTCGTGCTCGATGAGGTCGACGAGGTTGATGGGGCCCCCGAGCCGACGCAGGTCGCCGAGGTGGCCGCGGGTCCGGGGCGGCGGTCGGAGATGGCCGGCTGGTCGGTGGCGGAGTGCCTGGAGTGGGAGCTGAAGGATTCGGTCTCCCAGCTGTTGAAGCTGCCGGTGGACAAGCTCGACGAGGCCGCGAATCTTCAGGACTACGGCTTCGACTCCATCAGCCTGGTGGAGTTCGCAGGGGTGCTTGCGGAGCGGTTGCGCATCGAGCTGACGCCGGATGTGTTCTTCAGCTATCCGACGCTGGCCGGCCTGGGCGGCCATCTGCTGGAGGCGCACGCCGAGACGCTGGAGGCGTTCTACCGCGAAGGCGGTGTTGGTGCTGTGAAGCGGTCGGCGGCCAGGGCGGTGGCGCGTCGTCGGGCCGTGTCCCGGCGGGCCGTGGATCGGAGTACGGAGGCCGGTCCGGAGCCGGTGGGGATCGTGGGGATGAGTGGTCGGTTCCCGGGGGCGCGGACCGTGGGGGAGTTGTGGGGGATTCTGGCGGAGGGGCGGTGTGTGGTCGGAGAGGCGCCGGTCGATCGGCGTCCGGAGTGGGGTTCGGGGCGGCGGATCGGGGCGATTCCGGGGGTGGCGGAGTTCGATCCGTTGTTCTTTGAGATCTCTCCGCGTGAGGCGGAGGTCATGGATCCGCGGCAGCGGCTGCTGCTCCAGGAGATGTGGCGGGCGCTGGAGGACGCCGGATACGGGCCGGAGCAGCTGAGCCGGGAGAAGGTCGGTGTCTTCGTCGGCGTCGAGGAGGGGGACTATGTCTTCCTCACCGGCGAGGAGGGCAGCGTCACATCCAACGCCAACTCGATTCTCGCGTCACGGCTGGCCTACTTCCTGAATCTGTCCGGGCCGAGTATGGCGATCAATACGTCGTGTTCGTCGGGGCTGGTGGCGTTGCACGAGGCGTGTTTGAGTCTGCGCTACGGCGACTGTGACACCGCGATCGTCGCCGGTGCCAATGTTCTCTCGCATCCGGGTAGTTATGACGCTTTGGCGCGGGCCGGGATGTTGTCCGAGGGCGGGGTGTGTCGGGCGTTCGACCGGCGGGCGGATGGCATGGTGCCGGGTGAGGCCGTGGCGGTGCTGGTGCTGAAGAAGCAGCGTGGGGCGGAGCTGGATGGGCACCGTGTTTACGCCACGGTGCTGGGCAGCGGGATCAATTATGACGGGAAGACGAACGGGATCACCGCGCCGAGTGGGGTGGCGCAGGTTCGGTTGCTGAAGGAGGTGTATGAGCGGGCGGGGGTGTCGCCGGAGTCGGTGGAGTATGTGGTGGCGCATGGCACGGGCACCCGGCTTGGGGATCCGATCGAGATCAACGCGTTGGTGGAGGCGTTCGGGGACGCCACCGAGCACACGGGCTTTTGCGCACTGACCTCGGTCAAGCCGAACATCGGGCACACTCAGGCGGCTTCGGGGCTGGTGAGTGTGATGGCGTTGGCGTTGGCGATGAAGCAGGAGCTGATCCCGCCGAGCATCAACTGCGAGGAGCTGAGCGACTACATCCGCTGGGAGGACAGCCCGTTCTTCGTCAACCGTGAGCCGCGTCCGTGGCCACAGGGGCCGGACGGCGGACCGCGTCGTGGCGGGGTGAGCGCGTTTGGGTTCAGCGGCACCAACGCCCATGTCGTCCTCGAAGCCCACGGCACGGCCCGGGAAGACCAGGAGATCGTCGAGCCTCAGGCCCCCGCCCCGGCGTATCTGCTGCCGGTGTCCGCCAAGACCGACCAGGCCCTGACCCAGGCCCTGACCGCGCTGGCCGACCACCTCGACACCCACACCGACGCCGGACCCGGCCACCTGGCCTCTACCAGCCACACCCTCATGACCGGCCGACACCACCTCACCCATCGCTGCGCCCTGGTCGTGCGGGATCGGGAAGACGCGGTGCGTCTGCTACGCCAAGCCGCGCAGGGGGAGAAGCCCCGCAAGGTCTACCGCGCCACCGTCACCCGCGACTTCACCCCCAACGCCGCCGTGGACAAGGTTGTGCAAGAGATGATCGACGAGGCGGCGGGCAGCGGCCAGGACGTCGGCCGTCACCAGGAACTGCTCCTCGCGCTGGCCGACTTCTACTGCCAGGGCTACGACCCCCGCCTCCAGGACCTCTTCGACCAGGCGCCCATCCACATCAGCCTGCCCACCCAACCCTTCGCGGCACGGGATTGCTGGGTCGGCGGCCACCGGGCCCGGATGGCGGCGGCGTCCGCCGTGTCACCGGCGACGCCGCCGGAGCCTGCCGCCGTCGAACGGCCGGTGGAGCAGCCGGTGTCCATCGCGCCGGTCCCCATCGCGCAACCGGTCCCGACCGGGCGAGCGGTGGCCCAGGGACAGGGCGGCGTGGTGGGCCTGCGCCCGGTGGCCGAGATGGCCGCCGACATGGCCCGTAAGGACTCGTCCTCGGGCACGGCACCGCGGCGGATCACCCTCCAGCCGCTTCCCGAGCCGACGCCCGAGTCAGCGCCTGGGCCGGCGTCCGTTTCCGAGCCCTCGCCCGCCGCCGGTGCCGCGAAGGAGCTGGTGGGTGCGTTGCGGGAGAGTCTGGCTCGGGAGTTGTTCGTCGAGGTGGAGGACATCGATGCCGGGCGCAGCTTTACGGAGTTGGGTTTGGATTCGGTTGTGGGTGTGGAGTGGGTTCGTGCGGTGAATCAGGAGTTCGGTACGTCGGTCAGTGCGACGAAGATCTATCAGTATCCGAATGTCTATGAGTTCGCGGAATTCCTCGCCGGTGAACTTCCCCTGACCGGGCCCGCGAAGGAATCGGAGCCCGGGCCCGTGGCGGCAGCGGCGCCTGCCCGTGTGGCGGAGGGACTGGTGGGTGCGTTGCGGGAGAGTCTGGCTCGGGAGTTGTTCGTCGAGGTGGAGGACATCGATGCCGGGCGCAGCTTTACGGAGTTGGGTTTGGATTCGGTTGTGGGTGTGGAGTGGGTTCGTGCGGTGAATCAGGAGTTCGGTACGTCGGTCGGTACGACGAAGATTTATCAGTATCCGAATGTCTATGAGTTCGCGGAATTCCTCGCCGGTGAGCTTCCCCCGCCGGCCGATGACGCCGACCTCGACGAGGTGCTCGCCAAGGTCTACGAGGGCGAGATCGATGTCTGGCAGGCCGAGGCCCGCCTGTCCGCACAGGCGAAGGAGGCATGACCGATGAACCGCCAGGAGATCCTGGCCGCGCTGCGCGAGAAGCGGCTGACCCCGGAAGAGGCCCGCAGGCTGCTGCGGGGCGAGGCCGTCGCTTCCCCCGCTCCCGCGCCCGTCGCCACCCCCGCCCCCGCACCCGTCGCGGAGAAGACACCTGCCCGGAAGAAGGCACCTGCCCCGGAGAAGAAAGAGGGGAACGTCCAGCCCTCCCCGATCGCGATCGTGGGCATGTCGGGCCGGTACGCCTCCGCCGAGGACCTGGAGCAGTACTGGCGGCTGCTGGACGAGGGACGTGACGCCGTCCGTCAGATCCCGCCCTCGCGCTGGCCGATGGAAAAGTACTACGACCCGACGGTCGGCAAGGAGCGCTCCATCTACTGCCAGTGGATGGGCCTGCTCGACGACATCGACTGCTTCGACTCCTTCTTCTTCGAGATCTCCCCCTCCGAGGCGGAGATGATGGACCCCCAGCACCGCATCTGCCTGGAGGAGGCCTACCGCGCCTTCGAGGACGCCGGGTACCCACGGCAGCGCCTGGACGGCAGCAACTGCGGCGTCTACTTGGGCTTGACGAGCAGCGATTACTACACTCTCTGCCACCGAACGCTCGAGCGGCGGCAGGGCGATGACCTCCCCAGCGTGACCAGCGTCAGCAACGCCATCGCCGCCGGGCGGCTCGCGTACTACCTCAATCTGAAGGGCCCCGCCCTGACGGTTGACACGGCCTGTTCCTCCTCGCTGGTCAGCGTGCATCTCGGCGTGCAGGCCCTGCAGCGCGGGGAGGTCGACATGGCGCTCGCCGGCGGCGTTTCCCTGTATCTGAGCCCGGAGTCGTACATGCACATGTGCGCGGCCGGCATGCTGTCTCCGGACGGCCGGTGCAAGTCCTTCGACAACGGTGCCGACGGCTTCGTGCCGGGCGAGGGCGCGGGGGCCGTGGTCCTCAAGCGCCTGGCCGACGCGGAGCGCGACGGAGACCAGATCCACGGCGTGATCACCGCGAGCGGGATCAACCAGGACGGCAGGACCAACGGCATCACCGCGCCCAACCTCGGCAGCCAGATCGAGCTGGTCCGGGCGGTCTACGAACGTCATGGCATCGACCCGGAGACGATCGGCTACGCCGAGCTCCACGGCACTGGGACCAAGTTGGGCGACCCGATCGAGCTGGAGGCGCTGGCCACCGCGTTCCGAAACTGGACGGACCGGCGGAATTTCTGCGCGATGGGCTCGGTGAAGTCCAACATCGGCCATATGTCCGCGGCGGCCGGCGTCGCCGGGCTGCACAAGATCCTGCTGTCCCTGCGGCACCGCAGGCTCGTGCCGACGCTCCACGTCCGCTCACCCAATGAGCACTTCGACTTCGAGAGTTCGCCTTTTCTGCTGAGCACCGAGTCTCGGGAGTGGCAGCCCTCGCCGGGTGCGCCCCGGCGGGCCTGCCTGAGTTCCTTCGGCTTCAGCGGCACGAACGCGCACGTCGTCGTGGACGAGTACGTCCCGGTCGCCGCGCGGCGCCCCAGGCCCCGAAGCGGCGGTGACCGGGAGCGCACCTTTGTACTGTCGGCCAAGGCGGAACCGCGGCTGCGGGAGTACGCGGGGCGGCTGGCCGCCCACCTCACCGCGCACCCGGAAGCGGACCTGGACGATGTGGCCTACACCTTGCAGACCGGCAGGGAGGCGATGCGGGAACGCCTGGCCATCACCGCGCGGGACCGGGAGCGGCTCATCGACGCCCTGGACCGTTTCGCCCGGCTCGGCGAGATCGGCCCGGATGTGCGGCGCGGGCGCGCCACGGGGCGGTCGGCGGACGGTGGGTGGGCCGAGGGCGCGTCCGTGGACTGGTCGCGGGAGTGGGAGGCCCTGTCGCCGCGCCGGATACCACTGCCGACGTACCCGTTCGAGAAGAAGCGCCACTGGTATCCGCAACCGGTCACCGACGACACCACCGAGGGCGCCGAGGAGCCGATGGGCAGCGGCGGGGCCGCGCTCCACCCGTTGGTGCACGAGAACGTCTCGGACTTCACGCGCCAGCGCTTCCGCTCGGCCTTCACCGGTCGGGAGTTCTTCCTCGCCGACCACCGCGTCGGCGGCCACCCGGTGCTGCCCGGTGCCGCCGTGGTGGAAATGGCGCGCGCGGCGGGCGAGCTGTCCGCCCACCAGCCGGTCACCCGGATCAGCGAGGTCGTCTGGTCTCGGCCGGTCACGGACCCGACCGTCGAGATCGCCCTCTTCCCGGCGGCCGATTCCGACGCCGATTCCGACGCTGACTTCACGGCCGGCTTCGAGGTCCGGGACGGGAACGGAACGGCGTGCGCCGAGGGCAAGCTGGGCTTCGGGCCGGCCACCCGGCCGCCGTCCCTGGACATCGCGGCCATCCGCGACCGCTGCGAAGCCCGCCTCGACCACGCGGTGCTCTACCCCGACACGCCCTCCCACCAGGACTCCGGAGTACGGTACGGCCCCGCGTTCCAGACCCTCCGCGACCTGTCGTACAGCCCCACCGAGGCCCTCGCCACTCTGCGACTGGACTCGGAACGGAGCGGGTTCGTCCTGCATCCGGCCCTGCTCGACGGCGCCTGGCAGGCCATCCGGCCCTTGCTGGGCTCGGAGGGGCGAGTCCACCTGCCCTTCGCGGTGGACAGCATCCGCTGCTTCGCGCCCCTCCCCTCCCCGGCATACGCCCACATCCGCCCGGCGGGGGCCGACGCCCCCGGCAGCCGGTCGTTCGACGTCACGATCACGGATGCGCACGGCACTGTGGCCGCCGAGATCGCAGGGTTCACGGTCAGGCCGATGGGCCGGCCGGAGCGGGCGGAACCCGTCTTCCTCACTCAGCGCTGGGACGAGGTTCCGGCCCGGCACCACGGCGACGACGCCGGCCGGGCCCGCACCCTGGTGCTGTTCGCCGACGAGGAACCAGACGCCGACATCGCCGCCGACATCGCCGCCGACATCCAGGTCGGCGCGGGTACGGGCTTCACCGTCGACGAGACCGGGACCCGGTTCACCCTCCGGCCGGCCGAGCCGGACGACTACGCCCTCCTGCTGGACGAGCTGCGGCGCCGTGACCGGCTCCCGGACCGGATCGTCCTGGTGGGCGCGGAGCCGGGCGACGGCCCTCACGCTGTGCACGCCCTGGCCCACGCCCTGGCGGTCGGCGGACCCCGGTGGCCGGTGGACCTGCTGTACGTCTACCCGGTGACGGATCAAGAGCCCCGCCCCGAGCACCGCGCCATGGGCGGCTACCTGCGGTGCCTGGCGAAAGAAGACCGGTTCGTCACCGCCCGGACGGTGGGTGTCACGGCCGGATCCGATGTCGCCGGCCTCCTCCGCCGGGAGTTCGCCGCCGACCCGGCCGAGGCACCGGACATCTGGTGGGACGGTGGGACCCGCCGGGAGCTGCGGACAGCGGAGGCCGCCGCGAGCGCGGTCGGCGAACCGCCCTTCCGCAAGGGCGGGGTGTACCTGATCACCGGCGGTCTGGGGGGCCTCGGCCTGGTCTTCGCGCGGTACCTCAGCCGTGAGTACGAGGCGCGCCTCGTCCTGGCCGGACGCCGCGAGCCGAACGGCACCCCGCTCCCAGGCCGGGAGACTCTGTATGTCCGGGCGGACGTCTCCCGTCGCCGGGACGTCGACGCGCTCGTCGCGCGGGCGAAGGAGCGCTTCGGGCGGATCGACGGTGTGATCCACTCCGCGGGCACGTTGCGGGACGCGCTGATCCGCAACAAGTCCGCCGAGGACATGGCCGCCGTACTGGGCCCCAAGGTCGCGGGCACGCGCCATCTCGACGAGGCGCTGCGCGACGAGCCGCTGGACGTCTTCGTGCTCTTCTCGTCGATGTCCGCGGTACTCGGCAACGTGGGCCAGAGCGACTACTGCTTCGCCAACGCCTACCAGGATGCCTTCGCCGGGGCGCGCGAGCGGCAGCGGCGGGACGGCCGGCGCTCGGGCCGGACCCTGTCCATCGGCTGGCCGTTCTGGACCGACGGCGGCATGACGATTCAGCCGGACGCCGCCCGTCGGCTCCGGGAGCAGCTCGGCATCGCGCCGCTCGCGGCGGAGGAGGGCTGCCGGGCCCTGGAACGCGCCCTGCGGCTGCCGGAGCCGCACGTCGTGTACGCCGGCGGAGACGCGGCGGCGATCCGCCGCACCTTCGGCATCGAGCGTCCGGCGCCGGCAAAGGCCCCGGCCACGCCAAGCGGGTCCGCGCCGAGCGAGTCCGTGCGGAACGAGTACCGGTCGGGCGAGTCCGCGTCGAGCGCGGGCCTGAAGGAGCAGATGGGCGCGTACCTCACGCGGATCATCAGCGAACGCACGAAGAGCGACGCGGACAAGATCGACCCCACGGACGACTTCGAGCTCTTCGGCATTGACTCGATCATCATGATGAGCCTGACCCGGCGGATGGAGGAGGACTTCGGGGAGCTTCCCAAGACCCTGTTCTTCGAGTACGCGAACATCGACGAACTCGCCGCCTACTTCGTGGCCAACCGCGCGGAGGACCTCCGGCGCCTCTTCAGGATCTCGGAGGAGAATCAGGAGGGCCCCGCCTCCCCTGTGAAGAGCGCGGAGAGGGGCACAGAGAGCGGCACAGAGAGCACAAGCAGCCCGGAGAGCGCGGCTCCTCGTTTCCGGGAAGGGGCAGGCCCGGGGAAGGAAGCCCCTCGCCCCACTCCGGCCGCCCCCGCCACCCACGACATCGCCATCATCGGCATCAGCGGCCGCTACCCCGACGCCGACGACTTACCGCAGTTCTGGGACAACCTGGCCGCGGGGACGGACGCCATCCGCGAGGTCCCCGAGGACCGCTGGGACCACACCCGGCACTTCGCCCCCGGGGGCAGGACCCCCGGCAAGGCCTACGCCAAGTGGGGCGGCTTCCTTCGCGGCGTCGACCGGTTCGACCCCCTCTTCTTCAGCATCTCCCCGAGTGAGGCCGACTTCCTCGACCCCCAGGCCCGCCTCTTCCTCCAGACGGCCTGGCACGCGGTCGAGGACGCCGGCTACACCCGCGTCGGCCTGGCCGACCAGACCGTCGGGGTCTACGTGGGCGTCATGTACGGGATGTACGAGCTGTTTCAGGGGGAGATCCGAGGTGAGCCGGTGCCGGTGCCGTCCTCGTTCGCGTCGATCGCCAACCGCGTGTCGTACTTCATGAATCTACGCGGACCGAGTATGGCCGTCGACACGATGTGCTCCTCATCGACGACCACCATCCACCTGGGCTGCGAGAGCATCCGCAGGGGCGAGAGCGACGTGGTCATCGCGGGCGGGGTCAACCTGACCATCCACCCCAACAAGCTGATCCTGCTCAGCCAGGGCAACTTCGCCTCGACCGACGGCCGGTGCCGCAGCTTCGGGGAGGGCGGCGACGGGTATGTGCCAGGCGAGGGCGTGGGCGCGGTTGTGCTGAAGTCCTTGGACCGCGCGCTCGCGGACGGGGACCACATCCACGCGGTCATCAAGGGCAGCGCGATCAACGCCGGCGGCAAGACCAGCGGCTTCACGGTGCCCAATCCGAACGCCCAGGCCGAGCTGATCCGGGCCGGTCTCGCGGACGCAGGGGTCGACGCGCGGACCATCTCCTACATCGAGGCCCACGGCACGGGCACCACCCTCGGCGACCCGATCGAGGTGACCGCGCTCACCAACGCCTTCCGCGCACACACACCGGACACCGGGTTCTGCGCGATCGGCTCGGTGAAGTCCAACATCGGCCATCTGGAGTCGGCGGCCGGCATCGCGGCCCTGACGAAGGTCGTTCTCCAGCTGAAGCACCGGCAGCTGGTGCCGTCCCTGCACTCGACCACCCTCAACCCGTACATCGACTTCGCGCACAGCCCATTCGTGGTCCAGCGGGAGCCGGCCCCCTGGGTTTCGCCGGGAGGCCACCCGCGGCGAGCGGGGATCAGCTCGTTCGGCGCGGGCGGGGCCAACGCCCACCTCGTCGTCGAGGAGTTCGTCGAGGAGTCCGTCGAGGAGCGGGCCCAGCCCGCACCGCGGCCCCGGCCGGCGGGCGCCGGACCACAGCTGTTCGTCTTCTCCGCCCGGGACGAGGACCGGCTGCGGGAGCTGGTGGCCCGCAACCTCGCCGCGGCCCGGAACGCGTACGACGACGCGGATCTCGCGTCCGTCGCCTACACCCTCCAGGTCGGCCGGGAGGCCATGGAGCGGCGACTGGCGGTCGTAGCGGACGGCCTCGGCGAGCTGACGTCCCTGCTGGAGGCGTACTTGGCAGGGGACACGGACTCCGCGCGGTTCTTCACAGGGGACGGCCGCGGCGCGAAGCAGCAGTCGAAGCTGCTGGTCGGGCTGATCGAGGACTCCGACATGACGTCCCGCCTGCTGCGGGAGCGGCGACTGGACAAGACCGCCGAGCTGTGGGTCGAGGGCATCGCCATGGACTGGCCGCTGCTGTACGGGGACCGGCCTCCCCGGCGGGTGCCGCTGCCCGGTTACCCGTTCGCACAGGAGCGGTGCTGGGTCACCGGCCCGGCGGAGACCCGCTCGGCCGCCGTCACGGGCGCCGACCGGCTCCACCCGCTCCTGCACCGCAACAGCTCGACCCTCGAAGGGCTGCGCTTCAGCGCCACCTTCACCGGGCGGGAGTTCTTTCTCGACGACCACCGGGTGGGCGGCAAGAAGCTGCTGCCCGCCGTGGCCTGTCTGGAAATGGCCCTGGCCGCGGTGCGAGCCGCGCTGCCCGAGCGGGCGCGGGGCGAGGGCCTGCTGGTACGCGACGTGGTGTGGACGCGCCCGTTCACCGTCGACGAGGACGAGCGGACCGTGCACGTCACGCTGACCCCGGCGGACGGTGCGGACGTCGTCGACTTCCGGATCCATGCCGAGCACGTGCACTGCCAGGGCGCCGTCCAGCTGACCGGGGCGGCCGCGCCGCCGGCCGCGACGCTGGACCTGGCCGCGGTGCGGGCGCGCTGCACTCGCCCCCGGGTCGAGGGCTCCTGGTGCTACGAGGCGTTCGCCCGCATGGGCATCGACTACGGGCCGGCCCACCAGGCCGTCGAGACCGTGTACCGGGGATCGGACGAAGCGTTGGTGGCGCTGCGCCTGCCGGCGGCCGTCTCCGCCGACGCCGACCGCTACACGCTGCATCCCTCGCTGCTCGACGCGGCGTTGCAGGCGACGCTTGCCCTGGCCCTGCCGGAGGACCCCGCCGCGCTGCCCGAAGCCGCGGGGGCCTCGGCCGAGCTGCCTTTCGCCGTCCGGGGAGTGGAGGTAACGGGCGCGATGGCGCCGGTGATGTGGGCTCATTTGCGCCCCGCCCGCACCGTCACCGGAGGGGACCGGCTGAAGAAGATCGACATCACGCTGTGCGACGACTCCGGCCGGGTCGCGGTCCGCCTGGACCAGGTGGCGTTCAAGACCTACAGCTACGACGCGGCCGAGGAAGACGCGGCCGCGGATGACGGAGGCGTGCCGGAACGCCTGCTGTTCGCCCCCCGCTGGCGGGAGCGGGCGCCGGGGGCGGGCTCGGAGGGTGCGGCGCACCTCGACCGGTGGGTCGTGCTGGTCTGCGACCCCGCTGAGGGGCTGCTCGCCGAGCTGGCCCGACTGCTGCCCGGGGCCGACTGCCGGGCGGTCTCCTCGGACGCGGCGCGGCCCCAGGACCGGTACCAGGTCCTCGCCGTGGACCTGCTGCGGCAGACGCGGCAGCTTCTCCAGGAGAGTCGCGGGCAGCGCCTCCTGGTCCAGGTCGTGGCGAGCGATCCCGCTTCGGACGGGCTGGTCGGCTTCCTCCGGACGCTCCGCGGCGAGCACCCGGCGGTGTGTGCCCAGCTCGTCCGGTGCCAGGACGGGCCGCGGCCGGCCGTGCTGGCCGAGCGGCTGCGCGCCGAACGCGCGTGGCCGGCCGACCAGGTGGTCCGCTACGCCGCGGGCGGCCGACGCGAGGTCCGGGAGTGGGCGGAACTGCCCGCGCCCGCGGACGGCGGCGGCCCGCTGTGGCGCGACGGCGGGGTCTACCTCGTCACCGGCGGGGCCGGCGGCCTCGGCCTGCTGATGGCCGACGAGATCGCCCAAAGCGTCCGGCGTCCGCGGCTGGTCCTCACCGGCCGGTCCGCGCCGGGCGCGCGCACTGCCGAGGCCCTGGAACGGCTGCGAGCTCTGGGCGCGGTGGCCGAGTACGCGCAGGCCGATGTCACGGACGCCATGGCCTGCCGCGAGCTGATCGCGCGGATCGGGTCCGAGCACAGCGGGCCGGACGGAATCCTGCACTGTGCCGGGGTCACGCGGGACCGCATGCTCACGGGGAAGACGGCGGAGGACGCCCGGGCGGTGCTGGCGCCCAAGTCGGCCGGGCTGGTCGCCCTCGACGAGGCCACCGCCCACCTGCCACTGGAGTTCTTCCTGCTCTTCTCCTCCGTGGCCGGTGCCCTGGGCAACGTCGGCCAGGCCGACTACGCGGCCGGGAACGCCTTCATGGACCACTACGCCGCCCACCGCGAGGAGCTGGTGGCCCGAGGCGAGCGCCACGGGCGGACGCTGTCCGTCAACTGGCAGCTGTGGCAGGACGGCGGGATGGGGCTGAGCGCGGAGCGGACGCGGGCGGCGGCCGACACCGCGGGGCTGGCCGTGCTGGACCGGGCCACCGGCCTGGGCGCGCTCGCGGCCTGCGTGGCCAGCGGGGAGAGCCAGGTCCTGCCACTCGTCGGCGACCCCGCCAAACTGCGCGCCTACCTGCGGGCGCAGACCGGCAACACCCCGGTCCGCGCGCCGGAGCGAGCCGTGGCGAGCCGACCGGACGAGAGTGAGCGTGAGCAGGAGCCGACGGACCGGGCCGAGCTGCTGGCCGCCGTCCTGAAAGACGTCATCGCCGAGGAGATCAGGCTTGACGCCGGGCGCGTGGACGCCCATGTCCCGCTGGAGAACTACGGCATCGACTCGGTCGTCATCATCAACCTCACCCAGCAGCTGGAGCGGAGCTTCGGGCCTCTGCCGAAGACGATCTTCTTCGAGAACCAGACCGTGATGGAGTTGGCCCGCGCGCTGTGCCGGAGCCATCCGCAGCAGGTCGCGGAGCTGGTGGGGCCGCGCACGGCGGCCCCGGCCCAGGCCGCCCCGGCGATGCCCGAAAGCGACCCCGCACTGCCGCCCGCCGGCTGGTCCCCGCTGTGGACCCGCGGCGGTGCCTCTGGCGCCTCCGGTACCCCCGCCGTACCCGAGGCCACCGGCAGCCTCGACATCGCCATCGTCGGCCTGGCCGGGCGCTATCCGCAGGCCGAGGACATGGCGGCGTTCTGGGCGAACCTGCGCCGGGGCCGGGACTGTGTCACGGAGATCCCCGACGACCGGTGGGACCACGCCCTCTACCACAGCCCCGAGCCGGGCCGGCAGGACCGGACCTATGCCCGGTGGGGCGGGTTCATCGAGGACGCGGTCTGCTTCGACTCGCTGTTCTTCAACATCTCGCCCGGCGAGGCCGAGGTCATGGACCCCCAGGAGCGGATCTTCCTGGAATGCGTCCACCACACCCTGGAGGACGCCGGCTACAGCCGGCGCTCGCTGGCTGGCCGGGACGTCGGGGTGTATGTGGGCGTGATGTACGAGGAGTACCAGCTGTACGCGGCCCAGCGGCAGTTGCGGGGCGAGATGATCACCCTGAACGGCAGCGCGGCCTCCATCGCGAACCGCGTCTCGTACCACTACGGCCTCCACGGGCCGAGCCTGGCCGTGGACACCATGTGCTCCTCGTCCCTGGTCGCCATCCACCTGGCCGCCCAGAGCCTGCGAGCCGGGGAGTGCGAGGCGGCGATCGCCGGTGGAGTCAACCTCTCCCTGCACCCCAGCAAGTTCCTGATGCTGGGCAAGAACCACTTCGCGTCGACCCGCGGCCGGTGCGAGTCGTTCGGCAGCGGCGGCGACGGCTACGTCCCCGGCGAGGGCGTGGGCGCCGTACTGCTGAAGCCCCTGGCCCGGGCGGAGGCGGACGGCGACCACATCTACGGCGTCATCAAGGGCACCGCGGTCAGCCACGACGGGAAGACCAACGGCTACACCGTCCCCAACCCGCACGCCCAGACGGCGGTGATCCGGCGCGCCCTGGAGCGGGCGGGTGTCGATCCCCGCGACGTCTCCTATGTGGAGGCCCACGGCACCGGCACCCGGCTGGGCGACCCGATCGAGGTCTCCGCGCTGACCAAGGTGTTCGGGACCGACGCGGCTCGGGCACGGCGCTGCTACCTCGGCTCGGCCAAGTCGAACATTGGCCACTGCGAGAGCGCCGCCGGGATCGCCGGGGTCAGCAAGGTGCTGCTGCAACTGCGGCACCGGGAGATCGCACCGTCGCTGCACTCGGCGGAGCCGAACCCGGAGATCGACTTCGCGGCCACCCCGTTCACCGTGCCCCAGGAGGTGACCCCGTGGGAGGCGCCGCCGGGGCGGCCGCGCGTCGCCGGGATCTCCGGCTTCGGCGCGGGCGGCACCAACGCCCACGTGGTGATCGCCGAATACCGGGGACCCGCGCGGCCGAACGCCGTCGGCGCGGGTGGGCCGGTCCCGGTCATGCTCTCGGCACGGCGTGAGGAGCAGCTGCGCGGCGTCGCCGAACGCCTGCTGGACGGGCTGCGGGGACGCCGCCTCACCGCCGCGGAGCTGGCCGACGTCGCCTACACGCTCCAAGTGGGCCGCGACGCGTTCGAGGAACGGCTCGGTTTCGTCGTCGACTCGCAGGACGGCCTCGAAACCGGCTTGGCCGACTTCCTGGCCGGGCGTCAGATGCGGTACCGGGGCCATGTCCCGACGCCCGTTCCGCCACCGCGCGGGCGCGCGGCCCAAGAGGTCCGCGCCCGGTACGCGGCGGGGGAGTACGGCGGCCTGCTCGACCTGTGGGTGGGCGGCCAGGACCTGGACTGGGAGGCCCTCGCCCCGCCCGGGACCCGGATCCGTGTCAGCCTTCCGGCCTACCCGTTCGCCCGCCAACGGCACTGGATGCCCTCCCGGGACGCGGCGACACCCCTGACGTCCCCGGGGACCGCGCCGACCGCACCGCGCATCCACCCGCTGCTGCACCAGAACCGCTCCTCCCTCTTCGAGCAGCGCTTCACCGCGACGTTCACCGGCCGCGAGCCCTTCCTCGACGGCCATCGCGTCGGCGGCGAGAAGGTGCTGCCCGGGTCCGTGTCCCTGGAGATGGCGCGCCTGGCCGGGGCGCTCAGCCTGGAGCAGGACGTGTGGTCCGTCCGGGACGTGCTGTGGCGGCACCCCGTCGAGGTGGGCGAGGAACCGGTCGAGGTGACGGTGCGGCTCTTTCCGGAAGGGGATTCCGTCCGGGTCCACGTCGGCCTCGACGAAGGGCCGGGAGACGCGCGCGTCTGCATGGAGGCCTGGATCGACCTGGCGGCCGGGCCGGCGGAGCCGTCCGGCGGGGCGCGGCCGCTGGACCTCTCCGGCATCATCGCCGACTGCGACCGCAAACTCTCCGGTGCCGTCGGCTACGCGGCCATGGCCGCCGTCGGCCTGGACAACGGGCCGGAGTTCCAGGTGATCGAGGAGGTGCTGTTCCGGGACGGCGAGGCGGTGGTCCACCTCGCGTTGCCGCCCTCGGCCGACCGGGACGGCGCGGACGTTTTGCACCCCGCGCTGGTCAACGGCGCCTTCCAGGCCGTCGTCGCCCTCATGGGAGACCCGGACGGCGCAGCCGGCCACCACCGGCTGTTCCTGCCGTTCTCCATCGCGGGCGTCGACATCCGCGGGCCGCTGCCCGAGGAGTGCGTCGCGCACCTGCGCCGCACCGGCGACCCGGGGTCCGGCCGGACCGCGATCGACCGCTTCGACATCACCCTGACCGACCTGGCCGGCAACGCCCTCGTCGTCGTGAAGGACTACGCCCTGAAGTCGTTCTGGACGGGGGCCGAGAACAGGTGAATGAGGATATGACCGAGCATGTCCGGTACTGGACCCCAGAGTGGCAGCCCGTCCGTGAGCCGCACGACACGGGGGGCCCCGCCCCGCGCGCGGGCGGCCGCATCCTGCTGTTCACCACGGAGGACGACGTCGAGCAGGGCTTCCGCCGGGCGCTGGCGCACCACGACGCCGACGCCACGCTCGACGTGGTGCGCACGGCGGACCGGCTGGCCCGAGCGGTGCGGCAGGGGTCGTTACCCGACCGGATCCTCATCTGGCGCGGGCCCGCGGTGGAGCTGGGCGACCCGAGGACCGCCGAGGCCGCCGAGCGGGAGTACTTCCTTCTGCATGAGGTGACCCAGGTGCTGCTGCGGGAGCGGCCGGAGCAGGACATCAGGCTCATCCACGCCTTCGCCGAGGACGGGGGCGACGGGAGGGGCCCCGGGCCGGAGTACGCCGCCGTCGGAGCCTTCGCCCGGACCGTCCGGCTGGAGAAGCCCACCTTCCGCTATCGCAGCGTGGCCCTGACCCCGCGACCGGCCGAGGCCGCAGCCGCCACGCTGCTGGCGGAGTTCGACCGGCAGGACGAGGCGGTGGAGGTCCGCTACGACGGCGGGAGCCGTGCCGTACGGCGCCTGCGCGCCCTGGCCACGCCGCCGGACGCCGAGCCCGGCCCCCTCCCGGTGCACCCGGGCGGGACGTATCTCGTCACCGGCGGCCTGGGCGGCCTCGGCCTCGTCTTCGCCCGGGAGCTGGCCCGGCAGGCCCCGGTCCGGCTGCTGCTCACCGGCCGCCGCCCGCCGGCGGACCGGGGGCGCGCCGCCCTGGCCGGACTGGCCCGCTGCGGCGCGCAGGCGCGGTACGTCCCGGCCGACGTCAGCACGTCCGACGGGGTGGCCACGCTGGTGCGCGAGGCCCGGAGCGCCTTCGGACCGCTGACCGGCGTCATCCACTCCGCGGGCGTGCTCCGGGACTCGTTCCTGCTGAAGAAGACCCGCGAGGAGGCGGCGGCCGTGCTCGCCGCCAAGGTCCGCGGCACGGAGCTGCTGGACGAGGCGCTGCGCGAGGAGCCGCTGGACTTCTTCGTGCTCTTCTCGTCGCTGGCCGGCACGATCGGCAACCTCGGCCAGGCCGACTACGGCTTCGCCAACGCGTACCAGGACCACTACGCCCGCCGGCGCGAGACACTGCGGCGGCGCGGGCTGCGCTCCGGCAGGACCCTGGCCGTCGGCTGGCCGCTGTGGGAGGAGGGCGGCGCCATGCGCGCCGCCGAGGGGTCCGAGGACCGGGCCAGGGCCCATCTCGGCCTGCACCCGCTGAGGACGGCTGAGGGCGTCGCCGCGTTCCGCGCGGCGCTGGCCTGCGACGCGCCGCACGTGGTGGTGGTCAAGGGCGAGCCGCGCACCTGGGAGCTGCTGGAGTCCGGCCCCGGCCGCGCCGAGCCGCGCGGGCGGCAGGAGGAGGCGGCGCCGGACCGGGCGAGCGAGGACGCCGACCCGGCGCTGCGCACCAGGGCGCGGGACCACCTGCTCCGGCTGGTGTCCCGGTTCACCAAGCTGCCCCCCTCCGAGATCAGGACGGACGCCTCGTTCGGCCGGTACGGGGTCGAGTCCGTCATGATCATCGGGATGACCCAGGAGCTGGAGGGCGAACTGGGTCCGCTCGCCAAGACGTTGTTCTTCGAGTACGACAGCATCGACGAGCTCACCGCCCATCTGGTCCGCACCAAGGGACCACAGCTGCGCGCCCGCCTCGGCCCGGCGGCGACCGCGACCCCCGAGACCCCCGCGACCCCCTGGGCGAATCCCGACCCGCCCCCCGCCGCCACGTCGCTGTCAGGCAAGTCGCTGTCCGGCAAATGGGCCCTGCTCCAGGCGCGCGGCCGGGCCGACCGGCCGGCGGCCGGGCTTCCCCCATCCGTCGAGCGGGAGCGCGACTTCGACCAGGACATCGCCGTCATCGGCCTGGCCGGCCGCTATCCGAGCGCCGCCGACCTGGACGCCTTCTGGGAGAACCTGCGGAACGGTACGGACTGCGTCACCGAGATCCCGCCACGCCGCTGGGACCACACCCCCTACTTCGACCCGGAGAAGGGCAAGCCGGGCAAGTCCTACAGCAAGTGGGGCGGCTTCCTCGACGGCGTGGAGCTCTTCGACCCGCTCTTCTTCAGCATCTCCCCCGTGGAGGCCGAGTACCTGGACCCGCAGGAGCGCTTGTTCCTGGAGACGTCCTGGCAGGCCATCGAGGACGCCGGCTACGCGCCGGGCTCGCTCGAGGGGAAGAAGGTCGGCGTCTTTGCCGGAGTCATGTTCGGCCTCTACCAACTGCTGGCCACGGACAAGCACGGCGGCTGGCTCAACGGCAACTCCTCGTACGCCTCCGTGGCCAACCGCGTCTCGTATTTCTTCGACTTCCGCGGCCCCAGCATGACGATCGACACCATGTGCTCGTCCTCCCTGGTCGCCGTCCATCAGGCCTGCACCGCCATCCGCGGCGGCGAGTGCGAACTGGCCCTGGTCGGCGGGGTCAATGTGATGGTCCACCCGTCCAAGTACGTCCAGCTGTCCCAGGGCGGTTTCCTGTCCGCCGACGGCCGCTGCCGCGCCTTCGGCGCGGGCGGCGACGGCTACGTCCCCGGCGAGGGCGTCGGCGCCGTGATGCTCAAGCCGCTGCGCAAGGCGCTGGCCGACGGCGACCACGTCCACGCCGTCATCAAGGGCTCGGCCGTCAACGCGGGCGGGCGGACCAGCGGGTACACCGTGCCCAACCCGCAGGCCCAGGCCGAGGTGATCAGCGAGGCGCTCGACCAGGCGCGGGTCGACCCGCGCAGCATCTCCTACGTCGAGGCGCACGGCACCGGCACCTCGCTGGGCGACCCCATCGAGATCACCGCCTTGACCAGGGCCTACCGCCGCGCCACCCAGGACCGGCAGTTCTGCGCCATCGGTTCGGTGAAGTCGAACATCGGCCACCTGGAGTCCGCTGCCGGGGTCGCCGCCCTGACCAAGGTCATCCTGCAGATGCGGCACCGGCAGCTCGTGCCCTCGCTGCACACCACGACGCTGAACCCGCTGATCGACTTCGAGGACACCCCCTTCTCCGTCCAGCGGCGGCTGCGCGACTGGACGCCGCCGGTGGGGCCCGACGGCCGGAGCCTGCCCCGGCGCGCGGCGATCAGCGCCTTCGGCGCGGGCGGCACCAACGCCCACCTCGTCCTCGAAGAGGCGCCGGCGACTGAGTCCGGGAACGCCGGCGACGAGGGACGGCAGCAGCTCTTCGTGCTCTCCGCACGACACGCGGAGAGCCTGACGGCCGCCGCCCGGCGGCTGCTGTCCCACCTGGACCGCCACGTCGGCCCGGCCCTTCCCGTCCCCACCGCCGCCGAGGCGCCGGACGCCGACGCGGCTGTGACGGAGGACGGCGTGCGCGAGGGCCTCCGCGCCGAGGTCGCCGCCGCGCTCGGCCTGCGGCCCGCCGACATCGACGACGACGAGCCGTACACCGACCAGGGGGTGGGAGCCTACGAACTGGTCGCCTGCCACGAGCGGCTGCAGGAACGCCTGGGGCTGAGCTTCCCGGTGGAGGTGCTGCACGAGCAGCCCACCGTCTCGCGTACGGCCGCCCACCTGGCCCGGCCGTACGGCCCGCAGACCACCCCCGAGACCACTCCGCGACCCGCCGCCGCGGCACCGGCGCCGCCCCCGGCCGACCTGGCGTTCACCCTCCAGACCGGTCGGGAGGCGATGGCCGAACGCCTGGCCGTCCGCGCCGCCGACCTGGGCGGACTACGGCAGGGGCTGCGCGCCTACCTCGACCGACATGCGGACGCGCCCGGCGTGTGGTACGGCTCGGCCGACGACCACGACCGCAGGCTGCACTCGCTGCTGCGGCACGACCTGACCCATCAGTACACGCGGCAACTGCTCGCCGAAGAGCGGCTGGACGAAGCCGCCGAGATGTGGGTCATGGGCGCCGAGGTGGACTGGTCGGCCGCCTGGGACCACCGCCGGCCCCACCGGCTGCCCCTGCCGACCTACCCCTTCGCCCGCGAGGTCCACTGGATCCTCCCGGTCGGCCCGGACGAGCCCCTGGTCCCCGCCACGGCGCTGCCCGCGACGCCCGCCGGGCCGGCCGCCCCGGCGAAGCCGGCGGTCCGCGCCACGGCGTCTCCGACGCCCCCGGCGGCGCGGCCGGACGGTGACGGAGACCGCTACGCCGCTGTCCTCGACGACCTCAAGCGCTGCTTCTCGGAAGAGCTGAAGATTCCCGTCGGCAGGCTGAAGGCGCATACGCCGTTCGAGGACTACGGCATCGACTCCATCCGCGTCACCCGGCTCAACCGGGCCCTGGAGCGGAGCTACGGCTCGCTTCCCGCCTCCCTGCTCTTCACCTACAAGGACCTGGAGTCGCTGGCACGCCACCTGGCCGCCACCCGCCGCGAGCAGGTGCCGAGCGGCCGGGAGCGGGCCGGGCCCGCCGCCCCGGAACCCGGCGTACCGGTGTCCTCCGCCCAGGCTCCCGTGGACGCCGACGAGGCCACCGTCACCGGCGACATCGCCGTCATCGGCCTCAGCGGCCGCTACCCGCAGGCGCCGACCCTCGCGGAGTTCGCGGCCAACCTGGCCGCCGGGCGGGACTGCGTCACCGAGATCCCCGCCGAACGCTGGGACCACCGCGACTACCCGGACATAGCGTGCCGCCGGGGCGGATTTCTCGACGACGCGCTGGGCTTCGACCCCGCGTTCTTCAATCTCTCCCCCAACGCCGCCGCCTACATGGACCCGCAGGAGCGGCTGTTCGTCCAGGCCGTCTGGCACTGCCTGGAGGACGCGGGGCACACGCCGGAGACCCTCGCGGATCCGGACGCGGGCGACCGGCGCGGGAACGTCGCCGTCTACGCCGGTGTCACCTTCAACGAGTACGGGCTGTACGGCGCGGCGGACCTGGCCGCCGGGAAGGACGTGCCGATCGACTCGCAGCTGTACTCGGTGGCCAACCGCGTCTCCTACCTGCTGAACCTGCGCGGCCCCAGCCTCGTCGTCGACACGGCCTGCTCATCCTCCCTCTACGCCGTCCACCTGGCCTGCGAGGCGCTGCGCCACGGGGAGTGCGAGGTCGCCATCGCGGGAGGGGTGAACCTCAGCCTGCACCCCGCCAAGTACCTGACGCTCGGCATGTTCAACTTCCTCTCCCCGGAAGGCCACTGCAAGAGCTTCGGGGAGGGCGGCAACGGCTATGTGCCGGGCGAGGGCGTGGGCGCGGTGCTCCTCAAGCCGCTGCGGCAGGCCGAAGCGGACGGCGACCACATCTACGGCGTCATCAAAGGCACCGCCGTCAACCACGGCGGCAAGACCAACGGCTACACCGTACCCAACCCGGTCGCCCAGGCGGAGGTGGTCCGGGCCGCCCTGGCGAGGGCCGGTGTCGAACCGGGCGGTGTCAGCTACCTGGAGGCGCACGGCACCGGCACCTCCCTCGGGGACAGCATCGAGATCGAGGCGCTGACCACCGCGTTCGACGGCTTCCCCGACGACGGGCGGCACTGCGCGATCGGCTCGGTGAAGTCCAACATCGGTCATCTGGAGGCCGCAGCCGGCATCTCCCAGGTCACCAAGGTCATCCTCCAGATGCGACAGCGGCGGCTCTTCCCCAGCCGGCTGAACTCCGAACGACTCAATCCGCAGATCGACTTCGCGCGCACCCCCTTCCGGGTCCAGCTGGACAACGAGCCCTGGCAGCCGCCGCAGGGGCAGCCGCGGCGCGCCGGCGTCAGCTCCTTCGGAGTGGGCGGCGTCAACGTCCATGTGGTGCTGGAGGAGTACACCGCGCCGCCGCGCCTCCAGCCGGGCGCCCCGGGGCCGTGGCTGATCCCGTTGTCCGCCCGTAGCCCCGAAGCCCTGGTGCGCCACGCCGCCGGACTGCACGCATTTCTGGAGGGGAACGGCGGGCCCCAGGCGCTGCCGGACCTGTCCGACGTGGCGTTCACGCTTCAGACCGGCCGCCGGGCGCTGCCGTGCCGCGCCGCCTTCGTCGCCTCGGACCACGCCGAACTCGCCGGACAGCTCAAGGCGTTCGTGGCCGACGGGCGGACGGCCACCGCGGAGGACCGACTCGACGAGGTGGGCAGGCGGTGGGTCCGCGGGGAGGACGTGCGCTTCGACGCATGGTGGGAGGAGCACCCGGGCCACCGGGTCTCCCTGCCCGGCTATCCCTTCCAGAAGGACACCCACTGGCTGTATCAGGCCCCGGTCCGGGCCATCGGTCACGAGCGGGCCCCGGCGGCACCGGCCGGCGTGCCGCCCACTGGTGCCGACGCGGACACCGGTGGCGTGGACCGGGAGTTCCTGGGCCGGCTGGCAAAGGCGTTCCCCAACGAACGCCCGGGACTGATGACCGAGTACCTCCAGCACCGGGTCGCCGACCTGCTGGGCTTCGCCGAGGGCCGGCTGCCCGAGACGGACCGGGGCTTCTTCGAGCTGGGTATGGACTCCATCACCTCGACGCAGACGCACAACCTGCTGGAGCGGCTCTTCGGCCAGGACCTGGATCTGCAGCTCTTCTTCAACTATCCGACGATCCGGGAGGTCGCCGAGTACCTCCTGGGCCTGCCGAGCCTGGAGCGCGGCGCGCAGCCGGGGGCGGACGCGGGGGAGACCGGGACCACGGGGGACGACGACGTCGCGCCGGTCTGGCTCTTCACCCGGGACTGGGCCGAGACCGATGCCCCCGCCGCGGCCCCGGCCGGCGGCGCGGTCCTGCTGTTCGACACCGGCGACCGGCTGCGCTCGGCCCTGGCCGGCCTCCCCGCCGACCGGCGGCCGGAACACGTGGTGCTGGTGCGCCCCGGCGACCGCGGACTACGGGTCAGCGGCCAGGACGAGTTCACGCTCGACCCCCTGGACCGGGCCGGCTACGAGACCCTGCTGGAGACATTGGCCGACCGCGGTGTCACCGTGGACCGGATCATCCACTGCTGGTCGGCCACCGGCTCCGAGCCCGCCCCCGACCGGATCGAAGCCGGCCTGCGCCACGGGGTCTACTCCCTGACCGCCCTCACCCAGGCCGTGCTGGCCAGACTGCCCGGGCGGCGGGTCCGGCTGCTGTACGCCTCGGCGACCAGGAGCGGCGTGGCGGCGCCGGAGAACCGGGGCATCGGCGGCTTCATGCGGGCCGCCCGCATGGAGAACCCGCTGCTGGTCTACAAGACGGTCGAGTTCACCCGGTCCAACCTCAGCCGGGCACGGATGGCCGCCGCCCTGATGGCGGAGTTCGGCCGGCCGGACCAGGACGTGGAGCTGCGGCACGACGGCACGCGCCGCTGGACCCGGTGCTTCCGCCCCGTCCCGGCCGAGCGGATCGAGGCCTCCCGGTCCCGGTTCGGCACCGGCGGCGTCTACCTCGTCACCGGCGGCCCCGGGGGCCTGGCCGGCCTGTTCGCCCGCTATCTGTGCCGGGAACACCAGGCCAAGGTGGTCCTGGTCGGCCGGCGGGAGGCAGACCCTGAGCGGCTGGCGGAGCTGGCGTCCTGGAGCCGGGGCGGGGGCGAGGCGGTCTACCTGCGGGCCGACATCGGGGACCGGCAGGCGGTCATGGACCTGGTCGCCCGGGTGCGCTCCCGCTTCGGTCCCGTCACCGGCGTGATCCATTCGGCCGGGGCGGTGCGGGACGGGTCCATCGAGCACAAGCGCCCCGAGGAGATGGCGGAGGTCTTCCGGGCCAAGGTCTTCGGCACCCGGTACCTCGACGAGGCGCTGCGGGACGAGCCGCTGGAGTGCTTCGTGATGTTCTCCTCGCTGGCGGCGGTGCTGGGCAACTTCGGGCAGAGCGACTACTGCTTCGCCAACGGCTACCTGGACGCCTTCGCCGAGTACCGCGAGAAGCTGCGCGAGCGCGGCGAGCGCGCCGGGCACACGCTCTCGCTGAACTGGTCGTTCTGGCGCGGTGGCGGCATGGAGACCAGCGACGCGATCCTCACCTGGATGCGCAACAAGCTGGGCACCGTCGTGTTCGACGGCCCCGAGGGCTGGCTGGCCCTGCGCGCCGCCGCCGGCCTGGCGTATCCGCAGGCCATCACGGTCAAAGGCGACATCGTGAAGATCGCTCGCATGCTGGGCGTCCCCGAGAGCGACATCGGGGCGACCCTGCCCATCGAGCCGCCGGGCGAGCGGCGGGACGAGCGGCCCGCCGAGCCGTCGGCCGACGCGCGGCCCGGCATCGACGGCATGGGCGAGGAGGATCTCGTCGCCCTCCTGCGGAAGGAAATCGAGCTGAGTGAGAACGAGGGGGCTGACGTTTCATGAGTGAGCAGGCGAAGAACAACACCAGCGAGGTGCTGAAACAGTCGGTCCTGACGATCCAGAACCTGCGCCGCCAGCTGGAGGAGGCCCGTGGAGCGGCCCGGGAGCCCATCGCGGTGGTCGGCCTGGCCTGCCGCTTCCCCGGGGGCTGTGACACTCCCGAGCGGTTCTGGGATTTCCTGTGCGAGGGCGGCATCGGGGTCCGGGACATCCCCGAGGACCGCTGGCCGGTCCAGGACCACTACGACCCCACGCCCGGCCGGCCCGGGAAGATGTACGTACGGCAGAGCAACTTCCTGAAGAACGACGTAGCGGCCTTCGACGCACGGTTCTTCAAGATCTCCCCGCTGGAGGCCAACGCCATGGACCCCCAGCAGCGCCAGCTGCTGGAGGTCTGCTGGGAGGCGCTGGAGAACGCCGGCCAGCACCCGGAGGAGCTGCGCGGCAGCTCGACGGGCGTGTTCATCGGGATGTCCGGCAACTCCGAGTACGCACAGCTGGTCCGCGACTCCACCGGGGTGAACGAGTACATCGGCACCGGCACGACCTCCAGCATCGCCTCCGGGCGGGTGTCCTACGCGTTCGGCTGGACCGGTCCCGCCCTGTCCGTGGACACCGCCTGCTCCTCCTCCCTGGTCGCCCCCCAGCTGGCGGTGGACGCGCTGCGGCGCGGCGAGTGCGACATGGCACTGGCCGGCGGCGTGAGCATGATGCTGTCCCCGGGCGTGATGTCCTCGCTGTGCATGATGAACGCCCTCGCCCCGGACGGGCGGTCCAAGCCCTTCGACGCCACCGCGGACGGCTACGGCCGCGGCGAGGGCGTCGGAGTGGTGGTGCTCAAGCGCCTGTCGAACGCCCAGAGGGACGGCGACACCGTCTACGCCCTGATCCGCGGCGGCGCGGTCAACAACGACGGCGAGAGCAGCGGGCTGACGATGCCCAACGGCCGGGCCCAGAAGGCCGTGCTGACCAGGGCCCTGGAGAACGCCGGGGTGGCCCCCGAGGACGTCGACTACCTGGAGACCCACGGCACCGGTACCCTGCTGGGCGATCCGATCGAGATCGACGCCATCCACCAGGTCTACGGCCACGATTCCCGCCGGCTGACACTGGGTGCGCTGAAGGCGAACATCGGCCATCTGGAGGCCGGAGCCGGCATCGCCGGCCTGATCAAGACCGCGTTGTGCCTGCACCACGGCCGGATCCCAGCCATCGCCGGGCTGGGCGATCTCAACCCGCGGATCAAGCCGCTGAGCGGGTCCTTCGACTTCCCGAAGACCACCCGGCCCTGGCCTGCCACCCCCGACCGGCCGCGCCACGCCGCCATCAGCTCCTTCGGCTTCAGCGGCACCAACGCCCATCTGATCCTCTCCGAGGCGCCGCAGGCCGACCTCGGTGCCGGAGGGGGACCGGCCCGCCCGGCGCTCACCTCCTCGCTGCTCACGCTCAGCGCCACCGACGAGGAGAAGCTGGTCCGCCGGATCCGCCACTTCGACGCGTATCTCACGCGCCACCCCGAACTGCCGATCGAGGACGTGTGCTACACGGCCAACGCCTGCGGCGCCGCGTTCACCCACCGCGCGGCCTTTCTCGGCAGTGGCCCGGCGGAGCTGCGGGAGGGCCTCAACGCCGTGCTGGCGGCGTACGAGGAGAAGGGGAGCCTCTACTCCGACACCTCGGTGATCCTGGGCAGCAGCCACGGCCGGGACCGGTGGAACGCCAAGCGCACCCTGTTCACCACCCACGCCGGCGGCCGGGCGTACGCCGCGCACACGGACGAGAAGATCCGGCCCAAGCTCGCCTTCCTCTTCCACGGCGAGACCGGCGGCGACGCGGCGCGGACCTTCGCAACCGCCCGGAGCCTGGCCGGGACCTTTCCGGCCTGCCACGAGGCGCTGGCCGAGTGCCTGACCCGCTTCGAGGAGGTCTGCGGCCCGCAGCTCGAAGCGTTCACCACCGAGGGCGCCACGCCCGGGACCCCGCAGACGGCGCAGGCGTGGCTGTTCGCGGCCGAGTACGCCATGTGCCGGTTGCTGGAGTCCTACGGCGTGGTACCCGAGATCTCCTTCGGCGAGCGCACCGGCTCCCTGGTCGCCGCGGTGGTCTCCGGCGTGCTGAGCCTGGACGCCGCGGTCCGTCACCACCTGGCGCTCGATGCGGCGCGGCGCTCCGGTGAGCCGGTCGCCTTCGTCCGGGTGCTGCTGGAACGGGAGGCGTTCGAGGGGGTGATGCGGGACTGGCGGGGCCACGCACACCTGTCGGCCGTGTACGGACCCGGCGAGCGCGTGATCTCCGGTGCGCCCTCGGACCTGAAGCAGGTCACCGAGGCCCTCACCGCCGTCGGCGCCGAGACCGCCTGGGAGCGGGACACCACCTGGCCCTCGGCCGGCTACCAGGCCGGTGCGGCCTCCTGGCAGGAGGCCGTCCGCAGTGAGGTCTACCAGCAGCCCGGGAGCCGCTACCAGTCGTCCCACACCCTCCAGGCCGGCCACAACCCGGAGGCGCTGCGCGCCGACTTCCACGACCATGCTCTGACCGCGCCGATCCGCTACGACGAGGGACTGCGGGAGCTGTACGAGCAGGGCTACCGCTTCTTCGTCGAGCTGGGCGCCCCCCGCACCGCGGCGGTGCTGGAGCGCGACGACGTCGTGGTGCTGCGCCTGGGCGAGGACGGCCCCGCGCTGGACTCGCTGCTGCGCGCGCTGGCCCGACTGTCGTGCCTGGGCTCGGCGTTGACCTGGAAGAAACACTATGAGGGCCAGGGCCGGCGCAAGCTGATGCTGCCGACCCACCCCTTCGAACCGGCCCGCCACTGGCTGTCCCACGCCACCTCTGATCGGGCTGCCGAGGACCCGGCGGCCCGGACGGCCGGGCGGCTCAGCCGCAACGGGCTGCGGGGCGAGGAGATCGACCTGCCGATCCGGCAGAAGCAGTACCTCTACACCTTCGCCCATCGCAACTTCCCCGAGCTCGTCGACAACTCAGGCGTCGTCCACGTCGGCTACTACCTGGAGATGCTGCGGGCGGTGATGGCCGAGCGCCACGGCGACCGGCCCTGCCGCGTCCGCGACATGCGGTTCACGGCCCCCGTCATGGTCTTCGCCGAGAAGATCAAGGAGGTGCTGCTCGTCCTCGACCCGCGCGATGACGGCGACGGCTCGTTCGACTTCCAGTTCCACAGCAAGGACGCGGGCACGCAGTGGGTCCTGAACGTAAGGGGCACCATCGCCCCGGTGGACGAGGCCGCCGTCGCCGACCGGCTGGACGTGGCCGCCGCCCGGCGGGCCGCCGGGCGGCACGTGGCACGCGAGGAGTTCTACCGGCCGCTGGAGCACGACCGGGGCTTCTTCTTCGGCCCAGCCGTGCGTCTCGTCGACGGCGCCTGGTGGCGCGGGGACACCGAGGTGCTCGTCGGCTTCGCCGCGCCCGAGGGGGAGACCGCGCGGCGCGACCACGCCCTGGGCTTCCACCCCGGCGTCCTTGACGGCTGCGCCCAGACCTGCAACTACGTGGCGCTGGAGCGCACCCCGGACGGCCAGAAGTACATGGTGGCCGAGATGGACGAGGTCGTCGTGGGACCCCGCTCCGGTGCCGAGGGGCTCTTCGCGGCCGTGGCGATGCCCGAGTACGACGAGGAGCGGCGGGAGATCGCCGGCAGCATCCGGCTGGTCGACGGGGCCGGGGCCACCGTGGTCTCGGTCGGGCGCATCCGGCTCAAGGAGTTCGACGAGCAGAAGCTCGGCGAGCTCATGGCCGTGATGGACGCCGCCACCCTGGAGAAGGAGAACGAGGACCGGGACTTCCTCCAGCGCTACGGCTACGCCGGCGCCGAGCGCAAGCGGGAGATGCTGCTGGAGTACCTCGGCCGGCTGCTGGCCCACATCCTGGAGATGGCCCCCGACCAGGTGGACCCGGACCAGCCGATGCACGACTTCGGTCTGGACTCGATCACCGGTCTGCGCTTCTACAACAAGACCGGCACGCTGCTGTCGGTGGACATCTCTTTCGCCGACATGGTCCAGAGCGACACCCTGCGCGATCTGGCCGACCACCTGGCCGACCTGCTCCCCGGCGGCACCGGGCTGCCACGCGAGGCCCAGACCAGGCCGTACGACAACCACCTGACCCCGGGGCACTGGATCCACCGCTACCAGCCGCATCCGGAGGCGAAGGTCCGTCTGTTCTGTTTCCCCAACGGCTACCGCAACGCCGACCTGTTCGACGCCTGGCGGGAGCGGCTCGGCCCGGAGATCGACGTATGCGCGGTCATGCTGCCGGGAATGGACACCAAGCGGCTGGACGAGCGGCCGCCGGCCGACATCGACGCGTTCATGAAGACCATGGAACGGGTCGTGGATCCGGAGCTGCTCGACATCCCCTGCGCCACCTTCGGACACAGCTGGGGGGCGCTGTTCTCCTTCCGGCTGGCGCACCGTCTGGGCCGAAACCCCGACGCCCGGCTCGTCAAGGCGTTCGTCTCGGGCTTCGCCGCGCCCAGCGGCCCCAACCCGAGCATCCAGGACATCCTGGATGAGCTGGTCAAGCATGGCATGACGCGGATCCCCGGCTACGAGGAGATCCGGCAGGACCCGGAGGCCGTCGAGGTCGTCGTCCGGGCCTACCGGAACGCCTGGAGCTACGGCGAGACGGAGACCCGGGCGACACTGCCGCAGTTGCTGGCGGCGTGCCGTCTCATCGACCGGTACGCACACGACCCGGAGGAAACCTTCTCCGCCCCCGTCACGGCCTTCCACGGCGTCGACGACTGGGTGGCCGCGGAGGAGTCCAAACGATGGGAGGGGCTGACCACCGGTCCCTTCGTCCTGCACACCATGGCCGGTGACCACCAGTTCATCGACGCACACCAGTCCCAGGGGCGGCTGCTGACCCTCATCCGTCAGGAACTGCTGGGCGCGGTGGGCCAGGCGTGAAGCGGGAAACCGAGGGGAATGTGAAGACGAGGAGAGACGGTATGGAACGGCGCGTGGCCGGCATCGAAGCGATCAACTTCTACGGCGGCTCGGCCTGTCTCGACGTGCGGTCCCTGGCCCGGTACCGGGGGCTGGACAACGAGCGGTTCGAGAACCTGCTCATGAGCGAGAAGTCCGTGGCCCTGCCCTTCGAGGACCCGGTGTCGTTCGCGGTCAACGCCGCCAAGCCGGTCGTGGACGCGCTGAGCGAGGAGGAGCGGGACCGCATCGAAGTCCTGGTCACCTGTACCGAATCCGGCATCGACTTCGGGAAGTCGCTGAGCACCTATGTGCACGACTATCTGAAGCTGAATCGCAACTGCCGGCTGTTCGAGGTGAAGAACGCCTGCTACTCGGGCACCGCCGGCTTCCAGACCGCGGTGAACTTCGTGCTCTCACAGGTCTCCCCTGGGGCCAGAGGCCTGGTGGTGACCACGGACATGGCTCGCTTCAAGGCGACCGACGCCGGCGAGGCGTTGCAGGAGGACTGGTCCTTCGCCGAGCCCAGCGGGGGCGCGGGGGCGATGGCCATGCTGATCAGCGACACCCCGCACATCTTCAGCGTGGATGTCGGGGCGAACGGCACGTACGGCTACGAGGTGATGGACACCTGCCGACCCGTGCCGGACAGCGAGGCCGGCAACGCCGACCTGTCGCTGATGTCCTACCTGGACTGCTGTGAGGCGGCGTACCGGGCGTACGAGCGGAAGGTCGAGGGGGCCGAGTACGCCACGACGTTCGACTACCTCTCCTTCCACACCCCCTTCGGCGGCATGGTCAAGGGCGCCCACCGCACGATGATGCGCCGGATGTGCAAGGCGAAGCCCCCCGCCATCGAGGCGGACTTCGAGCGGCGAGTGCTGCCCGGGCTGGAGTACTGCAGGCGGGTCGGCAACATCTTCGGCGGCACGGTCTTTCTCAACATCCTCTCCACCATCGCCCACGGCGACTTCTCCACGCCCCGGCGGCTGGGGGTTTTCTCCTACGGTTCCGGATGCTGCTCGGAGTTCTACAGCGGCGTGGCCACCCGGGAAGGCCAGGAACGTGTGCGGGCGCTGGGCATCGACCGGCTTCTCGACGACCGATACGAGCTCAGCGTCGAGCAGTACCTGCGGCTGATGAAGGAGAACGAGGTCATCGAGTTCGGTACCCGGAACGCCGAGTTGCAGCACGACGTCGTCCCCGAGGTACTGGACACCATCAGGGGCACGAACCGCCTGCTCCTCGGGCGCGTCACCGAATTCCACCGGGAGTACGTGTGGGTCTGAGCGACGTCGTCACACTGACGGAACCCCGCCCGGGTGTCGCCCTGGTCGTCATGGCGGACCGGGAGCACAAGAACACCTTCACCGATGACCTGCTCACCGGGCTGGGGAAGGCATTCGAGCAGGTCCGGTCCGACGAGCGGTACCGGGCGCTGATCCTGACCGGCTACGACAACTACTTCTGCTCGGGCGGGACCCGTGAGGCGCTGCTGGACATCCAGGCGGGGGCGTCCACCTTCCAGGCCGAGGGGCGCCCCAACGCGTACTCCCTGCCCCTGGACTGCCCGATTCCGGTCATCTCCGCCATGCAGGGGCATGCCATCGGGGGCGGTCTGTCCATGGGGCTGTTCGCCGACTTCGTGATCCTCTCCCGGGAGAGCATCTACACCGCGAATTTCATGAAGTACGGCTTCACTCCGGGGTTCGGGTCGACACGTGTCTTCCCGGCGAAACTGGGTCTGGCGCTGGCCGAGGAGTTCCTGCTCACCGGCCGTACCTTCCGCGGGGCCGAACTGGCCGAGCGGGGCGTTCCGTATCCGGTGCGCCCCCGCAAGGACGTCCTGCCCGCGGCGCTGGAGCTGGCCGGGAATCTGGCCGAGAAGCCGCGCCGTTCGCTCGTGATGCTCAAGGAGCACCTCGTCGGGGAACTGCGCCGGCAGCTCCCGGAGGTGATCGAGAAGGAACTGGCGATGCACGAGGTCACCTTCCACCAGCCCGAGGTCAGGGAACTTCTCCTGAGCCGCTACGGCGCATAGCCGCGGAAGCGGCACCCGACACGAGAGCAGGAAGAAAGAGGAGCATGACCCAGGAAGAGATTTTCACGACTCTGACATCCGTCCTGGCGGAGATCGTCCCGGGTGTCGACGTGAGCCGGATCGTTCCGGAGGACAGGCTGCGGGATCTGGGGGCCAACTCCATCGACATCGCCGAGATCATCACCGAGACCATGGAGCGGGCCGGCGTCTCGCTGCCCATGGTGAGCTTCGGCGACGCCAAGAACATCGGCGACATCGTCGGCATCGTCGCCGCGGGGGAGAACCGCTCGTGAGCGGCCCCTTGAGCGGCAAAGTGGCTGTCGTCACCGGTGGCTCCCGGGGCCTGGGAAGGGCCATGGTGCTCCGGCTGGCCCAGGAGGGTGCGACGGTTGCCGTCGTCTACCTCGGCGACGAGGCCGCCGCCAAGCAGACCAGGCAGGAGGCCGAGAGACTGGGCGGCTCCGGGCAGATGTACCGCTGCGACGTGTCCGACCCCGACCGGGTCGCCCAGACCGTCAAGGCGGTCACGGCCGAACTGGGCCCGGTCGACATCCTGGTCAACAACGCCGGCATCGTCCGGGACGGCCTGGTGGCGTCCATCAAGAACGAGGACTTCGACACGGTCCTGAACACCAATCTCAAGGGTGCCTTCAACTTCATCAAGAGCTGCTACTTCGGCTTCATCCGCCAGCGCAGCGGCTCGATCATCAACATCTCCTCCGTCGCCGGGGTCTTCGGCAGCGCGGGCCAGGCCAACTATGCCTCGGCCAAGGCCGGGCTGATCGGCCTGACCAAGTCGATCGCCAAGGAACTGGCCGAGCGGAACATCCGCTGCAACGCCGTCGCTCCGGGACTCATCGCCACCGACATGACCCAGCACATGATGGACGACCCCGCCCGACTGGCTCCGGTACCCATGCGCCGCTTCGGCCGCCCGGAGGAGGTCGCCGGCCTCGTCGCCTTCCTGGCAGGCGACGAGAGCTCCTACATCACCGGCCAGGTCATCTGCGTCGACGGCGGCATGGCGATGTGACCGCCTCCATGAGACGGACATGAGTGTGGCCCGCCGCCGTGGAGGCCGCGGGCCACACTCATGTCCGTACGCACGTCTGTCACGAGCGCCGCCGGGTCACTCCCAGCGGAAGAACCGCGCCGCCAGCGCGGTCGCCACGACGAGCAGTCCTCCCAGCACGGCGATCGGCACCCAGTTCTCCGACCAGCTCTCGCCCCGCCACAGGCTCCCCAGGCACTCCGTCAGCTGCGTCAGCGGGGAGATCTGCGCAATGTCCCGCACCCCGTCGGGCAGCGTGTCGAAGGGGACCGCGCCGCCGGAGAGCATGATCAGCGGGTAGGTGAGCGTATTGCCCACTGCCTGGGCGGCGCCGGGGGAGGGGAGGGCGGCGGCCAGGGCGTAGCCCACCGCGAGGAAGGAGAGGATGCCGAGCACGAGCACCACCATCACGCTCGTGATGCTGCCCTGAGCGTCGGAGTCGAAGACCGCGATGCCCAGAACGAGCATGACGGTCAGGCTCAGCAGCAGGACAGCGAACCGCACTACCACGTCGGCCGCGATGTAGGTGGCCGGACGCAGGGGCGTGGCGCGGAAGCGGCGTAGGGCGCCGTTGTCCCGCTGGGTGACGAGGTCGACCGGAATGATCACGAAGCTGGCGATGGCGATCACGATCGACGAGAAGTTGACCAGGTTGGCCTCGATGAAGCCGCGGTCGTCGAATTCAGGCCGCGGATCGTTGCCGAAGATCGCGCCCATGATGAGCACGAACAGCGGGGCGAAGGCAACCATGAAGAACACGCTCGCGGGCTCGCGCAGCGTCCGCTTCGTCTGGACGCTGACGAGGCGCTGGAAGGCAGTGCTCACTTCGCCGCCTCCTCTCGCATGCGACGGCCGGTCAGGGAGAGGAAGACGTCCTCCAGATCGGGCTGTTCGGAACGGAAGTCCTGCACGGACAGATCGGCGGTGGCCAGCACGCCCATGACCTCCTCGGCGAAGCGGCGGCCGCCGCCGCGGACCACCACCCGCCCCCCGGTGTGCTCGACGTGAGAGACCGCTGCAAGCGCCTCCAGCCTTTCGACCGGCGGTTCGCCGTCGACCGTGAACATCAGGCTGCTCTCCTCATCGAGCGAGGCGATGAGCCGGGGCACGGTGTCCAGCGCGATGATCTTGCCGTGGTCCACGATCGCCACGCGGTCGCAGAGGCGCTCGGCCTCCTCCATGAAGTGCGTGGTGAGGAACACGGTGGTGCCGCTGTCGCGGATGTCGCGGATCACGTCCCACACGGCGAGGCGGGCCTGCGGGTCCAGTCCGGTGGTGATCTCGTCGACGAAGACGATCTCCGGGTCGTTGACGAGTGCCAGCGCGATGAAAACCCGCTGCCGCTGACCGCCCGACAACTTCTCGACGTACGAGTCGGCCTTGTCCTCCAGCCCCAGCCGCGACAGCACCTGCTGCCAGTTGCCCGGCTTGCGGTAGAAGGACGAGAAGAGCTCCAGTGCCTCCCGGACCTTGATGCGGGGCGGCAGCGCGGATGTCTGGAGCTGCAGGCCGGTGCGCTCGCGAACCTCATGGGCGTCGCGCTCAGGATCCAGACCGAGGACCTCGACGGAGCCGCTGTCGCGGGTGCGCAGGCCCTCGACGCACTCCATGAGGGTGGTCTTGCCGGCGCCGTTGGGGCCGATCATCCCGAAGATCTCGCCTTGCAGTACCTCAAGGGAGACGCCGTCGATGGCACGTAACTCGCCGTATCGCTTGGTGAGGTCCTGGCAGCGAATGACGGCGTTCATGTCTCGTTCATTCCTTGTCCCCCGAGTCATCTGACGTGGTGTTGTCCCGCTGAAGCTGCTCGATGAGGGGAGTGAAGCCCTGTCGCATCACCAGTTCGAGCTTCATGAGCGCGATGCCGTGTTCGGGGTCGCCGAGCACCAGGAGCTTGTCGCCCGCTTTGATGCCGAGATCACGCCTCGCCAGCGCCGGCACCACGATCTGGCCCCGCTCGCTCACGGTCACCGCACCGTAGAACCCCCGTCCTCCCGGACCGTACGAGGCTTTGCGCTCGCTGTCCTCAGCCGAGGCCATCCGCCCGTCCCCCTCCTGGTGCACGTACATGATTTATCATGTATATCATGCGCGCCACAAGCACCTGGCTGGGCTGTCGCGCGATCGGCGCCCGGGGGCCGTCCGCCGGACTTGGCTGGCGGACGGCGGGAACACTTCAGTCGCCTTCCGGCGTCTCCGTGCCCTGCCGGGCAGGGGCGGCGGGGCACTGTTTCCCGCTCGGCTCCACAGGCCCCTGAGATCACCCGATCGATTCGGATGCTCTCTGCATCGAGAGGTACAAGAACCCCTTGTCGGCTCTCGCCCCCCTTTCGGGGTGGGAGCACGATCTCGTGCTCCCCATGCGACAGGGGGGAAGCTGAGGGCCTCGGTCGGCGTGTTTCCGCAGGCAGCCGGTGCTCGGGTGTCCCGGCCGCAAGGTGCCTGCCGCGTCAAGACGAGGTAATGCCCCTTGGCGTCCGCCGGCAGACGGGGCACTCCCAGGGCGTGAGCGCCCTATCGGGCTCTGTGGCGCTGTAGCGAGACAGTCGGCAGGTGTGTGGGTGCCGATTATTACATCCGAGCTGGTCAGGCGGCTCTACCTTCTTGATCGGGTTGATCGAGCCATTCGTAGGGTTGGGTCGCCCAGGGGTACTGGGTGTGGCTATGAGGCTGCTGCCGTTCCATGGCTCTGGAGGCTTGGCCGCCCAGCACCCCACGACGACTCGGCCGCCGATTAGTCGGCGACGTCCTCGACCTGGCCGACGGCCGTCCAGTCACCTGGGCCATCGACATGACCGGCGGCGAGCCCGCACTGCTGCTGGCCCTGCTGGTCAACCACGGCCAGGAGGTCCTCTACATCCCCGGCCGCCTGGTCAACCGGGCCTCCGACGGCTACCGCGGCGAGGGCAAGACCATCCGGCCCGGCGAAGAAGCCACCATCGAACTCAAACTGCTGACCGGACGCCGGACCGACCTGGTCGAAGACCGCACCCGCGTCGTCAACCGCCTGCGCGGCACCCTGCTGAGCATGTTCCCGGCCCTGGAGAGGGCCCTGGACGTGACCAACACCGGCCCGCTCAGACTGCTGACGGGCTACCAGACCCCGGCCGCGATCCGCCGGGCCGGTGTCACGCGGCCGCCACAGCAAAAACGGCCCGCCGAAAACCGACGGACCGTCATGCAAGATCGAGGCTAGCTCGCGCTCGGAGGGGTCTGAGCCGCCTTCTTGGCGGGGCGGCCACGCTTCTTGGCGGGGGGCTCCTCCGCGGGCCGGGACGCCGCGGCGAAGGGCTTCAGCGCCTTTTGCAGGGCCTTCAGTCCGTCCGGGCCCAGGTCCACGGTCCGGCGCTCATTCCTCAGGGCCTGCCGCACGGCAATGGTGTTGCTGCCGTCCTCGTTCTGCTCCCCGGTTTCGTATTCCTCTTCGACCCAGGTGGGCACGGAGATATCCACCGAATGCACGTCCGCGGTGATAGCGGGTTCGAGATCGCAGTGAATAACTGTACGTCCGTAGATTCGCGTTTCCACCGTCTGTCCGTTGACGACGACGGGCGTGACGGTTTCCTGAACCCCTTCCTCGTCCTTCTCTGTTTCCGCAACCTGCACAAAGCGAACTGCCACTGCTTCCCCTTTTCTTGGAACCGCCCAAATTCTAGCGGGACAGCGGCTGTTGGCGCCAATCCAGAAATGCCGAAAGCCCCTTCCGGCCGGAAGGGGCTTTTCCGGGGCGCACGGCGGGAAATGCGTGCGCGGGGCCTCAGGTGCAGCCGTTGCGGGCGGTGCCCACGGCCACGTCGTGGTACGGGGTAGCGCCGAGGTAAGCCCAAAAGCCGCCAGTTCTTGATCTTGGCGGGTGTGGTGGTCGGTCAGCTCAACGCAGGCTGGCAGCCGGGAGTGCGTTGACGCGGTTCTCGTACTCGCGGCGGGCCTTGCGCTGGGCCGGGAGCGCCGCGGTGCCGTCGAGGACCTGGCAGAGGTCGAGGAGTCGCCGGTGGACCGCGAGGACGGCGGTGACGCGCAGGGTGTAGCCCTGGCCGCGTCATACGGTGATGCCCTGGTCGAGTGTGGCGCGCTCGGCGGGCTCCAGTTCGGCGGCGCGGAGGAAGTCGGCGACCTTGCCCGGCATGTCGAGGGCGACCGCCAGTTCCGGGGCCGGGGCGCCCGGATCGACGGCCGTGTACTCGGGCAGGAGGTCCGCGACGGCGGTACGGATGGCGCCGCGGCTGACGTCATGGTCGCGGGCGAGGGCGGCGATGGAGCGGCCTTCCAGGTACGCGGTGCGCACGTCGTCGGCCTTCGTGGCTGGGACGGCGGGGCGACGCCCGCCCTTGTTGCCCTTCGCCTCGGCGGCCCGCAGCCCGTCGTAGGTCAGTTCGCGCTGGAGTTCGCCGGCGGCGGCGAGGGTCTGCACCATGAATTTCACGGTGGACAGCAGCTCGCCGGTACGCGGGTGGCGGGCGGTGAGGTCCATCGCGGAGAACGCGCCATCGTGGATGCGCAGGGCGAGGCGGTCGCGGTGCAGGACGTCGAGCACGTCGAGGATGTGCCCGGTGCCGCGCACCAGGCGGAACATCTCGGAGATGTGCACAGCGTCGCCCGGCCGCGCGTACGCGAGCAGCTCGCCGAACTTCGGCCGCTCCAGCGGGTGAAGGCGGCTGGAGGTCCCGGCCTGCTCCTCGAAGACAACCGGGGCCTCGATCCCGGCCTCGTCCAGCACCAGGTTCTGGCGGTCGGTCGACTGCTGGTCGGTCGACGCCCGCTTGTAGACCAGGTTGGCCATGCCGCTCCCCGTTGTGGTGGTCGTATTCGACCCTAGCTGTCAGCAAACCCTGTCATCAGCCGTCATCGGGTCTGATTGGATCGGCGCCGCCGCCGGGCCCCGGAAAGCCCGGGTTCATTGGACGCCCGCCGCGCCTGTCGTCATTCGTTCCTTTGACGACATCAAAGACGCGGAGGCCGAAGATCGGCGGATCCAGGTTGGGCGGGGCCGGGTCGGATGGTCCGGGCACGGACGGGCCTGCCGCCGGGCGTCGCGGCGGCGAACGGGGTGAGAGTTCACCGATCCGTTCTCTGGGTCGGCCGCGACCGACGGCGGCGTGGTGCTGCGGTCCTGAGATGGGGCCGTCGGCACGGGTCGGGCAGTGGTGGACCGGTCGAGGGCTTAACCCATTCTGTGCTCGTCTCCTCGGTCGGGTCTCCAGACGAAGCGACCAGATGCCTCCTGGCAGTGAGCTCGATGGCGCCGGTCGCCTCGCCGGATCTTCCCCCTTTTCCCGAGCGCGGCAAAACATCGGCGGCATCCAAGGGCGGGCTCGCCCATAAGACAGGCGGGCATCGGGAGCGCAATTGGCGATATACGGAACGGCGGAATGCATGATACGCCATACGGTCAGCCGTCATGGATTCAGTCGTAGGGCCATGGCTTCACCAAGTAAGTCAAGACTTATCTTTAGGGAACTTTGACCGTATGGTGTGGCTCGAATCGAAGGAGCCCCCTGTTGTCGAAAATGAATGATCCCGCTGTGCGTGCGGTTGAATCGGAGCGGGATTATGTGTCCTCCTTGTATGAGTTGCTCACCGAGCGGCTTTCCGAGGCGCGAGCACACCGAGCGAGTGTGCTGAAGGCCCCGGCGGAAAGCGCCGGTGAGGCATACGAGAGAGAAATCGCCGCCGAGCGTCTGGCCAAGGAAATCGGCCGGCTGGAGGGCGCCGAAAAGGGGCTGGTCTTCGGGCGCATCGACTGGACGGATGGCACGGCCCTGCGCATCGGGCGGATCGGACTGCATACGGAGGAGGATGACCTGCCTCTGCTCGTGGACTGGCGCGCGAACGCGGCGCGGCCCTTCTACGAGGCGACACCGGTCCACCCGATGGACCTGCGGCGGCGCCGGCACCTGCGCCTCGAGGAGCGCACGGTCATCTCGGTGAGCGACGAACTGCTGGACGGGACCGCCCCGACCGACGAGGACGTCGTGGGGGACGGCCCGTTGACCGAGGCTCTGTCGGCACGGCGTACGGGCAGGATGCACGCGGCCGTCGCGACGCTGCAGGCCGAGCAGGACGAGATCGTCCGCTCCGCCCACCGCGGGGTGACCGTGGTGCAGGGCGGGCCCGGCACCGGCAAGACGGTAGTCGCCCTGCACCGGGCGGCCTATGTCTTGTACGCGTTCCCGCGCGCCGCGGAGGAGGGTGTCCTGGTGGTGGGCCCGAACGCCCGGTTCCTCGACTACATCTCCCAGGTCCTTCCCTCGCTCGGAGAGAACGACGTCGTTCTGGCGACCTGCCGGGAACTGGCCGGAGTGTCCACGGACACGGTGGACCCGTTCGATACGGCGCGTCTCAAGGGCAGCTCCGACCTCGCCGACGCCTTGGCCGGCCTGCTGCGCGTCCACCAAGCCCCCGCCGGTGACTTCACCGTGCGGGTCGGACAGGAACTGGTTCACCTGTCCGGCGAGGAAGTCGCCACGGCACGCGACGCCGCCGTGGCAGCCGCACCGGGGCACAACCCCGCGCGCCAGGTGTTCAGGGAGCTCTTGGTCGACGCCGTCACCGACGCGATGCAACGAGACATGGGCGACCTCCTGGAGCAGATCGACGCCGATGCCACCAGGATGACGGGCATGAACCTCGACCGGTTCACGGGAGCCGCCCAGCGCCGTGCCGAAGGTGCGGCCGACTCGGGTCCGGTCCACGAGCTGGACCTGGACGCCATCCGAGCCGATCTCCTCGACGACGCCGGCGTCGACCGAGCGGTCGAGGTGTTGTGGCCGCGGCTGGTACCCGGTGACCTCGTGAAGGCGCTCCTGACGAACGCCGGCGCTCTCGCCGAGCGCCTGCCCCGCCTGACGGCGCAGGAGCGGTCCCTTCTGCTGCGCGGTCCGGACGACCCGTGGACCGATGCCGATGTGCCGTTGCTGGACGAGGCGGCGAGCCTGGTCGACGGCCCCCCCGAGCGGACGTACGGGCACGTCGTCGTCGACGAGGCGCAGGAACTGACCGCCATGCAGTGGCGGATGATCGTCCGCCGCTGCCCGGCAAGGGCGATGACGCTGGTGGGTGACTTCGCCCAGGCAGGCCCGGTCGCGACAGCACGCGACTGGAAGGAAGCACTGAGCCCCCACGTCGGACCGCGGTTCAAACTGCACAACCTGACCGTCAGCTACCGCACCACGCAGGAGATCCTGGAGAGCGTCCGGGACCTGCTCACGCGGATCGCTCCGGACCAGAAGCCCACACGGTCACTGCGAAGCGGTGAGAGCCCTCGCACCGTGACCACACCTCCGGACGGGTTGGTCACCGCCGTCGTTCAGGAACTCCGCGCCCAGAGCACCGCGCACCCGGGCGAGCTTCTGGGAGTGATCTGCGCGGACACCAGGGTGAGCGAGCTGACGGCCCAGGGCATCGCTCACCACGCACGCATCGTGCCGGCGTCCGAAGCACGCGGCCTGGAATTCGACGGGGTCGTCGTCATGAACCCCGAGGAAATCATCACGGCCCGCCCCGGTGGGGAAAGGGACTTGTACGTAGCCCTGACCCGGGCCACCAAGCGCCTCTGCACAATCACCGTCCAGCCCGCCTGACGACTCGGCGCCCGCGTCGTCGCCGCGGGCGCACCCGGCGCGGTACAGACACCGGCCCGCGCGCACGGGGCTGCTCGCCGCCTCTGCCCTTGCCGGAAATCTCATCCGTGCAGGTCACGCTGCATGTCGGTATTCGTGGAGGATACCGCCGAGGCGATCGTGCCGGCGTATGTCGAGGCGGGCTAACGTGTCCGGGTCGTCGATGGGTGGGGGCAAGGGGTGTAGCGGTCTGGCGTTCGCGATGCCTTGGTGTGGTCGGTGTCCGTTGTAGAACTGCTCGAACTCGCGTAGGGCGTGGAGGAGGTTTCGCTGGTTCCAGATCAACGTCCGGTCCAGAAGCTCGCGGCGACAGGTCTGTATCCACCTTTCTATGATCGAGTTCATTCTTGGGATCTGGATGCCGCTGAGGACGACGTCGATTCCTGCGTCCTTGAGGACGGCATCGAAGAGGGCGGGGAACTTCCCGTCTCGGATCAGGAACTTCGTCTTGCTGTCTGCGTCTTCGAGGTCCATGAGGAGGTTGCGTCCGAGCTGCACGATCCAGTCCGCGGTGGGGTGTGCGGTGGCGCCGAGGATCCGGATGCGCCGGGTGGTGTGCTCGATGGCGGCGAAGACGTATAGGCGCGCTCCGGTCAGTGTGCGGACTTCGAAGCGATCGCAGGCGAGTAGAGCTTTGGCCTGGCTGCGGAGGAAGTCGGCCCAGGTGGTGTTCTGTCGTTCGGGTGCGGGTGGGATGCCGTGCTCGCGGAGTATCTCCCAGACGGTGGAGGCGGCGACCGTGATCCCCAGTGCTGCGAGTTCGCCGTGGATCCGGTGGTACCCCTACGCGGCGTTCTCCCTGGCCAGGCGCAGGATCAGGGCTCGGATCGACCGGAGGGTGCGGGGGCGTCCGCGTCACCTGGGTGCGCAGGTCGCGGCATGGCGTCGCCTGAGTAGTTCACGATGCCAGCGCAACACCGTCGCGGGGCGGACCAGCAGTAGAAGGTGCCGCAGTCTGTCTTTGGGGAGGTGGTGGAGCAGGCCGGCGAGGATGGTTCTGTCGCTCATCGGCAGCAGACGCAGCAGCGCGAACGCGTTGGTCACTCCCAGGTAGGCCAGTCGCAGCAGCGGCGTCCAGGACGGTATAGCCGTGCCTCATCGAGTTTCGTATAAACCAAGCTATACTGATTCCCGTAGGGTTCGTGTGGGCCTATCTGGAGACGAGCATGGAGAAACCAGGGCATGTGCTCGACCGCGACGCGCAGTGGGCGGCGCTGGTGCGTTTCCTTGAGCGGGGAGGGCAGCCGCTGCGCATCGGGTTGGTCTCCGGGCGCCGCCGTCACGGCAAGTCCTTCCTGCTGCGTGCCCTGTGCGATGTTGCGGGTGGCCTGTACATCACGGCGGTCCAGGAAGAGGGAACGCGCGCGGCGCAGCGCCGGTTCTGCGCCGCCATCGCGCGGCACGCCGGCTTGCCCGAGAGTGCCGTCCGACTCGATGACTGGGAGCAGATCCTTGCCACGGCGCTTCAGGTGGTGGCCCGGCGCGCCGAAGCCGGCGGCGCCCCGCTGCTCGTGATCGACGAATTCCCGTACCTGCTCACCCACAGCCCGCAGCTGCCCTCGCTGCTCCAGCACCTGTACGACAGCTCGCAGGCCGACAGGGCACCCGGCGGACGCCTCATTCTGTGCGGGTCGGCGATGTCGGTGATGCACGAGCTGCTCTCGGGCACCAAACCGCTGCGCGGCCGTGCCGTACTGGACATGCGGCTGGGCCCCTTCAGCTACCGGCAGGCCGCCGCGCTGTGGGGCATCGACGACCCGCAGCTGGCCTTCCAGCTGCACGCGGTCCTCGGCGGGGCCCCGGGCTACCGGCAGTTGGTCCAAGACGATCCGCCAGCCGGTATCGACGGTTTCGGCGACTGGGTCGTGGACAACCTCTTCGACATCGACCTCGGCCTGTTCACCCGCAACGAGACGGAGTACCTGCTCCGCGAGGACCCGCGTATCACCAACCGCGTCGTCTACTACGAGGTCCTCTCCGCCGTCGCGGCCGGAGCCACCACCCCCAGCAAGATCGGCGGACTCATCGGACGCGAACGCACCGCCCTCGCCCACATCCTCGACGTCCTCCTCTCCTCCGGTTACCTGCGCCGCGAGGACGACCTGCTGCGCCAGCGCAAGCCCACCATCACCGTGGCCGACCCGATCATCCGCTTCAACCAGCTGATCACCGTCCCCTACACCGACCTGCTGGAGCGCCGCGAAGGCCAGCAGGTGTGGCAGGCGGCTGGCCCCACCTTCGCCTCGCAGATCCTCGGTCCCCACTTCGAAGAACTCGCCCGCGACTGGGTGCGGCTCTATGCCGCCGACGAAGCCGGCATCACCGCCGGAGCGGTCGGCACCACCGACATCCACGACACCGAGGGACGCGCCAAGCACGAACTCGACGTCGTCGCCCTCACCCCCGGCGACAAGCCGCGCACCCCCAAGGCGCGCATCGCTCTGCTCGGCGAGGCCAAGGCGACCGTCCGACGCCGCGGCGTGGAAGACCTGGAACGCCTGGAGCACATCCGCACCGTTCTGGATTCTCAAGGCCATGACAGTGCCGATGCCGCTCTGGCCTTGTTCTCCCAGCACGGCTTCACCCCGCCGCTCCGCGAGATGGCCGCTCGCCGCGATGACGTCCACTTGATTGACCTTGTCACGTTGTATGGGCGCAATAACCATCAGCTGGGATCGCGTGATGCGCTCCGGCATGGCACTTGACTGGGGGTCAAGACATCCGATGCGGATGATCTGTCAAGCGGCGGCTTCGAGACGGGGGCTTGTGGGTGTGGGAAATGCGGTTGTTTCGTCGTAGTGGATGCCGTGGGTCAGGCAGTGGTGGAGGCACCCGAGCAGTCGGTTGAAGAGGTTGCGCTGGGCGGCGGTGTGGCGGTCTTTGGCCTCGCGTCGCCGGTCGTAGTGGGCTCGGGCGCCGGGTGAGGCGGTGAGGGCGGAGAAGGCCCAGAGGTAGCCGGCGGAGGCCAGGCGCTGGTTCTTGACCCGGCGGGCGAGGACGGCGACGCTTCTTCCGGACGCCCGGGTGACCGGTGCGGCCCCGGCGAAGGCTTTGAGGCCTTTCGCGTCGGTGAAGCGGGATCGGTCGTCGCCGATCTCGGCTAGCACTCGGGCGCCGGTGAGTGAGCCGAGCCCTGGGAAGCTGGTGATGATCTCGGCGTCCGGGTGTGTGTTAAAAGATTCCACCGCTGCTTGGGCGAGGTCGTCTGCGCTGGTGCAGGCGGCTTCCAGCTGTCGTAGCAGGGCGGTGGTCTGGTGTCCCATGGCCTGCTCGACCTGGGGGAGTTGTCGCATCTGCGGGGCGTGGAGAGCGGTGTGGAGGCGGTCGGCTTCGGTGTCGATGCCGCGCTTGCGACCGGCCTTGGCAAGGAGCGTGCGCAGCTGGGCGCGGGTGAGCATGGCTGCTTGGGCGGGGGTGGGTGCGGCGGCCAGAAGTGTGCGGGCGATGGGGGAGCTGAGGCCGTCGCGCAGTGGTTGGACGGCCGTGAGGAAGCCGGGGAAGTAGGCGCGCAGGTGGGAGCGGAGTTTGTTGCCGGCTTGGGTGCGGTCCCAGACGGCGTCCTGCTGGGCTCGGGCCAGGACGGCGATGGCCTGGGCGAGCTCGCTGTCGTGGGGCAGGGGGCGGTGGGTTGCGGCGTCGGTGCGCAGGATGTTGGCCAGGACCATGGCGTCGAGGTGGTCTGACTTCTTACGGGTGACCGTGTGCCGGTCGCGGTAGCGGGCGGCGGCCATCGGGTTGATCGCGTAGACGGGGCGATGTGTCGCGCGGAGGCAGGCCACGAGCAGGCCGCGGGAGGTCTCGATCGCCACCGGGATCGGAGCGTCTTCGGTGTCTCCGTGCGTGGTGAGCAGGTCGAGGAGTTGGTGCAGGCCGGCGGCGTCGTCGCTGATCCGGGCCCGGGCTAACAGGGTTCCGTCCTGGTCGACCAGGGCGACGTCATGATGGTCGCTGGCCCAGTCGATCCCACAGAACACACTCATCGTGTTGTTGTGTCCTCTCGATCGAGTTATGAGTTGTTGCTGGTCATAGCCGTGCGGGGGCACGCGTCTCCCTAATGGAAGGGCTCGATGGCCCGGCATCCGATCAGTCGTTCGTGACCCCAGCTGCCCGCGGGGCCCTCGGTCTGGGCTGGAACTCACAGGTTCCAGGCGTCGTGAGAGGTGGTCCCCGCGAGGGGCTCGGACCATGAACACCAACGATCGGATCATCGGACTGGATGCGGTGTCGCCACGTGGTGGTGGCGGACGGGGCCGGGGGCCGACTCTTGACCAAGGGATCTGGTTGTCCCTGGGATCGCATACGGCTTCCCCGGCCTCGACCGCCACCACCACGCGCACCAGGAAGTGGGGCTCGTAGTGCCCCATTAGGGGTCGCAGGTTCAAATCTTGTCGTCCCGACCAGCATCATCGCAGGTCGGAGGCCGTTTCCACAGAGATGCGGGGGCGGCCTTTTTCCGTGTGTTTCGGTGTGGTGGTCGCGTGGTGGTCGCATGCGTCCCCTGGGGTTGGGACGAGCTCGGTGAAGTGAACGCCAGGGCGGGGGAGTAGAGCGCTCTGAGCGGGTTGTGGTGGTGGTTGGGGTGGTCGCGGTGTGGTCGCAGCCAGGTGGGCCAGTGCCAGCGGCTGTTGGTGGGGTTGGCTTGGGTGAGGGTGGTGTCGATGGCGTTGACGGCGTCGTGGGCGGCTTGGTGGGTGAGGTGGCTGTAGATGTTGGCGGTGGTGGAGAGGGTGGCGTGGCGCGGGGTCTTGGAGACGATGGGGAGGGGGACTCCTGCGGTGAGGGTGAGGGTGGCGGCGAGGCGGCGCAGGTCGTGCAGGGTGATGCGGGACACGCCGGCTTCCTTGGCGCGTTTGCGGAATCGGTCCAGGACGGTCTGGGGCCGTAGCGGTCGTCCGTCGGGTCGGCAGAAGACCAGGCCGGTGAACAGATCTGATGGGTCGTTGATGTGTGCGCGGGTTTCTGTGGCGCGCTGTTCGAGGATCCTGATGACGCGGGGCGAGAGGGCGACCCAGTTCTTGCTGGCGCGGGTCTTGGGGGTGGTGATGACCAGGCGGGCGTTGTTGAGGGCGTAGCGGACGTAGAGCACTTCTTCGTCGGGGTGGACGTCGGCCCAGTGCTGTCCGAGGGCCTCTCCCTTGCGCATGCCCGTGCCGATGAGGAGCTCGCACAGGTTGGCGATGAGGGGGTCGGCGTCGTGGCAGTAGTCGAGGAACCGGACCGTCTCCTGGGGTGTCCACACGTGGCGTTCGGGTGCGGCGGGGCGGGGGATGACGGCGGGGCGTGCGGGGTTGTGGGCGAGGCGGTGTTGTGGGACGGCGTCGCCCAGGGCGCTGGACAGGGTGGCCAGGCAGCGGTACACGGTGACCCGGCCGCGGCCGGCGTCGAGTTGAGAGTGGGTGAATCCTGCGATGTGGCGGTGACCGAGCTCGTCCAGCTTCAGTGCGCCGAGTGCGGGGATGAGGTCGTGGGTGACGTAGTCCCGGTAGCGGGCCACGGTGGTTGGCTTGAGAACGTACGTCTTCGCCTTGAGCCAGGTGGTGAGGTAGTCGGCCACAGTCTGGTTGGGGTCGGCGCTGAACCCGCCGGCCTCGCCTTCGAGCATGCGACGCAGCGCCGCCCTTGCGGCGTCCTGGGTGGGGAAGCCGCCGCGGCGGACGGTGGTGCGCTTGCGGTCGGGGGAGGGGAGGTCGACGGCGAAGGTCCAGCTTCCGTGGATACTGTCGGTGGTCAGTCGTGGGCAGTGGGTTCCGAGCTGGTGGCGGTTGGTGTCGCGGCAGCCGCAGCGGCGGTAGACGCGTCCACGGTCGGCGGAGGAACGCATGGTGATCGCCTCCTGGGAGTGATACGAGGTGTCGACGCTCCTAGTCTCCGCCCAGGGACACACCACGCGACCACCTCACGCCCCACAACTGACCTGGGGATTCCCCTTGTCGTGGCGACAAGTGCGGAGATCTGCCGGGAGTGCAGTGACGCGGAAATAATGTGCCAAGCGCGCCAGAGCACGGCTCGGCCTGGTCGTGTACCGCTGGGTCGTGGAAGGAGCGATCGCGCTGCTGCACTGGCCTGCCGTCTGCGCATCCGCTGGGAGATCCGCGACGACATTCACCACGCGTTCGTCGCCCTCGGCTGCGCCGTCATCTGCTGGCGACGACTGCGCACCGTACTTTGTTGGGAGTAAGGACTCTGTTGCTCAATTCGTCTGGGCTCGGGGACCGTTGATACACAAGGGTGACTTGCCCGATTTTTGACGTTCTGGTGGTGAGGCTGCGGGCACGGGACTGATGAACCAGATGCTCAGGAATCAGGAGTTGCGGGCGGCGGATGCGGCGTGGGCGGCGGCCCGGCTGACTGGGAACCCGTTGCCGCGTTGCAAGCGGTTAGCCTGTCGGTATGTCAGAGCGTGTCATGCCCGGTTGCACGGACGGCCTGATCACCCTGGGTGCCGCGGACGCTCTGTGGGTCGATTTGACGGCCGACAGTGCTGTGCCGACGGCTTTTGGGGCATTCACCTGCTCTCCTGCCCATGCCCGGGTGGGGTACGTCTTGCTCGGCGGCCATGTGGTGGCGACGGTGAGGGCGAGCGGCGGTCAGTGGAGTGTTCCGGAGGTTGAGGTGCGCCGGGCGGCCGCGGAACTGAACGCGGTTGGGATGGATCGGCAGGACCTGGTCCGCATCGGTCCGTTTCGTGGGGCGCCGAGGCAGGAGTCCGACGAGGAAACGCCGCTGCGTTGGCGCCAGCGCATCACGAGGGAACTGCAGGAGCTGGGCGGCCCCGAGCGGGCAGCACGACGTGAAGTCGGCCGGCCGTACCATCTGGCGGGGATCGACTGGCGACAGATACTCGTGGAGCGGACCCGCGACGGGACGCAGCGGACGTGGTGGCTGCCGCGCGCTGTGGTCAGGCTGCTCGACGCGGCCGAGCACACCGAAACGCAGTGGGTGCAAGCCGCGCGGACCCGCCAGGCAAGCGCAGCCGTCACCGAGCCGCCCTCCCACCCCCGGCAGGCCCGAGACGCCGACGGTCGGCAGACGACGAGCCCCGAGGGCCCCACCGCCTCACCGCGCCCGTACAACGGAGAGCTGGAAGGCCAGCTGTACTCGGTGCTCAGCAGGAAGCCCGGTACCTCCCGCAAGGTGGCCGGGTGGGCGTGCGCCGTCTGCCGCACCGCGCTCGCCGCCGTCCTCGACCACTGCCACGAACACGGCTACGTCCGCGCCCCTGTCTGCCAGTCCTGCAACACACAGGAACGCCCCGACCACCTGTACAGCAACGACATCCGCGTGGCGAACCGCTACACACGCCTCTTCCACACCGACACCGACCACTGGCTTCGCCACTGGCACCGCTGCCCCGGCTGCCGCGCACGCACCACCCTGCCCCTGCCGCACCTCGCCGCATGGACCGCCCACATAGCCTGCCGATCGCTGCGCCCGACGCACCGCGCCCCCGGCGGGCGCGAGCCCTGCGGTGTCCTGCGCGTGTCCTGGACGGGCAGTCAGAAGGCGCCCCGTTCCTGCCTGCTCACTGTCGCAGTCGATTTCTGCCCCTCCGGCGAGCACCGTGTCCTGGCGCGAGTCCCCTACCGCGAAGCCGCCGAGGGGTTTGGTGTCTGGTTGGCCGAGACGGCTCCTGCTGTGGCCGCCGCGGCCGGTCCTGACCGCTTGGACGGCCTCCCTGCCCAGTTCCGGCCGGTCATCGCGGACACCAGCGGCGAGGGCCTGGCACTGTTCTGAGCGGGTACCGGGAGACCTGACACCCCAACGTCACCTCGCAGGTGTCGGCTCCCGACACGGTCACCCCGCACGCCCAGTGAAATGCGCAGCAGAGTGAGTAAGGGCAAGCGATGCGCCCCAAGGAGCTGGCCTGTTCGATGCGTCAGAACGCACTCGTAGCAGTCGGGCCCGCGCAGGTTCACAGCCGGGATCTCAACACGTCGACCACAGCCCGGCGCGTACGGGTCGAAGCCGCGCTCGACCAGCCAGCGAATCGCCAGCAGGCTTCGCAACGACCACCACGCGCGGATCATGTCGAGGTCGATGTCGGTTCCATAGCCGGCGACGATGTCGCCGACGTGCTCCTCGTGCCGAGCGTCAAGTATCTGAGTCCGTCCGTCTTCTCTGGCATCGGTACCAGCAGCACGGCCCCGGCCTGGGACACCACCCCACAGCCCCCACCCTCGACGCGGACGCGTGGATGGTACCCGATACGCTTCTTCACTCGGGAAGTGCCTCCGACGGTGGCAGGAACAAGGACCTCGACAATCCTCACCCTTACTGGTCAGAGGCGCTTTTCGCTTACCTGGCCACCTGTCGGACAGCCCGCTTCATGAAAGCGCGAGGTTAACCGTCCGGGTCCCGGTGCGAGTCCGGGCATCGGAGCTCCGCCCGTCGTCCCGGGCGGCCCGGTCGTATGCCCGAGTGGTCAGGGAACCGCCTGCAAAGCGGTGCACGCGGGTTCGAATCCGGTTGCGGCCTCAGGAATCCCTCCGCTGTGGAGTCACCGTTGAGAATGTGTCACCCCGGTGAGTTCCTCGGAGACGGTCCACAGGCACTGCTGGGTGGCCTGGTCGTGGGAGTCGGGGCTGGAGGTGACCAGCTTCGGGTAGCCGCGGATCTCGCCGCGGTTGCCGGGGCCGTAGTACTGGCCGCCGGTGACGGCCGGATCGGTGGCGGCGCGCAGGGTGGGCAGGGCGCCCATCTCGGCCTTCTGGGTGAGCAGCGGCGCGAGCCAGGTGATGGGCACGCGAACCGCGGCGGGCGTGTTGCGGACGAGCTCGGTGTTGGACACGCCGGGATGGGCGGCCACCGCGACCGTGGTGCCGTGCGGTGCGAGCCGGCGCTGCAGTTCGTATGTGAACATCAGGTTGGCGAGTTTGGCCTGGCCGTAGGCGGCGGCACGGCTGTATGAGCGCTCCCACTGCAGGTCGTCGAAGTGGATGGCGGCCCGGATGCGGTGACCGGTGCTGCTGACCGTCACGACGCGGGAGCCGGGGACGGGCAGGAGCCGGTCCAGCAGCAGGCCGGTCAGGGCGAAGTGGCCGAGGTGGTTGGTGCCGAACTGCAGCTCGAAGCCGTCGGCGGTGGTCTGCCGCGGGGTGTACATCACGCCCGCGTTGTTGATCAGAAGGTCGATGCGCGGGTGGACCGCGCGCAGGTCGGCCGCCGCGGACCGGATCGACCACGTCCTGCAGGTGTTCGCCGTCGAGGGAGTACGCCGGCGGACGTTACCGTGCGACTCGTCCTTCCACACCACAGTCGAGCCGGACGTCAGCCAACGCCCGTCGTGGACGGTGATGCTCACACACCCCTCCAGCGCGCTCTCCAGCATCAGGGCGAAGGCCAGGCCGACAGGGCCGCCGCCGACGACCGTGACACGCAGGTCATCTGGGTTCGCCGGGGCGCTCGACCGGGGCAGGTCGATCTGGGAGATGTCGAAGACCGTCTCCATGGCCTCCTGTGTCTCGAACCGGAAGGTCTCGTCCCCGATTCGGATGACGTCGCCCGGGCTCAGGACATGCCGTGCGACGCGCCGTTCGTTGACGTAGGTACCGTTTCTGCTGTCGCGGTCGTGCAGGACGCGTGCGTCACCCTCCGCCACGATCTCGGCGTGCAGACGGGAGGCGCTGGTGCTGACGATGATCACATCGTTGTCGCTCTTGCGTCCGAACCGCAGAGGTGCGGTGCCCAGCACCACACTCTGACCGGTGAAGGGACCTGTGCGTCCCACGATGACCGACGTCACTCGTACTCCTTGGGTACATGCTGTGGTGCCTGGGTGGGGCCCCGCGCGACGCGGCCGCCCCGGCGTAGGACGAGATGACCCGCCGGCCGAACGCCCCCGAGGCGCGTTCGGTTCAACGGGTCCTGGCTTCCAGGACTGAATGGACCTGCCGGTCCGGGAGCGCGCTGCTCCCGGACGGTCACTGGCAACTGATGGAGAACGGGACCGTGTCGGACACGGTCTGCGCTGATGCCTTGAACTCCACACCCATGGCAGTCGACAGCGTCCCCGCCTCCGCGTAGGTCGCCACGCGCACCGTCTCCTGATGGGTGCGAGGACCGCCCTCCACGAACGACAGCGCACGCCAGGTGTGATCGACCACCGTCCCTCCCGTCGACACCCATCGGTAGGTGAACCGCGCGGGCAGTTCCGTCACCTCGAAGGTGGCGGTGAAGGAGGGGGCCTGCCCCTGGGGCGGCGGGCAACTGCCCGCGTACGTCAAGTTCTCTCCGGTGACCGACACCTTGACCGGCAGATCGGCCGCCGTGTCCGCTTCATCGTTTCCCGCGGTGGCGTCCGGATCCTGCGGTGAGGGGGAGCCGGAACCCGCCGTGGGCGACCCGTTGTCCCCTGATCCGTGTCCCCGCTCGTCAGGACGTACCCGAGTCCGCCCAGCAGCAGGGCGAGGGCGCTTCCCGCCGCCACCAGGGCGTACATGGTGCGCCGGCTGCGTTGCGGCTTACCGGAGGGCTGGAGGCCGCAGTCGCGGGCGCGGGCGCCGCGGCGGTGGAGGCCGTGGGTATGGCGACGGGGTGGGGCGGCGGCCCTTGCGGCGCGACCGGGGGCGGGGGGACGGCTGCCGTGGGAGATGCGACCGTGGGCGTGTCAGCGACGGTGGCCGGAGTGGTTTCGGCCGATGTCTCGCCGGTCCCAGCCGATGTCTCGGCCGGCGCGTCGGCCCGTGTCTCGGTGGTGACGGTGGGTACGTCCATGATGGCCGTCTCCACGTCGTCGTGGGACTGCGTGGGTGCGTCGGTGCCCACGCCGTCCGTCGGCAGATCGACGGTGTCCGTCGCCGTGAGGTCGGCCCCCGGCGTACCGCCCGCGGCCACGAGCCGCAGGTCCTCCGCCGTCCGCGCGAGCGAGGTCCGTTCGTCCGGGTCCTTGCGCAACAGGCCCTCGATGACGGGGACGAGTGCTCCGGCCCGGTGCGGGACGGACGGTTCGTCGTCGACGACGGCGCGCAGGGTGGTCAGGGCGCTGCTGTGCCGGGAGGGCGAACAGCCCTGGACGGCGGCGTAGAGCAGCACGCCGAGGGACCACAGGTCCGAGGCAGGGCCCGGCATGCGGCCCAGCGCCCGTTCCGGGGCGAGGTACTCGGGGGAGCCGACGACCTCACCGGTCATCGTCAGGGCCGAGTCCCCCTGGATCACGGCGATCCCGAAGTCGCTGAGAATGACCCGGCCGTCGTCGGCGAGCAGGACATTGGCCGGCTTTGCGTCACGGTGCAGCACCCCGGCCTCGTGCGCGGCCTGGAGCGCGGCCAGGACCTCCGCGCCGATCCGCGCGGCCTCCCGCGGTGCCAACGAGCCCTCCGCCTTCAACTGGTCGGCGAGCGACCGGCCGCGAACCAGCTCCATCACGATCCACGGGCGGTCCTCGTCGGTGACCACGTCGTGGACGGTGATCACGTTGCGGGCGGTGACGGGGTGTGACCGAGATACGCGCCAAAGGGGCAACGGGATGATCTTGAAGCCCTGAGCACCCGTCGGCCGTCACTCATTCGGCTCAGTGTCGTTGGTGGTGATGTTGAGCGTCGTCTGGGGCCTGGGGTGGGTTGTGACATCGATTGAACGGACCGCGTATCCGCGGTTCAAGCGGCTGATCACCGCGCATGAGCTGCATCTGTTCTTCTCCCCGAGTCGCGATGAGCTGGAGTGGGCGGCCGATGCCACGGACTGCGATGAGCATCTGCTGGCGCTGCTGCTGATGCTGAAGTCGTACCGGCGTATGGGGTGTTTCCCGGCGCTGGAGGACGTCCCGGAGATGGTGGTGGACTTCGTCCGGCGTGCGATGGAGCTGCCGGAGGGCACGCTGCCGGCGTACCGGGCGGAGCGGATCGCCAAGCACCACCGGGGCCTGGTCCGCAAGCAGGCCGGAGTGACGTACGACCAGGCCAAGGCCCGCGGGATCGTCGAGCAGTCGATCCGCAAGGAGGCCGCGGCGAAGAACCGCCCGGCGGACCTCATTAACATCGCGCTGGAGAAGGTGGTGGAGGCCGGGCTGGAGCTGCCGGGGTTCTCGACCTTCGACAAGATGGCCTCGAAAATCCGTACCGAGGTGAACGCCTCGATCTGTACGGGCATCCACGACCGCATGAGCGCTGCTCAGCGGGCAGGGCTCATGCGGCTGTTGGAGGACCGTGACAGCGACGGGACGACGCTGTTCAACCGGCTGAAGAAGCCCGCCAAGGGCCCGACCTGGTCGCACTTCAAGAACCTGACCAAGCGTCTGGAATGGCTGGACGAGCTCGGCGACACCGACGTGTGGATGGACGGAGTCGCCGCGGGGAAGGTCACCGACTTCGCTGGGGAGGCGGACGCGTCGGACGCCTCGGAGCTGCGGGACTTCGTCCCCGTCAAGCGCATCGCGCTGGTCGCGGCCTTGACGCACAAGGCGCGGATGCGGGTGCGGGACGACCTGGCGACGATGTTCTGCAAGCGCGTGGCGATGAAGATCAAGAAGGCCAAGGCGGAGCTGGAGGAGATCCGGCTCGCGGAGCGGGAGATCGTCGAGGCCCTGATCGGGAACTACCGCACGGTGCTCAAGCACATCGACGAGGGCGGCCCGGCCCAGGAGGCGCTCGCGAAGGCCGCGGCCATGACCGCCGAGGTCCGCCAGACCCTGGAGGGTCTGGACGAGGAGGCGTCGGTTGACGAGGTCGCGACGTGGCTGGAGGGCAGGGTCTCCCCGGCGGTCCTCGCCCTGGTGAAGGCCCAGGTGGTGCAGGCCGGCGGGTTCGGCGCGGTCACCCGCGCGGTGGACGGCATCGGCGGGTTCGCGAAGCAGTACGAGCAGATCGAGAAGGTCTCTGCCCATCACGGCAACTTCTGGGAGGTGCTGCTGTACGGGCAGATCGGCCGGGACCGGGCGGTGATGTTCGACCTGGCCGAGAACGGCAAGCTGAAGTTCACCGCGACCAGCGAGGACAGCCGGGTGCTGGACGCCCTCGCACACGCCCAGCGGCACCAGGCGGCCCGCGGCGAGTACATCACCGCCTTCAACGAGGAGGGCAAGGAGGTCGACATCTCCTTCGCCACCCAGAACTGGCGCAAGGCGGTGGTCGACAACCCGGACCGGGCAGTTCGTGCGCAAGCACTTCGAGGCGATGGTCTTCACCGCGCTCGCCGAGGAACTGCGCACCGGCGACGTCGCGGTGGTCGGCTCGGAGGAGTACGCCGACTGGTCCGAGCAGCTGCTGACCTGGGAGGTCGTCCAGGAGACGCTGGGGTCCTACCTGGTGGAGGTCGGCCTCGCCGAGCAGGGCGAGAGTGCCGAGTTCGACGCCCAGTTCTTCCGCCGGCAGCTGGAGGACAAGCTGCGGGGCGCGGCCGCCGCGGCGGATGCCGGGTACCCGGAGAACGATGGCTTGGTGATCGATCCGGAGACGGGTATCCCGTCGCTGAAGGCGTTCAGGGCTGACGGTCAGCGGCCCTCGGCGAGGCGGCTGGAGCAGGAGATCAAGGCGAGGATGCCGGAAGCGTTCCCTGATGGGGATCGTGGCCCGGACCGCGTACTGGGTGGAGTGGTGGCGCCGTTTCGGCCCGCCGTCCGGCAACGAGCCCAAGCTCACCGACCCCCTGGGCCGCTACGTGATCGTCACGTTCGTCAAGGGCACCAACATGGGCCCGTACGAGGCCGCCCGGCACATCCCCGGCGTGAGCGGGCACGAGCTGTCGTACGTCGCCAACAAGCACTTCTCGATCGTGCTGCTGAACGAGGCGGTCGCCGACCTGGTGAACGCACACGCCCGCCTCGACATCTCGCAGGCGTGGGGCGACGGAACCGCGGTGGCGGCGGACGGCACCCACATGGACACCTATCTCGACAACCTGCTCTCCGAGACGAGCGTGCGGTACGGCAAGCCGGGCGGGATCGCCTACCACCACGTCTCGGACACCTACATCGCGCTGTTCACGCACTTCATCCCGTGCGGGGTGTGGGAGGCCGTGTACATCATCGAGGGACTGCTGAAGAACACCAGCGAGGTGCAGCCGACCACGGTGCACGCGGATACGCAGGGCCAGAGCTTCCCTGTCTTTGCGCTCGCCCACCTGCTGGGCTTCGACTTGATGCCCAGGATCAGGAACTGGGCCAGTTCCGCCACCTGATGCGCGTGGCCGTCTCCGTACGCGAGGGCACCATCTCCTCCTCCACACTGCTCAAGCGCCTGCACTCGGGGTCGAGGAAGAACGCCACCTACGCCGCCTTCCGCGAGGTCGGCCGCGTGATCCGCACCGTCCAGCTCCTGCGCTACCTCTCGGACGCGCCGCTTCGCCGACGGGTGACCGCGGCGACCAACAAGGTCGAGTCGTTCAACCGGTTCTCCCAGTGGATTGGCTTCGGCAACCGCGGTGTCATTGCCGACAACGACCCCATCGAGCAGGAAAAGGCGATGAAGTTCAACGCCCTGCTCACGAACGCGGTGATCTTCCACAATGCCCTGGACATCGCGGAGATCGTCCGCCAGCTGCTGGAAGAGGGATGGGAGATCGACCCGGAAGACCTGGCGCACATCTCGCCGTACCTGACCGAACACATCAACCGGTTCGGCGAGTACAGCACCCACGAACTCGGCATCCAGCCCGAGGCGTACGACCCGAAACTCGACGTCGACTTCACCCCGCTGCGCGAGCAGGACCTGACCGCCGCCGGCCTCGGCCAGGCTGCCTGAGCCGTGAGGGAACTAGCTGGTGACACCCTTCACGGGAGCGGGCCGGTATACCCCAGAATCCTGCTGCTTCAGTGAAGATCCGACTGGACCTCGGTCAGTCGATGCCTTCGACGATGCGGAAGTCGCGCTCGACGCCGTCGGAGAGGGCGACCAGCGCCTCCTGGTAGGCCGCACTCTCGTGCGCCGCGACGGCCTGCTCGAAGCTGTCGAACTCGATCAGGACGGTGCGCCCGGCGATTCCGGCGTCATGCGCCACGACCCGACTGCCACGGGCGAGGATCCGACCGCCCCCGGCCTCGACGGCCGGACCGGCCAGCTTGTTGTAAGCAGCCAGCTTCTCAGGGTCTGAAATGGTGCGGTAGGCGCTGACCCAGTAGCCCTTGGGCATGGAACCTCCAGTGTTGGGATGAGTGCATCTGACTTACGGGTTGGTCTCGGACGAGCGTCGGCGGGCGAGAGCGAGGCTTGTCAGCGTCGTGATCGCCATGGCGCCGATGCCGACCAGCGCCGCGGTGGTGTAGGCGCTGTCGTCGGGGAAGAGGTGGCCGGGGCCGGTGCCCGCGGCGAGGATCAGGCCGCCGATGGCGCTGCCCAGGGAGTACCCGACGCTGCGGACGACGTAGTTGAAGCTCATGGCGCTCGACGTCTCGCTCTTGGGGGTGACGGCCAGGATGACGCCGGGCATCGCGGCCGAGAAGCCGCCGACGCCGAAGCCGAGCACGCCCATCGCCGCGAACAGTTCGGCCAGGTCCGACCGGGCCGCCGCGAACAGGGCGAACCCGCCGCCGACCACGACGGCGCTGCCGGCCAGGAGCAGGGGGTCGGCGATCCGCGTCCGGACCCGCGGCGTGAGCTTGCCGGCGACGAACCCCAGCACCGAGAACGGGATGAGGACCAGCCCGGCGACGAAGGTCGTCAGCCCGAAGCCGTAGCCGGCGCCGTGCGGCGTCTGCGCGTACCGGGTGATGAGCGTGAGCAGGAGGTACATGCCGATCCCGCCGACGAACATGGCGAGGTTCGCCCCGGCGACCGCCGGGTGCCGCACCGCCCGCACATCGACCAGGGGCGTCGTGCTGCGCAGCTCGATGACGGCCCAGACGCAGAGCAGCACCACCGCGACGACGGCGAGGCCCGCCGCCACGGCGAGGTGCCGGCTCCACAGATTCCGTTCGCCGGCGAGGAACAGCACCAGGAGCAGCGCAGCGGCCAGGACGACCGAGCCTGCCACGTCCACGTGGGCGGAGCGGCCTTCGGGGGCTTCGGGCATGGAGCGCCACGCGGTCAGGAGGGCGGCGGCGGTGACGACCAGGCCGAGGCCGTAGGCGGCCCGTACCCCGCCGAGCTCGGCGAGCAGTGCGGCCAGCGGGTAGCCGACGCCGGCCCCGATGATCGAGACCACCGAGATCAGGGCGATCACGGCCGCGCTGCGCTCCTCGGGGAGGTGGTCCCGGGCCACGCCCATCATCAGCGCCGTCAGCCCGAGCCCGACGCCCTGGGCCGCCCTGCCGGCCAGCAGCCACGCGAACGGCAGCGGCAGCACGGTGAGCGCGCTGCCGGCGACGACGACCGCCAGCGTGGCGAGGATCGTGGCCCGCCGGTGCCGGCCGGCTCCGAGCCGGCCCAGGACCGGCGTGGCGACGGCGCCGCTGAGCAGCGCGACGGTCAGCGTCCACTGCGCGCTGCCGAGCGAGACGTGGAACGAGGTCGCCACGCTGGTGATGAGCGGTGTCCCGAGGCTGGCGACCGCCGCCACGACCAGAGCGATGAACATCAGGGCGGGGACCAGCAGCCGCGCCTCGGAACGCGCCACCGGGAACGCCTTCACCGCGACCCCGCCGACCGGCTGCCCGGTCACTGCTTCGGCCCTTCGCGGTCCTGGCTTTCGAGCTCTGCCAGATGCTTCAGCGCCGGAAGGGCCGCCACCAGCGCCTCGACCTCGTCGCCGGTGAGCTCGCCGATCAACCGCTCGAACGCGTGGACGCCCGCCTGGCGCCGCGTCCGGACATAGGAGGCGCCGGCCTCGGTCAGGCACACCAGCGTGACCCGCTTGTCGGACGCGTCGCCCCGCCGCTCGACCAGGCCGGACTCCTCCATCACCCGGACCAGGGCGGTCATCGCGGGCTGGGTGACGCCCTCGACCGCGGCCAGATCGGTGATGCGCCGCGGGCCGGTCCGGTCCAGGGTGGCCAGGGTGGCGGCGGACGTCAGGCTCATGTCCCGGGGCAGGCGTCTCGCGGCCCTGGTGGCCAGGCCGTAGAGGGCTGCCCCGATGGCGGCGGACGCGCCAGGAGCGGTGTCTTGACGACTCATGCTCGAAGCATAGCATTTTTATATTCATAGTTTATGGAAATGGTCGACTGGTGCGGGCGGCGCGCCCCTTGAGCAGGCCGGCCCGCCGGATCCGGGTCAGTGTCAGGCCCAGCAGCCGGTCGGCGCGGTCGCCCTCGGCGAGCCGGTCGCGGAAGTCGGACAGCACGCTGTGGTGGAAGCCGGGGTCTTCCAGCTCCAGGCCGAGGGCGTACTTGAAGTCGATGCGGCAGCGCACCGCCTCGGCGGCCTGGCGGTCCGACAGGTTCAGCGCGTACTGCAGCACGCAGACGGTGGCCAGCTGCGCGGGCGAGAGCCCGGGGCGGCCGTCGCGCGGGTACCAGGCGGTGAAGTCCTCGTCGCTGAACAGGCCGTCGAGGCGGTCGCGGATCCACATCGCAGTGGTGCCGTGGGGGTTGCTGGCCCGGGCGACCCGCACGGTCAGCGCCGGGATCTCGGCTCCGGGACGGGGCTGGAGGGACATGTCAGGCTCCTGGGAGACATGGGCAGAACGCCCCCACAAGCCTGACGCAACGTCACGATCGTTGACTGTCCGTCCTCAAGATTCCCGACAGAGTCCGACCCGGAAGACCTGGCGCACATCTCGCCGTACCTGACCGAACACATCAACCGGTTCGGCGAGTACAGCACCCACGAACTCGGCATCCAGCCCGAGGCGTACGACCCGAAACTCGACGTCGACTTCACCCCGCTGCGCGAGCAGGACCTGACCGCCGCCGGTCTCGGCCAGGCTGCCTGAGCCGTGAGGGAACTAGCTGGTGACGCCCTTCACGGGAGCGGGCCGGTATACCCCAGAATCCTGCTGCGAGGGTCAGCCTCCAACACCGTGGCCCGGGCAGGTGATCCGATAGCGCTGCCGTGGGGGCGGGGTTTGTGACGGTTCTTGTGGGCCCTCGCCGTATTTCAGAGGGATACCCGCGCTGTTCTGCCAGCGGCAGAACACCGGCCGGACCGGGCTCGACGATCACTACAGTCCAGTCTCATGACGACGATTACGACGCGTACGGTCGAGTATCCGGCCGACGGTTTGACGATGATCGGGCACCTCGCGCTCCCGGCCGGTGTCGACCGCCGGCCCGCGGTGCTGCTCGGACCAGAGGGCATGGGGCTCAGCGACGTCGAGCGCCGCCGGGCCGATGCTCTTGCCGAGCTGGGATATATAGCGCTGGCCTTCGACCTTCATGGCGGGCGCTATTTGGGCGACCCCGAGGAGATGCTGGCCCGTTGCCTGCCGCTGCTCGCTGATCCCGAGCGGATGCGAGGCATCGGCCATGCGGCGCTCGATGTGTTGTGCACCGAACCGCGGACCGACCCCGACCGGATCGCCGCCGTCGGCTATGGCACGGGGGGTGCCGTCGGGCTGGAACTCGGGCGCGGCGGCGTCAGCCTGCGCGCGATCGGGACAGTCAACGCACTGACCACGGGCCGACCGGGCGAGGCGGCGCGCATTCGCTGCCCGGTGTGGGCCGGGGTCGGGTCGGAAGACCCGATCATGCCGCCCGCGCAACGGAACGCGTTCACCGCTGAGATGCAGGCCGCGGGCGTCGACTGGCGCCTCGCGGTCTACGGCGGCGCCTTGCACGCCTTCCACCACCCGCCGGTCGGCCACCCCGTGGTCCCCGGCGTCGGCTACCACCCACGGCACGCGCAGCGAGCCTGGCGCGACGTCGTCGACCTGCTCGCCGAGTGCCTGCCCGTGACGGAGGATCTGGGGCATGACCCAGGTAAGCATGCTGGCCCCGGGCACTGACAGTCCACTCTCCTCAAGTCCGCACAGCAGAAACGCATTCGGGCGTTTACTCGATCGCGGAGACGTATTCACAACTACCGCAGTAAATACCGGATTTACTGCGGCAGGGCCCCTACCGTGATCACCGCGACCTGCGGCGGACCAATCCGGCCGCCGGGGCGAGGTGTACGCATTTACTGCGGCAGTGCCGGAAGGGCGGGACGGCGTGGCGATCGATGTCAGCTTCCGGAGTCGTCTGCGCGGGTGTCCGAAGTGGCCTGCGCTCCGGCTGGCGGGCGGCCGAACCTTGGCGTGGGTCTCACCGTGCGGTGGGAGGTTCCTCGCCCGCCTCTTGGTCGACCTGCTCCAGGGCCGCCTCGATATGGCCCAGCACCCGCTCCGCGAGCCCTGCCCTGACCTCTGTACACTGGGCGAGGGCTTTTGTCAGTTCAGTCCGCTGACGGTTAGTCATCGGTCCGAGTACACAGACGGGGATGAGCCCGCTCTTGCGGACGGCGATCTTTCCTGGGTGCGACGGGGGCCACCCTGCCGGATGGGCTGGGGCCGAGCGCGCTGCGTCGATGGTGAACTGGGCGTAGAGGCCGGTGTACCTATAGGGGCGCGCGCTGCGAGACCCGCTTCCATCGAGCCAGTTGAATTCTATGGGGGCGTCGATCTCTTCGATCGTGACCCCGTTTACCTGGTTCCACCGGTATTCACGCCTGCCAGTGGTGCTGGTGGTCGCGATGCCCTGCGGCCCAACGAGCAGGGACCAGCCCGATGTCCTGAGCCGGTAGGTCACTGTAGAGAGCCACAGAAGAGTCCCGAGCGCGAATAGCCCGAAGACGATCGACACACTGAACCACCCTATCCAACCCTCACCGCTCTGCCTTTCTAACTTGTGCAGCAGCAGCGGCACGACGACGCCTGGCGTCGTCAGTGCCAGCCCTACCTTGGACAAACCGGCCAGGCAGCCCTTGCCCGAAGAATCGGTGTAGGTGGACAGGGGTTCCTTTCCCGTCCACGCAATGGTGAACGGGCGGTCTGACGCTGGTGGCGGTGGCGGTGGCGGTGGCGGTGGCGGTGGCTCGGGGGCGCGGTCGAGTTGTCGCAGCGCCTGGGAGAGGTCGGCTGCGTTCGGGTATCGCTGGGCGGGGTCCTTGTGCAACAGCCTCAGCACGAGGTCGTCCCAGGCGGGTGGGACGCCGGCGGAGACCGAGCTGGGGGCGGGCGGCTCCTGGGTGAGGTGGGCCGTGAGGTATCCCACGGTGTCGGGGGCCTGGAACGGCAGTCGTCCTGTGATCAGCTCGAAGAGGAGGCAGCCGAGTGCGTACAGGTCGCTGCTCGGTTCCGGGAAGCCCCGCGCTTGTTCGGGTGCCATGTAGGGGGGTGTGCCCACGATGAAGCCGGTCTGGGTGAGGCGGTCTGCGGTCGCGTAGGGGTCGGCTGCCCTCGCGATGCCGAAGTCGAAGACCTTCACGGTGCCGGAGGGCGTGATGAGGATGTTGGAGGGCTTGATGTCCCGGTGCATGATTCCGGCGTCATGCGCGTCAGCAAGGGCGTCACCTATCTGCGCGCCCCATCGGGCAGCGTCCGGCAGGGTGACGATGCCTCGGCGCAGCATTGCGTCCAGGCCCTCGCCGCGGACCAGCTCCATCACGAGGAACGGAGCTCTGTTGCCCTCGGTGCCGGTCTCGCCGAGATCGTGGATGGTCACGATGTTCGGGTGCTGCAGTTGGGCGGTGATCCGTGCCTCGCGCAGGAACCTGGCGCGTGCCTCTCCGCCGCGACTTCCGCCACCGGCGAGCAGGGAGATCACCTTGACCGCGACGGGTCGACCCAGCGTCTCGTCCTGCGCCTCCCATACTTGCCCCATACCGCCCTCACCGAGCTGCCGCACCAACCGGTAACGGCCCCCGAGAAGCTGGTCTCGCACTGCTACGCCTCCCCCGTTTCGAACATTCCTGTTCTTCCGGCCGGCGAACCAGCGCGATGGGGATCATGACGCGACCGCGAAGGCGACACGCCCGTTACCCAGAAACCCGCCAGACGGCGGGGGTATTCGCCAAGACGGCCACCCTGATCCGGATCAGCTTTCCATCCCCGGCGCGTCCCCGGCTTCGGAGCGGGGCCGTCGACTGCTGCGCGCGCAGGGCTTCCGCTCCGTCCGATGACCTCGACCTGTTGTGGGTCAGGAGCCAAGGTCATTGCGCGTCTCCGGACGGTGCGGCGGCGGAGGCTGCCTCGGCGAGATAGCGGTGAAGCGAGGTCTTGGGGATTCCGGTCTTCGCGGCGATCTGCCCGAGGCTGATGCCCTGCTGCTTGAGGAGCCTGGCGTACTCGATCTTGTCGGCGGGGTGGGCGACGGGGCGGCCGATGCGGCGGCCGGCGGCTTCGGCGACGGCGCGGGCGTGGGCGGCTCGCTCGGCGGTGAACGTGCGCTCCATCTCAGCGAACAAGGCCAGCAGCAGGAAGGCGATGCGGCCCATGCCCTCGTCGGCGGTGTTGATCGGCAGCGGATCGGCCAACGAGCGCACACCGACCTGCCTGTCGCTCAGATCGTGGACGAGGTTGAGGACTTCACGCAGGTTGCGGCCGAGCCGGTCGAGGGTGTGCACCACGATGGTGTCGCCGGGACGGGCGTAGGCGAGGAGATTGGTCAGGCCGGGGCGTTCGACAGTGGCGCCACTCTTCTTGTCGACGTAGATCCGTTCATCCGGGATGCCCGCTGCCCCGAGGGCGTCGAGTTGGCGTTCCAGGCTCTGTTTGGTGGTGGAAACCCGGGCGTAGGCGAGTTCGAGTCCCTGGGCGGGGCGCCGCTGGTCGGTTGCCATCGCCACACCGTACCGGAAGTTAGCTTCGTACGACCCTTTCGGAACACTTGTTGTGGAACGGCTTACGGAACGATCCGCCCGGCGATCGCCCCAGGATGTCAGCGTCCTGACGGGGCGTCGAGCATCCCGTTCCACTTCCAAGGATGTGGAACACGGATGTCAGGTGAGATCGATGCGGCCGAGTTCGCGGGCGCTGGGCAGGAAGTCAGCGGGGACGCCGGCACCGAACAGGAAGGCGCGTTCTTCTTCGAACCGGTTGATGGTGCGACAGCCGAGGGTGAGCAGGATCAGAAGCTGGCGGGCGGCGTCGCGGTCGGTGCGGGCCAGGGCGAGCGCCGTCTCTATCTGATCCATGGCCTCCTGCCAGGAGCTGCGGTGCGGTGCGGGCCGGTCGCCGTCGTAGACGTGACGTTGCTCCGGACGCAGGGTCGAGGCGAGACGGCCGCAGGCGATCACGGTCCCTTTGGCGGCCAGGTTCAGTGCGGTGCCGGCGGCGTGCAGCATCGCCTCCTGGACCTCGGGCGCCAGGTATTCGTAGGGCCGCCAGGTGGTCAGTCCGGCACGTTGTTCTCGGCCGGTGGCCTCCCAGACGTGTTCCAGCATGGCCCGGCCGTGACTGCTGCGGCCGGTCAGGGAGAGGCTGACCTCGTCCAGCAGCGAGCGCAGCAGCCGGAACCACACCCCGGCGTGCACGGTGCGGCCGGGGAGGGTGACCCGTCCGGTGGTGAGTCCTTCGTAGGTGTAGCGGTCCACGGTGGCCAGTGGTTCGGCCAACTGCGTCGGTCCCGGCCCCTCATGGCCGAGGGCGAGGGCGGCATCGACTGCGGCGGCTTCTTCGAGGCGGCACCCGTGCTCGATGCAGCCGGTCATCAGCGGCAGCCGCCAGATCAGGGCCCGCCCGCGGTCGGGGTCGGCGGCGCACACCGGGCAGGCCCGGTGCAGCGACCGTCCGAGCCACGGGCCCGGCCAGCGCTTCCAGCGGTTGACCTGGTTGGTGCCGGCCTCGCCCGGGGCCAGGAGCACGGAGTGGTCCCGCACGTAGGCGTCGAACATCGGCTGTGTCTGATCGATCGGCACGGTGAGTGTGTCGAACAGCCAGGGCTCCCAGCCCGCCAGCGTCATCGCCCGCAGCCGGGCGAGTTCGACGCCGGTGCGTTCGGCCAGCGCGGCGAGCATCGGCGCCGGCGGGTCGTAGTCCAGGTCGGCCGGAACGGCCAGGCCGACCAGGCCGAGGTTGCGGGTGAGCAGGTCGGTCACCGGCATCTCGTACAACCGGGCCAGTCGGCCCAGCCACGACGAGAGGGCTTCCAGCGGGCCGGGCTGCGGGTGCAGTGGCCACCGCCGAACGCCGCTCACGTCAGCTCGCGTTCGAACAGCCGGCGCCGCTCGCTCGGCCCGGCATACGGGGCCAGCAGCAGGGTGCGCTGGTTGATGGCCTCCTCACCAGATTCGATCGCGGCCACCGCGGCGTCGGTGAGCAGGTGGGCCAGCTCTCCGATCGTGCCTTCGCTGCGGGTGAGCAGGTAGCCGGCCATCTCGGTGGTGGCGATGGGCGAGGGCCTGCGCAGCGGGAACGCCGCGGCGAAGCTGGCCAACAGGGAGCAGGCATCGGCGCCGGTCTCCCAGCGCGGCAGCGTCAGTGGCGCGAACCGGTTCTCCAGCTGGTCATCGGCCCGGATAGCCAGATAGGCGTCCCGGGTGCCGACGCCGACCAGCGGGATGCGCAATTCGTTGCCCAGAAACCGCAGCAGGTTCAAGAACTCCCGGCGCTTGTCGCCGCGCCCGCCGAGGACGTTGTGCAGCTCGTCGATGACCAGCATGCGCACCCCGGCCGACCGCAGCATCCGCAGCGCCAACTGTTCGACGTCGGCCAGCCGGTAACGGGCCCGCAGCGGGGCGCCGAGCGCGGCCAGCAGCGCGGTGTAGAAGCGGATCACCGTCGGGTCGGAAGGCATCTGCATCACCAGCACCGGGATCTCCTCGCGGTCCGGGTGCGAGACCGGCGCGTGTGCGCGGCGGAACTTCTCCACGATCATCGACTTGCCGTTGTTGGTCGGCCCGATCAGCAGCAGGTTCGGCATCCGCTGCTTGGACGGCCAGGCCAGCAGCGTCTCCAGCCGCTGAACCGCCTCGGCGGCCCGCGGGTAGCCGATCCACCGGTCCGCTCGTACGTACCGCAGCCGCTCGGCAACCGGCAGCCGCGCGATCTGCTGCGCGGCCGGGTGCAGGTGCGACAAGTCCTCGTTCACCACTGTTCGATGACCTCGAACGGCTTGACCGCCGCCTCCCCGTCCTGCCCGGCCGACGGGGCAGGCGGCTTCGGCGGCAGCGAGGGCCCCGTCCCGGGCTGCGCCTCGCTTCGGCGCTGGCGGTCACGGCGAGCCTTGCGGGTGACCGCACTCGCGGTTTCGGTGATCTGGCGCATCTGCGCCACCATGGCGAACAGCGCGTCCTCATCGACCTCGGCGCGGCCCAGCTCGCGCAGCCGCGCGACAGCCGCCTTCTGTTCCCACGCGCTGATCGGGGGCCGCGACAGCGTCCGGTAGGGCACCTCCAGATAGTCGGTGCCCTCCGGGTCCAGGACCCAGATCCGGCTGATGTCACGCGGATCACGGCGCAGGACGAACCGGCCCAGCTCGTCGCGGCGGGCGATCCACGGCCTGAGCGCGTCGCTGTAGTACTGCACGTAGTCGATCACGAACCCCGACCGGGACAAGGTCCGGCGGACCACAGGCAGGAAGTCCACCAAGAACGCGGTCTCGTTGGTCACGGTCACCAACTCGGCCCCCGCGGCCTTCTCCGCCCAGACCCCGGCCGGAGTACGGCTCAGGGTCTCGTGCACCTGGCCGTGGTAGCAGGCCACCGCCAGCGCCAGCCACCGCTGAAGCTCCAGCAGCGTCAGCACTGCCTTGCCGTCGCTGTCATAGGTGCCGCGGTCGGCGATGCTGGAGAACGTCGTGCCCGGCAATTCGTGGACCAGCTCCATCATCGTGCCGATCAGCCGCTCAACGATCCCGCCGAAGTGCGGCAGGCCCGGCGGCCGGTACCGCAAGCCGATGCCGTGCTGGTCGCAACCGCGGCGAAGCGCCTCGCTCTTGAACTCGGAGGCGTTGTCCAGGTACAGCTCGCGTGGCTTGCCGCTCATCGGCCAGGCGGCCTCCACCCCCAGCCGCTCCAGCCACGGCCGCTTGTCGGTGACCGCATGCGCCAGGCACAGCCCGACCGAGGTCGCCGACGGCGCCTCCAGTGTCACCACCAGGCCCACCACGCACCGGCTGATCACATCGATCGCCGCCGTCAAATACGGGCGGCCGATCGGCATCCGGTGCTGCTCGTCGACCACGATCACGTCCACCGGCGTGTGGTCGACCTGGACCTGCTCCAGCAAATCGACCATCGCAGGCGGCACACCCCCAGCTGGCCGCAACCGGCGGGCCGCCTCGCTCCCCTCCCGCGCGACCGTGGAAGAGATCGGCTCCAGCCGCGCGATCCGCCGCACCACCGACCCCCGCGACGGAGCCCGCAGCCCACCAAGGCGGCACTGGCGTGCGATCTCCCGGTGGACGGCCGCCACGCTCCGGCGCTGCCGCGTCAGGTACCGCCTGCGGAGCACCTCCGCAACGATCGCCTCGACCTCGTCCGGCAGCCGCCCACTCCCGCGGCCACCACCGGAACGGCCCGGCAGCAGGTCCGAGACCACCCCCACACCCGCGCGCCACCGCCCCACCAGCACATACACCTGACGCCGGGATATCCCCCGCATTGCGGCGGCCTCATCCGCGTCCGCCAGCCCCACCCTGGCCTTCTCGGCGAGCGGCCCGATCACCTCGGCCTGCCGTACCGCGGCATCCCCCACACCGGCCGGAGCGGTCAGCACCCCACGCTCGGCCACCGGTCCCTCCACCACTCGGCCCCCTCCGCAAAACGCGCACACGACTACGGCCAACTTGACCGTAGTGCAGGCGACTTCGTGACGCGGGAGAGTTCACAGTTCCCTGCACTGCGCGACGAAACCCCAGCTCATCCGTGCACGCGAGTACGGACATTCACAACGATCGAACCGGTGACCGAACTCGGGAGCGGGGGCGCACTTCGGTTGCCGCGCGCTCGGGTCGTACCTCTGTCCGCCCCGCCGTCGTCGTACACCGCGGCGGTCGAGCGGTACCTCACCGGCGCGGGCATCGCGAAGTCCTCCGCGCGGATCTACCGGATCTCCCTCACGACGTGGGGATGGATGCTCGCCGGCGAACCGCCGCCGACCGGACCCGCCCGCCGAGGCGCGAAACCGCCCGTCTTCCCCGTCGCCGCGATCGACGACCCGGCACTACCGGAGGTCTTGGCCGAGCTGGCGGCGGCGCGGGCGGACGAGATGGACGCCGACACCGTCAACCGGGAGCTGTCCATCGCGCGCAAGGCGATCGGCTGGTGGCAGCGCCAAGGCTGGATCGAGTGCGATCCGACGATCGGCATCGAGCGGCGGCCGGCGCCGCCGGACCGCACCAAGGCTCTCGCGGAGAACCAGATCGCCGCCCTGTGGCGCCTCGACGTCGCGCTGCGGGAGAAGACGCAGTGGAAGATGCTCTACGAGTCCGCCGCACGGGCCGACGAGGTGCTGTGCCTCAACGTGGAAGACCTCTACCCGCAGGACAAGCGCGGCAGGATCACCGCCAAGGGCGGGGCGACCGAGTGGATCCACTGGCAGTCCGGCACCGCCCAGCTCCTGCCCCGCCTCATCGCCCGCCGTACCCGCGGCCCGCTGTTCCTCACCGACCGCAAGGCCCCGGCCGGAACACCCACGCTCGACGTGTGCCCGGAGACCGGCCGGGCCCGGCTCTCCTACCGCCGCGCTGAGGAGATCTTCGAGGAGAACACCCGGCTGCTGGCAAACCCCCTCGCCTCGCCCGACGACATCGAGGACCTGGACGGCTGGACGCTTCACCGGCTACGTCACAGTGCCCTGACGCACGACGCGGAGGACGGCACCTCCACCCCGATGCTGCTGGCCCGCTCCCGCCACGCCTCCGTCCGCTCCCTGGAGCGCTACGCCCGCCCCGGCGTCGACTCGGTCGCCCGGCACGTCGCCGAACGCGACCCCGCTGCACGTCGCCGCAGGTAAATCCGAGCGGATCAGTGCTTCAAGATCATCCCGTTGCCCCTTTGGCGCGTATCTCGGTCACATCCCGTGACGCGCGCCGCGGCCCACGCCTCGCGCTCCAGCCGTGTGTACAGACGCTCCACCTTGGCGCTGGGCAGCCCGGCCGGAGCCCGGACCTCCTTGACGGCGACCTCCCGGTGCAGCACCTCGTCGTGGGCGCGCCACACGGTGCCCATGCCGCCTTCTCCGAGAGGGGCGAGCAGACGGTAGCGGCCGGCCACGACTCGGTTAGGGCTCATGCCCGAGGATGCGATGTCCTCGCGCTGAGCCGGGACTTCCCGCCCCTGATCCTCGGGAACGGGCGGATCCGCCCGGACGTCTCCTGCGATCGGATGTCATTGCTCCGCCACCCCTGTTCTCCCCTCTCACGTCAGCAGTTCCCTTGCCAAGGCACCGCATAGGAGCTGCCGATTTCATACAGCCCTGGTGTGGAAACTTTGAAACGGATCCAGTCACCATCACGCTCGATACAACCAGCGCTGGTGCGTAGCCAGGGGGAATAGGGGATACGCAACCTAACCATGCCGGGCTTGGGAACTTGTACTGCAATTTTTGCATTGTCGCTGCTGACGACTGACGCATCTGCACCTGAGATAATTGGCCTGGCACCCTTCACCCGATAAATCTGCCACTGGGAGTCGTGCCATACCGGCTCCAGCCAGCTTGGTCTGCTGCGGACGAGCTTGGCTTCGTCTTTTGCCGCCCAGTCAGGCTCACCCCCCGGCAAGACGACATAACCTACCGCCCACTTGTCGAGCCATGCGCGATATTTCCCAATCGTGAACTGGTTTTCATAGAACAGGCCCCCACGTTCTACATCGAGCTGACGATTCCACCCCCGTGCCAGATTCACGTGAGGACCGAGTACGGTGGTTTCACGATGATTGACAGCAGGCACTACCTCCACACGCGTGCGGTCCGCGTGCAAACGGTCGAGTGCTTTCAGTACACCTTGCGTGTGGGACGCCCATGACGGCACAGGTGTCGACATATTGAGCACATGGATAGTGTGTGCCGTCACCCACTGCACAGAAAGAGCGAGGGAAAGCCCGATAGCTACCCTTGACGCTATTTGAACGCCGCGCTCGAGTAGCACGCAGAGAAGCACCGGAGGCCCGAATAGTTCAGCGAGACGGATTACGTTGGAACCGACAGGCGAAGAAATCAGTCCGGTCAAAACCACACCTGACGCATAAACCGCGGAGCTGAAACGTAGAGTCCTCCACTCTCGCGGTGCCAGCAGCGCCAGAACGATTCCGAAGAGGGCTGGCTTCCAAATATCGCCCATTGCCATGGGCATTACGCCGCTAAAAGGAAAGAGCAAGATTGCCAAAGCGACCACTGCGACAGGCGGTGCACAAACAGCGATAGCTCTTCCAATATCCCGGTTCAAGAGCCACCCTGCCCCAAGAACCAGGAGGAACAGCCCTGCGACGGGACTAGCCAGAGTTGCCAGGGCGCTGAACGCCGATGCCAGGACCAAGCGCCGGCTGGAACCTGCCAGGCTAAGACAGGACACTAGTGCCAGAGTCACGCCCAGTGCGAAAGTCGAGCGCCCCGATGCGACATTCGCCCAGAGAGACAGGGCCGCCAGGAGTGTAGGCCACAGCGGACGACTTACTCCGCTACGTACGAACACACGCCCCATGAACCAGGTGGCAATGATTCCCGCCCCCGCAGTGACAGTCCGCACACCAAGAAAAGCCATCAACTGCGGCGCAATTACACTATAGTTGCCGACGTGGATGCCCCCGTACCAGCCCAGGTTGTAGGGGGATCCGCGGTTTCGGGAGACGAAATCCGCCCATGAAAATTGCGCGGCAAGATCACCGCCACCTGTTGCCAGATAGGCGGCCCATACTGCATAAAGCGGCAGGGCTAGGGCGGTAGCCGAAATCGGGACGTAGTGTTGGCGCCAGCGTGTACGCGCCCATGCGAATCTGCCGGCATGAACACCATCTACAGGCAGTTGGACCGCCGAGACGGAGAGAGGCAATGGTCGTCCGTTCAGTATTTCCCGCGGAACTCTTGTGGAGCTAACGAACGTCCCACTGGGCAATTTGATTGATTTCTGGCTCGATGATCGGCCAGAATTGCTCGAACATTTTGCTGGCGACGGGTGTTCGCCGTCTCGATCTCGTCGAATTAGTCCATCCGTCTTCAGCTAGCCACGGTGCTGGATAGTCGAATCCCGCCGAGCTCATTTACTCACTCCAGTGGGCTACAGAATCTTGCGTGGCCGAGGTGCTCTTCGCGTCATCGGACGCGTTCCACTTCAGTTCATTGAACTTAGCGAGGGAGACTTTCGGGCCGCGGCTCAAGATCCTCTCCGCTTCAGACCGACACGACACAGCATCCGCTGTCGTACGTCCTTGAAAGTTTTTGGCGCGCCGGTTGCGACCAGACCCAACTCGCCGCCGAGACACGCAGATTCTTCCACCGGCGTCAACGTCAGCCACACGTCGTCCGCGGCTACTTCGGGGGCCCGCACGTCCGCTACATCCCCGAATAGAACCGATTGAGTTTCGGATCAATAGAGCGCTGGTCAGCGACAAGGGCGCGATGACGACAACGGCTTTGGCCGGGCTCGGTGATTGTCGACGGGCGAGTATGGGAGGGGAAACCGTTCTGGCCACGGCGGGGCCACGTTCATCACAGGACATCGGTGGCAGGGCCTTTCAGCAGTGGCGAAGACACTCCGCCAGCGTGCCCGGACCTCGTTGACCGGTTGCTGATCCAACCTGACCGGCCGATCAGGAAGGCGGGCCGGCGCTGTGCGAGGCTGAACCGCATGCGCATCCTGGTGGTCGAAGACGAGGTGGACCTTGCCCACACCCTGCACACCGGTCTGACCGCCGAGGGCTACAGCGTCGACCTCGCCCATGACGGCCGGCAGGGACTGTGGATGGCCCGGACCGGCGAATACGCCCTTGTCGTACTGGACTTGATGCTGCCCGGACTCAACGGCTACAAGGTCTGCGCCCAGTTGCGCCGGGAGGGCAACGCGACCCCCATCCTGGTCCTCACCGCCAAGGACGGGGAGTGGGATCAGGCGGAGGCCCTGGACACGGGGGCTGATGACTACCTGGCCAAGCCCTTCTCCTACGTGGTGCTCGTCGCACGGCTGCGGGCCCTGGTCAGACGAGCCGCCACGGTCGCCCCGCCCGTCCTTGCCGTGGGCGACCTCTCGTTGGATGTCGCCGGCCGGGTCTGCCGCCGGGCCGGGGCCCGGGTGGAACTCACACCCCGGGAGTTCGCCGTGCTGGAGCTGCTGGCCCGCCGGGCGGGCCAGGCGGTCTCCAAAACGGATCTGCTCTATCACGCGTGGCCCGACGAAGCCCGGGATCCCAACCTGGTGGAGGCGCGCGTCAGCGCCCTCCGCAAGAAGGTGGACGCCGCGTTCCACCGGCAGTCCCTGCAGACCGTACGGGGTACCGGCTACCGGCTGGTGGACGACCGTGAACGCGACTGAGCCGCGACGCCGCTGGTGGCCGCGTTCGGTACGGGCCCGCGCGGCCCTGGCCGCCGCCTCGACCGCCGCCGTCATCCTGGTGGGCATCGGCTGGTGGGTACACCACGACGTCTACCGCCAGGGCACGCAGATCGCCGAAGAACAAGCCCAGATGCAGCTCTGGTCTCTCATCGATCAGCTGAACGAGGGTGTGGTTCCCGTTCGCAGAAGCGCCGTGCCGTACGAGGTCGTCGCGAGCGGCCGGCGCTCCGCTGTCGCCTACGGCGGAGGCATGGACGACCTCGATCCCGGCACCCGCCATGTGCTGCCCGCCCCATCGGAGGCCAAGGGGTCCGCGTTCTTGACGATCCGTCCCATCCGCATACCGGTGCGCCGCGACTACAACCCCAGGGACAGATTCGAACTGGCCGGCGGGACCTACCTGGTCATGTCCGCCGATATCAGCGCCGATGAACTGAGCAGCGACAAAGTCGCCGCTCTGGGCGTCGCCGCCGACGCCAAGCTGCGGGTCTATGTGGTGGTGCTCCCGCACACAGCCGAGGCAATCACCAAGACCACCGACCGCCTGCTGCTGCGGGCCGGGCTCGTCAGCCTCGTACTGATCGCCGCCGTCGCCTACTTCGCCGTCCGAATCGCGCTGCGGCCGGTCGAAGCCATCCGCGTCCTCACCGCCTCGGTCACCGCGAGCGACCCCCGCGAACGCGTCACCGTCCCCGCCACGGGACACGAGATCACCGCCCTGGCCACCACCATCAACACCACCCTCCAACGCCTCGACAACGCCGCCGCCCAGCAACGCCGCTTCGTCGCGGACGCCGCCCACGAACTGCGCAGCCCCCTCACCACACTGCTGGCCAGACTGGAAGTCGCGCTCGCCTACCCGGAACGCACCGACTGGCCCGCCGCGGCCACCACCGCCGCACGACAGACCCGCCGCCTCCACGCCCTCGCCGAAGACCTGCTGCTCCTCGCCCGCCTCGACACCCGCACCCCATAGCCAGCCCTGAAACCGTTGACCTGACAGCCCTCGCCTCCCGGCTGACCGAGCAATACCCCCTCACCGAACGACCGTTGACCCTCACCTGCGACAGCACCGCCCCCGCACACGCACACGGAAACCCCGACGAATACGAACGGCTGCTGCGCAACCTCATCGACAACGCCGCCCGCCACGCCGCACACCGCATCCAGATCACCGTCCGGAACCAGGACGCCTGGGTCGTCCTCACGGTGCACGACGACGGACCGGGCGTGCCCACCGAGGACGCCGAGCGCATCTTCGAACGCTTCGTCCGGCTCGACGACGCCCGCTCCCGCGACCAAGGCGGCACCGGCCTGGGCCTCGCCATCGCCCGTGACCTGGCCCACCGCCACCGAGGCACCCTCACCCTCACCCCCCGGACCCTCGGAGCATGCTTCCAACTACGCCTCCCCCGAGCCCCCACCCCAGCCGAGAAATGACGCGCTTCACCGCGGCCGCACCGGCCACCCGATGAGACGCCGCTGGTCGGCCAAGCACAAACGGCACGGGCTGCTGGTCATCGCCCTGACCGATGCAAGGGGCGGCTGCTGTGGACCTCCACCGCCCGACCCGCGCGCGGCTCGGTGATCACCGCCTGCCCGCCACGACAACCTGGTCGGCCGACTCCGCGCGGCCGGCCTCTGCCCGATCCTGTTGCCCATTGTGGTTATGCGGTGAGGGTGTGCTCGAGTCGGGTGAGGTGGCTGGTGCGGGTGCGGTCCAGGGGGCGGTCGTTCCACCAGGCGTTCAGGCGGATCAGGTTGAGTGCGACGGCGGAGTAGATGTGTTCGAGATGGGTCTTGGCCAGGCCTCGGTAGCGTGTGCGGCGTGTGCCGGTGACTGCGGTGGCCTGCCGGATGGTGCCCTCGATGCCGGCGCGTAAGGCGTAGTCGGTGTTCCAGTCCTTGGTCTTCTGCCGGGTTCGGGTGTGCCGGAGTGCCTCGGTCATCTGTCTGGGGTGGAGGGAGAGTTGGCGGCGGTTCTTCTTCGCGGTGGTGCACTGGGGTTTGAAGGGGCAGGGGATGCAGTCGAGGGCGGCGAAGCTGACCACGGTCTTGGGGATACCTTCGCTTACGACGGGGTTCCAGGTGGCGCTGGTATGTCCGGCGGGGCAGGTGGCCTTCTTGGCTTCCCAGTCGATGGTGAAGTCGGTGGCGGCGAAGCCTGCCTGGGCTTTGGCCTGGCGGGAGGTGTCCAGCAGGACCGGCGTGATCAGTGCGATGCCGTAGGTCTTGATCGAGCCGTGGATGAGTTCGGCGGTGGCGTATCCGGAGTCGAGATAGTGCTCATCGGGCAGCAGCCCGCGTTGCTGGAGCGCGTGGTGGACTGCGGGGAGAGTCTTGCTGTCCGGCACTGTGGAGTGGGTGGTGGCGATGTTCGTGATCAGGTTCGGGTGTGTGCGTGCCTTCTCGGGGGCGGAGGTGCAGGTTTCGCTGATGTGGAGTTTGTAGCCGTTCCAGAACATGTCGCGTTTGGCGGACCAGCGAGCATCGGTGTCATAAGGCGAGGTCAGACGTAGGTGGCCGGGCGGGCGGCCGTCACCGCCTTCATCGGTCTTTTCCCGCCGCTTGACGACCTGGCGGCTGCCTCGGGTGGTGGTGCGGGTGTAGTTCTGCAGCAGCACGCACCGCAGGACCTGCACCGTGGGCAGTTCGCGTAGCCAGTCCGGAGAGCTGGAGTGGTAGACCGCGCCCAGCAGGGCGAAGCCGTCCCGGGCGAAGTCCACGGCCAGTTTCTGCTGCTTGGTCCGGGAGGTGGGCAGGCGCCAGCTGTCCACCCGTGGTCCGTACCGCCTGCTCCATGAGGTCACGTCCACGCTCTGTGCGACCCAGTCCGGATCCGCGCAGGTCAGCGTTTCAAGTGCGGCGCGAACCGCTTCCCCGGCCAGTTCCAGCCGGTTCAGGTCGCGCACCGCCGCGATCACGTGGGTGGAGTCCGTGCGCTGCTTGCCTCCTGCGGCCAGCAGGCCTTGTTCGACCAGCCTGGCCACCAGCAAGTCCAGTACCTTCTCTTCCAGGCCATGGGCGGCAACCCGGGTACGGAACTGGGAGAGGACACTGAAGTCGAAGCCGGGATCCTCCAGGCCCAGTCCGAGCGCGTAGGACCACGAGAGTTTGTCCCGCGCCGCCTCGGCAGCCTGCCGGTCGGTCAGGTTCTCGGCCATCTGCAGCACCGTGACCAATGCCAAGCGGCCCGGTGACCAGCCACGCGGCCCCGTAACCGCGAACGCTTCCGCGAACTCGGCATCCGCGAACAACTCACCGAGCCGATCACGCACCACGACCGGCAGCGGCACCTGACGTCCCCGGTACTTTGCCCGCACCGCCCGAGCCACCTCCGGCGCCGGCTCCGGCCACGACCGCGGCTCCATCGACACAGACACCCTCCCGCTCCATGACCGGGAACGAGAAGGACCGGCCACCAGACCAGCCTGCCGCAACAATCAACACCCCGACCAGCACAAACAGCAAATGGGCAACAGGATCTTGCCCTTGCCGGAAATCTCATCCGTGCAGGTCACGCTGCATGTCGGTATTCGTGGAGGATACCGCCGAGGCGATCGTGCCGGCGTATGTCGAGGCGGGCTAACGTGTCCGGATCGTCGATGGGTGGGGGCAAGGGGTGCAGCGGTCTGCCGTTCGCGATGGCCTGGTGTGGTCGGTGTCCGTTGTAGAACTGCTCGAACTCGCGCAGGGTGTGGAGGAGGTTTCGCTGGTTCCAGATCAACGTCCGGTCCAGAAGCTCGCGGCGACAGGTCTGTATCCACCTTTCCATGATCGAGTTCATCCTCGGCATCTGGACGCCGGTGAGCACGACGTCGATCCCCGCGTCCTTGAGGACGGCATCGAACAGTTCGGGGAACTTCCCGTCCCTGTCCCGGATCATGAACCGTGCCCGGCAGCCGAGGTCTTCGAGGTCCATGACCAGGTTCTTCGCCGCTTGCGCCATCCAGGAGGCGGTCGGATGTGTGGTGGCGCCCAGGATGCGGATCCGGCGACTGCTGTGTTCGATCACTACGAGCACGTACATCCGTGTCCCCGAGAGGGTGACTGTTTCCATGAAGTCGCAGGCCAGCAGGGCATCAGCCTGGGTGCGAAGGAAGTTGGCCCAGGTGCTGGAGTTCCGCTCGGGTGCTGGGTCGATGCCGGCCTCCTTCAGGATTTCCCAGACGGTGGACGCGCCCACCTTCACCCCCAGTACGAGGAGCTCGCCGTGCAGGCGTCGGTACCCCCAGCTCGGGTTCTCCTTCGCCAGGCGCAGCACCAGGATGCGGATCGAGCGCACTTGTTGGTCGACGCGCCGCCGCCTCCTTCCGGGGCGATCCTTGCGCTGCTGTCTTCGGCCGTCGGGCGGGAGAAGCGGGCGTCCGACAGGAACCCCAAGGAGATCTTTCTTCAAGGCCGCCGTGGTGATGTGGCCGAATGAGGCTCCTGGGACATTCGATACGTTGTACCGTACGATGACTCGCATGCCCCGGCACTCTCCCTCACTGGACCGCGCGACCCCGGACCGCATCGCCGAAGCCGCTCTCCTCCTGATCGATGGGGGCGGTCCTGAGGCTTTGACCTTCCGTGCGCTGGCCGCGCGGCTGCAGATCTCTCTCGCTTCGCTGCAACGTCGCTGCACCGACCTGGCCGGACTGCTGGACTTGTGCGTCGACCACCTGGCCGCCCAGTTGCCCGAGACCGAACCGGACGCCGACTGGGCCGCCGCCACCGAGACCCGGTTCACCGCCCTCTACCAGTTGCTGGCCGCTCATCCGGGGCTGCTCGCCCTGCGCGGCACGCGGCCCTGGCTCGGACCCCACCTGCTTGCCCGCCTGGTCGAGCCGCAACTCGCCGACAGTCTCGCCGCCGGATTGACTCCCGAGGACGCGATCACCGCGTACCGGCGGATGTACCTGCTGACCCTCGGGAGCGCCGGCTTCGTGGACCACCGCGACGCCAAGGCTGCCCAGGCCGCCACCCGCACCGCGCTGGCCGCGCTCGATCCGGAGGAGTTCCCGGCGCTGACCGGCAACCTGGCCGCGATCGTGCCCGCCGTGACCGACCACGAGGTCTATTACGGCGCGCTGTGCCAGCTCATCGCGGCGGTGGATCCGGCGCGGGCCCTCCTCCCGCCGGGGGACTGCTCCGCGCCACGGCACCGCCGCGACAGCTGACCCGGCAGCGGCGCAGCGCCGGGTTCCTCTGTCGGCTCAGAAACCAGAACCCGCTGCACAAGAACAGCCCGTCCAATAACAGCAAGGACCTCCGACCATGAGCACCACCACAACCAACCCGACGTCACGCATCTTCAGCAGCGACAACGTCGCCGGCACCTCACCGGAGATCATCGAAGCGGTGACCGGGGCGATCTCCGGCCCGGCCCTGCCCTACGGAGCAGACGACAGCACGGCCACGGTCAGGCGCAGACTGAGCGAGATATTCGAACGTGACGTCGACGTCCTGCTGGTCTCCACCGGGACCGCCGCGAACGCCCTGAGCCTGGCCGCGCTGACCCCGCCCTGGGGCAGCGTGCTGTGCCACCGCGACAGCCACATCAACAACGACGAGTGCGGTGCGCCCGAGTTCTACACGGCGGGCGCGAAGCTGGTCCCGCTGGGCGGGGACGATGCCAAGATCGACCCGGAGGAGCTGCGGGCTGCCGCACGGCACAAGGCCGGGGACGTGCACAGTGTGGAGCCCTCCGTGGTGAGCGTCACCCAGGCCACGGAGACCGGAGCCGTGTACACCCTCGATGAGATCCGCGGGCTCGGGGCGATCGCCAAGGAGGCGGGTCTGCGCCTGCACATGGATGGTGCGCGTTTCGCCGGAGCCGTGTCCTCCCTCGGCTGCACTCCCGCCGAGCTGACCTGGCGGGCCGGGGTCGACCTGCTGTCCTTCGGGGCCACCAAGAACGGCACGATGACGGCCGACGCGATCGTCGTCTTCGACCGACCCCTCACTTCCGAACTCGCCTTCCGCGCCAAGCGGGCCGGCCAGCTCACTTCCAAGATGCGCTTCCAGGCGGCCCAGATGGACGCCTACCTCAGCGACGACCTGTGGCTGCGCAACGCGGCCCACGCGGGCGCTATGGCGGCCCGTCTCCGGGAGGGCCTGAAAGCGGTGCCCGGCGTGGGGCTGCTCGGTGCCGCCGACGCCAACGTTGTCTTCTGCCGTCTGCCCCAGAAGGTGATCGAAGAACTCCTGGCCGAGGGCTACGCCTTCTACCACGACCGCTGGGAGCCCGGTGTCGTCCGCTTCGTGACCTCCTTCGCCACCACGGAGCAGGACGTCGACCACCTCGTCCAGGCCGTCAGCCGTCACGCCACCTGACCGAACGGCCGCACCGGGCCCCTCGGCCTGCCCGCCCGCCCTGCCGTAAGCTCCTCCGCGAGCACCCGCAGTCGGTCGCGGGTGTTCAGGCGTCTCGGGCGCAGCGGAATGCAGTGTGGCCGCTGGCGCCGTCGGGTGTGTTGGCGGTACGGGCGGCGACGCGGTACCGGTTGCAGTAGGACTTGTGGCACAGGTGCGATCCACCGCGGATGACCTTCTCCTGCCCGGTGGCGGGGCCCTGCGGGTCGATCGCCTTCCCGGACGGGTGGTGCGTGCTCCACCAGTCCGTGCACCACTCCCACACGTTGCCCGAGGTGTTGAAGAACCCGAATCCGTTGGGCTCGAAGGCGTCGGCGGGTGCCGGGCCCTCGGGCTGGTCCCAGCGGGCGGCGGTGACCCGCACCATCAAGGGGTGCCGACCGGGCGGGGTGCCTTGCGTCGCAGTGCGGCCGACAGGAAACAGGCGAACACGTAGGACCAACCGATGCGTTCGGCCTCGGTGACATAGCCCGTGGCGTCGACGAACTTCGCGAACTTCCCGTTGGGGACCGCCCCGCTGCTCCGGGGTCCTGGGAGTGCCGGTCACGTGAGCTGTCACAACCCCAACCGTTAAGTTTTATGGGCGATAGATTTTTGGTTCGTGGATCCCCGGTGGGTGTCAATGGAGAGCGAACACCAGCGCTGTAAGATGTTCATCGAACACTAAGCAAGCGACCGGGACTCTCACGGGGTGTTCCCGGCGAGGATGCGTACGGCGGGGGAGAGGGACATGTCGAACCAGGCCGCCGGAGGTGGTCACCGCGCGGCGCCGGTCCACGTGGATCCCGAGGACGTGTCCGTCCTGACCGCGCTGTCCGCGCTCGCCGACCCGGTGCGCATCCAGCTGATCCGTGAGCTGGCGGGCTCCGCCGTCTGGACACGCAGCTGTGGCAGCTTCGACGTGCCGGTCGGCAAGGCCGCGCTCAGTCACCACTTCTCGGTCCTGCACGGCGCCGGCCTGGTCGAACAGCGTGATGAGGGGCCCAGGCGGGTCAACCGACTGCGTCGTGAGGAGTTCGAAGCCCGTTTCCCCGGGCTGCTCGACCTGATCCTCCGCGCCGACGGGGCTGGTTGAGGCGTCCAGGCCGGTCGGACTCACCCGACCCGATCGGCCGCAGCGGCTGCCGCTGAGCGGCCGGCGCTGCGGCCGAACACCGACCCGGCGGTCAGCCCGGAGCCGCCCGGATAGTTGAAGTAGAAGAGCCCGCCGACGAGTTCACCTGCCGCGTGCAGGCCCGGTACGGGCAGTCCGCGGGTGTTGAGGACGCGTACGTCGGGGTCGATGCGCAGGCCGCCGAAGGTGAAGGTGATGCCGCAGGTGACCGGATAGGCGGTGTGGGGAGGCGTGTCGAGGGGCTGGGCCCAGTTGGACTTGGGTGGGGTGACGCCTTCGGCGCGGCTGCCGTCCCTGACCGTCGGGTTGAAGGGGCCGCCCGTGATCACGGCGTTGAACTCCTGCACCGTAGAGGAGAGTTGGTCCTCTTCTCGAGATCCGCAAGGTGCGGACTGTGGCTCAGGGGCGCAAGCGGCTGGTCCGTGAGCGGGAGGCGCCGCGGGGCCTTTTCCAGTACGAGGACTCGGGCCCCCTCTTGCCGGGCGGAGTGCGCGGCGCAGAGTCCGGCGTTTCCGCCACCGACGACGATGACGTCCCAGGGTGCTGCCATGAGTGCGGGTGCTCCTGATCGCGAGAAGGGGCCGGTCCGGAGCGGAGGCTCCGGACCGGCTGTGGGGGGCGTCAGCCGGCGGTGGGCACAGGGTCACGGTCCGATCCGGCCGCCGCCTTCGGGCCGGCCTCCTCCGCGTCCCCTGGCTCCGCACCGGATGCGGGTTCGGCCTGCGGCTGGGGATGCATCTGAGGCTGGAGATCGGTCCGCGGCCGCAGATCGGTCCGCGGTTCAGGGGCGTGGCCGGCTTCGGGGGCCGAGGTGTACGGGATCTCGCCCTTCAGGACGGCCCTGGCGCGCTCCTCGTCGAGTTGCCCCTCCCACTTGGCCACCGCCAGGGTGGCGACGCCGTTGCCGACCACGCTGGTCAGGGCGCGGGCCTCGGACATGAAGCGGTCGATGCCGAAGATGAGCGCCAGGGCGGCGACGGGGACGTGCGGAACGGCGCTGAGCGTTGCGGCGAGGGCGACGAAGCCGGAGCCGGTGACGCCGGCGGCGCCCTTGGACGTGAGCAGCATGACGGCGAGCATGGACAGTTGCTGGGTGAGGCTGAGGTCGATGCCGAGGGCTTGAGCGAGGAAGACCGAGCCCATGGTCAGGTAGATGGCGGTGCCGTCGAGGTTGAAGGAGTACCCGGCGGGCAGCGTGATGCCGACGACGGGCTTGGAGGCGCCCGCGTGCTCCAGCTTTGCCATCATGCGCGGCAGCACCGGCTCGCTCGACGAGGTACCCAGGACGATCAGCAGCTCCTCCTTGATGTAGCGGAGGAAGGGCAACAGGCGCAGGCCGTTGATGCGCATGACCGTACCCAGGACGACCAGGACGAAGAAGAGGGCGGTGAGCCAGAAGGAGCCGACCAGCAGGAAGAGGTGGCGCAGGGTGTCCAGGCCGTAGTTGCCGATGGTGAAGGCCATGGAGCCGAAGGCGCCGATCGGGGCCAGTCGCATGATCCAGCGGATGAGCGTGAACAGGACCTTGGACAGCTTCTCGATGCCCTGGGTGACCCCCTGCCCCGACTGGCCGGCGGCGTTCAGGCCGAAGCCGAACAGCACCGAGACCACCAGCACCGGTAGGATCTCGTGGCCGGTCAGCGCGCTGATCAGGGTGTCCGGGATCATGGCGAGGACGAACGCGGCGAAGCTCTCGTGGCTCTCGGTCGCCTCGGGCGGCAGGCCCTTGGCGGAGAGGGTGGAGGGGTCGACGTGCAGTCCGCTGCCGGGCTGGACGATGTTGACGACGACCAGGCCGATCACCATGGCGACAGTGGTCAGCACCTCGAAGTAGATCAGTGCCTTGAGGCTGACCCGGCCAACGGCGCGCGCGTTGCCCATGGAGGCGATGCCGTGGACGACGGTACAGAAGATGACCGGCGCGATCATCATGCGGACCAGGGCGATGAAGCCGTCGCCCAGGGGTTTGAGCTCGGCTCCGAAGGACGGCCACAGCCAGCCGGCGGCGGCCCCGGCGAGGACACCGATCAGGCACTGGACGTAGAGCAGGGACAGCAGTCGGCGGATGCGGCCGGGTGGAGCGGTGACGGTACCCGGGGCGGCGTCGTTGCGGCTCATGCGGGGCGTCCTTCCAGGACGGGAACGAGAAGTTCGGCTCGGGCGATGCGGCGGGCGGCGCGGTGCAGCAGCACCGTGGGCGACGCGCCGTCCGCCGCGGGGACGGCTTGGGCGGCGATGACGCCGGCGGGGGTGCCCAGGCGCAGCGTGCCGTCGGCGGTCTGCCGGGCGACGCGGTGGGCGAGGGTGCCGGGGGTGGCGGCCGCGGTGGCCAGCGCCACGGCGGAGGTGAGACCGATGGCCGGGTGCGGAGCGTGCATCGACACCATGCGGACGGCGAGGTCGTACTCGTCCTGCCCGACCGGGGTGCCGTCGGTGGTCCGGTAGGCGGCAGGCCGGGCGACGACGCCGACCTTCGGCACGGCGTGGCTGACGGGATCGCTCTCCCCGGCCAGTCCCATGGCCAGGGCGGCCTCACGCCGCAGTACGGTGAGCGTGGGTACCGCCGCGGCGAACTCCACCAGGGATTCGGTGCCCTGGAGACCGAATGCCTTGGCCTCGAACAGCGCGGCCGGGGCGCCCGCGTCGACCAGGGACGCCTCGACCGGACCGGCGGGCCCCTTCAGGGTGTCCAGGGCGCGACCGGTCGGCAGGGCACGTCCGGTGGTGGAGCCCGCCGGGTCCTCGAAGCCGAGCAGGACCGGCACACCGAGCGCGGCAGTGCCCGGCACGGCGGCCGTTCCCTCGTCGGGGGCCCGGTGCCCCGGGGTCGGGATAGTGCCGGTGAGGCGGGCCCCTGTGTTGACGTTGAGCATGCGCACCGTGGTGGAGTCCGACGCGATCGGCACCAGGCCGTGGTGGACGGCGTACAGGGCGACGGCGGTGGCGCAGTTGCCGCAGTTGCTGGTCCACTCCACGCGCTCGTCACCGATACCGACCTGAGCGAAGGCGTACTCGACGTCGATGCCCGGCTCGGCCGACGTCCGGACGATCGCGGCCTTGGAGGTGGTGGAAGAGGCGCCGCCGACGCCGTCGATCTGGCGGGGGTCGGCGGCGTTGTAGGCGGCGAGCAGCAGGGTGTCGGCGTCCACGCCGGTCGCCACCACATCGTGGTGGTCGAAGATCCAGCACTTGCTGGTTCCTCCGCGGATCATCTCGCCCTGCAGACGCAACACAACAGACTCCTCGTGGAAACCCCGACGGCACGTCCGTGCGGGCCGCGATCCACAGTGGGCGCCGGGAGCGTGAAGTACAATCTCGGAAATCTGCAGGGGTATTAAGCTGACATTAACGCTGGAGGTGGCGCGGTGCTCGACGTCCGGCGCATCCTGCTCTTCACCGAGGTCGCCCGCCGGAGCTCGGTCACCGCGGCCGCACGGGCCCTCAACTACACAACGTCAGCGGTGTCCCAGCAGGTCAGCCGCCTGGAGGCAGAGGCCGGGCAGCCTCTGCTTGAGCGCCATGCGCGGGGCGTCACGCTCACCGACGCGGGACGCGCCCTCGCCGAGCGCGGGGAGCGGATCGAGCGCGAACTGAAGGCCGCCGAAAACGAACTCGCCGACTTCGCGGGACTCCGCGCGGGCACACTTCGTGTCGGCACCTTCCCTACTGTCGGTGCCTCCCTCCTCCCCCGGGCTGTGATCGCCTTCCGGGAAGCGCATCCCGGCGTACGGCTGACGGTGCGCAGTTCCCGTATCGCGGGCCTGTGGGCGATGCTGGAGAACCGGGAAATCGAAATGTCCCTGATGTGGGACTACGACTGGAACCGTATCGACCGCGAGGACATCGTCGTCACCTCACTCGTCGACGATCCTCCGGCCCTCCTCGTCAGCGAGACACACCCGCTCGCCGGCCGCGACTCGGCCGCCCTCGCCGACTTCGCCGACGACCCTTGGATCACCCGCGCCGAGAACCACCCCGTGGCCGAGGCTCTCGCTCGCAGCTGTCACGCCGCCGGCTTCGAGCCGCAGATCGCCTACGAGGCCCACGACTACCAGGAAGCCCAGGCCATGGTCGCCGCCGGCATCGGCATCGCCCTCGCCCCCACCCTGGCCCTGGAGGGCATCCGAGCCGGCGTCAGCGTCCTGCCGCTTCAACCCCCCGCTCCGGTGCGTCGCATCCTCCTGGTCCGCATGAGTGACCACGTCCTCACCCCTGCCGCCGAGGCGTTCGCGGGCTTCCTGCGCGACAGTTCTGCGGCTGCCTGACGCGTATCACCCGCCAGTAGTGGGAACGTCGCCGCGTTATGGACCGGCGTCAAGGACCGAACCCGCGTCGTGAACCTTGCGCTTGCCGAATACCTCGTCCGTGCAGGTCACGCGGCATGTCTGTATTCGTGGAGGATGCCGTCAAGGCGGTCGTGGCGTCGTATGTCGAGGTGGCTTAGCTTGTCCGGATCGTCGATTGGCGTCGGCAGTGGGTGTAGTGGTCGGGCGTTCGTGATGCCCTGGTGCGGTCGATGGGAGTTGTAGAACTGCTCGAATTCTCGCAGGGCGTGGAGGAGATGGCGCTGGTTCCAGATCAAGGTCCGGTCCAGGAGCTCGTGTCTGCAGGTCTGCACCCACCTTTCCATGATCGAGTTCATTCTCGGCATCTGGATTCCAGTGAGGACGACCTCGATCCCCGTACCCTTGAGGACAGCGTCGAACAGGACGGGGAACTTCCCATCCCTGTCCCGGATCACGAATCGCGCCCGGCAGCCGACGTCCTCAAGGTCCATGACCAGGTTCTTCGCCGCTTGTGTTACCTATGAGGTGGTCGGGTGTGCGGTGGCGCCAAGGATCCGGATGCGGCGGCTGCTGTGTTCGATCACCGCGAGTACGTACATCCGGGCGCCGGACAAAGTGACCGTCTCAAAGAAGTCGCAGGCCAGGAGAGCATCGGCTTGCGAGCGTAGGAAGTCGGCCCACGTGCTGGAGCACCGGTCGGGCGCTGCATCGACGCCGGCATCCTTCAGGATCTTCCAGACGGTCGACGCGGCCACCTTCACTCCCAGCACGAGCAGCTCGCCGTGCAGGCGCCTGTAGCCCCAGTTTGGATTCTCCCTTGCCAGACGCAGCACCAGAATCCGGATGGAGCGCACCGTACGAGGTCGACCAGGTCGCTTGGGGCGCGATAACGCGGCATGCCGGCGCCTTGCGAGGTCGCGATGCCGGCGCAGTACCGTGTCAGGACGCACGAGCAGCCGCACACGCCGCAGGGCGGGCAACGACAGCTGGTGCAGCAGCGCCGCCAGGAACGCCCGGTCGCTTGAGCTGAACCGGACGTTTTCTTTGCCGAGTTGGCGTTCCAGGACCGCGATCTGGTGGCGCAGGGCCAGGATCTCTACATCCTTGTCCCGGTCGCTCATCGGCAGCAGACGCAGCACCGCGAACGCATTCGTCACACCGAGGTAGGCCAGTCGTAGCAGCACGATCGATCATCATGACGCGTGGACCACGGCTACGCGAGAGGCCGACTCGAGCGACCGCGGCCGAGGACTGTGGGGTCCGGTGCAGGCCTCCGACCAGCGCGGATGACATTCTCGGCAAGCACACCGTCAGCCCACGCGAACTCCTCGCACTGCTCCGGGCCTTCGTCTTGCCCCGCCCCTGCCAGGACACCGATCCCGCGCACGCGCTCCGCTGGTCACACTGGCGCCGCCGACACCAACATCGGGCAGCGGACTGCCACCGCCGCTGGAAAAACGTCACGGCAGTGGCCATCGCATGACAGGAACCTCACGACTCACGACCTACAACTGCCGTGACAGCGACCTAGCTGTGGTGACTCAGAGCCTCTCCTGATCTCCCGACGCCGAAGCGGGAGAGGCCCCTCGTCAGGAAAGATCGATCACTAGCACCTCTTCAGTGAGCTGATGTCGTTCGCATGACCGTACTGCGAGGTGTTGCCGCGCCAGTTGCCGACGGGCCAATTGGGGCCGCCCCATTCCTTGTCGACATACAGGCACCAGACATCGCCGGTGCGGTTCCAGACGGAGCGGACCTTATCGTTGAAGACGTAGCCCTCGACCGGGTTCGCCAAGTTCTCCGAGCCGTAGTAGAAGCGCGCCCAATGGCCCCCGACCGCCCCCACGTTGGCGTTCCCGTACTCCCAGATGCAGAAGTAGTACTCGGGGCACTGCTCCCACGAGCTGATGGATTTCGCGGAAGTCACCCGCGTGTCGTCCAGAGGTGCTGCCTGGGCCGTGGCGGGCACCGTGACCGCAACCGCGGCGGCGAGCCCCAGGGCCGTAGTCATACCTTTCAACCAACGCACAGTATTCACTGCCTTCCGTCGATCCATCCGCACCGGTCGTCCCGGCTTCCCCTCGTCCCCCCTGTGGGCCGAGGTGCGAGCTATGGTGTAGCGCGGATGGGTTGTCCGGCGCCGGACCCGGGAGTGTCTCGGCGAATTTCCAGTGCTATATGACCGAAAAGTCGTAGCGGCTACTGAACTTGAATGCGTGATGTCGGTCAGCCGTCCATGATCAGGTCTGTGCCGGCGAGGCAGCCGTCGACGAGGTGGGGGCGGTACTGGATCTGCTTGAGTCTGAGTTTGACTGCTCGGGTGATCTGGGCCAGGTTGGCGGCAGCGAGGTTACCGATGTCGCGTTTGACCAGTGACCAGATGGCTTCTTGTGGGTTGAGGTCAGAAGCCATCACGATGCAGTGGCCGCACCTTTGCCCGCAGGCACCCCATCCACCACGCTGAACCGCAGCGTTGCCTTACGCCTCACGGACTACAGCTGCCGTGACTGCTTCACTCGCCTGCTGTCGCCACCAGGAAGAAGCCCGCCCTGTCGAATTCCTCCAAGGCAAAACGGAGAGTGCGGGCTTGAGAGATGACGTCACGAGGCGGGTCACCGTTTTCGATAATGATCGATTTCCCAGCAAAGGTGAGCATGTCCCTATAGAAGTAGTCAACTACGTTTGGCGTCATATCGACATCGTCACCAAGAGCGTCGCCGTGTGGGTCGCCATGGGGGTCACGGTATGTCACCACGGGCGAGTCGAGAACGATGAATCCCGGGTGCGGTCGGGAGTGTTCGTGGCAGTACTGGGCCAGAGCCGCGGTGAACGCTGAATGCAGTACGGAGCGGACTCCCTCTCCGCGACCAGACCGCAGGCGACTTCCCTGAAGGGTGTCTTTATTGCAAGCCCGGGAAGTTGGGCAGGTGGGCTGGTTGTCAAGCGGTTCGTCGAAGGCGGGGTAGGCGAACGGGGCTCCGCGTAGGACGGAAGTCGACCAGGACACACCGTCTCTGTAGGAGCCCCGTTGCATGGTCAGTCTGGCATGCCCGCGCTGCGTTACGGGCGGCGCGCCGTCGGGTGGGGGTCGAGCCGTTGGCGTTGCTGTTCGCGCGGCTCCGGGGCCCGGTGGCCACGGCGGTGACGGCCGGCGCGTTCTGGCAGGGGCTGCGGCTGGTGGCCTGGGACTGGCAGATACTCCACGCCGCAGGCATCGATCCCGCACCACGCCGCACCGGCCCAACCTGGCGCGAGTTCCTCTCCGCACAGGCCACCAGTCTGATCGCCTGCGACTTTCTCCACATCGACACCATCGGGCTGCAACGCCTGTACGCCGGCGTCGTCGGGAGTAGTCCCATCGGCGGGCGATGAGCTTGCGGTGCCAGGCCAGCAGCGTGCTGGGGTGATGGGGAAGGCCTTGGCCCAGCGGCGGCGGGGGACCAGGGAGGACAGGGAGGCGAACCACAGGCGGTCCGCGGGTTCGTACCGTACTCGACCTTGTATCTGGCGTCGTAGCACGGCGTTTTCGTGACGCAGGACGAGAAGTTCAGCCTCCTTCGAGGCGTCCCGCCGCAGAACGACCGCCGGGACGGAGAGAAGACCTCGAGTCACCTGGTACAGAAGGGACGCGATCGCCTAAACATGGTCGCAGCTCTCTGCGCGCTGGGGCGGGGCGTTTGACCAGCGGCGATGAATAACCGAGCCCCACAGGACCTGGCGTTCCTTCCTCCGTTCAGAGGGCTTCTCGAAACCGAGTGTGGTGCCTGGGTTCGTGCTGGTCAGGCATAGTGCCGGGGTGGGTGAGGTAGGTCCGGTGCGTCCGTGGAGGTGGCGTGCTGGAGGTGTGTGATGGCGTCGGTGCTGGGGCGGCTGGGCGGCTGGAGGAGCGGGAGCGTGCGGCCCGGAAGCGGGTGGAGGAGTTGCAGGCCGAGTTGGAGGCGGCGCAGTCGGAGTGGGACGAGTGGCTGATCGCCCGCAGGCGGGTCGGCGAGGTGTGGGACGCGGGTGAAACCGCAGGCCAGGAGGGTGTGGCGGGGAAGACGCCGGGCGGGAACGAGGCGGCGACGCTGGCGGCGAAGCCCGGGTCGCTGGTTCCGGTCTGGCGGGAGGGGCTGTCGGCCGAGGTGCTGGCGCCGGATTATCAGCAGGTCATGGGCCTGCTGGCCGAACGGGCGGTGCTGTCGTGGCTGGGCTGGTTGCGAGGAGTACGGCCACGACGGCCCGGCGGCCCCGGCCTGGGCGAAGCGGCTGGCGGTGCCGGATTCTGAGACCCCGGCCCGCTCGAAGATGGCGGTCGACCGGCTCATCGCACGGCGCGAGGTCGACCTGCAGGAGAAGACGCTGTGGCGGATGCTCTACGAGACCGCCGGGCGGGCGGAGGAGATCGTCGGCGTGAACATCGAGGACCTGGACTTCGCCAGGCGCCGCTGCCCGGTCAAGGCCAAGGGCGCCCGGACCAAGGCCCGCCGCCGGGGCCAGGCGGGCGAGGACTTCGTGCTGGAGACCGTGTACTGGGACGCCGGCACCGCCCGGCTGCTGCCCCGGCTGATCAAGGGCCGTATCCGAGGTCCGGTGTTCGTCACCCACCGGAAGCCGGGCCCCGGCAAAGTCGTCAGCCCGCGCGACGTCTGCCCTGACACCGGCCTGGTCCGGCTGTCATACGGGCAGACCCGTGCCCTGCTCGACGCCCACACCGCGGTCGGCGGGGCGCCGGGCACGGGCTGGGACCTTCACGAGTACCGGCATTCGGGCCTCACTCACCTCGGCGAGGCCGGGGCCAGCCTGCCGATGCTGATGGCGAAGTCCCGGCACAAGAAGCCGGAGAACGTACGGAAGTACTTCCACCCCTCGGCGGAGGCGATCGCCGAGGTCACCAGCCTGCTCGCGCCGGGGGACAGCAGACGCTGAGGTCTTACAGCCCGGGGATGCCGTGGTCGTAATTTCCGGGCGCCATCCACTCGTGCAGGGCCATGCGCCGATAGACGTGGGGACCGATGACCTTGTCCCACTGGCCGGGGGCCGCCTCGTCCAGGGCGTTGTTCCAGCGGCGCATCCAGTAGCGGTCCGCGACCCAGAAGGCAGTCTCGGCGACGGTCGAGCCGTCCAAGACCAGGCTGTGGTCGCGGACCCGGCGCAGGGCCTCGGCGAGCTCTTCGGGCCCGATCGGATGCCCCTTGTCGACGGCATCAACCCCGTGTTCCGCATCGGCATGTTCGGCGGCATGGGGCAGGAGGGTGAGGCGGGAGCCCGCCCTGCTGCGGGTGAAGAAGGCCAGGTACACACGCCAGGCGGGCCGGGGACTCATCTCGTGCGCGACGAACAGCAGCCCTCTGCCGCAGTACAGGGGTGCGTGCGTACGAGGCGTCGGGGCGGACGCGGTCGAAGAACGGATCGCCCGCCCGGTAGGCGGTCAGCCGCCGGTGCCGCAGGTCGTCGCGAGACGGAAGGGTTCCTGTACGGCAGTCTCGGGCCCGGGCACAGGGCGCGGGCGTTCGAGCCTGTGGATAACGTCAGAACGAGGGGTCAGAGACGCCGTGCAGGCGCGGCAACTTCCGTTCGCCCGTCGGCTCGGCTACGCCTAACGCGCCAGCTCCACACGGTGTGTCCCATGAGAGCCACGGCGACGACGCATGCTGCGACGCGAATTACGTTCCAGGTTATGGCAAAAACTGGACCCTGCGAGTCCGCCTCTGTACTCAATCGCTCAGTGGCCTCGAAGAAGGCGATCAATGGAACAATCAGGCGGAACAGAAGGCCCCCAACTCCGGGCGTTCGCGCTACGTTCCCCACGAGTCCCACCGGCGCACCAAACACGAAAGCCGCTATTCCCCACACGCGAATTTGCCCCTCACTGGAGGCGTCAGATTCCATTCCGGCCGGAATGGAATCGGTAGGTTCCATTCCGGCCGGAATGGTGGGGTTCACATCCTTAAAAAGGTAGTACGTGACTACACCGATAGCCAACCCTAAAAACGACAGCAACGCTGACTCGATTTTCGATCGACAGAAATAGCCCACCAGGAATGCATAACAGGCCCACGGCCAACCGCTAGAAAAAACAATACTCACGGCGACGCAAACGGGATTATCCCATTTCCCAGCAACGGGACCCACTAGGCCAAGTAGCAACCCCACCCCGAGAGACACAGTGACCGGCACAAAGCGAGCACACGTAAAGCGCATGATTTCTCTTCCCTGTTCAGCGAGTAAGTCCGAGTGGCAGGTGGCGCCACTCCGAGGCTGCGCGAGCCACCGTACAGCCCCTGAGGCCCGCGCCCTGGCGGAGGACTGCGGGTGCCGATAAATCATCCGCGCAGCTCAGGCGGCGTGCTGGCATTCGCGGAGGGCTCCGCCGAGTCGGTCTCGTCTGTGGACTTCCAGGCGGGTGAGTTGGGCTTGTTGGGTGATGGGTGATGGGTGTGGGTAGTGGGCGGCAGGGGGCGGCTTGTTCCAGGGCTCTGTGCGGGCGGTATTCGTTGTAGAAGGATTCGTACTCGCGCAGGGTGTGAAGGAGGTGGCTCTGGTTCCAGATCGGGTCCGGTCCAGGAGTTCGGTGCGGCAGGTCTGTATCCAGCGCTCGATGAGGGAGTTCATCCGGGGTATCCGAATGCCGGTGGTGACGACCTTGGGACCGGCATCGGTCATCAGGGCGTCGAAGGCGGCAGTGAACTTCGAGTCTCGGTCGCGGATCAGGAACTGTGTCCTGCTGCCTGTGTCTTCGAGGTCCATGAGGAGGTTGCGTCCGAGCTGCACGATCCAGTCCCTGGTCGGATGTGCGCTGGCACCGAGGATCCTGATGCGACGGGTGATGTGCTCGATGACGGCGAAGACGTACAGGCGCGCCCTTGTCAGGAGAGAAGGGCCTTGGCCTGGCTGCAGAGGAAGTCGGCCCAGGTGGTGCTCTGTCGTTCGGGTGCGGGTGGGATGCCGTGCCCGCGGAGGATCTCCCAGACCGTGGAGGCGGCGACCTTGAGCCCCAGTGCTGCGAGTTCGCCGTGGATCCGGCGATATCCCCACGAGGCATTCTCCCTGGTCAGGCGCAGGACCAGGGCGCGGATCGAGTGGATGGTGCGTGGGCGTCCACGCCGCTTGGGCATGCAGGTCGCGGCATGGCGCCGCCTGAGCAGCTCACGATGCCAGCGCAAGACCGTCTCGGGGCGAACCAGCAGCAGAAGGTGCCGCAGTCTGTCTTTGGGCAGGTGGCACAGAAGGCCGGCGAGGACAGCGCGATCGCTGTCGGTGAAACGCAGGCTTGCTGACCTGGCGCTGCAGGACAAGCAATTGGTGCCGGAGCACGAGGATCTCGATGTCCTTGTCTCTGTCGCTCATCGGCAGGAGGCGTAGGAACGCAAGGGTGTTGGTCGCGGCGAGGTAGGCCAGGCGCAGCAGCACGACAGATCATGATGCCGTCGGGGCCTTGTGCAGGTGAAGACGCCGGGGTGAGCATCGGCCAAAGTCGAAGATCTCTGAACAAGCTCTCACCTGCGTGGATGATTTACCGGCACCCGCACACTTCAACAGCCACCGGCCCCACCAAGGCCGAGACCAACTCGCGCCCCAGCGACGACCCGAACGTCATACCCCTGCCACCAGCCCGAATCGAACGTCGACAAGCCGTCGCCGGCCTCGTCAACGAGTACCGGAGAGCCGACTGACGACGACCAAAGCCGCAGCTCAGCGCCAATGAAGCCATTCTGAAGCGCTACGGGGATGTGCATCGCACCCTCACCGCAGACTGCGGGCACTGCCCTCGCCGGAACCTCATCCGTGTAGGTCACGCCGCATGTTGGTAATCGGGGAGGGGGCCGCTGAGTCGATCGTGTCGGCGTATGTCGAGGTGGCTTAGCTTGTCGGGATCGTCGATTGGTGTGGGCAGTGGGTGTAGCGGTCGGGCGTTCGCGATGCCCTGGTGCGGTCGATGGGAGTTGTAGAACTGCTCGAACTCTCGTAGGGCGTGCAGAGGATGGCGCTGGTTCCAGATCAAGGTCCGGTCCAGGAGCTCGTGCCTGCAGGTCTGCACCAACCTTTCCATGATCGAGTTCATTCTCGGAATTATGATGAATCGTGCCCGGCAGCCGGCGTCCTCAAGGTCCATGACCGGGTTCTTCGCAGTTTGGGTTACCCAGGATGTGGTCGGGTGTGCGGTGGCGGCCCAGGACCCGGATGCGGCGACTGCTGTGTTCGATCACCGCGAGTACGTACATCCGCGCGCCGGACAAGGTGACCGTCTCAAAGAAGTCGCAGGCCAGGAGGGCGTCGGTTTGGGAGCGCAGGAAATCGGCCCATGTGCTGGAGTTCCGGTCGGGCGCCGGATCGATGCCGGCATCCTTCAGGATCTTCCATACGGTCGAGGTGGCCACCTTCACTCCCAGCACGAGCAACTCGCCGTGAAGGCGCCTGTAGCCCCAGGTTGGATTCTCCCTCGCCAGACGCAGCACCAGAATCCGGATGGACCGTACTGTACGAGGAGCGACGAGGCCGACGACCGCCAGTCCAGGTGCAGGCCTCCGACCAGGGCGGATGACATTCTCGGCAAGCGCAGGGGCGAACCTCGGAGTGCGAAGCGATGAAGCGGCGGACAGGTAGCGCGGGCTGTCCTTTGTTACCGTCACGGTCGCCGGCCGGTATCTCCCGCGTAACTGCCGCAGTCAGGGCTCACCGCGCCGCCCGCTCCAGCGCCCCGCGCAGCTCCGCCGCGCTCGCGCAGCCGATCTCGGGGTGCTCCCGCAGCGCCGTGTCGATGACCTCCGCGAGGCGTCGTGGGATGGCCGGGTCGCGGCGGCGGATCGGGATCGCCGGCTCCTGCAGGACGACCTGCCAGGGGTCCTTGGCGCGCGGGAACTCGCGCGGGGTCCTTCCGGTCAGCGTGTGGTAGATGCAGGCGGCAAATGCCCAGACGTCCGCGGCGGGGGTGGCCTTGCGGAAGTCGATGACCTGTTGGCGCGGCATGAACATCGGTTTGCCCGCTGTGGTGCCGGTGCGTGTCAGCCCGCTCAGGCCCGCCTGGTCAAAGGCCTTTCCGATGCCGAAGTCCGCGATCTTCGCCGTCGTCGAGCCGTCGGTCTCCCTGTGCAGCAGGATGTTGGAGGGGCTCAGGTCGCGGTGGACGACGCCCTGCCCGTGCGCGTGTTCCAGGCCCTTGAGCGCCTGCACCGCGATGGGCACCGCTTCCTCGACCGGGAGTCGACCGCCGCGTTCGGCGACGAGCCGGTCCAGGCTGCCGCCGGTGCAGAACTCGGTTGTCAGATAGAAGGTTCCGTTCGCGAAGCCCGCGTCGTGCAGCGCGACGACGTGCGGATGCTTCATTGCCCGGGTGAGCGCCACCTCGCGCAGGAACCGGGCGCGCGCCGTCTCGCTCGCCGCCACCTTCGGCAGCATCACCTTCAGCGCCACCTCGACGCCGGTGGCCTCGTGCCGGGCCAGGTACACCGCGCCCATGCCGCCACGGCCGAGTTCCCGGATCACCGAGTAGCCGCGGATGGCCATGAGGTCGGCGCGGCCGCCGTGCGCCAGCTCGAGCAGCAGCTTGAGCACGGCGTCGGGCCGGGCCTGACAGGCGGCGCACAACAACTCGCCGGGGCGGCCGCCCGCCTCGTCGCCCAGCTCGCGCTCGCACTTGGCGCAGCGCGCGAGCCTCAGCGTGGCGACCTGCGGCCGAGTGATGTCGACGCGGAACACAGTGTCACCGAGGCGGATCCGGTCGCCGTCCTTGAGGTCGTGCTCGGGGTAGGAATCCGCGACTGCCTCCTCGGGGGTGAGGCCGCGGCGCCGCTGGCCGATCTTCTCGCCGTTGACGTACGTGCCGTTGAGGCTGCCGAAGTCGCGGATGCGGATGTCCGGCGGGTTGATGTCGAGCAGGCAGTGGTGGCGGGAGACGGTCTTGTGGTCGGAGTCGTCGGGTAGTTGTGGCGAACAGTCGGTGGAGCGGCCGAGGATGCGGGTGGTGCGCTCCTCGAAGACGTACGCGCCGGGCTTGGCCCGGCCCTCGACGAGGGTGAGCGTGATGGTGGCCGAGGGCGTCACAGAGGATCGTCTCCTTGTGTGTGAGGGGAGGGCTTCGGGGGACGAGACGGTGAACGTGAGCGTGCCGTCTGCGGCGTCGGACAGTACGCATCCCGCTCCGCTCAGTCGGCTACCAGCTCCCAGTCGAGGTCCCAGAGCCGGATGCCGTCGTCTCCCGCCGAGATCAAGTTGCGCAGGTCGGGGGTGAGTTCGAGGTGCCGGATGCGTTGTTGGTGCCCTTCGAGCACGTGCAGGCATCGGCCGGTGGCGACCTCCCACATCCGTACGGATCTGTCGTGGCCGGAGGAGAAGGCGAACCGGGCGTCGGGTGTGAACCGCACGGCGGAGACCCAGCCCTCGTGCCCCGCGAATTCGCGTACGGACCGCCCGGCACCGGCGTCCCACAGCCGGATCGGTTCGTCCTTGGCGCCCGAAGACATGACCTGGTGTGTGGACATGGCCAGGCGGCCGTCGGCGCTCAGGCACGCCGACAGGATCGGTTCCCGGGGGCCGGTCCAGGTCTGCAGGCAGGCTCCGGTGTCAAGATCTCGCAGCCGGACCACGCCGTTGGAGTCGCCGACCGCCGCGAGCCGTCCGTCCGCGGACGTGGAGATCACGTTGACCGGGCCGTTCCGGGGGATCGTCGCGATGCAGCGGTCGTCGTCCAGGTCCCATCGGCGCAGGACACCGTCGCCGCCGCCGAGCCAGGCGTACCTTCCGTCGCCGGTGAACCTGATGGTCCTCCTCATGTCCCAGTCCGGAGTCAGCCGACGGCACTCGCCGTCTGCCAGTCGCCGCCGAATGATCGCGAGTGGCTTGGTGCCCTCGCACAGGACGTGCCGGCCGTCGTCGCTCAACGCCACGCCACCCACCCTGCCGGGGTGATCGTCGAGGACGTGCGTGCACGCGCCGCTGCCCAGATCCCAGATCCGTACGGTGCCGTCGCTCTGCCCGCTGACGGCGAGCCGGACATCCGCGGCGACACCGATCGCCGTGATGGCGCCGTAGGAGAGGTGGCCGGCGTCCAGTGGCCGCGACCAGGCGGAGCGCAGCCGTACGTGGCGCGCCGAGCGGCCCAGTTCGTGCCAGGCGGCCAGGACCTGGGGGGCGCGCTCGTATCCGGGTATCTCCCGTGCGCGGGTCAACAGGCCGAAGGCTGACCGGTGTCGGCCGTTCGACATCGCCTGGCGTGCTTCGGTGAGCAGTTCCTCGGCCAGTCCGCCGAGCCGGCTGACCTCCGCGTACTCGCGCGGCTTGATCACGTGCGGCTCGGCGACGTATTCGGTATCGGGCAACCGCCAGCGATGCATGGACAGTTCGGGATGTCCGCCGACGGAGCAGCCGAACCGGTCGTCGCTGTCGGGGAATCCGACGTGGTGCATCCCGTACGCGTGGGCGGTGAAGGTCCGCAGACACCGGCCGCTGCTCAGCTCCCAGATCTGAACGGTGTGGTCGCCGGTCGTTCCGGACAGCAGCAGCCGCCCACTGTCGGCGAAGGCCAGGTGACTGGCCGCGGCGGTCAGCCCCGTCAACGTACGCAACGTACGGACCTGCTGGTCGTCCCCCACATCCCACAACCGGATCACCCGGTCCTCGCCGGCCACCGCGACCATCCGACCGTCGGGACTGAAGCACAGCGCATGCGTCGCCGAGCCGGCGGCCAGTACCCGGCACCGGCCATCGGCCACGCTCCACAGCCGCGCCCCGTCCTCCTCGGCGGTGAGCACATGGCGCCCGTCGGCGCTCACCTCGTACTGCGAGCCGTCCAGGGCGCTGTCCTTGAGTGCTGCCCCGAGCGACCACCGGCGGGTCCCGGTCCGCGGTTCCCAGACCTGGACGCGCCCGTCCACGCCCTGCCACACACCGATGCGCCCGTCGGCACTCAACCTGGCCGGGCACCCCGTGGCGCGTGCGGCGGAGCGGATGACGCGGGTACACCTGCCTGCCCTGAGATCCCAGAACTGCACCGTGCCGTCGCGGCTCGTGGACAGTGCGTACGAGCCGTCAGGGGTGAGGTCGACGCCGAGCACCTGCGTGCGGTGGCCCTTGACTGCCAACCGTTGTGCGCAGGTCGCCGTGTCCCACAGCCGGAGCACGCCGTCCCAGTGGCCGCTCAGCGCGAGGCGTCCGTCGGGAGCGAACCGGATCGGCAGGTAGCCCATCACCTCGTGCCGGGCGAGCAGTTTCACCGGCGCGAACGGCAGCGCGAACGGCTCGCGAAACTCGCGGGTGCTGGTGTGGCGGGCATCGGCCACGGTTCCCGAGGCCGCCACCCGCAGCGCCGCCCGTACGTCGGTGTCGTCGGGCCGTTCGCGCGCGAGGGCGTCGAGCAGGTCGTGTGCCGCCGCGAGGTCGCCGCGTTCGAGGTGGACCCGGGCCAGAAACAGCTGCACCTGCCAGGAGGACGCGCCGGACCCACGCGGGATCGCCTCCAACCGGGCGACGAGTTCCCCATCGGTGATCGCCCCCGCACGCCACCGGAACAGGCCACCGTTGTACACGGCCCCGACGTGGTGCGGGTCGACCGCGAGCGCCTGGCCGAAGGCATGCTCGGCGTCGGCGGCCCGGTCCAGGTCGAGGAGCGACAGGCCACGGTTGTTGAGCTCGTCGGCGCGCAGATCGGCGGCCTGCGACGTGGGACGCGGATACGCCGAGCCGGTCGCCTGCTCGTAGATCCCGGTCAGTACATCCGCGATGTCCGCCATCGAGGCCGGCCGGTGGGCCGGGTGCTGCCGCAGGCAGCGCCGGAGCAGGTGGGCGACTTCCGGCGGCGCCGCGACCGGATTCGAGGGGTCGGCCAGGTATTCCTCCAGCGCGAGACCCGCGACCGAACCAGCCGCCCAATGCACACCGCCGGTGAACATCTCCAGGACCGAGACCGCGAAACTGTAGACATCGCTGCGCCGCCCGACGGGCTCGCCCGCGAGCTGCTCCGGGGACGCGTAGCCGACCGTCATGCCGCCGGACGGCACCAACACGCTGACGCCCGGAGCCATTTGGAGGTCGGCCGGGGCCGTGGCGGCCTTGGACCGGGCGAGGCCGAAGTCGGTGATCTTCGCGGCGCCCGTGCCGTCGAGCAGAATGTTGGCTGGCTTCACATCCTGGTGCACCAGGTCTCTGCTATGGGCGTGCTCGAGCCCACGGGCCGCTTGAACTGCCGTGTCGAGAACACGGGCGAGGGCCTGCCGCGCATCCCCGGCGTGGAGGCGCCCGTCGCCGATCCACTCGGCCAGGCTGCCGCCGTCGACGTACTCGGCGAACACGCGGGGGACACCGTCGATCACCCGAACGTAATGGCAGGCGCAGACGTTAGGATGGAGCCCGAGGGACACCCACGCCTCGGCTTCCCTGACGAACAGCTCCTGATCGCCGGGGCTCCGGAACAGCTCGGGCCGCGAACTCTTCACTGCCATGTCGATGCCCCAGGCGAGATGCCGTACCCGGTGCACGACGCCCATCCCGCCCCGGCCAAGCTCGCCGATCACCCGGTACCGGCCGTCGACGGTCTCGCCGGTCACCCAAACGGTCGGCGACGTAGGTGCGTTCACTGCGATTCCTCATCGTGATTGCGGCAGAAGTCGCTGTCCTGGAAGGCCCGGACGCAGAAGGCCCCGTTGTCGGATTTCGACGAGGGTCAGTATGTGACGTCGTCGATCCTGGTGTCGATGTTTCAGGCTCACCGCGGGGGTGCGGGAGCGCTGCGCTTGCCGAAAATATCATCCGCCCTGGTTGGATGCGGTGCGCACGGTGTACCGGAGGCCGACCGGCGAAGTCGCCTGAACGGGCGCTCTCGCGAGGCTGGCGCTTACCGCGGCAAGATGTCGACCGTGTTGCTGCGACTGGCCTGTGGGTGCCGGGAATTAGGCTCTTGCAAGATTTTCGTGATGCGGTGACGGTCGGTGAGCGTTGTCAGGTGAGTAGGGCTCGTTTGCGGAGGAGTGCGAGGCTGGCGCGGCCGTAGGTCTGGCGTTTGAGCATTTTGATCTTGTTTTCGGTGCCTTCGACCATGCCGGAGTTCCAGTCGAGGGTGAGGCCGGCGGTGACGGCGTTCCAGTCCTTGTCCAGTCCGGTCGCGAAGGCTTTGAGTGAGGGGAGGTCTTGGTTGCGGACCTGGTGCACCCAGGTGTTGAGGTGTCGGCCGTTGCGTCTGGTCATGATCTGGGCGAAGGCCTGGACGTGCTGGTGCAGGGCGTTCAGCTCGGGGCAGGCTGCCAGTGCGGTCTTAAGACGCTGCTGGTCATCGGGGTTCAGGGTGGCGGGGTGGCGCATGATCCAGCCGACGAGCCGTCGGGTTGGAGGCGGGGCAGGTTCCGGGGTGGGCAGGGCTCCGTTCGCTCGGAGGGTGCGCAGGTAGCGGGTGACCAGCCGGATGCTGCACTGCAGGCCCCGCTGGGTGAGTTCCTGGTGGAGTGCTGTGGGCGAGTGGCACCCTTCGGCCCATCGCTGGTGCAGGTAGTCGCGGTGTGGGTCCAGTTTGCTGGGGCGACGACCGGCGGCGTGAGCGAGGAGTTCTTCCACGTGTTCAGCCCGGGCGAAGGTCTGCACGGTTTTGTGGTTCAGCCGCAGCTCACGGGCGATCTCTTTCAGCGCCCAACCCTGCTCCAGCAGGGCATGGACCTCGCGGTAACGGCGGCGGGTGCGCGCCTCCAGCGCTCCTTGAGCGGACAGGGCCTGCGCAGGCAGATCTTCGAGTCCGGTCCGGTCTGCAGGTGTTCGGTCCGTGGCCGCTCGGTGCAGGCATCCGCGGTGGCGGGCGATGTCCTTCTCCACGTGTTGTCCGAGGTTGCGCCACAGGTGCCAGCGGTCCGCGACCTGCACGGCAGCCGGCGCGGCGCGGGTGGCAGCCTCGGCATAGGCACCTGCCCGGTCACGGCAGATGACCCGCACCCCAGGGTGATCCCTAAGCCACGTGGCCAGCGGCTCGGCGTCCCCGCCGGGCAGCAACTCCAGCACCCGCCGCGTTGTCCCGTCCACCAGCACCGTGCCCCACACTCCGCCCCTACGCAGAGCGAAGTCGTCGACACCCAGTACCCGGGGAACCTTCCAGTCCGGGTCCGGCAACGCCATCACCAGCGCTAACAGGGTCACCCGGCTCACCGCCATGTGCAGGACCGCCAGCAGCCTCGCCCCGGCGGACCCGGCCAGTGCCAGCCCCACCGCCTGGAGCAGCCCCAGCAGCAGCGGCGTATAGCGCCCATACCGCACGGACAGCCCGTCCACCTGCTCGGCGAACGTCTGCCGCGGACAGCCAGGCTCATCACAGAACATGCGTCGCACACCGAGATGGATCACGACGGGACGGCCACCGACCGCCACATCGGCCAGACGACGCCGATAGCGACTGTGCACCCGCGTCGACAACACCCCGCAGTCCGGACACGGCAACGCGACACCCTCCCGGGTACGCGCCCAAACCTCGACCTTCTCACCCTCAAGGCTCACCCGCTCCACCAGCACCTTCTCCAGGTACGGGAACACGATGCCCAGCAGCTCGTCACACACTCCGCACGATGACACCAAGATGACGCACTGTCACCCCATCACGAAAATCTTGCAAGAGCCCAGATTCCGGCACCCACAGGGACCGGCCGAACCCGTCCGACAACCGGTGACAGCGACGAGCCGCCCTACCCCACCGGGCTTGCCGCGCTGCACGACGGGTGGCGCCTGTTCCAGGCCTCCCAACTACTGCCGCCGCAGTCCGGCCACGAGTACGACGTCTCCTTTCTCAAGCACGAGTTCTTCTTCGAGAAGCTGGAGGAAAGCTCCCGCCCTTGACCCGGTACGGCAACCGCGCCCGAGCGGCCTGGCCGGAAGCGTCCAGCCACGAGTGAACGGCAGCTCGTGGCTGGACACGTCCAGGGTGCCCGGCAGAGCTCAGCGGTTGAACGTCAGGCGCGGTGCCGCGTTGCGGGCCAGTGCGTGGGCCTGGTCGGGCCACCAGGTGCCGGCGGGCGGGTCGACGATGCCGTACTCGGGGTCGATCGTGCCGCCGGTGTTGCGTGTGCAGCTGCCGTCGGACTCACCGGGGATCTTTATCCACAGGTAGGCGTCGACGAGCGGGACGCCGGTGTCGGCGGTGGGGCGCGGGCCGAGGCCGCGGCCGGGCGCGTTGCACCAGATTTCCGGGTCCCCGGTGTACTTGCCCGGCTCCGGGGTCCAGGCGCCCAGACCGTTGCGGCTGGTGTCGATCACGAAGTGATGCAGTTCGTCGGCCGGTGGGGTGCCCACGTTCTGGTCGAACCAGGCGTCGGTCCACCGCCAGGTGGTGGGGTCGGCGGAGGAGACGGCATTGCCGGGGGCGCCGTCGTTGGGCGCGGCGGACGAGTAGTACTGGCTGGCGCACGAGTCGGCGTGGCCGCGCGCCTGCTCGGATCCCTCGCCGACGAACCACATGCACTTGGATATCCAGGTGCCGTACCTGGCGTTGTGGTCGGTGGGGTGGGTGTTGGACACGTTCAGGGCGAAGCCGTCGCTGTACCGGACCCCGGCGTCCAGCAGCCGCTGCGCCATATCGCCGACGGGTCGCCACTGGACGTTCCCCGCGTCCAGATAGACCGCAGTACGCGGTCTGGCCTTGAGTGTCTTGACGGCGTACTCCAGGTCGGCGATGCGGGCGGCTGTGAGTTCGCCGGTCGGGTCCTCGGTGGGCCCGCAGTCCTTGGGAAGGAGGGCCAGGCCGTCGGGTTCGACGACGACCACCGCCTTGGTGTTGCCGATGCCGGCGGCGAAGGCGTCGATCCACTGCCGGTAGGCGGCGGAGGATGCGGCTCCGCCGCTGGAGTACTGGGTGCAGTCCCGGCCCGGGACGTTGTAAGCGACCAGGACGGGGGTCCGGTTGACGGCCCGGGACCGGTGGACGAGCTTGTTCACCTCGGCGCGCACCTCGTCGGGCGTGCCTTCGGTGAACCACTCGGCCTGCGGCCAGCTCGCGAGCCTGGCCATGTTCGTGGCGTTCTCGATGTCACCGTTCCCGAAGTCCACGAGCGCCTGCTTCGCGGCCTTGCTGTGCGGGTCGACGTAGAACTTAGTGGCCGGGGTGATCACATCCTGCGTGGGTGTGGCCTGCGCCTGCGCCTGCGCCTGCGCCTGCGCCTGCGCCTGCGTCGCGGTGAGGGCGGCGCACGCGGTGAGTGCCGCGATGACGGCGGCCGCGCGGCGCCGTGGGCTGCGTGGTGGCATGGCTGCTCCTGGTCGCTGGATGGATGTGAATCAGTAGCCGTAGATCATCTTGTAGGCGACCTCGGGGAGGAACTGTCCGGCCGAGGAGCCGCCTCCGACGCCGCAGTTGCCGTCGGACTCGCCCGGGGCCTTGATCCACAAGAGCATCTCGGCGCCTCCGCCCAGCTGGGTGGGGGTGCCGATACGACGGCCTGAGGGGTTGCACCACTGGCCGTTGGAGCCGTTGCCGTTGCGGCTGGTGTCCACGACGAATGGCTTGGTGTAGCCGTAGCGGGCGTTGAGTTCACTGTTGACGGCGTTGCCGTAGGCGGTGTTCTCGGCCGTGGTGAAGTAGTTGGAGACGTTGAGGGAGAAGCCGTGGGCCTGGCGGAGGCCGGCTTCGTGGAGGCGCCGGGCCATGGTCGCCGCGTTCGCCCAGCCCGGGTTGCCGGCGTCGAGGTAGACCCAGGTGTTGGGGGCCTGGCGGCTGAACTGGGTGAGGGCGCCGGTGAGCATGCCCTCGCGTTCGTCGATCTGGGCCTGGGTCATGCAACCGTAGTCCCCGAGGGAGTCCGGTTCGAGGATGACGACGGCCGGGCGGTTGGCGATCCCGCCGGCGAACTGGGCGATCCAGGTCGCGTAGGCGGACGGCGAAGCGGCTCCGCCCGCGGAGTGCCCGCCGCAGTAGTCGCGGTTGTAGATGTTGTAGGCGACGAGGATGGGCAGTTTGTCCCTGGAGTCCGCGGCGCCCGCGTACGCGCCGGTGGCGGTGCCGATGGTGCCGCTCCAGGAGCCGAACCAGCGGGCCATCGGGGTATTGGCGAGGGAGGCGTTGATCGCGGGCGCCCGGCCGTCGCCGGGGTTGGCGGCGACCCACCTCTTCGCGCTGGAGTCGGGGTCCACGTAGAACCCGTTGGTCATGGTGGTCGGGTCGGCCGCGTGGGCGGACGGTGCGACGGCGAGTGCGAGCGGGAGCGTGAAGAGCGCTGCCACCAGGACGCGGAGTCTGCGGCGCATGACTGTACCTCGGTTTCCTGACAGGGATGCGTCGCGCGCTCTCCTCCCGAGCGTGCGACGCGCTGAGGAAGTGCGGTGGTACGACGTCCCTTGTGCCGGCGACTCTCCGGCAGGAACGACACGTCCGAAGATCGGCAGCGGGCATTGGGAGCGCTCCCACTGGAAGCGGTCCCAACAGCACCGAGAACCTTCGGGGGTGTGGTCGGTATCGTGTTGCGAGCTGGTGAAGCTGTCAAGGGTCGACGTACAACCCGCTCTTCACATGGCGGGGACAAGGCTCTACAGTCCACAACTGGAAGCGCTCCCAGCCCCCTCCGGTCCCTGAGGCTCCGTACCTGTCCTGTCTCGTCCACCGGGTGGGTGGCGGCGGCATGGGCGGGGGTGAGACGCTTCCCGTCCGGTCGAGCGGGAAAGGCTCATGGCTCATGGCAGAAGATGCGCCGCGTCGGCAGCCGACGCTCGACGAGGTGACCGAACTCGCCGGCGTCTCCCGCTCCGTGGCCTCCCGCGCCCTCAACAACGCACCGCACGTCAGCCGCGCCAAACGCGAGGCGGTCGAGCGGGCCGTCCGGCAACTCGGTTACGTACCCAATCCGACCGCCCGCGCTCTGGCCACCCGCCAGACAGGAGCGGCCGCCCTGGTCGTCTCGGGAGAGGATCCGTCGATCTTCGCGGATCCGTTCTTCGCCCAGGTGATCGTGGGGGCGTCGGCCGCTCTGGAGGAGGCCGACCTGCATCTGATGCTGTGCCTGGCCGCTTCCGACCGGGGCCGCAAGCGGGTGGAGGAACTCCTTCGCTCCAAGGGCGCCGACGGCGTCATGCTGATGGCGCTGCGTGAGAACGATCCGCTGGCCCGTATGGCCGAGGAGGCGGTGATGCCCGTCGTGTTCGGCGGACGCCCGGTCGGTTCGGCTCCCCGGTGGTACGTGGACGTCGACAACGTCGGTGGAGCGCGCGAGGCGACCGAGTACCTGGTCTCGCGCGGCCGGACGCGCGTAGCCGCGATCTGCGGGCGTCTGGACACCGAGGCCGGGCGCGCCCGGTACCGCGGCTACCGGGACGCCATGCTGGCCGCCGGCCTCGATCCGTTCCCGCCGCAGGAGGGGGACTTCACCGAGCCCAGCGGAGCCGCCGCCATGGCCGCACTGCTGGCGAACCACCCCGACCTGGACGGGGTGTTCGCCGCCAACGACAACATGGGGGCGGGAGCGCTGCGCACGTTGCGCGAGGCCGGCCGACTGGTCCCCGCCGATGTCGCAGTGGTCGGCTTCGACGACCTGGCCGTCGCCCAGATCGCCGATCCGCCGCTCACCACCGTCCGTCAGCCCATAGCGGCTTTGGGACGGGAGATGGCGCGCATGCTCGTCGCCCTCATCAACGGACAGGACCCCACCCCGCTGATCCTGCCCACCCGCCTGGTCACCCGCTTCAGTGCCTGACGGCTGTGACCCGGACTCCGGCCCACACTGACACGCCACCAGAGGGACGGCTGGGTTGCGTCAGGCCGGCCTCCTTCGCCTACTGCTGAGGGGCCAGACCGCGTTGGCGCAGCCACTTCAGCTGCACCGCGGTGTTCCGGCCGAAGCCGCCGCCGTGGTCGGCGAAGGGCCAGACGGTCATGGTCCGGTCCGCCCCCGCGTAGTGGTTGAAGGCGGCGTAGACGGTGGAGGGCGGGCAGATCGGGTCCATGAGGCCGACGCTGAACAGTGCCGGGGCCGTCGCCCGACGGGCGAAATGGACACCGTCGAAGTAGTCGAGTGTGGCGAAGGTCGTCTCGACGCGGTGCGGACTGTGCCAGCGCAGGTATCTGGTGAGTTCCAGGTACGGGCCCTCCCCGCTGATCTGCGCCGCCTGGCGGAAGTGGCACAGAAACGGAAGGTCCGGAACCACTGCCGCCACCCGGTCCGGGGCGAGTCCGGCGACCGCGAGAGCCAGGCTGCCACCCTGGCTGCCGCCCGCGACAACGACCCGCCCGGCATCCAGTCCGGGCAGTTCGACGATCGCGTCCACGGCGCGTACACAGTCCGTCATGAGGCAGCGATAGTAGTAGTTGTCAGGTGAGTCGACGCCGCGGGTCATGAAGCCTTCGGCCCATTGCGTACCGTCGCCCTCGCCGTGGTCCGGGGTGTCGTGGCCCTGTCCGCGGCTGTCGACGACGAGCTGGGCGTAACCGGCCGCGGACCACAGCAGGTGGTCGGTAGGCAGCCCGCGGCCGCCGGAGTACCCGATGTAGGTGACGACGACCGGCAGCGGCGCCTCGGCGCCGCGCGGGCGCAGCAGCCAGGCGGCCACGGGTTCGCCGTTCCAGCCGGGGAAGCGTACGTCGTCCACCTCGACCGTGCTCAGCAGGTGCCGGTCGGTGACCCGCTCAGCCTTCACCGCTCCGCCTCGGCGCGGGAAGCCAACTCGACGCCGGAGACGGCGCCGGGGCGCAACGGGCAGCCGAGGCAGGACGCAGGGCTGATCGAAGGTGTCAGAATGGCGGTTGCAGCAGTCGAGGGGATGGGGAAAGGCGACCGTGCCGGACAACCGATCGGGAAGACCTTCGGCGGACGAACACAGGGAGCGTGGCACGGGACCCGCATCGGTGACGATCGCGTACATCGCCGAGTCCGCGGGCGTCTCGATTCCCACCGTGTCGAAAGTGCTCAACGGCCGTTCCGGAGTGTCGGACGAGACCCGGGCCCGGGTCGAGCAGCTGATCCATGAGTACGGTTACCGCAAGCCTCCCCAGAGCCGGAGCAATCTGGTGGAGCTGGTGTTCCGCGAGCTGGAGCACATGTGGTCCGTGGAGATCATCCGCGGAGTCGAGCGCGTGGCCCGCAGGAACGGGGTCGGGGTGCTGGTGTCGGAGTTCGGGCTTCCGGACGCGGAGGGAAGGACCATCGGCGACACGGTGGGGCGGCGACCGCAGGCCGTATTGTCGGTGGCCCAGCTCTTTGAGGCGGAGCGGGAGCAACTGACCGCCAGGGGCATCCCCTTCGTTGTCTTTGACCCGATCGATGAGTTGCCCGACGGAGTACCGTTCGTGGGAGCGACGAACTGGAGAGGTGGTCAGGCGGCGACCCGGCATCTGGTCGAATTGGGGCACCGGCGCATCGCCATGATCAGCGGGCCGGACCACGACTTCTGCCGCGCTCGGCTCTCCGGTTACGTCTCCGCCCTCGCGGAGGCGGGCCTGCCGACGGACCCCGGTCTGGTGGTGAAGACGCAGCTCTCGCGTGAACACGGGTACGTGGCGGCGCGGGAGCTGCTGTCCCGCCCCGATCGTCCCACCGCCGTGTTCACCGCCAACGACATGCAGGCGCTCGGTGTCTATCAGGCCGCGCGGGAGCTGGGCCTGGGTATCCCGCAGGACCTGAGCGTGGTGGGTTTCGACGACGTGCCGGCCGTGGCCTGGATGGATCCGCCCCTGACCACTGTCCATCAGCCGCTGGCCGAGATGGCGACGGCCGCCACCGAGCTGGCCCTCGCGCTCGGCCGGGGAGAGGCGGTGCCCCAGGTGGGGCTGGAGATCGTGACCACGCTCACCGTCCGGGAGAGCACGGCTCCGCCGAAGGAGGAGTGAGCCCGCAGGGAACGGACCGCTGTGCCCTGGCCGCCCGGGGGAGCGGGCGGCCAGGAGCGAGGAGAGGTCGGTCAGGAGACCGTGCCGGTGACCGAGGGGCCGGACTTGGTGACGTGGTAAGTGACGGTGGCTCCGCTGTAGAAGTGGAAGGTCAGCGTCACCGGCTCGGTGTCGCGGAGTGCGTTCAGGAATTCGGGGGTCAGGATGATCTTGCCGTTGGGGTAGTCCGGTGAGAAGGCCTTGTTGAACTCCTGGTACGGAGTCCAGCTGGTCTGTCCGGCGTTGCTGCCGTCGGCGTACGTGGCGTGCATGGTCGCCAGTACGTCACCCCGGTACTGGGTGGGGATGGTGAACGAGCTCGTCGTCCCGGTGGCGTCCATCAGGACCGGTGTGTCGTGGGTGACCACGTCGATCTGCCACGGCAGCCCGCGGGAGAACCGGGCTCGGAGCGTGGCGTTGACTCCGTAGGCGCGATCGCCGGCCATCCGGGTCAGGGCCTTGGCGGTGAGGGTGAGCCGGTTTCCGGAGACGGTGTAGTCGCGTCCCGCGACCAGCTTGGTGCGGCCGTGCCACAGGCCGCGGAAGCTGGTGCCGTTCCGGTTCAGGGTGAGCGACTGGGCGGTGATGGGGCTGGACTTCGGCAGGAAGATCTTGTCGAAGGAGGTGGTTCCCGAGCGCGTGGTCCAGCTGGACTTGATCCAGGCGAACAGGGCGGGGTCCCGCCATTGCAGGGTGTCGCGGTTCAGGTAGGCGAAGGGGTCCCACAGCGCCGTGGTGACGCCGGCGACACGCGCCTTGTATCCGAGGTGTTCGAAGTACTTCAGCGCCTCGCCGCGCTCGACGCGGTCCGGATGGTTGTGGTCAGGCCAGCTGAGCAGGCCGTACTCGCCGAGGTAGACGGGGATGCCCTTGGCGACGAACGTGTCGTGCATGCGGGCGAAGGCGTCGTCGAGGTCCTTCTGGGCGGCGGCGTCGTAGTGGGTGCCGCCCGCGATGTTCACGCTGAACGGGAACCAGCTGTAGTAGTGCACGGTGGCGACGAGGTTGCTGTCGTTCAGCGCGTCGATCGTGGCGGACAGGTCGTCCATGAGGGTCTGGGAGGGCGTGCAGTACTGCGTGGGCAGGACCAGCAGACGGTTTGCGTTGCCGCCGCCGGAGGAGCGGACGATGGAGTGGAAGGAGGTGTTGAGCTCGTTCAGGAGCTGAGTCTTCCGGGCGTCCGTGGCGTTGTCGAAGACCGGTTCGTTGACGCTCTCGAAGAGCAGGGCGCGCGGCGCGTCCCGGAATCTCTCGGCTATCTGGGTCCACAGGGCGTTGAAGCGGGCGAGTACCCTCGTCATGGTCGGTGGACATCTTCGAAATCCACTGCCATGAGTCGTGGTGGATGTTGATCACGACGTACAGACCCTCGGCGAGCGCCCAGTCGACAACCTGCTCGACGCGGTTCATGTACGCGGCGTCGATGGTGTAGGGGCCGGTGGCCGAGTGGTGGTCGGTCCAGGTCACCGGGATGCGGACGCTGCGGAAGCCCTGCGCGCGGACGGTGGCGAGCAGCTTTCTGGTGGTCAGCGGGTTGCCCCAGGACGTCTCGTCGGGAATGGCGTCCAGGGTGTTGCCCAGGTTCCAGCTGGGCTGCATCGCCGCGACGGCGTCCATGGCGGAAGCCGGGACCCTGACCGCCGACGGTGACGCTTCCCTCGTGCCGTTGGGCGCGGCCAGTGCCGTGCCGCCGGTCAGCCCCAGCATGACGACCAGCGTCAGCAGCAGGGCCGCCAGGCGTCCTGGGCCCCGACTGCGGTGGTGTGCGGGGTGCCGTATGTCCTTCATACCTCGTCCTTCTCGGTCGGTCGTGCCTTTCGGCCGGTTCACGGGTACGGTGCGGAAGGCTGCGCCGGATTCCAGGGGATGCCGCCGGCCCAGGCGGTCGGCCATGCGCTCTGCTGTCATGACGGCTCCATGGGCGGAGAGGGCTGGGTATTACTGCTCTGGCGGACGGTCAGAGTCGGCTGCAGAAGGACCCGTTCGTCGGTCGGCGGCTCGCCCCGCCGTGCGGCGGTCAGCCGCCGGATCATCTGGCCGACAGCCACGCGGCCCAGTTCCTGCCCGGGGCCGGACACGGTGGTGAGGGCGGGTGTGTGCTGCTCGGCCAGCTGCTCCGGACAGAGGGCGACCACCGAGGCGTCCTCGGGAACGGACCGTCCAACGGCCCGCAGCAGGCCGAGCAGCGGGCCGATCGCCGCCTCGTTCTGCACCACGAAGCCCGTGGTGCCGGGTCGGTCGGCGAGGATCCGGGTCAGGGTCCAGGCGGTGGATTCGTACGTGCCCTCGCAGGGCCGGTGCAGGAAGCGCACCCGCCGCTGCTCCGCCCGTTCGCGGAAGCCGGCGAGGGTTCGTTCGGCGTATCCGGCGTGCCGCTTGTAGACGCCGGAGCCGTAGCCGATGAAGCCCACGTCCCGATGGCCGAGGTCCGCCAGATGGTCCGCGCACAGGGCACCCGCGGCGGCGAAATCGTGGTCGACGCAGGACAGTTGGTGCGGGTCGTTCGGTAGGCCGATCAGCACGGTCTGTGTGCCCCGGGCGCGCAGCGCGGGGATGCGGGGGTCGCCCAGTTCGACGTCCATGAGGATCACGCCGTCGGCCAACCCGCTCGCCGCGACGCGCCGCACGCCCTCGGGGCCCTCCTCGTCGGTGACGAGCAGGACGTCGTACCCGTGCCGCCGTGCCTCGGTCGTGACCGAGATGGCGATCTCCATCATGACCGGGACGTACATGTCCGTCCGCAGCGGCATCACCAGCGCGATGATGCGGGAGCGGCGGCCGGCCAGCGTCCTGGCTCCGGCGTTGGGGTGGAAGCCGAGTTCCGCCACGGAGCGCAGGACACGGTTGCGGGTCGTCTCGGAGATCTGGTGGGAGTCGTTCAGGACGTAGCTGACCGTGCTGGACGAGACTCCCGCGTGTCTCGCCACGTCGGCGATGGTCACCATGATGGTGTGCCGGCGTGGTTCAACCCGGGATCGGTCACCGCGCCGTCACTGCCCGACACGGAAGCGATGTCCGGTTCGACGGGTGTACGCGGCACGTGGTCGGGCAGCGCGGCGTTCAGACCCGACTTCGTGTTCGTGCCTGTCTTCTGCTGTCCGCCATCCCCGCAGGCGGACAGCAACGCGGCCGCTCCCGCGACCGTGGCTGCTGCGCCGGCGAAGCTTCTGCGGTTCAACTCGTGCGTCATGGTCGGGGCCCTTCCCCTGGAGCGTGTCGAAGCGCTTCACTTGGCACGGGAAGTTAGCGGGCTTGTTTCGCACGAAACAAGAGCCCAGACGCAAGGAAAGTTTCTCAGCCTGGTCCATTGACAGCCCGTGCGGGCACTGGCAGCGTCGATGCGCTTCGACAACTCACGCTCAAGCCGTCATCCATATCTGCTTGCAGAGGGGTCTGATTCGTGGCCACTCCGTTCCCTTCCGCCGAGCTGGTTCATCAACGAAACTTTCCAGCCCGGCGTAGCGGGGACGGTGTCGAGTGAGCGCCACGCCTCTGGGCCGTCCGTCCGGGGCATCGCGCTGCCGCGAGCGGCTGCGTATCGGCGGCCCCGACGGCATCGTGCACAGCGGCACCGCGGGAGGGGGGGAAGACCAACTTCCGCTATGAGGACTGAGCCTGGCCCGGACTGACAACAGCGCTGTCCGCCCGGGAGTCCCATCGGGCGGACACCGGCTTTCGATCAGGAGGTGCGCCACCATCGCCACCCAGGGCGTACGGGATGACGCACCGCGCGGCCGCATTCAGTGAAGGAGACACGAATGAAGGGCACGCATATGACATTCATGGTGCCGTGGCGGAGACGCGTGACGCGAACGACGGTGCTCACCGTGGTGACCGCCCTTTGGGTGGCGCTCCTGGCCGGATTGGGCGCCGCCGAGACGGCACGGGCGGCCACCGTGGATCCGAACGCGTGGTACGTGCTGGTCAACCGTGGCAGCGGCAAGGCGCTCGACGTGTCGGGCGCGAGCACCTCCGACGGGGCGAGCCTCTCGCAGTGGACCCGCACCGACAGCGCCAACCAGCGGTTCCAGTTCGTCGACTCGGGCAACGGCTACTACCGGCTGAAGGCGCAGCACTCCGGCAAGGTGCTGGACGTCTTGAACTACTCCACCGCCGACCACGCGGACATCGTGCAGTGGAGCGACGCGGGCAGCACCAACCAGCAGTTCCGGCTGGCCGACTCGCCGGATGGTTACCTCCGGCTGATCAACCGCAACAGCGGCAAGGCCGTCGAGGTCGACAACGCCTCCACCGCTGACGGCGCCAAGGCCGTGCAGTTCACTGACTGGGGCGGGGCCAACCAGCAGTGGCAACTGGTCCCCACGACGGGAGTGCTGGCTCAGGTGCACACCGCCGGGCGGGTGAAGGACGCCGGAAACACGGTGCAGTACAGCTGGCCCGGCGTGTACTTCGAGGGCACCGTCAGGGGTACCGGCGTGGGCATCGTACTCAACGATTCGGCCGCCGACTACGACGTCCAGGTCGACGGAGCCACCGTCGCCACGCTCGTCACGCCCGGCCGGACCACGCACTGGATCAACGGCCTGCAGGACCGCGCGCACACCGTCCGGCTCGTCAAGCGCAACGACAGCCCAGGGGACACGAGCACGTTCGGAGGCTTCGTCGCCGCGCCGGGCGGTGCCGTGCTGAGCAAACCGGCGGCCCGCAACCGCCAGATCGAGTTCATCGGGGATTCCCTCACGGTGGGCTACGGCAACCTCTCGACCTCGCGCGACTGCACCTGGGACCGGGTCAGGCGGACCACCAACGCCGACGTGAGCTACGGCGCCCTGACCGCCCGGCAACTGAACGCCGACTACCAGATCAACGGCTATTCGGGCCTCGGCATGGTGCGCAACTACAACGGAGGCTCTCCGGACGTCACCTACCGGACCTTCTACGACCGTGCCCTGCTGAACGTGTCCGGCGACGTCTGGCAGAACCCGGGCACCTGGCACCCTCAGCTCGTGGTGGTCAACCTCGGCACCAACGACTTCTCGACCGCCATCAACCCCGGTGAGCCGTGGACGCCCGACAGCCTGGCTGCCGCCTACCGCACCGCCTACGGCGACTTCCTCCAGAAGCTGCGGACGCGCTACGGGGCCACGACCACCATCGTGGCGGTCGGCACCGGCCAGTTCGCCGGCCATGTCCAGCAGGTGGTCAAGGCACGCAACGACGCCGGTGACAGCCGGGTACGCTACTGGTTCCTCGACGACTCGGGGCTGGACTTCCTGGGCTGCGACTGGCACTACTCGGCGCACGACGACCGACTCATCTCCGACCGGCTCACGTCGTTCATCGCCGGTCTGCCGATGGGCTGGTGACGGCACCGACCACCCAAGACCACCACAGACCCGACTACGGGACCTCCGACTCCGGAAGCGGTGCGGCTGGACCCGACGGTCGAGATCGCCACCCCCGGCCACCGTGCTCGGGCCGCCCCATGAGCTTCTTCACGGCGGCCCTTGTTCGGTGTCGTAGCACGGCGTTTTCGTGGCGCAGGACGAGGAGTTCGGCCCCCTTCGAGGCGTCCCGCCGTAGAAGCACCGCGGGAACGCAAGACCCCGGACTCGCCTCGCCGCCGGTCTTCACCGCTTTCGCGTACGCGCTGGCACGCAGGTCTTGACGGCAGGGCGGCCGACCGCTTTGACTACGTAGTCAACCGAGGTTTGCGCAGCCATTCCGGACGGCGACCACCTCCATGTCCCGCTCCTCGAGGGAGGACCATGCCCGACAGTTCCACCCCGCCCCGGTCCGCGTCCGGTGCGGGGCCGCGGCCCCGCACCGGACGCGGACCGGGCATGCACGACGTGGCGAGGGCCGCGGGTGTGTCCCAGAAGACGGTCTCGCGTGTGGTCAACGGCGAGCCGCACGTCAGCGACGATGTCCGGGCGCGCGTGCAGCAAGCGATCGATGCGCTCGGATACCGTCCCAACACCGCCGCCCGCGCGCTCACCCGGGGCCGCTACGGGCGGCTGGGCGTGGTGTCGGTCGGCGTCGAACTGTACGGCCCCTCCGCGCAGCTGGTCGCCCTGCAGCGGGTGGCGCACTCCCGCGGCTACGCGGTGGCGTCGGAGGCCGTGGCGGACAGCGTGCCCGACGGGCAGGCGGAGGCGATCGACTCCCTGCTCGCCCAGGGCGTCGACGGCATCGTGGTGCTCAACCCGGTCGGCGACGGCGCGCCGATCCGCGAGGAGGGTGATGTACCGGTGGTCAGCCTGGCCCTGGCCCGCGAGGACGGGATCGCGCCCGCCCGTGCCGCGACCGAGCACCTGCTGGCCCTCGGCCATCACACAGTCTGGCACCTGCCAGGACCGCAGGAGTGGTGGTCCGCCCGCGACCGGCTCCAGGGCTGGCGGGAGGCCCTGGCCGCGGCGGGTGCGCCGGAGCCGCCGCTGCCGGAAGCCGGCAACTGGACCGCCGCCTCGGGCTACGCGGCCGGGATCGAACTGGCCCGCGTACAAGGGCTCACCGCGGTGTTCGCCGCCAACGACGACATGGCCATCGGCGCGATGCGGGCCTTCGCGGAGGCGGGCCTGGACGTGCCGGGGCAGGTCAGCGTCATGGGATACGACGACATCCCGCTGGCGGCATACGTCACCCCGCAGTTGAGCACCGTAAAACAGGATTTCCCGGCTGTCGCCGAGCGTGCGGTGGATCTGCTGCTCACCCGGATCGAGCACCATCCGGATCCCCCGGCCCTCGCCCGCATCCCGGTCCAGCTGGTCCTCAGGGAATCCACCGCGCGGCCGGCGGGCCGGCACTGACGGCCCACCAGAAGGCGGAACCTTCCTTTGCCCGCTGTGAAGGTCCGACCTCTGAGCTAGGCGCTTCGTAACACCCGCAGGAGCGAGGTAATTGTGAACGTTGACACGTCACCCTGGCGAGCTTCTGCTGTTCAACGTGATGTTCAGCTCTTCGTCGATTCCGTTCGCGGTCATCCTGGTGCCGCTGTTCGTCATCGTGGTCAAATCCGTCCTGGGCAACCCTGGTTCATGCTGATCGTTCCCTGGGCCGCCCCCGCCTTCGGGATCTTCATGATGCAGCAGTACACCATCCAGAGCATCCCGGACGAGGTCCTTCCGACAGCTCCCAGGCCACCTTGCCTTTGGGGTTGCAGACCCTCTTCGGCGTGGAGTGCTGCCAGTACGACCTGGTGATGCCCGGTTCCGTGCTCGCCGTCCTGCCGACTGCCGCGGTCTTCGTCCTGCTGCGCAAGCAGCTGCTCGACGGCCTTTCCACCGGCGCGGTCAAGGGCTGAGGCCGCGGCCGCCCCCATACAGACAGAAGTGGAGAAACACATGTACGAACCTGCCGAGCGGGTCCTTTTCGGCGCCGCTTACTACCACGAGTACCGGCCGCACGACCGGCTCAAGGAGGACCTGGACCTGATGGCCGAGGCCCGGTTCTCGGTGATCCGGGTCGGGGAGTCCGTGTGGTCGACCTGGGAACCGGAGAACGGCCGGTTCGCGCTGGAGTGGCTGCGCCCGGTGCTGGACGGCGCGCACGAGCGTGGGATAGGGGTGATCATCGGCACTCCCACCTACGCGGTTCCGCCGTGGCTGGCCAGGCAGTATCCCGAGATCGCGGGGGAGCGGCGCACCGGGGAGCGGATCGCGTGGGGCCACCGGCAGGAAGTCGACTTCACCCACCCGGCGTTCCGCTTCCACGCCGAGCGAGTCATCCGCAAGATCGTGGAGCACTACGCCGACCACCCCGCGGTCGTCGGCTTCCAGGTCGACAATGAGCCGGGCGTGGCGCTTCTGCACAACCACGGGGTCTTCCAGAGGTTCGTCGACGACCTGCGCCACCGCTACCAGGATGTCGAAACGCTCAACCGGGAGTGGGGCCTGGTCTACTGGTCGCATAGGCTCAGCGACTGGGCTGACCTGTGGCGCCCCGACGGCAACGCGCAGCCGCAGTACGACCTGGCGTGGCGGCGCTTCCAGGCCCGCCAGACCACCGAATTCATCGCCTGGCAGGCCGACCTCGTACGGGAGTACGCCAGACCGGGGCAGTTCGTCACCACGTGCATCGCCTACGACCGGGTGGCGGCCGAGGACGCCGAACTGACGAAGGCGCTGGATGTCACCGCCGGGAACCCGTACTACGCCATGCAGGACGGTCTGGCGCTACCGGACCGGGACACCGCCCCCCAGGGGTGGGCGAGCCGCGGGACCTGGGCCCTGTACCAGAGCGCCGATCGGATGTACGCCTCCCGGCAGGAGCCGTTCCTGGTCACCGAGACCGACGCCCAGGCCATCGGCGGCCCGGAGATGAACTACCCGGCCTACGACGGCCAGTGGCGCCAGGCGGCGTGGGCGCTGATCTCCCGCGGCGCGTCCATGATCGAGTACTGGCACTGGCACACCCTGCACTTCGGCACCGAGACCTTCTGGGGCGGGATCCTCCCGCACAGCGGCCGCCCGGGCCGCATCTACCGGGAACTGGCGCGGCTGGGGGAGGAGCTTGAGACGGCCGGCGGTCTCGTCGCGGGCCTGCGCCCGGACGCCGACGCGGCCTTCCTCTTCGACCACCCCAGCATGTGGGCGCTGCAGCACCAGTCGCCGCTTTCCACCCCCGACGGTCCCGACACCGGCTCCTACGGGCGCCTGTTCGGCGCCTTCTACCGCGGCGCCTTCGATGCGGGGCTGCAGGCACGCATCGTTCACCCGGGCCAGCTGGAGACCGCCGACCTGCCGCCGCTGCTGGTCGCCTCCGGCTACTACATCGCCGAGGACCAGGTCCTGGACCGGCTGCTGGAGTACGCGCAAGCCGGCGGCCACCTCGTGCTCGGTCCGCGCACCGGCTACGCCGACCACGAGGCCAGGGCGCGTACCGACATCCAGCCCGCACGCCTGGCCGCGGCGGCCGGTGTCGCTTACGAGGAGTTCTCCAACCTGGCGTCGGCGCTGCCGGTCACCGGTACGGATGCGCTGCCGCTGCCGTCGGCAGCGCGCGCGACCGCCTGGGCCGACGCGCTGTCCCTCACCGAGGCCGAGGTACTGGCCGCTTACGAGCACCCGCACTTCGCCCGGTGGCCCGCTGTGACCACCCACCGTTACGGAGCCGGGAGGATCACCTGCGTGGGTACCGTCCCGGACCAGACCCTGGCCCGCGCGCTGTTCCAGTGGGCCGCCACCGGCACGGACCCGTGGCGCCCCGGCCACCCGTCGATCACCTCCACCGGGGCCACCGCAAGGGACGGCAGCCGGCTGCGCTTCGTGCACAACTGGTCATGGGACCAGATCGCCTTCCCGCTGCCGAGCCCGGTCCGCGATGTCCTCACCGGCCGGCGGTACGCGGCCGGCGACACCTTGCCTCTGGGCCCGTGGGACGTGCGGGTGTGCGTCGAGGAAGCCGTGCCGTCGGCCGACCCGGGAGCCGACGCGAGCGAGTAGCCGGAGTGGTCGGGCCCCGGTCGCGGCACGGATCGCCGGGGCCACGATCGGGGACCTGCCCTTGCCGGCACGGCATCCGCCTGGGCCATCAGCGTGGATCATCCGCCAATGGTCCCGCCACCGGCCGCCCCGCTTCGGCCTCCGGTCCGGGAGCAACGGGCCCCCCGGACCGACGAATGGCTGATCCAAGGCGAAATCGCCTAGGTGAGGGCCGCTTGCCAGGAGGTGCCGCTGCTGGTGGCGTCGGTTCGCAGGCGGTCGCGAGCGGCGGTGTCGCCGTACAGGCTCCAGCGGAACCAGTCCAGGAAGGTGTTCTTCGTCTGGGCGTAGTACCGGTAGTCCGGGACCAGGTACTGGCCGTGGTCCGCTCCGAGGTGGGTGAGGAACGCTTTGGGCGACGGGAGCTCCGCGTACGCGGCGCGCGCCGAGTTGTAGTCGCAGGTCGGGTCGTGGTCACCGTGGATGAACAGCACGTTGGCGTGGAGGCCGGCCGGGTTGCCCATGTCCACGCAGGCGACCGGGACGGCGGCGACGATGCGGTTGTCCGGCCAGGCGGTGAGCAGGCCGTGGGTGGTCATACCGCCCATCGAGTGGCCGGATACCCCGACACCGGCTCGGGTGTCGATGTGTCCGGCGAACGGGTCGCCCGCGGTGTTGTTCAGCGCCAGTGTCCGAGTGAGGACCTCGGAGACGTCCTTCGACCAGTTGCCGTTGTAGACGCTGCCGATGTTGGTGTTGTCGGAGAACGAGGGAGCGGGGCAGATGAAGCCCGCGGAAGCCAGGTCGTGGGTCTGCGAGGAGTAGCAGTCGGAGTTGCACCCCATGCCGTGGCTCCACTCGGCGATGGGGAAGACGCCGCCTGCGATGGGCGCGTTCGGGATGGGGTTGCCGCCCGGGGTGCCGACGGCCGGGTAGAAGACCTTCGTGGTCAGTTGGCGGTTGCCGCGGGACCAGTTGAACTGGCGCACGCCGATGGCGAACTGCGCGGTGGGCGCCTGCCGCGGTGAGGAGATCCGGGGTGTCAGCAGGGTGCCGGCGGCCGCGCTGCTGCCGAGCAGGGACATGCCCACGCCCGTCGCCGCTGCCGCGCCGAGGCCCAGTAAGGTACGCCGTCGCACTGACATTGATGACTCCTTGTTGCTGTGGGGGTGAGGCGGGCCGCACAGACGCGGTGCATCAGCGTGGTGGGTCCCGCGGTAGTTGCGCATGGGGCCGGGCCGTCAGCTCGGTCCCCGGCCCCGTGAAAGAGGGGCCGGGACGCTCAGCAGCTGTTGTTGGTCTGGGTGAGCAGGCCCAGGCGATAGGGGAGCTGGGAGTAGTCACCGCTCGAAGAGGGATCCCTGCCCTGGTAGAGGAACTGCAGGCGGCACCCGTTGATGGTCATGGTCTGGTCGTTGCCGGTGCGGATCAGTTCTCCGTGGCTGATGTCCTTGGTCCAGGCGCCGGAGGGGAAGGTCACGTTGTTGGCACGGGCGAAGGGATTGGATTCGCTGGCCGCGAGCGGCTGCCACTGGCCGTTGAGGCCGTTGGCGGTGAAGGAGCGGTAGTAGCGGTCGCCGACGGCCACTACCTGGCGCCGGAGCTTCCCGGGCTGAGCGCGCAGATGCATCCCGAGTCCCGGCGGCAACGTCGCCTCGGGCTCCAACCTCAAGCAGTGGACCTGGGACGGCAGCTCCAACCTCCAGTGGCAGGCGGTGGAGGTCCCAGGCGGCTACTACAAGCTGGTCAACCGCGCGAACGGCATGGTCGCCGACGGCTGGGGCGCCACCGCCGACGGCTCCGCCGCCAGGCAGGCCGCCTGGAACGGTGGCAACAACCAGCAGTGGACGATCACCCACCGCGGCGGCGACCGCTGTTCGATCGCCAACCGCACCACCGGCCTGGTCCTCGACGGCGGCGGCAACGTCGCATCGGGGTCGGTCACCAAGCAGTGGACCTACGGAAGCAGCACCAACCTGCTGTGGACGTTCACACCCCTGTGACCAGGACGGACGCGGCGGCCGCGAGCGTGTGCCCGTGGCTTGTGCGACCATGGCGATCCCTCGAGGAGACATGGGATGAATTTATAGGGTGCTACGGAAATGGTGTCCGTACCTCTCGCGCGCAAAAGTGATCGAGACGCGATCACCTGCGGGTACGGGGAAGTCGATGCGAACCCTGATGATGCGATCACTCCGCTCCTTCCTGGGCTGTGGGATGTATTGGTACGCTGCCGACGCCCGAGGATGAGCAGTGGGGTAGCGCAGCATGTCATTGACCGACAAGGCCATCGACCGCATCAGGGAGCTCGTCCAGTCGGGCGAGCTTCCCCCGGGTGCCAAGCTGCCGCCCGAACAGCAACTCGCCGCGGAGCTGGGGCTGTCCCGCAATCTGATGCGGGAGGCGGTCAAGGCGCTGGCCGTCTCGCGGGTGCTGGAGATCCGACGCGGCGACGGCACGTACGTGACCAGCCTGGAACCGGAACTGCTGCTGAGCGGCATCGGATCCGCAGTGGAGCTGCTGCGCGGCGACACTCTGCTGGAACTCACCGAGGTCCGCCGACTGTTCGAGCCAGTCGCCACCGGCCTGGCCGCCGGCCGCATCTCGGCCGAGGGGCTCGCGGAGGTGGAGCGACACCTGGAGGCGATGCAGGCGGCCCGCGACGATGTCGAGGAGCTCAACGAGCACGACGCCGCGTTCCACCGCGCGGTGATCGCGGCCACGGGCAACGCGACGCTCGCCACTTTGCTGGAGGGCATCGCGAGCCGGACGCTGCGCGCGCGTGTCTGGCGCGGACTGGTCGACGAGGATGCCGCCGGCCGCACGCTGGCCGAGCACAAGGCGATCTACCATGCGCTGGCCGTCGGCGATGCTGCCCTCGCCCAGGCCGCCGCCCTCATGCACGTCAGCACCACCGAGCAGTGGCTGCGCGAGCACCTGGACCGGGACGGCGCCTCGTAGCCGCGAGCGCTGCGCGTGGGCCCGTGGGCTCAGAAGCCCCATTGACCGCTGACATCGACGGCGCGTTCCTGGCCGTCACAAGCGCTCAACGGGAGGTGTCAGAATGGCGGCGGGGGCAGGCGAGGCGATGGGGAAAGGCGATTGTGCCGGACAACCGATCGGGAAGATCTTCGGCGGATGACGACAGTGAGGGTGGCGCGGGACCCGCGTCGGTGACGATCGCGTACATCGCCGAGTCGGCGGGTGTCTCGGTTCCCACCGTGTCGAAGGTCCTCAACGGCAGGTCCGGCGTGTCGGACGAGACTCGCGCCCGCGTCGAGCAGCTGATCCTTGAGTACGGTTACCGCAAGCCTCCCAAGAGCCGGAGCAACCTGGTGGAGCTGGTGTTCCGCGAGTTGGAGAGCATGTGGGCCGTGGAGATCATCCGCGGTGTCGAACGCGTGGCCCGCAGGAATCGGGTCGGGCTGCTGGTGTCCGCGTTCGGACTCCACGAGTCAGCGGGGATGATCGACGACACGGTCGGACGGCGCCCCCAGTGTGTTCTGTCGGTGGCGCAGCTCTCCGAAGCGGAGCGGGAACAGCTGAAGGCGAAGGGCATTCCGTTCGTCGTCTTCGACCCGATCGACGAGCTACCCGACGACGTGCCGTTCGTCAGTGCCACGAATTGGCGCGGCGGCCAGACGGCGACCCGGCATCTGCTCGACCTGGGACACCGGCGCATCGCCATGATCAGCGGGCCGGATCACCCCTACTGCCGCGCCCGGCTGTCCGGTTACTTCTCCGCTCTCTCGGAGGCCGGCCTGCCGATGGCACCCGAACTGGTGGTGAAAACCCAGCTCACGCGCGAGCACGGGTACACCGCGGCGCGCGAGCTGTTGTCCCGCCCTGATCGCCCCACCTCGGTGTTCACCGCGAACGACATGCAGGCGCTCGGCGTCTACCAGGCCGCGCGCGAGCTCGGTTTGCGTATCCCGCACGATCTCAGCGTGGTGGGCTACGACGACGTCCCGGCCGTGGCCTGTGCGGATCCTCCCCTGACCACTGTCCATCAGCCGCTGGCCGAGATGGCGACAGCCGCCACCGAGCTGGCCCTGGCGCTCGGCCGCGGCGACGATGTGCCGCGGCTCGGACTGGAGATCGCGACCAAGCTCACCGTCCGGGAGAGCACGGCTGTGCCGAAGGAGGAGTGAGGTCGCGCGGAGTCGCGGGTGTGCCCTGGTTGCCCGGGGAGCGGGCAACCAGGGCGAGGGGCCGGTCGGTCAGGACGTCGTGCCGGTGACCGAGGATCCGGACTTTGTGACGTGGTACGTGACGGTGGCGCCGCTCCAGAAGTGGAACGTCAGCGTCACCGGTGCACCGTCGCGGAGTTCGTTCAGGAAGTCGGAGGTCAGGATGGTCTTGCCGCCCGGGTAGTCCGGCGAGAAGGCCGTGTTGAACTCCTGGAACGGAGTCCAGGTGGCCTGGCCGGCGTTGCTGCCGTCGGCGTACTTGGCCTCCATGGTCGCCAGCACGTCACCGCGGTACTGCGTGGGGATGGTGAACGAGCCGGTCGTGCCGGAGGCGTTCGACAGCACCGGAGGGTCATAGGTGATGATGTCGATCTGCCAGGGCAGCCCGCTGGAGAACCGGGCCTGGAGCGTTGCGTTGACCCCGTAGTCCCGGTTGCCGGTCAGCCGGGTCAGCGCGGTGGCCGTGAGGGTGAGCTGATCGCCGGAGACGGAGTAGTCCCGTCCCTCGACCAGCTTGGTGTCGCCCTGCCACAGGCCCTGGAAAGTGGTGCCGTTCGGGTTGAGGGTGAGTGTCTGGGCGGTGATCGGGCTCGACTTCCGTACGAAGACCTTGTCGAAGGAGGCCGTAGCCGAGCGGGTGGTCCAGCTGGACTTGATCCAGGCGAACAGGGCGGGGTCGCGCCATTGCATGGTGGAGCGGTTCAGGTAGGCGAAGCCGGGGTCCCACAGGGCGGTGGTGACACCGGCGGCGCGTGCCGCGTACCCGACATGCTCGTAGTACTTCAGTGCCTCGCCCCGCTCGATGCGGGAGGGGTGGTTGTCGTCGGGATATCCGAGCAGACCGTACTCGCCGAGGTAGACGGGGATGCCCTGGGCGACGAACGTGTCGTTCATGCGGGCGAAGGCGTCGGTCAGGTCCTTCTGAGCGTTGTCGTCGTACCGGGTGCCGCCCGCGATGTTCACGCTGAACGGGTACCAGCTGTAGTAGTGCACGGTGGCGACCAGGCTGCTGTCGTGCAGTGCGCCGATCGTGGTGGACAGGTCGTCCATGAGGGTCTGGGACGGGGTGCAGACCTGCGTGGGCAGGACGAGCAGGCGGTCGGTGTTCCCGCCGCCCGAGGAGCGGACGACCTTGTGGAAGGAGGTGTTCAGCTCGTTCAGGAGCTGCGTCTTCTGCGCGTCCGTGGCGTTGTCGAAGACCGGCTCGTTGACGCTCTCGAAGAGCAGGGTGCGCGGCTCGTCCCGGAACGTCGAGGAGATCTGGGTCCAGGTGGCGTTGAAGCGGGCGAGCACGTTGTCATGGTCGGTGGGCATCTTCGATATCCACTGCCACGAGTCGTGGTGGACGTTGATCACGACGTAGAGGCCGTCGGCCAGCGCCCAGTCCACCACCTGCTTGACGCGGCTCATGTAGGCGGCGTCGATGGTGTAGGGGGCGGTGGCGGACTGGTGGTCGGTCCAGGTCACCGGGGCGCGGACGCTGCGGAAGCCCTGCGCGCGGATGGTGTCGAACAGGTCCTTGGTGACCTTCGGGTTGCCCCAGGACGTCTCGTCCGGAATCGCGTCCAGGCTGTTGCCCAGGTTCCAGCTGGGCTGCATCGCCGCCACGGCGTCCTTGGCGGCGGCCGGAACCCTCACCGCCGACCGCGATGGCTCCCTGGTGCCGTCGGGCGCGGCGGACGCGCTGCCACCGGACAGCCCCAGGATGACGAGCAGCGCCAGCAGCAGGGCCGCCAGGCGTCCGGGACCCCGGTTCCGGTGGTGCGCGGGTTGCCGTATGTCCTTCACGTGCCGTTCCTCTCGGTCGGTCGTGCGGATGGTGATCCGATCCGTGGCGATCAGCCGCCACCGTCGGCCCTGCCTGTCCGTGCAGATCCATTGGGCGGTGCCGGTTCAGCGGCTGATGGGCTCGTAGTCGAACCAGTCGAAATGGACGGTGCCGGCCGCGGCGTACATGCCGATGACGCGGCCGGTGAAGCCGCCGGCGACCTCGGTCGACAGGTAGCGGCCGTCGAGCGTCGCGAGCACGCTGAGGGTGCCGTCGGGCTGCTCGACGCCGAAGGAGACGGCGTCGGGGCCGGTGCGGGCGTCGTGCGGAGGCGGCGGGTCGCCAATCATGAGGCCGAGGACCACCGGCCCGTCGGGTACGGGCTGTGCAGCCACCACTGTGCGCAGGGAGCCGACGCGCGCGACCACCCGCACCTCGCCCCCGGACACCTCGATGGCGTAGTGGTGCCGCTCGTCCAGCCGCACGGCCAGGCCGCCGCGTCCCTCCGAGGGATCGACCAGGGTGCGCGCCCGGCACGACAGGTGCTGCTGACGCCGGCCGGTGAAGACGACGTCGGGCTCGTCCAGGGAGCCGCCCCGCGCGCGCAGCGTCAGCCATCCGGGGCGCTCCTTGGTGGTGCAGTGCTCTGCCGGGCGGTCCCGCACAGAGATCCACAACGGCCGCAGTTCGCTCAGGTCGAAGTCGTCCCGCTGCCCCTCGACGGGGCCGGGGACAAGGGGCCAAGGGAGCTCCGGCAGGTCCAGTGCGACCTCGCCGACGACCGGCCAGCCGTCCACCCAGGTCACCGGCGCCAGAAAGGTCTCCCGGCCGAGTACGTGCCAGCCGGGCGTGCCGCCGCCCGGCCGTACCCCGAGCAGCACCATCCACCACGAGCCGTCCGGGGCCTGGACCAGATCGGCGTGCCCGGTGTTCTGCACGGGATGGTCGGTGCTCCGGTGGGTGAGGATCGGGTTGGCCGGGCAGGGCTCGAACGGGCCGCTCGGCGTACGGCCGCGGGCGATCGCCACGCCGTGGCCGCGCTCGGTGCCCCCCACGGCGATGAGCAGGTACCAGTAGTCGCCGATCCGGTACAGATGCGGCGCCTCCGGGGCCTTGGCGCCGGGTGTGCCGGACCACAGCTTCTGCGGTGGTCCGTACGTCCGACCGGTGTGCGGGTCGATGCGGACCTGTGCGATCCCGGCGACGGTGCACCAGCAGGTGCCGTCCTCGTCCCAGGCCAGGTCGGGATCGATGCCGGGCACGCCGGGGAGCCGGACGGGATCCGACCACGGTCCGGCCGGGTCCGTGGTGGTGACGACCAGGTTGCCACCGCCCTCGCTCACATTGGTGACGATCAGCCAGAAGCGTCCGTCGTGGTACCGCAGGGTGGGGGCGTAGATCCCGGCGGAGGACGGCACATCGGCCGCCAGAGGCAGCTGGCTCGGCCGGTCCAGGGCGTTGCCGATCTGCGTCCAGTGCACCAGGTCACGGCTGTGGAAGACGGGCACACCGGGGAAGTACTCGAAGCTGGAGCAGACGAGGTAGTAGTCGTCGCCCACCCGGCAGATGCTGGGATCGGGGTGGAAGCCGGGGATCACGGGGTTGGCGGGTCCGGTGTCTGACAAGTCACCAGGTCCTTTCGAGGTGTCGGGTGCCCACAGAGGCGGGGAGGGTGTGTCTCAGGCGGAGGTGCCGTCCGGAGAGGGCGCCTCCGGGCGGCTGAGCCGGAGCCGCAGGGCATCGTGACCCCAGCGGATCGTGTGCCGTTCCTCGGTCATGGTGACCTCTCGGAGTCATGGCCTGCGCAGCACTGCGCAACCACCGGGTGGCAGCTCATGGGCCGTGGTGTCGGTGAGCAGGTCGTGGACGGGCTCCGGCAGGGGCACGGCGTCCGCGCCATGGTTGATCAGAACGTGCCAGCGGCGGCCGTCGGGCGCGTGCCGGGTGACGGCTTCCACACCGCCCGGCAGACCCGGCGCTTCCGGGCCGGCACCGGCCTCGTCGAGCAGCCGGCGGACCAGAGCGCCGTAGTCGGCGTCGTCGAGGCGAGTGGAGAGATACCAGCCCTGTCCGGTTCCGAATCGGTGCCGGGTCAGCGCCGGGCTGCCGGCCAGCATGCCGTGGGTGTAGGCGGCGAGCGTCTCGGCGCCCTTGGTGTGCAGGGACTCGCTCCAGACCGTGCCCAACGACCCGTCCGACAGGGCGATCCGTTCATCCGCCCGCAGCGGTCGGTGCTCCTCGACACGGATGCCCAGGGCGTCGCGCAGCGGCCCGACGGGATAGCCGCCGAGCCGGGCCTGCATGCGGTCGTCGACGCATCCGTTCGCGTGCTGGACGAGGAGCGTCCCGCCGCCGGCGACATAGCGGCGCAGGTTCTCGGCGCCCGCGTCGGAAAGGAGGAACAGGGCCGGGGCGATGACGAGCGCGTAGCGGTTCAACTCGTGCTCGGGATGGGCGAAGTCGACCGTGACGCCGGCGTCCCACAACGCCCGGTGCGCTCGGCTCAGCTCCTTGTGGTAACCGAGGCCGGCGGAGGGCAGGCCGTCGACGCTCAACGCCCACCAGGCGTCCGCGTCGTGCAGGACGGCCACGGACGCGTCGACCGTCGAGCCCGCCAGCTCGCCGAGCCGGGCGACCGCCTCGCCGACCTGTGTGACCTCCCGGAAGATACGGCTGTCGGGCCCCGCGTGCGGGACCATCGCCGAGTGCCATGTCTCGGCGCCGGCCCGGGACTGCCGCCACTGGAAGAAGAGCGCGCCCTCCGAACCGCGCGCGATGTGGCCGAGGGTGTGGCGCAGGATCTCCCCGGGCTCCTTGCCGAGCACCCGGTCACCGTCGTAGACGGTGTTGGTGCCCTGTTCCATCAGCAGCCACGGGCGACCGCCGGCCAGGGAGCGGGTGCGGTCGGCGTGGAAGGCGACGTCGGCGGCGGCGTCCAGACCCGGTGACCCTGGGTAGTGATCGGAGGCGACCACGTCGAGTTCGCGGGCCAGGGCCCACAGGTCCAGGTTCTGGTAGGCGGGCAGCATCAGGTGGGTCGTCACCGGCCGGTCGCTGTGCGCGCGGATGGCGTCGCGCTGCTCGCGGAAGGCGGCGATTGTCTCCTCGGACCAGAAACGGCGGAAGTCCAGGGTCTGGCCCGGGTTCTTGTGCCACTGCGTCGCGCGTGGCGGCAGCACCTGCTCCCAGGAGGTGTAGCGCTGGCTCCAGAAGGCCGTTCCCCACGCCTCGTTGAGGACGTCCAGCGAACCGTGGCGCGCGCAGCCACTCCCGGAAGGCCGCCGCGGCGTACTCGCAGTAGCAGAGGGTGGCGTACTCGTTGTGCACGTGCCACAGCGCGAGGGCGGGGTGGTGGCCGTACCGTTCGGCCAGGGCGGAGGCGATCCGGCGGGCGGCGCTGCGGTAGGCGGGCGCGGCCAGGCAGTAGGTGTCGCGGCTGCCGTGGGTGAGGCGGGTGCCGTCGGGGGTGACCGGCAGTGCGTCGGGGTGGGTGAGGGTGAACCAGGGCGGCGGGGAGGCGGTCGGGGTGGCGAGGTCGACGGCCACGCCGTTCGCGTGCAGGCGTTCGATGTGGGCGTCGAGCCAGGCGAAGTCGTAGCGGCCCTCCTCCGGTTCGAGCAGGGCCCAGGAGAAAACGCCCACGGTGACCAGGTTGACCCTGGCCTTGCGCATGAGTGTGTCGTCCTCCTTCCAGACGGGCTCGTCCCACTGCTCGGGGTTGTAGTCCCCGCCGAAGGCGAGGCCGCTCAGGCGGTCGGTGATGCTGCGGGTGGTCATGGCTGCTTCTCCGGTACGGGAGTCGGGTCGTGCTCCGGCGGGTGGTCGGCACCGGCGCCGCCAGGAGGTGAAGGCCGACGGCCGTCGCAGCCGTGGCGGGGGAGCGATCCCTGTCACGTGGCGGCATAGTCCGCCACCCCCTCAGCCGGACAGCAATGGTGTCAGTGCGGCCGTTCCCGCGACCGTGGCTGCTGCGCCGACGAAGCTTCTGCGGTTCAACTCGTGCGTCATGGAGGCGGCCCTTCCCCTGGGGAAGCGTCGAAGCGCTTCACTTGCAGGGCGAAAGGTAATGGACACGTTTCGGGCGAAACAAGAGGCTGAACACAACGAAAGTTTCTTTATGCAGGTCATTGACAGCCGCCACGGCGGTGGCAGCGTCGATGCGCTTCGACATTCCGGCCTTCGGCCCGCCATCCACATCCGTCTGTTGAGGGGTCTGACTCTTGGGATCTCCCTCCCTTTCCGCCGCTGCCGTCCAGCTGCCGTTCCGTGATCCCGCGCTTCCGCTCGGGGAGCGCGTCGGCGACCTGCTGGACCGGCTCACACTGGACGAGCGGGTCGCGATGCCGCATCAGTACGTTCCGGCCGTCCCACGCCTGGGCATCGCCTCGTTCCGCACCGGAACGGAAGCGCTGCACGGGGTGGCCTGGCTGGGAGTGGCGACCGTCTTTCCGCAGGCGGTGGGGCTGGGAGCCGCATGGGACGAGGATCTGGTGCGTGCCGTCGCCGAGGCGGTGTCGGTCGAAGTGCGCGCCTTCCACCGGCACCGGCCGACCTCGACCGGGTCCGGCACCAACGGCCTCCAGACCTGGGCGCCGGTGGTGAACCTGCTGCGCGATCCGAGGTGGGGCCGCAACGAAGAGGGTTACTCCGAGGACCCGCTGACTTCCTCGCCTACAACAACGAGACGGATCGCTGCGTCACCTCCTCCGGCTTACGCCCCCGCGTGCTGCACGAGTACGACCTGGCCGCCTTCAACCTGCTCAACGGCCGCCCCTGCCACGTCAGCCCGCTCATCGAGACGGAGCTGCGGACCTGGGCCCGGACCACCGGCCACGAACTGTTCGTGGTCAGCGACGAGGAAGCACCCTGCAACCTGGTGGAACTGGAGCACTACTTCGAGGACCACCCCACCTCCCACGCCGCCGCGCTGAAGGCCGGCATCGACAGCTTCACCGACCACCGCGAGGACAGCGCCACCGTGATCGGCCGACTGCGCGAGGCGCTGGAGCGCGGGCTGATCGAGGAGGAGGACGTGGACCGGGCGGTGCGCCGTCAGCTGCAACTGCGGTTTCGCCTAGGCGAGTTCGACCCCGACCTCGACCCGTACGCCGGAATCGGCCCGGAGGTGATCGACAGCCCCGAGCACCGCGCCCTCACACTGCGCGAGGGCGGCTTCGAAACGGTCCATGGTCGCTCCCCGCTCACCGGGACGTTCCCGCTAAAGCATTTACCACGCCCCCGGCGCGCACCAAAGGTGCGCTGGACTGCTGACCAGCCGTTCCCGGAAACCAGGAGCCGTCTTGCGCGGCCACGATTTGAATCGAGGCCTACGCCACGCAGCGCAATACACTCCTGAAACTGTCACTGTATGTAAGAATTGATGCATTGATGGACAAGGGGACGGCAGATTGACTCAACCATGACCGAATCCTGCCCGGAACAGCCGCCAGGTCCGGGCCCGAATGAACCCCTGCGGCTCAGTGCCGCCGGCGCGGCCGCATCAGCCTGGATCACTGTGTTGACCACCGAGCACTACAACATGCAGACGCAACGCGCCGCCACGATCGGCGAAGCCAACGGACGGGCCAGCATTTTCCTCGGCGCCCTGTCGGCCGGCCTCATTGCTCTCGGGTTCTACGGTCGCGCCGGGCACAGTGCAGGGACCACCACCTTTTACACGCTGGTGCTGTCGTCGCTGGCGTTCTTGGGTGTGGTCACCTTCGTTCGCTGCCTGGAGATCTCCATTGACGACTGGCAGTTCAATATCCGTATCGCCAGACTGCGCGCCATGTACGCGGAACTGGTTCCCGAGCTGGCCGACCTGCTCCTCGCTGTGGCCGGTGCCGAGCAGGCCGTGGCCATGTTGACGCCGCACCGACAGCCATTTCAGCGGATGCTCAGCGTTGCGGGCAGTATTGGTGTGATCACGAGTGTCGTCATCGGTGCCGACGTCGGCGTCGTGGCCTACGGACTGCACGCCCCGCTCACCACAGCTCTTCCCGCGGGAGTAACGGCCGGACTCGTTATGCTCGTCGCGAGCGTCCGCTTTCAAAGCTCGCGCTGGAAAGGGGCTTCTGCCACCGACCCTTCTCACGGCAGCATCTAGAGCACACCCGATGCAAAGATGAGCCTGAGTTGAGTTTTACCAGCCTTTGACAGTGGCGTGCATTTCCCAGACGAGGATTTCGGCGGGTTCGTCGGCGGTGATCCGCTGGCCTCCGGTTGCGGTGAAGCGCACGGAATCCCCGGCTTCGAGTTTTCCGGATGCCTCCAGCGTGACGGTGCCGCGGGGAACGAAGAGGTGAAGGAACGGCGCCTCGGGAAGGAGCACCGAGTCGCCCGGGTTCAGTCGTGCCGCGTGCAGTCCGGCGTACTTGTTCTTGATGCGGATCGCCGATGCGTCGGCATGCCGGTCCATTCCCGAGGCCACGGTGACCAGGCCGCCGTGCAACAGTGCATCGTCGATCTCCAACTGTTCGTAGCCGGGAGTGATGCCCTCCTCGTCGGGCACGACCCACATCTGCACGAAGTGCACGGGGTCGGTGTGGGGGCTGACGCCCTCGACTCGCCAGGAGTCGTTCTTCTCCGAATGCAGGATGCCCGTCCCGGCGCTCATGCGCTGGGCGAGTCCGGGGTAGATCAGCCCGGTGTGGCCGGTGGAGTCCTGGTGGACCAGTGATCCCTGCAGCACCCACGTGACGATCTCCATGTCCTGGTGTGGATGCGTTTCGAAGCCGGTGCCGGCGGTGACGATGTCGTCGTTGTTTACCAGCAGCAGCCCATGGTGGGTGTTCTGAGGGTCGTAGTGGTGCGAGAAGGAGAAGGAGTGCTTGGAATCAAGCCAGGACAGCTGTGTTTTGTACCGTTCCCGGCTGCGGCGGATGTCCACCGTCGGTTGCAGAGCAGCGGTCATCGCATGCGTCCTTTCCACCCCCGGCGTACCGCCGCGCTCACGGCCGTCCCCGGGCGCCGGGTGGAACCGTCACCGTCGGCACAGCGTCGGGGGCTCCCCGGTCGGCGACGTGCAGTTGTGTGCAGTGCTGGTCGGCGATCTCGGCGCAGATGTCGGCCGCCTGCTCGCAGAGGGGGTTGCCGAAGTCCGCGGCGGTCAACGCCATGATCATCTTGTAGCGGAGGTCATACATGTCCGCCTCCGGAAGTTCGGGGGGTCGGCAGCCTCCAGGCTAGGCGCACCCGCGTGCCGCCGCCATCTGTACGGCACCGGCCCCTTGCGGGAACAGGCATCGAAACGGACTGTTCACAGGGCAGATCTGTAGGCGCCGATCGCCGGGTCGCCGGCCTGAACGGTGTCATTATTGCCATAGGGTGGTTGACCTGGGGTTTTGCGATCGCCCAAGTATGGGCGTGATCGTTGATCGTGGGTCTGTGACTGGTCTACCTGATCTTCTGTCGACTACTGGGCTGCCTCCTCTTGCTGGGCCGATCGACCGCCGCGAACAACGTCGAGATCCTCACTCTCCGCCATGAGGACGCTGTGCTGCGTCGGCAGGTCGAGCGCCCGCGGATCTCGTGGGCCGATCGTGCCGTGTTCTCCGCTCTCGCACGGCAGTTGCCGCCCGCCTTGCGTCGTCATCGGCTGGTCGCCCCGGGGACGCTGCTTGCCTGGCACCGCCGTCTGGTGCGCTGGAAGTGGCGTCAAGCACCGGTCAGAGCCGGTCGTCCGCCGTTGTCGGAAGAGACGGTCGCGCTCATCCAGCGCTTGGCGAGGGAGAATCCGACCTGGGGCTACGTCAGGATCCAGGGTGAGCTGCGACGGCTCGGTCATCGGGTCGCGTTGCGTCGGTCAGGCGGAGCAGCTCCCAGTGTTCACGGGCGGTGCGTGTGTTGGTCACGCCACCCCGCGGAGGTCGTTCAGGGGTTCGGTTTCTTCGACTTCCACTGCGGGGCCGCGTGGGACGACTTCCACGAGGGCGCCGAGAATGCCGGACAGGTCCGTTTCGAAGCTGGTGATGTCGAAGTAGGAGCGGTCGGGGTCCAGGGTGGCGACGAGTTCCCCGGGCTCGGTGCTCAGGGCGAAGGAGTGCAGGCCATGGCGACGCCCGAGATCCACTGCTACCGTGTGCTACTGATCGTCGCGGAGAGTTGTCACGTGGCTGGGGGTCAAGGGGGCGCAGGTTCGAATCCTGTCGTCCCGACCAGCATCATCGCAGGTCGGAGGCCGTTTCCGCGGGTAGCGGAGGCGGCTTTAACCATGTCCGGGCTGGGGGCAAGTGGGAGCCCTCTGGGAGCCCTCGTGCTCCCAACTCGCAGACGTGTCAACGCTGCCCGATTCGTCCGTCACCCGATCCGGTAGACCTACCGCCCCGTATCGGGTACCTGTGCGCCGTCGTCAACCAGGGGCCCCCGACGTCACGGTTTTCGCAGGCAGCTCGCACGTGGGGTTCCTGGCTGCCGGGGTGCGCCCCGCGCCAAGGCAGGGCAAAGCCCCTTGTCGCCGGTCTGTAGATAGGGCACTCCCAGGGCGTGAGTGCCGTATCCGGCTCTGCGGCGCCATGGCGAGACAGTCGGCAGAGGCCCCCACGGTAAGAAAAAGTGTGCCAAGCGAGGCGGGAGTGTGCCGCTGGTGTGGTGTCGCCGGAGCCGACGACGTCTTGGTGTTGATGCCCTATACCTGGGTGGCTGGGGAGGGTAGACAGCGCGAGCGTCCATCTGACTTGCGCGGATGGATTTATCGGCACTTGCAATGCCGCAGCTGTCGGATCAGGCCAGGCGTGGTGGCGTTGAGGACCGTTGAGGTCGGCAGTTGAGGCTGTTCGAGCCGCCGTGATGAGGATCAATGGGCCGGGGCCGGGGCCGGGGCCGGGGCCGGGTCGATCGGCGGTGGGCCGCCGGGCGGGCGCGGCCGCCTTCGCAGGTCCTTAGGCCTTTCCTGACTGGTCGGCGGGGCAGGGCTTCGGCGTAGTCGTGTGACGTCCGGTTCGTGATCACCCGAGGCCGAGGAGTGCCAGGGGGCGGAGTGGTTCGCGGGCGTTGCGGCGGAGGCCGGCCGCGATGTTCTTCACTCCGGCCATGCGGAGGGCTCAGATGGCGAGATTGCGTCAGGTGGCCATCGCACGGGGCGCGTTGCCGGTCCGCAGCTGGGAGGCGTCCTCGGCGAAGGTGGTGATCACGAACCGGGCGTCACGCGACTGCGCCGAAGCCCTGCCAGTGAGTTGTGGTCAGACCAAAGGTCCATACGAAAAGCCCTGGCCGCCTCTTCGTTCTCGCGGGAGTGGCACAGTTCCGGTGTGCGGCGGGAACAGCCGGTCCGGCCGACACTGTTGCACCGCCAAGAGAGCGGCGCCGCGCGGATGGGGGACACAGAGGCCAACAGCCGACGTGATCCGGGGCCCTCGGGTCCGCGGTACGCCCGGTCATCCGACATCCGATATTGAAGGGCGACCGCTCATACGCCCGGCACGGACTCGGACCGAGGCCTTTTCACACAGGAGGACAGTTTCATGAATGACTTGCCCTTGACGCTTATGGCGGTACACGCCCACCCCGACGATGAGGCCACTGGAACAGGAGGTGTCCTCGCGCGGTACGCGGCGGAGGGCATTTGCACGGTCCTCGTGACGTGCACCGACGGCGGTTGTGGTGACGGACCGGGGGGTGTCAAGCCGGGCGATCCCGGGCACGATGGGGCGGCCGTCGCCTTGATGCGGCGTCAGGAACTCGAGGCAAGCTGCGAAGTCCTGAAGGTCAGTCATCTGGAGACGCTGGACTACGCCGACTCCGGGATGATGGGGTGGCCGACCAATGACGCCCCAGGCTCCTTCTGGCAGACACCTGTGGAGGAGGGCGCTGCCCGACTCGCGGAACTCTTGCGGCGCTACCAGCCCGATGTGGTCGTCACCTACGACGAGAACGGCTTCTATGGCCACCCCGACCACATCCAGGCCAACCGCATCACGATGGCGGCGCTGGCGATGACCGCGCTGACACCGAAGGTGTACTGGACGACGGCGCCCCGCTCGATGATGCAGCGGTTCGGGGAGGTCATGCGCGAGTTCGGTGCGGACGGGCAGGAGCCGGATCCCGCTGAGGCCGACGCGATGGCCGAGATCGGACTCCCCGACGAGGAGATCACCACCTGGGTGGACACCACCGCGTTCGGCGGCCAGAAGTTCGATGCGCTGGCCGCGCACGCCAGCCAGGGCGAGAACATCTTCTTCCTCAGGATGGGCCAGGAGAGGTTCACCGAGTTGATGGGCGTCGAGACCTTCGTACGTGTCCAGGACGCCACCGGCGCGGCCGTGCCCGAGAACGACCTATTCGCCGGACTGCGCTGATCCGCCCGCCCAGCGGGGGTCAGAGAGCTCATGGTCCGGCTCGCACACCCGGAGGCTTGTTCACGTGGGTTCCGCTCCGGCGGCCCTTGATCATCAGAGTGGCCCTGCTCGGTCGCGTGGCGGTTACGAGGATGCCAGTCCCTCCACCCGGGCAGGGCCGTTGAGCGGGAACGTTCGACACGCTGGGCGGGGATCAACCGGACGGGCTGGTGGCCGGTGTCCACGCCGAGCTGGGGGCCGCCCCACACAGCCCGTCCCCGGAGCAGATGCGGGCGTCGGGTTTGTGCCGATCAGGTGTGGTGGCCACCCATCCGACGCGCAAACCATATGCTGCGCTCACGCCGTATCGATAAGGTGGTGCACTCGCTACGCAACTACGGCGATGTGAGGGCACTTGGGGTTCGTGTGGAGTTTGATTTTGCTTCTCTGGGCGACGCATCGGCAGTTGCGCCGACCGATCCGCGTGTGTTCTTCAACGCGCTGTCCCGCGCAGATCACTACGAGTTCCTGCGCGATCCCCAGGGACAGGTCCTGGAGGAGTGGCACCGGCGCCGCACGGAGCGGGATCTCGTCGTCAAGCTCAACACCGGGGCCGACAAGACACTCGTGGGGCTGATCATCTGCCAGTCCAGCCTCAACGACGGCGCGGGGCCGGCGCTCTATCTCGCCCCCGATCCCTACCTCGCCGAGCAGGCGGCCCAGCAGGCTGCCGACCTCGGCCTGGACGTCGTCACCGACCGGGCCGAGCGCGGGCCGCAGGTGGTACTCGACCCGGGAGTCCCGTACGCGGTGGCCGTCGGCGTCGACTTCGACTGCCTTGCCCGTCGTGATGAGGTCGTGGGCTGTGGTGTCGTCCAGACGAGTGCCGATCATGGAAAAAGTGGAGCCGTTCAACTTTCCGCAAACAAGCTTGATTGAGCGGGTAGTTGGGACGGGAGTCGGGAACCATCACGCCAGGGCCCGGTGGCATCGCCCGGGCCCCGGGACTGGGGGCAGACATGGACGCAAGGGACAGGGAGGGCGCATCAGTACCCTCCGAGCAACCGCCCCCACGACCACCGCTGCCCCCGTACCCCCCGTACCCCCCACGCCCCCCGCAGGCGCTGCCCCCCTCTCAATCGCCGCCGGACAGTCAGGCGTCCCGGGCGGGCGGAGCGCGCACCTGGCTCACGAACTCCCCCCACCCGTATTGGCGTTGGGGCGTCCTGGCGCTGGTCGTGGTGCTCATCGCCGGTCTGACGACCTTTGTGCTCTGGCCGCGCGAGGAGGAGAAGACGCCCCCGCAGCTGGCCTCGGCGGCCACGAAGAGCCTGCGTGCCTGGCGTGGGGTCACCTATGCGGGGACCACGGTGGACGGCAACGGCGCGATCGTCGGCTTCCGTCTGACGGTCGCCCGCGACGGCACCGCGTACGGAACCCTGAGCCGTGACTCGGGGGCGCTCGCGGAACTCGCCGTGAGCCCGGAGCGAACCCTTCTGCGCGGCAACCAGCAGTGGTGGTTCGGGCACGAGCCGGGCAGCGCCGACGCGCTGGCGAACACCTGGGTGGCCGACCCGCCGCACGGTGTGACCGGCCTGGCCGAGCTGTCCCGGCTGACTCCGGCGGCGCTTGCCGATGCCCTCCTTGATGAGGACTCCGACGGTCCGTCCGGGGTTGCCAAGTGGCGCCATAGCGGGGCCACTTCGGTGAACGGCCGCCCGGCGAAGGTACTGACCGATGGCACCCTGCGCATCGTGGTGACCGCGTCCCCTCCGTACCGGCCGCTGTCGGTCGGCCTGCCGGGTTCCGCCGAGCCTCAAGGCCCCACCACGCCCGAACCCGCGCCGAACATCTGGGATGTGCGCACCGCTGCCTTCCGCTCCGGCCCGCCGGGCGGCGCCGTACGGTCCGCGGGCCACGCGAGCGCGGCGGCCGGTGAGCCCGCGCCGGACCCGGGCCTGTCGTCCGCGGTCAGTGAGCCCGACGAGGCTCAGGTGCAGAGCACAACGGAGGCCGTACGCCGGGTCGACGAAACGCAGGAGCAGGCCGAGCCGCTGAGCGAACGCGTGGTGGCGCAGCCGGACGTGGCGGTGCAGGCCACCCCGACCCCGTCGGTCTGCACCACTCCGAGCTGCACGGCCGCCGTGACCGTGACCAACCGGGGTACGGCTCCGGCCAGTGGCACGGTGATGGTGACCGTAGCGGGCCAGACAGCGCTGAACAGTACCGTTTCGGTGCCTCCCGGTGGAAACCGTGCGCTGACGGCGACGGCGAGGAATGTGGCAGCGCCCGGCCAGACGGTCCCGGTGACCTGGTCCGCCGTCTTCTACGCACCGGATGTCATGGGCGACGACCCGGCGCTCGTCAAACGGCTGGCGGACCGCGGCTTCCGGCTCAACGAGCCGATGGGCGACCAGCGTGCCAACAGCGGCCCGGCCAACGGCAAGGCCGTCCTCCAGCTCCTCGACGCCATGACACCTGGCATCGGTCCGCGGACCAGCCCCCTGCTCCGCAAGCAACGGATCAGCGATGTCAGCCAGACGGTGGCCAATCTGGTGCAGCAGGGCGCGTTCGAGCCGTTCTACGAACTGGCCGTGAACACCGACAACCTGAAGCTCTCCGACGAGAGCGGATTTGCCGAACTACGGGCGAAGACAGCCCAGTTCAACGACTCTGACCGGCGGACGCTCCAGCATGCGAGCGATCTGGCGCGAGCGGGGCACGAGGTCGTCTGGGGCACCACCTTCAAACCCGCGGGCTCTACGGACGGGTACAAGGCCGACCTCCAGGACCTGACCCGTAAGCAGACCATCCAGCGCAAGGCCGTGTCTGGGAGCACGGACGCGGTCGTGAACGACTTCGCGAAGGCGATCGGCGAACTGTCCGGTGACGGGGTGGCCCCGCCCGGCTTCAACAAGGTCGCCTGGGTCGACATCGACCCGAACGCCATCACGGCCCTGGTCGGCATGGGCCGGCAGGCGCTGGTACAGGAGTTGAAGAGGCTCAAGCTCGACAAGCACTGCCGGGGCGCGGGCGGGCCCGCCTTCGACGCGGCCGTGTTCACCACCTATCCGCCCGGCCCCGACGGCACCCCGCAGCGTACGAACAGTGTGTTCACCTGCAACGAGCTGCTGAGCCGGGGCGCCGACCACCGTAAGTACATCCAGAACGAAATGATCTGGAAGGCCAACAACGACCCGGTCTGGTTCTCTGACAACTACGACAGCATCGGCCGCCGTCTGAGCAAGGCCGCGGCGGAGAACGGCGTCGGGCTGCCTCAGCTCGCCAAGGACAACGAGAACAACTGGATCTCCAAGCACGAGCTGCCCTCGGCACCCGGCGCGACGCTGTCCCCCGCGAAGTCCGTCGGCCCGGGCTCGGTCGGCGACAGAAAACGGAGCAGCCTGCTCGACAAGATCGCCGACCACCGCAAAGCGTCCGTGGATCTCACCAACGCGGAGCGGAAGTTCCGGGAGAGTCCCACCGTGGCCAGTCAACGGGAACTCGACAAGGCACGGCAGACGTACCGAAAGGAACTCGGCGTCAAGCCCAACAACAGCTCCATATCCGAGCGGCTCGGCGAGAGCGCGGCCCGCTACCACGTCGTTCCGGAGGAGTTCCGGGGCGCCGAGTGGATCCCACTGCCCAAGACCCCCAACGGCGCCGATATGTTCGACCAGTTATACCGGCTCAAGAACGGCAAGCTACTCATCGTCGAGGCCAAGGCGCCGTCCGGCGATCTCGGCTGGCGTCAGGGGAAGGGCCGCCACAAGGGCAAGCTGGTCCAGCAGGGGACCAGGGAGTACGTGGAGACGATCATCGAGCTGATGAAGGAGCGTGCGGCGAAGTCCCCGCGGGACGGCAAGCTGGCGCGGGACCTGGAGGAGGCGCTGGAGCATAGCAAGCTCCGCTATGTCCTCGTGAAGGCGAAGGAGGGCGGCGGCTCCTACGCGGGTGCCACTCTGCAGGACTGTGACATCTACTAGAAGACTGATGAAGATCTTGGGTTCTGGCTCTGCCGCGTGAGCGGCAGAGCCAGACTCGTCTTGTGTCGATGGGTGAGTGGGTCGGGGAGACCGTTGGGCCGGACGTGTGGGAGACGTGCCGGGATTTGATCCCGGCGGGGAGTGTGTTCGCGTTCCTGGCCGAGCATCGTGGTGCCCTGTTTCCGGCTCAGATGTTCGCGGACATGTATCCGTTGGCGAACGGGCGGCCCAGTATGCCGCCGCAGATCTTGGCCGCTGCGATCATCCTGCAGTCCCAGCACGGGCTGTCGGATCACGAGACGGTGCAGGAACTGCGGTGCGACCTGCGGTGGAAGGCCGCGTGCGGGCTGGGTCTGCACGACATGGCATTCGATCCGTCGTCGGCGAGGGGAGGGAGCTGTGCCCGGGCCTGGTGTGGGCGATGACGGTTGTAGTGCCGGGCGTAGGCGTCGAGGATCTGTCGGGCATGGGTTTCGTTCCATATGAGCAGGTGGTCGAGGACCTCGCGTCGAAGGACTCGGTGTACTTCGCGTCCCGGTCGCGAATCAGGAAGCGCAGCGAGTCCACCCGCACACCCAGCTCGATGGCGCGGTTTCTCGCCTGTTGCACCGCCCAGGGCGCGGTGGGATGGGCTGTCACGCCGGCGATGTGCAGTCGGCGTGTGGGTGCTCGAGGAACACCAGCGCGTACATGCGGCGCAGGTCGATCAGGTCGATGTATGGGAAGTCGCAGGCGATGATGGACTCGGCTTGCGCGGTCAGGAACTCGCGCCACGTCGGGCCTCCCCGGCGTGGGGCTGGATCGATGCCCGCCGCTGTGAGGATCTCCCAGGCCGTCGTCGAGCCGACCGGGTGTCCGAGCCGGATGAGTTCGCCCTGGATCCGTCGGCAGCCCCACCGCGGATTCTCCTTGGCCAGCCGTAGCACCAGCGCCTTCACCACACGCGCGGTCGGCGGTCTCCCGGGCCTGGTCCGGCGCTTGCTGTAGTCCCACTTCCGGGCGATCAGCCTGCGGTGCCATGCGAGCAGTGTCGTGGGCGTCACCGGGAACGCGTGCGCCCACCGGTACCGGGGGATCAGCGACGACAGCGCCGCGAACCACCGCCGATCCGCCGGCTCGTACCGCACAGGCCTCGTGGGCTGCCTGCGCAGCACCGCGTTCTCGTGTCGCAGTACAAGCAGTTCCGCGTCCTTGGCCGCGTCCCGACGCAACAGCAACGCCGGGAACGCGAGCAGCTTCCGAGCCACCTGGTACACCAGAGAGACGATCACCCGGACAGGGTTCCAGCAGACCGTGATGGAACGCCAGACCCGCTCCGAGTAGCAGCGATGAGTTTCCGAACGGCACACGGCGCGCGTGGCGCGGGCACCGCGTCCCGAGCCTGCCCTCAGATCGCTGATCGTCCCCGCGATGGCTTCGACGCTTTTGAGGGCCTCGGCCACCGCGGGGCCGAAGGCTTCCCATGCTTCGGCGATCATGATGTCGATGTATCGGCCGACTGTTCGTAGGGGTCGCTCATCATCGGCTCTTCGGTGGAGTGCGGTGTGGCTCATTGCGGGGAGGGGGAAATTCGGCCCGGCCCTGCGCGTGCCGCCCCTCGGGGCCCGCCGAGTGTGCTGCGCTTCAGGGTTGCGGTACCGGCTCGGCCTCGTGTGGACCGTGTTCGTGGTCGCAGGTCTCGTCGAGGCCGTAGGTCTCCCAGGTGGGGAAGGGATCGTTCCAGGCCGACCAGACGTGTGCGCCCAGCGCGTGTTCGTCGTCGGTGAGCAGGCATGCGGACAGGGCGTTGTGCAGGGCGGCGGGGCGCAGTCCGGTGCCGATGAAGACGAGCTCCTGGCCGTGGTCGGCGACGTCCTCAGCCTCGCCTTGGCCATCGCGTGCTCCAGATGGCTCGAACCGGGCGACGGCGCCCGCCTGCGACCACAGCCCGGTCACCCGTGGGCGGGTCGCCAGCCAGAAGAAGCCCTTGGAGCGCAGGACGCTGCCGTAGGTCCCGGTGTCCAGTTCCGTGGCGACGAAGTCCCACAGCCGGGTGGGGTGGAACGGGCGGGTGGCGCGGAAGACGGTGCTGGAGATGCCGTATTCCTCGGTCTCCGGCACATGGTCGCGGTTGAGTTCCATGACCCAGCCGGGGGCCTGCTGAGCGCGTTCGAGGTCGAAGCGGCCGGTCCCGAGCACCTCCTCGAGTGCGACCCGGCTGTGCGTGGCGGGCACGATGCGGGCGACCGGGTTGAGCCGGGACAGTGCCGCCGCCAGCCGTTCGGCCGCCTCCGGGGTGACGAGGTCGAGCTTGTTGAGGACGATGACGTCGGCGAACTCGACCTGGTCCATGAGGAGATCACTGACGGTGCGCTCGTCGTCCTCGTACTGGTCCAGGCCCCGTGCGGCCAGTTCGTCGCCGCCGGTCAGTTCCGGCAGGAAGCCTGCGGCGTCGACGACCGTGACCATGGTGTCGAGCCGCGCGACCTCGCCCAGCGTGGCGCCGTCGTCGCGCGGGAAGGCGAAGGTCGCGGCGACGGGCATGGGCTCGGAGATGCCGCTGGACTCGATGAGGAGGTAGTCGAACCGTCCTTCCCGGGCGAGCCGGTCCACCTCCTCCAGGAGGTCGTCGCGCAGGGTGCAGCAGATGCAGCCGTTGGTCATCTCGACCAGCCGCTCTTCGGTGCGCGAGAGGGCGGCGTCGCCGTCGCGGACGAGTTCGGCGTCGATGTTCACCTCACTCATGTCATTGACGATCACCGCGACGCGCAGCCCGTCGCGGTTGTTGAGGAGGTGGTTGAGGAGTGTGGTCTTGCCGGATCCCAGAAATCCCGACAAGACCGTCACCGGCAGCTGGTCGGCCATAGGGCGCGTCAGCCCTCGGGGTGGAGCAGGCCGCGCCGGTAGGCGGGGACGAGGCGGCGCGGCACCTGGTGTTCGCGGCCGTCGATGGTGATCGTTACCAGCTCCGGCGTGCTCGCCTTCCACTGCGCGCGGCGGTGGCGGGTGTTGCTGCGGGACATCTTCCGCTTGGGGACGGCCATGACGCATCGGTCCTTTCCTGATGGGTGTTGTTGCCCCGTAACCGTATATGAAAATGGGTACCGTTTCCATGTAACGTCTGTGGTGACACTGTGGCGTCGTCACTCAGGAGGAGATGTGCCGTTGGTGATGTTGCGGGTACGCAGGACCGCTCATGCGCTCGTGACCGCCATCGGACGGGTGGCGGAGTGAGGGCCGGTGTGAGGCGAGGGGGCCGGGGGTTGCTGGGTCTGGTGTCCGGTAACACCCCCGAAGCCCGGGGGCGTGTGCTGGACCTGCTGCTGCGCACCTCGCCCGGCGTGCTGGTGCTCTCGGTCTCGGTCCATGGCGACGAGGCGGGGCGGTATCCCTTCGTCCAGCGCTTCGCCGCAGGTGGCGATGAACGGGAACCGGTCTCGCTGTCTCAAGCGGCCACCGGCGATCCCGCGGTGATCATCCGCCAGGATCTGGACGTCATCGCACGGGCTGCCACGTGCCCGCATGTCGTGCTCGCGCTCCCTGACAATGTCGACGCGGTGCCGTTTCTGGCCGAGCTGTGGCGGACCCCACTGGGTAGAACTCCGCTGTCGGACCACTACGATCTGGCGCCGCTCGCCGTCGGCGTCGACCCCGGCCGGCTGCTGAGGGATCTGCGCTGCGTGCACCGCGCCGTCCCCGTCTTCGGCCACCATCCGCACGCCGTGCCCCTCACGGTCGCTGAGGCCGCCGCCCGTCAAGTGGAGGCCGCCCAGGTGATGGTCCTGCGGGGCCGACGGCAGGAGCCTGACGGCCGCCGGGAAGGCGCCCGCGCCCTGCTCGCCCACCTCAACCCGTCCGCGATGCCGCACCTCGACATGGAGGGCGCCGACAGCACCTCTCTTCCGGCTCTGGCGCGGCCCGGATCCGGATGGGCCGCGGCCGGACCGGCCGATCGGATCGACGCCGTCACTCCCGTCGTGCGCCGCCGTGGCCTCGACCGCGGCGTGGCCTCGGTGCTGTGGCGGTCCCGGCGCCCGCTGCATCCCGAGCGGTTGGCGCAGATCCTGCCGCAGGTCATGCCCGCGGTGGTGCGCAGCCGCGGGCACCTGTGGATGGCCACTCGCCCGGACGCGGTCGTCTCCTGGCGTTCGGCCGGGCGCCATCTCGAACTGCGGGAGGCGGGGCGCTGGCTGGCGGACGGGGACGCCGCGGCCTGGTGCGCCGCCTCGCCCCAGCGCCGGACGCTTGCGTCGTGGTACTGGGACGACTACTACGGCGAGCGGCGCAACGAGATCGTTTTCACGGGCGCCGAACTGGACGAGGGCCGGCTGCGGGTCGCCTTGGATGGCGCAGTACTCGACGACGGTGAACTGGCCCTGGGTGCCGACCACTGGGCCCGCCTCCCCGATCCGCTGCTCGGCGCCGAGGCGTATGACCCGGAGAGCTGACCCGTAAATGGGGGCTTCCGGCTCATGGTCGGACGCCCCCACCCGGGCTGTGCGGGCGAGCAGGGACGCTCTGCCGCTCCGCGGGTCAGCGGGCGATGAGGTCTGTCAGCCTGGTCTTGGGCTGAACGGTGGTGAGGTAGCCGCCGGCGGCAAGTGGTGTCGGCGTCTTGAGGATCTTGGTCACCCGGCGAGTTCGGGTGTCGATGACGGAGATCAGGCCGTCGCCGCCGTGGCTGACGAAGGCGAGGTCCCCGGCGGGGGTGATGGCTCCGCTGCGTCGCTGTGTGCCGGCGGCGGGCTTCCCCTCCTGGGGGCCGTGCGGCAGCGGGTGCAGCGGCACTCGGCCGACGATCCTGCGGTAGGTGGACGATGCCGGGTTGACGTCCAGCAGGTAGGCCGCGTCGCCGTCGGGGTGGATGGCGAAGAACAGTGCGTAGGGCTTGGACAGCGCGAAGCGACCCACGATTCCGTCGGTGAGATGGATGAGGTGAGAGCGGCCTCGTCGGAGGTCGATGGCGTTGACGAAGGTGTGGGTGTCGGCCCACCGCTCGGCCGGACGATCGGGGTCGGCCTGGTCGACCGCCCCGTATACGGACTGTCCGTCGGCGGACAGCCGGGGGGGGGGGGGGGGGGGGGGGGGGGGGGGGGGGGGGGGGGGGGCGGTAGTTCTGGACGACGTCGCGGGTGGTGGAGTAGGGCACGCTGCGTGGGTCGCGGAGGGTGCCGCCGGATACGGCCGCGCTGTCGAGCCCGTCGGGGGTGGTGCTGTAGACCCGGTCGCCGTTGCGCGAGACCACGGGGCCGTGGGTGTCGAACCCGACAGGAGCGGTGCCGGTCGGTGCGGCGGCCTTGCCTCGGAGGATGTCGGAGAGGGCGTAGGCCCTGAATTCGCCGCCTGCGGTCACGATCAGCAGCAGGGGGTGGCCGGCCAGGTATACGTGCATCTCGTCGTAGCCGCCACTGCGGTTCGGCTTGAGATTCACGGTGAGCTGACGCGTCGCGTAGGTGGTGAGGTTGACGACCGTGACGGTCTGCTCAGAGGCCCCGTCGTTGTCGGAGCCGACAGCGAAGTAGCGCCCCGAGGGGTCGACCGCCGATCAGCCGGCGCGCTTCCGGGTCGTGTCCGTGGGAATGTCCGCGGAGCCGACGACGATGGGGTGGCCGGACGTGTCGATCCGGACGGCGAGTACCCGGGCGTGCCGGTCGTCGGTGAACAGCAGTCGCCCGTCGGGCAGTTGCACACTGCCGGCGTGTTCGCCGAGCACGACGTCGTCAAGCTTGCCGGTGAGCTTCATGGTCGAGGTCCGGTAGACGTAGACCTCGGCGGCGCTCGGGTCGGCGGCGACCAGGTACCGGTCAGGTGTGTCGGGGAACCGCTGGTCGGCGGCGGCGGCGTCGGCCGGAGCGGAGGACAGAAGGGTGACCGCGAGGACAGTGGCACCCGCTGCTGCGGCAAGTCTGCGCAGGAGTGCCAGCGGTCCGCGTCCGGGGGACCGGTCGCATACGCGGCTGCCTGGGGATCTGTGTGCTGGTTTCTGGTGGCGCATGGGGAGAATTCATCAAGATAATAATCGTTTTCATATGTCCTGGAGGTGTGCCCACTCCCACCATCAGTCGGACCGGGCCCTTGCTGGACGGTGCGGCGATCGTCCTGCGGACGGCGGCGGGAGAGGACCGCCGAGTGCGGTGAGGCTCAGCTCGCGGGCAGCGCAGGTCTCCACGATCCGGCCCTGCCGCATGATCGCGACGCGGTGGGCGAAGTGGCGTACGAGCGCGAGGTCGTGGCAGACGAACAGATACGCCAGGCCCCGCTTCTCCTGCAGGGCGGTGAGCAGATTCAGTACTCCCGCGCGCACCGACGGGTCGAGTGCCGACACCGGCTCGTCCAGTACCAGCAACCGTGGCTCGCCCGCGAGGGCTCGTGCGATCCCGACGCGCTGGCATTGTCCGCCGGACAGTTCGTGCGGCAGTCGGTCGCCCAGCGAGGGGTCGAGGCCGACCGTCTCCAGCAGCTTCTCGACCTGGCCGGGTGCCGGTGGCCTGTGTTGTGCGCGCAGGGGTTCGGCGATCGCGTCGCGGGCCCGCAGCCGTGGGCTGAGTGAGCCGTAGGGGTCCTGGAAGACCGGCTGGAATCGTGGCCGCAGGCGGCGCAGTTCCCGCTCCCGCAGGACGGTGAGCTCCCGTCCTTCGAAACGTACGCTCCCCTCGTCCGGGTGGCGCAGCGCGAGGGCGGCCAGGGCAGTGGAGGATTTGCCGCAGCCCGATGGGCCGATCAGGGCGAGTGTCTCGCCCGCGTGGATCTCGAAGGAGACCTTGTCGACGGCAGTGTGGTGGCCGTAGCGGACGACGAGGTCGGTCACCTTCAGCAGCGGGTCGGTCATGCTGTCGCCTTCCGCGAGAAGAGTTCGGTCGCCGGTACCGGAAGGTCCGTCGAGCGGTGGCACGCGGCCAGCTGCCCCGGTTCCCCGGCCGCGGCCAGTGCGGGCTCGCGGTCTTCGCACTCCTGCCGGGCCAGCGGGCAGCGCGGTGCGAAGGCGCAGCCGCGCGGGAGGGCAACTGGTGACGGCGGTGCGCCGTCGATCGACGGCAGCCACCGGTCCGCTGAGCCCGCTTCGGCGGGCGGCAGTGAGGCGATGAGGCCCGCGGTGTACGGGGCTCGGGGGGTTCGGAACACCGGCTCCACCGGGCCTGATTCCACGGTCTTCCCCGCGTACATCACCAGGACCCGGTCCGCGTGCCCGGCGACGACCCGCAGGTCGTGGGTGATCAGCACCAGCGCCGCGCCGGTGGCCTCGCGGGCTGTCGCCAGGACATCCAGCACCTGGGCCTCTACTCCCGGGTCCAGCGCGGTCGTCGGCTCGTCGGCGACGACCAGCTCCGGCTCGTTCACCATCGCCATCGCGATCACCGCTCGCTGTCGCATCCCGCCCGAGAACTCATGCGGATACGCCCGTGCCCGCCGTGCGGCGTCCGCGATGCCCACGCGCTCCAGGGCTGTCACGACCCGTATCCGGGCCTCTTTGCGGGAGGTCTTCGTCACGGATCGCACGGCCGCGGCGATCTGGTCGCCGATTGTGTGCACCGGGCTGAGCACGGTCAGCGCGTCCTGCGGTACGAACGCCATCCGGCGGCCCCACACGTCCGCCCAGGATCCGCCGACCAGCTCGCGCCCGCGCAGCCGCACGCTGCCGGTGACACGGGCCCCGTGTGGCGGCATTCCGAGGACCGACCGCGCGGTCAGGGACTTGCCGGCCCCCGATTCGCCGACGATGGCGAGGACTTCGCCTTCGTTCACATCGAACGACACTCCACGTACGGCAGGTATGGCGTGGCCCCGGTCCCGCAGGGTCACGCGGAGGTCGCCTACGGCGAGCAGAGGTTCGGGCATGGGACGTCACCTCGGGTACGGAGTGTGCGGATGGTGCGGATCGCATACGTATGCGGGCTGTGCGGAAACCTCACGGCCGGACCTCAAAGGCCGGTGCTCCGGCGTGTGCGCATGCCCGCGGTCGACAGGGAGACTGCCAGCCCGGCCAGCAGGGCGAGGGCCAGGGCGGGGGCGAGGGCGGCCCAGGGGGCTCGCTCCACGTACAGCCGTGATTCGTCGAGCATGAGGCCCCATTCGGGAGCGGGCGGCTGGGCGCCGAGTCCCAGGAAGCCGAGTGAGGCCAGCGCCAGGGCGATGCCGGGGAGCCGCAGCACCGCGTGGCGGGCGACGGGCCCGGCGACCGCGGGGAGGATGTGCCGGGTGAGGATCCACAACGGGCGGGCGCCGATGGCGCGTTGGGCGGTCAGATAGGCCGCTGCGCGTGTCTCGCGCACCAGCGCCGCCGCGTGCGCGGCGAGCGGTGGCCAGGAGACGAGGGCGACGGCGATCGATGCGCCCGCCGTGCCGGGGCCGAGGACGGCGGCGACGAGGATGCCGACGATGACCGGGGGCAGGGCGTTGGCGATATCGGCGGCGCCGGTCGAGACGTTTGTCAGGAAGCCGAAGGCCAGGGCGAACAGGTAAGAGACCACGCATACGGCGAGGGCCACGCCGACGGTGGCGGCGGCGCCGTGCCCGAGCCGGGCCAGGACGTCACGGCCCAGTCCGTCGGTGCCGAGCGGATGGGCGAAGGACGGCGCCGCCAGGCGCCCGGACATGTCCAGGCGGTACGGGTCGCCGAACAGCCCCCAGCCGATGGCGGCCGCGAGTACGGCGGCGAGCAGCACCGGCACTGCCCGGCGCAGCCGCGTCGGCTCGGCCACCACAGGAGCGGGAAGGGACAGCGCCGCGTCCTTCAGGCCCGGCCCGAGCAGTCGGCGGCGTACGAGATGCGCCAGCGCGCCCGCCGCCAGCCCGAGGGCGAGAAGGACCAGTACGGCGCCCTGAAGCAACGGCAGGTCCTGGGACCTGGCGGCACCGAGCGCGGTGCGCCCCAGACCGGGCACGGCGAAGACGGTCTCGACGGCGACGGCACCGCCCGTGAGGCCGACCGCCACGAGGCCGAGCTGCGGCACCAGCGCCGGCATGGCCCGCCGCAGCGCCGCACCGGCGATCCGCCCGTTCGTCACGCCCGACGCGCGCCACAGCCCTGCCCACCGCTCGCCGAAGACGGCGGGCAGGGCGTCGTCGACGAGCCGTCCGACGATGCCTCCCGCGGGGATACCCATGGCGAGAGCGGGCAGCGCCATGTGCGCGGGCCCCTGCCACCCGGAGGTCGGCAGCCAGCCGCACCACACCCCGAGCACGATCAACAGCACTGTCGCCAGGAGGAATTCGGGTACGGCCGCCAGCATCGCGGCCACCGCCCCGCTGCCTCCGCGCACCGTGCCCCGGGCGCCCCGTACCAGAGCCGGAGCGCACAGGACGGCCGCGACCACCAGTGCCACCATCAGTGACGCGCCCATCAGCGTGAGGGAGACGCCGAGCCCGGAGAGCACCGACGGCAGTACGTCGGTGCCGGAGACCCAGGACTGCCCGAGGTCCCCGCGCAGCAGCCCGGCTGTCCAGTCGCCGAGCAGGGCCAGAGCCCCGGCGTCCAGCCCGAGATCGTGCCGCACGGCCGCCAACGCCTCGTGCGTCGGCTCCTGTTCGGCGGACCGGGCGCGCAGCACGGTGAGCGCCGGGTCCCGGCCGGACAGCCAGGGCAGCAGCCCGACGGCAGCGGTGACGATTGCCAGGGCTGCCACCCGGGTCAGCTCGGCCCGTAGGGCGGCGCTCACTTGACGTACGTATCGACGGTGACCAGCGCACGCTCGCGCGGATCCTTGGCCGAGCCCACCACGTCCACCGCATCTCCCTGGATGACCCGCTCGTGCAGCATGGGGATCGCGGCGTCGGTGTTGAGGATCGCGGTCTCGGCCTTCAGGATCGCCGCCCGCCGGGCGTCGCCCGACGCGGTGGCCTCGGCCTTCCGCACCGCCCTGTCGACCGTTTCGTCGCTGAGCTGGGCGATGTTGAAGGAGCCGTCGCCGGCGAAGTCGCTGTGGAGATACGCGGCCGGGTCACCGGAGTCCAGCACGGTCGCACGGGAGAGGATGAAGGCGTCGAACTTTCCCGCCAGGGCGTCGGATTCGATGTTCGCGTACTCGCGCACCTCCAGCCTCACCTTGAAGCCCGCGTCCTGCAGCTGTTGCTGCAGCACGGTGGCGACCTCGGGCAGCTCGGCCCGGTCGGTGAAGGTCCCGATGGTGACGGACCGGCCACCCGGGTCACCGGCCTTGACGGTCTTCGTACGGCCCTCCCGCCCCTTGGCCGCCCAGGGCAGCGCCGGCCCCAGCAGGCCTCGCGCGACGTCGGCGCGGCCTTCGTAGACGCCCTTCACCAGTGCCTTGGCGTCGATGGCGCGGCGCGCGGCGGCGCGCAGCGCCGGGTCGCCGAACGCGCCCCGCTCGGTGTTGAGATACAGGGTGTTCGTACGCGGCATGGGGACTTCGCTGATCTGGTCCTCGTCCAGCAGCGCCGCCTGGGAGACGGGGATGGCCTCGACGATGTCGGCCTCCCCGCTGCGCAGGGCGGCGGCCCGGGCTGCGCCGTCGGGCACGAAGCTGACATCGATACCGGCCGCCTCGGCCTTGCCGCCCCAGTAGTGCGCGTTGCGGTCGAGGGTGGCCGAGGTGGTCCCGTCGACCTTCTTCAGGACGAAGGCGCCGGTGCCGGCGCCGACCGGGTTGACCGCCTTCCCCTGGTAAGCCTTGGCGGCGAGGATCGACAGCTGCGGGGAGGACAGCCGCTGCGGGATGAGCGGGTCCGCGTGAGCGGTGGTGACGGTGACGGTGTCGTCACCGCTCGCCTTCACCGTCATGTCGACCCCGTCCAGGATGCGCGGCTTGGGCGCGGCCTCGGTGGCGGCGGTCAGGGACCGCACGACGGCGTGGGCGTCGAGCGCCGTCCCGTCGTGGAATTCCACACCCTGACGGATGGTGAAGGTCCAGGTCCGGTCGCCGGTGCGCCGCCACTTCGTGGCGAGGGCCGGCTCCGCGTCGCCGTCCTTGTCGAGGGTGACCAGGGTCTCTGCGGTGCTCCAGCGCGACAGCTTGAAGGCATCGTCGCTGAGCGGGGACAGGCCGGAGCGCGGCGGCTGCATCATCGCGACGCGGAGGCGCTTGCCCTCGGCGGCCGACGGCGGGCCGGAAGCGAAGCAGCCGGTGAGCAGAAGCGCGGAAGCCGCTGATATAGCGGCGGGAGGAAGGGCTTTGGGCAGGTTCACAGGTGTCTTCCAGGGGAGCGGTGAGCTGCGGGTTTACCTGCCCTTGACCGTAGCACACGATAATCATTGTCAATATGCTTGCCTGGGGGCGACGCTGGGCGGCGGATGTGTGGATGTCGGCGGATTGTCGGTCCTGGCGCGGTCGGGCCGGGTGGCTGTGGGTGCCGCCCGGCCGAACCGCGGGGTGTGAAGTGGCCCCGGTCGAGGGCTACCAGCTGCTCTTGGTCACGCCGGGGAGTTCGCCCGCGTGTGCCATCTCGCGCAGTCGGATGCGGGACAGGCCGAAGGTGCGCAGGTGGCCGCGGGGGCGGCCGTCGATGGAGTCGCGGTTGCGTACGCGGGTGGCGCTGGCGTCGCGTGGCTGGCGGCGCAGTTCCCGCTGGGCGGCGGTGCGTTCCTCGTCGGAGGTGCGGGGGTCGGCGATGGCCGCCTTCAGCTCGGCGCGGCGCTTGGCGTAACGGGCGACGATCAGGCGCCGCTGCTCATTCTTGGCGATCTTGCTCTTCTTCGCCATCAGACCTTTCCTCCCTTGGTGCGGATGCGGGCCACGGCGGCCTCGATGCCGATCGCGTCGACGGTCTTGATGCCCTTGGCGCTGAGGGTGAGCCGGATGTGGCGGCCCTCGCTCGGCAGCCAGTAGCGCTTGTGCTGGATGTTGGGGTCGAACCGGCGCTTGGTGCGGCGGTGTGAGTGGGATACGTGGTTGCCGAAGCCGGGTTGCCGGTCGGTGAGTTGGCAGTGAGCGGACATGATCGCTCCCTCTTCATCGTTCGGGGTCACTGTGGGCGGCACAGTAGCAGCTTGATGAAAATGAAAACCAACTCCATGTATGCTGCGGCTCATGGCACGCAATGAACTACGCCCGATCATCAAGCTGAGGTCCACCGCGGGCACTGGCTACACCTATGTGACCCGCAAGAACCGCCGCAATGACCCCGACCGGATGACCCTGCGCAAGTACGACCCGGTCGTCGGCCGCCACGTCGACTTCCGAGAGGAGCGCTGACCGCCATGAAGCCCGGTATCCACCCCGCCTACCGGCCGGTCGTCTTCCGTGACCGGTCCGCCGACTTCGCCATCCTCACCCGCTCCACGGCCACCAGTGACACGACCGTCGAGTGGGCGGACGGCAACACCTACCCGGTCATCGACGTCGAGATCTCCTCGGCGAGCCACCCCTTCTACACCGGCAACCAGCGGGTCGTGGACACCGCAGGGCGCGTCGAGCGCTTCGAGCGGCGTTACGGACGCGGACGGAGGGGCCGGTGAACGCGGACGAGGCGCGGCTGCCCGTCGCGATCGTGGGCGGGTTGCACGCCGACGCCCGCCGGGCCGCCGTCGAGGAGATCCTGCGCACGGTGCCCGGCTCTGTGGCGCTGCACCACGACCTGTCCGCCGCCACCGACAGCGCCGTGCACCGCACCGTAAGAGACGCCCAAGGACTGCTGGGCAGCGGCGACGCGCCCCTGGTGAACGACTGCGCGTGCTGCGCGCTCCGGGAGGACATGGTCCCCGAGCTGCTGCGCCTGGCCGAGAACGGCGGCCACCGGCTGGCCGTCGTCGAACTGTGGGACTCGGTCGAACCCCAGGCCATGGCCGCCGTCATCGCCGCCGAGGGCGCACCCCTGACGCTGACCGGCGTGGCAACCGCGATCGACCCCGCCCTCGTGGTGCCCTATCTGTCCAATGGCGACGATCTGGTCGAGGCCGGTCTCGCCGCCGCTCCGACCGACCAGCGCACCATCGCCGACACCTTCGCCCGGCAGACGGAATACCCCACCGTGATCGCCGTCGCCGAGGGCACATCGGTCGACGAACTCGCGGACGACGGCGACCACGCACTGCTCGCCCAGCTCACCCCGGGCGCACGACAGGTACGCGTCGGCGACGGAGACATGGGGCCCGCCCTGCTGGCCGGATTCGATGTGGCGGCGGCGGCCGCCCGCCAGCACCCGGCCTGCGCGCTGTTGCCGCAGGACGGCGACGAGCACGGTGTGAGCACTCTCGTCTGGCGGCGCGATCGCCCCTTCCACCCAGGGCGGCTCTACGAAGCGCTGGAAGACCTGAGCTGCGCCGCCGCCCGCAGCCGGGGCCGTTTCTGGCTGGCGGACCGGCCCGATGTGCTGCTGTCGTGGGACGCTGCGGGCGGTGCGCTGTGTGTGGAGTCTGCCGGACCGTGGCTGGCCGCGCTGCCGGACGGCGCCTGGGAGATGGTGTCGGCCGAGCGCCGCGTCGCCGCCTCGCTGGACTGGCATCCCGAACACGGCGACCGCTGCCAGCACCTCACCTTCACCTCACCCGGCCTCGACCGCGACGGTCTCCTGACCCTGCTCGACTTCTGCCTCCTCACCGACGCCGAGTACGCGGCGGGCCCGGACGGCTGGAAAGAGCTGTCGGGTGCCTTCGACGAACTGCTCGACCCTGTCGCCTGACCGCGTATCACCCCCGTACGGAAAGGACTTGCTCATGGCCCGCCGCCTCACCACGGAACGCCGGGGCGCCAAGCGTCCCCGCGTCAACCCGCTGGACGCCGCCGGCATCACCTACGTCGACTACAAGAACACCGACCTGCTGCGGAAGTTCATCTCCGACCGCGGCAAGATACGCAGTCGTCGGGTGACCCATGTGACACGTCAGCAGCAGCGCCAGATCGCCCGCGCCATCAAGAACGCCCGCGAGATGGCCCTGCTTCCCTATAGCTCCCGATAGCCACTCCGGTCGCCTGGGGGTGACCATCAGAGATGCTCACCCCCAGGTGGCGTCAGCGCGTGTCGCGGATGTCGAACCGTAGGTGTTCGATGTGGTGGACGGCTTGGCCGAGGAGTTGGGCGACGTGGTCGTCGTAGAGGCGGTAGACGATCCGGCGGCCGTCGCGGCGCCCGCTGACCAGGCCGAGGGCGCGCAGGAGCCGGAGTTGGTGGGAGACGGCGGATTGCTCCATGCCGACTGCGGCGGCGAGTTCGGTGACGGAGTGCGGCGATTGGCGCAGTGTCGAAGGGATCGGTAGCCGCGACGGTGTGGCCAGGGCCTGGAGGGGGGCGGCGACGGATGCCGCCGTGGCGTTGTCGAGGCGGGCGGCCGCGAGGACATCGCGGCCGCCCATGGCCTCATCGGCGTGCACGGCCGCGCCCGCGTCCGCGTGCCCGCGTCCGGGCTTCGCTCGGCGGGCGGATGAGCCGCAGTTCGAGCATGGCCGGTGGTTCGGCGAGTCCTGGGCCGCCGGCGGCGGCCCAGCGGAGGAATTCGTCGGTGCCGTCGTCGTCCTTGGCCCAGCCGATCCAGGTCGCGCGACCGCCCTTACCGCGTCCGGCTGTGGAGGGCTGGACCACGATGACATTGGCCTGGCCGCACAGGCCGAGGCAGTCCGTCGTACGGACGGCGAGGCGGCCGGCGGATTCGGCGGCCGCGGCGCGCAGTCGGTGAGTTGCCATTGGTGGTCGGTGCAGGGGTGCTCGCGCGGGTTGCTGCAGCAGCAGCCCCGGCAGACGACCAGGGTGCACGGCCGATCGCGGGCGGCGCCGATCGTCGCCGTACGGGGACTCACAGCGCGGTCCGGGAGGGCAGCCGGTGGGCTTGCACGCGGCCGTCCCGGTATGCGGCGATCAGGAGTGTGCCGTTCGTGGCAGCGCACGGCACCGTACGCGGCGACGGCGAGTCGCCGCCCCTGGCGGAGCCAGGCGAGGTCGGTGACGGTGCTGGCGGCGGGTTCGGTGGCCCACAGTTCGTCGCCGTCCGGGGCGAGTACGTGTGCGCGGCGGCCGGAGGCGATCGCGACCCATCCATGAAGAAGGTCTGCGCGACCGGCGCCGGGTCGGCGAGGCCGGTGGTCTCGATCAGGATGTGGCCGAACGTCTCGCGCCGCCGCATCAGGGCACCCAGAATGCGGATCAGATCGCCGCGCACGGTGCAGCAGATGCAGCCGTTGTTCATCTCGAAGATCTCTTCTTCGGCGTCGAGGACGAGGGCGTCGTCGACGCCGACCTCGCCGAACTCGTTCTCGATGACGGCGATCCGCAGCCCGTGCTGCTCGGTGAGGATGCGGTTGAGCAGGGTGGCCCGAAGGTCGTCCTCGGTGATCTGTTCGGTAGTGGTGTGCAGGGTCCAGCGGCGGACCTGGCCGTTCATGGGAAGGACGGCGCAGCCTCCAGGGGCGGGCAGCCGAGCTCGGTGCGGGTCAGTTGCCGGACCACTACGGCGGTGTCGTCGTCGAGGCCAGCAGGCGGCGTACGGCCTGCCTCAGCTCGCGCAACTGCGGGCTCGGCCCCGGGCGGGCTCCCAGCGGCATGGCGGCGGTTCTCCTTCGTCGGTGGTGGGTTGGCAGTCGGCGCAGATGCCGCTGAGTTCGACGGTGTGCTCCACCGCGGCGAATCCGGTGTCCGTACCGATCCGCTCGGCCCACCGCTCCACCACCTCGGAGTCCACCGGCCGACTGCGGCCGCAGCAGCGGCACATCAGGTAGTGGCGGTGCCCGTCGGCAGGTCGCCGGCGGTAGAGCCGCTCCCCGTCCCCGTCGCGTACGACATCGACACCACCGGTCGCCTCCAGATCCCGCAGGGCGCGGTAGACCGTGGTCAGCCCGATCCGGACCTCGGCGGCGGTCAGCAGCGCGTGCAGTTCCTGCGCCGAGACGAAGTCCTGACAGCCGGTGAGAACCCACAGGATGGCAGTTCGCTGCCGGGTCATCCGACTGCTCACGGCAGATCACCCCACTGGCGCTCGGCTGGAAGCAATACGCACTTTACCATAGATGAAAATGAAATCCACGTCCATGTGAATGCCCTCGCATGTTTCGCGCTGTGTTTGCCGCCCATCCGCCGCCGCTAAGGTGAGCTCCGGATGCCGCCGTGGCGAAGATCCCTGTGGGGGAGGCGTGATGGACAGTGATGTCGACATAGCGCTGTCACCGCGCGAGCGCAGTGACAGCGGCCGGGCGTCGCCCCGAAGCCTCGACCGGCCAGACGGCCCCAGCGGGCTGGGCGCGGCCGTACGCGTCACCTCCCCCGCGTTGATCGCGGGTCTTCCGGTGGCGCTGCTCGGCGTCGTCGCGATCGTGCTGGAGCCCGAGATCACCGGCGTGCTCGACAACCGGGCGGTGGCGGCGTGGCGGACGGTGTTCACCGCGATCGTCATCCAGGGGGTGCCGTTTCTGCTGCTCGGCACCCTGGTGTCGGCCACGATCAGTGCCTTCGTCCCGGCGTGGGTCTTCACCCGGGTGCTGCCGCGCAACCCGGCGCTCGCGGTGCCGGTGGCGGGCGTCGCCGGGGCGGTGCTGCCGGGCTGTGAATGCGCCTCGGTGCCGGTGGCGGGCAGCCTGATGCGGCGCGGGGTGACCCCGGCGGCGGCGCTGGCCTTCCTGCTGTCGGCCCCCGCCATCAACCCGATCGTGCTCATCGCGACCTATGTAGCCTTCCCCGGCAACCCGCAGATGGTCGCGGCCCGCCTCATCGCCTCGCTTCTCACCTCCGTCATCATGGGCTGGCTGTGGATCCGGCTCGGGCGGGAGGAGTGGCTGCGGCTGCCGAAGGGGCCCACCGGGCACACCCTCGGCGCGAGCCGCGCGGAGGAGTTCCGGGTCTCGCTCCAGCACGACTTCCTGCACGCCGGAGGCTTCCTCGTGCTCGGCGCGGCGGCCGCGGCCACCTTCAACGTCGCGGTCCCGCACTCCGTACTGCGGCTCTTCTCCGACTCCCTGTGGCTGTCGCTGCCCCTGCTGGGACTACTCGCCGTGCTCCTCGCGGTCTGCTCCGAGGCCGACGCGTTCGTCGCCGCCTCCCTCACCGGCTTCTCGCCGGCCGCCCGGCTCACCTTCATGGTCGTCGGCCCGATGGTGGACCTCAAGCTCATCGCCCTTCAGTCGGGCACCTTCGGGCGCGCCTTCGCACTGCGCTTCTCGGCGGCCACGTGGGTCACGGCGGTACTGTGCAGCGCTCTGGTGGGGTGGTGGCTGCTGTGAAGCGCAATGTCCAGGTGCTGCTGCTCCTGTTCCTCGGCGTCGGCCTGCTGCACATCTCCCTGCTGACCGACCTGTATCTGCGCTACGTCCGGTCCGGCCTGCGGCCCGCGCTCATCGCTTCCGGTGTGCTGCTGGTGCTGCTGGGCGCGGTCAGCGCCGCCCGCGACGGATTCCCCTTCAACCGCCCCCGAATGCACCACGGACACGGCCACGATCACGCAGGCGGTCCGCGAGTCGCCTGGCTGCTGTACGTACCGGCCCTGACCATCCTGTTTCTGGCACCGCCCGCTCTCGGCTCGTACACCGCCTCCCGCGACGATGCCCAGGCTCCGAAAGCCCCCACTGTGTCCGCTTCCGGTGACAGCCTCTTCCCCGCCCTGCCCGGCAAGGGGATCGTCGAGATGTCCCTGAACGACTTCAGCTCCCGGGCGGTCTGGGACACCAGCCGCACCCTGAAGGGCCACACCGTCCGCCTCACCGGCTTCGCCACCCCCGGCCGCCACGGCACCTGGTATGTCAGCCGCCTGGTCATCAGCTGCTGCGCCGCCGACGCGCAGGTGCGCAAGGTGCGGGTGCACGGGGCTGCGGCGCCGCCCGCCGACGCCTGGGTGACCGTCACCGGCACGTGGCACCCCACGGGAAAGATCGGTACGGACGACGCGAGCCCGGCTCTGGACGTCACCACCGTCAAGCGCGTCCCGGCCCCGAAGGACCCCTACAACGACATGGTGGCCACGCCACCGAGTCGCTGAGGCCCGGCCGCACATGCGTCGGCCCCAGGCCATCCGGCCTGGGGCTTCGCGGTCTCCGGGGTAGGGGTGCGGGGTGTCAGCAGTCGCGGAACTCGGGGGACTGATTAAGTACCTGGGACCGCGTCGAAGTGAACTTCTCGTACGTCGAGCCGTCCTCGGTGCCCGGCCGGAACACGGCTACCCGGTGGCAGTTCATGAACGCCAGGGTGACGCCGAAGTGACGCTCCAGGCTGCCGCGGATGGCGTCGCTGGCCAGCGCGCGCAGCAGCTGCCCGCGTTCGGCCTCCGACGGCGGCGGGGTGTGGTTGTCGGCGAACTCGGCGTCACCGTCGCGGAGTGTGCCCGCCAGGCCGGCGATGAGGTCATAGGCGTACGGCAGTGATGCGCGGACGGTGGCGACGAAGTCCTCGTCACGGATCTCGCCCTGCTCGGCCTGGGCGAGGAGTTCGGGTGCGACGTTCAGTGACATGGCGGGGGTGGTCCCATCGGTCGGTTACGGGTGGAAGGCGGGTTGGTTCAGCTGGATGCCACGGCGACGGTGGGCGCCGGCTCGGGGGTTGCGGCCAGTGCGGCCGGTCCGTGCCGGAAGTCGGGGTCGATCTGGGCGCTCAGGTCCTGGCCGGTGGCGCGGTTGGCCCAGGCATGGGCGTTGCGGAGATGGAACTGGATCGCCTGTCGCTGGAAGGTCTCCCAGTCCTTGGTGCGGGAGTCCACGGCGGCGCGCAGTTCCTGCAGCGCCAGGCGGTGTTCGGGTTCCAGGTCGCCGGTGTGGCGGCCCTGTTCGCGGGCGCGGACCCAGTCGGAGTGGCCGAAGCAGGCCAGCAGGTCCTCGCCGATGTGTTCCTTGAGGAAGAGCCGGTCGTCCTCGCTGGTCACCTTGTTGCCGATCACGGCGATGGGCACGCCGAACTCGGCGGCGTGGTCCTTGTACTGGCGGTAGACGGACACGCCCTTGCGGGTGGGTTCGGCGACCAGGAAAGTCATGTCGAAGCGGGTGAACAGCCCGGAGGCGAAGGAGTCGGCGCCGGCGGTCATGTCGACGACGACGTACTCGCCGGGGCCGTCCACCAGGTGGTTCAGGTACAGCTCGACGGCGCCGAGCTTGGAGTGATAGCACGCGACACCGAGGTCTTCCTCGGCGAACGGCCCGGTGATCATCAGCCGGACCGCTTCGATGTCCCGGACGTGCCGGGTATGCACCGGATCAGGGCCGAGCGGCCGCAGCAGGCGTGAGCCACGTCCCGGGGGAGTGGTCTTGACCATGGTGTCGGGGGAGGCGATGCGAGGGTTGTCGCCGCGCAGGTACTCCTTGATCTCGGCGAGGTGTGCGCCGAGGGGGACGGCCTCGCGCAGCTCGTCCTCGTCCAGTCCCAGGGCCGCCCCCAGATGCTGGTTGATGTCGGCGTCGATGGCGACGACCGGGGCGCCTGAGCGGGCCAGATGCTGGGCGAAGAGGGCGGAGAGGGTGGTCTTGCCACTCCCGCCCTTGCCGACGAACGCGGTGCGCATGGCCGCGCATCACCTCCAGTTGAACATGAATGTCATTGTGTTGCGTGAAGGCTTCCTGGATCGCAGGCTTCCTGTCAAGAGGTGCTGTCGAGTGGTTTTGGAAACCATTTTCACTTAGCCTCCCTGGTGTTCGTCCCGCTCCGAGGAGACCCTTGCCATGAGATCTGCCATATCCCGCCGCCCCCGTCCCCGCGCTGTCGTCGGAGGCGTCATCGCCGTAGCGGCGCTCACTGGCACCAGCGCCTGCTCCACCGCTTCCTCGGATACGTCCGACACGTCCGCCTCGGGTAAGGCGGCCTCCGGCAAGGTGATCCAGGTCGTGGCGGCGGAGAACTTCTGGGGCAGCATCGCCCAGCAACTGGGCGGCAGCCACGTGCAGGTGAAGAGCATCATCGACAACCCCGCCGCAGACCCTCACGACTACGAGCCGACCGCGGCCGACGGCCGCGCCGTCGCCACCGCCCGGTACATGATCGTCAATGGCATCGGCTACGACGCCTGGGCCGACAAGTTGCTGTCGGCCAACCCGGGCAGCGACCGCACCGAGCTGAAGATCGGCGACCTGGCCGGCGTCAAGCCGGGCGGAAACCCTCACCGCTGGTACTCCCCGGCCGACGTCCACCAGGTGATCGAGAAGATCACCGCCGACTACAAGAAGATCGCCCCGGCCGACGCCGCCTACTTCGACGCGCGGAAGAAAACCTTCGAGGCCACCACACTCGCCCCATACAACCGCCTGGTGTCCGGCATCAAGTCCCGTTACGCCGGCACGCCCATCGGCGCGTCCGAGTCAATCGTCACCCCGCTCGCCGAGGGCCTCGGCCTGAAGACGCTCACCCCCGAGTCCTTCCTCGACGCCATCAGCGAGGGCACCGACCCCACGGCGAAGGACAAGACCGCCATCGACCAGCAGATCAAGAACAAGAAGATCAAGATCTATGTCTACAACAGCCAGAACTCGACCCGCGATGTGCAGGCTCAGATGAAGGAGGCCAAGGCGGCCGGCATCCCGGTGGCCACGGTCACCGAGACTCTCACCCCGGCCGGAGCCTCGTTCCAGGACTGGCAGGTCCACCAGCTCAAGGGCATCCAGAAGGCCCTGGCCCAGGCGACGGGCAAGAAGTAGGGACGGTGGAGGCGATGGCCCGGATACGGGAGGTGGTACGCGACCGCGTACCGCCGCAAAAAACAACCACCGCCGGACGCCCCGGCGACGCTGAGCCCATCGTGTCCCTGCGCGGCGCGGCCGTACGGGTCGGCGGACGCACCCTGTGGTCCGGGGTGGACCTGGACGTCGGCGCGGGCGAGTTCACCGCCGTCCTCGGCCCGAACGGGGTCGGCAAATCCACCCTGATCAAGGTGGTGCTCGGAATCCTGCCCACCGCTGAGGGCGAGGTACGGGTCCTGGGTGACGCCCCCGGCCGGGCCGGGCACCGGATCGGCTATCTGCCGCAACGCCGTAGCTTCGACCCGTCCTTGCGGATCCGCGGCGTCGACGTGGTGCGCATGGGCCTGGACGGTGACCGCTGGGGTTTGCCGCTGTCGTTGCCCCCACGGTTCAGCGCGCGGCGCAGGGCGGCCCGGGAGCGCATCGCCGAGGTCATCGAACTGGTCGGGGCGAGTGCGTACGCCCACCGGCCGATCGGGGAGTGTTCCGGCGGCCAGCAGCAGCGGCTGCTGATCGCCCAAGCGCTCGTCCGCGAGCCCGAACTGCTGCTGCTGGACGAGCCGCTGGACAGCCTGGACCTGTCCCACCAGAGCGTGGTGGCCGCGCTCATCGGCCGGATCTGCGAAGAGAAGGGCGTCAGTGTGGTGATGGTCGCGCACGACGTCAACCCGATCCTGCCCTGGCTGGACCGGGTGCTGTACATCGCTGAGGGCGGCGCCGCCGCGGGGCCGCCCCGCGAGGTCATCACCACGCAGACCCTGTCGCGGCTCTACGGGACACCGGTGGAGGTGCTGCGCGCCGGCGACGGGCGGCTGGTGGTGGTCGGCGGCGGCCACGGCGCGACGGGCGGGGGAGGCCATGGTCACCACCATGAGCTTGGCTGACACCTATCCGGCGTGGTCCTGGAATCCGGTCACCGACCTGCGGGCGATGTGGGCGTTTCCGTTCATGGTCAACGCCTTCCGGGCCGGTACCATCGTCGCCGTCCTGGCGGGCGTCATCGGCTGGTACATGGTGTTGCGCGGGCAGAGCTTCGCCGGCCATACGCTCGCCCAGGTCAGCTTCCCCGGCGCGGCGTGCGCCACCCTGCTGGGCATCACCCCGGTCCTCGGCTACTTCGCCTTCTGCGTCGGGGCCGCCCTGGTCATCGCGGCCATCCCGCGCGCCGGCCAGGGTGGCAGCGGTCAGGAGGCGGCTCTGACCGGAACGGTCCAGGCGTTCCTGCTGGCCTGCGGATTCCTCTTCGTCGCGCTCTACAAAGGCTTCCTCGGCGGGGTCAACTCCCTGCTCTTCGGCAGCTTCCTCGGCATCACCACCACTCAGGTGACCGTCCTCGCGACCGTGGCGGTGGCGACGCTCGCCACGGTGGCGGTGATCGCCCGGCCACTGCTGTTCGCCTCGGCGGACCCCGACGTCGCCGCCGCTCGGGGGGTGCCGGTGCGCGCCCTGTCCGTGACGTTCCTCGTGCTGCTCGGGGTGGCAACCGCGGAGACCAGCCAGATCACCGGCACGCTGCTGGTCTTTGCCCTGCTGGTGATGGCTCCTGCCACCGCCCAGCAACTCACCGCGCGCCCTGTCGCCGGACTGGCCGCGTCGGTGCTGATCGCGCTCGCCGTGACCTGGGCTGGTCTGATCGCCGCGTACTACTCACCGTATCCGATCGGTTTCTACGTCACTACCTTCGCCTTCACCGCCTATGTTCTGGCCCGGCCTGGTCGCCTCCTCGGGCAGGCCCTCGCCCGGCGTGTCCCGGCGGCCGGCCGCCTCTTTGGGGGTGCGGCATGAGCGTCTTCAGTATGTTCGGGCACCCGTACTTCACACACGCGCTGCTCGCCGGGACGGCGATCGCCGCGGCGGCGGGTCTGGTGGGGTACTTCCTGGTGCTCCGGGCACAGGTCTTCACCGGCGACGCGCTCGGTCATGTGGCGTTCACCGGAGCGCTGGCGGCGCTCGCGTTCGGCTACGACCTGCGGCTGGGGCTGTTCGCGGCGACCGTGGTGTTCGCCGTGGTGATCGGTTCGCTCGGCCGGTGGGGTCGCTCCGACGATGTGGCCATCGGCAGCGTCTTCGCCTGGATCCTGGGCCTGGGCGCCTTTTTCCTCACCCTTTACACCACCCGCGGTGCCGCTCATGGCACCGCGGGGGTCAGTGTGCTGTTCGGCTCGATCTTCGGCCTGTCGTCCGGGCAGACGCGAGTGGCGGCGCTGGTGGCCGCCGTGATCTGCGCGGCCGTAGCCCTGCTCGCCCGGCCGCTGCTGTTCGCCTCGGTCGACGAGGCGGTGGCCGCGGCACGCGGTGTGCCGGTACGGGCGCTGGGCCTGGCGTTTCTGGTCCTGGTTGGGGCCTGCGCGGCCGAGGCCACCCAGGCGGTCGGGTCCCTGCTGCTGCTCGGCCTGCTCGCCGCGCCCGCTGGAGCCGCTCACCGGCTCACCGCCCGCCCGTACCACGCCCTGGCCCTGTCGGCCGGACTGGCCGTGGCCGAGATGTGGGCCGGTCTGGGACTGAGCTACGCCGCGCCGCGGCTGCCGCCGAGCTTCGCCATCCTGGCCGTCGCCACGGCCGTATACCTCGCGGCGCTCCTCAGCGTGTGGCCCTGGAAGGGGACCACGCGCGCAACGACGGAGGAATGGGGAAACGCACCACGGCCGTCACGGCATTGAGCGGTGCGGGGTGTGCGCGGTCAGTGGTCGTCCCAGTGGTCCTCATGTCGGGCATGGCGATGCCCGTCGTGGACGTAGTCCACATGATCCCCGTGTGGGATGGCGACATGCCCGCAGTCGGGACGGTGCTGGTGGTCATGTCCCTCGTGGACGGCGTGAGCGGCGGGCTCGCACTCGTCGACATGGTCGTCGTGCGTCCGGTGGAGGTGGCCGTCGTGCGCGTAGTCGATGTGGTCGGCGTGCGGTACGGCGACGTGGCCGCAGCCGCTTCCGTGCCGGTGGGCGTGGTCGGTGTGGGGAGCGTGTGTGCCTGTGGTCATGGGGGACACCCCTTCTTTCTCCCCCCACCACATGGTGCGTCCAGGACGCCGCCCGCGCCAAGCCTCGGCAGTGAAGGGTGTGGACCCTGGCGCGTCATGGGCTACCGGACGGCGACGAGGACGTGGCCGTTCCCGAACTGCCAGACCGGGCCGGCCTGCGCGAACCCCGCCTGGCGCAGCAGCGCGGTGTGCCGGGACAGGCTCAGACCGTTGTGACCGACGCTCTTGACCGCCTGATGTGCCTCCCGCTGTGTCCGCCGGCGCTCGGCGAGCAGGCCGGCCAGTTCCGGATCCTTGGCCGTGGACGCCCACCAGGACTCCCAGTCCTCGTGGGCGAACGCGCGCAGCCGCTCGGACCGCCGGATTCCGACATGGGTGGTGATCTGTGTCGGCTGGGTGTCCTCCGGGGGGAAGTGGTCGGCGTTGACGAGGACGCCGCCGGGGCGCAGTAGGGCCGCGATCTGGTGGTAGGTCCGCCGCAGCGAGTCCTCGCCGAGGCAGTGCAGCGCTGTCGTGGAGACGGCGGCGTCCAGCGGGCGGTTCAGGCCCAGCGCGTCGGTCCACCCGGGCTCGCCGATGACCGTTTCGATGTAGCGGGCCGCGTCGGCGTGGAGGGTACGCGCGAGCCCCAGCAGCAGCGGGTCCATGTCCACCGCGACGATCTCCGCGCCCGGCATCCGCTGGGCCAGCCACGCGGTGAGTGACCCGGGGCCGCAACCGAGGTCGGCGATCAGCGGACGCCGCTGGCGGGCCGTGACCTGCTGCACGACGTCGGCGATCACGGTGAACCGTTCTTCGCGGTCGACGGCATAGCGCTGCTGCTGGCGGTCCCAGCGCCGTACCCATCGCTCGGCCGCGGCCATGCTCAGCCCCATCGGGTCGTACCACCTCTGCCGTTTCCGCACCCGTCCACCGGGTCGGGCCCGAACTTACAGGTGGAAACGGTTTCCATTCACATCTCGCCGGGGGTTTCACCCTTTTCACTGAAGGGTGCGCAATACCTCGAGCAGCCGGTCGATCTCCTCGGCGGTGTTGTGGATGTGCGGGCTCACCCGCACGGACCCGCTCTTCTCGCCCGCGCTGCCCTGGCAGTGGCTGTCGGAGCGGACCATGAAGCCGTGGCTGAAGAGGATGAACCCTAGGTCACCGGAGGTGATCTCACGGTGCCGGAAGGCGACGATGCCCTGGCGTCGCTGCACGGCCGAGTCCGCGGCGAGGCTGGCCCGGCAGCCCAGCACCTCGTACGCGTCCAACTGCCGCAGCCCGTCGGTGAGCCGGGCCGCCAGGGCCATGGTCCAGCGCTCGATCCGGTCGAGGCCCGCCGCGTCCAGCCAGTCGAGCGCCGCCGTCAGGGAGACGATGCCGACGGTGTTCGGGGTGCCGCTCCAGCCGCCGGGCCGGAACGCGGGACCGCGCGCCTGACGCGCCCACACTGCCCCCGACCCCGGCAGGGCCAGGGCCTTGTGCCCGGAGAAGGCGATGAAGTCCACATCCAGGTCGGCCACGGAGACCGGCAGATGGCCGATGCTCTGGGCGGCGTCCAGGCAGATGACCGCCGCCGGGCCGACGGCCTGGCGGACGCGGTGGACGTTCATGTCCGCGCCGTAGACGTGGTGGACGTGCGTGACGGCGACGAACCGGGTCCGGGGCCCGGCGAGTGTGGCCAGCGCGCGATGGTCGTAGTCGCCGGAACTTCTCTGGTACGGCATCTCGACGACATGGACGCGTACGCCGCGGTCGGCCAGCAGCCGCTGAGCCTCCAGCCAGGGGGAGATGTTGGCCTGATGGTCCGCGACGGGTACGACGATCTCGTCCCCGTCGGCGAGGTGCGCCGGGAGCCAGTCGTGGGCGATGGTGCGCAGACCTTCGGTCGTGCCGCTGGTGAGGTGGGTGGACGACCGCTCGGGGGCCGGGTCGTGCAGAAATTCCTTGATCCGGTCCCGGGCCTTCTCGACCAGCGCCGTGGTCCGGTTGGCCCAGGGGTAGGTGGCGCGCCCGGCGTTGGCGTTGGTGGTGGTGAGATAGGTCCAGGCGGCGTCGAGCACCGCTTGCGGCTTCTGCGCGGTGGCCGCGCTGTCCAGGTAGACCAGGTCCGGGTTGCCCATGATGATGGGGAACTGGGCGCGCAGCCGGCGCTGCCACCCCTGTAAGTCCTCCAGCACCTGCCGCGGGCTGGTCACGTCAGTCCCGTACGAGCGGTGCACCGGCGTCGCGCCAGGCGATGATGCCGCCGGCGAGGCTGCGCACATCGGGGTGGCCCATGCGGGTCAGCAACGCCGCGTACCGCGCGGACTTCTCGCCCACCGGGCACGCCAGCAGCACCGGTCGACTCCGGCTGAACGGCAGCCCGCCGTGCACCAGCTCCTCGAACAGCTCGTCGACGATGTTGATGGACCCGTCGATGTGCAGCGCGGCGTACGCGTACGGGCTGCGCAGGTCGACCACCAGCGGCCCCTCCCGGTCGATCCACGACCGGGCGTCCGGGACCGAGATGGCCGGGGCGGCGCGCACCTCGGCCTCGGACAGATCGGCGGCGGAGTGCGTCCGGCGCGGTCGGCCCAGCAGCTCGGGTCGCCGCTGTCGGACGTAGCTCAGATAGCTCTCCACCCGGTCGCAGACGATGAACACCGCCGTTCTGCGGCCGCCCGGCTCCACCGGCTCCTCGTCGTATGCGTGCAGGTGGCGCACGGCACCGACGTAGGCGGCACCTCCGGTGGGCCCGGCCAGGATGCCGCAGCGGCGATTGAGGGTCAGCAGCCCGTCGATCGCCTCGTCCGCGCCGACGGACTCGATGGTGTCATAGGTGTCCGGGTCGAACAGGCCGACCTCGTGGACCTCGTCGAGGGTGCGGATGCCGGGGATGAAGTCGGACTTGGCCGCGACGAGGCCGACGACCCGCACCCGTGGATCGTGCTCGCGCAGGACGCGCGCGACACCGGTGGAGGACCCTGCCGTGCCCACGCAGGCGATGAACCAGTCCGGGGCGCTGCCGTCCAGATCCTTGACGATCTCCGGGCCGGTGCCGGTGACATGGGCCTCGGTGTTGCGGGCGTTGAAGTACTGGTCGGTGTGCAGATAGTCGCTGCCCGACGCGGCCAGCGTACGGTGAAAGACGGTGAGTGGATCGTCCGTCGCGGTCGGGTCCAGGCATTCGCTCTGCCCCGGCAGCTCCTCGATCTCGGCACCCAGCAGGAGAAGCAGATCCTTGATCTCCGGTACCCGCATCCGGTTGGTGACGCTCTTGAAGGACAGCCCGTGCATGCCCGCGATAACGGCGAGCGCCTTGGCCGTGTTGCCGCTGGAGAGCTCCACCACCTGGCTCCCGCTCTCCACGGCGGCGGCCAGATGCGGCCGCGCCATGTTCCACGCGGCCCGGTCCTTGACCGACCCGAAGGGGTTGAACAGCTCCAGCTTGGCGTACAGATCGATATGGCGCAGACCGTGCACGGCCGGGTCGATGCGGACCAGCGGGGTGTTCCCGATGGCCTCGGTGACGCTGTCGTACCTCACTGCTGTCCCCCAGGAGGTGTGATCGGCCAGTACTGCTCGTCCAGGCACCAGCGCCACTCGCCGTCGCCGTCCTGCCAGGCGGCGACCTTGCGGGCGACGGGCTGCCGCTGCGCGTGCGTGGCGTGGAAGTCCATGCAGTACCCGGCGGTGTTCACGAAGGCCATCAGATCGCCCTGCACGGGGCGGCGCGGCAGGAACACGGTCCTCCGCGTGATCAGGTCGGACTCCAAGCACAGACTGCCGAAGAGATGGACCGCTACGGGTCCGGTGCCCTCGGGTGTGCCGGGCTCGCGGGGGAGGATGAGGGGATCCACGAGGACTCCGTGCTCCTCCAGCCCGATGTCGCCCGCCGTGGCCGCGAGCCGCACCCACAGCGGCCCGGCGCCGAAGTCCCGTACTTCGAGAACCTTCGCCAAGGTCAGTCCGCACTGATCGAGCAGCGCGCGGCCGGGCTCGGTGTAGAGGTCGTAGAGATGCTCCAGGAGCAGCGCGCCCAGCGGACGGCCGCCGAAGGCGATTGCCGGTCGGGACAGCAGCTCGTCGAGGTACCGTTCACCGGCGACCGGACGGTACGCCGGATACACTCCCAGCGCCCCGCGGAGCGCACCGCCCACCTCGCGCAGCCCGTAGCCGTGCCCGCCCCACGTCAGGGGCGGGCGGCTGCCGAGGACAGCGTTCGCGAGCTCGGTCGTGTACCGCTCCCACTGCGTACGGTCGGCGAGGTAGTTGACGCCGAATCCGCCGCCGATGTCGACGGCCCGGGGCGTCAAACCCCGGCCGCGGCACTCCTCCAAGGCCATCAGACAGCCTTCGAGCGCGACCGCCTTCTCGGCCAGGGAAGTGGTGTCGAGGTGATAGGCGATACCGGTCAGCTCCACGACGTCGCCGTGCCGTTCGACTGTCTTCAGCGTGGCGTCCAGCTCCCGTATGGGCGACCCGAAACGGCTGCGGCGGGTCAGCACCCTGACCCCCGACGCCTCGAACCCCGACAGCCGCAGCAGCACCCGAACCCGTGGCAGCCCGTGCCCCCGCACCAGCGCCACGAGCTGATCGAGCTCGGCTGACGAATCGAGGCTCACGGTGGCTCCCGTGCGGGCGGCCAGCCACAGGAACTCCGGGTCCTTCGGGCCGGTGGCCATGATCACTGCCGGGCTGACCCCGCAGCCCAGCGCGTGCTGCAATTCGCCCAGCGACGCCACGTCAACGCCCGCCTCGCCTGTGGCGAGGCGCCGCAGCAGAGCACTGGAACGATTCGCCTTGTGCGCGAGGAACATCTGGCCCGCGAGACGGTGCTTGCGGTACACCGAACGGAACCGCTCGACATTCTCGGCGATCTGTTCGGGCAGCACCACGCCCAGCGGCGAACCGAGCGCGTCGGTGAGGTCATGCAGAAGACGGACCGATCCTAGTAACGCTCCCAGCCTCGGCCCCATCCGCGGCTCCAGGTACAGGGCGCCGCCCATGCCGCGGTCGCCTCCCCCCTCAGCCTGTGCCGCGACTCAGTTACCATCCGCCGTACGAGTATTGCCACCCGTGAAGGTCTTTACCCCCGCGCCGCGGCGTATGGCTCAATTCGCGGGGCGACACGTTATGCCGGGACGTCGAGCAGGTTCGGAAGGACACGGGGACGTTGTAGGTGCCAAGAACCTCGTCCGTGCTGGTCACGCGACATGTCGGTACTCGTGCAGGATGCCGCTGAGGCGGTCGCGTCGATGGATGTGGAGATGGGCGAGCTGGTCGGGGTCGGTAATCGGTTCGGGCAGTGGGTGGAGCGGTGCGGCGCCCGCGAGAGTGCGGTGAGGCCTGTGCTCGTTGTAGAACGCCTCGTACTCGCTCAGCGCATGGAGGAGATGGGTCCGGTTCCAGATGAGGGTGCGGTCGTAGAGTTCGGTTCGGCATGACCGCACCCAGCGTTCCATGATCGCGTTCATGCGCGGCATCCGGACGCCGGTCTGGATGACCTTGATGCCCTCGGCTTGCAGGACGGCGTCGAAGGATGCCGGGTAGCGAACGTCACGGTCCCGGATCAAGAACTTTGCCCTCATGCCTGCGTCTTGGAGGTCCATGGCCATATTCCGGGCAGCCTGGGTGACCCAGGCCGCGGTGGGGTGTGCGGTTGGGCCGAGGATCCGCACGCGGCGGGTGGCGTGCTCGATCTGCGCTTGCCGAGAATGTCATCCGCCCTGGTCGGGGGCCCGCACCAGGCCTCACGGTCGTCGGTCGCGGTCACTCGAGTCGGCGCTCTCGCGTAGTGGGTGATCCGCGCGTCATGATGATCGATCGTGCTGCTGCGACTGGCTTACCTGGGTGTGACACACGCGTTCGCGCTGCTTCACCGGCTGCCACTGCACGTCCTGCGACAGTTGCGGCTACTCGTTCGCCCCGACACGGTACTGCGTTGGCACCGCAACTTCGTCAAACGCCGCCATGCCGCCTCCTGCCGGCCCAAACGCCCGGGACGACCGCGCACCGTGCGCCATCCGCACCCTGGTGCTGCGCCTGGCGAAGGAGAACTCGAGCTGGGGCTACCGGCGCCTGCACGGCGAGCTGCTCGTGCTGGGGCTGAAGGTGGGCGCGTGAGGCTGACCCTTTGGAGTGGACACCCTGACAATGGATCTTGATGGTCCAGGAAGGGATGTCGAGGTGGGACGCCAGTCTCTGTACCCGGAGGAGTTTCGGAAGGACGCCGTCGCGTTGTACCGAGCCGCCGGTGGTAAGCGCACGTACGCGGCGGTGGCCGCGGAGCTCGGGATTACCGGGGAGACGCTGCGTACGTGGGTCCGCAAGGACACCGTCCAGCACCCGTCCGAGCGCCGCGAGGTCGGGGCCGGCCAGAGTCCGGCCGAGGAACTGGCCCGGCTGCGGGCCGAGAACGCCCGCCCGCTGAAGGCCGAGAAGGAATGGCAGTTGGAGCGCGAGATCCTGCGCCGGGCAGCGGCCTATTTCGCTCGGGAGCTGAAATGAGCCCCTGCCGCTGAGACTTCATCTCCGACAACCGCGCCGACTTCGGCGTCAAGCGGCTGTGCCGGGTACTCGAAGTGTCCCGCTCCGGCTTCTACCGCCACCAGGCCACCGCACCAGCTCGCGCCGAGCGCCAGGCGGCCGAGGAGCGGGAGGTCGCGGAGATCCGCGCCATTCATGCCGAACACGACGGCGCCTACGGCGCCCCGCGCGTGCATGCCGAACTCTGGTCGCGCGGGGGGAAGATCAACCGCAAGCGTGTGGCCCGGTTGATGCGCGTCAACCACATCACCGGCCGGCACCTGCGGCGCAAGAAACGCACCACGATCGCGGACAAGACCGCGCCCGCCGCCCCGGACCTGCTGATGCGCGACTTCAGCGCGGACGCGCTGAACACCAGGTGGTGCGGCGACACCACCTACATAGCCGTCGGCTCCACCTGGCTGTATCCCGCCACGGTCATCGACATCTGCTCGCGCCGCGTGATCGGCTGGTTGATCGTATCTACGACAGTGCCCTGGCCGAGTCGTTCTTCCAGGGCCTCAAGCGGGAGTTGCTCCACGGCCGGCGCTGGACTTCGAAGGCACAGACGCGGCTTGAGCTATTCCGCCGGCTCGCCTAATACAACCGGCGCCGACGGCACTCCGCCCTCGGCTACCTCACATCGAACGAGTTCGAACAGCGGCTGATCACATCACCTACGCTCTGACTCGCCGCATGAAACCCGGTGTCCACTCCCGGGGATCAACCTCAGCGGGCCGGATTTCATCAGGCGGACCAGAGAGTGTCACTCACTTGAGTTGGTGACTTACCGGCTGGCCTCCGTAGTGAACAGCGGGGCCGTCCGTTTGAGGCTCGCCCAAGCCGAGGCCGCCGCGCGTGCCCACCACGATGGGCCGGAAGTCCCGGTGTGCGGATATTCCGGCACCTGCGCCGGTGGGCTCGACGAGGAACCGCGCCGCGGTGTCGGACCAGCGCAGCGATGTGTACGTGAACTCACCTTGCTCGTAGCCGAATCCGTCACCAGCATCGTCGTAAAGGTCGAACCGGCCGTCGGTGCCCGGGTAGATGCGGACCTCCAGCGGAGGGTCGACTACCTCCTCGGCGTGGGGAACTACGGGTCCGAGCGGAAGGATCGAGCCGGCCCGAACGAAGATGGGCATGTGCTCGAGCGGGGCCGCGGCATCGATGGTCCGGCCCCCGGTATGCCGCTCGCCCGTCCAGAAGTCGTACCAGTCGCACCCGGCGGGAAGGTAGACTTGCCGGGTCCGTGTGGCCTCGATGATCGGCGTGGAGCCTGGGCCGTAGTACATGGGTTCGGTCACCGGGCAGATCATCAGCGCGGGCCCGATCATCAACTGGTCGTCGATGTCGTACACGGCCGGATCGCTGCGGAAGTCGAAGGCCAGCGCGCGCACGCTGGTGTAGCCACGGTGGGCTTCCCAGCCCTGGAGCGTATAGAGGTAGGGCAGCAGTCGGTAGCGCAGGCGGATGAAGGCGAGGATTGTTTCATAGGTGGTGTCGCCGACGTCTCCGAAGCGCCAGGGTTCGCGCGGGGTGTCGGTGCCGTGCGAGCGGAACATCGGTAGGAACGCGCCGAATTGCAGCCAGCGGACGTAGAGCTCGCGGTATCCGAGGTCGCCGCAGCCGTCGGGGAAGTCCCCTCGCCAGAACCACTGTTCCTTGCGATCGACGAAGAACCCGCCGATGTCGCAGGACCAGCGGGGGTTGCCCGTCATGCAGAAGTTGAGCCCGTCGGCGATCTGGGCGCGCAGCGTGGTCCAGGTCGCGGTCACGTCTCCCGACCAGGTGACCGCTCCGTAGCGCTGCTGGCCCGGATAGCTCGACCGGGTCAGCACGACGGGTCGTTTGTGCGGGTCGGCCCCGCGCTGGCCCTCGTACAGGGTGCGTGTGTGCATCAGCGAATAGGCGTTGAGGTGTTCGGCGTCGAGATACTTCTTGCTCTCGTCGGTGTTGATACGCGCTCGGGTGGCGGCGTCGGGTTTGGCTGTGCCGTTCCAGTCTCCTTCGAACGGCTCGGTGCAGTCGGCCCACCAGGCATCGACCCCGAACCGGAAATACCCCTCGTCGGCCTGCTTCCAGTAGAGCTTCCTGGCATCCGCGCTGAAGGCGTCATAGGTGGCGTCGTTGCCGAGCAGGTGTCCCTGTTCCCGCATCTCGACCTGGTCGGGTCCGTCATTGTGCATGTTGGGCCACACGGAGACCATCAGGCGCGTGTTCAGGGCATGGAGGTCGGCGCAGAGTCGGCCCGGGTCGGGGTAGCGGACCGGGTCGAAGCTCTTCTGCCCCCACAGTTCTCCGGTCCAGCTTTTCCAGTCCTGCACGACGCAGTCGAGGGGGATTCCCCGCCGCCGGTGTTCGCGGGCGATCTCGACAAGTTCTTCTTGGGAGGCGTAGTGCTCCTTGGACTGAAAGTAGCCGAGCGCCCACCGGGGCAATAGCGGCACCTGGCCTGTCAGCGTCCGGATGCGCCTGACGATCTCATCGATCTCCGGGCCGAGGATGAAGTAATAGTCCAACTCATCGTCGGTCTCGGTCCAGAAACGGGTTCCGTCCTGGCCGTCGGAGAATGAGGCGAACGCATAGCTGTCCCACAGCATTCCGTAGCCGGCGGTGGACACGATGACCGGGGCGGCCACCTTCATGTTCTGCTGATACAGGTACTGCCGGTGCCCACGGTAGTTGAGGATGCCTTCCTCGTGCTGGCCCAGGCCGTAGATCGCCTCCCCCTCGGAGAGTTCCAGGCGCAGCGTGGTCGAGTACGCCGTACGGTCCACGACGCGCGGCACGGAGTCGGTCACCGCCTTCAGTCCGTCGGCTCCGCGCACGTTCGTTGTGTGCGCGTCCGCGGCGAGGAGGGGGCGGTGGACATCGATCTCTTCGAGCGTTTTCGTCTCTGCTCCGTCGTGCGGCTCGCGCACCAGCAGCCGGCCCGAACTGTCCGCCCAGGTGAACGCGCCGCTGAGGGCGTCGATCCTGAGCTGCAGTGCGGGAGTCGACATGAGGAGTCCGCCGTCGACTTCGGCCACGTCCGGGGCGGTGGCAGGTGCCGGGAGGATCATGAGGCTCTCGGCAGTGCCGAAACGGCCCCGCCGGGTCTGCACTACTCGCATGATCTCGGGGCCCAGGACCTGAATCCTCAGCCGCCCGGTGTCGGTGAGGACGACGACCGCGTCGCCATCGACGTGGTAGCTGGTCACGAACATCGTGGTACTTCCGTCTCTGGCTGGGTCAGTTGGCCGACCTGACCGCTTCGCCGCTCGCAAGGGGATGGTCGAGGCGACACGGCGCAGGTTTCACTCCTTGGTGGCGCCGGCCAGCATGCCGGAGACCAGGGCTCGCTGGGAGAAGAGGAACACCAGGAGCACGGGCAGGATCGTGACGAGGGCGGCCAGGGCGAGTTCCGGGCGCATGATCTGGGTTCCGAGGCCGGCAGAGGTGTTGAAGACCGACGAGGAGGTGAGCAGGTTGTTCAGCCCTACCTGGGCCGGGTATTGCGAACTGTCCGGCAGCATCACGAACGGCAGGAAGAAGTTGTTCCAGTTGCCGACGAAGTTGAAGAACCCGACCAGTGCGATGACCGGTTTGGCCAACGGCAGGGCGACGAGCCGGAAGACCTGCCACTCCGAGCAGCCGTCCATCCGCGCGGCGGCCAGCAGGTCGGCCGGGAGGTTGGAGGAGAAGTAGATGTAGGTGAGGTAGACACCGAACGGGAAGAACGAGAAAGGCAGGATGACCGACCAGATCGTGCCGTCCAGATGGACGGCGTTGAGCTCGAGATACAACGGCAGAACCAGCGCGGCCGAGGGCATCAGCATCACGAGCAGCGTGATGGTCAGCAGCAGTCGGCGGCCGATGAACCGGGTGAGTGCCAGGCCGTATCCGGCGGGGATGCCGGTGACGAGGGTGATGAGCAGCGCGCCGAAGGTGTACAGGGCGGAGTTCCTCAGCCAGCCGAGGATGGCCCCGTCCTGGAAGCTGTACAGGTTGTGCCAGGTGTGGGCGAGCCGGTCCAGGGATCCGAAGGAGAACGGGTCGCCGCGGAGGATCTGCCCGTCGCTCTTGGCCGGGGCGAGCAGCAGCCAGATCACCGGCAGCACGAAGAACAGCAGGAAGAGGCCGAGGATGATGAGCCATGTGGTGCGGGCGGCCAGGCTCTTCGGGCGGATCCGCCGCGGTTTGGTGGGACGGCCGGAGCCTGTGTGGGGCTCGGCGGCCGTGGGCCGGGCCCGGTGGGCGGAGGAGGTGAGCGTCATGGCGGCCTTTCAGTCCCGGTCGAACAGCCCGGCACGGAAGACGACGAGTGCCGCGCAGCCGAGCCCGAGGAGGAGCAGGTCGACCGAGAGCGTTGCGGCGCCGTTGAAGTCGCCCGCCTGGAAGGCGTACTGGTAGGAGAGCTGATTGGGGGACCAGCTGTCGGGGATCACGCCCCAGCTGGCGGTGGAGACCAACTGAGGTTCGACGAACAGTTGGGTGCCCGCCGCGAAGGCGAGGATCAGCATGTAGGCGATCCACTTGGTGAGCATCGGGATCTGGATGCGCAGCGCGATCTGCAGGGTGCTCGCGCCGTCGATCCGGGCCGCCTCCAGGATTTCGTCGGGGATGTTGTTGAGCGCCCCGTACATGATCACGATCCAGCCTCCGGCCCCGGTCCAGAAGGCGATGACGGTGAAGAGCACTGGTAGATGGCTGGGGGAGATGACCTGGGCGAGGGTGTGCCAGCCGAGGGTGTCAAGCAGCCATCCGACCGGGCTGGAGGCCGGGTCGAGCAGGATGAGCCACAGCAGCACACTCGCCACCCCGGCGAGCGCCCCCGGCAGATAGAAGAGGAACCGCAGGGCGGAGGCGGTTCGGCGCATCCGGCCGTGCAGCATCAAGGAGAGCAGCACGACCAGGACCATCAGCACGACGAGCCAGATCAGCAGGTACAGCCCGATGTGAGCGAAGGCCGGGCCGAAGCGGTAGTCGGCGAAGGTGCGGGTGAAGTTGCCGAGTCCGACGTACTGACCGCGGGAGTTGGACAGGGCCAGCCAGATGGCGTAGGCGGTGGGCAGGACACCGAAGGCGAGCAGCAGGAGGACGTAGCCGGAGACGAAGAAGTATCCGGCGCGGCCGAGCGGGTTGCGGGCGCTGCGGTCGCTCCGCTTCGGTCGGGTGGCGGAGATGACGGTCATCGGTTCACATCACCGCTCGACCGTGTAGCCGAGGGACTTGGCCTTGTCGGTGATGGCGGTCTGCCAGTCACCGAGCGTATCGGTGAGCGGTTTCCCCGAGTTGAGAGCGGGGACGACGGTGGAGGCGTAGATCGCCTCGTTGCTGTACTGGGTGGCGGACCAGCCCGGCCACACCCGCTCGGCGGCCCGTTGGAAGGTGCCGCCGATATCACCGGCGAAGTAGCCGGTCCTGGCCTGGTTGGCGAGCCAGGCGGTGGCGGCCTTCTTGTAGGCGGGATAGGTGCCGGCGGTGGCCTGGTAGTCGTTGGAGGTGGTCATCCAGGTCACCAGGTCGGAAGCCGCCTTGAGGTTCTTGCTGTGGGAGGAGATGAACCACAGGCCACCGCCGACATTGCCGGTGTAGTTCGTGGTGTCGCCGTCGAACTTCAGGGGAGCGGCCGCCGCTATCCGGCCCTTGGGGGTCTTGAAGGTCGAGTGGAACAGCACCTGGCCGTACCAGGACGGGCCCGGGAGCATGAGAACCTTGTCGGCCTTGTTCTTGACGAAGCCGGCGCTGAAGACGGTGTCCTTGGAGACCGACCCCTTGGCGATCAGGCCGTCGAGCAGCTTGGCCATCCGGATGCACTTGGGGTCTTTGAGGTTCACGGTGACCTTCTTGCGGCCGGTGACGGTGCTCGCGGGACACCGGCTCGCCCAGAAGTACACCTCCGGGGCGTAGGAATCACCGGCGGTGCCGACGAGATAGCCCGGGTGCTCCTTGGCGACCTTCTCCCCGAGGGCCTGGTACTCCTCCCAGGTGGTCGGGACGGTGTACCCGAAGGTGTCCATCAGCTTCTTGTCGTACCAAAGGACGTTCTGGGCCAGGTCGTTGCGGACACAGTAGGTATCGCCGTTGAAGACGCATGGGCCCAGGGCGCCGTCGGCGAAGCCGCTGAGGGTGGTCTTCGGGATGATGTCCCGGTTGACGGGGGCGGCGTAGGGCGCCCTGCCCTGGGAGGCCCAGGTGGCGTCGTTGACGTTCGCGCTGAAGGCGACGTCGGGCCAGCCGCTGCCGGTCCGGTCGAAGAGCTGCACCTTGGTCTGCAGGTCGTTGGCTCCGTTGGCGTCGCCGCTGTACGTGACGATCTTCATCTTCACGTCCGGATGGGCCTTCTGATAAGCCTTCACGCCCGGCACGCGGGTGGCGTCCGCCCATACCGTGATCTCGCTGCCCGCCTTCTGGGTCACGGGGGAGAACTTCGCGGCTGGCTCGTTCGCCGAGGGGGTGGGATCCGCACTGGCGCACCCGGCCAGCGAGAGCAGACACACGACACCGACAGCCGCGATGGCGCCTGTGACACGTGGACGAGAGGAGTACCGAACACCGTTGTTCATGGCTGACCTCGTTTTGCGCTGGGATGCGGGACGATCGTGCGGGATGAAGGACGCGGGCGGGGACGCCCGATGGTCATGCCTTGGGGGTCATGCCTTGGGCGGGGTGGCCGTCTCCGCGTCGACGTACGGTTGGAGGACGGCCGGGTACTCGAGTCCGGCGGGCAGCGCGACGCCGTGGCCGGTGGGGGCGTGGACGATGCCATCGGCGTCGATGCCGCTCTCACGGCTGATGGGGTTCCCTATCACCAGGGACTCGTAGTACGTGGTGTTGGAGATGGCCATACACAGGTGCCGATTGGGGATTTCGGGTCCGTGTACCTCGGCGCGCAGCCGGAAGGCGTCGGCGAGGTGGGCGGTGCGCATGGCGCCGGTGAAGCCGCCCCGCAGCTGGGTGGAGGCGCGGACACCAAAGGTGGCGGCGCCCGCCTGGATGAAGTCGGCGGAGTTCATATGCGCCCCGTCGGAGGTCTCGGCCACGAGCAAGGGCACGCTCACCGCGTCCGCCAGGCGCTGGTACGCGGTAACGCTGAACTCTCGCATCGGTTCCTCGTACCAGAGGTAACCGGCATCGGACAGAGCGTTGCCGACATGGATGGCGTCGGGCAGATCGAAGCCCGCGGAGCCGTCGAACATCAGCGGGATGTCGTCGCCGACATGCTCGCGCAGCGCCACGGACAGCTTGGCGTCGCGTCGCGCGTCGCCCCAGGCGTGCAGCTTGATGGCCGGGTAGCCGAGCTCCAGCGCCTGGTCGGCGATGTCCAGGTACTCCGCGACGGAGGAGTAGGTGACAGTGGAGGCGTACGCGGGGATGGAGGTGCGGTAGCCGCCCAGAACCTCCCAGGTGGGCCGGCCCGCGAGGCGCCCCGCCAGATCCCACAGTGCCGTGTCGACGAGGCCGAGGAGGTACAGCGGCAGTTCCTCGGTGCGATCCAGTTCCCACAGCCGGTGCCAGAGCCATTCGCGCCGCAGCGGATCCTGACCCAGCAACTCCTCGCGCAGCACCCGGTCCAGCAGGTCCGCCAGCATGAGGCCGGAGCCGCGCCGCGGGCTCATCGCCACACCGTCGACCCCTTGGTCGGTGCGGATGTGCAGCACGGCGGCCTCACCTTCCGGCGGGCTGCCCCTCAGGCCGTGCCGCCAGACGAACGGCGGGTCGGCGGCGGGGACACGGATCGGATAGCTCGCGACATCGGTGATGCGCACGGTGTCCCACCTCACAGAGAAGCTGAAAATACCTCGGGAAACATAAGTCGTCATACGAATATCGTCAAGCCGTTGAGGGCTAGAATGCGGACACGCATCGGAGCGGAGGGGGCGGTCGCCATGACGGAGACGGGCACGGACAGCGGTGGGGGTCCGCCCCCGATGCGGCCCTGGCTCAGGCGGCCCGCCCGGCTGGCGTACGCCGTTGTCGAGGCACTCGCCGACCGGATCGTGGCGGGCCACTTCCCTCCCGGCTCGGCGCTGCCCATCGAGCCCGAGCTGTGCGAAACCTTCGGGGTCAGCCGCACCACCATCCGTGAGGCGGTCAAGGCCCTGGAGGCCAAAGGGCTGGTCCGCGCCAGACAGGGTTCCGGAACCACGGTCACACCGCAGGAAGACTGGAACCTTCTGGACCCCGTCGTGCTGGCCGCCACCTTCCAGCACGACGACCAACTCGTGGTTCTCGACCAGCTCGTCGGCGTGAGATCGGCGCTGGAGTCCCAGATGGCCGCCCAGGCGGCCGTCCTGGCGACGGAGGACGATCTCCGTGCCATCGAAGAGCTGCTCGTGCGGTTGGACGCGGAGACCGCGGCCCCGTATCGCTTCATCGAGACGGATCTCGTCTTCCACGGCCGGATCATGGAGGCGTCGCGGAACCGGCTCGCGAGCTCCATCGTCCGCAGCGTCCACACCCAGGCCCGGACCACCTCTCTGTACAGCGGCGCACCCGACACCCGTGCCTGTGAACTGGCCAACGCAGAGCACCGGCATCTGATGGAGCGCCTGCTCGCCCGGGATCCCAAGGGGGCCGCGCAGGCCATGACGTCGCACATCGAAGACGCCTGGCAGCGCCGCCGTTCACCGGCCGGCCGCCGGTCGGCGGAGTAACCGGGCGCCACTTCTCGTATCCCCGGGCTGCACGGCACGGGGATACGAGAAGTTACTGTTCGGTATCTATTGCCGCTATTCGTATGACGACTAATGTAACCGCCGCTTCGTTTTCGCCACTGCTCCGCAGCCACCCAGCCGGACCACGAGAAGTCCGGCTCCACACCTTCGGGAAGGTGCCACGTGCGGTTCACACGTTCATTCCCCTCACCACAGGACCGGGTGAGCAGAGCCTGCCTGACAGTGGCCGTGGCCCTCGCCACGGTGACCGCGACGGTGCTGGGCCAGGCAACGCCCGCCTTCGCGGCGCGGGCGGCGACCGTCCACGTCTCACCGGGCGGCCACGGCACCGCCTGCTCAGCGGCCCACCCCTGTTCGATCGGGCAGGCCAAGGCGAAAGTGCGGGCCCACAACTCGCATATGAGGGCCGATATCGTCGTCCAACTCGCAGGCGGTCCCTACCGGCTCTCCGCGCCGCTGACCTTCACCCGGGCCGACTCCGGCACCAACGGGCACACCGTCACCTGGAAGGCCGCGCCTGGTGCCCGCCCCGTCATATCGGGGGCGCGGAAGGCCACCGGCTGGACACCGCAGGACCCCGCGAAGAATATCTGGAAGGCCAAGGTCGGCACCGGTTTCGATATCCGGCAGCTGTACGTCGACGGAGTCCAGGCCACCCGCGCCCGTACCCAACTGGACCGCGCCGACCTGACCGCCGACGCGAACGGCTACACCTTCACCGGCGGCGCGCTGAAGTACCTCAACAGCCTGGCCGATCCCGGCCGTACGGAGATCGATGCCCTCGGCTCCTTCACCAACCGGTACTCCCCGGTGGCGGGCATCAGCGACGGCGTCATCACCATGGAGCAGCCGGCCTGGAACAACAACACCTTCGGATACGACACCATCACCAACCCTTTCCGGAAGGGGCCGCTGTACATCGAGAACGCGTATGAGTTCCTCGACTCGGCGGGCGAGTGGTACCTGAACACCCGTACCGGGACCCTGTACTACAAGCCCCTCCCGGGCCAGGACATGTCCACCGCCGATGTGGAGATGCCGAGGCTGGAGTCGCTCCTCTCCGTCGGCGGCACCTACCGTGCCCCGGCGACCCGTATCGCCTTCTCCGGCCTGCAGTTCTCGCACACCAGCTGGCTGCAGCCGTCCACCGGCCAGGGGTACGCCAACCAGCAGACCGGCGCGTTCGTCCACGGTGACTGGGAGCGTCCGTCGGACGCGCTGAACTCCTGCCAGTTCGGCTGCCGGCTCTTCGAGGCGACCCGTCCCCACTGGCACCAGATGCCGGCCGCCGTCCAGGTGTCGGCCGCCTCCCACATCAGCTTCACCCGCAACCGGTTCACCCAGCTCGGCCAGGTGGCCCTCGGCATCGGCAACGACGCCAACGCACACGCCACGGGAGTCGGGCTCGGTACCGACACCATCAGCGTGACCGGCAACGTCTTCACCCAGGACGCGGGCGGCGGTGTCGTGGTCGGCGGTGTCCAGGCCGACGCCCATCACCCCAGCGACAGCCGCATGACCAACCGGAACATCACCATCAGCAACAACGTGATGCACGACCTCGCGCTGGACTACCGCGACATGACGGCCGTGCTCGTCACCTACGCCACCAACGCCACGGTCTCCCATAACGAGATCTACGACATGCTCTACACCGGCATCGCGATCGGCTACGGCTGGGGCACCAACGACCCCGGGGGCAGCCAGGACTACCTCAACCGCGGGCTGTACGACTTCCAGCCCGTATACACCACCCCCACCACGTTGAAGAACCTCAGGATCACCGGCAACCATCTGCACAGCGTGATGCAGCAGATGGACGACGGCGCCTGCATCTACACCCTCTCCGCCGCGCCGGGCACCCTCATCGACCGGAACTACTGCGCCGACAACAACGGCCACTACGGCATCTACCACGACGAAGGATCACGTAGCTATACCGACAGCAACAACGTCTTCCGCAACACCGGCGACTGGAACCATGAGAACTCCAACTCCACCAACAACACGGGCGCGCTCACGGTGACGGACAACTGGACGAGCAACGGCTCCATCAGCCTGCGCGACGGGGAGCGCGGCAACACGGTTTCCGGCACTGTCGTCGTCAGCGACGGCAACTGGCCCCGCGGCGCCAAGCGGGTCATGGAGAACGCCGGCGTCCGCCACAAGTGACTGTCCCTGCCGAACACCTCATCCGTGCAGGTCATGCTGCATCTTGGTATTCGTGGAGGATGCCGCCGAGGTGGTCGCGGCGGCGTATGTCGAGGCGGGTTAACTTGTCCGGGTCGTCAATTGTTGGGGGCAGTGGGTGCAGCGGTCGAGCGTTGGCGATGCCCTGGTGCGGTCGGTGGGTGTTGTAGAACCGCTCGTACTTGTGCAGGGCGTGGAGGAGGTGGCGCTGGTTCCAGATCAAGGCCCGGTCCAGGAGCTCGCGTCTGCAGGTCTGTACCCACCGCTCAAAGGCGAGACTGTCTTTGTCGCGATCACGCATGGGCAGAAGCCGTATCAGCGTGAACATGCTCGTCAAGGCCAGGTATGAACCGCCCCGGATCGAATGGAGACTCGATTTCATGAAAGGATCGAGTCATGGCACGACCTTCCCGTTACCCGCTTGAGCTCCGTCGCCGTGCGGTGCGCATGGTCGCCGAGGTGAGCGACGACTACCCGAACGAGACGGCCGCCTTGCAGGCGGTGGCAGAGAAGCTCGGCATCGGCTCCCGCGAGACGCTGCGGAACTGAGTGAAGCAGCACGAGATCGACGCGGGCCGGCGTCCGGGGACGACGACGGAGGAGTCCGCCCAGCTCAAGGCGTTGAAGAAGGAGAACGCCGAACTCAAGCGGGCCAACGAGATCCTGAAGTCCGCGGCGAGTTTCTTCGCGGCCGAGCTCGACCGGCCACACACGCGCTCGTAGCGTTCATCGACGAGCACCGGGACCGCTTCGGCGGCGTCGAGCCGATCTGCAGAACCCTCACCCAGCACGGCTGCAAGATCGCCCCTTCCAGGTACTACGCCCGCAAGAAACACCTTGAAACTCCGTCCGCCCGTTCCGTGCGCGATGAGGAACTCAAAGAGCGGATCCAGGAGGTCTACACGTCCAACTACCGCGTCTACGGAGCCCGGAAGATCTGGCGCGAGCTGAACCGGCAGGAACACGCCGTGGCCCGCTGCACCGTCGAGCGCCTCATGCGCGAACTCGGCATCACCGGCGCCGTCCGAGGCAGGAAGGTGATCACGACGATCATCGATCCGGCCGCCGAGCGGGCCCCGGACCTCCTGGACCGCGACCTCGTCGCCAGTGCCCCCAACCGCTGCTGGGTCGCCGACTTCATGCATGTCGCCACCTGGAACGGGGTCGTCTACATCGCCTTCGTCGTGGACACCTTCTCCCGGCGCATCGTCGGCTGGTCCGCCGCTACCACCAAGGAGACCAGGCTCGTCCTGGACGCCCTGGAGATGGCGCTGTGGCAGCGCGACCGGGATGGACTCCCCTACACTCAGGGCGAGTTGATACATCACTCGGACGCGGGGTCGCAGTACACATCGTTCGCGCTGGCCAAGCATCTGGACCGAGCAGGGATCGCGGCATCGATCGGCTCGATCGGCGCCGCGCTCCAGGCGGTGCAGCAGGCGGCGTCGGAGTACCGGCGGTGTGCCCTGGCGATGCTGAGCGGGACCGAGGAAGCCGAGGCGGAGACGCGCCGGGTGTACGCGACCGAGCGGAATCGCCGCTGGTCGGGGCGAACCCGAACGGTGAGGGCTGGTGTTCTGGCCAGTCGGCAGGGGCGGCGGGGCGCAGCCCGTAAGGGGCCTCCCGCGATCTGTACCGACAGTCGGATAGGGATGGTCCCCCGCTCCCGGCTCCGTCACGCCTGCTCCGCGTCAGGCCTGTGCCGACTCTGGGATGCCCAGTCGGCTGGCCACGGCGGTGAGGGCCGTTCCCAGCGGGAGCGCGACCCGGGTGACGGCGTGCCGGTCGCCCCGGGTCGGGTCCAGGTTGACGATCAGCACCGGCTTCCCGGCCTGGGCCGCTTGGCGGACGAACCGGAGCCCGGACATCACCGTCAGTGAGGATCCCAGGACCAGCAGCGAGGTCGCCTCGCGGACCAGCTTGCGGCAGTGCTCGACCCGCCGTGGTGGAACGGCTTCGCCAAAGAACACCACGTCCGGTTTGAGAATGCCGCCGCAGACCGTACAGGGCACCACGCGGAAGTCCCCGACCTGTTCGTCGGTGAGGTCGGCGTCACCGTCCGGGTTGATTCCGGCGGCCACCGGCTCGAAGCCCTCATTGGCCTCCTCCAATCGTCGGGCGAGTTCGCGGCGCGGGCCGAGGGCGCCGCAGGAAAGGCAGACGACCCGGTCCAGGCTTCCGTGAAGTTCCACGACGCTCTCGTTGCCGGCAGCCTGGTGAAGGCCGTCGACATTCTGGGTGATCAGACCTGAGAGCAGGCCATGCCGAGCAAACGCGGCCACGGCCCGGTGCCCGGGGTTGGGGCGGGCGCGGCCGAAGGTGCGCCAGCCGAGGTGGCTGCGAGCCCAGTACCTGCGCCGGGCCTGGGCGTCGGCTATGAAGTCCTGGTAGGTCATCGGGGTATGCCGGTTCAGGCTCCCGCCCTCGCCCCGGTAGTCGGGGATGCCCGACTCCGTGGAGATGCCGGCCCCGCTGAGTACCAGCACACCGCCGGTGCTCAGCGCTTTGGCGACCGGTTCCAGATCCGTGCTGCCCGGCGGCAGGTCCTCGGTAGGGGTCCAGCTCAAAGTGGGACGCATGCGCATGCCGCCAGAATACGGAACAGGCTGCCACCCCCGCTTCCGCCGTCGATGGCACCATCTGGGCGTTCACGGGCCCGGCGCAAGGGGCCGGAAGGTCGCCGACGCCAGCCCAGCGCCGTTTGCCTTGGGCGCGTCGGGGCCCAGACGGGATCGACTCGGCGGACCAGGTGTCGTCTGTCCAGTGGGTTGCCCTCGTATATGGAGTGGCCGGCCCGTCATCGGGCAGGCGCGCCGTCGAACGTGACCGCTGTTCCCGCGGCCATCCGCCGGGCCGGGCGGAAGACGACACTCAAGTTCGGGTACGGCAGCACCATCGTTTCGATACCGGGGCCGGCAGGCGGATCAGCCGTATCACCACGACCGGCATGCTGCCTCAGAAGGACCCGTTGTTCTGAGGTCCGGCACATACGAACCAGCGGGTCAGTCCGGATGACCGGCGCCCGCAAGCCTGAGCGGGTGTCAGCTTTCCGTGGTGTGTGGTTGGGGCCATGTGGTCTGGGTGGCGTGGTCGTGGAAGTCGGCTCGCAGGGTCAGTGCGCCGCCGAGGGCGGTGATGTAGGCGGCCATGGTGTCGATCTGCGGGGTGCTGGCTCCGTTTTCGATCTGGGCGATGCGAGCCTGGCTGACGCCCAGTGCGCGGGCCAGTTCCCGCTGGCTCATGCCCCGGCTGCGTCGGGCCTCTTTGAGGAAGGTTCCCCAGGTGTGGGTGGTGGTTTCCTCGGGCGGTGTCGCGTTGGGGCGTTCGGCCGGGTGTGTGGTGGGGTTCATGGTGGCCGTTGTCCTTGTCAGTCGACGCTGCCGCGTGGGGCGATCCACTGGTGGGGCTGTCCGGTCACCTTGGCGATGGTTTCGAAGTCCGCGTCGTAGTACAGCAGTGTCAGCCCGGACAGTTCGGCGGTGGCGGCGGTCATCAGGTCGACTGCTCCCGGTCCCTGGTGCCAGCTCGAGGTGACGAGGAGGTCCTGCACCTGCCGGGCCCGGGTCAGCGCACGGTCGGGTACGGGGTCCAGCCGAAAGCGTCGTGGAGGTAGCGTTCCAAGAGGGTTCGTTCCTCGCGGCCGCCGACGGCGCGGACCAGTTCGAGTTCGGTGATCTCGTACACGCTCGCCCGGCCCTCGTCCAGGACGGTGGCCCAGTGTCGTTCCACGGCGGGGGTGCGGAACAGGCGGTTGCAGGCGCTGGTGTCGATCAGGTATTGGGACGCGCTCACGCGGGACGGGCCTCGCCGAAGGCACCGCCTTCGCCGGCGAGCTCGCTCAGCCGCTGCCGGGCTGCGCGGCGCTGGTAGATCGCGCCGACCGCGATGTCCACCGCCTTCGCCACGGTCTCGGTGTCATCCTCGGTGTGCAGGAGCTGCTTGGCCTCGGCCGGGGTGTCCTGCGTCTGCATCCCATGGATCGGGGAAGGAGGTGTCGGTGCGCTCGGCCCGCGCGGCCAAAGTCGCCGGACCGTGGTCACTCGAAGGAGGGGTACGTCGCCCGACTGACGCCGACTGGCGCGTAGTGTGCGGGGTGCATACTTCTTGGGCTTCATGTACTGGTGTAGGTCTCTGAACGGACCACTACAGAGTGGTACGGATGGTTATAGAGAGTGGTCACTGGGCTGGGGGTCAAGGGGTCGCAGGTTCAAATCCTGTCGTCCCGACCAGCATCATCGCAGGTCGGAGGCCGTTTCCGTGGGTAGCGGAGGCGGCCTTGACCATGTCCGGGCTGGGAGCAAGTGGGAGCCCTCTGGGAGCCCTCGTGCTCCCAACTCGCAGACGTGTCAACGGTGCCCGATTCGTCCGTCACCCGATCAGGTAGACCTACCGCGCCGTACCGAGCCCCTGTGCGCCGTCGTCAACCGCAAGCCCCCGGGGTCACCCCATCGATTCGGATGCTCTCTGCATCGAGAGGCATAAGAACCCCTTGTCGGCTCTCGACTCCCTTTCGGGGTGGGAGCACGATCTCGTGCTCCCCATGCGACAGGGGGGAAGCTGTGGGCTGAGGGCCTCGGTCGGCGTGTTTCCGCAGGCAGCCGGTGCTCGGGTGTCCCGGTCGCAAGGTGCCTGCCGCGTCAAGACGAGGTAATGCCCCTTGGCGTCCGCCGGCAGACGGGGCACTCCCAGGGCGTGAGCGCCCTATCGGGCTCTGTAGCGCCGTAGCGAGACAGCCTGTGCCGCTCGAAAAGTCATCGCCGCAGGTGAGCGGGGTGCGGTCAGTCCGCTGGGATCATGTCCTCCGTGATCGTGCCCTTGCTGTACAAGGTGACCCGAAAGCTGCTCACTGTTCCATCGGTGCTCCTACGTCGCGGGACAGCGAAGGACGCGGAACTGCTGGTGCTGCGGCACGAGAACGCGGTCCTGCGTCGCCGCTAGTTGGCCGGATCGGTCCGCTATGAGCCTGCCGACCGGTTCTGGTTCGCCGCCCTGTCCGGGCTGATACCCCGGCGCCACTGGCGCGAGGTCTTCCCTGTCACCCCCGGCACCCTGCTTGCCTGGCATCGCAGGTTCATCGCCGCGAAATGGGACTACACCGCGCGCCGGGGCACCGGTCGCCCACCCACCCCGGCAGCGATCAAGAAGCTCGTCGTGCGGCTGGCGAGGGAGAATCCGACGTGGGGGCACCGGCGGATCCAAGGGGAGCTGGCCCGACTCGGGCATCGGATCGCCGCCTCGACGGTGTGGGAGATCCTCAACGCGGCCGGCATCGACCCCGCGCCACGTCGCGCAGGCCCCACCTGGCGCGAGTTCCTGACCGCGCAAGCCGAGGGCATCATCGCGGCAGACTTCTTTCACATCGACACCGCACTCGGCAGGCGGTTGTACGCGCTGGTGATCGTCGAGCACGGCACCCGGCGGCTGCACATCACCGGGGTCACAGCCCGCCCGACCCGGGACTGGGCGGTGCAGCAGGCGCGGAATCTCACTGCCGACCTGGGCATACGCATCGAGTCCCTGCGCTTCTTGCTGCGCGACCGCGATGGCGAGTACGGCGAGGCATTCGACGCCGTCTTCCAGGCCGAGGAGATGGAGATCCTCGAAAGTGCGCCACAGGCTCCCCGCATGAACGCGCACTGCGAACGCATCATCGGCAGCATCCGACGCGAAGCCCTCGACCACGTCCTCGCGGCCTAGGAGCGGCACTACAACGAACACCGACCCCACCAGGCCCGCAACCAGCTACCACCCGACGCCCACGAACAACCCGCCGCGGCGCATGGCCTCAGCGCCGGCAAAGTCCTGCGCACCCGGCTCCTCGGCGGCCTCATCAACGAGTACAGATATGCAGCATGACATGCAGCGATGACTATTCGAGCGGCACAGGGTGCGGCCCGCCAAGACCACTCGGCAGTGGATGCGCTCATGTGCCTCGTCAGTTGAGTCGCGCCCGGTCGGTGAAAAGGGCTCGATGCAGCATGGCGCGGACGCGGTGGTCCATCCGGCCGCGGTGGGCATCGTCGTTGTCCGCCATCACGCCGGCCGCCATGGGGAAGGCCAGCATCACGTCCTGGACTTCGACGGCCGGGTGGACGAGTCCGGCCCGGCGGCCGCGTTCGAGGTGCGGCTGGAACGCGGCCACCGTGCGGGTGGACAGGCCGGTCAGCCAGTCGAGGTCCGCGCCGGACAGGGCGCGGGCGAGGCTGCGGTTGTCGCGCTGCATGTCGAGGACGAAGTCGAGGAGGCGCACGATGCCGTCCGGGCGCTCGCCGAGTTCGATGGCGTGCTGCTCGATGCGTGTGACGTTGTCCTCGAAGACCGTCGCCGCGAGTTCCTCGCGCGTGGCGAAGTTGCGGTACAGCGTCGTCCGGCTGACATCCGCGGCGCGGGCGATCTCCTCCAGGGCGACATCGGGGCCGGACTCGGCGAATGTCCGGCGGGCGGCTTCCAGCAGCCGTTCCCGGTTGCGGGCGGCGTCGCGTCGCTTGGTGCGCTGGGCGTCCTCTGGCATGCCCCGCAGACTACTGGCGATTATCCGTACACCCATGTACGTTTCTTGGGTCGTGGCAGGGCACACCAGGAAGGAACACCGATGGAAGGCATCAAGGACAAGGTCGTCGTCTTCGCGGGCGCAGGTGGGCTCGCCACCGCGACAGCGAGGTTCCTGGGCTCCGGCGGTGCCAGGATCGTGGTGAGCGACGTTGTCGAGGCCTCCGCGGAGGCCACGCTCCAAGCCGCCCGGGACGGCGGGGGAGACGGCGTCGCCATGGTCGTCGACATCTCGGACGAGGACCAGGTCAGGAGCCAGATCGACCGGGCGATGAAGGAGTGCGGGCGGATCGACGGACTGTTCAACGTGGCCGCCAACATCCATCCGGAGGAGGTCGCCAAGGACACCCATGTGGTGGACATCGACCTGGCGGCTTGGCAGCGCACGCTCGACGTCAACCTGACGGGCTATCTGCTGACCCTCAAGCACGCCCTGCCCCACATGATCGCGGGCGGCGGCGGATCCGTGGTGAACACGATGTCCGGTGCCGTCTACGCCGGTATGGCGGACAAGGTCGCGTACTCGGTCACGAAGGCCGGGGTGGGGGCGCTGACCCGGCATGTCGCCCGCAAGTACGGCAAGGCCGGAGTGCGTGCCAACGGTGTCGCGCCGGGCTTGGTGATGACGGAGGCGACCAGGCTGAACCTGCCGGAGGAGTTCCGCGACATGATCCTCACGACGACGCCCGCACCGCGTCACGGCAGGCCCGACGACATCGGTGCCACGGTGGCGTTCCTGCTGTCCGACCTGTCGGAGTGGATCACGGGGCAGGTGATGTGTGTCGACGGCGGTACCACGATGCGTGGGTAGTGAGCCTCCCGCTGAACAGCCAGGTCGCCGCTCACGGACGTGCTCACCTCTCATCAGCAGACCTCATCCACGCCTTGATCGGTACGACTGCGGCGGGAACCGGCACCACGCCGGTTCCCGCCGCAGTCGTACCCGCTTCCGCTACGGGATCTCGACCTTCTCCGCCTCGCGCCGCATGGCGTCGGCGTCCTCCGCGAGGAGCCAGCCCTCGGCGACGAGTTCGTCCAGCCGGCGGTTGAAGCGCTCGACGTAGTCGGACGAGTCCTGGTACAGCTGCCGCAGCTTCCGCGGGTCGAACGGCTCTTCGCTGCCGACCGTCAGATAGCTCGGAGTGCCGTCCGGGTTCGTCGGGTTGGGCCGGTACGCGGAGTGCGGGACGTCCAGCTGCACACAGCGGACCCCGCCCCGGCTGTTGCCGTGCGCGTCCGTGGCGAAGTAGCCGTCCGGGCCCACCTCTATGCGCTCGGCGCGGGGTGGCACGGTGCCGTTGGCCACCCACTCGACCAGGTGATGCAGGCCCACACTGAACAGCTCGAAGTGCGGCAGGCTGCTCATCCGCGGGCCGAAAGTGGCGTCGGGCTCGTCCGGGAACGTCGCCTGCCACAGGGACACGTCGTCGTAGGGCGCGTGCCGAGTGCCCATGTGCGGGACCGCGGCCAGCTCGTAGAGGCGGAACTGGTCGCCGGGCTTGTCGCTGTCGTCGCGACGGTACCGGCGGCCTCCGTAGCCGGGGCTGAGCGAGTAGTCGGGGCGGGAGACGTCGCCGTCGCTCATGACCTGCACCACCGGCACGCCGACGTCGTGGAAGGCCTCGAAGGGGAAGCCCGACGGGAAGAAGCCGTCGTAGACCGGTGAACCGTCGCCGAGACGCTGAACGTCGTGGGTGTCGCGGATGTAGTACGTGGTCACGCTGCCGGTCTGCGAGTGGCCGGCGAGGATGACGTGGGCGACGTGCCATCCCGCGAACGGCCCTTGGGGTGAGCGGAGCGCGGCGCCGGCCTGGGCGAGGATCGTGCCGGCCGCCCGGTTCCGGCGTTCCAGCTCCGACCAGAACACCTGGGCGAGCTCGGGCCTGCCGAAGTTCGGGTTCGCGTCGAAGTCCGCGGTGTCGGGCCCCTCGATGCGCAGGGCCTCGTAGCGCTCCGGGTTGGACGGCTGCACGTGCAGGTCGAGCGTCGTCTTCTGCGCGGTGATCTCCACCCAGGCGTGGCCCGAACGCATGATGTAGGGGGCGGTGTAGATCCAGATCGGCGCGATCCCGTGGACGTGCAACGGCTCGGCGATCACGGTGCCGCTGAAGCGGGCGCCGTCACGGGGCCGCCGAACCAGCAGCGTCGTCGCGTAGGGGTGGCCGTCCTCCTCGCCGGAGGCGATCCACTCCTCCTCGACGTAGTCGTACGTGTCGAGCGGGGGCACGTGGGTGCCGTACGGGGCGAACGTCGCCGAGCCGTCCTTGGGTGATCGTCGCAGGACAGCGGGGGTCACAGCTTGCATGGCGCTCCTTGATGGGCGTGCGGGGGCAGGGCCGTCAGCGGGGGATGACCGGAAGGATCAGGCGGGAGGGGTGCAGCTCGTCGTGGAAGATGTGCTGGGTGGCCGGCACCGTCTTGGCCGTGGAGGCGTGGGTGATGCGCTCGCCGGTGTTCGGGTTGAGGTCGTAGGTGGGGAACTCGCTGGAGGAGATGTCGAGGCGGATGCGGTGCCCGGCCTTGAAGACGGTGCTCGTCGACCACAGGCTGATCTCGTAGCAGTACGCCGCCCCCGGCGTCCGGGGCTGTGTCACCCCGTGTCCCGTGCGGACGACGCCCTGGCAGACGTGGACGGCGCTGCCGTCGGGGAAGACCTCGACCAGCTTCGCGGTGAAGTCGGTGTTCTCCACGGATGACGAGGCCCACAGCTCCAGCGTCACCGGACCGGTGACCTCCACGTCGGTCGCCAGCGGCGGGGTCGTGTAGACAAGCACGTCGGGCCGCTCGGCGACGGCCTTGAGGTCGACGGGGTCGTTGTATGTGGGGCCCACTCTGAGTGAGCCGGGCACGGGGTCGCTCGGGTCGTACACGAACACGTCCGGCGGCTCGTCGGCCGGCGGCTGGGTCGACAGGCCGCGGACATCGTCGGTGCGGCGGAGGTAGTACGGGGTCCACTGCGTGCGGGCCAGGGGCCACTCGCGCTCCTCGCGCCAGACGTTGTCCCCCATCACGTACAGCTGGACCGGCGGTTCCTCTTCGTAGCCCGGCAGCTCGCCCTTGAGGTGATGGGCGAAGAACCGCATGACCGGCGCGTCCGGGCCGAAGTCGATGAGCAGCCCGGCGTTCGGATCGGCGTCGGGCCGGACCTGGGTGCTGATGTGGTTCCACGGTCCGACGACCAGCCGTTGTCCCTTGCGGGTCCGCTCGGTGGCGCCCTGACGTGTCAGCGTGGTGTAGGCATCCAGGCCGCCCTTGCCGAAGAAGTCGTACCAGCCGGCCAGGTGGAAGGCCGGCAGATCGATGTTCTGAATGTGGTCGGCGGCACTGATCTGTCGCCAGTACGGGGCCTTCCCGTCGTCGTGGTCGCACCAGTCGCGGAACCAGGGCGCCAGCTCCCGCAGTTCCTCGATGTCCCGCAGGGGACGGCGGTCGAGAAGCGTACGGGTTCCCTCCATCTCCAGCCGGAGCATCTCGGCGAGCTTCCCCGGGTCGGCGAGGCCGGCCTCGCTCATGATCTTGTCGGCCTCGGCGAACCTGGGCAGCGGCGATGCCGTGTCCCGGCGGTCGGCCTCCTCGGTCGTCATGAGGGCGCTCCAGCTCAGCGCGAGGCCGAGGTGGATCACGCCGGGTGCGTAGTACCACGTGCTGTCGCTCCAGTCCCAGGAGCACGTGAACGGGGCGATCGCGACCAGGTGGGGCGGCCGGGCGATGGCGGCGGTCCACTGCGTGTAGCCGCTGTAGGACATGCCGTACATGCCCACCTTGCCGTTCGACCACGGCTGCACCGCCGCCCACTCGACGGTGTCGTAGCTGTCCTCCACGTCGGGGTGGAAGGGGTAGAACTCGCCTTCGGAGCCGTACCGGCCGCGGCAGCTCTGCACGGCCACGGCGTAGCCCTGCCGGGCGATCATCTGCCCGAACCTCGCCATGATCCCGTCACGGATGTTGTACGGGTAGCGCTGCACGAGCACCGGGTACGGGCCAGGTCCGGCGGGCCGGAAGATGTCGGTACGCAGGCGGATGCCGTCGCGCATCGGCACCATCACGTCGTTCTCGACGACGAGGTCATCGACGTCAGCCATGTCGTAGTGCCCTTTCGTGTTGCTGCCGGATCGTCAGCGCAGGGCGCTGCCGATGCTGATTCCGCCGTCCACGTCGAGGACCACGCCCGTCACGTATCCGGCCGCTTCCGAGCACAGGTAGGCCGCGGCCTCGGCGATGTCCGTCGGGTCGCCGATGTGCTTCATGGGCACGCGGGCGGCGAGCTTGGCGCGGGCGGCGTCGTCCATGGAGGCCAGCATCGGAGTGTCGATGAGGCCGGGTGCGATCGCGTTCGACGTCACGCCGTGTGGGGCGCCTTCGAGCGCGATGGTGCGGGCCATACCGAGCACGCCCGCCTTCGCCGCGGCGTAGTTGGCCTGGCCGAAGTTGCCGCGCCAGGACATGGAGGAGAACGACAGGATCCGTCCGTACTCCCGCTGTTTCATATGCGGGAACACCGCGCGGGTGCAGTGGAACATGCCCCGCAGGCTCACGTCGATCACGGCGTCCCACTCGCCGTCGGTCATTCGCTCCAGGCGGTTGTCCCGGATGACCCCGGCGTTGTTCACCAGAACGTCCACGCGGTCGTAGGCCGCGAGTGTGTCGGTGACCCACGCGTCGACCTGCCGGGCGTCCGCCACGTCCACGACCGACGTTCGCACGTCACCACCGCACTGGGTGGCCGTCTCCTTCACCGCGGCCTCGTTGACGTCGCACAGTGCCAGCTGCGCGCCCTCCGCCGAGAACCGGAGCGCCATGGCCCGGCCCAGTCCCTGCCCGGCTCCGGTGATCATCACGGTCCGGTCCACATAACGTCGCACGGCGGTCACCTCAAGGCTCGTCGGTCGAAGAAGTCGGTCAACTTGGCGGCGATGTCCTGCTCGTGCCAGTGCTCGGCGAAGATGTCGAGCTCCCGCAGCAGGGCGGCCGGCACACTCGGATCGGCGAGCATCTGCTTCATCCGGCCGTGGCAGCCGGCCGGCAGTCCCGTGAAGGAGTCCGCCACGGCCGTCACGGTGTGCTCGAACTTCCCCGCGTCCGCGACGACTTGGACGAAGCCGCTGGGCAGGAACTGCTCGGCCGGTAGCAGTTCGCCGGTGAGCATCAGGCGCCGGGCGAGGGGCTCGCCGACCTTGCGGGCGAGCCGGACGCTCGATCCGGCGCCGGGCAGGAGTCCGTTGCGGATGTGTCCGTCGCCGATGACCGTGCCCGCCTGGGCCACGACCGCGTCGCACGCCAGCGCCAGCTCCAGGCCACCGGCGACCACATGGCCGTGCACGGCGGCGATGACGGGTTTCGGCGCCGTCTCAAGTCGCGTGAAGCACTCCGAGACCAGTCCGAGGAACGCCAGCGGATCCCCGCCCGTACGGGCCAGCTCCAGAAGGTGCCGCAGATCGGCTCCGGCGCAGAAACTCGGCCCGTTGCCGGCGATCACCACCGCCTCGGTGTCGGGGTCGACCATCGCTTTGGCGACGGCCTCGTCGAGGGCGTGGAGCAGGTCGGGGTTGATGGAGTTCCGGCTTCCGGGCCGGTTGAGCCGGATCCAGCGCAGCCGTCCGGCCTGTTCGATGAGAACCGCAGTGGTCACGCGCGGGCCTCCGGACGGGTCTGCCGCTGCTGACGCAGGACGTAGCGCTGGATCTTTCCGCTGGGTGTCTTGGGCAGGCGGTCGACGAAGTGCACGGCGCGTGGGTAGGCGTGTGCGGCGTAGCGCTTCTTGACCAGCCGCTGGAGCTCGGCGGCCAGGGCCTCGGAGGCGCCCACCGCGTCCTGGAGGACGACGTAGGCCTCCAACACCTCGCCGCGGACCTCGTCGGGTGCCGCGATCACCGCGCACTCGACCACCGCGGGGTGGGTGGCCAGCACCGACTCGACCTCGAACGGACCGATGCGGTAGCCGGCCATGATGATGACGTCGTCATCCCGGGACGAGAAGTGGAAGTAGCCCTCGTCGTCCACACGCCCGACGTCGCCCGTGTAGTACCACCGGCCGTCCGGGCTGAACTTCTCCGCGCTCTTGCCCGGATCGCCTTCGTACCCGCGGAACCAGGCCAGCGGACTCTCGGAGAGGTCTGCGGCGATACGGCCGACGGTGCCGACCGGCGCGATCTCGTCCCGGTCCTCGTGCAGCACGTGCAGGCTCCACCCGGGCATCGGGTGTCCCATCGCCCCGGGACGCACGGGCCGGCGCAGCGCCGGGAGGTGGTGGTTGTTGATCAGCATGCCGGCCTCGGTCTGGCCGTAATGGTCATGCACCTGGATGCCGAATGCCTGTGTGGCCCAGGCGTTGACCTCGGGGGTCAGGGGTTCGCCCGCACTGGACGCGCAGCGCAGCGTCAGGCTGTCCGGCACCGGCACGTCTGAAGCGCGCAGGGATCGGTACACGGTGGGTGCGGCGGTGAAGTTGGTGACCTTGAATTCATCCATCACCTGCCAGGTGAGCTCGGCGGAGAACCCGGAGTGCAGCAGCACGCTGGGCACGCCGAGGCTGAGTGAGGCGATCACGCCGAAGTACAGTCCGTACGCCCAGCCGGGGTCGGCGGCGTTCCAGAAGACGTCGTCCTCGGTCACGCCGCAGCCGTACTCGGCGTAGAGACGGAAACCGGCGATCGCCGAGGCGGGCACGACGACTCCCTTGGGACGCCCCGTCGTGCCTGAGGTGAAGATGTGCACGATTGGAGCGTCCCCGCCCAGGGCAGCCGCGGGATACCCCGGCTCGTGCGCGGCCATCAGTTCGGTGAAGCTGAGATCACCGGCCTGGCCGGCGCCTCCGCTGACGACGATCTGCCACTTCGCGTCCGCTGGGATGTCCTCACCCGGATTCAGCTTCGACCGCTGAGCCTCGTCGCAGACGACAACCTTGGTGTCACTGGCCAGCAGCCGCAGCGCGATCGCCGGGGGCGCGAAGGCGGTGAACAGCGGCACCGTGACCGCGCCGAGCCGCCAGGTCGCGAGCAGCGCGACGAGGTAGTCGACGCTCTTTCCCATCAGCGTCGCCACGCGGTCGCCCGGCCCGACCCCCAGGTCGGCCAGGGCGGCGGCGAACCGCTCGGACTCCGTCTTGAGCCGGCCGTAGGTGAGCACAGTGGCCGAGAGGTCAGGCTCTACGACGGTGTAGGCGGCGGCGTCGGACGGGTGCCCGTCGCAGAGCAGGTGCGCGACTGCCGCGTGCGGGCCGCTGTAGAGGGTGACCAGCTCATGGACCCGGACGAGCGGGTCGGCGGCAGAGCGGGGATCGGAGAGGGCCATCGATTGCCTCACCTCGATACGACGAAGGTGACCTTCGGTCTGAGTACGATTACGTGTACGTTAGTACCCTGTGAAGTATTCATCAAGGGTTCGGATGGCCGCTCCCGGAGTAGGGGCGGGCTCGGCAGCGGGACCGCAGCATCCTGCGCCTGACCCCGATGGACGCAGCTGGGAGTTCGCCCCGGCCGCCTCAGGCGGCGGTCACGTCAGCGGCGTGGAAACCGGGCGCAGCGCGGCGAAGGCACCGGTAAAGCTTCAGCGGGGTGTTTTGGAGAGCGCGGCGAGCACGAGGTTGCTCAGCTCGATGAACGCATCCCCGGAGGACAGCCCTGTGGAACCGAGGAGTTCACGGCTGTGGATGCCGTCGATCAGCAGCCCGACGGCCTGGCTGACGAACTCGGCGTGCACCGAGCGGAAGTCGCCGGCCTCCACACCCGCGTGGATCATCTCCCGGACCCTGCGCGTCGCGGCGAGCGAGTTGACCGTGTAGATCTCCCTGGTCGCGTCGTCGTCGAGCATGTCGTCATAGCACGCCGCGGACATACGCCGCATCTGCGTTCCCACCGAAGCGAGGTAGGTCGCGATCTGCTGTGCCGGGTCCGCGACCGTGGCGACCTCTGTCTCCACTTGTTCGGCGGCGTCCCGGAAGAAGCGCTTGAGGGCGGTCGCCACGAGATGGTGGCGGCTGGAGGAGATCGCGTACAGCGTGGACTTCGAGCACTGCAGGCGCGCGGCGAGCGTGTCGACGGTCAGCCGGGCGAAGCCTTCCTCCAGGACGATCGCCTGCAGCTGCCCGAGCAACTCCTCGCGACGGTCGTCGTCGAGGCGTTTACGTCCGGCACTTGCCACGCGCCGACCAGCCCGCGGAGCGCGCTGCACGGATGCGTCCCTCCCTCCGGGGCCGAGCTGTTCCGGTACTGTTTCAGGCTTCATCGTACTGCAGGTCACGAGAAGATCTGTGTCGTCCGAAGAGGACATCGAGGAGTGGTCCGTCGCCGGCGCCGTAGTTGCCGTCACCGTCTCGCCATCGTCGACGCGCAGCACCGCACCCAGCTGGTCGCCGCTGACGTAGCAGTCCTCACGGTCGTCGACGGCCACGTCCACGGGATGGGCGAGTCCTTCGGCGAGGGCTGTGAGGGGGTCGGTCCCCCACTCCGACTCGGCTTCGTCCCAGCGCAGTTCGGTCAAGCGGGTCCGGAAGCTGCCTGGCGCAGGCGTGCGCCGGTGAGCGGACTGCCGAAGCCGCTGCCCGCCGATGACGGCCACTTCCACTCGGTCGGACAAGGGCTCACGGGTGAATCCGGGCTCCTCCGCATACGGGTCGTCGGCGTAAGGGGCCAACCCGAGCCGGTCCGGGTCCGGAGCCGTGGGGGCGGGCGGCTTCCGAGGGCTGTGCATGGGGGGTCTCTCTGCTGTCCGTGGCCGGTGGGAGTTCGCTTGTAAGGTGCTGACACGTGCGCGGGTCCCGAGTTCGGGTCAGACGGCGGACCAGCCGCCGTCCACGGGAAGGACGGCGCCGTTGATGTTGGAGGCCGCGTCGGAGGCGAGGAACACGATGGCGGCGGCCTGAGTCTCGGGGGCGGCCGGCCGGCCGACGTTGCCCATGTAGGCCATGAGCGCCTGCGGGCCGAGTGCGTCGGTGTCGATGTTGATCTCGATGTTGGTGAGAGTGCCGCCGGGGGCGATCGCGTTGCTGCGGATGCCGTGGTGGCGGTAGGTCACGGCGAGGGACTTGGTCAGGCCTACGATGCCGTGCTTGGCGGCGGTGTACGCGGCTCCGGCGCTGCTGCCGCGCAGCGAGGCCTCGGAGGCGGTGAAGACGATCGCGCCGCGCCCCGCCTGCAGCATGTGGGGCAGGACGGCCCGGGTGAGCAGGAACGGGGCGGTGAGGTTGACCCGTACCAGGCGTTCCCACTCGGCGTCGGTCACGTCGGCCACGGCGGACATGCCGTCCATGATCCCGGCGTTGTCGACCAGCACATCGATGCTCCCGAAGGCGGTGACCGCGGTGGCGACGACCTCGTCGACCACCGACCGCTCGCTGAGGTCGCCGACGACGGTGACGGCCACCCCGCCGTCCTTCTCGATCTCGGCCCTGACCTGGTCGGCGGCTTTGGCGTTGAGGTCCGCCACGACGACCTTGCCGCCCTGGGCGGCGAAGGCCGCCGCCTTCGCGGGGTCGACCTGGCTCTCCGCCTGGTCCATCAGCTTCGTGAGCTCCGGGTCCGTGGACTTGAACGGATTCAGGAGGGCGGTGGGGCCGAAGTTGTTGGCTGCCTCCCGCGGAGCGGTGTTCAGCCCGTCGATGAAGAGGAACATCGGGTACTTCTTCGAGGCGACCGACCCCAGGTTGTTCTGCGGGGGCACCGGCGTCCACTTCACCTTGATCCCGATGTCGGCGAGTGCCTGCGTGACGGTCGGCTCGAGCTGCTTGTTGAAGGCGAAGCTCGGCATCGTGACGGAGAACCCGCCCGGATAGCCGGCCTCGGCCAGCAGCTTCTTCGCGGCCGCGGTGTCGTATGCGTAGGTCTGATCGAGTGCGGCGTCGTAGGCCCGGCCCTTGGGGTTGAACACCTGGAGCGTCGGCTTCCCGACGCCCTTGAGCAGCTGCCTGGTGATCTTCTCCCGGTCGAACGCCATGTTGATCGCCTGTCGCACCCGCTTGTCACCGAGCGGTTTGAGCACGCTGCCCGTCCGGTCGGCGAGGATCAGGTTCGACACCGCCGTGGCCTGGACGAGCGTCATCTTGAAGCCCGCCGCCTTGAGCTTGCCCGCGTACTGAGGGGCGGCGGGACCGGCATTCAGCTGCCCGGCCTGCAGCGCGTTGAACGCCGCGGTGGGATCCGCGATCACCTTGAGCGTCACGGTCCGGAAGGGGTAGGCCTTCGCGTTCCAGTAGTCGTCACGCCGCTTGAGCACATACGTCGAGCCGTTCACCGTCGCCTTGTCGAGGACGTAGGGACCCGAACCGACCGGGTTCAGCTGAGTGCTCTTCTTGGCCATCGTGGCAGGATCACCGATCACCCCGGCTCCCATCGCGAGGCTGGTCAGCAGTGAGCCGTCCCGCTGCTTGAGACGGAGCACGACTGCGCCGGCATCAGGAGCTTCGACCGATGTGACGAAGGCCAGCACGACCTGTTGCGTCCCGGGCGTGGACAGGGTGCGCTCCAGGGTCGCCTTCACCGCGGCCGCGTCCACCGCGGCGCCGGAGCTGAACTTCATCCCTTTGCGCAGCTTCAGGGTGAGGGTCAGGCCGTCGTCGGAGTACTTCCAGCTCTTTGCTGCGTTGGGCTGCAACTTGCCCTTGTTGTCCGTGTAGAGCAGCGTGTCGTACAGGGAGCTCCAAATGAAGGCCGGTTGTCCGTCGTTGAGCTGGGCTGGGTCGAAGGAGTTCGGAGCGGCCTGTATGGCGAGGGAGAGCGTCGTGTCGCCGGGCGACGACGAGTCTCCCGACCCTCCGCCGCATGCCGTCAACGCCAGTAGTGCCGCTGCCGTGATCGCTGCGGGCAGTGTCCGAAACCGTGGTCGCGGGCCGTTGGATCGAATGCGCATCATGTGGTCTTCCTTTGTCCCGTGCGGTCCGGGGCCGGTGCGATGACTGCGGCCGGCACCACCCCGGGGCTCCTGCCGGACGGCTCGCGGTCGGTCCTCCGCGTCGGGCTCGGGCGTGGCACCCCATCGACTGAGCCCGCGCTTGGTGTCTCGAACGCGCCTACTCGGCTACTCTTACCAAGTGGTTGGAATTGCTCGTGGAAGGTAGGCGTAGGCAAGAGCGGGTGGGAAGAGGGTGTGCGGCGTTCTTGACCAGAGCGTTACCTTTCGGCTGGTGGTGATGGCGGCGACGTGACGGGGTGGCGCATCGTGAAGGCGCTGGTCGCGGGGGTGCGAGAAGCTCCGCGAGCTCTGCTGGGCCGCCTTTTCAATTCCAACCACCTGGAAAGATATGGCGCCGGAGCACTAAGGTGCCGGGACATCACCAGTGAGAGCCTGACCCGACCGCCGCCGACGCGCGCGGCCAACAGCGAGGGGGTGCGACGTGTACCGGGCAGAGACACGGGGTCCGAACGCGAAGACGGCAGCCCGGCGAGCAGACATCATCCGTGCGGCACGGGACAGCTTTGCCGAACGCGGGTACAGAGGTGCTTCGTTGCGAGACATCGCGAAGCGTGCCGGGATCAGTCATGCCGGTCTGCTGCACCACTTCCAGGACAAGGACGACCTGCTCACCGCTGTTCTCGCCCAGCGCGACGACGAGGAATGGGAACGCAGCTTCGCCGAGGTCGACGGCCCGGACTCGCCCCAGGGGTACCTCGCGGAGACACTGCTGCACCACCAGAAAGCACCCGAGCTGATGCGCCTGTGGGCCGAGCTTGCCGCTTCGGCCTCATGCGCCGACCATCCCGCTCATGGGTACTTCGTCGACCGCAATGAGCGCGTGCGCACCTTTACGGCCCAGGCCATGCACAAACGCGCGGCACAGGGGCGGCTGCCGGAAGGCCTCGATCCGGACAGTGCGGCCGCGCTTCTCCTCGCCGTCCTGCATGGTCTGCAGATGCAGTGGCTGCTGAACCAGGACCTGGACATCATCGAGCCGCTCAACCGCTTCTTCGATCTCATTCTTCTGCCGGCGGAGAGCTAGCTGCCTCCTCGGGGCCCGTCGGCGGGTGCTCGGCCCGTCGATGCTGCCGTGCCCTTGGCGTATTGAAACGTTCTCATCGGGTGATGTGAAGGGGGCCGGCGTGCACGCACCTACCCACCTACGGGTGGAGCATCTGGACAACGGGTTCGGCATCGACGTGGCTGTGCCCAGACTGTCGTGGTGGCTGCCGGAGGGCTCCGTGCGCCAGCTGGCCTATCGGCTCAGGACCGATGCATGGGATTCGGGGCGTGTGGACAGTGACCGGAGCGTCCTGGTGCCCTACTCCGGGCCGGAGGCGATGCCGGGGGAGCCGGTGGTGTGGCAGGTCAAGGTCTGGACCGACTTGGGCGAGAGCGACTGGTCGGAGCCGTGTGTCTGGGAGCAGGCCCTTCCCGCGGGGGAGTGGACCGCCATGTGGATCGAGCCCGCCGAGTGCGAGCGGCCGGCGGCCGGTCGGCGACCGGCGTACCTGCTGCGGCACGCGTTCGAGCTGAGCGAACCCCCGGACCGGGCCCGGCTGTACGCCACCGCCCATGGCGTCTACGAGATGTTCGTCAACGGCATCCGCGTCGGCGACCAAGAACTCACCCCGGGCTTCACCTCGTACCTGTCACGGCTGCACGTGCAGACGTATGACGTGACGGACCTGCTGCGGCCCGGGGCCAACGTGGTGGGCACGGTGCTGTCCGACGGGCGGTTCCGCGGCTGTAATGGCACTCAGCGCATACCGGACGGCTTCGGCACACGCACCGCCCTGCTCGCGGAGCTGCACACGCTCTTCGGCGAGGGCCGCGCCGGCGTGGTGCGGACCGGCGCGGAGTGGCGGTCCTGCGTCGCGGAGATCACGGCGGCCGATCTGATGGAGGGCCAGCGGGTGGATTTCACCCGGGCCCTTCCCGGCTGGTCCCAGCCGGGTTTCGACGACTCGGCATGGGATAAGACAGTCGTCCCCGACGGGGGCCTCTATGCCCTCCGCGACCGGCTCACCACCAGCCCGGCACCCCCCGTACGCCGCATCGGGACCCTGCCCGCGCTCTCGGTCACCCGTCCCAAGCCCGGCGTCCAGGTCGTCGACTTCGGCCAGAACCTCAACGGCTGGGTACGGCTGTCGAACCTCGGCCCACGCGGCACCGAGCTCACCCTCGTCCACGGCGAAGCCCTGGACCGCGACGGCGACGTGACCACCGAACACCTGGACCTACCGGCCGAGAACCACGACGAGGGCATCGCGCTCACCTTCGGGCAACGCGACCGCGTCGTCTCCTTGGGCCGCTCCGACGAGGTCTTCGAACCGCGCCACACCACCCACGGTTTCCAGTACGTCCGCATCGAAGGGCATCCCGGCACGATCGCCCCCAACGACATCGAGGCGGTCGTGGTCCACACCGACCTGCGCCGCACCGGCTGGTTCCGGTGCAGTGACGACCGGATCAACCGCCTTCACGAAGCAGCGGTGTGGAGCTTTCGGGGCAACGCCTGCGACATCCCCACCGACTGCCCGACCCGCGAACGCGACGGCTGGACCGGCGACTGGCAGCTCTTCGTGCCCACTGCCGCGTTCCTGTACGACGTCGTCGGCTTCTCCACCAAGTGGCTGCGCGACCTGGCCGCCGACCAGTGGCCCGACGGCAAGACCGCCAACATCGCACCCGACCACGCCATCCTGCGCCGCACCCCTCAGCACCGCCGCGCCCTGCTGCACGGCTCGGCAGGCTGGGGCGACGCGGCCGTCATCGTGCCGTGGGAGACCTACCTCGCCTACGACGACGCCCAGATCCTCGCCGACCAGTACCCGTCGATGACCCGCTGGGTGGACTGGGCCGCCGCGCAAGCACGCACAGGACGCTTCACCGAACGCGCGCGAACCCGACCCGAGCCCGCGCCGCACGAGGAGTTCCTGTGGGACTCCGGCTTCCACTGGGGCGAATGGCTAGAACCCCGGCAGGCCGACGCCACCCCCTTCTACCTACAGGACCACGGCCCGGTCGCCACCGCCTACCTCCACCGCTCGGCACGCCTGCTGTCCCGCATTGCCGGCATCCTCGGCAAACCGCACGACGCCGAGCGCTACGGCCGCTACGCCGACCGAGTCCTGGCCGCCTGGCGAACCGAGTTCATCCGTGAGGACGGCACCCTCACTCTCGACACCCAAGCCAATCACGTCCGCGCCCTCGCCTTCGACCTGGTGCCCGACGAGCTGCGAAGCCGCACCGCCCAACGGCTGGTCGCGCTGATCCGCGACGCCGGTACTCACCTGAACACCGGTTTCCTCGCCACCCCCTACCTGCTGCCCGTCCTGGCCGACAGCGGACACCTCGACGTCGCCTACGAGCTGCTCTTCCAGGACACGCCCCCGTCGTGGCTGGTCATGATCGACCGTGGCGCCACGACCATCTGGGAAGAGTGGGAAGGCATCGACGACAACCGCGTCCCGCACAGCTCCCTCAACCACTACAGCAAGGGCGCGGTGATCTCCTTCCTCCACCGCCACACCGCGGGCATCCGCCTGCGCGACGACGCCCCCGGCTACCGCCACTTCGACATCCGTCCCCAACCCGGCTCCAGGCTCACCTGGGCTGAGGGACAGTTCGACTCCGTGTACGGGCGCCTCGCATCCAGCTGGCGCATCGAAGGCGGCCGTTTCCACCTCACCGCCACCGTGCCACCGGGCACCACCGCGACCATCACCCTGCCGAGTGGACACACCACCGAAGCAGGCCCGGGACACCACCACTACGACTGCCCCATGACGTTGTAGGTGCCAAGAATTACGTCCGTGTGTGCACCATCCGGCCGGGGTAGCGTGCTGCGATCATCTCCGCCATCTCCCGCGCGTGCGCGAGTTTGCCGGTGTGGCGTGGCTGCCACAGCCGGGCCAGGGCCGGCAGGCACACCGGCCGCAAGGAGAAGGGCAGTTGCACCACCAGTCCGGCGATCACCCAGCATTTGCCGTACCCGATCGGCCCCGGTCCCTTCGCTGCCCCGTCGTGGTGCCAGGCCGCGCCGAACGTGATCGGCGCGCCTGCCGGCAGCAGCCGGGCCACGATCACGTCGGCCAGGGCCAGGCCCATCTGGTCGGCGCACCAGCGGGCGTGGTGCCAGAACCGCTGCAGGCCGGCGCCGAGCACGGCGACCACGGCGCGGTCGCTCTGCCCGAGCAGGGCGTTGGCGCGGGCGAGGCCGTCCGCCCAGGACAGGGAGGGCGAGGCGTGCGAGTTCTCGATGACGTCGTGCTCGGACTCGGCGCGGCAGGGGTAGCCCGACATGCCGCCGGTGCGGCGGAGCGTGGCGAGGGCTTCGGTGCGGCCGGTGAGGATCCTGTGGACGTAGGCCTGGTGGCCGGTGTCCCACAGGATCTTGTCGCGGGGGGAGTCGAAGACGCGGTGCAGGGCGATGGACAGTTCGACGACCCCGAGGTTGGGGCCGAGGTGGCAGCCGTTGGCGGTGCAGGTGTCCACCAGCAGCCGCCGGATCTGCGGCGCCAGTTCGCGGGCCACCTGCGGGGACAGGGCGCGCAGGTCCTCCGGCCCCCGGATCTCCTCCAGGCGTGGCACGGCGCAACCCTCTTTCTCCAGTGGTGGATTCATCGCACCCCAACGGGTGCCGGCGAGACCTCGCCGGCCAGCGGTGTCTGCGGGACGCGGCCGATGACCGGGTCGGCCAGCCGGCCGGGCATGGAGAACACGACGTCCTCGGCGATGCCCCGCTGGAGCTCGACCTGGTCGAAGCCGAGTTCGGCGAGCCGGGCGACGAGCCCGTCGACGAGGATCTCCGGGGCACTGGCCCCGGCGCTGATGCCGACCGACGACACGTCCCTCAGCCAGGCCGCTTCGAGGTGCTGTTCGTCGGGCACCAGATGGGCGGCGGCGCCGTGGTCGCGGGCCACCTCGACCATGCGCAGCGAGTTGCTGGAGTTGTGCGAGCCGACGATCAGGACCAGGTCGTCGTCGCGTGCGAGGTCCTTGACGGCGTTCTGCCGGTTCTGGCTGGCGTAGCAGATGTCGTCGCCGGGGGTGAACAGGTCGGTGAAGCGGGCGCGCGGGGCCTCGACGACGCGCTCGGTCTCGTCGAACGAGAGGGTGGTCTGGGTGAGGACGGCGACCGGGGTGTCGTCGGGCAGGCCGAGGCGCCGTACGTCGTCCTCGGTCTCGATGACGACGATCCGGTCGGGGGCCTCGCCGAGGACGCCCTCGACCTCCTCGTGGCCCTCGTACCCGGCGAGGAGGATGGTGCGGCCGTCGCGGGCGAAGCGCACCGCTTCCTGGTGGACCTTGGCGACCAGCGGGCAGGTGGCGTCGATGACTTCGAGCTGCCGGCCGGCGGCGGCGGAGCGCACCCCGTGCAGGTCCAGCGCCCGCTCGACGATGCCGATGGCGCGCCGTACGCCCGCGCGGAAGCCGCGCGGCTGAGCCAGGACGACGTTCCCTTCGCTCACGTCGCGTCACCCCCGGCCGGTGCGGGGACGGCGGAGGTCATCCGGCGCGGGGTGCGTGCGTCCAGCCTCAGGCGCAGCCGGCGCGGGTGGTAGACGGTGGCCAGCGGGACCGGGCGGATGTCCATGCCGGGCTCGCAGGTGACCCGCCAGCGGCCGAGGATGGTGGCGAGCCCCAGGGTGGCCTCGGTGCGTGCGTAGAGGTCGCCGATGCACTTGCGGGCGCCGGTGCCGAACGGCACGTAGGCGTGGCGGGAGGCCGGCGCGATACGGTCCGGGAGCCAGCGGTCGGGGTCGAACTTCTTGGGGTTGTCGAAGGCGTCCTCGTACTGGGCGACCGCGGCGGGGCTGAAGACGACGGTGGAGCCGGTGGGCAGCTGACGGCCCGCGAGTTCGGTCGGGGAGGCGGTGAGGCGGGTGAACAGCCAGGCCGGCGGGTGCAGTCGCAGCGTCTCGGAGATGATCCGGTCGGTCAGGGAGAGGTTCGGCAGGTCGTCCCACTGCGGGGCGCGGCTGTCGAGGACGGTGTCGATCTCGTCGTAGAGCGCGGCCTCGATCTCCGGGTGCTGGGAGAGGAGGTAGAAGACCCAGGTGAGGGTGGAGGCGACGGTCTCGGTGCCGGCCGCCATGACGGTGATGACCTGGTCGTGGATCTCCTTGTCGCCGAGCCGGCCACCGTCGTCGTCGCGGGAGGCGATCAGGGCCGCGAGCAGGTCGTCGCGCTCGGTGTCGGAGCTGCGGTAGTCGTCGATGAGCTGCTGGGTGGTCTCGTGCAGGAAGTCCAGGTTGCTCTTGTAGCGGCGCTGGGACGGCAGGGGCAGTCGGCGGATCGAGGCCGGCAGGAACATCTGCCGGAACAGGCCGTTGAGCACGACGTCGAAGGAACGTTCCACCTTCGCCGCCAGCTCGGGGCTGACGGGTGTGGAGTACAGGGTGCGGCCGACCGTGCGCAGGGCCATGCCGTACATCTCCTGGAAGGCGTCGACGACCATGCCGTCCTGCCAGCGCGACGCCGTGTCCTCGATCTCGGCGTGCATGGCCGCGGCGTACCGCTTGAGCTGGCCGCGGGTGAACGCCGACTGCATCAGCCGGCGCTGGCGGCGGTGGTCGGCGAACGGGCAGGTGACGAGGCCGTTGCCGGCGATGTCACGGGCACGGTCGTAGAAGACGCCGCCCTTGTCGAAGATGCGGTCGTTGGTCAGGACGTGCCGCAGCAGTTCGGGGTGGGTCGGGACGTAGGCCGTGGTGGGGCCGATCTTGATCTCGACCAGGTCGCCGTGGGCCGACAGCGAGGCCATGAAGTTCACGGGGTGACGCATCATCTGGAGGGCGTGTCCCACGACGGGGAGCGCCCCGGGCGCCGCTCCCGCCGAGAAGGTGGTCTGCTCGGTCATTCGATTCTCAACTTCCCATCTTTACTGATCTGTTGACAGCTGTTCCGGTCTGTTGACAGTTGCGCCGCCGCGACGGCCGGGCGCGGGGGCGTGTTGCTGGTGTGCGGTGCTGCTAGTGGGCGGTGTTGCCGAGCTCCTCCAGGTAGCCCTGGGCACCGGCAGCGAGCGCGAACTCGGCGTCGTAGCGGCCCGAGGAGCGGTGCCAGTCGTAGGAACCGCGGATCACGGTGCGCACGGCGTCGTTGCGGTAGCGCTCCAGGGCCTCGCGCTCGGCCTCGTCGAGCCGGTAGATGTCGCCGACCTGCGGCAGGCAGGACTCCAGCAGGAGGTACTGCTCCAGGCGGGCGCGCACCTCGCTCTGGATGTGGGCGACGCTGCGGTCCTTGGACCAGCCGTGCTCCCGGCGCAGGATCATGACCATGTTGTTCTGCTCGCCGCGGGCCTCTTCCTTCTCCAGCGAGGCGATGTCGTTGAGCAGCAGATTGACGTCGACGGCGATCTGGAGCATCGCGGAGAGCACGGCGCTGTCGAAGACCCGGTGCGGCACCTCGAAGCGGCCCGCGCGCTCGGCGAGGTCGACCGTCGGCTGCACCCCGATGGTCTGCCGGCGCACGGCCAGGTACTGGGCCGCGGAGTTGTACGGCGTGTCCCAGAAGCGGCTCTCCGCCTCGTCGACGTAGCCGTCGAAGTAGCTGCGCCAGTGCCGGGCGCTGCGCGCGCACCAGGCGGGTGTCATGCCCTCGCTGGTGCGCCGCCAGATGTCGGCGAAGCCGTGGGCGATGGGGGGCGCGGTGTCGGGGAGGGGGCCGTCCAGCGCCGCCGCGACCGCGTCGGTGAGCTGTTTGGTCTCCTCCGGGTTCTCGCCGCGCGGCCCGTCGAAGAGGTCGTCGAAGAGGAAGAACCACGACATCAGGTCGACGCCCAGGTCCAGGTCGGCGCCGGTGGCGTGCGGGTAGAAGCGGGAGGCCAGGTCGGCGTAGCCGCCGCGCAGATGACGCGTCGCCGCCGCCTCGGACTTGATCAGCCCGAGCGACCGCGGCCACGCGAGCTGCTCGGCGTCGGCCCGCGCGTGATCCGGGCTCTGCCGCCCCGGCAGGGGTATGTGGAAGTCGACGTCCTGGGGCATGACGGAATCCTTGGGAGTGGGTTGCGGAGGGGCAGCGGGCATGGTGGTGCCCTGGCGGGGGTGGCGCGCTGATCGGAGAGTCAGAAGTCAGAAAGGGGCATACGGGTACGGGGGCCGGCTCGGTCTCAGACCTCGCGGTCGACGACGAACCGCCCGAGCGCGAGGAGTTCGTCCCGCGCGCCGGCGTCCAACTTGATACTGCGCAGCGCGTCCTCGGCCAGCGCCATCCGCCGGGCGGCCTCGGCCAGCGCCCAGTCCCGGCCGCCGGCGTCCTCGATCAGGCCGGCCACGCGCCGCAGTTCCTCCTCGCCGGGTTCGCCGGGGGTGGTGAGCCAGGCGGCCAGCTCGTCGCTGAGCGGGCCGTCCTGGTTCAGTGCGTGGCTCACCGGCAGGGACTTCTTGCGGGAGCGCAGATCGGAGTGGACCGACTTGCCGGTGACGGCCGGGTCGCCCCAGATGCCGAGAACGTCGTCGACGAGTTGGAAGGCGACGCCGACCTGGTCGCCGTAGAGCGCCAGCGCGTCCACCGTCGCCTCCGGTGCCCCGGCGAGGACGGCGCCGATCGCGGCGCTCGCCGACAGCAGCGCGCCGGTCTTGCCGGCGGCCATGTCGATGCACTCCTCGACCGTGACGTGCGAGCGCTGTTCGAAGGACAGGTCCTGGACCTGGCCGCGGATCAGATGCCGGGTGGTGCGGGCCAGCAGCCGGGCGGCGGGCGCCGCCGTCGGCAGCCCGGTGTCCAGCAGCACCTCCTGAGCGAGCGCCAGCATCGCGTCACCGGTCAGGATGGCGCTGGAGGGACCCCACAGCTTCCACACCGTGCGCCGGTGGCGGCGCTTCTCGTCGCCGTCCATCAGATCGTCGTGCACCAGGGAGAAGTTGTGCACGAGCTCCACGGCGACGGCGCCGGGCAGGGCGACCTCCGGCGGTGCGCCGACCGCCTCGGCCGACAGCAGCGCGAGCGCCGGCCGTACGGCCTTGCCGGCGCCGGCGCTGGTGGGCGCGCCGCCGACGGTGATCCAGCCGAAGTGGTAGGCCGCCTGGTGACGTGAGCGGTGGTCGAGCCGGTCGACGGCGGCGCGCAGCGCCGGGGTGATCGTGACCCGGCCGTGGCTGAGGCAGGCGGGAGCGGTGCTCATGTGGCGACCTCCGCGCGCCAGGGGTCGGTCGGGTCGTCGAAGATGCTGACGACCTGGCGCATGATGCGCCGTTCGGCCGGGTTGAAGGCCTGCTTGGCGTGGACGGTGCCGAGCTGGTCCCACACGACGATGTCCCCGGGCTGCCAGGTGTGGGCGTAGGTGTGCTGGGGCTTGCCCGCGTGCGACAGCAGTTCGTCGAGCAGCTTGCGGCTGTCGTCGGGGGTGAGGTCCACGATCCGCTTGGTGTTCAGGGTGCTGATGTAGACCGACTGGCGGCCGGTGCGCGGATTGCGGGCGATCAGCGGGTGGATGGTGGAGGTGCCGTCCTCGGGCTGGATCTGTTCGGTGCTCTCGCCGAGGGACACCTCGCCCTGGAGCTCCTCCTCGATGGTCTCCTCGTACCCGGTGCGCAGGGCGTGGCGGACCCGGTGGGAGTGCAGGCGCCGGCGCTCTTCGGGCGACAGCGACTCGTACAGGGCGTACATGTCGGTGAAGAGGGTCTCCCCGCCGCCGGAGGACGGCACTTCCACGGCCTCCAGGAAGCCGATCTGGGAGACGCGGGGGCGGAAGGAGTAGTCGGTGTGCCAGCCCATCCACTCGGCGTCGCCGACGCCGATCTTGCGGCCGTCCTCCACCAGGTTGGAGACGATCAGGATCTCGTTGTGGTCGGGGTGGGCGCCGCTGGTCAGACCGGTCTTCGGGATGTACCCGAAGCGGCGGCCGAAGGCCAGGAACTCCTCGAAGGAGGGGATCTCGTGGCCGCGGAAGACGAGTACGAGATGCGCGTCGAGCGCCGCCCAGATCTCCTCTGACTGGGTCTTGTCCATGTCGCCGGTGACATGGGCGCCGTGCACGACGGCGCCGAGAGCGGCGCCGGGTATCGGCGTTACGTCCATGGGCGTTGCCGCCTTTCGCAGAAGGGAGGGGCCAGAAAGGGGGTCAGCGCAGTTCGAGGCCGGCGAGGTCGCCCGCCTCGCGCCAGCGCCTGAGGATGTTCACGAACTCCACCGAGCCGCCGCCGTAGCTGGAGTTGAGCAGGGGCAGTCCGCTCGGGTCGCCCTCGTTGTTGTAGAGGCCGGGCGTGCAGTTCTCGAGGAAGCCGATGTCGTTGGTGGCGAGCCGGAGGATCTCCTCGACCCATTCCTTCTCGCCGGCCTCGGAGGCCTCCACGACCTGGTGGCCGCGCTCCTCGACGCACTTGACGATGTGCGCCAGGTGCCGGGTCTGCTCGCCCAGCATGTAGGGGATGTTGACGTGCCGGCCGGCCTGGATCTTGGACAGGATGAAGCAGTTGGGGAAGCCGTTCACCTGGAGTCCGTGCAGGGTGTGCGCCCCGTCCGCCCACTTCTCCGACAGCTTCACGCCGTCGCGGCCGACGATGTCGTAGCCGGCGCGGTGCGTGTACGGGACGGCGAACTCGTGCTCGTAGCCGGTGGCGAAGACCAGGCAGTCGACCGGGTACTCCCGGCCGTTCGCGACCACCCCGGCCGGGGTGAGCCGCTCCACGCCCTGCCCCTGGGTGTCGACCAGGGTCATATTGGGCCGGTTGAAGGTCTGGAGGTAGCCGTCGTGGAAGCAGGGCCGCTTGCAGTACACGCGGTAGTACGGCTTGAGGGCGGCGGCGGTCGCGGGGTCGGTGACGACGCTGTCGATGCGGGCGCGCAGCTCCTCCATCTTGAGGAAGTCCGCCCGCTCGGCCGCGAGCGCCCGCTCCTTCGGGTCGCCCCCGGTGTCGCCGGTGGGCAGGATGGCGGCGGCCAGCTTGGCCGTGGTCTGGGTCCAGCGGTCCTGGACCAGGTCCTCGTCCTGCGGGATACCGGAGGTCAGCGCGTGGAAGTTCTCCATCCGGCGCTGCTGCCAGCCCGGGGCGAGGGTGTCCGCCCAGTCGGGCGGGGTGGGCCGGTTGCCGCGGACGTCGACTGCGGCCGGGGTGCGCTGGAAGAGGACGAGCTGCTCGGCCCACTCGGCGAGGTGCGGGGCGAGCTGGACGGTCGTGGAGCCGGTGCCGATGACGCCGACCTTCTTGTCCTTCAGCTTGGTCAGGCCGCCGGTGCTGTCGCCGCCGGTGTAGTCGAAGTCCCAGCGGCTGGTGTGGAAGGAGTGCCCGGCGAACGTCTCCAGGCCCGGCAGTGCGGGGAGTTTGGGGCGGTGCATCAGACCGATCGACATGGCCACGTACCGGGCCCGGATCAGATCGCCGCGGTCGGTGCTCACCAGCCACTTCCCGGCGGCCTCGTCCCAGCGCAGCTCGGTGACGGTGGTCTGGAAGAGGGCGTCGCGGTAGAGGTCGTACTTGTGGGCGATCTGTTGGAGGTGGGCGAAGATCTCGGGCCCGGTGGAGTACTTCTCGGTGGGTATCGTGCCGATCTCTTCGAGCAGCGGCATGTAGACGTAGCTCTCGACGTCGCACCGGACGCCGGGGAAGCGGTTCCAGTACCAGGTGCCGCCGACGTCGCCGGCCTCGTCGATCAGCCGGATGCGCTTCAGGCCGGTCTCCTTGCGCAGATGGGCGCCGGTCAGCAGGCCGCCGATGCCGGCGCCGACGACGGCGACGTCCACCTCGTCGGTGAGCGGCTCGCGCTCCTGTCGCTCGGTGTAGGGGTCTCGCGCGTAGCGGCTGAAGTCACCGCGCGCGAACTGGTAGGTGCGACCGACGCTGCGCTTGTCGCGTTCCTGCCGATATTTCTCCCTCACCGCTTCCAGGTCGATGGTCAGTGTTTCATCGCCACGGTCGTCGCTTTCGGCGCGGGCCACAGCTCCTCCTCGGGGGAAGGGGGTGGAAGGGAAACATGACGCCATACGTCGTCGAACTGATCGCGCAGCCGCAGCGGGGCGTCGGAGTTGCTGAAGAGATAGAAGCGATCGGAGCCGAGGGCCTCCCACACGAGTCCGGCGACGTCCTCGGCGCTCACCGAGGTGTCGCCGCCCGCGCCGCGCGGGGCCGTCAGGCCTTGGACCATGGGGGTGTCGACCCGGCCGGGACACAGCACCGACACCCGGACCCCGGTGCCCCGCAGATCGGCGCGCAGACTGCGGGCGACCGCGAGGTCGGCGTGCTTGGAGGCGGCGTAGGCGGCGCTGCCGGCGCCGACGACGAAGGCGGACATCGAGGCGGTGTGGATCAGATGGGCGGGCCGGCCGCGCTCCAGCAGCCGGGGGACGAAGGCGCGGGCCACCAGGACGTGCGCCCAGTGGTTCACCTCGAAGACCTGCCGCATCCGCTCCAGCGGCACCTCCCACAGGGGCTGTCCCACGGGGCCGAGGACCCCGGCGTTGTTGCACACCACGTCGATGTCGCCGAGTAGGTCGAACGCCGTGTCCGCGAGCCGTTCGACGGCGTCCGGGTCGGTCAGGTCGGCGGTCACTGCGGTGACCTGAGCGCCCTGTGCGGTGAGTTCGGCGGCCCGGCGGTGCAGTGCGTCGCCTTCGACGTCCGCCATGACCACGCCGGCGCCGGCCCGTGCGAAGCGGGCGCTGAGGGCGAGGCCGATGCCGCTGGCCGCGCCGGTCACCACGGCTGTCCTTGTCTGTAACTGCACTTGGCTGTCTCCGCTTCTGCGCGCGGGTACGCCGAAGGACGGCGCGCCGTTGCCAACGAGGAGGTCTGGATCAGATCGCGCCGTTCGAGGGGCGCGGGTGTCAGCTGGGGTCGGGGAGCTTCAGACTGATCACGAGAACGGTCACCGAGAAACATGCCAACAGGGCGAGAACGAGCACGGCCGCCGACGCCGTCGACAGCCAACTGGCCAGGGAGAGATAGAGGGTTCCGCCGACGGTCGCGCCCAGCGCGGTCGCCATCTGCTGGCTGGTCACCAGCACACCGCTGCCCATGCCGGCCTGCGCGGGGGGTACGTCGGCGAGGATCGTCCGGAACAGCGTCGGGCCGATCAGCGCCGCGCCTGCGCCGAAGAAGGCGATCCCGACGAGCACGAGCGCCAGGGAGGGATGCGGCCAACCCAGCCAGATCACCAGTGCCAGCAGCAGCAGGCCCGTGCCCTGGACGAGGGCGCCCAGGGTGACGATCCGGCTGCCCAGGGCCGCCGCGATCCTCGGGGTGAACAGCGTCACCACGAAGAACGCCGCGGCGAACGGCGTCAGCACCCCGCCGGAGGCGAGCCCGTCGAAGCCGAAGTGACCCTGCGCGATCAGCGCGTAGACGAACAGGAAGGCGCCGAAGCCGGCCGAGAACGGCACCATCGCCGCCAGCCCTCTGCGCATCCCCGGCTGGGACAGCACCGACGGGGACAGCAGCGGTGAGCCGCCCCGCGCCTCCAGCCCGCGCTCGGCCCGCACCAGCGCCAGCGCCCCCACCGCGGCGACCGCGAGCAGCGACCACAGCCACAGCGGCCAGCCCAGGTCGGGGCCTGCCACGACCAGGGCCAGGACACAGACCATGGTGACACCGAACAGCACGGTACCCACCGGGTCGAAGCCCGGCTTCGCGTCGGCCCTGGTCGCGGGGGTGCGCCGGACGGCCAGCAGCGCGGCCACTCCGATCGGCACATTGATCGCGAAGACCGACCGCCAGCCGATCCCGGCGACGTCCAGCGAGACCAGCAGCCCGCCCAGGATCTGCCCGGTGACCATGCCGAGGGCCGCGGTCGCGCCGTACATGCCGATCGCACGGGCGCGCGCCTGGCCCTCGGTGGCCGCCTGGATCGTCGCCAGCACCTGCGGTACGAGCATGGCGGCGGCGGCGCCCTGCAGCAGCCGGGCCACGACGAGGAACTCGATGGTCGGGGCGAGTCCGCACAGCGCCGAGGCGACGGTGAACGCCGAGAGCCCGTAGGCGTACAGGCGCCGTCTGCCGAAGGCGTCGCCCAGCCGCCCGCCCAGCACCAGGCCGAGGGCGTAGGTGAGGCCGTAGCCGGACACCACCAGCTCCAGTGCGGCGGGGCCGCCGTGGAGGTCGTCACTGATCGAGGTCAGCGCCACATTGACGATGGAGGCGTCCACGATGGACAGGGCGTATCCGGTGAGCACCACCACGAGGGCGATGCCACTGAGCCCCCCGCCGGCCGGTTCCGTGCCGGCCGAGGGCTCCGGTGTCGCGTTGGGCCCCTTCAGAGGGGGGAGGCCCTCACGTTTCGTCATGCGCTGCCTACCCGGGCGTTTGTGGGGGGGACGGTTGAGGCGGGTGCGGGGGTAACAACGTCACTCGGTGGTGGTGGGGGTGCCGGTGATCTTCGACATGATTCCCTTGGAGGGGTCCTTCGCGGACTCCGGCCAGGGGGTCAGGGCGTTGAACCCGCGGTGCGAGGAGGCGGGCTGGATGCGGGTGTCCATCGACATCCGCATGCCGGCCGGGTCCACCGAGACGTTCGGGATGGACTTGTGACACATGAAGGCGTGGAAGATGATCACGTCGCCCGGTTCCATGGGCGAGAACAGCAGTTGCTCGTCCGCGCCGAACTCCTCCGCCGGGATACCGCGCACGGCGTGGCCGAAGCGGCGGAAGTTCTCGGTGACGACGTGCTCGCGCGGGCCATTCTTGTGGCTGCCGTCGGCGACGGCGACGCCGCCTATGTCGGGGGTCGTCGCGAGCAGCGGCACCCAGGCGGTGCGGAAGTCCTTGTTCGGGCCGATGTAGAAGCCGTCCTGGTGCAGCGGGGTCAGGAAGCTCGGCTCCGCGGAGCCCGCGGCGGAGGGGTAGTAGCGGATCGTCGTCGACTTGAAGACGAAGACAAGCTCGCCGAAGACCTTCTCCCAGACCTTGAGGGTCGAGGGGTGGTTCCACAGGTCGTCGTACTTGACGTAGTCGTGCATCGCCACCTCGTCGACCGCCTCGAAGGACTCGATGGTGAGGGTGTCGAGCGTGGTGCCGGGGGCGGCGTGGCCGAGTGCGATCAGGCCCTCGAGCATCTGCTCGGCCGTGGTCCGGACGAGTTCACGGTCCAGAGCGCCGCGCAGATAGAGGTAGCCGTGCTCGTCGTAGAACCGGTCGAGGGCCTCACGGTCGTCGAGAAGAGGCGTGCAGTCGACGTAGTCGCTGAAAGTGTCCGTCATGGTTCCTTGTCCTCCTGACGTCTGTGCGTGAGGGAAGGAGCGTCAAACATCCGGGCGGGCGGTCGGCTTCGATGGCGCCGGGTGAGGCGGAGGTGACGAGGGACGACCGCCGGGGACGGCCGGTGCTGACGTTCAGGATGGTGGGGGCCGGGCCGGTCAGAGGGACGATCCGGTGAGCAGGGACGGGTATGCGAGCAAGTGGGCCGTCGTGGGCACCTCTCCGCAACCGTTGATACCGATACGCACAGTCATAGGTGTGTCCCTCACCGGGCGGTCCAGTGACACTGGAGCGCCGTCGCTCTTGAGGTCGATGGTGCGCCGACGCGCTGTGATCCGTCACAGACGACACGCCATACAACGTTCTGGCAAAGCGATCGACCATGAACGGTGGACGGCTGTGTTTTCGCTCGTGCAATGCCACTTAGAAGGTAACGGGGATTTCATCGAACCCGCCGGTGATCCGGTGCTCCTGCCAGCGCAGCGACTCCTCGGGTACCGCGAGCCGCAGGTTGGGCAGTCTGCGGAACAGCCGCTCGAACACCGCGGTCAGCTCGATCCGGGCCAGCGTGCGGCCGATGCAGTGCCGGGCGCCGCGCCCGAATGCCAGGTGCGACTTGGGCTTGTCCCGGGCCAGGTCGAACAGGTCGCTGTCGGGGAATGCCCGGCCGTCGTAGTTGGCCGCGCCGATGGCCAGCATTACCGCGTCTCCGGTCCGGATCACTGTCTCGCCGACGGTGATGTCGCTGTGCGCGTAGCGGGGTATTATCGCGTTGGATCCCTTGCCGCCAACGCCCAGGCGCAGGATCTCCTCGACCGCGGCCGACGCGAGTTCGGGATTCTCGGCCAGCAGGGCACGCTGGGCCGGATTGCGCAGCAGCAGCAGGGTGCCCAGGTCGATGCGCACAATGGTGGTCTCGTAGCCGAACAACAGCACGGCGTTACCCAAGTGGGCAATGTCCGCATCGGACAGTGCGCCGTCTTTGTCGGCGATCAGCTCGGACAGGATGTCGTCGCCCGGCTCGGTTCGCTTGCGCGCCACCAGTTCCGTCATGTAGCCAACAACCTGTTGAAAGGTGTTCGCCGAGTGCTGGTTGTCGCTCTGGTCGAATGTGCCTCTCGCCCACTGCCCGAACCGCTCCCGGTCGGCCAACGGCACGCCAAGCAGATCGCAGATCACCATGGTCGGCAACGGAAACGACAGCGCGCGGTGCAGGTCGGTCGGCGGAGTGCTGGCGGCCAACTGGTCGAGCAGGTCGTCCACGTGGTGCTCGATCCGGGTCTTCATGAGGTGCATCCGGCGCGTGGAGAACCGGGGCACAAGCAGCGCGCGCATCTGCGCATGCCTGGTGGCCTCGGTGTCGTGGTCGTCCCCGGCCATCAGCGCGATCATGAAGCTCCTGGCCGCGCTCTTGGCCGACTGCTCCGGGTTGGGATTGCTGAGACCGAGTCGACGGTCGGCGAGTAGTGCCCTCACCTCGTCGTAGCGGGTGACCAGCCAGGCGTCTTCACCCGCGGTCCGTACCCTGGTGATCGGCCCCTCCTGCTGCAGTGCGCGCATCTGGGGCGCGATGCCGAGCATGGCTGGGTTGTCGAACGGTAACCTCGGCAGTTCCTTCATGTGGTCATGATCATATGTTGCGGTTTTTATGTCAATAAGTTTGAGTCAGGGATTTCAGCGGTCGAATCAACGTGGGTTGACTGTTACGACTGGCACGTGTGTGCTCGACGTCCGGGGGAATGCCGGTGCCGTTTCCTTGACATCGGCGAGAAATGGCAGGCCATCAGCTTCGGGGAGATCGCGCAGTGACCACCTTCGGACCCACTCACCCCTTAAAGCGCCACCAAATACCACTGCCGGGGCAAAACGCTCTTTAACCACAAGTACGCGCGCGCAGGTCGCTGAAAGCGCGGAAAGGATATCGTGCAGGTCGTCTTCCGGTGCAATGCACAGAAACACCACCGTCGCGCGGTGAATAGGCCATGTGCGGACTGGCTGACGGCTGTCCACGGAGGCCACGAGGTTAATCCCATCGGCTTCCACGAGCACCGCCGCGAGCACCTGCCTGGCTATGGGGTCGCGATCAGTCAGGACAATGTCGGCCATTTCAGTGTAATAGCGCGGCTCGGCTGCGGCGGAGTCGGCCACCTGATCGGTACTGCAGCAGGGCCGACTATCTGGTCGGTAATCAGTTGAGTCCCCGCTCGTTTTATGTTGGAGAATTGTGCCAACTCAGCCTCCGAGGAACTGCGTCTTTCCCCTCGTAGCGTGAAGTCCGTGACCGCAGGGGAAGTTGGGAGTCATGGCGGAGAAGCGACGGAAGTTCGAGCCGGAGTTCCGTGAGGGAGCCGTACGGATCGTGACGGAGACCGGCAAGACGGTCGCTGAGGTCGCGAAGGACCTGGGGCGCCGCCGTGCGACCACCGACTGGACCGCCTACCTCCAGGCACGCACCCTTGCGCCAGGGCGCACCGGTCGGGGGGACTCCGGAACCGATCCCTCATAGCGAGCGCTGGGACCCGGGCGCGAAGGCAACACCACCGCGGTCGCCGGTTCGGGTGAACCCCCGGGCCGCACCGTGGATTTGCCGGCGCGGAAGCCGATACCACTGCGCTACCACTGTCCGGCGTCACCAGCAGTCGAAGCCGACGGAGGCGCTGATTGGGAAGGCGATGGGGCAAGGCAGCGAGGAAAGTGCGGTCCTCGGGCGCGAACCGGGGGCGGGCTCCGCCGAGCTGCCGCTCCAGCACGGCGAGTTGGTGCCGCAGCGCCAGGATCTCCACTTCCTTGTCCCGGTCGCTCAGCGGCAGCAGCCGTAGTGCGGCGAAGGCGTTCGCAATTGATCATTATGTCGGTCAACGCCGACGCGCCGGAAGAACACCGCCCACCCGCCGTCGGCAAGACAACGTGATCCGTTCTTTCACCTGCGCGGATGGACTTTTCGGCTCTTGCAAGATTTTCGTGATGCGGTGACGGTCGGTGAGCGTTGTCAGGTGAGTAGGGCTCGTTTGCGGAGGAGTGCGAGGCTGGCGCGGCCGTAGGTCTGGCGTTTGAGCATTTTGATCTTGTTTTCGGTGCCTTCGACCATGCCGGAGTTCCAGTCGAGGGTGAGGCCGGCGGTGACGGCGTTCCAGTCCTTGTCCAGTCCGGTCGCGAAGGCTTTGAGTGAGGGGAGGTCTTGGTTGCGGACCTGGTGCACCCAGGTGTTGAGGTGTCGGCCGTTGCGTCTGGTCATGATCTGGGCGAAGGCCTGGACGTGCTGGTGCAGGGCGTTCAGCTCGGGGCAGGCTGCCAGTGCGGTCTTAAGACGCTGCTGGTCATCGGGGTTCAGGGTGGCGGGGTGGCGCATGATCCAGCCGACGAGCCGTCGGGTTGGAGGCGGGGCAGGTTCCGGGGTGGGCAGGGCTCCGTTCGCTCGGAGGGTGCGCAGGTAGCGGGTGACCAGCCGGATGCTGCACTGCAGGCCCCGCTGGGTGAGTTCCTGGTGGAGTGCTGTGGGCGAGTGGCACCCTTCGGCCCATCGCTGGTGCAGGTAGTCGCGGTGTGGGTCCAGTTTGCTGGGGCGACGACCGGCGGCGTGAGCGAGGAGTTCTTCCACGTGTTCAGCCCGGGCGAAGGTCTGCACGGTTTTGTGGTTCAGCCGCAGCTCACGGGCGATCTCTTTCAGCGCCCAACCCTGCTCCAGCAGGGCATGGACCTCGCGGTAACGGCGGCGGGTGCGCGCCTCCAGCGCTCCTTGAGCGGACAGGGCCTGCGCAGGCAGATCTTCGAGTCCGGTCCGGTCTGCAGGTGTTCGGTCCGTGGCCGCTCGGTGCAGGCATCCGCGGTGGCGGGCGATGTCCTTCTCCACGTGTTGTCCGAGGTTGCGCCACAGGTGCCAGCGGTCCGCGACCTGCACGGCTGCCGGCGCGGCGCGGGTGGCAGCCTCGGCATAGGCACCTGCCCGGTCACGGCAGATGACCCGCACCCCAGGGTGATCCCGGAGCCACGTGGCCAGCGGCTCGGCGTCCCGGCCGGGCAGCAACTCCAGCACCCGCCGCGTTGTCCCGTCCACCAGCACCGTGTCCCACACTCCGCCCCTACGCAGAGCGAAGTCGTCGACACCCAGTACCCGGGGAACCTTCCAGTCCGGGTCCGGCAACGCCATCACCAGCGCTAACAGGGTCACCCGGCTCACCGCCATGTGCAGGACCGCCAGCAGCCTCGCCCCGGCGGACCCGGCCAGTGCCAGCCCCACCGCCTGGAGCAGCCCCAGCAGCAGCGGCGTATAGCGCCCATACCGCACGGACAGCCCGTCCACCTGCTCGGCGAACGTCTGCCGCGGACAGCCAGGCTCATCACAGAACATGCGTCGCACACCGAGATGGATCACGACGGGACGGCCACCGACCGCCACATCGGCCAGACGACGCCGATAGCGACTGTGCACCCGCGTCGACAACACCCCGCAGTCCGGACACGGCAACGCGACACCCTCCCGGGTACGCGCCCAAACCTCGACCTTCTCACCCTCAAGGCTCACCCGCTCCACCAGCACCTTCTCCAGGTACGGGAACACGATGCCCAGCAGCTCGTCACACACTCCGCACGATGACACCAAGATGACGCACTGTCACCCCATCACGAAAATCTTGCAAGAGCCGACTTTTCGGCACCCACAGCCTCACCATCCACAGGAAACGCCCAGCTCAGCGGCCTGATCGGAATATTGACACCCTTCAGGCGCAAAACCGTCGTTCGACAACTGCCACGACTGTATCCATTCAGAACGGCCAGCTGATCGTCTGCGGGGGTTGGTGATCATGCTTATGGCGGTCAGAGACGTGGGTGGACGTCATCGATGGTGATGTCGATGCGGAGGAGGCGAAGACCGAGCTGGGTGGCCGCGGCTGCGTGCAGGGCGGCGCGTACCCGGTGGGCGGTGGTGGAGGCGTGCTGGCCGTAGCGGAGGCTGATGCTGACGGCCACGTGGGTGGGGTCTCCAGGGGTGGGGAAGCGGCAGCCTCGGCCGGTGGTGCCGGGGACGCTGCTGGTGGCGGCGGACAGGAGAGTAGCGGCGGCGTGTTCGGTGATGGACAGACGGTGCGGAGGTTCTGCGGGGAGCGGCAGCTTGCGGAAGCGGCGCGGTTCTTGGCGGATCCGGACCATGACACATGCGACGAAGCCCGGGGGGCGCTCGACCGGTTCGGCGGTCAGCGCGGCGGTCGCCTCACGGAGTGTGTCGATGGCGGTGCCGCTCGGCAACCGGTCAGCAGTTGGATGGTTCATCGCCATGGCGTGAGCTCCTGAGCAAGCCGGGCACGGGCGCGGTGGACGCGACCACGGACGGCATCCGGGCTGGTGTGGACGGTGTGGGCGATTTCGTTGGTGGACATGCCTTCCAGTTCTCTCAGCACCCAGCATGCGCGCTGCTCCGGGGTGAGCCGTCTGAGGGCGCTGGTCAGCGCGGCACGTAGCTCGGCGGCCACGGCCTGCTGTGCGGGGCCGGCTGTGCGGGACGGCGGCAAGGCCTCCTCTTCGAGGCTGGTCTCGGGGCGTCGGGCGCGGGCGACGTTGACGGCGCGGGTCGCGGCGATGCGGTACAGCCAGGCGGCGAACGCCTGCTCCGCATGGATTTCGTGCAGGCAGCGCCAGGCGGTGATGAAGGAATCCTGGGCGGCGTCCTCCGCGGTGTCGGCGTCTCCCACGATGCGCAGCGCAATCCGGTACACCCGAGTGGCGTAGCGGCGCACCAGGTCCTCGAAGGCTGCGGTGTCACCGTCACGGGCGCGGGCGACAAGAACGCCGTCCTCCGCCTCGGAGGTCACCTTGTGCGAGTGCCCCGGCGGGAGGCTACGAACCACTTTCGCGTGAGGTACATCCCATGACGGGCGTGAGGATCCCCGGGTCGGCTGTGTCTTCTTGAGTGATGCGGGTAATGAGCTCGCACGGAACGGAGAACGGCGCCGTGAACACACAGATGAAAGAGACGACGGTCAAGTCGAGTGAGCAGTCCGAAGGGGCCCGTTCCGTGACGGCGCGGGGGTCCGCGGAGCTGGTGAGCGAGCAGGGCAGGACGTCGGTCGCGGATGTGGTCGTGGCCAAGATCGCGGGGATGGCGACCCGTGAGGTGCCGGGCGTGTACGCGATGGGCGCCGGCGTGTCCCGTGCGCTGGGCGCGATGCGCGAGCGTCTGCCCGGAGTGGTCGGCCCCGGCATCACCCAGGGGGTCGCGGTCGAGGTGGGTGAACGCCAGGCCGCGGTCGACCTCGATGTGATCGTCGATTATGGGGTGTCCATCCCGGACCTGGCCGCGGGGGTTCGCCGCAACGTGGTCACCGCGGTGGAGAAGATGTGCGGATTGGAGGTCACCGAGGCCAACATCACCGTCGGCGACATCCACATGCCCGGTGATGAACCGGCCGAGTCGGCGGAGTCCCGCGTCCAATGACACATCCGGCACATCGCACACATCCGACACGTCCAGCCCCCGGCCGGGATACGGGCGAGGTCGGCCGGCTGGCCGGCCGGATCGCCACCGCGGTGGCCGACTGCCCGGCGGTAGCGGCCCTGGCCGACGGGCCGGTTGCCACCTACCTGCCGGGCAGCACCGTGGCCGGGGTCGCCGTCCGCGACACCGAGGTAAAGGTCGAGGTGGTCGCGGTCTTCGGTACGCCGGTGACCGAGGTCGCCGCACAAGTACGGGCCGCGGTCCACGGGCTGATGCCCGACACACAGGTGGAGGTGTGCATCGACGACATCGAACTCCCCGACAGCGCCGCTCGGGAGACGCTCAGATGAGCGCGCACCCCACACCGCAGCGGCAGGCGTTCCGGGCCTGGGTGCGCCTGCACCACCCGGACGTCGGCGGCGATCCAGAGGAGTTCATCGCAGGGTTGAGCCGCTGGCGCACCGCTGTCGCGGCGCCGCGCTGTTCCGAGGTGGTCCGGGTGCGCGTGTTCCGCAGCCGGGGCGGACTGTGGCTGGCCGCCCGGTGGTGGCGGCGCCACCGGCGCCGTCGAGCGCGGCGCGTGCGCTGACGCGATGCGGCACAAGTTCAGACGAGGGAAATGAAGTGAGTGACATGGACGGAACGCAGTGGGCTACAGCGATCGGCCTGGGATTCGGGACCGCGCTGGGCTTCGCCGGAGCCTTCGGTGGCTTGACCGCTTTCTTGATCGTGCTCGTTCTCGGCGCCGTCGGACTCCTCGCGGGCCGGGCCGTGGCCGGTGAACACGATCTGAGCGGCCTGCTGGGCGGCCGGAGGCGGTCGTGACCACAGATCTGGCGCCGACGCCACCGGCGGCGCTCGGGCCGCCGGAGACCCGCGGGCACACTGAGATCGCCGATCGGGTGCTGGAACGGATCGCCGTGCGCGCCGTCACCGAAGTGGACCAGGCCGGCGGGGCGCCGCGTCGGCTGCTCGGGGTGCCGCTCGGGCGGGCCAAGGCCCTGCCCGCCCCCCAGGCCACGGCCCACGTGGACGGGCACCTGGCCACCGTGGCGATGACGGTGTCGGTGGCATACCCGGCGCCGATCCGCCAGGTGAGCCGCCGCGTGCGGGAGCGCGTCGCTGCCCGCATCGGCGAGCTGACCGGCCTGGACGTGCGCGAAGTCGACATCGACGTCGCCCGCCTCACCCACCCTGCGGCTCCCCGCACCACCGTGGACCACGAAGCGCCGTCCGCGCCCCCGCAGGCGGTCGACCGACAGCGCCGACGGGCAGCGATACGTGCCTTCCGGCCCAGGCGGACCCTCCCGGCCGTCCTGATCGCCGCCCTGCTGGCCGCCGTCGCGCTCCTGGCCACCATCCAGGTCGTCGCGAGCCTGATCAACCGCGACGCACAGGTGCTGCCGGTGACATGGCTGACCCGGGCAGGCCGCGATCTGCGGTGGGACGATCCCGCCGTGCTCGCCGCAGCCGCCGCGATCCTCGCCGTCGGGGTACTGCTGGTCGCGCTGGCGCTGGCGCCCGGCCGTCCCCGGATGATCGCCTTGCGGTCCGAGGATCCCCACACAACGGTCGGCATCACCCGCGCCGGGCTGCGCCGCTGTCTGACCGCCGCCGTCGGCGGCATGGACGGCATCGACCGCGCACACGTACGACTGCGCCGGAGGCGGGTACACGTGAACGCCGACAGCCCGCTGCACGACGTCGGCGACCTCCCCCAGCGGGTCCGGCAGGCCGTCACCGACCGCCTCGACGAACTGTCACCCATGAGACCACTTCACGTCCGCACCACCGTACGAGGACGAGAGGAGTGAGCCCGATGCGCCGCCCCACCGCCCGCGCCAACCGCATCGCGCTCCTCGCGGTCGGCCTCGTGCTCACCGCGGGCGGCGGCGCCGCACTCGCCCGCGGCCTCGACCTTCGCCCCGGTCTGCTCGGGGCATCCCACGCTCCACTGATCGACGAGCAGGCTCGCCGCTACGCCGCGGACCACTGGTGGTTCTGGGCCGCCGTCGCCGCGTGCGCCGCCCTGCTCGCACTCCTCGCACTGTGGTGGCTCGCCGCCCAGGCCCACACCGACGCCATCCACCACATCAATGCCGAGCCCGACCCTCGCCACGGCGCCACTCATCTGTCCGCCCGGGCCGCCACCGAAGCACTCGAGGAGGACCTGACCGCCAGCCCCTACGTGCGACGGGCCAAGGCCACCCTCACCGGCGCCGCCACCGTTCCACGACTGACACTGACCGTCACCCTCACCGCCGACACCGACCCAGGCGCCGCGAACCGGCACATCCACCAGGCACTGGCTCAACTCCGCCACGCCCTCGAAAGCGACCGCCTCACTGCCACCACCCGCATCCACATCGCCCCAGCCCGCCACTGAGTACCAGCCCTCGCCCGCGATGCGGGCCGGTTGCCTTACGCGCGGCCACGTATCGGCTTCAGAGTTCGTCCGTCTGGGTGCGGTCGTCCGCGGAGGATCGGCTGGCCACCAGCCAGGATCACGCCGGCTCTACCGCCCGGGTGTCCACGTCCGGGGCGCGGGCTGCGACCGCGATCACGTGGGCGTCGTGGCGTCGGTCTTGGCCTCGCCGGGGTAGAGGTCGGCGATCCGCCGCACCGTCAGCCCTGGCAGACAGGCCACCTGGCAGCGTGTTCGGGCCCGGAGGTCGGGGGCTGCATTGCGGAGCCGTGGAGAAGACAACGGGGGGCGGCTCTGCGGCCGGTGACACCAGCGCGCTCGCCGATGTGGCCCGAGCGCTGCCGGATGCCAGGGTCGGAGATCTGGCCGTGCGCGCACCCGTGCGGGCCAGCGGCCGTTGACGCCCAGGTGAGCCAGGCCTTCCACGGACAGTTTGCGCCAAATCCTTGCCGCCCACCGGTGTCTACCAGCGATTCGGCCGCTCCCGGCCGACCGGCTACCGCTCCGTAGGGTCGCACGTGTCGTGGCCGCGTTCACACTGTCCGGGAGGCTCGTGACGTTCGACCACTTCGGCGAGCCGGCTGAGCATGCTGCGGTGGCGTAGTTGCATCAGAGCGTCCACCACCGCGTTGTGTAGCTTCCCGGCGACCCCGCGCAGCGGATGCTCGTCGCAGATCACCATGGTGTTCTCGCCCCACGGGCGCAGTTCGAGGGCGATCCTGGCAGTGCCGAGCCATCCGCTGATGGCCTCCAGCTCCAGAACGTGCGGTGGCTCGCTGCGCCGGGCGATGGTCTCTCCGCTGCCCTTCCACGGGCCGAGTTCCACTGTATAGACGATGCGTGATCCGGTCCGGGGCCATGTTCCGGCGGTGGGATGGGTCCGCGAGGTACCGACGACCCAGTCACCGTAGCGGGTACCGTCCGCCAGCACCGCCCACACCGCTTCGGGACTGCGGCGGATCATCTGGTGCCGTACAGCCATGCGTCAACTCCCTGCCGAGTCCGGAAAGGGGGGCAGTGCACGTCCATCCCAGGGTACGGCGGGCGCCGGTGGTTGACCTCCGGACAATGTCACGCGGTGGCGTCCGCGGCGTCGAGCACGCGGTCACTGCGGGCAGCCGACTGTGCTGATGCGGCAGTGGCCGACTCCGCGCGGAGGCCGTCTCGCTGATGGGACAGGAGTGGGCTCCGCATTATAGTCACATCCTTGGCACGCGCGGGCCCGGCACTCCCGCACCCGCTCGTGCCGCAGCCGCCAGCAGCGTCACCCGCAGCGGCGCCAAGTGCGTCAGATGGGGCAGAGACTCGACGGCCGCCCTCGCCCGCCATTCTGCGAAAGATACAGTGAGCCCCCTGCCTGGCTGTCTGGGTTGGCGTATCGACGCAAGCTCAAGTCGCGGCAAAACACTTGGCGTTTTCCCGCGGCGGGGCACTCCCACAACGCTAGCGCCGTACCCAGCCGTACCGCGCCGCAGCGTGCCCGTCCGCCAGCCGGTCAAGGCAGCGCGTCCTGTGAGTCCGAGGTCGCCGGTTCGAGTCGGCCCACATGGCGCCGCGGCGACCGGACCCCTACCCCCCTCGGTTTTGGTGTGGCCGAGGGGTCCTGCTAAGCAGTGCCTGTCATCTGCCGCTTTCGCTCTCCATCCGTGTGTGCCTTCTCCAACAGCGAGCCTTCTTCCTGCTCGTAGTGCGACAGGGCGACGCCGAGGCCGAAGAATGTGGGCGCCCACTCGCCGACGTAGATGCCCCAGCGGTCGGCACGGTCGAGTCCCGCGCCGGGTTCGGCACGCAGGGAGGCGGCCCAGGTGAGCACGGAGAGTCCGATGGAGGCGACGGCGGCGGTGTAGGCGTGCTCGCTGCGCAGGCCCATGTCGTGCAGCTTCTTGATCATGACGGTTGCTCCTTAGGGTGTTCCCTCTCGGGGTCACCTCCGGGTTCCCCCTCCGTGGCGAGTGACGCGGGGCGAGCGAAACGACCAGGGGTGCCCTCGAGAACGAAACGAACGAGTTCCCGGGTCGTGTGCCGGTCTGGGGGCAGGGCCGGGACGTCACGGGGATGCCGTGTTCTCAGTCGGCAACGCTTCCAGCAGGTCCCCGCTGTGGGAGTCCGCTAGCGCGCGAGCGGCGCCGGCCAGGGCTGACGTGCCCGCGGGTCGTCTTCGTCGAGGACGAGGGAGGAGCCGGCTCATGTGGCGACTGGTCACAACGATCCCTCGGCTTCATCATAAGCCTGGCCACCACGACCTCGCCTTGGGCCGTGCCCTGCGTTGGGCGCGCCTGCGCACTCGACGCACGGTTTCATGATCTGTCGTGCAGCGGTCGCTGTTCTCCCTGCTGACGGTTACACCCCGCCACCGGAGCCGACAGCTCCGGTCAGCGAACGGGGCTTTGGCCGCGTGGTTGCGCGCCATATTTTCGGGCCCTCGACCGCCACTGTCCGACTCGTTGTCAGTCTGGTCGCGAAGTGGGTCCTTTGGGGGCATGGTGGGAACGTTCTTCCGCAGTCGCGATGCGCCACGCGAACGTCAGCGGCCGGTAGCTGGCCCAGCCTTGACGCTTGCGGCCTGAGTGTGACGGCCTCGGATCCGGTAGCGGCGTGGTGCATCCATGGCTCCCGAGGCATGGCCACATGCCGCGATCGAACGATATGCACCATACTTGCTTATATGACCTGATTGACGGCCTCGTCTTTGTGGCGGGAGGAGGAGCGAGCATGAAGAACATCCAGGCTGCCCTGGTTTTCACCGGCGGTTACCTCGTCGGACGCACGCACAAGATGCGCTGGGCTATCACCCTCGCAGGACTGACGGCCGGGAGACGCTTCCTGTCCGGCGGCGATGTGGCCGATGGGGGGCAGGCGAAGTCCCCCGGGCTCGGCCGACTCGGCCAGGAGCTTCGCGGTGAGTTGATGACTGCGGGGCGCTCGGCAGCCATATCGACAATAAGCAATCGAATGAATTCCCTGAGTGACGCCCTGGGGGAGCGGGCCTTGGCGTTGCGTCCCGGCCCGAATGGCCAGGAGCCGGATGAGTCGTCGTCACAGGGGGACCACGCACGGGGGGATGAAGCCGAATCGCAGAAGGGACCCGAGGACGAGGGGCGGTCCCGAGCCGGCAAATCGAAGAAGTCAGCTGACCATCCGGCCGAGCACGAAAAGAAGACCGAGGCCGGAGGGTCCGGACGGAGCCGAGGGTGATGGGGCATGGCTGAGAAACCGGACAACCAGCACACGGGCGGGGTCGGCACCCTCGCCAAGCAGCTGCCCACCGACCGTCTGAAGCAGGAAGCGCAGAATCTCCTCACCGCACTGGGTGAGAAAGCCCTGTCATCGGTGAGCAGTATCGGCGGGGACGGCAGTTCCGGAGGCGGACTCGGTGCCGTAGTGAAACCCATGGTGAAGGCCGGATTGGGCAAGGCCAAGGACAAGGTCATGGACAAAGCCAAGGAGGCCATACCGGGCCTCGGCGGCGGCGGCGGTGGTGGCGGCAAGGACAAGAAGCTGAAGGTCACCAACATCGTCGAACAGATTGACGTCGGTGCCCCCGTGTCCCTCACCTACGACCTGTGGACCCAGTTCGAGGACTTTCCCAGCTACATGAAGAAGGTCGAGGACGTCCAACAGGAGTCCGACACGGAAATGGAGTGGAAGGCCCAGGTTTTCTGGTCCCATCGCAAGTGGCGCTCCGAGATCCTCGAACAGGTGCCGGACAAGCGGATCATCTGGCAGTCGCGGGCTGAGAAGGGCCATGTGAACGGGGCGGTGACTTTCCATGAGATAGCTCCAGATCTCACCCGGATCCTGCTGGTCCTCCAGTACTACCCCCAGGGCTTCTTCGAGCGCACCGGAAATATCTGGCGGGCCCAGGGCCGCCGCGCGCGTCTTGAGCTCAAGCACTTCCGTCGCCATCTCATGACCGAGGTGCTGCTTGAACCCGACGAGATCGAGGGCTGGCGGGGCACGGTGCACGAGGGTGAGGTCGTGGAGGAGGAAGAAGAGCCCGAAGGCGAGGAAGAAGAGGAGGATGAGGAGGAAGAGGGCGAGGACGAGGAAGAAGAAGCCGAGGAAGAAGAGGAGCCTGAGGACGTGGAGGATGAGGCCGAAGAGAAGGAGAAACCGCGGCGGCGCTCGCGTCGTTGACGGCCGCCTCCTCCTCAACAAGGACGGCAGGAAGCCGCAGGTACGGCATCGGGGCCCGTCGGGTCCGCCGGCCGCCACCGCACCTGATTCCACCGCATGGGTGCGGACGCCGATTCCGCCACCGGCACCCCGTGAGTGGCTGCCTTCGGATGGCGGGGAACTTCCCGTCCCGGTCCCGGATCAGGAACCGCGCCCGGCAGCCCGCGTCCTCAAGGTCCATGACCAGGTTGTGGCTGTTTCCGAAAAGTCGCAGGCCAGCAGGGCATCGGCCGGGGAGCGCAGGAAGTCGGCCCACGTGCTGCAGGCCCGCTCGGGTGCCGGGTCGATCCCGGCCTGACGGAGCGCATCGTGCGTGGCCTTCCCTGACGCTTGGGGCGGGAGGCGGCCGCGTGGCGGCGTGCGACCAGGCTGCGGTGCGGGCGCCATCCGTGTCAGGGTCGGCGTTCGCCACATACGCATGGGAGCCGTCCGGGCGCACGGCCACGAAGCGCGACTGGGCGCTGACGCCGATGGTGGCGGCGCCGGCGGCGGTGTCGATCACACTTACCGTGTTCGAGCCACAGTTGACCACATACGCGCGGGCCCCATCGGGCGTGAGAGCGGTTTCCTGGGGTGTGTTACCCACGGAAATGATGGCTCCTGCCGCGAACGCGGCACTGGACATGGAGCCGCGCGCCAGGGCCGACCACGCGAAACCGGTGGCTCGGCGCCATCTCTGGGTACTCATGGCGCATGGTGCTGATGACCCCTCCAGGGGTGTACGCGCCGCAGCATGACACGTGGCTGCTGACCGAAGCGCTGCGCCGCGAGAACATCACCGAGGACACCGCCGTCCTGGACGTCGGGACCGGTAGCGGTGCCCTGGCCATCGCTGCGGCCCGGCGCGGTGCCGGGCGGGTGACCGCGGTCGATGTCTCGGCCCTGGCCGTGGCGACGGCGTGGCTCCACGCCCGGCTGGAGGGGCTGCGGATCCAAGTGATGCGCGGGGATCTTTTGACCCCGGTGGCTGACCGCTGCTTCGATCTCATCGTTGCCAATCCCCCCTACGTGCCCTCTCCGGGCGCCCGCCGCGGCCGCGCCGTGGCGTGGAACGCCGGTGTCGACGGCCGGGCACTGGTCGACCGGATCTGCCGGGACGCGCCACCGCTGCTGCGCCTTGGAGGTGTGCTCCTTCTGGTTCACTCCGCGCTGTGCGGCGTCGAAGGAACCGTGAGGCGGCTGGGGCAGGCGGATATGCGGGCGGCCGTGGTGGACCGCCGCCTCATCCCGTTCGGACCGGTGCTGCGCGAGCGGGCCGCGTGGCTGGAGGGCCGCGGGCTGATCGAACCGGGCGAAGAAACCGAAGAGCTGGTGGTGATCCGTGCCGAACGAGCGCAACGACAGCGACGGGACGCGTGCGGAGCGGTGGAGGTACGACAGCCCTGAGCCTGTCGTGCGGGTGACGCTTGAAACGGACGGCCCGATGCTGATCGAAGGTCCCGTCGAGGTGGCCCTGCCGGACGGCCGCGTGGTCCGCTCTGACCGCTTCACGGCTGCGGTGTGTCTGTGCGGCCGCAGCGCGCGTTATCCGTGGTGCGACACCAGCCACCGCCGCCGTCCGCCGAGGTCACAGCGGAATACGCAGTGAGGAGCGGTCGTCGCGCCAAGCGCCCAGAAGCTGACTCGCGAGCCGGTCCTCCAGGAAGACGGTGGCGTCGACTCCGAAGGCGACATCGGGGGCCAGCCCCGGTTCGTCCCGCAGCAGGCCGTCGACCACGCCATGGCGCACGACCTGCTCGTGCACCGCGTCGGCCTCGACATGCTCGGTGTAGAAGAACACGACCGCCTCCTCCGCTCCCATGCGGCGCAGCGCCTGGGCCAGCCGGTCGGAGGAGGGCGATGAGGTGATCTCGACCGTCGCGAAGTGCCCCACCAGAGCGCCGCGCAACGCGCGGTGCAGTCCCAGCAGCGACATCAGATTGACCACGGCCAGCATCTGCGCCGACGCGGCGTCCAGGTAGCCGTTGTACGTCGGGTCCAGACCCAGGCCCGCCATCAGGTTGGCGAACAGCTCCGCGTGCACGCGCTCCCCGCGTCCGGCGCCGAACTCGTCGTACTCCACCGCCGCCATGGCCGCCTTGGCCTCACCTCGCAGCCGCGGGATCACCCACACATGCGGATCAGCCTCCTTGAGCTGGTAGAGCGAACGCTGGGCGATGTACTCACGCAGCTGCCAGGGCTCCCCCTCGTCCCTGAGATAGTGCGACACTCCCACGTCCTCGCCCGACTCCACCAGCAGCCCCTCCAGGGCGGTCGCCACCTCGTCGTGTCTGGTGGCGTCGGCGCGCAGCGCAGCGAGAAAACGCTGCTCCAGCGCTTGGCGCAGCTGGAGCAGGTCTGGATTCCACTCCCAGCCGTCGTCCACCCCGGCGAAACCCTGGTAGTGGAGCTCGTAGCAGAGATAGAGCCCGAGCTGCAGGTCGTCCCCGTACGGATCCGCCTCCCGCAGCGGGCGGCCCGCGGGCAGCGTCGCCTCCCCGGGCGCGCCCAGGAGGGCGTCGACGAGCGCGGTGGACAGCTCTCCCCGCCCTGCTGGCAATGGCATCCGGTGCTCCTTTGGGACTGCGGGCCGTCGAGGTGATGAGGGACCGGCCACCCGGATGGGTACCCCGGTGCCACGAGATCTCTCGGTTGCGCGCCGGGCGTGCTCCACGCAGGGCGAGGATGGCCCTGACACTCTGGGGCTGCGGTCGACTCTGCGTATACGCGGACGTACACCTGAGACACGTTCGCCATGGGCGTCATGCGACTACGTAGCTGTGCGAGCCGAGGCCGGGGCGATCGCCGACGCGGCGGCGGGCCAAGGGGTGAGCGCGGGTGTGATGGTGCAGTAGCGCGAAGACCGCTGCACAACCGGCAAACCCTCCCTGGGGCCGGTGGCCTTCACGCCTCGTCGGCAATCCACCGGGATCGTGCAGGAGCACTTCGTGCATGGTCCTGACCGGGCCGTGGGCGAGGCGGGCCAGCTCGTGACCACGCTGATGGCGAGCGCGGCTACCCGACCGAGGGATACGAGCAACAGAAGCGCGATCTCTCGGTTGAACACGCCGAAACGCTGCAGCACTACCGCATTGCCCACGAGATCAACCGTCGCGCCGGAGACAGGAACACCTCAACCGAGGAACTGCGGAGCGCCATGGTCCACTACCGCGCCTTGGGGGGTCCTTCTTCGACCGCCTGCTCAACGCCTGACCGCCGGCCCCGCCGCGCACTCCGAAGTCGCAGCCCCGGGCACGCTTTGGCCGCCGCCCGCGCAGACGTCCAGCGCGAGCGGCGGCCACCAGCCCGCCGGGCCAGAGGGTCCGGCATCCCCTCCGGCAGACTCTGGCCGACCGGGGATCCGGAGTGCTCTGTCAGCGCTTGAAAGCGCCCTTGATGTTCTGCCCGGCCTGCTTGAGACCGCCCTTGGCCTGCTCACCCTTCCCCTTGGCCTCCAGGGAACGGTCGCCGGCGGCCTTTCCGGTCCTTTTCTTCACCTTTCCCTTTTCCTTTTCCGCGGAATGCGCGGTCTTCTTGCCCAGCCTCATGACCAGTCCTCTCAGCGGCTCTCGCGGGCACCCGTATCTAGGGTCTTTTGTTCATATATGTTCCCTCCTGGGTAACGGTCCAACCGTGTGAGGGCCGAGCAGCGGCGCCAGGAGGTCAGCTGATCCGGGAGCGGTTGCCGTGGGGACAGCCGAGGACCACTGTGGGAAGGAGGGTATTCGTGCGAGATCGGAGGATGCCATGATCGTCCTGGGGGTCATTCTTCTCGTCATTGGGTTCCTGGCCGGGATCTCCATTTTGTGGACCATTGGAATCGCCTTGGTCGTGATTGGAGCGATCTTGTGGGTCCTGGGCTCTGTGGGGCATGCGGTCGGCGGGCGACGGCACTACTGGTAGCCGAAAATGTGGCCAGGTGCCCCGCACGACCGTCGGGCACCCGCGTGGCCCCCGGCCCCGACCTGCTACCCGCCTCTCGCGGTTTTCGCAACGGGCCGGTGGGCGGACATTTTGCGACCAGCAGTCGTCGACTCGCTGATCGTCGACATGTCGGAGGGACGTGCTATGGCGAAGGATGTAACCGTGAGCTGGGCCGATGCCCCGACAGGGCACGACTACCCGGCAGCCGAGTCATTTCTGCGACTGACGGCAGCTCCGGCTCTCGTGGATGTCCTCACCGCGCTGTTCTCGCAGGCGCCGACGGTGCGGCATCGCGCCAAGGACATCCTGCGTGCGGCCCGACTGCAACTGCTTCCCGCAGATGACCCCGAGGTCGCAAAGGACCTGAAACATGCCAGGAAGGGCAAGCCACTCTCACCGATCCTCCTGGTACGCGGCGAGCTGAACCTCGACCACCCTCTGCAGATAGCTGACGGCTATCACCGGGTGTGCGCCAGCTACCACCTCAACGGGGACACCGAGATTCCCTGTCGCCTTGTCGCCCTGCCCGTGATCGCCGTATGAACGCCTGCCCGCGCCGCCCGCCGGCGCGAGGACCGTGGCCGTCAGCGGCTTTGGGAGACCGCTGGCGCGACACCGGACCGCTGGTCGCATTCCCGGCGTACCCCGTCCGGTCCACCCGTCGCCTCCGGTGGCAGCCGAGGCACCGGAGGCGACACCGCACACAGCCGCCTCCCGGCTTTCACGGATCCGCCCTGGGCCATGCCTCGCGGGCGTGGGCGGACGGGAGAGCAGGCCGCTGGCGAGCCTGCGGCGGGCGGCACGCCATATCGTGCGTATCGCGCACCACGAGGGGCACTCGGCCGCCATGAACGCCGAGACAGGAATCCAGGGGTCCTACTGGCTGGAGTCCGCTCCGCCCGGCGACCTCGCTAGCCCGCCGTCCGGTGACTTCACCGTCGACGTCGCCGTGGTCGGCGGTGGCATCGCCGGACTCAGCACGGCCTGGGAGCTGGTCCGGCAGGGACGCGAGGTTGCCGTCCTGGAGGCCGATCGTGTCGCCGCCGGGGTCACCGGCCACACGACGGCCAAACTGACCGCTCTGCATACCCTGGTGTACGACCACCTGCGCCGCACCCGCGGCCCCGAAGGCGCACGCCTGTACGCACGCTCCCAGACCGCGGCGATCCGGCACGCCTCCGAGATCGTCGACGAACTCGGCATCGACTGCGAGTGGGAGGAGGCGGCGGCCTGCACCTATGCCGAGGATCCGCAGCGCACCGGGGAGCTGCGGGCGGAGGCCGAAGCCGCACGTGAGGCGGGTCTTCCGGCCGAGTTCATCACCGATACCGAACTGCCCTTCGCGGTCGCCGGCGCGGTCCGGGTGAGCGGGCAGGCGCAGTTCCATCCCCGCAAGTACCTGCTGGCGCTCACCGACGACCTGCGCCGGCGCGGCGGCACGGTGTACGAAGCAACACGTGTCGTCGGCCTCACCGAGGGCGAACCCTGCGTCCTGCGGACCGACACCGGTGTGTCGGTCCACGCCAACGAGGTCGTGATCGCCACGCACTACCCCGTCTTCGACCGGGCCCTGCTGTTCACCCGCCTCGGCTCACGCCGTGAACTCGTCGTCGCCGCGACCATCGACGAGGACCGCGCCCCGCGCGACATGTACATCACGCCGGAGCAGGCCACACGCTCCGTGCGCAGCGCGCCGTACCGTGACGGCAGACGCCTGCTGATCGTCACCGGGGAACACTTCGTCCCCGGCACCGCGGACGTCGAGAAGCGGTTCGCCCGGCTGTCCGCCTGGGCCGACGACCACTTCGCCGGCCTCACGTTCACCCACCGCTGGGCCACGCAGGACAACGACTCCACCGACTCCGTACCTCTGGTCGGGCCGCTCCACCCCGGCAGTCGGCACACCTACGTGGCCACCGGGTTCGGCGGCTGGGGCCTGAGCGGCGGCATCATGGCGGGCAGTCTGCTCAGCGACCTGATCAAAGGCCGCGAGGTCGCGTGGGACGGCCTCTACGATCCGCGCCGCCTGGCTTCCGTGTTCCGCGAGGGGGCGTCGTTCCTGAAGCATCAGGCCCATGTGGCCCGGCACTTCGTCGGCGACCGGCTGTCACCCGTGACGGGCCCCGCACCCGACGACATCCCGCCGGGTCACGGCGCCGTGGTGCGCCTGGGTACCCGGCAGTGCGCCGTCCACCGGGATGAGAACGGCTCGCTCCAGGCGGTCTCGGCTCGCTGCACCCACCTCGGCTGCATCGTGTCCTTCAACCACGCGGAGCAGGCATGGGAGTGCCCGTGCCACGGCTCCCGCTTCGCACCGGACGGAAGGATCCTCCAAGGTCCTGCCGTGCGCCCTTTGGAAAAGCGCACCATCCCGAAATAGGCGCGGCCCGGGGTAGATGTGTCGCGCATCTAATGTGCAAAGAGGGACAAACCCGCGACGTGGCGACGCACAGGTATCGCCTTCGTCAAAGGCAGGGTCGCCCTGACGGCGCGTGCATGTGCCGGAAGCCCCATCGAGGGTTCTCGGTGCCGAGCTGGATGATCAGGTCGCGGATCTCCTCGGGCAGGGTCGGGCGCCCGGTAGAGGGCGGTTGCGTCCACTTCTGCTTCATCAGGCGCTGGTGCCGGGCCGGCAGGGTGCGCGGTGGGACGCTCCGGTGTTCGCGCAGGGCGCGGGGGAGCAGTCGGGTCAGGGCGGCGAGCAGTGCACGGTCCGGCCAGCCTGGCCCCGGCAGGGCGACCTCCGCATTCCTGGCCGCAGAGGATCGAGTCATCAGGAACAGCCACGCGAAGATCCCTGTGGCGATCAGGTAGACAAGTCGTACCAGCACGAGGACTGATCATGCTGGGAACCGGCGGTCACACCCACCGGCATGATCTGGCGTCGATGCCGACGCCGCCCACCAGAACGCGCCGGGGTGGTGGCTCGTCCTGGTGAGCGACGTCGACCGGTTGCCCCGCGGAGCTCGGGCGCGGGGGCGCCTCAGCGTTCCGCACCGAAGTGGCAGGTCCGAAGTCGGGCGGGGGCGGGGCCGGCTCCGACGGCGGACCCGGCAAGGTGAGGACGACTGCCAGAGTGGCAGCCGCCATCGTCGGACCTGAACTGTCGCGTCGTCTCAGGCACGCCGGACGGGGACCCTGCGGGCCACCAGGACGCCCTCAGCGTCACCGCTCCGGCCCCGGCGGCCCAGGCGAGCTACCGGTCGGACGAGTTCGGGGTGACGGCGGCGCCGCTGCCGCCCGCGTGGACGGCGTTGGGCGTCGATTCCATGCCGCTGAACGTCTGGGTCTTCAGCGCCAGGTTCTTGTCATCGGCGCTGCCCCAGGCGTAGAGCGCGGTCCCGCACCACCGCGAGCCGTGCGAGGTGCACGTAGGAAGCCGGTCGTCCTGACGCTCGGACCTGGCTGGTCCGGGCAGATCGTGCCCAGGCTGCCGCGGCCACCGGGGCTGGCGGAGGCCGTCGCGGTCGTGGAAGCGGTCGCGTCCGGGTGAGGTGCCGTCGCCCGTCGGCCCTCCGGCCGAGGCGGCTCCTGGCATCGGTGGACGGAACGTGATCAGCTGGACGGACGTGTCAAGCGCTCGAATGCTGTCGTCCGGGGTGTGACAGCCGTGTCGGGCGCTCACGGTGCGGCGCCACCCATAGGGCAAGCCCGAGGACGCGCCCGACCTCCGATTGAACAGGTGATCGCATCGAAGGAGGGACCATGGCCGTTCATCATCGCGGGACAGGGGCGCCGGACACTGTCGTGGTCGGTGCCGGTCTCGCCTGCGCCCTGGACCTGAGCCGAGCCGGACGGCGGGTGGCTCGGCCGCTCTGTCCCGGGCCGGGCTGTCGGACGCGGCAGTCGCCCACATCCTGCGGCCCTTCCTGTCCGGAGTGCTCCTGGAGGACCGTCTGCAGACCTCTGGCCGTTTCTTCCACCTGGTCTGGCGGAGCATGGTGCGAGGGACGCTCTGTCTGCCCGCCGACAGCACCGGAGCGGTGCTGAACACCTGTGTGCTCACCGAGGTCGCTCCCACCTACGCGCCGCCCGGCACCGCACTGGTCTCCAGCTCCGTCCTGGGAGGACCGGCGCAGACCGGATCCGTGTAGGGCGCGCCGGCGGCGGGCACACGGGCCGCCCGGGAGGTCCTGACCAACAGTGCACGGAAGAGAGACAGGGATTCGTCCCCGCGACCCGGAGCGAGGCGTGGAAATGAAAGGCGCGCGTGCGCAGATGGCCGGCGCCACCGGCGTCCTCGGCGGTGCGCTCACAGCCGAACTGGCCGGTCTGGGCGCACGTCCTGCCCTCGCCGGACGCGACCCGGACCGCCTGGACCGGGCAGTCCGGTCGTACCCGGGGGCTCCGACCGTCCTGTTCGACGCGCACGACCCCGAGTCCTGCGCCCGTGCGGTGCACGAAGCTTCGGCTGCCCTCGGTGGCCTGGACGCTGTCGTGATCGCGTTCGGGGCGGTGGCCTTCGGTGAGGCGGAAGAGGTCGGTGGCGAGGTCGCGGAGTACCTGATGGCGGTGAGCGTCCTCGCGCCCGCAGCGTTCTTGCGTGCCGCCCTCGGCATCATGCGACCTGGTTCGGTGCTCGCCGCCGTCACCGACGTGGTGGCGGAGCGCCCGCAGCCGGGGATGGCTGGCTGCATCGCCTCCAAGGCCGCGCTGAGCACCTGGCTCGGTGCCGTGCGCCGTGAGGCGCGGGGCGCCGGCGTCCGGGTGCTGGGCATCCGGCCGGGCCACCCGGACAGCGGTTTCGCCGGCCGGCCCGTCGCGGGCACGGCCCCGCCGATGCCCTCGGGAGGCGACCCGCGCCAGGTCGTCAGGGCCGTCGCCGACGCGCCGGCGACGGACGCCGAGCTCCTGCGTACGGCCCCGGACGGAACGCCCGTCGTCGAGCGGCGGGCCAGGTGAGCCGACGTGCCTCAGACCTCGTCACCAGGTCCGAAGTGGTCATTGTGGGCGGCGGCGCGGCCGGACTCAGCCTCGCGCACCGGCTGACGGAGACCGGCTCCACCACCGTGACCGTGGTGGAGCCGCCGGACGGTTCGCTGCGGCCGCCAGAACGGACCTGGTGCTACTGGGACCGGGGCACCGGCGACTTCGACGAAGCGGTCAGCGCATCCTGGTCCCGGCTGCGCGTCCACGGCGCCGACGGCGGCGAGGTCACCGCTGATCCGGCCCCGCTGCGCTACCGCATACTGCGGTCCGCGCAGTTCGAGCGGCTGGTGCACTCCCGGCTGGCCCGTTTCCCCGGTGGGCGTGTCCTGCGCGCGACGGCGGACGCGGTACGGGACGTGGCTGACGGGGCGGAAGTTCACTGCACGGCACCCGATGGCCGGGCGCTGACGCTGCGCGCCCGCTATGTGTTCGACTCCCGTCCCCTGCGCGCCCTGCCGCCGGCCCGGACGCTGCTGCTGCAGCACTTTCGCGGCTGGTTCGTGCGCACGTCCGCGAACCGGTTCGATCCCGCGGTCGCGGACCTGATGGACTTCCGGGTGCCGCAGCCGCGTCACGGGCTCGCCTTCGGCTACGTCCTTCCGCTGGCGCCGGACCGGGCTCTGGTCGAGTACACCGAGTTCTCCCGGACTCCGCTGACCACCGCGGCATACGAGGCGGCGCTCGGCCACTACAGCCGCGAGATCCTGGCCCTCGGTGCGTTCACCGTGGAAGCGGCGGAACAGGGTGTCATCCCCATGACCGACGCGCGCTTCCCCCGGCGGGTCGGGGCGGCCGTCTTCCGTATCGGGACCGCGGGCGGCGCCACACGCCCGGCGACCGGCTACACCTTCGCCGCCGTGCAGCGGCAGAGCAGAGCCATCGCCGCCGCTCTGCGAGAGGGGCGCAAGATCGTGCCCCCGCCGCACGGGCGGCGTGCGCTGGCCATGGACGCGGTGCTGCTGCGGGCCCTGGACACCGGACGGATCGACGGCCCCGACTTCTTCACCGGCCTGTTCCGCCGTACGCCCCCGGAACGTCTGCTGCGCTTCCTCGACGGCGCCACCTCGCCCTGGGAGGAGTGGGGCATCGGATTGCGCACTCCCGTCGGCCCGATGCTCCGGACCGCCGTTGAACTCCCCTTTCTGCCCCGCCGCGCCCGCCCCGCCCCGCGAATCGGAGAGAGCCACCCATGACACTGCTGCGCGACCACGATCTGGCACGCGCCTTCGACCACGCCTCGCACACCTACGACCGTCTCACGGCCCTCAACCCCGGCTACCGCACCGACCTCCTCCGCTCGGCCCGCAGACTACGGCTGCCCGGAGACGGAGCAGGACTCCACGTGCTCGACCTCGGCTGCGGCACCGGCGCCTCGACCCGGGCCCTGCTGCGGGCCGCGCCCCGCGCTCGCATCACCGCCGTCGACGCTTCGCCGGGGATGCTGCGACGCGCGCTGGCCAAGCCGTGGCCCGCACGCGTGCGCTTTCTGCATCTGACGGCAGAGGAAGTGGCGACGGCCGGAGCGGGTCCCTTCGACGCGGTCTTCGCCGCCTACTTGTTCCGCAACGTCACCGACCCGGATCGGGTCCTCGCGACCGTCCGGGCACTGCTGCGACCGGGCGGACGACTCGCCGTCCACGAGTACAGCCTCAGCGGCTCGGCCGTCCACCGCGCCCTGTGGACGGCCGTGTGCCATGGGGTGATCATTCCGGCGGGCACGCTCAGCGGTGACCGTGCCCTGTACCGCCACCTCTGGGGCAGCGTCCTCGCCTTCGACACCGCACCCGCCTTCACCGACCGTCTGACGCGTACGGGCTTCACGGACGTGCGCGCCGTCCCCGTCGCCGGGTGGCAGACCGGCATCGTGCACACCTTCCTCGCCCGCAACGGCTCCGCCACCGGGGAGCACGCCCGGTGAGCGCCCGCCCGCACGGTGGCGCCCGACGGGGCCGCGACCGCAAGGCCGAGGTCCTGATGCCCGAACCCGGCCGGGCCAGGTTCGAGTACGGGGACGCGCCGTCCGTCGCCGTGGTCGGCGGCGGCATCGCCGGTCTCGCGGCGGCCACCCTGCTGGCCGAACGCGGCGCCCGCGTGACCCTCTACGAACGGGAGGAATCACTGGGCGGCCGCCTCGCCGGCTGGCGCATCCGCCTGGCCGACGGATCCGAGGCGACCATGAGCCGCGGTTTCCACGCCTTCTTCCGCCAGTACTACAACCTGCGCGGCCTGCTGCGGCGGACCGACCCCGACCTCACAAGGCTCACTCCGCTGCCCGACTACCCCCTTCGGCACAGCGGCGGCCTGACGGACAGTTTTGCCCGTGTCCCGCGCACACCACCGTTCAGCGCACTCGGTTTCGTCGCCCTGAGCCCCACCTTCGGCTGGCGGGACCTGGTCACCATGGACGCCCGGGCGGCGCTGCCGCTCCTCGACGTCCGGGTGCCCGAGGTCTACCAACGCTTCGACCAGGTCAGCGCGGTCCGTTTCCTGGAACGCGTCCGCTTCCCCGAGGCCGCCCACCACCTGGCGTTCGAGGTGTTCTCACGCAGCTTCTTCGCCGACCCGCGCGAACTGTCCGCCGCGGAACTGCTGCTGATGTTCCACATCTACTTCCTCGGCTCGGCCGAGGGCCTGCTCTTCGACGTACCGAACGAACCCTTCCCGCAAGCCCTGTGGGAGCCGCTCGGCGACTACCTCCAGCGCCTCGGAGTGGTCGTCCGCACCGGCACCTCCGTGCACGACGTCCACCCGCGCGACGGTGGGGGAGTCGCGCTGCGTACCGACACCGGCGCGGACCGGCACGAGGCGGCGGTGCTCGCCCTCGACACCGGAGGACTGCGCCAGGTAGTCGCCGCGTCACCCGGCCTGGGCACCGCCGCCTGGCACGACAACATCGCCGCTCTGCGTACCGCCCCACGGTTCCTCGTCTCCCGGCTCTGGCTCGACCGGCCTGTCCGTGCCGATCGCCCCGGATTCCTCGGCACCAGCGGGTACGGCGGCCTGGACAACATCAGTGTCCTGGAACGCTACGAGGGCGAGGCCGCCCGCTGGGCCGCCCGGAACGGGGGCTCGGTGGTGGAACTGCACGCCTACGCCGTCGCTGCCGATGCGGAACGGGAGAAGGTGCAGAGCATGCTCGTCGACCGGTTGCGTCAGGTGTACCTGGAGACACGCGAGGCGCGCATCGTCGACGCCCGGCACGAGTGGCGCTCGGACTGCCCGCTCTTCCCGGTCGGCTCCCACCACCGGCGTCCCACCGTGCGGACCCCCCACCCGTGGCTGACGCTGGCTGGTGACGCGATCCGCTGCGACCTCCCGGTCGCGCTGATGGAACGCGCCGCCACCACCGGATTTCTGGCGGCCAACGCTCTGCTCGCCGCATGGGGCGTTCGGGGCCAGGTGCTGTGGACGGTCCCTCGGGCGGGCCGATCGCCCGCGCTGCGGGCACTCGGCGCACTCGGCGCACTCGCGGGACGTTGATCCGGGGCCGCATGACGCCAGGGGCGGGCGCCCGACGACCGGGGCCGGCGCGGAGCCCGATCGGCAGACGGGTGGGCTCGGTGGCTCAACCCTCGCTGGTCACCCCGGGAACTGTCCGGTGCTGCGCAGCGTCCAGCGTCGCTCGGCGTACGCCAGGTCGTCGCGCCACAGGCGCCCGGCCGTGCGACGCATCAGCGGGCGCAACACGGGGGCGGCGACCCGGGCCAGCTTGAAGCCGCGCCGGTCCGAGGCGGCGACGACCGCCTCGACCACGGTGGTCCGTGGCTGTTCATCGGCCTCACCGGTAAGCGGCGTGGCATGGGTCTCCACCACGGACGTCGCTCCCTCGCCGTCGGCGATGCGCATGACGACCGTGCGCGGCTCCGGCGCGGTGAACTCGGCCCGGACCGGGACCACCAGACGCCCCGCCACGCGGAAGGAGACATCGACGACGAACGCGTCATCCTCGTCACCTCGCGGCTCCCGCGCCACCGTCAGGCCGACGAACGAGTACGGATGGAACCACGAGCCGTGCCACGGGTCGAGACGGTTGGCGACCACGTCCTGCGGTTCGCACCGCCCCACCGCGGTGAACACCGCGTCCACCCCGCTGCCCGTCGCGGGACGCACCGGCACCACGGGGCGTTCCGACGGTTCCTCGCCGCCGACCGTGTCCAGCCGCACCCACACCAGCACCCCGTCGTCGTGGACGGGGTACGGCTCCCAGCCTGCGAAGGCGGTACCGTCCAGGGCCAGTCCGTGCCAGTGGCACACCAGCGTGCCGCACACCACCCGGCTGTCGCGCAGGGGAGCACCGAGATGAGGGCAGGCGCCTGGACCCGCGTGCAGCCCACCCGTGTCCGAGCGCCACAGCACGACCTCGACGCCGCCCACCGTCCTGCCGCACGGGTGCCCGCCGGCGCGCACCTCCCGGGAGGCACCGACGACGAACCAGTTGCCGGAGGGACGTGCGGAGGCCCGCTTGAGCGCGTCGGCAATCAGCGCCGGCCGTGCCGCCCGCCAGGTCGGTTCCTGCGCAGCCGCCGGGCCGCGGCGCCGCCGCAACGGCGGTGCCCAGCGGGCCTTGTCCGTTCGATCGCTCACTACCCGGGCCCCTTCCACTGAAGTGCCGCGCCGCCTTCCGCAGGTGCCGGACACGCGACGCGGGCGCGCCACCGCGCGCCGATCACCTGTACGGCTCCGGCCGCGGCGGTGGCCGCACGCCGTCCGCGTGACACCGTGGCACGCTGATGCAGCACGATGTAGTCGCGGTGCGCGATCGCGTCGAGAATGCCGCCGTACAGGGTGAACGCGGTGCGGATGCAGGGGCGCACCCGCGGGTCGAGCATGTCGATGCCCGGTTCCGCCGCACGGTACACGTCCCTGATCATGGCCTCGGCAGCGACGAGCGCCGCGCGGATCCGCGGGTCGCGGTGCCCTGTGCGGCGGCTCCACTCCAGCAGCGACCGGTCCACGTCATGGGCGGCGAGCAGGTCCGCCGGCAGGTAGACGCGGCCCCGGTCCAGGTCCTCACCCACATCCCGCAGGAAGTTGGTGAGCTGGAACGCCACCCCAAGGGCCGCCGCGTGCGGTGCCGCCTCCTCGCGGGCGACGACCGTGCCGAGCACCGGCAGCATCTGCAGACCGATCACCGCCGCCGAGCCGTGCATGTAGGAGCGCAGGTCGGCGTAGGTCGGATAGTCCGTGACGGTCAGATCGCTGCGCATCGAGGCCAGGAAGTCGGCGAACAGCGTGTGGTCGATGCCGTACCGGTCGGCGGTGTCGGCCACGGCCCGGACCACGGGTTCGCCCCCGCCGCCGGTGCGCAGCCCGCGCGCGAGGTCGCTCTCCAGGCGCCGCAGCAGCCGTTCGCGCTCGTCGGGTGTCCGGCGCCGGTCGAGGTCGTCCACGATGTCGTCCGCCCAGCGGGCGAAGCCGTACAGCGCGTGCACGGCCGAGCGGCGTTCCAGCGGCAGTAGACGGGTGGCCAGGAAGTAGGTCCTGCCGTGGCGGGCGTTGAGCCGCCTGCACCGGGCGTAGTCCGCGCGCAGCGCGGGATCGGTGATCCCGGCGGCGTCCAGTTCACGACGGGTCATCGGCACCTGCCGAAGTCGGGGCGTGGGGGACATGAGCGCCGACTGTGCTCGACCGGGTGTGTGGGGCGCGGTTTCCGATGCCGCCGGTGACGCGCGCCGCGGCGAGTTTGCCGCTGATGAGCACTGTCGGCACGCCGACGCCGGGGGTGGTCCCGCAGCCGGCCAGCACGACGTTGTCCAGCCCGCGTACCAGGTTGCGCGGCCGGAACGGGCCGGTCTGGGCGAACGTGTGGGAGACCGAGAACGGGCTGCCCGCCGCGTGGCCCTGTGCCGTCCAGTCCAGTGGAGTCACCAGGAGCTCCTCCTGGACACTGTCCGCGAATCCGTCGAGGCCCCGGCGCTCCAGCTCGGCGACCAGCCCGTCGCGGTAGCGCGGGCCCAGGTGCCGCCAGGCGGGCGCGGAGGGGCCGACGACGGTGTTCGGGCAGGGGGCCAGGACATAGTGGAGGTGGCCGCCCGGCGGCGCCAGGGTGGGGTCGTGCGTGGTCGGCCGGCTGATCAGCAGGGAAGGGTCGCTCATCAGCGCTCCCGAGCGGGTCAGTTCGTCGAACGTGCGCTCCCATGCCGCGCCGAAGGAGAGCGTGTGATGGGCGAGACCGGGCCACGTGCGGTCCGTCCCGGCGTGCAGGATCACCGCGGACGGTGAGTGACGCAGCCGCACCGGGCGGCGGGGTGCTCGCCCCAGGAGCCGGTGCGCGGCGGACAGTTCACAGGTCAGCACCACCGCGTCGCACCGAATCCGCTCACCCGACCTCAGGCGTACGGCACGTACCCGGCCGGCCGAGCGCTCCAGCCCGCTCACCTCCGTCGACCACCGAAGGTCGGCACCGGCGCCGGCCGCCGCGTCGGCCATGGCGCGGGGCAGCGCGTGCATCCCGCCTTTGGGAAACCAGACGCCGGCCACGGTGTCCATATAGGCGATCACGGCGTAGGCCGCGAGGGCCCGGGCGGGGGCTACTCCGGCGTACAAGGCTTGGAAGGAGAAGACCCGGCGCAGGCGGGCGTCGGAGAGGAAGCGGCCGATCCGGTGGTCCAGACGTCCGAAGCCGCCGAGCGCCGCCAGGCATGCCAAATCCGGGTGCAGGAGCTGGAAGGGGGAGTCGAAGTTCGTGTCGATGAAGCGTCGCATCTGCGCCCGGTACAGCCGCTCCAGCCAGTTCCGCAGCCTGCGGTAGCCCGCAGCCTCCGACGGTCCGGCGAATCGACGGACCTCCGCCTCCATCGCCTCGCTGTCGGTGTGGACGTCGAGCGAGGTCCCGTCCGCGAAGCATGCCCGGTAGGCCGGGTGCAGGGCCACCAGCTCGACGTGGCGGCCGAGGCTGTCCCCGACGGCCGTGAACGCCTCGTCGGCCAGGTGCGGCATGGTCAGCACCGTGGGGCCGGTATCCACCTGGTATCCGCCGACCTGTACGCGGCCGGCCCGGCCGCCCGGACCGGCGTCCCGTTCGACGACCGTGACCCGGCGGCCGGCGCCGAGCAGGTGAAGGGCGCAGGCGAGGCCGGACAATCCGGCGCCCACCACGACGACATGGTCCGTCGGTCCCGCCACCGTCCTCACGCGCCCTCCTCGGTGGGGCCCGGGGTGACGCCCGACGCTCGTTCGACCAGCGCGGCGAACTCCCGCCGCAGGTCCGGACCGGCGCCGGTCGTCGAGAAGTGCCGCAGACTCGTGGCTGCCAGTTCCGCGATCTTCGACTCCACGACGGTCCGGGCTCCGGTCCGCTCCAGCGCCGCCCGCATCCGCTCCACGGTGTCCTCCGACCGATAGGCTGCGCCTGGGGCGAGCACAGCGGCAGCCTCCTCGTCCCCAGCGGCGTCGGCGAGCCTGACGCCGACGGCGAGCAGGTAGGTGAGCTTGCGCGTCCGCAGGTCGTTGCCGGCCGGTTTGCCCGTGAGCGCCGGGTCGCCGAAGGCGCCGAGGAGGTCGTCGCGGAGCTGGAAGGCCAGACCCGCGCACCGGCCGGCGGAGCGCAGCGCGTGCAGCGTGTACTCGGCGGCGGCGGCCAGCGCCGCGCCCAGCGCCATGGGCCGCTCGACGGTGTACAGGGCGCTCTTGAGCGTTGCGATGGTGAGCGCCTGGTCGACACCGGACGAGGTGGCTGCCTGCGCGTGGATGTCGCGGTACTGCCCGGCGACGATCTCACCGCGCATCGCCTGCCACTCGAGGAACAGTCGTCGACCGTGCGGTGAGCCGAGTGCGGTCTCCGTCAGCAGATCGTCCGCCCACACCAGTGCCAGATCGCCGGCGAGTACCGCGGCTGAGGTGGCGAATGAATCTGGTGGGCCGGTCATCCGTGCGGCCCGGTGCATGCGGGCGAAGCCGACGTGCATAGCCGGCGCACCCCGACGCAGCGGCGATCCGTCCATCAGGTCGTCATGTATGAGGGCGCATGCCTGGAGGAGTTCGAGGGCGGCTCCCGTGTGCAGGACCGCTGTGGCATCACCCGAGCCGCCCGCCGCCCGCCAGCCGCACCACGCGAACGCCGTGCGTAGCCGCTTCCCGCCGCGCTGGACGAACGTGCTGACAGGGCCTGCCACGTCGCGGGCGAACAACGGGTCCACATCCCGGGCCCGGCCCAGTGCCGTCTCGAGGTGATGCTCCAGTACCGTCTCGACGGCCCTGACGGCCTCGCGGGCCGTGCGCGGTTCCTCGACGAGTTTGGCCGGGTCTGCCACCGTCGGCTGCACTCCAAGCATCCGCAACCTCTTCTCACTCTCGGTCACCTGCACACCAGTGCTTCTGCCGTCGGCCCGTGCGCGGATGCGTTGATCTCTGCCCGGTGTGCAGCCGGTTGGGGAACTTTTCACTCCACCGGCCCATCGACATAGGTCTCATGGCGGTGCGTCACCGCGTGTGCGCTCCTGCCGGCGGACACTCAGCGAGGTCGGTGAGCCGGTCGAGCTGCCGCACCGCCCGGGAGGTGCGGTGGTTGCCCGCGAACCGGTCCCGGTGCCGGTCGAGGAACGTCCAGTAGCCCGCGGTGTAGGGGCAGGCGTGCTCGCCGGTCCGGTCGCCCGGCCGCGGTAGGCGCACGGCCCGCAGAGGTCGCTCAAGCGGTGCACGTAGGCGCCGCCTGACGTGTACGGCTTGGCCGTCATCCGGCCGCCGTCGGCGTACTGGGACATGCCGACGACGTTGGGCACCATGATTCAGTCGTATCCGTCCACGAAACAGCGGTGGAACCAGTCCATGACCGCGGGGTCCCAGCCCCGCTGGAGGCGAGGAGGGTGCGCGGGGAGATGATGCGGTGGCCGTGCAGCGGCCGGGGGGGTGCCCCTATGTGTTTGGTCAAGGTCGAAGGCCAGTAGGTTCGTGTGGTCGAGAGTGGGGTCAAGCCGTAGGGGTGTGCATGGGGGATAGCCAGGTCACGATCAAGCTCACGAGTGACGAGGCACTGGTGCTGTCGCACTGGCTGGAGAAGTTCCAGATGACGGACCTCAGTCGCGTTGTCGACGATCCAGCGGTCTGGGCACCGATCCATCGGATCGCCGGAACTCTGGACAAAGTGCTTCCTGAGCTGTTCGCACCCGACTATGACCAGCGGCTTGAGGCCGCTCGTCAGCGACTTCGGCCGGAGGACTGACCGATCGGTCTGACCCTCATCTGGCCCCTGCGGGTTGGGGTTCATAGAAGGTGCCGTCGCGGAGCATGGCGAAGAGGACGTCTGCCCGGCGTCGGGCCAGGCAGAGCAGGGTTTGGGTGTGGTGCTTGCCCTGGGCGATCTTCTTGTCGTAGTAGGCCCGGGATGCCGGGTCGCCCAGGGCGGCGAACGCGGAGAGGAAGAAGGCCCGTTTGAGCTGCTTGTTTCCTCTCCTGGATGGCTGTTCGCCGCGGATCGAGGAACCCGAGCTCCGCGTCGCCGGGGCGAGTCCAGCGTAGGCGGCGAGGTGGCCGGCGGTGGGGAAGGTGCTGCCGTCACCGACCTCGATCAGGATGCGGGCTCCGGTCCTGACGCCAACTCCCGGCATGGACGTCAGGACCTTCGAAAGAGGGTGAGCCTCCAGGAGTTCCTCGATCCGCCCGGCCAGCAGCTTGCGCTGGTCAAGGACGGCCGTCAGCGAAGTGGCCAGGCTCGGGACGATCAGCGCGGCCGCCTCAGTGCCGGGAACGGTGACGGTCTGCTCGTCGAGGGCAGTGAAGATCTCGTCGGCCAGGCGCTCGGCCATCCTGGGGGCCTTCGGCCGCAGCAGGGTGATCAGCCGACGGCGGCCGGCTTTGCGGATCTGGACCGGTGACCCGAACCGTTCCAGCAGCGAGAGGACGGCCGGATGCTGCAACCGCGGCCCCAGCACCCGTTCCAGAGAAGGGTGGATCTGGGTCAGCAGGCCGTGCAACCGGTTCGCGACCCGGGTGGCCTCGCCGGCCAGGTCGTCGTCGAAGCCCACGATCATCTCCAGCTCGGCGATCGTCTCGTCCTCGCCGTCGATGGCCCGCAAGGTGTGGGGCATCGCCCGGGCGGCGTCGGCGATGATGAACGTGTCCCTCGCGTCGGTCTTGGCCTCCCCCGGGTAGAGGTCGGCGATCCGCCGCATCGTCAGCCCCGGGAGATAGGCGACCGGGCAGCCCATGTCCCTGGCGACCGCCAGCGGCAGAGCCCCGATTGAGGCTGGCTGGTCGACGACCACAAGTACGGTCCCGTGCTTGGCCTGGAGTTTCGCGAACAGCTCGCGGAGCTTGGGCTCGGTGTTGGGCAGGCGCCTGTCGAACGCCTTCTTCCCGGCCGGGGTGACGGCGGTGGCGTGGTGTTCGCCCTTGCCGACGTCCAGGCCGAGGAAGACGTCGATGTCGCCGGTGTCGATCACGTGCAGGCCCCTCCATCACGCTTTCGTCCGGCCTGCCAGGGCACCGAGCTGCCACATCCACGTTACGGAGAGCTCTTCCGGCTCGAATGAAAAAGCCGGTGCTCAAGCCCCTCATCAGCGGTCCGTCGATGCCTCCGGGCCCGGTGACACCACCCCCCGGATCATCAACAACAAGGGGGGGAAGTCATGCCGGACCCGAAGGCCGGAGGCCCCATTGCGGAGCCGCGAAAAAGGTAACGGGGGAGGCGGGCGAGGGCGGCGGGCAGGGTGCGGTCTGGCCGGCTTGACTTGGGGGTGGTGATCTGTCGGCGCAGGACCGCGACCTCGTGCCGCAGGATCAGTGTTTCGGCGTTGTTGGCGGCGGAGGAACGGGAGAGCAGGACCAGCCACGCGAAGATCCGCGTGGCGATCAGGTAGAGCAGTCGCACGAGCATAGGCACCCAGAGTGCCCTACCGGCACACAGGGACATCGTCCCTGTTCAGGGCCGGTGCAGCCATTCTGAAGCGGTACGGGTATCGTCGGATCCACGGCGAGCTCGCGGCGCTGGGGATCAAGATCGCCGCCTCCACCGTCTGGGAAATTTTCCGTGAGTACGGCATCCCACCGCGCCCGAACGGCAGAGCACCACCTGGGCCGACTTCCTCCGTGGCCAGGCCGAGGCCCTTCTCTCCCGCGATCTCTTCGAAGTCCGCACGCTGACCGGGACGCGCCTGTACGTCTTCGCCGTGATCGAAGACGCCACCCGGCGCATCCGGATCGGCGGCGCCATCGCACACCCCACCGCGGGCTGGATCGTGCAACCCGGACGCAACCTTCTTCATGGACCTCGAGGACGCGGGTACCAGGGCACAGTTCCCGATCCGCGACCGCGATTCGAAGTTCACAGCGGCTTTCGACACTCTGATGATCGATGCCGGCCTGTAGGCCGTCACCACCGGCATTCGGATCCCGCGGATGAACTCCCTCATGGAGCGCTGGATACAGACCTGCCGCACCGAACTCCTGGACCGGACCCTGATCTGGAACCAGAGCCACCTGCTCCACGCCCTGCGCGAGGACGAATCCTTCTACAACGAACACCGCCCGCACAGGGCCCTGGAACAAGCTGCTCCCTGTCGCCCGCTACCCACACCCATCAAGCAGCAAGTCTGCTCGCCCACCTGGAAGTCCGCAGACGAGACCGACTCGGCGGAACCCTCCACGAGTACCAGCGAGCGGCTTGAGGTGCGCGGATGATTTATCGACCCCCGCAGAGTTCGCGCACTGTCGCCATGTCGCTGAACGGGAGCAGCCGCTCACCGACGATCTGGTACGGCTCGCTGCCCTTTCCGGCGATCAGGACGATGTCGTTCCGGTCGGCGACGGTCAGGGCGTGGGCAATCGCCCGACGGCGGTCGGTCAACCGTTCGAACGCCGTCCCGGTCGCCGCGAGACCTGGGGTGATCTGGTCCAGGATCGTCTCGGGGTCTTCGTTGCGAGGGTTGTCCGAGGTGAGGACGCACAGATCGGAGTGAGTCCCGGCGATCTTCCCCATCCAGGCACGCTTGGTGACGTCACGGTCCCCGCCACAGCCGAAGACGGTGATCACCCGGCCGGAAGCGAAGGCCCGGATGGTGGTGAGGACTTGGTCCAAGGAGTCCGGGGAGTGGGCGTAGTCCACGATCACGGACGTGCCGCGCGGGGTTTCGAATCGTTCGAGCCGACCCGGGACCGGAGGCATCTGGTCGAGTGCGGTGACCAGTCCCTCCAGGTCGTGCCCCAGGACGTGGCAGGCGGCCACAGCCGCCAGCGCGTTCGCCACCGAGAATCGACCGGGAACCGGGATCGCCGCCGAATACTTGCGACCGTCGTGGTGGAGGGTGAACCGCGTACCGAAGGCGTCCATAGTGAGGTCGGTGGCCCGGTAGTCCGCCTCGGCATCGAGGGCGTATGTGGTCACCGCGCCGGGCATCATCACCGGGATCCCCGCACCCACCGGATCGTCGACGTTGACAACCGCGCGTCGGCACAGGCCCTGGAACAGGCGCAGTTTCGCGTCCCGGTAGTTCTCCATCGTTCCGTGGTCGTCGAGGTGGTCCTGCGTCAGGTTGGTGAAGACCCCGACATCGATGAACGAGTGGTCCACTCGGCGTGTCAGCAAACCCATCGACGTGGCCTCCAGAACCACGCTCCCGACCCCGCGGTCGCGCATGCACCCCAGCAGGTACTGGAAGTCCGGCGATTCCGGTGTGGTCAACACCGACCTCGGCATGGGGATCAGCTCGTCGCCGATCCGGTTGCCGGACGTTCCGATGACGCCCACCTTGGCACCCTCGGCGATCCGCAGGACGGACTCGACCATGTACGACACCGACGTCTTCCCGTTGGTGCCGGTTATGGCCACCATGTCCATCCGCTGCCCAGGATCGCCGTAGTAGCGGGAGGTGACGACCGCGGCCGCCGTCCGCGCATCCGGTACCCGGACGACACACACCCCCGCGCCCGAGGCCGCAGCCCGGACCGGCGCCGGGAGATCCGGCGCTGTCCCGTCCACGAATACCGCCACCGCTCCGCGCGCGAGGGCAGGCCCAACCGCCTCGGGACCACCCTCACCATGGCCGGGCACCGCGATGAACAGCGACCCCGGCGAGACCCGGTGGGCGTCGAAGCACGCTCCCGCAGTGATCTCCGTATCGGGGTCGCCCTGAAGAATCTCGTGATCGTGCCCGGCCAGCAGCTCGCTCAGCTTCACAGGAATCCTTATCGAGGACGCGGCTCGTCCGGCCGTCCGGCCGTCCGGCCGTCGCAGGCAGACGGCGGGGCCGACGGCGCGCCGTAGCCGGGGGGGGAAAAGAAACGGACTTGGCAACCACCGGATCGGGCCGGAGGCCACCACTCAGCCCGACAGGTGGAGTCGCACGGGGCACACACGGAGAGCGGACCGCGGCGAAAAAACCACGGTCAGGCGGCCCGGCCGGACAGGGGCCGTGGGAAATCGTTAGCCGTGGCCGTGCAAGGCTCGGCAGCTAATCTGCGGCACCTCGGAGTAGAGGGCGGTAGAGCACAGCGCGCGAGGCGCCTGTCGGCACTCCCTCACCCTCACAGCACGTGTGCAACCCATGTGGCGAGTGTACGTCCAACGGAACGGTCCGAGATACGCGTACGTGCCCGTCCCGAGGCAGCGCCCGCCCGGACGCCTCCCGCACGGCGGCCGGGCAACGATCCGTGGCGGCCGGCATCCAGAAGATCTGGCTCGACGGGATGGTGAAGGCCACCCTGGAACGCAGCGTGCCGCAGATCGGGGCCCCGAGCGCGTGGGCAGCCGGTCACACCGGCGAGGGCGTCAAGGTCGCCGTGCTGGACACCGGCATCGACAGCCGTCACCCGGACCTGGTCGGCGCCGTCGTCGACGAGAAGAACTTCTCCACCACCACCGACGCGGTCGACCACCATGGACACGGCACCCATGTGGCGTCGATCATCACCGGCAGCGGCGCCGCATCCGACCGCGGTTTCAAGGGAGTCGCCCCCGATGCGAGCCTGCTCAACGCCAAGGTGCTGGGCAACCAGGGCAGCGGCAGCCAGTCGGGCATCCTCGCGGGGATGCAGTGGGCGGTCGACAAGGGTGCGAAGGTCGTCAACATGAGCCTGGGCAGCACGGACAGCCCGGGAACCGATCCCCTCGAAGACGCCGTCGCCAGGCTGTCCGCCCAGCACGGCACCCTGTTCGCCGTCGCGGCGGGCAACGACGCGCCGTGACGCGCAACCTCTGCGTGTCCCGCGCCCTCTTCCATACCGGCCATGGCCGTACGCGCCGACGTGCCCCGGTCCGGTCCGCACACCAGCTGACCGACTCGGTTTACGACTCCGCCCCGACCCCGATCCCGATTCCACGAGGACACACCGCTGTGATGCCCGACGAACACTTCGACCGCATCGCCGACGACCGCATCGATCGTCCGCGCGCAGCCCGTCGCGTTCGTCGGGAGACGCACAGCCCGGTTCCCGGGGAATCGGCTCACCATGCGCCGGCGAAACCGCACCTGTGCGGAGCCGCCGCTGCCGATGGCGCGGACCGTGTCGCGAACACCGGCCGTCGATGTTCCGGCACTCGCCAACCGGCGCACCTCGCGCCGCAGACCGTATGACGCTCATCCGCACCCGGGACGTCCGGGAGCACACCGGAACCGCAGGAACCGTCCGAGCCGTCGTCTGCCCTCGCGCAGACGGCCTCGGTGCACACGACCGACTTGGGGCAGACGTGCCGGAACTTGTACTGCATGCCAATGGACGCACCTGGACCCTGGAGGCGTCCCGGAGCTACACCATCGGGCGCGACCAGCAGGCCGACATCTCGTGCATCGACCGCCGAGTCTCCCGGCGGCACCTCGTGATCCGTTGTGACGGCGGGACGTGGGTCATCGAAGATCTCGGCAGCGCGAATGGCACGTTCACCGAAGGGCGTCGTATCCAGCGGATCGAGATCGGCCACGGTTCGATCGTCCGGCTGGGAGACGTCTCCACCGGCATGCGGCTGGACTTCACCGGAGCCTCGGCGGTGGTGGGCGACGATCAGGTGCGTGTTGACGCTCGGATACGCGCGGGGCTGCCCCAGGACGAGGCCCGTCCCAAGGCCCGGGGTGCCACGGATCGGGGCACGTCGGCGGCGGCCGCCGCCACACCCCCGGTGGTGCCTGGTCCCCGGGCGGGGGAGGTTCCGGGAGCCCCCACGGGGGCGGCGGCCCGTGGCGACGACCTGTTCCGGCCCCTCCCTCACCTCGCCGCATCCGACCTCACCCGTGCCGCAGTTCCCCGGACTCCCGTAGACACGGGTGACGCCCGGGACATCCACCGGCCCGAAGGACCCACAGCCGGTCCCCGTGGAGCCGCCGCGGCCCTTTCCATCGACCGGGACCCCTCGGGCGTCCACCCACTCGTCCTGGGACAACGGCTGCGTATCGGTCGCGCGCCGGACAACGAACTCGTGGTGGAGGGCCCGTATGTCTCCCGCCACCACGCGGAGTTCCGGCCCCTGCCCGGTGGCCGATTCGAAATCGTCGACCTCGGCAGTCACAACGGCACCTATGTCAACGGGCAGCCCGTGGACCGCCGGATCATCGGCCCGTACGACATCGTCGGTGTCGGCCACTCCACCTTCCGTCTCGCCGGGGACCGGCTGGAGGAGTTCGTCGATACCGGTGAGGTGTCCTTCACCGCCCGCAACCTGACAGTGACCGTCGGGCGCGGTAAGACCATCCTGGACGACGTCTCCTTCGGTGTCCCCGAGAAGTCGCTGGTCGCGGTGATCGGGCCGTCGGGCTCCGGGAAGTCCACCCTTCTGCGCGCACTCACCGGCTACCGGCCCGCCGACCGTGGTCAGGTGCTCTACGACCACCGCGATCTCTACGCCCAGTTCGCCGAGTTGCGCCGCCGTATCGGCCTCGTCCCGCAGGATGACATCCTGCACAAGGAGCTGACCGTCGACACCGCTCTGAAGTACGCGGCCAAGCTCCGCTTTCCCGGTGACACCAAGGCGGCCGAGCGCAAGGCCCGAATCGACGAGGTGCTCCAGGACCTCAGACTCGACGTCCACCGGGCCAAGAAGATCGCCTCGCTCTCCGGCGGTCAGCGCAAGCGGGTGTCCGTTGCCCTGGAACTGCTGACCAAGCCCTCCCTGCTCTTCCTCGACGAGCCCACCTCCGGTCTGGACCCGGGCCTGGACCGTGATGTCATGAAGTTGCTGCGGGAGCTCGCCGACGACGGCCGCACCGTGCTGGTGGTGACGCACTCAGTCGCCGAACTGTCCCTGTGCGACCGGGTGTTGGTCATGACTTCCGGCGGCTCCGTGGCGTACTTCGGTCCCCCGGGCGAGGCCCTGGACTACTTCGGTCACGACAGCTGGGCCGATGTCTTCTCCGCCTTCGAGAACCATCGCGACAACGACTGGGGCGGACGCTGGCGGGCTTCCCGGCAGTACGACCGGTGCATCGCCGAGATCGACTCGGCCGTACCGCCGCAGCAGCCCGGCACCCCTGCGACGCAGCCGCGCGCACGAGCTCTGCAGCGCAAACCACAGGGCTGGATCGGCCAGTTGTGGACGCTGATGCGCCGCTATGTGTCGGTCATCGCCTCCGACAAGGGCTTCATGGCGCTGATGCTGCTGCTCCCGGCCGTGCTGGGCGGAGTGAGCTGTCTGATTCCGGCGACATACGGACTCGCCCCGCCACCGCCCGACAGCCGTTTCCGCTACAACCAGGAGTCCGGAACCATTCTGCTGGTGCTGGTCGTCGGCATGTGCTTCTCCGGCGCGGCCAACTCCGTACGTGAATTGATCAAGGAACGGGTGATCTACGAACGGGAGAGAGCCACAGGTCTGTCCCGATCCGCGTATCTGATGTCGAAGGTGATCGTCCTCGGTCTGATCACCGCGATGCAGGGTGTCGTCATCTGCGCGATCGGCTTCTCCGTCCGTCAACTGCCCGCCCAGGGGCTGCTCATGCCCACGGCCGTCGAGGTCTGCGTGGTCATCAGTGCGCTGGGCTTCACCACCATGCTGTTCGGTCTGGTCATCTCCGCGCTGGTGAGGACCCCGGAGAAGACCATGCCGCTGCTCGTGATGTTCGCCGTCGTCCAGGTCGTCTTCACCGGGGTCCTCTTCAAGCTGTTCGACGCTCCGGGCATCGAACAGATCGGCTGGCTGATGCCCGCCCGCTGGGCGGTCGCCGGCGCCGGGACCACACTCGACCTCGCGCACACCATGCCGCCCTGGAATCTCGACAAGCCGGACGACCTCGACCCGCTGTGGGCCCGCACCGTCACCCAGTGGGGCATCGACCTCGGTGTGCTCCTGGCGATCGGACTGATCTGCGGCTTCGCGGTGGCCCGTCTGCTGCGCCGGCACGAGCCCGAGATCATGCGAGACTAGCGTGCGCGTTTCACCTGGCACCGTGTCCGGATCTTGATCGGAAAACCGAAGCTCGGCGACCGAGCCTCCGAGTTCACCTTCCTGGTGCGAGACCGGGCCGGGCAGCTCTTCGCCAGCCGGGGCGGGGTCCACGGCCAGGCGTTAGCCGGATGTTAGTGGGGCGGCAGTGTTGCGGTAGTGGCCCCGGTCAGAGTTGTTGTCGTACCGAGCAGACGACGACACCGACCTCTCCGGGGGGACTCGAAATGCGCTCCAACACCACTGCCCGCATCGCCCGCCGTCGCACCCTCCGCGTCGCCGCCGCGGTCCTGACCGCAGCCGCCGCCCTGACCCTGACGGCCTGCAACAACGACACGAAGTCCGGGGGCCAGGCCGACACGGCCCCGGCCGGGTCCAGCAGCTCCCCGGGTTCCTCCGACGGCAAGGGAGGCTCGGAGGCGGGTGTCGAGCGCTGCCGCACCGAAAACCTGGAAGCCGCGTTCGCCACGGGTGAGGACGCGCTCCCGGTGCCGGAGGAGAGCGCGGGCGGCGCGACGACCGCCACCATCGTCCTGATGAACAAGGGCACCAGCTCCTGCAGGATCGGCGGCTTCCCCGGTGTGGACCTGACCTCGATAAACGGCGGCGAGCGCTGGTCCTTGGCCCGCTCCTCGCAGAAGTGGAGCTCCCTGGAGGTGGAGGCCGGCCAGAGCACCGAGTTCACCCTCAACCTCGCCTTCACCAAGGAGGAAGAGGGCTTCTACCAGCCGGCCTGGGTCGAGATCACCCCGCCCAACGAGACCAAGTCCCTCAAGATCGAGTGGCCCTGGGAGACCGACAGCCTCGTCGACCAGCGCGGCGCCACCCGCCCCGCCACCTTCGTCAACCCCATCGGCTGACCAGCCCAGAGCTGTGCCATGAAAGTCCGCTTCCCCGGTGCGTCACACCAGGGCAGCGGACTTTCCGTTTCACGGCCCGTGCCCGGTGGGAACCCACGGGTCCAGCGCTGTGCCTCGGGCCGATGCATCCGTGGGTTCGGCTGGAACACGAGGATGCTGAGCGAGCGGAAGTCGCGTGCAAGGCCGTCGAGGAACTCGCCCAGGTTGTCCCAGACGGTCATGGTCATGGTCACGGTTTCGAGCCGTGCACGGACACCGACATCCAGATCGGGCCGACGGGTCGGAAGCTGCTGTCGCTGTCAATCGTCTGAGGCTCCGGCCGCTGGCGCTGGACTGGCGGCTCGGTCTGGTGGTGTGCGCGGCGCTGCCGGTGCCGTGGCCGGGCCGTAGACGGCCATGGTCACCCCAAGGCCGGCGAGCGCTGCGGTGGAGTGGTGTCCCAGGACAGCGGTGTCCACGAGGGCGCCTGCCGAAGCCGCGATCATCGACAGGTAGAGCGGTAGTGCGGTTGCTGCGATCTGCTTGATCAGCCCGGTGGCCGTGGGCCGTCCGTCGTTCGTCGTCACTGGAACTGCTCCCTTGTGATCTTTGCGGATGTCGGACTCAGACGCCCGTGTTCCGCGTCGATGCACTCGGCGATCGCCTCGACCTGGTCGAAGAGGGTAGAAGTGGCCGCCTGCGAAGGTGCGGACGTGCACCGGCTTCCGGAACGCGCCGCGCCAGCCCTCTGGTGAGGCCACCGGGTCGATCAGACCGCAGAAGACCCCGCCAGGGTCCGGCTCAGCTGCGAATCAGCGGTGACTCGGTGGCCGTCGAGCACGGCAAGGTCGGCCCGCAGGATGTTCGTGACGACCGCGGAACTGATCGCGGCCACCGCCCGGCCTGCACTTATAGACCATTTCCCTTGCCCGTAAGACCGTCGTCTCTCCCTGGAAGGATCGGTAACTCACCCCAGCTGGAGCTAGGTTGGACCGATCGACATGCAATCCCCCTGGAAAGGGGCATGAATCGGTATGACCGTCGCCTCACAAGCCCCGGCCCAAGTCTCGACTCGAGTCCCGGCCCAAGGCCGTGCCGCCCGGTTGGTGGGGCGGGCCCCCGCCGGGGTGCGGCCGTATCTGGAGTTGCTGCGGCTGGACCGGCCGGTGGGGGCCTGGCTGCTGGTGGTGCCCGGATGGATCGCACTGGGAGCGATCGCCGGGCCCCGGGACGGGGCCCTGCTCGGGCTGCTGCTCCTGGTGTACGGGGTGCTGTCGAGAGGGGCCGCCTGCGGGCTCAACGATGTGCTGGACGCGCGGTTCGACGCGCAGGTGCCGCGTACGGCGGGGCGGCCCGTCGCCTCCGGGCGGCTGGCGGCCGGGCGGGCACTGGTGCTGTGTGTCGTGGTGGGGGCCGTCGCTCCGCTGGTGATGGGGTTCTGGAGTGTGGAGGCCGTGGTGTGGGCGGCGGCCGGGGCGCCCCTCGCGGCGGTGTATCCGTATATGAAGCGGGTCACCCACTGGCCGCATGTGTGGCTGGGGATCACCATCAACTGGACGTTGCCGCTGGTCTACGGCCTGCTCACCGGAGGGCTCGGGCTCGGGGGCGGGGTGCTGTACGGGGCGCTGATCTGCTGGGCCGTGGGGACGGACGTGATCTACGCCTGCCAGGACCGGGAAGCCGATGTGCGGGCCGGGGTGCGGTCGGCCGCCGTGCTGCTGGGGCGCCGTAGCCGGGTGCTGGTGGGCGGCGTGTACGCGGGGTGTGTGGTGCTGCTCGCCTGGTTCGGGGTCGTGGCCGGGCTCGGGCCGCTGTACTGGCCCGGACTGTGCGTGGTCGCGGGGCAGTTGGGATGGCAGGTATGGCGGGCCGACCCTGCGGACGTCGGAGCCTGCGGGCGGGCGTTCGGCACCAACCCCCTGTGCGGACTGCTCATCCTCGTGGCCGTGCTCGCCGGGCGGATCGGTACCCTCGGCTGAGGGACACGGACCCTGGAGGTGCTGGTGGGACTGCGGGAACGGATCGCGGCGGAACTCACGGCGACCATGCACGGCGGGGATCTCAAGCTGGAGCGGTACGCGGGGCCGCCCGGTGATCCCGGGCTGTTCGGGATCGCGCCGGGGGACCCGGTGTGGCGGGTGCACGGGCAGGCCACCGGGATGCTCACCGGCGGGTTCGCCGCGCTCATGCTCCAGTCGCTGCATCCGCTGGCCATGGCAGGGGTCGACCAGCACTCCGACTTCCGCGCCGATCCGGTCGGGCGGCTGAACGGAACCGTACGGTTCATCACCACGACCACCTTCGGCTCCTCGGCCGCCGCCCGCGAGGTGATCGACCTCGTCCGGCGGATCCACACCCGGGTGCACGGCACCGCCCCCGACGGCCGGCCGTACCGCGCGGACGACCCCGACCTGCTCACCTGGGTGCACACCGCCGAAGTACGCAGCTTCCTCGCCGGCCACCAGACCTACGCACCCCGTCCGCTCCGACTGACCCCTGCCGAGTGCGACGCCTACTACCGCCAAGCCGCCCCCGTGGCCGAGGCGTTGGGCGCACGGAACGTACCGCGCACGTCCCTCGAAGCCGAGCGCTACCTGGCCCGCCTCCGCCCCCAACTCCACGCCACTCCGGCCGCGTTGGATTCGGTACTGTTCCTCCGCCGCTTCGGACGTACACGACGGGAGCGGCTGGTCGTAGGCCTGCTCACGAACGCCTCGGTCGGACTCCTCCCCGACTGGGCCCGCACCGAACTCGGCATCCACCGCCCGGCCCCCGTCCGCACCGGCTGGGACCGGCCCCTGGCGACGGCCGTCGGACGCACCCTCCAGTGGGGGCTCGGGCCCTCCCGGATCCAGGCCGCCGCACGGGGGCGGCTGGCAGGGGCGCGGCAGGGATGACGTCGAGACATGCCCGCGTCTTGGAGGCCCATGGCCATGTTGGGCGGCTCCGTCAGGGTTTTGGTTTCGAAGAAGTCGGTGGCGAGATGATGGTCGCCGAGGCCATGCGCATCTACGGGACCAAGACGAAGGCGAAGGCCGTGCGCATGGCTATGGAGGATGCCGTCAAGCGCCACTTGCGTCAGGAGTTCGCGGACGCGATCAAGAGCGGAGAGCTCGACCTCGGCGAGATCGTCGAGAACACCGGCCCCCGTAACGCCGACGGCACCCTCCAGTGCTCTGCGCAAGGCGCTGCGTGACCGACTACCTCGCCGACAAGTCGGCACTCGCCCGCTGGGGGCATCCCTCCGTCGGCCGTGCCCTGGACGACCTCAGTGACCGGGGTGTCCTGGCTACCTGCGCGGCAGTTGAATGGGGAATGGTCTATAGCGCCCGCAATAAGCCGGATATGGCGCGCATCCGCTTTCTGCTGCGCGGTTTCAACTTCCTGTACTGCGGCGACGAGGTGTTCGAGCGCGTGCTCGAAGTGCAGGGCATCGCGCTGGAGCGCGGTTTCCACCGTGCCTTGTCTATGGCGGACCTCCTCATCGCCGCCACAGCCGAATGCCACCGGGCGACCGTACTCCACTACGACGGCGACTTCGACATGATCGCATCAATTACCGGACAGCCCGCCCAGTGGGTCGTCCCCCCCCGGGAACCGCGGACCAGTAGCCCGGCCATAGTGCCAGGACGGCTGGGGGGATTGGGCCTCGGCCTCGTGGCCCGGCGGGGCCAGGTTCGCCTGGGCGGAGGCAAAGGGGAGTGCGCCCAGTTGCAGGACGCGCGGTCTCCAAAGGAGAGGGCGGGGTCATGGCTGGCAGCATCCTGTTACGGCTGCGTACGGACTCCGGCTGGCAGCTACAGTGTGGTACGGATGGTTGCGGAGAGTTGTCGCTGGGCTGGGGGTCAAGACATCCGATGCGGATGATCTGTCAAGCGGCGGCTTCGAGAGCGGGGTTTGTGGGTGCGGGAAATGCGGTTGCTTCGTCGTAGTGGATGCCGTGGGTGAGGCAGTGGTGGAGGCATCCGAGCAGTCGGTTGAAGAGCTTGCGCTGGCGGCGGTGTGGCGGTCTTTGGCCTTGCGTCGCCGGTCGTAGTGAGCTCGGGCGCCGGGTGAGGCGGTCAGGGCGGAGAAGGCCCAGACGTAGTCGGCGGAGGCCAGGCGCTGGTTCTTGACCCGGCGGGCGAGGACGGCGACGCTTTTCCGGACGCCCGGGTGACCGGTGCGGCCCCGGCGAAGGCTTTGAGGCCTTTCGCGTCGGTGAAGCGGGATCGGTCGTCGCCGATCTCGGCGAGCACCCGGGCGCCGGTGAGTGAGCCGAGCCCTGGGAAGCTGGTGATGATCTCGGCGTCCGGGTGTGTGTTAAAAGATTCCACCGCCGCTTGGGCGAGGTCGTCTGCGCTGGTGCAGGCGGCTTCCAACTGTCGTAGCAGGGCGGTGGTCTGGTGTCCCATGGCTTGCTCGACCAGGGGGAGTTGTCGCATCTGTGGGGCGCGGAGTGCGGTGTGGAGGCGGTCGGCTTCGGTGTCGATGTCGCGCTTGCGACCGGCCTTGGCAAGGAGTGTGCGCCCTGCGTCGGCGAGGCGGTAGTGGGTGAAGTCGGCCTGCCGGGTCTCGTTGGGCAGCTCGGCCTGGAAACGGATGCAGGACGAGCGCGGCCGTTTCCTGTGTGTGGGGACGACCAGGCCGTGGGCGGTGAGGTAGCGGCTGATCGTGGCCCGTGACACGCGCAGTCGATGATGGTGCTGCAGGTGCCAGGCGATGGTCTCGGGCCCGGCGTCCAGGCCCTGTTCGGCTCGACGGCGGCGATGGCTGAGGACTTCGTGTGGCGGCACGAGCGAGCCGCCGCGAGCAGGCCCGGCGGGCTGTGCCCGTGCGGCTGCTCAGGAACGGGCGGCGTCGGCCTTCTTCGGAGCCGAGACCGCCGTCACTCAGAGGTGCCCGGAGGCCCGGTCCCGGGCACCTCCCCGCCCGGATCGATCAACAATCAAGCAGAAGATCAACCGGCCGACGCACCGGTGGCTTCAGGCTCAGGCCCAGCGCTTCAGGAACTCGATCGCTGCGGAGCCGACCTCCGCGGGATGCGAGGCACTCAGGAAGTGCTGCCCGCCCTCAATGATCTCCAGGCGCGCCTCGGGGGAGCAGGTGAACATCCGGATCTCCTCCTGGGCGTTCGGCACGGAGTACACCTGGTCCGCGGTACCGTGCAGCCACAGGACAGGGCAGCGGACCTCGTCGAGCCTGCCATGGAGCCCGTCGCGGTCCCGCAGGTTCACCGTGCTGAGGCGCAGACGGTGGCGTCCGGCGTCACCGGTGTAGTTTGCACGGTAGGCGGTGAGCCAGAACTCGCGTTCCTCGGCTGAGACGCCGCCCAGGGCCGTGGCGAAGACGGCGTCTACGACCTCGTCCGGCACGACCCAGTCCTCGCCGACCGGGTCGGCGAGGGCGTCGACGAGCGGCGTGTTGGACCCTATCCCGTCCCAGCACCCCAGGTCGCGGCTGCGCGGGCTCTCGAAGTCCATCGACGTGCCGAGCGGGATGAGGCCCCTCACGACGTCCGGGGCGAGCAGCGCCATGCGGACCGCCACCCAGCCGCCCTGCGAGGTTCCCAGCACGAAGGCCTCGTCGATCCCGAGGGCATCGAGGGCCTGCAGGTTCGCGACCGCGCTGTCCCAGTAGGTGAAGTGCTGGTACGCGGCCCTCGTGCGGCCGTGCCCGTAGGGTTCGAGGGCCAGCAGGTTGGCCGCGGACCCGAGCTCCGGGTCGGCGAACTGCGGCCGGTACAACTCGGCCGAGGTGGTGTACGAGTTGATCAGGACCAGCGTCGGGAGTGCGGGGTCGTACGGCTTGCCGAAGGTGTACCCGACGGTCGATCCCCCGAGGTGAGGGATCTCGACGGTCTGTCCGGGCTTGCTCACGGTGTACTCCTCGATTCGTATGCGGGGGTCTCTGAGAACGAGGCGTCGGAGCGGAGGACGGGAGTCCGGAGACGTCCGGCAGTCTCCGGTCCGCTCCACGCTTGCCAGCGGGTGGCGATGCAGGCGGTTCCAAGGCGCTAGTCGATGCCCTCGAAGCCCACTCGACGGAGGTCCCCACGAAAGAGCCGAACACGGCTCGACGCGCCTCGCGCTCGGCGCCGCACCTGGCCTGCCATGGTCATGCAAATTACCCCTTCGGGGGACGGCTCCGGTCGAGTCCACTGCCATGATGGGCTGATGATCCACATGATGTCGAATAATGGTTCGGCCTCACCCTGTTCGCATCTTTCGTAGCCGTGGCCCAAGAGGGCTCAATCCCGGCGGGCGCCCGCCGACAGGGAGTCACACAGCCAGCGATGACACGTCAGATCCAGCGGCTCGAGCACGATCTCGGCGTGCGGCTGCTGGTGCGCGGCACCGGACCGTTGCGGACGACACCCACGGGCGCCAGGTTCCACGACCGCCAATCGAGCCGCCAACGGTCAGCGGCCGCTGCGCGATCTCCGGCGGCGTGTGGCACTCGTACTACGACGCCACCGATGTCTCAAACGCCCGCGTCCTGGACATTGACCACCTCGTACCCCTCGCAGAGGCCCGGGACAGCTGGGGCCTCGAGCTGGTCGGCCCAGGAACGCCAGAACTACGCCAATGACCTGGGGGATGCGAGGTCCTGGCGGCGGTGAGTGCTCGAGAGAACCGCAGCAAGGCTGACCAGGACCCCCGCGAGTAGCTTCCCCCCGATCCGGGAGCGCGCTGCCGGTACATCGAGGAATGGACGGACCGTGGTGAAGTGCCGCTGGGGCTTGTCGGCAGACCCCGCTGAAGTGGCCGCTCTCACCGCCCTCGCCGACCATGCTCTCACCCGCCGTACCGAGGCGGTCGAAGATCGAGTGGAGTCTCTGCAGGTACAGACAGGCGGCAACTTCGCCGCCGTCATCGAGGGCCAGGTCGCGCTCCGTCGCGAGGTGCGAGACGGCTTCGCCAAGCTCGACGCTCGCTTCGATGCCCTGGAGTAGAAGATGGAGAGCAACCAGGCACACATGACCGAGCTGCTCACGCGTCTGGGCGGATGGAACCCGGACGCTGGCTGATCGCTTGGGCCACGTCATGCTGCGGCCTCGGACCCCTCGTGGACGTCCGGGGCCGCAGCCGTAGCCGGTTCTATGCGGTGGATGACGCCGTGCCGGGTACCGTCTGCCCTGAGACGCGGGTGGTCAAGGCACGGTGGAGGATCGCCGCCGCCGAGGCTGCTGACCTGGTCGGGAACGCTAACGTGGCGGTCGGCGACGTATGCCGCCCCGACCGGGCGCTTCGGAACTACCCCAGAGCCACACTGCCGGACTCGCGCCGCAGCGTGGAAGCACAGCGGGTTTCACAAGCTGTCGCCAGGAACGCTGAAGACCACCGACCTGCGCGATGGGCGACTGTTCCTGCCGAACCGGACGGTCCTGCTCGCCGAACCCGTGCGTACTCGTCTGGCGACCTAACTGGACTACCGAAACCGGCGCTGGCCCGCACCGCCAACCCCCACCTGTTCGTCTCCCGGACCACGGGCTGCGGCGTGGAGCCGGTCAGCCACGTCTGGACCAACGATGTACTCGGCATGTCCACCAGCCGGCTCCGGGAGGACCGCCTCCTCCACGAGGCCGAGGCCACCGGCGGCGACCCCCGCCGCATCTGTGACTTGTTCGGCCTGTCCGTCGGCGCGGCCCTGCGCTACACCGGCACCATCGATCAACCCGGCCTCATCGAACACAGCCTCCGCAACGCGGGACCGGCACCGAGGCAGGGGTCCGAGTAGGAACGGACCAGGAAACCGGTGTTGCTGTCAGGAGTTTTGACGGGCCGTGGTCCGGGTCGTGCGCCGAGCCGGCCGGGCTCCGGAGGCCCGGCCGGCAACCTGCGCGGCGGCTGGTCGTTTCACGCGCTGCTCACGCGTCGGCCCCAACCGAAGTGCGGTCAGTAATCCCAGACGGCCGGTACGAAACGGAAGGCGTTGCCGGCGACCGCCACGTGGCAGACGGACGGGAACGGCAGGTGAGTGGCCACCAGTTGCTCGCCGCTCGCCGCCAGCTCTTTCAAGAGACGGATCCGGACGCGGGCTGATTCCTCGGGGTCGTGGTCGAAGCCGTTGTGCCACTCGGGGTTGTCGAACCCGCACTGGAACACGGCATCGCCGGCGAACGTCAGCCGGTCGCCGCCGGACTCCAGGCGGACGATGCTGTGGCCGGGGGTGTGACCGCCGGTGCGACAGATCAATACTCCCGGCGCCACCTCGTACTCCGTCTCGAACGGCTGCAACTGGCTGCGGTACACATCCAGGAACCGCGAGGCGGTCGTTCGAAGCACGTCCGGCACCGGTGCCGGCATGGCGGTGCGGGAGAAATCAGGCGCTTCCCAGAACTCGGCCTCGGCGGCCGCCAGGTGGACCCGCAGGTCCGGGCGCAGCCGGCGCCTCAGACCGTCGATGAGCAGCCCGCCGATGTGGTCCATGTGCAAGTGGGTGAGCACCACGTCGGTCACGGATGTGGGATCGATCCCGGCGGCGTCCAGTCGCATGGCCAACTGCCCGGCCCGCGGGAAGCCCGGAAACTCTGTCCCCAGCCCGGAATCGATGAGGATGGTCCGGCCACCGCTGCGCACCACGGCCACATTCAGTGGCCAGTCGAGCATCTCCGGTGGCAAGAACATGTCACTGAGCCAGGCCGCCAGGTCGGCCGTGGCGGCGTTGGTGGCCATCGTCGCGGGGGGTATCGGCAGCACCCCGTCGCTGATCACCATCACGTCGATGTCGCCGACCTTCAGCGCGTAGCGCGACGGAACTAATTCGTCATACCCCGGTGCATCGGGGCGTGAGATGTTGACCCGGCTCATGTTGTTCTCCTCTTGAAGAGCGTTGCCGAAGACATCGACGGCGCCATGGGGCACACCGTTCAGTCATCACCTAGGACCGGACGGCAGCTCGGTTTGTGACAGCCGTCCTGCTCCCTCGCCCCCGCCTCGCCCGACCGATCATGCCGAGGATTGGCCCAAGTGATTCCCCGACGCGGCCACATCGGTCACGTTTCCGCACGTCAGCGCCTCTCTTGTGCGTTCGGGGCCGCTCGTCTTCCACGGACCTAGGTGATCATGAAGTTGTCGTCCGCCCGGGCCAGGCCGCACGACCGACACGAGCCCGGAGCTCGTCAGCACCAACTCGGCGCCAACACTCGGACGAGGAGGCCGAGGCGCAGACGCGGCGCCTGCTGGCCACCCGCTACAACACCGTCCGTCCCTTCCTGTCCCTCCTCGGGGAGTCGCCCGCGCTGGGGGCGGCCTCCGGAGGCAAGCGGATTCTGGAGGCGGTGAAGCGGCTCCCGGCGCTTGCCCGGCGGAAGGTGAAGGCCAAACCGCTGCTGCCCCGCGAGATCGACGCCAAGCTGGTGCTGGCGCCGTGGAAGAAGGCGGTGTACTCCAACCCGGAGCTACCCGAAGGCGCAGTGGACCGCGACGCGTACACCGTGTGCGTGCTGGAGCAGCTGTTCCGGGCACTGAACCGGCGCGACGTGTTCGCCTCGCCGTCGAACCGGTGGGCGGACCCGCGGGCGCGGCTCCTGGACGGCAAGCAGTGGGAGGCCGTCTCCGAGGAGGACGTACTGCACGGCGCCAAGCTCAGCTTCGAGATTCAGCCCAACGGCCGCCTCAAGCTGAACGTCGACCGGCTCGGCGCACTCGGCGAGAGTGACTCCCTGAAGTGGCTGCGCAAGACCACCGCGAAGATGCTCCCGAAGATCGACCTTGCCGGACCTGCTGTTCGAGGTCGACTCATGGACCGGATTCCTGGACGCCTTCGTGTACCTGGGCGGCGGCCGCACTCGCATGGAGAACCTGAAGACCTATCTGGTCGCGCTGCTGGTGAGCGAGGCGTGCAACATCGGCTACACCCCCGTCATCGACGCCGACGACGAGGCGCTCACCCGGGCCCGGCTGGTCCACGTCGACCAGTACTACCTGCGCGCCGACACCATCGCCGCAGCGAACGCGAAGCTGATCGAGGCCCAGGGGCGGGTGCCGATCGTGGAGCACTGGGGCGAGGGCCTGCTCGCCTCGGTCCACGGGCTGCGGTTCGTGGTGCCGAAGCGGACCATCAACGCCGGGCCGTCGCCGAAGTACTACCACTTCAAACGCGGAATTACATGGCTAGATGCTGTAAATGACCAGGTGGCGGGCATCGGGCAGATGGTGGTGCCCGGAACTCCGCGCGACTCCCTGCACATCCTGGACACCCTGCTGAACCTCGACGCCGGGGTGAAGCCGGACATGGTGGCCACCGACAACGTCTCCTACTCCGACATGGTGTTCGGCCTGTTCTCCCTACTCGGCTACAACTTCTCGCCCGCTTCCGCGATCTGGCCGACCAGAGGTTCTGGCGGGCGGAGATGCCCGGAGCAGACACCGGCGGATATGGGCCGCTGGAGCCGCTGGCCTGCAACAAGGTGAACCTGAACAAGGTGATCACGCACTGGCCGGACATGCTCCGGGTGGTCGGCTCCCTGGTCACCGGGCAGGTCCGCGCGTACGATCTGCTGCGGGTGTTCGGCCGTGAGGGACGCCCCACCCCGCTGGGCACCGCGTTCGCCGAGTACGGGCGGATCGCCAAGACCCTGCACCTGCTGCGCGTGGTCGGCCCGGTCGACGACACCTACCGGCGGCAGATGAACCGGCAGCTCACCGTGCAGGAGTCCCGCCACAAGCTCGCCCGCGACATCTGCCATGGCAAGCGCGGGCAGATCATGCAGGCGTACCGGACAGGTCAGGAGGACCAGCTCGGCGCTCTCGGTCTGGTGCTGAATGCCGCCGTGCTCTGGACGACCCGCTATCTGGACGCCGCCGTCGAGGAGTTGCGGGCGCTGCCCGCCGACGAGCGCGAGCGCGACGTCCTGGACGAGGACGTCGCCCGTGTCTCCCCGCTCAAGCACGCGAACCTCAACGTGCTCGGCCGATACAGCTTCCGCGCCTCCACCCCGATCGACGGCGGCTTGCGCCCGCTGCGCGACCCGCGTGCGGGCGGTCTCGACGCCCACACCGTCCGCCCAGCCGGTCTCGCTGTCAGCGCTCTGTGTCATTATGCGGACGCGTCCCAGAGGAGTGGGCCGCGGTCTACTGATTGCCAGGGGGTTGGGGATGGGCGCGGGTACGGAGCCGGACGGCTCGTCCAGGTCCGACGAGGAGTGGGAGCGGTTTCTGCGCGAGTCGGTGGCGGGTGCCGCCGACGCGCCCAAGGAGCCGTCGGCGCGGGCCCGCGAAGTGGCAAAGCGGCTGCGCGCGGAGCCCGGCCGCGGCCCGGAGGGCTGGCGCAGCTACACGCCCGCGCGGCCCAAGCGGCGCACGGGCTGGTACGTGGTCGGGCTGCTGGCTTCGCTGGTGCTGCTGGTGGTGGCGCTCGCGCCGGGGCGGATAGTGGACCTGTTCGCCGGCGACGACCCTGACTCCCCGCCGCTGGCGGCCGAGACCGCCCGCCCGACCCAGGCACCCCCGGCGGAGGCGGCCCAACGCCCCACCATGGAGGAGCCGTTCCGCGGCTCGCCGGCGGCGAGCTGGGCGAGCGGAGCGGCGGGAATCAGCGTGCCGAAGGCCGGGGCGGTCGGCTGGATGAGCGCGGCCGAGGTCGAGCGGGCCCTCGCCCACAGCCGAGACTTCCTCGTCGCGTCCGGCCTGGACCGCGGGGTGCTGCGGGGCGAGCGCCCCGAGAAGGCGATTGCACTGATCAACCCGCACCAGAAGGACGTCCAAGACCTTCTGAAAACCGCTTTCCGAACCCCGAGCGAGAAGAACGACCCCCTCCTCCTCTTCAGCCGCTTCCAGCCCTCCCGCACCCACCTGGTCGGCGACGTCGTGAAGACCCGGGGCCGGCTCACCTACCGGGAGGGCGAGCGCGGCGCGCTCCAGGTGACCGCCGACGTCACCTTCGTCTACCCGGTCACCCGCGCGGACGCGGGCGGCGACGACGAGATCGTGCGCACGATCGTCCGGCGCGAGCTGGTCCTGAGCTGGGACGACCCTGACAAGGTGATCACCGAGCCGGGCACGTTCTCGATCGTCTCGTACAAGTACGACATGACCAACGGTGGCTGCGGCGCCCCCACGGGCTACTTCACCCCGCCCTTCGGCACGGACCGCCGGGCGGACGAGGCCGGCACGGAGATCGACCCGTACGACCGCAGCGCGCCGGTCGGGCAGGGCGAGTCCTCCGGGGACGAGTGCAGGAGGGCGACGCGGTCCTAGCGGGCGGCACTCGGTGGCGGCCACCCCAACCCCGAGGGCGATGAACATCCAGCCGCCGATCCACTCCCAGCGCCGACGCCAGGCCGGTCGGCCGAGCACCGCGCGCAGCCGGGCGGCGACGTGCACGAGCGCCAGCCAGTAGACGACGCCAATCGCGACATCGAGCGCGCCGAGTCAGCCACGTCCGGTACGCAGCACCAGTTGCGCTGGACAGTTCCGCGCTCAACGGCCGAGTGCAATGCTCACTGGCCAACGAGAGCGCTCAGTGTGCGACACGAGGTCGCACACTGAGCGTTGTAGTTGGCCAGTTGAGCATGTGGGTGGGCAGGCTAGCGCGAGCGGGGTCCCAAGGGCGGTTTCCGGTGATCTCGCCATGTCGCTGGTCGCCGGGGAGCCTTGCGAGTTGCCGGCCGTAGACGTGCTGGAAGGCGGTGACGCGTCACTGGCCGACGGGCTGTCAGAAGTCGTACGGCTTCGTGGTGCTCCAGTTCAGCACGTCGGCCTCGTTCCAGCTGAACTGCGTCTTCTCGCCCTTGGTGTCGACGGAGTAGAAGGGGCCGTCGTGACCGTCCGCGCCGCGCAGCGCGATGGCGAACGACTGCGCCGTCTGGTTCTCCGAGCCGTAGTCGAAGAGGTTCACCGCGCTGTATGCCTTGCCGCCGGGCTGGAGCGTGATGCGCTTGTCGCCGCCCGGGTTGTCCTTCTTCGAGTGCGGCAGTGCGGCGCCGTCGTCGCCGAGCCTCACGGCCGGGTACGAGGTGACCCAGCATGGCTTGGTGCCCTCGTTCGACGCGGTGACCAGCAGGTGGTCGCCCTGCTGCCCGGCGAACCGGTGCATCGCGGTGACCAGCATCTCGTCGCCGCGGCACTGCTGGGCGCCGACCGCTGTGCCCTTGCTCGCGACCTCGTCCGTCCCGCCCGAGGCGCCCGCCTTGGTGTCACCGCCGCTGTTGGCCTGCTCCGCGCCGCCCTTGCCGTCCCCGTCGGACGCGGGCCGGCTCTGCGCGGTACCGGCGGCGTTGTCGCCGCCCGCCGCCTTCGAGCCGCCGTCGGCGCCGCCGCAGGCGGTCAGGCCCAGCGCCAGCGCGGCGGTGACGGCGGCCAGGGTGGCGGTACGAATCCGGGAAGTACGCATGATCGGGTTCCCCCTGCGTTTTGTGCGGGAGTCTTCTTTGGCGGTTCCCGCGGTGTGGACACCACTTTTCCCGGGGCCACTGACGTTCTGGAAACGTCTCACTCACGTCCCGCAAACAAACCGCGCGCGAACGGGTGAGGCCGAGCCGCGGGCGGCCTGGAGCTCCTCACCGGCCGGATCAGCGCTGGCGTTGGCCGCACCCGCTGCGGACCCGCCGGAGCGGTGCTGTCCACCCTCCGCAAGGCCCTCGGCCTGGCCGACGGCATCGAGGAACTGACCGACGGCGGCGACTGGCTGGGAATTCCGTTGCGCTTCACCGCCGGTGAGCCCGTGAGTATCCCCGCCGCTACCCGGCTGCACGCCGTGGACGCGAGCGTGACCGTCGTGAGGAACACTGTGTTCGTCACCGACTGGGCCCGCCGGTACTTCGGCCCGTGGTGGAACGCCTACGCGGTCGACGCCGAGAGCATCGGCACCGCCCCTGTTGTCGTCGCCGACGTCAACCAGCCGGCCTACGCCGACCTCGCCACACTGATCGAAGCGTGCCCCCCACCAGGAGGTCACCTACACCAAGGCCCGGACCCTCCTCGCCTGTGACGGCGCGGGCACCATCACCGCCGTCTCGCCCGAGGCGGGATGCCTGACCATCGCCGGTCTCATCGCCGAGCCCGTGGCCCTGGCCGCCGCCCGCATCGCCCGCATCGCCCGCGAGATGATCCGCGCGGCACTACTGAGCGACGGGTGGACACTCCTTCACGCCTCCGCCGTCGTCCGCGACGGGAAGACCGTGCTCACCTTCGGTTCCAAGGGAGCTGGGAAGACCACCACCGCCCTGCTGCTGGCCTCCTGCGGGCTCCAACTGCTCGCCAGCGCCCGGGCCTTCATTCGCCCCGACGCCGACGGCCTGCAGGTACTGCCGTGGCCGTCGGCGGCCGCCATCGGCCTGGGCCTGCTCGACGCGCTCGGCCTGTACGACGTCGTCCGCGACCGGCTCAAGTCAGGCGAACAGCTCCACCCCACCCAGCACCAGGACGTCACCGACGCTCTTCTCGCCGGACGGCGCGAGCCGCTGTGGGAGGCCGGCGGCAATCGGGAGAAGCGGGAGAAGAAAGTGCAGGTCTTCCCTGACCAGTTCGACACCTGGTTCGGCATGACCCTCGCCACCGGCGGCACGGCATCGACGGCGGTGGCACCGATCGGGTCCGAGCCGCCGTCGCCGACCACCTCGCCCAGCTCCCGCACCACCCGGTGGTCCTGGGCCACGACGCCAACGCCAACGCGGACTTCCTCAGCAAACTCGCCGACAGCATCTGACAGCCGCCGGACCGGCGGGCACACCGCCGCGGCGGCGACGAGACGGCCTGAGGCTGACGGAGCCTGCTGACTGGCAGGCTCCGTCAGTCCGCTGGTCGGGGCGTACGACCGGTGCGGATCTCTCCGAAATACTTGCGTGCGGTGCCTTCGGCCAGCCCCACAGTGCCGTTCCGTAGGGGGCGGAGCGGGGTCAGCTGTCGACGTTCCCGGGTTCGGGCTCGGCCAGGGCGTCGTTGGTGGCGTCCAGGTACTGGTCGCGGTCCCGCGCGGTGACCCACAGATGCGATGCTCGGCGGCCGCGCTGGGCGGGCACGTAGAGAGGCACGTACTCCTGGCCCGCGGTCGCGGCGATGAGCCGGTCGAGCCGCATGCCGAGCGTGGGCGCCCAGGTGCCGTGCCTCCGGTTGCAGCGTCCGTAGCCGCGATCTGGGCAGGGCAGGGGATTGCGGCTGTCGCATGGCAAATGGTCGGGGTTTCGGAGGAGCGAGAATGCCCTTGATCTTTAAGGGGCCCAGCGCTTTGTCAGCGGCTCGGGCATCGAGCCAGCCCAGCTGGCGGGCTTGCTGCGAGCGGAGGGGCCTCAGCGCAGCCGGCGCGCGCGCAGCACCAGGTCGTCGGTATGGTGCGCGCCGGCGCCGCCGTCGGGCGCCACGCGTGGCCGCTGCTCGTCCACCTCCACCTCCCAGTCGTCGCTGAGCAGAGCGGCGACCATCGAGGGCCAGACGTAGTCAGCCGGGTCGAAGCCGCTGTCGTGCGCCTGCTGGTTGTCCATCCCCGCGTGGTGTACGAGCAGCAGCACGCCGCCGGGCGCGACGGCCGCGAGCAGCGCTCGCTCGGCTGCGGCGTCGGGGGTGCGCAGCAGGGCTGGGTACTGCGCGGAGACCAGGTCAAAAGAGGCTGGCGGGAGCGCCGCCTCCGTCAGGGCGGCGTGTACCCAGCGAACAGTGAGGCCTGCCTCCCGTGCGTGCCCGGCCGCCCGCTCCAGCGCCACGCCCGAGACCTCGAGCGCGGTCACGTCCCAGCCGCCGCGCGCGAGCCAGACGGCGTCCGCGCCCTCGCCACAGCCGACGTCGAGCACCCGCCCAGGTGTGAGCCCGGCGACCTCGGCCACGAGCGCACCGTTGGGCTGGCCGCTCCACAGTTGTTGTCGGTCGGCGTACCGGTTGTCCCACTCCGCCCGCACCGCGGGGTCTCCGACGTAGCCGTCGGCAGGCGAGGGGGTGCCGGACACGGGTGATCCTGCTGTGATGTTGTCGGTCACGGACCCACCGTCGCCCATCGTGTCCCGGGCACGCCACTACTGTTGCCGGTCCGGCAAAACGGCGTCGGGCGCGGAGGGAAGCGGACCTGACCACCTGAAGCCCTCTGTTCTCCGATCGTGTGGTTTTGTCGCCGGTCAGCCGTGGGTGAAGCGGGCCGTCGATGGCAGCGTGAAGGACCTGCCCTCCGCCATCCGCGATCGCGGCAGCTCGGTGCGTAACAACTCCGATCGCACCGCACGCGTCTACGAGAAGCGCAACTTCGCCGGCCGGTGGGTGTGCGTTACCAAGAGCGGCGGTTCGATCCACGACCTGCGCGGCTACAACCTCAACGATCAGACCCGCTCGCTACGCATCAACCGCAACGACTGCGGCTGAAGCGACGAACCACCACCAGTGCTCCTCCGGCATGCTCCGCGGGATCGCGTCGGCTGGCAGTGGCGCCACTCTGGTCGCGACGTCGCGCATCTCCTCGTCCGTCGCCTCCGCCCAGTCGGTCGCGACCAGCGCCGTCGGCGGCAGGCCGGCGTCCCGCAGCAGGATCTCGACCACGCTGCGGGCGAAGCACGCGTTGTACCAGCCGGTGGACGTCTCGCTCTCGAGGGCGAAGTCGAGCTCGGCGAGGTACACGGCGAAGTCACCGCCATGACCGTCGAGTACCTCACGGACGTGGTCGTAGAACGCCGTGAGCCGCTGCCCGGCCCACTCCGCCGACGGGTCCTGCCGGCGCAGCAACCACAGCGCCAGCACGGTGGCCAGCGCATCGCCCAGCGTCGCGGCCCGCGCCCGGTCGCTCCCGTGCGCCTCAGCGAGAACACCGATGGCCCGGTCGAACCCGGCGAAGTAGCCGTCGGCGTCGGAGCGGGGGAAGTCGTATCGCACCACGGTCCACGGTTCCCGTTCAGTGCTTCAGGAAGGCCCCGAAGGTCGCCATCACGACGCGGCTGTCGGCACGTGCGTAGATCATGACGGTGAGCGTAACGGGCTTGCCCGCGTCGTCCGTCGCCTTCCACCCGAAGACCGGGCAACTGGACCTGCATCCGGACCCACCCGCCTACGCCACCCAGCTCCGGCTGATCACCGCGTGGATCATCACCATGGCGACCACGCGATCGGCACCGACGCGGTGCGCACCGTCCGGGTCCGGCCCGCCGACGCCGCGCCCGCGCCCCGTACGGCTCGGCCCGAACCGTCGGCAGTGGCCGGACCCGAGGCGCCAGTGAAGACGAGGGAGACGGCGTCCCCGGGCTATCGGGAGACGTTGGCCGCGCACCAGGCCGTCGCGCCAGCCCGGCGAGTCGACCCGGCCATCGCTGAGGCGCTCGAGCGGCAGAACCGGGCGATGCGCGAGCAGGGCCGGCGCCGGGCTCCTATCCCCAGCCGCGCGGCGCCTTGCCGGGCCGAGCGAGTGGGGTCCGAAGCTCAGTTCCTCGTCGGCGCCGGGGCCTTCGCCGGCCCGGCCAGGTGCTCGGGTTCGAGTACGAAGACGGGGATCACGCGGTGGGTCTTCTCCTGGTATTCGGCGTACGGCGGATACGCGGCCACCGCGCGCTGCCACCACTGGGCCTTCTCGTCCCCGGTGAGCTCACGGGCCATCATGCCCTGGCGTTTGGGGCCGTCTTGGAGATCCACCTGCGGGTCGGCCTTGAGGTTGAAGTACCAGACCGGGTGGCGCGGGAAGCCGGCCTTCGAGGCCACCGCCGCGTACCGCCCCTCGTGCTCCACGCGCATCAGCGGAATCTTGCGGATCCTGCCGCTCTTCGCGCCGCGCATCGTGACAATGACGACCGGCAGGCCCGTGTCCCAGAGCGTTGTGCCCTGTGTGCCACCCGAACTCTCATACAGCTCGACCTGTTCGCGCACCCACTGCGCCGGACTCGGCTCGTACTCGCCCTCAAGAGGCATCGCATTCACCCCATTGTCGTGTACGGATTATGTCGGGACAGTCCAACACAAGCCTCGCGCGAAGGGGAGACCGCCGTTCCCGCTCTGTCGACAACTTCAAGTGAGACGGCAAGGTTCCGCCTGTCGCACCCGGCTTTGTGTCTCCGCAGGTCAGGGCATCCCCCGGCAGCAAGGTCGAATGAGACAGGACAGTTGCGGTCGGTGTCTGGTCAGATGCCGGAGGCGGCGAGGTGGAGCTGGCAGGCGCAGTCGAGTGCTTCTGCGGGGGTGCCCGTGGGGCCGCCCGTGGGCAGCAGGGAGTCCTCGTAGCGGTCGCTGTCGGCGTAGTAGAGGGCGAAGCCCCACCTGCCGACGGCGCCGGTGTAGCGCAGCCGCATCAGCTTGACCTGTTCGCTGTCGGCCAGTTCCGCCTCCACATAGGCGAAGGCGCCGCGGTGGCGGACGTGCAACTGCTCCAGCTGTGGCCAGGCGGTGCGGGCGTGCTCGCCGAGGCGCCCTTCCAGCGAGAGCCGGGTGTGTTCCGAAGGCGTGGGCATGGCGTCCATCCTGCCCGAGGGGCCGGTCGGCGGGTACGGCAGGCTCTGGCCTGTCGTGATCCACTTCTCCCGATCGGCCTGCCTGCCTTGCCCGTTGCCACCGCCCGCCCGATAGCCCTGCGCGCCGCCGGGCGCGAGCGGCTGAAGAAGATGGCCTACGGTCACAAAACCGAGTACCGGTTACGCACGCGCGCGCAGGTGGTGCTGCATGCCGCACGGGGACGCTCCAACGCGCGCATCGCCCGGGAAACGGGCCTGCACCTGGGCACGGTCCGCTACTGGCGGGGCAGGTTCGCCGAGCGCGGTCTCGGCGGGCTGAGGGACCGCGAAAGGTCCGGACGGCCGCCGTCGTTCACCGCGCTGCAGGCAGCCCAGGTCAAGACCCTGGCCTGTCGGCTGCCGGCCGAGACCGGGGTGCCGCTGTCGCGCTGGTCGTGCCCGGAGCCGGCCCGCGAGGTCGTCGCCCGGGCGATCGCCGGCTCGGTCTCCGCCTCCACCGTGCGCCGCTGGCTGGCCGACGACGCGCTCAAACCCTGGCAGCAGCGCTCCTGGATCTTCATCACCGACCCCGACTTCCGGATCAGGGCCGAGCGGGTGCTCGGCTTGTACGCCCGCACCTGGCAGGGCGTCCCGCTCGGCGAGGACGAGTACGTCATCAGCGCAGACGAGAAGACTTCCATCCAGGCCCGCTGCCGCTGCCACCCCACCCTTGCCCCCGGCCAGGCCCGCGCGATGCGCGTCAACCACACTTACGTCGTCAGTCGGCTGTCCGGTACTCGTTGATGAGGGGTATGACGTTCGGGTCGTCGCTGGGCGCGAGTTGGTCTCGGCCTTGGTGGGGCCGATGGCTGATGAAGTGGCCTGCGTAGTCGCGGAGGATCTTTTCGGCGTGGCTGCGGCCGAACAACAAGAGCCGGTCGGTGCACTCCTGTCGAGCTGAGCGGATGAAGCGTTCCGCGTGGGGGTTGCAGTTGGGGCTGCGCGGAGGGATCTTGGCCACCGTGATGTCCTCGCCGGCGAACACGGCGTCGAAGGCGGCAGTGAGACCGTGGCGGGGCTGGCCTTGTGCCCGAGGCGCCGCATTTCGCCGTGCACGCGCCGAAAGCCCCATCGAGAGTTCTCGGCGCCAAGAGGGATGATCAGGCCGCTGATCTCCTCTGGCAGGGGAGGGCGCCCCGGAGGCGGTGGCTGTGCCCCTTTTCTGCTTCACCAAGCGTCGGTGCCAGGCCAGCAGGGTGCGTGGTGAGACGATTCGATGTTGGCGAAGTGCGTGGGGGAGTAGCCGGGCCAGGGCGGCAAGCAGCGCCCGGTCCGGCCGGCCAGGCTTGGGCGTGGTGACCTGTCGGCGCAGAACTGTGAGCTCGTGCCGCAAGATCGGTATTTCCGCGTTCTTGGCCGCAGAGGAGCGGGACAGCAGGACCAGCCATGCGAAGATCCGTGTGGCGATCAGGTAGACAACTCGTACCAGCACAAGGATTGATCATGCTGGACGGACGGGCGCGTCATGGCGTTTCCCTCGGTCAGGCAGGTGAAGCCATTCTGAAGCGCTACGAGGCAAGGACGCCGAACTGCTGGCGCTTCGGCTGGGTCCCCTGACCCTACGAAGGGCTGGAACAACCCGAACAGGAAAGTAGAGCAGCACTGAAGCGGAGCGGCAGCCACCGCGAGCCTCCGACTCTACTCAGGAGTGCATTTCCGTGTCAGGATCCTAATTTCCGGCGCCTGTGAGTTGTTGTCAGCCGAACCAGGTGGCCTGGAGCACCACGATGCGCTCGCCGCGTACATCGGTCAGATAAGTGAGCATGAGCTGACCCTGGGCCTCGGTGCGCAGCCCGGGGCTGGAGCCGGTATACGAGGCGCCTTCGAGGAAAACCATGGACTCCCGCACGGCGATCTCCTGTGCCAGCTGCTCAGCGTGGGCACGTGCTTCGGGCGGCAGGTCATCGAGAAGATCAGCAGCCCACCAGTTTCGCCAGGTCGGCCGAATCGGGCGACAGAGTCCCGCAGGTCCGGGAAGCCTTCGGGTGGAGCGCTGCCGCAGCACCTCGACAGCGGAGGGCGACGGCTCGGCGTCAGGCATCAACGCTCCGGGGAGAACTCCGGCAGCACGCCCTTGGTGAGCAGGAAGCACCCGTATGGTCTGTCCTCGCCCGTGATGACCACCGCAAACGCGGAGCGGGCACGCGCATAGAACGCGTGGCGTTCGACCGTCTCCACCGCGAGAGGGCGGCCCGATGCCTCCTCCGCGGCGGCGACGAAGTCCGTCTGTACCGGTGGCTCGGCGGCGGCGTCGCCGACGACCTCCATCCTCGCGATGGGCTCGGCGACGAACGTGTCGAGCGGCAGCAGTCCCAGCACCGCCCGGCCGGCCGAGACGACGTCGGTGCCATCCAGCCGAATCACACGGTCGTTCACGGAGTGCGCGGGGAAGTTCCTGTCGACGAGCGCGATCGTGTCTCCATGCCCCATCCGCGCGAGCGCGTACAGCAAGTCCGGGGTCAGGAGCGGGTCGAGTCCTTTGAGCAAGGTGGATCAGCCTTCCGTGATCGAGGATGAGCGGGGGCCGGAGTCGCGGGGGCCGGGGTCGAAACCGTCCGGGGGCGCACCGAGCTCCGGAGTCGCGAGCGCGTGGCTCAGCAGCGGGGGCGCGAGCAGTCCGCACGGCTCGGGCTCGGCGCGGAGCCCGGTCCCGGCGTAGTAGCGGTTGGCCGCCGACGGCGCGACCCGGATGCGGAGTTCGTTCCCCTCGGGCCGCAGGGCGTCAGCGGGGATCGTGACGCGGTACGGCGCCCAGGCGCGCGCCCCCACACGCACGCCGTTCACGGACACGATCACAGCTCCGGCGACAGCCGGGAGCGTCAGCTTCAGGGGGACCGGCGCGGCGAGCTCGATCTGCCGCACATAGTCGGCGGTGCCCGCGAACGCCGGAAGGCCCTGGCGCTCCCAGCCGTACGTCACCGCGATGTCGCGGCGGGTGCCCGCCTCCTCGTACGCGTCCTCGGCGACCTCGAGCAGCCAGCCGGACTCGAGCGCCTCCGGCGCCGACCATTCCGGCGTGCCGTGACCGGCCGCGGCCTCGGAGTCTTCCGTGGCGTCCGCCCAGCCTGAAGCCGGTTCTGCGCCCCTGCACACACGCAACATGCGCAATGCGTTCTGCTCCAGCCGCAGCACGACCGGGCCCTCGGCTGCTTCGAGGGTGCGCACGGTGCCGTCGGCGGCCTCCCACTCCTCGATATGCCAGGGCCCGTCGGGCAGCAGGAGCTCCACCGTGCCCTCGGTCTCGGCGAAGCACGCGAAGCGGAAGCCGTCGGCCGCGTCCGGGCCGCCGCGCCAGCGCACCGCCGAGCCCGCGGGGACGCGCAGTGTCGGCTCGGTCTGCCCACGCTGCGCGGCGAGCCCGCGCAGGACCGCCTCCTCAGGGACCGTAGCGAACACCTCCACGGCTGGGGCGAGGCCTGCCCAGTCCTCGAGGGCGGTCTGTGGGCCCTCCTGGTAGACAGCGGGCGTCGCACCGCTCGCGAGCACCCGTACCCCCGATTCGGCCAGGCTGCGAAGCCGGCGCAGCGATGCGGCCGAGCGCAGCGTTGTCACGGCGGGAAGCACGAGCGCCCGGTACCGGTGGTCCCCGAAGCACACCGCGCCCTCCTCCACAGCGGCGGCGTCGAGATCGCGTTCGTCCACGAGGTGGAAGCCCACCCGGGCCTCGTTGAGCGCGCGGGCCCACTCGCCCATCGCCGACGCCTGCTCGCCGAGCTGACCCGCGGTCCACACCGTACGCAACGGGTACAGGACCGCCACGTCGCTCTGCGGTGACACCGGCTCGAGGAATTCGCTCAGTCGCGCGCTCTCGAGCGCGAACCGCAGGTGATGATCGGCGAACCACGGCTCGAAATTGATGCCCGGGGGGAAGTCGAAGCGCGGATTCCGCAGCGACTCGTGATCGTCTCCATGGCCGTGGGTCTGATAGAAGCCGTGGAAGATCATCTGCCGCATGCCCTGCAGATGGTGGTTGATCGCCGTTGTGCGCAGCTCCTGGAGGGTCAGCCCCCAGTGGCCGGACCACGGGGTCCCGCCTTCGGGCGGGGTGAGGAAGTACTGCTCGACCATCGTCCCGCCGCGGCCGTGGTGGCGGGCGACCGAGTCGCCGAACACGGGGCTGAGCTGCACCAGGGCGTCCTGCGCATCCACCGCGGTGAGGTCGCGGTAACCGTCCACGCCGAAGTGGTCGAGTCCGAAGTTCACGCGCAGGTCCCAGTTCGTGAACGCGGTGTCGAGCGCCCAGCCGCCGACGTGCCCGAGGACTTCATGGCCGGACTGACGCAGGCCGTGGGCGTGGCTCCAGGTGCGCAGCTTGCCGAGGAACGTCTCCATCGCGTAGCCGCTGAAGTGCTCGTAGAACTGGGCGCGAAGGCTCAGCCGCTCCGGCTCGTCCCCGTCGAGTACGGCGGCGAGCACTTGGGGGGTCCGCCCGCCCCAGCGCTCCCGGATCGAGACGGCCAGGCTCTCGTGGAACGGCATCGCCGACCGCAGGTCTCCTGTGCGCTCCGTCCAGTCGTAGTACACGGCGTGCGGCTGGTCGAAGAACATGTAGGCGACGGTGGAGCCGAAGAAGTCGCCCAGGGCGTCGGCGAAGGGCTGGTAGCCGGCCTCGATGAAGCGATCGACCGCGACCGGGTCGACGGGGTTCACGAGCCGGGAGGTCGCGCAGCGGGCGGAGACGAACACGATCGCCTCCGCGCCGTCGGGCACGGGGTCGACGAGGCGGACACGACACCTGTCGGCGGTGCCGTCCACGCGGTCGACGAGCTCGGGCCGCTCGGCGGCCGCGCCCTGCTCCCCTTCCACGACGAGCGCGTACTCGATCCGCCAGTCGGCCCAGGCGACGACGCCGCCCTCGTAGTGCCAGTCCATCGCGGCGGGGCCGAGGTTCTCCGTCGCCGAGCGGATCCCACTGAGCGAGCCCTCGCTCGCGCCCGCGGGGACCCGCACCCAGAACAGGTGCCGTTCGCGCAGTTCGTCGTGCCCGGTCACGGCCCGGCCCGCCGCGTGACCGGTCTGCCAGTTGTAGTCGTCATAAATGCCGACGATCATGCCGAACTCGGCGGCCGTCTCGACGGCTGCACGGCACGCGGCGAGGTAGTCGTCGTCCAGGTAACCCTCGATCGGGTACGACAGCCGCGCCTGCACCTGGAAGCTCCGGATCCCGGCGCCGTACATCTGCCGCACCTGGGCGCGGATCGTGTCCTTGTCGGGTAGCCGATGCCAGAACCAGTAGGTGGCAGGCGCATGCCACGGGTCCGGGTTCCGGAATCGCTGTAGCGCGGTCTCATGTGCGGACAAGGCGGTCAGCTCCTCGAGCGGCGGCGAGACCCGCGTGGGCCTCGCCGCCACGGGTCGGTCAGCGTTCGGTGCGGTCGGCCGCACGCCTGTCGGCCGCGTCGGGCGTCGGAACCTCGCGCCCGCCCTCCCCGCGAGCGGCGTCTCCCGCGGTCACGAGCGAGTAGTCGGGCTTCGGGTCCAGCCGCAGTCCGAACGTGAGGATCGCGTAGAGCGCGGCGCCGAGCGCCAAGGCGATGACGATGCCGAGCCCGCTCGACCCGAACACGCCGGTGCGGCCGCTCTCGGTGAGGAGGAATCCCGTGATCTCCCCGAAGTTCGGGTCGGAGCTCGTCACGAGGCCGAGACCGACGACGGTTCCGGTGATCAGACTCAGAATCGCCGTCCAGCGCCCGTCGCGGCCGCCGTAGCCACGCGGGTTCGCCATATCGGTGTTCCAGCCCATGCGGCGCTGCCGGATGAAGTCGACGATCTGGATGCCGCCCATGGTGCCCATCATCACGGCGATGAGCGACAGGAACGACTGGAACGTCGCGAGGAACGAGGTGGAGATGAACAGCAGGTAGAAGGCGCCCGCCGCGATGATGATCGCGTTGATCGCGGTCGTCACGGAGCGGCGCAGCCGTACGCCGACCGCCATGAGCGCGAGGCCGGAACTGTACATGCCGGTGATGGCGGCCGAAACGAGCGAGATGACGATCACGATGGAGAAGGGAACGAAGAACCACATCGGCAGGAGCGCGGTGAGCGCCCCGATCGGGTCGGACGCTGTGGCGGCACCGAGCTTCGAATCCCCGCCGACGAGAAGCGCGCCGACGGCGAGGAGGATGACGACCGGCAGGCTGAGCCCGGCGACCGTCCAGCTGATCACGCCGCGCGCCGGGGTATCGCGCGGGAGGTAACGGGCGAAGTCGCCGCCGTAGTTGAGGAAGCCGAGGCCGACGAGGGTCATCGCCATGATGATGCCGCCGATGAACACCAGCGGTCCGCCCGCAGGGGTGTCACCGAGGTGCGCCCACTCGATCTCAGGCACCATGAATCCGAGGAACGCGACCGTCATGATGCCGGTCACCCACGAGATCCAGACCTCGACCTTCATGATGAACTCATGGCCGAGGACGGAGACCATCATCGTCACGGCGAGCACGAGCACGAACCACAGCACGATCGTGAACGTGGCGCTCGACCCGTCCGTGTCGGCGAACACCGACGGCCACAGCTTCGCGAACAGGTTCGCACCGGTGGTCGAGGCAAGGGTGATGATCGTCACCTTCCAGCCCATATTGGACAGGTAGGCGAAGAACGCGGGGATCCTGTTGCCCTTCATGCCAAACGCGAAACGCGTCTGGGCGAGGGTCGGCAGTCCCGTGCGGGGCCCGCCGACCGCGAGGATGCCGACGAGGGCGGACGAGGCGAGGTAGCCGATGGTCCCGGCGACGATCGTCTGCCAGACGTTCAGGCCGAGGCCGAAGACGAAGATGCCGTAGCTGATGCCGAGGATCGAGATGTTCCAGGCAAACCACACAGCGAACAGGCCGCGCGGCCTCCCGCGCCGCTCGGCATCGGGAACGGGATTGACGCCGTTCGATTCGACGGTCGTGCCTCTACGACCTTGCTGAGCCTCATTGCTCACGGAAGGGCGCCTTTCGATGTATGGCGATGTGGGGAGGGGCAGGAGGTTGAAAGTTCGGGGAAGTCATGGGTTCGCGTTCGAGGAGCGCGTCGACCGCGTCCGGGGTCGACGCGGCTCCGCGTGCGACGTGCGACGTGCGACGTGCGACGTGCGACGTGCGCCGTGCGCGGTGACGTCCATCGCGGCCGCGGCGGACGCGTGTACGGCGGTGAGGCGGACCGCTAAGCGGTGGGGTGGACCGCTAATCCGCCGGTGATAGGGGCAGTGAACGCGCCGGGGAACGTGTCGTCGGCGCCGGCCTTGTCGGTCGCGTCGACACGGAATGGGGCCACATGGGTCGTGGCACCCTGTGCGAGGACGACAACGCCGCCGGAGCCGAGCGTGACGAGGCTGTCGCCGGGACCGGAACGTTCGAGGACGGCGGCGACGGTGCCGGGGGCGGCCGGGGCCGGGTCGAGGGCGAGCAGACCGGCGAGTTCACCTTCGTCGAGGATGAGCAGGGCCACGAGCGCGAGCAGCTCGGGACGGAGTGCGCGGGCGGGTGACGGGCTGAGGGGCACGCGTGCCCGGCCCGCGTAGGCTCGGAGCAGCGCCGCCACGACAAGGGCGGGCACCTCGTGGTCGGTGACGACGACGTCAGACGGCGGGCTGTCCGCGGCGAGCGCGCGGACATGCGCGGGCTTCGGGGGATCGCCGGCTCCCGGGTCGACGACGATGCGGCTGCCGCCGCAAGCGATGACCGGGACGGCGGTTCCCGTCGCGGCGTGGTCATGACCGACGATCACCGCGCCGGGGCCGACGCCCGCGGCGGCGAGGTCGGCAAGGGCGTGCTCGGCATCGCGGCCGACGGAGGCGAGCAGGGTGACGTCGGCACCGGGGCGGCGGGCGGCGAGGGCTTGGTGCGCGCCCTTGCCTCCGCCCGCCTGAAAGCGCCTGGTGGTGCGAATCTGCTCAGCGCCGCGCGGCAGGCGCGGCAGTGTGCGGCCGAGGCCGAGGTTCACCGGTCCGACGACAAGCACCCCTCCGCCGCCCCCAGGGGCGTGCGGCGGGCGGTCACGCGGTACTCTCATCGTCGGGAAAAGCATTTCCGAACCTAAGCACGCTGGCCCCGGCCGCGTCAACGGGTCGCCGAGACTGCCCTGATAGCATCCACGGGCAGGAACCAGGGGAGACCAGGATGGGCGCGCGCATCGGCTTGAAGGACGTGGCGTTGCGCGCGGGGGTGTCAGTGCCGACAGCGAGCCGTGTGCTCTCCGGTGTTCAGCGCAACGTCGATCCGGAGCTGGCGCTGCGGGTGCGGAACGCATGCGAGGAACTGGGCTACAGGGTGAACGCGGCGGCGCGGGCGCTGCGGATTCAGTCGACGGATTCGTTGGCGCTTGTCGTTCCTGCGATCGCGAACGCGTACTTCGCGGAGCTGGTGTCGGCGTATTCGCGTCGCCTGGATCTTCAGGGCAAGCGGCTGGTGACGATCGACACGGGCGAGAGCCCGGAGACCGAGCAGCGCCAGCTCGGCGCCATGGATCGTGCGCTGGTGGACGCGGTACTCGTGGTACCTGCCGCGTTCGAGCGGAGTGGCGCGGCGATCACGGAGCTCGCGCGGTCCAACCGTGTCGTGCAGGTCGACCGCCGCGCACGAGGCGTCGAAGCGCCGTCGGTACGGCTCGACAACTCGGCCGGGGTCCGCCTGCTCGTGGAACACCTGCGGGCGCGGGGCCGCCGCAGCATCCTGATGGTCGACGCCCAGGAAGACTCCTCGTCGAGCATCGAGCGCACAACCGCGTTCCGCGCGCTCGCCGGGCCGGACGACCGGGTTCTGGAAATGCCCAACTTCACAGTGGCGAGCGGCATCGACGCGGCGCGGCTCCTGCTCGCGAACCCCGGCGACACAGATGCGATCATCTGCACCGCTGACACTGTCGCGCTCGGCCTGCTGACGGCGCTTCAGCACGCCGGTAAACGCGTGCCTGCTGAGTACGCGATCACGAGTTTCGACGGTACGTACATCTCCGACACCGCCGCGCCGGGACTCACCACCCTGGGCTCGACCGCCGAGCGCATGGTCGAGGCATCCCTCGCCCTCCTCGACGGCGGCAGCGGTGATGTCGTCCTGAAACCCGAGCTCGTGGTCCGCGGTTCCAGCGGCTGACTGCGAATCCAGGGTCGCCGGCCCTTGAAGGGTGTCTTAATTGCCGTACGGTGGCTGACCTGGGGCTTTGTGATCGTCCAAGTATGGGTCACCTCGCCCAAGCCCGGCTGGCCGGGCCGTGCGCTACTCGCCACCCTGACCCGACTACTCCCCCGCGCCTTCGCGAACACCGGATCGTCTCACCGCGCACCCTGCCGGCGTGGCACCAGCGTCTGGTGAAGCAGGAGTGGACGCAGTCGCCGTCTACTGGGCGGCCGCCGCTGCCGGAGGAGATCCGCGACCTGATCATCCGGCTCGGCGCCGAGAACTCCCGATGGGGCTTCCGACGCGTGCACAGCGAACTGCGCCGTCTCGGGCACAAGGTCAGCCCCGCCACCGTCCGTCGGGTACTGCGTGCTGCCGGTCTCGGTCCCGCGCCGCGCCGCCAGCCGGCGCGCGGTGAGTGGGCTGCCTTCCTCAAGGCCCAGGCCAACGGCCTGCTCGCCACCGATCTCTTCCATGTAGACACCGTGGCACTGCAGCGGCTCTACGCACTGTTCGTCATGGAGGTGCGTACCCGCACCGTCCATATCCTCGAGGTCACCGCCCATCCCACCGCCGTCTGGGCCGCCCAGCAGGCCCGGCAGTTCCTGTGGCAACTCGGCGACCGCGCCGCAGAATTCACTCACCTCATCCGCGACCGGGACGCGAACCACCGCCCCCACCAAGGCCGAGACCAATTCGCGCCCAAGGACAACCCCGCGAGGGACTACGAGCGACTGATGGCCCACGCAGAAGCCCATATCCAGCGGGCGTTCATCACGCTCATGTCGCGCCACCCGGCCCGCCCTCGCCGCGAGGCCGAGGCGTTGCCGGCCACCCTCGCCGCTACCTGAAGGCCAGCATTCGGCCGTTGCCGTTTGGAACGGCGGCCATCGAGCGGCACACGGTCCGCGGGCTCGTACCGTACTCGTCCCTGCAGCTGGCGTCGTAGAATGGCGTTTTCGTGCCGCAGGACGAGAAGCTCAGCCTCCTTCGAGGTGTCCCGCCGCAGAAGCACTGTGGGGACGGAGAGAACTGACAGGCGCGGCCCAGCGCGGGCTACCGCCACGCGCTCGTCTTCGTCCGCGCCCTCTATCACGGCGTCGCTCGCTGGGCGGCGGACGATCCGACGTGCAGGGGTCGCTGGGGTGCCCCCTCAGAGTGAAGCGTCACACGGTTTCTCAGCGTCTGGGAGGGCTCCAGGCCCAGTTCGTCGAGCAGGACGCGGCGGCATTGTTCGTATTGCCGCAGTGCTGCGCCTCTGTTGCCAGCGGCGAGATGTGCGTTCACAAGTACCTGATGAGCGCTTTCCCGCAAGGGTTCCGCGCGTACGGCGGCGAGCCCGGCGGCGACGGCCTCGCCATGGCGGCCCGCCGCTGTCAGCCGTTCGGTCATCGCCTCCAGCGCATACAGCCGGAGTTCATGGTATTGCTCCTGCTCGATCAGCACCCACTCGTTCTCCGACCACTCGGGTAACAGGTCGGCCGAGAGGTCCGCCCGTGTCTGCGCGGTGAGGATGTCGTCGCACGGGCGTGACATGTCGAGCAGGCGGTGCGCGCGCGTCGCCGCCGTGTGAATGTCCACGTTGATGTGCTTGGAGACCGCCAGTTCCTGCGTGGACGCGTCGATGACCTGATGTCCCGTTCGCATCGCGCGCCACAAAGACGACCTGAGGTTGGCGTGGGCGCGGGACGCCGTGACGTCCGGCCATAGCATTCCGGCCACGTAGGTTCGGGTTCGTGGCATCTCCTGCAGGGCGAGAAACGCGAGGAGGCGTTGGGCGCTGGAAGAAAGCGGCACGCGTTTGTGATCGACCGACAGCGCGAAGCCTTTGAGCAGCCTCAACGTGATGACATGGCCTTCTGCGCTCATCGGCCCCCCGGGGCGATATTGGCTCCAGCGACCCACCCCATACCGGCAATCGGGATGCCCGGAAGCCATGTTACGAGCAAGTCATGATCGTTTGTCCGGTCTTTCGGCTAATGGACGTTATATGGCCAGGCGTCACCGGAACGTCACGGGAACGTCACCTGTCCGGCTCGACTAACTGGTCGAGCCAGGCATGCACGGCGGTGAGCACGTCGTCGACCGTGCTCACCGCGGTGGGGGGCGCCTGGTGCGCGCCGCCCGTCCGCACGATGCGTGCGCGGAAGCCGTCCGGTCTGCCGCCTTCCATCCACACCCGGAGGATCAGGACGCCCGTCCGCTCTGAGGGGATTTCCATGAAAGGAAAATATGCCTTGTTCGTGTCACCCCGGCGTTGTCGGCGCGTGTCCGGCTACGTCGTCGGCGGCCGCGAAAACGGACTGGTGACGCTCGTGTGATGCGCGAATCGCGGTCCGGCCACGCCGGGCCCGGCATCCTCTCGGAGCACGCCTTCGAGCGCGGAGCGGGGGGAGGATTCGGATGGGTGACTTCGGCGTCATCGCCGACGTCTCGACGGTCATCGTGGAGACCTTGACCCAGGCCCTGCGCGGGCTCAGCCAGGTGGAACCCCCGATCGCGGAACTCAACGACCTCTCCGAGACGGTGCAGACGCCGCCGCCGAAACTCACGGTGTTCCTGTACGAGATCGCCGAGGACCCGACGTCGCGCAACCGGCCGCCGGTGCGCTCCCAGCCACCCGACCCACCGACCACCCGCAAGCCGCCGATGGCTCTGCTGCTGCGGTACCTGGTCACCCCCTGGGGCGGTGACCAGGCGACCCAGCACCGGATGCTCGGACGGGCCATGCAGACGTTCTACGACGACGCGATCCTGGACGGCGCACAGCTGTCCGGCAGCCTGGCGGCGAGCACCGACTCGCTGCACCTCAGCCTGACCCCGCTCACCCTGGATCAGAAGTCCTGGGTCTGGTACGCGATTCAGAAGCCGTACCGGCTGTCGCTGAACTACGAGGTCCGCGTGGTCAACCTGGACTCCGCCGTCGAGACGGCGGCCCGCCCGGTGCACAGCCGGGTCATCAGCGGGGCGGCGTTGCCATGAGCCGCTTCGTACCGCTGGAACGTTCGACGCTCTACAGCCCGGCCTGGTTCATACCGTTCGACGACTACGCCCGGCGGGTGCGCAGTGCCGGGGTGACGGTCCAGCTGGACCGGTTCGACGAAGGTCACTGGCTGCCGCTGGACGACGTGGCGGTGCGCACGCCCAGCGCCGCCTTCGCCTATCCGGGGCTGGGCAGGTGCGGCGAACCGTGGGCGGCCCGGCCGCGGCGCCACCGGGCCCGCTTCGCGGCCGCCGGCTACCAGCCGCTGTACCCGGCCGACGGGCAGCCGTTCTCGGCCGGTCTGGTGGGCGTCGAGTTCCTGGCGTACCCGCATGACGACGCCCACCCGCCGGCGGTGGTGACCGAGCCGCGGCTGGTCCGGCTGCTGCCGAGCGTCTCCTTCCCCTACCCGCCGGGGCTGCGCACGGTGCACGGCGTTGTGGTCGACGCGGCCAGGGGGACGCCGATCGCCAACGTGCTGGTCGAGGCCCGGGGACAGACCAGCCGGGACCTGACGCCATGGCACGAGCGCACCCTGTCCGACGCCGCGGGCGCCTTCCGGCTGGCCCTGCGGTGGGAGGGCGAGAAGGCCGACGAGCACGCCGTCGAGGAGACATTCCGCCTGCAGGCCACCGAGCGGCCGGGCCGGTCCGGATCGCTGGTCGTGCGGCTGCCCCAGGACACCGAGCGCCGACACGTCATAGAGATCCGAGAGCAGTGAGGAGCCGTCCATGCCGGAATATCTGAGCCCCGGGGTCTACATCGAGGAGATCGATGGGGGCCCACGGCCGATCGCGGGGGTGAGTACCAGTACGGCCGGCATGGCCGGGGTCACCGTACGCGGTCCGTACACCGGCAAGCCCAAGCTGGTCACCAATTTCCTGGAGTTCCAGAACACGTTCGGCGGGTTCCTCCGCGAGCCGGACGCCCTGATCCGGGACACCTGGGCGAACGATCCGGCGGAAGGCGGCCGCTGGTGGCTGTTCCCGCTGGCGGTCAAGGGCTTCTTCGACAACGGCGGTCAGCGGCTGTACGTCAAGCGGGTCGCCGGCAGGCAGGCGAGCCCGGCCTCGGGCGTGCTGGGCCACGGCCTGGTCAGCCCGGTCGCCGGTGATGCCGCCAAGGGCGCGACCCGCCTGGAGCTCGGCCACCTGATCGGGTTCGCCGGCGTCGGGCAGCAGATCCAGATCTTCCGCGGCGACGACCAGCAGTCGATCCATACCGCCGGGGTCGCCGCCTACGACGCGACCGCCCGCCGGATCGTCCTGGACGCCGCGCTGCCCGCGGAGGTCAGGACGGCCCGCGGCGACTACGTGCAGATCGGGACGCGCAGCGCGGAACAGACCCTGGAGTTCACCGCCGTCAGCCCCGGTTCGTGGGGCGACGCGGTCCAGGTGCGGATCCAGCCGATGGCCTCGGCCGCGCTGCCGGTGCTGCCGGATCCGCAGGAGGGCGCGCTGTTCGTCACGCAGCTGGCCGCGGACGCCGCCGAGGACAGCGAGACGGTCGAGGTCGCCGCGGTGACCGGGCTCGACCCCGACGACCTGCCGTCCGACGTCTGGGTGCAGATCGGCTCCGGCCGGTTCAAGGTCCAGGTGAGCCCGCCGGCGGACGGGAAGGTCACGCTGACCCTGCCGTCCGGCGCGGCGCATGAGGCGTGGCGGCGTGGGCTGGTGGTGCGCCGCGTGCGCCGGGGCAACACCTCGCAGGGGCCGACGCTGCGGGTCGGCGGAGCGAGCCGGCTGTACGAGGGCGCCGTCGTCCAGCTCGACGACGGCACCACTCTGACCATCCGCACCGTCGAGACGATCGCCGCGGACGTCGTCACACTCGACGGGGACGTGCCCGGGACGTTGTTCGAAACCGATCGGCTGCACCTGGTCGAGGCGCAGGTCGACGCCCGGTTCGCCGACCCCTCCGGGGCCGTGGTGACGGAGACGTACCGCAACCTGCGGCTCACCGGCGACGCGCCGGCGAACCTGGTGACCACTCTGGCCGGCCGCTCGCAGCTGGTGCGGGCGACGGCTCTGGCCGCTCTGTCCTCGGACCCGACGAAGTTCCCCGTGCCCGCGGTCGGATCCTGGCTGACGCTGGCGGACGGGGACGACGCCTACGGGAGCCTGAGCGTGGCCGACTTCGTCGGCGAGGACGGCGGCAGCGGCAAGCGCACCGGGATCGCCGCGCTGGAGGACATCGACGAGGTGGCCGTCTGCGCGGTGCCGGGCGTGTGGTCCGGGACGGTCGAATCGGCCCTGGTCACCCACTGCGAGCTGCTCAGGGACCGGTTCGCGATCCTCGATCCGCAGGACGGCCTGGACATCGAGGGCATCCAGAAGTTCCGCGAGCCGTTCGACACCAAGTACGCGGCGCTCTACCACCCGTGGCTGGTCACCCGCGACCCGTCGACCAACCGCGACGTCGAGTTGCCGCCGTCGGGCCACATGGCCGGGATCTACGCGCGCGTGGACGTGGAGCGGGGGGTGCACAAGGCACCGGCCAACGCGGTCATCCGGGGCATCCGGCTGACCGACGGCATCGCCCAGGACATCACCAAGCGGCATCAGGACCTGCTCAACCCCAAGGGCATCAACGCGCTGCGGTTCTTCCCCGGGATGGGCCACCGGGTGTGGGGCGCGCGCACGCTCTCCTCGGACAGCTCGTGGAAGTACGTCAATGTCCGGCGGCTGTTCCTCTACCTGGAGGAGTCGATCGACGAGGGCACCCAGTGGGTGGTGTTCGAGCCGAACGACGAGGCGCTGTGGGCCCTGGTCCGCCAGACGGTCACGAACTTCCTCACCACGGTCTGGCGCAGCGGCGCGCTCGCCGGGACGACCGCCGACGAGGCGTTCTTCGTCGCCTGTGACCGCACCACGATGACCGAGGACGACCTCGCCAACGGTCGGCTCATCTGCGTCATCGGCGTCGCGCCGGTCTTCCCGGCGGAGTTCGTGATCTTCCGGATCCAGCAGAAGACCCGCGAGACCCAACTCGCCTGAGCACCCGAGGAGAGGCCACCATGCCGCCCGTCACCAGGGACGATCCATACGCTTCCTATAACTTCCAGATCATCGTGACCAACGTCAGCGACGACGGGGTCGCGGTGAGCGGGTCCTTCACCGAGGTGAGCGGGCTGGAGCTGGAGGTTCCGCCGATCGAGTACCGCACCGGGAGCGAGGACATCACCGTCCGCAAGATCCCCGGGCTGAAGAAGTTCACCAACCTCACCTTCAAGCGCGGCATCACCGGCCACGTCGGTTTCTGGAACTGGGTGGTCGAAGCGCTCAACGGCAAGGTACGGCGCACCTCCGGCTCCGTCGTGCTGCTGGACGAGAACCGCCAGGAGGCGATGCGCTGGAACTTCGATCGCGGCTGGCCGACCAAATACACCGGTCCGACGCTGAGCGCCACCAAGAACGAGATCGCCATGGAGACGCTCGTCCTGGCGGTCGAGAAGCTGGAGATCGACGTCTGACATGGCCGGCGAAGCGCTCCCCGGGGTATCCCTGACGTTCGCACCACGCGGCTCCGACACGGAGCCGCTGCGCACGGACGTGGCGGCGTTCCTGGGCCGGCTCCGCCGGGGCCCGGTCGGCACTCCGGTACGAGTGGAGAGCTGGAACGACGTCGTGGGCGCCTTCGGACCGCCGGACGGCGCCTTCGCCACCCCGTACGCACTGCGCGGCTTCTTCGAGAACGGCGGCCGTACCGCCTGGGTGCTCCGTGTGTCCGGGCCGGCCACCACGGCCCGGACACCGTGGACGGTCGGTCCGCTGAGCGGTTTTCCCGCCACGCGCTACCAGGTGGTCGCCACCAGCCCCGGGGTCTGGGCCAACGGCGGGCGCGTCGCCCTCCGTTACCAGGCCAGCACGGTCGCCGGACCGCCCACCGTGGGCGTACGGGTCATGATGCCCGGCGAGGCGCCGGAGACCTTCCCCGGACTGCCGCTCGCCGACGTGGCCGACCGGCTGACCGGGTCCCGCTACATCCGGCTGGTCCCGGACGGGCCGCCACCGCCACCGGGGCGGCCCGGCCCGATCTCGATGTCCTGGGACCTGACGCTCGCGGGCGGCGCCGACGCGGCGCCCACCCGCGGCGCGTACACGGACGCCGTGACCGTACAGGCCGAACTGCCGGAACCGGCGCTGGTGGCGCTGCCGGACCTCGGCGCGGACCTGTCCGGCACCACGCACACCGACGTGGTGCTCGAACTGCTGCGGAGCGTGGAGCCGTTGCACGACCGCCTCGCCGTCCTGGACGTACCGCCCCGGCTGTCCTCCGTGGACGAGGCGGTCGACTGGGTGGGCTCCCTGGCGGCCACGGGCGACAGCCGGCTGCTCGGCTGCGCCGCCGTCTACCACCCGCCGCTGCGCACCCCCGACGGGCAGGCCTTGCGGACCGTCCCGGCGTCCGGGCACGTCCTGGGCGTCATCGCCCGCCTCGACGGCGAGCGCGGGGCGCACCACACGCCCGCCAATGCCCTGATCCTGGAGGCGGTCGACCTCGCGGCCGAGTACCCCGAGCCGCAGCAGGTCCGGCTGTTCGACGCAGGTCTTGACCTGATCCGGTGCACCCGCGGGCGGGGGCTGGTGGTGTGGGGCGGGCGCACCCTGTCCGCCGACCCGCGCACCCGCTACATCGCGCACCGCCGGCTGGTGCACCTGCTGGTGCGCGCGATCCGGCGGGTGGCGAGCCCGCTGGTGTTCGACGTCAACTCACCCGAACTGCGGCTGACGTTGGTGCGGGCGCTGACCTCCGTGCTGCTGTCGGCCTTCCGGGCCGGGGCGCTCGCCGGTGGCCGGCCCGAGCAGGCGTTCCGGGTGGTGTGCGACGACACGAACAACCCGCCCGAGCAGGATCCGGGGCAGCTGGTCTGCGAGATCGAGGTCGCCCCCGCCGTCCCCATGGAGTTCATCCGGCTGCGTCTCGTACTCGGCCAGGACCGAGGCTTGGAGGTGATCGAGGCATGACCCTGGATCCGCTGCCCAAATACCGCTTCCTGGTCACGCTCGACCCCGGCGACGCCTATCTGCCGCCCGCGCAGGCGCTGCTGCTGCCACTGGCCGCGGCCGGGGCGTTCCAGGAGGTCGCCGGGCTCGGCGCGCAGCTGGAGGTGACGAGCTACCCGGAGGGCGGCCGCAACGACTCGGTCCACCAGCTGCCGCTGCGCCACTCGTGGAACCGGATCACGCTCAAGCGCGGGGTGGTGCGCGACCCGGGGCTGTGGGCCTGGTACCAGGCAGGGCTCGCCGACTCGCTGGGCGCCCGCCGCGACGGCGCGGTGATCGTGCTCGGCCCGGACGGGGTGCCCGGCGCGGCGTGGGCCTTCCACGGCGGGCTCGCCGCCAAGTGGAGCGGCCCGGACCTGCACGCGGAGCAGAACGCGATCGCCATCGAGTCGCTGGAGATCGCGCACGAGGGGCTGACGAAGGTCCTGCAGGACGCCGCGGCGAACGCCTTGTCGCGCCTGAGCCAAGGGAGGTGACCGGCGTGCCGAAGGTGACCATTCACCACCTCGAGGTCCGGTTCCAGGTGGACGGCGACGATGGTGCCGTGTTCACCCGCCTGTTCAACAAGCACATCCAGGCCTGGGCGAAGCTCTACGAGGACCAGTGCGCGCGCGCCAAGCACACCGAGGCCGAACGCAGCTTCGGCGACGGGGAGGGCCACCCGTGAGCGTGACGCCCGTGTCCTTCGCCCGCCAGGGCGCCGCCCAGGCGCGCCTGGAGATCGTCCGGCCGGTGATCGCCGACGAGCGGCAGCGGCGGATCCCGCTCCGGTTCAACCCCACCGACTACAAGCTGAGCAAGAGCAACACGTTTGCCGAGATCACCATCCCCGGCCTGGAGACACCGCCCCTCCAGTACGTCCGCGGCGGCACGGAAACGCTCACGGTCCAGGCGCTGGTGGACACCTCCGACACCCTGGAGAACGTACGGAAGGCCTACGTCAACGCGGTGCGCAACCTGCTGAGGCCCGACAGTCGCGAACACGCGCCGCCGGTCGTCCGGTTCGTCTGGGACGAGGAGGTCTTCACCGGTGTCGTGGAGAAGCTGGACGTCAACTACCAGCTGTTCCGGCCGGACGGCGTGCCGCTGCGGGCCATGCTGGACCTCTCGCTCAAGGAGTTCCGCCCGGCCGCCGTGCAGGTCGCCGAGACACCGCGCTCGTCGCCCACGGTGGAGAAGAGCTACGTGGTACGCCGCGGCGACACGCTCAGCTCCATCTCCGCCGCGCTGTACCGGCGGCCCGACGCCTGGCGGGAGCTGGCGCGCGCCAACGGCATCAGCGATCCACGAGACCTGCGACCGGGCCGGGTGCTGACCGTGCCCCGGCTGCCGTGAGGAGCGCGCGATGAGCACCCCCGTGCCCGAAGTCGCATCGCCCGACCGGTACGCGCCCGAGTTCGACGTGCGCATCGAGGGCCTGGAGATGGACCCGTCCACCAAGAACGACATCATCGACATCAAGGTGAACCGGGACATCGACGAGCTGTCCGGCTTCGACCTCACCCTGAACAATTGGGACGACGCCAACCTGCGTTTCAAGCACAGCGATTCGCCGCGCTTCCGGCTCGGCGGCCGGGTCTCGGTCCGGCTCGGCTATGCCGACAAGCTGCTCACCGTCGCCACCGGGACCATCTCCACGCTCAGTCCGAAGTTCACCGACGGCGCGTCGCCCACCGTCCAGGTCAGCGGCGTGGACGGGCTGCTGCGGCTCAAGGACCGCAAGCCCACCGAGAACGAGACCAAGATCTACCGCAATCTGCCCGACTGGCGCATCGCCGAGCAGATCGCCCAGCGCAACCACCTGCGCATCGAGGTCACCAGGGAAGGGCCCACGCACGACAGGGTGGTCCAGAAGAACCAGGACGACGCGACGTTCCTGCTGGAGCGGGCCAAGCGGCTCGACTTCGACTGCTACATCCTGCCGGACCCGAAGACCGGCGAGGACACGCTGTACTTCATCAAGCCGACCGACGGTCGCGACGGCCGCCCGATCCGGGTGTACCGGCTGGCGTACGCACCGGGGCTGAGCACCGGCCCCACCGACCAGCCCGAGGGGCTGATCCCCAACCTGATGGAGTTCACCCCGACGCTGACGGTGTCCCAGCAGGTCAGCAAGGTCACCGTGCGCGGCTGGGATCCCCGTACCAAACAGGCGATCGCGTTCACCGCGACCGCCGAGAACCTGCCGGCCGGGCAGAACACGGCCGACGGGCAGAGCGGGCCGCAGGTCGCCGAGTCCACCCTGCAGGGCCGCCAGGAGGTCATGGTCGACGCGCCGGTCGGCAGCGACCAGGAGGCCCGCGAACTGGCGATCAGCCTGTTGCGCGAGCGCGCCTACGAGTTCATCACCGCGACCGGGAAGGTGGCGGGCCTGCCCGAGCTGCGGCCCGGCGACAACCTGGAGATCTACGGCCTCGGCCGCCGCTTCTCGGGCACGTACTTCGTCAAACGGGTCGAACACACCCTCAACACCAGTGGTTTCTTCACCCAGTTCACCGCACGGCGGATCCACCAGGGGGCCCAGTGACCATGAGGGGCACGCCACGCGCCCGTTCCAGCGACAAGCGCTACTACGGTGTCGTCGAAGCGCTCGTCGTAGAGAACGAGGGCGACGACGAAGGCCAGGTCAAGCTGAAATTCCCCTGGTTCGACGACACCACGGTCACCGACTGGGTCCGCGTCAGCCAGCTGTACGCGGGAGGCGGCTACGGCTCGGTGTTCGTCCCTGAGAAGGGCGACGAGGTGCTCGTCGCCTTCGTCCACGGGGACATGCGGTACCCGATCGTCCTGGGTGGTCTCTACAACGGCGAGGACAAACCGCCGACCGCCCGCACCGAAGGCCGCGACCAGAAGATCATCCGGACCCGGCACGGCCACGAAGTGCTCCTCGACGACACACAGTCCAAGGCCGCCGTGCGGATCAAGTCCGCCGCCGGACACGTGGTGGAGCTGGACGACCAGGGCAAGGCGATCCGGATCACCGCGGCCGAGGGCGGCAGTGTCACCGTGACCGCGCAGGGCGAGATCACCCTCAAGGCGCCGAAGGTGACGGTCGATTCCCCCTCCATCGACCTCGGCGGCGGCGCCACCGAACCGCTCGTGCTCGGCAACGCGCTGCTCCAGGCGTTCAACACGCACACCCACCCCTCCGCCGCCGGGCCGACCGGCCCGCCGACCCCGCCGCTCACCCCCGCCGTGCTGGCCAAGAAGGCGAGGACGGCATGAGCGAGGAGTTCCTCGGGACCGGCTGGCGGTTCCCGATCCTGCCCGACGCGTCCGGGCGGCTCGGGTACGCCGTCGGCGAGGAGAGCATCGAGCACTGCCTGCGGGCGCTGCTGCTCACCGGCACCGGCGAGCGGGTCATGCGGCCCGAACTGGGCACCCGTGCCCACGAGTTGCTGTTCGCGCCGGGCAGCGTGCAGAACCTGCGCGACCTGGAACACTCGATCGCCGCTGCCGTCCGTGACCACGAGCCGCGGGTGGAACTGGAGGAGGTCCGCGCGGAGGCCGACCCGGCCGACGAGTCACGGATCACCGTCTCGGTCGTCTACCGCATCCGGCGCAGCAACACCAAGGCGAACCTGGTGTTCCCGTTCTACACCGGACTCACGGGTCTCACCGGGAGCACACCATGACGCTGCCCGTGCCCAAGCTGGACGACCTGACCTGGGCCGACATGATGGCGGCCATCCGCCGGCGGATCCCCGTCGAGTCGGACGGCACCTGGACGCTGCACGCGCCCGTCGACCCCGGCGTCACCCTCCTCGAACTCTTCGCCTACCTCCTCGAGCAACGGCTGTACTGGCTCGACCAGGTGCCGGACGCGCTCGTGGTCGCCGTATTGCGGCTGCTCGGCCTCGAACCGCCGCGCCCCGCCCGCCCTGCCGCCACCGTGCTGCGCGTCGCCGCCCGGCAGGCGGGCACCGCCGTCCCGGTCGTCCCCGCCGGGACGGCGCTGACCCGGGACCCCACGGGGCAGATCGTCTTCACCCTCGACGACGACGTGGCCGTCCTCCCGCTCGCCGAGGGCGGTGAGATCACCGTGTGGACCGACCGCGACCGTACGGCGGACCTGCGGGCCCGCCGCGGCATCGCGCTGCTGGCGAGCGACGGCGCCCCGGCCGAGGTCCGGTTCACCCTGCCGCTCACCGGAGCGCACCCCGCGCCCGGCCCGCTCACCATGTTCGTCGAGCTGGACGCGCCCGCCGCGTCCGCGTCGTCGTGGCTGCCCGGGGCGGTCGCCGATGTGCCGCCTCCCGCGGAGCTGACCTGGTCCTGGTTCCGGCCGGGCACGGACATTTCCGGCGGGTTCGGGAAATTCGAGAAAGTAGAGGACGGCACGGCCGGGCTCAGGCGGTCCGGTGTCGTCCGGCTGCACCCCCCGGCCGGCTGGTCCACCCGGGAGACCGGGATCCTGGTGTCGACCCCGGCCGCCACGTACACGGCCCCGCCCCGCCTCCTCCAACTCGCCGTCAACGTGTCCGCCGCGCACCACCGCCGGCACCACACCGCGCGCGGTGCCGAACTCCAGGAGCAGATCGACGCCTGGCTCAGGCTGCCCGGCCAGCACCTCGTCCTGCCGGACGCCGCCGACCGCCTCCTGGAGGCGACCCTGCGCCTGGCGGGTCAGGAGTGGCAGCCGGTGCCGGACTTCACCTTCGGCGCGCCGGCCGACCGGATCTTCGTGCTCGATCGGGCCGAGGGAGCGCTGGTGTTCGGCGACGGACTGACCGGGCGCATCCCCCGCCCGGACCCGGACCCGGACGTGCACGTCGCGTACGTGACCGGTGGCGGCCGGGACGGTAACGGCGGCATGACCGACAACTGGTTTGCGGCCGCAGACCCTCCGGTCCCGTCGGGAGCGATCTCGGCCGCCAACCTCGTACGGGCCGAAGGTGGCGCGAACCCGGAGACGATCACCGAGGCGCGCCGGCGCGCGGCCGCGTCCCTGGGAGAGGTGACCCGCGCGGTCACCGCCGACGACTTCGTCACTCTGGCCCGTACGACACCGGGCGTCGCCGTCGCCCGCGCGTACCCGTCCCTCGGCGAGCACCCCGGCTTCCCGTGCTCCACGGTGCCCGGCGCGGTGACCGTCCACATCGTCCCGGCGGCGCCCCGGGACGACCTCGCCCGCGAGGACTTCGTCGCCGCGCCGCTCCCCGACCCGGGCATGCTGTGCGCGGTCGCCGACCGCCTGGCACAGGCGCGGCTGCTCACCTCCGAGGTCTTCGTCCGCGCGCCCCGCTACCGCGAGGTGACCCTGCGCGTCGCCCTGTCGGGTGACCCGGCCGACCGCACCCGCGTGTCCACCGTGCTCACCGCGGCACTGCGCCGCTTCCTCGACCCGCTCGTGGGCGGTGAGGAGCAGGACGGCTGGCCGTTCGGGCAGCCGTTACGGCCCTCGGCTCTGCTACGGGCCGCGCAGCGGGCGCTGGGGGACCTCGCGGACGTCGCCGCCGTGGCGATCGGCCTCGACGGGGCGGACTCGGATGGGGCCGACGAGGACTGCGACGAGGTGCCGCTCGGCGCCGGGGAACTTCCCGTCCTGCGGACGGTCCGCACCCGGATCGTGACCGCCGTCGAACCGGGGGAGGGGCTGGCATGACCGGCGGCGTGTGGTGGGAGAAGGACGCCCGGGAACGGGAGAGGGCGGACGGGCGGATCGTGCCCGGTCCCGGACCGACCGGCGTCCAGCCCGAGCTGGTCGAAGCGACGCGTGAGGCGGTCCGCGCCGACATACGCGGCCGGATCGCGGGCTACACCCCGGACTGGACCGACCCCGACCGCCAGGACGCCGGCGTCGCGCTCGTCCGCCTCTTCGGCACCCAGGCCGAAGCCGTGCTCGGCCGCGTCAACCGGCTGCCGGAGAAGGCGCTGGCCGAACACCTGGCGACGGCGGGCGTGCGACGGCGCCCGGCGGGCGCGGCGGCCGCGCTCCTGGAGTTCACGGTGAACCCGCCGGACGGCGCCTCCGTGCTCGTCCCGGCCGGGTTCCAGAGCGCGGCCCAGGCTCCGGTGGGGCAGGTCGTCTACGAGACGGACCAGGACCTGTACGCCACACCGGCCACCCTCGGCGCCCTCGCCGTGCAGGAGGCCGGAACGCTGGAGACCCTGCCGCTGGGGCCGTCCGGGCCCAGCCGTCCCTTCGCGCCCTTCGGCCGGGACCCGGAGCCCGGCAACGGGCTGTGGATCGGACTCGCCGGCCCGGTCGGCCCCTACCCGCGGCTGTCGCTGGGGTTCGTGGTCGTCGCCGCTCCCCCCGCGCCCGCGGGCTCCGGCGGGGCGGTGCCCCTGCCGCTGCCGCCCGCTCCGCTGCTGCGCTGGGACGTGCTGGACGGCACCCGGCTCGTACCCGCCGAGCTGATGCGGGACTCCACGGCCGGGCTCAGCGCCGGCGGGACCGTCGAGCTGCGGGTCCCGCGCTCATGGGAGCCGGGCACTCCGTCCGGCAACCGGCCCCGGCTGCGCTGGCTGCGCGTGCGGATCGCGCACGGCGCCTTCGCCGGTCCGGCGCCGGTGCTGTCCGGACTGCGGCTGAACGTGGTCGCCGCCACCGCCGCCCGCACCATCCGGGACGAGCCCCTGCAGCCCGTCCAGGACCCCGCGGCCACCGGGCGGCGCCGTATGAAACTCAGTCAGGCGCCCATCCTCGCCGGATCGGTGGTCATCGAGGTCGACGACGACACGGGCGGCGATGTGTTCGGCACCACGGCCGGAACCCTGTCCCGGTGGCGCGAGGTGGAGAGTCTGGCCGGATACGGCGCCGACGACCGGGTGTTCACCGTGGACCACGACAGCGGCGAGGTGACCTTCGGGGACGGCGTCAACGGCGCGGCCGTCCCGCCGGGCTTCCGCAACGTCCGCGCCGTGCGCTACCGCGTGGGCGGCGGCAGCGCCGGCGCCGTACGGGCGGGTGCCGTGGGCGCGGTGGTGACCGCGCTCCCGTTCGTCACCGGCGTCAACAACCCCTTCCCGGCCTCCGGCGGAACGGACGCCGAGCCCGACGCCGACGCCATGCGCCGCGGCGTCGGCGAACTGCGGGCCCGCGGCCGGGCCGTGGCCCCGGCCGACTACGGCCTGCTCGCCACCCATGCGCCCGGTGCGTCGGTGGCCCGCGCCCGGGGCGTGCCGGGCCTGCACCCCGACTTCGCCGGGGCGCCGATCCCTGGCGTCGTGGGAGTCCTCGTCGTACCCCCGGTGTCGGCGGGCGACGACCCCGGCGAACCGCCGGTCCCCACCGCCACGACCCTCCGTGCGGTCGCCGACTACCTGTCGCGCGAAGCCGCCCCCGCCGGGGTCACGGTGGTCGCCGCCCCCGCGCCGTACCGCCGCGTCGGAGTGGAGTCCTGGGTCACGCTCGACCCGGACCTCGACCGGGCCGCGGTCCTGGCCCGGGCCGGCGACGCGGTGCGCACCTACCTGGATCCGCTGCGCGGCGGGGAGGACGGCGCGGGCTGGCCGTTCGGCGGCGCGCTGCGGCACACGGCGCTGGTCCGACGGCTCCTGGCGGTCGACGGGGTGCTGGCCGTCACCCGGCTCTCGCTCACTGTCGACGGAGTGCGCCGGCCGCCCTGCACCGACCACGCCCTCCCGCCCCACACCCTCGTCTGGCCGGAGCGCCCGCTGCTGATCCCGGTAGGTGACCAGTCATGACGTGCACACCACACCCCGCGACCTTCCGTCTCCTCGACGCCTACGTCGGCTGGGACGAGTCCACCGGCGGCGAGCGGGGCACCGACGGCACCGACGGCATCGTCGGCTTCGACGACCCGGCCGGCCTCCGGCTCGCCTACCGCGGCCCCACGCCGGAAGGGCCAACCAGGGGCCGGCTGCTGCCGTGGTTCCCCGACCCCCGCCTCGCGCCGGGGTGCGGGCCGTGCGCCTGGTACCTGCTCGTCCCGGGCGAGCGGCGGCTGCTGCGCCGCGACGTCTGCAGCGGCGCCTTCACCCCCGTCTGGCCGCCCGGCTGCGACCCCGGCCTGCTGCGCGAGCCGGTCTCCGTCGCCGCGCGCGGACACCGGCTCGCCGTGGTGGAGTCCGACCGGGTCCTGGTGTGGCGCCGCGAGGGCGCGCAGCTCGCCGGGGTGATCCGGGCCGAGCGGCCCCGATGGGCCGCCCCGGCCCCCGGCGACGAGGTCCTGGTGGCCTGCCAGGGCAGCACGGACCTGCGGCGGTTCGACTCGACGGGCGGCTTCCGCGGCGTGCTCCGCACCGGCGCGCGCGGCGAGGTCATCGGCCTGCGCACCGGCCCGGAGCGGACGGTGTGGCTGCTCACCGACGACGGCGGACGGCTCAGGATCCACCGGGGCGGTCACCGCCGCCCCTTCCGCACCGTCACCGTGGACGAACTGGCCGCGGCCCTGCCGCCGTCCACGCTCACCTCGGCGGACGAGGACGGGTTCTGCCTGAGCGAGAAGGGCCCGGACGGCCCCGAGACCACCTGCCACACCTGGCAGGGCCTGCCTCGGGACCCCGCCCCGCCGGCCACCGACGCGTACCTGACCAGCGGGTCGTATGTCACCGCCCTGATCGACAGCGGCATCTCGCGGTGCCGCTGGCACCGCGTGCGCGTGGACGCCGACGTGCCCGGCGGGACGGCGGTCGCCGTCGAGATCGTGGTGAGCGAGGACGGCCGGTACGACGAGAGCGACTGGCAGGCGTCGCCTCCGGGAGCCACGGACTTCCTCGTCGACCAGCCGCCCGGCCGCTTCCTGCGGCTCCGGCTGCGGCTGTCGGGCGACGGCGGTACGACTCCGGTCGTACGCCGGATCCGGCTGGACTTCCCCCGGGTCACCAGCGCCGACCTGCTGCCGCCCGCCTTCCGCCAGGACCCCGCGGCCGACGACTTCACCGAGCGCTTCCTGTCGCTGTTCGACGCCACGCTCGCCCAGCTCGACCGGGTGATCGAGCGGTATCCGGCACTACTCGACCCGGCCGGCGTCCCGGACCGGGTGCTGCCGTGGCTGGCCGGTCTGCTGGGCCTGTCGTTCGAGGCGGGCTGGGACGCCCGCACCCGGCGCGCGCTGCTGGCCGCGGCCCCGGAGCTGTACCGGCGCCGGGGCACGCCGTGGGCGCTGCGGGAGGCGGTACGCATCGTGTTCGGGGTGACCCCGGTCATCGACGAGCTGGCGACGGACCGCCGCTGGGCGCATCTGCGCGAGGCCGCCGGCGGCTCCGGAGCCGGGCAGGGGCAGGGGTCGGGGCCCGGTCAAGGGCTCGGCGCCGTGCGGCTGTTCGGCCGGTCGGCGAGCCGGTTCCGGGTCGGCGGCTCGGCGCTGGGCGCGGCGCCGCTGCGCGCGTTCGGCGTGCCGGACAGCGACCCGTTCACCGCGCACGCGCACCGGTTCCGGGTGCTCCTGCCCGCCGGATCGGCGGACCGGGCGGCGCTGCGGCGGCTGGTGGAGCGGCAGGCGCCCGCGCACACGGTGGGGTCGGTACGGACCGGCGGCGCCGGGTTCGTGGTCGGTTCGAGGTCCACGGTCGGCGTGGACACCGCGTTCGTCCCGCTGCCGGCGCCTGTGCTGGGCGGCGCGCACCCCGTGCGGCTGAACCGCGACGGGGTGCTGAGGCCGGGACCGAGAGGGTCGCGCCGAGGGATGGGTGTGGGAGTCCTCTCCGCCGTCGGTGTGCATACACAAGTGTCGTGAGAGGACGGGGCGATGACGGAGACAGAGACATCGAGGACAGAGGAGTTCGACGCGCCACCACTGCGCCGGCTGCGGTACTTCCACGGCCAAATGCTGGGCGCGCGGGACTTCCAGCGTGAACAGGAGTATTACCGTGAGAAGTTGAGACTGCGCATGCGCTGTCTGCTCGGCTACGGAGTGGTGTGCGGCCTGCACGTGGAACCGGCGCCGCGGGACGAGGACGACTGCCCGCCGGACGCCGAGGCGCCCGCGGAGGACGCCGAGGCGCCGCCCGCGGAGGGTGAGGCGGACCGCACCGGGCACACCCGGCGCCGGGCCAAGGTGAAGATCACTCCAGGTCTCGCCGTGGACTGCGACGGCAACGAGGTCGTGGTGCGGGGCGGCTGCGTGATCGACCTGTGGAAGGCGCTGCCCCCGCACGAACGGGACACCGACACCGTCTGGGTCGGCATCGAGTACGCCGAGCGCCCCGTCGAGCCCACCCGCGCCGTCTACAACGACACCTGCGCGGAGACCCCCGACTGCGAGTTCGGCTGGACGGAGGAGTGCTACAAGGTGCGGGTCACCGGGTGCGAGCCGCCGGTGGACGAGCGCTGTGACACGTGCTGCTCGGCTTGCGGGCACAAGGTGCTGTGGCTGGCCAGGATCGACTGCGTGGACTGGCACGAGCCGGTGCGCCGCGACCAGATCCACATGAACGTACGCCGTCCGTTCGGCCGCCATCTGCCCACGGTGATCACCGGCATCAACTGGATCCACGGACACACCTACACCATCGACGAGGCCAAGGCCCTCCTCGGCACCCAGGACGAGGACGGCGGGCTCGTGGTGCGGTTCTCCGCCGGCGTACGGTCCGACACGCTGCGGCCCGGCGTGGTGGAGCTCCAGGTGATCGAGGGCGGCAGCGGCCGCAACGCCTCCACCTGGTACATGGGCGGCACGTTCGCCGAACCGGACGCCGGATCCGACCAGTGCGACGAGTTCACCCAGGAGTTCCGCTATCGCCAGACCACGCGCGAGACGCTGCAGGACGGCGACCGCGTACTGATCACCGTCCGCGCCGCGTTCATCCTCGACCGCTGCTGCCGCCCGGTCGACGGCACTCACGTCGGTGGACGCGTACCGACCATCGACGCCGAGGCCACCCCGTCGGCGGCACACGGCGGCTGCCACCTCCCGCCCTCGGGCATCGGTCCCTGGACGTCCGGCACCGGGGCGGGCGGGGACGTCTTCGAGAGCTGGTTCTTTGTGAAGGAGCGCTGATCATGCGAACAGACTGCGGATGCGGCTGCGGTGGCGACGCCACCTCGACCTCCGCCTTCGTACGTCCCCGCTTCTTCGCAGGGCAACTGCTGACCGAGGACGACCTCAGCCTGCTGGTCGAGTACACGACGGCGAAGAGCAGACTGCACAACCGGTCCCTGTACGGGCCGGGAGTCATCTGCGGCCTCGGCGTCACCTGCGACCCGTGCGGCGGCGGAACCGTGGCGGTCCACCCCGGACACGCGCTGGACTGCGCAGGCAACGACATCGTGGTGCCCTGCACCGAACGGGTCGACGTACGGGCACTGGTGCGCGAGCGGCGCATCAGCGGCCTCGGCGTGGACTGCGGGGAAAACTGCGACAACGACGGCGGCCGCCGCTACGGGCTCTACGTGCGCTACCAGGAGTCCCCCGTCGAACCGGTGGCCCCGTACGCCACGGAGGAGCCCTGCCCCTCACCCGGATGCGTGCCCTCCAGGATCCAGGAGGGGTTCCGCTTCGTCGTCGGACGCGACGATGTCGAGGACCACCGCCACAACCCCGGCACCCGGCTCCTGACGAGCCTCGGCGACCTCGCGCGGGCCGACCGGGCCCGCATCCGCGACCGGCGGCTCGGAATGTACGTCGACGCCCTCCTCGTCGCCTCGCTCGGCACCGGCCGGACCTTCCGCTTCGACGCCGCCGACGCGCGGCGGTACGCCACCGCCTTCGCCTGGCTGCGCGAGAACGCGGGCGGAGAGGGCCCGCCGCCCCCGCCGGCGGCCCGCGAGATGACCGAGCACGTACGCGCGCTGGCCGCCGCCGTCGCCCGGTTCGACACCTACGACCCGGCCGGGCGGGAGCAGCTGGCAAAGGACTACCCGGACCTCGCCACCGTCCGGGAGGCGCGCACCGTCCTCGGCACGGCGTGCCGGCGGCTCAGCGGCGCCGACATGGAAGCGGTGTGGCCGGACCCGCTGCGCCGCACGATCGCCCACGCCGCCGTCACCGAGACCGCGGCCCGGGTCGTACCGGAGGGCGGCGACCCGGACGCGCCGCTGGAAGTGCGCATGCTGGCCCAGGGCACACCGCTCGGCCACGCGCTGCGGGTGGAGTTCCGCGCCGACATCGGCCTGATCCGGGAGTGGCTGCTCGGCCGTCTTGACCAGGCCGCCGACCTCGCCGACTGCGCGCTGCGCACGGATGTCGCCGCCGTGGACGTACCGCTGCTGCCGCCCCCGCCGCCGGACAGCACCGAGAAGGCGACCGTCGCCGAGGTGCAGCAGATCGCGGAGGCGGCCGCGGCACTGGCCACCGCGGTGCGCCGGTTCCTGACCGACGCCGCGTGCGCCACCCTGAACCCGCCGTGCGGCGACAGCGCCGACACCGACGTCCTGCTCGCGCATCTGGAGCTGGACGGCTGCGATGTCGTACGGGTCTGCTCCGCCACCCGGGAACAGGTCCTGCCGGGCGGATCGGCGTACGGCGAGTGGCTGCCCAAGCTCTACCGGCTGCGGGAGCTCGCCGAGCGCGTGTGCTGCCAGCCCCTCCCGTCGTACCAGAAGCCGGTGCTACCGGCCGAGGGCCCGGTGGCGCGCCCGTATACCGAGGGACTGCTCGGCGACTGGCCGCGCACGGGGGACCTGGAGGAGATGCTGTCCCTGCTGCTGACCCCCGCCCCCGGGGAGACGCCGCCCAAGGCGCTGCACGAGCAGGTCTACACCACGCCCAGTGAAGTCACCGACAGCATGCAGGAACTGGCCCGGCTCAGGACGCAGGTGGCCGACCTGAATGCCGCGCTGGAGGGCCTCCGCGCACAACTGGGCAGCGCACAGACCCAGATGAGCCGGATGCAGGAAGACTTCCCGGACCGGCTGGGGCCCCGCCTTGCGGAACTCGAAGGCGCGGCGGGCCAAGCCCCTGACCAACCCGCTGATCAAGGGGCGGATGTCGGGGAGGAGCCCGCCAAACCCCCGGCCAGACGCAGCCGTTCCTCCCGTACGAACAAGCCCGGTGAGACGCGATGACGGGCCCGCTGCGCCCCGCCTTCCACGAGGGCCAGGTACTGGCCGCCGCGGACCTGTCGGCCACCGTCGAGTACGCGCGCGGCCCGGCCGCCCGGCACGCCCGGCACCTGCACGTGTGGGGCATCGCCGAAGGGCTCGGCCTCGTCACCCAGTCCCGTACCGACCCGGCCACGGGCGCCCGCTACGTCGAGGTGAGCGTGTCGCCGGGGATCGCCGTCGACGGGACCGGCCGCGAGGTGGTCGTCACCGAGCCGGTGGTGCTGCGCGAGAGCGACTTCGACGAGGTCAACGGCGCGGACCAGCTCACGGTCGAGCCCTATCCGGTCTTCCTCACGGCCGCCGACCGGGAACCGGACCGGTCCGCCGCTCCGGTCTCCTGCTCCGGCAGCGCCACGAAGACCCGGGTGGAGGAGTCGTACCAGATCCTCTTCGGGCGCCTCGGCGACGAGCGGCTGGTCGCGGAGCAGCAGCCGCCCGCGATCGGGGCACCACCGGCCGATCCGCCCGTCCGCTGGCTCATCCTGCTGGGCTACGTCCAGTGGACGGACGGCCACTTCAGCGGCGTCGTGACCGAGGCACGCGGCGTCGCGGCGCGGTTCGTGGGCGTACGCGCGGACACCGTCTCGGCCGCGTCCGGCGCGCTGACCCTGCGTACGGGCCCGGAGGCCCAGGAGGGCAAGCCGGCGCTCGTCCTGTCCGGCGGCGATACGCCGAACCTGGTCTTCGGCCTGTACCAGGGCGGCGGCACGGTCGCACCGCTGATGACCGTGGCGGCCAACGGCAACCTCACGATCGAGGGCAGCCTCAGCGGCGGGACGCAGGCCGGCAGCACGCTGGTGACGTCCGGGACCGCCACCGACGGGATGCTGCTGCCGCTGCCGTCCGGCGTCACCCCGGAACAGGTCGCCGACGGGCGGGTCGTGCTCCACGTCCAGCTGACCCCGCGCACACCGACCTTGGCCGGCACGGAGCTGTACAGCCCGGTGGAGGCCACCGTGGACGGCGACCGGCGGGTCCGCTGCCGGGTGCGCCGGTACAACCCCCTGGTGAGCCCGGCCAAGGTCGTCGAACAGCCCGGGGCGGCCGACTTCCTCGTGGTGGCGACGGTCGCGGCGACGAACGGCGGTGGCTGACGATGACTCTTCACGTGGTGTACGCGGTCGGCACCGGCCATGTCGTGGGCGCCCTGGCCCAGACCGGTGCCGACGCCCCGGCCGACGCGGCCGCCCTCGTCGGCCGCGCGCTGCCGTTGCGCGTCTCCCTGGGCGACGGCCGCATCGCGATCCTCCCGGTGAGCGCCGAAAAGCTCGACGTGGCGGCCGTGGACGACGAACCGGCCGCCCTCGCCGATCCGTTGGCCTTCGGCGTCGAGGTGACGTCCGAGGGCAAACCCAAACCGGCGCTGGTGCGCCTGGCGACGTGGAGCGACGGCGTCGTGCTGGCCAAGGACGGGATCACCATCACCGTGCAGGTCCCGGCGAACCGCACCACCCCCGTGATCGCCCTGATCTCCGACGAGCAGGACACCCATGTGCTCGCCGGGGAGATCCCCGCCCAGCAGACCCAGGTGAAACTGCCGGTGACCCTCACCGCGGGCAGCGAGCACGGTGTGCTGGTGCTCGCGGCGGGCTGGGCGGGCCACCTGGGGATGGAGAAAGTGACGTGAGCGCGCCCACCGCGCCGGCCACCGGCGAGGCCATCGAGCCTGGCGAGCCCGGCGAAATCACGGTGCACCGGTGCACCGTGACGGTGGCCCGGCGCGGTGGGTGGAGCTGGGGTCCCGATCCACGCGGCCTGGTCAGCCAGGTGGTGGAAGCCCTGCCGGACCTGCTGGCGGACCACTTCGCCGAGCGGCTGGCGGGAGACGGACCGGACGTGGAGATCACCGAACCGCTGACCGTCACCGTCCGGCAGGGCCGGCCCGGAGGGTTTGGCCGGCCCGCGGGCGGCGGGCCGCCCGTCGAGGTGCACTTCGCGCCGGTGCCGATGGTGGAGCTGCCCGCCGACGCGCCCGGCGCCGGCGCCGATGCCACGTCGTTGGAGGAGACCTTCGCGGCGGCGCCGGACCCGTGGACCGTCCCGGGCGCCGCCGCGCTCTTCGCCGAACTCGCCGAGCGCGGGGAACTGGACGCGCTGCTGGCACTGTTGCCGGACGCGTCGCTGTCCGCGTACGTGCTCGCCCTGCTCGGCGTCGACGACGCGGCGGCCGCACGGCTGCTCGCCGAACTCGTCGGGCGCGCCCTCGCACCAGCCCCTCCTCCCGCCGGCCCGCACGGCCAGGCCGCCGCCGGGTCCCGGCCCGCCTGGGAGCTGCCCCGGCGGCTGCGCGCCGCGGTCGCGGGCGCCGAGGCGGCGGACCTGCCCCGGCTGCTCGCCGACTTCCTGGCGTCGGCGGACCACGAGGAGGCGGTACGGCTGGTGCGGTCCCTGGCCGACCCGTACGACCGCGCCGCCGACGAGCCGCCGGGGAACACGGGCGGCGCCGGCGAGGCGCGCACCACCGCCGGGGTGCGTACCACCGACGCGGCGCGCGCCACAGGCGAGGTGCTTACCACCGGAGAGGTACGGGTGTGGTCCGCGCTGCCCTTCCTGCTCGCCGGGCCACTGGCGCGCATCGGGTACCTCGACGCCATCGGACCCGCCCTGACCGGCGTCGAACTGGCCGATCAGGCACCGCTGTTCGCGGCGGCCCTGGGCTACAAAGTGCTGGGCGTGACCGCACGTGGCTGGCGCCGCGCCGACCGGGACAGCGAGGCCGCGGCCGCCTTCGCCGGCCTCCAGTCACCCGTCGCCGAGGAGCGGCTGGCCGCCTTCGCCCGCCAGGTGCGCCCCGCGCTGCCGGTCCTTGACGGCGTACTGGCGCTGTCGGTGTGCCGCGGCCACGACCCCGCCCACCCGCTCCTGATCACGGGGACGGACAATGGGCTGTTCCTTGTCGACGCCCACGGCATGTTCCCGATCGCCTGGGCCGCGCAAGCCGCCGGGCTGCTGCCGTACTGGCAGGCGTGCGGGCACCCGCCCGTACTGCTCTGCGACGGCCCCCTGCCCCCCGGCACCCTGCGCGAACTGGCCGCGGCCGACGTGCCGTTCCTCACCGGCGTACGGCCGCTGCGCGGCGATCCGGTGGCACGACTGCCCTGGCGCACACCGCTGTGGACCGCCGAGGGCACGGCACCGGACGTACGCCTCGCCGCGGAACTCCCCGCCCACGCACAGCGGTTCGCGGACCTGGTTGCCGCGCTGGTCAGCGAGCGCCGGGCGGTACCACTGGCGCCCGACGGCGGCCTGGAGCGTACGGTCACCTTGGCCGCGGCCCTCGGTCTGGCCACCATCGCCTGGACGCTCTGGCGCGACCGCGAGACCCCGGATCCGCTGCTGGCCCTGACCCGCTTCGCCGACCTGGATGCCACGGTGCGATACGAGCCCGCGGCCGTCCGGGTACGCGTCCCGATGGGCCGGCGCCACGCGGACCTGCTGCGCGGCGGTCTGCTCGCCGATGTGCCCGACGTGGTCTGGCTGAACGGCCGGACCCTGACCTTCTCGGCCGGGTGAGAGCCATGGGCGAACCAGCGGTCGAGCATCTGCGCATCAGGCTGGCGGGCCTGCACCAAGCCCTCAGGGCCGCCGTCGAGCGCCAGGCCCGGCTCGCGGCCCGGCTCACCCGGCCGGACCTCACGCCGTACTGCGTGACCGACGAACAGGTCGATGTGCTGCTCGGCGAGGTGCACGCCTTCACCGACACCATGGCCGAGCCGTACGAGCCCCGACAGACGGAGCCGGAAGCCGAACGGGACCTGAGGCGGCGCGCGTCCGCCGAGGGCACGACCCTGCCGCTGGACGCGCTCGCCACCCGCTTCGGCCTGACCCGCGCCGAACAGGACGCGCTGCTCCTGGCCGCGGCGGTCGAACTGGACCGCGGCTACGAACGGATCTACGCCTACATCGTGGACAACCTGAACCGGCGGCTGCCGAGCGTGGAACTGCTGGTGAGTGTGGGCGCGAACGGCGCGGCGGCCCGCCTCGCCCTGCGCCGCGCCCTCGGCCCGGCCGGGCCGCTGCGCCGGTACGGTCTGCTGCGCGCGCACGGTGAGGCCGCGGTCGAACTCGCCCAGGAACTGGTCCTCGGCCCCGGGGTGCTGGACTTCCTGCTGGGCTGGGGCGGCGACGTCGGCCTGCTGGGCCACGACCCCGGCGAGGTCGCGCCGCCGGAGCCGCGCGTGCTGTCCCCCTACCTGTCCTCGGACCTGCTCACCCGGCTGGGCCGTGCGCTGGGCCGCGGTGACATCGACCTGGCCGGGCTGTGGGGCTGCCCGCCCGACGGCCAGCTCGACGCCGTACAGGCGCTGGCCCGGGCCGCGGGAGCACCGCTGCGGACCCTGACCGCCGATCCCGAGGCCGACCCTCAGTCCGATCTGCGGACGGCCGCCGTACTGGGCGCCGTGCTGTGGATCCCCACCGATGACCTGCACGGCGAGCCGCGGCGGCTGTACGCCGACGCGGTGTCCGCCGCGCTGCTGCGCTCGCGCGTGCCGGTGTGCCTGACCGGCCTGAAGCCCTGGCGCCCGGCGGGCCTGCTCGCCGCCCGCGCCTACGCCGAACTCACCGTCCCCGCCCCCGGTTTCACCGACCGCCGGGCCATGTGGTCGGCCGCGCTCCCGGACCTGGGCGGAACCCTCCTCGAAGACCTCGCCGCCCGGTACCGGATGAGCGGCGGTGAACTACGTGCCGTGGCTTCGGTCGCGGACGCCGGGGCCCGCCTGGCCGGCAACGGACACCCGGAGCGGGTCGCCGACCACGTCGAACCCGCCATCGCCACCGTCACCCGCGGACGCAGCGGCAGCGCCGTCCACTCGATCGTGCCCCGGCGCACCGTCGACGACCTGGTCCTGCCCGACGTCCAGTTCCGCCAGATCCTGGAGATCGCCTCGGCGTTCCGCGCCTGGCCCCGGATCGCCGAGAGCTGGGGTTTCGCCCGCCGCTCGGGACACGGCGGGGTCAAGGCGCTCTTCACCGGAGAGCCCGGAACCGGCAAGACCATGTCCGCCGAGATCGTCACCGGCATGCTCGGCCTGGAACTGCTCAAGGTGGACCTCGCCCAGGTCGTCTCCAAATGGGTGGGGGAGACGGAGAAGAACATGGAGATCGCGTTCCGGCAGGCCGAGGAGAGCCAGGCGGTGCTCCTCTTCGACGAGGCCGACGCCCTGTTCGGCAAGCGCGGCGAGGTGAAGCACGGCACCGACCGGTACGCCAACCTGGAGGTCGGCTACCTGCTGCAGCGCCTTGAGGCCAGCGACGGCCTGGTGATCCTCACCAGCAACCTCAAGGAGAACATCGACCCCGCCTTCACCCGCCGCTTCCACTTCGTCGTCCACTTCCCCCGCCCTGCCACCGCCGAACGCCGCAGACTGTGGCGCCTCGCCTTCCCCGAGGAGGCCCCGCTCGCGCCCGACGTGGACCTGGACGCCCTGGCCCGCCTGGACATGACGGGCGCCAACATCACCACGGCGGCCCGCGCGGCGGCCCTGGCGGCGGCGGACGGGGGCGGCGCCACGATTGCCATGCGCCATGTCGTACGGGGTGTGGCACGCCAGTTCCAACGCGAGGCCCGGCTGCTCCGCCCGGCCGAACTCGGCCCACACGCCCATCTGCTCGACGAAGCATCCCAGGGGTGACACCGATGCTGCCCACCGAACCCCCGCTCTCCCTGCACCGCCTCCTGGCCCCGGTCCCCCCGGCCCGCACCCAGGACACGGCGACAGCCACCCGCCATGCGCCGGCCCCGACCCCGGCCCCGGCACCGACTCCTGCTCCGGCGCCCGTGAGCAATGCGACGGTGGCCCGTGCAACGCACCCTCCGGCGACGGTGGGGTCCTCGCTCCTGGCAGGTCAGGACCAGTCGGGGAACGCGGCCGTGGCCCATGCCGCGCTGCGGGCGATGCCGGGCGCGGTGCCGCTCATGGCGCCCGCGCCGCAGGCCACGACTACGGGGCCGTGAGCCCGGCCTCCGGTCCCCGGGGACCGGAGAGATACGCACGACAATCCCCGGCGCTTCAGCTGCCCCCACGCGAGGCGGCCCGGCGCTGGAACCCCTCGATCATCGGGACCAGTTCGCGGATCTCGGCCACGGTCTCCTCGTCGACCGGGTCGGTCCGCACGTTCGCGGGGTCCCATGACTCGTTCTCCAGCCAGTCGACGTACTGCGTGTGGTGCTCGCGCAGGACGGCGAGCAGGGAATCGCCGCAGCGTTCGACCTCGTTGTGCGGCTCGACGTCCTTCCAGATCCCGAATACGGTCGTCCGACCCGCCCCGAGCTCGGCGAGGCTGTAGCAGTGCACCCGGCCGCCGTGCTCGAGGTTGACGTTGATGCCGAGGAACAGGGGGACCAGGTCCGGGTCGCGGGCGAAGACCTTGCGTGTGATGTCCGCCATCGGGTCGGGCCGCTCCGACGGGCCACCGCGATCGGGGGGTACGGCCAGACGCCAGGGCAGCAGGGGGAAGTCCACCATGAGGTCCAGGGAGTGGGGGCCCGCGTCGGCGAGCACGAAGAACTCCTCCGGGAAGCCGACGCCGTAGCACTCCCGTACCACCTCGTGGGGCCCGAGTCCGTGCGTGTAGAGGGCCCTGGCCAGGCTTGCCATCGATGCGTAGTCGTCGCGTGACGACTCGGCGCGCAGACGCCGCAGCGCGTCCTCGGTCACTCCGGCCCCTCTCCGGTCCGCTCGGCCTCCATGATGCTCCTCAGCAACGGGGAGAGCTCGCCCCAGACATCCTTGAGCGCGTCGGCGGTCAGCGCGGTGATGATCCGGCGCGTCACCTTCCGGGCCTGCTCGACCACCTGCCCGGCCTGCGGCGTGCCCGCCTCCGCCAGGGTCTGGGCCAGGTGCTTGGCGTCCTCCCTGAGCTTCTTGGCGCGTGTCCTGATCACCACGCTGTGCACGGTCCGCCGAGGATCGTCGGCCATCAGCTTGACGACTTCTTCGACATGGACGAAGACGACGTCCTGGAGTTGGGCCTGTAGCTTCGCCCACGCTTTCCTGCTCACGCCCTGCGGCTTCGGGGTGGACAGGATGAACTCCTGGGCGAGCCGTGTGGCGCTGGCCATGGACTGCGACTGCAATACCAGTGCGTAGGCCCGATGGCTGCGGCGGGCGATCTCCTCCGCGCTCAGCTTTGGATCGAGACCTTCGCCGCGCTCGGCGCCGACGACCTTCTGCCGGGTCACGGAGAGACCGCGCTTGTCGTCGCCCGGGGCCGGGCTCGTAGTGGTGCTGGCCAGGGGCGCGTAGACGATGGAGAAGCCGTCGCCGAACAGCTCCATCAGTTTGATCTTGAGTTTCCGGCCCTCGGCACCGCCGATGGGGTACAGCTCGCCCTGGGCCTCGAGCAGGCCCTGGGTCCGGGGATCCTGGAAGATGCCCGGGGAGCCCTCCTTGTCCCACGCCTTGATGAGCATGTTCGGCTCGGTCGGGTAGAGCATCTGCGTGTACCGCTTGTCGATGGCCTCCCGGATCGCCCGGTCCACCTGGTTGGAGAGCGTCGTCAGCTGGACGGTGCGGGGATCGGCGTCCTTCTTCCAGTCGAACTTCTCGAAGGTGTAGCCCCCGATGGTGAGCAGCGGGTGCTCCCGCATCTCGCCCAGCACCTTGGTGTAGGCGGCCAGGACGCCCATCCCCTTGGTGGTCGAGACACTGGTATCGGCGTCCTGGCTGACGATGTGGACCTGCTTGTTGGCCTTGCTGAGGATGTCCACCGCCTTCTTCGTGTACGAGGAGCCGAGCACCTGCTGGCGGAAGACACCGTAGGGAAGCGCCTTCTTGTCGCGCAGGCCGGACTCGTTCTTCTCCTCAGCGAGTGCCCGCTTGCCGTCCGATCCGAGGCCCCGGTACTTCGCCCGCACCTCGGCCAAGGAGGCGTTGCCCTGCTCCTTCCCGTCCCTGAATTGGACCCACCGGGGCGTCCAGACGAAGCCGAAGACCGCCGCGACGAGCTTGCTCGGCGGATTGACCATGCCGATGGCCGCGCTCAGCTCGCTCTTGTTCTTCTCGGGGTTGAGGCCCTCGAAGGCGTTGACGCCGATGACGACGGCGGTCCTGGCCGCCGCCATGTCCTCGGATCCACCCCCGGGGACGTCCCACGCCGTACTCAGATACCGGGAGGCCACCGCGGGGTTGCTCTGGATCTCGGACGGAATGGCCGCCATGTTGACGACGAAGCCGATGAAGGGGTCGTCGCTCTGCCCGGCGGGCCTGACCTCGTGCAACTGCGCGACCGTCGGTCCGTACCTGTTGACGTCCATGCGGCCCTGCGCTCTGGCGATCCGGTACGGGAACTCGTCCTCCGACAGGGTCTCGACCGGCGTGTCCTCGCTCGGGTTGATGGTCACTCTGATGCGGTACTTGCCCTCGGCGATCTTCTTGAGCTGGATCCGGGTGAGGCCGTGCCGCTGCTTGATCGGGCCGAGGCCGCGCCGCACCGACTTGACCGTGGCCGCTTCCTCGTTGAGCAGGTGCGTCGCGTCGCGCACGGCGGCATCGAGGGCGCGCTTCTTGTCCGCCTCGGACCGTTTGTCGGGCCGTTTGTCGGGCCGCTTCTTCTTCGGGTCGCGCCGCTTCGGCCTCCGCCGTTCGGGCCTGCGCCGCTGGTCCGGCCGCCTCCGCCGACGTGGCCTGCCCGGCCGCTTCCGGTCCGGCCGGCGCTTGGGCTTCGGTTTCGGCTTGGGCTTCTTTCTGTCGAAGGCGGACTTGATCTTGGACCATAGCTTCTTCACCAGGCCCACGATCTTGTCGATCACCCAGTCCACCGCCCGGTCCACCGGCTTGGACATCGCCTGGACGATCTGCTTGACGCGGGCCGCGATCCCGCCCACCCCCAGGATCGCGGCGAGGACGCCCAGCAGGACCGGGATGGAGCGGGCGAGGGCGCGTTCGATCAGGCCAGGTACGCCGCCGCTGCCGCCCCTCGCGATCGCGATGACCGCATCCAGGACGGCGTTGACGAACTCGAAGATCTGGCGCGCCTGGGTGACGATGAAGCGCACGATGTCGATGATCAGCTTCACCGCGCGTACGAACGCGGACGCGGGGTTGAGCAGCGAGAGCACCCACATGATCCCGGCCTGGATGATCGTGGGCGTCACATACGCGATGACCTTGTCGAGCAGCTCCTTCTTCAGGTCGCCCACGCGCGTCTTGAGGTCTTCCCACATCCCCGCGACGCCCCGCTTGCGGACCTCCGCGACCAGCGGCACCGCAGTCTCGGCCGCCGCGACGGCCGGTTCCATCTTGGGGACCTTGCGGACGATCCGGGCGCGGATGTTCTGCCAGGTCAGCCCGAGCAGCGAGGCGAGCATCTTCAGGACGCCCTGCGCGTCGAACTTCGAGGGCAGCTCGATGCCGGCCTCGGCGGTCTTGCCCAACAGCCAGGACAGAATGCCCTGTTGCAGGTGGCGGCCGATGTTCGCCAGGAACTGCCGGAGACCGGCGCCGACGGCCGAGACCAGGTTGCGCAGGAAGCCGATCGGGTCCTTGAGGATCAGCATGATCGCCGACGCGGCCTTGGCGAGGACCGACAGCAGCAGCCGCTTCAGCTCCAGGATCGTGTTGATCACGGACTTGACCGCGTCCACGGCCTTGGCCACCAGGCCCTTGTTCTTCTCCTTCTCCGCCGCGATCTCATCGTCGACGGACTTGAGCGCGTCCGTGTACTTGGTGGCCAGCGTGTCGACGAGCTGGGTGCCCTTGTCGTCCACGGACTGGGTGAGTTCGTCGAACTTGTCGGTGAACTCGGCGGCCGCCTGCTGCCCGATGGACCGCAGATCGGCCGGGAGCTTGCGCACTGCGGCCTGCAACTCGGTCCGGCCGTCGGCGATGCGCCGCTTCGCCCGGTTCAGCTCGCTGCCGATGGTGTCGGCGACGTCGGAGATGACCTGCCGCATCCGGCGGACGTAGTTGTCGCGGGCCTCTTCGAAGATCTTGTCGGCTTCGGCGGGCAGCCCGGCGAACAGGTCCCGCACCCAGCGCAGTTTGCCCATCGCACCCGAGTACCGCCGGTCCTTGTACTCCTCCATCTTCCGCTTGTGCTCGGCGGTGAACGCGTCCCGCGCCGCCTTCTCTTCTCTGCCGAACTGGTCGTCGACCCGCTTGTCGAGGCCGTCGAGAATCGCCTCGACGTCCTTCTTCATCGTGTCGAAGACGCCTTGCAGGACCGCCGTGACCTGGGCCCGCTTCTCCTCGTCCCGGCTCTTGGCGCCGCCCTTGCCCGCACCGACTTGCTGCCCGGTCCGCACCCGTTGGGCGCCCATTGCGCCCATGGCGGCGGAGCCGAGCCGCTGCGCCTGTGCGGTGGCGGCGCGCAGTTCCTTCTTCTCGTGCCCCCGCACCCGGCCGGGGGCCACCGCGGAGTGCTGCTCGGCGGTCTTCTTCTCGCCCAGGGCGTTCTTGAACGTCGGCTCGTTGGACTCCTTCAACTGCGTCTCGGTGACCTGCGCGTCCGCCATCTGCCGGTCGACCTGGGCAGGCCCTGCGGACATGTCGGTGGCCGACGTCGGCAGCTTGTCCGGTACGGCGTTCGCCGGATTCGGCGTACCCGGGGTCCCGGGGGGCCGGTCCGCGGTCATGGGAACGACCTTCTTGGGCACGGCCGCCGAGGTGTCCGGCGGCGCCGCGGTCGTCGTGGCGATCTGCTCGGCCGAGTCCGCCTTGCCCTCGCCGACCTTGCCGTGCACTTCCGCGCGGACCTCGTCGGCCTTGCCGGAGTCGGCGAACTTGTCGGCCTCGTCCAGGTTCTTGGGCGCCTTTTCGGCGATCGCCTTCTCGACCGCTCTGATGAACGCGTCCTTGTCGAAGTCCTTCGGCTTGGCCTCGTTCATCTTCTCCGCGTTGGCGGTCTTGCCCTGTGCCTCTTCGTCGTCCCTGGGCGGCCGGGCCGCGTCCTGCGCCGCCGTCGCTTCCGTCCTGGGGGGTGGGTGCGAGCTCGCTACCGATTGCTTCTTGCGCCGCACGTCCTTCTTCAGCGTCGCGAACTTCGGATCCGCACCCGGGCCAGGCCGTGCCTTCACGTCAGGCGCGGCACCGGAGGCCGCAGGCGCCGCCTCCACCGTGTCCACCGGTGCCGGCTCGGCCGCAGGCGGCTGCCCAGGGCCGAGCTCAGTACGGCGAGCCTCGGTACTGCGAGCCGCCGCGACCGCACCATTGCCGATCATGTCCTGCCCGGCAGGCGGCAACCGGGCTGATAAAGGCGGAAGCGGCGCTGGTCCACGTCCGCCGGCCAAAGCGGCCGTTACCGCGGCGTTGGACGGAGGGAACTGGGGGCGTGCGGGGCTACGCACTTCCGGCCGATCCTGTGTTGGGACAGGTACCGTCTTCGATGCCATTGGCCGCAGCGCGAGAGCCTTTGGCGGTGGCATCGGACGGAACCCCTCCCACGGCATGTCGGTGCCGACAGGAACTCGGTGTCCTGTTGACACTCCCTGATGAAGGGTGGCAGCACGGGCGTGACGAGACCGTCACTCCCTTGTTTCCGAAGCGTCTCCAGAAGGTCGGAGAAGCGGACGAGTGGGGATGCTGGCGGGTTCCGGACAAGGCCGCGGTCTTCCGCGCCCTGCGCGACTCTCCGTACAAGATGCCACCACTGACATTGCATCGTGGACGCCCCCCGCGGGCGCGTGGCGTGCCTGTACCCGCGGGGGGCGTCGGCGGATCAGAGACCCTCGTGGTGCGTCGTGGTGCGTCGGCGTCAGCAGCGACGCGTGGCCGTCATGACTGGCCCTTGGACATCAGCCGCCACTCGTGGTCGTCAGTGGGAGAGCACGTATAGATGCCCAGACGTGCGTCGTTGCCGCTGAAGTCGGGCTTCTCGCCCCAGACCTCCAGGCACCGCTGATCGCTGGCGTAGTTGTGGATCCAGAACGTCCGGTTGCCGCCCCGGTTCTCGACCCACCACAGCTGGTTGTCCTGGAGCGTGAGGTTGCAGTGGGTCTGGCTGAGCGCGGTCCTGCTCGGCTGGCTGCCGCGTTGGGGCAGGTCCAGGCACAGGCCGCTCTTCTTGTTCTTGATCACGACGAGATTGCGGCCGTTGGGTCCCTTGCCCTTCTGTGCCAGGACGAAGTCCCAGACCTGGTTGTCCGCGTCCCAGTCGTCCAGGCAGTCGTGCTGGAGGACCGCGCCGTCGAGTTTGCCCTTGCCCATGCCGGGCAGGTCCGCGCACCGGCCGGTCGTTACGTTCTTGAGCTGGAAGTTCGTACGCTGCTCCGGGGCGGCGATGGTGTTCCCGACGGCCGTCCGTTCACCGTCGTCGCCTCCGGAGAACGGCAGACTCGCGATGAGCGTGACGGTTCCCAGAGCGGCGGCCGCGGCGACGGAGGCGATGAGCGCGGTGCGGCGCCGGCGGGGGCGCGCGGGGGCGGGCGGCACGGCGCCGCTGACGACTGGTTCGTCATTTTCGCTCGGTTTGCGTGGTTCGCTGCTGGTGGATGCCGGCGCCATTCTCTCCGGGCCCGCCCCGCCCGGCCCCGTTCCCTCCAGCTCTGTTCCGTCCGGACCCGGCCCCCTGCGCGCCCGCGCCGCATCCGCCAGAATCCACCTCCGGTGCAGCTCGACCAGCTCCTCGCCGGTCGCCCGGCACACCCGGGCGAGCCGCTCAACCGGCGCGTAGTCGGCCGGCACCGCGCTGCCATTGCAGTAACGGTGCAGCGACGAGGTGCTCATGCCCAGCCGCTTGGCAAGTGCCCCATAGCTCAGCCCCGAGCGTTCCTTGAGCGCCCGCAGCAGCTCCGCGAACGCTTCCGCGTCCTCGGCGGGCCCGGTGGACCCCATCGACCCTGACACCGTTCCTCCCCTGCCCCGCGTGGCCCGCCGTGCCCCGTTCCCGCATTCCAGGCTCCCTGGATCTCTCCTGGTCAAAGCCCGTTTCCGCGTCCCAGCCTATCCAGTCGCCCGCCGTTCCTAGCGGCTGGGATGGATCACCCCACACACTCCGGTCGTCCAAGCACCCTGGACTGTGGGGCTCGAATAATCGTTGCTCGGGCGGTGCGCACGCTGTACAGCAAGGACACGATCACGGAAGACATCATCCCAGCGGACTGACCGCTACCCTGCCTACCTGCGGCGATGACCTTTCGAGCGGCACAGGCATGCGCACCGGCGGCGGCACAACTTACCGATCCCAGCACGCGCAGCGCCCGACCGATCATGCGGTCCCTTCCACTCATGCCGGCGCCGGGGAAAGTGGCGCGAGCCTGATAATGCCCTTGGGGACCCGTCTCCCGGACTGCCATGGGGTGTGCGAGGGCGCGACGCGCTACGCCGTAGGTCTGCTCCAGACCTACGGTCAAGAGGTCTGGAGCAGACCTGCGCGGGTGCGCCGCTACCTCGTGTTCGGGTCGTTCACGGACGCGGAGGAGGGACACCTCCGCTCCTCGGCTCCGGTCAGGGAGTGGGCGATGTGGAACTGCTGCCGTGCCTCGGCACTGCGGCCCGCCGCCGCGTAGGTGTTCCCGAGACGGCGGCGGACCTCCGCCTCCAGCGGCGTGCTTGTGTGCTCGGTGAGCGTGGACAGGGCCTCGTGGTGGAGGGCGACGGCCAGGCGCAGGTCTCCCTGACCTTGTTCCGCGGCGCCGAGCAGGGACAGGCTCCCCGCGAGCAGTTGCAGGTCCGCGACCTCCCGGGCCAGGTCGGCCGCCCGTCTCAGCAGGCTCCTGGCCTCCACGTGCCGCCCGAGCGCCAGGTGGGCCTCGGCGGCGAAGCCCAGGGTCTTGCTGATCATCCTGGGCCGGCCGATCTTCTCGGCGAAGGCAAGGGAGGTGGCGTAGTACGCGAGCGCCTCCTCGTGCCGCCCCTGTTGGTCGAAGATGGCGCCGAGGTTGCAGTTCGACATCCCGGCCAGCCAGTCGTCGCCGAGTCGGGCCGCGAGCTCCACCACCTTGCTGAGGTGGGCGACCGCCTCCGCGGTGCGGCCCATCGCCCGCTCCGTGGCGCCCAGCCCGGCGATCGCCCGGGCCTGCTCGCGCAGGTCGCCCTGGCGGCGGGCGAGGCGCAGCGCGTCGGCACTCCAGGCGTGCCCCTGTCGGAAGCGTCCCTGGTAGATGTCGGCGATGGCCATGCAGTTCCGCAGCGAGGAAGGCATCCGCTGGTCGGCGGCTACGTCCGCGCAGCGCAGCGCGACCTGCAGGGCCGCCCGGCACTCGTGGAAGCGGCCCTGACGGACCAGGTGGTCGACCAAGCTCTCGGCGATCCAGCAGGCCAGGTCATGTTCCCCGGCGGCGGCGTAGGCCACCACGTCGACCAGTTCACCGCCCGCGGCGTCCAGCCATGCGGCGGCGTCCAGCCAGCGGGGGAAGGGTGAGCCGGAGACGTCCGGGCCGGTCGGAAAACCCTCGGGACCCCAGTCGCTGGCGATCCGGCCGGCGGCTGTGTAGAGGTGCAGCACGGCGGCACGGTCCGCGGCGGCCTCTTCGGGCGCCGCGGCGGCGAGGCGGCGTGTGTGATCCCGTACGAGGTCGTGCAGCCGGTAGCGGCCGGGCTGCGGCTGCTGCAGCAGACTCGCGTCGACCAGGCGCTCCAGGAGATCCTCGGTGTCCTCGCGGGAACGGCCCAGCATGACGGCAGGGGTGAGCGGGTCGAATCCGGCGGTCGGCGAGAGGCCCAACGCGCGGAAAGCCCGCTGCAGTTCGGGCGCGAGCTGGTCGTACGACATCCGGAAGGCGGCCTCCACGCTGCGGTCATCGGCCCGCAGCTCGCCGAGCCGGCGCGCGTCGTCCGACATCCGGTCCACCAGGTGGGCCAGCGTCCAGGACGGGCGGTTCTGCAGCCGGGCCCCCGTGATCCGCAGCGCCAGGGGCAGACCGCCGCAGCGCTGGGCGAGTTCATGCGCGGCCTCTGGTTCCCGCTCGGCGCGCGCCTCACCCAGGAGGTGCGTGAGCAGCGTGACCGCCTCGCCCGTGCTGAGGGGCTCCGCGGTGAGCCGCAGGTCGGCGTCGAGTCCGGACAGACGCTGCCGGCTGGCCACCAGCACCCTGCTGCCCGGACCGGCGGGCAGCAGGGTGCGCACCTGCTCCGCGCTGCGGGCGTCGTCCACGACCAACAGCAGCCGCAGGGAGCTGGTGGCCGCGCGCCAGGCCGTGACCAACTCGTCCAGGTCGTCCGGCAGATCGCCGTCGGCGCCCTTGGCGGCGCGCAGCAGCCGGTGCAGTGCCCGCTGCGGGCGGAGGCTCTCGTGTGCGGCGCTGTGCGCGTGCAGGTCCACGAACAGGCAGCCGTCCGGGTACTGGTCGCGGAGCGTCCAGGCGGCGCGGACCACCAGCGCGGTCTTGCCAACGCCCGCCGTGCCGTCTACGGCCGCCACCGACACGGCCCCGTCGGGCACGGGCGCGGTGAGCAGGGCGAGTTCCGCCTCGCGGCCGACGAGGCAGGCGGTGTCGCCGGGGAGTTCGTTCCGCCGCGCCGGGGGTTGATGGGGTGCGGGCGCCGACCCGGCCGCGCGCTGCCGCGCCGCCTGGCCGAGCAGCAGCAGGTCGTCCCGGCGCAGGACGCCCTGGTGTACCCGGCGCAGTTCCTCACCGGGCTCCACCCCCAGTTCGCCGAGGAGCCGATCCCGTGTCTCCTGGTAAGCGGTGAGCGCCTCGGCCTGCCGGCCGCTGCCGTACAGCGCGCGCATCCGCAGGGCGGCGAGCGGCTCGTCGTACGGCTCCGCCGTGGGCGCGGCCATGAGGTCGTCCAGGGCATCCGTATAGCGGCCGAGGAGCACCAGGCACTCCACCCGCTGTTCGTGGAGTGTGCGCCGCTGCTGGGCAAGACGCTGCCGCGCCGTGTCTGCGAATGGTCCCGGCAGGCCGGGCAGCGGCTCGCCGCGGAACAGCCGCAGGGCTCGGGTGCAGTGGTCGAGGGCGGTGGCGGGTTCGCCCGCGGCCTTCGCGCGCCGGGCACCGACGGCCTGTTCGGCCAGCTGACCGATGTCCGTCCGCGCGCGGCCCGGCACGAAGCGGTAGCCGCCGTGCTCGCCGCGGATCAACGACTCGGCAGGCCGGGCTCCGGGCACGTCCAGTGCCTTGCGCAGCGGGTAGACGTAGCTCGGCAGGACCCGGCGGCCCGTCCCCGGGGGCTCGGTTCCCCATACGTCATCGAGCAGTTGCTGGTGGGTGACCAGTGTCTCCGTACGCAGGATCAGCGCGGCCAGCACCGCCTGCCGTCGTACGGGGCCGATGTCAATCGGCGTCCCGCCCCGGCGGGCTCTGACCGGGCCGAGCAGGTCGATCCGCAGCCGTCCCGTCGCCTCTGCCGAATCCGCTCCCGAATCCGCCGGAACCGCGCCTACCTCGATGTCCCCCATGGTCCCGCAGTCCCCCAAGTCCCTTGCTTCAGCAAGATTTCATCGGCATTGCATCGCCTTCCGAAAGGGTTTTGCAAGTTGTGCCGGGCCCCGGTGCGCCTTCGCTCCGGCCCGGTCGACGGGACGGGCCCTGCCGGTCCCGATGGCGAGAACGGAAAGCGAGCTACCCCGTGAGTAAGACCCCGCGGTCGGACCCCCGGCAGGGCTCCGGCGAGACCGGCCCCACCCAGCCGCTCCCTCAGGGAATGCCGGGGTGGGGTCCTGCGGCGCAGGCTCCGGGGCAGGTGCCGCCCCCGTCGGGCCAGGCACCGCCTCCGGTCCCGCCCCGGTCGCCGGGCACGCCTTCGGCCTGGTCACAGCCGGTCCCGGCGACGCCGCCGCTAAGCGGTGGCCCGGGCTCGGGGCGGCCGCGCGGCGCCCGTACGCGGCCCTGGCTGATCGGTGGCGGTGCGGCCATCGCCGTGGCCGCGATCGTCGGTGTGGCCATCGCCATGTCAGGGGGTGACGGCGAAAGCGCTGCTGAGGGGAAGCAGTCCGGCGCTCCGGGCGGCGCAGCCAAGCCGCAGGCGCCGACGGCGGGGAAATCGTTCACCAAGGTGCCCGAAGGGTGCCGGCTGATCAAGGCGTCCACCATCGCGCGCATCGCACCGGGAACCGAGTGCAAGCCGTCGCAGTTCGACAACGCCACCATGGCAGCGATGATCACCAGGATGCCGAGCTGGGACACGCCGTTCGGCTCGGGCGGCGGGCAGCTGCGCCTGGAGGTGAACCTCACGGTCGGCCCGTCGGCGAGTGGCATGTTCGACGTGCACAAGAAGAGCGCCCTCGGGGCCTTGAAGAAGGTGCGCACGATCACCGACTCCCGGTCGCTCAGCGGGCTCGGCGAGGACGCCTACGTCGTGCATGGTGTGGACAAGGATCCCTTCGACCTGGCGGAGGCTCAGGTGATCGTCCGTGAGGGCAATGCCGAGTTCACTGTGAGCCTCTCCTACGACACCAGGGACTCCGGCAGGAACCAGCAGCAGGCCGAGGACGCCGTCGTCGCCGCCGCGCGCGACGTACTCGGTTCGCTGAGCTGACCCGCGTCCACGATCACGGTGCACACACCGGCGCACGGCGGCAGCGACCCCACGGTCCCGCAGCCGCACACGAAAGTCTTCCAGTCGCACCCGACGGTCCCGCAGCCGCAGGGCCCGGGCCGGATCGGCCCCTACGAGGTCTTCCAGCTCCTGGGCGAAGGCGGCATGGGCCGGGTCTTCCTCGCCAGATCACCGGGATCGCGCCTGGTCGCCCTGAAGGTCATCCGGCCCGAGTACGCCGAGACGCCGAACTTCCGCGGGCGTTTCCGACGCGAGGCCGACGCCGCTCGGAGGGTCAGCGGGTTCTACACCCCGCCGGTGCTCGACGCGGATGCCGACGCCCCGCAGCCCTGGCTGGCCACCGCGTACATCCCCGCGCCGTCCCTGCATGATGTCGTGCGCCACTTCGGCGTGCTGCCCGAGCCGGCCCTGCGGGCCCTGGGCACCGGCCTCGCCGAGGCGCTGCTCGCGATCCACGCCGCCGGAATCGTCCACCGCGACCTCAAGCCCGGCAACGTACTCGTGGCAGAAGACGGGCCCCGTGTCATCGACTTCGGCCTCAGCCGGGCGGCGGACGCGACGCAGGTCACCCGGACGGACGCCGTGATCGGGACGCCCGGGTTCATGGCCCCCGAGCAGATCGTGTCGAGCCGCGAGGCCGGACCGGCGGCCGACGTCTTCTCCCTCGGCTGCGTCCTGGTCTTCGCGGCCACCGGCCGGGGCCCCTTTGGCACCGGAAACACGGCCGAGATCCTCTACCGGGCCGTCCACGCCCCGCCACTGCTGGACGGCGTACCCGAAGCGCTGCGTCCGCTGGTCGCGGCCTGCCTGGACAAGGCCCCCACCCGCAGGCCGCCCACCGGCGCGGTGCTGGCCGCGCTCGGCCCCGCCGAACCGTCCGCGCTGCTCACACCGGGCCTGCGGGACGACCTCGCCACACGCGAGGCGCACGCCGCCGTCCTGGTGGCCGCACCCCCCATGCCCGTGACCTCGCTGACCACGGCGGACCCGAGCAGGCCGAGCCGCCGCCGCTTCGTGTGGATCACCGTGGCCGGTGGCACCGCAGCGGTGGCCGCGGGCGCCGCGGTCGTGGCCGGGCGGCGGTCGGAGCCCGGCCGCACCCCGGGCCGCGGCGGTGGCGCGGGCACCACGGTCCGGCCCCGGGCCAAGGTGCCCGCGGGCCCAAAGCCGCGGTGGTCGAGCCCGCTGCGGCAGGTGGAGAACGGCCAACTACGTCTTCTCGGCTCCACGTTGGTGCATTGGGACAAGCAGACCGCCATCGCCTACGACACCACGACCGGAAAGGAACGCTGGACGGCCAAGGCCCGCATACCGTCCGACGCCTCCAGCGGGCCGGACTGGCTCACGGTCCGGGGCTCGACGCTGTTCGGAACAGCCTGGGCGGGTGAGCGCGGCTACCTGCTCGGTGTGGACGCCAAGGGTGACCTGAAGTTCACCCACACGGTCACCGAGCAGAAGGACACGGAGTCGTACGCCGACCAAGTCCAGGACGTCCTCTGCGTCGCCGGCTCAGTCGCCGTCGTCAGCACCAGCGGCAATCAGGGCTACAGCGTGTGCGCCGTGGACCTCGCCGAGGGGTCGGTGCTCTGGTCCCGCACGGTGAACGGCTCCGACTTCCAGGCCATCGCCGACGGCCGCCATTGCTTTTTGCAGGACAACGGCAACGTCCACAGAATCGAACTGCGTTCCGGCGAGGTCCGCTGGACGGTCCGAGACGTCATCAAGCCCGGCGCCTACCCGAGACTGGCCACCGACGGCAACGCGCTGCTGGTCACCCACGTCAAGGTGCGCGCGTTGAGCACTGCCGACGGTGGCGACCTGTGGACCGCCGTCAACGAGACGACGAACCTGAGCCCCACCACAGTCCAGGGCAACCGGGCCTACGTCGCGGACGGCCAGGGCACCGTCTTCGCCCTCGACCTGCGCCACGGCAGCCAGCTGTGGCACACCCCGAGTCCGCTGCCCCTCGACCCCTGGAGCGCACGCGCCCAGGGCCCCTCCGTCACCGAGTCCCTGGTGGCGCTCTCCCTGTTCGGCGCCGACACCCCGGGCTTCATCGTCCTGCGCGCCTCGGACGGCAAACCGCTGTGGGCGCACCAGGCATCCGGGGCCGAAGCCAGGAACAAGAAGTCCTGGTCGGTGCAGGCCTCCGGCACGACCGTCTACGCCGCGTCCGACACCGCCCTCTACGCCTTCCGGAGCCCCACCCCATGACCACGCAGGGCGACGCCATCACACACATCGGACCGTACCGGGTGATCCGGGAACTCGGCGCGGGTGGCATGGGCCGCGTCCATCTGGCCGCGTCGCGCAGCGGCCGTGCCGTCGCCGTCAAGGTCGTACGCCCCGAACTGGCCGCCGATCCCGGCTTCCGGCGGCGCTTCAAGGCCGAGGTGGACGCCGCCCGCGCGGTCGGCGGCGCCTTCACCGCGCCCGTCGTCGACGCCGACCCCGAGGGGCCGCAACCGTGGCTCGCCACCGCGTACATCCCCGGCCCCTCGCTCACCGACGCCATCGGGGCCCACGGGCCCATGCCCGAGGCCACCCTGCGCGTGTTCGGCGCGGGCCTGGCCGAGGCGCTGGCCGCCATCCACCGCGCCGGACTGGTCCACCGCGACCTCAAGCCGTCCAACATCCTGCTCACCGCCGACGGGCCCAGAGTCATCGACTTCGGCATCAGCCGGGCCGTCGACGGGACCGTGCTCACCGCAGAAGGCCAGATCATCGGGTCGCCCGGCTTCATGTCGCCCGAACAGTCGACGGGAGCCGAGCTCACCCCCGCCAGCGACGTGTTCGCGCTCGGCGCCGTGCTTGCCTTCGCCGCCACCGGCGCCCTGCCCTTCGGCACCGGCGCGGCGCACGCACTGCTCTACCGCGCCGCCCACGAGGAACCGGAGCTGGACGGCGTCCCGCAGGCCCTGCTCGGCATCGTCACCGCCTGCCTCGACAAGGACCCCGCCCGGCGTCCGACCGTCGCGCAACTGCAGGGCCGGCTGCGCCCGGCGACCACCGCGGGCTGGCTCGGCGCGGTCGAGCTGCAGGTGACCGCGGCGCAGCGCAGCCTGCGCGAGGAGGTGCGCACTCCGCTGCTCAGCAGGCGCCGGGTGCTGGCCGGCGGCGCGGTGCTCGCCGTCGCCGCGGCGGCCACGGGCACCGCGCTGATCCTCCGGTCGCGCGACGGGGACGCGACCGCCATCCCCGAACTCTCCTGGACCACGGACCTCCCGCAGCCCGGCATGTCCCTCCTCTCGGTGACACCGTCCACCCTGCTGTGCGCCGGGGAGACCTCGGGGGTCTGCGTCGACCGGGCCAGCGGCAAGCCCCTGTGGAAGGACCTCAGCGGCCAGAACACCGACGTCATCGCCGACAACAAGCGGGTCTACACCGTACGCACCGACGGGAAGGTCCACGCGTTCGACGGCCGCTCCGGGAAGGAGCTGTGGACCGCGTCCCCGACCGGGGCCAGCGCGCCGGAGATCGAGTTCGGAGACGGCCCGCTGCTCGTGACCAGAAGCAACGGGCGCCTCCATGGCATCGACGCGGCTACCGGTGAGGTGCGGTGGCAGACGCCGGACATGGGCGGACCCACGGTCGTCGGCGCCACCCGGGCCGGCCATCTGATCGTCTGGGGCCGCGCGTCGAACACGTCCACGACCGCGATCCTCAACGGATACACCGCCATCGCGTCGGACACGGGCGACCGCCTGTGGTCCAAGGACCTCGTCACCCTCTATCCGCCGTCCGAGGGCGAGGTGCTCTACGCCATCGACGGCGATATGCGGCTGCTCGCCCTCAAGCCGGCCGACGGCGACACGCTCTGGAGCAAGCCCACCGGTCTCCCACCGACGAACAGTGCGATCCTCGGCTGGCAAGGATCCCTGGAGCTGCGCCAGGGGGCCCTGTTCTGCTACCCGGCCACCGGAGCCGCCGGCGCGACCGGCGGGCTGCTCGCCGCCTTCGACCCAAAGACGGGCAAGACCCTGTGGAGCGTGCGGACCGCGGCCCGGGGGATGCGGGGCTACGACCGGTCCGGTGACACCGTCTGCTACCTCGACCAGGTCCTGCACGCCGTCGACGCCCAGACCGGGGCGAAGCGCTGGACGGCAGGCTCCGGCCTCGGTGAGCTGCAGTTCCTGGGCGCCCTACGCGACCTCTTCCTCCTCGCGGGAGAGAAAGGGCTCTACGGCTTCGACGCCGGCACCGGCCAACAGGTCTGGCACCACCCCGTCAGCGGTGGCTCCGGCTCCTGGTCGGCGTTCCCCACCGACGACCACGTCTTCGCCAGCTGGTCCGGCAAGCTCTTCTGCTTCTCGGTGTCCTAAAGGTCTATCGGCGCTACCGGGCCGTACTGAAGACCGACCTGCCAAGCCCTGAGGGGTGTCTTTACTGCCGTACGGTGGCTGACCAGGTGCTTTGCGAGCACCAGAGCGTGGGCATGATCACTGATCGTGGGCCTGTGAGTGCTTTACTTGATCTTCCGCCGGCTGCTGGGCTGCTTCCTCCTGTTGGGCCGTTCGGCTGCCGCTCGACCTGCCGGAGAAGCACGGCGACCTTATGACGAAGTGCGTAATGACACCCTTCAGGTGTCCGGGCTGGAGCAGGTGTATGAGTCAGTAGAACTCGACGGTGTCGACGGTGTTGATGAGAGGCTGGTGCTCGAAAATCCGTCGCGCGTTGGCGACAAACAGGTCGATGATGCGTTTGCCCTCGTCGATCGTCAGGGCCGCCGTGTGCGGGCTGATGAGAACGTTGGGCTGGTTCCAGAGAGCGTCGTCTGGTGACAGCGGTTCATTGGCGACTACGTCAAGCGCCGCGAAGCCGAGGTGTCCGGTCTGCAGCGCTTGCACCAGTGCGGACCGGCAACGGCACAGCCGTCATCCCGACACCGCCGCAAAGCCCCCGGTCCAACGCGTTCGCGGAACGATGGATACGCACAGCCCGCGCCGAATGCACCGACCGCCTCCTCATCACCGGCGAACGACACCTGCGCACGGTCCTCGACCAGTACGCCGAGCACTACAACGCGGGACGGGCCCACCGCAGCCTCGGTCTGATCGGAATGTTGACACCCTTCAGGCGCCGCCCGCGGCCCGGTCAGGACGGCCATGCGTCGCTGCCACGCAGTGGGACAACCTCGGCCAAGCCCTCCTACTGCTCTTCGGTGGGATCACTGGATGCTTCACGGGATGTGCGCACCCCGCGAGTGTAGGGACCATCAGGCCGAAGACCGCAGGATCGCCACGCATTCGAGTGATGTGTCGAACGGATTGGCCAGACATCGGCAGGACAGCGGTGCTCAGGCGAGAGGAATCCGTCCCCTGCTCCGCATCGCGGTGCGGACGCGTTCTTCGGCCAGGGTGCGGCCCGCGGTGTGCGGGGTGGTCTCCCGTCGCCGGGCTTCGTCGAGGACGGTGACGGTGTTGGCTCGCAGTCTGGTCGAGATCGTTTCGAAGATGGTGGTGGTGTCGGGACGGAAGCCGGAGTAGCGGGAGTCCATGGCGAAGGCTGCTGCGACGACGCCTCCGGCGTTGGCGACGAAATCGGGGATCACGGCGATGCCGCGCTCGGCGAGAAGGAACTGGGCTTCAGGGGACGTGGGCAGATTCGCGCCTTCGACGACGAGCCGGGCCTTGATGTGCTGCGCGGTGGTGCGACAGATGACGTCCTGCAGGGCGGCGGGCACGAGGATGTCGCAGTCCACGGTGAGCTCGCTGCCAAGGGGCAGGGGGGTGCCGTGGTAGTGGCGGGTGACGAAGCGGTCGCCGTGCTCGTCGCGGGCCGCAAGGAGGTCCGCGACGTCGAGGCCGGTCGGGTTGTGCAAGGCGCCGTGGGCTGTGGAGACCGCTACGACGGTGGCGCCGAGTTCCGCGAAACGCTGGGCGGCCGCGCTGCCGACGGCGCCGAAGCCCTGGATGGCGACGCGGGAACCGGCCAGGGGCAGTCCCAGGTGCTGGGCCGCGGCGTCGGTGGCCTCGGCGACGCCGTAGCCGGTGACGCCGAGTTTGTCGTAGGCGACGCCGCCGAGGTGTTCGGGGGTGCCGACGGCGGCGCCTCGGTCACCGAGTTCGTCCTGGATGATGGCGGCGTCGCTCTCGGTCAGCCCCATGTCCAGGCCCATCACGTACTCGCGGGGGACCTCGTTGGACAGTGCGCGGGCGAACGCGCGCAGGATCGCTTCCTTGTCGCGGGAGGCGGGGTCGGCGGCGATGCCTGCTTTGGCGCCGCCGTAGAAGAGGTCGACGCCGGCCCACTTCCAGGTCATGACGCGGGCCAGGCGGGCCACTTCGCCGACGGTCACGGTGGGGCTCATCCGGGTACCGCCCTTGCCCACACCCCGGGCGGTGTTGTCGATGACCAGGACACCTTTCATGCCGGTGCGTCGGTGGGAGACGACGACGATCTTCTCGGGGCCCCAGTCGTCGACGAGGGAAAGTGCATCAGTCACGGAAGGTCCTTGTCAGCAGAGATGTCAGCAGAGGTTCAGGCCGGGGAGGCGTTGGCCGGGGGTAGTACGCGGGCGATGAGCTGTGCGACATGTGTGCCGGTGCGGTCGGTCTGCTGGGCGATCTGGGTGCGGCAGCTGAAGCCGTCGGCGAGGATGTACGTGTCCGGGGCGGCCGCGCGTACAGCGGGCAGCAGGCCCGGTTCCTCACGCTTGGCGGCGACGCATCGTGACCCGATGGCCGGGGACGTCGTCAGGTTCCGGTCACCTTCGCGCGCTCACGGGGACCCGTCGACGGCGGCAGCGGCCACCACCAGGTCCTGCCACGCCATGCCCATGCCCTTGAACAGCTTCGGCCGCCGGGGCGCGACGTCCACGGCTCCGCGCACGAGTTCGGACAGGTTGCCCGCGATCACCCCGGTGTCGACGTCGCCCGAGCGCAGGGGGATCAGGAGGTCGCCCGCCTCACGCAGCGCCGCGGTGCGCGCCTCGACGATGACGGTGGCGCGGGCGACGAGGGCGCCGTCCACCTCGCGGGCCGTCGGTTCGTGCGCTCCCATCGCCACGACGACCGCGTGGTCCGCGACCGCCGCGGCGGGGAACAGCGGCGTCCGCGCCGTCGTACAGCAGGCGACCACGTCGGCGGTCGCCACGGCCTGCGGTGGGACGGCCTCCGCGGGCAGACCCGCCGACCGGCAGCGCTCGACCAGTTCGGCCGTCTGCTCCGGACGGCGCGCGACGACTCCGACCGAGGAGATGGGGCGTACGGCCCTGACCGCCTCCACGTGGCCCCATGCCTGCGGTCCGGCTCCGAAGACGACGAGCCGTTCGGCGTCTGCGGCCGCCAGGTGGTCCACGGCCACGGCGGAGACCGCGGGCGTCCGCAGCAGGGTCAGGGCGGAGCCGTCGATCAGGGCTGTCGGGCAGAGCGTGGCCGCGTCCATGAGGAGGTAGGAGGCGACGATGCGCGGCAGGCCGCGGGCGGGGTTGTCGGGCGCGACCGCGGCGAGCTTCACCCCGACGTACGAGGACGACGTGGCGGGCATCAGCAGGAGCTGGCCCGCCTGGACGTCGAGTACGGTGCGCGGGACGTCCGCTTCGGGGTCCAGCCCGGCGCGCAGGGCCCGGTCCAGTGCCGCGATTGCCCGTGGCATGGGCAGGCGGCGCGCCAGTTCCTCGGCGTCGATCAGGGGCAGTTTTGTGGGGTTCACGCGCTCAGTTCCTTCAGGACGTGCGAGGTCTTCTCCAGCGCCGCCGCCAACTGGGCCGGTTCTTGCCCGTAGGTGAACCGTAGGTGGTGCTCGGTTCCGAAGTGGGCCCCGGCGCCGACCAGCACCTTGCCGCGGGCGTGCAGGGCCTCGGCGACGTCGGTGCTGGGCAGGTCCAGGTGGTAGCGGACGAACGCCAGGGAGGTGGCCTGGGGCGGCACGACCGAGAGCAGGTGGTCATGGGAGTCGATCCACTGCTGCATCTGGGTCCAGCTCTCGCGCAGGAAGCCGCGGTAGCGGTCGAGCAGCCGGACGCAGGTGGGCGGCGCGAGCGCCAGTTCCGCCAGCGCCATCGCCGTCCCGGCCGCGGAGAGGGTGGCGTACTCGTGCCGTTGGCGGAGCTGCGGGAGGAGCGCGGGTGGTGCGATCAGCCAGCCGAGGCGCAGCCCCGGCATGCCGAACGCCTTGGAGAGGCTGCCGACGCACACGACGCGGTCGTAGCGGCCCCAGAAGGTGGGGCTGAGCTCGTCGGTGTGGAGTTCGGTGCCGCGGTGGACCTCGTCGGAGAGGATCCAGGCGCCGACCCGGTCGGCGACGGAGACGATCGCTCGTATCTCCTCTTCGGTCAGGACGGTGCCCGCCGGGTTGTTGGGGGTTGTCAGCACGATGGCCCGGGTGTTCGGGCGGACCGCGCGGGCCAGGGCGTCGACGTCGGGTCGCCAGCCGCGCTCCGGGTCCAGGGGGACGTCGTCGACGTCGGCGCCCCGGTTCTGGGCCGCACCCCAGACCTGGCGGTAGCCGGGTGACATCGTCACTACGTGGTCCCCGGGGCGGACGAGGGTGTCGACAGCGACTGTGTTGGCCTCGGCCGCCCCGACGGTGACGATGACCTCCGATGCGTGGTCGGTGCTCCCGGCGTGCCAATGGGCGATCTGCGCGCGCAGGTGGTCGGTGCCGCACGTCGGCGGGTAGCTCAGCTCGCTGTCGAGGAATCGGCTCAGCGCCTGTTCGTCGTCGACCAGCTCGCGCAGCCGGATCGGTCGACAGCCGCTGTCGGCCAGGCTGTATGTGACGGTGGCTCCCCGCTTCTGCAGCCACTCGAGCAGTTCGAACGGGAGGAAGGTCATGGATGTCTCCAGGTGCTCGGCGGAATGGAGGCGGGAAGGGCGGGCTCTATTCGGCGCTGTCCACCTTGGCGGGATCGCGTTCGACGACCGGGCCGAGGACGGTGTCGATGCGCTGCATTACCGCCGGGTCGATGCGGACGCCCGCCGCCTTCGCGCTGTCACAGACCTGCTCCGGCCGGGAGGCGCCCACGATGGCCGCGGCGACGTTCGGGTTCTGGAGCGTCCAGGCGACGGCGAGCTGGGCCGGGGTCAGGTCCAGCTCCCGAGCGATGGGGGCCAGCTGCTGCACCCGCTCCAGCACCTCGTCGCGCAGGAAGGTCTTCACCCAGCGGGCACCCGCCTCGTCCGTGGCGCGCGATCCCGCGGGCGGCGGCCGTCCGGGCAGGTACTTGCCGGTGAGCACGCCTTGGGCGAGGGGTGACCAGACGATCTGGCTGAGCCCTTCCCGTTCGCACAGGGGTACGATCTCCGGTTCGATGACGCGCCAGAGCATCGAGTACTGGGGCTGGTTGGAGACGAACCGTTCCAGGCCGAGTTCGCCGGTGAGCTTCACGGCCCGGGCGATCTGGTCGGCGGTCCACTCCGAGACGCCGATGTAGAGGACCTTGCCCTGCCGCACGAGGTCGTCGAAAGTCCTGAGCGTCTCCTCCAGCGGAGTGCGCTCGTCGAAGCGGTGTGCCTGGTACAGGTCGACGTAGTCGGTCCCGAGCCTGGTCAGCGAGCCGTTGACGGCCTCGGTGATGTGCTTGCGGGACAGGCCGCCGTCGTTCGGTCCGGGGCCGGTCGGGAAGAACACCTTGGTCGAGATCACCAGGGACTCGCGGCGCCGGCCCTGCAGCGCCTTGCCGAGCACGGCCTCGGCGGCCGTGCCCGCGTACATGTCGGCCGTGTCGAAGGTGGTGATGCCGGCGTCCAATGCCGCGTGCACGCACTCCGTGGCCTGGCCGTCGTCGATCTGGGCGCCGTGTGTGACCCAGTTGCCGTAGGCGATCTCACTGACCTGGAGCCCGCTGCGGCCCAGTCGTCGGAACTTCATCCGCCGTCCTCACTGCTGTCGTCCTCGCTCCGGGCAAGGGGCGTGATCCGTACGCGGTTGTCGTGGAAGACCGCTCCGCCGCCCATGTCCGCGTCCCGTTCGTCGACGGTGGCGTTGGGGCCGGAGCCGCCGGTGAACTTGAGCCAGTGGCCCTTCGTCGTCATGGCGACTCCCGGGCGCACCACGTCGTCGATCCTGGCCAGGGCTTCGAAGGCGCCCCGTTCGTTGCTGATCCGAACGCGGTCGCCGGCTGCAATGCCGCTCGCCGCGGCGTCCTCCGGGTGCAGTACGACATACGGCGGGCCGGCCCGGCGGCGCAGTTCGGGTTTGTTCCCGAAGACGGTGTTCAGGAAGAAGTGGTTCGCGACGGAGAGGAGGACGAGGGGCAAGGACCGCGCCCGTTCGGCGTCGTCGGTCTCGCTCGCCGGAACGTATCCGGCCACGGCGTCGTGGCCATCCGCCCGGGCGGTCTCCGAGACGAACTCCAGCTTCCCCGAAGGGGTGGGGAATCCGGTCGCGAAGGGCACGAATGTGTCCGGGTAGGCGAGCCGGGCCCATCCCTTGGTGCGCAGCGTGTCGACGGTGATACCGGCCAAGGACGGGTGCGGGGAGTCGAGGAGTTCGCTCGCCAACTCTTCGTCGCCGGCGTAGAGCGCGGGTTCCGTCAGCTCCATGGCCCGGGCCAGGCGTCGGAAGGTCTCGGTGGTGGACAGGCACTCCCCTGGCGGAGCGACCGCCGGTTCGTTCCAGTTGACGTACAGGTGGCCGTAGCCGTCGTGCACGTCCAGGTGCTCGGTTTGCATGGTGGCGGGCAGCAGGATGTCGGCGTAGTCAGCGGTGTCGGTCTGGAAGTGGTCCATGACCACGGTGAAGAGGTCTTCGCGGGCGAGGCCGCGGCGGATCCGATTCTGGTCGGGGGAGCTGGCCAGCGGGTTGGCGCCGTAGACGACCAGTGCTTCGACGGGCGGATCGTCCACCTCCAGCAGTCCTTCGGCCAGCCGCGTCATGGACAGGGTGCGCACGGGGTGGCGCAGCAGGTCGTCCCGGTAGAGGGCTTCGCGGTTCGCGCCGAAGTAGCCGTCGGTCGAGTAGAGCAGTCCGCCGCCGGGCCGCTGCCAGTCCCCGGTGACGGCGGGCAGGCAGGCAAGGGTCCGCAGGGCGGCGCCGCCGCCGGCGTGGCGCTGGATGCCCTGCGACACCCCCAGGGCGGTGGGCCTGCTGCGGGCGATGCGCCGGCCGAGTCGGACGATCTCCTCCTCGGTCACGCCCGTCTCCCGCGCCGTGCGTTCGGGATCGAACTCCAGCACCCGCTTCCGGAACACCTCCCACCCCACGGTGCGGGCGGCCAGGTACTCCCGGTCCTCGGCGCCCTCTTGGAGCACGACGTACAGCAGGCCCAGGGCGAGCGCGGCGTCCGAGCCCGGGAGGGGCGCGATGTGTTCGTCGGCCTGGGCCGCCGAACGGCTGCGGATCGGGTCGATGACGACGACGTGTGCGCCGTTCCTGCGCGCGCGTTGGATCACCTTCCACAGGTGGTGGCGGCTGGTGAGGGGATTGCTCCCCCACAGCAGGACCAGCCGGGAGTACGCCAGGCTCTCCGGGTCGATCCCCGTACTGACGCCGAGGGTGTACCGGAGGCCGGCGAGACCGGCGATGGAGCAGATCGTCATGTCGTGGCGCGAGGCACCCAAGACGTTCCACAGCCGGCTGCCGGCGCGCCCCTGGAGCCCCTGGAGGAAGCCGAGGGTGCCGGTGCCCTGGTACGGCCAGATCGCCTCGCCGCCGTGGCGTTCGATTGTCTGCTTCAGCCGCTGGGCGATCTCGTCGAGGGCGCTGTCCCAGCTGATGCGCTCGAACCGGCCCTCCCCCTTGCGACCGACGCGCCGCAGGGGGTGGAGCAGCCGGTCGGGGGCGCGGGTGTGCTCCAGGAACTGGTTGACCTTCACACACAGGGTGCCCCGGGTGTAAGGGTGTTCCGGGGTGCCGCGCAGCGCAACGGCTTCGCCGTCCCGGACCGTCACCTGCCAGCTACAGGCGTCCGCGCAGTCCAGCGGGCACGCCCCGGGGACCTGTGTGACGTTCATGTGCCCCTCCTTCCCGACGGCTCGTCGAGCATCGTGCCCCGCTGGGCCAGTTCCTTGAGCAGGGACCGTGAGAGCACTCCTGTCATCACCTCCTGCGCGGTGCCGGCCGAGCTGATCCGGCCGTCCCGCGCCACGCTCACGTCGACCTCGCCACCGGGCATGCGGACCGTCACGTCGGGGCCGACGAGGCCGCGTGCGCGTGCCACGGCCGCCGCGGCGCACGCGCCGCTGCCCGACGCGGGTACGGGGCCGGCGACCCGCTCCCAGACCGCAATGTCCAGCGTGCGGTCGTCGTGGACACGCACGAACTCCACGTTGGTGCCCTCGGGGTGGCGGGGGTGCCAGGCCAGGGCGGGGCCCAGGCGCTGCACCAGCTCACCGTCGATCGCGTCGCTGAGGACGACGGTGTGGGGAACGCCGAGGTGCAGGTCGGTGACGGTGACCTCGTCGCCCGGTCCGGCGCCTGCCAGCGGGACGACGGTGGTTGCCGCGCCACCGTCGTCCGTGCCCCCGCCGGTGGTGAAGCGCGCCCGACCCATGCCCACGGACACCCGCCCGTCGGTGACGTCCGTGATCCGGACCTCCGCGTCGCCGCCGGGCGTGCGTACGGTGAACGGTGTCCCCGTACGCCACTCCTGCACGTAGTGCTCGCCGAGGTACAGCGCGAACATGCGCAGCCCGTTGCCGCTCATCCCGCACTCGCTGCCGTCCGCGTTGAAGATGCGCAGCGGTGCGGCGGTGCCGGGCCGGGGCGTATCCAGCGGTCCGAAGAGCAGTCCGTCGGCGCCGACTCCGCGGTGCCGGTCACAGAGCAGCCGGACGGCCTCGGGGACGGGCTCCGTGCCCAGGGCCGTACCTCCGCCTCGGGGGTCGACGATCAGGTAGTCGTTGCCGAGCGCCTGGTACTTCACGAAGTCGCCCATGAACCGGCCGCCGCGGCGGGTCAGTTCAGCGGGCGGTCGGCGAGGGCCGCCGCTTCGTACTCCTCGCCGTACCACCCTTTTTCCCAGGTGGAGTAGGCGACGATCACGATGTCCCGGTGGCCGGGGCCGCCGTCGGCGGAGGTGACGTCGGTGGCTTCGTGCTTGATCGCCTTGTCGTCCAACAGGACGGCCTGCCCCGCCGCCAGTGTGCCCGTCCAGACCGGCGCGTCGGCGTCCGGCAGCCACAGGCGGGTCTCGCCTCCGGCGACGTTGTTCCGCCGCAGCACGGCGATCATGATGTACTCGTGTCCGTCGCTATGCACGCCCTCCGGGGTTATCGGTGCGCAGCGCTCGCTTTCGGCCCTGCTGCGGTTCTGGTGGATGTTGATCTGCCAGTCATGGCTGCGGTCCAGATCGAGCGCGTCCGCGCCGATGGTGACCAGCGGGGTGAAGTCGACCTCGATCGGCTCGTAGGGGCGGCGGATGCCGCCGGCCACGTTGTTGTACCTTTTGGAGATGATGTAGTCGCGCTGCGGCAGCTTCTCGTAGATCCAGCCCCGGTCGCTTCCGGGCTCCGGCGACAGCTGGTACTGAGTGAACCGCTTGTAGCGTGTGCCGTTGCCCATGAACGGGTCGAGCGGGACGTTGTCGTAGCTGTCCAACGTCTCCGGTGTCGCCGGAGGCAAGTCGATGATCGAGAACCCCTGAGAGCCGATTGCCATGGCACTGAGCCCTTCCTGTCAGACCGGTCGGTGGGTGGCGAGATCGGGCATGCGTTCGTCGAGGTAGCGGGCGGAGGAGTTGAGCCGCCACAGTGTTCCTCGGGCGATCGCCCGCCGCATGCGCTCGGAGGTGGCGGCGGGGACGACCACGTTGTGGAACCAGCCGGCTGCGTGCCGGGAGTCGACGGTGATGTGCAGCTTGTGGTACACGATGCCGACGTCGGGCAGCCCGAGCCGTTCCCAGGCGTGCACGACGTGGACGAAGCGCTCGGGCGCCAGCCATTCGGTCATCCCGAGGAATCCGACGGCTTCCGGATACAGGTGCCGGTACCGGCACAGGAGCACGGCGAGGTTTCCCGACAGCAGGGCGTTGGCGGTGAGTGACCGCTCCAGTTCCTGGGCGGGAATATCGAAGACCCGGAAGATCTGATTGAAGAGATGGGTGTGCACCTGCGAAGGGTCACCATTTCCCATCTCGTCCCAGAAGTTTTCGGCGATCTCCATCTTCGCGTCGCCGCTGGTACCGACCTGCATCGTGGCGAGAAGATCGTCGAATCGACCGTCAACGACCGATTCCTGGATCACGTAGTTCCGTAGATCGTCCGCCGTGGCATGATGGCGGATGAATTCCCGGTAGTACGGGTGCTTGTACACGCGGTGTTCACGCGCGGACTTCTTCAACCAGGACAGGTACGCGGACGGCTCGGTGGGTGCCGCGTCGAGTGCGCCCGACTCCAGCTCGGCGTCCTCGGCGGCCGCGGTGGCCTGCTCCAGCAGGCGAAGCACCTCGTGGACGAACGTGGAGCCTTCGGCAGTGGGTCCCTCGGGGAGCTGGGTGGAGAGCCCGTAGATACGGGAGAGCAACAGTTGCTGGCCGTAGAACGCCGTCGGATCACCGGCTGCCGACCGTGCGTTGAGATCACTGACGGCCGCCCGTAACGCCGCCCGTTCAGCGATGGTCACTGATGCGTCGAGATCTTCTGCCGGACGTTTCAGCAGCGAGGAGACTTCCTCTACCACCGGATAGGCGTCCACACCTGATTTCTGATCTAGTAAGTGAGCTTCTGTACTCACACCGCCTCCTGCCGTATGTCGGATCCCCATGCCAATGGCATGGCCACCCATGAAAACCTAATGCCCAGTCATCTCAGGAGCCACATCGCATTGGGAGGTTGGCGAGAAGGTAGGGGTTGACACACCTTGTATGGGGATGCGATCGCGGCGAAATGACATGGCGCAACACTCATCGACGAACCCGACGAACCTGATGAACCCCACGAAAGGGCAACGGGCGGTGGGCCGAAGGGGCCCACCGCCCAGGTGCATTACCGCGCCCGCGCGATCACTCCTCGGTCCGTGTGGACGGCTGGGGAGCGTGCCTGGCGCGGCCCCGGTCCGGGTCAGGACTCCTTCGGGAGCGCGGTTGTCCGGATCCCTCGCGGGCCGCGAGGAAGAGCACAGCGAAGAGCAGCAGGGCCGTGCCGGTGAGGGCGATCGCGTTCAGCCGCTCGCCGAAGACCAGGACGCCGATGGCCGCCGCAGTGAGCGGATCGACCAGGGCGACCACGGAGGCCGTGGTCGCCCGGACCACCCGGAGGCCGATGAAGAGCAGGATGTACGCCAGCGCCGTCGGCACCGCCCCCAGATAGAGGATCAGGCCAAGGGTCCACGCCGGCCGGTCCATGTCGGGCACCAAGCCCTCCCACACGGCCATCGGTAGGAGACAGAGCATGCCCACGGTGAAGCCGGGCAGCGTGGACTCGAAGGCGCCACTGGCGTTGTCCCGCCCGGCGAAGCGGCCCAGCAGGGTCACACCCGCGTAGCCGGCGGCGGAGAGCAGTGCGTATCCGATGCCCAGGAGGGGATTGGGACCGGTGCTCCCCTCGGCTCCCCCCATCAGCAGCGCCAGGCCGGCAACGCCGCTCACCACCGCGGCAGTTCCGGCGGCGCCGGTGCGCTCGCCCAGGGTCAACCGGGCGCCGGCGGCCACCAGTACCGGGCCCGAGCCCAGGGTCGCCACTGTGCCCACGGCCAGTCCGGCCTGCTGCACGGAGGCGAAGTAAGCGGACTGGGCCACCGCCATCCCGAAGCCCGTGATCAGGGCCCGCCTGGGGTTCGCCGCGAACATCGCGCGCAGCGAGGACACCGTTTCGGGCCGCCTGGCCCGCCAGACGGAGTGGGCCGCCAGGAGCAGCCCGAGTCCGGTCAGGAACCGCCAGAAGGAAACAGCGACGGGACCGATCCCGCCGACGTCGTACATTTCGGTGGCCACAGCACCGCCGGTGCCCCAGGCCGTGGCCGCGATCGCGACGTAAAGGGCGCCCCGCCACACGGGCAGGGCGGAAGAGGACTGCAAAGGAGGTCTCCTCGGTCGATTGCCAACACGAAGTCTTCGTGGGCAACCCACGCAGCAACCCCGGCATCCCGGGACGGCTGTGTGACTGCCCGCCTCAGGCGGCGGGCGGCGGAGGCGTCATCAGCAGATACATGCGGGCATCCTACCGGCGGGAGATGCAGGTGTCCCGGGATGCGCTGCATCCGGCCGGATACGGTCGATCTGGCCGCAGACAGCGGCCGCGGCCTCGCTGACCTCGGCCAGCGGCGGCGGGCCCACCAGCGAAAGGCTCCGAGCCGTCGGCCGACATCGGACCGCACTCGACAGCCTGAACCGGCAGGCCCCGGCGCCGCATCCGCTGATCATGTGACTTACAGCGAGCGCCGTCACGGCACGGGGAGAAACGATGGGGAGGGGCGGGACGGGTGGCGTTCCTGACCGACGAACAACGCCGTGCCGCCTGCTGCCGGCGCGACGCCTTCGCTGCCCGGGTCGCCCCGAGGTGGTCATGTTGCTGGGGCTTGTGGTCAGGCTGCGTGGCCGATGGTGATGTGGAGGGGCCGGCCCAGGGCGGTTGCCACGCGCAGCAGGGTGCGGGTGGAGGGGAGGGTGAGGCTGGTTTCCGGGCGGGCGATGGCGGGCTGGGTCATTCCGGCGCGGCGGGCGAGTTCGGTCTGGGACCAGCCCAGTTCGGTGCGGCGCTGGTAGACGGTGCGGCCGATTTCGATGGCCAGCCCGGTTTCGTCGTAGATCTGCTGAGCCTGGGGGGTGAGACCGGTCTCCTCGTCGGCCAGTTCCTTGGCACGGCGGGTCTTCCACGCGGAGTCTTGTGGAAGACGGTCAGCATGACGATGCGCCGGGCGGGGGCGAGCCAGTAGGTGATGCGTTGTTCGCGGCGGTGCAGGGAGAACCGTAGTTCGCGTAGCTTGCCGCCCAGGTGGCGGGTCTGGGGTTCGCCGAGTGTCTCGGCGTGGTCGGCGAGGAAGTCGGCCGGCTTCATCACGCGCAGGTAGTCGGCGGGTGGGAGCGAGTCCAGCCACTGCTGGACTTCTGCTTCAAGGCCGGTGTCGACGAGGATCGCGTGTCGGCCCCGCGACGCGAAACCGAGAGTTGTCGCACGCTGAGGGAACAAGTGCCGGCCCCAGATGAGTGGGGCAGGTCTTCGGTGACGAGGTCCTCGCCACCGCCATTGTGCTGGAGCCCGTCGGCGATCGCCGACGGGCTCCAGGTCCGGCCCACGGCCGTCGAGGGCACGAGCACCTGCTCTACGACGTGAAGGGTCGAGACCGCCGGCAGAGCCGATTCGCGATTCCGGCGATGATGTCATCTCGTTCGGCTCACCTACTTGCCGCCACATGGGATTACGGTCATAATTTAATCGTCGACGTGATGCCGAGGGGCTCGACCGCTCACGGTTCCGACTCCCACGGCCTTTGAGCGTCGACCCCGCAGACTGCAGCCGCGGCCGGGAGGTGCAGGTAGCCGCTCTGTGCCCCCTCCATGAAGGAGGGGCCGGCGCGCGCTCGCAGAAACCCCCACACCGAAGGACGCGCGACCGTGAATGATTCACAAGAAGTACGAGGCGACGTGGTGACGTCGTACAAGAACGCACCGACCCGCACCACCATCGCCGGGGGAGTGACCTTCGCCTATCGCGAGCTCGGTCCCCAGTCCGGCGTCCCGGTGGTCTTTCTCACCCACCTCGCCGCGGTCCTCGACAACTGGGACCCTCGGGTCGTCGACGGCATCGCAGCCAAGCGCCGGGTCATCACGTTCGACAACAGGGGCGTCGGCGCTTCCACTGGTTCGACGCCGCGCGCCATCCAGGCGATGGCGAAGGATGCCGTCACCTTCATCCGGGCGCTCGGGTTCGAGTACGTCGATCTTCATGGCTTCTCGATGGGCGGCATGATCGCCCAGGTGATCGCGCAGACCGAACCGCAACTCGTCCGCAAGCTGATCCTCACGGGTACCGGTCCTGCGGGCGGCGAGGGCATCAAGAACGTGACCCGGTTGTCCCATCTCGACACCGTCCGAGGACTGCTCACCTTTCAGGACCCGAAGCAGTTCCTCTTCTTCACCCGCACCGCCAACGGGCGTCGGGCCGGGAAGGAGTTCCTGGCCCGGCTGAAGGAGCGCACCCACGACCGGGACGAGGCGATCTCCCTCAGGTCGTATGGTGCCCAGCTCAAGGCGATTCACCGCTGGGGGCTGGAGCAGCCCCACGATCTCTCCGTTGTCCACCAGCCTGTACTCGTTGCAAACGGTGAGAGCGACAGGATGGTTCCGTCGAAGAACTCGGCCGACCTGGCGCGGCGAGTGCCGAATGGTGAGCTGGTGATCTATCCCGATGCCGGTCACGGCGGCATCTTCCAGTTCCATCGGCAGTTCGTGGAGACGGCTCTCACGTTCCTCGAACGGTGATAGGCGCGAAGTGCGGCCGTTGCTTGTGCGGATCTTCCAGCTCTTCAGCCGGGCGAAGACGTGGTCGACGGTCACGCCTGCCTCTCGGCTGGTCGGCACGAGGCGAGGTTGGAGAAGCCTCCCGGTGACTCTGGGGGCGGCCGTGAACTGTCCCCCTCAGCGCATGAAGGTGAGGGCGTTCTCGATTCCCTGTTCAAGGACCTCATCGGCGAACTTGCGGTCGGAGAGAGCACGGGACAGTTGCAACGCCCCCACCATCATGGTGAAGAGCCCGATGGCCTTACCACGAGCGGACTGCGGATTCTCGGGTGCCAGGCGGGCGGCGATCTCTTCCACGATGTCCCGCGCGCCGTCGGTGTAGGCCTGCTTGGGCCCGTCCCCGCAGCGGCCGATCTCGTCGAGCAGGGCGGCGGACGGGCATCCGTCGCTGGGGTGGTCCCGGTGCTCAGGCGACAGATATTCGCGAACCAGGTCTTCGAGTCCCTGGCGGCCAGGCCGCAGGGTGCTGTACCTCGTGATCTGCGTGCGCAGTTGGTCGGCCACGACATGGGCGACGAGATCGTCCTTGGAGGCGAAGTGGGCGTAGAAGGCTCCGTTGGTGAGCCCGGCATCCGACATCAGCGTGGAGATGCCCGAGCCGTCTATGCCGTCCTGCTTGAACCGGTGGCCGGCCTTCTCGATGATCCGTTGCCGCGTCACCTGCTTGTGCTCCTTGGCGTAGCGCACCACAAGCTTCCTCCATTCGTTCCGTAGGGCCGTTGCCTCGCATCCAAGCCTAATCCATGGCCTGACGCACGTAATATTATGATCGGCAGGCAATTTCGGTTGTCGACCTGCGACGACCCTTCAGAGTCGGGGCATGCCGTGAGTGACGTTCCGGAGTTCGGCCGGTGCGACGACAGCAGTCACCTGGACCCACGTCTCCGCGCGAGGACTGCGGTTCGCCTCCGTGCGTTGCTGCACCCCGGCCCGCGAAGCCACTCCGGACGGATCTTCGGTGCTGCTGGACGCCCATGCCCTGGCGGTCGGCGTGCTGGTACGGCCCAGTCTCCTCGGTACCGGCGCTCGTGCCTGCTCGACGCACTGTGGTGAATCCCCCCAGGGTCGCCTGCGGGGCATGCTCGTGATCGAACCGGGGGCGACTGATGTACCACCGCCGTTCGGCCCGCGAGTCCCGGACCGATGGCTCACGACTGGAGACGGGCGCCAGGTCCCAGCCGGGCGGTGACGTCCCCAGGGGCGAGGGCTGAGTGCTCCGCGGAGCACTCGACGACGACGCGGACCGGAGCATCGCAGTCGGTGTGGCGAACGTCCAGCACGGGGCCCTCGGGGCCGAGGGCGTACGTCTCGCCCCACTGGCTCAGTGCCATCAGGACGGGCCACAGGTCCCAGCCCTTGCGGGTCAGGCGGTACTCCTTGCGGGAGCGGCTGCCCGGCTCCTGGTAGGGGGCGGTCTTGAGGACGCCGGCCGAGATCAGCTTCCGGAGGCGGTCGCTGAGGACGGCCTCCGACAGGCCGATGTGGCGGTGGAAGTCGTCGAAGCGGCGGACTCCGTTGGCGGCGTCACGCAGGATCAGCAACGTCAGATCCCGCGATTCTGGCGCAAGCCGCCGGACGCATGGCAGGCATCAATGCGCGCCATCGGTACGATTGTCAGCAAGGGTCGTCAAACCGCCCTTGCTTAGGCCAAGTTGGTCGACGCGAACGACCGTCTGTTCGCCCACGCCACCAGTAGCTGCATGCTCTTCCCGGTGCCGCCCTCTCAAGGGTGAGGCTCAGCGGCGACCGGTGAATCGGACCTGACCTCCGATGCGCCGATGTCTCATCCCTCCCCCCATTTCATCCCTCCTCGCTGCCGACCGGCGGTGGTTGATGTCTGTGCGGTGATGCCGGACTCCCTTCGTCCACTGCGCAGAACGCCGGGTACGACGTGAAACGGCTGCGGCGCACGTCGGTGGAGCCCCTAGCTCTTCGGTTCGCCGGGCCGCCGTGCGCCGCAGCTGTGTTGAGGTGCCCGAAGCCAGTGGTTCCCTCGGGCGCCGGGCCCTTCGTCAGGCGGCGTAGGTGGGGTAGTCGGTATAGCCGGCCGCGCCGCCGCCGTAGAAGGTGTTGGGGTCGGGGGTGTTCAGGGGTGCGCCGGAGCGTACGCGCTCGACGAGGTCGGGGTTGGCGAGGGCCATGGTGCCGACGGTGATGACGTCGGCCAGGCCGTCTTTGATGTCCTTGGCGCGGGTGGGGATGTCGGCACCGGCCCGGTTGAGGATCAGTGTGGTCGGCCACAGCTTGCGGAGGGTGAAGAGGAGTTCCTCGTCGCCGCCGTGGCCGATGTGCAGGTAGGCGAGGTTGAGCGGGGCGAGGGCGCGCAGGAGGTGCGGGTAGAGCTCGTGGGGGTCGCTCTCCGCGAGGTCGTTGAGTTGGAAGGGGTTGCCGGGAGAGATCCGGATGCCGGTGCGGTTGGCACCGATCTCGTCGGCTACGGCCGTGGCGACCTCCACCGCGAAACGGATGCGGTTGTCGAGGGAGCCCCCATATTGGTCGGTGCGCTGGTTGGCGCTGGGGAAGAGGAACTGGTTGACCAGGTAGCCGTTGGCCCCGTGGATCTCGACGCCGTCGGCGCCGGCCGCGATGGCTGCCGCGGCGGCGCGCCGGAAGTCGTCGACCGTCGCGGCGACCTCGTCGGTGGACAGCTCGCGCGGCACCGGCATCTCCTGGAGCCCGGACGGGGTGAACGTCTGGCCGGCCGGCTTGATCGCGGAGGGGGCCACCGGCTGCCGGTGGTGGGGGGTGTTGTCCGGGTGGGCTATGCGCCCGGCGTGCATCAGCTGGATGACGATGCGCCCCTCGGCCTTGTGGACGGCGTCGGTGACCTTGCGCCAGCCGGCGATGTGTTCCTCGGTGTAGATGCCTGGGGTCACCGGGTAGCCCTGGCCGTCGGCGGAGGGCTGGGTGCCCTCGGTGATGATGAGCGCGTGCGAGGCGCGCTGGGCGTAGTACTCGGCGTTCATGTCGGTCGGTACGCCGTCGGGGGTGGCCCGGCTGCGGGTCAGGGGGGCCATGGCGAGCCGGTGCGGCAGGGGGATCTCTCCGACGACGGTCGGGTTCCATAGGGCGTTCAGCATGGGTGATTCCTCGGGTAATGGGTGATGGAACGCTAAGAGGTGGGGGCGGACACCGTGTGGGCGTGGTCGACGGGGGTACCGGGTTTTCCTGCTTCCGAGCCCGGTAACGCACCCGTCATGACCCCTACCGGCCGAGCCGCTGTGGGCGCGATCCATGGAATTATGTTCATAATACTATGCGTGCGGGGCAGGCGGTCACAAGTGGGGTCCCTGGGGTGGCGGTGACGGCCGGTGCGGGTCTGGGCCGCACCGCAGGCCACAAACGAACGCCTCCCGTAATACCAGGACAGTCCGGGGCAGCAGCCTGCTCCGATGTGAACCGACACCCCGCCCGGCGGCAGCGTGACTTCTACGGGGCAGCGCCCGCTCAAGCCATCGCCGTCGACACCCCCTGTGTCCTGGCGGCGGGTGGTGCCCTGGCCTCAGTCGTATCAAGGCCACGCTCAAGAAGATCCACACGGGCAGCGATGTGCCCGGGCAACGCCACTGGCGCCAGTTCGGCGACGACCTCGTACTTCCACACCTCCGGAAGCTCGCTGCGCAAGTGCTGCCGCACCACGCCGACCAACTGATCTCGCTCGGGGTGCGAGGCCCCGAGCGAGATCACTGAGGAAGACATGGGCGTCGGTTCCCACCGCTCGCCCTCGGCCAGGCCGCGAGTCAGCCGTTCACGGGGTGTGACCGGGGCGGCGGCGGAGAACAGGGCGCAGGACCTCGATGACGCCGGGGTCGTCCACTGTGGAGGGGATGGGCTCGTCGTGGCCGTCGGCGATGCCGCGCATCGTCTTGCGCAGGATCTTTCCCGAGCGGGTCTTGGGCAGGGCGGCTACGACCGAGACGTCCTTGAGGGAGGCGACGGCGCCGATGCGCTCGCGTACGAGCTGGACGAGTTCGGCCTCGACCTCGCTCGGTTCGCGGTTGACGCCGGCTTTCAGAACGACGAAGCCGCGCGGCACCTGTCCCTTCAGGGCGTCGGCGACACCGATGACGGCGCATTCGGCGACGTCGGGGTGGGCGGCCAGGGCCTCTTCCATGCTGCCGGTGGACAGGCGGTGTCCGGCGACGTTGATGACGTCGTCGGTGCGGCCCATGACGAAGACGTAGCCGTCGTCGTCGATGTGGCCGCTGTCGCCGGTGAGGTAATAGCCGGCGTAGGCGGAGAGGTAGGAGGCGACGTAGCGGTCGTCGTCCTGCCAAAGAGTGGGGAGTGCGCCGGGTGGCAGGGGGAGCTTGACGACGATCGCACCGTCGACGCCCGCGGGCGCCGGCTCGCCCGAAGGGTCGAGGACGCGGACGTCCCAGCCCGGCAGCGGGAGGGTGGGGGACCCGGGCTTGAGGGGAGCCGCCTCGATGCCCACGGGGTTGGCGACGATGGGCCAGCCGGTCTCGGTCTGCCACCAGTGGTCGATCACCGGGATGCCCAGAAGATCGCTCGCCCAGTGATAGGTCTCGGGGTCGAGGCGCTCGCCGGCGAGGAAGAGGTGGTGCAGGCCGGTCAGGTCGTAGCCTGCGGCGAGCGATCCCCGCGGGTCCTCCTTGCGGATGGCCCGGAATGCGGTAGGTGCCGTGAACATGGTCTTGACCCGGTATTCGGCGGCAACGCGCCAGAACTGGCCCGCGTCCGGGGTACCCACCGGCTTGCCTTCGTACAGGACTGTCGTGGCGCCGACCAGCAACGGCGCGTAGACGATGTACGAGTGCCCCACGACCCAGCCGACATCGGAGCCGGTGAACATCGTCTCGCCCGGGCTCACGTCGTAGACGGCTCCCATCGACCAGTGGAGGGCGACCGCGTAGCCGCCGCAGTCACGCACGACTCCCTTGGGTTTTCCGGTCGTTCCGGAGGTGTAGAGGATGTAGAGGGGATCCGTGGCGGGGACGGCAACGCAGTCGGCCGGCGGTGCGGCGGCGACCAGGTCGCCCCAGTCGAGATCGTCGGGCCCCAACTCGGCCAGGTTCTGCGGACGTTGCAGGATCACACTCTTTTCCGGCTTGTGAGCCGCGAGTTCGATCGCCCGGTCGAGCAGGGGCTTGTACGCGAGAACACGCTTGCCCTCGATGCCGCACGAGGCGGAGACGACCACCTTGGGAGCCGCGTCGTCGATGCGGAGGGCGAGTTCGCGCGGGGCGAACCCGCCGAAGACGACCGAGTGCACCGCGCCGATACGTGCGCACGCCAGCATCGCGATCACGGCCTCTGGGACCATCGGCATGTAGATGACCACACGATCGCCGTGCCCCACGCCGAGCTGCGCGAGTGCTCCGGCGAAGGCCGCCACCTCGTTCCTCAGCTGCGCATAGGTGTAGGTGCGCCTGGTGCCGGTCACGGGTGAGTCATAGATGAGCGCGCGCTGTTCGCCGCGGCCGGCTTCGACGTGCCGGTCGACCGCGTTGAAACAGACGTTGAGCCGCCCGTCGGGAAACCAGCGGTAGAAGGGTGCGCCCGAGGAGTCCAGGGCGCGTTGCGGGGTGACATCCCAGTCGATGCCCTCGGCCGCCTTCAGCCAGAAGCTCTCCGAGTCTTCGGTACTGGCGCGGAAGACATCCTCGTACGTTCCCATCGCGCACTCCTTTGTGGCATCGAGGGGCAGGCGTGTGGCGGCGTGCAGAACGGTGCCGAACACAAGTACCGCATGTCGGCCGACATGGTCGAGCAGGATGCCGGAGACCAGCGGCCTGGTCACCGGCATCGTGGTGGTGCAGCGGGCCCGGCCGACAGGCCCCGCCTTCAGATTTTGGTTCCGCTCACGCGCCGAGATGCCGACGGAGCCACTGGCCCATCTGCTGGATGGCCTGGTCGACCTCGGGTACGCGTCCCGCGCCCAGGACGAACGAATACTGTCCTTCGGGCAGAGGGTGTACCTGGGAGGTGACGTTGAAGTCCGCGAGTCGGCGGCCGAGCTGGGCGCCGTCGTCGGCGAGGGTCTCGTACTCGCCGTAGTGGACGATCGTGGGCGGCAGGCCGGTCAGATCGGCGTTCACGAGGCTGATCTGCGGGTCGTTGAAGTCCACTCCGGGCTCCTGCAGCCAGGCTCCTCGGAACAGCTCGAGCGTGTTCCTGCTGAGCATCTTGTCGTTCTCTTCGTTCTTGTCGACCGCGGCGTTCTGCAGGGTGAGGTCGGTCCACGGTGAGACGCTGGCGATCGCGCCTGGGGTCGCCTCGCCCTTTGCGAGCAGGCGCAGCGGCAGCATCACGGCGAGGGTGCCGCCGATCGAGTGGCCCGTGCTGCCGATGTTCCGCGGCTCGTAGCCCTGGGAGAGCAGCCATCGGTAGGCGGTCTCGGCATCGTCGAGCTGTGCAGGGTGGGGGTGTTCGGGTGCCAGGCGGAAGTCGACGACGAGGGAGCGGGCGCCGGCCGCCTTGGCAATATGGCCGGCGGCCTTGCGGTCCGAGTGCATGGAGGCGGTGACCGACCCGCCGAAGTGGAAGTGGAGGAGTGCACGGTCGGGGTGGGCGTCTTCGGGGATGCACCAGAGGGCGGGGACGCCGTCTGCGTCGACTTCGGCGTAGGTGACGCCTTCCGGTTCGGTCGAGGCCCGGTGGTTCGTCTCGACGATGTCGCGGATGACGGCCAGGTCGAGGCCCGGTGTCGACGACGACGCGGCGAGGGTGGTCTCGTCACTGACCGTCTCGTCGCCGGCTTGCGCTCTCCCGGCCGGCCGCGCGGCGAAATCCCGGTGTGTCCACAGTCCGTCCGTCCGTCCGATCGTGTGCCCGTGTCGCCGTCGTGCCGCGGGGGTCGCTTGCCTGCACGACCTGCGCGGGCAGGGGCGGTACCGGTGCACTGTGGCACGGGAGGACGGGCATGTAGGGCCTTGACCATGGCTCAGGTTGACGTTGAGCCGCGTGGCGCGCTGTGCCGCGAGCGTATGACGTCACGGATGGCACCGAGATGCCTACAGCAGCGGGCCTCCGTGAAGGTGGTCGCCATAGGATCGCCGACGGCGTCGTCGCCTTCTTAGGTGACCGCCGGGCGGAAGGCCTGCGGCCGACCTGATCTCAGTCGCTGTCGGGCACCATCGAGACCACGACCTTGCCGGCCTTGGTGCGCCCCTGCTCGACGTACGCCATCGCCTCGAGGGTCTGGTCGAACGGGAAGGTCCTGTCGACGACCGGGCGGAGCTTCCCGCTGTCGTAGAGGGCGCCCAGCTTGCGCAGTTGGGAGCCGTTGGCCTGCATGAAGAAGAACTGGTAGCGCACGCTCAGCGCCTTGGCCTGCTTGCGGATCTTGCGACTGAGCGTGTTCATGACGGCACCCATGAACGAGGGGGCGCCGATCTGCTTGGCGAACCCGGCGTCCGGCGGGCCGACGACGCCGATGGCCAGGCCGCCGGGCTTCAGCACCGTCAGAGACCTTTCGAGGTTCGCCCCGCCCAGGGAGTCCAGCACCAGGTCGTAGCCGGACAACACCTTCGAGAAGTCTTCCTTGGTGTAGTCGACGACGACATCGGCGCCAAGGCTCCTGACCAACTTCTCGGTGTCGGTGTGCGTCGTCGTCGCTACCGTGGCGCCGAGGTGCTTGGCGAGCTGGATGACTGTCGACCCGAGGCCACCGGCACCGGCGTGGATGAGCACCTTCTGACCCGGCTCGACGCGGGCACGGTCGACGAGGATCTGCCAGGCGGCCAAGGCCACCAGCGGTACCGCGGCTGCCTCTTGGAGGTTGAGCGAGGCCGGCTTGGGCGCGACATCGTCCTGGTCGATTGAGATGAACTCCGCGAAGCCTCCGATCCGCAGGTCCCGCGGACGGGCGTAGACCTCGTCGCCGACTTTGAAGCCGTGTACCGCGGAGCCGACCCGCGTCACGACGCCCGCCACGTCGTGTCCGAGTGCAAATGGAAGCTTGTACTTCAGGAGTTGCTTGAACTCCCCGTTGCGGACCATTTTGTCCAGCGGGTTGATGCTGGCCGCGCTCACTCTGACCAGGACGTCGCGGTCCCCGACGGTGGGCTCAGGCACCTCTGCGGCGCGCGCGCCGTCCTTGCCGTACTTCTCGACGACGAAGGCCTTCATATCAGCCGCCCTTCTGTGTGATCTTCTCGGTGGTTTTCTCGGTGGTCGATGTGATTGTTCGGGCAGCGGGTGGACCTGGGAGGTGGCGTTGACGTCCGCGAGGCCCGCTTCGCGTGTGCGGCCGGGTCGATGTACGGTCATGACGTTACTGGCTGGGTATGGAAAAGTAAACTCAGGTGAGGTTAGAATCACCCCCATGGATGCGTGGACCGAAGCTCTTCAGGACGTCGGCATGGACCCCCGTCTCGACCGGGACGTGTCGAACTGCTCGATCGCGCGGACCCTTGAGGTCGTGGGTGAGAAGTGGACGATCCTGATCCTCCGCGAGGTCTGGTACGGCTCGTCCCGCTTCAGTGACTTCGAACGCGTCCTCGGCTGTCCTCGCAACCTCCTCGCGACACGGCTCCGGATGCTCGTGGAGGAAGGGATCCTGGCCACCGAGACCTACAAGGAGCCCGGCTCGCGGAGTCGGCCGAAGTACGTGATCACCCCCAAGGGCATGGATCTGGTCCCAGCCGTGATGGGGCTCCTGCAGTGGGGCGACCGATACCGCGCCGACCCGGAGGGGCCCGCTGTGCTGGCGCGACACCGCGCATGCGGCGCGCACGTCGACGTCCAGGTGCGCTGCGAACGAGGCCACTCCGTGCAGGCGGAAGACATCGAGAGTGTCCCCGGCCCTGCATTTCGTATGAAGCCCGCCGAGTGAGCTGAGCGCGGTTGCGTCAGGCGATCGGCGCGAAATCAGCGGCGGTTGTGGGCGGGGGAGCGGTCCAGGAAGCGCAGGGCGCATGTGTCCGCGCCGCAGATACATACGCGCCGGATCTTGGCGGACAGGAGCAGATCGACGGCGTTCTGGGCGACGAGTGCCGGCGCGGCCGTGGGGTCGGCGGCGAGGCTCGTGGTGCCGGCGGGCTCCAGGCATCCGTCCGTGACGGCGATTCGCAGGGCCGTCCGGGGCCTCCGCTGCCGATCGGTTGAGCAGCTTGACGTCGGCGGATGAGGCAGCCGGCCGTCGGCGACCGCGAGCACGGCCCGGTCGACCGCCTCGCGCAGCTGTCGGCCCGACGCCAGGACGGTGGCATCGGCGGGGTCCGGGGCGCCCGGCGTGAGCAGGCCGGCCTCCTGAAGCCAGAGGATCAGTTCGCCCGAATTCCGGAGCGTCGGCGCTGCCGCGCCGAGCCGGTTGCTTGCGGTGCTGTGTCCTGGCGTTCCCTCGGCAGAGGTGCCTGGCGATTGAGCAATGGGTGCGGATGCCGGTGCTCGGCGTGCGACACCGAGCACCGGTATGTACCGGCTTGTGCGGATTCCTGGGCGGCTGCCCCTCAGGGGAGCTGCGGGTAGAGCACGGAGACGCCCCCGGACAGCGCGGCCTGCGCCTGGCGGGCGGCGTTGTCCGCGAGGATCTCGTAGGTGCCGGCGGCGATGCCGTCGACGGCGATCCGGGCGATGTCGGCGGGGTCGGACTTGGCTGCGTCGACTGCCCGGACCATGTCGGTGTCCATGTAGCCGACGTGCAGTCCGGCCACTTGGATGCCCTGGCCGGCGAGCTGCACGCGCAGGGCGTTGGTGAGCGACCACTCCGCGGACTTGGCGGCACAGTAGGCGCCGATCTCCGGGAAGCTGACCCAGGAGAGGCCGGACAGGACGTTCAGGATCGCCCCGCCGCCGTTGGCTGCGATCTGCGGCGCGAAGCTCCGGGCCATCGAGAGGGTCCCGAAGTAGTGGGTGTCCATCTCCAGTCGGATGTCGTCCAGGTCGGCTTCGAGCAGGTCGGCGCCGGTGGCCGACCCCGCGTTGTTGATCAGGACGGTCACATCGCCTGTGGCCTCGGCGGCGGCCGCGACGGAGGCTGGGTCGGTGATGTCGAGCGCGATCGGCATGGCACCGGGCAGGTCGACCTGGTCGGGATTGCGGGCGCCGGCGTAGACGGTGGCGCCGCGGTCGAGCAGTTCGGCGGCGAGGGCCCGGCCGAAGCCCCGGTTGGCTCCGGTGACAAGGGCAGTGCTGGTGGAGAGGTTCATGGAGAGTTCCTGGTGAAGTAGGAAAGGCGTGCTCATCGGATCGACCGCGCCGGTGGTGTTCCCGGTCAGCCGCAGGTCAGGCGGTCGGGCCGGTGTGGTGACCGTCGGGTGCGGGTCGGGCGGTGGGGCTTGGGTGAACTCGAAGGAAGACCAGGGCGCTGGTGGTGTGGCCTGACCAGGAGAGCTGTCGGCCGAGTCGTCAACAGTGAGGACTCAAGGTCGTTAAATTATGCTCGTAATGCTAAGTGGTGTGAGTCGGTGATCGCAATGGGGGCGATGGCCCGGTCGCGGATCACACAGCGCAACGATTCGTGGCGCACGCCCACCTCAAGGTCGAGGTTGCGGGCCTGCTGGGCTGTCCACTGCGCGGTCGGATGAGCGGTGACGCCGGTGATGTGGAGGCGGCGTGTGCCGTGCTGGAGGAAGACCAGCGCGTAGCCCCGGCGGGGATCCACCAGGTCGAACTCGTTGGACCGTGGGTTTTGCGGCGGCGCTGGGATGACGGCCCTGCCGTTACCCGCGAAGACGGCGTCGAACACGGACCACGGTCTCCTCATCACCGGTGAACGACACCTGCGCACGGTCCTGACCAGGTACGTCGAGCACTACAACGCGGGCCCATCACGTCCTGGCCCACGTCTTCAGCGCCGCAGCAATCAACCTCCACCGCATCGACGCCCACCTGACCGGACGCCCCATCGGCGCCACACGCCGCACCCACTTCGCCGACCTCGACCTCAACCTTCGACCCCGCAGGAGGACACGCACACGCCACCCATGAATCGGGCGACAGAGTCCCGCAGGGTTGGCGATCGGAGTCCCGGCGGTGTCGGCATGTGAGATTGGTACCTCGGGCCACAGGGGTAGGTCCGGTTGGCGCATACTGATGACAATGACAAAGTCAAGTGTGCCCCAGCGCCGTCTGCCCGCCAGCCCCTTCAAGGCGCAGGAATCGCCACCCGAGAAGCACTTCGTCGTAGCGGACCGGGTGACGCACGATGCGTACGGCCTCGGTCGGGTCGTCGGGATCGAGGAGGGGATCGCGGTGCTCGTGGACTTCGGTTCGCGACGGGAACGGATCACGAGTCCGTACGCCAGGATGACCGTACTGTGAGGGTGCGGTGTTCGGCTGGGGTGGAGCGGGTGGTCATCCTCTTCCCGACGTCGGGATGCCCACTTCTACAGGTCGACTCTGCTCAACATCCCGCCATGAAAGGGAGGCTTCTCATCAGCACGAACTCGCCATTCTCCGTACCGGAACCGGCGCCCTATCGATCCACGACGGAATCGCCGCTTCCCGCGAGGAACCCCTTCCAGGCCCCGGACTTCCGGCCGGTTGTATCTGGAGACTCAACTGTCACGGCGGCGGAGCCGGCCACCCGGGAGTACCTGAGCAAGCCCTTCTCTCCGTCGACGTAGTCGCCACCGGCTGGTGTGTGCGCCAGCGAACCGGCATGGCCGGTCGCCGGTGTTCGCGGAGGCCGGTTTGGCGCGAGGATGAGGGGCGGCCGTGGTGGGTCGGTGGGTTCATGCGGCGAACTCGGTGAGATCGATGGTGTAAACGCACAATGCAGAGCCGTACGCCGGGTGCGTCGTTTCGCGTTCAGGCACCATGCCGAGCTTGCGTATCACGTTCTGGGACGCGTCGTTACCCACCCGGTTGATGCTGATGACGCGGCCCAAACCGCGATCCTGGAGTGCGAACTCGAGCGTGGCGTGGGCGGCTTCGGACGCGTATCCCTGGCCCCAGAACTGCCGCCCGAGCCGCCAGCTGATCTCCACGGCGGGCAGCACCTCCGGCAGGAAATGGGGCAGGGACAGGCCGGCGAAACCGGCCAGTTCGCCGGAGGCCAGCAGTTCGACGGCGAAGAGGCCGAAGCCCTCGTCATCCCACTCCTCCTCCCAGTGCTCGATGTCCGCCGCCGTATGGTCCAGGTCGTGGACCGAGCCATCGCCGATCCAGTGCATGACCTGCGGGTCCGCGTTGATGTCCGCCATGGGGGCGATGTCGTCGTCGTGCCAGCGGCGGAGGATGAGGCGGGGGGTGCGGATCTCGGTCATGGCATCCATTCTGTCGAAGACGGGGCCGCGGCGGTAATCGGATCCCGTCCACGCTGCCCGTCCCGCTCGATACGCGCAACAAATGGGAAATCAGCGAAGACCATTCTGAGTGATCATGCTCCGGCTGCTGCCCAGGCTGCGAGGACGGCGCGGGTTTCTTCGGGTGTTGCCTGGTAGCGGGCTCGGGGCCGAAAACCCCAAATGAGATGACGTCTAATGTCAAGGTCAATGATCCTGTTGTCTCGCTGCAGGATGGCGTCCCCGGGAGGAGCTGGTCTCCCTGGCCGGCTCGGTCGGCGTCAATGTGGACGAGGCCAGGAGCATCAGTTTGTCGGCGTCTGCAGAGCCGGGCTGGGCGTGAAAGAGGATGAGATGGGGCCCGTCTGTCCCGCTGATCTCGAGCCTCTCGCGGTTGAGTCGCAGTTCGCCGACCTGCGGGTGGTCGAATCGGATTGACGCACCGCGCTGCGCGCCCACGTCGTGACGGTTCCATAGGGCACGGAAGCGAGGGCTCGCCAGGGACAGCTCCCCGACGAGCTCGATGAAGCGACGATCCTCCGTGTCGACGCCGACGGCACGGCGGAGGCTGGCGATGTAGCACTCGGTAGTGCCGTCCCAGTCGAGGTGGAGAGTCTTCTCGGCAGGATCGAGGAACACGTCGAGCAACTGGTTGCCTCCCACCGAGAGGCGGGGCGAGAGCGCGATGGCCAGGGGATTCGCGGCCAGGATGTCGAAGTGGCGGCCTTCCACGAAGGCGGGGTGCGGCAGCGTCGACAAGAGCTGGACAATGCCGGCCGGTACGGTCTCCCTGCGAGGTCTGCGCCGCGTCGGTCGGGGCTTGTCCGCGACGAGGCCCAGCAAGTACGTCATGCTCTCGTCGTCGAGCTGGAGCACGCGTGCGATGGACTCGAGAACCTGCACGGAGGGATTGCGGTCGCGTCCTCGTTCGAGGCGCAGGTAATAGTCGACGCTGATGCCTGCCAGCGTGGCGACCTCTTCGCGCCGCAGACCGGGCACCCGCCGCCCACCGAGATCAGCAAGGCCTGCCTGCTGGGGCGAGACGAGCGCGCGGCGGGCGCGGAGGTACTCACCCAGGTGATTCGGCTTGTCCGTCATGTCCCCAAGGTAATCGGCGAAGACACAGGCGAGGGGGCCCTGTCACTACCTGGTTCGCGAGGGCACTGGCTCAGCCCCCGCACCCACGTTTCTCTTGGCTGACATCACTTGTCCGACACCAGGAGAGGAACTTCCATGAGTACACAGGTGAATCGTCAGATCGTCCTTGCGGCACGGCCGCATGGAGACCCGAAGGAAAGTGACTTCGCCATTGTCGAGGGGGCCCTGCCGGTTCCGGGCGACGGTCAGGTGCTGATGCGAAACGTGCTGCTCTCGCTGGACCCCTACAACCGCATCATCATGGGTAACGCGAACAGCGACCAGCCCTCCATCGACATCGGCGATCCGATGTTCGGCTTCACGATCGCGGTCATCGAGCAGAGCGGCAACCCCGGCTTCGCGGTCGGTGACTACGTCGCCAGCATGTCCGGCTGGCAGGACTACGCAGTGTCCGACGGCTCGGACCTCAGGAAGATTGATCCGGAAGCGGCGCCACTGACAGCGAATCTCGGGGTGCTCGGGATGACGGGTCTCACCGCGTGGGTGGGACTGACCAAAATCATCAACCCGAAGCCGGGCGGCACCCTTGTGGTCACGGCCGCGGCAGGTGCCGTCGGCACGGCTGCGGCTCAGATCGGCAAGCTCCGGGGATACCGGGTCGTGGGGGTCGCCGGCGGCCCCGAGAAGTCACGCCACCTACTGGTGGACCTTGGCCTGGACGCCGCCGTCGACTACAAGGCACCCGACTTCGCCGAGCAACTCGCCGACGCCGTGCCTGACGGGATCGACACGGTCTACGAGAACGTGGGCGCCTCCATGTTCGAGGCACTGTTGCCCCACCTCAACCTCAAGGCCCAACTTGCGGTAGGCGGCGTGATGGCACAGATCACTCGGACGCGGGCGTTCGAGGGACCAGACCGCCTGCCGGACCTGTTGAGGGCTGTGGTTTACAAGGACCTCACCGTCCGCGGCTTCTCCGTACCCGACTATTTCGACAGCTATCCGGAATTCCTCGCCGACCTGGCCCCGGCGGCGGCACAGGGCAAGCTGCGCTACGCCGAACACATCATCGAAGGACTCGAGAACATCCCCGCCCTGTTCCCGGAGATGTTCCAGGGCCGCATCATGGGCAAGATGATCGCGAAGATCAACTAAGGGCTTGCAGATCATTGACACGTCGCCTTGATCTTGCTGTTGGGGTCGCTGTCCAGGGCGATGAGCCGGGCCTGGAGAGTTGTGAGGGCGGCGGGTGGGGTGGTGGCCGGCGGGACGCTGATGCCGTGTGTATCGAGCAGTCTCCTGATCTTCGGCAGGGTGCGGTGCATGGCGGTCCGGCTGCTGTTGAACAGTACGGCGAGGGGTTCCGCGGCCAGGTTGACGCGCAGGTGGAGCACGGTGACCTGTGGGGTTCCAGAACACAGCCACCTGCGATGACCTGCGTTTCTACGTCGCTCGCTCGTATTCGTTGATGAGGCCGCCGAGGCACTGTCGGCGCTTGATCCGCGCATGGGAAAAGCTGGACGTACTCAGTCAGCGCGGTGCGTAGGTGACGTCGGCCGAAGATGAGCATCCGGTCACTGACCTCAGAGCGGACGGTACGTACGAATCTCTCCGCGGACAGTCCACGGTCCGTCCGGATGGCCGGTCACTCCGAGGACATGCACGTACCGGGTGCCGGGGGCTTCGTCATGGAGATCGCCACCCGACGCGTCCGACTCCTCATCACCGGCGAACGACACCTCCGTGCCGTCCTCACCACGTACGCCGAGCACTACGACACCGGACGGGGCCACCGCAGCCTCGACCTACGAGCCCCAGACGACCACCCGAGTGTCATCCCCCTGCCCGCTGCCGTAGTCCGACGGCGACAGCTACTCGGCGGCCTGCTCAACGAGTACCACACCACGCCACCCCGACGACTTCTCCATCCACAAGAAACACCCAGCTCAGCGGCCTGCTCGGAATATTGACACCCTTCAGGGCGACCGGACTTGATGCCCCGCGGCATCAGCGTCTCCAACATCGCCCACTGCGCGTCTGTCAGATCTCCCCGAGTCATGAAACGTGATCATCGCGCGACCTTGATCCACTTCTGAAGCACGCCCTAGCCCACCTGCGGCGATGACTTTTCGAGCGGGGCAGGGTGTGTTCCTGTTGGTCTGCGGACCGCCAGCTATAGGGTCCCCTGGGCGTGGGGCGCCAAGGCCCAGGGGTGTCACGCCCCCGCCGCTCGCGGCCGGACCACAACCCTTGGCGCCCCACACCGTCAAGGTGAAACGAGCTGTCAGGAACTGTAAAGCAGTTCCAGTTTGGCAAAGAAATCACCGAACATGAGTCGCGTATCGACGCCCGTGTAGACGCGGATTTTCCGGCCGGAAGAGCGCGCGGTGTAGGTTCCATCCGCGTTCAGAGTCGGTGCATACCTGGTGGTGTATGGACTGGTGTAGGTGGCGGTCGCTTCCCACGGCGATGTCAGGGCGGTGAGCAGGACGAGTGGTGAGTCGCCGAGTTGGTAGACCTCACCGAAGTTCAGGGTCTTTGACATCCTCTCGTAGAACGCGAGCTGGTACTCCCAAAGCCAGCGGCCGATCGCCCCAGCGGGAGCGACATAGCGTTGCAGTTCGAAGTCCGACACCATGCACATTCCATACACATCCGATGGGATCTGCCAGATCGGAATCGTCGAATCGTTGAACAGCACTTGAGCGGCGATCGGGTCGGTCGAAAAGTTGTACTCCTTACCGCCATCCGGGTAGGACGCTCCCCCGATCCAGACCAAAGTCGCCTTGTCGGCGATCTTCGGCTCCATCAGATAGGCGCTGGCGACGTCGGTCAGCGTCCCACCGGCTGTTATGTAGAGCGGCAGCTTGGTGTCCGTACGCATCGCCTCGGCAACGATTGCCTCCGCTCCGGCGGTCACGATCGGAGTCTTCGCGTCCTTGAGCTTGTCGTTCGACCCGGCGCACGCTTTCACGTCCTTGCGGCCCATCAAACGAAGTACCTTCACGGCGTTCTCGTAGGCATGCTGCGCCTGGTGCTCGGCTTTGTCGAACGGGTCCGTCGGCAGCAGAGCATGCGCCCCAATGACCTGCCGCACCTCGGTGGATGGTGACAGGACGTGATGGACAAGAGCGAACAAGCCGTCGGGGTCGGCTCCGAAATCATTGCTGATGATCGTTCGCGAACGCGGTCCGGCAGGCGGTACGAACCCCTGACCCTTCGCCCCGCTTGGGCCCGGCGACTTCGCGGTTGCCATTCCCTCGCCGAGTGCCAGTGTCGCACCGGCAACGCCTGTCGCAGTAGCACCATGCACCAGGAAACGCCTTCGACTGCTATCCATTGCTTCCCTCTTCCCATTGCTTTAACCGCGGCTCGAGGCGAATGGCGCGTCGTGCACCCTCCGCTCATCGTCCGGCGCCGCCCGGTGGCCGAGCGATACCACGAGGCCGGCTGATTTGTCTGGGCCAGGATGGTTGAGTTGCTGATTCTTGAGCGACGGGACAGCAGTCGGACCGCGTCTCATTTCCTTCGCGGTGAAAACGGCCGACAGCGTGCTCTTCCCGCTCAGAGGGGCGTCGCCGATGGAGGCGGGACGGCGGTTTCCATGCCGAGTGGACAGAATTCCGCATCGAGCGCGAATGCGCATGCGGCCATGCGAGCCGGCTGCCTTTTCGCTCCGTATCGTCCGCCGCTTTCGCCTGCTCGGCTGGCGAGCATTAAAGGGGACGTTCGCGAGTCTGGTCAAGTGCCGTGTTCTGCCGCGCAGTACACAGGCTCCGGCCGGCGGGGCGATGGCGTCGGAGGTCTGTGCGGCGATGAGGCGCCGCCCAGGCGGCGGGCTTGGGCGCGCTGCACTACGAACCCGTGGCCACGGCCCGCCCGACGGGGACAGGTGAGGCCGCTTCAGCTGCCACGGATGTCGGGAGGTCAAAAGTCTTGACGTGCCTGACACTCGCTCTTAACTTGAGCGCATGTCCAGTCAACAACGCATAGGCATTCATGAAGGGGTTGGCGGCGAGCCGGTCTACGGGGCCGGTGTCTGGCACTTCGCCACCTATGTCGACCGCTATGCCACCGATGGATACGGCGATCCGCGCACCATCCTCGAAGCCATCAAGCTGGCCGGAGCCGTCGGTGACCTGTCCGTCCTCGACCTGAACTGGCCCTTCCCGCCAGGCGACATCAGCACGGCCGAGGTACGCCAGGCACTGGCGGAGCAGAACCTGCGTGCCATCGCCGTGACGCCGGAGTTCTACACCGGCAAGTTCGCCAAGGGCGGTTTCACCAACCCCGACCCCGCCATCCGCCGCCAGGCCATCGACCTGGTCGCCGCCTCGGCTGAAGTCGGTCGCGACCTCGGGGTGGAGTACGTCAAGATCTGGCCCGGCCAGGACGGTTACGACTACCCCTTCCAGGCCGACTACACCGATCTGTGGGGCAAGTCGGTGGAGGCCCTGCGCGAGCTTGCCCAGGCCTTCCCGGATCTGAAGTTCGCGATCGAGTACAAGCCGCGAGAGCCGCGCAACCGGATGGTCTTCTCATCCGTCGCACGCACTCTTCTCGCGATCCAGGACATGGGCGTGGACAACGTCGGAGTCCTTCTCGACTTCGGCCACTCGCTGTACGGGGGCGAGACACCGGCCGAGGCCGCACGCATGGCCATCGCCCGCGACAAGCTCTTCGCCATCGATGTCAACGACAACTTCCGTGGCTGGGACGACGACATGGTCGTCGGCTCGGTACACCTGCTGGAGACCTTCGAGTTCTTCTTCGCACTGCACGACGCGGGCTGGCAGGGCGTCTGGCAGCTGGATCAGTTCCCGTTCCGTGAGGACCCGGTCGAGGCCGCGCGCACCGGCATCCGGACCATGCGCGCCTTCCATCAGGCGCTGGGTTACCTCGACCGTGACGAGTTGGCCGCCGCCCAGTCGGCGCAGGACGCCCTGGGCGCCCAGCGCATCGCGAAGCGGGCACTGTTCCGTGCGCTCGCGGAAAGTGAGTCCGTGTGACCGTCACAGTGGAGACCGCGGCTCCGCTGCAGCCCGATGAGGCCGCGGCCGGGACCTACCGCCGGCGCAGCGAGCGGCTGCGCGAGGCGTCGCCGGCCGAGGCCGCCGCGGAGCTCGCCGAGATCTCGGCCGCTGTCCGACGTGACATCCTCACCACGATCCAGGCGGCCGGCATGGGCCATGTCGGCGGTGACCTGTCGGTGACCGATCTGCTGGTCACGGCCCTGTGGGGGACCTTGCGGATCGATCCGACCGCGCCCGGCCACCCTCAGCGCGACCGCTTTGTGCTCAGCAAGGGGCACTGCGCCGCGGCCCTGTACTCGACGCTGGCTTCCTGCGGTTTCTTCCCGCGAGCACGGCTGAGCGGGTTCATGGCGCCACTGTCGCCGCTCAACGGCCATCCCGCCAGGCTGAAGGTCCCCGGGGTGGAGACCAACACCGGTCCGCTCGGGCACGGCTTCCCCGTCGCCACCGGTTGCGCGCTCGGGGCGCGGCTGCGCGGCGAGACATGGCGGACCATCGTCGTGCTCGGCGACGGAGAGATACAGGAGGGCAGTAACTGGGAGGCCGCCATGACGGCGGCACACTACCGGCTGGCCAACCTGACGGCCGTGGTGGACCGCAACCGTCTGCAGCAGGGTGCCCGCACCGAGGACACCAATTCCCTGGAGCCCCTGGACGAGAAGTGGGCGAGTTTCGGGTGGGAGGTGCGCGTCATCGACGGACACGATCATCAGGCGATCAAGGAGGCGTACGCGCCGTCGACCACCGGCCGGCCCGTCGCGGTGATCGCCGACACCGTCAAGGGCAAGGGTGTTTCGTTCATGGAAGACCGCGTCGAGTGGCACCACAAGGTGCCCACGGACGAGCAGGTCCGTCTCGCGCTCGAGGAGCTGAATCGATGACCGCCGTGGCCGCACAGGTCGCCACGTTCGACTGCCGGGCGGACTTCGCCGACGAGCTCTCCACGCTGGCCCGTGCCGACGAACGGATCGTCGCCGTGTGCAACGACTCGGTCGGCTCCAGCAACCTCGTCGCGTTCCGCGAGGAGTTCCCCACCCGGCTGATCAACGTCGGCATTGCCGAGCAGGATCTGGTCGGTGTCTCGGCAGGTCTCGCCAACGCCGGATTCATTCCCTTCGTATCCGCCGCGGCGCCCTTTCTGACCGGCCGTGCCCTGGAACAGATCAAGGCCGACGTGGCCTACAGCAACCGCCATGTCATTCTCTGCGGGCAGAGCCCAGGCATGGCCTACGGTGAACTCGGCCCCACCCACCACTCCATCGAGGATCTCTCCTGGATGCGTGCGGTACCCGGGCTCGAGATCATCGTGCCGGCGGATCCGTCGGAGACCCGATCCGCGGTGCGCTGGGCCGTCGAGTCGGGCAAGCCGACCTACATCCGCATTCCGCGGTTCAAGGTCCCCGCCGTCACCCCCGAGGGCACACCGTTCGAAGCCGGCCGGGCCACTCGCCTCGTCGACGGCACCGACATCACCGTGATCGCTGTGGGAACGATGGTCTCGCGCGCCGTGGACGCCGCCGGAATCCTCGGCCGGCAGGGCATCTCGGTTCGTGTGCTCAACATGACGTTCGTCGAACCGCTGGACGACACTGCCGTGATGGCCGCCGCCCGGGAAACCGGGGCCATCGTCACCGTGGAGGAAGGACTGCTCTCCGGTGGCCTGGGCGCCGCCGTCGCCAGGACCGTCGCCGAACACCACCCCGTTCCGGTGCGCATGCTGGGGGTGCCCGCCTTCGCCCCGACCGGCAGCGCGTCCTTCCTGCTCGACCACTTCGGCCTCAACGCCGAAGGCATCGCCGGTGCCGCGCGCGAGGTCCTTGGACGGGCGTGATGAAGCCACACGTTCTTGCCATCGACCAGGGCACCAGCTCCACCAAGGCGTTGCTCCTGGATTCCGTCGGCGACGTCGTGGCCCGCGCCAGTGCGCCCCTGTCGCAGTCCCACCCGGGCCCTGGCCTGGTGGAACAGGACGCGTCGGAGCTCCTGACCAGCGTGCGCACCGCGGTCGCCGACTGTCTGAAGGACACCGACCCGCGCACCGTGGCCGGTATCGCGCTGAGCACACAGCGGGAGTCGGTGGTGTTGTGGGACGCGGTGACCGGCCGGCCCGTCGCCCCCCTGGTCAGCTGGCAGGACCAGCGCGGCTCCGAGCGCGCGGCGCGGCTCGACCGCGCGGGCATGAGCGAGGAGATACGGCGACGGACCGGGCTCCCGCTCGATCCGATGTTCTCCGCCCTGAAGATGGCCGCGCTCCTCGACCAACACGACCCATCGCGCACCCGCAGCGGCGCGGGGGCGTTGCGCCTGGGCACCGTGGATGCCTTCCTCCTCCACACGCTCACCGGGAACCTGGTCACCGAGATCGGCAACGCCTCCAGGACCCAGCTGCTGAACCTCGCAACGGGTGACTGGGACGACGAACTGCTCGACATGTTCGGCATCCCGCGCGCGGCGCTGAGCCGGATCGTCGCCTCGAACGGGCCCTTCGGCGAGCTACAGTCACTCGATCCGCTTCTCGACGGCACTCCGATCCTCGCGGTGATGGGAGACTCGCACGCCGCGCTGTTCGCACATGCCGGCTGGCGGGCAGGAATCGTCAAGGCCACCTACGGCACCGGCTCATCCGTCATGACGGTGACCGGCTCTCCCGAACCGGCCGAGCGGATCTGCAGCACGATCGCCTGGTCCACCGGCCGGCCCACCTTCGCCTTCGAGGCCAACATACGCTCCGCGGGGCGCACCATCACCTGGCTGGCGCAGCTGCTCGACACCTCGCCGGATGAGCTCGTCGAGCTCGCGGCCGGTTCAGGAGCGGGCGATGTGACGCTGGTGCCGGCCTTCGGCGGCATCGGAGCGCCCTGGTGGGATGCCCAGGCCGTACCCGTACTCGCCGGATTCGACCTGGGCACCGGCCGCGGCCAGCTGTCGCGCGCCGCCCTGGAATCGGTGGCCCACCAGATAGGTGATGTCACCGCGGCCCTGCCCGGCCTGCGTCAGGTCGTCGCCGACGGCGGTCTGAGCCGCAGCGACGCACTCATGCAGCTGCAGGCCGACATCTCGGATGTCGCCGTGGCCCGCACCCGGCACCACGAGCTGTCCGCCGCGGGAGCCGCCCAGCTGGCCGGACTGGGCCTCGGCCTGTGGACGACCAGCGAGCTGGACCAGCGTGCCGACAGCGACCTGCAGGTTTTCACACCCACCTGGGACGAAGCGCGGCGCCGCACCGCCGTTGCGAGATGGCATCGGCGTCTCGCGGCCGCCCGCGACCTCGGGGCACGCGGAAAGCAGAGGATGTCATGACAACAGCAGACCTGGCAGGCGCGGAAGGGAGTACGGCGGGGCGCCGCAACTGGCTGACACTCGGCCGCGGCTCCCTCATCGGTCTCGCGCTTCTCGTCATCGCCATCGCGGTGACCACGACCTACCGCTCGGGCAGCGAGGCCAAGGCCGGCGGAAAGCCCGAGTTCAACCCCGCGAAATACGCGGCCGACACCTACGAGCCGAAGGTGGTTCCGGCGATCAAGAAGAATGCCGTGGACATCACCACCCTGCACAAGGCGATGGCGGCCGACCCCGAAGCGGCCGGCCGGCGATACGGGCACCGATCGGGCACCGGACCGTACAGCTACGCCATCACCCTGACCGGAACCGCCGGCGCGGCCCGAAGCGGCCTCATGCCGGTCACCGTACACGGGCTGAGCAATGCGCGTGTATCCGTGCAGATCGGACCCGCGATCAATGGCACCGCACTGCGCGACGCGCCCGGCTTCATCACGTTCGGCCAGTTCACCAACCAGGTCGAGTACGCCGACGCGGCGACCGGGCTGAACGCCGCGATGAAGGTCAAGCTGCTGAAGTCCTTCGACGCCTCGTCGGCCAAGGGCAAGAAGATCACGGTCACCGGGGCCATGACACCGCTGACCGCCGATGTACTGACCATCACGCCGATCTCGATCGAGACAGCGTCATGACCGCGGCGGCCCACTCTCCCCTCATGGCACAGGCGCCGATCGCGCCCGTCCTGCGGGCTGTCGGGGTCACGAAGGTGTACGGCGGGACCCAGGCGCTCAAGGGGGTCTCGCTGGACATTGTCGCGGGACGCACCATGGTGCTCTTCGGCGAGAACGGGGCCGGTAAGTCGACGCTGATGAAGATTCTCAGCGCCGTCGAGTCCCCGAGCACCGGACACATCGAACTCGACGGCCGGGCCGTGCGGTTCGGCAGCGCCCGGGACGCCGCCGACCACGGTGTTTCGATCATCCATCAGGAGCTCAGCCTCTGCCCGAACCTGAGCATCCAGGACAATCTGTTCCTCGGCCGTGAGCGCACTCGGCACGGCGGCGCCCTGGTGGACCGCGCCGCACAGCGCGTGCTGGCTCACAAGGTGCTGGGCCGACTCGACAGAACACTCGATCCCGAGCTGCCGGTCGGTGAGCTGCGCCTGGGACAGCAGCAACTGGTCGAGATCGCCCGCGCCCTGCTGCAGAACGCCCGCGTGCTCATCATGGACGAACCGACGTCGGCGCTCAGCGCGCCGGAGGTGGACGTTCTCTTCCATGTGATCCGCGAGCTCAAGGCCGAGGGCGTCGCGATCGTCTACATCTCGCATCACCTGGAGGAAGCGCTCAGCATCGCCGACGACGTGGCCGTCCTGCGCGACGGGAGCATGGTCGCCACCTCACGCGCCGAGGATGTCGACCTGGCGTGGATCGTGCGCATGATGGTCGGCCGCGACCAGGACGATCTCTTCCCGGCGCGCGAGCCGAAACTGGGGCCCGCCGCGCTGGAGATCCGAGGACTCTCCGTCGCCGACCCCGCCAGCCCGGGCCGGCTCGCGGTTGACACCGTATCCATGACCGTGCGAGCGGGCGAGACGGTCGGCATTTACGGACTCATGGGCAGCGGCCGCACGGAACTGCTGGAGTGCCTGGCCGGCCGGCTGCCCGCCGCCTCGGGCGAAGCCCGGCTCCATGGTGATCCACTCGTCGGCAGCATCCGTCGGCGCATCCGCGGCGGACTGGTCCTCGTCCCGGAGGACCGCCAGCGCGACGGCCTGGTGCCCTCCATGACGGTGGGCCAGAACCTGTCCCTGGCCGCGGTGACCAGGTTCATGCGCAGACTGTTCGTCAATCGCCGTGAGGAGAACGAGGCCATCGCCTCGGCGATCGCCGATGTGACCGTCAAGACCTCCGGTGCTGACGCGCCCATAGGCTCGCTCAGCGGCGGCAACCAGCAGAAAGTCGTCATCGGCAAGGCGCTGATGACCGGCCCCCGCGTCCTGCTGCTGGACGAACCGTCCCGCGGTGTGGACGTGGGAGCCAAAGCAGACGTCTTCACGTTGATGGCGCAGCAGGCGGACCGCGGCCTGGCCGTGCTCTTCACCACCTCCGAGGCCGAAGAGGCGCTGCACATACCCGACCGCCTCCTGGTCCTCGTCCGCGGCCGGCTGGTCGCCGATCTACGGGCCGGTGAGATCACTCGTGACCGCCTGATGAGCCTGGCCGACGGAGCCGACACCACCGAAGAGGCCCAAGATGACTGACACCCTGACCAAGGACCGCGAAGCGGTACTGCGCCAGCGCCATGCGGCAGCGGCACAGGCACGACGGCTCAAGACGCTGGACTCGATATTCGAACTGCGCGCCTTCATCGCGCTCGCGGTCCTGATCGTCGTCTTCAGCCTGCTGTCCGATTCCTTCCTCACGGTCGACAACGTCATCACCATGACCAAGCACGTGGCCATCAACGCCATCCTCGCCCTGGGTATGCTGCTGGTCATCCTGAAAGGCGGCATCGACCTCTCGGTCGGATCGACCGTCGGCCTGTCGGGCGTGATCGCCGGCGAACTGCTCCAGGGCCTCCATCTGAGCTTCCTCGACGTGGTCGCCTACCCGCAGGTCTGGGCCGTCGTCATCATCTGCATCGCCGTCGGCGCCCTGGTCGGCGCCATCAACGGCATCCTCATCACCCGCCTGAATGTGGCTCCGTTCATCGCCACCCTCGGCATGCTGTATGTGGCACGTGCCACCGCACTTCTCATCTCCGGAGGCACCACCTACCCCGATCTGGCCGGCGACTCCAGCACCCACAACACCGGCTTCGACTGGCTCGGCCAGGGCCGCCCCCTCGGCCTCCCGGTAGCGGTCTGGATCATGATCGTGCTGGCCGTCCTCGTCACGGTTCTGCTGCGCTCTACAGCCTTCGGCCGCTGGCTCTACGCCACCGGCGGCAACGAGCGCGCCACCGAACTCAGCGGTGTTCCCGTCAAGCGCGTCAAGACGATCGTCTATGTGATCTCCGGAGCGTGCGCCGCGATGTCCGGGCTCATCATCGCCTCCGAACTCACCTCCGCCGCCCCGCAGTCCGGGGAGACCTTCGAACTCAACGCCATCGCCGCGGTCGTCATCGGCGGCGCCGCCCTCTCCGGAGGACGAGGCAACGTACGCGGCACTCTCGTCGGGGCCTTCGTCATCGGCTTCCTCGCGGACGGCCTGGTGATTCTCGGCGTCTCGACGTTCTGGCAGATGCTCATCAAGGGCGCCGTCATCATCGTCGCCGTCATCCTCGACCAGAGCCAGCAGCGCTTCCAGCGCCGCAGGGCCGCCGAATCGGCCATCGCCGCGGGCGTTGGCGACGAACCAGGGAAATCCGAAGCCTCACCGCGCGTCACGTCCGACGCCTCGGCACCCAGCTGACCACCGCTCCTTCCCGGCACCGTTCCGCAGGCACCCCACCCCGCACCAGGAGAGCAGCATGTTCCACCGAAACCGAAACCGCATGGCCAAGAGCGCCGCCGCCCTTACCGCAGGGCTCCTGACGCTGACCGCGTGCGGGGCATCCGACGACTCGTCCGACTCGGCGTCATCGAACGGCTCGTCGAAGGGCAAACTGATCGCCATCATCACGCCCTCCGCGGACAATCCGTTCTTCAAGGCCGAAGCCGAGACGGCGCAGAAGAAGGCGAAGAGCCTTGGCTACAAGACATCGGTCGCCTCACACGACGACGATCCCAACAAGCAGAGCGAACTGATCGATGCCGCGATCTCGCGCAAAGCGGCGGCCATCATCCTGGACAACGCCGGTGCCGACGCGTCGATCGGTCCTGTCCGCAAGGCCACCAAGGCCAAAATCCCCGTCTTTCTCATCGACCGGGAGATCAACCGGACAGGCATCGCGAAGGCCCAGATCGTGTCGAACAACGCTCAGGGCGCGCAGATCGCCGCGCAGGAGTTCGTCAAGGCGGTGGACGGAAAGGGCGACTACGTCGAGCTCACCGGCAAGGAATCCGACACCAACGCGGGGGTACGCTCCAAGGGATTCGCCGATGTCATCTCCCAGTACCCCGACATGAAGAGAGTGGCCCGGCAGACCGCGAACTGGGATCAGCAGGAAGCCTTCAGCAAGATGGAGACCATCCTGCAGCGCTACCCCAAGATCCGCGGAGTCATCACCGGCAATGACACCATGGCGATGGGCGTGGTGGCCGCCTTGAAGTCCGCCAAGCGCAAGGGCGTTGTCGTCGTCGGCTTCGACGGGAGTCCGGACGCCATCGCCCAGATCAAGGCCGGGACTATGCGCGCGACGGCGCTTCAGCCGGCGTCCCTCGGCGCTGAGCGAGCGGTCGAGCAGGCGGACAAGTTCGTGAAGACCGGCAAGACCGGGCAGCCCGAGAAGCAGGCCATCGACTGCGAGCTGATCACCAAGGCGAACGCCGACCAGTTCGGGGTCTTCGCCAGGCGCTGAGCCCGCCCTTCGGCGGGTCCCGCCGACAACAGCACGTGTACAGCCGCGGCGATAACATGTCGGCCGGCGGCGATGTGCGGCCAGGCACCTGACCCGCACACCGGAATTGAGCAGGATGGAGACACAGTGGCGGGAGCGTCCACTCCGAGCCCGGACCACTTGCGGCTGCTGGTCAAGGTGGCACGTATGTACCACGAACGTGGAGTGCGGCAACCTGAGATATCCGCACACCTCAACATGTCCCAGCCCCGGATCTCCCGCCTTCTGAAGGAAGCAGCCGATCGCGGTGTGGTGCGCACCGTGGTGGTTTCTCCCGAGGGTGTGCACGCTGAGCTCGAAGACGCCCTCGTGGAACGATACGGGCTGCGTGACGCCGTCGTGGTGGAAGTGGAGGGCGCGGGGGTCGACGTGATCCCCGCTCTCGCCGCGGCGACCGCCACCTACCTCGACGCCACGCTCAAGGGAGGCGATGTCATCGGCATCTCGTCCTGGAGCGCCACCCTGCTGGAATCAGTCAAGGTCATGCGTGCCAAGACATCGTCGACGGCGCAGGAAGTCGTGCAAATCGTCGGCGGATCCGGCAGCCCGGAAGTGCAACTGCACGCCACCAGGCTCACCAGCCGTCTGGCGGAACTCACGGGAGCGCGACCGGTGTTCGCCCCGTCGGCCGCGCTGGTGGGCAGCCGGGAACTGCGAGACCTGTTGTCGAAGGAGCCGGCCATGGCGGGGGCCATGCGAGCATGGTCGCGTCTCACGCTGGCCGTTCTCGGCATCGGCACCCTCGAGCCCTCCCCGTTGCTGCGCCGCTCGGGCAACGCCATCACCTCTGACGATCAACGACAGCTCAGGGAACTGGGCGCGGTCGGCGACGTCTGCGCTCGGTATTTCGACGTCGACGGGAATGCCGTCGACGCTCCGTTCAACGACCGTCTGATCGGCATCGAGCCGGACCGGTTGCGCACGGTGGAACGACGCATCGGGGTCGCCGGCGGCCTGAACAAGGTGGCGGCGATCCGGGGCGCGGCGCGCGGTGGGTGGATCAACGTACTGATCACCGATGTCGAGGTGGCGCGAGACCTTCTGACCGACTGAGGGAACAGGCTGCCCAGCGGCTCGTCACCTGCGCCGTTCATGGTGTCTCAGGCCGATCGGGTTCGGCAACTGCTGGGTGACCGCCGGACTGGTGGTGCAACTGCCCTTGCTGTCCCGTCCGGTGTGCCTGCCGGTCCTGGCCCGGCTGTGGCAGCCACGCCACACCGGAAAGCTCGCGTATGCGCGGGAGATGGCTGAACTGATCGCCGCACGGCATCCCGAACGGATCGTGCGCATCGTGGGCGACGCCGCCTACGTCGGCGAGCATCCGCGCGGTCTTTGACGTGGACGAGCCGGCTGAAGGTCACCTCGGTGCTCCACGAGCTCGCCCCGCCCCGCACGGGGAAGATTCGCCATCTGGTACACGCTGCACGGACACGCACCTGCGGACACCGCCGAACACCGGGCCCGTGCACGGTGGTACACCACCAAAACCGAGCCGTCATGCGCCCGACAGGTATGAGCTCGCCACTCATCGAGGCCGGCCACCGGATCGGAGACAGGGTGACACGGCGCGGCAGCGGCGCGTGCCGGGGGCGGCTCGTGGGCGCCGGAGACGAGCTGACCCCCGTGGCGTTAGCGCCGACGTTAACGATCAGTTATCGCCCCTGGCTAGGGTTTTCCGTGATCAATTCAAGACGCGCTTGCGGCGGGTGGAGGAGTAGATGTGAGCACGAATCCATTTGACGACGAGGGCGGCCAATTCTTCGTTCTGGTGAACGACGAGGAACAGCATTCTCTGTGGCCTGCCTTCGCCGAAGTTCCGGCGGGCTGGAAAACCGCGTTCGGCCCGGACAGCCGTCAGAACTGCGTGGGACATGTCGAGCAGAACTGGACCGATCTGCGGCCGAAGAGCCTGCGCGAGTCCATGGCCGCCGACGTGGCGGTGCGCCGCACTTGATACGAGGAGAAGCCCTTGTCCACTGAGCAGACCACCACTGAACTGCCGCCGACGCACAACGAGCGCGGCGTCATCGCCGAACACTACTATTCACTGCAGAGCCTCGGCGCCATCGAGGCCGCGCGCGAGGCCATGCGGGTCGAACCGGCCACCAAGGAAGCGCTGCTCGTCGGCCTCTACCAGTCGGCCGAAATCGCGCTCCACAACCTCGCCGACCTCCTCGACCGGGCCGGCAACCACCTGGTCAACCACGACATCGACCAGTGCGTGACAAACCTGCACTGGGTGCGCAGCTTCCACCGCGTGCTGGTCCGCCTCAGCCATGACGCGCTCCGCATCAGCGGCGACTGGAGCGGTGAAGCACCGCGCTGGCCCATCGACACGACCCCGGGGTACGGCGAATTCCTGCCGGCGCTCCAGCGTTTCGACAAGACGCTCACCCAGTTGGTCGAGGAAGACGGACTGGACGTGCGGACAACGATCGCCGAGTCCTCGCTCGAAAACCCGGGATACGGCATCCTGCACTGCGCCCGTATCGCGAATCACGACGCCCGCGTGTGGAGCACGAACCTGTCCAAGGCGGCACACCCCGCGCCCGGCGTCGCAACGGACCTGCTGCTCGCCTCGGAACACCTACGGCACGCGGTCCACGAGCACCACCTGACCGGCGATACCTACTTCACGCAGTTCCGGGCGCTCCACCAGATACCCGAGCTCCTGGTGCGGGAGATGAACGACCGCATCGAGATCGCGACCCGCAGCGCGCGCGAAGGCGGCATCGCCACCGCCGTCGAGCTGCTGGACGGCGTGGCCGAGCTGTACGCCGTGATCGAGGCGTGCCTGCCGCCGATCGTCGACAACCTGAGCACCCACGACTACCACCAGATCCGGGAAAACCTCGGCCTGACCAGCGGCAGCCACTCGGTCGGCATGCGCTTCCACCTCTTCACGGACCTGTACGAGCAGTTCACCCAGACGCTCGTGGAGCTGGCGGAGTCCGGCAACGACCACCCGCTCCTGCCGCGCCTGCGACGACACGCCGTCGACCTGCGCGTCTTCATCTTCGCCTGGCGCGATATGCACCTGCACCTCCCGCGCAACAACCTCGGCGGCAACGAGACCAAGTCGCTCACGGGCGCCCCGGACGCGGTCCGCACCGTCCGCAAGATGCGGGACAACGCGACGACGGCCGACCCGCTGGCGCGCTGCACCAAGGAGAACCACCCGACGAGTTCCGCCGGTCCGCTCGCCGACTACCTCGACGGGCCGGAATCGTCCGACACTCTGCTGCTCGCCGTGACCGGCAAGGCCACGCAGTCCAACTTCCCCGACGTGCAGGAGCGGCAGAACTTCTTCTCCCAGCGCACACCGTTCACTCGGCCGCCCCGCCGCGACGTCTAGCACGGGGGAGGACTCAAGGTGCACGGAGTGATCCCCGAGCTGTTCGGGCGTCAGGTGGCCGCGCGGCCGGGGTCGGTCGCGCTGGTGTGCGGCGGGGAGTCGGTGTCGTACGGGGAGCTGGACGCGCGGGCGAACCGGCTGGCGCGGGTGCTGGTGGACCGAGGGGTGGGTCCCGAGTCGGTGGTGGGGGTGGCGCTGCCGAGGTCACCGGAATGGGTCGTGGCCGTCCTGGCGGTGGTGAAGGCGGGCGGCGCGTACCTCCCGGTGGACCCTGACTATCCCGCTGAGCGGATCGGGTTCATGGTGACGGACTCCGGTGCGCGCATGATGGTGGGGAACACGGCGACGGCCGGGGAACTGCCGCGGCTCGCGGTGCCGGTGCTGCGCCTCGACGACCCGCGGACCGCCACGGAGGTCGCGCAGGCGGATCCCGCCCCCCTGAGGGATGCGGACCGGCGGGCCCCGCTGTCCGTGGCCAACACCGCCTACGTCATCTACACCTCCGGTTCCACTGGCCGCCCCAAGGGTGTCGCGGTTACCCATGCCGGGCTGGCCGGTCTGCTGGCGACGCAGGTGGAGCGGTTGGCGGTGACGTCGGAGAGTCGGGTCCTGCAGTTCGCTTCGCCGAGTTTCGACGCGTCGGTGTGGGAGTTGACGACGGCGCTGTTGTCGGGTGCTGTGCTGGTGCTCGCGGACCGGGAGGCGTTGGCGCCGGGTGAGCCGTTGGTGGGGACGGTGGCGGTGTACGGCGTGACGCATGTGCTGCTGCCGCCGCCGGTGCTGGCGTCCTTGCCGGCGGGCTCGCTGTCGAGCGTGCGCACGCTGGTGGTCGGGGGTGCGGCGTCGTCGGCGGATCTGGTGGCGGCGTGGGCCCCGGGTCGGCGGATGGTGAATGCGTACGGTCCGACCGAGACGACCGTGATCGCGTCGATGAGCGGGCCCTTGACAAGCGACGGCCGCACGCCCCCCATCGGCGGGCCGGTCACCGGCACCCGGCTCCATGTGCTCGACGATGAACTCCGGCCGGTGCCGCCCGGCGAGGACGGTGAACTGTACGTCAGCGGGCCGGGGTTGGCACGGGGATACCTGGGCAGGTCCGGGCTGACGGCCGCCCGCTTCGTGGCCTGTCCGTTCGGCGCGCCGGGCGAGCGCATGTACCGCACCGGGGACGTGGTCGCCCGGACATCCGACGGCGATCTGGTGTTCCGAGGGCGCGCGGATGACCAAGTCAAGATCCGCGGATTCCGGATCGAGCCCGGTGAGATCGAGGCCGTGCTGGAGAGCCATCCGGCAGTGGCACACGCCGTGGTCGTCGCCCGCGAAACCCCCGCGGGGCCGCGACTGGTGGGGTACGTCGTTCCGCACCGGACCGTGGAGGGCGGCCACGCCCAGGACCTTCCGTACGGCGAGATCGACCTCACACACGGTGTGGCCGCGGCGGACTTGCGCACGTACGCGGCGCGGCGCGTCCCGGACCACATGGTGCCGTCGGCGATCGAGGGGCTGGAGGCGCTGCCGCTGACGGCGAGCGGGAAGGTGGACCGGGCGGAGCTGCCCGACCCGGTGTTCACCCGTGGCGCCTATCGGGCGCCACGCACGGCGGCGGAGATCGCCCTGGCGGACACGTTCGCCGAACTGCTCGGGCTGGACCGGGCAGGCGCCGACGACGACTTCTTCGCGCTCGGCGGCGACAGCATTCAGGCGATCCGGGCCGTGACCCTGGCCCGCGAGCGCGGCGTGGAAGTGAGTCCACGGCAGATCTTCGAGCACCGGACCGTGGCGGAGCTGGCCGAGGCCGTGGCGGCCGGCAGTCGGCGGGACGGCGCGCGTCGGCCGCTCGAGGACGTACCGGCTCTGGAGGCGCTCGCCGCGCACGCGGCGCGGCCCGGCGCGGGCGGCCTCACGCCCTCGGACACGCCGCTGGTCCCGGTGGAACAGGGAGAGATCGAGGAGTGGGAACGGCGCTACCCGGGCCGCAGATCGGCGAACAGCTGGCCGTCGGGAAACCGCGTGCGCAGCTGCCGGGCGACGAAGGCCGCCAGCGAGGTCTTCCCGACCCCGGGCGGCCCGCACAGCGTCACCACGGGCATGGCCGTGTCCGTGTCCCGCGCGCCCAGCAGTTCGCCGATGACATCCGCTTCGGCGGCCCGGCCCACGAAATCGGGCACGACGGGCGCGACCTGAGAAGGCGTCGCCACGGGTGATGCATTTCGCGCTTCAGCGGTGAAATCGAGAGCGGGGTCGCGGGAGAGAATGGCCGAGTAAAGGGATTCCACCTCCTGCCCGGGGTCGATTCCCAGCCGGTCGGCGAGAAGGCCGCGCACGGCGCCATAGGCATTCATGGCCTCGGTCCGCCTGCCGGACCGATAGAGGGCGAGCATGAGTTGAGCCGAGATCTGTTCACGAAACGGATACTGCTCCGTCAACTGACGTAGCGGTGCGATCAGGCCGCGGTGCCCGCCCTTGCGTAACACCACATCATTTCTCGCGGCCTCGATGTCCAGCTTGCGGTCGTGAAGTTGAGGGACATCCACCCTGTGCAGGAACTCTGATTCGACATCCGCCAACGCCGGACCACGCCATTCGGCCAATGCCTGGTCGAATGACGCCTCGGCGGCGTCCAGCTCACCCGACGCGGAAGCGGCCAGTCCCTGTGCGGCCAGGGACTCGAACCGCCCCAGGTCGAGGTCCTGGTCCGGGATCCGCAGCACGTACCCGGTCGATGTCGTGTCGATCAGCCGTGGCTCACCCAGCAGCTGCCGCAGCCGCATGACATACACGCGCAGCGCGGAGACCATCCGCCGCGGCACATCGTCCGACCAAGCGCTCTGAGCCAACTCGTCGATCGACACCGGTCGGTTGGCGCGCAACAGCAATGCCGCGATCAGAGAGCGCTGCTTGGCGGCCGTGACCGGGATCTTGCACTCACCCCGATGTACTTGGAGTGAACCCAGTAAACGGAACCTGAATCTCGAATTCCTGCCGCCGGGTGCCGCGCCGTCAGTCGTCGGCCCTCGTTCCTTGCGATCCACTCAAGATCCCCCCGTCTCCGCCCACCCCGACTCCGTAGGTCATGTCAAGATCGCACTTCATCGACCTTTAGTCTGCCTTACGCGCATTGCCCTGGTCAGTTTGCGATCTTCCGCAGCGCGGCGGCCTCCGGCAGTGCGTGGCCGTCCAGGTGGTCGAAGACGTGCCGTCGCACGCCGGCCAGGTGTGTCGGCCAGGCCTGCTCCAGGCGGGCGAGTCCGAACTCGGTCAGGACAGCGTTCCAGCCGCGCGCGTCCGTGTCGCACTTGGCGCGCCGTACGAGCCCCCGTTTTTCAAGTCGCGTCACCACGCGGGTCATTCCGCTGAGCGAGAGAGTGCAGGCCGTGGCCGGCTCGCTCATCCGCGGTGATCGTTGTAGAGGGATTCGTACTCGCGCGGTGCGTGGAGGAGGCGTCGCCGGGGAACAGCGAGGAATCGAGGTGCAGAAGAGCGGCCATGGGATGTTCCGCAGTTGTCGAATTGGTCGGGAAGCAGCTACGGATGAACGGTCGCGGTCCGCGTGGAGAGGCGATCTCGCGATCACCCGGCCGGGTTTGCCGGGCGGAGGATGAGCTGTGGCGCCGCGGATTCCGGCCCTGGTCAGGAGGCGAGGACGAGAGTGACGGCGGCAGCGATCGCGATGATGGTGAGGATGGCGGGTGCCATCGCGTTGCCGCGGGTCTCGGGGTTGGCGTAGTCGCCGGACTTGGCGTGGAAGCCGATGGCTCCGACGAGCACGACTGCGAATCCCAGGGCGGCGGCAACGCCGATGGGCTGCCAGAAGAGACCGGCGAGGAGCCCTGCGGCTGCGGCCAGCTCGGCCAGCCCGATGAACCGGACCAGCGGGGCGCTGAGGCCTCCCGGAGACTGCAACTGGGCTGGGATACTGCCCTTGAGCAGGGCTTTCGGTAGTCCGGCGGCCAGCCCGACAACGGCGAGCAGCACGCTCAGCACGGCGGCGAAGACAAACACGGGTCATGCCTTTCTGGAGAGTGGTTCGGACCGCCCGAGCTGTGAGGGACCGGCGTCCGTGGGCCAACCTGGCCGCGGGCCGGGCACCGGCCGCCGCGGTGCGGCCGGTGACGGCAGACGCTGAGGCGGGACGGCTCGTCGGCGCTGGCCGTGCCGCCCGTGGGAGGCGGAACGCGGCCACTCAGGTGAGCGGCTGTTCGGTGAAGTTCCTGAGCACCAGTGCGTTGGGAACCTGGATGAGGCGTCCGCCTTCGTCGATCCTGCCGAGTTCCACGGCCGACAGGCCGAGCGTGCGGGCGAGCTCGGCGATCCGGGAGCTGGCCTCCCCGGAGTCGCTGGAGACGAAGACCACGCGCTTGCCCTGGCCGGAGGGCACTTCGGCGGCGAGCGTCTGGGCGGGAAGCTGGTTGAAGGCCTTCACGATCTGGGCGCCGGGCAGGACCTCGGCCGCGTACCGCGAGGAGAGCCGGCCCTTGAGGATGTCGCCCGCGTTGGGCGCGTAGTGCGCGTTGGTGGTGTCGACGACGATCTTCCCGTTCCAGTCGGGCAGGGCGTTACCGAACGCCTCGACCGCGCCGAACGGGATGGCCATGAAGATGACGTCGCTCGCCAGTGCCTCGGTGAGCGTCACGGCCCGGACCGTGGAGCCCAGGGAGGCGGCGAGTTCGCTGATCGAGCGCGGTCCGCGGGTGTTGGCGATGCTTACCTCGACTCCGGCCCTGGCGAAGAGGCGCGCCAGCGCCGAACCGATGTTTCCGGTGCCCACGATGGCGTAGCGGGTGTCTGCAGACATGTGTGTTCCCATTTCCAGTCGATTGCTGAGGGCTGTCGAAGCGGCAGAGCGGCTTCGCCGTCCGGCTGCCGTCGCCGCGTTCCTGTCGGGCACGGTGGCGCCAACCCTCCGCCAGCCAATTTGGTTGAGGTGTTAACCAAACCGTACGCGCGGACTGGTTAACATGTCAACCAAAGCGGTAGGGTGGCCTTCATGGGCGAATCGCAATGGCTGGACGAGCGTGAACAGCGAGCTTGGCGCAGCCTCATGAAGATGCAGGCCGGCCTGTCCGAGTACATCGAACGGCAGCTGCGCACCCACAGCGGGCTGTCCACCGCCGACTACCAGGTGCTGGCGCACTTGTCCGAGGCGCCCGACGGGCGCCTGAGGTCGTTCGCTCTCGGGGATGCGCTGCAATGGGAGAAGAGCCGCCTGTCGCAGCATCTGACCCGCATGCAAAACCGAAACCTCATCCGTCGCGAGCGTTGTGCCACCGATCAACGGGGGGCCGTCGTGGTCATCACCGAGCAAGGCCGCACCCTGATCGAGGCAGCTGCCCCGCTCCATGTGGCTGACGTGCGCAATGTGCTGATAGACCACGTGACCCCCGCGCAGATGGACCTTCTGATCGAATTGGGAGACCAGGTGGACGCGAGACTCGCCATGATCGATCAGAAGCCGGGATGAGTCCTTCCGCGCCGCCGGGACCGGCTGACGCCGACCGTGCTGCCGGCGCCCCGCCCGGGGCACTGATGAGGGCCTGGCGATGCGCGAACCGTCCCTGCTCCAACACTCCGATCCAACAAAGAGGAGGATGCGGATCGACGTGCCCCGCCTTCGAAAACGTTCGTTTTCTGAAGATCACCCTGCGAGGCCGCCCGGCCCCCGCGGATCGACGCGCTCACCACCGCCGGATGCCGGAAAATCTTCTCGGACAAGAAATCCGGCAAGAACGCCCTCCGCCCGGAGCAGAAGGCGTGCCACGTCTTCCTCGACGCCGGCGACACCCTCGTCGTCCCCTCGCCCGACCGTTACGGCCGCAGCCTCCAGGACCTCATCAACATGGTCGCCGAACTCAGCGACCGTGGCATCGGCTTCACCTCGCTGCACGAGAACCTCGACACCACCACCCCCGGCGGCCGGCTCGTCTTCCACGTGGTTGCCGCCCTCGCGGAGTTCATCCGCGAACTCATCGTCCACGGCACCCGCGAGGGCCTGGTCGACGCCCGCGCCCGCGGCCGGGTCGGCGGACGCCCCACCGTCGGCACCGAGGAAGTCATCCGCGCCGCCCGCGACCTCCTGCCCGACCCCGGACGGGGAACAACGCATGACCGCGATGCCCACGCACGTCTACGTGGTGACGCACAGCGCCACTCAGGTCGGGAAGGTCGGGATCGCCGGTTTGGACTCCGCGTGGATCGCTCAGCACCGGAGCCAGGGCTGGCACCTGTACCGCGCTGTGCTGCTCCTCTCCCGGGAGGCCGAGCGGCAGGTGGAACAGTCCGTCTTTCGGGCAGCTCAGAGCCGACGGGGTGAGCGCACGCATGCGGGCGGACCGCATGCCGCGAGGGGGCCAGAGTGAAACCGTGAACCTCGACGAGGTGTCGGCGGCGGACCTGTGGGACCGGGTGGTTGCGGCGGCCGGCGAAGTGCAGGCTCAGGCGGACATGTCCCGCGTGGTGCTGTTCCTCGCCCGCATGGACGGCGCCCGCGTCCTGGTCGTCGGGACGGACGAGCCGCTTGGGCCGTCCAAGGGGAGCCCCGAGTGCGCCGTCGGGGAGGAACTCGCCGCTGACGGACGGCTGGTGTACGCGGCGAACATGACCGCTGCCGCGTCGGACGCCGCGCTGCGCGGTCTTGGGAAATGGGCGGCCACGGCCCGTGTGACCCGAGGCCGAGGAGATGCGTGCGGCCGACTGGCCAGTGCCGCTGCTCCGCAACAGATACGTACTTCGCCGACGCTCCGGACGAGGACGACTGACCGGCGAGGGGCGTGATCAATCTCAGCGGCACTTCCTGTACCGCAACTACTCACACCCGAAGACCACCGCCGCAAAGCCCTGAAAGCTACGGAACCGCTGGCGGTCGTCTCCGATCTCGGCGAGTACCCGGGCGCCGATCCGCACGCCGACGCCGGGGAACTTGGGGATGACCTCAGCGTCCGGGTGCTGTGGGAAAGCCTCTTCGACCGCCTTGGCCAGGTCGTCCGCGGCTGTGCAGGCGGCCTCCAGCTGGACCGGGCACGCCGCCGGGCAGGCGCTGAGGTCGCGGTAGTCGGGTCCTGGTGCGTCGATCGCATGAGCGGCCCCGCCTCCGGCTGCCGTTCCCACCTGCGCGCCTTCGACGCATCCCGACTGTTGACCCGCATTGTGGGTCCATGCTCATAATGCGGGTCATTGGATCGGGCCGCCGGCTTCGTATACGCCCTATCTCGCACGAAACGGACGGTAGGTATGTCGGACACCGCAATCTTGCTCAACACGGCCATCGCCGTGATCGCCATCGTGTTCCTGATTGTGCGGCTGCGGATGAACCCCGTGGTCGCCCTGGTTCTGGGCTCCTGCTATCTCGGTCTCGCGACCGGCCTTGGTGTCGAGAAGACCGTGAAGACCATCAGCAAGGGGTTCGGCGACGTCATGGCCGACATCGGACTCCTGATCGCGTTCGGGGTGCTCATCGGAGCTCTCCTGCGCGACCTCGGAGCCATCGAGCGCCTCGTCGGCACTTTGTTGCGCGCCGCGGGCCCGAAACGGATCCCCCATGCGATGGCCCTCACGATCGCGACGTTCCTGCAGTCCATATATCTGGACGTGTTGTTGGTGATCACCGGGCCGCTGGCCAAGGGCATAGCCTCCAAGCTCGGTCGGTACGGCACCGCCCGCATGGCCACTGCCTTGGCCATCGGGCTGGAGTGCGGCATCGTCTTCACGATCCCCGGGGTGGGAGCGCTGGCGCTCGCCGCGCTCCTCGATGTGCCGTTCGGTAAATATCTGCTGTTCGGGCTCGTTGTCGTCATCCCGACCGTGACCATCGCCATCGCCGTCATGAACTTCTTGCTGACGCGCGGCTGGTGGAACCCGGCACTCGACGAAGAGGACGTTTCCGGCCCGGCGCCGACCGCGGCAGCGGACGGTGGAAAGGCCGAGGAGGCAGCCCCCCTCGGCCCGAACACCGCTGCCGGGGGAACGATGACGGCCATGGAGGTGAAGACCCGCACGCAGCCCAGCCTCCTCGTACTCTTCTCGCCCCTCCTCGCCTCCCTCCTCCTCATCGCCACCGGAGCCCTCGCCGAGGTGGCGAGGTGGCACAACTCCGTTGTGGAGTTGGTCTCCAGCCCGGTCGTGGCCCTCCTGCTCGGCCTGGTCGCCACCTGCCTCCTCGCCCGGCGCCACCTTGGACAGCCCCGGGTGGACGCCTCGTTGAGCAGGGGCATGCGTGACAGCGGACAGATCCTGCTTCTCAATGGCGTCGGAGGCTGTCTCGCGGCGGTGATCGCCGCCTGCGGGCTGGGGGACATCCTCGGCGATTACTTCAAGACCAACACCTGGGCCCCGCTTCTGTTGGTGTGGCTGGTGGCCGCCGTGCTGCATGTCGCGGTCGGCTCGGTGACGATCTCCGCGATCACCGCCGCCGGCCTGCTCGCGCCGGTGGCCCCCACGCTGGGGCTCGATCCCGTACTGATCGCCCTGGCTGCCGGGGCCGGATCGCTGTTCTTCGTACACCTGACCAGCAACACCTTCTGGCTGCTCCAGTCTCTGATGGGCCAGACCACCCGCGGCACCCTCAAGACCTGCTCGGTCGGGGTCTCCGTCGCCTCCGTCGTCGCGATGGGCCCGATCCTCGCGCTGAGCGCCCTCCTCTGAATCCCCTTATCACCCACCTAGCACGTGAGGACCCATGACTAACCGCAGCACACAGTTGCCGCTGCACGGAGTGCGTGTGCTCGAACTCGGCAACTACATCGCGGGCCCCACCGCCGGGCGACTGCTCGCGGACTTCGGCGCCGAGGTCATCAAAATCGAACGCCCCGGCACCGGAGACGAGTTGAGGAACTGGCGGCTCTACGCCGGTGACGTCTCGATGCTCTTCCGCACCATCAACCGCAACAAGAAGTCGGTGGTGCTCGACCTCAAGACGGACCGCGGCCGGACGACCGTGCTGGAACTGGTGCGGCGATGTGATGTCGTGATCGAGAACTTCCGCCCCGGCACGCTGGAGCGATGGGGATTGGGCCCCGCCGCCCTCGAGGAGGCCAACCCCGACATCGTGCTGGCCCGCATCTCCGCGTTCGGCCAGTCCGGGCCTCTGTCGGACCGCCCGGGGTTCGCCGCGGTGGCCGAGGCCATGGGAGGTCTGCGCCACCTGGTCGGGGAAGCAGACCGCCCGCCCTCCCGGGTCGGAGTGTCCATCGGCGATTCGATCGCGGGCCTGTACGCGGCGTTCGGCGCAGTGATCTCGCTTCTGCAGCGCGAACGAGTCCCCACGAAGTCGCCGCTGTCCGAGCGAACGGTGGACGTCGCCTTGCACGAGGCCGTGTTCTCGATGATGGAATCACTCGTTCCCGACTACCTTGCCTACGGCCTCGAACGGCAGCGGGTCGGCGGCAGGATGGAGGGCATCGCCCCCACCAACGCCTATGAGTGCGTCGATGGGCACAGTGTGGTGATCGCCGGTAACGGCGACGCGATCTTCCGACGCTATATGCGGGCCATCGGCCGTCCCGATCTCGCCGACGATCCCGGACTGCAGACCAACGCGGAGCGATGGGCCCGTCGTGACGAACTCGACGGCGCGATCAGCACATGGACCAGGACGCTTCCTCGTGACGAGGTGCTCAAAGCCCTCGACGCCGCGGGCGTCCCGGCGGGCCCGATCTACACCGCGGCGGACATCTGTGCGGACCAGCAGTTCGCCGCCCGCGACATGATCCAGCGGCTACCTGTCCCCATAGCGGCGGATGAGCCTCAGGAGGTGGGATTCCCCGGCATCGTCCCGGTCCTCGGCGAGAGGTCCCTGCCTGTCCGGTCCCTGGGTCCCGACCTCGGCGAGCACACCCGACAGGTGCTCACCGAACTGCTCGGCAGGAGTGACGAGGAGACCGACGCGATCATCATGGAGATGGAGAAGAAGTGATGAGTACCCCTGTGACCCTGCGTGATGTGACGCTGCGCGACGGCCTCCAGCTCACCGGCAAGCCCTTGTCCACCGACCGGAAGGTGGCTGTCGTCCGTGAACTCCTTTCCCTCGGCATCCCCGGTGTGGAGATCGGCTCGCTCGCCAATCCGGCCCTCGTCCCGCCCATGGCCAACACGCTGGAGGTGATCGAACGCCTGGATCCGGACGAGCTCGCCCGGTCCTGGGTCTGGGTGGCCACCCCACGGCATGTCGAGAAGGCGGCGAGGGCGGGCGCGGTGAACTTCCAGTACTGCCTGTCGGCGTCCGACCGTCACAACCAGGCCAACATCAGCCGGTCGACCGAGGACAGCCTCGCGGCCATGCCGGCCGCGATCGAGTACGCGCGCTCGGCCGGCGGGCGCATCCAGCTCTGCATCGCCACGGCGTTCACCTGCCCGTTCGATGGCCTCGTCCCGGAGGCAACGGTGCTCCGGATAGCCAACGACCCCCGTACGGAGGGCGCCGAGGACATCGTGCTGTGCGACACCCTCGGGCAAGCCATACCGACCCAGGTGACCAGCCTGGTCTCCGCAGTGGCAACGCGATCGCCCGCGCGACGGATCGTCTACCACGGGCACGACACGTGGGGGATGGGCGTCGCCAACTCCCTGGCCGCGGTGGCCGCCGGAGCAAGCGAACTGGACGGGGCACTCGGCGGCCTCGGCGGCTGCCCGTTCGCACCCGGCGCGAGCGGGAACGCCGCGACGGAGGACCTGCTCTTCGCACTGCGTCCCGACTGGCTGACGCCGGACACCTTCGGCGCCGTGGTCGAACTGGCCGACGGGCTGCTGGCGGAGCTGGACGAGCCGAACCGTTCCCGGGCAGGTCAGGCGGCGCACTCCAGCACCACCGCGTTTGACTGGGCCGTGGCGGCACCGGATGCGCAGGCGTGCCGATGAAGTTCCTGGTGACAACCGCCATCCCGGCTCCCGGAATGCACATTCTGGAGGCTGCCGGTGAGGTGCACGTACCCGACCGGCAGCTGTCCGCGGGCGAACTGCGCCGGGAATGCTCCTCGGAGGACGTCGACGTCGTCGTCGCCCAGCTGACGGATGTGTTCGACCGCGCCGTACTGGAAGACGCGACGATCAAGGGCATCTCCAACTACGCGGTCGGATACGACAACGTCGACGTGGCCACCGCCACACGGCGCGGAATCCTCGTGGGCAACACGCCCGGTGTCCTCACCGACGCCACCGCCGACATCGCGATGCTTCTCCTGCTGGCCACGGCACGGCGCTGCGTGGAGGCGGACTGCTTCGTCCGCGCGGGGAAATATCAGGGCTGGCAACCCGAGCTCCTTCTCGGAAGCGACGTAAGCGGGGCCACGCTCGGACTCGTCGGCTTCGGCCGGATCGCCCGGGCGACGGCAGAACGCGCCCTCGGGTTCGGCATGACCGTGCGCTACACCGCACGCAGCGGACCCGTACCCCCCGAGCGGCTCGGACACCTCGCCGGCAGGGTGCAGTTCGCCGAGTGGGACGACCTGGTGCGCACCAGCGACTTCATTTCGCTGCACGTCCCGCTGACCGACGCCACACACCATCTCGTAGATGAGAAGACCCTTCGCGCCATGAAGCCGACGGCCTGCCTCGTCAACACCTCGCGCGGGCCCGTGGTGGACGAGAAGGCACTCGTCGAGGCGCTGCGCTCAGGTGAGATCGCAGGGGCGGGGCTCGATGTGTACGAGGACGAACCCATGCTCGCCGACGGCCTCGCCGACCTGCCGAACACCACCCTCCTGCCCCACGTCGGCAGCGCCACCCGCTCGGTCCGCGCCACCATGGCCGAGGTCTGCGCGAACAACGCGGTCGCCATGGCGCGGGGAGAGCTGCCGGCCCATGCGGTGAACCCGGAGGCGTGGCGATGAAGGTCGTCGGGGCGCCCGACAGCTTCAAGGGCACGTACACCGCACCGCAGGTGGCCACGGCGATCGGCCGGGGACTGGCCCAGACCCCGGCCGTCCCCGTGCTGGTCCCCGTGGCCGACGGCGGCGAGGGAACTCTCGCCGTCCTCGCCGAACCCCTCGGACTACGCCACCGTGCCGCACCGGCCCGCAACCCTTGGGGGGCGGAATGCGCGGGGATGATCGCGCTCGCGTCCTCCGGCGCCGCCTACATCGAGCTCGCCCAGGTGTGCGGGATAACGCTCCCCACAACGGCTCGCGGGATCCGGTGGCCGCCGACACGTATGGCGTCGGGATGCTGATGGCCGACGCCGCCCGTCAGGGCGTCACCGAGATCGTCGTGGCCACCGGCGGATCCGCCACCACCGATGGCGGGTTCGGGGCCATGCGGGCGATCGACGAACACGGCGGCCTGCGCGGCACACCGGTGACGATCCTGACCGACGTCACCACCCCGTACGCCGAAGCGGCACGGGTGTTCGGCCTCCAGAAGGGCGCGGACGCGGGGCAGGTCGCCGCCCTGACCCTGCGCCTGCATCATCGGGCGAGGCTGCTGCGGCGCGACCCGATCCATGTGCCACGGACCGGGGCTGCCGGAGGCTTCGCCGGGGCGATGTGGGCACAATTCGACGCCGAGCTGGAATCAGGCGCCGAATACGTTCTGAACGCACTGTCCTTCGACGACCACCTCGCCGACGCGGAAGCTGTCGTCGTCGGAGAGGGGCGATTCGACGCGCAGGGCAGTCAGGGGAAGATCGTGTCAGCCGTGCCGGCCCGCTCGACCGGCACCCCGCGCTTCGCCGTGGCGGGCTCCGTCGGCGCGAATCTCGGGCCTCTGCGCGAGGAGTTCATGGACATCATCGTGGCGAGCGACGAAGCAGCCATGCAAGCGGCAGGCCGGGCCGTCGGACAGCGGCTCCGGCTCAGGCCGGGTACCGGCCCCCGAGCGCTCGGGTGATCTGTTCGGCATGCTCCACCACCAGATCGACCCATTCGACGCACCGCTCATAGGGCATGCGCAGCGTCGGACCGTGGACCATGAGCGCCCCGACCAGATCCCCGGCCGAATCGAACACCGGGGCCGCGAGGCCCGACGCACCGTCGATGCGTTCACCGACCGTGATGGCATACCCCTCGGAACGCGTCTGCTTGATCAGCCTGCGCAGTTCGTCCCTGTCGGTCACGGTGCTCTCGGTCAGCTGCGGAAGCTCTTCCCGCAGCACGCGCTCCTTGAGATCCGGATCCCAGGCCAGCAGCACACGCCCCGACGACCCCACGGTGATGGGGGCGATCTTCCCCACCGACATCTCCCGGCGAAGGGCATGCCGGGTTTCGGCGACCGCGATGCACACCCGCTGGGTGCCTTCGGAGCGGAAGAAGCACGCGGTCTCCCCGGTCTGGTCGCGGAGGTCCTTCAGGGCGGGGTTGACCACGTGGAGGATGTCGAGATCCTTTGCCGCGGCAGCCGCCCAGTACGCCATCTTCACCCCGATCCTGAACGTGTCCTCGGACCGGTCGAGAAATCCGTGCGCGACCAGGTTCGTCACCAGGCGTTGCACGGTCGAGGCAGGCAGTCCGGTCTGCTGCTGGATCTCGCGCAAGTTCATCGAGGGCCGGGCCAGTGTGAAAGCGTTGAGAATCTCGGCGATCTTTCCCAGGACGAGCAGCGGCGCCTGCTTCGATCCTTCGTTCGCCACCGTGGCGGACTTTCCTCGGGCTGCCATGCGCATAACGATACGACAGGAGAAATGGGTGACTGAGCACAGCGGGACCGGCATCGTGGGCGCATCGGAAGTGGTCGCGGCCGCCCGGCGGTGTGCGGAGGTGATCCGGCCGAGCCCCCTGCACCGCAGCGAGCGGCTGTCCGCACGGTACGGATTCGACGTGTGGCTCAAGCGTGAGGATCAGCAGGCCGTACGGTCGTACAAGGCACGCGGCGCCTACAACCTCATCGCACAGCTGTCCGCGGAGGAACGCCGGCGAGGTGTGGTCTGTGCGAGCGCCGGGAATCACGGCCAGGGTGTCGCACTGGCCTGCGCATCCCTGGGCGTGCCCGCCCGGGTGTACCTGCCCAGGACGACACCCCGGCAGAAGCGGGATCGGGTGAGGACACTCGGTGGCGAGCACATTCACATGATCGTCGAGGGCGACACCTACGACGATGCCGCCGCTGCGGCGATCGAATACACCCATGCTTCCGGAGCGACGCTCGTACCCGCCTTCGACGACCCGCGCACCATCGCCGGACAAGGCACCGTGGTGAGCGAAGCCGTCGAGCAGCTCGGCCGCGCTCCGGATGCGGTGATCCTCCCCGTGGGCGGTGGCGGCCTGCTGGCGGGCGCCATCGCCTGGCTCCGTGAGACACACCCGACCGTCCAGGTAATCGGGGCCGAACCGCAGGGTGCGGCGGGGATGGCAGCGGCGCTGGCCGCCGGAGGTCCCGTCACGTTGCTGGAGATCGACCCCTTCGTCGACGGCGCAGCCGTACGCACGGTCGGCAGACACACCTATGCGGTCGTCGCCCGGCAGCCGCCTCGTCTGCTCACGGTGCCGGAAGGCCGGGTCTGTGTGGAGATGCTCGACCTCTACCAGTCCGACGGCATCATCAGCGAACCAGCGGGCGCCCTGGCCACCGCCGCGCTCGACTGCGATCTCGGCCTGGAGCCCGGCGCGACGGTCGTGTGCGTCGTCTCGGGCGGCAACAACGACGTGAGCAGATACGCCGAGATCGTCGAACGCGCGCTGCTCTTCGAGGGACGCAAGCACTACTTCCTCGTCGAGTTCCCGCAGGAACCGGGTGCACTGCGATGGTTCCTCGACGTCGTGCTGGGGCCGGACGACGACATCACCCTCTTCGAGTACATGAAGCGAAACAACCGCGAGACCGGCCCCGCGCTGGTGGGCATCGAACTCGGTGCGCCTGACGGCCTCGAGCCGCTGCTGGAACGCATGGCAAAGGCCCCGCACCGTATCGAGCGCGTCCCTCCGGACAGCCCGCTCTTCACGTTCCTGACCTGACCGCCGCGCCCCATGGTCCAAGCCCGCCGAACACCCGTGGCTGCTCCGGCAGACCAGCCACGGGTGTCCTGTCCTCTTCGGCAAGCTGATGATCCTCGGGAGATGGCGCGGTCCAGCAAGCCTCATAGCTTCGTGGGCTGTATTCCAACTGGCCGGGTCAGTAGGCAAGTTGGTGCAGCGGTGAGTCCGAGAAGAGGTGAAGCTCCTGGTAGATGAGTTGTCGACCAAGACCAACCTGTCCGCACGGAGCTTCACGTGCTTGTCTGCCCACCGGGGATCGATCTGTCCAGCCTGACGCTGCGGTACCTCTCCCGTCTGCTGGCCGTCCGGCGCCTGGAGCGGGGGAGGCGCTGGCGCCGGCTCACCTCGGACCGTCAGGCTCTGCTGGTACTGGCCCATCTGCGCTGCGGGCACACCTACGCCCAGCTCGCGGTCGGCTTCGGCATTGCCACCGTCTACCGTTACATCGCCGAGGCCGTAGAGGCCTTGGTCACCCGCGCGCCGGACCTCGCAACAGCCGCCCGCGCCGCCAGGCGCAAGGCGTTCGCCTGCTGGGCCGATAAGGGCTACCAGGGTGCCGGCGGCACCGTCCGTGTCCCCTGCCGCGGCCGCTGGGACAATCTCTCCGAGGGGCAGCGCGCCGTCAACGCCTCCCACGCAAAGATCCGCGCACTCGGCGAGCAGGCCATGGCCACCCCGAAATGGCGTCCTCGCTCTCCGCCTGGCAACGTCAGCCAGCGGTTGGAAAAGCTCAGTGAATACACCTCGGCCGAATTCCGGTGTGATACAGGGCAGTTAGGGCCACGGCAAGGCTGCGGACGCACCGGATCGTGCTTCGACAATGCCGCCGTGGAGAGATTCTGGGCCCTGTTCAAAGAAGAGATCGGCACCCGCCTGTGGCCCGACCGGGCCACCGCCCAGGCCGAGGTCTTCGCCTTCGTCGAGACCTTCTACAACCGCCGCCGCCTGCGCAAGCACCCTCATTTCGGGTACCTCACACCCCACGAGACGCGACAGCGGTTCCGCAACGGCCAAGCACTCGCAGCGTAGAAGAAGAGTGTCCGGGATGACGGGGAAACTGCACCGACGCCCTGGCCCCCGCCGGGGGGACCCTTAGGAGCCTCGCCGGCGCAGTCGTGCACACCGAACCACGGCGCCCAGTACACCAGCCGGGCGTTCGCCGATGCCTGCCGCCGAGCCGGCGTCCGCCAGTCCATGAGCGCGACGGGCTCCAGCGCGGACAACGCACTTGCCGAATCCTTCAACGCGACCTTCAAACGCGAGACGCTCGAGGGCCGCAAAAGCTGGCCCGACGAGCGCGATGCCCGCCTCGATGCATTCCGTTGGCTGCACCGCCACGACACCCGACGCCGTCACTCTCACCTCGGGCAACGCAGCCCGATCGCCTGCGAGACGGCGTCCCGAACAACATCAACTACGCTGACACCAGCCGCATAACAGATGTTCGCGGACCCCTACAGTCGCGCGGGGGAGCTACGTGAGCCTGTTGGGACAGCATCCGGCCCTGGTGCTGTGGCTCGCCGAGTCGCGTCCTGAGAGTTGTCAGGAGGCCGCCTTGTCCTTGGGGCGTGGAGCGACGGCCGGCCCCCGTGTGTTGCCGAGCGCGGCCTCAGACCGCCGCTTGCGGCCCATCCGCCCCACTCGGTCGCCATGGCGCTCGACGTACTGGGCCAGCTTGGACAGCAGCCAGTTGATGGTGACGTAGATCGCCCCGGTCACCAGGAACAGGGGGATGGGGTTGTTGAGCTGTTGTGCGGCGAGGTTCGAGGCGCGGGTCGACCTGGTTGCCTCCGGTGCGCTGGACATGGCGATCGTCGCCTGCTGGGGCCGTGAATTGACCCTTCCGCCCGGTCTCCAGGCGCATTGGCTGCTATGCGATCCGATCGTCCTGTGCCTGCCGGACGACCACCCGGTGATCCGCGGATGGCCGGAGCCGCGCGGCCTGCGCCTGGACCAACTCGGCGATCAGCCATGGATCGTCATCACGGCGGGCCACGACACCCGGCGCCAGTTTGATGAAGCGGCCGAACAGGCGGGACTCACTCCGCGCATCGTCTTCGAGTCGGCGAACTACAACGTGGCCCAGTCGCTTGTGGGCACCGGAATCGGGGTGACGGTGCTCTCCAGACTCACGGTCGCGCCCACACCGGGCGCCGTGCACCGGGAACTGTTCGAGCCGCGGCTGAAACGCGAGATCTACGCCGTCACCCAGGCCGACACCGGCCTGGTGCCCTTGGCCGATGTCCTGGTCGGGCTGCTGAAGGAGGTCGCCGACGAGATCCGCGAGGCGTGGGAGGCCCAACCGCTTGACGTCTCCTGAGAACCCGGGCTGACCTGGGGAGATGCGGGCGCGACGCACAGTAAGACGCTCTCGATATCGACGAAAGTCTGAATCAGACTTTGCCTCTATGGCGGGTGTCTGGTGCAGTGAGCGAGGCGACGGCGTCCGCGAGGCGCCACACGCGATCACGATGGAGAAGAGGGCGCGGAGTCACTGCCGGCTGTCTTCCCGCAGGCGAGGGCCTCAGCCCAGATCACCCGAAAGGACACGCGGCTTGTCCGACATTCACACCCGTCTCGAGGATCGGGGACTGCGTCTCCCGGAGCCCCCGAAGCCCAACGGCAACTACATCCCCTTCGCCCGGTCGGGCCGTCAGATACTCGTGGCCGGACAGACCTGTCTGACCGACGGAGTGCTCCAGTACGAAGGGGTCGTCGGCGTCGACCTCACCGTCCCCGAGGCCCAGCAGGCCGCCGGACTGTGCGCGCTCAACGCGTTGGCCATCGCCGGCCTCGCCTGCGACGGCGACTTCGACCGCCTCCGGGTACTGAAAGTGACCGGCTTTGTGCGGTGCGGCACCGACTTCGCCGACACGCCACTCGTCATGGACGGCGCCTTCGACGTGCTGGTTCTGGCCCTGGGCGAACGGGGCCGCCACGTCCGCGCCGCGGTCGGGGCAGCGGCCCTGCCACGCCGCGCGCCGGTCGAGATCGAGACCCTCTTCGAGGTGGAGCAGTGACCGACGATCCCGTGCCCGGCTTCGGCATCGACGCCATCCGCGAGGCCGCGAAGCGCCTGGCCGGCCGCGCGGTGCGGACGCCGCTGCTGAACTCCCCGATGCTGGACGACCTCGTCGGCGGCCGCGTCCTGGTCAAGGCCGAATGCCTGCAGCTGACGGGCTCGTTCAAGGTGCGCGGAGCACTCAACGCCCTGCTCGCCCTGGGCAAGGACGCGCGCCGCGGCGGGATCGTGACCTACTCCGCCGGCAACCACGGCCAGGCCGTGGCCGCCGCGGCACGGCGCGCCGGCTGCCCTGCGGTCATCGTCATGCCGCGCGACGCCCCCCGCATCAAGATCGACAGCTGCCGCTGGTGGGGCGCCGAGACCGTCTTCTACGACCCGGAGACCGAGGACCGCGAAGAGGTCGCCCGGAAGATCCTTCAGGCGCGCGGCATGACGCTGATCCCGCCCTTCGAAGACCCCAGGGTCATGGCGGGGCAGGGCACCGTCGGCCTGGAGATCGCCGAGCAGGCACGGGAGCTGGGCCTGACCCCGGACACGGTCCTGGTGAACTGCAGCGGCGGCGGACTGGCCGCCGGCGTGATCACCGCTCTCAACCACGAGTTCGAGGGCTTGGCCAACCACATCGTCGAGCCGGCCGGCTTCGACAAGATGGCCCGGTCCCTCGCGACCGGCCGCGTGTGCTCCAACCCGCGCCCGCCGGGCGGCGTGATGGACGCGATCTCCGGCCCGGTGGCCGGCGCACGCCCTCTGGCCGTCCTCAGCCGCCACGAGGTGACCGGTCTGACGGTCACCGACGAGGAAGCCCTGGCATCGGTGGGCATTGCCCACCGCCTCCTCAAGATCGTGGTCGAGCCGGGTGCTGCGGCGTCCTTGGCGGCGCTGCTGGCCGGGAAGGCCGACGTACGGGGCAGGACTGTGGCGCTCGTGGCGTCGGGCGGCAACGTCGATCCGGCTGTCCACCGCCAGGCCCTGTCGAACTGAGGCGGCATCCCGCTTTCGCCGGGCGCCCGTTTCTCCCTACGACGCGCCGGGGTGCGAGGAGACAACGTTCGCGGATCTGTCGCGGATCTCGATCCCCTCCTCCGCTCGTTCCACGCCCGCGCCGAGCGCTGACGACCTTCGAAAGCGCCTGGTGACCCCTGTTCCGGCCGTCCCAGGCCGCGGCCGCGAGCCCTAGGCCGTCGTGAACCCGGCGACCGCGTGGTGATCCCGAGCCCACCTACTCGCTCTGTCCCGACGCTGCCTCTGGCGGGCGGTCATGCCGGGCCCGGAGGCCAGCGGTCCCGTTGCGGGACCGCGAAGAACACAACTGTGAGAGTTCTACGGCGGCTCGGGCTGGGCTGCTGCCAGGCATGACGCCGATGTTCCGGTATGACTCGCAACATAACTGGCGTCCCCTCAGGGACTGCCGTGCCCCCGAGATGTCTGCCGGACGTCGGCGTCGGCCTGGCCCACCGTTGGCTTGATCAGCAGCTTGTCCGCCTCTCGGCGTGACTCATCACAGTCCCGCCACGCGGTGACTCCACCCAGGCCGACGCCGACCACGGCCGTCCCGTCTTGGAGGAGAACAACCGCGTGACCACGCTCGCAGAACAGGTCGACGGCGTCATTGGAGTCGACACCCACCGCGACACGCTCGCCGCAGCCGCCGTCAGTCCCATCGGGCCTCAAAGGCGCTGGTGAACGCGTCGTCGAAGTCTGCCGGCCCAAGCGTCCCGCGTTCCGTGGTGGGCGCAAGACCGACATGCTCGGGGGTCGCATGGTCGTGCTCTGCAACCCGTCCAACCCGACCGGCGTCGTGCTGCCGGCCGAGCAACTGCGCGGGCTGGGCGACCTCCTCGACGGCGCAGACACATCGTCCTCGTAGACGAGGCGTACGCCGATCTCGTCCACGACAGCGTGTGGTTTGCATCGCCTCGCTGCGGGAGCGGCTGATTCACTGCAGCACGCTCTCCAAGACGTAGGCGATGACGGGCTGGCGCATCGGCTACGCGATCGCACCGTCCGACGTCATCGCCGCGATCCGCCATGTGTACCGCACCTTCAACCTTCTCGGTCAACACCGCCCAGGGCATACAAGGGAACGCCGTGACTTCGTCGCGAAGCGACCAGCGGGCCTACGCGGCGCATCCCTAGCAGGTCCTCGACTCCGTCCCGGTTCGAACGCGCCGTTGCCCGGGCGGGAACAGCCCCGGCTGCCCCACCCTTGGCCGCTGGGACTTGCGCGTAGGTCCAGGAGGCGGCCGCCGCCCGGAAGCCGAAAGCGCGGCGTGCCACCCGTGAGCGTGTGGTGCTCCGGTGGCACGCCGCGCCGGTGGCAGCGGACCGAAGTCGGCTCAGTCGGCCGACAGGCCGTAGTACTCGAGCGTCGTCACACCGCTGCGGATGGCTTCGAGCGCGCGCTGCTCGGCCGCGACCCGGCTGTCGGACCGGTCGAGGGTCTTGGCCACCGCCTCGGCCGGTACGACCACCACGCCGTCCGCGTCGCCGACGACGAGGTCTCCGGGCCGTACGACGACACCGCCGACGCGTACGGGGACGTCGAACCGACCGGGGTGCTCCTTGCCGGTGCCAGTCACGGTGACGTGACGGGCGAAGACCGGGAAGTCCAGCGCCGCCTGCTCGGCCGTGTCCCGTACGCCACCGTCCGCGACCAGGCCGAGGATGCCCCCCTGCTGGGCGGCGACGGCGAGGATCTCGCCCCAGTGGCCGTACTGGGCGGCCTGGAGATCGATCACCAGGACGCTGCCGACCGGGGCGGCGGCCACCGCGCGGTGCAGGGCGAGGTTGTCGCCGCCGATGCCCTGCACGGTGAACGCCGGACCGGCCACGCGGGCCCCCGGCCAAGCGGCGCGCAGGGCCGGGTCGCAGGCACGGGCGGCCGAGGAGGACGCCTCGTACAGGGTCGCCGTGCTGTGTCCGCGTGCCGCGTCCGTCATGCCGACCTCCTCGTCTGGAGCCGGTGGTAGCCGAACTTCTCCCGCGCCTCGCGCAGGGCGCCGCCGGCGCGCGCGGCGCCGACGATGTCGGCCTCGACGCGCTCGATGCGTTCGGCGGTCACGGTGACCCGCTCCGCCTCGGCGGCGGGCACGGCGACCACCCCATCGGCGTCGGCGCAGATCAGCGTGGAGGGGCGGATCTCGATGCCGGACACGGCCACCGGCTCGCCGACGGCGACCAGGGACACCCGGTCCTTGCCGGTCCGCATGAACCGGCCGCGGCTGAAGAGCGGGTAGTGCTGCGCCAGCGAGGCGGACACGTCGCGGCAGACGCCGTTGATGACGGTGCCGGCGATGCCGCGGTGGGCGGCTACCTCGGTCATGATGCCGCCCCAGACAGTCACGTCGGTGCGGCCGGCGTTGTCGATGACGACGACCGCGCCCGGCGGGACGTCGTCGAGGAAGTCGCCGACCGTGCCGCGGGCGGTGCCGTCGACCGGCGCGTAGCGCACGGTGAAGGCCGGGCCCACCGCGCGGAAGTCGTTCGACAGGGGGGAGAGGCCGTGCAGCGCCCCCTCGACTCCGATCCGGTCGAGGGCGTCGGAGATCGCCGCGGTGGGCAGAGCGCGCAGCCGCTCGACGAGATCACTCATTACTTCGGCTCCGTTCCGGCCAGGCGGGTGTCCCGCATCGCTTCCGGCAGCGGCACCCCGGCCCGTACCTCGGCCTCGATGGCTGCCTCCCGGTCGGCGAGTCGCTGGGCGGCCTCCAGCACCTCGGTGGCGCGCTCGCGGGGCACGACCACGACACCCCCCTCGTCCGCGAGCAGCAGATCGCCCTGGCGCACGGTCACCTCTCCGATCCGGACGGGCTCACCGGACGACTTCTGCCGCAGCCGGCCGCGCGCGGTCACCGGCACCTGGGCGCGGGCGAACACCGGAAAGCCGAGCGCGCGCGCCTGTCCGACGTCCCGGCAGGCGCCGTCCGTGACGACACCCCGGACACCGCGCACTGAGGCGCCGACGCTCACGATTCCGCCCCACGACGACACGTCCGTACGGCCGCCGCCAGCGACCACAATGACGTCCTCGGGACCGGCCTCGGCAATCGCGCCGGTCAGGACGTGGGCGCCGCCATGCTCCCCGGTCAGGGGCTCGAGCTCGACGGTCCGCGCGAACCCGGCCAGCTTGGGCGTGCCCCACACCGGGCGCAGACCGCCCTGTCCCGGCGGCAGGCCATGGGCGTCCAGGGCGTCGGACACGGTCGCGCTGTCCAGCGCCGCGAACTGTGCCAACAGAGAAGTTCCAGCTGTCATGCCCCTCAGTGAAACAAGACGACCTCATATACTGAAGGTCTGATTTCCTATCTCAGCAATATGCGGAGCGACTGATGATCGAGGTTCGCCAGGCCCGTTACTTCCTCGCTGTCGCGGAGACGCTCCACTTCGGCCGGGCCGCTGAACAACTCGGCATGTCGCAGCCACCCCTCAGCCAGGCGATCCTCCAGCTGGAACGCCAGCTGGGGGTGCGGCTGTTCGACCGCAGCGAACGCAGGGTCCGGCTCACCGAGACCGGCCGTGCGTTCGCCGAGGAGTGCCGCAAGCTGGTGGCGGCTGCCCGGCACGCCCACGAGGTGGCGGCCCAGGCCGAGGCCGGACTGGTGGGCACACTGCGGATCGGCGTGGTGACCTCGGCGCTCAGCGAACCCCTGCTGGGCACACTGTCCGACTTCCGGGACGCCCGGCCCCACGTCGACCTGCACCTCACCGAAGTCGACACGGGAGAGGGCCAGGAGGCTGTGGCCCGACACGAGATCGACATCGCCGTCATCAGGCCCAGCGCGCCGGTCCGCGGGCTGCGCATGCAGCCCTGGCGCCACGACCAATTCGTGATCGCCATCCCGCCCGGGCATCCGCTGGCCGGGGACACCACGGACCCGGTCGACCTTGCCCGGTTCGCCGACGAACCCTGGGCGTGGCTGCGGCGCGAAGCTTCCCCCGACTACCATGACCAGCTCATGGCCACCTGCCGCAGAGCCGGGTTCACCCCCGAGGCGCGCCACGTCGCCAACTCGATCCTGACCCAGCTGGCGATGGTGGCCTGCGGCCTCGGCGTCACCCTCGTACCGAACGTGGCCGTCCGCTCGATCCAAGGACCCATCGTCTACCGGCCCCTCACCGACCCCGCCGACATCGTCGAACTGTCCCTCGTCTCCCGCGCCGACACGCACGAGCCGCTGGTGCAGGAGTTCCTGCGCCACGCCTCGGCTCACCGGCAGGAGAAGGTCTAGGCACGTCGGGGGCGGGCGGTGCCCTCAATCGCCGCCGCCCCCGGTTCCCACACCGCACGTGCCCCTCCGAGCCCGGGTGCGGAGACTCGGCCGCCGTGGAGGCCGCTCCGGCCGCCGGTGCAGTGGAGGCCCCGGGCGGTCTGTCTCCTTTTCCGCACAACCACTGGCGCCAAGGTCACCGGCCGTACGCCGCGTGAGGTGACGGGCTGTCCGGAGCTGACCGAGGTCGCGATCGTGGTCTCCAGCGGCTGTGGTGTGAACGGCGTGGAGAGCTTCTCGATCACCAAGGCGCCGCCGACGCGCCGTTGCGGCCATCGGTGCCTCGCGTGCCGCGGTGAACGCGGACTTCTACCGGCAGACCAACCAGGTCGGCCAGACCGGCCAGACCGGCAAGAGGGGCTCACCGCAGCTGGTTCATCGCCAACGGCATTTCGGCGCGATCCAGCACCGTGCTGGCATGCATACCTCGAAGACGATCGTGGCGGTCAACAAGGATGCCGAGGATGCGGCGTTGGTGAGGGCGACGTTGTAGTAGGCTGCGGCGCCCGGGTTGTCCAGGTTCCGACCGTAGTTGACGCAGGCCTCGCTGCGGGGATGAGGTCCTCGCCACCGCGATCCTCAACCGCCTCCTGCACCACTGCGAGGTCGTCTCCATCAACGGCAACAGCTACCGACTGAAGAACCGTCTTCAAGCTATCGAGTGGGACACCGACGTGGCCTGAGCAGTGGTGCACATACCTCTGTACTTGGTGGTGCACTCAGGCGAGTACGGGGACAGGCACGCCCGCTCGCCACCGACTGGCTGCCGACCGACGCTCAACCCTCCAACCAAGAACGCTCTTGACGACGCAGGACCAGCCCTAACTTCGTGGCATTGTCGGTTGAAGAGATTGCGTTGGGCGGCGGGGTGGTGGTCTTTGGTCTTGTGTCGCCGGTCGGGACTGGCTGAAAGACTCCACTGAGGTGGAGGCATCGTGGGTGACCGTGGACCTGACGATCTTCACCGTCAGAGGCGATCAGTTGATGGTGCTCCTGATCGGGCGTGGGGTGGAGCCCTTCCTCGGCCGGCCCGCGCTGCCCGGCGGCTACGTCCAGAAGAGCGAGACCTGGCACGAGGGGGCGCTGCGTGAACTCTGGGAGGAGGCCGGGATCGACGGCAGCCGGCTGCACCTGGAGCAGCTCGGCGCCTACGGAGATCCTCGACGTGACCCGAGAGGAAGGGTGGTCACGATCGCGTATCTCGCGCTGGGGCCAGAACTTCCCGCCCCTGTGGGCGGTACCGATGCCAAGCGCGCCTACTGGGCTCCCGTGTCACAGCTCATCAATGGGGCGCAGGAGCTGGCGACGCTGAAATGACGCTCATTTGGCGTCGTTCTGATGAGCCGTCAGGTAATTTGTGATGGCTATTCAGGGCCTATGCGGCGTGGCTCTTTACGGTAAGCCGCCGAAGAAGAGTGTCGGCGCACACGGTCAGAGTGCGGTCCTGGACAGTTGTCCCGGAAGAGGAGCAGAGAGCCCCGTGACCTGCCGCGATCGGCGGCGGCGGGCCGTTGACCCGCGCAGATGCTGAGGCATACAGACGCATCACCGGTGAGGAGTGGGATCGCAGCACCCACTACTCCTACGAGTCCTACTCGAACACCGCCGGATGGGTCGATGAATAGCCCCTACAGTCTCGTCCTAGGCTGGACATCGAAATGAGACGTCGCACCAGGGTTCCCTGCCTTCTACTCTCGCAGATGATCAGTTTCGGAGTACGGCTCACGGGGGAAGGCGGCACATGGCGAGCGTAGACATGGTGGGAGGGGACGCCGGTAAGCAGTACCCCTGGATCACCATCGAGGCGTGGGCCAACGGTGGGGAGGCTGAGCGGATCGGCGCGGTCGGTGAGGCGCTCGCTGCGGAGGCTCAGCAGATCGAGGAACGGCTGAGGGCGCTGCATCGCGACCTCACGTTCGTGCAGCGGGTCCTGGCTCTCACTCCGGGGCGACCGTTCATGGAGCGACTTCTGGCCCTGAGCCGTCAGGTGCGGTACTCGGGTGCCAGCGACGAGCGCCTGCTCGCGTCGCTGATTGCGGAGGCGCAGTCCCTCGACGACGCGCTGTACGTCCTCCGGCACCCGGAAGGCGAAGAGCACCATGAGCTACGGGCCTGTCTCTTCCACGAGTTGCTCTTGCGCGGGGCAGACCCCGACAAGCTGGTCCCCCACGCCACTCGGCGCCCCGATTTCCGCCCGTTCCACTGGAGCGGCCTTTCCTGGTTGCCGGCCCGGCTCTCGGAGATGGAGGGGCCGGACCTGAGGGCGTGGTTGCCGAGCCGTCGCTATCGAGGAGGCGCCTCCGGAACCGTCCCGACGATGAAATCGCCGACGCCTGTCGATATGGCTGCACGTCGGGTCGGCGTGGCCCACCGCATTCGGGAGGCCACGCCCGCGCATCTGGTCGACCTGATCGGCAGGCCGGCCAGGGACGGCAGATGGTGCAACCACGAAGCTCGGGTCTTCGTCCTGGACGAGCCCGTTGCCCCGGAGAATCTGCCGGGAGTCGTGGCCACGTTGCCGTTGGACTGCTTGCGAGGGCTGGGTGAGCAGGACCGGTTCGAGGGTGAGGCGTGCACGCTCGACTCGGTCTGGCTGACGTTGTTCATGACCGCCTCGGCCGGCGGAGTCGGCTCGGCGGGCGTCCACGGTGCCTGGGGGCGTTTCAGCGCGTGGCTCTCCCTCGCGGGGCTCTGCGGAGCCGAGTACCCCGAGGCAAGCGCTTCCGAGGTCGAGGAGCTGGCCCGGGCCTGTACCTGGTACCGGTTCGAGGCCGACACCGAATGGTTCCACAACGACCTTGACGACTACGGCATCGTCGCCATCTCCCCCGACGGCCGCCGTATCGCCGTACTCGCCGCGACGGACACCGACTGAACTGTTCAGTTACAACGGCTAAGAAGTCGTTGTTAGTCCGGAAAGCACGGCCTGCGCACGCTGCGAGTTCTGCACTGTGGGTGCCGATTATTACATCCGAGCTGGTCAGGTGGCTCTACCTTCTTGATTGGGTTGGTCCTCCCATTCGTAGGGTGAGGGTGCCCAGGGAGCTGGGTGTGGCTTTCAGGTGGCTGCCGACCATGGCTCAGCATGCTTCGCCGCCCGGCTCCCCACGACGACTCGGCCGCCGATTGGGAAGTGCGAACAGGTCGCTGTGTAGAGCAATGCCGGCGAGGTCGTCCGTGGTGTGCAAGACGAGTACGAACGACTGGAGCACGATGAGCCGGATATGGGTGGGGACCGACTGCGGGAAGACCCACCACCACTGCCTGGTCCTGGATGCCGAGGGTGACACGCTGCTGTCGCGGCGAGTGGCCAACGACGAGCCGGAGCTGCTGAAGCTCCTCGGCGACGTCCTGGACCTGGCAGGGGGTGACCAGGTGACCTGGGCCCTGGATATGACAGGCGGTGAGCCTGCTCTGCTGATCGCCCTGCTGGTCAACCATGGCCAGGAGCTCGTCTACATCCCCGGCATCGCAGTCAACCGGGCCACCGACAGCTACCGCGGTGCTGGCAAGACCGACGCCCGCGATGCAGGGGTGATCGCCGATCAGGCCCGCATGCGGCGGGACCTGGAGCCGATCCGGCCTGGCGACGAAGCCGGCATCGAGCTGCGGTTGCTGACCGACCGCCGCATCGACCTGGTCGGAGACCGCACGCGCACCATCAACCGGCTCCGGTCCCTGCTGACCAGCATGTTCCCGGCCCTGGAGCGGGCTGTCGACCTCGGCGGAAGCACCGGTCCTTTGATCCTGCTGAGCGGCTACCAGACTCCCGCCGCGATCCGCCGGACAGGCACCCGGCGCCTGACGACGTGGTTGCGCAACCGGAAGGTCCGCGGTCCCGAAGCGTTCGCATCGAAGGCGGTCGAGGCCGCCGGGCGCCAGCACGCCGCCGTTGCGGGTGAGCAGGCCATCGCCAAGATGGTGCACACCCTCGCGAAGGAGGTGATGGCCCTCAACGAGAAGATCACCGAGACCGACAAACTCATCGAGGGCCGGTTTCGCGAGCACGAACTCGCCGAGGTGATCTTGTCGATACCCGGCGTCGGAGCGATCCTGGGCGCCGAGTTCCTGGCCGGTATCGGGGGCAGCCTGGACGCCTTCCCCTCCCCGGACCGGCTCGCGGCCTTCGCTGGCGTCGCCCCTGCCCCGCGTGACTCCGGGCAGGTCAGCGGCAATCTGCACCGGCCACAGCGATACCATCGGCGGCTGCAACGCGTCTTCTACACCTCCGCACTCATCAGCATCCGCTGTGACCCCAACTCGCGCCGCTTCTACGACAGGAAGCGAGCCGAGGGCAAACGTCACATCCAGGCCGTGTTGGCCCTCGCCCGCCGTCGCGTCAACGTCTTCTGGGCTCTGATCCGTGACCGGCGGTGCTACCAAGTCACACCTCCTCCGGCCCCTCATGCGGCTTGACTTCCAGATTGGGAAGCATGTTCATAGGTGTGGAGAGTGCCGCCGAGTTGGTCCTTCCGCTGGATGTCGAGGTGGTTGAGCTGTTCGGGATTGGTGAGGGGATGGGGGAGTGGGCGCAGGGGTGCTGCGGCGTGGAGGGTGCGGTGGGGCCGGTGCTGGTTGTAGAAGGTCTCGTATGCGCGGAGGGCGTGGAGGAGGTGCGCTTGGTTCCAGATGAGTGTGCGGTCGAGGTGTTCTGTTCTGCAGGAACGGATCCAGCGCTCCATCACTGCGTTCATGCGGGGTACGCGGATACCTGGCTACGCGGATACCTGTCTTGATGATGGCGACGCTCTCGTCTTCGAGTACGGCGTCGAAGGCGTCCGTGTGTCTGCTGTCGCGGTCACGGATCAGGTATTTCACCGTCGCGTCGGCGTTGTGGAGGTCCATGGCGAGGTTCCGGGCGAGTTGTGTGGTCCAGCCTGCGGTGGGGTGGGAGGTTGCGGTGCCGGCGGAGGGCCGTGTCGGGGGAGACGATCAGATGAAGTCGCGGGAGTGTGGTGCGGGGGAGTCGGTGGAGCAGGGCGGCGGGGAATGTGCGGTCGGGCGGAGTGAGCCGGGGTTTGGCGACCTGGCGTTGAAGGACGGCCAGTTGGTGGTGCAGGGTGAGAGTCTCGACGTTCTTGTCGGTGTCGCTCATCGGCAGCAGCCGTAGGAGAGTGAACGCGTTGGTAAGCGTGAGGTAGAGGAGTCGCCGCAGCATGACGGATCATCCCGGCGTACCAGCCCGGTGACTCTCAGGCGCATCCTTAACCCTGCGGGTCACAGCCTACGGATGAGGTTTTCGGCACCCACGCCGCCGGCCTTGGTCCATCCGACGTTTGCCCGGTCAGAACGGTTAGCGCTCGGCGGCGAATGACTCGATGTAGGCCAGGGCCCCGTACAGCGCGTCGCGCAGCGGCGTGGACTCGCCAGCGGCCTGGTCCAGCAGCATTCCGCCCTGGAACGCAGCCGCGAGCAGGTGAGTGAGCGCGACCGGGTCCGCCTCCGGCCGCAGCTCGCCGCGCTCGCGCATCTTGCTCAGGCCGGACCGGAACAGCTCCTGCCACCGTTCGAAGCCGTCGGTCACCGCGTCGCGGTGGGAAGGTTCGGCCTTGACGACCTCGGCGGCCAGGGAGCCGAAAATACACCCGCCGCGCAACGCCTCCCGCGAAGCGATGTAGGAGTCGGCCCACAGGCGCAGGGCGGCGAAGCTGTCCAGCTCGCCCAGCTCGGGTGACTGATGACGGGCGAGGATGCCGTCGGCGCGCCAGGCGAGCACCGCGCGCACCAGGGACTCCTTGGCGGGGAAGTGGCGGGTCAACTGGGAGCCGCTGACCCCGGCGGCCGCGCGGATCTGCTCGTTGTTGGTGTTCTGCACCCCGTGTTCGTAGATCAGCTCGGCGGCCGCCTTGACGATGCGCTCGCGCGTGGCCAGGCCCTTGGGGGTCAGCTTCCTGGCCGGCGCATCGCTGGTGGTACTCATGGCGGCAACCTTACCACGAGAAAGGGCTTGACAGCCCATTTTTTTGGACGTCTCATGGGGGTGGACTCAAAAAGGGCTCTCAAGCCCATTTCTCTGTAAGGAGCGGACGGGATGTCCACACAGGCTTCACTGCAGGCGGCCGCTCTGGCGCCGCACGCCGTCCCGACCCCGGCCGCCACCGAGACGGGCCACCCGCGCCGCTGGGGCATCATGGCGGTGCTCGGCGCGGTCGCGTTCATGGCACAGCTCGACTTCTTCGTCGTCAACGTCGCCCTCGACGGGATCGGCAGGTCGTTCCCGGGTTCGAGCGTTGCCGGCGTGTCGTGGGTTCTGTCGGCCTACGCGATCGTGTTCGCTGCCGTACTCGTACCCGCGGGCCGGATCGCGGACCAGTGGGGGCGCAAGAAGGTGCTGCTCAGCGGGGTGGGGGTGTTCACCCTCAGCTCCGCCGTCGCGGCTGCCGCGCCGAATCTCGGCGTGCTGGTCGGTGCCCGCGCGGTCCAGGCTGTCGGCGCGGCGATGATCGTGCCGACCTCGCTCGGTCTGCTCTACCCGAGCTTCCCCAAGCGGCAGCACACCCTCGTGGTCGGCCTGTGGGCCGGCGTGGGCGCGATCGCGGCCTCGGCCGGCCCACCCGTCGGCGGGCTGCTGGTCAGCCTCGACTGGCGGTGGATCTTCCTGATCAACGTTCCCATCGGGATCGCCACCCTCGTCGCCGGCGCGCTGCTCCTGCCCGAGGTGCGCCAGCCCAAGGGCGCTCCTGTGCCGGATCCCGTCTCCGCCGTCACACTCCTGCTGGCCGTGAGCCTGCTGGTGCTCGCCACCGTCCAGGGATCCGGGTGGGGCTGGACCGACGCACGCACCCTGGCACTGTTCGCCGCCGCCGTCCTGGCCGGGGCCGCGACCATCGAGCGAACCCTGCGTGCCAAGGCGCCGGTGATCGAGAAGCAGCTGTTCACCAGCAGGCCGTTCACCGCCGCTACCGCGGCCCTGTTCCTGTTCTACGTCGGCTTCGCCATCGTCCTGCTCAGCACCGCCATGTTCATGCAGGAGGTCTGGCACTTCAGCCCGCTGCGCGCAGGTGTGTCCATCGCCCCGGCGCCCCTGGCCTCGATCGCCTTCGCGATGAACGCAGGTCCCATCCAGCGCCGCTTCGGGCGCATCGTCCCCGCCGTCACCGGCACCATCGCCATGGCGCTCGCCGCCGGTTACTGGCTCGCGACCGTGCACACCACCCCCGACTACTGGAGCGGCATGTTCCCGGGCCTCATCCTGGTGGGCCTGGCCGGCGGCCTGGCCCAGGCGCCGATGTTCGCCGCCGCCGGCACCCTCGCACCCGAACGCGCCACCACCGGCAGCGCCGTGCTCAACATGAGCCGGCAGATCGGCAGCGCCGTCGGCGTGGCTGTGCTCGTCGCCCTCACGGCCCAGCCCACGCTCACGGGATTCGACCATGCCTGGTGGGTCCAGGCCGGCGCGGGCCTGACCGCGGGCGTCGCCCTGCTCGCCCTCCACCCCCGCCGCGCGTCCTGACAGCAGGGCCTCCTCCCAACCGCGCGGGGTCACCAGCAGTCGGCGCCAACTGAACGCGGGCCATCGGGGTGCAAGAGGGCCTGGTGCGGGCCGGAGAGCCGGGGCCGCCCGATCGCGAACCCCTCGCTTCCGCTTGTCCCTGAGGCGCACCGAAATTTGTCAGCCGTACCGGGAAGGTTCTCGGCCTCGCGCTAGTTCTAAAAGAAGTAGCAACAACTACATGTTCTAGAAGTAGCGCCATCAGTCTCTGGTTCCAGGCACGTGGGCGCGACCGAAGGAGAAGGTCGATGAGTGATAATAAGTGGATGGTCGGATTCCGCCGCCGTTCTGCGGTGGGAGTGATCATTGAGCACTTCTATCTGGTGAACGGCGTAGCAGACAGCGCCGAAGCACGCCGCGCTGCCGCCCGGATGGCCGAGTTCGCGTCCGAGCCAGCGGGCCGACGCGGCGGCGAACTCGACGTACAGCGGGTGCAGGTGCAGCGAGTCATCCCTGACCTGCTGGGCAGGGTCAGCCTGTCCGCTCCTGTACCCGCCGCGATGCCGACGCCTTCCGCGCGCTTGGCGACGTCGCCGGCCGAGGCGGCAGGATGAGCCGCTCCTACGAACAGACCTGTTTCATCGCCCGCTCGCTTGATGTGCTGGGTGAGAGGTGGACACTGCTGATCGTGCGGGAGCTTGCACTGGGGCCCCGCCGCTACGGAGACCTCCTGTCGGCCCTGCCGGGCATGGGGACCAGCCTTTTGGCCGCACGCCTCAAGCACCTCGAACAACATGACGTGCTGCGTCGCACCACGCTGCCGGGCCCGGGCCGCGTCGCCGCCTATGAACTGACCGGCCGGGGCGAAGCGTTGATGCCCGTCCTCGCCGGCCTCGCCGAGTGGGGCGCAGGTCTGGGAGACCCGCCGCCCGGCTACACCGATCGCGCCGCCTGGTCCGTGGTGGCGATGCGCCTTACAGCTCCGGGAGAGGCGGCGCACTTCGACACGCTCACAGAGTTGGTGGTCGGCGAGGAGACGCTGTGGCTGCAGGGCGACGGCGAGCACGTACGGGTGGAGACCGGCCCGGCGCCGGTGACGCCCAATCTGCGCCTGATCTGCGACAAGGAAACGTTCTACGCCCTTGCGAAGGGGCAGGTCGCCGTCGATGACGCGGTGGCCTCAGGACGACTCGTCGTGGACGGCGAGTCTGACACCGCCCGGCTGTTCTTCGAACTGTTCCGCCTGCCCGACGGACATCGCACGACCTCTCCCTGAGCCCGCGCGGCACCCGCTCAAAGGGCCCACTTCCCCACACCGACACTTCTATGGAAACGGAAAGCCATCATGATGGAACGCAATCTTCTGGTGATCGGGGCGACCGGTAAGACCGGTGGCCACACTGCCGAACTGCTGCTTCAGCGCGGCCACCACGTCCGCGCGCTCGTCCGCCGAGTCGATGAGCGCTCCGAGAGGCTTGCCGGCCTCGGGGCGCAGATCGTGGAAGGCGACGTCCTCGACCTCAACTCCTTGGCGGAGGCGACGAAGGGGATCGATGCCCTGTACTTCACCTATCCGATCCTTCCTGGCCTGATGGACGCCACGGCGAACGTGGCCCTGGCGGCGGAGGAGAACGGGGTGCAGGCGATCGTGAACATGTCGCAAGTCTCCGCCCGCCGCGATTCCGCCAGCAACGCGGCACGCCAGCACTGGGTCGCGGAGCGTGTGCTGGACCGCTTCCCGGTGGCCGCCACCCACATCCGTCCGACCTTCTTCGCCCAGTGGCTGATCGATACCTGGGCCGACGGGACCGGCGAACTGCGCCTGCCCTTCGCGGACGGACGCCATGCCCCGATCGCTGAAAGCGACCAGGCAAAGGTGATCGCGGCCATCCTGGAGGACCCCGCCCCGCACGTCGGCAAGATCTACCCGCTGTACGGGCCGGTGGAGCTCAACCACCACGAGATCGCCGAGAAGATGTCGAAGGCACTCGGCCGTCAGGTCACCTACGTGCCCATCGACCTCGACGAGTTCAGGACCATCCTCGAAAACCGCGGAGCGCCGGAGCACCTGATCCAGCACCTTCTCGCCGTCGCGGTCGACTACCGCAACGGCGTCTTCGCCGGCACGAACGACCTCGTGAAGAAGATCGGCGGCACTGACCCCCTCGATGTCGAGAGCTTCGTCGCCCAGAACCGGGCGGCCTTCGACCTGCACACCGCCTGAACCCTCAGGACCGTCAGTAGATCAACTTCCTGATGCGACCGGCGCTGTCCACTGGCCGCGAATGGATTAGCCAGCAAGACCGCCCAGGGTCTGCCTCCGATGCACCTCGCACTGAGACGGCCCGTCGGCCTGGCACAGCTCCTTCGTCCCTACGCGGAGGGGGCTGTGCCCGGAAAAAGGAAATCACCCTCATGGAACGCAATCTGCTCGTGATTGGGGCGACCGGCAAGACCGGTGGCCACACCGCCGAACTGCTGCTTCAGCGCGGCCACCACGTCCGCGCGCTCGTCCGCCGGATCGACGAACGTGCCGAGAGGCTTGCCGGCCTCGGGGCAGAGCTTGTGGAAGGCGATGTCCAGGACCTCGACTCCTTGGCGGAGGCGACGAAGGGGATCGATGCCCTGTACTTCACCTATCCGATCCTTCCTGGCCTGATGGACGCCACGGCGAACGTGGCCCTGGCGGCGGAGGAGAACGGGGTGCAGGCGATCGTGAACATGTCGCAAGTCTCCGCCCGCCGCGATTCCGCCAGCAACGCGGCACGCCAGCACTGGGTCGCGGAGCGTGTGCTGGACCGCTTCCCGGTGGCCGCCACCCACATCCGTCCGACCTTCTTCGCCCAGTGGCTGATCAACATGTGGGACGGGAGTGGCGAGCTGCGGTTTCCTTTCGCCGACGGACGCCATGCCCCGATCGCTGCCAGTGACCAGGCAAGGGTGATCGCGGCCATCCTGGAGGACCCCGCCCCGCACGTCGGCAAGATCTACCCGCTGTACGGGCCGGTGGAGCTCAACCACCACGAGATCGCCGAGAAGATGTCGAAGGCGCTCGGCCGTCAGGTCACCTACGTGCCCATCAGTCTCGACGAGTTCAGGACCATCCTCGAAAACCGCGGAGCGCCGGAGCACCTGATCCAGCACCTTCTCGCCGTCGCGGTCGACTACCGCAACGGCGTCTTCGCCGGCACCAACGACCTCGTGAAGAAGATCGGCGGCACCGACCCCCTCGATGTCGAGAGCTTCGTCGCCCGGAACCGGGCGTTCTACGACTCACACACCGCCTGAAACGCAGGAGAAAACAATGAGTGTTTGGTTCATCACAGGATCGTCCCGTGGATTCGGCCTGGAAATCACGCGCGCGGCGCTCGCGGCAGGACATCAGGTGGCGGCAACCGCACGGAACGCGGAAGCCGTCCGCGAGCAGCTCCCCGACGCCGGTGATGCGCTGCTGGCCGTGCCGTTGGACGTCACCGACCCCGAGAGCATCCAGGCGGCTGTCGACGCAGCAGTCGAACGGTTCGGACGCATCGACGTCCTGGTCAACAACGCCGGCACCGGCCTGCTCGCCGCCGTGGAAGAGTCCGACGACGCCGCGGTGCGCGCGGTGTACGAGACCAACGTGTTCGGTCCCCTCGCCGTCCAGCGCGCCGTGCTACCGCTACTGCGGCGCCTGCGTTCCGGGCACGTCATCAACATCAGCTCCATCGTGGGCTTCGCCACCGCGCCGGGCTGGGGCATCTACGCCTCCACGAAGTTCGCCGTCGAGGGATTCACCGAGACCCTCCACGCCGAACTGGCGCCCCTCGGCGTCCACGTGACGCTCGTGGAGCCGGGCTTCTTCCGCACCGACTTCCTCGACCCGGCCAGCCTGCACACCGACACCGACGTGATCGACGACTACGCGGCCACCGTCGGCACCATGCGTGAAGCCGCTACGGGGCTCAACCACGCCCAGCCCGGCGACCCGGCCAAGGCCGCCCGCGCCATCGTGGAGATGGCGGCCGCCCCCGAGCCGCCCCTACGCCTCCAGCTCGGAGCCGACACCCTGCAAGCCTTCGACGCCAAGCTGGACACCTTCCGCAAGGAGATGGACGCCTGGCGGCACGTCGCCCTCTCCACCGACCACGAATAAGTCGGGTAGCCGGGTCACGTTGCCATGAGCCTGCTACCCGACTAAGCAGAGAGCCAACCGGAGTTCAGAGCGGGCTCCCACCCCAGTGAAGATGGCGCTGCGGGTCAGCCGAAGAAGAGGTCGTCGACGACGTGCAGCCATCGGCCGTTGGCCTGCCGACGCTGGACCTCGGTGCTGACGGTCTGGTGGGTGGTGCCGTCCGGCGCGGTAGTGGTCACGTCGTGCGAGACAAGCGCGATGTCATCCACGATGTGGATCTTACGCAGGGCAAGCTTCACCTGGGCCTGAGAGTCGAGGAGCTGGCCCAGGCCTACGCGGATGGCGTCCGTGCCGGTCAGTGCGGTGCCCGGTTCGTTCTGGACGAGTGCCTTGGGCTCATACAGCGAGACGAGGCCGTCCAGATCGCGCTCCTCGATGTAGCGCACGAAGAGCTGGGCGTGCTCCTGCGGGGTGGCGGTACCTCGGGGGTGCTCGTTGGAGGCAATCGGCGTGTTCATCAGGTCTGACTCCTTGCTGGACGGGAAACGGCTTGTTGATGGATGGGGCAATTTGATCGGGTACCTCTAGCGGGGAGAGGTGCCCCGTGCCCTGGAACTCGGTGAGGGCGGCGGCGGGGATCTTCGGCGGTAGGTGCTCGCGCCGGACCTCCGGGGGTCCTCAGGCCGCGGGGAAGTGGCGGGCCGCGGGGAAGTGGCGGGCCGAAAAGCCTGTGCGCCTGTCGGTCAGTAGCCGACGGCGAAGCGCTGCCGGCGGTGGCTGGGCTGCTCGATCTCGTCGAGGAGGGCGACCGCGTAGTCCTCCACGGTGATGGTGCTGTTGCCGTCGTCGTCGGTGATGAGGTCGTCCAGGGCGGTGCGGTAGCTGCCGGTGCGGGTGCCGGGCTCGATCATGGCCGCGGGGCTGATGTTGGTCCAGTCGACGTCGGTGACGGTCCGGTAGTAGTCGAGGGCGTCGCCGTGGGCGTGCATGATCTGCAGCAGGAAGTCGGGCAGGCCCGGGGCGTCCCACACCTGCTTGCCGTCGGGGGTGCGCAGGGAGCCGGCGCCGCCGACGGTGATCAGGCGGGGTGCCTGCCCGCCGAGGGTCCGCAGTCCTTCGGTGAGGGCGACGGCGGCAGGCTTGATGGTGGCGATGTGGCCGGGGCCGTCACCGCCGCCGACAGCGCTGACGACGATGTCCTGGTCCTTCGCGGCGGCGGCGACCGCAGAGTTCCGCTCCCGTGTTGTCGCCCACGGCCTGGAGGAACGTGTGCTGGACCTGTTGCTGGAGCGCCTGCACACCCTGGATCTGGTGCGGGCGGCCGGCAGCCAGCGCACCGACTCCACGCACATCGTTGCCGCGGTGCGCGATCTGAACCGACTCGAGCTGGTCGGCGAGAGCGTCCGCGCGGCCCTGAACGCGCTGGCCGCCGCATGCCCCGAATGGGTCGATGAGGTGCTGGTGGTAGAGGACTGGAGCCACCGCTACGCGGACCGGATCGACAACTGGCGACTGCCTGCCTCCAAGACCAAGCAGCACGAACTCGCGCTCGCCTACGCCGCCGACGGCTACACGCTGCTGCAAGCCGTCTACGCCCCCGCCTCGCCGGGGTGGCTGCGCGAGCTGCCCGCAGTGCAGACCCTACGGTGCGTGCTGGTGCAGAACCACACCCGCACCACCGACCGGGCCGGCAGGCTGCGGATCCGGCAGCGCGAGCGCACCGAGGACGGCGGCGACGGCCTGCCGCCCGCCCCGGCCCGCCTGGCCTCCCCCTACGACACCGACACTCGCTGGTCCGCCAAGCGTGACCTGTTCTGGAACGGCTACAAGCTGCACGTCTCACAGACCTGCCACCCGCAGGCCGACGGCGACCGGCCGACCCGCCCGAACCTGATCACCAACGTCACGACCACCTGTTCCACCCTGCCGGACAGCAAAGCCCTGGACACGATCCACCAGGCCCTTCGCCGCCGCCACCTGCTGCCTGCCCGGCACTACCTCGACTCCGGCTACCCCAGCGCCGATCTGATCGTTTCGTCCGCCAAGGACTACGGCATCGCCTTGGTCACCCCGGTCCTGCTCGACACCTCCCGCCAGGCCAAGGCCCAACAGGGCTTCACCGCACACGACTTCACCATCGACTGGGATCGTAAACGAGCCGTCTGTCCGACCGGAAAGATCAGCGCCACCTGGAACGACGTCGTCCAGGAGGGCGTGCCCAAGACCGTCGTCGCCTTCGCCGCCCTGGAATGCATCCCCTGCCCGGTCAAGGAGCAGTGCACCAATTCACGAAAGGGCCGCCGGCTCAGCCTCTACCCGCGTGAGCTCACCGAGGCCATCCGCACCGCCCGCGCCCAGCAACAGGACGGAACCTGGCAGCGCGACTATGCACTCCGCGCCGGGGTCGAGGGCGCCATCCGCCAGGCGACCCACACCACCGGCCTGCGCCGAGCCCGCTACCGCGGCCTTGCCAAGACACACCTCGACCACGCCACCAGCACCACCGCCCTCAACCTCATCCGACTCCATGCCTGGTGGAACGGCCACCCCCTCGACCGCGCCAACCACAGCCACCTCGCCCGACTCCAACTCCACCTCATAGCATAGGAGTTGGAATTAACCACCAAGATCGCGCACCTTTGCGGGTGAAGGCACTTGGGGCGAATGTCGAGGAGAGCCGAAGAGCCGTGATCAGGCTCCCGACCTGCGTGGATGATGTATCGGCACCCGCAGGCTCGTGTGTCTTTAGGCGATTCTGTCGTAGCCATGTGTGCAGTTCGTCGCTGCCAGATTGAGTAAAGACCACCGGCACTTTCAGTGGTCATATGACGCCAATAACGATCGTGTAAGGCTCAACTGCTACTAGCGGTAAGGGCTTGCTGCCTGTGGCTGAGGACAGCCTCAATGTCTCAACTACGGAAATAGGGGAGGGCGTGGATGAACGGCGCGATCGACGGTTTCAGCTACGGACTGGTCACGCCGGTGGCCGCCTACGTGATGGCCTGCCTGGGATCGGCCCTGGGGCTGCGCTGCGTGGTGCGCACAGTGCACCGCGCCCCCGGATGGAGGCTGGGGTGGCTCGCCCTGGGGGCCGTCTCTCTGGGCTGCGGCATCTGGACGATGCACTTTATCGCCATGACTGGTTTCTCCGTGCGCCAGACGCCCATCACCTATGACGTTCCGCTGACTGTGCTCAGTCTGGTGGTTGCGATCGTGGTGGTCTCGGCGGGCGTGTTGATCGTCGGCTACCGCGGTGCCGCCCCGGCCACCCTCACTCTGGCTGGCGGCATCACCGGGCTGGGCGTCGCCGCCATGCACTATCTCGGGATGTCCGCGATGCGGCTCAACGGCGACATCCGCTACGACAAGCTCACCGTGGCCCTGTCGGTGGTCATCGCCCTCGTCGCCGCGACGGCAGCGCTGTGGGCCGCAGTCTCCGTCCGCGGCTTCCTGCGGTCCCTCGGCGCCAGCCTTGTTATGGGCCTGGCGATCTCCGGTATGCACTACACCGGCATGGCCGCCATGAGCATCCACCTCCACACCGGCCCGGCGCAGGCGGCCGACGGCCCGTCTGGAGTCTCGCTCCTGCTGCCCATGCTGCTGGGCCCTGTCATCTTCCTGATCCTGGCCGGGGTTGTCGTCATGTTCGACCCGGTCCTGATCCTCGGCGACGGCGAATGGGACAAACCGGTCTCTCGGCTCGCCCCTGAGGCAGACTCACCGAAGTCCGCCGTCGATGCGGGGCACCAGGATTTCTCCCGTGCCCAGAACTGGCTGGTGCAATGACTGAGGAGGATCGTCAAGCCGGCACTTGTCTGGATGGTCGATCGGCGGGGCACAGGCGCGAGGGCCACGAGTGCGCGACCTGGCGTTGAAGGACGGTCAGTTGGTGGTGCAGGGTGAGAGTCTCGACGTTCTTGTCGGTGTCGCTCATCGGCAGCAGCCGTAGGAGAGCGAACGCGTTGGTAAGCGTGAGGTAGAGGAGTCGGCGCAGCGTGATGGATCATCCCGGCGTACCAGCCCGGTGACTCTCAGGCGCATCCTTAACCCTGCGGTTCACAGCCTACGGATGAGGTTTTCGGCACCCACAATCTCCATCGCGGTGGGAGCGCTGGTCCCCGACCTGCTGGCGGTCGCCCCGGACGTGCCGTTCCTGTGCGACGTCCCGCGCGCCGTCACCCTGACGGACTCGGGCCCATACCAGGAGATCGGCCTGTTCCTCCGCACGCATCGCGGTCGCACCGAGGAAGCGCTGCGCACGCTCTCCTGCTTCGACGGTGTCCACTTCGCCGCTCGCGGCCGGGCACCCGCGCTCTTCTCCACCGCCCCTGAGGACCAGACGTGCCAGCCCTCCACCGTGTTCGCGGCCTTCAACGCCTGGGCCCACGAGGGCGGCGGGCCGTACCAGGCGGCGGCGAAGCTGAGGTGGCTCAGGGTTCGGCTGTGACGCGGGCAGCGGCCCGGACCGCTGCAGGACCCCCGGCACGGCCGGTGGGCGGCCCTGCCCCACCGGTCGACGAGGCCTGCCCGGAACACGCCGGTCGCACGGACGGCACCCCGCGAAAACCGGTGAATGGCTGACGTCACACCCGTTGACGCGCAGACCGGGACCGCCGAAGAATATGCGGCACCTTTGCTCTGACAACGTTGTCCAGTCTCCGAGGTGTCGCTCCGTGTCACACCAATCCCTGCCCTTCGACCGCCGCCGCTTCCTGCACCTCGCCGGTCTCACGGGCGCGCTGGCTGCCCTGCCCCCGCTCACCGGAGCCGCGAGCGCCCACGCGGCGCACGGCCGCACGGACACGCTGCCCGGCGCCGTCGCGGCCACCTACCTGCGGGTGCTCCTGGACCACACCCGGTGGTCCGAGACGCAGTGGGACGAGGCCCAGGGCCACTACCGGGCCAAGGACTTCGGGTTCGCCGTGGTCCTCGGCCACGCGGTCCTGCTCACCCACGGCACCTACGACGCGGCGCGCGCGGGCACCGACCGGGAGACCCTCAAGCGGCGCACGCTCGCCACTATCCGTCACTTCGCCGCGTCGAACCGGCTCACCGGCGGCAACGAGTGGGGCCGCACGCTCTTCTTCGACACCACCTTCCAGTCGTACTTCGTCCTCGCCGCCCGGCTGCTGTGGAAGGACCTCGACACCGCGACGCAGAAGAACGTCGAGACCATCGTCCGCGAACAGGCCGCCTACACCGTGTCGTTGGGCAGCGGCGACGACCCCGCCTCGGGCGACTGGACGCCGAACGGCCTGAGCGGCGGACACGTCGGCGACACCAAGCTGGAAGAGATGGGCCTGTACGCGCAGACCCTCGCACCGGCGCTCGCGTGGGCCCACGACGACCGCCGCGCCGCCGACTGGGCCACGTGGTACGGCATCTGGTCGCGCAACGAGGCGGGGCTGCCGCCCGCCGACCTCGCCAACCCCGCCCGCGTGGACGGCGTCGCCGTCTCCGAGAACACCGCCCGCAACCTGTACGACACCTTCATCGTCGAGAACCACGGCTCCTTCGGCCCGCACTACCAAGAGGAGCTGTGGCGCACCTCCGGCCGCAACGCCGCGCACTTCCTTGCCGCCGGACGCCCCCTCCCGCAGGTCCTCGCACGGCAGCCGAACGCCCAGCCGCTGTGGCGCACGCTGCTGGGCGTCATGAGCGACGCGGGTGAACCGCTGATGCCGATGGTCAACGACCGCGAGCACCTCTACGGCAGGGACGTCATCCCGCTCGCCTTCCTCTCCCAGGTGATGCGCGACCGGGCCGCGGCGCGCGCGGAGCAGGAGCTGGTGTCGCGGCTGGAGGCGTACCAGCAGTACCCGCCCGAGCACCGGATGGCGAAGTTCTCGGGGGAGCCGAAGTACGAGCCGGAGGCACGCGCCGAGATCGCGATCAGCTACCTGCTGCACGTGTGGGCGGCGGCGTCCGGGCCGCCCGTCAAGGCGCTGTCGCGCGAGGAACTGTTCGCGCAGGCCTCCGGTGTCACGGACTTCGGGACCGGGCCCGGACTGGTGTCGCACCAGTCGCGAACCGCGTGGGCCGGTGCCGTGACGAAGCCCGGGTTCGTGAAGTTCGCCTGGCAGCCGGGGCACGACGACTGGCTGTTCCGGCTCAGCGGCGCGACCCCGATGTTCCTGCCCGCCACCGCCGCGAAGGTCCAGGGCCGTACCGTGCGCGTGTACGAGTCCCTGTGCGACGGCTTCGACGGCAGCGCGACGCTCCTGCGCCTCGACGGCGGCTGGGCCGGGTTCGCGACGCTCCCGACGGGCGCCGTCGTCTACGCGAGCAGCGGCACCGCCGACGCGGAGGGCCACCTAGACGTGCACAACCTGACGATGCCCGGTATGCCGGGGCTCGACGGCGCGCGCACCTACCGCTTCGAGGAGGGCGAGGCGACCGTCCGCGCCCGTGACACCTCCACCGACACACCCGCCGGACGGGTCGACGACCTCGGCTTCACACCCACGACGGTGCGCCACGTTCGCATGCTCGGCGTGCGGCCCGACCCGGCCTACGGGTACTCCCTGTACGCCTTCGAGGTGCGCGACGGCGCCCAGGGCGCGGACCTCGCGCGCGGCGGGTCCGCCACCGCCTCGTCGGCCGACGCCGGGAAGGGCGCACCGCTCGCGGTCGACGGCGAGGCGGCCACCCGCTGGGCGGTGTCGAGGGCCGACCGTCCGCGCGCCGACAGCTGGCTGGCCGTCGACCTCGGCGTCGAGCGCCGGATCGAACGGGTCACCCTGCGCTGGGAATCGGCGGCCGGCCGCGCCTACCGCATCCAGGGCTCCGCGGACGGCCGGGACTGGAGGGACCTGGCGACCGGGCCGAGGCCGGCGGTGAGCAGCCGCGGCGGCTGGCTCGACGTCGAGGGACGCGCCGGGCTCGTGGTGCGTGAGGGCCGGAACCCGATCGGCGTCTACGACGACAAGATCGTCCTCGGCGACGGCCCGACGGTACCTCTCCTCGTCGAGGGCTTCCCCGGCACGTCGGCCGGGAAGCTGCGCGCGATCGCCCGGGGGACCGCACCCACGGCGGAGGCCACCGAGGTGCGCACGACGCTGACGGACGGGCACCTGACCCTGTTCAACCTCTCCGGCGAGTCCGTCAGGACGCGGATCACGATCCCGCGCACCGGCACGGACACGGTGGTCTTCGAGGGCACGCAGAGGCTGACCGCCGACGGCACGTCCTTCGAGGCCGCGCTGCCCGCCGCCACGGCGGTCGTGCTGGCCCCGCGCTTCACGCTCACCCCCCTCACGAGCCGACGCCTGCCGTCGGGCCTGCGAGTCCAGGTCGTCGACGGCGCGACCGTGCGCCTGTCCGGGGCCTCCTGCGCCCTGCGCGTCCGGGCCCAGGGGCGCAGCAGGGTCGCCGTCGTCAGAGCGGGCCGGACGATCACCGTCGTCCTGGACGGCGCGGCCGCCCACCCGCACGACGACCTGGCCCTTGGCAGGACCGTCTTTCCCACGAGCCCGCTGCCGGAGGGCATGTCCGACCCCGCGGCGGCGGTGGACGGCGACGCCCACACGGCGTGGAAGCCGGGCACGCGCGGCCGCATGGTGGTGGACCTCGGCGCGGTCCGCCCGGTCCGCCTGGTGGAGACCGAGTGGACGGCGGGCGCGGCGCCGGGCGCGAAGGCCGGTTTCAGCACGGACGGCATCACCTACCGGGACGCCAGGACCCTCACCGGCCGGGGCCGCGTGCGCCGGCTGACCGCCTGCGAGACGGCCCGCTACGTCAGCCTCGAGGTCGACGGGTCGGCGCATGCGGCGGTGTCACGCCTGCGGCGCCTGACGGTGCGCTGACCGCTCCGCGCCCGCCGGGCCATGCGGGGACGCTCGCCGGCCGTCCCCCGCTCGAACCCGAGTCGGCCACAACAGCCCGTCCGGCGCTTGAGGACGAGACCGTTGTGGCCGACTACCCTGTGCGACCTGCGCCCGCCACCACCCCGTCCTGCTCCCACACGCTGACCTGGGCCACCGCCCGGCCGTCGTGCCACAGCACCGCGGGAGCAGTGGGCCGCCCCGGCCGTCGACTATCCAGGCACCGTCGCCCTGGGCGGTGAGGGCAACCATGTCCGGTACCGTCCGGGAGTGCGGCGACGACCTCCCGGACGGCCTCGCACACCGCGTCCCACACCTCGGCCATGTCCTGCTCGGCCCAGCCTGGGTGGGCCGAGCGACCCGGGTGGGCCGACGGCTCACCGCCAGCTCCGTTCCGTCGTCGCCGTATCCCACCGCTTCGATGGTGATGGTGCCCGCGTCGATGGCGATCGCGGTCATCCGTTTCACCCCCGGCCGTGTGCCTGCCGCGACCGGCGGGCTACGGCATCCAGGCCTACGGCGATGAACAGGACCAAGCCGGTGATCACGAACCGGTAGGACGAGTCGAGGTTGAGCAGGGTGAGACCACTGGAGATCGACTGGATGACGAGGGTGCCGAGCAGGGCGGCGAAGGCCGAGCCGCGGCCGCCGAACAGGCTCGTGCCGCCGATCACCGCCGCGGCGATGGCGTTGAGATTGACGTCTCCGCCGCCGGCGCTCTGGTTCGCCGCGGCGAGCCGCGACGCGGCCAGGACTCCGCCGAGCGCGGCCAGGCCAGAACAGATGACGAACACCGACGTGTACACGCGCCGCACGTTGATACCCGCCCTGCGGGCGGCCTCAGCATTGCCGCCGACCGCGTAGACGGACCGCCCGTACTTGGTCCGGGTGAGCACATAGTTCAGCGTCAGCACCAGGGCGACGAAGAGGACGAACATCCAGGCGACGCCACGGGTGCGGCACAGGTAGGAGACCATGAACAGCAGTGCGGCCAGCAGCAGCAGCGACTTCGCGACGAGCCACTGCGGCGACTGCGCCGAGAGTCCCGCGCGGCGCCGCGTACGGGCGCGCACCCATCCGGCGGCGGAGAACCCCGTTCCGGCCGCCACTGCCAGCGTGTAGGCCAGCCAGTCGGGGACGAACCACAGCTGCGCGAACTTGACGAGGGTGGAGTCGAAGGGGAGGTTGATCGCGTTCTCGCCCTGCAGCACCAGCAGTTGCACCCCGAGGAAGGCCAGCAGACCGGCCAGGGTGACCACGAAGCTGGGCACCCCGACGCGGTTGAATCCCTGGCCGTAGAGCCACCCGATCAGGCAGCTGGCGGCCACGGCCGCGAGGACGGCCAGCCAGGTCGGCTGCTCGAACCGGACCATCACGACGGCGGTGATCGCCCCCGACAGGCCGCTGACCGATCCCACGGAGAGGTCGATCTGGCCGACCAGCAGGACGCACACGATCCCCAGCGCGATGACGCCGATGGGAACCATGTCGAAGGACAGGTTCACCAGGTTGGTGCTGGACAGGAACGTGGGGTTCAGCACCTGGAAGATGGTCCAGATCACCACGATGCCAGCGATGACGGGCAGCGCGCCCAGGTCTCCGTCCCGGACCCGGCGCACTCCCGCCCGAACGTGGTCGGCGATGTCCCGCGGGGTCGCGAGACGCTCGTCTCGCAGATCGGCGGGCGGCGCCACCCGATTGTCCTCAGTAGTACTCACGGCTGTTCCTTCTCTTCCCGCTGGGCGAGCGTGTGGCGGGCGGCCCGCCGTGACACCACGTTGTCGGCCGCGCCGGTGATCGCGGCGACGATCTCCTCGGACGAGACGTCCCTGGCGTCGAACACGCCGTTGTTGCGGCCCAGCCTGAGGACGGCGACACGGTCGGCGACCGCCCGGACGTCCTCCATGTTGTGGCTGATCATCACCACGCCGAGTCCGTTGTCCTTGAGCCGCTCGACCAGGTTCAGCACCTCGGCCGTCTGTGCGACGCCCAGGGCCGCCGTCGGTTCGTCGAGCAGGACGACCTTGGGGCTGCTGAGCAGTGACCGCGCGATGGCGACCGTCTGCCGCTGGCCGCCCGAGAGAGCGGCCACCGGCACGTCGAGTGACGGGATCTTCGCCGACAGCTCGCGCAGCAGTTCCCACGAGCGCTTCTCCATGACGACCTCGTCCAGCATCCACGGCCGGAGTTCCTGGCCCAGGAACAGGTTCGCCTTGACGTCGAGGTTCTCGCACAGCGCCAGGTCCTGGAAGACCGTGGCTATTCCCATGGCGTGGGCCTCGGCGGGCGAGCCCATAAAGACCTCGTCGCCGTGAAAGAAGATCTTCCCCGAGTCGGCCGCGTACACTCCGGAAAGGACTTTCACGAGCGTGGACTTGCCGGCCCCGTTGTCCCCGACGATGGCCACCACCTCGCCGGCCGCGACATCGAGGTCGATGTCGGTGAGCGCGGCGACCGCGCCGAAGTGCTTGCATATGCCCCGCAGTGACAACGCGGTGTCCGTGTTCTCGCGGGGAACCGCTGTGCCCGTACTCATGGCCCGCTCTCCTCCAAGGCGAAGACCGCTACTTGATGCCCAGTCGGCGGCAGTCGGCGGCGTACTGCCGGGTGCACACGTCCTTGGTCTTGAGCACTCCGTCGGGGCCGAAGATGACCTTCTTGAGGTTCTCCTGCGTCACGACGGTCGGCTGGAACAGCTGGGAAGGCGTGTCGAACAGCGTGGTGTCGGCCTTCGGCTTCTTCCCTTGCATGAGCTCGTAGGCGACGTTCGCGGCGGCCCCGGCGACGGTCTTGATCGGCTTGGAGATAGTGTTGTATTGGCTCCCCGCGATGATGCGCTGCACCGCCGCCAGCTCGGCGTCGTTGCCCGTGACCGGCGGGACCTGCACATCCGCCGCCTTGAACGCGGCGATCGTGCCCCCGCTGGTGCCGTCGTTGGCCGCCACCACGCCGGCGATCCGGCCCTTGTACTGTGCGATCTGGCCGCTCACCCACTGCTGTGCCTTCTCCGGCGACCACTTCGGCGCGTCGTACTCGGCGAGCAGATCGAACCCGCTGTCATCGACGGCCTTGTGGATGCCCTTCTTGATCAGCCCGGCGGCGGCGTCGGTGGGAGACCCGTTGACCTCGAGCAGGCCACCCTTGGCCCCGGTCGCCTTCAGGTGATCGATCAGTGACTGCCCGATCGACGCGCCGATCGCCTCGTTGTCGAACGAGACGTAGAAGTCCGCCGGCTTCGCGACTATAGGTCGGTCGTAGGCGACCACCTTGACACCCTGGGACTGCGCCGTCCGCACGATCGTCGCCGCCGCGGTCGAGTCGACCGGGTCGAGGACTATCACCCTCGCGCCCTGAGTCACGGCGGAGTTCGCCTGCTGTTGCTGAAGCGAGGCGTCGCTGTTGGCATTCTGGTAGATCACCTTGCAGCCCGAGCACAGCTCGGCCATGCGCTTCTTGAACAACGGAGCGTCGTACTGCTCGTAGCGGGTGGAGGCGAGGTCGGGCATCAGGAACGCGACCTTGCCCGTCGTGGCCTTCCCCTGGACGGCCTTGGTAGGTTCCTCAGCGCATGCGGTGAGGACGCTCAGGGCGACGACGCCGATGAGAGCACCATGGGCCGTTCTCCTCATGTTCCACTCCTTGTTCCGGGGCCGCGAACCGGTAGCTATGCCACAACGCACAAAGACGTAGCGCACAAGTAACGTGACGGTCATCGGAGGTGTCAACAGGCAGCCTGAAACGAACATGAGTTGCTGGCAGTTCGATCACCTGAAGTGTTTGATTACCTTGCGTGGCTGAACAGCGGCGTACCACACTCCCCAGGGGGAACACAGGGCATGTCCGGCTGTCACAGCTTCTCTCCAGGTGGAAGTCAGGCAGTCGGCAGGTGAAGTCCGGAGCGCACGAGGATGTTCTCTTCACATCGATCGAACAGGGGGTCTCATGGAGGCAAGCGAACACCCGGCCGCCGACGAAGGCGGACGGGGGCCGAGCGACAGGCGGGAGCGGATCAAGACACGCGTTGTCGACGAAGGCTTCGTCCGCATCGAGCAACTCGCGGACGAGTTTGGCGTCACCCCGATGACCATCCGTCGCGACCTCGACTACCTACAGGGCAAGGGATGGCTCAGAAAGGTGCGTGGCGGGGCAACCGCACAGCCATCGACGGCATTCCACGGTGACGTCCGGCATCGCACCCAAGCCATGGTGGCGCAGAAGAGCATGCTCGCGCGTGCCGCGCTGACCTTCGTCAAACCGGGTCAGTCCCTCGTCATCGACGACAGTACGTCCGCCCTTGCCCTCGTCGGACTGCTCCCGCAGCGGGCACCGCTGACAGTCATCACCAACTTCGTGCCCGTCACCCAGCTTCTCGCCGGCAGCGCCGGAATCGATCTGATATCACTGGGCGGCTTGTACTACCCGGCCTACGACGCCTTTCTCGGTATCCGGACCGTCGACGCGGTCAGCACCCTGCACGCTGACATCCTGTTCGCCTCCACGACCGCCATCACCCGCGGTCACTGCTACCACCAGTCCCAGGAGACAGTGGCGGTCAAGCGAGCCTTGATGGAGGCATGCGACCGCAGAGTCCTCCTGGTCGACCACACCAAGTTCCGACGACGTGGGCTGTACCAACTCGCGCCCGTCACCGCCTTCGACCTCGTCATCGTCGATGCCGACATCCCGGAGCCGGATCTCGACTCGCTGCAGAGCAAAGGTGTGGAAGTCCTCGTTGCCCGACCGGACTGAACGGATGTGGTGTGGGGCTCGAATAATCATCGCCGCTGGTCAGGCGGCATATCTGTACTCGTTGATCGTGCCGTCGAGGATGCGAGTGCGCGGGACTCTGGGGCTGGTCGATGCATGGTCGGCGCGTGGACCGAGGTCGGCCCAGGTCGCGGTTGGGTGTGCGGTGACGCCGGTGATGTGCAGGAGCCGAGTGTGGTGCTCGAGGAAGACCAGGGCGTACAGGCGTTGCAGCCCGATGGTATCGATGTGGAGGAAGTCGCAGGCGATCAGCCCGGTAGCCTGCGCTGAGAGGACCTCGCGCCAGGTCGGACCAGCGCGGCGGGGTGCGGGATCGATGCCTGCGGCGTGGAGAATCTGCCAGACGGCCGAGGCGGCGATCGGGTGTCCGAGCCGGGCCAGTTCGCCCTGGATCCGGCGATGGCCCCATCGGCTGTTCTCGTGGGCGAGGCGCAGCACGAGCTTCTTGAGGGCGGCTTGCGTGGGCGGCCGTCCGGGACCGCGGCGTCGTCGGGAGTAGTCCCGTCGGTGGGCGATGAGCTTGCGGTGCCAGGCCAACAGCGTGCTCGGTGTGATCGGGAGGACCTTGACCCGGCCGTAGCGGGGGATCAGGGAGGGCAGGGACGCGACCCTCCGCAGCCAGGCCGAGGCCATTCTCGCCTGCGATCTCTTCGAAGTCCGCACGCTGACGGGGCGCGCCTGTACGTCTTCGCTGTCGTCGAGCACACCATTAGGGCTTCTCTTTTGGATCAGCGTGCGGACCGCATCACCCGTCTGACCGCCCACGTCGCCGACCACTGACGCGGCGGCGCGGGGGCGGGGTGGAGCAGGCAGGCAGGCGGCCGGTCAGCTGCGGGGGCCGCTCCCGTCGTGGTAGCCGAGTTCGAGGTAGCGGGTGTGGGTGCTCCAGGAGCCGAGGTCGGGCGTGTTGGCCAGGACGTCGTGCCAGGGCTGGGCGCCGGGAGCGGCCGCCTCGCCGGAAGCCGCCGCTTTGCCGGGAGCCGCCTTACCGGAAAGGTCCCCCTCGTCGTGCGCGGGCAGCGGACAGCCGGGGCGCGCGGCCCAGAGCCGCACTCCCGACCGCGCCTCGGACTCGCGGACCGGCTCCCACCAGCCCACCGAGAACATGCCGGCGAGCTGGTGCATGGCGATGAAGCTGGCCACGCCGCCCTCGGGGTCCGTGCGGTCCGGGCGCTCGGTGAGGGCGTGCCACAGGATGTACAGGTTCGGTAGCCGCACCCCGGGCTGGAAGCGGTACACGAGCCGCTCCAGCCTGATCGAGCCAATGCGCGGCAGCTGTACCCGGGTGAGCGGGACGACCTCGCGCTCGCCGCCGGTCCAGGTCAGCCTCTTGTTGCGGCCCATGTAGCCGGGCTCGCTGAAGACCGTGACGTGGAGGCGTTCCCTGCGATCAGGCCGGCGGTTGTGCAGCAGGCCCGCGCCGGCGACGACGCCGCCCATGGAAGCCAGGCCCGCCAGGAGGATTCTGGTTTTGCGCTTCATCGGGACGCGGCACCTCGCTTCTGACGGGACGGGCGCCTCCATCATGCGCCACCGACGGCCTGTTGATCCACCGTCAGGCCCGGTGCCGAGGAGGACCTCCATGGGCCCCCGCATCCCGCCGCCCGCGTCGCTGCCCGGCCCAACTCAGCCAGTCGGTTCGGACGTTCACCACGCGGGAGGAGGTACACGCCGGGACGCAGCTGGGCCGTCTCTTTCGGATCACTCTCACGGGCGTGCGATACGTTGCCCGCCATGACTGGACTCGGGCCCGGCGCCTGGCCACCTGCCCCGATCAGGACCGAACGGCTCGTGCTCCGCGAATCCGAGGCCCGGGACCGTGCGGCGTTCATCGAGCTGTTCGCCTCGCCAGAGGTGGGCACCTACATCGGTGGACCTCGACCGTGTGATGAGCTCGAACGCGCGATGCCTGAGGTGCCCGGGCGGCGCCCCGGCCCTTTCGTGATCGATCTCGACGGAGCGATGATCGGCATGATCACGCTCGATCGGCGCGACGCAGAGCGTCCGGGTCATGTCCTTCCGGATGCCGGAGAGGCCGAGCTCGGCTATATGTTCCTGCCGGAGGCGTGGGGATGCGGGTACGCCGCCGAGGCGTGCGCAGCGGTACTCGGCTGGTGCGCCGACGCGCTTCCCAGCGAGCCGGTGGTGCTCTGCACCCAGACCGCCAACGACCGCGCGATGCGCCTCGCGGCGAAGCTGGGGTTCACCGAGGTGGAGCGGTTCGAGGAGTACGGCGCCGAGCAGTGGTTCGGCGTGTGGTCCTCGGTCACGCCGTCCGGTTGAGCTAGGCCGTTTACTGAGGATCATCTGATCCGTTGGTTGACGTGTGTCGTTGGCTGATGCCCAGTGGCGCGCATCGAGCCGTTGCTGCCGGGACTCCGTGGATGGACCTGCCCGAGCACTTCGGGTCGTGGAAAGGCGTCCATAACCGGCTGCGGGTCTGGGCCACCGGCGGCACATGGGAGAGGGTCTTTACCGCCCTGCTCGCCCAGGCCGACGCCGAGGGCGACCTGGACTGGGTCGCCGCGGTCGGCTCCACGATCGTCCGGGCACATCAGCACGCCGCCGGGGCCCGTGAAAAGGGGCCCTGGCCGGCGAGCCGGACCAGCATAGGTCGACCGGGCCAGCCGTGATCGAAAGCTGGGGGAGCGGGCGAGCGACTGCTCCAACCAGCTCGTCGCTTGCCTCGCGGACGATCTCAACCTCGATGCTCATGCTCTGACGCTACCGAGTGCATGCGAAGGCGGAGGGGAACGATGTGGAACGACAGGGCGATCGGCTCCAACCGATTCGGCGGGCGTCCGGCCGAGTCACACCAGAGTGATCAGCAAGGCCGGGATTTCGAGGCGGAACACGTGTTGGGCCTGATCAACGGAGTATCGACCCTGCGGGCTTTTCGTGAGATAGCGGCTGCCGGTCAGAAACATCCAGGCTTCACCGGCCATCGGCGGTCCAGACCCCATGGCGACAGCCGAAAATGCAATGCCCGCTGCGGCTCCGGCCCAGCTGAGCGGAAGGTCGAGCAGTGCCGCCGTCACGGCCGGCATCACGACCATGACCAGGCGATGGACAACGACTTCTCTGCCAATCCAGCGTGTTGCAGCCGGCCCTGGTTGAGATGCGGCTACCCGACGCGGAGGCCGGCCCGTACTCCCGGGAGGATCAAGTGTCTTCGTGCACATCGCGGCGACCGTGTCGGCAAAGGTTTGAGCGAGCGGGGGAAGGGCGTCCCAGCGGCGTGCGGCCCAGCCGACCGACAGCGGCGGCAGCGCCGGAATGGGGATGAGACGCAGAGGGCCGCCGTTGCCAGGCGTCGGGAGACCCGGTACGGCGGGGACGACGGCGTGGCCCAGGCCGACTTCGGCAAGGAGCAGAGCTGTGTTCCCAGTCGGCGACGCTCGTGTCCGAGCCGGCCCGGATTGAGGTACAGGAAAAGCCGGTGAGACTGACCTTGCTGGTGCCTACTCCGTGGGCCCTGCGAGCCGGCGGGGAATGGCGCCCGCGCGCAACTCCTTCAGGTCCGGGATGTGGTTGTAGAGGCTACCCGGAGAGACGCCCGGCAGCTTGGCGATCTTCTTGGAGAGTTGCGGCCCAGCACAGGTGTCAGCCCAGGGCGAGCCATCGGATGCCGAGCTGTTCGATCTGCGCGGTCTCTGATTCGTCCAACGGCTCGCGGCCGGTGGCTCTGCGCAGGAAATGCGGCTGGCTCCAACCCAATTTGTCCCCCGCCGCCATCTGCTCTGCGCCGAGAAGCAGCTCCAGCACGACGTCACCGGCCGACGAGGTGAGCCAGGGTTCGCGCCCGAGCGCATCAGCCAGGTCGAGGCCGTGGACGGTGACTTCAACGACTCGGGTGAGCAGAAACTCCGACAAGAGCATGGCGTCACCATGACGCGTCCGCACGGTGCGGCTGGCCGGCTGGACCCGGCACAGCCGGTCGACTCGCCGCCAGATCGCGGCGAAATCGTTGGCAAAGGAGGCACCGCCAGCCGACTCTGCTGCCCGGTCCTGAGCCAGTGTGATCCGGGCACTGTTGGTTCGGGGCGAAAACCGGTCGTCCGGGCGGTAGTACTCCGCCGCGGAAACCTTGGCCGCACTCGGCGCCGGCGCATCCAGCATCCCCGGAAGCCAATCGATCACGACGCACACGTGCCCGAGCAGGTCGCGTACAGTCCAGGGGGTGCAGCGTGTCGGGAGGTTCCACTCAGCCTCGGACAGTCCTGACACAGCATCAGTGAGCGCCCCGGATTCCCGACGAAACGCTTCGAGCACACGGTCTGGATCCATGTCAGTGACGCTACCAACCGGGCGCAATCAGGCACCCGGTTGGCCATGATTCTGGAGCTCAGAACGCGGGATTCTCTACGGCGCAGACACCTCCGCCGATATCGGCCGTCCCGCCAGGGCCGGGGGCCTGTGCCGTTCGGAAACTCAGTGCCGCTGCTCGGGGCGGGTCTGGCGTTGCGCCCGCCGAAAACCCCATCCGCCCTGGTGGGAGGCGGTGTGGGTTGTGCAGAGAACCTCGTTGGAGGTCGCTCGAATCCATGCCCTCGCGTGGCTGCCGATCGTCGCGGAATGATGGTCGACCGTGCTGCTGCGGCTGGGCTACCTGGCTGTGACTACCGACATGCCGTATGACCTGCCCGGATGGGATTTCCGGCAAGCGCAACGTCGTCCAGGAACTCCGAGGCGGAGAACCGGCGGCGCAGCGCCACTCCCGCACCGGCTGCGAGCGCGGGCGCCCGGTCGGCGAACCGCCAATGGGACAGCGACTTCCTGACCCTGCGACGCTTGATCGCGGACGGCGAACTCGGAGGTCTCCTGTACGACCTGGGCAGCCATGTGGTCGACCAGGCGCTCGTCCTGTTCGGCGCGGTGGTGCGGGTGTACGCGCAGACCGACGTACGCGGGACGGGTGCGGCGGCCGACGACGACACGTTCCTCGCGCTCACCCACGCCAACGGGGCCCGCTCCCACCTGTACATGTCGGCGACGACCGCGTAGCTCGGGCCGGCACCGCCGCCACGATTCCGGGTGCTCGGTTCACGGGCCGGTTACGTCAAGCCCCGCCCCGGCCCAAGTCGGCCTGTAGTGCGTAGGCACCAGGACACATGAGTGGCTGGTCCGGGTGCACCAGGGGAAGACGGCGGCGGGAGACGATGCCCGGCGGGGCGCCGGAGGGAAGTGTTGGAGGCGCGTGAATCTCACGCATTCCCCTTGCCTAGCGGTGTCTGGAGTGATCAACAGGTGGCGACATTTCTTTACCGGATCGGACGGTGGGCCTTCCGGCGGCGCAGGCTCGTGGGTGGTCTGTGGCTGGGTGCCCTGGTGCTGGCCATCGCCGCCGCCGCCATGGCGCCGGCCGGGGAGGAAGAGGACCTCTCCATGCCCGGCACCGAGTCGCAGAAGGCGTTCGACCTGCTGGACGAGCGCTTCCCCCAGAGCAACTCCCAGGGTGCCGAGGCCCGCTTGGTGTTCCAGGCTCCGGACGGGCAGCGGGTGACGGCCAGGGAGAACAAGGCGGCCGTCGAGGACACGCTCGGCTCGCTGGACGGGGGCGGCCAGGTCGCGTCGGCCACCGACCCCTATGAGACCGGCGCTGTCAGCGAGGACGGCACCATCGCCTACTCCACGATCACCTACACCGCGGACGCCGTCGACCTGACCGAGCAGACGAAGAGCGCCCTCGAGGACGCCGCGAGCCAGGCCCGGGACGCGGGGCTGACCGTGGAGATCGGCGGCTCGGCCCTGGATTCGGAAGAGGAACCGGGCGGTACGACGGAGATCATCGGCGTGGCGGTGGCGGCGGTGGTGCTGGTCCTCACCCTCGGGTCGCTGGTCGCGGCCGGATTGTCGCTGCTGACCGCCCTCTTGGGCGTGGCCATCGCCTTCGGCCTGGTCACCGCGCTGGCCGTACCGCTGGGCCTGACGTCCACCGTCGCCATCCTGGCGCTGATGCTGGGGCTGGCGGTCGGCATCGACTACGCACTCTTCATCACCTCCCGCTTCCGCGACGAGCGCGCCCAGGGCAGCGAGCCGGAGGAGGCCGCCGGCCGGGCGGTGGGCACGGCCGGATCCGCCGTCGTCTTCGCCGGCGCGACCGTCTTCATCGCCCTGGTCGGGCTGGGGGGCGTCGGAATCCCCGAACTCACCAAGATGGGCATGGGCGGCGCGGGCGCCGTGGCCCTTGCCGTACTCGTCGCGCTGACCCTGGTCCCCGCGCTGTTCGGCTTCTTCGGCAATGGGGTATCCCCTGCTCGAGCGAAGCCGAGAGCTTGGGGAAGGGTACTGTCCCGCGCCGTACGCAAGGCACCCTCGTATCGCCGATCGGGAAGCGAGCGCCCGCACCCGGTGCCCACCGCGGCCGGCCGGCCGGCCTGGGCTCGGCACCCGCTGGGCGCGGTTCGTGCTGCGCCGGCCGGTGACCGTGCTGCTGATCGCCGGACTCGGTCTCGGCGCCGTCGCCCTACCGGCGCTGAGCCTCGAACTCGGGCTGCCCGGAGACGAGTCCAAGCCGGTGGAGACCACCCAGCGCCGTGCCTACGACCTGCTGTCAGAAGGCTTCGGCCCCGGCTTCAACGGCCCGTTGACCGTGGTCGTGGACACGTCGGAGTCCGGGGACACCCGGGCCACCACGGACCTGGTCGTCAAGACCGTACGGGGAGTGGACGGGGTCGCGTCGGTCGGTGATCCGGTTCTCAGCCGAACCAAGGACACGGCCGTCCTCACCGCCGTCCCGCAGACCGCGCCGAACAGCGGCGAGACCAAGGACCTGGTGCACGCGATCCGGAGCGCGGTCTCCGGCGTCGAGGCCGACACGGGCGCCGGCATCCTGGTGACCGGCACCACCGCGCTGAACATCGACATTTCCGAAGCCATGTCCGACGCCCTCATCCCCTATCTGACCGTGGTCATCGGCTTGGCGGTGCTCCTGCTGATGGTGGTCTTCCGCTCGGTCCTGGTCCCGGTCAAGGCCGCGCTCGGCTTCCTGCTGTCGGTGGGTGCCGCCTTCGGCGTCCTCGTCGCCGTCTTCCAGTGGGGCTGGGCGGCAGACCTGGTCGGCATCGAGCAGACCGGACCGGTCATGTCGCTGATGCCGATTCTCATCATCGGAATAGTGTTCGGCCTCGCCATGGATTACGAGGTCTTCCTCCTCACCCGGATGCGGGAGGCCTACGTCCATGGCGCGTCCCCCGGCGAGGCAATCGTCAACGGTTTCCGGCACAGCGGACGTGTGGTGGCCGCGGCGGCGATCATCATGATCAGCGTGTTCGCCGGATTCATCGGGATGAGCAGCCCGACCATCCAGACGATGGGCGTCGGCCTGGCCTCCGCCGTCGCCTTCGACGCCTTCGTGGTCCGGATGGCGATCGCACCCGCGGTCCTGGCACTGCTCGGCCACCGGGCCTGGTGGCTGCCCCGTATCCTGAACCGCGTGCTGCCGAATGTGGATATCGAGGGCGAGAAACTGAGCAGGCACGTCCCGGCCTCCGCGACCGAGCCGGACCCAGTGGTGCCGCGGCTCCCCGTCGGCCGGCACAAGCACTGAGCCGGCCATGACGAACACAGGTGGCGATGGCCCGCGACCACACGGCGCGTGGTGGCGGGAGGGAGCGATCACGGCGACGGCGTTCGCGCTCTGTCTGCTCGGCGGCATGCTGCAGGACGACGGCAGCGCCCTGTCACCGCCGCCTGCCGCCGCCTACTTCATCGCCGTGGTGTCCGGTGCCGTGCTGCCGGCGCGGCACCGGGCGCCCCTGGCCACCATGGCGGTCACGACCGCGAGCGGCGTGCTGGTGCCGCCCTTGGGCCTCCTGCTGAGCCCGCCCATCGTGGCCCCCGCCGTGATCACCGCCTACTCCTACTCGCTCACCGCGCGCACCGAACGGCGCGCGGCGATCGCGGTGTCGCTCACCTCCGCGGCGCTGCTGGTCGCCTCCACCCCCTTGTTCGGGGACCTCTCGTGGCAGGACGCGAGCAGAGTGGGAGCGGTGGCGGCGTTCCCGCTGGTGGCCGGCGTACTCGGTCACTCGGTGCAGAACCGACGGGCCTACCTGGCGGCCGTGGAGGAGCGGGCCCAGCGGGCCGAGAAGAGCCGGGACAGCGAGGCGCGCCGGAGAGTGGCCGAGGAACGGGTGCGCATCGCCCGGGAACTGCACGACCTCGTGGCCCATCAGATCACCCTGGCCAACGCGCAGGCCACGGTCGCCGCCCACCTCTTCGACGCCCGCCCGGAGCAGACCCGCAAGAGCCTGAAGGAGCTCGTCGAAACCACCGGCCACGCGCTCGACGAACTGCGGGCCACGGTCGGTCTGCTGCGTCAGTCCGGGGACGCGGCCGCGCCCGCCGAACCGGCGCCCGGTCTCACCCAACTTCCCACGCTCCTCGAGTCCTTCCGCCGCGCGGGTCTGGAGGTGTCGGTGCACCAGGAGGGCACGGCCAGGCCGCTGCCGCCGGGAGTGGACCTCACCGCCTACCGCATCATCCAGGAGGCCCTGACCAACGTGACCAAGCACGCCGGTACCGGTAGCGCCCGGGTGCGCCTCGCCTGGAACCGCGATCGCGTGACCATCGCCGTCGCCGACGACGGAAGGGGCGCCCGTACGGCGCCGACCGCATCCACGGGACCGAGCGCGTCCACGGTGCCGGACCGTCCGCCCGGTTACGGTCTGATCGGGATGCGTGAACGTGCCACCGCGGTCGGGGGACACCTCTCCGCGGGCAGGCGCCCGGAGGGCGGCTTCCTCGTCTCCACCCAGCTGCCCCTCCCGCCCGCCAAGGACACGGCGCGGAGGACTGACGGAGCAACAACCATCGAGGGGCGGATGGCCGACGGAGCGACAGGCGACGGACGGACGGGCGACGGAGAGGCCGGGGATGCGCCGTGACGCTCCGGGTGCTGCTCGCCGACGATCAAGCCCTGCTGCGCGGTGCCTTCCGGCTGCTTCTCGATTCCGCCGACGACATCACCGTGGTCGGCGAGGCCGCCGACGGCAGGGAGGCGGTGAGACTCACCCGGGAGCTGCGCCCGGACGTGGTGATCATGGACATCCGTATGCCCGAAGTGGACGGTCTCACCGCCACGTCGGAGATCTGCGCTGACCCGGAACTGCGGGCCAGCCGCATCCTGATCCTCACCACGTACGAGACCGACGAGTACGTCGCTCAGGCGCTGCGCGCGGGGGCCGGCGGCTTCATCGGCAAGGGCATCGGGGCCGAGGACCTGCTGGACGCCGTGCGTACGATCGCCGACGGCGACACTCTTCTGTCCCCCGCCGCGACCCGCTCCTTGGTCGCCCGTTTCCTGGCCACACCGGACGACGCCCCGCCGCACCACCCCGAACAGCTCGCCGTGCTCACCCCGCGCGAACGCGAGATGGTGGCTCTGGTCGCGACCGGCCTGTCCAACCAGGAGATCGCCGAGCGGATGTTCCTCAGCCCCTTCACCGTCCGCGCCCACGTGCAGCGCGCCATGACGAAGCTGGAGGCCCGCGACCGGGCGCAACTCGTCGTCATCGCCTACCGGACGGGCCTGGCCCACGCCGCCCCCGACGGCGGCACCGACCGCCTGTCGTAGTCCGACACCGGGAGCCCTTCGGCGGCTCCACGCGGCTGGCCGCGCACACCCCGCTGCTGCCTGGCGCGGAGACATCGGCGTTTGTGGACGTACGCGCTGAACTGCGGGAACGTCAACACTTCTCGCCTGCGCCGGTTGTTGGCGGCACTGCCGCAGCCGAGGGCCGCCAACGGACGGCTCGTGCCGGGACGGCCGCGCTCGGACCGGGTGATGCGCCGGCCCGCAACCCGCACCACCGCGTTGCGGCAGGGCGGGCGGACCCCCGAGCACGGGCCGGAGTTCCGCCTGGCCAAGCAGGAGACCTGGGGAGATCCGGAAACGGCGACGGTGCAGGACACCGAACGCCACGGCCTGGCCCGTGCCATGAGCTGGGACCACATCCATCCCAGCCTCTGGCACCGCTCCGCATGGATCGACCACACCGGCGAACTCCCCGTCATCGAGGGCACGCTGATCCGCCTCCAGGTCGACCACCTGCCCGGCGACGGTGACCCGCCGCCGGTCTGGCTCCGGTCCTCCGCCACCGGCCTGACCGGCCCGGACATCAACCTTCGCCGGCAGGCGTTCCTGCGCCGCTGCGACCTGGTGTATCAGGTCACGGCATCGGGGCGAATTCGGGCAGGGTAAGGGCTGAGTGGGCAGGTCGTGCTGTCGCGGAGGGCATGGTGACGAGGTCACGCAGCATGGTGTTGCGTTGCTCCAGGGCCCGCACCGTGGTGGGGAAGAGCGTGGCCGCACCGTTGTCGACCAGTGCCTGATTCATGGCTACGAACTCGCGAACGTCGCGTTCGTAGGCGGCGAAGGCCGCAGTGTGGTCCCGGTTCGTGGCTAGGGCGTTGGCGAGCATGTAGGCACCGACCAGCGCGAGGCTTGAGCCTTGTCCGGTAAGGAACGAGGGTGCGTACGCGGCGTCGCCGACGAGCGCGACGCGGCCGCTGGACCAGTGGGGCATGCGGATCTGACCGGCCGTGTCGAAGAACAGGTCATCCGCGTCGCGCATGGCGTTGACCATGCCAGGGACCTCCCATCCCGCGCCTGCGAAGATCGTGGCGACCAGGTCCCGCTGGGCGTCGGGGTTCCGGAGGGCATCGAACGGCGGTTCTGGTTGGTGAAAATTCAGGAAGGCGTGCAGTTCGTCGCTGTCCCCGACGGCGTAGAGGGCCGCGGCTTTCCCCGGAGTGTTCCACAACATGAGCTCGCGGGAGAGCCCGAAGGTGTTCGGCATGGTGAATATGGCGAAGCAGTAGCCGAGGTAGCGGTGGAACTGTTCTTCGGGGCCGAACAGGGACTCCCGGGTATGCGAGTGCATACCGTCGGCGCCGACTACCAGGTCGAACGTGCGCCGTTGCCCACTGTGGAAAGTAACGTCGACCCCTTGTTCGGACTGGTCGAGGGTGTCGATGGAGTCGTCGAACAGGAATTCCACATCGTCGCGAACTATCGCGTAGAGGATCGTGGCCAGATCCCCACGACGCACCTCGAGGTCCTGTCCCTCGACACTGCCGGCAACGGCGCGCGGGTTGAGCGAAGCCACTTCACTGCCATCGGCGTTGAGGAAAGTGCAGCGACGCGAGTTGATGTGCGCGTCCTGCAGCTGTGGCAGTATCCCCATCCGCCGGACCACCTCTATCGCGGTACCGCGGACGTCGATCGGGTAACCACCGTCGCGCAGTGCGCCTGCCTTCTCCACCACTGTGACCGCGAATCCGGACCGGTGCAGCCAGTACGCCAGCGCGGGTCCGGAGATACTGGCCCCGGAGATCAGGACTTTGCGCTGCGCGGCAGTACTCACGTCCATCGACAGACCGGTGGGTGTCATGCCTGGGCTCCTTTTTTCTTCGTGATACGGACAACGAGCAGTGACAGTGCGGCGACGAGGCCGGAGATGGCGAAACCTGTGACGAAGGCCGATTCGGTCGGCTGGCCCGTCATCGGGCCGGTCCCGGCGTCGAGGATCGCGCCGCCGACCTGGGCGCCCAGGGCGACGCCGATCACGCGTGTCACCACGAGCAGGCTGGTGGCGATGCCGGTGTCCCTGGTCTCGACGGCGGTGGCGGTGCTGGCGAGCAACGCCGTGGTACCGACGCCCGTGGCGAACGCGGTCAGCACCTTCGCGAGGACGAGCTGCCATGCCGCGGTGTGCAGAGACGCCAGGGCGATCATCGTGGCCGCCGTGACGACGGCGCCCACGATGACCACAGCACGTGGACCGAAACGCCGCGCCGCGATCCCGCCGGCCGAATCGCTTACCGCCCCGGCGATGGCGCCGGGCAGCAGGAACAGTCCGATGTCGGTAGTGCTGGCCCCGAAGCCGTACCCGTCGGCCGATACCGCGAACAACTGCGGGAGCAGAAAGAGCACCATCCCGGAACTGGTGGTTATGACGAAGGTGAGCACGCACGAATGCCACATTGCAGGCTTTGCCAGCATTCGTAGATCGACCATCGGCGAGGCTGCCCGGCGCTCGACGACGACCCATCCGGTCGCGAGGGCGGCCACGACCACCGCGATGGCACCGACCACGAGTGGCGGCAGGCCGTCGCCCGTCACCTTCACGAGCCCGAGCATGAACACGAGCAACGTGCCGCTCAGCAGAACCACGCCAGGCCAGTCGATCCTGTTGTCCGATGCGATCGGCGGATCATGCGGCATCAGCCGAGTCACGACCAACGTCGTCGCGATGATCGCGATCGTCGGTAGCGCGAACATCCAATGCCAGGACAGTCTTTCCGCGAGCGGCCCGGCAATCAGCGTTCCCACCATGCCGCCGCCCGTGAACAGCGCGATGACCAGCCCGATCGCGACCTGTGACTCTCCTGTCGGGAGGTGTTTGCGCACCAGGATGAAGGAGAGTGGCAGCGCACCCACCATGACGCCCTGCAATACCTGACCGAGCAACAACACCGGCAGGTTCGGCGCCAGGCTGGCCAACAGACCACCGGCCGAGACCACGGCCATCAGCCCGACCAGCACCCGCTTTCCGCCGTAGCGGTCGCCGAGTTTGCCTGCGACGGGTGTGACGACCGCACCGGTGATGAGTAATGTGTTGGCGACCAATGCCCCTTCGGCAGGACTGACCCCCAGCTCACGTTGCAGCAGCGGGAGCGCAGGCTCCACCACTGACTGCAGGGTGCCGAGGGCGAGTGCCAAGATGCCGAGGGCACCGATCGACAGCCTTCCGATGCGGACCGGGGAAACCACAGCTTCGGACATAGAGGTCCTTTTCATCGTTGGTTGCGAGCAAGTGCGTGGACCTGCTTGTGCGCGCCGTGTCGTAGCGGGGCGCCGACCCGGTGCAGGGGGCCGAGCGCCTCGGCCCAGGACCGGACCAGCCCGGTTTCGTGGTACGGCACGCCGATCTCCGCGCAGTACTGGCGCACGATCGGTTGCGCCTTGCGCAGGTGCGGCATAGAAATGTCGCCACCTGTTGATCACTCCAGACACCGCTAGGTAAGGGGAATGCGTGAGATTCACGCGCCTCCAACACTTCCCTCCGGCGCCCCGCCGGGCATCGTCTCCCGCCGCCGTCTTCCCCTGGTGCACCCGGACCAGCCACTCATGTGTCCTGGTGCCTACGCACTACAGGCCGACTTGGGCCGGGGCTTGATCCTGGCTGTCGGTGAAGGGCGGACGTTGCCCTCGGGCCTGATGGGGGCGATGGCCGTTGTAGTACCAGGCGTAAACGTCGAGGACGTGCCGAGCGTGGGTCTCGTGCCAGATCAGCACGTGATCGAGGAGTTCACGCCGCAGTGTCCCGATGGCTCTCTCGCAGTGTGCGTTCATCCGCGGAGACCGTGGGGCGGTCTTCAGGGTTTCGATGCCCTCGGCTTCGAAGACCGCGTCGAAGGATTCGGTTTATTTGCTGTCCCGGTCGCGGATCAAGAAGTGTAGTGACTCCAGGCGCACGCCCTCGTCGAAGGCGAGGTTGCGGGCCTGCTGGGCCGTCCTCGCGCCATGTCGGCCCCCGTGCGGCGGGGAGCCGGGTCGACGCCAGCTGCCGTCAGGATCTTCCAGACGGTGGAGGCACCGATCCTGTGGCCCAGCCGGGCGAGCTCGCCCTGGATTCTGCGGCAGCCCCAGCGCGGGTTCTCCCGTGCATCGTCGCGCACATCCGCCAGGACCGTCGGCTGGAAGAGTTGCCGACCAGTGAATGCCGGTGGCCACCGCTGACCACGCCGGCCCCCTTAGCCAGCCCTGGTCGGCACGCCGATCGGGCGCGGGTGTCATGGAAACACGCGTGCCCGTCGGCGGCGCGAAGCGACGGGTGGGTGTCTGCGGCAGGCGTCCCCGTCAGGACAGGCAGCCCACGTGGGCGAGTGCCTGCTTGAGCAGGGCCCCCTGGCCGCCCGGCATTTCGTTCTGTACCAGCGGTGACGCGGCCTCTTGCGGGCTGAACCAGACCAGGTCCAGGGCGTCCTGGCGGGGGCGGCAGTCACCGGTCACCGGGACGACATACGCAAGGGCCACCGCGTGCTGGCGGGGATCGTGGAACGGCGTGATCCCTTGTGTCGGGAAGTACTCGGCGACCGTGAAGGGTTGCAGCGAGGCCGGGACCCGGGGCAGTGCCACCGGCCCCAGGTCCTTCTCCAGGTGGCGCAGGAGGGCGTCCCGGACCCGTTCGTGGTGCAGCACCCGGCCCGAGACGAGGGTGCGGCTGACCGCCCCGTCCGGTCCGATGCGGAGCAGCAGTCCGATGCTGGTGACTTCGCCGCTGTCGTCGACTCGCACGGGCACGGCCTCGACGTACAGGATCGGCATCTGCGCGCGCGCCTGTTCGAGATTGTCCGGACTCAGCCAACCGGGCGTGGTTTCGGTCATGTCAGCCATTGCATGATCGTACTTTCACCGCGCCCTATTGTTCGTGCGCACCGCTCCAGGTCACGTGCGATCCGTACGGGCCGTGGGTGCCGGATGAACCGGGCCACTGGTCGGCGGCTGGGGCGCGCAGCCACCTCACGCTGAAGCCGACCAAGTCGTAGAGGAATGCCGCACTGGGCAGGTAAAGCTGCCAGTCGCTGGTCCAGTCCGTGAATCCGACAGGGTGCCGGATGTCCCGGACCGGGAAGTCCTCCTCGACCAGAGTGCCGTCGCCGTACAGCCGAGTACGGGCCATGTCGCGCACCCTAACCGCACCAGAGCAAGGTCAGCGGACATCGCGGCCGGACATCCACCCCGACGGGGGCGTGGCCTCGATCTGGCAATGATGAGTGTATCGGGGGCGGAAGCGACGCTTGGAGTGGTCTCAGGCCGGCGGCGTCAGGGCAAGACGTTCCTGCTGGATGGGCTCTGCCGGGCGGCAGGAGGCTTCTTCTTCGCGGCGAGCGAGGCGACCGAGGCGGAGTCGCTGCGCCAGTTCGGAGCAGCGCTGGCACGGTTTGAAGGACGCCGGGCGCCTTACCGGTTCGCGCACTGGGACGAGGCGGTCTCCGAGCTGATGGGCCTGGCGGGGCCCGGTGGCGCGCCCCTGGTAGTGGTGCTGGACGAGTTCCCTTTCCTGGCGAAGGGTGCTCAGCAGTACAGTGATTCGCTTCAGAAAGCTCAATGATGCTGAGGGAAGGTCAGGGCGTAACCATATGAGTCGCCTGTCGTTCTACCTGGCATACCCGCCGCGTGCTTGAAATGCGCGCGGTCCCCGCCGTCGGCGCCACGGCTTCGCCGAGGTGACCGGCCCAGCGTCCGGCGGGGCGGCAATCCCAGGGTGCGCCCGACCCGGAAGGGCCGGGCGCAGTCCAGATGTCGGCAACGCGTCACAGCCAGTGACGCCGCATGCGGGCTCTACCCAAGGATCGGCTCGGACTCGTCCGCGCTCGTTACCGCTTCCACCCCTCGGGGCCACGCGATAACCCAGGATCCTTAAGAGTTCCAGAGACGCTTCGCCGGAACTGCCCTCGTTGCTGCAGCGGGCCCTGGGGCCCCAGGCCCGGCACGAGAGCGGTCCGGTACGTCTGCTGCTGTGCGGCTCGGCACTGTCGTTCATGGGGAGCCTGCTCGCCGGCACTGCCCCCTTGCGCGGCCGGGTCAGCCTGGAACTGGTGGTGCCTACCCTGGACTATCGCCTGGCCGCCCGTTTCTGGGAGCTGACCGACGATCCCCAACTGGCGCTCCTGGTCAACTCCGTGGTCGGTGGAACCCCCGCCTACCGGCGCGAGTTCGTCCTCGGCGACACGCCCGCGAGTCTGGACGACTTCGGCCCGTGGGTCCTTCGCAACGTCCTCAACCCGGGGCGCCCGCTGTTCCGGGAAGCCCGGTTCCTGCTGACCGAGGAGCCCGACCTGCGGGACACCGCCCTCTACCACGGCGTGCTCGCTGCCATCGCCCAGGGCAACCACACCCGCGGCGGCATCGCCGGCTTCCTGGAACGCAAGTCCACCGACCTCAGCCACGCGCTGACAGTGCTGGAAGACACCGGCATGATCGTCCGCGAGCCGGACGCCTTCCACGGCAAACGCTCCGCCTACCGAATCGCCGAACCCATCCTGACCTTCTACCACGCGCTGATGCGCCCGGAATGGAGCGACCTGGAGCGCCCCGGCCAGGCACCCGCCGTATGGGAACGCTCGCAGGCCACGTTCCGCAGCAAGGTCATCGGCCCCCACTTCGAACAGCTCTGCCGCACCTGGACCCGCTGGTACGCCGGCCCCGACACCCTCGGTGGACGCCGCACCGGCGTGGAGTCCGGCACCGTCCCGGACCCGGCCGCCAAGACCACCCACGAAGTCGACCTCGCAACCTTTGGCCGTGACGAGGACGGCCGCGAGGTCCTGCTCGCCATCGGCGAAGCCAAGTGGAACGAGACCATGGGCCTGGGCCACCTGCAACGCCTCGACCGCATCCGCACCCTGCTGCGCGCCCGGGACGGTGTGCACGCCGAACGGACACGGCTGCTGTGCTTCAGCGGCGCCGGCTTCACCAGCGACCTGCGCGACCTCGCCCACCGCGACCCCACTGTCCAACTCGTCGACCTGGACCGCCTCTACACCGGAGACTGATCCGCACCTTCCCTGATGTACAGGAGGCGGTGTGCCTGTCGCCGGGGCTGCTCGTGATGGAGTTCAGCTGATGGGTCGGCCGCAGTTGTCGGTGTGTGGAGCGGTGGCGCCGATCTCAGCACGTTGTCTCCTCATCCGGGGCCGGCTCCCGCTCCATGGTGCCGGCCCCGGATGTGGTCAGCGGGCGAGGGAGACGGCGAAGGGCTGGAAGCCGTGTCGGCGCAGGATATGGGGAACCACCAGGATCATGGCCTCGGTGGCGCGGGCTGTGGTGATGTCGCCGAGGTCCTCGATCCATGCGGGCTGCCAGCCCAGGTCGCCGAGCAGGCCGGTGACGGTCTTTTTCGCGTGTTCGTCGTTGCCCGAGACATAGACGGTGGGCGGGGTGGTCAGGGTTTCGGGGGCGGCCGCCGCCTGCGGTACGGCCCTCATCGCCGCCGCCCGCCGCCAGGCCCCCGGCGTCCAGCTGCGCCTGCCCGCCGAACCCGGCACGGACACCCCCGAGCTGCGCCGGGGCGAGGTCGACCTCGAAACCAGCTCCAGCCGGCCGACGCTCCCCGACATCCGCCACCGCCTCGTCGGCAGGGACCGGCTCGTCGTCGCCGTCCGCCCCGGCCACCCGCTCACCGAAGGCCCCCTGAGCATCGAGCGCTACGCGGCCGCCGAACACCTCACTGTCTCGCGGCGCGGACGCCTGCGCGACCCGATCGACGACGCCCTGACCACGCTCGGCCATGAACGCCGCGTCGCAGCCGCCGGGCCCACCGCCGCCTTCGCGCTGCGACTCGCCCTCGACACCGACCTGGTGGTCACCCTCCCCGACGCGGTCACCCGCCCGGCCCGGGACCAGCTCGGCCTGATCACGCTGCCGCTGCCACTCCAGATGCCCGACGTCCCGCTGTACCTACTGTGGCACCAGCGCTACGACGACGACCGCGCCCACACCTGGCTGCGCGACCTGGCCACCGAAACCGTCCAGGCGCTGTTCGCACCACCGACCGCCTCCCAACAGGCCCTCACCTTCCCGACCGGGCACTGACAACACCCGGGTCGCACAGAGTCCTGACCTGGGGATTCCCCATGTCGAGGCGATAAGTGCGGGGGAGACGGTTGTGCCATGCCGTGACGGTGCCCTGTGGATACCGTGCAAGTGTGCCGCCCGAAAAGTCATTGCCGCAGGTGGGCAGGGATTCGTGTCCGATGGCGCCCGTTCACATCGCTACGCCACCGCGTTACTGAACCGCCGCCCGCGTCGGGTTGAACAGCCCGGATGCGGGCGGCGACGAGTCAGGGTCGGGCGGCGAGGGCCTCGACCTCGAACAGCACGTCAGGCGCAGCCAGGCTCGCGACACCGATGAGGGTTTGCGTGGGCGGTTTCGTACCCCAACCCTCCTGCACGGCCCCGGCGATTGGTCCAAGCTTGCTGACGTCATGGTTCACCACATACGTCCTGAGCTGGACGACGTGGCTGAGGTCGAGCCCATGGGCGGCAAGAGCGACGCCGATGTTGCGGAACGTCTGCTTCACCTGCTCGGTGAAGTCGGTCGAGACGACCGCGCCGTCTGGGCCCGATCCGTACTGACCCGCGATAAGCACCAGTTCCGTACCTGCGGGGACGGTGGCGGTGTGGCTGTAGCCGAACGGGACCGGGTCGTGCAAACCGTCCGGATTGACAATGGCGTGTGCCATGTGGGTCACCTCTCGTGTGCGATGGGTCTTTGTCGTGCTGGTAAGCCTCCCAACGAATCACGACATCGTGTGTCGTGTATTCCTGTAGAGTTTTCGTATGCGCGCCGACCGGTTGGTATCGCTGGTGCTGTTGCTGCGGCAGCACGGTCGGCTGTCCGCGGCCACACTGGCCCGCGAGCTGGAGGTATCCACCCGCACCGTGCTGCGCGACATCGAGGCGCTGTCCGCGGCCGGCGTCCCGGTCTACGCCGAACGCGGTCGGCACGGCGGTTTCGCGTTGCTGCCCGGTTTCCAGACCGAGCTCACCGGACTGAACCACGACGAGGCACTTGCCCTGCTGGTAGCCGGATCACGGCGCGGCGCGCACGCATTCGGCCTCGGCTCGGCGCTCGCTTCGGCCATGCGCAAGGTGGTTGACGCGCTACCCGAAAGCTATCGGGCCACTGCGGCCGGCGCGGCTCAGCGATTGCTCATCGACCCGGAGACCGACCTCCTCTCGCGCAGGCTGGTCGCTGAGGAGGTGCCCGACACCATCGTGGCCGAGGTCCGGCGCGCGGTGTTCGCCGGACACAAGCTGCGCATCCACTACGCGGCTGCGGACCAGGCCCCGAAGTGGCGCACGGTGGACCCGATCGGCCTGGTCACCGTACGCGACCAGGGCTACTTGCTGGCCACGAGGTCTGGCGCGGACCGCACCTACCGACTGTCCCGGGTCTTGGCCGCCGAGGAACTCCCCGAACCCGCACAGCGACCAGACCGGGTCGATCTGGACCGGGCCTGGCAGGAACGCAGCACGCAGTTTCGGACCGGCGGCGACCAAGTCACCGTGCTGGTACGGATGAACCCGGCGCGGCGGGAGGACCTGGTGGGCACCGCGCTGGCCGTCCGCGCCGAAGAAACCGACGCAGACGGCTGGCTGCGGCTGGAGGTGAGCTTCCAAGATCCGAGACACGCCGAATGGGCGCTGTGGCAGCTCGCCACGAACGCGGAGGCCCTGGCCCCGCAGTGGTTGCGCGACTCCCTGCGCAACCGCGCCGCCGCGATCGCCACCTGCTACGGAGTGTCATCCTGAGAGTAGTCGCCTTCTGCGGGCCGCCGCACCCGCGGCACCCGCAAAGCCCCCGGGCAAGCGCGTTTGCCGAAGGCTCAGCAGCCTGATCGGAATATTGACACCCTTCAGGCTTGAGCTCGTCGGCGCCGTGCCGTCGTTCCGGGTCAGCGGGTGCGGTACTTCGCCGCCGCCGCTTGCGCGAGCTTCTGGGACTGTTTCAGTGCCGCGTCCACCGATTGCTTTCCGGCGATGGCCGAGCCGATGTGCTGGGAGACCTTGGTGCCGAGGGTGGCGAATTCGGGGATGGCGACAAACGAGATACCCGTGTAGGGGCGCGGGCTGACGCCCGGGTTCTTTGGATCGGCGGAGTTCTTCACCGCTGCGTATTCCTGCCGGTACCAGGCAGCGGCGGCCTTCTGGTAGTCGGGGTTGGCATAGAGTGACTGCCGGGTTCCGGCGGGGGCCAGGGGCCAGCCGAGCGTGTCGCCGATCTGCTTCTGGTACTCCTTGGAGGAGGCCCAGGAGATGAACTTCCAGGCGGCTTTCTTCTTCTCGCTGGCGTTCTGGATGCCCCATGCCCAGGTCCACAGCCAGCCGGCCTTCTTGGTCCTGTCGTGCGGCGCCGGGACGTAGCCGACCTTGCCCTTGACGGTCGAGCCGTCGGCCTCGACCGTCTGGGCCGTCGAGGTGGCGTCGTACATCATGGCGCAGTTGCCCTGCACGAACTGGTCGAGGATTTCCAGGACTCCGCTGCGCGAGGCATGGGCCTCACCGTGCTTGCGGAGCAGGTCGACGTAGAACCGGATCGCCCTTTTGAAGTCCGGCGAGGTGAGCTGGGCGTTCCACTTCATGTCGTACCAGGCGCCGCCGAAGGTGTTGACGACGGTGTTGATGGGGGCGAGGTTCTGTCCCCAGCCGGGCAGACCGCGCAGGCAGATGCCTTTCGCGCCGTCCGAGCCGTCGACTTTGGCCGCGAGTGAGGCGACCTGCGTCCAGGTGGGGTTCCGCGGCATGGTCAGTTCGGCCTTGCGGAAGAGGTCCTTGCGGTACATCAGGAAGGACCCTTCGCCGAAGAAGGGTTCGGCGTAGATCTTCCCGTCCGCTCCGCTCACGGCAGTGGTCAGGCTGGGGAAGATGTCGCTCTGGTCGAATGACGGGTCCGCCTTCGCGTAGGAGTTCAAGGGGGCGAGCCAGTGGTTCTTCGAGTAGATCGCCACTTCGTAGGCGCTGACGCTCGCGACGTCATACCGTCCGGACTGGCGAGAGAACTCCTTGTTCATCTGCACCCTCGCTTCATTCTCCGGCAGCAGGGTGTAATTGACCGTTATACCGGTATTCGCAGTGAAGTACCTATTTGTGAGCTTCTTCAGGTTCTCCATCTGGGGGGCGTTGATGGTGAGCACATTGATGCTCTTGCTGGATTCCCCGGAGGATCGCGGCCCCGCGCCGCCGCAGCCGGAAAGGGTCAGGCTCGCGGCAATCGCGATGCTCACGGCCACATGGATGACGGGGGTGCGCTTCTTCATTGGGCTCCGGTGGGGATGGCGGGCCCGGCGGCCCCCTCCCGAACGGTGCGTCCGAATTGCCTGAATGTGGTGATTTGCCGGAAGTGTAGCGAAGTCATATCGGGCATGGCCAATCGTCATGCTCGGCCGCGCGCCCCGCGCGAGCGCCGGGCGAGCGTGTCGGCGGCCACGGCGGCGAGCAGCACGCCACCGGTGATCATGAATTGAACGGAGTCCTCCCATCCCAGAAGTGCCATGCCCGAGGCGAGTGACTGGATGACCAGCACGCCCAGCAGCGCTGACCATGCCGAGCCACGCCCGCCGAACAGGCTGGTGCAGCCGATGACAGCCGCGGCGACGGCGTTGATCAGCAGCATGCCGGAGCCTGCGGCACGGGCCGTCGTGGGGCTCGCCGAGGTGAGCCCCGAGGCCACGAACAGGCCGCCGATCGCGGCCAGCGTCCCCGACACGACGAACATCGAGATCCGCACCCGTATGACGTTGACGCCGGCGCGGCGGGCCGCTTCCACACCACTGCCCACCGCGAAGATTTTCCGTCCGTAGCGGGTGCGGCGCAGGACGTACTCCGAGCCGACGAGGACGACCAGGAAGATCAGAAGGGCGAGCGGCAGGCCCTGGAACTGGTTGAGCACGTACGCGGCGGCGAACCCGATCCCCGCCAGGACGCCAGTCCGCACCAAGGTCTCGCCCAGCGGCCGGTACGGCATCCCGGCGGCCCTGCGGCGTTTGGTGGTCCGGTAGGAGGCCAGGAAGTACGCGGCCGAGCCGAGCGCCGCCAGACTGTACGCGGCGCCGATGCCGCCGAAGTAGTAGCTGGTCAGCGCGGCGACCAGCCCGCCCTCGTCGATGTTGATGGTGCCGCCTGCGCCCAGCAGGTGGAGGGTCAGGCCGTTCCAGGCCAGCAGTCCCGCGAGGGTGACGACGAACGCCGGTATGCCGACTCTGGCGAAGAAGAACCCGTGGACGGCTCCCACGGCCATGCCCGAGACCACCGCCACGATGACGGCGAGCCATTCCGGCATGCCGAGGTTGACATTGAGCACGGCGAACGTGGCTCCCGCGAGCCCGCTGACGGAGCCGACCGACAAATCGATCTCGCCGATCAGCAGCACGAAGACGATACCCACGGCGACCAGGCCGGTACCCACGATGTCCACACTGATGTTGGACAGGTTGCGCGGCGAGAGGAAGTTGTCGTTGAGGCCGTAGAAGACGAGCCAGAGCGCGACGAGGCCGAGGGCGACCAGGATCGGACCGCGCTCACCGCTGTGCAGCCTGCCCCAGACCGCGGCGGCGTATTCTCTGATGTTCCGCCCCCGCGCAACGAGGCTCCGGCCGGCGGCGGCGGACACGGTCTCGGTTCCGCCGCCCGACCCGCCGGGGCGTGCTTGCGGGACTGTCTCCCTCCTGCTCACGGCCATACCTCCTGCGCGCTCGGCATGCGGTGGGCGACGGCGTTGTCCGCCGCGCCGGTGATGGCGCAAATGATCTGTTCCTGGGATGAGGTGTTCACCTCGAACAGGCCGTTGTTCCGGCCGTGGCGCAGCACGGCGACTCGGTCCGCCACGGCCTTGATGTCTCCCATGTTGTGGCTGATGAGGAGGATCCCGAGGCCGCGGTCGCGCAGCTCCTCGACGAGGTCGAGGAGCCGGCTGGTCTGCTCCACGCCCAGGGCGGCGGTGGGCTCGTCGAGGAGGAGGACCTTGGGCGCGCCGAGAAGCGAGCGGGTGATCGCGACGGCCTGCCGCTGGCCTGCGGACAGGGAGGAGACGGGCAACCGCACATCGGGGATGCGGACGGTCAGGGTGCGCATGAGCTCGCGGGCGCGGCGTTCCATCTCCACCTCGTCGAGGACGCCGAGCCTGTGGATTTCGCGGCCGAGGAAGAGGTTGCCGACGATGTCGAGGCCGTCGCACATGGCAAGGTCCTGGTAAACAGCCGTGATCCCCAGCTCCTGGGCGTCGTGGGGCCGTTTGATCTCGACGGCCCGGCCCTCCCACTTGATGACGCCCTTGTCGGCGGGGCCGACACCGGCGATCACTTTGACGAGGGTGGTCTTGCCGGCGCCGTTGTCGCCCACGAGGGCCACGATCTCACCGGCCCAGATCTGCAGCTCGACATCCGTGAGCGCCTGGACGCCGCCGAATCGCTTGGAGACGCCTCGCAGCGCCAGCAGGGGCGCGACCGGCATGGGGGCCACCTCCTTTCCAAGAGCCCCGTCCGAGCGGCTGAGGCCGAGCCTCAGCGGGTGAGTCCGGCCTTGTCACAGGCGCGCCGGAGCTCAGGGGTACAGATCTTGTCGATGGTGTAGACGCCGTCCTTGACGAGGGTCTGCTTGATGTTGCCGGCCGTGACGGCGACCGGAGTCAGAAGGGCGGCTGGGATGCCCTTGGCGGTCGGGCTGTCGACCGTCGTCCCGGCGATGCCATCGAGCTCCTCGCCGCGCCCCAGAGCGACTGCCATCGCCGCGGCGGCGTCCGCCTCGGCTCTGAAGGGCTTGTAGACGGTCATGTACTGATCGCCCTTGACGACGCGCCGTACAGCGTCGAGGTCGGCATCCTGACCGGTGACGGGCGGCAGCGGCCTGATGCGTGCGGCCTTGAGCGCGGAGACGACACCGGCGGCGATGCTGTCGTTGGCCGCCAGGACGCCGTCGATCCGGCCGGGGCCCAGGGCGGCGATGGCGGCGGACATGTTCTCGTGGGCCGTGGACTCCCGGTAGTCGAGAATGTTGTACGACTTGCCGATCTTCACCTTCCCTTGGATGACGGAGAGCGTCCCCCTCTTGAACCAGCCCGCGTTGGGACTGACCGGATCGCCGTTCATCATGACGATCTGGCTGTGGCCCGCCTTGCGGCCCAGGGCATCGAGGAGCGCCTTGCCCTGGAGCTTGCCGACCGTCGCGCCGTTGAAGGTGGCGTAGCCCGAGATCGGGCCCTCGGCGAGCCGGTCATAGGCGACGACCGGGATACCCGCCTTGTGCGCCTCAGCGACCGAGGAGCGGAGCGCCTTGACATCGACGGCGTCGAGGATCAGGGTCCCGACCCCCTTGGTGATCATGGAGTCCATCTGGCGCCGCTGGCTGGTCACATCGTCCCCGGCGTTGGCGTACGTCAGCCGGCACTCCGCGCACAGCGACTTCACCCTCTTCTCGATCAGGGGCCGGTCGAACTGCTCGTAGCGGGAGACTTCGCGGCTCGGCAGCAGCAGGCCGACGGTGAAGCTGTCCGTGCTGGGCCCGCCGTTGTTCCCACAGCCGGCCAGGGTCACGGCCATGAACCCTGCGGTCACGGCGGCGAGGGTGTTCCACACGAGGGCCTTCACGTCACCGGCCCCCTTCCCCTGGATGTACATCCCCGGACGAGGAGCCCGGCTCCGCGGAGCCCGGACCCCCGCGACGGGGCTCACGTGGTAGTAGGACGATCTCGCTCCACACCTGTCTGCCGCCGCCGACCGGCACGGAACCCCAGGATGCCGACCTGGCTTCGACCATGAGGATGCTCCGGCCGCCGGTCGCCTCCCAGTCCACGATCACCGGCTTGGCGGGCGCACGCGGCGAGGAGTCGGTCACCGCCACGCGTAGCCGGTCCGCGGCGGCGGTGAGTTCGAGGTGGACCGTGCCGTGCGCGTGCACCAGGGCGTTGGTGACCGGTTCGGAGACCGCCGGCAGCACGACGTCGGCCATCCGCCCGGGGTCGGCGGGGGGCGCGGCGGCGAGCGCGTCGCACATCCGGCGCACACCCTCGTCCAGATGCCGCCTCGCCGACTCGACCAGGCCGTCCGACAGCAGGGCCAGGACCGTGCCCGGGGCCGGCGCGGCCGTGGTCATGGGGAACTCCGCCTCCGCGAGCACACCCAGCGGGAGCCCGCCCTCGACCATCAGCTCATCGGCGCTGCCGTCCGGATGGCGCAGCAGCGGCGCCAGGTGCCCGGCCCGGACGAACCAGGCGTTGCCCTCCTCCAGGTCCAGCTCGACATAGCAGCAGGTGGCGAAGAGGTCGGTGTCCATGCCGGCGAGCAGGCGGTTGGCGTGCGAGACGACCACATCGGGCGGGTGCCCCTCCACGGCGTAGGCCCCGACCGCCGTGCGCATCTGGCCCATGATCGTCGCGGCGCCCGCGCCGTGCCCCTGCACGTCCCCGATGACCAGTGCCACCCGAGTCCCGGAGATGTGCGGATCGTCCCAGCCGATCAGACACGCTCCCGCCACCCGGCCGGGGGCCGGGAGCGACAGCACGGCCAGACCGCCGGGGCCGACCCCCGTCAGACCCGGCTCGAGCGTGGAGCCCGCAGGCCACAGGTGCGTACGGCCTTCCCACCCGCCGGCGACCACCGGCCGGTCGGTCCGCAGCTCGACCAGCGCCACCCGGTCGGCTCCCAACGGCTCGCGCAAGGCGGTGACCACCACCTGGCCGACGTCCCGGACGGTCATGGCGTTGGCGGGTGCGGTGGTCAGCCATCGCACCCGGGAGAGCACCTGCCCGGGCCCGCCGCCGGCATCACCCACTACCCGGCGGCTCATTGGACCCAGCAGCGACGGTGTGGGCGGGCCGGGCTCCGCCACGCGGCGTGGTTCGTCGCCGGCCTGGAGCTGGGCGACGATCGCGTCGGCGGACCGCTCCAGGAAGCTGCGCTGCCCGGCTCCGAAGCCATTCGCGGCATCACCCACGACGACCAGGTAACCCAGCCGCCTGCCCGCGGCCCCGAGCGACAGTGCGCCAGGCGACGCACCGGCACACATCGCTGTTGGTCCGTCCTCGTGGCACGCGGCGTATTCCGCGGAGCCCAGCCGCAGGGGCCGATCAGCGCTCAGGGCATCGGCGAGGGGAGAGCGACCGGACATGGACCAGCGCTCGGGCAGCCCATACCGGGCGGCGGTGCCCGGCCCGGCGGTCTCGATCAGCCGGAGGACGTCGCGCTCGTCGCCCGGCGCACAGGGGGCCGCCGGCACCGCGCCGGCGAACACCAGGAACCCTTCCCCCGAGGTGGGCTCTGGCGCAGTGGACACCCGGCCGGCGCCATTTGGCGCGGCCTGATATGCCCACAGCTTCGGGGCCTCCACCTGGGCCCCGTCGTCATTGGGCATGTTCCCCATCTACCTCCCCTCCCTGCCGCGGATACGGGCAAAGTGGAGGTCGTCGGGAGGCGGGCGGCGACGGGGTGCGGGAGCACAACCCGGCGGTGCCGGACCGCGCCGCCAAGGAGCGGCAGGGCATTTACACCCCAAATGGTACATGCGCATGGAAATGCCTCACGCATGTGTGCGCCGGGCTCGGCGGCGGCTTCGGCCCCTTCCGGGACCTGCGACCGCCGAGTAGCGCCGAGTAGCGGGACGCGACCCGGGCGGCCGGTCGTGTCAGGCCGTTCGACGGATGAGTCCCTCCTCAGCAGCCATCCGCCAGCGGTGCCGGACGCCAGTCATCCGCGGGGACTCCTCCCACGGCCGCCGGGCGACCGGCAGCGCCTCGGCGCGGTCCGTGAAGTGTCGCCCGCCGACGCCCTCCGGCAGGAGGCACCGGCCCATGGAGCGTCGCACGGGCCCGATGCTCCCAAATCCCTGACCGTCGGCAGCCCGCCGAGGGCTCCGCACAGTTGGCGTGCCGCATCGCCGTTCGGGTTGCGCGGGTGAGCAATCCCCGGAGGACGGCCGCGATGTGGGTGCGCGCAACTGCGCCGGTGCAGTGCGAAGTCGACCCGTGATCGGGCCGGCCGTCGGTCAACGGCCTCTGGAGAGGCAGAAGCGCGCGCTCAGAGCGGCGGGTTGAAGGTGAAGCGCTGCGAGAAGAGGCCCAACTGCAGCAGCTTGAGGCACTCCCATCAGAGGGGCCAGGGCTGCTGCCGCTGCGACTGCGGTCACCACCGACCGCCGCAGAGCCGCCTTCAACCTGACGATCACGTGAACCCCTCCTCTCTTCTTCGCCAGTTGGTCCGGCAAGCCCTTCTGCTTCTCGGTGTCCCAGGCATGGCGGTTGTGGCCGACTCCCGGATTCGATGGCGCAGAACATCGTCGCTGCAGGTCAGGTGGCATCGGGCGTCAGCCCGTCCAGGCCGAGGGGATGCTGAATGTGAAGATTGTCGAGCCCGGGTCACTGGTCAGGTCGAGGGTGCCGCCGTGCGCCCGCACCAGCGACCGCGCGACCGCCAGGCCCAGGCCGCTGCCGCCGCGGCTGCGGGCCTTGTCGACCCGGTAGAAGCGGTCGAAGACCCGCTCCTTGTCGGCAGCCGGAACGCCGGGGCCGGAGTCGGTGACCCGCACCACCGCCGCGCCGGACCGTGACTCCACCACCACGCACACCTTCGTACCCGCCGGGGTGTGCACGGCGGCGTTGGTGAGCAGATTGTCCAGCACCTGGCGGATACGCAGGGGGTCCAGCCGTATCCACAGCGGGGCGGGGCCGGCCGTCACGGTCAGCGGGTGGTCGGGGCGGCCCGCGCGGAACGCGTCCGCTGCCTGGAGCACCAGCTCCACCAGGTCCGCGTCCTCCAGCCGCAACGGAGTCTCCACCTCGGCGGCATCCAGGCGGGCGAGCAGCAGCAGGTCATCCAGCAGCACACTCATCCGGGCGGCCTCCGTGCGCAGCCGCGCCAGGTGCCTGTCCCGTTCCTCCGGCGTGTTCGCCGCCGCGTACTGGAACAGATCCGCGTAGCCGCGCACAGACATCAAGGGTGTGCGCAGCTCGTGCGAGGCGTCCGCGATGAACCGGCGCAACCGCTGCTCGGCCTCCGTACGGACGGCGAGCGAGTCGTCGATGTGTTCCAGCATGGTGTTGAACGCCGTGCGCAGTTCCTCGACCTCCGGCCCGCCGTTCCCGCCGTCGGCGCGCACCGGCAGCCGCGCGGCCGAGTCGGTCAGGTCGTGCGAGGTGATGTCATGGGCCGTGTGCGCCATGTCGCTGAGCGGCTTCAGGCCGCGCCGCAGCATCGCCCGGCCGATCACCACGAGCGTCAGCAACGCGAGCGCGAAGTCCACGACCTGGACCGTGATCAGCTGTCGTACGGTGCTCTGGATCTCCTCCATGGGCGCCGCGGTGACCAGGACCACTCCGGGTTCGACCTCGCAGGCGCGCAGCCGGTACGTGCCCTCCCCTTCGAGGTGCGCGGTGCGCAGGATGTCCCCGGACCCCGAGTGCGCCCTCGCCTCGGCCACGGCGGCGAGCTCCGTCGCGTCCGCCGGCACATCGCTGGGCTCGCGGAGTACGGCCGCCCCGCTCGAGACCTCGTACACCGCGGTATACCAGCGCCAGTACGGCTTGCCCTCCACCGTGCCGTGTGCCGCCGCGTCCTTGGACTGGGTGACCTGGACGAGCTTCATCTGGTCGCTCAGCTGGCGTTCCAGGTAATCCCGCATATACGTCGTCAGCGCCGTGCCGACGACGGCGAACACGACCAGCGACAGCATGCCCAGGCCCAGGGCCAGCCGGGTGCCCAGACGCAGCCTGCGGTAGATCTGCCTGAGGCGTCTGATCACTCGGCGGCCTGCCGTATCACGTACCCGACCCCCCGCACGGTGTGGATCAGCGGCGGGCCGGTGTCCTCGAGCTTGCGGCGCAGCCGACTGACGACCAACTCCACGACGTTGGAGCGGCCTCCGAAGCCGTACTCCCAGACGTGGTCGAGGATCTGGGCTTTGGTCAGCACGGCCGGCGACTTGCGCAACAGATAGCGGAGCACCTCGTACTCGGTCGGGGTGAGCGTGAGCAGCCGGTCGCCGCGCCGCACCTCATGGGTGTCCTCGTCCATGGTCAGGTCCGCCACCCGGAGCACGGATCGCTGGAAGCCGGGCCCGGCGCTGCGCCGCAGCACCGTCCGCAGCCGTGCCATGAGCTCTTCCACCGCGAACGGCTTGACCAGGTAGTCGTCTCCGCCCCGGGTGAGGCCCGCCACCCGGTCGGCGACACCGTCCCGCGCGGTGAGGAACACGACCGGCACCATCGTGCCCGACCGGCGCAGCCGGTCCAGCACACCGAACCCGTCCAGGCCGGGGAGCATCAGGTCCAGCACCACGATGTCCGGGTGGAGCTCGGCCGCTCGGCTCAGCGCCTCCTCACCGGAGTACGCGGTGACAGCCTCCCAGCCCTCATAGCGGGCGACCGTCGCAACCAGGTCGGCGATGGGGGGATCGTCGTCCACCACGAGGAGTCGTACTTTTTCCACGTGCTCATACTGCTTCACCCGGCCGCTGACGCGACACCGGCCGGTGCGCCGGAGCCGTATCGATAAGAACTTGAAAGCTGAAAGACAGGAAAACGACAGCTCCCGCCAGCGAAGCTCGGTGTCCCAGGACCCGATCGAGGAGTTTCCGGCCGTGACGACTGTCCAGACGACCGTCCCTCCGCCTCCCGCGGCCATCCGCCCCAAGGTGGTGGCCCGCACCGGCCTGTACGCCGTGCTGGCCCTGAACGCGGCTGTGGTGACCGTGTTCTTCTTCCGAGCCGGACTCGACTCGAACGCCCTCATTCTGCTGGGGCGGCTGGCCGGACTGTACGGCGCGCTCCTGATGGCGTTCCAACTGCTGCTCGTGGCCCGGTTGCCGTGGCTCGACCGCCGGATCGGCATGGACCGTCTGACCTCCTGGCACCGCTGGGTCGGCTTCTTTGTCCTGTGGCTGCTGGTGGCGCACGCCGTGTTCATCACCTTCGGCTACGCCGAGTATTCGTCGCTGGATCCGGTGAGCCAGCTGGTGGACCTTGCCGAGACCGTCGAGGGCGTGCTGCGCGCGACCGTCGCGCTGGCGCTGATCATCATGATCGGCGCGGTCTCGGCCCGCTTCGCCCGGCGCCGGCTGGCCTACGAGACGTGGCACTTCCTCCACCTGTACACCTACCTCGCGGTGGTGCTGGCGTTCACGCACCAGGTGGCGGTGGGTACGACGTTCACCACGTCGTCCACGGCGAAGACGTACTGGTACGCCGTCTGGGGCGTGGCCTTCACCTCGGTGTTCGTGGGTCGGCTGGTACTTCCGCTGTGGCGCAACCTGCGGCATCGGCTGCGCGTCTCGGCGGTCGTCCCCGAGTCCGACAACGTCGTCTCGGTCTACATCACGGGCCGCGACCTGGACCGGCTGCCCGCGCGGGCGGGCCAGTTCTTCCTGTGGCGCTTCCTGACCCGGGACCGCTGGTGGCAGGCCAACCCGTTCTCGCTGTCGGCGGCACCCGACGGCACGCGGCTCCGGCTGACCGCGAAGACGGCCGGGGACGGCACCGCCGCCCTGCGCCACCTCAAAGTGGGCACCCGCGTGTTCGCCGAGGGCCCGTACGGCGCCTTCACCACCTTGCACCGCACCCGGCCGGACGCCCTGCTCATCGCCGGCGGTGTCGGCATCACCCCGGTCCGGGCCCTGCTGGAGGAGTTGCACGGCCACGCGGTGCTCATCTACCGGGTCGCGGCCAACCGGGACGCGGTGCTCTACGACGAGCTGCGGGAGCTCGCCCACGCCAAGGGCGCCGAGCTGCACCTGATCACCGGGCCAGCCACCCCGGACCGGCTGGCCCCGCGCGAGCTCGCGTCGCTCGTACCGGACGTGGCCGACCGTGACGTCTATGTCTGCGGACCGCCCGGTATGACCACCGCCGTCCTGCGCACCCTGGGCGACCTGGGGGTACCCAAGCCGCAGATCCACTTCGAACGCTTCAGCCTGGCCGGATGAGGGGAATACCGTGAAGCGAGTACTGCCTGTCCTGGCCCTGACCGTCCTCGGCCTGATCCCGCTGTGGCGCTACGAGCCGTCGAGCGGCACGACGGCCGAGGCCGCCGAGCCCGCCCCGTCCTCGTCGACGTCGAGTCCGTCCTCGTCGTCCCCGGCCTCGCCGTCCGCTTCGGCCGCCGGCCCACCACAGGTCGTCCAGGGCTCCACCGTCAACACCGAGAAGGGCGCCGTGCAGGTGGAGGTGGTCTTCGAGAGCGACAAGATCACCGCCGTACGGATGCTGCAGGCGCCGGACCACCCGCAGACCGAGTCCTCCGTGCCGAAGCTGATCGAGGAGACGCTCGAGGCGCAGAGCGCCGACATCGACACGGTGTCCGGCGCCACGATCACCAGCGAGGGGTACATCCAGTCGCTGCAGGCCGCCATCGATGCGAAGGGATCCTGAGGTGCACCGCATCGAGCACATCATGGGGTTCCCGATCTCGGTACGGATCGACGACGAGGACGCCGTCACCGAGGACACCGACCCGGCGTTCGCGTGGCTGAGGGAGGTCGACGCGCGGTTCAGCCCCTTCCGCCAGGACAGCGAGGTGTCGCGCCTGGACCGGGGCGAGCTGGCACCCCACGAGCTCAGCGCGGACCTGGTCGAGATCCTCGACCTGTGCGAGGAGTACCGGGTCGCGACGGACGGGGCGTTCCAGGTGCGGCTGCCCGGCCGCGGCCTCGACCCGTGCGCGGTGGTGAAGGGATGGGCGGTGCAGCGGGCCGCGGACCTGCTGACAGCGGCGGGTACGGCGAGGTTCTGTCTCAACGCCGGCGGTGACGTGGTGGCGACCGACGGTCCGTGGCGGGTGGGTGTACGCCATCCCGAGCGGGCCGACCGGCTGTGCACGGTGCTGGAGATCACCGACGGCGCGGTAGCGACCTCCGCGCGCTACGAACGGGGCGACCACATCCTCGACGGGCGCACCGGTCGTCCGGCGGCCGCCCTGCTCAGCGTGACCGTCGTGGCACCGTCCCTGACCGAGGCGGACGCGACCGCGACGGCGGCGTTCGCGATGGGCGCCGAGGGGATCGAGTGGGCCGCCGATCGGGAAGGCTGCGAGGTGTTCGCGGTGGACGCCGACCGCAGGGTCTTCCGCACCCCGGGGCTCCCCGTCACCGTCTGACCCGCCGGAGCTGCCGACGACCAGCACCGCGGTGCGCAGTCGGCCCAGCCCGGTCATCGGCCGTACCGCATGGTAACCTCGTATACAAGGTGTATGCGAATTGCTGGGGGTTGCGGTGGCGTCCGGTCGGGAGACGGCGTACGCGTATCTCAAGGACACAGTACTGACCGACCCTGAGATGCAGGGGGCGTTCCTGTCCGAACAGGAGATCGCCGACCGGATCGGGGTGTCCCGCACCCCGATCCGGGAAGCGCTGCTGTTGCTCGCGGCCGAGGACCTGGTCGAGCTCGTGCCCAAGCGGGGCGCCCGGGTGTCGCCGCTGACCGGACGCGAGATCAGGGAGCTGATGGAGCTGCGGGGCATCGTCGAGCGGTATGCCGCGCAGCAGCTCGTCACCGCCGGACGGGCGCCTGTGCAAGAGCTGCGGTCGCTGCTGGAGCGGCAGCGTGAACTCACCGGACCCGGCCAGGCCCGGGAGTTCATCGCGGTGGACCACCAGTTCCATTCGACGCTGGTGTCGGCCGTGGGGAACGCGCTGCTGGACCGGCACTACGAGGGGTTGCGCAGCCGTCAGGTCCGGGCCGGGGTGGTGGCCGTGTTCAACCGGCAGGGGCGGCAGGAGGCGGTGCTCGAGGAGCACCGGGCCATCCTGGACGCCCTCGCCGCCGGCGACGCGCAGGCCGCGTGTGCCGCGATCGACCACCATCTCGAGTCGACGCTCAAGGTGCTGCTCGCGGGCTAGCGACTAGCCGGGCTCAGGGTAGGTGATCACGAGCATCGTGACGCCGTCCTGCGAGATCCAGGGGCCGTGCGGCATGCCCGGTGGGCGGCAGGCGTACATGCCCGCGGTGAAGGACCGGTCGAGCGTCAGGTCGTGCAGCGCTCCCTCGACGAGGTAGACCTCCTCCCAGAAGTCGTGGCGTGTCACGCCGCCGGCCGAGGTGTCGGTGCCCGGCGCCCAGCGGACGAGTGCGGTACGGCTTCCGCGCTCGGGGTCGTGGGCCAGGACGCGCTCCTCAACGCCGGGGCCCGCGCCGACCGGGGCAGTCCACGGCCCGTCGGGGAGGTGGAACTCGAGCTCGGGCTTGCTCACCGCCACACCTCCGGCCGCCGGTTGGCCAGCACGGACGTCTTCTCGCGGACCGCACGGACCTCGTCGACGTCCAGGTCGGTCACCAGCAGCTCCGGCTCGGCGCCCAGAGCGTGCCGGACGGTCCCATCGGGCCCGACGACGCGGCTGTGCCCGATGCCCGTCGGCGCGGGGCCCGGCTCGGTGCCGGGGTCGGCCTGGCCGACGGCGGCGAGCCAGACGGTGGCGTCCAGAGCACGGGCCCGCACCAGCAGCTCCCACTGATCGAGCTTGCCGGGCCCGGCGCCCCACGAGGCCGCCAGCAGCGTCGCGACCGCTCCGGCGTCGGCATGGGCCCGGAACAGCTCGGGGAATCGGACGTCATAGCAGGTGGCCAGGCCGAGCCGTACCCCGTCCACGTCGATCACCGTGATGCGGGAGCCCGCGGCGACGGTGTCGGACTCGCGGTAGCCGAAGGCGTCATAGAGGTGGATCTTGTCGTACGACGCCTCGACCCCGGGGCCGGTGGCCAGCAGGGTGTTGGCCACCCTGCCCTCGGGGGCCGGGGTGAACATGCCGGTCACGACGACCGTGCCGGTGGCCCGGGCGATCTCCCGCACCCCGTCGGCCCACGGCCCGTCCAGGGGTTCGGCGAGCGGTGCCAGTGGGGTGCCGAAGCAGGCCATCGAGGCCTCGGGAAAGACGACGACACGGGCTCCGGCGTCCGCGGCACGCTGTGTCCATTCCTCGATGAGCCGCAGGTTCTTCCCGGGGTCCGGGCCGGTGGTGAGCTGGTTCAGGGCGATCTGCACGGTTCCTCCTCAGGGGGTCAGACGGCGTCGGCCGTGGCCTGCGTGGTCGGCGCGGCAAACCGGGCGTCCTCGTCGACGGCGGCTTCCGGATCGCGGCCCAGGAAGACCCCCACGAGGGAGATCGCCGCTGCGAAAGCGATGTAGAGGGCCAGTGGCAGCCAGGTGCCGTAGGCGCTCAGCAGGGTGGTGAACAGCAGCGGAGCGATGGCGCCGCCGATGATGCCGGCCAGGGTATACGCCAGCGAGGAGCCGGTGTAGCGCAGCCGGGGCGAGAACTGCTCGGCGATGAAGGCGGCCTGCGGCCCGTACAGGAAGCAGTGGATCACCAGACCCACGACCACACCGATCGCCAGTGGGATCCAGGTGCCGCCGCCGACCATCGGGAAGAACAGGAACGGCCAGATGCCGGCGGCCACGGCGGCGCAGCCGTACAGCAGGCGGCGGTTGATCCGGTCGGAGATGGCGCCTGCCAGTGGCATGAGGAAGACCTGCAGGGAGGAGCCGATGAGGACGGCCGCGAGTGCGGAGCCGCGCGACATGCCCAGTTCCCCGGTGGCGTACGTCAGGGCGAAGACGGTGAACATGGCGTACAGCACGTCGGGGCCGACGCGGCAGAGGATCGCGGCGAGCAGCGCGCGGGGCTGGGTGGTGAAGACCTCGCGGATCGGTGCCTGGGGCCGGGACTGCTCGGCCTCCATCGCCTTGAAGACCGGGGTCTCCTCCAGCTTGGCCCGGATCCACAGACCGAAGGCGACGAGCACGCCGGAGAGCAGGAAGGCCACGCGCCAGCCCCACGCCTCGAACTGCGCCTCGGTCAGCAGTGCGCCGAGGGCGGCCAGCACGCCGTTGGCCAGCAGGTTGCCCGCGGGCGGGCCGACCTGCGCGGCGGAGGCGTAGAAGCCGCGGCGGCGCGGGTCCCCGAACTCGCTGGACAGCAGCACCGCGCCGCCCCACTCGCCGCCGACGCCCACGCCCTGCGCGAACCGCAGCACCACCAGGGCGACCGGGGCGGCGACCCCAACCGTGGAGTACGTGGGCAGGACGCCGATCAGGAAGGTGGCCACGCCGATCAGGACCAGTGTGGCGATCAGCACTTTCTTGCGGCCGATCACATCGCCGAGGCGACCGAAGACGAACCCGCCCAGCGGGCGCGAGACGTAGCCGACCGCGTACGTGGAGAACGCCAGCAGCGTGCCGGTGAGCGGGTCCTCCGAAGGGAAGAAGAGATCGCCGAAGACCAGGGCCGCCGCGGCGGAGTAGACGGCGAAGTCGTACCACTCCAGGGCTGTGCCGGTCAGGCTCGCGACGAAGGCCCGGCGAACGCCGGAGCGCCTCTCGGACGCCGTCGAAGCGTCCATGGCGGTGTCGTGCATGGTTCCCATCCTTGCTCGGGGGACATCGACTCTTCCTGCATACTTGTTGTATACAGGTCGTATGCGCAAGTCCTGCGCCAGAAGTTAACCGCGGAGAAATCCGGATCCGCAGCCCGTCACCCGAACTCTGGGAGTGCCCTCATGGCCCAGCTGACCTTCGAACTACCCGACGGATCGACGCGCGAGGTCGACATCGTCCAGGTCCTCAACGCCGGGTACGCCGGGCGCAGCCAGGAGGACGTCGCCGCGCACGTCGCCGAGCTCGCCGAGCTCGGCGTACCCGCGCCCTCCGTGACGCCGGCCCTCTACCCGGTCGCCCCCTACCTCGCCCAGCAGACCGACCGCGTGGCGGTGCAGCACGGGCGCACCTCCGGCGAGGCGGAGTGGGCGCTCGTCGTGGCCGGCGAGGGGGAGCTGCTGCTGACGGCCGCCTGCGACCATACCGACCGCGACCTGGAGGTGCACGGCGTGGCCTGGAGCAAGAACGCCGGCCCGGATGTCCTCGCCCGGCGGGCCTGGCGGCTCGCCGACGTCGAGTCACGCCTCGACGACCTGACCCTGCGCGCCTGGGTAACCCACGGCGACACCGAGACCGAGATCCAGCACGGCACCCTTGCTGAACTGCTCACTCCAGGCTATTGGGCCGACGTCCTGCGCTCCCGCCACGCCCTCACCCCGGGCACGGTCCTCATCTCCGGCACCATCCCCATGGCCCCGGATGTGGACCAGTTCGCCGACGCCTGGCGGGTGGAACTGGGCGACCCCGCCACTGGCGACACCATCCGCCTCGCCTACGACGTGCGCCCCATGCTGGAACCCATCGGCTGACGCGCGGTCGGCAGGCCTCCCCAGCCGGTTCGCGACGGCAGGAGGCCTGCCGGGGTGAGGGGTTCGTCCCGGTTCTTCCGTGTCGGACCGCATTGCCGCGTGGGTGGTTCCTGAACGGTCGTCAGCGGTGCTGTTGCGAGGGGGTCGCGTTGCATCGTTCCGCTGGGGCCGGGGCGACCGTGCGTTGTTCGGGGCCCCAGGTTTCGCGCGTGGACAGCACGCCGGTGAGGCCCACCGCGATGCACCCGTAGAACCCGTCGGGTCCGGTCCACCCGAAGGAGTCCGCCAGGAGCACGGCGAGGAAGCGAGGAACGGGGACTTTCGACTTGTTGAGGACAAAGTATGGACGGTTCGGGGTGTTGTTCGTACGCTGGGCGTCGCTTTCGTACGGACGTCTGCGTGCATCACGGCGAAAACCCGCCGCACCACCCGTACATGGACGAGCTCCACTCCGTGACCGCGGTCCGCCGTCGGCCGCTCCGCCTAGCGCCCAGCAGGAGGAAGAGTGACGCCACGCAAGTACCCGAGCCTCCGTAGCCATCGCCGTAGGCCACGAAGAATCGCCGGCCTGCTCCTCGCGACCCTTCTCGTCGGCGGTCTCGCGACACCGGCCGCCCAAGCGGACGAAAAGCCCTTCGGGGACCTGCCGCCCCAGGAACCCGGCGTCACCCTCCGCGTCTTCGATATCCAGTCCCCGCTGAGCAAGCTCTGCGACCTCAAGCCGGCCCAGACCCCCAACGTCGACAAGCTGATCCCCAACGTCGACTGGTCCTCCACCGAGGGCTTCGGTTTCACCGACAACTTCGTGTCGCAGATCATCGGCAACATCGACGTCCCCACCGACGGCACGTACACGTTCCGCCTGATCAGCGACGACGGCTCCCGACTGCTCATCGGCGACAAGAAGGTCGTCGACCACGACGGACTGCACGGTGCCGAGCCCAAGGACGGCGAGGTCGCCCTTTCACCCGGCTACCACGCCCTGCGCATCGACCACTTCGACCGCGGCGGCGACCAGCAGGTCACCCTCCAGTGGAAGCCCCCGGGCGCCGACGACTTCTCCCTCGTCCCGAACTCCGTGCTCAGCACCGACGCCGGCGTCGTCCGTGTCACCGCCCCCGGCCGCAAGGAGTGCGAGGGCAGCTATGACACCCCCGGCGACGGCCTCCCGTTGACCTCGGTCAACCCCGGCTACACCCTCACTGATCTGCGCCCCAAGGGCTTCGAGCCGCAGGTCTCCGCGATGGACTGGCTGCCGGGCGGCAAGCTCGCCGTGACGACGTGGGGCGGCAGCACCAAGACGGAAGGCGAGGTGTACGTCCTCGACCACGTCACGGGTGACACCGGCCCGGAGAAGGTCACGTACAAGAAGATCGCCGGCGGCCTGAAGGAGCCGATGGGGATCAAGTACGTCGACGGAAAGCTCTACGTCTCGGAGAAGCACCAGCTCACCGAGTTGTCCGACACCGAGGGCGACAACGCCGCGGGCGAGATCCGCAAGGTCGCCGACTGGCCGTACGGAGAGAACTTCCACGAGTTCGCCTTCGGACTGCTCTACGAGAACGGGAACTTCTATCTGAACCTCTCCGTGGCCATCAACTACGGCGGTGCGACCACCGATCCGCAGCCCGCCGCGAACCGCGGCACCACCATCAAGGTGAACAAGAAGACCGGAAAGGTGAGTTACCTGGCCGGCGGCCTCCGTACACCGAACGGGATCGGACGGGGCCCCCAGGGCGACCTCTTCGTCACCGACAATCAGGGCGGCTGGCTGCCCGCCTCCAAGCTGCTCCACGTCAAGCAGGACCGCTTCTTCAACCACTACACCAACCCGGACGGCCCGTTCGACGACCGCCCAGTCACCAAGCCCGCGCTCTGGCTGCCGCAGAACGAGATAGCCAACTCGCCCAGCACGCCGATGCTGTTGAAGAAGGGGCCCTTCGCCGGGCAAATGCTCTTCGGCGACGTCACCTACGGCGGAATCCAGCGCGCCGACCTGGAGAAGGTGGACGGCGAATACCAGGGCGCGGTGTTCCGGCATACCCAGGGCCTGGAGGCCGGCATCACCCGAATCAGCACCGGACCGGACGGTGCGATCTACGCCGGCGGTCTCGGCGCCGACGGAAACTGGGGCCAGGAAGGCAAACTCCGCTTCGGCCTGCAAAAACTCACGCCGAACGGCAAGACCGCCTTCGACATCAAGACCATGCGCGCCACCCGCGACGGCTTCGAACTCACCTATACCAAACCCCTGTCGGCTGAGACCGCCGCCAAGCTGACGAACGGCGCCTACTCCGTCGAGCAGTGGCGCTACGTCCCCACCCCGGCGTACGGCGGCCCGAAGGTCGACGAAGAGGCCCTCCCTGTCGCAGCCGCCCGACTGTCCGCCGACCGTCGCACGGTCCGGCTCACCATCCCCGGCCTCAAGACCGACCGGGTGGTGCACATACGCTCACCGCGCCCCTTCGCCTCGGACGCCGGTGAGCAACTCTGGTCCACCGAGGCCTGGTACACGCTGAACGCACGCCCCGGCCCCGAGCAGCCCATCACCTCGTACGACGCAGAATCGGCACGCCTGGCCGGCGGAGCCGACATCGACACCGAGCACGCCGGCTACACCGGCGGCGGCTTCGCCGACGGCTTCAGCACCCCGGGCGCCATGGCCACCTTCGAGGTCGACGCACCCGCGAAGGGCAGCTACGACGTGGGACTGCGCTACGCCAACGGCCCCCACCCCTTCACCGGCACCAAGACCATGGGCATCACCGTCAACGGCGGGCAGGCGCAACAGACCAGCCTCCCCTTCACCGGCGCCTGGAACCGCTGGTCCACCAAGACCGAGCGGCTCTCCCTGCGCAAGGGTCTCAACACCATCGCCTACACCTATCGGCCCGAGGACACCGGCCACGTCAACCTCGACATGATCGAGGTGCGCAGACCCGGCAGCCGGATCGACCTGTTCTCCGGCGGCAGCGTCTCCACCGCCTGGCAGCACACCGACGGCCGCAGCGTCGAATGGCCGCACTCCGCCGAGGACTCCATCGAGGTGTGCTGCGGCGACATCCGGACCAAACAGGCTTTCGGCGACTTCAGGCTGCACGCCGAATTCCGGGTGCCGAAGCTGCCGGACGATGTCACCGGGCAAGACCGCGGGAACAGCGGCATCTACCTCCAGGAGCGGTACGAGATCCAGATCCTGGACTCCTTCGGAGTGGAGAAACTCGCCCCTAACGAGGCCGCGTCCATTTACAACAAAAAGGCCGCCGACCTGAACGCCGCCACTCCACCGGAAAGCTGGCAGACGTACGACATCGTTTTCCGCGCGGCCCGTTTCGACACCGCGGGCCGGAAGACCGATGACGCCAGGATCACCGTGGTGTGGAACGGCAGGAAAGTCCACGACAACGTGGCAGTGGACGGCCCGACCGCCGCAGGCGACGCCGAATCGGCGGCGGCGGGCGCAATCCGGCTCCAGGACCACGGCAACAAGGTCCGCTTCAGGAACCTCTGGATCGAACCGCTGGACTGACGGCCACGAATGGAACTGTCCCGGGCCGGTGAACCCACCGTGCGTGAGAACGCACGGCTTCGTCGGACCCGGGACAGCTGGGCTCGTGATCCTTCGCTTTCCTACGTTCCTGCCGGTAGGCGACGGTGCCCTGGGCGGCCGCGACAACGCAGCGAGTCTGCGTGCCTGTACCGTGTGCCACGCCCAAGGACGTCCAGCCGCGGGCGGAACGGAGCTGTGCGGCACTTGCTCAGGCCGCGTCGTCCCGGTCTCGTTCGATGGCGGCGAGGCGGTTCTTGGTCCTCGTCGCGCCTGTCCGGCCTCACCACCCGTCCGGGGACCGAACACGGCATCGATCAAAGCCCGGGTGCCGCATTTCACCAGCTCAGGCGTGATGATCTGCGTCAACTCTCCAAGCTGCCCAGCTGCAAAGGCACGACGGCCGACAGCAGCGGGCATGCCAGACTGAACATGCAACCGGGCTCCTACCGCGACGGTGTGTCTTGGTCGACTTCCGTCCTACGCGGAGCCCCGTTTGCCTACCCTGCCTTCGCCAGGTGACTCCTCGGTTGCGCGGCCCCATTGCCCGGGCCCGCATCCCTGTGGGGAGCGGGCCCGGTGCGCGGTTGGGGCGCGCTCAGTCGGCGAAGTTGGCGCCGAAGTTCGGCGTGCCGGTGGTGGAGACTCCCGATGAGCTCGGCGAGACGGAGCGGGCGCCGGTCGTGGTGATCTTTGTGCCGCTGGAGGGCAGGTATGTCACCGCGCCGTTGCCGGAGTTCTCCCAGGAGCTGACCAGCAGGTCGGCCTTGCCGTCGCCGGTGACGTCGTCGAGCTTGGTGTCGAGGCCGAACCCGTCGTACTTCTCGTCGTCGCCGGGCACGCCGGCGGTGCTCTGTGCGAAGTACTGGGCGCCGGAGCTGGTGTTCAGGCCGCTCGCTGAGCCGTACAGGACGGTGACCGCACCGGTGTCGGCGACGCCGTTCAGGTCCTCGCCGGCGGCGCTGATGACGATGTCCTGGTAGTTGTCGCCGTTGATGTCGCCCAGGTCGAGCTCGTAGCCGAACTGGTCGTTCTTCTCCGACCCGCCGGGGACGTTGCCGGTGTTCTGGGTGATGCCCGTGGTCGAGCCAGGGCCCCTGTTGGAGCCGTAGGTGATGTTGGCTTTGCCGCCCAGGGCGGAGCCCGGGATGGTCGTGCCGTCGTCGGTCGTGTTGTTCCAGTAGGCGCCGCTGACGATGTCGCCGAAGCCGTCACCGTTGACGTCGCCGATGGCCGTGATCACGCCGGGCTTGAGGGTCTGCGCTGAGGAGGTGCTGAGGCCGCTCGCGGTGCCCGGCACGTAGTAGTTGGTGTTCCAGCCCCAGTCGGTCTGCGTCTCGAAGCCGTCGACCACGAGGTCGGTGCGGCTGTCGCCGTTGACGTCCCCGGCGGTGAGGTTCATCGGGCCTCGGGCGCTGCCGCCGGACTGGATCGGGGGCTTGATCGTGTAGCGGCCGCCGGCGGTGCCGGAGGTGCTGATGCCGCCCTTGTAGACGTAGACGGTGCTGGAGGAGTTGCCGACGGCCAGATCGTCCTTCCCGTCGCCGTCGAAGTCGCCGGCGGCCAGGTTCTTGCCCCAGAAGTCGTGCGACGAGGCGGCCGGGTCCGCGATCGTGACACCGGTGCCGGTGATGCCCGAGGCCGAGCCCCACAGTACGGCGAGGGTGCCGCCGTCGGTGTCGCCGCCCACGTCCTCGCCGGCCGCGGCCACGGCGATGTCGTCGTAACCGTCGCTGTTGAAGTCGCCGTAGGCGGTCTCACCACCGAAGGCGTCGTTGGCCTCCGCGGTGCCGGGGACGCCCGCGCTGTTCTGGCTGAGCACCGTCCGCTTGGCGGACGACACACCGGTGGAAGTGCCGTAGAGCACCACGAGTTGGCCCGCGGTCTTGTTGCCGCTCACATAGGCGCCGGCGGCCGAGAAGGCGACGTCGCCGATGCCGTCGCCGTTGAAGTCGGCCTGGGGGACCGTCGTCGAGTCCGCCGCCATGGCCGTCGCCATCGGTAACGTGAGCACACCGCCCGTCAGCGAGGCCGCGACGGCCGTCGCGAGGGCGATACGAAGGTGCTTGTGCACGCGGGGTTCTCCTGCAGTATGCGGGGGATGCCTGGCAGGCATCCGCAGTCAATGGGGTGTGTTCCGCCCGCGCTTGCCACGAGTTCGCTGGAAGGTAGCCACGGCTTCGCGAGACGGTTGGCGATCAGGAGACTCGCGAGGGAACCTAAGGGTTGTAGGTGAAAATGAAAAATGTCCGGGTGCCCCCACGAGCGACGGTGTCGTCATGGGAATGATCATTGCCCGCGCGCTCGAACTCTCAGTCGCCGCACAAGACCAGGCAAGCGCCGTCCAGTCGATGGAACGAATCAACACGCTCAGAGCCGACATCGTCGGCGGCAACCTCGACATCGAGAGCTGACGACCACGCCCGGCCTCAGCGACGGCGGCCCGAAGCGCTCTTCGGACTGTGCGGCCGGTGTTCTGGGCCGTCTGACGGACAGCACCGTTCCGGAAGCGGTGGAGGGCTGTCGGCTACTGCTCGCCCAGACTGGTGGCGTGTTGATCCACCTCGATGTCCGAGCGCCGTACGCCGGTGAATCGTGTGGGCCGGAAGGCCCCAAGGAGGTCCTGTTCCTGATCAGTCGTGATCTCGGCCGCGACCAGCCGTCCCAGAATCGGCGCCAAGGTGACCCCGCTGTGCGAGACGAGGCAGTAGACGCGGGACTGCGCGGAGGCATAGCCGGCGATGGTGTGGCCGTCTGCGGGCAGTGACCGGAAGCCGACGCGCAGGTCGATCTTCGGTGCCCGGCTCGGGGCGGGCAGCAGTGCGGAGAACCGCCGAGCGAGGGTGCTCGCGATGTCCCCGTCCGCGGACGGAGGGTCTTCTGGATCGACGTCGGCGTTCAGATCGAGAGCCTGCAGGACGGTATGCCCGCCGGCCGCGGGGCGGAGGTTGAGGCCGGGGCTGTGGATCACACAGCGCAGGTCGAGCTCCGGGGACCTGGCGTACCCGAGCAGACCGACGGTCTGCGATCCGCGACCGACATCCGTCACCATGGGAACGTCGATCCCGGCTCGGGCGGCGAGGCGTTCTGTCCAGCGGCCTGCCGCCAGGACGACTCGATCGCCGGTGCAGACCTCTCCTCCGGCCAGAGTGACGGATACTCCGTCAGACCTGTCGACAATGGCCACGACCTCGCCGATCGCGCACTGGGCTCCGTGCTGCTCGGCGTCCGCCAGCAGGCTGTTCACCAAGAGGTCCGGCAGAACGTATCCCTCGCTGGGGAAGTGTGCGATGCATGTGATGGCCGCCGGGATGCGGAGGTCGCCCGCGATCCGTGTTGCTTCGTCGGGCGTGACCCAGCGCGCGGGGTAGCCCAGGGCCTGCAGCCGTTCCACGTTGTCGGCGAGCCGCTGCTCGTTTGTGGCGTCTGTCCACTGCAGCGCCCCCCTGGGGAAGTACGATGGCGCGCCGCGCAGTTGCTCGGCGAGCCTGGCGTGCTCCTCCATCCCCGCGAGGTTCAGCCGGTGGTAGTCCGGGTCGGGCTTCCTGCTGGAGTTGGTCCAGGCGAAGGTGGTCGCGGTCGTACCGGTGCCGGCTCCCCACTGATCGAGCAGGAGAACGTCCTCGCCGGCGACGGCAAGCTGCCGCGCGACGCTCACCCCCAGCACGCCGGCACCGATGATGATGACCTTCATTGTTGGCGTATTTCCTTTCTGGCAGCGGCACGCTGCTCATATGGCGGGGACGGGAAGCTCCAGGAAGAACTCGGCGGTTCCCGGACGGACGAGGGTCGTGACCACCTCGACGGTGCTTCCGTCATCGGCACGCAACTCCCTGCGCCTCATCAGCGCGGGCGTTCCGGTCTCGCTGTGCAGCAATGTGGCGTCGTGCTCGTTGAGGGCCACCGGGTCGAGGTAGAGCCGGATCGCGTCGATCGGTACTCCTCTGCGTTGGAGATACGGGAGGGTGACGAGGTCTTCGAGGTTCTCGTTCAGCAGGTCGGGGGCGGCTGCGAAGAGCACGACATGTCGCTCGACCGACTGTGGCTCCTCGCGCACGTTGAGCTTGCGGCGGACCAGTTCCACTACGGCCGTGTCGGCGGAGGCGCCGGGGAGGGCCAGGATGGCGTCGGCGGCCCTGACGATCCGCGCCGAAACGACTTCGTGTCGGCCCGGCGCGCCCTTTGCGGCTGCCGCGGGGGTGACGAAGTTGAGCAGATTGATCTGCCGCGTCACGTCCGCGACGAACGTTCCGTGGCGCCGCCGGCGGATCGCCAGTCCCGCCTCTGCCAGGTCGTTGAGGACCCGTTGGGCCGTGGCACGACTGACGCCGTGCTGGGCGGAGAGGTCCTTCTCGGTCGGCAGCCGCGCGCCAGGGGGCAGGTCCCCGGCCCGGATCTTCGCTTCGATCTCTCGCCTGATCTGTACGTAAAGCGGCACGGTCATGGTTAGACCGTACATTCAGCCAATTGACTGGTAAGAGCGAGCCGGCCAGCCAGTTCTTCGGCGTCCGCGCCTTGTCGGCGGGATGCTGTTCTCGCCCCGTCCTGCGCGGTTGCTTGGGCCAGGCCGCGGGTGACTCCGGAGCCGAGCCGACGACAGCGCGGGTGCGGCCGCACCTGGAGTGTTCCGGAACGCCGACCACGGGTGATCGGACCCGCCTCCGCCGATTCGCCGAGAACGCGCTGGGCCCCGGCATGGCCGGCGCCGTACCGGCGGTGGAGATCCTTTTCAGCCGGTAGCCGCGTGCCAGCGGGCTGGACCCTGCCTGATTCGCCATGTCGGTCTCCCGTCTGATCTGCACGGCGACCCGCGCCGGGCCCTTAAACCGTACAATTAGCCAATTGACCGGTCAATAGTGAGGTGGTGAGCGCTGGGTCATCAACGACCCTCAGCTCGTCGGGTGAGGAGGAGGCCGCGCGGGGCGCTGCCCCCGTCAGGCCGCAGATTTCTGAGCTCTTCGGCCGCGTTCGTGCCGGCCGGCGGTGATCACGGCCCTGTCTCCGACGCGGCGATGCAGACGGCAACGGCCGGGTAGGGCGCATTCCTGCCACAGGCGGGAGTGCGGAGCGGCGCGTGAGGCAGAGCTGTGCCGTTCAGAAACCCATCGCTGCTGGTCAGGCCGCGTAGCTGTGCTCATTGATGAGGCGTGGCGGGGTGCTTGTGCCGCGCACGCCCAACGTGAGGGTCAGGTTGTGTGGTTGCTGCCCTGTCCAGTGTGCGGTGGGGTGAGCGGTGACGCCGGCCTGCCCAGCGGATAGCCGATCTCCGTGATGTCCCCCGCGAGGTCGGCCAGTGTGACCTCTGCGTTCAACGCGCTGACCACCCCTTCGGTCAGTGGACGTGAGGAAAAGACGTGACGAACGGCCTCCAAGTCGATCGGGACCTCGTAGTAGTCCGCAGCCCACCGCTGAAACGCTTCTGCCGAGCGGTCCACCAGCAGGGGGAACAAGGACCCGGCGCCGTCCGGATCTCCCGTGGTCTCCTCGGGGAAGTCGATTGTCCCCGTCTTCCAGTCGTTGTCTCCCTGCTCCCGCCACATACACGCAGTGATGACAGGCATCCCGTCTTCGTCCGAGAACGCGGGCTCCTCAACACACGACCGGAAGACTTCGGGAACATCATCGAGCACGCCGGGCCATGGCCCGTCCTGTGCATAGGGGCTCATGGGTGATTCGTGAGCGAACCCACGGACATAGGTGCCTGCGGCAGAGAAAACGATCGAGTACTCGTCGCCCGACCCGTTACGCATCGAGGCCATCGACTCCGTCTCGGACCAATGGCCATCGAAGGAGTAGCAGCGGTCCGCCCACTCGGGATTCAGCACCGCCTCCAGCATCGCCATGGAACGGCAGTGATCTTGGAGGACGGCTATCTCGGGCAGCCGCCGAGCAACGTCATGAACGGTCACGCACACATCCAAGCGCATGCCCCTGACACCAGCCGCCGAATGATGGAGCCCATCGGCCAATGCTCGGCGGAGTTCCCGTCAAGGTTCACCAAGGTCGTCCAGGCTCGGAGCCGCGCCCGGATCTTGTGCCGCTCGAAAAGCCATCGCTGCATGTCATGCCGCGACTACGCCGGACACTACAACGGGCATCGACCGCATCAGGCCCGAGGGCAAAAACGCCGTTTGCTGTCACGTGAGTTGACGCTTGTGGCGGTGGGCCGTCTGAGCGGCCGCGGGCCTGTGCGCGCTGACGATCTGTGTGCGGTTTCGGTGGTTGTCACATTCGCGGGCCCGGCGGTGTCTTCATGCCAAACACGCACACGTACACGGAGGACACCATGGCGCTACGCGTCCCGAAGGCCGAGCTCCCCACCGAGCTCAGCGAAAACATGATCAAGCAGCTCGGTGCCGTGCCCGAGCCCGTCGAGGTGGTGTTCAACAACCCCGACGTCGCCACGGACAACCTGGAGTTCTCGGCCAAGCTGGCCGAGTGGAACGCGGCCGACGCGAGTCTCAAGTCGTTCGCGCACATGGCCGTCGCGGCGCAGGTCGGCTGCAGTTGGTGCCTCGACGTCGGCTACTTCCAGGCGCTGAACCAGAACCTGGACCTGGCCAAGGCGAGCCAGGTGCCGCGCTGGCGGGAGTCGGAGGTGTTCACCCCGCTGGAGCGGGATGTCCTGGAGTACGCCGAGGCCATGACGAACACGCCGCCGACCGTCACCGACGAGCTGTACGCGAGCCTGCTCGACCGGCTCGGCCCGGCGGCGATGGTCGAGCTCACCGCGTACATCGCCTTCGTCAACATGGCGACCAGGAACAACAACGCGAACGGAGTCACGTCGCAGGGCTACTCCGATGCCTGCGAGATACCGCTCGCCGCGCGTCCTGAGACGTCCCGCGTAGCGTCGACGGCATGACCGAGGACCCGTTCGTCGCCCACCGCAGCCTGCTGTTCACCGTCGCCTACGAGATGCTCGGCTCGGCGGCCGACGCGGAGGACGTGCTGCAGGAATCCTGGCTGCGGTGGGCCGACGTCGACCACGCACAGGTGCGCGACCCACGGGCATACCTCATCCGGACCGTCACCCGGCAAGCGCTCAACCGCCTGCGAACCCTCTCACGCAGCCGCGAGGAATACGTAGGCGAGTGGCTGCCGGAACCGCTGCTGACCAGCCCCGATGTCGCCGAGGACATCGAACTCGCGGAGAGCGTCTCGATCGCGATGCTGACCGTGCTGGAAACACTCGGCCCGGCAGAACGGGCCGTGTTCGTACTCCGCGAGGTCTTCGAACTACCCTACGGCGAGATCGCCGAAGCCATCGGAAAATCCACGGCCACGGTACGCCAGATCGCCCGGCGGGCACGCGAGCATGTGGCGGCCCGACGCCCCCGGGTACGGGTGAGCCGGTCGGAACAACAGGCCGTGGTGGAGCGGTTCCTGATCGCGCTGCGCACCGGGCAGTTGCAGGAGCTGATGGAGATCATGGCACCCGACGTGGTCCTGATCGCCGATGGCGGCGGGCTTGTGGCCGCCGCTCTGGCTCCGATCCACGGGGCCGAACTGGTGGCGCCGCTGCTGGCGCGCGCGAACCGGGTGGTGACCGCGCTCGAGACGACGACCGTATGGCTCAACGGCGAGCCTGCGGGCCGGATCGCCTTCGACGGCGAACCGGCCGCCGTGAGCCTCGCGGTGGAGAACGGGCAGGTCACCCGGATCTACGTGGTGCGAAACCCACAGAAGCTGACACGACTGGACGAACCGGCCGAACTCGCCAGATAAGCCCGTCGCTGTTCCGGCGTCGTGAGTGTTCCGGGCGGTTCCAACCGCCCGGAACACTCACGGCCGCACAGTGGTCAGTCGCCGACCCGCCCCAGACGGGCTGCCGTACACCGGAAGCCAAGTCCCACACTCTGAGCAGCGATAACCACCTGACTGCTCAGGCCACCCCGACGAGGAGCCACATGTCGACATTCCCGGCAACAAGCAACAAAACGATGTTCAGCCGCTTGCATGACGCCATGAACACCGGCGATGCAGAGGTCATCTCGAAGACTATCGACGAGGTCGTCGCGCCGGACGTGCTGTTCCACGCGCCAGTACCGCTGGGTGCGACGGGAGCGCAGGCACTCAAGCAAGTGTGGGCGGTGCTCCTTCGCGCGTTCCCCGACCTTCACGTTGCGGTCGAGGATGTGATCGCCGAGGGGGACAAGGTCGTCTTCAGAAACACGGTTACCGGGACCCACCAGGGCGAGTACAGGGACCTCCCGCCAACCGGCAAGTCCGTCAGGTACAGCGAGATCTTCATCTTCCGCTTCGCGGGCGGTCGAATCGCTGAGATCTGGGGGGTCGTCGACGTCTTCTCTCAGATGCGGCAGCTCGGCGTGATTCCCCGAGGCTCTTCATGACCACAGCAGCGGAGCGCCTGGTGACGGCCATCGGGTGACTCGCGGATGTCCACATGAATGAGGCTTGTGGGGAACAGGACCGTGTCCTATGAGGTGAGGCGGAATTGAGGGATTGCCGAGGATCGGCATGCCGAGGTCGACCAGTTGTGGGCGGCCGTCGGTGGGGGTGGGTTCGAGGCTGTTGAGCTTGGCCATCGCAGCGTCGTCTGACCGATAGCAGCGGGCGTAGGTCCATCCGTCGGCCATGGTGCGGTGGAAGCGCTCGATCTCGCCACGCCGCGATCAGCAGCCCTGGGGCCGTCCGGCCTAGCGCCACCCGCCGCCGTCGGGAATGTTTCCAACGGCGAGGACTTGGACCGCGACGACCGATCGTGCATGGGCTCGCCGGCGAGGTAGCGGTCGGACCACCGTTCACGGTGGGCCGGGACACCTGGAAGCGGGACGCGACCTCGCTGATAGGCCACCCGTCGTCGACGACGAGACGAGCGATGGTGAGACGGTGTCGGGGAGTCAGGGCGCCGTTGACGTGAGACATTGGCAGCCTCTCATTTCACCAACGATTCGCGGTGAAGTGCTTGGAGCGGAGGGAAACGGGTCGCTCCGACCTCACGGCTGCACCTGCTTGGGCAAGGTGAGGATTTCGGCTCCGTCGTTGGTGATGGCGATCGTGTGCTCACTGTGCGCTGTCCGGCAGCCTGTCGCGCTTCGGAGGGTCCAGCCATCGGCATCGGTGACGAGCTCGGCGGTGTCCGCCATGACCCACGGCTCCAAAGCCAGCATCAGCCCAGGGCGCAGTTTGTATCCACGGCCGGGCCGTCCGGTGTTCGACACGTGCGGGTCCTGGTGCATCGTTGATCCGATGCCATGACCTCCGAACTCGGTGTTGATCGGGTACCCCGCCTCGCTGAGGACGGAGCCGATGGCATGGGAGATGTCACCGATGCGAGCTCCGGGGCCGGCCGCGGCTATCCCTGCGTACAGCGCGCGTTCGGTCGCGTTGATCATCGCGACGCTCTCCGGGGGCTTTGAGCCGCCCACGATGAAGCTGATGGCGGAGTCTGCGGCGACTCCGTTTTTGGAGACGGCGAGGTCGAGCGTCAGCAGGTCGCCGTCGGCAAGCGTGTAGTCGTATGGCAGTCCGTGGAGCACGGCGTCGTTGACGGCCGTGCAGATGTAGTGGCCGAACGGCCCGCGTCCGAAGGACGGCTCGTAGTCGACGTAGCAGGACTGCGCTCCAGCCTCGATGATCATGGTCTCGGCCCACCGATCGATGTCCAGGAGGCTCGTGCCGACCGTGCTACGGCTCTTCAGTGTCTGCAAAATGTCAGCGACCAGGGCGCCTGTGTCCTTTGCTCGGGCCAGTTCGGTGGGGTTCAGGATCTCGATCATGCGGCGCCCTTCTTGCGCTACCAATAACTATCCCGGCCATACTATACCGGTACTATAATCGGAGTCATGGTCAGGTTGCCGCTCACTCCCGCAGAGGTCGAGCGCGGGCAGCGCCTCGGCGCCCTCCTACGTCGGGCCAGGGGGGAGCGCTCGATGCTCGATACCGCGCTGGATGCAGGTGTCTCACCAGAAACCCTTCGGAAGATCGAGTCTGGTCGCGTAGCCACCCCTGCCTTCCCGACCATCGCGGCGATCGCCGATGTCCTCAGCCTTTCCCTCGATGAAGTGTGGGCCGAGATCAACCAGCCTGACGGCGAGGTCGAACCCACAAGAGCAGGTCGCAACGCACGCGAGCGGTTGGCCTCGTGAGTCTCGGGCCCGCAGCTCCGTTGCAGGTGCCGACGGCAGAGATCCCGTGGGCGCGGTGCTCAGTCAGTGTCCCCGGTCGGTACAACCAGCGATACCAGCGACTACTGTTGCGAGCATGGTCGAACACGATGCCCTGAGCGTCACCCGCGAGGCTTACGACGCTGCTGCCCTCACCTATGCGCAGCTGTTCCGCGACACGCTGCGTGACAGTCCCCTGGATCGCGCGATCTTGGGTGCCTTCGCCGAGGTCGTCAGTGCGAGTGGGGACGGTCAGGTCGCGGACCTGGGGTGTGGGCCTGGCCATATCACTGCTTATCTGGACGAGCTGGGGCTGGCGGCGTTTGGTGTTGATGCCTCTCCTGCGATGATCAAGTTGGCCCGGCAGGCCTGTCCGGGCCTGCGGTTCGACGTGGGCTCGATGGCCGCGTTGAACATCGCTGACGGTGTGCTGGGCGGCGTACTCTCACGTTGGTCCATCATCCACACTCCGCCGCAGGAACTCCCCGTCATCCTGGCGGAGTTCCATCGTGTGCTGGCGCCGGGCGGCCACCTTCTGGTCGGCTTTTCGGCAAGCGATGATCCGACTCACCCGACGCAGGTCTTCGATCACAAAGTCGCGCCGGCCTATCGGTGGTGGCCTGATCACCTCGCCGCGATGCTGCGCAAGTCCGGGTTGGCCGAAGTGGCCCGGATGGTTCGCGAGCCTCAGCCCACCGACCACAGGCAGTTCCAGGAGATTCAACTGCTCGCACGCAAAGCCTAAGCAGGGACTGTCTTGTCGAACACGTGACCGCGTCCAGCCTGCCGGACGGGGAGCCGTCAGGCTCCAGGCTGCTGGACGCCGTTTCTGATGGCGGCACACCGCACACGACCGACTGGTTCGTTCAGGGGGGCATGCTGCTCGCTGGTCGGAGATGTGGAACTCCTCGCCCTCGGACCACAAGTTCGTTCCGTAAGAGGGCGGGTGAGCGGGCGGGGCGGAATCGGAGTCGCCGGAAGCGCCTCGATCCGCAACGCTGTTGTTGTGACCGCTTCCACCCACTGAGAGTCCCACGGCGCCCGTACCGCCGCGGAGTTCGGAGTTCCGGCAGTGCTATTCGACGTCACCCGCAGCGAACTCGCCGACATCTTCGGCGAGGACCGGATCGCGACCCTGCCCGCCACCGCCTTCCCGCCCTCCACCGCGGACACCGAGGGCGCCCGCCTCCTGCAGACCGTCGGCGTCCCCACCGGGACGCTCCGGCTGCGTGAGCCCGACGAGGACACCGGCCGGCTGCCCCTCGTCCAGGACGTCGCCGACGCCGACGACTTCGACGACGCCTCGGAGGACGCGGGCGAATGGCCCGTCATCGGCTGGCTGCTCAACGCCCACCTCGCCCTCGACCCCGGTTCCGGCAAGGTGCACGCCTTCGACGCCGACGAGGAGACCGTGCAGGAACTCCACACGGACGTCTCCTCCCTCGTCCAGGTCACCCTCCGGTTCCAGTGCCTGCTCGAGGAGTTCACCTTCAGCGGCGACGACGGCGACGAGGAAGCCGACTTCGAGCGCCTGGAGCGCGAGGTCGAGCGTATCCGTCGGGAGACGAGCAGCATTGACCCGCTCCCCTTCCAGGACGACGAGACCGTCTGGTCGGTGGTCGGCGAGGAGATCGCCGCGGGCCAGCGCTTCAAGGGCAACAGTCCGGGAGCCCGCTCGCTCTACGGGTGATCGCCGGCCGATGCCGCCCACGCACCGCGCGGTCTGCGCGGTACGCAGGCCGCCTTCCTGCGGACCGGTCTCCTCTTCGACCTGCCCGACCAGCTCCCCACTCCGCCTGGCCCCGGCCTGGTAGGCGCGTCATGCACGAGACGCTGCTCCATTGATCAGACGCCGGTGGCAGATCAGGGCTGCCGCGATGCCGACGAAGGCGAGGAAGTGCTCAGCCTTTCGCTCGTAGCGGCGGTGGAGCCGACGGCAGCCCGCCAGCCAGGACACCGTCCTCTCGACGACCCAACGGTGCCGGCCGAGATGGTGTGAAGACTCGAGCCCTTGCGGGCGACGCGGTGGCGGATGCCGCGCCGACGGAGCCATCGACGCAGATGGGCGTAGTCGTAGCCCTTGTCAGCGTGCAGTTGTGCTGGGCGTCGGCGTCGCGGTCCCCGCCGTGAGCGAATGGGTGGAATGCCGCGGACGAGAGGCTCCAGGCCCTGACTGTCGTGCATGTTGGCGCCGGAGATACCCAGAGAAAGAGGGAGCCCGTTCCCGTCGGTGATCAATGGAGTCGGCCACATACGCGAGCCCGGCTCCACTGGGCGAAGCGTCGATAGACCGTCTGCCAGCACGGCCCGAACACCGGTGGGAGCTGCCGCCAGGTGCAGCCCGAGGTGGCCACGAAGATGATCGCGGCCAGGGCCTCGCGATCATCGGCCCTACGCCGACCGCCACCTTGCGGACGCTTCACCTCTGTCGGTGGCACCACCCGCCGGAACAGCACCCATAACTCATCGTTCCTGAGCAGATCAGCCGTTGATCACGACTTCCAGGGGACCTTGTCATGGTCACCGGTCATCGCGACATCCCGGTTGTGGAGACACCGGCTCAGCAGGTTCGGTGATACGACACGTCAGGAATGAGCGCATGCCAATCCGCCGCTGACAGCGGGTCTCCGGTTCGGCGGCAGACGTCCTCCGCCAGGCGCTGTGGAGCGATCGGGTACGTGTACAGCGGGACATGTGCGCCAGCGGCATACAGAGTGTTGCCGTCCCGGCTGAAGGCCAGGGACAGGATGGTGTCGCCCTGGGTCGGCAGGGTCGGACCGAGCTGCAGGTGGGACTCGGTGTCCCAGAGCTGTACCGTGCCGTCCTCGCCGGCCGCGGCCAGGACGCGCCCATTTCGGGAGAACGCGAGAGCTGAGACGTATTCCGCCTCCGTGCTCCGGGACATGCTCGTGGACGTTCCCGCGAAGGCCGCGAGACGGCGCCGCGTACGCCCATTCCACAGGGTGATCTGGTCGAATCGATTGCCTGATGCCAGCAACCGGCCATCGGCACTCGATGCCACGGCTCTGAGTACACCCTCCTCGAGCGGAAGCCGGCTCACCCGGCCTGTTTCCAGATCGGCAATGGTGCCGTCCGAGATGACCACGCGGCGCCCGCCGGACAGGAAGGCGAGGATGTTCGGATGGCCGCCCTGCAGAACCTTGGTTCTGACACGGCGGTGGACGTCCCAGAGTTCGATTCGCGTTGACGGCTCCGACGCCAGAAACCAGGAGACGAGCAAGGTCTTGCCGTCAGGGCTGAGTGCGATGTCCGCAGGGCCGGTGCCGCCTCCCTCAGGTGGCACCAGAGCGATGATGGTCCTCTCGTCGGGTGCCGCGACATCGAAGAGCGTGACGTCCTGCCGATGACGGGCTTTGTCCGGGGTGGACACGCTGACTGCGAACGTTCGGCCGTCTCGGGTGAAGGCCGCGTAGCTCACGCATGTGCGCCGTTTGCCTCGCGTGCGGGGTGAAATGCCCTTGGAGCAGGGCACATCGGGTAGAGCTGCCGGGAACGTGCCACGGTGCCTGCCCCGCAATCGGAAGAACTGCCTGCCATCACGCCGGCTCGTGGCGCTGAGGGTGCGCCCGTCCGAGCTGAACGCCGCCGTCAGAAACGGCTCTTCGCGCCAGCCGGTGCCGGCGATGCCACCCAGGTACAGGGATCGCACCACGGTTCCCGAGGTGCCACCCAGATAGCGAAGCACTCCACGTTCCAGGTCCAGCCTGAGGTGCGTCGCGGTCTCCTTCGGCAGCTGGTACCGGAAGACCGGACGGGCCGGCGCTGCGACGCGCCACAGCAGAATCTCGTCCTTGTCGGCTGCCGCGAGAAATTCCGCGTCCTCGCTGAACTCCGGCTGGGACAAGCCTGATTCTCTGACGCTCAAGCGTTCACGTCCGGTGGAGACATCCCACATACGAACGCCCTCGTCGGTCGTGACGGCCAGGTTCCGGCTGTCCGGGGTGAACCGCATGTGGCGTACGTCGCCCTGGCTGCCGCCGCACACCCCCGGCTTCGCCAGGCCCCGGCGCAAGGGCAGCTTTCGGCGCTTGGCCACGTCCCAGATCTCCGGCGAGCCGCCCGGTGGGCACAGCGCCAGCAGGCGATCGTTCCTGCTGACGGCCGTACGGCGCAGCGCCTGGGCACGTTCCGAGTTCCTCCTGATCAGTAGCCCTCGGCCATCGGCACTCCACACCTCCAGTGTCGAGCGGTTGCCTTCGTAGGAGTCGCTCACGACTACGCTTCGCCCGCTGTCCCCGAACCTGCTGTCGGCCATGACTGATCCGACACTGGTGCCCAGCGCTCGCCTTTTGCGGAGATCCCACAGTCGCGCTCCCTGCGGGGTCATCAGGATGGCCCTGCGCCCGTCCGGGCTGACATCCTCCGTATCCATGATCTGGTTGTAGGCAGCCACCTGCCGGTGTGTGTCCACCTCCCGCTGCACGATCCGGCCCTCTCCGACGGTGGTCAGCGTGCGGCCATGGCGATCGAGGAACCGTGCGGCGCCAGGGTCGGGAAAGGGGTCGCTATCGGTGTTCTGCTCCGTCTGGAAGGCGGCGCGCAGGAGGGAGGAACGCGTTTCCGGCACATCGGCTGTCCTCCACGCGGCCACGCTGAGCCTCATGGCAGCCATCGGGTCCGACTGACGCAGGTTCTCCGCCAGAGCGGCCGTGCTACGAGCCACTGCCTCGGCCCGTCGCTGATCGCGAGCGTGGCTCTGCTGCCAGGCGACCGCACCCGCCACCAGGACCAGGACGACCAGCAGGGCGAGGGCTCCTCGGAACGCCCGCAGACGCCTGCGTTCATATGTGTGATGGCGTGAGCCGGCGGTCAGGAAAGACCACTCGGTGGCGGTGAGTTCACCGTGCGGCCCCCCAGCGGAGAATGCCTCTTCGGCCGCCGCCAAGCGCGCGCCCCGGTACAGGGCCCCTGGGTCACGGTTGAGATCCTGCCATGCGCGGGCATCCTCCGTCAGACGCCGGTGCAGGCGCAGTCGGTCACGGTCGGACTCGATCCACCGGTGGAGCCGCGGCCATGCGGTGATCAGTGCTTCGTGAGCGAGGTCGACGGTGTTCGAGGACAGAGTGATCAGACGGGCGCGGGCCATGCGCTCGAGCACAAACCCGGCGTCCTCGGGACGGCCGGTGTCAAGTTCGGCCCGCTCGGCAGGCCGACGGGCGTCCTTGGCCTCCTCACCAGGGCTGATCAGGCGCAGCAGGATCCAGCGGGCCAGTTCCGCCTGCTCCACCGTGAGCTGGGCGTAGCAGTCCTCCGCCGTTTTGGCGACCGCGCCATGGAGGCCGCCCGCGGCGCCGTACGCCTCCACGGTCAACGAGCGGCCACGGCGGCGGGACCAGGTCTCCCGCAGCACATGGGACATCAGCGGCAGCCCGCCGGGCTCGCTCTCGGCCTCACGGACGAGTCGTGTCGTCAGCGCTCGTTCGACGATCAGGCCGACGGCCTGGGCGGGTTTGGCAATGGCCTCGCGCAGCTCACCCGGGGTCATGGGGCGCACCAGCAGATTGGCGTCGTTGACGGCGTCGGCAAGGTGTCGGTGACCCGCGCAGTGACCGTAGAAATCCGCGCGAACCGCGATGATGACGCGCAACCGGCTGCCGGGCTGCCGCGCGGCCAGCAACAAGGCGATGAACCGCGCGCGCTCTGCAACGTCGTGGCAGAGGGTGAACACCTCCTCGAACTGGTCCACGATCACGAGGGTGTCCGCGCCGGTCTCGGCATCGACGGGGGCGAGAAGACGGGCCTGAGCGCGGAAGGGACGCTCCCCGGGAGTCAAGACCCGGATCGCCGCCAACCCCAGGACCGACCCCTGAGCGTCCTGGAGGGCGGGGACCAGACCGGCACGCAGCAAGGAGGACTTGCCGCTGCCGGACGGCCCGAACACCGCTACGAACCGCTCCCGGCGCACCAGGTCCAACAGCTCCCCGGTCAGCTTGTCGCGGCCGAAGAACAGTTCGCTGTCGGCGGTCTCGTACCGGGCCAGCCCCCGGTACGGCGGCTCCACATCGCCGTGGACGTCCTCGGGAAGCCGAGCGGCCTCCTCCTCCGCCGCCTCACGCCATCGTGCCTCCCACGCGTCCGCATCGCCCCCGCATGCCGCCACGTAGGCCAACGCCACGGGCAGGGTCGGCAACTGCTCACCGCCCGCCGCCCGCGACAAGGTGGTGATCGAATAGCCCGCCCGGCGCGCCATGACCCGGTAGGTGATCCCGCCCGACTCGGTCCGCAGCTTCCGCAACTCACATGCGAATCGCTGCACCGGCCCCGCCCCGGGATCCACCGGCACCTCACGACGCCCTGCCACAGCTCTGCCTCCTCCAGCCATCCCGCACCGGGCAGCTGTCAAGCTACGGACTCTCGCTACCTCATCCCCAGCACACGATCAGCCATTGTTCAGCCGCCTGACGCTCCCAACGCCCCTGCACGGTCGGCGTCCGTCCATGACGCGCAAGTCAAAGATCAGTAGGCGAAGTCCGCGAACGTCAAACCATAGTGCGGCTGCGGTGGATTTGAAACGTTCAATGGCCCTCACCTCGTACATTTACCCAACCTCTCCAAGTCGGTGATCTGGGTTTTTCTGCAGGAAACATTGCCTAGGTGTTCCCGTCACGTTAGCCTCCACGCCAATCTTTGAAACGACTCAAATGGTCGCGCAGGGTAGACGAGGAGGATGCGCATGTCGGAGCTGCCGCAGGGTGCCCTGAGCCGCAGAGACATGGTCGGGATCATCTGTGCGGGAGGAGCCGGGGTGACGCTTCCTCTGGGCCTCGCCGCGGTGGCTTCCGCGGCTCCCGCGGGGGAAGTCACTCCAGCAGCATCCGTGGCCCGCCTGGAGGTCAACTCGGTCACCTCCCCGCTGGGCACTCAGACAGATCCGGTCTTCAGCTGGGTGCCGTATGTGGAGCGGCAGACGGCGTACGAGATCCAGGTAGGAACGGCGCCTGGTCGCTGGAATCTGTGGAGCAGCGGCAAGGTCCGCAGTTCCAACAGCACTGCCGTCCCCTATGAGGGCCGGCCGCTCGCCTCTCGCCAGGAGTGTTACTGGCGGGTGCGGTCCTGGGACGCCGAGGGCAGAGCCTCGCGCTGGAGCGACACCGCGCGCTGGGAGACCGGGCTCCTGGCCGGCGAGCCGGACTGGGGACGGGCACGGTGGATTGGCGGCCGGCAGCCGCAGGACCACGACTGGGAGGATCTGACCGAGACGGTCGTCTTCCGTGGCGGCACCACACCGACCACCGGGCTGACCCTGCTGCTGCGTGCCGAGCCGATCGGCAAGACCTGGGGCGAGGCCCTGAGCTGGACACTGCGCAAGGCTGGATCCGGCGCCGGGATGGAACTGGTGATGGCGACTGTCCACTACGCGGGGAACACCTGGGTCGATGACGGTACGTCCGAGCCCGACTGGGGCCATAACCACTACGACCCGCAGAGCGAGACGAACCCCACGGCTACGGGTACGCGGACCGTCACCATCGCCACTGTCGCCGTGCCGGCGGGCACCGGGCTCACGGCGGAGAGCTGGGACTCCCGCGACCACACCGTCGTCGTCCGGGTCGAGGACCTCACGGTGACCACCACGGTGAACGGCGTCCGCGTCGACTCCCGGACCCTGAAGGGGGACCAGATCCGGCGGCACGGGTCCATCGGTTTCGGAGCGGGCGGCTCGGCGATCGTACGCAAGGTGACAGTCACGGGGACAGGAGCCGCGGACTTCAGCTGCGATCTCACCGGCGGCGCCAACCCCTTCGAAAGCGGCATCGGTACCCCCGACGGTCTGATACTCGTCGCCAAGAACGCGATGCTGCCCATTGCGAACCCGGCCCCCTTGCTGCGCAAAACGGCCGACCTCGCACACGGCGACATCGCCAGGGCGCGGCTCTACCTCAGCGCGGCCGGCAACGTCACTTTCACCATCAACGGCGAGCAGCTCACCACCGACGGCAGGAAGCCCGCCAAGGACCTCTCGAACATCCCGCGGCTGCTGACCGACCACAGCACCTACGACCGCACCGTCTTCTACGACACCTTCGACGTCACCCGCCTGGTCCGTGCGGGCCGGGAGAACGCGCTGGCCGCCGAACTGGGTCGAGGCTGGTACGGGGTGACCACCCCGCAGGAGTGGTACTGGCACCTCGCCCCCTATGCGGGGGCGCCACGGATGCGGGCCATGCTGGTAGTGACCTACCGGGACGGGCGGACCACCACCGTGGTCACCGACGACTCGTGGCAGACCGCGGACGGTCCCACACTCTTCGACTCCGTCTACTCGGGGGAGAAGTACGACGCCCGCCGCGCCGCCGAACTCGGAGACTGGCGCGCCGCCGGCTACTGCGCCCGGTCGCGGTGGCAGCCGGCAACCGTTCTGATTGCGCCCGGCAGTTGCCAGGCCCCCGCACCCAAGCACCACGGGGTACTGCCCGCCACCACGGTCCCGGAGGGATTCACCCCGGCTCGCGTGCGGGCGCACGAGGCGGAACCCGTCGTGGTCAACCAGCGCCTGCACCCCCTCACGCTGCGGCGGGCCGCTCCGGCCGCAGACGTGTGGATCGCCGACTTCGGACAGATCCTCACAGGCTTCCCCGTCCTGTCCCTGTCCGGAGTGGACCGAGCGTCAGCGGGCCTGACCCTGCGGATGAGCGGCGCCAACAAGGTGTCGGGTCAGGGAACGGCGGACGCCCCGCTCACCCTCGTCGAGGAGAACAACTTCCACGACGCCAACCTGCAGACCAACTACTACACACTCGACTCCTCCGCTCGGCAGGACTGGGAACCCCAGTTCCATCACTGGGGCTTCCGCTACATGGAGGTCCGCAACCTCGAAGCGGTCCTCGGCCGCCCGGTAAATCCCAAGCTCGACATGCGCCTGTTCCGCGTGCACGTGGCCCGGTCGGGTTTCGCCCGCACCGGCACCTTCACGACCGGCAACGCGCTGATCAACCGCATCCAGCACAACCTCGAATGGGCCGAGCAGAACAACCTGGTCCAGAAGCCCACCGACACGCCCTCACGCGAGAAGAACGGCTGGACCGGAGACACCGTGGCCAGCTCCGAGTCCCAGCTCCTCACCTGGGACGTCAACGCCGCCTTCACCAAGTACCTGCGCGGCTTCCCCGACGGGCAGATCTCCACCGGCCAGCTCCCCATGATCCTCCCCGCCGCGAAGGGCGGATACGGCTACGACCACACCCCCGGTTGGTCGTCCACCTGGAAGGCCGTGCCCGCCTGGGACTCCGCCTACTTCGTCATCCCTCGCGAACTGCACAAGTACTACGGCAACAGCACCCTGTACGCCGAGCTGTACGACCACCAGGACGCCCTGCTCAAAACCTACGAGGCCCTCTTCACCGAGGCCAACGGCTACCGTTTCACCGCCTCCCTGGGCGCCTACTCCGGCGCCGAGGACCCCGGCGACAACGCGGTGATCAGCCTGGCCTTCTACATCCACTTCTGCGACTACATGGACGAAGTAGGCCAACTCCTCGGCAAGACCTCCAGAGCCCGCCACTACCGCACGCTGGCCGGCACCCTGCGCAGGGCCTTCATCGCCAACTACTGGGACACCGACAAGGGCTGCTTCACCCAGGGCAGCATCTCCAGCGAGAACACCCTGGCCATCGCCTTCGACCTGGTCCCCGGCTCGGACCTTCCCACCGACGACCCCCGACACCTCGCGGGTACCCGCACCCTGGCCCAGAACAAGAAGGCCCTCGCCAAGCTCCTCGCCGACCGCATCGTCGCCGCCGACCATCACATTCAGAACGACATGTACGGCTCGCGCTATGAGTTCAACATCCTTGACGAATACGGGTACACCGACATCGCGCTGAAAGCCGTCACACAGCCCGGCTATCCCGGATACGTGCACCAGATCGCGCAAGGAGCCACCTCCTTGTGGGAGAGCTGGGAAGTCGTCTACGAGGGCTATCCCTTCCAAGGCAGCGTCAACCACCACTACCGCAGCACCGTCGCCACCTGGTTCTACCAGGGCCTCGCCGGCATCCAGCCGACCTCCACCGCCTACGAGACCCTGCGCATCCGGCCGCACATCCCCACCATCGCGGTCAACAGCAAGGTGCCGGCTTCCACGACCGACACCAGTCTCGAACCGGCCCCGCTCGACCACGTGGCCGCGACGCTGAACACCGTCCGCGGAACGGTCGCATCCCACTGGACACGCCGTGACGACGGACGCATCCACCTCAAGGTCACCATCCCGCACAACACCCTCGCCGAGATCTGGGTGCCCACCCGGGGCAAGAGCGTCACAGCTCCCAAAGGCGCGGCGTTCGTCCGTGAGGACACCAGCGGCGGCAAGCCGTACCGGGTCTACCGAGCCACGGCAGGTACCTACCACTTCAACGCCCCGCGCCCCCGGTAAGCCGCGCGAGACGCCCGTGCGGCATCCAGAAAGCAGCAGCTCATGGATGAGATCGGCAACGAGAAGCAGGGGTGAGGGCGGAGGCTTCGATGAGTGGGCCGATCGCGGTCTCCGGGTCGGCCGGTTTCGGCAACGCGGCGCTGGTTTGCTGCCTTGACCAGGGCGGCGACGAACTCGTCCTTGATGGAGGAGTGGACCAGGATCCTGGATCCGGCGGTGCAGTTCTGGCCAGCGTTCCAGAACGCGGCCTCGGCGAGGTCGGCCGCCACCTCGGGGATGCGGTCCGCGTTGTCGCGGTCACGATCTGGGGGCTCTTGCCGCCGCACTCGATGACGACGTTCTTGAGGTTGCTGTCGGCGGCGTAGCGCAGGGGTGCCGCACGCGGCGATGTGGGCCAGGACCTCGCCGGTTGCCGGGGCGAGGCCGCCGCAGCGCAGCCCGCAGGGAAACGGTGTACTGGAGGCGCTCGGGTTCGCGATCGGTCACCCGCCGCGACAGCAGCCGACGGCTCTCACCATCCATCACCAGGCAATGACGGTGCGTCTTGTCATAGGCGGCACAGCGATGAAAGCGAGCAGCGATGACTTTTCGATCAGCGCAAGATAAGATTCACGCAATTGTGACCACGAATGAGAGGTGAATGATGGCGTCAGCGGATGACATCCTGAAGGAAATCGCTGAACTTCGGAGGAGTGTGGTGAACAGTTTCAGGCAGGTTGAGGCTCTGACGAATCTCTACGGAATCATTCCCGTCAAGCACGTAATGCCAAAATCCACAAACTGGACGGCCTCGCCCGACTTCCTGCTATTCCTGATTTCGCAGATCCAGGAGCGACGTCCGGTTTCCGTCCTGGACGTGGGGAGCGGCGCCACGACGGTCTGGATGGCAAACGCGCTTCGCCATTTCGAAATCCCCGGGAAGATTATCTCGATTGATCATGATAAGGACTTCGGTAATGCGACGGCTGCCACATTGGAGCAGCAAGGGCTGAGCGCATATGCGCAAGTGCGTATCGCCCCACTGGTTGAGGTGGATGTCAAAGGAGAGCGATGGCACTGGTACGACCCTATGCAGATAGAAGATGTTGAGAACTGCGACATGGTGGTGATCGATGGGCCTCCAGGATTCTTGTACCCACTTTCAAGGTACCCAGCACTCCCAATGCTTGAATCGAAGGTAAACGGCGATGCCCGGATATTTATGGACGATGCGAGTCGTCCTGACGAGCGGGAGATAGTTGAGCGCTGGTGCCGCGAGTATCCGGATTGGTCCTCCCGTTTCATTGATCATGACAAGGGGACGGCTGTTTTGACGCGATCCCCCTGACCGTTTGGCCTGAAATGCTTTCTCCGCGGTCATCGCGTCGAGGATCCGCACGCGGTCGTGCCGGGGCAGTCTGCTGACCTCGGCCTGTCAGCTCAAGGATTGGCGGGTGCCCCTATCCGCGGAGAGCTTTATCGCGTCAAGGAGGCGGTGCAGCCGCAGGCCGGCATCGAAGTCTGGGACGCTGCGTGAGCCGGTGCGGAGATCGAGGGCCAGCCGGGTATACATCTGAGCCACGTTGAAGCCCTCCGCAGCCGGATCAATACCTGAGATCCCACGGTACTGGCCGGGAATGGGAAGCTCCTGATAAATCCAGCTGTGGCCGAGTGTCGGCGACCGACGGCGAGCTCAAGTGATCAACGCACCACTGCTGTTCAGGAGGTCGGCGTAGACCTCTGCCGGAGTGCGGTAGCCGTGGGATTTACGCGGACGGTGGTTGAGCTCGTGGGCGATGGCATTCAGGTCGGCCTGGCTGAACTCGAGCGACCGGGCGTTCCCGGCGGCGCTGCCGCACCGGCTGCCGTTGCCCGCCCTGCACCGCCTGGCGGACGCCCTCAGCCGGGAGCCCCGGTTCGGCGTGGAACCCCGGATCATCGCAGATCACGAGGTACTCCCGGCACATCCGCACCCGGCCGGTAGCCCCACCAGCCGATCCGCCGACTCTCGTACCGGATTCCTCGCCATGCCGATGGATTGTGGCATCGGCCCCCGACAGTGATGCTCGTGTGAAACATCCGACTCGGAGGTCCTGGAAAGGATGCCGATCCATCATGACGAGCGCTAAGAGAGCCGCCGCGGTGTTCGCCACCGCCGTCTTACTGACTGGAACGACACCCGCCTTGGTGGGCGGCGTATCGTCGGCTGCCGCCGCGTCAGGGAACAAGGTCATCACCAACGGGCAGACGTTCTTCGACACGAACGGCGACCCGATCGATGCCCATGGTGGAGGTTTCCTCAAGCGAGGCGACACCTACTACTGGGTTGGCGAGGACAGGTCGTCGGGCGGCTACGTCTTCAACGGCGTGAATCTCTACGCCTCCAAGGACCTGAAGAACTGGACGAAGATCAAGCAAATCCTGAGCGCCGAAACCGTCGACGCCCGGGGCGACAAGCTCCTCAGCCACTCCAAGGTGGAGCGCCCCAAGCTCCTGTACAGCGAGAAGACCAAGAAGTACGTCCTGTGGGGCCACTGGGAGATGGCAGCCGACTACTCGGCCTCCGAGGTCCTCGTCGCCACCGCGGACAAACCCGAGGGGCCGTACACCATCACCTCGAAGGGCCACTTCCGCCCCGGCGCGGGCAACAACGACGGCAACGCCATGGGCAACCGGCTCGGACAGCTGACGGAGGACTGGGACACCTCGGCCAAGGACGCGTCGAACTCGACCCACGCCTACAAGCCCGTGCGGGCGGACTATCCACCGCGGATCATGGCCTACAAGGATCCGAGTTCCAGCACCCCGGAGAACCTGTCGTACGTCAGTGACGACGACTACGGCACGAGCCAGGCCGGCAACTGGTGGACCTATCAGCTCAACGACATCGCGCACGACACGACGCTGAAGGCGAAGGCGGTCAAGATGACCGCCTTCGACAAGAGCGCCTATGACACATACTCCAAGGACTACAACGTCTCGACTGACGACTACATCGTCCGGTATCCCACGCGGACGGAGTCGAAGACCACGACGGCCGAGTTCAAGATCGGCGACCCGGGCAACTCGCACGACACCCTCACCGCACCGCTGATCAGCCCGACCCTCGACGAGTCCACATCGAAGGACGTCGTCTACGTCAAGAGCAAGGACGTCGCCTTCGTCACCAGCGCGACCGCCGGCTCCGCCAGCTACTTCACCACTGACGGCTCCGACCCCGCCGACGCCTCCAACACCAAGCGGCAGCGGTTCTCGGACGGCATGCGCGTCTCCCTCGCCGGCGATGTCGGACACACGACCACCGTCAAGGCCGTGACCGAGAAGGACGGCAAGACGAGCGAGGTCGCCACCGTCACCTACGAGGTCGCCGCCGACCCATCCACCGTGCCCGTCTTCCAGCCCGTCATCAACCGCGCCTCCGGCACATACGAAGACTTTGGTTACAAGGAACTGCGCGTCTACGAACCCTCCTACGGCGCCGAGACCTACTACACCATGGACGGCCAGGATCCCGAGCCGGCGCGGAAGGGCGACAACATCGGCTACGGCTCCCGCGACTTCACCGTCGACCAGGACCCCAAGACCGGTGAGGCCTACCTGATCACCGCGCAGGACCACATCTACATGCGGGTGTGGAAGCTGAACGACGACTTCACCGACGTCGTGCCCGACAAGGAGTACGACCTGTACGTGGGCGGACACCGCGAGGCCCCCGCGCTGATCCGCAACGGTGGCAAGAACGGCGCATACGTCTACCTCATGACGTCCTCTCAGTCCGGTTGGTACCCCAACCAGGCCCAGTACGGACGCACCGACGACATGGACGCGGGCTTCAGCCAACCTCGCGACGCCTACGGCTACCGCGACGGCCAGAAGGCCTGGTCCGCGTTGCAGCCGGTCGGCGACAACACCACCTACGGCTCCCAACCCACCAAGATCCTCAACATTGGCACCGACAGCAAGCCGCAGTACGTGTACATGGGCGACCGCTGGCGGCCCGACCTCCTGTTGAAGTCCAGCTACGTCTGGCTCCCTCTGACCATCGACGACAAGGGCAACAGCGGCAAGGGCCTGATGGGGATGCGCTTCACCCCGCAGCTCGACGTCGACCTCAAGCGCGGCACGATCGTCGACACCGGCGACAAGCTGTTGTCGCTCAACCAGCCGGTCACCGCCACCGCCCAGGTCAAGACCGCCATCGGCGGGCCCACGGACGGGCTCGACGACTGGGAGACCACGCCCGAGCAGGAGGAGCAGGGCAAGTACCGGCACTACAACGCCGGACAGGCCAATGACGGCAGGGACTACGACGTCGACATCTATGACGACATCGAGCAGTACTACAAGAGCAAGGGGCTGCCCTTCTCCTGGCAGGTCGCCCTCGGCAAGGCGCGCAAACTGTCATGGGTCGGCCTGTCGTTCAAGACCGTCGGCGGCTCCGACAACGTCCACCGCTACACCGTGTCCGTCAGCGACGACGGCGAGAAGTGGACCGAACAGGTCGACAACACCCAGAACAACCGGATCGGCTACCAGAACCACCAACTGACCGGCACACACCGGTACGTCAGGCTGACCGTGTACAAGTCATTCGACCTGGCCCACAACAAGGACGCCGACTGGGCACGCGGCCTCTACGAGGTCTCCGTCTACGGCCGCTGACCTCGTCGCCGACCCGTATGCCCGCCACCAGCTCGGCCACGACGTGGCGGGCATACGGGTCACCATGGAGGCCGGTCGAGCCTGATCCGGGCGTACGGTTCCGGTCCCCACGTTCCGGTCCCCAGCGCGGGGCCCACGGACAGAGCCGTGCGGGCCGGGCCGTACTCGGCACCGGCCCACTCCCCGTGCTCGCGTGGCGTCAGGAGGTCTCGGAGTCGGGGATCAGATGCATCGCGGCTTCCTCTGCCGATGCCCCGGCGCCGTCCAGACCCACGTCGGAAGCGAACAGGTCGGACTCTCTGTTCTCATGGCTGCCCTCGTCCGGCGCGAGAAGCCGCCCGGCCCGCTCATCGCCGACCTCGTAGTCGATGAGCTCACCGTCCGTGTCCAAGGCGTCACCAATACCGTCGCCCTCCGGGACGCCGATGTCCGGCACCTCCTCGGAGAGGCGCTCGTCCAGAGTCTCCCCCCGCTGCTGCTCCGATGCCGTGACACCGGTGTGCTCCACGCCCCAGGGCCGCTCCGGAGGCGAGTAGCCCTCGTCCAGGGCCTGGTCGCCGCCCCGGTAGTCCAGGGTGTCGGACGCGTCCAGCACCCCGACGTCGTCCTGCACCTCCGAGCCGTCCGGCTGGTAGACCTCGTCACCCATCGCTTCGTCGGTCACGTGCGCTCCATCGTTGTTCGGGGCCAGAAGGCCGGGGTAGCCACCCCTCGCCAAACCCTTGCACTGCACCGGTGCCGTCTCGGCAACGGTGACAGGAGACGAGTATCCGCGCCGTATTCCTCGCCATGTCCACTGTAGGCGGCACCGTGCACTCCTGGGCCATAAGAGGGCGTGGGTGCGGCACTGGGTGCCAGGTGTGGGGCGAATGACGGTCGGTATGGGCCAATCGATGCGCGCACGATTTCTACCGAATCGTAATTATTTGTGGTCTATTCTTCCCGTCATCGGGCGTGCTGTATCCCTTTTCATTGGCACGTGGTGCCATTAACGTTCACGTGGCTTCCAGGGTGCGAAGAAGAGCCGATCGACGGCCCGACCGAAGGAGGGGGGACAGCGATGTTCCGGAAGATCCTCGTTGCCAACCGTGGTGAGATCGCGATTCGGGCGTTCCGTGCCGGCTTTGAGCTGGGTGCGAAGACCGTCGCTGTGTTCCCGCACGAAGACCGCAACTCGTTGCACCGGCTGAAGGCCGATGAGGCGTATGAGATCGGTGAGCCGGGGCATCCGGTGCGGGCTTATCTGTCCGTGGAGGAGATCGTCCGCGCGGCGCGCGCGGCGGGCGCGGACGCGGTCTACCCCGGGTACGGATTCCTGTCCGAGAATCCCGACCTCGCCCGTGCGTGCGAGGAGGCGGGCATCACGTTCGTCGGCCCTGACGCGGAGATCCTGGAGCTGACCGGGAACAAGGCGCGGGCCGTGGCCGCGGCCCGTGCGGCCGGCGTCCCGGTGCTCGGCTCCTCGCAGCCCTCCACCGATGTGGACGAGCTGGTCCGGGCGGCGGAGGAGCTCGGCTTCCCGGTGTTCGTCAAGGCCGTGGCCGGTGGTGGCGGACGCGGTATGCGGCGGGTCGAGGACCGAAGGACGCTGCGCGAGTCCGTCGAGGCGGCATCCCGCGAGGCCGCCTCCGCGTTCGGCGACCCCACCGTCTTCCTGGAGAAGGCCGTCGTCGAGCCCCGCCACATCGAGGTGCAGATCCTCGCCGACGGGGACGGCAACGTCATTCACCTGTTCGAGCGTGACTGTTCGGTGCAGCGCCGGCACCAGAAGGTGATCGAGCTGGCGCCCGCGCCCAACCTCGACCCGGAGCTGCGCGAGCGGATGTGCGCCGACGCGGTGAAGTTCGCCCGGCAGATCGGCTACCGCAACGCGGGCACGGTGGAGTTCTTGCTCGACCGTGCCGGGAAGCACGTGTTCATCGAGATGAACCCGCGCATCCAGGTCGAGCACACGGTGACCGAGGAGGTCACCGATGTCGACCTGGTGCAGGCTCAGCTGAGGATCGCCGCCGGTCAGACGCTGGCCGATCTCGGGCTGTCGCAGGAGACCGTCAAGCTGCACGGTGCCGCGTTGCAGTGCCGGATCACCACCGAGGACGCGGCCAACGGTTTCCGCCCGGATGTCGGCATGATCAGCGCGTACCGCTCGCCGGGCGGCTCGGGCATCCGGCTGGACGGCGGCACCGCCCACGCCGGCACGGAGATCAGCGCGCATTTCGACTCGATGCTGGTCAAGCTGACCTGCCGGGGCCGGGACTTTGACACCGCGGTCGGCCGTGCCCGGCGGGCCGTGGCCGAGTTCCGTATCCGCGGGGTGGCCACGAACATCCCGTTCCTCCAGGCTGTGCTGGACGATCCGGACTTCAGGGCCGGGCGGGTCACGACGTCGTTCATCGAGCAACGGCCGCACCTGCTGACGGCTCGGCACTCCGCCGACCGCGGCACGAAGCTGCTTACCTACCTCGCCGATGTCACGGTGAACAAGCCCCACGGTGAGCGGCCGGCGCTGATCGACCCGACCACCAAACTGCCGCGCATCCCCGGCACCGAACCTCCTGTCGGCTCCAGGCAGAAGCTCACCGAACTCGGCCCGGAGGGCTTTGCGCGGTGGCTGCGCGCCTCGCCGACCATCGGGGCGACCGACACCACCTTCCGTGACGCGCATCAGTCGCTGCTGGCCACCCGCGTGCGGACGAAGGACCTGCTCGCGGTGGCCCCGGTGGTGGCGCGGACGCTGCCGCAGCTGCTGTCCCTGGAGTGCTGGGGCGGCGCCACCTACGACGTCGCGCTCCGCTTCCTCGCCGAGGACCCCTGGGAGCGCCTCGCCGCGCTGCGCGAAGCGGTACCGAACATCTGCCTGCAGATGCTGCTGCGCGGCCGCAACACCGTGGGCTACACCCCGTACCCGACTGAGGTGACGGACACCTTCGTACAGGAGGCCACGGACACCGGCATCGACATCTTCCGGATCTTCGACGCGCTCAACGACGTCGGGCAGATGCGCCCCGCCATCGACGCCGTACGGAACACCGGCACCGCGATCGCCGAGGTCGCGCTGTGCTACACCGCCGACCTCTCCGACCCATCAGAGAAGCTGTACACCCTCGACTACTACCTGAAACTGGCCGAGCAGATCGTGGCCGCCGGCGCACACATCCTGGCTATCAAGGACATGGCCGGGCTGCTGCGCGCCCCGGCCGCGGCCAAGCTCGTTTCCGCGCTGCGCAGGGAGTTCGACCTGCCGGTGCATCTCCACACCCACGACACCACCGGCGGCCAGCTCGCCACCTACCTCGCGGCGATCCAGGCCGGCGCGGACGCGGTGGACGGGGCGGTGGCCTCCATGGCGGGCACCACCAGCCAGCCGTCGCTGTCGGCGATCGTGGCCGCCACCGACCACACCGACCGGCCCACCGGGCTGGACCTCCAAGCCGTCGGCGACCTGGAGCCGTACTGGGAGACCGTACGCGCCATCTACGCCCCGTTCGAGGCCGGCCTGGCCTCGCCGACCGGACGCGTCTACCACCACGAGATCCCCGGCGGACAGCTGTCCAACCTGCGCACCCAGGCCGTCGCGCTCGGCCTCGACGACCGCTTCGAGGAGGTCGAGGCGATGTACGCCGCCGCCGACCGGATCCTTGGCCGCCTGGTGAAGGTCACCCCCTCATCGAAGGTGGTCGGCGACCTCGCACTGCACCTGGTCGGGGCCGGCGTGGCACCGGAGGACTTCGAGGCCGAGCCGAACAAGTACGACATCCCCGACTCGGTCATCGGCTTCCTGCGGGGCGAGCTGGGCACCCCGCCCGGCGGCTGGCCGGAGCCGTTCCGTACCAAGGCGTTGCAGGGCCGCCCAAAGCCCAAGCCGACCCCCGAACTGTCCGTCGAAGACCGCGAACTGCTCTTGAAGGACCGGCGGGCGACGCTGAACCGGCTGCTGTTCCCCGGGCCGACCAAGGACTTCGCCACCCATCGCCAGACCTACGGCGACACCAGCCTGCTGGCCAGCAAGGACTTTTTCTACGGCCTGCGCCCGGGCAAGGAGTACACGGTGGACCTCGAGCCCGGGGTCCGGCTGCTCATCGAACTCGAAGCCATCGGCGAGGCCGACGAACGCGGCATGCGTACCGTGATGGCCACACTCAACGGCCAACTGAGGCCGATCCAGGTGCGGGACGCCTCCGTGGCGTCCGACATCCCGGCGACCCAGAAAGCCGACAAGGCCAACCCCGGCCACGTCGCAGCCCCCTTCGCCGGCGTGGTCACGCTCACGGTCACCGACGGCGACACGGTCAAGGCCGGCGCCACCGTGGCCACCATCGAAGCAATGAAGATGGAAGCCACCATCACCGCCCCCAGGGCAGGGAAGGTGTCCCGTGTCGCCATCAGCCAGATCCAGCAGGTCGAAGGCGGCGACCTCCTCATCGAGCTCAGCTGATCGAACGCGATCAGGGACCGTATGACCGGTTGACCGGTCTTGTGGTTGCGGGCGCCAGATGACCGCGGCCAGGGCGAGCACGCGCTGGGCGACGCGGACCGCGCCGCCCCCGGCGGCGCGGCCGTCGTGCTGCTCGAGGTCGAGCATTCCGAACGCTTCACCTTCGGGACCACGGCGTCGGCGGGAGTAGACCCATCGGCGGGCGACGAGCTTTCGGTGCCAGGCCGGCAGCGTGCTCGGTGTGATGGGGAGGACCTTGGCCCAGCGGCGGCGGGAGTTCAGGGAGGACAGGGCCGTGAACCACAGGCGGTCCGCGGGCTCGTACCGTACTCGCCCCTGCAGCTGGCGTCGTAGCACGGCGTTTTCGTGACGCAAGACAAGAAGTTCAGCCTCCTTCGCGGTGTCCCGCCGCAGAAGCACTGCGGGCACCGAGAGAAGACGTCGAGTCACCTGGTCAGAAGGGACACGATCATTCCATCATGGTCGTAGCTCTCTACGAGCCGGGGCGGGGCGTTTGACCAGCAGCGATGAATAACCGAGCCCCGCAGGTCGACGAGCTCACCGGCTTCCGCAGCCAGGCCCTGACTCGGCTCGTCGCCCAGCACGAAGAGATCGTCCGGCTCCGCGAGACGGTCTCTGCGGACACAAGCCTCTGTGGGGGAGAGGAACATGATGGGTACTGAGACATCCATTCCGTTGTGCGAAGCGGCATTTTATGACCTGTTCCAGAGGCCGGTACGGTCGGATTCATGGAGTGGAATTTTCAGACGGCCGAAAAACTGGTGGCTTCCTTGCGTGCCGGTGAAGTGACCTCGGCGGAACTGACCGACGAGGCGATCGCCCGAATCGAGCGGGTCGACAAGGCGATCAACGCGATCTGTGTGCCGGACTTCGACCGTGCACGGGCCGCCGCGCGCGGTGCCGACCAGGCGCGCGCCCGCGGTGAGGACCGGCCGCTGCTCGGCATTCCGGTGACGGTCAAAGAGTCCTACAACATGGCTGGGCTGCCCACGACCTGGGGCATGCCGCAACACCGGGACTATGTGCCGGCCGAGGACGCGGTGCAGGTGTCGCGGCTCAAGGCCGCGGGCGCGGTGGTGCTGGGTAAAACCAATGTGCCCTTGGGGCTGCAAGATATCCAGAGCTTCAACGAGATCTACGGCACCACTAACAATCCGTGGGATCACGATCGCACGTCGGGCGGATCCTCCGGCGGATCAGCGGCGGCCCTGGCGTCCGGATTCTGCGCGCTGTCCATCGGCTCCGACCTCGCCGGTTCGCTGCGCGCCCCCGCGCATTTCTGCGGCATCTATGCGCACAAGCCGACACTCGGACTGGCGGCAACCCGCGGCATGGTCGTGCCGCCGGCACCGCCATTGCCGGTCGACCTCGACCTCGCCGTCGTCGGTCCGATGGCGCGCACTGCCCGCGACCTCACGTTCCTGCTCGACGTCATGGCCGGACCGGACCCGCTGACGCTCGGCAAGGCGCACGACTTGACGCTGCCGCCCGCGCGCCACGAGCGGCTCGGCGACTTCCGGGTCCTGGTCGTCGACGAGCATCCGCTCATTCCGACCGGGTCCGCTGTGCGGGCGGGCGTGAACCGGGTGGCCGACGCCCTTGTCGACGGCGGCGCCCGCGTCGAACGGCACACTCCGCTGCTGCCCGATCTGACCGAAGCCGCGGTGCTCTACACGCAGTTGCTGTTTTCGAGCTCCGTTGCGCGTTTTCCCGTCGAAGCGTACGAGCAGCTGCGGACCCGCGCCGCCGGACTGAGCGCAGACGACCAGAGCCTCGACGCGACGCGGCTGCGTGGCATGGTGTTCAGCCACCGCGACTGGATCGAGGCGAACAACCGTCGCGAACTCCACCGCCACGGCTGGCGGCAGCTCTTCGCCGAGTTCGATGCCGTGGTGTGTCCGATCACGCCCACTCCCACGTTCCCGCACGACCACAACCCCAATGTGTTGGAACGCCGGATCGACATCGACGGCGTCGAGTACCCGTACTTCGACCAGCTTGTCTGGGCCGGTGTGGCCACCATGCCCGGCCTGCCCGCCACCGCCATACCAGCGGGCCGGTCCCCCGAGGGTCTGCCGGTGGGAGTGCAGCTCATCGGTCCGATGTTCGAGGACCGCACCCCGCTGCGGCTGGCCGAACTGCTCGAGCAGAAGATCGGCGGCTTCCAGGCACCGAGGTAGGGCGTACTACCGGGTGTCCGTCGAGGACGAGGTGCGGATCACGACGACATCCTCCGAACGCAACACGAACCCAACCGCACACGGCGACTGTGGAGACAAGACAAGCCATACACAGGCGACGTGTTCACACACCTGCCTGCGCTTCGCGCACCAGGTTCAGGAACGCGGTGAGGTTGGGGACGGCGGAGGTGCTCGCGGTGGCCCAGGCACCGCGCCGTCCTCGCTCGGTCACCTTGACGAGGCCGCGCTCCAAGGTGACCTGTTCGACCTGGGGCCAGGGCAGCCGTTTGTGCTTGCGGCCGGTCCCTGTCGCGAGCGCACTCGGCTCCAGGACATAGGCGCCGAAGGCCACAGCCCGCCCTTGGCGCATGGTCGCGAGCATTCCGGGGAGTTGGGCTGCGGCGATCTTCGGGTCGACGAGATGGCGGAAATCGTCGACGACATTGCGCTCCGTCCGGGTGGACTGGCCCTGCAACCGGTGGCTGCGGCCATCGTTGAGGCCGACCCAACAGGTGGTGGTTATGCCGCGGTAGCTCTGGTTGACGTATCGCTTGACCACGTCCTGGACAAAGCTGCTCACTTCGTCGTAGCGGAAGTGGAAGGGGGCCGCGACAGGAGCCAGAAGCTGCGAACGAAAACGCTCCCGGCGCCCGGCTCGCCGACAGTCGCGAATCACCTGATGGGGGGACGTGCGGATTCGGTCTCCGGATACGCAGGAGGTCGTGCGTCTGCGCCTTCTGCCGATTCAGACAAGTGGCATCAGCCGTGCAGCTCCCGCAGGTCGTCGATGTCGGTGGTGCCGAACGCCTCCCGCATCCAGACGGTGAGGATCTGCAGCCGGTGTCGCCCCTCTCGCACCACAGCACACGGCGGGATCCAGGCGTACGGAGTGGACTCTCAGGCCGTGGCCCGGCGTCGCAGGGAAGCGATGCCCTGGTCCAGGGCCGCTTCGAGGTGTGTCAGACGGCCCGTCGACATGAAGATCAATACTCCGCCTTGGACACCGGCCAGAAGCGCTGCCGCGCTGCTGTCGGTATCCAGATCAGCGTCCACCTCACCGATGCCCTGCATGTGCCGGATGCCCGCGGCCAACTCGTGCTGCCACTGCTCGAGCAGCTCCGTGGCCACGGCCTGCGCGCCCGCCGTGGCCGGCCCGGCCTGGGAGATCGCCACATGGAGCGGACAGTCCCTGCCCTGCTCGCGATAACGGGAGACGACCTTGTCGCGCCAGTCCTGCCAGGCGGACCACGAGGTGAGGGCGGAGAGCTCCGGCTGCTGGTCACTGATCACCCGGGCCGCCTCGTGACGGGCCACGGCCAGCAGTAGTTCCTCCTTCCCGCCGGGGAAGTAGTGGAACAGCTGGCTCTTGCTGGTCGCCGTACGCTCCATGACATCGTCGAGGGTCATGGCGAACACGCCCTGCCGCCGGATCTCCGAGGCGGTGCCCTCGATGATGCGCTGCCTCGTAGCGGCGCCCTTGCGCGTCAACGGCACGAGACCCTCCCTGTTGTGAACTTCCTGCTTCAGACTCCCTGATGCGGACCGCGAGTCCTGCGCAATCCCTCGGTGGCGGAAGGGACCCTACATGCGCGTTGAGGGAATGAGCAGCAGCTTCCCGGTGGTTTTGCGGGACTCGAGGTCCGCGTGTGCCTTCGAGGCTTCCGAGAGGGCGTAACGGGCTCCGATGCGCGGGGTGACCTGCCCCTTCCTGACCATGTCGAAGACCTCGGAACTCCGCTCGACCAGGGCTTCCCGGGTGGGAACGTGGTGGTGTACGACCGGATAGCTCAGCATGATGCTTTTCGGTAGATCGGTCACGGAGATCGACGGGATCCCCATGAAGGGCCCGTAGTAGGCGTGCACACCGTGCAGCCGCAGGGACAGCTGCGACGACAGGAACGTGGGGATGCCGCCGCCGTCGTACACCACGTGTGCGCCCTCGCCGCCTGTCAGCTCCTTCACACGGTCCTCGAAGCCGCCTCCGGCCGACACCAGGACGTGGTCCGCGCCGGCCTCCACGGCCACGGCCACCTTCTCCTCCCGGGACACAAGACCGATCACGTTGCCGCCCCGGGCCTTGACCATCTGCGTCAGCAGGAGACCCACGCCACCGGCTGCGGCGTGCACAACGGCCGTGTCCCCGGGCTTGATCGCGTACGTCTCGGTGGTGAGGTGATTCGCGGTCAGGCCCTGCATCATGACGGCGGCCGCGGTCTCGTCCGACACGTCGTCCGGGACCTTCACCAGCGAGTCCGCGGGAATGGCCAGCACGTCTGCGTAGCTGCCCGCGTGGTAGAACCAGGCCACCCGGTCGCCGACGGCCAGGTCGTCGACCCCGTCACCGACGGCGGTCACATACCCCATGCCCTCGGCGCCCAGGATCGTCGGGGCGGCCCAGCCCGGACCGCCCACCGACCGGGCGCCTACGTCCATGTAGTTGACCCCTGCGGCGCCGAGCCGGACGAGCGCTTCACCGGGGCCTGGTGTCGGATCGGGGAATTCGGTCCAGGACATGACCTCCGGGCCGCCGTGGTTCTGGATATGGATAGCGTGCATGGGGGTTGCCCTTCCCTGAGTGGTCGCCGAGTCCGATCTGTGGGCGTCGACGTTGTGCACCGTAGGGATTCAAAAATGGACCGGCAAGTCCAGAAATTCATTGCGCGATGGCCTGCCCGGAAGAGGCGCTGGGAGTGGTGTTCGGTTGGGGGTCGAGCAAGGTGCCTGCCGCGTCGTCATGACCAGGACAACACAGAACGTCATGTCGTCCCTGGTCAGCCCACGGCTATGGCCCCGACGCCACCGTGAGTGTGATCCCGCTCGGCCGCTGCGGGTCGTGGAAGACCAGTTGGTGGGCTGCCCTGCTGCGGGCGGAGTCGAGGACCGTTGCGCCGGTGTTGAGGTTGCGGTCCCAGCGCGGGTGGGAGCTGGAGGTGATGTCGACGCGGATGCGGTGGCCGGGGAGGAAGGTGGTGGCGGTGGCCCACAGGTCGACGACGTAGCGGTACACGGCGTCCGGCCGGATCGGAGTGGGGGAAACGGGGCGTACGGTGCCGGGCACCGGGTGGCTGTCGCGGGCGCTCGCCCGGATGATCCCGTCGGTGAGGGCGATCGCCGTGCCGTCGGGGTGGACGTCCACCAGGCGGGCGACGAAGTCGGTGTCGGGGGCCGACGAGGCCGCGTAGAGGGTGGCGTGCACCGAGCCGAGCACGGTGTACGGGCGGTCGAGGGCGGTGCTGGTCCAGCTGAGCACGTCGGGGCGCTGTTCGACGTCCCGCTGGTCGTGGGGGCCCGGCGGGTAGCGCGACGGCAGCAGCGTCGCGCCGCCCAGCGTCGGTACGGGGTCCTTCGGGGCGTACGTGTAGGAGTCGGGCTCGCTGGACGGCGGGGCCTGGCGGTCGAGCAGTCCGCCGGGGTGAAGGTGCCAGGTTTCGGCGCGGGTGGTGGGCGCCGGGTAGGTGTCGTATCCGCGCCAGCGGTTCTCGCCCATCACGAACAGCCGTACCGGCGGGGTGTCCGCCAGGCGTTCCTCCGCGCCCTTGAGAGTGGCGTCGAACCAGCGCAGGTGGGCGTCGTTGAGGTCGTACACGGCGTGCGGTCCGAAGTCGAGCTGTCCGCAGCGGTCCGTGAAGGACGTGTGGGACCAGGGGCCGATCATCAGGTGTGGCGGCCTGCCGCCGTGGTGCCGGGCGGCGGTCGCCGCGGCCTCGTACTGGGCGAGCGTGGCGTTGAGGAAGACGTCGAACCAGCCGCCGATGTGGAAGCTCGCCGCGCGGACCCGGTCGTAGCGGCCGATGAGGCTGTGCCGTTCCCGGCGGGGGTCGTCGAGGGGCCACCGCAGCTCGTCCAGCACCTCGGCCAAGGGGCCGTCCGCTCCGGCGGTGAGCGGCAGGGCGTCGTACGCCGCGCACACGCCCTCTTCGTCGAGCCCGCCGACCGTACCGAGCACCCAGCTCAGCCGGGAGCCGAACTCTCGCGCGCCGCCGCGCAGTCCGGTGCCGTCGAGCGTGGTGTGACCCGCGCAGACGCCGGGCACCAGGCTCAGCAACCCCGGCGGGTCGGTGAGGGCGGCACGCCATTGGGTGCCGGCGTGGTACGAGCGGCCCCACATGCCGACCCGGCCGTCTGAGCAGGGCAGGCGGGCCGCCCAGCGGACGGTGTCGTGACCGTCGGCCGCCTCGTGGACGTTGGGGACGAACTCGCCCCCGGAGGCGAAACGACCGCGGACGTCTTGCATGATCACGACATAGCCGTGGGCGGCGGCCCGGACCGGGTCGAAGTAGCCCGTGTTGATGTTGACGTCCTTGCCGTAGGGCAGCCGGGACAGCAGGACGGGGAAGCGGCCGTCGCCGGCGGGCCGGTAGACGGTGCCGCGCAGGATGGTGCCGTCGCGCATCGGGGTCTCTACGTCGCGCTCGACGAGCACGCCGTGGCGAGGCCCGGCCGCCGGTGCTGTCCTCGGCTGCTGGGGCATGGAACCTGTCCTTCGGTGGTGCGGCTCGGGTCAGGCGCGGTCGGTGGCGGGGAGGGGCTCGGCCGCCGGAGCCGTACTGGAGGCGGACTGCTTGTCGCCGAGCCGGCCGGAGGCGGTCCTGTAGGTCTCGCGCACGGTCAGCAGCACGACCAGGGCGGAGACCAGGCAGGCGGCCGAGGTGGCGGTGGCGACCCAGATCCAGCCGCCGTCGGCCGCCACCACCAGGCTCGCGGCGACGGTCGGGGCGAAGCCGGTGACGACCTGCGCGAGTTGGGTGGAGAGGGCGATGCCCGTGTACCGGACGTCGGCGTCGAACATCTCCGCCGTCATCGTGTACGACACCGAGTTGGCCAGTGCGTACCCGACCGCGATCACCAGGAAGTGGCCCAGGAAGACCAGGGGCACCGATTTCATGCCGATCGCGCCGAACAGCAGGAAGGTCGCGAGCACGTCGATCAGGGCGCCGGCCACGAAGACCGGCTTGCGGCCGATGCGGTCGGCGTAGCGGGCGCCCAGGATCTGGAAGCCCACGGCGGACGTGGTGGACAGGAGCTTGACGGTGAGCATGGTGCTGGCGGAGATGCCCGCGTGGAGCGTGCCGTAGGAGAGGGCGAAGACGCCGCCGATGGTGGCGAGCACCGTGTAGAGCTGGAGGCCGATCACGCGCAGGATGCTCAGCGGGTAGCGGGTCAGCACGCCGACGACCGGGAGTCGCGGCCTGGCCCGCTCTTCGCTGTTGGCGGGCTCGGCGGGCTCGGCGGCGGGAGGCTCGGGGAGCTTCGCCCGCAGGACGGTGCCGATGATCACCAGACCGGAGCTGAGCAGGAACGGCACGCGCCAGCCCCAGGACATGAACTGGTCCTCGGGCAGCGTCGAGAAGAGGAGGAAGACCAGGGAGGCGAGGGACGAACCGGCAAGCATGCCGTTCGGCGCCCAGCTGCCGAAGAACGCCCTACGGCCCTCCGGCGCGTGCTCGATGCTGAGCGAGACGGCGCCGGCGGCTTCACCGGCCGCGGAGGCGCCCTGCACCAGCCGCAGCACGGTGAGGAGGACCGGGGCCCAGACACCGATGACGGCGTATGTCGGCATCAGGCCCATCGAGAAGCTGGCCACTCCCATCAGGATCAGGGTCAGCACCAGCATCGACTTGCGGCTGATCCGGTCCCCGAAGTGGCCGAAGAGCACGGCGGCGAGAGGACGTACGACATAGCCGGCGCCGAAGGTCGCCAGCGAGGCCAGGGTGGCCATCGCCGGGTCCGAGGCCGGGAAGAACAGCTTCGGGAAGACCAGCGCCGACGCGCTTCCGTAGAGGAAGAAGTCGTAGTACTCCACAGCGCTGCCTATGAAGGCGGCCTTGGCCGCGAGCTTGGCGTTGCGCTGGGTGGTCTCTGGTGTATCAGGCGTCGTTGCCATGGGGGTGCTCCTGAGCGGGAGTGTGTCACATGGGCGCTCGGCGGCGTGGGGGACGCGGAGGGGGCGCGAGGCGCCGAGGCGGGGAGCGGGGGATGAACCCGCGCTGACGCTACATACAGTCTCCCGAATCGTCGAGAGATTCTGTAGACATTTTTATTGATGCAGCGTTCATCTATGGATGATTTGCCATAGAAAATCCGCTGCTAACGCCCGCGATGCGCCCGCCCGGTCAATTTTCTGTATCCAGAATGGGGTGAGGTGCTGGGAAGGGATCCTCTGCGGTCACGCCGTCCGGCAGTGGGATGCGGTGGACGTTCAGGGTCATGGCGACCATGGAGTAGTAGCCGACCAGAGCGGTGAGCTCCACCACTCCCGGGACACCGAGGGTCCGCAGTGCGCCGTCGTAGACCTCATCCGGGACGTCGTGCCGTCGCAGCAGACCCGTCACGAACGCGTGCACCGCACGGTCGGCCGGGTCGTCGAACATGGGCGCCCGGCCCTGGCGCACCGCCTCCGCGAGCTCGGACGGGACGCCCGCGTTCGCCGCGTGCGCGGTGTGCAGGATCCACTCCAGGCGGCTGTCCCAGTGGCGGGCGGTGATGAGGATCGCCAGTTCGCTCACGCGCGGGGGGAGCGAAGTGCCGTACCTGAGGAGTGCCCCGAGGTGCTGCCAGCGCTCGGCGAGTTCGGGGTTGTGGATCGCCGCTCTGATGGGGCCCTGCACCTTGCCGCGCGGGCCGCTGACCATCGCGTCGAAGACGGCGCGCTGGGCCGGGTCGAGCTCGTCGCCCGTCGGGAGCGGGATCCGGGGCGGGGGCCAGGCGTCCGCGGTCGTCATACGACCCCCTCCTCGCGCAGGGCCTTGATGTCGCCCTCCTCGACTCCGAGTTCGCGCAGCACCTCGTCGGTGTGCTGGCCGAGGAGGGGAGGGGGCTGTTCGAAGGTCAGGGGAGCGCCCGCGAACCGCAGCGGGCTGGCCACGAGGCGGACGCTGCCGGAGAGCGGGTGCGGCACCTCGACGACCATGTCCCGGTGCCGGACCTGTTCGTCCGCGAGGACCTCGTCGACCGTGTTGACGGTGCCGCAGGGCACGCCGGCCCGGTCCAGGCGCTCGACCCAGTGACGGCGTGTCTCGCCGGCCAGGACCGCGGCGATCGTCGGGCGCAGCTCGGCGAGGTTCCGGACCCGGGCGCGGTTGGTCGCGAACCGTTCGTCCTCGGCGAGGCCGTCGAGGCCGAGTGCCTCGCAGAAGCGGGCGAACTGCCCGTCGTTGCCGACGGCGACCGCGAGTCCTCCGTCCTTGCAGGCGTAGACGTCCTGGGGCTGGATGTTGGGGTGCGAGTTGCCGGTGCGGGCCGGGACCCTGCCGTCGACGAGGTGGTTCATGGCCTGGTTGGCCAGGGTGGCGACCTGGATGTCGAGCATGGCGAGGTCGATGTGGTCGCCCAGGCCCGTCTCGCCGCGGTGGGCGAGTGCGGCGAGCACGGCAACGGCGGCGTACGTGCCCGTGGTCAGGTCGACGATGGGGACGCCGACCTTCTGCGGGCCGCCGCCGGGCCTGTCGTCCCGTTCGCCGGTGACGCTCATCAGGCCGCCCATGGCCTGGATCGCGAAGTCGTACGCGGGCTGCGCGCGGCGGGGGCCGGTCTGGCCGAAGCCGGTGATGGAGCAGTAGATCAGGCCGGGGTTGACCTCCCGAAGGTCCTCGTAGCCGAGGCCCAGCCGGGCGAGGGTCCCGTACTTGAAGTTCTCCAGCAGGATGTCGGACTCCGCCGCCAGCTCCCGGATGATCTGCTGCCCCCGCGGCCTGGACAGGTCGACGGTGATGGAGCGCTTGGCGCGGTTGGCACCGAGGTAGTACGCGGACTCGTTGGTCGTGGCGCCGTCGGTGTCGGCGAGGAACGGCGGACCCCACGAGCGGGTGTCGTCGCCGACGCCCGGGCGTTCGACCTTGATGACGTCGGCGCCCATGTCGGCGAGGAGTTGCCCGGCCCAGGGGCCGGCCAGGACCCGGCTGAGGTCCAGGACTCGGATGTGGGACAGGGGACCGGAGCGGCTGAGGGAGGGGCGTGTGGTGGTCATGGGACCTCATCTGAAGACAGTCAGGGGATACATTTGCGCTCTCTTGTATCCAGAAGCTGTATCCAGTTAACTACACCGAGCCTGTAGAACCAACGCCCTCCGGAGACACCTCATGAAGCTCTACTGGTCCCCGAAGTCCCCGTTCGTCCGCAAGGTCATGGTCTTCGCCCACGAGACGGGCCTCGTCGACCGGCTGGAGCTGGAGCGCACGGTTGTGGCCCTCACCAGGCCCAACCTCCCGCACGTGCGGGAGCACAACCCGCTCGGCCGGATCCCCACGCTGCTCACCGACGACGGGATGTTCCTGCCCGAATCGGTCCTGATCTGCGAGTACCTCGACTCGCTGCACGACGGCCGGCCACTCTTCCCCGAGGCGCCGCGGGAGCGCTGGGCCTCGCTGCGGCGCCACGCGCTGGGCAGCGGGCTGCTGGAGATCCAGATCCTGTGGCGCAACGAGGCCCTGCGCGAGGAGCCCTACCGGCTCCCCGCGATGCTCGCCGCCTGCGAAACCAAGGCCGAGGCGACCCTCGACCTGCTGGAACGCGAGGCGGAGGAGCTGGAGAAGGTGCCCTTCGACATCGGGCACATCGGCATCGGCTGCGCGCTGGGCTACCTCGACTACCGCGGCGCCGACTTCACCGACCGCCAGTGGCGCACGGGCCGCGACCGGCTCGCGTCCTGGTACGAGACCTTCCGCGCCCGGCCCTCGGCGCGGGCGACGGAACCGTACGAGGGCTGAGTGCGAGCCCCCGGGCCGGGGGTCTAGCCGGGTCTAACCGGCCTCTTCCAGTACGAAGCGCAGCGATTCGCGGATCGTCTTGGGGTCGTGTGCGCCGGCCACGGAGGCGATCACTGTCAAGGCGGTACGGGCGAGATGCTCGGCCACCAGCCGCGACGCCTCGCGGGCCCGGCCTTCTCCGGCCGCCGCGAAGATCTCGTCGTGCCCTGTGCGGCCCATGGTGATCAGCGCGAGGCGGTAGCTGGGCGCGTTGTGGTAAAGCCGCAGGTAGCGCACGGAGTGGTCCCACATGCTCTCCACCTGCGTCCGCAGCCGGTCCTCGGTGTGCGAGAAGAGCAGGAAGTGGAACCGGCGGTGGTGGGCGATCGCGCCCTCCTCGTCCCCCGTCTCCGCCGCCGTGTTCATGGCCGACATCTCGGCCTCCAGCTCCTCCAGCTCGGCCGCCGTCAGCTGCGGCACGGAGAGGAGTACCGCGAGCGGCTCGCTGACCAGCCGCATCGAGTAGAGCGTCTCCAGGTCCGGGATCGACAGCGGCGCGACCCGGATCCGGCGGTTGAAGTCCAGCTGCACCAGCCCCTCGGTCTGTAGCCGCCGCAGCGCCTCGCGCAACGGCGTACGGCTGACTTGCAGGTCGGCTGCCAGCTGCACCTGCGAGACCCAGGTACCCGGCTTCAGACGCCCCTGAAGGATTGCGTCGCGGACGTGCTCGTACGCGAGCCCCATGGCATCGGTCTGATCGGCGGACGAACGCGGAGTGGTGGACACAGACTCCACAGTAGCGGCTTCCTCCTTGGGCGGATCATCTAGCAGCCGAAGCCGATTTCTGGATACAGAATGAAGATTGGCACACTGTCTCTGGAGGCGCATTACATGCTCGTCTTCGTCATGGATCCCGTCGAGGCGCTCTCGCAGGAGCACGACACCTCGATCGCCCTGATGCGCGCCGCCCGGGAACGCGGTCACCGGGTCTGGCACTGCCCGCCGTCCGGTCTGTCACTGCGTGATGGCAGGGTGCGGGCACGCGCACGGCCGGTGGACTTCACGCCGAGGCTGTCGTTGGGCCCGGCGGAGGACCTGGACCCGCGCAAGGCCGACGCGGTGCTGATCCGCACGGATCCGCCCTTCGACGCCGGCTATCTCGCGACCACACTCCTGCTGGAGCACTTGCGCGGCGACACTCTCCTGGTCAACGACCCGCGCGGCCTGCGCGAGGCCAACGAGAAGCTCTACGCCTGCCGCTTCCCGGACCTGATGCCGGCGACCCTGGTGACCGCCGATCCGGCACGGCTGCTCGCCTTCGCTGCGGAGCAGCGGCACGGTGCGGTCCTCAAACCACTCTTCGGGCACGGCGGGCGAGGCGTCCTCAGGCTCGATCCCGGGGACCGCAACGCCAGCGCCATCGCGGACACCATGACCGAGCGGGGCCGTGTCGTCGTCATGGCGCAGCAGTTCCTGCCCGAGGTCGTCGAGGGCGACAAGCGCATCCTGCTGCTCGACGGCCACCCACTGGGCGCGGTACTGCGACGGCCGCCCGTGGGCGACTTCCGCGCGAACCTCGCACTCGGCGGTGACGCGACAGCGACCGGCCTCGACGCGGACGACCTGCGGATCGTCGAGCGCATCGCACCCGCCCTCCGCGCTGACGGGCTGTACCTCACCGGCATCGACGTCATCGGCGGACGCCTGAGCGAGGTCAACGTCACCAGCCCGACGGGTCTGGTCCAGCTGAACGCGCTGACGGGGGCGCGGCACGACCTGACGGTCGTCGGATGGCTGGAGAGGGCCAGTTCTGTATGCAGATTCTCGCCCTAAGGCCCGGGATTCCTTGGATTTTTGGGCCATACAGAAGAATCTGGATACAGAAATCTCTTGGAACACGCGAATCCTGTGTGTAAAGTCCGCTGCCATGACCCCCCTGCTCACAGCACACGGCGTCCGCGTTGAGATCCTGGAGGCGGTGGCCGAGGTCGTCCTCGACCGCCCGCCGGTCAACGCGGTCACCGTCGAGATGTACGAAACCCTTGTCACCGCCTTCCGGGAGCTGTCGGCCCGTACCGACGTCCATGCGGTGATCCTCCGCTCGGATGGACGGCTGTTCTCGGCGGGCGCCGACATCAAGCAGTCGATCGAACCGGTCAGCGCGTCCGAGAGCGCGGCCGAGCGCCGCCAGCGCATGGCCCGTACCGCGTACGAGGCGATCCTGGACTGCGCCCTGCCGACGATCGCCGTCGTGCACGGGGCCGCACTGGGCGCGGGCGCCGTGCTCGCGGCCTGTTGCGACATCCGGTACGCGGCCACCGACGCCCGGCTCGGACTGCCCGAGATCAACGCGGGCCGCTGCGGCGGCGGCAGCCACCTCATGCGGCTGCTCCCGCAGGGCCAGGTCCGGCTCATGTACTTCACCGGAGACCCGGTCGACGCTGACGAGGCGTATCGCATCGGTCTCGTCCAGAAGATCTTCGAGCCCGAAGCCGTACTCGGCGAAGCCCGCGCGCTCGCCGCGCGGATCGCGGCCAAGAGCCCGCTGGGGCTGCGGCTGGCCAAGCAGGCCCTCAACGAGGCCGAAGACCTTCCCGTCCGCCCCGGCTACGCCGCCGAGCAGGTGTACACCCTGCGGCTGGGCGCCCACCCGGACGCCGCCGAAGCGGCGAAGGCCATCCTCGAAAAGCGCGCCCCCGTCTGGTCCTGGCCGGACGGGGCAGAGAGCTGATCACCATGTGCGAGTTCATCATCAAGACCATCGACGTCGCCACGCCCGGCGGCCCGATGCCGACCCTGGTCACCGCGCCCGCCACCGGCGGCCCGCACCCCGCCGTCGTCATCTACATGGACGCCCTCGGCGTACGCGAGACCCTGCGCGACATCAGCCGCCAGATCGCCTCCCACGGCTACACCGCCGTCCTGCCCGACGTCTACCACCGCATGGGCACCGGCCTGAACTGGACCACCGAGCAGCTCCTGAACGACCCCGCCGCGAAGGAGGAGATCCAGCGCGTCACGCGCAGCCTGCCCGACGCGGACGTCGTCGAGGACACCGCCGCGCTGGTGACCGCCCTGGCCGCCGAACCGCTCGTCGCCGGCGGCGCCATGGGCTGCGTCGGTTTCTGTATGGGCGGACGCCACGTCTTCCGTGTCATGGCCGCCCAGCCCCAGACGTTCGCCGCCGGCTCCGCCTTCCACCCCTCCGGCCTCATGGACGAGCGCTACGGCAGCCCACTCGCGTACGAGGATGCCGCCCGCATCACCGGCGACATCTACGTCGGTCTCGGCGACGCCGACCACCTCTCCCCGCTGGAGGCGATGCGCCCGCTGCGCGACACCCTGCGCGAGCACGGCGTACGGGCGATCGTCGACATCCACGCCGACGCCGAGCACGGCTACATGTTCCCCGGCCCCCGCCACAGCGAGCGGGGCGCCCGCCGTTCCTGGGAGGAGACGTACGAGCTGTTCGCCCGGGTCTTCGGGGAGCAGAAGGACGGAGAGCAGAAGGACGGGGACGCGTGAGCACGATCCTGGTCGAGGAGCGGGACGACAGGACGGTCGTCACGCTGCACCGCCCCGACGCACGCAACGCCCTCAACGCCCGGATGGTCGACGAACTACACGCCGTCTGCGAGCAGTTGGAGAAGTCGCCGAAGCCCCTGCTGCTCACCGGCAGCGGCGGAGTCTTCGCGGGCGGCGCCGACATCACCGAACTGCTCGAACGCGGCCGCGACGAGGCTCTCCTGGGCATCAACAGCCGTCTGTTCGACCGCATCGCCCGCCTCCCGCTGCCCACCCTCGCCGCCGTCGACGGCTACGCGCTGGGCGGTGGCGCGGAGCTGGCCTACGCCTGCGACCTGAGGATCGCCTCCGAGGGAGCCGTGTTCGGCAACCCGGAGCCGGGCCTCGGCATCATCGCGGCGGCCGGAGGCTGCTGGCGCCTTGCCGAACTGGTGGGCAGGTCGGCGGCCAAGCAGGTGCTGCTGGGCGGAACCCGCCTGGACGCCGCGCGAGCGTACGCCCTGGGGCTGGTCTCCGAGGTCGTGCCCGCGGACGAGTTGAGTGATCGGGCGCACGCACTGCTCGACCGCATCACCCGCTCCTCGCCCACCTCGCTGCGGCTGACCAAGCTCGTCGTCGACGCGCCCGGCGGCCACCCGTACATCGACGACCTCGCCCAGGCGGTGCTGTTCGAGTCGAGCGACAAGAAGGACCGGATGAGCCGGTTCCTGAGTGATGGGAGGACCCGGTGACTTCTGTTCCCAAGAGCGTGGGCGTGATCGGCGGCGGCCGGATGGGCGGTGGCATCGCCCAGGTCTTCGCCACCGCCGGAAGCGAGGTCGTGGTCGTCGAAGGCTCGGCCGCGGCGGCCGACGCCGCTCGCGCACGCATCGCGGACAGCCTCGACCGCGCCGCCGCCCGCGGCAAACTGCCGGTGCCCTCCGGCGACGTGCTCGGCAGACTGCACTTCGTCACCGAGGTCTTCGAACTGCCCTTGGACGCCGACCTCGTGATCGAGGCCGTACCCGAGGACCCCGAACTCAAGGTGTCCGTACTGACCGCCGCCGAGCGCGCTGTCTCGGAGCGCACCGTGCTGGCCAGCAACACCAGCTCCTTCTCCGTGACCGAGCTGTCCGCCGCCCTCCAGCACCCGGAGCGGTTCCTCGGGATGCACTTCTTCAACCCCGTACCGGGCTCGCGGCTGGTCGAGGTCGTCACCGGCCCCACCACCACGGTGACAGACCAAGTGCTATCCACTGTACGTGCGTTGGGCAAGACGGACATCGTCGTACGCGACTCCCCGGGCTTCGCCACCAGCCGCCTCGGCGTCCTCCTCGGCCTGGAGGCGATCCGCATGCTGGAGGAGGACGTCGCGGACGCCACCGCCATCGACACCGCGATGGAACTCGGCTACGGCCACCCCATGGGCCCGCTGCGCTCCACCGACCTGGTCGGTCTCGACGTACGCCTGGCCATCGCCGACCACCTGCACCGCACCCTCGGCGACCGCTTCGCCCCGCCTCCGCTCCTGCGCGCCAAGGTCGAGGCAGGCGAGCTGGGGCGGAAGACGGGACGCGGATTCCACACCTGGGACAAGTGAGACCACACCATGACTGACGTCTACATTGTCGATGCCATACGCACCCCGATCGGCCGGTACAACGGCTCGCTGGCCTCCGTCCGCCCGGACGACCTCGCCGCGCACGCCATCCGCGAACTCCTCACCCGCACACCGGACTTGGATCCGGCCCGCATCGAGGACGTGTACTTCGGCAACGCCAACGGCGCCGGCGAGGAGAACCGCAACGTCGGCCGGATGGCCGCGCTGCTGGCGGGCCTGCCCACCTCCGTGCCGGGCGTCACCGTCAACCGCCTGTGCGCGTCCGGCCTGGAGGCGGTCATCCAGGCGGCCCGCGCGATCGCCGTCGGGGACGCCTCGATCGCCGTAGCGGGTGGTGTGGAGTCGATGACACGGGCGCCGTATGTGCTGCCGAAGTCGGACCGGCCGTTCCCGGCCGGGCACGCCGAGCTGTACTCGACCACGCTGGGCTGGCGGATGGTCAACCCGAGGATGGATGCGCAGTGGACCGTCCAGCTGGGCGAGTCCGCCGAGCTGATCGCCGAGAAGCACAAGATCAGCCGCGAGCAGCAGGACGAGTTCGCCCTGTACAGCCATCAGAAGGCGGCCAAGGCGCAGGCCGAGGGCCTGTTCGAGCCCGAGCTCGCCCCGGTGGCGCTCCCGCGGCGCAAGGGCGAGCCGGTCGTCTTCGGCGCCGACGAGTGCGTACGCTCGTCCGCTTCTCTGGACGCGATGGCCAGGCTCAAGCCGTCCTTCCGCAAGGAGAACGGCACCGTCACAGCGGGCAACGCCTCGCCGCTGAACGACGGCGCGGCCGCGCTGCTGCTGGTGGACGAGGAGGGGCTGAAGGCCACCGGCCGCGAACCCCTCGCCCGCATCTCCGCGACCGGCGTCTCCGCGATCGAGCCACACTACTTCGGGCTCGCCCCGGTCGAGGCGGTCAACCGGGCTCTGGCCAAGGCGGGCAGGACATTCGACGGCCTGTCGACACTGGAGCTGAACGAGGCGTTCGCCGCGCAGGTGCTCGGCTGCGTGGCCGAGTGGCCCGAGTTCGACCCGGCGATCCTCAACCCGCAGGGCGGCGCGATCGCCCTCGGCCACCCGCTGGGCGCCTCCGGCGCCCGCCTCGTCGGCACCGTCGCCCACCAACTCGCCCGCAAGGGCTCGGGAGTCGGCGTCGCCACCTTGTGCATCGGGGTCGGCCAGGGCCTGGCCCTTCTCCTGGAACGCTGACCTTTCCCGCCCTTGGCGGGCTCCCGCTGACCGGCTCGGCAGACCTCACCTCATGGACCCACCCACCTCGGCCCGGCTGTTCCCGTCCAGAAAGGACCGCTTCGTGTCCTGTGGGTGTCTTCGGGGTCGATGGGCGGGTTGCGGGCGAGTTGGGTGCCCCATGGGTTCCGGTAACGGTGGCCACCACTATCTGCGCCCAAGTGGCCGAGGCGGTCGGCCGGCTCACGGACGATCTGCTGGCCGCGTACCGGAATCCGGCTGGGAGTACGACTCAGCATCCGGCCCAGCCGCGGTCGGCTCCTCCGGATCGCTGCCCCTGCCGCGGCCGGATAACCCATCCGCTCTGGTGAGAGGTGGTGTGCGCGGTGTCACTGCTGCGGCGGGGCCTGCCAGCCGGCCTGGGGCTGCTGCATGGGCTGGTACGCCTGCTGCGGCGGGTACTGCGGCGGCGCCGAGGGCAGCGGAGGCCGCACGGTGGCACCGCCCCGCGCGCGGTCCAGCAGACCGCAGGCGACGGCGCCGATCATCAACCCGATGCCGAGGTGCGAACTCGCCTCCCGGATCTGCATGAACTCGGCGTTCTCCACATCGCTGCGTTCCGCGATCATCGGCATGGCAAACCCTTGGGCGAGGAAGTACACACCGAGCGTGAGGAAAATCCATCCCATGACTCTCATGGACCGGTACCTTACTCACGCGGCCCTCACCGCCGACGGCGGTTCAGCATGGAGGGGCTGGACGGGGATACATCGCCACGTCGGTGCGAATGGTCTGGGCGCGCGGTCAGCCCAACCGGCCACGGTTCTTTCCGCGTAGCCAGCTTGCCGTGACCATCCCGTCCAGGGACGTTGCTACGCACATGTTCGCCTGTCTCCCCAGGCCGGGTGGGGGCCGTCAGGTGCGGGCGAGGGCTCGACGGCGGGTTTCACGCCGAGAAACGCGCGGCCGTTGGCTTCGAGTGTCGCGGCGTCGATGGATGGACCAGCACGGCGAGACCGAGTTCCGCAGCGGCCGCGAGCACCTCGCGCAGGACGCCGTGGTCGTAGGAGCGGCCCTGTACGAGCGGCGGTACGGCGATGCCGGCGACGCCCTCCGTCTGTGCCAGCCGCGTCATCTCCCCGAGTTGTTCGTTGTAGGCGGCGACGTAGTCGCGGCGATGACCGTGCCGATGTCGGTGATGGCCGCGGTCGGGAACGACAAGGGGATGTCGCCGAGGAAGAGTTCGCCGTTGCGGTCGTTCATGCCTCCGAACGTGTTACCGGGTGGTCTGTCCTCCACCCGCAACGGCCCCGTGGCCTTCACCAGTTCGGCCACGTCCATGGCCGCCGAGCCGTTGTGTACGGCGCCGTCGGACCACTCCACCTCGTCTACCGGCAGCTTCCACATCCCTGCGGCCCGCTCCCGGGCCTCGTCGATCAGCAGCTGGGAGGCGTGCTGCAGCATCGCACCGGCGACCTGCGCCGACCTGCTGCCAGTTCGTCGGTGTCCGATCAACCGGACCCGCTGCTCGTCGACGCCCAGGGTCTCGGCGACCAGCGCGGGGAAGACCGTCTCGTGGCCCTGACCGCTCGGTGCCGCGCCGCAACGGGCGATGATCGTGCCGTCCTCACCGACCTCGATGCTGCCGAACTCGTGCAGCCCTCCCAGGCGGGGGCACGTGGATGTCGCCGCCTAGCCAGCCGGCCTGCGGCGATATCGAACTGGCCGTGAGCGAGTCGACCTCGACGCATCGCCACCGAGTGGCCGGCGCACGGGTCAGTGTCCATCGGCTCGGGCTGACTCATCACTGGGGGAGACCACAGTCTTCGGCGCTCGTGCTGTGGAACAGGACATGGTGCGGGATGACCGGGTCGCCCACGCTGAGGTGCTCAGGAGCCCGAGGCCAGTCGGCCGGCTCCTGCACCGTCCGTTGTCAGGAGAGCGACATGTCAAGCCCACCGAAGCCGATCGATCCCCCCATGGTGATGTTCGAGGAACTGGAGCGGCGGCACCGCCGCTTCGTCTGGCCTGCTGTTGCCGTCTTCGTCGGCGGCTATCTCATCACCATGGCGGTGGTGGCTTACCAGCCGCGGGCGATGGCCGTCGCCGTGCTCGGCCGTCTCAACGTGGGTTACCTGCTGGTGCTGGGGAACTTCGCATTGACCTTCCTTGTCGCAATCGCTTACCGGTGGTACGCCGAGCGCAGGCTTGATCCGCTGGCACAGCAGGTGCGCGAGGCGATGGCCGAACCGTCGCCGGAGGGCGCGCTGTGACCCACCGCATCCTGGCCATTGCCCTGTTCGCGGTGTTCGTCATCGCGACTGTCGCCATCAGTTATGTAGCGGGCAGGCGCACCCGCTCCGCTTCCGACTTCTACGCCGCCGGTCAGCGAATCCGCGGCTGGCAGAACGGCATCGCGGTGGCCGGCGACTACCTGTCCGGTGCGACGCTCCTCGGGGTGACCGGTCTCATCGCGCTCTACGGCTTCGACGGGGCCGTGTATCTGGTCGGCTTCCTGGTGGCGTTCCTGGTCGTGCTGGTGCTCATAGCCGAGCTGCTGCGCAACACCGGCACCTACACGATGGCCGATACCCTGGCGTTCCGCTTGCGCCCGCGCCCGGTGCGCGCCGTCTCCGCCGCGTCCACCATGGTCATCAACCTCTTCTACCTGACATCACAGATGGTCGGCGCCGGCGGGTTGATCGGCCTGCTGCTCGGCCTGCACGGCACCCTGGCGGGGGGCATCGCCATCGGCGCGGTCGGCGCCTTGATGATTCTCTACGTCACGGTCGGCGGCATGATCGGCACCACCTGGGTCCAGGTCATCAAGGCAGTGCTGCTCCTGATCGCCACCGCCGTGCTGACCGTGCTGGTACTGGCTCACTTCGATTTCTCGGTCGGCCACCTGCTCGAGAGCGCCGCGCGGGCATCCGGAGACGCGGACCGGTACATGAGCTCCGGCTCGTACTTCACCAACAAGCTCGACCTCATCTCGCTGAGCATGGCGCTGGTGCTCGGCACAGCGGGCCTCCCACACGTGCTGATGCGGTTCTTCACGGTGCGCGACGCCCGGTCCGCGCGTGCGAGTTCCAACTGGACGATCGGCATCGTCGGCATCTTCTACCTGGGGCTGATCGTCCTCGGACTGGGCGCTGCCGCGCTGGTGGGCCCGAGGGCCATCAAAGCGGCCGACAGCAACATGGCCACTCCGCTGCTGGCGCAGTTCCTCGGCGGCGGGCGGAGCAGCATGGGCGGTACGCTGCTGATGGCGATCATCGCGGCGGTCGCGTTCGCGACGATCCTGGCCGTGGTCGCGGGGCTCACTCTCACTGCCTCGGCATCGTTCGCCCATGACTTCTATGCCGGCGTGCTGCGTCGAGGGACATCGAACGAGCAGCGCGAGGTCGCTGTCGCCCGCAGGACGGCCATCGTGCTCGGCGTGGCTGCCGTCGCATTGGCGATCGGGTTGCAGAAGGTGAACCTGGCGTTCTTGGTGGGCGTGGTGTTCGCCCTGGCGGCGAGTGCCAATCTCCCGGTGCTCGGGCTGTCCCTGTACTGGAAGCGCTTCAACACCGCGGGCGCCGTCGTCGGCACACTGGTGGGTCTGGTGTCCTGCTTGGCACTTGTCGCCCTGAGTCCCACGGTGATCGGCCCTCGCGGGCTGTTCCTGCATGAGGTGACGCCGTACTTCCCGCTGTCGAACCCGGGCATCGTGTCGATCCCCCTGGCATTCCTGTCCGCGATTGTTGCCACCCTGCTCACCGCACGCGAAGAGCAGGACCCCGGTTTCGCCGACCTGCGGCTGCGAGCGCTCACCGGGTTCAAAACCGCCGAGAAGCGTCTGCCGTAACTCCGCCATCGGCCTGTCCAGCGGCGAAGCCGCTGGACGCGGCGGTCTCCGCGGGGCCAGGACACAGGTCCGACGCTCACTCCCGGGCCTATGACGGTGGCCGGGCCCCGCGGGCCCCCGAGCGGCGCGCCGCCCGCTGCTCTGGGCCCGCGGTCCGGTCCGCTTTTCCGGCGCATGTCACATTCGTGCTGACTTCCTTGCCGATGCCGGCCTGCCAGGCGGGGCCGGCAGCCCACCCGGCAGCGCGCCGATCACCGTTGCGTGGAACGCCAAGGAAGACCTCCTGGACCTGCTTGCCACCGCCCGGACCCGCCCGGACCGGGAACAGGTCCGCGATCTGCTGTACCGGTTCTACCGCCGATGCGCCGACGCCGACCTTCCCGAACTGCAGCGCCTAGCCGCAACCGTCGAGACATGGTGGCCAGAGATCCTTGCGTTCCTGCACACTGGGATCACCAACGCTGGCTCCGAAGGCACCAACCGGGTCATCAAGACCATCGCCCGCGACGCCTACGGCTTCCGCAACCCCGGCAACCAGCGCTTACGCACCCGCTGCGCGACCACCCGTCGAGCCCGTGGACACCTCGATGCCCGCTAATTTCGTTGAGCCCGCACCCTGCAATCGTGTTGGCTAGCGGCACCGAACTGTCAGTGGGCGGTTCGTGAGTCTTTGAGTCGATCTGCTGTCGCCTGATGGTGTGGCGGTGGGGCGGAATCTGCCGGTCCGCGGTTGGTGGTCTGGTGATGTGACCGGGTGAGTGAACGCAAGCCGTACCCGAGTGACTTATCGGACGAGCAGTGGTCGTTGATCGAGCCGGTGATCACCGCGTGGAAGGACCGGCACCGCTCGGTCAGCGGCCACCAGGGCGCCTACGACATGCGGGAGATCGTGAACGCGATCCTCTACCAGGGACGGACCGGCTGTCAGTGGGCCTATCTCCCGCACGATCTGCCGCAGAAGAGCGCGACGTACTACTACTTCGCCGCCTGGCGGGACGACGGGACCGACCGGGTCATCCATGAACTCCTGCGCTGCCAGGTCCGTGAACGCGCCCGCCGATTAGAGGACCCGACCCTGGTGGTCCTGGACACCCAGAGTGTTCACGTGGCCGCCGGGGTCCCCGCCGCCACGAGCGGCCACGATCCGGCCAAGCGGGTGCCCGGCCGCAAACGGGGTCTTGCCGTGGACGTCCTGGGCCTGGTCATCGCGGTCGTCGTCCTCGCCGCGAACACCCACGACAACGCCGCGGGCACCATCCTGCTGGACCAGGTCGCCGAGCACGCCGGCAAAACCGTCCGCAAAGCCCTGGTCGACCAGGGCTTCAAGAACCAGGTCGTCGCACACGGCGCCGGCCTGGGCATCGACGTCGAGATCGTCGCCCGCAACCCGCAGGTCAAGGGGTTCGTGCCGCAGCCGAAGCGGTGGAGGGTCGAGCAGACCTACGGGATCCTGATACTGCACCGGCGACTGGTCCGTGACTACGAGCACCGCCCCTCCTCATCCGCCTCCCGCGTCTACTGGGCGATGACCCACGTCATGACCCGACGCCTCACCGGCGCGAACACCCCCACCTGGTGCGAGGCGCAGGCGGTGGGAGCGTGAACATCCAGCCCCTGCTCGACGCCCTGGACCTCCAGGAAGACGCCGCCCGGGCCCTGGCCGACGAACTCCGCACACAGATCGACGACCTGCAGACCCGGCTGCGAGAGGCCGAGACGCACCTGGAGCACCTCGCGATCACCCGCAAGACCGTCACCGCCCTCGCCGACCGACTACCGGCCGCCGCGCCGGACCTGCCCGAGCACCCGGACTACCCCCGCATCCTCACCGCCTTCAACCACACGACCGGGCCGTTGCGGGCAAAGGACGTCTGCGAAGCCCTCGGCCACGAACTGCTGCCGAAGAACGTCGAAGGCACCCGCGCCAAGCTGAAACGCCTGGTCAAACTCGGGATCCTTACCGAGGCCGACACCGGCAACTTCACCCGGAAGCAATAGCCGACGGAACCTCCACCAGCGACCTTGCGCCCACCCCCAGCCGGAAACGGACATAGCCTTACGAACCGCCCACTCAGTACCGCAGGTGTCCGCTTGGCTGTAGCAGGGAGTTAAACGTGCAGGACATTGTTGTCGACCCCGTTGCCCACAATCGGGCAGCCTGGGACAAGTGTGTCCAAGAGGGCAACGAGTGGTCGAGGCCGGTGAGTGCTGAGGATGTCGAGCGCGCCCGCATGGGCGACTGGTCGATTGTTCTCATCGGGCGTGAGCCAGTCGACCGCTCCTGGCTGCCGACGGACCTGACCGGCAAGGACGTGTTGTGCCTGGCCTCCGGCGGTGGCCAGCAGGGTCCGATCCTCGCCGCCGCAGGGGCGCGGGTCACCGTATTCGACAACTCACCCCGCCAGCTCGGCCAGGACCAGATGGTGGCGGCGCGCGACGGACTCGAGCTGCGCACCGTCCTAGGCGACATGCGCGACCTCAGCGCCTTCGGCGAGGCAACATTCGACGTCGTATTCCATCCGGTCTCTAACCTATTCGTACCAGACTTGGCACCGGTGTGGCGTGAGTGCTTCCGCATCCTGCGACCGGGCGGAACCCTGCTCGTGGGCTTCCTCAACCCTGATGTGTACTTGTTCGACCACGAGGCGCTCGACGAGCGCGGCGAGCTGATCGTCGTGCACAAGCTGCCCTACAGCGATGTCACGCAGTACTCCGCCGAGGAACGCGCCACGAAGTTCGGCGCGGATGCCCCTCTTGAATACAGCCACACCCTCACCGACCAGATCGGCGGGCAACTCGCCGCGGGGTTCGTCCTCACCGGCTTCGCGGAAGCGCCGCACCAATCCAACGCATCCGCTCAATACATGTCGAACTATTTTGCGACGCTGGCGGTCAAGCCGGGCTGACCCAGCCGTGGGGCCGGCCGAGACGGCCGTGTCTCCGAATGGCCAAGTGGAGCGCTGTGCCAGCCCGACCCCCACTAACTTCGCTGAGCCCCCTTCCTCCAGCTCGCCGTTGGGCCCTGGAACCAGATAGCAAAGCATTTGCATGCCACGTGAACCGAAGAAGGTGAATCGATTCGAAAGAAGCTCCAGCAGATCGTCCGGCACTCGGGATTCGGATTCCAGTCCGCGCCAGGCCACGTAGCCCGCATACGTGGGAAGCGCAGCGGGGTCGATAAGTCTTCGCGTAGCCGATTCCTCAGCCGTGACGTCATGGCCTTCCACCCGCACACGGGCGAGCGAGCTGTCCAGGCGGTAGCACACCTCGGTGAGCGGATCGCGAAGCGCGCGGTAGAGGGTGTCCCAAGAAGTCATCAACTGCGGGGCTTCGTAGCGCATGGCCTTTCCGCCGATGTGGAGTTGCTGACGTTCGTGCAGGGGGACGGCCACGGATCGCGCGGACGATCCCAGCCGCTCCAGCACATCGAGCCAGCTGAGGTCGACGGGGGCGGTGGCATGGGTGCGAACCTGTTCGTACAGATAGGACTCGGGGCGGCCGAGGAAACGGTGCCGTACTTGCGCGGGGGTGAGGGTCCAGCCGACTTCCGCGGCCATGTCTGCCACGACCTCGGGACCTATGCGTTCGGTGTCCACCAGAACTCCGTCGCAGTCAAAGATGACGAGTCGGGTGTCGGGCAGGGCACTGCGCGGACGCGTGTTCACGGTGACCTCGCTTCGTAAGCGATAGGGAGGCGAGACCGGAGGCGCCGCCGCCGCGAGGGCGGCGGCTCGTTCCTGCTGCCCGTCGACAGCGGACAGCAGGAACCGGGGGTACCGGGGGAGGGGCCGAGCGGCTGTCGCCGAGGTCGCTTCCGGGTGTTATCCCTCTTTCTGAGCGTCGTGGTCGCGGCTGAGCAGGGCGGCCAGTTCTTCCAGGGCGGCCTCCGCGCCGTCCCCCTCGGCGGCCAGCACCACTGAGTCGCCGTGGCCGGCCCCCAGCGCCGGCACGGACAAGAGACTCCGCGCGTCGACGGGGTCCCGGCCGTCGCGGGCGATGGTCACCTTGACCGGATGCTTGACGGCGGTCTGGACGAACACGGTCGCGGGCCGGGCGCGCAGCCCGCTGCGGGAACCGATGGCGACGACACGCTGAGGCATGGCGGATGCTCGGGCGCACGGCGCAGGGGAGCGCGCCGCCAGCGGAAGACGGTACGCAACGGACCGTACTCACCACGGGATGAGACCTGCCCCGCGACTCCCGAGGCCGCTCAGCGCCCGGGGCTCACCGATACCTCTTCAGGGCCTCCCGAACCTGGGCAGCCGACGTCGTCAGCTGAGTGGTTGCGACGGGGACAGATGCTGGTCGGCGGCCCAGGAGGCGAGGATGCGCAGCCGCTCGTGGGTGGGGGAGCCGGGCATGGCGGTCCACACGGTCAGATGCTGGTCGGGGTCGGTGTTGGCGGTAAGGGTGTCCCAGTCCAGGACGAGTTCCCCGACGACCGGGTGGTTGAGGGTCTTCGTGCCGACGGTCCGGGCGGCGACGCGGTGGTCGCCCCACCACTGGGCGAACTGCTCGTCCTGCATCGACAGCTCACCGACCAGCTCTATCAGGCGAGGGTCCTCGGGGTATTTCGCCGCTTCCATCCGCAGCTGGGCCACGGCGATCTGGGCGGAGGTCTCCCAGTCGGCGTACAGGGTGCGCATGGCCGGGTCGGTGAACTGGATCCGCGGGTAGTTTCGGTGCTTCTCCGGGACCCGGGAGAAGTCGGTGACCAGGGCGGCGGCCAACGCGTTCCAGGCCAGGATGTCGCCGCGCCGGCCCTGCACGATGGCCGGGGTGGCGGTGAGGTCGTCCAGGACCCGCTGCAACTGCGGCTGGACCTTCTGCCTGCCGCGGCGGCGGGCGCGGGTGGTGGTCTTGCCCGCGAGCTGGAAGAGGTAGCCGCGTTCGTCGTCGTCCAGGTGGAGGACGCGGGCGAGGACGTCGAGGACGGGCGCGGATGCCTGTATGCGGCCCTGTTCGAGCCGGGTGTAGTAGTCGGTGCTGATGCTGGCGAGGTGGGCGACCTCCTCGCGGCGCAGCCCGGCCACCCGGCGGGGGCGGCCGGTGTCGGGCAGGCCGACCGTGCGCGGGCTCAGCTCGGAGCGGCGCTTTTTGAGGAATTCTCCCAGCTCATTAAGAGGAACATTGCCCGTCATGCCGCCCAGCATGACACCGATCGTCCCGGAACAAGGGGGGAGGAATTACTCCCAGGATGTTTCCCTCCCCGGATGAATTTCACCGCTTTTCACGCCTGCCGCCGCGTGTGACCTTCGACCGTAGCGGCCGTACGCGCGTGACGGCCGCGCCACCCGCCAGAGCACTGCAGTGAAGGAAGACCACCCATGCGCGGAGCAGTCATCCATGCCCCCGGCGACGTGCGCTTCGAGGACCGGGAGGACCCCAAGATCCTCCAGCCCACCGATGCCGTCATCCGCACGGTCGCCACCTGTGTGTGCGGCTCGGACCTGTGGCCGTACCGCGGTCTGGAGTCGATCGGCGACCCGCACCCCATGGGGCACGAGTACGTCGGCCTCGTCGAGGAGACCGGCAGCGAGGTCACCAACGTCAAGCCGGGCCAGTTCGTGGTCGGCTCGTTCGCCACCTCGGACAACACCTGTGCGAACTGCCGTAACGGCTGGCAGTCCAGCTGTCTCAACCGGGAGTTCATGAGCACCTGCCAGGCCGAGTACGTCCGCATCCCCAACGCGCACGGCACCCTCGTCGCCACCGACGAGCACCCGGACGGCGATCTCGTGCCCGGCCTGCTCGCCGTCTCCGACGTGATGGGCACCGGCTGGTACGCCGCTCTCGCCGCCGAGGTCAAGCCCGGCTCCACCGTCGTCGTGGTCGGTGACGGTGCGGTCGGCCTGTGTGGTGTCATCGCCGCCAAGGAGCTCGGCGCGGAGCGGATCATCGCCATGAGCCGCCACGAGTCCCGGCAGAAGCTGGCCCGGGAGTTCGGCGCCACCGACATCGTCACCGAGCGCGGCGAGGACGGCGTCGCCGGTGTGAAGGAGCTGACGAACGGCATCGGCGCGGACTCGGTGCTGGAGTGCGTCGGCACCGCCGAGGCCATGCGGCAGGCTCTGCACTCCGCCCGGCCCGGCGGCAACGTCGGCTTCGTCGGCGTCCCCCACGAGGTCGCGATCGACGGGCAGGAGTTGTTCTTCTCCCACGTCGGCTTGCGTGGCGGGCCCGCCCCCGTACGCCGCTACCTGCCCGACCTGATCGATCGGGTCCTGTCCGGCCGGATCAATCCGGGCAAGGTCTTCGACCTCACCCTGCCCCTGGACCAGGTCGCAGAGGGCTACAAGGCGATGGACGAGCGCCGCGCCATCAAGGCCCTGCTGAAGCCCTGAGGCCGACCGTCCCGCATACGGGGCCGGGCAGCGGATACCCGGCCCCGGGCGGCCCCTGTCTCGTACAAGCAGCCCCTGTCTCGTACAAGGAGTCATCGTGACCACTTTTGCTCTCGTCGGTGCCGGCCCCGGCCTGGGGCTTGCCACCGCCCGGCGCTTCGGAAGCGCCGGCCACACCGTCGCCCTAGTCTCCCGCAGCGCCCAGCATCTGGAGGAACTGTCCGCCGAGTTGGCCCGCGACGGCATCCAGGCCCGCGGCTTCGCGGCCGACGTCCTGGATCCCGCGTCTCTCACCGCGGTCCTGCGGGCGGCGGCCGACGCCCTGGGGCCCATCGAGATCCTCCAGTACAGCCCCGTGCCCCGCGCCGACTTCATGAAGCCGGTCCTCGACACGACTGCCGACGACCTCGACGCTCCCCTGACCTTCTCCGTCGAATCCCCGGTCACCTGCGTAAACGCCGTCCTGCCCGGCATGCGCGCCCTGGGCCGTGGCACCCTGCTGTTCGTCAACGGCGGCAGCGCCGTACGCCCGCACCCCGAGCGGGCCGGTACCTCGATCGCCTTCGCCGCCGAGAGCGCGTACGTCCGCATGCTCCACCACGTCCTGGCACCCGAGAACATCCACGCCGCGCAGCTGATCATCCCGGGGGCCATCCGTCCCGACGCCGAGCACAGCAGCCCCGGCGTGCTGGCCCGGCGCCTGTACGACATCCACCTCGAGCGGGACGGATTCCGCCACTACGCCGAGCCGATGCCCGACTGAGGACCCCGGACGATGCCCATGACCCCGGCCGCCCTTCGCGTCCTCACCCGGGCCATGCCGGCCGCCTCCCTGCTGCTGGCCGTGACCGCCTGTACGGAGGACTCGCCGTCAACCTCCCGGACCTCCCCGGCCTCCGCGTCCCAGCGGACACCGACAGATCCGCCACCGCTCACACCGTCCGCCAGGAAAACCGCCAGGAACACCGTCGGGAACACCGCCATGAACATCCGGCTCACCATCGACGGCCACCAGGTCGACGCCACCTTGAACGACAGCACCACCGCCCGCGACCTCGCCACCCTGCTCCCGCTCACCCTGAACCTGAGCGACTTCCACCGGACGGAGAGGATCGCCGATCTGCCCCGCCGGCTGTCTACCGCCGGCGCGCCGGACGCGGCCGCCGCCAAGGCCGGTGACCTGGCCTACTACGCCCCCTGGGGCAACCTGGCCCTCTTCTACCGCGACGGCACGCCCGACCCCGCCCCCGGCCTGGTTCTCCTCGGCCGCTTGGGCGACGGCGGCACCGAGCGCCTCGCCACCGCCGAAAAGCTCACCATCGAAGCCGCTTCCTGACCTGGGCCCACCGCTCACCCTCCCCCTCGTAAACCAGTGATGGGGAGAGATCTCTCCCCATCTGCCCTCTTTCTGCCTCTCAAGGAAAGAACACACGTATGTCTTCCGCGTCCGGGACCGTTCCCGGCAAGCTGCCCCTCGTCGTCTGGGTGCTCGCCGCCGGCACGTTCCTGATGGGAACCACCGAGTTCGTCGTCGCCGGCCTGCTGCCGGAGCTCTCCGCCGACCTCGGCGTCAGCGTCTCCCGCACCGGCCTGCTGATCACCGCCTTCGCCATCGGCATGATCGTCGGCGCGCCGGCCATGGCCATGGCCACCCTGCGTCTGCCCCGGCGCCGGACCCTGATCCTGGCCCTGACGGTCTTCTGCCTCGGCCATGTGGCCGCGGCTCTGAGCGGCTCTTTCACCGTCGTCCTCGCCGCCCGGGTCGTCACCGCCCTGGCCACCGGGGCGTTCTGGTCCGTCGGCGCCGTCGTCGCGACCACCGCCGCAGGGCCGCGGAACGCCGCTCGCGCCATGGGCGTCATGATCGGCGGTCTGACCCTCGCCAACGTCATCGGCGTGCCGGTCGGCTCCCTCGCCGGCCACATCACCGGCTGGCGCGGCCCCTTCTGGGCCCTGGCCGCTCTCTCCGGGCTCGCCGCCGTGTTCATCGGCCGCTTCCTCCCCGCCCACGAGCGGCGTGCCGAGGTGCCCCTCCGGGCCGAGGTCCGCGCGCTGCGGCAGGGCCGGCTGTGGCTGGCGCTGAGCGCGGCCATGTGCATCATGGGCGGCGTCCTGGCGGCGTACAGCTACATCACCCCGCTGCTGACCGACCGCGCCGGCATCCCCGCAGGCGCGGTACCGCTCGTCCTGATCGCCTTCGGCCTCGGCGCCCTTGGCGGCACCACCACCGGCGGCCGCCTGGGCGACCACCGCCCGATGGCCACCACTCTCACCGCCGCCGCGGCGACCGCCGTGGTCCTCCTTCTGCTGATCCCCCTGTCCGCCAACCCTGTCACGGCCACGGTCCTGGTCTTCCTCATGGGCCTGACCGGATTCACGGTCAACCCGGTCGTCACAGCGCTCGCCATGCGGTTCGCCGGTGACGCCCCCACCCTCACCTCGGCCCTGAGCACCTCGGCCTTCAACACCGGCATCGCCGCCGGATCCGCGATCGCCGGTACGGCCCTGGAGTCCTCCCTCGGCCTGATCGGACCACCCCTGGTCGGCGCCGGTATCGCCGCACTCACCCTGCTGCCGCTGACCGCCCTCACCGTCGGCGGCGCCTCCACCACGACACGGATCGTGGCCCGGCGCACCCCCGCCCCCGAGCAGACCGACGAACCCCGCCCGGACACCGGCACCCCGTTGACGGCACCACGCAGCCCACGCCCGTGAGGAGGGAAGAACGCGATGAACCCCACCTACGACTTCACCGGCCAGGTCGCCTTCGTCACCGGAGCCGGCTCCGGCATGGGCCTGGCGACCGCCCGCGCCCGCGCCTTCGCCGAAGCCGGTGTCGCCGTCGCCCTCACCGACGTCGACGAAGCCGCTCTCGCCACAGCCGCCGAGAAGCTCACCGACGCCGGCCACCGCGTCCTGGCCCTCACCTGCGACGTCACTGACGAACAGCAGGTCGCCGCCGCGGTCGACCCCTGCGGCACATGCGGGCCCAGGGCAGCGGAGCAGTCGTCAACTGCTCCTCCCTCGGGGGCCTGGTCGGCCTCCCCGGGCGCGCCTCCTACCACGCCTCCAAGCACGGAGCCATCGGCCTGACCACCAGCGCCGCCCTCGAATACGCCCCGCGCGGCATCCGCATCAACGCCGCCTGCCCCGGCACCATCGACACCTCGACCGTGCCGAAGCCGAAGCCAACCAGCCCCTCAACCGCCTCGGCACCGCGGACTAGATCGCCCAAGCCGTCCTGTAGCTGTGCAGTCCCGGTGCCGGCTTCGTCGTCGGCGTCGCCCTCCCCGTCGACGGCGGTTACGTCGCCCGATAGGCACTGCCGCCGCACGACCCGCCGCTGTGCCCCGGCAGGCCGTGCAGATCCCTGTCGTACGGGTTGCGGCCGGCCTTGCCGGACAGGCAGTGACCACGGGCTCAGCCCGCCGCCTCCGTCAGCTGGGATTGTGGCAGCGTGCGGTGGATCGGGCCGGACAGGTCGGACAGGGGCAGGCCGGTTCCCCGGTTGCCGGCGGCGAGGATCTCCGCGGTGATGGAGACCGCCGTCTCCTCCGGCGTGCGCGCACCGAGGTCGAGGCCGATCGGGGAGCGTAGCCGCGCCAGCTGCTCCTCGCCGACCCCGGCCGCGCGCAGCAGACGGAGGCGCTCGCCGTGGGTGCGCCGGGAGCCCATCGCTCCGACGTAGCCGACGGGCATGCCGAGGGTCAGTCGCAGCAGGGGGATGTCGAACTTGGTGTCGTGGGTGAGGACGCAGACGGCGGTACGGGCGTCCACCTGGGTGCGTTTCAGATAGCGGTGGGGCCAGTCGACCACGACCTCGTCCGCGTGCGGGAAGCGGGCGGGGGTGGCGAAGACGGGGCGGGCGTCGCACACGGTGACCCGGTAGCCGAGAAAGCGGCCTGCCTGGCTGAGGGCGGCGGCGAAGTCGACGGCGCCGAAGATCAGCATGCGGCGGCGGGAGGCGTGGACGTGGACGAGGACGGTCAGCGGTTCGGGGCAGCCGTTCCCGTTCCCGCCGACCCTGACGCGGGCGGTGCGGCCCGCCCTCAGAAGTGCCCGGGCCTCTTCTGCTACCAGGCTGTCCACCGGCTCGCCGGTCAGGTTTCCGTAGGTGGCATTGCCGTCACCGAGGACGCTCAGCGTGGAGCCTATGAGGTCGTGAGGACCGTCGATGACCTGTGCGACGGCAACGGGCCGTCCGTGGACGACGTCGGCGACAGCCGCGGCGAGCTGCGGCTGGGCCGCGGGGGCGATGCGTTGTACGAGGACGTCGAGTTCGCCGCCGCAGGTCAGGCCGACGGCGAAGGCATTGTCGTCGGAGTAGCCGAACCGGGCACGCTGGGGTGGCCCCTGGTCGTGCAGCACCTGTCGGCACAGCTCGTAGACCGCGCCCTCGACGCAGCCGCCGGAGATGCTGCCGACCGCGTTGCCGCCCTCGTCCACCGCGACCGACGTGCCGGTCGGCAGGGGTGCGCTGCCGTGCACGTCGACGACGGTGGCCAGGGCGAAGGGGCGTGCCTCGCGGCACCAGCGGTGCAGTGTGTCCGCGATGTTGAGCATGGATTTTCTCCGTGGTTCGCCGTGGGCAAGGAGAGGCGGGCCGCCGTGGGGCGGCCCTGAGTCAGAGCAACGCCTCGGCCGTGATGGGCAGCTCGCGGATCCGGCGGCCGGTGGCGTTGAAGACCGCGTTGGCTATGGCGGGCGCCACGCCGATCATCACCAGCTCACCGAGGCCCTTGACGCCCAGTGGGTCGGCCTCGCGGTCCTCACCGTCCAGGTAGATGGCCTTGAGATCGCGGATGTCGGCGTTGACGGGGACGAGGTAGTCGGCGAGGTTGGCGTTGACGATCCGGCCGTCGCGGTGGTCGGTGACCGTGTGCTCCAGCAGGGCCGTGCCGATGCCGCCCACGATGCCGCCGAGGGCTTGGCTGTCGGCGAGCTTGGGGCTGATGATGCGGCCCGCGTCGTACACGCCGAGCACGCGTCGAACCCGCACCAGCCCAAGTGTCGCGTCGACGGCGACCTCGGCGAAGGTGGCGTTGTAGCCGTAGAAGGAGTGTCGCCCGGGCCCCGACGGCGGGGCGAAGGAGCCGTCCGCTTCCAGGTGGGTGCGGTTGTTCCGGGCCAACAACCGCTCGTACGTCTCACCGCGGGCCGGGGCGTTCTTCACGTGCAGTCGACCGCCGCGTACGACGACATCGTCGGCGTTGACCCCGTACAACGGTGACTCCCGGTCCTCGACGGCCAGTTTGACCGCCTGTTGCCGCACCTGGTCGCAGGCGTCCAGCACCGCGGATCCGACGCTGGCCATGGTCATCGAGCCGCCGTGCGGCGGGGTCGGCGGGTAGCGGGAGTCGCCGAGCCGGAAGGTGACCGTGCGCATGGTCAGCCCGAGGGCGTCGGCGGCGACCTGGGTCTGGGAGGTGTAGGTGCCCGGCCCCATGTCGCTGGCGGCGGCGGTGACCAGCGCGGTGCCGTCGGCGTCCAGGCGGGCGCGGGCCTGGGCCGGGAAGCGTGCGGTGTCGTACACACCGGCGGCCATGCCCAGGCCGATCAGCCAGTCCCCGTCGCGTGTCGAGCGGGGCCTGGGGTCGCGGCGATGCCAACCGAACTCCCGGGCGCCGGCGGTGTAGCACTCCCGCAGCCGACGGGTGGAGAACGGCAGCCCGTTGGACTCGTCCTCGTTCGGCTCGTTGCGCCGGCGCAGCTCGATCGGGTCGATGCCGAGCTTGTGCGCGAGTTCGTCCATGGCCGACTCGATCACGAAGGAGGCCGTTTGGAAGCCGGGGCCGCGCATGTACAGCGGCGTGGGCAGATCCAGCGGCACCAGCCGGTACGCCTGGCTGACGTTGGGCATGCTGTAGAGCATCTGCCCGGCCGCCAGGATGGACTCGGTGAACTGCTCGTACGACGACGTCTCGGCGGCCAACTCGTGGACCGCGGCGCTCAGACGGCCTCGACCGTCGCTGCCCAGCCGCAGGCGGTACTCGTACGAGGGGCGGAAGCCGGTCCCGAGATACATCTGCCTGCGGCTCAGAACGAGCTTGACCGGACGCTTCAGCTCGCGGGCGGCCAGCGCGGCGACGACCACGTGCGGCCAGCAGCGCAGCGCCGTGCCCAAACTGCCCCCGACGAACGGCGAGATGACCCGCACCGCGTCCATCTCCAGGCCGAACACCGCCGCGAGCTCGGTCTGCGTGCCCACCACCCACTGGGTCTTGTCCCACACGGTGAGCTTGTCGCCGTCCCAGCGGGCGATGGTGGCGTGCGGCTCCATCGGGTTGTGGTGGTTGCGCGCCGTGCGGTACGTCAGGTCCAGTCGTACGGCCGCGTCGCGCAGCGCCGCGTCGGCGTCTCCCCGCGCGTAACGGGTCGGCTCGTTCGGCTCGGCTTTGGCGAGGTCGGTCGAGGGCTGTTCGGCGTCGTAGCCAACCTTCACCAGGCTCGCGCCGTGCTGCGCGGCCTCCAGGGTGGTGGCCGCCACGACGGCGACCGGCTGTCCGTGGAAGAGGACCCGGTCGTCCTGGAAGACCCGCAGCCGCCGCCCGGCCGGGTTGTTGGACCCGGGGTTGTCGCGGTACGGCAGCTTCGGGGCGTTGCGGTGGCTGATCACCCGCAGAACGCCCGGGTGGTTTTCGGCAGCGCGGGTGTCGATGGACGTGATGCGGCCGCGTCCGACGCTCGCGTCGACGATGACGGCGTGCACGGCACCCTCGACGTCATGCTCGGCGGCGTACCGCGCCTTGCCGGTGACCTTCAGCCGACCGTCCACCCGGGACAGCGGCGCGCCCACGGCTGCCTGCGGCTGGGGGCTCACTTGGTACCTCCTACGATGCGCAGCTGGCGTTCGACGGTGCGCTTGAGCAGCTCGACCTTGAAGCCGTTGTGCCGAAGGGGACGGGCGCCGTCCGCGGCCCGCGCGGCGGCGGCCGCCCACAACGACTCGGAGGGACGCCCACCGACGAGGTGCCGCTCGACCTCGGGCAACTTCCACGGCACGGTGCCGACCCCTCCGGCGGCCACCCTCGCCTCCCGGATCACCCCACCCCGGATGTGCAGCGCGACCGCCGCCGACGTCAGCGCGAACTCGTACGACTGCCGGTCGCGCACCTTCAGGTAGCGGGACTTGAGCGGGCGCGGGAGCGCGGGGATCTCCACTGCGGTGATCAACTCACCCTGGCTGATGGCCTGTTCGCGCTGGGGGGTGTTGCCCGGCCGCAACAGGAAGTCGGCGACGGGGACTTGACGCTCCCCGTCCGGTCCCAGCAGGTGCACGGTCGCCTCCAGGGCCGCAAACGCCACCGCGACGTCGGACGGGTGGGTGGCCACGCAGGACTCGGAGGTGCCGAGGATCGCGTGGCTGCGGTTGAAGCCGTGCAGCGCGGCGCAACCGGAGCCGGGCTGGCGCTTGTTGCAGTCGGCCGTCACGTCACGGAAGTACGCGCACCGGGTGCGCTGCATGATGTTGCCGCCGATGGTGGCCATGTTCCGCAGCTGGGCCGAGGCGCTCAACTCCAGCGCCCGGGAGATGACGGGGTACAGAACGCGCACCTTGGGATGGGCGGCGGCCTCGGCCATCCGCACCAGCCCCCCGATGCGCAAGCCCCCGCCCTCGGTCACCGCGACCTCGCGCAGCGGCAGGCCGGAGATGTCGACCAGTTCCTCGGGGCGCTCCACGGTCTCGCGCATCAGGTCGACCAGAGTGGTGCCCCCGGCAATGTAACGTCCGCCGCGGCGACCGGCGTTGAGGGCCTCCCGGGTGTCGGACACGCGGGTGTAGGCGAAGGGATGCACAGGCCGTTCCTCACTTCCGGCCCGCGGTCTGCTCGACCGCGCGCACGATCTTCACGTAGCAGCCGCAGCGGCAGATGTTGCCGCTCATCCACTCCCGGATCTCCTCCGGCGAACCGGTGTGGCCCTCCTGGATGCAGCCGACGCCGGAGAGGATCTGGCCGGGGGTGCAGTAGCCGCACTGGAAGGCGTCCTGGTCGATGAACGCCTGTTGCAGCGGGTGCAACTCGTCGCCGTCGGCCAGTCCCTCGATGGTGGTGACCTCGGCGCCCTCCAGCCGGACGGCGAGCGTCAGGCAGGAGTTGACCCGGTGGCCGTCGACCAGCACGGTGCACGCGCCGCAGGCCCCGGCGTTGCAGCCCTTCTTCGAGCCGGGCAGGTCGAAGTGCTCGCGCAGCAGATCCAGCAGCGACGTACGGTTGTCCACCGTCACACTCCGGCGGGTGCCGTTGACCGTCAGCGAGACACGGCTGGAGGGGGTCGCCCCCGCGGCAGCCGCCTCCTCCTGGCCGGCCAGGAACGTCCCTCCGATCACACCACCCGCCACGACGGCACCACCGACCGTGGCACTGGTGGCGATGAAGGTGCGCCGGCTGGGCGCCGAGGACGACTCGCTGGATCCGGTGGGAGGAGGTACAGCAGATTCAGGGAGTTCAGAGGGCATACGCACGCCTTCGCATCACGGACGGGTAAGTCGTACAGAGCGGCACCGCAGGAGGCGGGATCGTCGTCGCCGCAGAGCCGGGCGACCGCGCGCCCTTGCTGCGGCCGTCCATGCGGGGAGTCTGGCATCGCGAGTTATGCCTGTGACAGGGAGAGTTTTGTACCCCCTTGATTTTCTCGCCCGCGAGTAAAGGGTATGGGAGCATCCTGGCGAGAACATGCCAGGCTGCTACCTCCGCTGAGTTCACGGGCACGCGCCGCGCCCCGAACGCACTACGAGCATCGTGCGCCACCAGGAATCCTCCGGCAGGCAGCGCGTCGGCCCTGGCCGTGGCGGCCGCAGGCAGCGGAGTGCGGACCGAGCTGATTGCCGACGAGCCAGTGCTGACGCGCCGTCACCCCATCGACGCCAGGCGTCCCGCTCCGCCGTCCGCGCCACTTCGAACGGCCGCGCCGGGATTTGCCGGTCCCGGGCCGTGGGTATGTGTTTCCGGAAAGCCGCGCACCGGGCACCGTGCCCCGCCCCGCCGCTCACTCCGCTCCACGTGTCACCGTCGTGCACCGCCGCCGTACGCCACGCCACGCCACGCCACGGAGGAGATGTCCCATGCGCCATAGCTCCCGCCCCCTGGCCGTTTTGATCGCGTTCCTCACCTTCCTCGGGCTGCTGCTGCCCACCCCCGCTGCCACCGCCGCCGGGGCCGCGCCGGCGGGCGCGTCGGGCCCGTTGCCGTCCGTCGTTCCGCGTCCGCAGGCGATGGCCCGGCTGGGCCCGGACGTCACGGTGCCTGCCGAGGTGCGAGTGGTCTATGGCGACGGGGTGGACAGGCCCACGCGCGAGCTCGTCGCCTCCGTACTGCGCCGGGCGGGGGCGCAGCGTCTGCGGGGCGGCTCCGGACCGGGGCTGACGGTGACCGTCGGGCGGATCGCCGACGCCCAGATCGCGGAGGCGCTGCGGGCCGCCGGGGGCCGGGTGCCCGAGGAACTGCCCGCGGAAGGGTACGCGCTCGCCGCGAGCGGTACCGCGGTGGCGCTCGCGGGCGCGGACGCCGACGGGACGTACTATGCGGCGCAGACGCTGCGTCAGCTGGTCACCGGCACCCATGCGATCGCCTCGGTGTCGGTCGTGGATCATCCGCTGATGCCGCTGCGCGGGGTGATCGAGGGGTTCTACGGAAGCCCGTGGACCCACGCCGAGCGCATGGACCAGCTGGCGTTCTACGGGGACGTCAAAATGAACACGTACGTCTACGCGCCCAAGGACGACCCGTACCACCGGGAGAAGTGGCGCGAGCCGTACCCGGCCGACAGGCTCGCCCAGCTCGGCGAGCTCGTCCGGCAAGCCGCCGGCCACCATGTGCGGTTCACCTTCGCCCTCTCCCCGGGCATGTCCCTGTGCTACAGCGATCCCGCCGAGTTCACGGCGTTTCAGGCCAAGCTGGGGGCGATGTACGACCTCGGGGTGCGCAGCTTCTCGGTGCCGCTGGACGACATCAGCTACACCCGGTGGAACTGCGCTGCCGACCGCGCCGCCTACGGCGAGCCTTCGCAGCGGACCGCGGCCGAGGCGCAGGCCGATCTGCTGAACCGGGTGCAGAAGGAGTTCCTGGGCGCCCATGAGGGCACCGCGCCGCTCCAGATGGTGCCGACCGAGTACGGCGATGTCACCGACACCGCGTACAAGCGGACCCTGCGCGAGCGGCTGGACCCGCGGGTCGAGGTCATGTGGACCGGCACTGAGGTGGTGCCGCCGCGGATCACCGTGGCCGACGCCGCGCGGGCCGCCGCAGTCTGGGGGCGCAAGGTGTTCGTCTGGGACAACTACCCGGTCAACGACTACGGCCAGGCCGAGGGCCGGCTGCTGCTCGCCCCGTATGACGCCCGTGAGCCCGGTCTGCACCAGCAGCTCTCCGGTCTGGTCCTCAACCCGATGAACCAGGCCGCCGCCAGCAAGGTCGCCCTGTTCGGCGGGGCGGATTTCGCCTGGAACGACACCGGGTACGACCCGGACCGCACCTGGCGGGCCGCCGCCGCATACCTGGCCGGGGACGATCCGGACGCCACCACCGTGCCCGCGCTGCTGTCCTTCTTCGACACCCAGCACCTCGCGCCCACCTTCGGCGCCGAACCCTGGCAGCCCCAGGCGCCCGAACTGGCCGCCCGACTGGCCCGGTTCCGTACCGACTGGGACGCCGGACGGCGGCGGGTGGCGCTGGACGCCCTGCGCCCCTCCGCGGAGCTGCTGGCCACCGCGTCGGCCACCATCAGGACGGGCGTGGCCGACCGCGGCTTCGTGGCGGACTGCGCGCCGTGGCTGGACGCGCTGGCGCTGTGGGGCCGCGCGTTCGAACGCACCCTGGACGCGCTGGGCGCCCGGCTCGACGGCAACACCCAGCAGGCCGAGCAGTGGTTCGCCGAGGCGTCGTCGCTGGCCGGGCAGGCCAGGCGGATCCGCACGATCCCGGGCGAGACCCGCCCCGAGGGCCCGGTCCGCGTCGCCGACGGAGTGCTCGACACCTTCCTGGCGGCCGCGCCCGGACTCGGTGGAGCGGGAGCACACGCCCGCTGGCCTCAATACCGGGAGTCTGTTGACCCTGTTACCGAGTTCGGCACGTCAGGGTGACGATGGTGGGTCGGGGGAGACGCCCGTGGCACGGCGTTCGCTCCGCGTCGATGTCGCCGTCGTGCTGCCCACTCTCTCGGCGGTCCCGGGCATCCGCCGCGCGGAGGAGCCCCGGCAGGAGGCAGCACCGGGGGCTGCCCGCGCTGGGGGCCCCGGGGTCGGGCGGACAACCATCAGGTTCGACACCGGGGACTTCAGGCAGCAGTCCTTATATCCGCGGGGTCGGGGGGCGCAACCGGTCGATCTCGGCGAGCACGTGGTCCACATGCGGACGCACCCCGCCCCGCCGCAGCATCATCCCCTGGTGATGGGGGGGTGACCACTCGGTGACGTGGCCGAGCGGGATGGCGGTCGGCGCGCATTACGGCCACGGTCGGATCGGGATGATCCATTTTGATGCGCACGCTGACACGGCTGACATTCTGCGCGGCAACCTCGCCAGTCACGGAACACCGATGAGGCGACTGATCGAGTCGGGAGCGATCGCCGGAAGAGACTTTGTCCAGGTCGGGCTTCGGGGTTACTGGCCACCGGCCGACGTACAGGAGTGGATGCGCGGGCAGGGAATGCGCCATCACACGATGCAGGAGATCTGGGAGCGCGGCATCAAGGATGTGATGGACGATGTCATCGCCGAAGCGATCGACGGCACGGATGGCGTCTACATCTCGATTGACATCGACGTGCTGGACCCGGGGTTCGCCCCAGGGACGGGGACACCCGAGCCTGGTGGTCTCGCGCCGATCGACCTGCTCAGAGCCGTTCGCCGGATCGCTCTGGAGACCAACGTGATCGCGCTCGACGTCACCGAGGTCTGCCCTCCGTACGACCACGCCGACCTGACGGTCAACAACGCCCATCGGCTGATCTGGGAGACACTCGCGGGCCTGGCCTGCAAGCGTGCCCGACGAACTGAGTAACCCCATGAGCGACGACATCCTGTCGATCATTCCGGCCGATCTCCAGTGGCACCCTGACCGGGAGGCGGCCAGTCGACGAGCGGAACGATCACCCGGGCAGGGCTCCAGCAGACTGTGATGGCGCGCCAGACCACCCGCGAGCAGCCGCGATGAGTTTCCGAACGGCACAAGACAGAGATCGTGCACCCTGAACTCACCTGCGGCTGCAAATTCGCGGCAGACGGCCGCAAGCGCTTCGCCGTCTCTGTCGACCCTCAGGAGGTCCGTCGACACCTACGCCGACCGCCTCGCCGACACCCTCGGGGTGGGGCGCCGGGTACCGCCCCGGCGTCGGTCAGCGGTTGGCGAGGAGCTCGAGCGTATCGATCACGCGGTTCGAGAAGCCCCACTCGTTGTCGTACCAGGCGACCACCTTGACGTGGCGGCCGTCGACACGGGTCAGGGCCGAGTCGAAGATCGACGAAGCAGGATTGCCCGTGATGTCGGACGACACGAGCGGGTCGTCCGAGTACTCGAGCACGCCGGCGAGCGGCCCCTCCGCTGCGACGCGGTACGCGGCCAGCACGTCGTCGCGCGTCACGTCGCGGGCGACGGTCGTGTTGAGTTCGACGATGGAGCCCACCGGAACCGGCACGCGGATCGAGTCGCCCGACAGCTTGCCTTCGAGGTTCGGCAGCACGAGACCGATCGCCTTGGCGGCACCCGTCGTGGTCGGCACGATGTTGACAGCGGCGGCACGGGCCCGGCGGGCGTCACGGTGCGGACCGTCCTGCAGGTTCTGCTCCTGCGTGTAGGCGTGCACCGTCGTCATGAAGCCGTGCTCGATGCCGGCGAGGTCGTCGAGCACCGCGGCCAGCGGCGCAAGCGCGTTGGTCGTGCACGAGGCGTTCGAGACGACCGTGTGCGCGTCCGGGTCGTACGCGTCGGTGTTGACCCCGAACGCGAGCGTGACATCGGCGCCGTCCGACGGCGCACTGACGAGGACCTTCTTCGCGCCGGCGTCGAGGTGGGCACGGGCAGCCTTGGCCGACGTGAAGCGGCCGGTCGCCTCCAGCACGATGTCCACGCCGAGTTCGGCCCACGGCAGCTGCGCCGGTTCGCGCTCGGCGAGCACCGTGATGCGACGGCCGTCGACGACGAGGGCGTTCCCGTCGACGGTCACCGGACGACCGAGGCGGCCGGCCGTCGTGTCGTAGGCGAGCAGCCGCGCGAGGGTGGCGGGCTCCGTGAGGTCGTTGACGGCGACGATTTCGAGGTCGCTGTGGCGTTCGAGCAGTGCGCGCAGCACGTTGCGTCCGATGCGGCCGAATCCGTTGACGGCGATGCGAGTCATGAATGGTGTCCCTTCGGTTTGCCACCAGCCTCACGCGCGGCATCCGCCCGTGACAGCGGCGTGATCGCCACGGTTCAAAAGGATCGCGCCAGGTGGCGGTGGGCTACTCGCCCTGGGTGAAGGTGCGCCGGTACTCGCTGGGCGTGGTGCCGAGGATGCGCTGGAAATGCAGCCGCAGATTGGCACCGGTGCCCAGACCGACGTCGGCAGCGATCTGCTCGACGCTCCGTTCCGAACGCTCGAGCAGTTCACGGGCCACGTCGATGCGGGCGCGCATGACCCACTGCATCGGCGTGTACCCCGTGTCTTCGACGAAGCGCCGGGAGAAGGTGCGCGGCGAGACCGCCGCATGCCGGGCGAGCACCTCCAGGGTGAGGGGCTCGCCGAGCCGGTGCAGCGCCCACTCGCGGGTGGCCGCGAACCGCTCGCCAAGCGGCTCGGGCACGCTGCGCGGCACATACTGCGCCTGGCCGCCGCTGCGGTATGGGGCCGCGACCAGGCGCCGGGCCGCGTGGTTCGACGCGGCCACCCCTAGGTCGCCGCGCAGAATGTGCAGGCACAGGTCGATGCCCGAGGCGGCGCCGGCCGACGTCAGCACGTTGCCCTCGTCGACGAACAGAACGTTCTCATCGACCTGGACGAGCGGGTGCTTCGCCGCAAGTGCCCGCGAATAGTGCCAGTGTGTCGTGGCGCGCTTGCCGTCGAGCAGGCCTGTGGCGGCGAGCGCGAAGGCGCCCGTCGAGATGGCAGCGAGCCGGGTGCCCCGAGCATGGGCGGCGATCAGCGCGTCGACGACGGCCTGCGGCGGGTCGTCGCGGTCCGGGAACCGGTAGCCGGGGATGAAGACGATGTCGGCCCACTCAAGGGCGTCGAGGCCGTGGGCGACGGCGTATGACAGGCCGTCTGCGCCGGTCACGAGACCGGGTGCCGCGCCGCACACCCGCACCTCGTACGGCATGCTCGCGCGGGTTGTGAACACCTGCGCGGGAATTCCGACATCGAGCGGCTTCGCACCCTCGAGTACAAGGACGGCGACGCGATGCAGGCGGGAGGCTGGCACGGGACAAAGGTTACGCAGGGTGTGACGTCGATGCGCCCACTGCGCGGACCGGGCAGATGACACCGGCCGGGCTGTCTTCCATGTCGCAGTCCACCGCCCGTCGCACTCTTTGCCCCGCCTCCAGCCGATCCGAGAGCAAACCCGCGATCAAGGGCAACCTCTACCGTCCACGGTCTCCGGGCCCCAGGCAGCACACTGGCGCGCCCTCGGGGTCGCGCGCCTGCTGGGCGCCATGCGGCGCAGGGGTGGCGCCGTAAATGGCTCCCAATGGCGCCACGTGTGTGCCATGATGATGCCACGGACAACGCGTCCCTCGGTCTCATAGGCCGAGGGACGCGCGTTTCGCGGAGCGAGCGATCAAAGGGGTCGGGTCATGGAGACAGCGCAGAGCCAGCAGCAGGCGACACCTGGCGCCTTCACCGCCTTCGCCCGCTTCGTGCTCTGCGGCGGCGGGGTGGGGCTCGCCTCCAGCTTCGCCGTGGCGGCCCTCGCCTCCTGGATTCCCTGGGCCCTGGCCAACGCCCTGATCACCGCGGTCTCCACGCTCCTCGCCACCGAGCTGCACGCCCGCTTCACCTTCGGCGCCGGCGGGCGCGCGACCTGGCGCCAGCATGCGCAGTCGGCCGGGTCCGCGGCGGCCGCGTACGCGGTGACCTGCGTGGCGATGCTCGTCCTGCAGCAGCTGGTGGCGGCGCCCGGTCCGGTGCTCGAGCAGATCGTCTACCTGTCCGCCTCCGCACTCACCGGTGTCGCGCGGTACGCGGTGCTGCGCCTCGTCGTCTTCGCACGGAACCGCTCGCAGGCCGAGGCCGCCGCCCGCACCGCCCGTCCCGTGCGCACGACCGTGGCCCGCGCCTCGGCCCCGGCCGACCCCGCGGCGCTCTGCCACGCCGCCTGACCGATCCGTCGGGCGGCGCGCCGCGCGAGCCGGCGAGGGGAAAGGTCTTCGATCATCTGGGGTGCATCACCCCGCATCACCCCGCATCACCCCGCATCACCCCGCATCACCCCGCATCACCCCGCATCACCCCGCATCACCCCGCATCACCCCACTGTCCCGGAGTGACCCACCACCGCACACCGGCACCGAACCGGCCCTCGCCCCAACGCACAGGTGACGCTGATCGAATCAGGCCCTCACCAGGGCGACCATGATCCACTGTCGGTGGCGGATGCCACGATGGCACGCGTGGAGATCTTCGAGTGGGGACCGCTGCTCAAGCGGTGGAGCGAGGAATGGTTCGAAGCGCTGGCCGCGAACGAGCTGGAGGAGTTCCAGGAGCTGAACGAGGACATCGTGCGGGACCGCTGGCTGGGATTCGCCCCCGTCGATCCGGCACGGATGGCGGCTCTGGAGGAGCGGGTCCGGGGACTAGGGACAGAGGTGCCACTGCCGCCGTCCTTGCGCTCCTTCCTTGAGACGACGGACGGTTGGCGTCATGCGGGTGGCTTCGTCTATCTGCTGGCCGGGGCGGACGGCATCGGGGCATACGGAGACCCGTACGGCCTGCAGGCGATGTACGAGGAGTGTCTGGACAAGGACCCGACCGAAGAGGAAGTGCTCCTGGCCGGCATGTGGGGCCGGGCGCTGCAACTGTCGCTCGACTCGGATATGACGGATGTGCTGCTCGACCCGGGCGATGTGGGCGCCGACGGGGAGTGGGCGGTGTACGTGTACCACGGGTGGGGTGGTGAACGGCCGGACCGGTACAACTCGTTCCGCGCGTTCATGGAGGACATGTACAAGGAGTTCTACCGCCTGGGCGGCAATCGCCCCGGCTTCGAGAACACGGTGACGCGTGAGCTCGACGCCAAGGTGGAGGAGGCCCGACTGGCCTGCCTGAGAGGCGAGTTGGATGAGGCGCTAGCCGTCCTCGGCGAGGCCGGGGAGCTCGGCAGGCCGCGCGCCGGCCTGCTGGCCGCACAGCTCCGGGCGCTGCTCGACGGCGGACGCAGCTGGGTGCCGGTCGACCCGCGCATGGACGATCCGCTGTACGCGGGCGAGGTGCTGCCCCTGAAGGTGCGCGACCACCTGCGCGTACATCGGAGCGACGACACCTTCGTGCTCGGTCCTGTGACCGAGGACTACGCGACGGACAGGGAACGGGCCAGGGTCGTCCTGGAGCAGATCAGGCAGCGCACCTACGAGTACACCTCGCCGGGCCCCTTCGGGCGCGCGGTCAAGGAGGCCAGGGAGCTGGCGCGCTGGGGCGATACGGATGGCGCCTGGCTGGTGCTCGCGGCGGCGGTCCCGCAGTGGGAGCCGTACCGGGAGGACCACATGGCCCCGTTCGGCCTGCTCGGGGACTCGCTGCTCGGGCCGGTCATCACACCGGAGCGGGGCCGACAGCTGCTGACCACGCCCCGAGCCGGTCGGGCGGAGGCGATGCCCTCGCCCGCGGCCGCGGGGGATGCGGTGCGCGACGGGCTCGGGTGGCTGGCCTATTGGCGCCCCAGGGGTGAACCGCGCCCGTACCGCTTCGTCCTGGTGGAGGGCATACGCCCCGAAGAGCTGGCGGAGCGGTTCGGCACGGGCCCGCTGGAGCCGGTGGCGAGCGAGACCGATCTCTGGGATCTCCAGTTCTCACGGCAGCAAGAGCGCCGCGGTCCCATGGCCCGGATCGGCGCCCGGGACGGCTGGAGCTTCGCCTTCGAGTCGGCCCACCTGCTGGGCTTCGACCCGGCCCGCCTGACTCATCCCGGGACCGAGCTGTCGCGTGGCACCCGCGCCCTCACGGTCTGGTGGGCGCCTGGCCTGTTCCACTTCGCCTGCGCCGAGGACGGCGAGCAGCGGTACGCGTTCACGGTCCACAAGGCGGAGCGCCACCAGACGGGCACACTCCCCACCGTGCTCTCCCCCGACCACCTTTTCCCGGACCGTGCAGGGCCTGCCACCGACCGCTCGGACGAGGGCCGTGCTCTGGACGCGATAGCGGCTACGTTCGGGGTCTCACTGCCCCAATTTGCCCTGGACCACGGAAGATTGCCCACGCTGCCGACGCAGCCGTGGATCAGGCCGTCGGGGCGCGGGGAGGCGTATGTGACGATCACGATTGCGCCCAGGTAGGCCATTCGCCGAAGCACGAACAGCGCACCGTTGAGCAGAAACGTGGTGACCTCCCAGAACGAGGTGGCCTGCATCCGGGCGTCGGAGCCGATGACCTTCGGCCCGACACGGCTGGTGACCAGCCCGCAGGTGACCACGGCCAGCACACCCGAGACATGCAGGGCCTCGGCCGGCAGATAGGCGATGAACGGGGTGGCGACGCTCAGACCGCTGTGCAGAACGCGGTCGTGCAGATGCCTGCGCACCGGGATGAGCAGGAGAGCGATCGCCGCGCCGATGGCCGCGCCCCCGGCGTAGGCTTCGACGAAGCGCACCGCGGTGTGGGTCCAGGAGAACGGCTCGCCTGTGGTGAGGAGTTCCAGGCCCACCGCCAGAAGGACGAGAGCCGTGCCGTCGTTGAGTAGGCTCTCGGTGCGCAGCAACGTCAGGATGCGGCGCGGCATGGCCATGGCCACCGCGGCGACCGCCGCCACGTCGGTGGGTGCCAGCACCGCGCCCAGGACGAAGGCGATCGGCCACTCGTAGCCCAGGGCATGAGCGACAAGGGCCACGGCGACGGCGGTCACCAGGACGAGGCCCGTCGCCTGGAGCGCGATCGACCGGAAGTTGTTCTTGATCTCGCGCAGCGAGGTGGTCAGCGACTCCCAGTACAGGAGTGCCGGCAAGAAGAGCAACAGCACCACATCGGGGGGCAGATGCACATTGCCGAAGCGCGGCATGAGACCGATGAGGATGCCGCCGATCAGCAACAACAACGGTTCGCTCAGCCGCAGGCGGCGGGCCGCCCATGTCATCAGCAGAACGGTGGCCGCGACCACCACGATGAGTTCGAGACCGGTCACGGGGGCTCCTCTCCGCGGTGTCGTGCGGATGCCTGGGCCGTCCGGGGCATCACAGGAGGTACTGCCACTTGGTCATGCGGTCCTTGAGGTCGATGGTTTCGCCGTCGAGCGTGAAGGTGCCGTCGCCACGGTGGTGGAGCATCCGCGGATGCGGCTGCGACGGGTCGGTCCAGGCGCGGACCGCTTCGAGGATGAACAAGTGGTACCTGCCGACGAGAGCGGTGTCGGCGACCCGGCATTCGATGTTCGCGAAGCACTCGGCGATCAGGGGTGCCTGGACCTGCCGCGCGGCCAGCGGAGTCAGGTCGAACTCCTGGAATTTGTCCACGTCCTGGCCGGAGCAGTTGCCGATGTCCACGACGGTCCTGGCCAGTTCGCTGCCGGGGATGGAGATAACACATTCCCCGGTCTCGCGCAGCGCGGTGTAGCTGTGGTCCCAGGGGCCGATGGTGCAGCCGATCAGGGGCGGAGCATGGCGAACCATCATGTTGAAGCCGTTGGTCATCACATTCGGGATGCCATGGTGCTGTGTGGTCACCAGGATCACCGGGCCGGGCTCCATGAGGCGGTGGACCTCATCCAAGCGGTGCTCCTGCAAATCGCTGACAGTAATCATCGGACATCTCTCCTGAAACATACGGACCAACCGAAGAGAGAGCTGCGCAAAGAATTCTGGATTTCCTCTTCGGCTTTTGGGTGTACGTACAGCCTGGCCGACGATGGATGTAGCTGTAAGGCCGAGATTTTCCTGGGAGCGGGACGGCTACGATATTCCCGCCCAGGTCACGCTGCGGCGCATTCCGCGCACGTCGCGTACCGAGGGGAAAGGGCGCCGGGCCCCGATCCCCTATCGGGCCTCAGGAGGCACCCGGCGCGCTGTGCGCGGCGGTCCGGGCACCGTCGGGCAGCGGTTCGCTCGACCGCGCCGCCAGGAGCCGCAGGGCGGTTGCGGAGGACGACCCCGGCTCGGTGGTGTAGATGAACAGGGTCTGGTCCGTCCCGCCCGGCAGGGCGAGAGCCTGGTAGGCGACGGTGAGGTCCCCGGCGATCGGGTGGTGATAGCCCTTGGTCCCCTCGCTGCGTTCGTGCACCCGGCGCTCGGCCCAGTACCCGCGGAACGGCCCGCTCCGGGCCGCGAGTTCCGCGACCAGTTCGCCGAGCCGTGGATCGTCGGGGTGGCGCCCCGCGTCCATGCGCAGCATCGCGGCGGTGTCCGCGGCGACGGTGTCCCAGTCCGCGTACAGGTCGCGCGCGGCGGGGTCGAGGAAGAGGAACCGGGCCTGGTTGCGCTGGTGCGCCGGCATGGCGTCGAAGTCGGCGATCAGCACACGGGCGAGCGGGTTGGCGGCCACCACATCGGTACGCCGCCCCAGAACGAACGCCGGACAGTAGGCCGCGCCGAGAGTGGCCAGCAGCTGGCGGGTCGCCGGGCTGACCGGCTCCGGCGCGGCGGGCCCGGTGTGCCGGAGCTGAGTGGGGCGCCGGTTGGCCAGGTCGAAGAGATGCGCACACTCGGTGTCATCCAAGCGCAGCGCGGTCGCCAGTGACTGAAGGATCTCCGGTGACGCGGTACGGCTGCGTCCCTGCTCCAGGCGGGTGTAGTAGTCGACACTGACCCCTGCCAGCTGGGCGAGCTCCTCACGGCGCAGTCCCGGCACCCGGCGCCGCGCCGTCCTCGGCATCCCCGCGCCAGCCGGGTCGAGCCGGCTTCGGCATGAACGAAGGAATTCCCCGAGTTCCACAATCCGTTCCATGCCGCCATTCTGTGCCGTCCGCGCCGTTGCGCGAGGGCGCGAGAGTAGCCCTGGCATACCCAGGATAAAGAGGGTGGATCCGAGCCCACGGTGACGGACTGACGTCACGGTGTGGCACACCGTTCACCATGTGGCGTACCTGCGCCGCTCGGCGCTCGGCGTGCAAGTGTTCCACGCCACGACACTATGGGACCTGAGGGAGGCACTTCGGGCCGCGAGGCTCCGAAGCGCCTGCACGTGGAGACCAGATCGGTAGCTTCGGGTGTCACTAGTCCGGCGCCGCGGGGGCGAGGCATACGACAGGAACCTCGCAGCCCGCCGCCGTCATCTTTGAAGGAGTTCCGCCGATGAAGACCGTCACCCACTGGATCGGTGGCAAGCCCTTCGGAGACGGTTCAGGCGCCATCGGCACCTGGGGCCCCGTGACCGACCCCGCGACCGGAGAGGTCACCACGCAGGTGGCGATGGCCGGCGCCGACGAGGTCGACTCCGCGGTCGCCGCGGCGAAGGAGGCCTACGCCACCTGGCGTACGTCCCCGCTCACTCAGCGGATCGCGATCCTCTTCCGCTACCGCGCCTTGCTGGACGCGCGCCGCGACGACATCGCCGCGCTGATCACCGCTGAGCAGGGCAAGGTCCACACGGACGCGCTGGCCGAGGTGGCCCGGGGCCTGGAGATCGTCGAACTGGCCTGCGGGCTCGGCATGGCGCTCAAGGGCGACACGTCCACGGAGGTGTCGAGCCGCATCGACGTGGCGTCGATCCGCCAGCCGCTCGGTGTGATCGTCGGCATCTCACCGTTCAACTTCCCCGCGATGATCAGCATGTGGATGTTCCCCATGGCGATTGCCTGCGGGAACACCTTCGTCCACAAGCCGAGCAGCAAGGCCCCGTCCGCGTCCATGCTCCTCGCGGAACTCGCGGCCGAGGCTGGCGTGCCCGACGGTGTGCTCAACATCCTGCACGGCGACAAGGTCGCGGTGGACGCGCTGCTCGACCACCCGGACGTGGCGGCCGTGTCGTTCGTGGGCTCCACGCCGGTCGCTCGCCACGTCTACGGCAGGGCGTCCGCCGGCGGCAAGCGCGTCCAGGCCCTCGGCGGCGCGAAGAACCACATGCTGGTACTGCCCGACGCCGACCTCGACGCGGCGGCCGACGCCGCCGTGTCCGCCGCCTACGGCTCGGCGGGCCAGCGCTGCATGGCAGTCTCCGTGGTGGTCGCGGTCGGCTCGGCGGGCGACGCGCTGGTGTCCCGGATCGCCGAGCGCGCCGCGAAGATCAAGATGGGCCCGGGCAACGACCCGACGTCCGAGATGGGCCCGCTCGTCACCAAGGCACACCGCGACAAGGTCGCGGACTACGTCGCGGGCGCGGCCGCCCAGGGAGCCGACGTGGTGCTCGACGGCAGGGGCTTCACTGTCGAGGGCCTGGAGAACGGGCACTGGATGGGTGTCTCGCTCCTCGACAAGGTCAGCACGGACTCGGACGCCTACCAGAACGAGATCTTCGGTCCCGTCCTGTGCGTGCTCCGCGCGGAGACCTACGAGGAGGCCATGGAAATCATCAACGGCTCCCCGTACGGCAACGCCGGCGCGATCTTCACCCGCGACGGCGGCGCGGCCCGCCGGTTCCAGCTGGAAGTCGAGGCCGGCATGGTCGGCGTGAACGTGCCGATGCCGGTGCCAGCGGGCTACCACTCCTTCGGCGGCTGGAAGGACTCGGCCTTCGGCGACCACCGCATGTACGGCAGCGAAGCCGTGCACTTCTACACCCGCGGCAAGGTCATCACGAGCCGTTGGCCGGACCCGGCTGAGACGGCGGCCGGTCCGGACCTGGGCTTTCCCGTGTCCCGCTGATCGCCGCACGCCCGACCACCTGGCGCAAGGGGTGCAGCGATCGGGTGTTGGCGATGCGCTGGTGAGGCCTAAGGGAGTTGTAAAACCGCTCGAACGGGGCGAGTTGGTTTCGGCCTTGGTGGGGTCGGTGTTCGTCGAAAAGGCGTGCGTGGTCGTGAAGCATCTTCTCGACGTGGCCGCGGTCGAGGAGCAGGACTCGGTTCGTGCACTCTTCGCGTACTGAACGCACGAAGCGTTCCGCGTGCGGGGTGCAGTTCGGGCTGCGTGGCGGGATTTCGGCCACCCAGGCTGCGGTGGGGTGAGCGGTGACACCGGGAATTGAACTGCTGTTTCAGCCAGAGGTTATGGGCGACGACTGTCGCCCGATTCGCGTTGAGTCCCGTTGGTGACGCCACCGAGGATCCGGTTGCGGTACCTGTGGCAGAGTTGGGCAGGGCTTTGATCCGAGGGCTCGCGGATCTCGCATCGACCCGGGCCCTCGTCGGGGTGAGGGGGACCTATGGCGCGGGTGATCGACGACCGTTTCGAGCTGCTGGCGCGGCTCGGCGGTGGCGGCATGAGACTGGTGTGGAGAGCGCGTGACCTGGCGCTGCGCCGTGAGGTGGCGCTCAAGGAGGTGCGCCCGCCCGACCCGGGACTCGCCGAGTACGACCCCGAGGCCGCCCGGGCCCTGCGCGCCCGTGTCCTACGGGAGGCCAGGGCGCTCGCGCGCATCGTCCACCCCAACGTGGTGACCATCCATCACATCGTGGACGGCGATGAGCACACGTACCCGTGGCTCGTCATGGAACTAATCGCAGGCGGTTCGCTCCAGGGTCGGCTCGACCGCGGCCTCCTCACCCCTGCCGAGGCGGCCCGGCTGGGGCGAGGAGTGCTGGCCGGGCTGGGGGCGGCACACGCGGCCGGCATCCAGCACCGGGACATCAAGCCCGCCAACATCCTGCTGCGGTCCGAGGACAGCCCGGTCCTCACCGACTTCGGGATCGCGGCCGTCCGGGACTCCACCGCCCTGACGGCCGCCGGCTCCGTCATCGGCACCCCCGACTACATGGCGCCCGAGCGCGCGTCCGGCCAGGCCGGCGGGCCGGCGGCCGACCTGTGGTGGCTGGCCATGACGCTCTACGTCGCCGTCGAGGGGCGCAACCCGATGCGCCGTGCCAACACGCTCGCCACGCTCGCGGCCGTCCTCAGTGAGGACATGCCGCCGCCGGAGAACGCCGGACCGCTGACCGATGTGCTGATGTCCGTCCTGGTGCGCGACCCGCAGGAGCGCCCGGACGCCCGGACACTGGACCGTTTGTTGACCGAGGCGGAGGTGGCAGCCGGGCCCGAGGTGGCAGCCGGGCCCGCGGCGACCGAGGCTCCCCCCGACGGCCCCACCTCCTACCCGCTGGCCCCGCCCCGCACGACCGGGCCGCAGCCGCAGCCGCCGCGGCCCGCAGTGCAGCAGGGCGACGCGCTCGCGCACGCGGCCCCGTACCCGGTGGTGCCGCACACACCACCGGCGCAGCCTCCGACGGCCCGGCCAAGGCGCGGCTGGGTGTACGGGTCGGCCCTCGGTGCCGTGGCGCTCGCCGGTGCCCTCCTGTGGACGCTGCTGCCCGCGGACAACGGCTCGGATGGCGAGGGGCGCGGCCTTCGGCCGGGCTGGGCGGTCGCCGGCCGCTCGGGCGTCTCCCGCCACTGGCTGCCGGTGCGGAACCGCCAGATCACCCCGTCGGCCTCAGAGCAGCCCGGGCTCTTGGCCAGCGGTCAGCGGAAAGTGGGCAAGGAAACGTAACGTCCTCGTCCAACGTATCGAAGTGGGCGATGGGAACACCTGCCGGCTCGAAGAACACATCCCCCGGCCGAAGGATGATCTCGACTTCCTCCTGAGCCAGGTGATCAGTGCCAGGCAGAAGTCCACGGGGCGCGGGCATGACAGCCTCGGCCACCCGTGCCGGCGGAGATGAGCGGTCGTGGCACAGTTGGCCGGCCGTCCTTGCGGACATGTGACAGCGTCCTAAGTCCATGTGCCGAATACGGTTCGATCTGGGGTCGGGTCCCATTCCCGGTCTTCGTCACTAGCGTTGGCGATCAGCCACGATCACACGCGTGACGCTCCTGGGCCGGTGCGGTGCGGCCTCCCCGATGCACCCCTGTGGAGCGGATGGCCGAGCCCGGCTCATGGATGCACCCGAGGAGAGCGATGCCCAGCAGCGGCTACACGTACCTCTGCAAGTTCGACGTATTGGAGGAGCGCGTCCCCCGACGGTTCGAGGTAGAGGGCGTTCCCATCTCCGTCGTCCGGACCGAGCACAAGGTGTTCGCCATCCACGATGTGTGCTCGCACAGTGCCGTCTCGCTCTCCGAGGGCGAGGTGGACGGGTACACGGTCGAGTGCTGGCTACCGCGGAGTGAACGGTGACGCAGGCGCCGGACGAGGCCCCTGTGGAGCGGGCCGATGCCGCCCGCAACCGCGCCCGACTGTTGGAGGCGGCTGCCCGGCTGATGGGCGACCAGGGAGTAGAGCATCTGACGATGCACGAAGTCGCGCAGGCAGCCGGTGTTGGCAAGGGCACGCTCTTTCGTCGGTTCGGCGACCGCAACGGACTCCTGCTGGCTCTGCTGAGCGACGCCGAGGCGGAGTTCCATGAGGCATACACCTCCGGTCCCCCTCCGTTGGGACCGGGAGCACCGGCGAGCGACCGGCTGACGGCGTTCGGGTGCGCCCTGATCGAGCGTATTGCCGATGACGGGGACCTGGGTGCCGTGCTGGCACGCCAGGTCCCCTGCGAACGGCGCCATGCCTCGGACACCGGCCGGGCCTTCCACCATCATGTGGAGTCCCTCTTGCGAGAAGCGGAGGTTGAGGGCGATCACGAAATTCTCGCCCATGCCATGCTCGCCTCCGTGACCTTCGAGACCGTGGACTACTTGCGCAACGAGCGCCAGGCCACCGTCGCACGTCTGCAAACCACCTGGAGGGACCTGGTACGGCGGGTGACCGGAGCCGACGGACGAGAACTCGGAGATCCGAACCATGACCGGCACAGCCCTGACCCAGCGCTCACGACCGAGTGAGCAGCCTTGCGAGGAGCTCCCTGGTATCGATATACCATCACACGCCGAGCGACAGCACCTGGTGGCGGTTGCCCGATTCATGGGGAGCCCTCTGATCACCCGAGCCCTAGCCGAATCCCGCCGGCGCTGAACCGGCATGGCTGACAGGGAGTACACGATCGACAGGAACCCGGCGAAGCGTAGCGAGGAACAAGCCCAGATTGCGTACCGTCGTCTGGCGCTGGTGGACTTTTCCGAGGATCTCCGGCTGGGCCTCAACCTGGCTTTCTACCGGACGTTCGCCGTCCCGACCATCGCCAAGGTGCTGGTCGGGACGGGCAAGATGACCAGCAACCCCAGGGCGCGAGCCAAAGCTACTGGTGAACTGATGTACATGCTCATCGAGCATGGCCTGGATTCGTCTGCCGGGCGAGAGACGGTCGCGGCGCTGAACCGGCTGCACGGCGGCTTGCCGGTGGGCGAGGCGGAGTTCGTATACGTTTTGGCGGCCTTCTGCGTCGCTCCTGTGCGGTGGATCGACAGCCACAGTTGGCGGGCGACCACGATTGCGGAGAAAGACGCATCGTACGGCTTCTACGCCGGCCTGGCGGAGCGGATGCACATCAACCTACCGCCCCGCTCGTACTCAGAGCTCGCCTCATGGATGGAAGAATACGAAGAGCGGAACTTCGCGGTTACCGGCGAAGGGCAGGCACTCATGGATGCCACCCGGTGTCTACTCGCCGCCCGTTTCCCTTCCCTGGTCGCGCCATTGGTCCGGCTCGGGGCAGACGCCTTGCTCGACGAGCGGCTACGCGCAGGCGTCGGAGTGGCTCGCCCGCCGGCTGTCATACGCGGGCTGGTGGGGGCCGCCCTGTGGGTCCGCGCCGGGAGGATGCGATGGCGTAAGAGACAGGCTGCACGCCACAGCGAGAGCACAGGGGAGGATCGCGGCCGGGCTCTGTGCCGGCCGGGGAGCCCGGAGTGATCGCCCGCGCTGTTGCGCTGCGGTCAAGTCGTTCTCGGTGTCGAGGAGTTTCGGCGAGTTGCGCGCGGAGACACGAGGACCGGCGCGGCCTGACCGCCCCGTTCTGGTCGAACGTCAACCCGTACGGAACCTTCCGCCTCGACACGACACGGACAAGCATTTCGGCCTCGCACCGTCGGATTCCGTGCCCAGCCGCGCTTCCCGGCGGACCAGCGTGGGTGTCGGCATCCGGCCGGGACGCTCAGGTGTCTCGGCCTTGGATCGCCGCGGCGGCGCGGTGCAATGCGGTAAGGACAGTTCGGATGGCCTTTCGTGCGGTGCGCTCGGGCCGGTAGAGCACGTCGATGTGGCGTCGGGCGTGTACTCCGCTCAGCGGCCTGAGGACTACGCCGGGGTGGGCACGGGCGGTCCAGCGGGGCATCAGCGCGAGGCCGCCGCCGGCGGCCACGGCCTCGGCGACCACCGCGAATTCGTTGATGCGGTGGACGATGTCGAGTCGGCGGTTGGCGACGCTGGCGATGGCCTCGATGGTGGCCATCAGCGGGAAGCCGTCGTGGACGGTGATCCAGGGCTGGTCTGCCACGTCCCGTGGCGAGAGCAGCGGTTTGGAGGCCAGCGGGTGGCCGGTCGGCAGTGCGACATCGAGGGGCTCGCGCAGCAGAGTCGTGGAGGTCACCGTACGTGGCCACGGCGGACCATGGTCGAGGCGGTGAGCGAGCACGAGATCGTAGTCACGGGTGAGGGTGGGGAAGCGGTCCTGGGCGACGTCTTCGTCGGCGAGAGTCAGGCGAGGGTCGTCCGGGCCGGCGAGGCTGTGGAGCAGGAGCGGGAAGAACGCGGAGCCTGCGCTGTGGAACGCCGCCACCGATACGTCGCCGTCCGGTCGCCCTGCGAAGTCGGTGATGGTGTGCCGTGCCCGGGCCAAGGCGGTCTCCACCTCGATGGCAGCCGCGGCCAGGGCCTGCCCGGCGTCGGTCAGTACCACCCGGCGGCCGGCGCGTTCGGTGAGCGGAACGGAAATCGAGCGCTGCAACAGCCGCAGCTGCTGCGAAATCGCTGAAGGCGTCACGTGCAAGGCCTCGGCGACGGCGCTGACACTGCCCAGCTCTCCCAGTTCGCGCAGGATCCGCAGCTGCCGTTCATCCACCCTGACAGTGTAGGACTGCTACAACTTAGTTTAAGACATTGGTCGTGGCCTTCAATGTCCTGGTGGTGCAGCGTGGGGGCATGCCTGCTGCACGCCGTACCGATGTGGTACTTCTCCTGGTCGCGCTCGTCTGGGGTTCCAGTTACCTGACCGCGAAGACGGCCACCGTCGCCCTCCCGGTCACGGCGGTGCTGTTCGCCCGGTACGCGATCTCCGCGCTCGCGTGCGGCGCCCTGGTCGCCGCTCGTGGCCGGACGCGCCGCTGGACCCGCGCGGAAGTCCGCGTCGGGTCGCTGCTGGGATTCACGCAGGCGGCCGTTCTGGTGCTGGAGACCTACGGGGTGGCGCACACCAGCGCCGCGAACGCCGGGCTGATCATCAGCCTGACCATTGTGCTGACGCCGCTGCTGGACCGTACCGGGGGCCGCCGCAGACTGCCTCCGACGTTCTTCCTCGCCGCCGGCCTCTGCGTTCTGGCTGTCGGGCTGCTCACCTCCAGCACTGGACTGCACGCGCCACGGCTCGGGGACGTCCTGGTGCTCGCCGCCGCAGTCGTACGGGCCGGGCACGTCGCGCTCCTCGGACGGCTCATCGCTGACCGCCCGATGGACCCGCTGCGCCTGACGACCGCCCAGACCATCGTCGGCTCGGCACTGCATTTGCCGGCCGCCATCACCCACGCGCCTGACCTGGCCCACAGCAGTGCCACCACCTGGACCCAGTTGATCTATCTCGCCCTGTTCTGCAGTGTGTTCGCCTTCCTCGCGCAGACCTGGGCCGTGCAACGCACTTCTGCCAGCCGGGCCAGTCTTCTGCTGGGCACCGAACCGATCTGGGCCGTCGCGGTCGGGATCGGCCTCGGCGGCGAACGGCTCACCCTGTGGGCCTCCCTCGGCGCCGTGCTCATGATCGCCGGAACCTATTGGGGCCAGGCCATCGAACGCACCCACCGCACCATCACAGCGAAAACCGTAAAAGAGGACGCAGCGTGCCCGGCAACGACACCTACCAGCGTCTGATGGCCCTGCCGACACCACCAAGGCCGCCCCCCCTACCGGCTCATCGATCACGAACCGGACGGCACCACAGACCAGCTGGCGCAGGTGTTGTGTGCCGGCCCTGGGGGTGATGATCCAGCGTGCGGCTTCGCGTGGGGAGGGCGGTCGGTCGCGTGGCTCGTCCCGGGGCAGGCGACGACGTAGCGGTGTGGAGGCCATTTTCACGCGCTGGTTGTGGCCAGGTGGCCTTGGTCGCGGAGTGGTGTCACGGCGGTCGGTCTCGTGGGAATCAGGGAGATGGTGGGTCGGTGGCGCGTCCTGCGCGGGCCGGAAGCGCCCGTCCCAGGCGGGCGAGCGGGGACAGGGCCATCAGGACTGGGGAGAGCATCATGCCAGCGGCCGTCACCAGGAGGCTGGTGCGCAACCCCCACTCCTGCGCGAGGAAGCCGCCGAGTAGCGAGCCGAGTGGGGTCAGCCCCATGCCGACAAATGTGATCGTCGCGGCCGCGCGGCCTTGCATCCCGTCCGGAGTCACCGCCTGCCGGACGGCCATGACCGTGACATTCACCAACTGGGCGCCAGTACCGAACACGAAGTTGATCGCAAGGAGCACGGGAACAGTCACCGCAGAGGAGCCGTGCAGCGCGGGCACACACAAGAGCGCGCCGTCGCCGAGTGCCGCCGCGGACACGAGCACCGCGCCATAGCCGAACCGGCCCGGCAGACGGGCGGCCAGCACCGAGCCCAGGAGCGCGCCCGGACCCGTCGCCGCAAGCGACAGCCCGACGGCGGTGCCCGTCAAGTGCAGTTCCCGCGGCAGGAAGAGTAGATAGACGGTCATCATGGCCGCGAAGGAGAACTGGAAGGCGGCCGAGGCGAGGCACACGGTCCGCAGCGAGGTGTCGCTGACGGCGAAACGGAGGCCCTCATGAATCCGCCGCCATATGCGAGGGGGACGTTCCGAGCGCTCCGGGATCGATTCGATCCGACGGATCCGTCGGATCGACAGGAACGACAGCGCGAAGAACAGCGCGCTGGAGGCGGCGGCGATCGGCGCCGACAGCAGTGACACCAAAGCACCGCCGAGGGCGGGACCGCCGATCTGCGCCGCGGACCGGCTGCCCTCGAGCGCGCTGTTACCCCGCACCAACTGATCGCGTCTCACCATCCGTACGAGAGACGTCTGGTATGCCACGTCGAAGAACACGGACAGGGCCCCGACGGCGAAGGCGACCACGAGCAGCGTGGGCAGGCCGAGCCAGCCGAGGAGACCGGCCACGGCGGCTGCGCCCAGGGCCAGGGTTCGGCTGACGTCCGTCAGCACCATCACCGTGCGGGTCCGCCATCTGTCGACCCACGCGCCCACGAAGAGCGAGAACAACAGGATCGGTGCCTGCCCCACCGCTCGGAGGACGCCCAACTGGCCGGCACCGGCGTCGAGTGTCAGGACGGCGAAGAGCGGCAACACCAACAGACTTGTATGTTCGCCGAGTTGGGAGGCGGTCTGACCCACCCAGAGTCTACGGAAGTCGCCATCCCGCCACAGACTTGAAGGGACAGGTCGACTGGAATCAGACACAGCGGAGGAAGCGGACGGCACAGGGATCCCTTGGATTGCCGACAACGAGGCCCGTTACCTGGCGCACAACAGACGCACCGATGGTTCAGGCAGGGGAAGGCTCGCTATGCCGCAACATCAAGGGCAGCACGCGATGACAGGCCGATCACGGCCTACAACGTCAACGCGCGCTCGGAAGACCGACCATGCCTCAGCTCCTCGTGGGTCACTCGCCGAACCTGAACACTAGCCTTTGGCGGCCAGGCATGAAAGACGGTTAAAGCCGGGGCGTCCGCGCGGGCCGGGAAAACCACCATCCCGGCGGGAGACGTCGGACCGGACCACCTGATCACCTGCGACATCAACGCGGTCAAGCCCGGCTACGCCGGCGGTCGCCTCGCGGATGACGGGGCCAAGGGAAAGTCCATGTCCGCGATCTACGCGGGGGACGGCCCGGTCCTAAGCCCACTTCACTCCATCTAGGATCAGCGCGTGAAGCTGGAGAAAGGCTGGCAAGAGTGCACGAGGAGTTGGCGGGGCGGCTACGGCAGCTGCGTGACCTGACCGGACGGAGCCTGCGCGAGCTCGCCCGCGACGTGCACGTCAGCAGCTCCTCGCTGTCGCGCTACTTCTCCGGCCAGGCCGTTCCACCCTGGCCGACGGTGGTGGCGCTCTGCAAGGCAGCTGGTCGTGACCCCAGGCCACTGCGTGAGGTGTGGGAGCGGGCCAAGGACGGACCCCAGACGAGCACGGCTGCCACTCCGCCAGTGCGCAATGACCTGCCACACGACATCACCGCCTTCACGGGGCGCCGGGCCGAGTTGGACGCCCTCCTCGGCGCCGCGCGGAACACGTCGGTGGTGGCGATCGACGGCATGGGCGGGGTGGGTAAGTCCGCGTTGGCCGTGCACGCCGCGCATCTGCTGACCACCGACTTCCCCGGTGGCCAGCTCTATCTGGACCTGCACGGGTTCACTCCGGGCCGGGAGCGGGTCGAGCCCGCGGAGGCGCTGCGTGTGCTGCTGGCCGCGATCGGGTTGCCGCCCGGCAGGATTCCCGACGGGGTCGCCGAGCGGGCCGCGCTGTGGCGGTCGGAGCTGGCGACGCGGCGCGCGATCGTGCTGCTGGACAACGCCGCCGACGCCGATCACGTGCGCGATCTGCTGCCCGGCGCCGGCCAGAGCTTCGTCGTGATCACCAGCCGCCGGCGGATGGTGGAGCTGGACGGCGTCCAGCCGATCTCGCTGGACGTCCTGCCGCCCCAGGAAGCGGCGGAGCTGTTCGTCGAATCCGCGGGCGGGGCTCGGCCCGGTGACGTCGGCGAGGTGCTGCGCCGGTGCGGGAACCTGCCGCTGGCCATCCGGGTGGCCGCCGCGCGGCTGCGGCATCGGCCCGCGTGGACGCTCGACACCCTGGTGGAACGGCTGCGCGAGGGCGAGCTGGCCGTCTCGGACGTGTTCGAGATGTCGCTGCGGCAGCTCGACCCCGCCCAGCGGCGGATGTTCGGGCTGCTGGGGCTGGTGCCGGGCGAGGACATCGACGCGTACGGCGCGGCCGCCCTGGCCGGGATCCCGCTGGCCAACGCCCGTTCCCTGCTGGAGGACCTGGTCGACGTCCATCTGGTCCAGGAGCCGGCGGCGGGGCGCTACCGGATGCACGACCTGCTGCGGCAGGCCGCTCGCGCCGACGACGCGGCAGCCGACCCCGTACCGGCGATCGCCCGGCTGGGCGACTACTACCTGAGCGGCATGCTGGCCGTGAAGAAGCTGGTCGAGATCCTCATTTCCCTGCCGGTCATCGTGTCGCAGCCACCTCCCGCGCTTCCCGACCTCTCCGGCTACGACACAGCCGTCGACTGGATGGACACCGAGTGGGGCAACCTCACCGCGACGTTCTCGCTCGCCGTGGAGCTGCGCATCGACGCGCCGGCGGTCGGGCTCGGACAGCTCGCCCTGATTTCCCACGCGCGACGCGGTGGCATGGCGCAGCTGCGCCGCGGGCTCGAGGTCAGCATGCCCGCCGCTGAAAGGCTCGGCGAGCGCCGTGTGCTCGCCTCGCACCGGTACTTGCTGGGCGCCGCGCTGATGCGCGTCGGCCGGCTGGAGGAGGCGGTGCCGGAGCTCGAGGCGGCCCGCGTGCTGATGGCCGCGGAGGGCGACATCGTCGGCGAGGCCATGGCCCTCCTACAGCTGGCGGAGATCCGGGTGTACGTCGCCGACGCCGCGGTTGCCGTCGAACTCCTGCGCCAGGCGACCGCGCTGCTGCCACCCGGCGAGGCCGCCGCCCGCGTGCGTGTGTGTACCGGTCTCGGTCAGGCCCTGGTGCAGCTGGGAAAGTACGACGAGGCCCGCGAGGCCGTCTCGGAGGTGATCGAGACCGCGCGCGGGCTGGACCGGCAAACGGAGCGCATGTGCCTGGACGTGCTCAGCCGGGTGGCGCTCGGCCTGGGTGACGCCCAGACCGCCCTCGGCTTCGCCGAGCAGGCCGTCGCGCTCAATCGGGCGACCCGCCATCCGATCTTCGAGGCGGCCAGCCTCACGGACACCGCCGTCGCCCTGCGCCACCTCGGGCGCGCCGAGGAGGCAACGGCCAGGCACGCCGAGGTCATGCGGATTCTCGAACGGGCCGGTGAGCCGCATCGGATGGTGCGCGGCCTCCTCCCGTACGCGGAGGCATGCCTGGCCACGGGCGATCGGGACGCTGCGGCGCGGCACTTCCAGGCGGCGCTGGAGATCGCCACCGCGCACGGGCTCAACTATCTGGTGTCCGCGGCGCGTGCGGGTCTGGCGCGGGTGTCCTGAGCCTGTCCCAGGGGTGGCGCGGGCGTCCTGAGCCTGTCCCAAGGGCGGCGCGGGTGTCCCGTCCCGTCCCGGGACACCCGCGCCACAGCCGTCCGCTGGAGTGACAGCGCAGGTCAGCCGGGTATCGATGGGATGTCCCGCGTCCCGGAAGGCACGGCATGGGTTGTCCCGGACAGGCCGCCACGGCGAGGCTCTTCGCTATGCACACAACGCCTTCCCTGCTCGCCGCACTGGACGCGCTGCCCCCTCGGTGGGAAGTACAAGGGACGCTCGCCGCGCCCGTCGCAGCGGTCACCGCGCTCCTGCTCGCCGTCGCCGAGGGGCGGGTCGGCGATGACAACCTGCTGGTGCTGGCCAGGGCTTCGGCGGCACGGCAGGGGGCGATGACCGTCGTGGCCGGGTCCGGCGCCGACGCCTACCGCGCCGAGCTCGCCGGGCCGGTGGAGCCGGTGGAGATCCAGGTGGACCGGGCCCAGTCCAGGGTGGCGGTGCAGAGCTGGTACGCCGGGGTGCACGCCGCCACCGCCTGCCCCGCAGGCACCCGGGTGACCCATCGCGTCCACCGGGTCCACCCCGACCATCCGGGGTTCTCGGTCGGGATCGCCGAGATCGGCCTGCGTGCCCGCATGTCACGCGATCTGCGGCAAGTGCTGGGTGTGATCGCCGACCGGCTCGGCTGCTGACCATCCGCTTTCCGCTCAAGGCCGGGGTGCCGAGAGGGAGATCCCCTCGGGTGACCCGACCTGAGCGATCCGGATACCCCTGGCGCCGACAGGGCCGCGTTCCACCATCCGTCCGTTCAATCCAAGGAGCACACGAGCATGTCCATCACCCTCACCGACCAGCACAGCGGCTTCTCCGAAGCAGGGCTGCGCAGACTGCGCGAGGCGCTGGCACGGCATGTCGATTCCGGGAAGATTCCCGGGCTTGTCGCCCTGGTCAGCCGGGGCGATGAGACGCACGTCGAAGTGATGGGGACGATGCGTCATGACGGTGGCGCGCCGATGCGCCGGGACACCATCTTCCGGATGGCCTCGACGTCCAAACCGGTGTCGATCGCGGCGGCGATGGTCCTGCTGGACGAGTGCAGGCTGCGGCTGGATGACCCGGTGGACCCGTGGCTGCCGGAACTGGCCGATCGGCGGGTGCTGAGGCGGGTCGACGGCCCGCTTGACGACACCGTGCCGGCGCGGCGGCCGATCACCGTGCGGGACGTGCTGACCTCCACGTTCGGGCTCGGCATGGATATGACGTCGCTGGGCACTCCGGTCATGAACGCGGTCTTCGAGCAGGGGCTCACGCCCAATCTCCCGGAGCCGATGCCCGAGCCGGATGAGTGGATGCGCCGCCTGGGCGCGCTTCCGCTGATGCACCAGCCCGGAGAGCGCTGGCAGTACCACATCAGCAGCGATCTCCTCGGCGTGCTCGTCGCCAGGGTCACGGGCCAGTCGTTCGAGGCGTTCCTGCGTGAGCGCATCTTCGACCCGCTGGGGATGAAGGACACCGGCTTCGACGTGCCCGCCGACAAGATCGACCGGCTGCCGCCCCTCTATGCCCCCGACCCGCAGACCGGAGAGTTCCTCGTGTGGGACGAGGCCGAAGGGGGACGCCACAGCCGGCCTCCGGTGTTCCAGGGCGGCGGTGGCGGACTGTGCTCCACCGCCGACGACTACCACGCCTACTTCCGGATGCTGCTCAATGGCGGGATGCACGGGAGCGAACGGATCCTGTCCCGGCCCGCCGTCCAGCTGATGACCACCAACCGCCTCACGCCCGAGCAACAAGCCGCCCGACACGCCATGGCCACCGACAACGTCCACGTGTCCTTCGGCCAAGGGCAGCACGGCGGCTGGGGCTTCGGGATGGCGGTGCGCACCTACCGCGGCGACTACGCCCCCATCGGTCAGTTCGGCTGGGACGGCGGAGCCGGCACCTCGACCTACGCCGACCCCGAGAACCAGATCACCGGAATCCTGCTCACCCAGGTCGGGACGTCCGTCCCGGACCCGATGCAGGTTATGCACGACTTCTGGACCACGCTCTACCAGGCAATCGACGACTGACACCGAGCCCACCGAGGGTGAGATCCCCTCGGTGGGCTCCCCGACCCAATCGATCTGGACACCCCCCGTTCCAAGGAGCACACAACCATGTCCATCACCCTCACCGACCAGGACAAGCTCACCCTGCGGATCGCCGCCTACGGCGCCGTCACGCTGCTTGCCGCCGCCGGCGCCGCCGGCAAGCCCCACAAGATCGCCACCGACGGCTCCATCGCCCTGGCCTCGGCGACCGGGCTGGTCGGCCACGTGCTCGGCAAGAACCCCGAAGGCAAGGACCTGGCCGGCAAGTCCACAGCCGAGATCGCCGACCGCGTGCTGCCGGCCCTGACCGCGGCCATGAGCCTGCTGAACGAACAGGCCCCCGCCGAGGCCGACAACTTCCGCCGCACCGTCCTCGTCGCCATCGAAGCCGCCCAGGCCCACCAAGGCGAGCCCAACCCCGCCGTGGTCGAGATGACCCGCAAGATCACCGAAGCCCTCGACGCCGCCTGACCGGACGCCGGCCCGCGTGGCCACAGCGTGTCACGGGGCCCCGGGCCCCGTGACACAGCGGCGTCGCGCGCCAGGAACAGGCCGAGCCCCGTCAGGGCGGCCAAGGCTGCCCAGCACGGGGCGGGGTGTGACCTGGGGCGGGGATGGCTCTGCGGCCGGTGGGGGCCATTGACGGTCCTCGACGGCGGCGTCCACTGGGGGCTTCACCCGATCACCAGACTCTCACCTTCCAGCACGTCGACCCGGATTCGCCGGCCACTGACACCGCGGTGATCTGGGTGAACGTCCGCGCGGCCGGCGACGCTCCTTCTGGGCGGACAGCGTTGGAGTCCGCCGTGGGCGACCAGAGCTCGCTGTCGACCCCGGTGCTCGAGACCGCGGTGGGCGACAGAACTGATCGCCGCACGCCACCCCGAATGGACCGTGCACATCGTGTGCGATGCCGCCTCCGCCTGCGCCGAGGAACTGATGGCCCGCTGTGCGGCGCGCTGGTCGATCGAGCAGGCCTTCGCCGGCGCCCGTAACCGCCTGCCCCAGGCCGTACGGCGCAAGTCCTGATCGACGAACGTCGTGAGGACGGCGCGGGTTGCTTCGGGTGCTTCGGGTGTGGGCAGCCGCCGCAACGTGAGCACTCAAAACCGCGGACCATGAGCGGGCCGTCACGGCCCCGCAGCCCGCTTGATACAGCGATGTCCGGCGCGACCTACCGTGCTCGCGTATCAGACAGCGGCCTCCGGGCTTTCGTCAGCGGAGACCATGAGGAGTCGGGCAGCGGCGTGCTCCAGATCGGCGCGGGGTACGGGCTGGCAGTCCAGTGGCGCGCACACCTCGAACCCGAGGCGCCGCACCGGCGTCTCGCCCGACGGCAGCACCTGGAAGAACTCGGGCCCGCCAGGCTCCTCACGGCCCATCAGGACCTCGACCGTCAGCAAGGTGCCCTCCGCGATGTGCCGTGATCCGGTCTGCGGCTCGCTGTCAATCAGCATGAACTCCTTCTCGTACGGGCCTTCCGGTGGGGGTGCCAGCAGCCACCGGGCGAATGCGGCGGCCCGTCGCGCGCCGCCGCGCAGTGTCACGCGTCCGATGAAGTACGCATCGAACCACCAGGTTCCGTCCGGGTCTTTGCCGACGGCCACCCACAGGTCTTCGACGGGCCTGCCGGAGTAGTGGCTGCCGCGCCAGCCGAGCCGGAAACCCGGGTCGGTCTCATCAACGTTTCCTGACACCATCGAACCTTTATCGTGCTGCCGCGCCTGGTCCACCTCGTCGCGACCAACGCCCGGGCGTTCCCATGCTTCCTGCCGGTGCGCGACGGAGACAAGGACATCGAGATCCTGGTGCTCCGGCACCAACTGCTGGTCCTGCAGCGCCAGGTCAGGAGGCCGACCTTCGCGGCTGAGTCTGGTCGGGAGGGGCGCCAGGTACTGCTACGGGTGCCGGCTGTCGGCGGCAGGATCGCCCAACAGATCCTCCAACCCGGCCGAGATCCCGGCTATGAGATCACGCCGCGGGTCGATGAGCCATTGCAGCTGGAGCCCGTCCCACATCGCGACAAGGGCCGCCGCGATCAGCTCGGGATGCCTCCTGTTCGCGATCCGTCCCTCGTCCTGGTCCCTGCGTACTGCGGTCGCGAGAGCGGTGACGACCCGCTCGTACCTGTCACGGAACCACTCGTGCGCCGGATGATCGGGAGCCGAGGCCTCCGCGGCCAGCAGGGCGAGGAGCCGCAGCATCTCCTGTCGTTCCAGATTGCGGCGGACGTACTGCAGGACCGCGTAGGCCACACCCTTTCCCCGGCTGTCCGACCAGAAGGAGTCGGTGCTTGCGGAATCGGCGTTCTCGAGGACGGCCACAAGGAGCGCGCTCTTGCTGGGAAAGTGGTGGACGACGCTGGTCAGGCTGAGGTCGAGCTGTTTAGCGATCTCCCTCAGGGAGCCTCCGCGGTAGCCGCGCGCCGCGAACACGGCGGTCGCTGAGGCGACGATCTCGGCCCTGCGCTGTGCGCTCTTGGCGTAGGGGCCTCGGCGAGTGGCCGGACGGGCCGCCGTCTCTTCGGTCATGGCTCCAAGCCTAAGCGGGCGGCGCGCAACAGTGTCCGGTCATCCGCCCGCCATCATTGCCCTTGCTGAAACTATGGCACCTGTTCGGTTTTCGCTGTACCGTCTCGCTCACCCACACCGCGACGTGCGGAAGAGCCGCTCACGCATCCACCGGGTGGAGAGGAGACGGGCAACGGTGATCACCTCACATTTTTCAAAAGCGCTCATAGGCGGTCTGACCGCCACACTGCTTCTGATCGGTTGCGGCCGGTCCGACACACAAGGAGGTGGGGGCGGAGCGGGCGCTCCCGTCGACAACTCACCTGCCAAGGGCGAAATCAGCGTATGGGCCATGGGCACCGAGGGTGAGCGCCTGCCCGAGCTGGCCGCGCGCTTCCAGAAGTCCAACCCGGACGCGAAGGTGAAGGTCACGGCCATCCCGTGGCAGGACTACGCCAAGAAGGTCGAAACGGCGATCGCCTCCCAGAGCACGCCGGACGCCACCCTCGTCGGAGCCGCTGACCTGACGAACTTCGCCTCGACGGGCGGACTCGAGCAGGTGCCGGCCGGGTTCGTCGACACCTCGTCCTTCTACCGCGGCGCCGCCCGGAGCACCACCTTCGACGGAGGTACGTACGGCGTCCCCTGGTATGTGGAGACACGCTCCCTCTTCTACCGCAAGGACCTGGCACGGGCTGCCGGAGTTTCCGCGCCGAAGACCTGGAAGGAGTACCGCCCGTTCCTCAAGGCCCTCCAGAAGGAGGGCGCGAAGTGGGGCCTGTCGCTGCCCACCGGCGCGGCGGCGAGCTGGCAGGGTGTCCTGCCCTTCATGTGGCAGGCCGGTGCCGATCTCATGAACGAGAACAGCACCGAATTCACCTTCGACACGCCCGAGGCGCTCGAGGGGCTGGAGTTCTACCAGTCGTTCTTCACAGCGAAGACCGCGAGCCGCAACGGGCCGGTGAGCCTCGGGGAGATCGAGCCGCAGTTCGTCGACGGTTCCACCGCCGCACTCATCTCGGGTCCCTGGGAAACGGCGCTGCTGAAGGCGGCGGGCGGAGCGGACTTCGTCGAGGACAAGGTGGGGATCGCCCCGCTCCCGAAGGGGCCGAAGTCCAACGCCGGCTACATCGGGGGAGGGCACTGGGCGGTGTTCAAGGACGCGAAGAACCGCGACGGTGCCTGGAAGTTCATCCGGTGGCTCTCCCGGCCCGACGTCCAGCAGGATTGGTACGGACTGTCCGGAGACCTTCCCGCCGTGCAGTCGGCCTGGAATGAGGGGAAGCTCAAGTCGGATCCGACGCTGGCCGTCTTCCGATCGCAGCTGGAGACCGCGCTGCCCGGCCCGAACGTCACCACGTGGAAGCAGATCACCGCGGTCCTCGATGCCGAGATCGAGAAGGTGGCCAAGGGCGTCTCTTCGCCGAAGGCGGCTCTGGAACGGGTCCAGGCGAAGGCGTCCGCGATCGGAACAGGGCAGCCTCGATGACCACGACCACCTCCTTGGAACCCACCAGGCAGCGGACTGGCGGTTCCGGACACCTGCGGCGCACACTGGTCGCCTGGGCCTTCTGCTCGCCCTTCGTCCTGCTGTTCGCCACTTTCGGCGTTTGGCCGGTCTTCTCGTCACTGTCGATGAGCGTGACCGACATCACCAGCAGGGACGTGAAGACGCCCTTCAGCGTCAACTTCGTCGGCCTGGACAACTTCACCGAGCTGTTCGCCGATCCCACCTTCGTCCGAGCCGCTCTGAACACGATCTATTTCGTCGCCGTGGGCATCCCTCTGACCATGGTGATCTCCCTCGCCGTCGCCGTCGCGCTCAACTCCGGGATCCAGCGTGCGAAGGGCTTCTTCCGCGTCGCCTACTTCGCTCCGGTCGTGACGAGCATCGTGGCGATAGCGGTCGTGTGGAGGTACCTCTACAAGCCTGACGGGATGATCAATTCAGCCCTGTCCGTGGTGGGAATTTCGGGGCCGGACTGGCTGAACGATCCGAACTGGTCCATGCCCGCTCTCATACTGATGGCGGTCTGGCGGCACTTCGGCATCCCCATGGTGATCTTCCTGGCGGGACTGCAGGCGATACCTCCGGAACTGCACGAGGCGGCCGTTGTGGACGGCGCGTCCCGCTGGCGTGTCTTCCGCAGCGTGACCTTGCCGCTGCTCCGGCCCGCCACGCTGGTCGTCGCCGTTCTGCTCAGCATCAGCTACCTCCAGTTCTTCGAGGAACCGTACGTCATGACGAGCGGCGGCCCCTTGGACAGCACGACATCGATCAGCTACTACGCCTACGAGCAATTCGGCTTCGGGAACTACGGACTGGCTTCGGCCGCGTCCTATGTGCTGGTCATCGCGATCGCTCTGCTGAGCCTTCTGCAGTTCCGTATCTTCCGAGCGAAGGCCTGACATGACCGCCACCACCACAACGGCAGGACCGGCCTTCCGGGACCGGCGTCCGTCCCGGCGAGTCCCGACGGCTCGTGTCGTTCTCTACTGCGCCCTCGTGCTGGGCCTGCTCGCGACGCTGGCGCCTTTCGCCTGGATGTTTCTCGGCTCGGTGAAACCGACGGGTGAGATCGTCGCCCATCCGAGTTCCTGGCTGCCCCGGTCCCCGACCCTCGCCAACTTCGAACAACTGCTGTCGAAGCAGAACTTCGGGCTGTACTTCCTGAACAGCACACTCGTCGCGGTGGCCTGTGTTCTGGGAAATCTGCTGTTCTGCTCGATGGCCGGATACGCCTTCGCGAAGATCGAGTTCGCGGGGAAGCGTCTGCTGTTCGGCCTCGTCCTCACCATGCTGATCATCCCCGGCGTCACAACCTTCGTCCCACTGTTCGTGCTCGTCAGCAACATGGGCCTGAGCAACTCCTACCTCGGGCTCATCCTGCCCTTCCTCGTGACACCGTTCGGCGTGTTCATCATGCGGCAGTTCATCCGGGACATCCCGGACGCCCTCGTCGAGGCGGCGCGACTCGACGGTGCGGGCGAATCCCGGATCTTCCTCAGGGTGATCCTTCCGCTGACACGGCCCGCGCTGGCGACACTGGCGATCCTCACCTTCCTCGCGCAGTGGAACAACTTCCTGTGGCCGCTCGTCATCGCGCAGACCGAGGACCACTACACGCTGCCCGTCGCCCTCGCCCTCTTCTCCGTGGGAGCCAACGGCACCAACTACGGCCTGTTGCTGGCCGGGGCGGTCACGGTCGTCGCACCGATCATCCTGCTCTTCCTCTTCCTGCAACGGCACTTCGTCCAGGGCATCGCCAACACCGGCATCAAATAGACCGGACCGCGCCCGACCCGACCGGCCCTGCAGGCGCCGGCGGCCGCGCGCCCTTCGCCCCCTGGGCACCCTTCATTCCTGCCTTTCGACCGCCGCGTCGACTTGCGCACACAGAACAGGAGAACCAACCATGCTTCGTCCGCAGGACGGCCCGACTCGTGAACGCCGCTCTCTGGGAGGCCTGTGGAGCTTCCGCCTGGACGCGGAGGGGGCCGGCCGTGCCGAGGGCTGGTGGCGCTCGCGGCTCGCGGGCGCTGTGGACATCCCGGTGCCGGCCAGCTACAACGACATCTTTCCGGACACGACCGTCCGTGACCACGTCGGCGACGTCTGGTACCAGACGCATGTACGGGTTCCCGCCCGGTGGGCCGGGGAACGGACGGTACTCCGCTTCGACGCTGCGACGCATCGCGCCACCGCCTGGGTCAACGATGTGGAGGTCGCCCGGCACGAAGGCGGTTACACCCCCTTCGAGGCCGACGTCACAGCGCACCTGCGGCTGGGCGCCGAGAACCGTGTCACCGTCGTGGTCAACAACGAACTGACCTGGGAGTCGATACCACCCGGCCGAGTGGAGGAACGTGCGGACGGCCGCCGGGTGCAGCGCTACTTCCACGACTTCTTCAACTACGCGGGCCTGCACCGGCCCGTGTGGCTGTACACCACGCCCCCCGTCCATATCACCGACATCACCGTGACCACCAGCCTCGAGGACACGAACGGCCTCGTCGCCTACCGCGTGGACAGCACCGCACAGGCCGAAGAGCACGTGGTGCGTGTCTCGCTGCGCGATGCCTCCGGGGTCGAGATCCATGCCACCACCGGGGCGGTGGGGACCCTGAGGATCGCGGACGTGCACCCCTGGGCGCCCGGCGACGGCTACCTCTACGAACTCGAGGCCACGCTGTGGAGCGACTCCGGCGACCTTGTCGACAGTTACCGGCAGTCCGTGGGCGTGCGCACTGTGGAGGTACGGGGCAAGGAGTTCCTGATCAACGGAATCCCCTTCTACTTCAAGGGCTTCGGCAAACACGAGGACGCCGCCGTGCGCGGCAGGGGCCACGATGACATCCTGATGGTGCATGACTTCGCCCTGCTGGAGTGGACCGGCGCGAACTCGTTCCGCACGTCGCACTACCCGTACGCCGAGGAGGTGCTGGACTATGCGGACCGGCAGGGCGTGGTGGTCATCGACGAGACCGCGGCCGTCGGCCTGAACCTGAACATCGCGGGAGGTGTTTTCGGCTCCGGTCGGCAGGTGTCCACGTTCTCGCCCGACACTGTGAGTGAGAGCACCCTTCGCACGCACCTCCAGGCGGTAAGGGAGCTCGTGGCGCGCGACAAGAACCATCCGAGTGTCGTGCTGTGGTCCATCGCCAACGAGCCGGACAACGTCCAACCGGAGGCGCGCGACTATTTCGCACCGCTGGCGGCCGAGGCACGCCGACTGGACCCCACACGGCCCGTCGCCTACGTCAACGCGCTCATGGGGGAACCGGACCAGTGCGTGGTCACCGACCTGTTCGACGTTGTGCTCCTCAACCGTTACTACGGCTGGTACTTCAGCCCCAACGACCTGGCAGCGGCCGAGACGGAGCTGGAGGCGGAACTGCGGCAGTGGGCCGCGCGCGACAAGCCCATCGTCATCACCGAGTACGGAGCGGACACGTACCCCGGACTGCACAACGTCGTACCCAGCCCGTGGACCGAGGAGTACCAGACCGAACTGCTCGACGTGTATCACCGGGTGTTCGACCGTGTCGACGCGGTCGTCGGCGAGCAGATCTGGAACTTCGCCGACTTCGCCACGGCGCCCGGTGTCTTCCGTGTCGATGGCAACAAGAAGGGAGTGTTCACCCGCGAACGTCGCCCGAAGGGCGCGGCGTTCAGTCTCCGCGCCCGCTGGCGGAAGGCCGGCTAGTACCGCAGTTGCGGTTCTCTATTTGGGCCGCAAGAACAGCCGGCAGCTGGCCGAGCTCCTCGTCGTCGACGACGCCGGCTTAATCCGCCCAAGTCCTGGACCGAAGACCCGCAGCGATGCCAGGCGGCACGAATCCCTGTGCTGTCCTGGCCCGCAGCGGGCGAATGGTGAGGCAGTGCCTCGACTGGATGGAAGCCCCGGAATGACGCGGTAGTAGAAAATGCAGCTGAGTGCGGGAGGCTTCGCAACGGGAGGAAAGTGGGGCGTGAGCCAACGGGATCTTCTGCAGCGGCGGCTGACTTGGGAGTGCACCGGAGACGTGCTTGCGCCGTACCGGGTCTCAGTCGGTGATCGGGTACTGACCGTGCAGGTCGGCAGTTTTCCCGATGAGGCCCTCTACACGCTGGTGGTCGACGGGATTCCTGCGGTGGAGTTCGACGACTGGCCGGCTACCTGGCAGCGTCCTGGCCTGTAGCAAGGGACCAAGCGGGGTTGACCGGCTGGAGCCGACGGGCTTGGCGAGGAGGCGGTGATGGCGGAGATCGCGGGTGCACGGGAGCGGCTCGAAGAGGCGTCGGCGTGGTTGCGTGAGCAGATCCGTACGCTGGCCGCTCACGTCACCCCGGGGGAGGACCCGGATGTGTCCGTACCGTTCGATCCGCTGATCGTCGACTGGCGCGAGCCGCTGCAATACCAGTACCGGATGAGCGGGCGGGTCGACCTGCCTGCGGAGCGGCACGAACTGCCGGTGCCCGCCCGGGCGGCTGCGTTCCTGCGCAAGGAGGGCTGGGATACCGCCGAAGAGATTGCGGAGTCCGATTCGGGTCGGCTCACCACCGTGATCGCGTCCCGTGAGGGATTCCGCGTCTCGGTGCGCTTCGAGGACGCCGGCGTGCTGTATTCCGGTCGTACATCGATGCTGGCCCTGTACACGGCGGAGCCGTTCGTACGGCCCGCTCCGGTGCTCACTCCGGAGGCGGTGCGACGCGGTTACCTTTTGTGCTGCGAGTGCGTGGGGCCCTTGGCCTGGCCGCTGTGCGAGAGCTTGCGGGAGGATGGGGGCCCGATGACCTGGGCGACATACAAGTGCCGGTGCAGCCATCCGCGGTATCGGCATGAAGGATCCCAGTTCTCAGGCGCCTGCACCGACGACTGCTTGTGCGCCGTGTTCGAGGCCCCGTCGCCGGGACCAGCGTATGGCGATCCCGAGCCGTCGACGCCCGAGCCGGACCGCACACCGCATCCAGCCTGTCCGTTGCAGGACCCGGACTGCTTGGGCTTCCACGACCTCGGAGCATGACGGGCAAGAGCGCGAACCACTCGTTCACCGGGCAGATGCCCGAAATATTGGCCTGGCCCGCCGTGACCCCGAGGTTGGATTCGCAACGGGCACGGCACCGTGGACGGTGCCGTGCCCGTTGTGGTGTGCGTGCCGGCTCAGCCGCAGTGGCGGAATGCGTCCGTGGTACCGGCGGTGGTGACGAGGCCGGAGCCCTGGTCCAGGACAACGATGGTGGCCGGCTGCGTCTGGCCGCTTCGGCACCTGATGTCCGCGACGTACTGCCACCCTGGCAGGGTGCCGGCGGCGTCGGCGGTCAGCGGGCCAAGCGAGTACGGCCCGGCCGTGTTGATCCCGACCGCGTAAAACCGCACGGTGCCGCCGGGGGTGAGCCCGCTGCCGCCGGCGTAGAGGTAGCCGCCCAGTTGGTGGAACGAGGTGTAGACGGACACCCCGCCGCGCGGCGTCGCGCCCGGGTCAGCCAGCCGCGAGGGAGCGTTGGCGTTGTCGCTGCGGGCCTGATCGCGGCTCGCCGGCGGCACGCAGACGTGGTCCGTGGGTCGTGTTTCGCGCCAGACGTAGCCCTGCTTACAGGTGTCCGGGCCGTAGACGCCACCGTTCGGCTCCCTGCGCGATGGGCCCAGCGCGTTCTCCGTTGAGGTCTGGGAGCGGATCTGCGGCGTCACGCAGACCTGGTCGGCCGGGATCGCCTCCCGCCACACGAAGCCCGTGGCGCAGGTGTACGGCCCGTACGGCAGGTCGGCCGCCGCGGCCGTTGAGCCCGTGACCACCAGTCCGGTCAGCAGCGCCACCGCCGCGATCAGCCCAGCGATCACGCGCCGTAAGGAGCCGGATCCGGCTTCCTCAGAGACGCTTCTCTTGCCGTGCATATGTCCCCCTCCGTTGGTGGGTCAAGAGTTGGGTAACGCCGCCGGATCACGAGTCCGGCAGCGTTACCCGTCATTCAGTGCGTCACCCGCGGGTACGGGAAAAGCTACGTTTGACACGGCGTCATGTCGTGAGTAGTGCGATACTCAATCCCGGGGCGGGGGCCTGCGAGGACCCGCGGGTGAGGGCTGATCTGCGCAGGTGGGGCTGCCGATGAAAGATCAGGAAAAACGTCCGACGTCGACGGGAAGTTGTGATCCGTCTCCGCGCTCCTGGCCGCTCACCGGCCGGGACGGAACATTGACCGAGTTGACTTGGCTGATGGAGCACCCGGCCCCGCCCGGCCTGCTGATCATGGGACCGGTCGGCGTCGGCAAGACGCGGCTGGCCCGCGAACTGCTGTCCCGGACCACCGTGCCCCAGGGGCGGGTACTAGCGGCCTCGGCCACCGAGAGCGCCGCGCAGATCCCCTTCGGCGCTCTGGCGCACCTGTTACCGGCAACGTTGCCCACCGCCGAGGGGCGTCCCAATCTTCTGCGGATCCTCGCCGATGCGCTGCTTGCTCATGTTCGTGACGGACGGCGGATCCTGCTCGTCGATGACGCGCATCTGCTTGACGACGGCTCGGCCGCCCTGCTGCTGCATCTGGCGGTACGTGGTGGCGTCCGGATCGTTCTCACCGCACGCTCCGGTATGCCGATGCCGGACGCGATCGCGGCGCTGGTGCGCGGAAACTACGCCAGCCGGGTCGACGTGCCGCCGCTGGGTCCGGATTCCGTCAGCCGCCTGCTGGAACGGACACTGTGCGGTCCGGTGCAGACTGCGACCGCGCGCCGACTGTGGGAGTGCAGCGGCGGTAATGTGCTGTGGTTGCAGCAGCTCGTAGACGCCGGACTCGTCTCCGGGAGGCTGGCGCTCATTGCGGAGGTGTGGTGCTGGCAGGGACCGTTCCAGCTGAGTGCGCACCTGGTTGACCTGGTAAGTCAGCGCATCGGGCAGCTCTCTTCAGAGGTGCAGCGCGCCGCCGAACTACTGGCGTTCGCGGAACCGCTCGGCGTGATGGTCCTCGAACAACTCACCAGCGCCGCGATGATGGACGAACTCGACCACCGCAACCTCCTCCTGAGTGAGGAGGACGGCCGGCGCACACAGGTCCGGCTGGCTCATCCCCTCTACGGGGAGGTGCTGCGTCGGCAGACGCCACCTCACCGGCGGCGGAAGTACTGCCGGGATCTGGCCACGGCGATCCAGCGGACCGGCATGCGTCGGCGCGAGGACCTGGCGCGGGTCGGCGGCTGGCGGCTGGAGGCCGGCGATCTCACCGATCCACAGTTCCTCCAGTCCGCGGCTGACCACGCCATCCTGACGATGGACTTCACCCTGGCGGCACGGTTGGCCCAAGCAGCCTGTGATGCCGGTGGTGGTGCGTCGGCCCGGCGAGCACTGGCCGTCGCGCTCGGCCACACCGGGGACGGTGTGCAAGCCGAGCAGGTCCACAGCGGACTGGCGCAGGCCGTCACGCCCGAACGCGATCAGTTGCGGTCGGTGCAACTGCGGGCCGTCAACATGTACCTGTCGCTCGACCGGCCCTCCGACGCGCTGGAACTGCTGCGCCTTGCCGAACAGACGATGACCGACGATGCCGCGCGTGCGGAACTGACTGCGCTGGAAGCAGTCCTGCTGGCGCTGCAGGCCGACTGGCCGGCGTACGCGCAGGCCGTCGCCTGCGCCCGGCAGGCGGGATCGCCGAGCACACGGACGACGCTCCGGATGCGCTACGCCGAGTGCATCGATCATTTCTGCCACGGGCGGCCGGGTGCTGCGTTGCAGCTCATCGAATCGGCACTGCCGATGGCGTCGGGCGAAGACGACTTGCCGATGTTGCACGCCGGTCTGCTGAGTTGGCAGTCCAACGCACAGGCATTCGCGGGACAGCTGGGCGAAGCCGAAGCGTCCGCCACCGCCCAGTACCGGCACGCACAGGCTGCCAACTGGATTGGCAGCCAGGGTGCCTGGCAGTTCTACCTCGGCAGGATCGCCGCCCGCCGGGGACGTCTGCGATCGGCCCAGCGGCACATGCGGGAGGCGGCCGCCACGCTGCGCGACGACGACTCCTGGGGCCAGCAGGCGTTGGTCCTCGGCGAGTGGGCCACCATCGAGGCGCTGATCGGCAACGCGGCCAAGGCCAAGACGCTGCTCGACCAGGCACATCTGGCCCGCGTGGAGTCCTACCGTATCCTCCACATCCCGGCCTTTCAGATGGCCCAACCGTGGATCCTGGCCGCTCAGGGCCGCGTACGTGACGCCGCGCGGCAGGCGATGCGCGCGGCCGACGACGCTCGGCGCCAGCACGTCCTTCTCTGGGAGGCAGAGTTGCTGCACGTGCCGGTACGCCTCGGCCAGTCCGCGGCCGTCTCCGGTCGGCTCGCCGAACTCGCCACCGCCTCGGACACCCCGCACATCAGGATCTACGCAGACCATGCGGACGCCCTCGCCGCCCGCGACGCATCCGCCATGGATCAGGTCTGTACCGCATTCGACATCATCGGCATGCATCTGCACGCCGCCGAGGCCGCCGCGCACGCGGCGGGCCTGTGGTCGCGTAACGGAAACGCGGAACATGCCCAGCAGGCCGCCGACCGATGCCACCAACTTGCCCAATGCTGTGGGGGCGTCATGACACCCGCCGTCCTCGCCTGCTGGACTCCCGAGCTGACCGACCGGGAACGCGACATCGCACGCCTCGCGGCCACCGGACAGAGCAGCCAGCACATCGCGAGGCAACTCGGCATCACCGTGCGTACCGTTGACAACCACCTGTACCGGGTCTACCGCAAGACTGGTGTGACGAGTCGAAAAGAACTGCGGAAGGTTCTCACCGTTGGCCTCCCCGAAGCGGGCCTCGCACCCAAGGAGTAAACACCTGGGTGCAGGCCAACCTCCAAGCGGGTGGGAAAGTCGCACCGGACATCCGGGCCGCTGGCTCGTTGACCAGCACGGACAACCCTTCATCGCGGGCGGGGACGGTAGCCGGTCAGCCGGCCAGGTGTTTGCCGAAAAATTCGGTGAGCTCAGCGACGACGGCGTTGACGTATTCGTCCTTGTCGTACAGGTCGATGTGTGTGGCGCCGTCGATGACGACCAGTTCCTTGGGCTCGGCCGCCTTCTCGATCGCTTCCCGGCTGAAGTAAATGCTCTCCGCCTCCGAACCGGCGATCATCAAACGATCACCGGGACAGGGCTCCAGCAGACCGTGATGGCGCGCCAGACCACCCTCGAGCAGCAGCGATGAGTTTCCGAACGGCACAGGACTCGGCCGCCCGCACCTGCCTCGCAGGCTCGGATCGCAGGCGTCTGTGCTCGCAATCCAGCTATGGCGCGTCTTGACTCTTGCCGACTGAAAAAGTTCGGAACACACTCCGGAATGTTTCATCACCGTTGCCCGGAGTCACCAGAGATCGAAAGGCGGCATCGTGGTCTCCCCACCAAGGAAGGTGATCATGACAAGGATAAGACGCCTGGTCACCAGCTCCCTCGCTCTCGCGTCCCTGATCATCGCGCTGATCACCACAACAGGCGCCGCCCACGCCGCCCACGCCGCATCCGCCGGCGGAGTCCGCGTCATGCCGCTCGGCGACTCGATCACCGACGGTTTCAACGTACCGGGCGGCTACCGCGTCGATCTCTGGCAGAAGTTCGTGGCAGGCGGCCACAATGTCGACTTCGTCGGTTCCATGTCCAACGGTCCGAGCAGTCTCGGCGACCGAGATCACGAAGGCCACTCCGGGTGGACGATCGGCCAGATCGACAACAACGTCGTGAACTGGCTCCGCACTTACACCCCGCGCACCGTACTTCTGCACATCGGCACCAATGACATGTACGGTGCCGACCCCGCCGGAGCACCGGCCCGGCTCTCCACCCTGCTCGACCACATCACCGCCACGGCCCCCGATACGGAGGTCTTCGTGGCCACGATCGTCCCCATATCCTTCGCCGACTCGACCGTCCGCACCTTCAACGCGGCGATCCCCGCGATCGTGCAGAGCAAGGTGAACGCCGGCAAACACGTCCATCTGGTTGACATGTACCGGGCACTTACAACCGCCGACCTGGCAGACGGAGTGCACCCGAACGCGGGCGGCTACAGCAAGATGGCCAACGTCTGGTACGGCGCGCTCCTCTCGGTGCCCGGCAGCATGGACGACAGAGGCCCGTCACAGACGGGAGGAGCACATCACGGCGCAGCCGTCGCTGTCCGGTCGAGCCGCTGACAGGAGTGGGAACCCACACTTGTTGATCATGGATCAGCGGCGCTGCGTGCCAAGGAGACTGGGCTCTCCCTGGACACCATCCGTTGATCGGCCGGGTCGAACTTCGGCGGACGGCCGCCGCACCGGCAGCGATGGGCTCGTTGAGTGCAAGGGGCGCATCGCCACGCCATGTTCGCGGGGCCGTCAGCCCGTCGTCCAGGAGCGGAGCTTGTCGGGGTTGAGTACGGCCCAGATGTGATTGATCCGGTTGCCGGTGACGTCGAACGCCATCACCGAGACGGTGGCGCCGTCCAGGTGAGCCACCAGACCCGGCTGACCGTTGACCGTACGCTCCACGAGCGTCACGGCGGGCGCCGCAACGGGCCGGTCGGCGAAGAACCGTGCGACCTGCTCGGCGCCTTGGACCGGGCGGAGCGTGGCCGTGACGAGTCCACCGCCGTCGCCGGTCGCCGTGGCGTCGGAGGCAAGCAGGCCGATGAGCGCGTCTACGTCCTTGGCCTCCCAAGCCTGCTTGAAGGCTCTGACGATGCCAGCGCGCTGGGCTGCTGAGGAGGCGTCGGGCTGCGACGCGCGAATGCGTCGGCGGGCCGAAGAGGCCAGCTGGCGGCATGCCGTCGGGGTTCGGCCGACGATCTCGGCCACTTCGGCGAAGGGGTAACGGAAGACGTCGTGCAGGATGAACGCGACGCGCTCGGCCGGGGTCATCGCCTCGAGCATGACGAGGAAGGCCATGTTGACCGACTCGTCGAGGGTGACCCGGTCGGCCGGGTCGACGCTGCCGACGCCCGGCCACCCGCTGATCCATTCCGCACGGTCGGGCAGCGGCTCCGGGATCCATTCGCCCACGTAGCGCTCGCGCCTGGCCCGCGCCGAGCGGAGCAGGTCGAGGCAGATACGGCCGGCGACGGTCGTCAGCCAGGCGCCGGGGGAGTCGATGGCTTCCTGCCGCTGTGGGGACATGGCGTACCAGCGGGCGTAGGTCTCCTGTACGACATCCTCGGCATCGGCCAGGGAGCCCAGCAGCCGGTACGCGAGGTTGGTCAGCTGACGCCGCTCGCTCATGATCGCGCTCAGGCACGGATCGGGCCGGCCGTGTCCCGGCTCGGATGGGTTGGTCATGGTGTCACCGGCTCCCTTGGACGCTCTGCCTCATCCCTTACGACGAGCCGTCGCATCGAACTGTGAGGTCGGCACCTCGCCTCACATCTCGCAGGGCTCTCTCGTCGTACCGATCAGGCCCGCTCAGAAAGGAAACCGATCATGGAACCCGTGAACGTCGCGATCATCTACTACAGCTCCACCGGCACCGTACATACCTTGGCGCAAGCCGCCGTCGAGGGCGCGGAGAAGGCCGGCGCCAACGTGCGACTGCGCAAGGTCGCCGAAACGGCCCCACCGGAGGCGGTCAGCGCCAGGCCGGAGTGGGGCCGACACCTGAAGGACACCGCCGACATCGCCGAGGCCGGCCACGACGACCTGGAGTGGGCCGACGCGGTGCTCTTCGGCACCCCCACCCGTTTCGGCAACCCGGCCAGCCAGCTCAGAGCTTTCATCGACACCACCGGCCCCCTGTGGTTCCAGGGCAAGCTCGCGGACAAGGTGTACTCGGCCTTCACCGCCTCCAACACTGCCCACGGCGGGCAGGAATCCACCCTCCTGGCGCTGGCGAACACGTTTTACCACTGGGGCGGCATCATCGTGCCCCCCGGCTACACCGACCCCGTCCAGTTCCAGTCGGGCAACCCCTACGGCACCTCCTACGTGGCCGCCGACGGCCCGCCCGGTGAGGTGGCCCTGCAGGCAGCCCGCTACCAGGCCCGCCGCGTCGTCGACACCGCGGCCTTCCTCAAGGCCGGTCGCGCCGCCTGATCCAGCACGGACAGACCGCGCCGCGGTCGACGGGGCTCGGACCCGGATCTGTGACCGCGCAACGGGGCTGTTCCGCTTGAACCGTCGGGCCTGTTCCCGCTTGCTGCGCAGAAACGTCAGGGTGAGGTCGAGTCTTTCGGCCTCACCCCGCCAGCCCTCCTCGATGGCGCGCTGGCGGCGGGCGAGGCGGGCACGGCTGGTCGGGATCCGTGACAACCTGAAGGCACGCGTCGAGGAGGCCGAACACGAGGGCTGGCTCCGCGAGGTCGAGGGACCGTGGGTCAGCCTTGCCGGCGCAGAGGGAAAGCTCACGCAACGCGACTCCCCGGTATCCCAAGCACAGCAGGCAGTCCACCTCGGAATGCCCTCGTTCCGCGAGATCGCCGCACGGGGCACCTGACCTCCGGCTCCGCCGGCACGTCGGCGGAGCGAGGATGTGATTGCCCAGCTCGTTCGGACGCTCGCTCAGGAGGTCCAGGTCCTCAACGAGAAGGTCGCCGAGACCGATCAGCTCATCGAAGCCCGGTTCCGAACGCATGAGCTGGCCGCGATGTGGCATGCGGCCAGGTAGATGGAGCCCCCAGACGTACTGCCGTTCCTGGCCTTCGCCGTTCAGCCCAGGTCGGACATGTCGAGTACGAAGCGGTAACGGACGTCGTTGCGCCGGAGACGGTCGAGGGCCTCGTTCACTCGCGCCGAGGGGAGCAGTTCGATGTCGGCGGTGATGCCGTGCTCAGCACAGAAGTCCAGCATGGCGGCGGTCGCGGGCCTGCCACCGCTGCCTGCCGAGCTGAGTTTCTTGCGTCCCACGAGCAGGTCGGTGGTCTCCACGGTGACGGGTCCCAGGTGTCCGAGGTGGCTGAGCGTCCCGTCCATGGCGACCAGGCGCAGGTAAGGGCCGAGGTCGTGCGGGGAGGAGATGGTGTCGATGACAACGCCGAACCGGTCGCGGGCGTCAGCCATCTGTTCCGGGTCCGTTGAGACGATGAGAGCGTGGGCGCCGAGACGACGAGCGTCGTCGACCTTGTCCGGTGAGCGGCTGACAACCGAGGTGTGGGCGCCGAGCGCCACGGCGATCTTGACCGCGAGATGGCCCAGGCCACCCAGCCCCGCCACCGCGACGCGGGTTCCCGGCCCCACGCCGAGGGCGTGCAGCGGCTCGCAGACAGTGATCCCGGCACAGAGCAGAGGAGCGGCGACGGCCGGATCCAGACCAGCGGGAAGAGGGTAGGCGAAGCGGTCGCGGACGACGTACTCGCGGGAGTAGCCCCCTAGTGTGGCCGATCCGTCGTGCCGGTCGATGCCGCCGTAGGTCAGGGTCGGGAAGGCGTGGCAGAAGTTCTCCTGGCCGGCCCGGCACATGGCGCACTCGCCGCACGAATCGACGATGTTGCCCACCGCGACCGGGTCACCCACGGTGAAGCGGGTGACCGCGGGTCCGGTCTCGGTCACCACGCCCGTGAACTCGTGCCCCGGCACCAGGGGCCGGCCTCCTTCGCCGTCCCGATTGCTGACGGCGTGCAGATCGGTGTGGCAGACACCGCAGTAGTCCACCCGGACCGCGAGGTCGTCGGGGCGCAGGTCGCGCCGTTCCAGTGGCGTCCGCCGCAGTGTCGACGACGGACCTTCCACCTGCCAACCAATGGTGCTCCTCATGGCGCCTCCTCATAGACAGACTGTTCGGTCTATTCACGGTAAGCGCATGATCGACGCCACCGACCTCGCGGACTGGGCCGTGCGCCTCTACGACGAGTATCTCCGCCGCCCCGACCTCATCCGGCTGGCCACATGGGCGCGCCTCGAGCGACGCCCGGCCGGCCACCTGGTCGACGACCCCGACCGCCTCGACGACCACAAGCTGGGCGCCATCGCCGAGGCCCAGGCCGCCGGCGTGGTGCGCCAGGGAGACCCGTTCGACGTGATGGCCATGGGTGATTGCCATGTCCATGGCGCGGTCGCCGTCAGCAATGTCTACGCGGCGACCGCACAGGAGCCCCCCGAACTGCACGAGCAACGTCGCGCCCTGCTCCGCGAGAGCGTCCGCCGCGCCATGGCAGCCGACTAGGTGTATTGATCACGGGCGTCCGAAGACCACGCGCGAGGAGGAGGTCGAGCGGCTACTGAACCTCGGGGCCACCCAAGAATAACCGAGTGTGACCTTTGGTGACTCATTCCGTGCTGGACTGTGTGTACCTCTCCCTGAGCCCTATCGACGTCGCGCCTGTTGGTGCCAGGTGGCGGGCAGACCTCAACTCTTGACGGCCTCTGCGATCTGAAGGGCGGCCTGGGCGGGCGTGAGGTGCGTGGTGTCGACGACCTCGGCCTCGCCGTGTAGCCACGTGCGGGCCGCCTCGGCGTAGGGCTCGAGGTATTTGAGGCGGAACGGGGAGGGGACGGGATGTGCCCCCTCGATGCGCCCGCGGAGGGTGTCCTGGTCAGCGTGGAGGACGAAGTGCCTTACCGGGATGGCATGTTGGGCCAGGCCCGTGCTGATCTCGCGCCAGTACTGCTCGACCAGGACAGTCATGGGCATCACCAGAGTGCCGCCGGTGTAGTCGAGTACGCGGCGGGCGGTCTCGACGACCAGCGGCCGCCACGGCGGCCAGTGCTGGAAGTTGTCCGTCCTGGGCAGCCCCGGCGTGATGTCCATGAGCGTCTCGCCAACCTTCTCGGCGTCGAACACCCGTGAATCCGGGATCAGCTGCTGCACGAATGCACTGGTCGTTGTCTTGCCTGCGCCGTGGGTGCCATTGAGCCATACGATCATGGGACCCAACGCTAGCGCCGTGCGGGCCGCGGGAACGGGTACGGCAGAAATCCGGTACGGCTTCGGGCCCGGCGCCAGGACGGACGGCTGCCAGAAGGCGACCGCTCGCGTGGTCCTGGTGGAACTCGTCGCGCTGGTCGCCCCCGGCGCCGTCGAGCGTGGGCACAACGAGGCACGGTGCGGTGGTCTGCGCGGTCAGGTCACCGGGTGTTGAACCGGCACGAGCCCGCCCGCGCCGGGCGCACCCTTGTCGTTCCAGGTCCGCACCCGCCAGAAGTACGCGTCCTCCGAGTGCAACGCGCCACCGTCGTAGGCTGCTTCGGTGCTGTTCGAACTCGCCACCTTGTCGCTGCGCCAGACATCGGCTTTGCCGGGTGCGGTGCCGACCTGGATCTCGTACGCGGTCTGCTTGGCCATCCGAGGCACCCGGCTGAACGCCGGGAGCGGCTCCGACCGCCGCTGCCGTCATGATCGGTAACGACCGCACCGGCTTCGCCAACGCCTGGGGACTGAAGGCATACGCGGACTCCTCGCCCGTCACCCGCGCCTCCGGCAAGAAGTCAAGCATCGCGTCGCCGCTGGGTGAAGAACGACCGGCGCAACCAAGCCAGCTATTTGTGGGCCTTCGCCGCTCCGAACAGGTCGCCCGGGGCCAAGACCCCTGTCTACTGCTCCTCGGGGCGGGCGTCTGCGGGTACAGCGGCCGGCCGGTCGCAGCTGCTGCCCACCCGGACTGACCTGCCGCTCTCAGCCGCGGCGAGCATGGACTCCATCACATCCAGGACGTGGTAGGCGAGTTCCCCGTCAGCGCGGTGCGGTCCACCCCGGGCGACGGCTCGGGCCAGGTCGGCGACCCCGTAGCCGCGGGAGGCGTCCTGGTAGCCGCCTCGTACCAGAAGCTGCTCCCATTCCTGGGCACCGGCTCTGAAGAGCCGCACCGGTCCGTCGAATCTGTTGGGGTCGGGAACGGAGAGTGAGCCGTCCGTGCCGTAGACCTCGATCCGGGGAAGTGCGCCGGCCCACACTTCGAAGCTCATCATCAGCGTCGACAGGGCGCCGGAGTGGTGTTCGAGTACGCCGGTGACGTGAGTGGCGACCTCGACCGGGACCTGCGCTCCGGCTCGGGGACCTTTGCCGATGGTACGGCTGGCACGGAAGGTCGAGGCCATTCCGACCACCCGGCGGACCGGTCCCAGCAGGGTCACCAGCGCGGTCAGGTAATACGGGCCCATGTCCAGAAGCGGGCCGCCGCCCGGGCGGTAGAAGAATTCCGGGTCGGGGTGCCAGCGCTCGGGGCCACCACTGACCATGAAGGCGGTCGCGGCGACCGGGATGCCGATGTCACCGGCATCCAGTGCTGCGCGGGCGCTCTGCACGCCAGTGCCGAGGACGGTGTCCGGGGCGCAGCCGACCCGGACGCCGGCGCCGGCGGCGGCATCCAGCAGAGCGCGAGCCTCGGTGGTGGTGGCGGCGAGTGGTTTCTCGCCGTAGACGTGCTTGCCGGCGTCGATGGCGGCATGGGCGACCTCCGCGTGTGCGGCCGGGATGGTGAGGTTGAGGACCAAGTCGACGTCCTCTGCCTCGTAGAGCCCGTCGAGGGTGGTGGCGCGGGCTCCAGGTACCGTGTCCGCAGCGGCGGCGGCGCGCGCGGTGTCCAGATCGGCGACGGCGGTCAGCCGCAGGTTGTTCAAGCGCGGAATCGTGGAGAGATAGGCGTTGCTGATCTTTCCTGCGCCTACGAGGCCTATGCGGAGTTCGGGGTGTGCGGCGAGCGGGTTGCCCATGACATTCCCTTCGTGATCATCGAGTGGACCTGGGGTATCTCCAGGTCTGCCAGGTTGTGGCCGATCGCGGTGACGAACACCCGGCCCGCGCCCCAGGACCGGGTCCAGGTCACGGGCATGACGGTATGGGCGAGTTCGGGGTGGTCGGGATCGGCGACGTAGTCGGTCACCGCGAGTACCTCTGCGGCCGGGTCCATGTGGAGGTAGTACTGCTCGGTGGTCACGAGGAACGGGGTGAGCCCCTCGACGATCGGGTGGCCGGCGGCCGCGGGCAGCGGCCGGACCTGGTAGGTGGTGTGTTCGCGGGGGTGGTAGACGAACTGGCCGCCCGTCATCAGCTGGTAGTCGGGCTGGGAGCGGAAGGAGTCGATGATCCCGCCGTGCCAGCCGGCGAAGCCGGTCCCGGCACGGACCGCACGGGACAGGCCGGTCACCTGCTCGCGGGTGATCTCTCCCATCGTCCAGCACTGCACGATCAGGTCCGTGGCGGCCAGCAGTTCCTGGTCGAGATAGCTGTCGAGGGAGTCGGAGACCGTGACCCGGTAGCCGGCCTCCTTGAGCACGGCGGCGTAGCGGTCGCTGGCGGGCACGGGGGCATGGCCTACCCATCCGCCGCGAACCACGAGGGCGTGTTTGGCCGTCATATCAGCTTTCCTGTGGGGTTCGTCGGTGGTCTGGCGTCCACGGCGCCGGTTACTCCGGTGCCGACCGTGCTCATGCCAGGGCGTCCTTGTCGGAGAGAAACCTGAAACTCTTCGCGACCGGGTCGAAGATGTCGCCGTCGAAGTCGTCGAGCTCGACCACGCGCAGCGCGTTCGGAGCCGCGGCCAGAATGTCCCTGACCGGGATGACGCCGTCGCCGACCGCCACCTGGGCTTTGTTGTTCATCGAGCGGTCCCCGTCCTTCACGTGCAGGGCCTTGACCCGGTCGCCGAGCCTGGTGAGCAGGACCGGCACGTCCGCGCCTCCGACGGCGGCCCAGTACGTGTCCACCTCGAGGATCACCTCATCCGCCAGGTGATCCGCGAGGACCTCCAACGCGTGCACGCCGTCCACCTTCAACTCAAGTTCGAAATGGTGGTTGTGGTACCCGACCGTGAGGCCGTGATCGGCCGCCTCGGCCGCGACTCGGTTCAGGTCCTGTGCGATGCCCTTGATGTCATCGGCGGTCTGCCAGTGCTCGGCTTTGACCATGGGCACGATGACAGTGGTGACCCCGAGACGCCGGGCCGCGGCGTAGATGGCGGCTCGATCGTCCCGGAGCAGCGCGGCGTGCGCGGTGGGCGCGGACAGTCCGTACCTGAGCAGCGCGTCTGCCAGCCGCTCCGCCCGATTGACGAAGCTGTACGGCTCCACGGTGCGGTAGCCCATCTCCGCGATGCGGGCCAGTGTTCCCTCCAAGTCGTCCTCGAGTCGCGATCGAACCGTGTACAGCTGAAGGGAGATCTCATCCCTCGGCATTTCGCTCTCCTCGTCGGTGACGCCGGCACATCGTGTGCGGCGGGCGCCGGGGCGGGGCTACTTCTCCAGCAGCAGGTGCCAGCGCCAGGCCTAGTGCCTGGCGTGGAGCCGGTGCCGGGGCCGGGTGTCCGGGCCGAGGCGACCGGTGCCGACTCCCCGATGGGCGATGTCGACGTGTACGACGGTCGCCGCGCTGTCCGGCAGCTTCCACCAGTGGCTCGTGTTCTCCAGTTGGTCGTGCGTGCGTGTGCCGGCTCACGGTGACATGGCAGGGCAACTCCGTGGAGATCATGGCCTGCCCCGCGGGCCCGGTGAGCTCCAGTCGCACGGTGCCGCCGCGGGTGCCGTTCTCCTGCGGCAGGATGTACGGCACCGTGAGCTTGTCGATCGGGCTGCTCCACCGCCCCCGCAGGGCGGAGGAGGAGCGGTCCGGGTAGTTCTCCCATGGGCCGAGGCCGATCCAGCTCGCGGTGTCAAAGCCTTCGGCCAGCTCGAACTCCATGCCGACCCTGGGCACGTCCACGTACTCCTCCGGCAGCCAGACCTCCTCGTCGAAGGTGAAGTACCCGTCGCCACGCTGGATGATGCGCCGCCGATGCCGGACCGTGTCGCCATAGGCCGCGCGGTACACCGTGGTCACCGCGGTTCGCTCGGCGCCCGCCGCCACCTCGGTGTCGGCCGGTTGGAGGGAGAGAAGCCCGAGCGGACGAACTTGTTGTCCAGGGAGTAGGAGGCGTCGTTGTCGGTCAGGGCCCGCCACAGGCACAGGCACAGGCACAGGCACAGGCACAGGCACAGGCGCGGGGACCGCACCAGCAGCTCGTGGGTGACCTGGCCGTCGTTGCGCGCCACCGAGCCCGCCGCGGCCCAGGACGGTTGCTCCGGACGGACCGGGAGGCGGACCTGGAGCGCGGCGAGTTCGGTCCCTGCCTCGGCCCACGGCGACGGTTCCCGGGTCCGCACGGTGAGGGTGAGTGCGAGCGCGGTCGGCTTGCGCAGGTCCCGCTCGACATCGGCCGGCAGCTCGATGTCGCCCTCCTCGCCGGGCCCCACACCGGCTGCGACGACCGTGACCGCGCGGGATCGCCGACCTGCTCCTCGGACACGCCCCGCTCCCGCTGCCCGCGGACGAGCAGATCGCACGACTGCGCTCCTGGCAGGACCCCCAAAGCGGCATCGTCGGCGCACTCGACCAGGACGGACGCCAACGCCCCGCAGGCACGCTCCCCTTCAGCAAAGAGACCGGCTACCACTTCGGTGCTAGGCCCGCTCCTGGCCGTCCGCCAGGACTACGCAGGCGCTGAGATGCCAGGTCTCGTCCTCCTGCGCGGACAGCTCCAGGTCCACCTCGCGTCCGGAGGATCCGCCGTCCAGCGGGATCCGGAGCCAGGTGAACTCCCGGCCGTCGAGTTGCTCGCTCCGGGCTTTCTCCATCCCGTCCACGCGGACGATCAGCGACCTGTTGAAGGTGTTGGGGTCGCCGGTGAGCAGATGCGCGGTGCAGCGCCCGGCGGGCAGCTTCAGCCGTAGCACGGTCGGGGCGCCGTCGCGTACGTAGTCCCGGCGGACGATATCGAACAGTCCGGTGTCCGTGGCGTCAGGCGTGTTGCCGACCCAGCCGAAGTCGGCGCCCTCGTGCCAGCTGCTGGCCGGCGAGAGACGGGTGTAGTCCTTCAGCACCGGCGCCGAGTTGGGCCCGGCGTCCAGCGCGTGTACGCATCGCGCGGCGGGTGGCACGACGACGGCCCTGGCCAGGCTGCGCAGAGAGGAGTCGAGAACCTGCACCGCGCCCGACCTCGGGCGCGCGTGCAGTGTGGCGAGCGCGGGGGTCCGCGGCGGCACGACGGGCAGCTTCACCGTCTCGGCCTCCCGCGAGGCCACGTAGCAGGTCGCCTCCTCGGACCGCCAGCCCCCGGGTACCTCCAGCGTGGTCACCGTGCGCAGCCCGGAGCCCGTCGCGTTGACCACCTGCACCGGCAGCTCGTTGCGCTCCCCGCCCATCAGCGCCGTGTCGGCTGGGGCGACGATCGCCTGGAGCCAGCTGCGGCGCTCGTCGCGGATCCGGCTCAGTTCGAACCAGTAGGCGACCAGGGTGTCCCGCCACTGGGCGGCCTTGGTGATCTGCTCCCCGAACTGGCGGCGCACGTCGGTGAACCGCCGGTGGTCGACGCGGCGGCGCAGCTCCTCCCAGTCCGTGCGCATGTCCGCCACCCGCGCCGCGCCGGAGAAGTGCGTGTCGTAGATGTGCTGGATCACGGTCTTGCCGTTGTCCAGCCGGTGGGTGTACGGGACATGGTGCAGGAAGAGGAGCAGTTCCTCGGGGCAGTTGTCCAGCGACTCGTAGGCGTCCCGTGTCGCCGGCGCGTACAGCTTGGTGTAGCCGTTGCCGGTGGCGGCGGTGCGGTCGTAGCCGATGCCCTCGCGGTTCGACTTGTGGAACTGGGTGGTCGTCGTCGGGCTCGGGTCGAAGTGCCCGGTCACCGAGCCGTCCGGCGGATGGGTGAGATATCCCGTGCCCAGCGGCGAGGTGTAGTCCTCGTAGGTGCGCCAGGAGCCCAGAAGCAGGGCGGAGACGGTCTTGACGACGTCGGGGTCGTTGCCGAAGGTCATCCGGGTCCACTCGGCGGCCAGGTCCTGCGCGGACAGGTCCGGGTTCCAGGAGAGCCGTCCGTAGCCGTGGGTGTTGGCGGCGGCCAGGTGTGAGCCGGTCCAGTTCCTGGCATCGCCGAAGTTCATCACGCCGGCGAATCCGAAGTGCGAGTAGGAGTGCACCCGGCCGGTCACGACACGGGCCACGGTGCTGCCCTCACCCGCCTTGAGTGTGTCGAAGTCCAGGACTTCCTTCCACTGCGGAACCAGATAGCACAGATGGGTGGCGTGCCCTGTGTACTCCTGCGTGACCTGGAGTTCGATCACGGAGTTGGTCCGCGGCAGCGAGCCGAAGAGAGGGTGGGCGGGCTCGCGGACCTGGAAGTCGATCGGCCCGTTCTTGATCTGCACCACGGCGTTGTCCGCGAACTTCCCGTCCAACGGCGTGAAGTCGAGGTAGGCCTGCCGGTCCCACTTCTCGTCACTGTCGTGCACGAACGACCGCCACATCACGATCCCGCCGTACGGCCTCAGCGCGCCCGCCAGCAGGTTGGCCCCGTCGGCGTGGGTGCGCCCGTAGTCCAACGGCCCGGGCCGACCCTCGGAGTTGGCCTTCACCAGGAAGCCGCCGAAGTCCTCGATCTTGCCGTAGATCTCCTCGGCCTTCTTTGTCCACCAGCTGCGCACCCCCGGGTCGAAGGGGTCGGCGGTGTCCAGCCCGCCCAAGTCGATGGGGGCGGCGAAGTTCGCCGTTACGTACAGTGCCACGCCGTAGCGGCGCAGCACACCGGCCAGCGCGGCCAGCTTGGTCAGGAACGGCTCGGCGAGGTAGTCCGCGGGCGTGTTGACATTATTGATCACGGCGCCGTTGATGCCGAGCGAGGCCAGGACACGCGCGTAGTCCGTGTACCGGTTGTCGAGTTGCGGCAGCTTCTCCCAGTCGAAGAAGGACCGGCCCGCATAGCCGCGCTCGATCGAACCGTTCTTGTTGTCCCAGTGGTTGGCCACGCGCAGCGGGGCGGCCGGGCGCTCCGTGAGGTCGACGTGTTCCAGCGGCCGTCGGGTCTGTACGAGGCGCAGCAGGTGGAACGCACCGTAGAGCACACCGCGGTCGGCGTGGGCCGCCACAACGGTGAAGTCCTCGCCGCGCCGGGTGACCCTGCGGATGACGTAGCCCTCGTCGCCCAGCTCGGCCAGGTCGGCCGCGGGGACGAGCTCTCGGATCAGGGCGGAACTTGTCGGGGTGCCCACCACAAGTGCCGCGCGTGAGGGGGCGCTGGTGCGTGGTCTCACCCGTGTGCCGAGCAGCCCGGTGAGCCCGCGGACCAACTCGTCCACCGCCGACTGTTGGAGCGGGCCGCCTCCTTGCCAGACCAGGGCCTCCAAGGCAGCCCGGTATCGGGTGAGTTGAGCGGAGTCCTCCACCTGCCTGTACCGCAGCCACAGGTCGTACCCGTCCTCGGTGGGCAGCACGGCCGCCGGCGGTTCGGCGCCGAGCGCCGGCTCTGCCGACGCCGCCACGGAGAGACCGAGCGAACCGACTGCGCTTCTCAGCGTGGCCGCGGACAGAATGCTGCGGCGCCGTATTCCTGAGCTCATGATTCTCACTTTCCGTTGATGAACGAACAGTGCACATCCAGGCCAGGAGCAGGCCTCGCAACCGTCACACGCGTCACGACAGATGTCAACACAACAAACCATAAAGGAACATGGCAGTCTCCGGTGTGCCACCATCGTGGGGCATCGGTGAATTGATCGGGCCGTATCTACGCGCGATATCAGCGCAGTATGACGTAGGTGGCTCTACATAGGTGAACGCCGGTCGCGTATGCCAACGATCAAAATCCAACAAACGTGAGTCTAGGTCAGCTGCTGGGTCGCGCCGCTGTTGCTCATCCTGTTTAGGTTCGTGCAGGGCTTCGCTGCGGGCGGCGAGAAGGCCGGCGACGGCATGCTCAACGCCGCGGCCCCGCCCATGACATGGGCATTTCGACTGCCGCTCAACACCCCCTGAAGATCACTGCTCCATCACAGAGGGGAGACAGCTGGTTGCCGACGTATCACGGCATGACCGCGATCTCCTGGAGGCCGCCGTGGATCACGCCTCATCGAGTTCGGGGTTTCCAGTGTCGGATCTCTTCGCAGTAAGGAAGATTCATGCCATTAATTCCATTCGAGGCCGGCGCGGCGTTCACAGTGCCAGCCCATTACCCTACCCAGAAACCCAAGTCCACGGAGATCATCCCGACCAGCACCTATTTCCTGCACGGCGACCGGTATACCCGCTTCGAATGGAGCGATGGCACGCCCGGGACCGGTGCATTCGAGGAATCCGGCACCATTACGGACATGGTCGGTGGATATGTGCCGACCGGCGGTTTCGACAGGGACGTCGACGCCGCGCTCACCTACTGGTCCGCAGACTCCATCTACCTGTTCAAAGGTAGTCAGTGTCTCAAGGTAGCCGTCGACGGAACCGCCCCCGAACCCCACGCGAAGTCCATCAAGGATACCTTCAAAAACCTCCCTTCCAATGCTGATGTGAATTTCAACAACGGGATCGACGCAGCCCTCCCCTACGTGGACGGCGAGGGCAACCACTACGTCTGGTTCTTCTCCGGCGAATACTGCTGCCTCTGGAAAAGAGGAGCCCCCGCTCCTGGCATCCAAAGAACACACGACACCTGGGGAATCACCTGGGACGACCACACCGGCACCATCGACTGCGCCGCCCCCCAGCTCGACAGCGAAGGAACACCCAAGGACACCGGCTACCTCTTCCACAACAGCCAGTACGCCATCTGCACACCCAGTACCCCCAAGTCCACGGTCTCGGTCTCCAAGACCGTCACCCACGACGACACGGACGCAGATGGCAACATCACCTTCGCCATCCCCAACGGTGTCAAAGAGCTCACCGTAGAACCGTGGGGACCCGGCGGAAACGGCGGCACCGGCGTTGGCATCGGTTCGTACAGAGGGACCGGCGTTGGCGCTGCCGGTGGGGCCGGTGCCTACCTCCAGGACACCTACAGCCCGGACGGCACCTCACTCACTTTCCACATCGGCAAGCCTGGCGACCACACCCGCAACGCCGCAACCGAGGGCCTGGCCACCCTCATCGCCGCCGGAGGCGGCCACGGCGGCGGCACCGGATATATCAGCGACAATCATGGCTATATACAGATCGCCGGCGGTGACGGCGGGGCCGGCGACGGATACACCAACCCCGAGCACCCCATGGTCCGCGGCGGCGCCCCCGGCAAAGAGGGCGACCTCGTCGCCGGTGGTGACGAAGTCGTCGCCGCTGCCGGCGGCGACGACCTCAAGGGTGGCGACAGCGGCAGCACCAAGTACCGGCCGTCAGCGAAGGGTGGCGACGGATGGGATACCGACGGCGAGGACTCTGACGACCAAAAGAGAGGGGCTGCCGGCGGCGGTGGCGCCGGCCCGGGCCACGGCCGCGGCGGCAACGTGATCGACCTCGGTTCTCCCAGAGGCGGTGGTGGCGGCGGTGGTGTCGGCGGCTCTGGGGGGTACTACAAATTTCTTCCCAGCGGTGGGGGCGACAACGGTGGCGGCCTCGGCATCGGCGTGGCGTATACCGGCGGTGGCGGTGGCGGCGGTGGCGGTGGAAGCGGCTGGGGCGGCTACGGCGCAGGCGGCGGCGGGGCCTGGGAAGGAGGAGGGGGAGGCGGTAGTCAGGGCTGGAGCCTTCTGCGGAATGAATACGCCAGCTACAAGGGCTGCTCAGAGACCGACCCCCGCAAGCCCTACGGCATCCCACCCGCCGACAGCGATGAGGGTATCGGCGTCGGCGGCAGCGGCCCCGGGGACTCGGACACCAACGGCGGCGCGGGCGGCAGCGGAGCCGTGAGGATCACGTGGATCCCGCCAGACCAATAGAGCAGCCGAGCAAACCTGCCCGAAGGCTTCCACTTACCGCTCAGGCGGGATCAGTCGAACAAGGCTCCTGTTCGGGTGATCCCGCGGTGGTCGGGCATATCGGCGCTCGGTCGGGCGCATCGGGCGCATCGGGCGGGTCGGGTACGTCGGACACCGGCAGATGGTGCGCCACGGAGGCGTCGGCGACCAGGGCACACCCACGGTGGGCAAGCTGAACGGGCCCAAGCCGCCGAAGATCACCGAGAGGCTCACCTGTCTCAACGACAACCTCGGCTCGCCGTACGCCAACGATGTGACCACCGCCGTCGAGCGGATCGCGCCACTGTTCCACCTCGTCAACGGCGATCTGTGCTACGCGAATCTCTCCGAGGACCGGCTGCGCACCTGGTCGGACTGGTTCGACATGACCAGCCGGTCCTCGCGGTTCCGGCCGTGGAGGCCCGCGGCCGGCGACCACGAGAACGAGCTGGGCAACGGGCCGATCGGGTTCGCCGCCTACCAGGCGTACTTCTCGCTGCCCGGCAACGGTGGCGACGACGAGACCCAGGGGCTGTGGTACGCCTTCACCGTCGGCTCGGTACGCGTCGTGAGCCTGGCCAACGGGAGGAGCGGCTGCCGCTCTTCGACAAGTACGGCGTGGACCTGGTCGTCTGCGGCCATGAACACCACTACGAGCGGTCCCACCCGATCCGCGGCCGGCAGCCCAACGACACCATGACGCCGACTCCCGCCGCCACCCGCACCGATCTGGTCGACACCACCGAGGGAACCGTGCACATGGTCATCGGTGGCGGTGGCACCTCGATCCCGTCGATGGACGTCCTGTTCGACACCCCGCAATGCAATGTCATCACCGGTGTGGGAGCCACCGGGACGGGCGGTCACAGGACCCCGGTCCATGTGACGGAGGCGGCCCCGTGGTCGGCGGTGCGCGACCGGGTGAACCCCTACGGCTTCGCCGCGTTCTCCGTCGACCCCGGCACCGAACCGGGCGGCTGTACCACGATGTCGGTGACCTACTACGCGGTCACCGGGCTCCACGGCCGCGTCGAACCCGTCGACACCTTCACGCTCCGGCGGACCCGCAGCGACGGTGAGCAGCGCCGGTAAGGGCAATGCCCGTTGGGCGTGCCCTCTGGCCTGCGTGCTCCCCAGTTCGATCAGGCTGAAGATCTGCGCCAGGTCCAGGCGCCTCGGCCCGGTCCCGGCCAGCGGCGGGGGAGTGCCGGTCCGCGGCCTCCGGCCATCGCCACCGCCAGCACCGTCGCCGCCGGCCAGGTCGGCCAGGCGCAGGCACGGGCGGGTGGCCAGCGGATCGGTCGCTGCCAGGGCGACCAGCCGGGGCTCGGTCAGCAGTGGTTCGACGTCCAGACCCCGGTCCTCGGAGGGGACGGGCAGCAGTGCGATGTCCGCACTGTCCAGCGCCAGTCGCAGTCCGGGATCGGTACGGCCGGCGTGCCGGGCGCGCCGGATGGTCGCGGCGACGGCGTCGAGCACGGTTCCGCGACGGAAGCAACGCGCCGTCCGGTCTGGTCGCGCACAGCCCCGAGTACGCCGGCAGGGTCATCCTGCGGGCGCTGCGCACGGGCGAGGAACGCATCGACATCCCGCACGGCCCCGAGCGGCCGGACTTCCCGGAGGCTCCGACGGCCTGACCGCCCCCGTGCCGACGTCCCGAGGCTCACGCGGCATGAACACCATCGCCTGCCGCCGGTCGGAAAACCGATGGCAGGCTTGGTCGGGCGGTGGAGAAGATCGCGGCATGCTCATCTTCCTGCAGACCGACCGGCTCATCCTGCGTACGGTCACGGCGGCCGACACCGACCACCTGTTTGCCTTGGACAACGATCCCGAGGTTATGCGCTTCATCAACGGCGGGCGCGCCACCAGCCGGGAGGCCATCGAGACGAGGATTCTCCCGCGGCTTTTGCGCGACTACCCGTGCTGGCAGACCCGCGGCTACTGGGCCGCGCAGGAGAAGTCCACCGGCACCTTCCTGGGCTGGTTCGAGTTCCGGCCGCTGGAGGATCACAGTCCCGCCGTGGTCGAACTCGGCTACCGGTTGAACCAGGCGGCGTGGGGGCGCGGCTACGCCACTGAGGGATCCCGGGCCCTGATCCACAAGGGGTTCACGGAACTGGGGGTCGAGCGGGTGACCGCGGACACCATGGCCGTCAACACCCGTTCCCGCCGTGTCATGGAGAAGTCGGGCCTGTCTTTCGTCCGGAACTTCACCGGGGACTGGCCGGAGGCGATCGAGGGCTCCGAGCATGGCGAAGTCGAGTACGAACTCACCCGGACCGCATGGGAACAGCTTCGATAGACGTCAGCTGCTCAATCCACAACTCGTGTGCCCGGCGGACGGCTCCGGTTGCGATCGGCAGTCCTGGGGCGGCCGGTCGGCTACCGTGACGTCCCCCTGAAGGAGTGGATCGACCACGATCTCAGGCCGCTGGGGCTGCCGGACCAAGTCTTCCAGCACATCTCCACCATGGCCCGCCGCCATGCGGAGAACCGGTACGACCGCGAGGCGGACGGTGTGGAGCGGGTCACCGGGCGGTCCCCTTCGGGTGTGGCCGACTTCGTCCGGACACACGCCGACTGGTTCACCGGCCCATGAGCGTTCCCGATGCCGCTGCCCGCGCACAGGATGCCGCGGAAGGCCTCACTGCCACGCAGCCCACTCCTTCACCGCGAACCGGTCGCCTACGCGCCGCACTTCGGCTGCGCCCGGCCCGGGGAAGTGCGCGGGAAACAGCAGGGCGCCCCGGTCCGCGGCCTCTCCCAGCACCCGGCGCCGGCTGTCCCGTGCGCGGGGCTCGTCCTCGTCGAAGATGGGGCAGTCGGCCGGCTCCACGATCTGCAGAGGGCTGTGCAGCAGATCCCCGGCGAACACCGCCAGGGCCGGGCCCGACCGCAGCCATACGACCGAGGAGCCGGGCGTATGGCCGGGGGAGGGTTCGATGCGGAGCTGGGCGCCGATGTCGTAGTGGTCGCCCTCCCACAGCACGGTCTGCCCGGCCTGGTGCACGGGGGCGACACTGTCCTCGAAGACGTTGGCCATCCGCGGGCCGGCGCGGGTCCGGTGGCCGTTGGCCGGGTTCCAGTAGTCGAAGTCCGCACGCGAGATGACGTACTGGGCGTTGGGGAAGGTCGCTCGCCACTCTCCGTCGTCCGTCAGGCGGTCTGGCTCATGATGCGGATCTCGTCGGCGGCCGGGTCCAGGAAGGTGGGGGCGAGCCAGTTCTCGTGCGCCTGCCAGTGCTCGACGGGCACGTCGGGGAAGATGGAGTCGCGGGCCCTGCCCTTGCTGGGCACCTCGACCACGCGGGTGATCTCCAGGTTTCCAAGCGCGATCGTGTCCATGTCTCCAGCCTGCGCGCCGGATGACGCAGGCGCTATCGGCCACATGACCGCACCTCGGAGGGAGCGGGATGCGGCGCGACAAGGCCGCGACCGGTGACGCGCCAGGGGGGACAGCGCTGACGCCGGAATCGGCGGTCATGCGTGTTCAGGGTGAGCGGGTTGGGACCATTTCGGGGTCCAGATGCCGGTGCTGGGGCGGCCGGGGTAGGCGGAGGTGAGGTGGCGGCGCAGGGTGGCAAGGGCGGGGTGGGGGTTGTCGGTGCGCCATATCAGCGAGTGCGGGTAGACCGGGGTCGGGTCCCGGAGGGGGATGCGCCGCAGGTCGTGGCCGGCGGGCCAGGCAAGCGGGGTCTGCTCGCTGACGAAGGTGGCCAGCGTCGTGGAGTCCGCGATGGTGTCGAGCAGGGGCTCGATGCCGAAGTTGGGTCCGATCGAGTCGATGGTGATGCCGAACGTGGCGGCGAGTTCGTCGTAGTAGGCGGCCCATTCGGTGTCGGCGGCGTTGCCGGGCATCCAGATCCGGCGGCCGGCGAGCTGCGCGGGAGCGATGGACCGGGCGTCCGCAAGCTCGTGACCAGGGCCCGTGAACAGGTGGAGCGGTTCGTCGAAGACCACGGCGGACTCGACGCCGTCGGGCAGCTGTCGGCCCGGCGCGATAAGGGCGCGGAAGGTGGCGTCAATCGTGCCGGCCTGTACGGCGGCGATGGCCTCGTCGGAGTTGAACAGGGTCACAACATCGAGATCGGTTCCGGGATGCGCATGGTGGAATGCGCGGAGCAGGCCCGCCGTGCAGAGCTGTCGGCCGATCACGTCGACGCGCAGTGCCCGGCGCCCGGGCCGTACGGATGCGGCTGCCCGCTCCTCGGCTTGCAGCAGCGCCCTGGCGTGGGGGAGGAACGCTTGCCCGTCGATGGTCAGCTTGGCTCCACGGGCCGGCCGGCTGAACAGCCGCACGCCGAGGTCCTTCTCCAGTGTGGCTATGCGCTTCGAGACCGCCTGTTGGGTGACCGAGAGAGCGGTGGCTGCCTCCTGGAACTGCCCTGTGTCGACGATCGTGACGTAGGTGCGTACGGCGGTGAGATCCACGGCGCTCATCCTACTGGCACAACCATTCGTTGTTCATTTCGCCGAAATGGTTGTTTGATTCCCCTGTGCACCGCCCGCTTTCATGTCTGTGGTCAACGTGCGGTTGAGCTTGTGCCCAGACACTGGAGGTCATTCCACTCGTGCCGGATTCTTTCGTCCACCTCCACAATCACACCGAGTATTCGATGCTCGACGGTGCACAGAAGCTGACGCCCATGTTCCGTGAGGTGGCCCGGCAGGGGATGCCCGCGATCGCCATGAGCGATCACGGCAACATGTTCGGCGCCTATGAGTTCGCGCAGGTCGCGAAGGGCTTCGAGGGCATCAGACCGATCATCGGTGTCGAGGCGTACGTGGCACCGTCCTCACGCTTCGTCCGGAAGCAGGAGTTCTGGGGGCCGGGAGGCCGTCGCGCCATGAGCGAAGGCGGCGAGGGCTCGAAGGATGTCTCCGGTGGCGGCCGCTTCACCCATATGACCATGTGGGCGCGGGACGTTCAGGGGCTGCGGAATCTGTTCTGGCTCAGTACGCAGGCCAGCTACGAGGGTCAGTTCCCCGCCGGCAAGCCGCGTATGGACCGGGAGCTGATCGCCGAGCGGCCGGACGGCATCATCGCCACCACCGGCTGCCCGTCGGGGGAGATCCAGACCCGGCTGCGGCTGAACCAATACGACGAGGCGAAGGCGGCCGCGGCGGCATATCAGGAGATCTTCGGCCGCGAGAACTACTTCCTGGAACTGATGGACCACGGCCTGGACATCGAGCGTGACGTCCGCCAGGGGCTGTTGCGACTGGCCAAGGACCTCGGCATCCCGCTCCTGGCCACCAACGACGCGCACTACGTCACCGAGGACCAGGCCGACGCTCACGACAGCCTTCTGTGCATCGGTGTCGGCAAGAACAAGGACGACCCGGACCGCTTCCGTTTCAACGGCTCCGGCTACTACATCAAGAGCGCCGCCGAGATGCGCAGCCTGTTCTCGGAGCTTCCGGAAGCCTGTGACAACACCCTGCTGATCGCCGAGCGCATCGAGTCCTACGACGAGGTCTTCGACTACGTCGACGAGATGCCGCAGTTCCCGGACGTACCCGAGGGCGAAACGCAGGAGTCGTGGCTTCGCGAGGAAGTCCTCAGAGGTCTGGCGATGCGCTACGGCGCCCCGGTCCCCCCGCACATCATGGACCGCTTCGAGACCGAGATGTCGGTCATCGGCCCTATGGGCTTCAGCTCCTACTTTCTCGTCGTGGCGGACATCTGCCGCCATGCCCGGGAGCACAAGATCCCGCTCGGTCCGGGCCGAGGTTCGTGCACAGGATCCATCGTTGCCTACGCCATCCGCATCACCGAGCTGTGCCCCCTGGAGCACGGCCTGCTGTTCGAGCGGTTCCTGAACCCCGAGCGCATCAACCCGCCGGATGTGGACCTCGACTTCGACGACCGTCAGCGCGACCGGATGGTCCGCTACGTGACCGAGAAGTACGGCGAGGAGTACACCGCCATGGTGAACACGTTCGGCAAGATCAAGGCCAAGAACGCGATCAAGGACTCCTCACGCATCCTCGGCTACCCCTACGCCCACGGAGAGCGGATCACCAAGGCGCTCCCGCCGGACCAGAACGGCAAGTCCGCCCCGCTGGCTGCGGTCTTCGACTCCTCTCACGAGCGGTATGGCGAGGCCGGCGAGATCCGGCAGCTGTATGACAACGAACAGGATGTGAAGCGGGTCATCGACACCGCCCGCGGGGTGGAGGGGCTCACCCGCGGCACCGGAGTGCACGCCGCGGCGGTGATCCTGTCCAAAACGAAGCTCACCGACCGCATCCCGCTGCACATGCGCGCCTCGGACGGCGTGAAGATCACCGGCTTCGACTACCCGTCCTGCGAAGCCATGGGCCTGATCAAGATGGACTTCCTGGGGCTGCGGAACCTGGGGGTCATCGACCAGGCCATCGAGAACATCCGCGAGAACCGGGGCATCAGCCTGGCCACCGTGGATCCCCTGGACGGCGACCCGTCCACCGTCGTGATCCCTCTGGACGACGCCAAGACGTACGGGCTGCTGGCCGAGGGCAACACGTTCGGTGTCTTCCAGCTCGACGGGGGCGGCATGCGCGTCCTGCTGAAACAGATGGAACCCACCCGCTTCGAGGACATCGCCGCGGTCAACGCTCTCTACCGGCCTGGCCCCATGGCGGCCAACGCGCACACCAACTACGCGCACCGCAAGACCGGCCGCCAGGAGATCACCCCGATCCACCCCGAGCTGCGCGACGCACTGGAACCAATCCTCGGCAACACCTTCCATCTGCTCGTCTACCAGGAGCAGATCATGGCCATTGCCCGGGAACTGGCCGGGTACACCCTCGGCGGCGCCGACCTGCTGCGCCGTGCGATGGGCAAGAAGAAACCGGAGGTGCTGGCCGCGGAGTGGGACAAGTTCCACGGCGGCATGCGGGGCAACGGATTCAGCGAGGAAGCCATCAAGGCCCTGTGGGACGTCATGCTCCCGTTCTCCGGCTACGCGTTCAACAAGTCCCAGACCGCCGGCTACGGCCTCGTCTCGTACTGGACCGCCTACCTCAAGGCCAACTACCCGGCCGAGTACATGGCCGCCCTGCTCACGTCGGTCGGCGACGACAAGGACAAGGCCGCGACCTACCTCGCCGACGCCCGAAAGAACGGCGTCCGTGTCCTCCAGCCCGACGTGAACGAGTCCGTCGCCGAGTTCACCGCCGTCGGCGACGACGTACGGTTCGGGCTGCGGTCCGTACGCAACGTCGGCGACAACGTCATCGAGGCCGTTGTCGACGCGCGCCACCGGAAAGGGAAATTCGCCTCCTTCTCCGACTTCCTCGACAAGGCCGACCTGCCCGCGCTGAACAAACGAGCTGTGGAGTCCCTGATCAAGGCCGGCACCTTCGACTCCCTGAACCATTCCCGTAAGGGCCTCACCGCCATCCACGAGGACGCCATCGACGCGATCATCCCCGTGAAGAAAGCGGCGAGTTACGGACAAGACGATCTCTTCGCCGACCTGGGCGGCGAAGAAGGCAGCGAACCGGCCTTCGGTCTTGACTTCCCCATCGACGACGCAGAGTGGCCCCGCAGGCAGCTCCTGGCGACCGAACGCGAAATGCTCGGCCTCTACGTCTCAGCCCACCCGCTGGACGGTGCCGAACACATCCTCTCCAGGGCACGGGACTGTTCCATCGCCGAACTGCTCGCCTCCGGCCGCGCCACCGGGGACGTACAGCTCTCCGGGCTGATCACCGGCATCCAGCTCAAGATGACCAAACAGGGCAACGCCTGGGCCATCGTGAACCTCGCGGACCGGGATGCCAACATCGAGGTCCTCTTCTTCCCCGCCGCCTACCGGCTCGTGCAGCACGCACTGGCCGAAGACAACGTCATCACCGTCAAGGGCAAGATCGAAGACCGGGACGGAACCGTGAACATCTTCGGCAGAGAACTCGCGGTACTGGACGTGTCCTCCGCCGAGCACGGCGGCAAACCCCCCGTGAGGCTCGCGCTCCCCGCGCACCGCATCACCGAACAGTCCGTCAAGGAACTCAAGCGCATCCTCGCGGACCACCCAGGCGACAGCCCCGTACTCCTCAGTGTCCGCGGCGCCCGCAAAACCACCGTCTACGCCCTCCAGGCCACGGTCGACCCCACGACCATCGCCTCCGATGTCAAAGGCACCTTCGGTACCGACGCCTGGGAAGGCATCGCATGAGAGCCCACCGCGACGCGCTGCAATGAGTTTCCTATATGAATGTGGGATCGAGGGCGGCCAGTCAAGAGGGGGGACTTGACCCGTTCGGGCCGTCGCTCCCGGGAGTGGTGAGGCTGCGGGGGAGGGGGCCAGCTGGCTAATTTGCCTGGCCGAAGACTCTGGGCGCGCATCTGGTCCATGGTTGCGGCGGATGTCGACGGGTCCTCGTGCTCGTCATGGGGCTTGACGGGACAGCCCAACTGGCACACTATCGCGGCATCAATTTCCTATTTGATTTCTGGAGGTGAGGGGATGCGTCTCCGGACCAGATCTCTCCTGCCGGGAGTTGTCGCCGTCGCGGTGCTGACCACGGGTTCGGCAGGTTGCACGATCAAGAACTCGGATGAGCCGACGGGCGGGCAGGGCCCCGCGTCCGCGCGGGCGGGCAACGGCACGGCCGTGCTCGCGGACGGGTCGGCCACCAAGGTCGCGCTCGTGCCCGGCGGCGCTCACCCCTACTTCCAGCCCTGGAAGTCCGCCGGCGCCGACGCGGAGAAGACGTACCGGCTCGGGGACGTGACGTTCGACGAGACGGCGGAGTGGGACCAGCAGAAGCAGAACAATCTGCTGTCCACGCTCGCCGCGCGCGGCTACAACGCGTTCGGCGTCTTCGGGGTCTCGCCGACCGACATCAACACCACCTTCGCGGACCTGAAGTCGCAGGGCTTCGCCGTGGCCTCACTCGGCTCCTGCCCGGCGGGTACGGAGAACAAGGCCGACTTCTGCCTCTCCACGGACGTCGAACTCGCCGCGTACAAGGCGGCCAAGGCCGCCATCGACGCGATGGGCGGCAAGGGCAGGATCGTCCACCTGACGGGCAATAACGTGGACGCCAACACCCAGCTGCGGATCAAGGGCGTTGCCAGGGCCGTGAAGGAGTCGGGCGGCAAGGTGAAGCTGCTGCAGACCGTCACCGACATCGACAAGGACCTGCAGACCGCGCAGAAGGCGGTGTCCGACCTACTGACGGCCAAGGGCAAGCAGATCCAGGGCATTGTCTCCACCGCCTACAACCCGGCCGTTGCCGCCGCCGACGTGGTCAGGAGCTCCGGTTCGCAGGCGAAGGTCGTCGCCATCGACGACGACGCCAAGATCCTCAGCTCGATCAAGCAGGGCACGGTCACCGCCACCGTCGTGCAGAACCCGGTGGGACAGGCCGAGGTCGGGGCGTGGGCACTCGCGCTGCTACAGACAAAGCAGTGCACTATGCGCAAGCCCGGGCAGTCCGTGGACTCCGGCTCGTTCGTCGTCACCAAGGAGAACATCGCGACCTACGACAGTGCGAGGAAGACGAAGACCGACCAGCTGAAGAAGCAGTTCGCTGACGACGTCCTGGCATGCAGCTGACCCCTGCCGTCCCCGCACTACAGAAAACGGACATCACGAGATGAGCATCATCACGACCGCCACGGCCAAGCTGGCCGACATCGCCGTGGAGACGGACCGCACCGACGCGGTGCAGTCCTTCGTCAAGCAGGAGACGGTACTCGTCGACATCACCACGGCGGACGGCAGCGCGGGGACCGGCTACGCCTACACCATCGGCACCGGCGGAACCTCCGTACTGGCCCTGCTGCGGGACCACCTGCTGCCCGTCCTCATCGGGCAGGACGCGCGCAACGTCGAGGCGCTGTGGCAGCGGCTGTTCGCTCTGACCCGCGCGACCACCACCGGAGCCATCACCTCGCTCGCGCTCGCCGCCGTCGACACCGCGCTCTGGGACGTGCGCTGCAAGCGCGCGGGCGAGCCGCTGTGGCGGCTGGCCGGCGGCCACCGCCAGGAAGTCCCGGTCTACGACACCGAGGGCGGCTGGCTCCACCTGACCACCGACGAACTGGTGAAGGGCGCGCTCCGGGCTCAGAAGGCCGGGTGGGCCGGTGTGAAGATCAAGGTGGGTAAGCCGCATGCCGCCGAGGACGCGGAGCGCCTGCGCGCCGTACGAGAGGCTGTCGGCCCCTCGCTGCACATCATGACGGACGCCAACCAGTCGCAGACGATGTCCTCGGCCCTCCAGCTGGCAGCCGCGCTGGAGCCCTACGACCCCTACTGGATCGAGGAGCCCCTGCCGGCGGACGACATCAGCGGCCATGCCCGGCTGGCGCGTGCGACACGGATTCCCGTCGCTGTCGGCGAGTCCATGTACTCGCCCATGCAGTTCCGCAACTACCTCGAGATCGGCGCCGCCTCCATCGTGCAGGTCGACGCCGCCCGCGTCGGCGGGATCACACCCTGGCTCAAGGTCGCGCACACGGCGGAGAGCCACAACACCATGGTGTGCCCGCACTTCCTGATGGAACTGCATGTCAGCCTCGCCGCCGCGGTGCCCAACGGCATGTACGTCGAGCACATCCCGCAGCTGCGGGCCGTCACCCGCAGTGAGCTGACGGTCCGCGACGGGCTGGCCGTGGCGCCCGACGTTCCGGGGATCGGCATCGACTGGGACATGGACGCCATCGACAACCGGAGGGTGTCATGACAACGCCCGTCATCCCGCCGGACAGTGACAGCGGCACCGCCGGGGCCGCGCCGTCGCGTCCCGCGCACCGCATGCCGTTCTGGGTCAACCAGCGGCTCGGCCTGCTGGCGCTCGTCGTCGGCCTCAGCGCCCTGTTCGGCGTGTTGCAGCCGGCGTTCCTCGACGAGCGGCTCGTGCTGTTCCCGCTGCTGCGGGACATCTCGACGCTGACCGTGGTGGCGCTCGCCCAGATGGTCGCCCTCTCGGTGGGGCACATGAACCTGGCCGTCGGACGGATGGCCGCCTTCGGAGCCCTGTTCGCGGGATTCGGATACGACCGGCTGGGCCTGCCACTGCCACTGGGCCTGCTGCTGTGCCTGCTCGCCGGAGCCGCCATCGGCGCGCTGACCGGCTGGATCATCACCCGCACAGGGGTGAGTTCCTTCGTCGTGACCCTGGCGATGGACTTCGCGCTGCTGGGACTCGTCTCCCTGCTCTACTCGGCCCTGACCGAGAACGCCGCCTTCACCACCAAGCCGTCAGGGCTCGCCGAACTGCGCTCGTACTCGCTGGCCGACATCTGCGTCGGGCCCGTCTGTGGATCCCCGGTCGTACCGCAGCTGGCGCAGTTCACCGTCCTGGCACTGCTCGGCATCGGTTTCCTGTACGCCTGCACCCGCATCGGCCGGGAGCTGCTGCTCACCGGGGCCAACCCCGCGGCGGCGGAGCTGTCCGGCATTCCCACCGGCCGCCGCGTCATCCTGGCGCACACGCTCTCGGGGCTGCTCGCCGCGCTCGCCGGATTCATGGCCGCCGTCGGCACCGGAACGTTCCGCGCCTCCATCGGGGACGACTTCATGCTGCCCTCGTTCCTCGGCTCGGTGCTCGGCGGCACCCTGCTCACCGGCGGCGTCGTCTCCGTACTGGGAGCCCTGCTGGGCACGTCCCTGGTCGGCGTCATCCGCAAGGGGCTCGATCTGCTCGGTGTCGGTCTCGAAAGCCTGAACATCTACCTCGGATGCGTACTCCTGCTGGCCCTCTCGGCCGACCGCGTGCGCACCGTCGTGTCCCATCGCAAGGTGGTGCGTTCCACATGATCACAATCCACGATCGGGGAGCCCGGGGCGCCGCGGTCCTGCGCCGCTTCTCCCGCTCCACGACGATGACCCTGCTGTGCGTGGTGCTCGCTGGTTACGTCGCCCTGGGTGTGGCCTCCTCCGGCTCGTTCTTCGAGGGCCCTTCGGTGCGCGTCTTCCTCCAGTACCTGGCCACCCCTGTCCTCATCGGGCTGGCCCAGATGGTCGCGCTGTGCGTCGGACAGCTCAACCTCGCGGTCGGCGCGCTCGGCGGCTTCACCGCCTGCCTGATTGGCGTCCTCATGGCGGACCAGGGCGTGCCCGCCGGGGTCGCGGTGGCAGCCGGTGTGCTGACGGCGACAGCTGTCGGCCTGGTGACGGGCCTGTTCATCGTGGCGACGAAGATCAACGGCTTTATCGTCACACTCGGGACGATGACGATCCTCCAGGGAGCGCAGTACCGGCTGGCCGGCACGCGCACCGTCGACGGCTACTCCGCCGGCCTGAGGGACCTCGGCAGGGCGGCCCCGCTGAACGTCCCGCTGGTGTTCCTCACCGCTCTGGCCGCCGCGGCCCTGCTCGCCGCCTTCCTGTACCGCAGCACCGCCGGCCGGCGGCTCCTGGCGGCCGGAGGCAACCCGCTGGCGGCCCGGCTGTCGGGCATCTCCACCGACCGGCAGATCGTGCTCGCCCACACCCTGTCGGGCCTCTTGATCGGCGTGGCCGCCCTGACCGCGACGGCGTCGCTGCCCGGAGTCAACCGCAGTGTCGGCGGCGACTGGCTGCTGCCCAGCTTCGCGGCTCCCATCATCGGCGGCGTCGCGCTCACCGGAGGTTCGGTCGCCGTGCTCGGCACGGTGCTGGCAGCCTTCGTGATGCGGCTCATCGACGCCGCACGCGCGCAGTTCTCGCTCGACCCGAGCTGGGTGAACTTCCTCATCGGCCTGGTCGTGCTCGGCACGGTGGTCGGCGGCCGTATCCACCAGACCCACCTGGAGAAGAAGGGCAGTTCGCGCGGCCGCATACCTCCCGCGCCACCGCGGAGTGACGCGCAGCCGGCTGTCGTCCTGCCGCACACGGAAGGTTCCCGATGAGCAACGTCCTTCTCGAATGCCAGGACATCGTCAAGGTCTTTCCCGGCGTACGGGCCCTGGACGGCGTCGGGCTGCGCCTCACCGCAGGGTCCGTCCATGCGCTGCTCGGCGAGAACGGCGCGGGAAAGTCCACCCTCATCAAGGTCCTGACCGGGGTGCACACTCCCAACAGCGGCCGTCTCACCTGGTGCGGCCGCGAGGTCCAGCTGCGCTCACCGCTGGAGGCCACCCGCACCGGCATCGGCGTCGTGCACCAGGAGCGCAATCTGATTCCGGGCTTCTCGGTGGCCGAGAACATCACGTTGCAGAGCCCTCCCTCGCGCCGCGGTCTCATCGACCGCGCGGCCATGACCGCCCCCGCGCTGGCCTGCCTCGGTGAGCTGGGCCTGGACATCAACCCGGACCAGCCGGTCCGTGAACTGTCCGTGGCACAACAGCAGTTGGTGGAGATCGCGAAAGCCCTGTACACCGAGAGCCGGGTGCTGCTCCTCGACGAGCCGACCGCTTCCCTCTCCCCGCGGGAGGCGGAGCGCCTGTTCGAGGTGGTCCGGCGGCTGAAGGCCCGAGGGACGTGCGTCGTCTTCGTCAGCCACAAACTGGAGGAGGTGTTCGCCATCTGCGACACCGTCACCGTGCTGCGCGACGGAAGGTCCGTGGTCGAGTCCTCGCCGCTCGCCGACCACACCCAGGACGACGTGGTCAGCCTCATGGTGGGCCGTGCCCACTCGGCGACCGAGATGCGTCCACGGGAGGTGGACACGTCCGCGGCGCCGGTGCTCTCGTTCGACAGGGTCTCCACCGCCGCCGGGCACCGGGACATCAGCCTGGACGTCCGGCCCGGCGAGATCGTCGGTCTGTACGGACTGGTCGGCGCGGGGCGCAGCGAACTGGTCAGGGCCATGCTCGGCCTCGACCGCGTCACCGGCGGCGAGATCCGGGTGCACGGCAAGCCGGCGCGTATCACTTCTCCCCGGCAGGCCTTGCACGGCTTCGGCATCGGCTATCTGACCGAGAACCGTAAGGAGGAAGGGGTCTTCCTGGAGCAGCCCATCGTCCGGAACATCACGGTGACGGTGTGGAAGAAGCTGGCGAAGGCGCTCGGGTTCGTCTCCTCGCGCGAGGAGCAGGACGTGGCGCACGACCTCGTCGAACGTCTCGGCATCCGCATCTCCGGGCTCGGGCAGAACGCCGGTGAGCTGTCCGGTGGCAACCAGCAGAAGGTGAGCCTGGCGAAGTGGCTGGCGGCCGACACGCGGCTGCTCATCGTCGATGAGCCGACCGTCGGTGTCGATGTGCGCACCAAGCACGCCTTCCACGAACTCATCTGGGAGCTGGCCCGCGACGGCCTGCCCATTCTGCTGATCAGCAGCGACCTCGCGGAGATGATCACGCTCGCGGACCGGGTGGTCGTGATGGCCGACCACCGGATCCGCGGTGAGGTCGACAACGATCGCGACTACGAGCGGATGAGCGGCAGGATCATCCGCATCATCCACGACCGCGCGACCTCGGCCGTACGCCCGCAGGCGGTGGAGGCATGATTCGCGGACCCGTCCACCGTGCTCGTCGGAAGCCGCGCGGTCAGGACTCCTCGTCCCGGCTGAGCTGGCGCTGGAGGCTACAGGCGAGGTGCTCCGCCATCGCCTCGGCCGCGCGGTCGGGATTGCGGCGCAATATCGCGTGAACCACGCGCTGGTGCTCCGCGCGGGTCGGGTCATCAGCGCCGAGGACACTGCTGAGCCTGAAGATGTGCAGATGGGAGTGGAGCCGCTCCACCGCGTCCGCGAGCAGCGGCCGTTGGGATGCCTGGGCGATCGCGTCGTGGAAGCGCTGGTCGAGGGCGGCGAAGTCGCGGTAGGCCGCATAGCGCTCGGCAGTCCCCGGGTGGGACTGCATCTCCTCCGCGATCCGCTCGATGCCGTCGAGCTGAGCCTCACTGGCGTTGACCGCGGCGAGAGCGGCTGCCCTCGGTTCCAGCAGCTTCCGCATCTCGAAGAGTTCCTCGAGTCCCTGGCGGGTCAGCAGCTCGGTGGTGCGGTACCCCGAGAGCGGCCTCTTCACCACCAGGCCGTCGGACTCCAGTCTGGCCAGCGCCTCCCGGATGGGGGTTGGCGAGACGCTGAGGGCGCGGGCCAGGGCCTCGATGCTGACGCGCGCGCCGGGGGTGATCTCATGGTCCATGACCATGGCCTTGATGTTCTCGTAGACGCTGTCCGAGAGAGCCTGACGGGCGGGCGGCAGGCCCGGCCCGTGCCCTTCCCGCGGTGCCCCGGGCGCGGACGTGTCGTGGGGCGGCATCCGGCCTCCTGCTGCTGTTCGGGGCTTGTCGGGGCGGCAACAGTTTACCCAGGTGAGGGACGCGGTTCAGGGCCAGTGGCGGGCGAGGCGGACGTACCGGCAGCGGCCCAACATGACGAGTTGGGCGGGGCGGTGACGCCCACAGAGCCATCGGGTCACCCGGCGAAACAGTCCCGCCCACCCTCTTGACGTGAGCTCCACCGAGGCCCAGAGTGCTGGCTAATGCGCATTAGTAATACGCATAAACAGCAGGCGGGGTCATCCCGATGGAGGAGTGCTGGTGGAGAAACCACGCAAGCGAGCCAGGTCAGGACGGGCTCCCACGCCCCCGGGCCGCACCTCACGGCCGCGCCAGGCCGAGGTGGCCCGGCTGGCCGGGGTCTCGCAGGCCACGGTCTCGCTTGTGCTCGGCGGCAAGAAGCAGGGCGCCGCGATCTCGCCGGAGACGCGGCAGAAGGTGCTCGACGCGGCCCTCAGCCTCGGCTACGTGCCCGACCCGGCGGCCCGCAGGCTCGCCTCCGCGCGCAACGATCTGCTCGGCGTCTTCAGCTTCACCGCGACCTTCCCCACGGACGTGCAGCACTCGTACTACCCCTTCCTGGTCGGCGTGGAGCAGGAGGCCGCCGCCCGCGGCTACGACCTCGTGCTCTTCACCGGCTCCAGCTCCGGCGGCGCGGGGGCCGCCGGACCGGACGCCCTGAGCCGAGTCCGGCTCGCCGACGGCTGCCTCTTCCTGGGCCGGCACGCGCCCACCGAGGAGCTGCGGCGCCTGGTCGGAGACGGTTTTCCCGCCGTGCACGTGGGCCGCAGGGGTGAACCGGAGGGCCTGGCCTGGGTCGGTGCCGACTACGTGAGCGCCAGCCACGAGGTCGTCGCCCAGCTCGCCGCGCTCGGTCACCGGCGCATCGTGCTGGTCCGCGAGGACGACGACGCGCCCGCCTCCACCGACCGCGAGCACGGCTTCCTCAAGGGCCTGGAGGAAGCCGGACTGCCCGTCGGCCCCGACGCGGTCTTCCGTACCGCCGACCCCGCGCGCACGCTCTCCGCCGAGCGGCTGCGGGAGTGGCTCGACGAGGGGGTGACCGCCCTGGTCGCCGAGGAGACCGACACCGGCAGCCCGTGGCGGGCCCTGCGCACCGCCGTCGACGAGGCCGGCCTCGACTGCCCCGGCGAGCTGAGCCTCGCCCTGCTCGGCAGCCCGCCCGCCGATCTCGCGGCCGAACCGGTCCCCACCGGATTCGACATCCCCCGCGCCCAGCTCGGCGCCGCCGCCGTCCGGCTGCTCGCCGCCCTGGTCGAGGGGGAGGAGGCGGACGAACCCCTCGTGGTCTGCCCCTTCCGGACCGGCGCCACGGCGGGACCCCCGCCCCACCGCACCTGACCCCCCGTACGAGCGCAGCACGCCGTACGACCGCATCACGCGCGCCACAACGCGCCACAAGGAGGACCGTGACCAGCCAACCCGACATACTCGTCGTCGGCGGCGGACTCGGCGGCGTCGCCGCCGCTCTCGCCGCCTGCCGCGCCGGCCGCACGGTCGTCCTCACCGAGGAGACCGACTGGATCGGGGGCCAGCTCACCTCCCAGGCGGTCCCGCCGGACGAGCACCCCTGGGTCGAGCAGTTCGGCGTCACCGCCTCCTACCGCGCGCTGCGCGAGGCCATCCGCGGCTACTACCGCGACTGGTACCCGCTGCGCGCCGAGGCCGCCGCCCTGCCCGGCCTCAACCCCGGCGCCGGCCGCGTCAGCAAACTGTGCGCCGAACCCCGCGTCGCGCTGGCCGCGCTGGAGGGCCTGCTCGCCCCGCACCGCTCCTCCGGCCGGCTGACCCTGCTCACCGAGCACCGCCCGGTGGCCGCCGAGACCGAGGGCGACACCGTACGGTCCGTCACTCTGGAGGACCTGCGCGGCGGTGGCCGGCGCACCTTCACCGCCCCCTACGTCCTCGACGCCACCGAGACCGGCGAACTGCTGGAGCTGGCCGGGGTCGAGCACGCGCTCGGCGCCGAGTCCCGCGCCGAGTTCGGCGAACCGCACGCCCCCGTGCAGGCCGACCCGCTCAACCAGCAGGGCATCACCTTCTGCTTCGCGCTCTCCCACCACGAGGGCGAGGACCACACGATAGAGAAGCCCGCCGACTACGACTTCTGGCGCAGCTACACCCCGGAGTTCTGGCCCGGCCCGCTGCTCGGCTTCCTGGCGCCCGACCCGCGCAGCCTGGAGGCGGTGCCGCGCACCTTCGTGCCGAACCCGGACATCGACCCGCTCGCCGTCAGCGCCGACCAGTCCGCCGACGCCGGGGACAAGGAACTCTTCGGCTTCCGCCGCATCCTCGCGCGCAAGCTGCACCGGGACGGCTCCTTCGACTCCGACATCACGCTCGTCAACTGGCCGCTCAACGACTACTGGCTCAAGCCGCTGATCGGCGCCGGCGAGCAGACCGCCGCCGAAGCGGTTCGCGAGGCCAAGCAGCTGTCGCTGTCCGTCCTGTACTGGCTCCAGACCGAGGCCCCGCGCCCCGACGGCGGCACCGGCTTCCCCGGCCTGCGGCTGCGCCCCGACGTCATGGGCACCGAGGACGGCCTCGCCAAGGCCCCCTACGTGCGCGAGTCCCGCCGTATCAAGGCCGTCACGACCGTCACCGAACAGGACGTGGCGATCGACCTCGTCGGCCCCACCGGCGGCACCCGCCACCGGGACTCGGTCGGCGTCGGCAGCTACCGCATCGACCTGCACCCTTCGACCGGCGGCGACAACTACATCGACATCGGCTCCGTGCCCTTCGAGATCCCGCTCGGCGCGCTCGTCCCGCGCCGGACACGCAACCTGCTGCCCGCCGGAAAGAACATCGGCACCACCCACATCACCAACGGCTGCTACCGGCTGCATCCCGTCGAGTGGAACATCGGCGAGGTCGCCGGCGCGCTCGCCGCCCACTGCCTCGACGAGGGCGTCGAACCGCACGAGGTACAGGCGGAGGACAAGCGCTTCGACGCCTTCGCCGCCCTGCTCGACCGCGCCGGAGTCGAACGGCACTGGCCGCAGGTGCGCGGCTACTGAACCCCAGCGGAGACCGGGAAGCGGTACAGCGCGCCCGGTCTCCCGGCGCCGGGACGGCCGGACGGGAGCAGCTCCACCTGCCCCGCCCGGCCCACCGCCCGCGTACGCGCCGACCCAGCACAAGGAGGTGCCCAGACCATGACCACCCACCGCATCCGCGTCGGCATCGACGTGGGCGGAACCTTCACCGACGCCGTGGCCGTAGACGCCACGACCCTCGACCTGCTCGGGCAGGTGAAGGTTCCCACCAGCCACCATCACGAGGACGGGGTCGCCCACGGCATCGTGGAAGCGCTCGACCGCCTGCTGGAACAGACCGGACACGCCCCTGAGGACGTCGCCTTCCTGGCCCACGGCACGACCCAGGCTACCAACGCCCTGCTGGAGGGCGATGTGGCCACCGTCGGGCTGCTCGGCATCGGCACCGGGGCCGGGGGCGTCTTCACCCGCCGCCTCGCCTCCCTCGCCAGGCTGGAACTGACGCCCGGCAAGCGACTTCCGCTGACCTACGCCCATGTCGCCGACCCCGAGGACCGGGCCGCCGTCGAAGGGGCCGTCGACGAGGTGGTGCGCGGCGGGGCCCAGGTCCTGGTCGCCACACAGCCCTTCAGCGTGGACCGCCCCGAGGGCGAGGACGCGGTGCGCGAGGTGGCCGCCGAGCGCGACCTGCCGATGACCGCCGCGCACGACATCACCTCGCTCTACGGCCTCCAGAAGCGCAGCAGGACCGCCGTCGTCAACGCGGCGATCCTGCCGAAGATGTTCGCCACCGCCGACCTCGTGGACGCCTCCATCACCAAAGCCGGCGTCACCGCCCCGCTCATGGTGATGCGCTGCGACGGCGGCGTCATGTCGCTCGACGAGATGCGCCGCCGCCCGCTGCTGACCGTGCTCTCCGGCCCCGCGGCCGGCGTCGCCGGGGCGCTCATGCAGGAACGCGTCAGCGAGGGCGTCTTCCTGGAGACCGGCGGCACCTCCACCGACATCAGCGTCGTACGCCGGGGCAAGGTCGCCGTGCGCCACGCGACCCTCCTCGGCAAGTCCTCCTACCTCTCCGCGCTCGACGTGCGCACCGTCGGCGTCGGCGGCGGCTCGATGGTCCGGGTCAGCGGCGGGAAGGTCACCACCGTCGGCCCGCGCAGCGCACACATCGCCGGACTGCCCTACGCCTGCTTCGCCTCCGCCGAGGACCTCGCGGGCGCGCGGCTCGCCACCGTCCGCCCGCTGCCCGAGGACGCCGAGGACCACATCGTGCTCGACGCCGCGGGCGGCCGCTACGCCATCACCCTGACCTGCGCCGCCAACGCCCTGGGCCGGGTCCCCGAGGGCGACTTCGCGCGCGCCGACCGCGACGTCGCCCGCGCCGCCCTCGCCCCGCTGGCCGCGGCCCTCGGCACCGACGTCGACACCGCCGCCACCCAGGTCCTCGACGCCGGCGTCGCCCAGGTCAGGAGCGTCGTCGACACCATGATCGACGACTATCGGCTCGACAAGGACACCGTCCTGCTCATCGGCGGGGGCGGCGGCGCCGCCTCCGTCACCCCGCACCTGGCCGCCACGACCGGCCACGAGGGCCGCATCGCCGCCCACAGCGAGGTCATCAGCCCCATCGGGGTCGCCCTCGCCCTCGTGCGCGAACAGATCGAGCGGATCATCCCCGGCGCCGGCCAGCAGGACATCCTCGCGGTGCGCTCCGAGGCCGAACGGGCCGTCGTCGCCCAGGGCGCCGCCGCCGACGCCGTCGAGGTGGAGGTCACCGTCGACCCGCAGACCAACACCGTGCGCGCCGTCGCCACCGGCGCCACCGAACTGCGCACCCAGGACCGCGCCCACCGCGCCGACGACGCCGAACGCCTGCGGCTGGCCGCCGAGAGCCTCAAGGTCCCCGAGAACCAGGTCGACGTCCTGGCCGGCACCCCCGCCTACACCGTCTACGGCACCGAACTGCGCCGCAGGCTGCGCGGAGTGCACCACCCGGTGCGCGTCGTCGACGCCGACGGCGTGGTCCGGCTGCACGCCCCCGACGCCCGCGTGGCCACCACCACCGTCGGCTCCGCGCAGCAGACCCTCGCCACCCTCGTCGACGAGGCCACCGCCTACGGCGACGGCGGAGTGCGCGCCCCGGCGCTGCGGCTGCTCATCGGCTCCCGCATCGCCGACCTCTCCGGGGTGCTCGACCCGCAACCCCTGCTCGCGCTGGCCCGCGCCGAGATGGAGAGTCGCCCAGGCGACGAGCCCGTCGTCGCGATCGTGGAGGTGCGGTCATGACCCGCCTCGCCGCCACCCGCACACACACCGGCCTCGCCGCCGTCGACACCGCCGTCGACGACATCGAGTACGGTGCGCGGTTCCTCGGCTCGCTCTCGCTGCACGAGGGCCGCGACCCCGCGCTGCTGCGTCACTGGGCCGCGACCGCCGCCGAGTTCGGCGCCGCCCTGGCCCCCGCCGAGGCGCCCGCCCCGCTTCGGATCGTGGAGCGCGAAGGCGGCCTGGAGCGCGGGCTCCTCGCCCGCTACACCTCCCGGCCGCCCACCGTCGAGCTGTACACGGACTCCATCGACGCGGCGGAGCGCCTGGTGACCGCCCACGGCTGGCGGGAGTGGTTCCCGGCCGGCTCGGTCCGCGCTGCCGCCCTCACCCACGAGGCGGTCCACGAACGGCTCCACCACGGCCCCGAGCGCGCCGCGCTCAAGGAGGCCCTCGGCCACACCGCGCTGCGCCTCGGGCGCCTCCGGGTCCTCACGTACGTCGCGGGCGCCGAGGAACTCGTCGCGCACGCCTACGCGCAATCCGTCTGCGGCCTGGGCCGCAGCCCGCTCCTGCTGTCCGCCGCCCTGGCCGCGTCAGCCGCGCCGGCAAGAGAGAAGTAAGTCATGGGCATCCTCATCCTGATCATCATGGCGGCCGGTGTCGCAGCGATACTCACCAAGAAGCTCCCCACCGCCTTCGCGCTCGTCCTGCTCGGCGTGGTCATCGCCTTCGTCTCGGGCGCCCCGGTCACCGGCAAGAACAGCGTCTTCGACACGGTCCTCCAAGAGGGCGCCCCCATGCTCGCCGCGACGATGATCGCGATCCTGCTGGGCTCCTGGCTGGGAAAGCTGCTCGACGAGACCGGCATCGCCGGCACCCTCGTCCGCAAGATAGTCGAGTTCGGCGGCGACCGGCCCACGGTCGTCGCGCTCGGCGTGCTGATGGTCTCGACCCTGGTGGGCACCGTGACCGGCTCCGCGCCCGCGGCGATGCTCGCCGGCATCATCGGCATCCCCGCCATGATCGCCGTCGGCATCCCCAAGGTGACCGCCGCCGGGACGATTCTCATGGGCATCGCCGCCGGGATGCCCTTCGAGCTGCCGGTGTGGCAGTTCTTCTCCAGCGCCCTCGACCTGCCGGTCTCCGAGGTGCGCGACTTCATGATCAAGCTCTTCCCGTTCGCGCTGTTCGCCGCCGTCATGTTCGTCCTCGTCGAGTCCCGCAGGCGCGGGGTCGAACACGCCTGGGCCTTCCGCACCGAGGCGCCGCGCACCAAGGCGGGCCAGCGGCGCGCCCGGCTCGGCGACGCCCCGTGGTACGCGCTGCTCACCCCGGCCGTGCCCCTCGTGCTGGCGCTCGGCTTCGAGATCGCGATCATCCCCTCGCTGCTCGCCGGGGTGCTCTACGCGATCGTGACGACCACCCGCCCACGCGACATGAACCGCCGGCTGCTGCGCACCCTGTACAGCGGCTTCGAGGTGGCCGCCGCGCCCATCACGCTGTTCGTGGCCATCGGCATCCTGCTCGCCGCGGTCAAGCTCCCCGGCGCCGTGGACGCGCTCGAACCCCTCGTCAAGGCGGTCAGCCCGCAGAACCCGGTGCTGTTCGTCGCGGTCTTCACGGTGCTGGTGCCGCTGTGCCTGTACCGCGGACCGCTCAACGTGTACGGCCTCGGCGCCGGCATCGCGGGCGTCCTCATCGCCGCCGGCATCTACCCGGCCGCCGCCGTCCTCGGCATCACCGCCTCCTACAACCAGGTGTTCGGCGTCGCCGACCCCACCAGCACTCAGACCGTGTGGAGCGCGCAGTACGCGGGGGTCGGCCCCCAGCAGGTGATGACGCGCACTCTGCCCTACGTCTGGTTCGTCGCCCTCGGCGGTTTCTGCGTCACCGCCGCCACCGCCCTCTGACCGCTCATCTCCAGCACACACCCCCTACCCCCTTCCACGTACTGGACGGAGCACTCCATGCACGAGCCGCATCACCCCAGCCGTCGCATCCTCCTCAAGTCGGCTGCCGCGACCACGGCGACGCTCGCCGTCGGCGCGACGCCCTCCCCGGCCCAGGCCGCCGCCCCGGCCCAGGCCGCGGCTGCGGCCCCCGGCGGGTTCCCCGACTACCGTTACGTCAAGACCCTCCTGACGCCCGCGCAGCTCAAGTACAACCCCACCGGCGAGATCATCTTCCCGTGCATCCGGGGCACGAAGGGGCGGCTGTCAGCACCGCTGGGCCGCTACTACCTCTACTACGCGCCGCACGACGCGCCCGGCGGGATCTGCCTCGCCTACGGGGACCACATCGAAGGGCCCTTCACCGAGTACCCGCACAACCCGATCGTCGCGAACGTCTGGCAGGGGCACTACTCCGTGACCCACGTCTCCTCCCCGCACGTGATGTGGAACGAGAGCGCCAAGGAGATGTGGCTCTACTTCCACGGCGAGAACACCACGACGCGGCTGGCCCGCTCCAAGGACGGCATCAACTTCACCTACGACAAGGTGGTCCTCACCGCGTCCATGCTGCCCGCGGGCACCAAGGAGACCTCGTACGCCCGGGTCTTCCCGCACGAACTGCCCGCGAAGAACGCCCACTACGTGATGCTGTTCATGCTGAACAACACCACCAACCACCGGGACATCCACTGGGGGTGGTCGGCCGACGGCCGCACCTGGACCTTCGACCAGAAGGCCCTGGTCAGCCACAACGACGTGTCGGCCGTCAACATCGGCGGCCCGCACCTGCTGACCCGCAACGGCAGCGCCTTCGTCGTCTACAACAAGGACAAGGAGAGCGGCGGCGACCTCATGATCACCGAGGTCGGGCAGAACTTCACACTCCGCCGCCACCTCGGCCGCTTCTACAACTCCGCGAACGGCGCGCCCGACAACGGGCGCAGCGCCGCACCCAGCTTCGGCACCGAAGGGGGAGTGCCCTACATGGTCTACGAGGCCGGTGAACGCCTTAAGGGCAGCATCGCGGTCGCCCGGGGCTGACCGGCGCGCGGGTCCTCCAGCACCAGGGTGTGCAGATGCCGGTCGTGCAGGCCGCCCTGGTGCAGGAGGGCGCGGCGCCTCGTGCCCTCCAGGGGGTAACCGGCCTTCGACGCGACGCGGCGCGGCAACCTGTGGCCGGGTTTGGGTGTCGGGTCAGTCGCGACTTGTCCGCAGGTCTCCCCGGTGTGGCGCCGCCGGGTCGCGGCGACGGTCATGGGCGCCGCCGGCTACGGCGTGGCCGGCGCCACGTCCGTCCGCGTGCGCCACGATCAACCCGTCACGCACCCGGATCGCGACCTCGGTGAGGTCGTCGGCCGAGGTCCGGCCGAGGGCCGCGGGAACCGTGCCACCGTCGTCGAAGACGATGCGCGGGCGCGGTAGTTCCTCGGCTGCGAACACCCGCCGCAGGCAGGCGACGAGATCGACGATGCGGAGGCGGGCCAGTCGACCGGTCTCGGCCGGGTCGCTCGTGACGACGACGACCGTCACCGCGTCGCGTGGCCGCGCCGAGCGAACCGCCTCCTCGGCCGCGGACAGGCGGCTCACGCCCAGCACGACGACCACGCCGTCGTCAGCGAGGTCGACCGCGCGGCCGGTGATCTCGTCGGTGAGTCCTCGGGGTGCCGCCCACGGGTCTTCCGCCGGCTGTGCCGGGGCGATGAAGGGCAGGTGCGGCGGCTCCGCGTCGTCGATGAGGGCGATGTCGGCCAGGTGCTCGGCGGCACGGGCCAGGTCGAACGGATCGCCGACCCCGGGGGCGTTCTCCGCGAGACCGGCCGCTCCGTTGAGGAGGGTCAGCGCCAGCGCGGCCGGTCGTACCATCCGGCCGCGCACCGCGGGGCGCGACTCGAGTGCCAGAGCGAGCAGCAGGGCTTCGAACCGGACGAGTTCGGCCAGCGCGGTCCTGGCCGGCTCGGTGTCGAGCACTCCGGACAGCGAACGCAACTGGAGATGCCCGCTCCCCGGTGTGTCGCCGGCGAGGGGCAGTCGTTCGAGCCAGACCCGGGCGAACGTGCCGAGCGCTCGCCCGGGTGAGCCGGGCGATTCCACCGGCGGTTCGGCGGAGGCCCGGGCCCGTTCGGCGGCGTCGGCGAGCACCGCGAGGTAGAGCGCGCGCTTGCCGGTGAAGTTGGAGTAGACCGCCCCCCTGGTCAGTTCGGCCCGCTCGGCGATCCGATCGACCTTGGCCTCGGCGTAGCCGTGCTCGGCGAACTCCTCCCGGGCCGCGACCAGCACCGCTGCGCGGGTCCGCTCCTGCTGCTGCGCGCGCGTCAGCCTCGCCATCGTGTCCCCTTCCGCTCCCGTGTCATGATACAAACAGCATCCAGATGATGACGTCATCGGGAAAACGCGAACATCGGAGATTGCTCGTGGGTGACATGGGGTTCGAGGCCGACGGACTGGTCAAGAGATTCGGCCGGACGACCGCGGTCGACGGAGTGAGTCTGTCGGCTCGACGCGGGCAGGTGCTGGGGCTGCTGGGGCCCAACGGCGCCGGAAAGACGACCGTCATCCGCGTGCTGGCGACGCTGCTGCGCCCCGATGCCGGCCAGGTGCGCGTGGCCGGCATCGACGTACGGCGGGATCCGGCTCAGGTCCGGCGGCGCATCGCGCTCTCGGGGCAGCACACGAGCGTCGACGACGAGCTGTCCGGGCGTTCCAACCTGGTCATGATCGGCAGGCTCCTCGACCTCGGACGGCACGACGCCCGTCGGCGGGCCGGCGAGTTGCTGTCTCGCTTCGGCCTGGACGATGCGGCCGACCGGCCCGTCGCCACCTACTCGGGCGGCATGCGGCGCCGGCTCGACCTCGCCGCCAGCCTGGTGGGGCGGCCCGAGGTCGTGTTCCTCGACGAGCCCTCGGTCGGGTTGGACCCCGGCAAGCGCGAAGAGTTGTGGCGGATGATCCTCGGGCTGGCCCAGGACGGCGTCACGGTCCTCCTCACGACGCAGTACCTGGAAGAGGCCGACGCCCTCGCCGACGACATCACCGTCATCGACCACGGACGAGTGATCGCGTCCGGCACGCCCGCCGACCTCAAGCGCGAGACGGGCGGACACACGATCGTCCTCCGACCGGCCGATGCCGGCGACCTCGACACCGCCGCCGCGATCGTCGCCCGAGTCGCGGGGCGGGAACCCGACCGGTCACGCCGCCAGGAACTGGTCGTGCCGGTCGCCGGCGACGCCGCGTTCTTCGAGATCACCGCCCAGCTCCGGGACCACGGCATCGACGTCAGCGAGCTCGAGTTCCGCCTTCCCAGCCTCGACGACGTCTTCCTGTCCCTGACCGGGGCCCCCACCGCCGACGCCAAGGACGCAGCATGACCACGACCCTCACCGGCACCGCCAGGACCCGACGCTTCGCCACCCTCCGGCACAGTGCGGTCCTCGCCCAGCGCAGCCTCGCCAAGACCACCCGGAACCCGGGCCCGATCGTGAACGGTGTCATTACCCCCGCGCTGTTCATGATCCTGTTCCTTTACCTGTTCGGCCGCCCGGTCGCCGGCTCCACCGGCGAGTACCTGCAGTACCTGTTCCCCGGCATCCTCGTCATGGGCGCCGGCCTGGCCGGGATGATCTCCACCGGCTCGGCCATCAACCTCGACCTGAAGAACGGCGTCACCGACCGCTTCCGCAGCCTCCCGATCAGCCGCACGGCGCCCCTGCTCGGCTCCGTGACGGCCGACATCCTCCGTTACCTGATCGCCGTGGCGATCCTGTCCACCATCGGCGCTCTGCTCGGGTTCCGCATCCAGGGAAGCCTCCCCGCCGCACTGGGGGCGGCCGGGCTCGCGATCCTGTTCGGGTTCTGCCTCAGCTGGCTCACGGTCCTCATCGGTGTCCTCGTCAGGAGCGCCGACGCCGTGCTGGCGTTCAGCTTCATCGCCTTCCTGCCGCTCCAACTGGGCAGCAGCCTGGCCGCCCCGACCGACACCCTGCCCGGATGGCTCCACGCCTGGGCGGACATCAACCCCGTCACCCACGTCATGGACGCCTGCCGCGCCCTGCTGAATGGGACACCGGACACGGGAAGCATCGGCCGCACCCTGCTGTGGTCGGCCGTCATGTTCCTCGTCTTCTGCCCACTCGCGGTGCGCGCCTACGGTCGCCAGGAGCCGACCTGAACCACACCCCTTCCCACGAACCGAACCGCACGCCCAACCGCACACCCAACCGCACATCCAGGGGACACGACATGACCTGGTCCGAAACACACACGACGGACACCAACCTGCTGGTGCTGCACGCCCTGCGTTGCGTCGGCGCCACCAGCCTCGCCCGCCTCCACGCGGTCACGGGACTCGACGAGTCCGACGTCGAGTCCGAGCTCATCGATCTCGGGGCCGAGGGCCTCGTCACGCGGATGTCCGGCGACATGCCCTGCTGGCTGCTCACGGACGCCGGCCGCGCCGCGGACGCCGAGCGCATCACCGACGAACTCGAGTCGGCCAACGCCCGCAGAGCGGTTGAGGCGGCATTCGGCCGGTTTCTCGTTCTCAACCCGGAGCTGCTCGACCTCTGCGGGGCATGGCAGCTCCGAACCATCGACGGCATCGTGAACGCCAACGACCACAGCGACCCGGCCTACGACTCCCGGGTCCTCGACCGATTCGCCGATCTCGACCGACGCGCCGCCCCTGTCTGCGCCGAGCTGTCCGCGGCACTGCCGCGCTTCGGCCGCTACCGCGACCGCCTCGCCGGAGCCCTCGATCGCGCTGCCTCCGGCGCGCTGGAGTACGTGACCGACAGCACCACCTCGTACCACACCATATGGGCGGAGCTGCACGAAGACCTGCTCGCCACCCTCGGGATGCGGCGATGAGATGGATTCGTACGATCTCCGCCCAGGCCGAGGAGGCGGCGGAGACGCTGGGCGGCAAGGCACTCGGCCTGGTCCTCCTGCACCGTCTCGGGCTGCCGGTGCCGGCCGGGTTCGTCGTCACGACACAGACATGCCGCGCCTTCCTGCGGGAGGGACGTCTGCCCGACGGACTCGACGACGAGCTCGCGACGGCCATCGCCGACCTCGAACTCGCCACCGGGCGCGCCTTCGGCGGACCGAGGAGGCCGCTGGCGGTCGCCGTACGCTCCGGGGCCGGTGTGTCGATGCCCGGCATGATGAGCACGATCCTCAACCTCGGCCTCACGGCCGAAGCCACCGCGGGCCTTGCCGTCGAGACCGGCGACCGGCCGTTCGCATGGAACTCGCGGCTGCGCTTCCTGTCGAGCTTCGCCTCCGCGGTCACGGACGCGGCCGCGGCCGATGTGGAAGCCGTCCACGCGGGAGATCCCGGGCGAGAAACCAAGCACGGCGAGGAAGCCCACCTCACCGAGGCGATGAAGGCAGTCGAGGACTTCGTTCGGCACCGGTGCGGACAGCCGATCCCTGACGACGCGACCCGCCAGTTGGCGCTGGCGGTCAAGGCCGTGTTCTCGTCCTGGGACACGCCACGCGCACGAACCTATCGCGCGTTGCACGACATCCCGCACCACCTCGGAACGGCCGTGATCGTCCAGACGATGGTGTTCGGGAACCGCGACGACCACAGCGGCACCGGAGTCGCGTTCAGCCGCGACCCCAACACCGGTGAGAACACGCCGTTCGGTGAAGTTTTGTTCGGCCACCAAGGAGAAGACGTCGTCTCCGGCCGATCGATGACCCGGCCGCTGCGCGACCTCGCCGAGCGGGAGCCGGCGATGTGGGCGGAACTGCTCGACGCCCTGAGCCGGATCGAAGGACACTACCGCGACGCCTGCTACGTCGAGTTCACGTACCAGGCCGGAGAGCTGTGGATCCTACAGGTCCGGCCCGGCCGGTTCACCGGGGGTGCTGCGGTGCGCGTGGCCACCGAACTCGCCGACGAGCGGGTCATCGAACGGCACGAAGCGCTCCTCAGGGTCTCGCCGAGGCATCTCCAGCACGTCCGCACGCCACGCATGGCGTCATCCGAGGAGGCCGACCTCTTCGCCCGGGGCCTCGGCGCCTGCCCCGGTGTCGCGGTCGGCCAGGTGGCGACCACGGCGGACCGAGCGGTACGCATGACCCAAGGCGCCCCGGTCATCCTGGTGCGCCCGGAGACCTCTCCCCATGACATGCACGGCCTCGCCGCCGCCACGGGAATCATCACCGCACGCGGCGGGCCGGCCAGCCACGCCGCGGTCGTCGCGCGAGCCATGGGAAAGCCCGCGGTCGTGGGCGTCGCCGACCTGACCGTCGATGTCGGCAACGGCACCGTGACGGCCGGCGGGCGCACCCTCGCCGAGGGCACCCTCGTCACCATCGACGGGACCAGTGGCGAGGTCGCCCTCGGCCGCCCCCGCATCGTCACGAACGCGGCCGACGAGCACCTCCACCGACTGCTCGCATGGGCCGACGACACCTCGGGGGACCACTCCGAACGCGACGAATCCCAGCGGCTCGAGGCGGCCCATGCCGCACTGCGATCCTCGGGCACCTGATGACAAGGCGGCTCTGAGGTGACTCCGAAAGGAGATCGGCGATGCCGATTCGGCACCTGTACCTGGTACGGCACGGAGTGGCGGACCCGTTCGGCGAGCTGACCGACGTCGGGCAGCGGCAGTCGGAACTGCTCGGGCGGCGCCTGGCCGGACTTCCGATCGACACGGTGTGGCATTCCCCTCTGCCCAGGGCGGTGCGGTCCGCGCAGATCGTCGGCAGACACCTTCCGAACGCCACCGTGCGGGAAGCGGCCGAGCTGATCGACCATGTACCGCACGTCCCGGACGAGGCGCCACCGGCGTGGGCGGCGTTCTTCGACGGATACGAGGCCGAGGAGGCCGCGGCGGGAGCACGCCTCGCCGATGCCCTCACCGGCAGGTTCGCGCGCCCTGCCGAATCCGAGACCCACGAGGTCCTGGTCACCCATGCCTACCAGGTGGCCTGGCTCGTCCGGCACGCCCTCGACGCGCCACCGGTGCGATGGCTGGGGCTGAACTGTGGGAACACGGCACTGACAGCGATCGAGTACCGCGACGGCATGGCGCCGACGGTGCTGCTCTACAACGACATGGGCCACCTGCCGACCGATCTGCGGTGGACGGGGTTCGGAAACGGCATACGGCCATGAGAGGCGCCCTCGACCGCAAGGCCGCCGCGGTCCGCGACGCCGCGGCCGCCGTGCTGAACCTGGTGCCGTCGGCCAAGAGCTACTTCACTGACATGCGCTTCAAGCCGATGCCTCGCTACGACCGCGGGGTGGTCGTCGACGTCACGAGCCGCACACCTGGCAGGGCGGACGAGCGCATCGCCCTCGACGATGTCCTCGGTCCGTGATGGACCATCGCCGCCTGGAGCAACAGCCCCGCCCGCCTGCTGAGCTCCGACGATCTGGAGCGGGTACGCGAACTCGGCGCCACCCTGGCGTGCTTCGTCCCCGAAACGCAGCGAGCCTGGACCGAGAAGGAATACGCCGACGCTCCGTTTCCCATCGTGGTCGTGGGAGACGCCGACGGCTCCCTCAAGCGGTGGTTCGACAACCGTCCGGTCGGAGTGGTCTTCCTGCGTCCGGACCGGTTCGTGGCCGCGTCGTGCCTCGCGCAGGAGGCGTCCGCCACCTTCGCCAGTGTGCTGACGGCCATGTCCTTCACCCAGCGGGAGGTCTGACGATGTCCTTGGCCCTGGTGTGCATGTCGCACAGCCCCCTGCTCGAGTTCGGGGAACCACCGGCGGATGTCCGCGATGCCGTCGACAGGGCCTTCGCCGACGCACGGGACTTCGTCAAGGAGTTCGACCCCACCCTGGTCGTCTCGTTCGCCCCCGACCACTACAACGGCTTCTTCTACGAACTCATGCCGCCGTTCTGCATCGGCTACGCCGCCCACGCCGTCGGCGACTACGACACCCAGTCCGGCCCTCTGGACGTGCCCGCCGACCGTGCCGAGGCACTGCCGCGTCCGCCGCATGGGAGAGGCCGTCGGCGGCCATCTGCGCAAGCTGTCCGAGCGGGTCCTGGTGATCGGTTCCGGCGGACTGTCCCACGATCCGCCGGTGCCGCAGTGGGCGTTCGCGACGCCGGCGCAGCGGGACATGCTGCTCAACGGCCGGCACCCGACAGCCGCCGCCCGGGCCGCGCGCCCCGAGGCCATGGCGGCCGACGCCGGCAACTCCGCGCACGAGGTACGGACGTGGCTCGCCGCGTTCGCGGCACTTGGTGCCGCCGGCCCTTACGAGGTCACTTCGCGTTTCTACCGCCCCGTCCCTGAATACATCGCTGGATTCGGGGTGATGACGGCACGAGGGAGGCAGTGAAGACCCTCGCGATGAATCCGCTCAGGTTTTGCCTTTGGTGACCACCCACTTGCCGTTGATCCAGTTGCCGACGGTCTCGTAGCCATCTTTTTGCAGTAGGCCGCGGTGAACTTGACGTCCTTGTAGGTCAGGGCCGGCAATGATCCCGGCCCAGTTCAGTTCGGAGCCCCGCAGCTGGTAGCCCGGGTACAGCAGCCTGCCGTGCTCGTCGGTCGGTCCCGAGTGGATCCGGCGCAGGGTGGTGACCTGGTCCGCGGTCAGGCAGAAGTCCGAGGAGGTGGAGGTCTGCCCGGGTCTCGCATGTGATGTCGGCCGGGGCGAAACCCCGCGCGCCGCTGGCGGCAATCCCGAGGCAATAGTGACGACAAGATTGTTGACAATTCTGTCTGGATAGATTTAGCGTCGACACGCACTCACCCAGGGAGAGCAACGATGCCGAAAGAAGCCCGTCCGAGCACCGGGGAGCAGGCCAAACAGCATGCGCTCGCGCAGCTGCGGCAGGCGATCCTGCGCGGCGAGATGGCACCGGCGCAGCGGCTGGTGGAGAACGAGCTCGCCGAGCAGTTCGGTGTGACGCGGGCCAGTATCCGGGCGGCGCTGATCGATCTGGAGGGCCAGGGTCTGGTCGAGCGGATCCGCAACCGTGGTTCGCGGGTGCGGGCGGTGACCGTGGAGGAAGCGGTCGCCATCACCGAGTGCCGCATGGTCCTTGAGGGGCTGTGCGCGGCAAAGGCGGCCGTCGCGGCCAGCGACGAGCAGCTGGCCGAACTCACCGAGCTGGGCACGGCTATGACCAAGGCCGTGGCCGACGGCGAGCCGGTGACCTACTCCGAGCTCAACCAGGAACTGCACGCCCGGATCCGGGACTTCTCCGGCCAGCGGACGGCCGTGGAACTACTGGAGCGGCTCAATGCCCAACTGGTCCGCCACCGCTTCCAGTTGGCGCTGCGCCCGGGGCGTCCCCAGCAATCCCTGAACGAGCATCTGACCATGGTCGAGGCGATCCGGGCCAGGGACCCGCAGGCGGCCGAGGCGGCCGTACGTGCCCACCTCGGCAGCGTGATCGAGGCGCTGCGCGGCTGACACGCGGCAACCGGCACATGTGCGAGGCGGGCGCCCACCTGTCCACCAAGGAGATCCGAGCATGACGCACGGCAACGCGCCCGCCACCTCACGATCCACACTCGTCGTCACCGCGCACGCGGGGGACTTCGTGTGGCGGGCGGGCGGAGCCATCGCCCTGGCCGCCTCCCGCGCGGAGAAGGTCACCATCGCCTGTCTGACCTTCGGCGAGCGCGGCGAGTCCGCCAAGGCGTGGCGTGAGGGCAAGCAGCTCGAAGAGATCAAGGCGATACGCCGGGACGAGGCCGAGCGCGCCGCCGCCACCCTCGGCGCCGAGATCCGCTTCTTCGACGCCGGCGACTACCCACTGCTCGCCACCCGCGAGCTCACCGACAAGCTCGTCGAGGTGTACCGCGAGACCCGGCCCGACGTCGTGCTCACCCACCCGACCGAGGACCCCTACAACGGCGATCACCCGGCCGCCAACCGGATGGCGCTGGAGGCCCGGGTGCTGGCCCAGGCCATCGGTTACCCGGCCCGGGCGAGATCATCGGAGCCCCGCCGGTCTTCTACTTCGAGCCGCACCAGCCCGAGATGAGCGGCTTCAAGCCCGAGGTCCTGCTCGACATCACCGACGTGGGGGAGACCAAGCGCAAGGCGATGGAGTGCCTCGGCGCCCAGCAGCACCTGTGGGACTACTACACCGACCTCGCCGTCCGCCGCGGCGTCCAGCTCAAGCGCAACGCCGGCCCCAACCTGGGCCTGGCGCACAAGACGATGGCCGAGGCGTACATGCGCCCGTACCCGCAGATCGCGAAGGAGCCGGCATGAGCGGTGTGATCGTCACCAACCCGCCGAAGGCGGACGCCAAGGATGTCGACGCGCTGGCCGGCTTCGGCGTGGCCACCATCAGCGAGGCCATGGGCCGCACCGGTCTGCTCGGGCCGGATGTCCGCCCCATCCAGCAGGGCGTACGGGTCGCGGGCACCGCGGTCACCGTGCTCAGCCGGCCCGGCGACAACCTCATGATCCATGCTGCCGTCGAGCAGTGCGGTGAGGGCGACATCCTGGTCGTCACCACCACCTCTCCGTCCACCGACGGGATGTTCGGCGAGCTGTTCGCCACCGCGCTGCACCGGCGCTGTGTGCGCGGCCTCATCATCAACGCGGGCATCCGTGACACGCAGGAGCTGCGCGAGATGGGCTTCGCCGCCTGGTCGCGGGCCGTCTCCGCGCAGGGCACCGTCAAGGCCACCGGCGGCTCGGTCAACGTGCCGGTCGCTGTCGACGGCCAGGTGATCCGCCCGGGAGATGTGATCCTCGCCGACGACGACGGCGTGGTGGTCGTACCCTGCGAGCGCGCCCGCGAGACGGCTGAGAAGTCCGCGGCCCGCGAGGCCAAGGAGGCCGCCTCCCGGGCCGCGTTCCGCGAGGGCCCACTCGGCCTGGACTGGTACGGGTTGAGGGACACCCTCAAGAACCTCGGCGTCGAGTACAAGAGCTACGAAGAATACGCGGCGTCCGCGGGGGAGCGGTCGTGACCCGCGTGCCCGAGGAGGTGCGCTGTCTGCTGATGCGCGGCGGCACCTCCAAGGGCGCCTACTTCCTCGCCGAGGACCTGCCCGCCGACCCGGCAGCCCGTGATGAGCTGCTGCTGCGGATCATGGGCAGCCCCGACGAGCGGCAGATCGACGGTCTGGGCGGTGCGCATCCGCTCACCAGCAAGGTGGCCGTGGTGTCGCCCTCATCCGACCCGAAGGCCGATGTCGACTACCCGTTCCTCCAAGTCGCCGTCGACAGGCCGGAGGTGAGTGGCCGCCAGAACTGCGGGAACATCCTCGCCGGCATCGGTCCGTTCGCTGTGGAGCGCGGGCTGGTCCCGGCGGGGGAGGAGCGGACCTCCGTACGCATCCGGATGGTCAACTCCGGTGACTTCGCCACGGCAACCTTCCCCACCCAGGGCGGGCGCGTGGACTACACGGGGGACGCCGAGATCTCGGGCGTGCCGGGCACGGCCGCGCCCGTGGTGATCGAGTTCCCGCCGAGCGCGAACCCCCTGCTGCCCACCGGCAACGTCCGGGACATGACCGAGGGCACCCCGGTGACCTGCGTGGACAACGGCATGCCGACGGTCCTCGTCCAGGCCGCCTCGCTCAAGGCCACCGGCTACGAGTCGCCCGCCGAGCTGGAGGCCGATCAGGATCTCGCCGACCGGCTCCACGCGATCCGTCTGGAGGCGGGGCGGCTGATGGGCCTGGGTGACGTCTCGGACACCACCGTGCCCAAGCTCACGCTGCTCGCGGCGCCCCGCGACGGCGGCGCCGTCACCACCCGTACCTTCATTCCCGTGCGCTGCCACGCCGCGATCGGCGTACTGGGCGCGGCGAGTGTCGCCGCCGGCCTGCGTATCAAGGGCGGCGTGGGCGCGGGCCTCGCGGAGCTTCCTGCCGGTGGTGACCGACTTCGCATAGAACATCCCACCGGATTCCTGGACATCGAAAGCAGCCTCGGCGGAACTCCTGATGGCCTGCCCTGCGCCCGCCGTACCGCCGTGGTGCGCACCGCCCGCAAGATCTTCGACGGCAGCGTGTTCCCCAGGTCCGCCGGGACGGCACCGATCCCCCCATAACGCTTTGGAGGCCAACGATGACTCCGCCGCTCGGCGACATCGCCCACATCGGCCACGCCCAGCTGTTCACCCCGGACCTGGACGCCAGCGTCGCCTTCTTCACCGACTACCTGGGCCTCACCGTCAACGGACAGGACGGCGACACCGTCTGCCTGCGCACCTTCGACGACTACGAGCACCACAGCCTCGTGCTCACCGCCCGCGAGCGGCCCGGCCTCGGCCGGCTCGCCCTGCGCACCTCCAGCCAGGAGGCCCTGCAACGCCGCATCAAGGCGATCGAGGCGGCGGGCGGCTCCGGCCACTGGGTGGAGGACGAGCCTGGCCTCGGCAAGTTGTACCTCACCACCGACCCGGACGGACACGAACACGCCCTGTACTGGGAGAGCGAGCACTACCGGGCCCCGGAGGAGTTGAAGCCGGCGCTCAAGAACCAGCCGCAGGCCAAGCCCAACCGGGGCGTGGGCGTACGCCGCCTGGACCACGTCAACTTCCTCGCCGCCGACGTGCTCGCCAACGCCGAGTTCCAGCAGCACGTCCTCGGAGCGAGGCCGACGGAGCAGATCCAGCTCGACAGCGAGCGGATCGCGGCTCGCTGGCTGACGTTCACCAACAAGTCGTACGACGTCGTCTACACCGCCGACTGGTCCGGCTCGACCGGGCGGCTGCACCACATCGCCTTCGCCACCGACACCCGTGAGGACATCCTGCGCGCCGCCGATCTCGCCATCGACAGCGGCGTGTTCATCGAGACGGGCCCGCACAAGCACGCCATCCAGCAGACGTTCTTCCTGTACGTCTACGAACCGGGCGGCAACCGCATCGAACTGTGCAACCCGCTCACACGCCTGGTGCTGGCGCCCGACTGGCCTCTGATCACCTGGACCGAGGCCGAGCGGGCCAAGGGCCAGGCATGGGGCCTGAAGACCATCGAGTCCTTCCACACACACGGGACCCCGCCCGTCGACTGAGGTGGGCGAACGGCGCGACGGGGCTGCACACGGCCGTGTGCAGCCCTTCGTTGTGGGTGCCGGGCATCGTGCACCCAGATTGTTGCTGAGATTGTTGACAAAAGCGTTGACTGTCTACGGGCGGCTCTTTAGCGTCTAGCGCACCACGCATGAGAGGAAAACAAGGATGTCCTCCTCAGGCTCCCTGGCTGCTCGCGGCAGCAGACTGACCGCACTGGTCCTCGTCCTGTGCTGGCTCGCGGTGCTCTTCGACGGCCTCGACATGTTCATCTACGGCTCGGTGCTGCCCCACATGCTGGAGCAGAAGGCCCTCGGGATCACCTCGGGCCAGGCCGGTGACCTCGGCAGCTACGCCACCTTCGGCATGCTGGTCGGCGCCCTGACCGCAGGCACGGTCGCCGACCGGATCGGCCGCAAGAAGCTGATGGTCTGCTGCGTCACGCTCTTCTCGCTGGCCTCCGGGCTGTGCGCGGTCTCGGGCAGCGTCGCGGTGTTCGGCCTCGGCCGGACCCTGGCCGGCGTCGGCCTCGGCGGGCTGCTGCCCACCGCGATCAGCATGGTCTCCGACTACGCCCCGCGCGGCCGTGGCCCTCACCATCGGCATGCTGATGACCGCCCACCACGCGGGCGGCATCCTCTCCGCCTACGTGGCCCTGTGGGTCGTGGAGCCGCTCGGCTGGCGCGCCGCCTTCTGGGTCTGCGTCGCCCCGCTGCTCTTCGTGCCGGTGCTCGCGAAACTCATGCCCGAGTCGCTGAGCTTCCTGCTTGCCAAGGGCCGCACAGAGGAGGCCCACGCGCTGGCGAGCCGCTACGACGTCGAACTGCCGGCCACCAAGTCCGCCCGCCCGGCAGCCGCCGACCGCTGGACGAACCTGGCCGGCCTCTTCCGCGGCGGTGAGTGGATCCAGACCCTGCTGTATTGGGTGGCCTCCTTCGGCGGTCTGCTGCTGGTCTACGGCGTCGCCACCTGGCTGCCGACCCTGATGCGCAGCGAGGGCTACGAGCTGGGCTCCGCGCTGACCTTCGTTGTTCTGTTCAACCTGGGCGGCATCGTGGGGATGCTGGTCGCCGGCCGAGCCTCCGACCGCTTCGGCGCGCCACGCATCTCGGCGATCTGGTTCGCGCTGACCGCCACCGGTGTCTTCCTGCTCAGCATCCACATGCCGCCGGCGCTGACGTTCACGGTCGTCTTTCTCACCGGCGTGTTCCTCAACAGCGCCCAGACCATGATCTACGCGACGGTCTCGATCCGCTCCACCCCGGAGAACCGCGCCACCGCCGTCGGCTGGACCTCCGGCATGGGCCGCTTCGGCGCCGTCTTCGGGCCGTGGCTCGGCGGCCGGCTGCTCGCCACGGGCAAAGGCGACTGGGGCTTCACCGCCTTCGCACTGGCCGGCGTGTCATCCATGATCTTCATCGGCCTCGCCGCGGTGCGAGGCTCGAAGCAGGCGGCGCGCAGCAGCACCGAGCAGGAGCTGATTGCCGCTCACTGACTGGGCGGCGATGAAGGCCAGGACCCGCCGGCCGTCGTCGCCACTGGCCTCGACGGTGACTGTTGTTCGCTTATCGGGCGACCGGGCCGCTCGACCCACGCGGAATGACGCGAGCAGCGACAGCATGGCCTGTCGGCCCAGGGCATCACCGGGCGGCGGACAGGGCATCGCGGTGAAGCGCGGAAGCACGGAGTTCGCGCTGCTCGGCACGGGCGAAGGAACCTCCCTCCTCCCCGGCGCACCGGTTCCACGTCCTACGAGGCGACGGACGACGCGATCTCCATCGATGTCGGCGCAGGCGAATGCATCCGCGTGAAACACCTCCTGGTCTGAGACCGGTAGAGCACCGGCCGGACCGCCACCGCCCTGTGCCCGTCAGCGCAGGGCGGTGGCGTTGGCGGGTGAGCCGACGCCGCCGGTGAGGTTGAGGGGCTTGACGGTGAGGAGGCTGTCCCAGCGGCCCGTCGCCCGGCAGTCGGCGGCCAGCGCGGTGAGATCCCACAGCTCACCCAGGGGCAGGCCGAGTTTGGCGATGAGTTCCTGGTGCATCATGCCGTCGTCCTCAGGGGCGCTGTCGTGGAAGTCGCTGTCGGGGCTGACGGGGAGGACCTCGACGGCGAAGGTGTCCGTGGCCATGAGGGCGATGCGGTGGTCCCAGCACCAGGCGGCGAAGTCCCGGGACTGGGCGAAGCCGGTGGCGCGTCGTTGAGCTCGGACCTGGGTGCGTTCCTCGGGGCTGGTGGTGAGGTACCAGTGGGCCCAGCCGGTGTGGACGAGTACCAGGTCACCCGGTTCGACGTGACACTCCTGTGCCCTGACGGCCTCGTCGAGCAGTTCGGCGTCCAGGGCGGGCCCTGCCGCGTGGCTGAGGGGCGTGCCTTGGCCGCGGAGCAGGCCGTCGATGTCGATGAGCAGGCCGCGGCCCGCCAGGGGGGTTTCGGCCCAGAGCTGGACGCCCAGGCGAGGGCTGCGCGGCGCGATCTCGTCGTCGGGCACCGCGTTGTAGAAGCCGTGCCCCGAGGCGCGGCGGTGGCGCAGTCCGTCGATCTGGGTGCTGGCCTGGAGGTGGAAGTTGTCCAGGAGGTCGTCCCGGGCCTGGTCGTGTTTGGCGGTGATGCGGTGGTGGGGGATGCCGCGTGCCTTGGACATGGGCGGGTCGAAGGCGTCGAGGGGGTGGTCGAGGTTGAAGGCGCGGCCGTCGCGGACGCGGTGTGCTGCCCGTCGGATCTGCTCGGGACCTGCGAGGTTGGCCATGCCCCGTTCGGGCTGGTCGGTGAAGAGGTGCCAGCTGGATCCGGGTGGGGCGTCGGTGCGCTGAAGCAACTGCTGGTAGCTGGGGAGGGAGACGGGCGTCACGGGCGGGGGCCTTTGGATCAGGGGCAGCGGGTGGCGACGGCGTCCGCTGCCCGGCGGACTTCGCTGATGATGCGGGCGTGGTCGGCTTCGGGCAGTTCGCTGCTGGAGCCGGCGATGCTCAGGGCGCCGAGGAGGTGGTCGCCGTGGCGGATGGGGGCGCTGACGGCGGTGACGTCGAGGACACGTTCGCTCACGGAAAGGGCGTAGCCGGCTGTCTTGACGCGTCGCAGTTCGGTGGTTAGGTCGTCGGCCGTGACCCGGTCGCCGGAGACGCGTGTGAACGGTGTGATCTTCTCGACGTAGGCGGTCAGCTCGTCTTCGGGCAGCCAGGCCGCTAGGGACTTTCCGGCGCCCAGGTGCAGCGGAAGTTTTTCTCCGATGGGCAGCTGGTAGCGCAGAGGGTTGCGGCCTTCGACACGGGCGATCAGCACGCGCGCGTGGCCGACCCGTACGTACAGGGTGGGGGTGAGGCCGGTGGTGGCGGCCAGTTCCTGTAGGACCGGGAGAGCGACCTGGCTGAGGCGGTTGTTGACCAGGAAGGCGTGGGCGGTGGCGACGGCGGCGGGGCCGGCGACGTAGCCGGGTTCTTCCTTGACCGCGTAGCCGCGGTCGATGAGGACGTTGAGGATGCGCTGGGCGGTGGCCACGTGGAGCTCGGCGCGGCGGGCGATGTCGCTGAGGCGCAGGGGGTGGCGAGTGTCCTCAAGGACGGCCAGGACGTCGAAGGCCCTCTCGACCGAACGCATGGGGGAGGCGGGGGTGGCGGCCATGGCGGGCTCCTGGATGGTCTGCTCGGCATACGGAGGTTCTGATAGGCCCTATCAGCATGCGAGCAGTGGTGTGGGTCGCACAAGATCCATCCAGCGAGCGGGGGTCATTCCGGCCGGGGTGCGGTGGTGGCGTGCTGCGGGCCGGGGATGTCGGCGGCGGGCGCCTCGGGCTTCTCCTTCGATGTCGTGTACGACAGGACGAAGGCGAGCAGTCCGGAGATACCGGCGGTGATGAAGGTGGGCGGTCCGGCGCTGGTTTCGACGTCGGCGACCCAGCCGCTGTCGCCGAGGACGATCCCCAGCGCCTGTCCGGCGACGATGGCGACGCCACCGATAAGGAAGCCGATGATGCTGAGGCTGAAGAGGACTTGAAGTGGTCGTATGGCCATGATGCGACCTCCGGTCGGCAGGAGTGGGCGGGTCAGACGGGCAGGACGCCGGTGGCCACGGCGGCGCCGATCAGCAGGATGGGGACGCAGTAGTAGGCGAGCAGGGGCATGAAGGTGCGGGCGGGGTCGACGCCGGCGATGCCGCTGGCGACGTAGATCGGTGCTCCGGAGGGGGGTGAGGCGCCCTCGGTGGAGGCGAAGATCAGCACGGCCACGCAGGCGGTGGTGGCCGGCACTCCGGCGTCGACCAGGGAGGTGACGGCGACGGGGCCGATGGCGGCCATGGTGGCGCTCGCGGTGAGCGGGATGGCCACTCCGACGACGAGGACCCCGACGATCAGCCCCATGGCCCACAGCGGTGCGTTCACATCAGCCAGCAGGTCGGTCAGCTGCTCGGGCAGTCCCAGCTCGCCCAGCACGTTGGAGGCGGAGAAGGCGGCGACGATGGTGACGCCGATGACGCCGAACTGCGGTGCGGCGCCGCCCAGCAGCCGCCACCATTCGCGTCCGGTCTGCGGGAGGTGGCGTCGGCCCAGCAGCAGGACGGTGGCGATGAGCAGCACGGGGATCCAGGTGATCAGGCTGATGGCGTCCGACATCTTGGCGCCGACGTAGTCTCCCAGGGCACCACCGGTGGGGCCGCGGGTGAGCAGCAGCGGCACCACCATGCCGACGAACAGGAACAAGCTGGTCCAGCCCACGCGCAGACTCGTGCGCAGGGGCATCAGGTCGGCGCGGTCGATGGGCTGGATCCCATGGCGGCGTACCAGCAGGAAGGCCGCGACCATGCGGTAGCCGAGGCACCACAGGCCGCCCAGGAACAGCGGCAGCACGATGTCGTCGGTGGTGGCCAGCGAGGCGACGCCCGCAGATCCCATGAGGATGAACATGGTGGAGCTGAAGGGGAAGGTGACACCCATGCCGGCGCCGCCCGCGGCGACGGTGGCGGCGAGTTCGCCGCTGACCTTGGAGCGTTTCATCCACGGGATGGTCACCGAGCCGACTGCCGCGGTGACGGCCGCGCCCACGTGGGCGATGGCGCCGAAGACACCGGAGGCGACGGTGGAGGTGTAGACGGGACCGCCCCTCAGTCGGCCGAACAGGGAGTTGAGGATGTTCAGCAGCTGGTCCAGGACCGGGGTGCGGGCCAGAAGATAGCTCATGAACACGAACGCCAGCGCGGCGAAGGTGACCTCCTCCTGCATCGCCTCCGTGAAGCCGCTCCACATGACGTGCCCGATGTCGCCGCCGGCGAACAGACAGGTGACCACGAACCCGACCATCAGTGCTTCGCCGATGTTGCGCTTGAGGACGGCGTTCCACACGATGATGGCCGCCATGTAGCAGCCCAGCGCCCATATGGCGATCACGACGCGTCTCCTTCCTGGGCGGCGCGGATGAGGTCCCGCCGATGTGCCTCGTCGGCCTCCACCTCCCGCGCGGCCGCCAGGACCGACTCTGCCTCGTCGGCGGGGAGGACGGCGACTCCGTCGCTGTCGCCCACGACCAGGTCACCGGGGTGGCAGACCACACCCCCCACCGCCACGGGAACTCCGATCCGGCCGGGGCCGTACTTGTAGGGCCCGGCCGGGGTCACCGCGCGAGCCCATACGGGGAAGCCGATCTCGGCGAGGACGTCGACGTCGCGGGCGGCGCCGTCCAGGACCATGCCTACCACGCCGCGGGCTCGGGCACGTTCTGCGATCAGCTCTCCGATCAGCGCCCGGGAGACGTCGCCCTGCCCGTTGACGACGATGATGTCGCCCGGAGCCGCGATCTTTATGGCCTCGTGGATGGCCTGGTTGTCGCCCGCTCGGGTCCACACCGTCAGGGCCCGGCCGATGGCCCGCGCGCCGGGCCACAGCGGACTGATGCCGGAGTCCAGGAGATCCAGCCGGTCCATCGCGTCACCGATGTTCGCGGTCGGAAGGTCCTGATGGGCGGCGAGCAGATCGTCGGACAGCAGCGGTGTGTCGCGCAGCCCGTCGGTGCGGGCCGTGAGGGTGTGCAGATGGCTGATCGCCCTGGCCAGCGTCGGGTCAAGGTTCAGCTCGGCCATCAGATCGGCCGTCGCGGACACTTCGGCGGCGCGGCGCGGACCGTGCTTGTAGGTGCCCGTGTACAGACGCTCCAGCGCCTCTTCGCCGTCGGCCAGTTCGTGGATGATCTGCTGACGTACCCACGGCTCGTCGCCCGCCGCGCGGCCGGCGTCCACGGCCTGCACGATGACCGCGGCCAGCCCCTTCATGAACAGGCTGCGCAGCAGCTTGCGCGCCGAGGCCGCACCCGTCTCCCTGCCCAGGTCCTCCACCGGCGCTCCCAGCGCGCCGAAATGGCCGGCGACCATGGACGCCCCGGGGCCGCTGACCACGAGGGTGGTGTGGTGGCGGAACTTGGGCACCGACCCGATCACCGCCACATCCGCGAAGACCGCCTGCGAAGCGTCGGCGATCGTGTCGGCGATCTTCCTCTTCAACTCGGGGGCCCCGGCGTTCATGTCCGCGTACACCGCGCTGCCCCGCAGATGCGGAGCCGCTTCCCCGGCCACCGCGAGAGCCGCCTTGGCCCCGGTCAGCCCCAGTACCAGGTCGCAGTCACGCACCGCGTCACCGACGTTGTCGGTCCGTTCGACGCCGTCCGGGGTGGGCACGTCTCCCGGGTCGAACCCGGCCACCGCCCATCCCGCCGCCACGAACCCCGTCGCATACAGGGCCCCGGCTTCGCCCAGACCCAGCACTCCGACACGCAAAGTGGCCTCCTCGCCATCCATCACCGAATACTCGTTTCTCATTGTGTCTCATTGTGTGATAAGTTTTATCGCAATGTGCGAAAAGGATGGTGCCTGTGCGGCAAGCGGCCGTCAAGGCTGTGCGAAATGATCGATCAAATGGCGCTTCTGGGCTGATGGGCTGGTCTCAGGCGGCGCTGAGGCCCGTATCGAGCACGCCATTCCCCAAGAGATCATTGGGCATGGAGTTCCTCTGTTACCACCGCGACCGGCCCGACTCCCTGCCGCTGCGCTACGAGCTGCTGGCAGAGCATTGGGCCTATATGGACCGGTACGCGAAGGAGATGATCGCCCGGGGCCCGACCCTTGCCGACGACGGCGACACACTCACGGGCAGTGTGCACATCGTCGACCTGCCCGATCCCGCCGCTGCCCGCACGTTCGCCTTCGACGAGCCGAACTACCAGGCCGGCGTCTACCGGGACGTGCTGCTGCGACGGTGGCGCAACACGCTGGGGCGCACCATGTGGGACTTCCCCGGCGGCCGGACCGGCGGCAACCGGTACCTGGTGCTCGGCCTCGGCGCGGGGCAGGCCGCCGACCTCGCGATGCCGCCCGACCGCGACGAACTGATCGCCTACGGGCCGCTGCTGTCCGACAACGGCGCCACCTGGCTTGGCACGGCGGTGTTGGTCCGGGCGCCGGACCCGGACACGGCACGCGCCATCCTGACCCCGGACCGGTACGCCGACATTGAGGTGCACAATTGGCAGTTCGGCGGGCGGCAGTGATCGTGTTCCACCCGAAAAATCATCGCCAGAGGCGATTGCCGAGCTCACGAGCCTGTTCGCGCCCGGCGGCGGCAACCGCTGAGCCGTGTTCCTTGATCCTTCTCGGTGGCAACGGCGGAGGCGGAGAGGAGCGTCGCAGCGGCGAGGCTGCCCCAGAGGGCGGCCGAGCCGTGGGGTGCGAGAGCGGTGATGACCGCCGGGGAGACGGCAAGGCCGAAGCCCGTGGAGAGCTCGAAGCGGGCGAGGGTGCGTCCCAGGGCATGGGCCGGGGCGAGGGCGGTGACGAGCGCGGTGGCGCTGCCGGCATAGATGATCTCGCCGAGAGTGCAGACCACGGACACCGTGGCGACGGCCGGAGCGCCCCAGCCGTGTCCCAGTGAGGTGGCCGCGAGGAAGCCGAGGTAGGACGCGGCGAGTACCACGCCGGCGAGAGCCAGCACGGTCCGCCGGGAGAAGCGGGACATCAGGACGGTGACCGGAACCTGCAGGGTGACCACCAGCACCGTGTTGGCCACGAAGATGGCCGCCGACCACACCGGGGATGCGTGCAACTGTGTCACCAGGACCAGAGGGAGCGCGATTTCGGGGACGTTGAGGCAGAAGACGTAGACCACGTTGGCGGCCAGCAGCACGCGCATCCGAGGTGCGGGCCCGTCGGCCCTGTCCTTGGCCGGGGTAGCGGCCGGATACGCGTGCAGGTGGACCGACCACGCCAAGGCCGCCGCGGCGAGATAGGCGAGCCCGGTGACGGCTGCCAGCGCCTGCAATGCGGGCGTGCCGCCCGCCAGGCATACGGTGGCGAGGAGCGCGCCCGCGCCCAGGCCGGCGTTGCGCAGGGCGCGGCTTCCCGCGAGAGCGGCGTCGCGTTCCCGGCCGTGGGCGACCGTGGCCACGAGAGCTGCGTGGGCGGCCGGCCATGCCTGGTTGCCGATGCCGAGGAAGAGCGCCGCCGTCGCGAACAGCCAGACGTGGCCCGCCGGGGTGGCCAGCAGCAGCGCCACGCCCGCCACCCGCACCAGCATCGACGCTGCCACGACCGTGCTGCGTGCGCCCCGGTCCAGCCATCGGCCCACCGCGGGCATGCACACCAGACCCACGACGACGCCGGCCGTCATGGCGATGCCGGTGTCCGGCGCGGACAGCCTCAGCACCGTCACCCCGTAGAGCAGCAGAAAGGGCCGCAGCAGGCCGGTGCCGAGCGCATCCACGGCCAGGGCGACGGCATAGCGGGGGCCTCCGGAGGCACGGACGAGGGCGCGGGGCTGGATCTTGGTGGTGGTTGCCATGGCGCCAACGGTGCGTTCGGCCGCCCGGCCGAGTACGTCGGTTGACGGACACCGTCAACCGACGCCGTCGCCGGGCATCCGGTCAGCGATGCTGAAGGGATGACGTTGAGGATCGACATCAGCGGCCTGCCGTCCGGGCGACTGCGGTTCGCCGCCTCCCCGCTGGCCGAGCTGACCGCGATGCTGCACGTGCTGGCCGAACCCGGGCATCATCCGCAGCTCGCCGGCTGGGCCGGGGATGTCTGGGCGGGGCTGCGGCCGGAGCTGGCCGAGCGGTTGCGGGAGGCGGAGTTCCTCTGGCGTTCCTCACAAGCCGACTTCCTGCTCCCCGCCCGACCTCGGCCGACCCTCGCCGAGGAGTTGGACGACGTGGACCGGATCGACGACGAAACGTATGTGACCGCCGCGCTCGTCACCACGTGCGGCAGCAACCGGGTCCACTTCGCCGCGCCGTCGCCGCTCACCGACGCGACTGCGCGCGAGCGGGCCCTGGACCTGGCCCAGGCCCGCGGCGCGCGGCAAGAGGCCTTCGCGGAACGGCTGCTCGCGGACCCGGCCGCGGTGCGGGCGCGGGTGCGCCACACCCTCGAACAGTGCGCCGAGGCCTTCTTCGACGCCGCCTGGACGGGCGTCGCCGTGCGGCTCGCCACCGACCTGCGCCTGAAGAACGACCTGCTGAAGCGCCAGGGCATCGGGGCGGCACTCGCATCGGTCTCCGGCGCGGTCACCCTGGCACCGGACGGCGACTGCATCATCGTGGACAAGCTGCAGGACAAGGCGACCGCCGCCCACGGCACCGGGGTCACCTTCATCCCCAGTGTCTTCGGCAGCCCGCACCTGGTGGTGGTCCACACGCCCGGGTGGCAGCCGGTGGTGCAGTACTCCGTGGCCGAGCCGAGTCCATCAGAGCCGGTATCGCTGGAAACGGTCACACTACGGCTGGAGGCACTCGCACATCCGGTACGGCTGCGGCTGCTGCGCACCCTGGCCCGCGGCCCGCACACCACCGGTGAGCTGGCCCACGCCTGGGAACTTTCACCCCCGGAGGTTTCCCGCCACCTCGCTGTCCTGCGCCGCGCGGGCCTGCTCACGGCCCGGCGGCGCGGTCGTTACGTCCGTTACTCCCTCAATCTGCCCGACCTGACGGCGCTGGGGGCCGACCTGCTGGCGGCCGTACTGCGCTGAGTGGCTTCGGTCTGCCAGAACGCGGGCGACCGCGCCTTCCAGCGCACCTGGAAGCTGTGCGCCGTCGTGCGAGCCGGCTCGGCGACGGTATTCGGTCACATAGCCCCACATGCCCGGAGGCGCGCCTTGATGGCGTAGGGCGTGCTGACGTGACCGTGGAGGCGGCGCGATCGACGCCGCCCACGTCGGCAGCACCATGGCGCCGGAGGCGGTAGCCGCCGAGCACGGCTGGCAGGTGCCGGCCTGGGTCGGCGACTACTTCCAGATCCCCACCGTAGGCGTGGCCGTCGACCCCACCTATCTCAACCTGGACGACCCAGACATCGCGGGCCGCGTACTCCAGGGTGTGTCCGTGCAGCTCAAGACCCTGCCGCTCCGCGTCGGGCGGCAGCCATGCCGGTGGCGGCGAGCGCGGCGGCCAGCGCTACGGCGGCGGCCAGCGCCAGGCTGACGCGCAGCCCATGCTCGAAGCCCGCCGAGGCGGAGATCAGGGCGCCGAAGACGGCCACGGCCAGGGCGCCACCGACCTGCCGGCTGGTGTTGAACACACCGCTGGCGGTGCCGGTCTGCTGGGCGGGCACGTGCTCCAGCAGCAGGGCGGTGGTCGGGGGCATCACCAGCGGGCCTGCCGACCCGACCGGGATCAGCAGCAGCGCGGTCAGCCACACCGGCGCCGAGGCGGGCACGAGGGCCAGGGCCACGGACCCGGCAGCGATCAGCACAAGGCCCGTGATGATCGGCACCCTGGGGCCGGTGCGCTCCGCGATCCGCGTCGACAGAGGGGTCAGGAAGGCGCTGAGCAGCATCATCGGCAGGAACGCGATGCCCGCGGCCAGCGCGGACATGCCGTGCTGCTGCTGGAAGTAGAGGCTGAACAGGAACGGCAGCCCGTAGAAGCCGACCATGAACGCGAACCCGATGCCCGTGGCGATCACCACCGTCTTGGATCGGAACAGCTCCAGCGGCACCATCGGGTGCGCGCCCTTGGCCTGCGCCCACACGAACGCGGCGAACGCCACCACGGCCAAGCCGAGCGCCCCGAGGACCTGCGGCGCGGTGAGCCCGGCCTCGCCGGCCTCGATGGCGGCGAAGGTCAGCCCGCCCATGGCCAGGATGCAGGTGACCTGCCCGATCCAGTCGAACGGCGCCGGGGGGGGGGCGACTGCGGGGCACGGGCGAGGAGCAGCAGGGTGACGAGGCCGACCGGCAGGTTGATCCAGAAGATCATCCGCCAGGACGCCAGGCTGAGCACACCGCCGAGCACGGGTCCGGCCGCCGCCGCGACAGCGCCGCCCAGCGCCCACACCCCCACCGCGCGGGCCCGGCGAGCCAAGCCGGGGTAGGCGTGGCGCACCAGCGCCATCGACGTCGGCATGGTGACGGCCGAGCCGATGCCCTGCACCACCCGCGCGGCGACCAGTGCCGACAGCGAGGGCGCCGGCCCGCAGGCCACCGAGGCGAGCACGAACAGCACCAGGCCGCCCGCGAAAGCACGGCGGGCACTGATCCGGTCCGACAGCGCCGGCCGACAGCAGCAGGGCGGCGAACATCAGCGTGTAGCCGTCCACCACCCACTGCAATCCGGTGATGCCACCGCCCAGCGCGTCACGGATCGAGGGCAGCGCGACGTTCACGATCGTCGCGTCCAGGGTGATCACGAAGAACCCCAGGACGGCGGCGGCCGGCGCCGCCGTGGCATGCCGGTCCCTGTCGTGCACGCCCCCGCATTCCTCCGGCTTCGCCACCACAGCCCGCAGGCCCCCGCCGGGGAGCCGGGCCGTCAGGCGGCCACCTGATCGGCGGACCGGGGCACATGACCAACTCCGGCACGGCGGTACGGAGGACGCCGCTGGTCAGTCCGCGCACCGCGGCCTGGACCTCGATGCCGACCAGGACGACGCTGTCCTTACGAAGAATCCCGTTGACCGGTGTCCGCCGCGGAGTCGGGCGTGACACTCAGGGGCAGGAGCTGGGGGCGTTTCGCGGTGCGGCCGTCGCCGGAGGACTGACCGCGCAGACGGCGTCCGAGCCAGGGGCCGAGGAATGCGGCCGCCCAGCGCAGTTCGGCTCCTGCGGCTTGCCAGCCCGCGGGAACCCTCTGTGGTGGCAGGGGGAGCGTCCAGGCGTCGTCGCTTCCGGGCAGGTGGATGGCTTGGGCGATGGCTGCGGCGATCCGCTCGTGGCCGAGGGGGCTGGCGTGGAGCCGGTCCGCACTCCACAGCCGCGGATCGGTGGCGACGGTGTGCTGGGCGGTTTCGGCGACCGTGACCCCGTGACGGGCGGCCGCGGCGCGGATGCGGGCATTGAGGTCGAACGCGCGGGACCTGATCGGCCGGGCAAGGGGCACGATCTTCCCCACGTCGGGGAAGGTCAGCGTCACCACCTGGGCCCCGGCGGCCGTGAGCGCGGCGAACATGTCTTCCAGGTGTCCGGCCACCTCGGCGGCGTCAAACCGGGGCCGGAGCAGGTCGTTGACCCCGGCGACGACACTGGCCAGGTCCGGGCGCAGGGCCAGGGCAGGCCCCAGCTGTTCAGCGCGGACCTGGCCGGCGACACGGCCTCGTACGGCAAGGTTGGCGTACCGAAGCTCCGGGTTGACGGCCGCGAGGTGCTCGGCGAGCCGGTCGGCAAAGCCCCGTAGGCCGACGGCGTCGTCCCCGTCGCCGAGCCCTTCGGTCTGGCTGTCGCCCAGGGCGACGTAGCGCAGGTATTCACCGTTCGGCATGAGTCGACTGCCTTTCCTTGAGGACGGCTGCGATCCGTAGGCACCAGTCCCGGTGTTCCTGCTCAAAGGCCAGGCCGCGCAGGCAGGTCAGGTACGGCCCGATCCGCTCGCCCCGGCGCAGGAACTCCTCCTCGTCCGTATCGCCGCGCAGCTGCCGCAGCAGATCGCCGAGAAGTTCGATCTTGGCCTCAGCCGCGGACGCTCGCTCTTCGAGCTGTTCGATCACCGGCGCCGTGCCGATGCGGTCGGCGACCTGGACCTTGACGAGCAGATCGTCGCGGATGAACGAGGGCTTCGATACGGCTGCGGCGAACTTCTCCAGCTCGGCGCGACCGGCGTCGGTGACCTGGAACAGACGTTTGTTGGGCCGGGTCTCCTGGACCACCTGCCGGCCCGCGACCAGCCCTTCCTTCTCCAGCTTGGTCAGCTCGGCGTACAGCTGCTGCGGCAGGGCGTGCCAGAAGTTCGCGACGCCGATGTCGAACGCCTTCGCCAACTGGTATCCGCTGTACTCGCCGTCCAGCAGCGCCGCCAGCACCGCATGCCGCAAGGCCATCGAAGCAGCCCCTTCCCTTTCCTCGTCCGCCGCTGCATCATACTCAAGAATATGATTAGTCATATCCTTGAGTATTGGGGGAGGGGTCATGGAGACTGCTGAACGCTTCCGCGCTGCCGTGGAGAAGGGCGAACTCGCCTCACTGGAAAACCTGTTCACCGAGGACATCCGCCTCTACAGCCCCGTGAAGTTCACGCCCTTCGAGGGCAAGCCCATGGTGCTGGGACTCTTCGGCGTCCTGCTGCGCACCTTCGAGGGCTTCCGCTACATCGGACACTTCGAGGGCGCGGCCGAGACCAGTGCCGACGGCGAAGAAGCTCCGTCGGCGATTCTGCTCTTCCGGGCCACCGTGAACGGCAAGCAGATCCACGGGATCGACCTGCTCCAGTTCGACGGGGCAGGCCGGATCAAGGAGTTCACCGTGATGGTTCGCCCTCAGTCCGCTGTGCACGCCCTGGGTCAGGCGGTACTTGCGGGCCTGGTCGCCGACGGCCTCGTCCCCGAGGCCGTCGACCGCTAAGGGCTTGCAGGGAATCAAGGTGTTGCTTCCCGTGCTGGGGCTCGTTGGTGTGGTATGCGCATCCCGGACGAGGTTCGTGCCCAACTCGCTGTGAAGTTTCCGGTCTTGTTCCCGCATCTCGACGAGCGGCAGCGGCGCTTGCTGATGGGAGCGGAGGCCCGGGTGCTGGGGCATGGCGGTATCCGGGCCGTTGCGCGGGCGGCCGGGGTAAGTGAGACGACGGTCCGCAGGGGGGTGCTCGAGCTGGAGGCCGGCGAGGCCCCGTTGAGGCGGGTGCGGCGGCCGGGCGGAGGACGCAAGCGGATCGCGGACCTCGATCCGGGGTTGCGGCCCGCACTGCTGGCGCTGGTCGAGCCGGACGAGCGCGGTGATCCGATGTCGCCGCTGCGGTGGACGGTGAAGTCGACCCGCACCTTCGCTCGCGAGCTGGCCCGGGCCGGACACCGAATCAGCGCGGACACCGTTGCTGCACTGCTGCGAGAGGAGGGCTTCAGCCTGCAGGCCAATGCCAAGACCCTGGAGGGCGGCCGGCACGCGGACCGCGATGCCCAGTTCCGCTGTCTCAACGAGCAGGCACGTGCGCACCGGGATGCCGGCCAGCCGGTGATCAGCGTGGACACCAAGAAGAAGGAACTCGTCGGAGAGTTCAAGAACAGCGGTCGGTCGTGGCGGCCTGCTGGTGACCCGGTGCCAGTGCACATCCACGACTTCGCCGACCCGAAGCTGGGCAAGGCCATTCCATCGCTGGTGGCACGGCCAGGGCACCACCGCCTACCCGCAGGCGACACGGCTGCTGATCACCGCCGACGCGGGCGGTTCCAACGGCTACCGCACCCGGGCCTGGAAGCTCGAACTCGCCCGGCTCGCCGCCGAGACGGGCCTGACCATCACGGTCTGCCACCTGCCACCCGGCACATCGAAGGTCGGGTAGCCGGAGGGATTCGCACCCTCCGGCTCCCACAGATCCGTACGTGACGATCTCTCGTCATACGGCTCTTGTCGTCCTGATCACCAGGCCAAGGAGGGGGAACTGACCCATCTCCACTGCGCGAACATCCCCGGGCGGCGCTTGGCTGCCCTTTGGAAGGCCGCGATGGCCTTCCTCATCGCACGAAACCGTCTGTACTTGTTGCGGAGCCAGCGCACCAGGTAGGCGTTGATGCGCATCAGAAGTGGATACAAGGCCGATCGGTAGAACCGGCCGTAGTACTGCATCCAGCCCGCGACGATCGGATTGATCCGCTGCGCGAGTTCTTCCACGGTGAGGTTGACCCGTCGGTGGAGCCGCCAGGAGCGGACCTCCTCGCCGAGTCGTTTGAGGGCGTCCCTGCTGACCGCGGGACGGAACGACCATCTGATGCGGCCGTTCTTGTCCCGCATTTGGCGCTGTTGGAACGTGAACCCCAGGAACGTGAAAGACGTGTGCTCGTACGAGCCGCGCCGCAATCCGTCCTGGCAGTACACGATCCGGGTCTTGGCCGGGTGCAGACGCAGCCCGACCTCGGCCATCCTGTCCGAGAGCGCGGCCAGCACCTGGCGGGCCTGGCGCTCGGTGACGCAGTGCACGACCGCATCGTCCGCATAGCGTTCGAACGAGACAGCAGGGAACTCCCGGGCCATCCAGACGTCGAACGCGTAGTGCAGGAACAGGTTCGCCAAAACGGGAGAAACCGGGGCTCCTTGTGGCGTCCCGCATTCCCGTTCCAGCAGGGTGCCGTCGGGCATCTTGAGCGGGGCGGCAAGCCACCTCCGCACATACAACTTCACCCAAACGGCGTCGGTGTGCGCTTCCACCGCCTTGACCAGGAGGTCCCAGGGCACACTGTCGAAGAACTGGGAGATGTCGAACTCGACAACCCAGTCCCGTTTCCAACTGCGTTCCCGACACTTCTCCACGGCATCCAAGGCGGACCGTCCGGGCCGGTACCCGAAGCTGTCCGGATGGAAAATAGGATCCACCCTCCGCACCAAATGCCGGGCCACTACGGTCTGAGCCACACGATCAGCGACGGCGGGAATCCCGAGGATTCTCTCACCGCCGCCATGAGGCTTAGGAATAGCCACCGCACGCACCGGCGGAGGAAAGTAGGAGCCCGACGACATTCGGTTCCAGATCCTATAGAGATTGTTCTTCAGGTCCTTCTCGAAGTCGGCGATGCTCTGCCCGTCCACTCCCGGTGCCCCCTTGTTAGCCCTGACTTCCTCCCATGCTTCCTTGACTTCCCACTTGGAAATCTCAAACGGCTTGGCCTGTGACTTCAACTGGCTCACCGAACTCCTCCCGGACACCGTCCGGTTGATGCGATCAACACAGTCACGGACGACCCGGCCCCTTCGCTCCACCCCCATTACAGAGGCTTCTCCACTACTACGAGCCGGTCCGCCAGCGCGTCCCGCGTCGGTACTCGGCCCCTTCACGGCACAACCGCTCGGGGTGCTCCCTCTCGCCCACCTCTACCAGGACGGGCTGTATCGGTACGCGCCTTCTCCTGTTCCACGTGACCGCGGCAGACCAGGTTCACGTCGTCTCCATGCCGGACACCGCCTGGCCAGTCGACGGGCTCCCGCCAGGCTTATCCCGGGGCGGTTCCAAGCTCCCCGGTTTTGATGTCGTCGGAATCTTTTCGACACGTCAGCAACGATTCACTTGCGTTCGTCTCCCTGATCCCCACCTGACGCCTACACGGCGCCTTTTCCTCATCGCTCACCACGACGGTCTTCAGCCAACGCAGCATGAGGTGGTTTAAAGCCTCCCCCCGTAGGGCGGCTTCGAAGGGCCAATCCTTCATCGGTCACGCAGCACTGCTTCAAGCAACTCGTCCTACATCGAATTCCCTCTGCATTCAGGACACACTGGAACAAAATCGAGCACCGGCTCTTCTCGCACATCACCATGAACTGGCGCGGCCACCCGCTGACCAGCCACGAAGTCATCGTCGAGTCGACCATCCCGGCGCCCCGAGACCCGCAGACACCGACGTCGGAGTGGGACCGGGCCCTGCTGTCCGACCCCGCACTGACCGGACTGTCCCCACACCATGCACCGCACCCTGCTGAAGATCAGGAGACTCCTCGAGGCTCACAGCATCGTCATCCCGCCGACTACCACACCGCCCACCACTCTCGCAGCCCTCCAGGCCCGGGTCATTGCCCAAAGCAGCCACCCCGACAGCAAGATCAAGACGACGTGTTAATGATCTGCAAGTCCTTAGAGGGGCCACAAGGCGGCCCACCTCAGGGGCTCACGACCCTGGCCGGACACCCCCACCGGCTTTGCCGGACAGTCCCTGGAGCCGCTGAATAACCCGTGACCAGCAAGCCACCCACACCGCTTCGATGGCATGATCGGACTCTCGACGAGCGCCCTAATCGCCCGTCCTTTACCGGAAAACAATGCCATACAGCACGAAGAGTGACCTCTCTACCTGACATCTAACAAATCGGTCAAACAATTGATATCTATAGTATCGCGGGTGTTTTCGCGAATAAACCACAGAATCACGTCCACCGGGTGGCGTCGACCACGGGCGATCCTGTGGGCCACGGCGGGTGTGGTGACCCTCGGATTCTTCATCGCGCTGGAGATCGCCGCGCGTCGCTACGGCGGCGTGCCGGGGCCGATGACCAACCAGGCGCGAGAGGTGATATTCGCCCCCAAACCGGGGCCGCTGTACGCCGGTTTGGCGTTGATGATGGTGGTGCTCACCTGGCGGCAACGGTTCATCGCGGCTGGTGCCGCGATCGGCATCGACATCGTCTTCGTGCTGGTGCGGTGGGCGGTCGACGCCAAGGTGGCCGCAGACCATTTCTTCGGCAACGGCGCGTTGTGGGTGATGTTGGGCTGTGCGGTCATCGCGGTCACGCGCCGCACCGGCCGGGAACGTGTCCTGCTGCTGAAGGGCGTCGGGCTGGGCTTGGTGCTGGTGGCCGGTCGCAAGACCGGCGACACCTGGCTGCTCATCACCTCGAAGACCCGCCCGACGGTGCTCGACCCGTACGTGGCGACCGCCGATCACGCGCTGGGCAACCCGTCGTGGCTGGCAGGCCGGATTCTCGAGGCCACCAGCCCGATCGGCACCCATCTCCTCGACTGGGTCTACGGTGAGCTTGCGGTGGCCGCGGTTGTCGTCGCGCTGTACCAGCTGCGCAACGTGGCGGTCGAGCGCCGCTTCCCGCGCCATCACCTGGTGCGCACCTTCCTGGTCATCGGTCTCCTCGGGCCGGCCATCTACATGATCTTCCCGGTGGTCGGACCGATCTTCGCCTACGGCCCGGGCACTTCCGGTACCGGCGGCGTGCAGTGGGCGGTGGCCGACCTGTGGCCGGACACGCCGCCGCCGATCGCTACCCCGCACCCGGTGCCATACGACGGGATCACCCCGCGCAACTGCATGCCCAGCCTGCACACGGCGTGGGCTGTCGCGATCTTCATTCATTCCCGCAAGGGCCCACGAATCCTGCGGTTCGCAGGGACGTTCTGGCTGATTGCCACGCTCGGCGCAACGCTGGGCTTCGGCTACCACTACGGCGTGGACCTCATTGCCGGCGTGGTGTTCACGCTCACGATCGAGGCAGCGCTGCGCTCGTTCGACCGTGGCTGGGACCGGTCAGGAATCCAGCTGGTCACCTACGGCACCACGGTCTTCGCTGCGCTCCTGGTGTCATATCGCTATCTGCCGATGGAGATGGCCAGACATCCGTGGGTGTTCGGCCCACTTCTCATTCTGGCGATGATCTCAGTGATCTACGGCTACGTACGGACCACCAAACTGTGGGAACCGAAGGCCGCACCAGCGCTGCAACCGGAACCAAAACCCGAACTGGTTTGAGTCATGTTGCATCAGGCTGCGGGCGCTCCGCGCGGTATCTCACGCCGTGTCCAGCCGGCTGGCGTGCGGCCCGGCCCGCCCTCGGCCCGATCCTGAGAGTTTCACCTTCAGCGAGGGGAGTCGCTGCGTCAACGACTAGGTATTGGTTGCAGGTCTCCACCGGACTGTGCACCACCAGGTCAGCAACGTCAGTCCAGCATGGCCGAACGCCGGATGGCTGCGCCCGAGGAATGCCGACTGTGGCACATGCTTCGGACTGATTCCCCAGGAGGAGAGAACTTCATGGCAGATTCGAACGACAACCAGAAGCGCGTCACCATCGCGCTGAAGTCCGTGTACTGCGGTGATACCGAAGACATTACCGGTGCCGATGAACTCTACGTCGCGGGGGGTGCGGGGACCGGTCCCCGGTCCGGCTCCAAGAGCAAGGCGATTCTGACCAAGCCGATCGACATCAACAGTGGGCAGCAGAAGGTTCTCTCCGGTGACGAGTATGTGATCTTCGACGACAACGTGTATGTCGACGACTTCGTCGAGCTGGGGCTCGAATTCCGCGATCAGGACTTCAGTGAGGATGATTTCGACGCCAAGTATTTGGCATTGGTCTCTGCGCTCACCGGAGCCGTCGGAACTGCGGTCGGTTCCCTGGCCACCCCCGCCGTGGGGGCGATTGCCGGAGCGATTCTTGCCGCCACGCCGCCGGCGCTGATCGCGGTTCTGGCGAGTATAGATAAGGACGACGTCCTTGGGACGGTCCAAAAGAGGGTTAATGTGGCCGAATATCCGGACGGGCGCAGCGGGCCACTCAAGTGGAAGTTCTCGGACAAGAAGCCGAACATCGTCGAGGAGGCGGGGCTATTCGCGTGGAGTGATTGGGACTACGAGATCAGCTACGTGATCGACGTGGGTCCCGCGCGGTGACTTCGGCCTCGGACAGCCGCGACCCGACCTGGTCGCAACCCGTGTAATGGACATCGGCATCGGTTGAGCAGGTAAAACTCGCGCCGGTTGTGCGGGCCTCGCGCGGCCGGCGACGATGCCACCCGGTCGTGGTGACAACTCGTCAGCACGACCGGGTGGCGTTGGGGCAGCCTGGTCTGTCTGAGCCGTGTTGAGGGACGACCGGAGAGCATTCGAGCCGCTTGTCAGAGGCATCCCGTCGATCCGTTCACGCCGTGGGCCGCGATGACGGCGCCCGGGCACATTGCACACGGACAACGGTTCTCATGTGCTACGGCGGACTCCCCGCACGAAATGGCTTGTCAGCCGGTGCACTGCGGGAGCCAGGGCAACCAGAAGCAGAGGCAGTCGACCGGGTCGTACGGACCCGGAGTCGCCGTAGCGGTCGGCGTGGGCGTGGGGTCGCTCGGCGCTGGTGGCGTGGTGCTCGGCTGAGCCGTGGGTGTGTTCGGCGTGGGGTCGCTCGGTGCCGGTGATGTGGTGCTCGGCTGAGCCGTGGGTGTCGGGGCATGTGTTGTCGACGCGCCCGGCGTGGGTGCGGTCGGTGTCGAGATCAGCGGCCGGCCGGAGGTGAATGACCGCTCGGGCTGTGGTGATGTGGTGCTCGTGCCTGGTGTGTCGGCCGTCGTGGGAGAGACAGTCGGAGAGGCCGAGGGAGAGGCCGAGGGAGAGGCCGACGGGGAGGCCGCGAGGGCCGTGCCCGTCGCTTCCGAGTTCGGGCGCTCCGGTGCCGTCGCGGGCGGTGTCGAACTGCTGCCTGGGGCAGGTGTGTTGTGGCCGCTGCCGGAGGTGAGGTAGACGGCGGCGGCGGTTGAGGCCGCGGCGATGGTGATCGCGGCGGCCGCGACGGTAACGCCGCGACGGCGGCGGCGCGTGAGGGAATGGATGCGCTCGCCGAGCGAGGCGAGCACGGCTGCGATGCCGCCACCGATGTAAAGCGCTAAGTGTCGCTTGCGGTGGGCGGGCTCCGGCGGCGCTTCCGGTGGTACGGGGGCCGCGGGCGTGAGCTGCTGGAGCGCGGCGATCTTTTGGGCGGTGACCTCAGCGTGGAGCTGGTCGAACTGCTTCGCCTGCTTCTGTTGTTTCTTGTGGAGCAGGGTGATGGCCAGGACCGCCGCGCCGAGGATCCCAGCCAGTAGAACGTCAACCACGTATTGCCCCTTGTTGATTTTTGATGGCCTGGGGGTACGGTTTGACGCTCTCAGGCCATGGGAGCCCTAGGCGAATACGTGATGGGTTTGTGACGTGGGGTCAACCGATGTGTCGGCGCTGCTCGTCCCGTTCCTGCTCTTCGCGTGCGGGCGTCATATGGCCAACCCTGCGCAGGACTTCGCTCCGCGCCTCAGGGGAGAGACTCTCCAGGAGCGCGGTGATCGCCGCGAGGTGCGGATCGCTCGCGTAGGCATCTGTTGAGCCCGCCGGCGCCGACAGCGCGGCGAGCTCCTCCAGGGCCTCGGCCGCAGTCTCGCGGTCGGCCCGTCTGAGTTCGTCGGCGGTTACCCCGGCGACGTGCGCCATGCGGGCGAGTGTCTCGTCCGGCGCCCTTACGGGGATATGGGAGCCGCTGACGGTCTGGTAACCGCTGACGATCTGCCGCCATCGGGCGTCGCTGATCCCGGCCCGCCTGGCTGCCTCGCGGCCGGAGATCCGGTTCCGCTTGAGGGCCTTCTTGATGAGCACGGCCTCGGGGGGCGGCTCTGGCCGCGTCTCTCGATTCATGCTCGCAGGTTCGCACGACTACGCGCTACTGCGCTACCTCGGCCCACGATGTGGCACTCATCCGGCACCGTAGCTGTGCCATCCGGGCTTCGGCCGCGGTGGCGGCCCCAGGAATGTCGAGCAGCACACCTAGCGCGCACTTGCGTAACTAGCGCGTTCTGCGCGCGCAGTAGTTGCTAGACGCGCTACTGCGCGCTAGTCTTCGAGTCATGAGCGATCGTCCCCAGCGGCGCCGCAGAGGTGCCCCCTTCCATCACGCGCCCGAGGCGGTGACGTACGCCCGGGAACAGGCCGGGCTGTCCCAGAAGGAACTAGCCGAGCGCTGCAACATCAGCCAGTCGCTGATGTGCGACATCGAGGCAGGCCGCCGCAACGCGACCCCCGCGACCCTGCGTCGGATGGCCGCCGTTCTGAACTGTCCGCTGGTCGTACTCCAGTCGAAGCGCCCCGGTGTTCCGACGCTGACCGACGAGGCGGAGGCACCGGTCGGGGTCCGGGAAGAGAAGGCGTCCTGAAGCTCAAGCTGCGTGACGACTGCCGGTACACCTCGCGTCATACGCCGCCGTCTCGTGACGGCGAGCGGGGCTGTCCTGACCGTGCCGCGTCCGACCAGCCCCGGATCACCAAGGCCACTGCGACACCGGGAGAAGAGGCACCCCTTGAACGAGAAACCTCACGGTCACATGACGGCCGCCGAGGCCCCTCCCGAACTGACGATTTACCGGGCCGAAGCCGGGCATCGGCGCTTCGCCCTCGACCTGTACACGAACCGAGAGGCCGCCCGCGCCCACTGCGAGGCCTACGCGCGCCGTGAGCCGTGCCACCAGCAACTCGCCTGGCACCCGGACCCCGCCAACGCGGCGGTGGAGGCCCTGTTCGTCGTCGCGGGCGAGGTGTCGGACACCGGTTTCACCGTCACCGCCGTTACGGTCGCCTCCGAGTACGGCGGCGAGGCCGACGAGTGAGCCACGCGACCACCACGCGCGACCTGCTCGCCTGCCTGGCCATCTCGATCGTCCTGTTCGGCGTGGTGTTCGGGCCGTTCTGCTTCCTCATGGGACGCCGCCCGGCGAAGAACACCAGCACTGCGCGTGTCACCGGGCCGGGCCGACACCGCAAGAGGGACCCCCGGTAACCGTCACCACCAGCGAGCCCGCCGTCCGTCTGCCCTACGCCCCGGCCGCCACCGGCTACTGCCCGGCCGAGGGCCGGACCACCCCGCACGCGATGCACGCCGACGGCCCAAGCCGGTGCTGGACGTGCTCAACCAAGACAGCAGGAACTCATGAATGATCAGATAGCGGATCCGATCGGCCCGGAACACCTCCGGTCCCTACAGCCCGAGTGCCCGAACTGCTCATGCTGCACGGCGCCGTTGTGCCAGAAGGGCCGCGACAGCACCCTGGAGTGCGTCGGCAACACGCGGGCCGAGTTCGCGGTCACGGTCGCCGGATGCCCGTGCTCGGCGGAGACCACCCGCGGTACGCATGCGTGGCGGATGGCGCGCATCCGTGTCACCCGGCACGCGGTCGAAGTGCCGCTCCCGGACGCCGCAGAGGGCATCCTGCGGGCGCTCGTCGAAGGCGCGGGCACGGTGAGAGATCCGGCCGGGCTGATCACGCCGCTGCGGGCTCTCCGGTACGTCGCGGTCGACAACGGCATGCCGTCGATCACCGACCTAGGCCACGCCTACCTCACAGCCCGGGACGAGCCGCGGTTCGCGACGCCGGTCGAGGTCGAGGCGGTCGACGTCGACACGGGCACGGCCCGCGTGGTCGTCGTCGGCTGGAACCCCACCGCCGGGGTGACCGTGCTCCTGGAGCAGCTCGCCCATGCCACCGGATTCAAGGCGGAGGAGCTTCCGGGCAAGCACCTGGAGGCCATCGCGAACTGCCGGACGCAGGACGCCGACGACATCGTTCTGACCTCGATCCGTATCGCCCAGCCGCTCCCCGAAAGCCGGATGGGGGCGGAATCGTATGGCTGAGCGTCGACCGACCGTGTTCGTCGAGGCCTCCGGGAAGGACCCGACCGCCCTCCTCCTGCCGAGGCCCCACGCGGAGCTGGGCATACGCGAGCAGCGGCGGCGTCGTGAGCCAGCGAAGAGCGTCGCTCAAGCGCTCGGCGTGACAGAGAAGACTGTCATCCGGCGGCGGGAGGGGGCGACACGGTGCTCCTGCTTGAGCTCCTGATCGCCATCGCGGAGCCCATCGACGCCACCATCGCTTCCGCGCACGTGTGGGCGCCCATCCTCATCACCGCGTGCTGCACGGCGATCCTCTGCCGCCTGGGGCGGGCGGCACGCCGGCGGGCCCGCGCCAGGACCACTGAGCGGACGACTGCCAGGACAGGCGCGGACAGCGATCAGGACACCGTCACGCTCAGGGTTCCGATCTGCGCCGACTGGTGTCCCGACGGGTGTCCGCAGAACTGCCTGGACGTGTCCGCGCAAGGGGGCATGGGGGAGAGCTGATGCCTCGTCCGCCTCGAGCTGCCGTCGACCCGGCCATGTCGCTACGGCGGCACCCGCCCAACCTCCGCGACTCCAAAGGCAAGCCTGCGCACAAGACATGCGCGCAGGCGGCGATCGCGCAGCAGACCGCGGAGGCCACCGAATGACACGAGAACGAGAGGCCGTAACCGAGCCATGGAGCTTGACCACCTTGCCCGGCTGACCGAGTCCGCCCTCCGGCACGCGTTCGCCCGGGAGTGGGAGCGGGCCGCTGTCGCTGTCACCGAGATCACAGACAGCGGTGACGCGGCCGACATATACGTGGCGTGCTGCGGGTTCGCCGAGGTCGGCCGCGCCCAGCTGCTCAGCCTGTACTCCGGCAGCCCGCCCGCACCGGCCCATGGCTGTGTGTGGCAACCCAGCGACATTCGCCGCGCCGTCAGGCCCGACGCGGACACACACGACTGGTTCGCCGCCCGGTTCCTGGCCGCATGGGCCAACGAGGACACCGCCACGACCGTGGCCCTGTACGCCGCTGCCAACCACGCCGGGCCCGCCACGCGCACGGAGTCCGTGTGCGCGCTCCTCGCCCACGTTGCCAGCCTCCGCCACGACGCCCAGACCGCAATGACCGCCCCACTCCAGGAAGGCCCACGCACCTGACCGCCACGACGCCGTAGCCCCGCGCACTCGTTTCGGCATCCTCATCGGCACCTACGCCGACGGCACGAACAACTGCCCAGCAAATCACCTTCTCTATGTGTCAGGACAAGAGATGACGACTCACCGCAACCGTCAGGCGGACCTTGATTCCCGGATCGCCGAAATTGAGTGCCAACAGGATGTTCGAGATGACTGGGAGTACCTCAAAGATCCACTGGCGCGATACGCGTACTCTGTTCTCTGTTCGTGGATCTCCCATGGTGTCATTTTCTCCAAAATTGAGCGACTGACCAGGATTCGCTTGCATGGCGCCGGTGAGCTGTCCAAGGATCCGGACGCTGCCGCCGAGCTGTCCGGGTTGACGGTCGCAGTCGCCCTGAAGTCATTTCTGGAGCGAATGGAGCAGGGCAACGGATGGCATCCGGGGGGCGGGTCGTCTCTCAAGACCTACTTCATCGGGCAGTGTCTGATGTGTTTCCCCAATGAGTACCGTCGATGGCTCAGAGAGCATCGTGACGGGCGCCTGCCAATGCCTGTGTCCCCACACCAGGAGTATTTCGACGTTCCTGACAGTGCCCCAGGTCCAGAACGTTCAGCGGAACTCCATATTGAGTCATTACAGATCCTCGGGAGAGCTCCGCTTCGGACTCGCACCGTACTCGCCTTCACCGCGGTCGGATATTCCCAACGTGAAATTGCCGGGCGTCTGAGCACCACGCCCAAGGGAGTTGAGAAACTGCTTCATCGATACCGGAAAAGGTACCTCTGAACCCGGACCAGGAGATTCAGACCTCGCAGCGGCTGGGGCGCCACCGGTGCACCGGTGGCGCCCCAGCCGCTGCGAGGCCCTTCTTATCACATACGAGCCGAAAGGGCCTGGCGAACGTTGGTGGTCAGTTCCCTGGGCCAGGGATCCAGCTGATTCTCACGGCTCCGCTGCCGCCCGCGCCACCGAGAGGGTCGTTGTTGATGAACATGTTGCCGCCGCGGCCGTGGCCCGGGCCGGCGCCGGCGCCGGCGCCGGCCCCGCTGCGGTAGTCGGCGTCTGTGCCGTCAGTACCCCAGCCGTCGCCGCCCTCACACGGCTTCCTGTCCGTACCGTGAAAGAGATCTGATCCTATTGACGTGGGCGGCAGGGGCAGCGGAACTGTTCAGGTGTTGCTGAACCCCGGACTCGTGCCGAAAGGGTGCCAGGTCGCGTAGTACGTGCTTCCGCTGTCTTCCTGGAGTGAAACCAGTGCTTCTTTTGCTACGGGGATGAGGATGTTCGTCCCGTATTCGGTTGAGTCGTCAGTGGTGATGTAGTAATCATCGGTAGATTCCCCGAAAGGGGTGACACCGATACAGAGTCCCGCGGTTGAGCTGAATCCTTGAACGGCACACAGAAGAAGTCCGTCGGTTCCGGTCCGGTAGCTACCGCTTTTCATTTGCTGGGGTTCGCCCAGCAGATTGGCCGTGCCGTAGATGCCCAGTTCGGTGATGTCGAGATTGGGGTTGGCCACGGAGACGATAGTTTGCAGAGAATGCGTACATTCGAGTTGCTGCACGGCGTTGTACAGATGGAGGTCGAGCTTGAAGGCAGTGGTGTGGGAGAGGGCAGGGGCTGTTGCATGATCGCCATCTGTCCGGAAGACCGGGCTGGTCCGGAGTCGGGGTGGACGTCCCGGTTCGGGCAGGGGTCGAACGCAGTGCAGGCACGGTCTCGGTGATCATGTGAGTGTCGAAGTCCCATGAACACTTGGCGAGTCCGTGCCTGCTCCTGCATCTTCCCCCATGCTCACCGCGCTGGGCCAACTGGCCCAGACTTCCGCGCCGGCCCCACTGACGGACGCGGTCTGCCTGTCCGGCTTCCTGGACCTGGTCCCCGACCCACGCGGCGTCCGGGGCCGTCGCTATCGGCTGACCGCGCTGGTGGCCGCCGCTGCGGCGAGCGTCCTGGCCGGCGCCCGCTCACTCACCGCGATCACGGAATGGATCACGGACGCCCCATCCTGGGCCTGCCGGGCCCTCGGCTTCCCCGTCGACCCGCTGACCGGCACGGTGTCCGTTCCGCACCCCCACACCGTGCGCCGTCTTCTCGTCCAGCTCGACGGCGACGCCCTGGACCAAGCGATTGGAGCCTTCCTCACCGCCCGCGCCACTCCCTCGCCCGCCGGACTGCGGGCGATCGCCGTCGACGGCAAGGCCCTGCGCGGCTCGCGCACCGCCACGACCCCGCACGTCACACTGCTCGCCGCGATGGACCACACCGGCCACGTCCTCGCCCAGCGGCAGGTCGCCGACAAGAGCAACGAGATCCCCGCCTTCAAGCCCCTGCTGGACACCATCGACCTGACCGACACGGTCATCACCGCCGATGCCCTGCACACCCAGCACGCCCACGGCGCCTACCTCCGTGAACGCGGCGCCCACTACATCGCCCAGGTCAAGGCCAACCACCCCGGCCTGTTCGACCGCGTCCGCCACCTGCCCTGGCGGGAGATCACGCTCGACCACCACGAGCGCACCCGTGCCCACCACCGCACGGAGATCCGGCGTCTGAAGACCACCGCCTTCGCCCACCTCGACTACCCCGACGCCCGCCAGGCCCTCCAAGTCGTCCGCTGGAGAAAGGACTTCACCACCGGCAAGCTCACCATCGAACGGGTCTACCTGATCACCAGCCTGCCGCCCGGCGTGGCGACCGGCGCCCAGCTCGCCGCCTGGATCACAGGACATTGGAAGATCGAAAATCTTCTGCACCACGTCCGCGACCGAACGTTCCGCGAGGACGACTCCAAGATCCATATCGGCCGTCTCCCGCGTACCATGGCCAGCCTGCGCAACCTCGCCATCGGCGTCCACCGCCAGGGCGACCACACCAACATCGCCGCCGCCCTACGCCACACCGCCCGCGACTGCCGCAGACCCCTGACCGCCCTCGGCCTCACCGGATGAACCCGGACAGAAAGCGATCATGCAAGGGACCCTGGCCCCTACCCCGTCGCGATCACGCCCCGCACACGAAGAGGCCCCTGCTCATCGAACAGAGACTCCCTTTGCCGCAACGCACTCATACACGGACGGCCCGCCGGAAGCTCTGCTTCCGGCGGGCCGTCCGTGTATGAGTGCGTTCAGCGAACCTGTCGGTGATCCACCGGATCAGGTCACTTCCCGTAGTACGCGTTGTAAAGCGAGATCGTCGACTTGTTGCCCTTCTTGTCGGCGATCTTGGCGTGGAACGAGATCCCCTTGCCCTTGGCCGGGTTCGTGACCGCAATCTTGCCGTTCTTGACGGTGACCTTCTTCCAGGTCTGGCCGTAGTCGTACGACACGTACACCGACAGGGACTTCAGGTTCGAGCCCGCTGCCGAGCCCTGGACGGTCACCGGGACGGAGACCTTCTTGTCGGCCGGAGCCCTGCTGTCCAGGCCGACGGCCGCGTCGAAGCGGATCGAGGACGCGGGCAGCTTGGCCAGGTCGGCCTTCTTGGAGCGGAAGGTCCAGCTGGCGTCGACGCGGGTGGAGGCCGCGGCGACCTTGACGCTGCGCTTGACCGAGGTGGTCAGTTTGTACGCGGCGTCACCGGCCGGAACCGTGAAGATACCCGCCCCTTCCAGTGGGTCGCTGTTCGAGCCGACCTTGGCGCCGTTGCGATAGAGGGTCGTGGTGACCGACGAGTAGAGCGAGGAACCGGAGTGGGTCTTGCCGTCGGTGAACACCGGCAGGTAGCCGTAAATGCCGTTGCCCTCGCGGTAGATACCGAGACTTGAGCCGACACGCGGGCCGAAGACCGCCGTGTTGAAGGTCTTCCCGTAGCTCTTGCCCGCCTTCAGGGTCTGCGGGGTGCCGAGCGTGTAGAAGGCCTCGACGATCGGGAAGCCGGACTCGTCGACCCCGCCGTGCTGCTCGAAGTCGAGTTTCCACTTCGCCCCGCCCGCGGTGGACAGGCGCAGCGTGCGCGTGCCGGGCAGCTTCTGCTGGACCCCGGGTGCAAAGGTGCTTGTACTGCCGGGCAGCTCGCCCCAGGCGTAGATCACGCCCTTCTTACCGCTCGACGAGGCGCCCAGACCGGTCTTCACCGTGGCCAGTTCACTCGCCTTGTAGCGCTTGGTGTAACCGGTGGCGAGCTGCTTGACCTTGCCGCCGGCGAGGGTGTCGTACTCCTCGGCGGGCTTGACCCAGTGACCGCCCCACTGCTGGTACAGGCTGCCGTCGGTGATCTGCGGGCCGGCGTGCGCGGTACGGAAGTTGGCGTACGAGTCCAGCCACCAGCCGTACGAGTTGCTGCCGTCCGGCACGCCGACGGTGTACAACGGCGTAGCGACCTCTGACTTCGCCGCCGCGTCGGGCACGGTGATGTCCACCGGCTTCGCGGTCCGCGCGTCCACCGTGATCGTGGCCTTCTTGGTGATGCTCAGCTTCGGCTGCGTCACCCAGTCGAAGCCCTTGGCGGGGTCATCCGGGTCGACGTGGACGGCCGAGTTGAAGATGTAACCGCCCTTGGGAAAGCGGACCTTGACGGTGCCGGACTCGTCGTAGGGCGAGTACCACTTGCCCTGTGCGAGCCCGGTGACACCGTCCAGTTCGGCGTTGTAGTACTTCGCCGGGTTGCCGTCACGGTCGATGAACTTGAGCGTGACGTCGTACGACTCCACCTCGCGCTGCACCGTCGCCGCCGTGCGTACGCTCTGGCCGCCGCCGGTGGCGGTCACGTACGCGGAGTAGGCGCCGTCGAGCGTGCCGCCCTGCTTCGTGTTGACCGTGAGGTCGGCGGAGGCCGAGCCGCCCGCCGGGACGGTCAGCGTCTTGGTGCCGAGCGTGAAGAAGCCGGCCGGTGCGGCCTGCCCCTTCGGGTCGGTGGCCGTCACCGCGAGGGTCAGCGTGACATCGGTCTTCCCGAGGTTCTTGTACGTGACCTTGTCGGTGACCGGCTTGTCGTCGGTGTGCGGCCACTGCTGGAGGCCGAAGCTCACCGACGTCGGGTCGGCGACCACGGTCTGCTTGATGGCCTTGTCGACCTGGATCCGGCCCGAACCCTGCTGGAACGGCGTGTACTTGTCGCCCTTCGCGGAGCCGGTCAGCGCACCCTTGAGCTGGGTGTACGTCCAGTCGGGGTGCTGCTGCTTCAGGATCGCCGCGGCGCCCGCGACATGCGGGGTGGCCATCGACGTACCCGAGATGCTCACGTAGCCGGGCGGCTTCTCGCCGACCTCCTGGGCTATGACGCTGCCCGGGGCCGAGGCGGCCGTGGTGTCCACGCCGGGTGCGGTCACGTCGGGCTTGATCTGCCCGTCGAGGCCGGGGCCCGTGCTGGAGAACGAGGCCAGCTTGTCGGTGTCGTCGACGGCGCCCACGGTGAGCGCGGCCTCCGCGCTGCCCGGGGAGCCGATCGTCTGCTCGCCGAAGTCGCCGTCGTTGCCCGCGGCGATGGCGAAGAGGACGCCCTTCTCCTTGGACAGCTTGTTGACCTGGGCCTCAAGCGGGTCGATGTCGGGGGTGTCCCCGCCGCCGAGGCTGAGGTTCACGACGTCGGCGCCCTGCTCGACCGCCCACTCCATGCCGGCGAGGATGCCGGAGTCGTCGCCGGAGCCGTCGTCGCCGAGCACCTTGCCGTTGAGCAGCTTGGCGCCCGGTGCGACGCCCTTGTACTTGCCCGCGGACTTGGCTCCCGTACCGGCCGCGATGGACGCGACGTGCGTGCCGTGGCCGTACTTGTCGGTCGCGTCGGGGGACGTGGAGAAGTTCTTCTCCCCGACCACCTGCTCCTTGAGGTCCGGGTGGGTCGCGTCGACACCGGTGTCGAGGACGGCGATCTTGACGCCCTTGCCGTTGTACCCGGCGGCCCACGCCTTGTCGGCGCCGATCTGCGGAACGGACTTGTCGAGGCTGGCCTTGCGGACCCCGTCGAGCCACACGTGGGCGATGCCGGAGGCGGTCTTCGCGCCGCCGGACGGCGTGTCGGTGACCGCGGCCCACAGGTCGGGCGCGTCGCCCTTGGGCGTCAGCACCGCGTCCGCGTTCAGCGACTTCAGGGTCCTGCGGACCTTGGTGTCGCCGGCCTCCCGGACGTCCGCCTTCGCCGCGGCGGCCGTGCCGCTGTAGCCGACGATCAGCTTGAGGCCCTGCTTCTGGGCCTTGCGGTTGGCCGACTTGTTGAGCTCGGTGACGTCGAAGAGCCGCTGGTCGAGTCTGCCGTCGGCTATCAGCCGTGCCGCGTCGGCCGGCACGACGAGGGTGTGCCCGTCGGCCTTGCGGATCTGGACGGGTATCCCCTCGCGGCCCTTGGCCCGCTCCAGGCCGATGACGCGGCCCTTGGCGTCGACGACGACACGGTCGCCGGTGATCAGGGTGACGCGGTGCTTGGGCGTGGTCTGTACGGCCTGGTCACCGGCCGTACGCTCGGGCTCCGCCGACGCCGGGCTGGTCATGCCCGCCGCCAGGGCCACGGCTGCCGCCGTGGCGATCGTGGCCGCGCACGCTCTTTTCACTTGTCTGCGCAAGTCTCCCCCTGGAGGCTATCTGAGAACTTGTTGTCTTCCGGGTGTAATCACTGGGTTTCTGCTGGTCAGGCGTAAATCTGCCGCCGACCGCTTCGCCATCGACGCGGTGTTCCTCATGTCGGCTCGTAAGGGCAAGGGTTCGCTTTCGCTCGCCCGCTCGGACCTCCCCATCGCTTGTGGCGTGATGATGGCCCGTCGTGCCCTTGAGCTTGACCAACTCGGCTCAGCACCCCCGCGTCACCGCAGACGCGCCCGAGGCTGGGGACCGCCATCGGTCACAGGCCGGAGCGGTGACTGACGACGGGCGCGTGCGGGAGGGGAAACCGTCCTGGCCGCGGCGGGGGCACGTTCAGCAACGGACATCGGTGGCAGGGCCTTTCAGCAGTGGCGAAGAGACTCGGCCAGCATGCCGGGACCTCGTTGACCGGTTGCTGATCCAACCTGACCGGCCGATCAGGAAGGCGGGCCGGCGCTGTGCGAGGCTGAACCGCATGCGCATCCTGGTGGTCGAAGACGAGGTGGACCTTGCCCACACCCTGCACACCGGTTTGACCGCCGAGGGCTACAGCGTCGACCTCGCCCATGACGGCCGGCAGGGACTGTGGATGGCCCGGACCGGCGAATACGCCCTTGTCGTGCTGGACTTGATGCTGCCCGGACTCAACGGCTACAAGGTCTGCGCCCAGTTGCGCCGGGAGGGCAACGCGACCCCCATCCTGGTCCTCACCGCCAAGGACGGGGAGTGGGATCAGGCGGAGGCCCTGGACACGGGGGCTGATGACTACCTGGCCAAGCCCTTCTCCTACGTGGTGCTCGTCGCACGGCTGCGGGCCCTGGTCAGACGAGCCGCCACGGTCGCCCCGCCCGTCCTTGCCGTGGGCGACCTCTCGTTGGATGTCGCCGGCCGGGTCTGCCGCCGGGCCGGGGCCCGGGTGGAACTCACACCCCGGGAGTTCGCCGTGCTGGAGCTGCTGGCCCGCCGGGCGGGCCAGGCGGTCTCCAAAACGGATCTGCTCTATCACGCGTGGCCCGACGAAGCCCGGGATCCCAACCTGGTGGAGGCGCGCGTCAGCGCGCTACGCAAGAAGGTGGACGCCGCGTTCCACCGGCAGTCCCTGCAGACCGTGCGGGGTACCGGCTACCGACTGGTGGATGACCGTGAACGCGACTGAGCCGCGACGCCGCTGGTGGCCGACCGTGAACGCGACCGGGCCGCGACGCCGCTGGTGGCCGCGTTCGGTACGAGCCCGCACGGCCCTGGCCGCCGCCTCGGCCGCCGCCGTCATCCTGGTCGGCATCGGCTGGTGGGTACACCACGACGTCTACCGCGAGAGCACGCAGATCGCCGAAGGGCAGGCGCAGGCACAATTCCGGGCTCTCGTCGATCAGGTGGAGGAGGGTGTGGTTCCCGTTCGCCGAAGCACCGTGCCGTACGAGGTCGTCGCGACCGACCGCCGCGGTGCTGTCGCCTACGGCGGAGGCATGGAGGAGTTCGATCCCGGCACCCGCCATGTGCTGCCCGCCCCGCCCAAGGCCGAGTTGCCCGCCCCACCAAATGACGAGCCGTCAGGCTGGGGCTATACGACCATTCCCACGCGCATGCCGACGCGCCCCGACTCCGAGCCCGGGGACCGGTTCGGCAAGGACGGTGGGACCTACCTGGTCATGTACCACGATGTCAGGGCCGATGAACTGAGCAGCGACAGAGTCGCCGCTCTGGGTGTCGCCGCCGACGCCCAACTGCGGGTCTATGTGGTGGTGCTGCCGCACGCAGCCGAGGACATCGCCGAAACAATCACCGAGGCCACCGACCGCCTGCTGCTGCGAGCCGGGCTCGTCAGCCTCGTACTGATCGCCGCCGTCACCTACTTCGCCGTCCGCATCGCGCTGCGGCCGGTCGAAGCCATCCGCGTCCTCACCGCCTCGGTCACCGCGAGCGACCCCCGCGAACGCGTCACCGTCCCCGCCACGGGACACGAGATCACCGCCCTGGCCACCACCATCAACACCACCCTCCAACGCCTCGACAACGCCGCCGCCCAGCAACGCCGCTTCGTCGCGGACGCCGCCCACGAACTACGCAGCCCCCTCACCACACTGCTGGCCAGCCTGGAAGTCGCGCTCGCCTACCCGGAACGTACCGACTGGCCCGCCGCAGCCACCACCGCCGCACGACAGACCCGCCGCCTCCACGCCCTCGCCGAAGACCTGCTGCTCCTCGCCCGCCTCGACACCCGCACCCCCATAGCCAGCCCCGACACCGTCGACCTGACAGCCCTCGCCTCCCGGCTGACCGAGCAATACCCCCTCACCGAACGACCGTTGACCCTCACCTGCGACAGCACCGCCCCCGCACACGCACACGGAAACCCCGACGAATACGAACGACTACTGCGCAACCTCATCGACAACGCCGCCCGCCACGCCGCACACCGCATCCACATCACCGTCCGGAACCAGGACGGCTGGGTCGACCTCACGGTGCACGACGACGGACCAGGCGTGCCCACTGAAGACGCCGAGCGCATCTTCGAACGCTTCGTCCGGCTCGACGACGCCCGCTCCCGCGACCAAGGCGGCACCGGCCTGGGCCTCGCCATTGCTCGCGACCTGGCCCACCGCCACAAAGGCACCCTCACCCTCACCCCCCGGACCCTCGGAGCATGCTTCCAACTACGCCTCCCCCAAGCCCCAACCCCAGCCGAGGAATAGCGCGCTTCACCCAGGCAGCACTGGCCACCTGATGAGACACCGGTGGTCGGCCCAGCGCAAACGGCACGGGCGCCGCCAATTGCATCGGATGCGAACTGGCGACAGTTGCTGTGTCGGCACCGGCGAGGGCGGACAACACCTCGCTGAACAGCGAGATCCCCGCCTTCAAGCCCCTGCTGGACACCATCGACCTGACCGACACGGTCATCACCGCCGATGCCCTGCACACCCAGCACGCCCACGGCGCCTACCTCCGTGAACGCGGCGCCCACTACATCGCCCAGGTCAAGGCCAACCACCCCGGCCTGTTCGACCGCGTCCGCCACCTGCCCTGGCGGGAGATCACGCTCGACCACCACGAGCGCACCCGTGCCCACCACCGCACGGAGATCCGGCGTCTGAAGACCACCGCCTTCGCCCACCTCGACTACCCCGACGCCCGCCAGGCCCTCCAAGTCGTCCGCTGGAGAAAGGACTTCACCACCGGCAAGCTCACCATCGAACGGGTCTACCTGATCACCAGCCTGCCGCCCGGCGTGGCGACCGGCGCCCAGCTCGCCGCCTGGATCAGAGGACATTGGAAGATCGAAAATCTTCTGCACCACGTCCGCGACCGAACGTTCCGCGAGGACGACTCCAAGATCCATATCGGCCGTCTCCCGCGTACCATGGCCAGCCTGCGCAACCTCGCCATCGGCGTCCACCGCCAGGGCGACCACACCAACATCGCCGCCGCCCTACGCCACACCGCCCGCGACTGCCGCAGACCCCTGACCGCCCTCGGCCTCACCGGATGAACCCGGACAGAAAGCGATCATGCAAGGGACCCTGTGGGAGAGGGTGAGGGTTTGGTCTGCGTTGTAGGTCTTGACGTTCGCCATGGTGCGTCTCCAACAGCAGGAAGATGTCTGTGAATCCGAGAGCGGTGGGAGGGGTCGTGTCGAAATGAAGATGACCCGAACGGACCACCCCGACATCTGTCGGCAAAACAATCCTGACCGAAACGCCCGTGACGCGGTCGCCGCGCATCGGAAAGGATACTTCTACATGTCCCCCGTGCCACGGCTCACCAGCAAGCTGGAGTCGGCCGGTCAGGAGTACGGCGTTGTCGGTGGTGATGCTGCCGACGAACTCAGCCGACTCAACGACAAGCGTTCCCTGAAGGTGTTCATGAAATAGCTGCTCGACTGCGGGAATTCCCAGCCGTTCGCCGGCTGTGGCGAACCTCCCGCTCTCCATGCACTCCATGAGGTCCATGCGGGACAGACCGTTCATGCCACACCTCCGGGGAACATACCGGTCACTTGGGAAGACGGAACAGGAGGAATCGGGTTGTGACCAATGCCGGCGAAGGAGACGTGTGCTCCAAGCCGACCTTGCGTCGTTGCCCGACTTCTATGTCACCCGGACCGCTTCTCTCTCGGCCGCCCGACGCCCCAGTAGAAGTCACATGGGAATCGGGGTCTGAGGAACATCCGTGTCAGATCGTGCGCTAAGCGTTCGTCGGTCCTGGTGGGGGGCCGACGGAGCGTCGCCGGTGGGGCCGGTGTGAAGTTGTTCCACGGATAACGCCCTATTATTCGGTTGCGGACGACGAGATCGGCGAGGCCCTGGAACTGCTGTGGGGTACCGCGGCGGTCTAATACCTGGAACGCCCGCCGGGCGGCGGTGCTGTCGTGGCTGGGCTGGTGCGAGGAGTACGGCTACGACGGGCCCGTCCGTCCCGGTCTGGGCGAAGCGGCTGGCGGTCCCGGACTCCGAGACCCCGGTCCGCTCGAAGGTGGCCGTGGACCGGCTTATCGCGCGGCGCGAGGTGCACCTGCGGGAGAAGACGCTGTGGCGGATGCTCTACGAGACCGCCGGGCGGGCCGAGGAGACCCTCGGCGTGAACATCGAGGACCTGGACCTCGCCGCCCGCCGCAGTCCCGAGCGCCCACGCCGCCCGGGGCGCAGTCGGCCAAGGCCCTCCGGGACCCGCGCACGCACAGAAGATCTTTCGTCCGGCGCTGTCCTCGCCGGCGGTAGCGTGGGTGCCCGCCAGGCTGGAGTCGACCGTGCCGAAGAAGCAGTCCACCGGCGCGCAGCGCGCCCGTGAGGCCGCGCGCCAGGGCGGCAAGTACACCCGAGTCCTCCGCGACGCCGCGGCCGCGACAGCCCATGTCGCCGAGCCGGACGACGGGTTCGGCGGCCACGAGTTCGAGTACGAGCAGGTGACCGACCTCTTCCGGGGCACGGAGTGCAGGGTCTACGAGGTGGTGGCCCGCGACACGGACGGACCGATCAAGCCGTGCACGGGCCTGGTCGGCTACGGCGGTGACACCGAGTGGGTCTACCTGCTGCTAAACTTGTTCTTTATGGTCTGAGTCGGTTTCGTTCGGTGATGCTCTCGGGTCGTTTCACGGTCTTGCCCACGTCGTAGCGGGTGGCGGGCCGCCGGTTCTTCGAGCCAAGTGGCCGTCCAGGGCCAGGAGTTGAGGGTATCGGTGCGCGGGCCGGGCAGTGCAGGTGCGGGCGGAGGTTCCGAAACCCTCGGCGGACTCGGGCCGGGGTGAGCCGGCCGGGCTCGGCGGGCTTCTCCCACGGCCGCCGCAAGTCGGCAGCGGCGTCGCGCAGAAGACGGATCTGGGTGTGCGCGGCGATGATCAGCCAGGTCCAGCGCTCGCTGGCCTCGGGGGTTCGCAGCTTCGGTCGGGTCCACCCGAGGGTCTGTTTCATCATCCTAAAGAGGTGTTCGATGTCGAATCTCCTCAGGAACGCCTGCCAGCGCACGTCGACGTCCTCGCTGTTCAGGCCGGTGGCGGACGACCAGAGCCAGAGCGGGAGCGGGTCGCCTCCGCCGGGCAGGCGGTCGACCTGGAGGCGGATCAGCGTGCCTTCGATGATGGGGAGTTCGCCGGTGTGGTCGATCCACGCGGAGCGGGTGGTCAGGCGGGGGTGGATGCGGTCCCAGGCCCTCGCGCGGGCGGTGCCGTACCGGTCGGTGACCTGCACGGTTGCCGCGTCCGACTCGCCCCAGGTCTCCGGCTTGGCGAAGCGGAACTCCTTGCCGTGCTTCGGCGGGCGCCCGCCCTGGGGATAGGCCAGGGCGTACTCCTTGAGCGAGGGCGTCGGCCGTCGCATCACCCGGTCCGACCGCATGCGTCCAAGGACCTCGACGGGGAGCCCGTCGAGGAGGTGGGCCATGCGCGGGGCGTCGTAGCCAGCGTCGAAGACAATGAGGATGTTGCGGTCGCCGAAGTGCCAGCGGCCCATCTCGATGAGGTCGGTGACCACCCGGCGGAGCTGGGCAGCGGTGACCCCGGCAACATCGTCCTCGGGTCCAAGACGGACGGCGTCCAGGAGCTGGCACCAGGACGTCCGGCCCGATTCGAGGGCGGCGACGAACGAGTACGGCCAGCCAGGGATGAACTGGTCCGAGGACCGTCCGCTGCGGCCGTAGACATGGCAGAACAAGCGGTCCGCGCTGGTCGGCGCGTCAGGTCGGAGCCAGTTGCTGACGTCGACGGCCAGGACCAGGCGCCCGTCGGCGGCCCGCGGCATCGGCAGACCAGCCAGCACCTGCCGCAGCCGGGGCACGTCCACGTTCCCGCTGTTCAACGCCTCGTACATCGCGCCGTGCCCACGCCGGTGCTCGGCCACCAGCGTCAGGTCTACCGGCGACGTCACCGGGCCATCCGCGCACAGCAACGCGTCCACCAACTCGAACAGCTCGTCCCCACGCATGGTCAGGCAGTCGAATAAGTCCTCCCGGAAGCGTGACGCTTGCGCGAACGCTTCCCCGGGACCGGCGTCAGGCAGCAGACTCACCCTCACGGCCTTCGTCTCGATCGGTGCACCTTGGTCGGAGCACATGATCAGACGAAGGCCGCCTCTACGTCCGGCGAACGCCCAGGTGAGCGGCCTAGTTCGAGGCCCATTTCGACACCGGACCCTCCGCGGGGCCGACAGCCGGGGATGACATCAGCCAGCAAACCGGCCGAAACCCTATGCGCCCACCGTGCCTTGCACGAATCGCCGAAGGTGCGCACGCACGGCGTCAGGCTGCTCCAGCCAAGGCTCGTGCCCAGCGCCCTCGATCCGCGTCAGCGGAAGATCGAGCCGGAGCGCAAGTGATTACAAGAGCCGACACAGGGCGGGGATCGTTGGCACCACCGAGGAGTTCCGTTCGCGCGGGCAGGCACGCGCGCAGCTCGGCAAGATGATCACCGAGCGGATCCGCGCGTCCTTCCCTGCCAAGTTCGCCATTCATAGTCCAGTTGACGGGGCGACGCCGCCGGGCGCCCTGCGCGGCCCAGTGCCACCCGCGTTCGGGATGGGCGTGGTCGGTGAACCAGGCCAGCGTGAGCAACTCGACTTCCTGTTCCTCCGTGCGGTCCGGCAACTCCTCCAAAGCGCGGAGCCGCTCCTGCTGTGCTGCGGACATACGGCGATCGCGCTCCGCTCGGTCCCCGGAGCGCCAATCACCGACGAACGGCCCGCACATCAACAGCATCGCGGCAACCCGGTCAGAGTGCGCCAGGCAGAACCGGCTCGCCAGGTTAGTGCCGTAGGAATGCCCAATCAGCACGGCCTTGGACACGTCCCATGCGTCGAGCAGCTCAGCGAGATCGTCGACATGCCGGGCGAGGGAATGGCGCCCCCGCCACGGCGACCGGCCCGTGCCGCGCTGGTCGTACCGGTACACGGGCGCAAGGTCCGCGACCATGGCGGCTACATCGCCCAGGTAGTCCGGCAGCCCCGGACCGCCATGGAGCATGACCACGGGCGGCCGCCGGGTGGTGTCTCCCAGCGCCATCCAGCGCAACTGCGCCTCGTCCGTCATCGACACGAGGCCCTGCGTCTCCATCAAGGTCACCGCGGAGAACCTACCGGTCTCACTGAGGCTCTGCCAAAGGTTAAAGAACAAGCTAAAAGCCTGTGTCTGAACTCCCAGTAGGGGGCCGAAACGTCCTCCGCGGGCAGCACCGACCGCATCGTTTACGAGGCGATCCGGAGGGGTGCGGCGGCAGGTAAGAATGAGGTCATGACCATGTGCAAGAAATGCGGTGTGCAAAAGCGCCGTTGGCCCCGTTCCTGCTCTCGGTGCCGTTCGGGGTCGGGCCGGGAGACCGCGGCCGCTGGCGCCGCCGACCTGGCCGTGCCAGCAGGACTGTTTGAGTGGATCTGGCGAGGATTAAAAGGAGTTGTCCGGCTGGTGCTGCGTACGCTCAACTGATTCGGTTCATTCCCGCTGACGAGCTGTGCAGCCGCAGGTCAGAACCTGGGTTCTAACCGAGAACCCGGCGCTGCCGTACAGCCGCGCGGCTTTCCTGGTGACCAGCGTCCGCAGCACCGGGATCGGCCGGGCACCGCGGTTCTCCTGGCGGGACGGGAGGCTGCTGGTCGATTCGGCTCCCAACGTCGTCGCCGAACTGGCCCGCCGGATCGAACCGCACGCTCGTCAGTTGGACCGCGAACCCGAGCCGATTGTGTGACCGCACATGCTCATCCGTCAGGAACTCGGGGTGGGACTGGGACGTCATCGAGGGAACGCCGGTGAGTTCCGTCTGGAGTTGCTCTCGGAACCACATGAGCGAGGGGGCCGGCCTGGAAGCTGACTAGAAGCATGGCGCTAGGGATAACACACCGCTGCGCAACGCTGTTGCGGTATGCGGGTGTTGCCCTGCTAGGCGAGTTTCGGTTCTCAACCTGAAGGAGAGGGCACTCGATGATTTCTAGTGAGATCGAAAGCGTATCTGAGGCGGAATGGGAGGGTCTCGCCGCCGCGATCGGACGTCCTGTCAGTGAAATAAAGGCGGCCCTGCAATCCGTAGATGAGTCCTCCGAGTCCTTTGTTGTCCCGCTGGAGCTCCTGAAGAAGGAGTATGAATTCCCCCTTATCCCGGGCGTGCTGGCCTTCAAGGTCTCGGCGGAGTACACGGGCGGTGACGACTGGAAGGCTGATGTAACCTTCAAGATTCTGGTGTTCGGGAAGGAGTGTTACTCCCAGAAGTTCGTTGACTTCTCGAAGGAGAAGAAGGTCGTCCATATCAAGCCCGGAGCGTTTGTGTTCCATGCTGATTTGGAATTCGGGTTCTATGGCGAGAGGTACTGCTTCGGGTTGCACGGGGAGGTGAAAGTGATTGGGTTCAAGAAGAAGGAATTCAGTTTCGACGACGTGTTCTGCCTCTATTAACTGAGAGCCGTAAGGGAAGGGCCCGCAGCGACTGGGTGAACGGGGCCCGCTCCTGAGCGGACTCGTGCGGCGGTTCGGCGGGCGGGGACGGGAAACCGACGTCCGAAAGGGCGCACGGTGTCCCGTCCCCGTCACCAACCTCCGCCACGGCGATGACCATCACAGCTGGTGACGTTCACGGCTGGTGACGATCACGGGGCGCGGCGTAACAGCTGGCCACTTTGGGGCTGGGGACGGTTTCCGGCGTCAGGCCGGACCGATGACCTTCTTGCGCATGTGCCCGTAGACCACCGACGTCCGTACGTCGGCGAGTTCCGGACGCTTCGTCAGCTTGTCCAGGACCACCGAGTGCAGGTGGTCGGTGTCGCGGACGGCGACGTGCACCAGGAAATCGTCGTTCCCGGTGAGGACGAAGATCGAGATGACCTCGGGCATCTGCTCCAGGAAGGTCTGGAAGGCCTCGATCACCGCACGCGTCGGCGGGCGGACCCGCACGGCGATCACGGCTTGCAGCCCGCGGCCGATCGCCGTGAGGTCGGCCTCCGCGTGGAATCCCGTCAGGATGCCACTCCTGCGCAGCGACCGGATCCGCTCCAGACACGTGGACGGGGCGATACCGAGTGCCTGGGCCATGTCCCGGTTGGTGCGCCGACCGTCCTCCTGGAGCATCCGCACCAACGCCGAATCTAGTTCGTCCACGCTTGCCTCACCCCGCCGGATTCCGAAGGTAATTCGGATTCTACGCATAACAGTCGATGATCTTGTTAGCCTCCTCCCGCATTGGCTGACGTTCGTTCGGTCATGGTGTGTTCGGTGGCAGTGGGTAGTGGAGGGGCGACTTCAGGTGCGTGAACGAGGGCCCACGGTGTGGGCAGTGTGTGCGGTCGTGGCAGCCGCGCTGTTCTGGAGCAGTTCGTACGCGGTGACCAAGCAGGTGCTGGAGGACGTCGGCCCGCTCAGCATCGGCGCCATCAGATTCACCTTCGCGGCGTTGCTCCTGGGCGTGATGGTACGGCTGAGCCGACGTCGCCCGGCCCGGCCGGACACGCGGCAGCGGCGGCAGCTCTACCTGAGCGGATTCCTCGGCATCACCGTGTACTTCATCCTGGAGAACATCGGCGTCGACCTGTCCACGGCCTCCGACGCGTCGCTGATCGTGGCCACGTACCCGCTGATGACGATGCTGGTGGAACTGTTCGTCTTCCGCACCCGGATGCCGTTGCTGAGGGTGACGGGCGTGCTGCTGGCCACCGTCGGTGCCTTCCTCGTCGTACGCAACGGGGCCGAGGTCGGCGGCAGTTCGCGCTGGCTGGGGGACATCCTGCTGCTGCTCGGCGGGCTGGCCTGGGCCGGCTACAACGTGCTCGGCAAGCGCGCGAGCGCCGGCCAGGACGCCGCGAGCGTCACCTACTACCAGACCCTGGCGGGCGCGGCCGGCTTCCTGCTCGCGTCCCTGCTGGAGGCCGACGACTGGCGGATGCCGGGCGCGACCGCCTCATCGCTGCTGGTCTACCTGGCCGTGGCGTGCTCGGTCGGCGGCTTCCTGCTCTACAACTACGGCCTGCGCAGGATGGCGTCGAGCGTCGCGGTCAACATCCTGAACCTGGTCCCGGTCTTCGGCGTCATCGGCGCCGTCGTGATCAACGGGGAGTCGATCCGGCTCGCCCAGGCGACGGGCGGCGTCATCATCATCGTCGGGGTGGTGCTGGGCATGATCGAGCGCAGGCAGGGAGCCCCGGCGAAGCCCGACGCGGGGGAAGGCAAGCCTTCCGGAACCGCGACCGCTCGGACTGCGGCAGAGGCCGGGCCCGTGCCGGACGAGCCCGGAGCCGCTGTACCCACCGCGCACGGAGTGATCGACGGAGCCCTGTAGTCCGGCCGGCTCCCGCATGAAGGGCCGTCTCCCTCAGCCCGCAGTGACGGCGCGTCCCCAAGAGCTCGTGACACGATCTTGTTGAACGGCCCTGTTCGGCCGTGTCCGGTGTGACGTTTCGACCGTTCGGGAGCGCTGATCGCGCCGCTGCTGCCGTCCTGGCCCGAGAAGGCTCCTGGCCCGCGGCCGGTGCCGGACCGCTGTGCCTGGTAGGGCCTCCTGTAGGTGCTGCACGACGACATCGCCTGGCAACTGCTGCCCCTGGAGCTGGGGTTCGGCTCGGGCCACCGCTCCAGCCGCGGCCACCGCTCCAGCCGTGGCCGCCGCGGCCGTGCGAGCCATCATCGGGGCCCCGGTCACGGAAACGCCGTGACCGGGGCCCCAGGATCAGCTGCCGCGAAAGGTGCCGACCGCCGCTAGTTCCGGTACCGGAACACGATCCGGCCGCGCGTCAGGTCGTACGGCGGGAGCTCCACCAGCACCCGGTCTTCCAGCATGATCTTGATGTAGTTCTTGCGGATCTTCCCGCTGATGTGCGCGAGCACCCGGTGGCCGTTCTCGAGCTCCACGGTGAACATGGCGCTGCGCAGGCACTCGACGACCTTGCCCTCGACTTCGATGACGTTCTTGTTCTTCGTCATCGCACCAGCTCCAGGTTGCTGCTCATCGGCCGGGCGCCGATGCCCTCGAACAGCGCAGAGGCTGCTTGGTTGGACTCGTGGACTTCGGTCCAGGCCGCGGTGAACCCGGAGCGGTGCAGCGTCCCCAGCGCGTGGGCCAGCAGCGCCCGCGCGATGCCGCGGCGCTGCTCGCCGGCCCGGACCGCGACCAGCCCGATGCGCGGCCGGTTCACCGTCACCACCCGGATCAGGCCCAGGTAGCGGTCCGGCGCCGCGGCCACCGCGTACTTCGACGGGTCGACGATGGTGTCGCCTTCGGGGCGGGGAATTACCTCCGCGGGCATCGACTGCCACCCGACGGTCGCCTCGACTTCGTCACGGATCGCGCGGTCCACCGCCCGCAGCAGACTCTCGTCCGCCTGACCGGCGGGCACGATCGTCACGCCCGAAGGCGGCAGGACTGCTTCGAGCCCGGTGACCCGCGGGTCGGTCGGCACGACGTACTCCCACTCGCGGCGCCGGATCGTGAAACCGGCCCGCCGCCAGCCGGCCGTCAGCTCGACGTCGGCTTCGTCGACCACCGTGTACAGCGGCGCCTGCAGTTCCGCCAGCATCGCCTCGGCGAGCCGGTCGAAGGTGGCGTCGTGCCAGGCGTCGATGCTGACGAACAAGCGTCCGTCGGGCCGGTGCTCCGCATGCCCGCGGCCGACCACCAGGTCGTCATCCAGTGCATGCCATTGCCTGTCCGCGACGTGCGTGATCATCACGGCGTTCTCGCTCAGGCCAGATGTGAAGGGCTTCGTGTTCATCGGAGTCTCCTTCCAGGAGTGCCTCGATCTCAGGCGCTCCTGGCGACACCGAACGTCAGCCGCCGGACCGTGACGGGTTGAGGGAGCACCCATGGGTAACTGTGTTCACGGGGCTCACCTCCATACGACGACTTCACGGTCCACCAGGAAAGTAGCAGCGGGGCGCCGCCTCGCTCAAATGATTTCCTATGAGCTCGTAACGCGATCATAATCCGGTCTTCTTGGGGCGTCTCCAGCAGATGAGGCTGCAAGCCAACGAGAGAAATGAGTCGTAGAGTTCGATACGTCGTTCCCAGCGGACCGCGAGGCGTTTGTACTGGTGGAGCAGGGTGAAGGTCTGCTCGACGACGTAGCGGAGCCTGCCCAGGCCCTTGATGTTCGGGGAGCCCTTGCGGGAGATCACCGCCTGGATGCGGCGGCGTCGCAGCTCACCACGAACATCCTCGACTCGATCGCCTACGCGCCGCCACCACGACACGAGGCTGGTGAACCCGTCTGATCAAAGGGCTCCAAGCCCGGTGGTGCTTCAGGCCTCACCAGCCTCGTAACGCACCATTACAGGATCCGGTGCAACCGCTCGAAGACTCCGGCCCGCTGCCAGCGGTCCAGGCGCCGCCGGCAGGTCTGCCCGGACCCGAACCCCACAGAGCCGATCATCCACTGGCCTCGGCCCCGGCGACCGCTTCGGCCAGGGCGGCAGCAGCGGTTCGATCAGCGCCCACAAGTCATCGTCCACGATCCACGGCCGAGTCGTCACACCCGCCGAACGATCAGATCGTCACAACGGTCACGCCCGACCGGGGCACCTCAGCAAGATCCTGTTACGAGCTCTGAGCGACCGCAAGCACGATCTTGCCTTGGATATGCCCTCGGGCGGCGCGTTCGTGCGCCGCTCGGGCATCCGCGAGCGGAAACGTGCTGTCAATCGCGACGCGAACCGTGCCCGCGTCGAGCAGGCGTCCCAGTTCAGCGAGTTGCGCGCCGTTCGAGCGGACCTGAGTGCCCGAGACCGTGACGCCCAGCTTCGCGGTCTCTTCGTCGTCGAAGTCGCCGAAGAACACCGGAAACAGGGCGCCGCCGCGCTTGAGCGTGCGCAGGAAGCGACTGCTGTGGCGACCACCGACGGCGTCGAGAACGAGGTCGGCGTCATGCACGAGTTCCTCGGGACGGCCCTTGGTGTAGTCGATGAACTGGTCGGCGCCGAGCTCGCGCAGGAACGATTCATGCGCGCCCGATGCCACCGCGATGACATGTGCACCCCGCCATTTCGCCAGCTGTACCGCGAAGTGCCCCACGCCGCCCGCGGCGCCGTTGATGAGCACCGTCGTGTCGGCGTCGAGTGCCATCGGGCGATGCCGCGCCGCCTGGAAGGGCGACGGGTGATCATGTCCAAGCTCGATCAGGAACTGCCACGCCGTCAGTCCGGCCATGGGCGCCCCGGCGGCGTGTACGTGGTCGATGCCGGCCGGCTTGCGTGTGAGGTCCGACGCAGGCGCGGCCACGTACTCGGCATATGCGCTGCCATCGAAGCTGGGAAAGCGAAGGAGACCGAAGACTTCATCACCGACGGAGAGGCCGTCCACATCCGCGGCGACGGCCTCGACGACGCCCGACACGTCCGTCCCCGGAATCACGGGCAAGCTGAACTTCGGCCTCGTCTCCGGAGGCAGGTTGGTCAGCCCGTCGCGCAGGTACCAGTCCGGAGGATTGACGCCGACCGCGTGAACGCGAACGAGCACCTCGCCCGGTGTCGGATCGGGAATCGGTACCTCGTCGTAACACAGAACCTCAGGGCCCCCGTGTTCATGCAACCGGATCGCCCTCATCGTGTGTGTCGGCATCGTTTTCTCCTGCTCCCGTCACGGGATACGCTCACCGGATCAGTGATCCGGTTATCCGGATCACTGATCCGAATATATGGATCACTGATCCGGATAGTCAAGAGGGGCAGATGCGGGCCGACGCCAGGAAGAATCACGACCACCTGCTCGCAGTTGCGGGCGCCGTCATCACCGAGCAAGGCGCCGAGGCGTCGATGCGCGACATCGCGCGCAGAGCCGGCGTAGGGCTCGCCACGCTGCTCCGTCACTTCCCGACGCGAGAGGCGCTGCTCGAGGCCTTGCTTCGCACGAGCTTCGACGAGCTGACGGCAAAGGCAGGCACACTCGAAACGTCGAGCTCGACCGAAGACGCGCTGGTGTCGTGGCTGCGCGACTTCGTCGCATGCGCGCACAACTATCGCGGCGTTGTGGCGTTGATGGTGACTGCCATTGAGGACACGCAGTCCGCACTCCACGCTTCGTGCGTCACGATGCGCGCGGCCGGCACGCGGCTCCTTGCCCGCGCTCAGGGCGAGGGCATGGCGCGAACCGACATCGACGGCACCGACCTGTTCGCGCTGGCCGGGTCGCTCGCATGGCTCGGCGATCAACCCTCGCTCGCGCCACGCGTCGATCACCTCTTCGGTGTCGTTGTGAGCGCGATCCTGACAAACCCGGCGAGCACCGATCCCCGGGGGAACGCCGCCCTCGGGCCCGAAGCTGACATCGTCGCGCATGCGGACCGGCGAACTTGGCCGCGAGACTCTCCGACGGGGTGAGTCTTGGGCACGACCAACCGGTTGACTCGCTCGGACGCGGATGGGGCGGTGGCGTCAGCGAGAGGAACCGTTGAGCTGCTCGTCGGTCGCTGCTGGCCACTCTTGTCGTGCCGGCAGTTCGGACCCCGACTCGCCGGCGTGCCTACGTAGACCGCCCGCATCGCCATGCGGACCAGCGTCTCGGAAACTCTGTGTGTGCCTGAGGGTTTCAGGCTTTTCGGGCGTGGCGTGGCCGTGTGCCGTCACGGTGGGGTCCGAACCTCGGGGTGAGGGGGTGGACTTCGGTGGCGTGCACGTGGTGGAAGCCGGTCCGCTCGGCAGCGCGGGTGCGCTGCCGACAGGTTTCGTGTGAGAGCCGTCTCCGACCGGCCGGAAGGAGTTCTTCCGGCCGGTCGGAGACGGGTACTTCATGACCTGGCCCCTGTCCCGGGAAGGGGGTCGGGGCCTGGGTGTCATGCCCCGCCGGACGCTGGACCGCCCCGGTGGGGGTGGTGGCGGGGACCGTACGCACGTCGGGCATACGGCGGGAAGTCTTTGGCTGGTGGGCCGGGGAGGGCCTGGCCGGTGTGGGGCGGGCTTTGCCCGGGGTGGTCTTCGGTCCGGGCGGCCGGGCGGGGAGGGTGGCCGCGTGGCGGGCGCGGCGCAGGCGGCGGGTGGTCTTCTTCGGCCGGCGCACTGCGGTGACGGTGCCCTCGACGGTGGTGCGGATGGTGCGGGCGTGGGTGGTGTGCTCGGTTGCGGTGTGGGCCTGGGCGAGCAGGCCGCGGGAGACGATGCGGCGGGCGGCCGCGTGGTCGCGGTCCAGGGACAGGCCGCAGCCGGTGCAGTGGGCCCATTTCCAGCCGCGCTCGCCCAGCCGGTCGGGGGCGGGGTGATGGCCGAGCGCTCCCAGGCACTGCGGGCACAGGGCGGAGGTGCCACGCGCGGGGACCGTGACGACGGCGTGGCCGGTCTTGGCGGCCAGGTGCCGCATCGCCTCGGCCACGGTGCCGCGGACCTGCCCGGACAGTCGGGCATTGCCCCGGCGCCTGCCTCGGGTTTCCAGGGTGGCCAGGTCTTCGAGGTAGATCACGGACGCGCCGAGCGCGGCTGCCTGGTCGACGGCCCAGCGGGCGGCCGACCACGCCAGCGCGTCATTCAGCTTCCGGATGCGGGCGCACACCCGCTCATGCTCGCGCTCCAGCATTGCTGCCTTGTCCAGCAGGACGGCCCGGGACCGGTGTGGGACGCCGGGGGAGTCGGCGAGCGTGTGGTAGTGGTCGCGTTTGGCGGCCAGGTGTTCGCGGTGACTGCGCAGCCGGTGCAGTTTCGCACTGATCGCGGTGGCGTCGAAGATCAGGGGACGGCCGTCGGTGACCACCCGTGCCGTGGCGCCCCGCCCGGTCAGGCGGCCCACCACGCCGGTGAGCAGGGTGTTCACACCCCAGTCGAAACCGACCGCCACGGTGTGTCCGGTGGCCGGGGCGGTGGCCACCGGCCTGGAGTGCGGCAGATCCACCGCGATACGCCCGGCCGGGGTGGGGCGAAGGGTCGGGGCGTGCAGGACCGCGTCCGGCTCGACGGTGACCGGCAGACGCAGGTCGATGGCGTGCCAGGCCCAGTCGCGGCGGGAGACGGGCGCGGCGACCAGCGGGAGTTTCACCCGCAGCCGGGCCCGTGCACTGTCCACGCGCTCCAGGGTGGTCTGCTGGCGGTCCATCGCCGCCAGCAGCACCAAAGCGGCCACTGTCGGGGGTTCTTCCAGCTCGCACAGGCCTGCGGGCAGGTGCCCGGCATGCGCGCGGGCATAGTCGCGGATCTGCCGGGTCCGGTTACGGATCTCCACCGTACTCGTCCCAGCGGGCAACACCTCCCACAGGGCCGTCCACTGCGCCTGGGTACGCCGGGAGGGATCGGCAGGCCACGTCGCCAGCAGTGCCATGACCACGGCCCGGCGATGCAGGGCCAGCCGCAGGGTACGGGCGGCCTGCTCCTCACCCGCCCGCCGCACCCGGTCCGACACATACACCAGCGTCCCGCCCGCCCCGGCACACACAGCAGAACCAGAACCAGAACCAGAAGCCGGGCCGTGAGTGTTCCAGCCCAGGCGGCGCAGGGCCATCCAGCCCTTGGACGGCAGCGCCTCGCCCCGCTCATCGACTCCGGCGGCCAGCACATCCAGCGAAGTCTCGTCCCACCGGGCCGCGACCAGCCGGGCGGTGAGGTCCCGGCACAAACCGGCCAGGAAACCGACCCGTTCGCGCAGCACCCGCTGCCCGATCCTGTGCCCGCCGTCTTCGAGGACGGCACGGAAAGCGGTACACGTCGCCGTCGCCATCAACCTAGCCACGGCCATCCCCCACCCGCACAGCTTCGGCTTCGGCTTCGGCTTCCGCTTTGGGAGCAGCGGAACAACCCGGACCTCCGCTGCCAGTGCCCAGATCACCGATCCGCTGATCGGCCCTGGCCAGCAACCGCTGCCGCGCCTCACGCGAGCGCAGCCCGTACATCCGTCCGGCAAAAGTGGCCACCAGGGACATGAAATCGTCCATCAACTCTTCCATGCCCCCGGCCGCGCCCTTGGCATGCAGGACCTCGACCGCCACCCCGCGATGAACCAGCACCTCGATCAACCAGCTTGCACCAAACCGGGCCAGACGGTCACGATGAGTGACTCGCACATGGGTGAACTCCCCCGCCGCGGCCCGCTTCAGTAACCGGTCAAGACCCGGGCGCGACTCCCGCAGCCCCGAAGCCCGGTCCCGGAACACCGCGACCACCGTGCCCGAAGCCGAGGCCCGCAACTCCGCCTCCTGGGCAGCCAGCGACGACTCCTGCCCACTGGTGCCCGAGACCCGCACATACAGCGCCTCACGCCGCTGGGCCGACACTGCACTCCCCGTCAACGCATCCAACGCCTCGATGGAGAAACGCCGTTCCCGACCCACCCACACCACCGCAACCTTGCCCTCGTTCGCCCACAGCCGCAGTGTCCCCGGGTGCACACCCACCCTGCGCGCGGCCACCGCCAGACGAAGAAGGTCCATGACCACGGACCCTACGGCCGCATCATCACCGAACACTCCAAACCAGCGTGAACTCAACACAATCGCGTGACGGATCACCGGATCACCTACAGATCCACACCAACCTTGCTATGCAGCATTAACAAGGATCCATAAACGAAACACTCAACAGTTGAAGACCCTGTCGAGTCGCTGGGCCGCTTGTTCGGCGTCGAGGGCGCGGATGAGGGTGTTGCCGGCGAAGATCGCGATGTGGTGTCCACGGCATCCGGGACTCCGGCCAAGCATGGGCACACGGCGGCTGCCCCAAGCGGCGTCACCCGCCGCTATGAGCAACGGTCAACGGTCGAGTGCCCACACCCGTACAGACGCATCGCCGCGCCCCACGGTGACGGCAACTGGCCGACCGTCCAGCTCGGTGAGCTGAACGCCGATCATGCCGCCCTCGTGCGCGGTGACCGGCGTTCCCAGTGCGTGACCTCGTTCCAGGTCCCACGCACGTAGCGTGCTGGTGAACCCCGGGGCGGGGTAGGGGTCGTCGGTGCCCGTGACGGCGATCGGCAGACCGTGCGCGGCGTCGACGGCCACCATGGTGTCGGTTTCGTCGTGCGGTTCGTTCCCGGCGAACGGCTGGCCCCACTCGCCGCGGTCGATGTCTCCCAGGACGAGACTGCCACAGCTGCCGGCGGCGACCAGGTAAGGGCGGCCACCCACGTTCGCCAGAGCGAACGACGTCAGCATCTCCTCGCCGTCCTCGGTTTCGATCTCGGTGTCGAACTCCACGAGGGATGCGCGTTTGTCGAGATCCCACGCCCTGATGGGACCACCGTCTTCGTCACGGGCCACGAGTAGCGGCCGGTGATCGAGCGTCCCCGTCGCCGAGGTGCGATCGCACCTGACATTGAGTTCCCCGGTACGTTCCTCGGTGCCGCTGCCGGCGGCGTCCCACACGGCCACGGCCTCCGCCTCGGGGGAGACGAGAAACAGTGACCGTCCCGGGAGTTCCAGCGCGCCGACCGTGTCCACACCGTAGTCGTCGGGATCCGCGAAGACGCGGACCGCACCGCTGTCCAGGTCCCACTGTGCGAACGGCTGGTCCTCCGAACCTCCGCCGACCACCAACCGCCCGTCAAAGACCAGGGCCCCCAGCGCCGACGGGGCGGCAGGGCCGTCCGGTCCGTCCCCCGGTCGCCACGGACTGTCAAGGCGGTGCACCGCCCACCGGTCCCGCACCGGATCCCAGGTGCACGCCCCGACCGGATGCGTGCCCACCAGCAGCGGTCCCGTGCTGGTGGTGACGAGGGCAAAGTCTGCAAGGCAGCCGAAAGGTATCTCGACGGCCTGCACGAGGGAGAGTCCTGCCATGGTCGGCAAGCCTAGACACGTCACGTCAGGACTTCCATGCCGACGTCGCCTGTGGATGCGACCTCGGAGACGAGTGCGCCCATGTGACCGACCAACATCAGTCCGGAAGCCGAGGGCGCCGCTGCCGCGATGAGTTTCGGCCGGGTCGCGAGTCTGTTCTGGTGAGCGTCGTAGGACGTCGTACGGCGCTGTCCGGCACGAGACACCACGGAGGACACCATGACGACCACGCCCGGCAACGCGAGCAGCAACATCCCCGGCAAGCCGCCCGTCGTCGACCTGGCCACCTGGCAGGCGGCGCGCGAGGAGTTGCTGGTCCGCGAGAAGGCGCACACCCGTGAGGGCGACGCGATCGCCGCGGCCCGGCGGCGGCTGCCGATGGTCGAGTTCGACGGGGCGGTCGAGGTCACCGGCGCTGACGGGCCGGTCCCGTTCCTCGACCTGTTCCAGGGCCGCGACGAGCTCGTGGTCTACCAGCACATGTGGTACGACGGCGCGCCGCACCAGGGGCAGTGCGAGGGCTGCACCACCACGGCCTGGCACATGAAGGACGCCGTCTACCTCAACGCCCGGGGCGTCTCGTTCGCCGTCCTGACCTCGGGCCCGTGGGACGAGGTGGCCCCCTACATCGCGTTCATGGGTTACACCCAGCCCTGGTACTCGGTGCGCGGTGTGGAGGCGCCGGTCGGCGGAGGAATGGGGCACATCGTCTGTTTCCTGCGCGACGGCGACCGTGTGTTCCTCACCTACTCCACGACGGGCCGTGGCAACGAGCCGGTCAACGGGTCCCTCGGCCTGCTCGACATGACGCCCTACGGCCGCGGCGAGGCGTGGGAGGACAACCCCGAGGGTCGGCCCGTGATCGGTGATGTCCACGAGGGGCACCCGTCCGAGGGCCGCCAGGCCTGCTGGTACTGGCGCTCGGACGCCGACGGCGTCGCCACCTGGGGCCCGACCAGCCGGCCCGTGCCGCAGTGGACCCGCCCCGGCGCGACCCCCGTGGAGACCCTCGGCCGGCACGGCCACCACCACTGACGCGCCTTCGTCGAAACGGCGTCGGCACAAGGTGTCAGGTGCCGGGCGGAACCTCCGGACGATGCGACCGGCCCCCGCGCCATGACCGACGGGCAGTGGGCGCTTCCGGCGCCGCTGCTCCCGGCGGCGGGGAACACCGGCGGGCGCGGGGGCGGGCCCGAGAAGTGGGACCGGCGCCCGGTCCTGGACGCGATCTTCTACCTGGTCCGCGGCGGGATCGCCTGGCGGACCCTGCCGGCCGACTTCCCGCCGCACCAGACGGCCGCACCAGACGGCCGCACCAGACCGTCTACGCCCTGTTCCACCGGTGGATCCGCGCGCGGGCGTGGTGCCGGATCTACGCGGCGCTGCGTGAACGTGCGCGTCTGGCCGACGGGCGTGGCCCAGTGCCGACCGCGGCCGTGATCCCCTCATGGCCGGCTGCCCTCTGGGGCTGCTGATGCCTCGGCGACGCGCTCCGTACGTATCTCGTGTTGGGACGGGAAGCGGCGGTCGGGCCACGGCAGAACCGCCCGTTCGGAGGCCACATCGGGCAGTTGATGTCCGTCAGTATTCTTTGCGCCGTGACCGATTCGACACCGCCACCATGGGTTGACGACCTCTTCCCGTTCCCCACTCCGCCCGCACTCCGCACGCTGATCGAGATCGCCTGGCAGGCCGCGTACGACTTCTACCAAGAAAACGAAAGCTATGATCACACCCTGCTGGAAACCCACTACGACTTCATATTCGACCTGGCCACGATTCCCCGCCCGCCCGATGGCTGCGACGGTTACCCGGAGTTCGACGACCAGGATCGGCAGCTGTCGGTACCGCACTTCGCCACGCCGGAGTTCGTGCCCTTCGGCTTCCTTGGCGACGGCGGCAACGTCGGCTGGCTGGTACCCGCGCCGGAACTCGGACGGCTGGATCATCCGGTTGCCCTGGCCAACGGTCATGACCACGGCGTGACCCTGATCGGCGCGGACACCCGTACCGGTCTGGAGTTCATGCTGTCGTGGGCCCTACGACGGTGGCGCGAGGACCCGGACCCGGAGCCTCCGGCGTCGCGCGACCCAGAAGTGTGGCTTGCCCAAAACCAGTGGCGCATCGACGCGCGCGCCAAAGACCGGAGACTCGTTGACCGGCTGGCCGCCGAACTCCGCGTACATCCGGACCCGGACCGGACCTTTCGCGGTTCATGGTGGAAAGGCACGAGCGTCATGGAGGACACCGAGTTCGAGATCGTGTTTGACGTACCCGAGGGGTGGCGGCACGAGCCCGGCGCCGACGGCATCGGGGTGCTCGCCCCAGCCGACGCGTACAACGATCGGGAGCCGGTGGTCTACGTCGGCTCGTGGGAGTCGTCGCTCGAACCAGCGCTGGCCGACGCTGAACGCTTGCTCGATGCCGGATACCCGGCGACCGCGTTGCTCGGGCTCAAGGACATCTTCGTCAACGCACAGAGCAGCCACTTCGCCGATCTCAAGCCGCTGTGGGCGCGGTCATACCGAGACCTTGGCCGACCCGAATACGCAGAGCGCCTCGACCTGATGACGCCGATGTACCGGTGACCAGGGTCGGTGTTACTGCCGTACCGCACGCTACGAACGCCTGCGCAATGGCGGTCAACATGGCCTCGTGCGTGCAACTGCGGCCGCGTAGAACGCGACGTCAGGTGACGTCAACGGGCCGCAAAATAGTGTGCCAAGCACACGGCCCGACTGGGAGCAACGGCACGCAAGAGCGGTCCGGCCGGGCGGGCTGCTCCCGGTGACGGTGCGCCGAGCCGCGGGGGTGACGGCCCGGTCGGCCGGCTTCGGCCGGGACCGGTCCCAGCCCGCGTCGCGGAAGAAGTTCTCCATGCTCAAGGGGGTAGCGATCGCGAGCATGTCGACGTTGTCGGAGGTGAAGCGGTACGCGTGGGGGATGTTGCGCGGCAGGAAGGCGACGCCGCCGGCGGTGAGTTCGAACCGGCGGTCACCGATCCAGACCAGGCCGCTGCCGCTCAGCATCACGAAGATCTCGTCCTCGTCGGGGTGCACGTGCACCGGGGAAGCCGTGGCGGTCGGCACGGTCGACCGGAACACGCTCAGATGGCCTCCGGTGAGCCGTGCGTCCAGCAGAACCTCCATGATCCCGCCACCGAGCCACTCCAGTTGCTCGTGCTCGCCGGCCTGGGCCACATAGGGAGAACTCACTGCGGTCCTTCCGTGATCAGACTGATGATCACCGTGAGCACGTCTCCGAGGGCATTCCGCCCGGCGACGCGGGGATCGCGTCGCACACCGAATACCTCGTGGCCGATGTGGACTAGTTCGCGGACCTGGCGCGGACCGGCCGTACCGTCGGGATCCTCAGGCACAGCGCCGGCGGTGACCCGAGCGGGAGCACCCGCTTCCGCACGGTTCTGCCCGTCATCGACGCCCGGCACGAACTGCGCGCCGTGTTCTTGGCGGACGGTGAGTGCTGGGGCGCGCTGGCCATGTTCCGGCGCGGCGACCGCGCGGACTTCACACCGGGGGAGGCGGCGCTGGTGCGCGTGCTGTCACGGCCGGTCGCGGTGGCGCTGCGCCGCGCCTGTATCGACGCCGCGCAGGTCGCACCTTCGGCGTCGGCCGGGCCCGGCGTCCTGGTGCTCGACGGCGGGGGCCGGACGCTGGTCGCCAACGAGCCGGCGCAGCGCTGGCTGGACGAGATCGGCACGCTGGCCCCGCACGAGGTGTCGGCGGCGGCCCGAGCCGGACGGGGTGAGGAGGCGTATCTGCGGGTACGGTCCCGCACCGGGCGGTGGCTGTCGCTGTGGGGCTCGCCGCTGGACGGCAAGGAGTTCGTTCTCCCCGCTCTCGATGCCGTTGGCGTCATGTGTCCTTCCGGTGGTTCTGGCTTCCGGCCCGATCGGTGGCTGTCGCGGGAAGGGCGACTTCTGTGAGATGGCCCAGCGCTCGGACGTGTTCGGACGAGGCGTTCCGACCGGCAGTGCGCGCGGCCCAGGGGCCGGTGGTCAGGATGCCCAGGGCGAGCACGGCCAGACCGCAGCCGACGATGATCCACCAGGCGGCCGGGCGGGCCCCGTCGGCGATCACCGCGCCGGTCACCGCGATGCCGAGCGCGGCGCCGACCTGGCGGCTGGTCGCAGCGATTGCTGCGGCTACCCCGGCCTGGGCGCGCGGCAGACCTGAGACTGCTGTGTCGGTGATGGGGGCGTTGACGAAGCCGAAGCCCAGGCCGAAGAGTGCGTACGCCGCGTAGAGGAGGAGGTCCGAGCGGTCGTCGGGGCGGGTGGTGGGGATGGCCAGCAAGCCGCCGACGGCGATGCCGACGCCGGCGAGCAGTAGCGGGATGCGCGGGCCGCGGCTGCCCACGATCCGCCCGGCCAGCGGCGGGCATATCAGTGACAGCGCCGCCATCGGCAGCAGACGCACCCCGGTGTCCAGCGCGCCGAGCCCCAACTCCTGTTGCAGGTACAGGCTGTTGGCGAACAGGAAGCCACCGAGCGCGGCGAATGCACACACTGCCATCACCGTCGCTCCGCTGAAGGGCGCGCTGCGGAAGAGGTGCGGCTCGATCAACGGTTCGTCATGTCTCATCTCATACGGCACGAGGACGGCCGCCGCACCTGTCGCGGCGATCAGACAGACCACGATGACGGGCGAGGTCCAGCCTCGGCCGGGCACCTCGATGATGGCGTACGTCAGCGTGCCGAGCACGGTGATCACCAGCAGTTGGCCGACCGGGTCCACTCTGCGGGGCCGCGGGGCGCGGGACTCGGGGACGAGCAGGATGGCGAGCAGCAGCGCGGCCAGCCCGATCGGCACGTTCAGCCAGAACACCGACCTCCACCCGGCCGTCTGCGCCAGCACGCCACCGAGGATCGGCCCCGCAGCCATGCTGATACCGACCACCCCACCCCACACGCCGATGGCCCTGGCCCGCTCCCGCGGCCCGGGGAAGGCGTTGGTGAGGATGGCCATGGCGACCGGGGTGAGCATGCAGCCGCCCACCGCCTGCGCCATGCGGAAGACGATCAGCCAGTCCAGCGACGGCGCCAGACTGCACAGTGCCGACCCGCCGGTGAACAGCATGAGCCCGAGGAGGAAGACGCGGCGTCGCCCGACGCGGTCGGCCGTGGAGCCGGCCGGCATCAGCAGCGAGGCCAGCACGATGGTGTATGCGTCCAGCGTCCACTGCAGGTCCGACACGGAGCAGTGCAGGTCCTGCTGTATCGAGGGCAGGGCGACATTGAGGATGGTGGTGTCGAGGCTGACCAGCAGCACGCTCATGCAGCAGACGGCCAGGATCAATGTGGGTCTGCTGCGCTCGGGTTGAGGCATCGGGCCCGCCCTTCCGGGGTCAGCGCCGTGGCCGGTGGGTGGCATGGGCGTCGGCGAAGTCCCAGAGGATCGGCAGGAGTTGCTCGGGCGTCTCGCTCTGCGGCATGTGGCCGGTGCCCTCCAGCAGACGGAACTCCGCGTCCGGGATGGCCTGTGCGTACGCGCGTCCGTAGCCGGCGTCCACGACCTGGTCGCTCGCGCCCCACGCGACCAGGGTCGGATGGCTGACCTTGGCGAGACGCTCGGGCAGGGTGGGATCAGCCATGGCGTGCGGGCCCGTATACACCTGGAGGGCGGCACGGTTGGCGGCCATGACCGCGCGCTGCGCCTCGGTCAGCGCGCTGGGGTCGAAGCGGAACTTTGAGGGGTCGTGGAAGGAGAGGCGGGACAGTTCGAGGGGCGTCAGGGAGAAGGTGTCGGCTATCGGGTGGCCGGGGACGGAGATGCCGACCGCGTTGACGAGGGTGATGCTGCTGATCCGGTCGCTGCCCAACGCCGCCAGTTCTGCGGAGGTCCAACCGCCGATCGAGTTTCCGACGACGGCGACGTCCCGCAGGTCGAGCGCGTCGAGCAGGTGGGCGTATATCTGGGCCAGGGTCGTGACGTCGGTCAGCCACTCGGGGCGGACGGTGTCGTCGAAGCCGGGGTGGACGGGGGTGAACACTCTGGCCGGCCGCTGTTCGGCGAGGAGACCGGCGAACGGGGCGATGGTCTGCGGGCCGCCGCCTCCGTGCAGGAGCAGGAAGGGGTGTCCCTGCTCGCCGTGGAGGTCGACGGTGACGTCGAGGGTGCCCTGGTCGAGCGTGAGGGTGTGGGTGCTGCGGGTCATTTCCGTGCTCCTCAGGTGGATGGTTTCAGAGGAAGTGGGGGTGCGTGGGGGTGCCGTCACGCGAAGTCGGTTGCGGGGACGGTGGCGTAGCGGCTCATGACCGCGATCGTCGACTCCGGGGTCAGTTCCCGGCCGCCCGCGATCATGTTCCGCAGGTCGCGGAAGTACTGCACGTACAGGTCCGGCGTGAAGGTGTTGAGCATTACCGCCGGCTCGTCGCCGAGGTTGGCGAAGGTGTGCGGGGCGCCGGGCGGGATCATCGCGAGCGTGCCGGCCGGCGCCGCGTGGGTGGTCTCCCCGATGGTGAAGTGGACGGTGCCGGAGACGACGTAGAAGCCCTCGTCGTGCTGGGCGTGCCGGTGTTGCGGCGGGCCCTGGGTGTGCGGGGCGATGGTGATCTCTCCGATGCCGAGGCGGTGCCCGGTGGTGCTGCCGTCCTCGAGGATGCGCATCTGCGTCGGGCCAAGCTGGATGGTCTCGCCGTCGTCCGGGCCGACCACGGATACCGTGCTCATTGCTCCTCCTTCGTGAGAGCTGACTCTCATGAGATTAGGGGGGTCAACTTTTGTTATGCAAGTGGACTCTCATGAAGAGAGGTGACTGCTATCGTGTGGAGAGATCGACGGGAGGAGTCGCGCGATGACGGCGCAGACAGGTGCCGGCCGCACCAACCAGAAGCAGCGCACGCGGACGGCGATCGTGGCGGCCGCCCGTGAACTCATCGGCACGGGTGCCGAGGTGGCCATGCCCGCGATCGCCCGCGCGGCCCTGGTCTCCGAGGCCACCGCCTACCGGTACTTCCCGGACCTGCCCTCCCTGATCAGCGAGGCCCTGGCCGGTGTCTGGCCGCCCCCCGCCGAAGCGCTCGCACCGGTCGGGGACTCCGCCGACCCCGTCGAACGCGTCGCCTTTGCCTGCGGGTTCCTGCTGCGCGGCATCCTCGCCCGCCAGGGCTCGGTGCGGGCGATGATCGCCGCCACCATCACCCGGCCCGAGACGGTGACCACGCGCCCCGGCATCCGCTTCGGACTCATCGACCACGCGCTCCTCCCGCTGGAGGACACCCTCGGCGCGACGGACCCGGACGCCTTCACCCAGCTCAAGCGGGACCTCGCGGTGGTCGTGAGCGCCGAGGCGCTCTTCACCCTCACCGATCTGTGCGGGCTCGGCCCCGACGAGGCCGTCGCCAGCGCCGTGCGGACCGCGTCGACCCTCACCGAAGCCGCGGTGCGCGTCACAGGGGCTTGAGCCGGGTGCGCAGAAGGCAGAACTCGTTGCCCTCGGGGTCGACCAGGACGTGCCAGCTTTCGGTGCCGGTCCGGCCGACGTCGACGGGCCTTGCGTCGAGAGCGAGCAGTCGTTCCAGCTCAGCATCGCTGCCCCGGCTGATGTGTTCCTGCTCGACTGGGCTGCGGCTCAACGCGCTCCACCAGCGCCGTGTGAGCAGCCGTCCCCCACGACCTGAGCGTGTTCTTTCGTCGCCGGGCTCGAACAACGGCCCGTACTCGGAGGTGCCGATGGGCCGAGCGCGAGCACCGCAAACCGTGACCTGCTGGTGGCGGCCCTTCGAGGCCGATGTCTCTCCTCAGTGGCAGCCCGGCGCGCATGGCGCCGACTTGTCAGCCTGAGCTCGCGCGGGCGGCCAGGAGCCCCACTCTGGCCTGACCGATGAGGCCGAGCCAGTAGCAGTACACCGAGGTGAAGGGTTCGACGCCATCACCATCGCGACGGACCGCCTCTATCAACCACTCGCAGGTTTCCCGGGCCTTGCCGCTGACACTGTCGGGATAGCCGTAGCCGACTTGGTGTTCGGCGAACTCGTCCTCGTCCTTGACATGGGCCTCGCCGCCACGAGGCCGCACGACATCGAGATCGAGGTCCACCATGCGCAGGGCGGTCCCGTCCGCATTCCACTCCGGCACCGAGCACACGTCGCAGTACATCTCGGGCCCCGGGTCCACACAGAACGTGGCTCTCCACCACTCGTCGCGCGGGATCAACATCACGTACGCGAACCGGTTTGTCCAGCCGCCCGTGACGGAACTGACGGGGACACCCTGTGCCTCGTCACCGGTCGTCCCGGTCGAGAAGAAGGCGCACGAAGTCGTTGATGGGTCCGATGACGTCGAGGTCCTGGTCGAGCACCCACTGCAACTGGAGCCCGTTGAGCACGGCATGGAAGAGAACCGCGGCGCTCTCGGGGCTGAGGTCCGCGCGCAGCTTGTCGCGGGCCGCCTCGTCGTGGAGTCCCTCGGCGAACTGCCTGCGCCCGCGTTCGTAGCGCTCGACGAAGTAGCTGTGGGCGGGGTGGTCCGGGCGTGAGGCCGCGGCGGCGAGTTCGATCCACAGGCGCATCAGCTCGGGGGCCTTCTGGTGGTGGCGGATGAGCTCGCCGAGGTAGGGCGTGAGCTGGTCCGGATTGTCGACCTGAGCGAGGCCCTGCTGCCACTCCTGGGAGTCCCGCTCGGCGAGCACCTCGGCGAGGAGCTCGTCCTTGTTGCGGAAGTGATGGAGGAGACCGGCGTGGGTGATGCCGACCCGTTCCGCGATGTCCCGCAGGGAGGCTTTGGCGTAGCCGTTCTCGGCGAAACTGTCACGCGCCGCCCGTACGATCTCCGCTCTGCGGGCCGGTGTCTTGGCGTATGGCCCACGCGCTTTGGCCTGACCCACGGTGCGCTCACTCTCCTCAACGAAGCCGGTCCGGATCGGTTGTGCGCATCAGCTGAGCATCAAAATCTACCACATGGTTGGGATTCGTTGGGTCGCCTGATCGGTGAAGCCATGTAATCAGTTTGGCGCCAGGTGTGCGTCGACATGGCGCAGGGGCGTTGTGTTCCGGCTCAGGTTGTCCATAAACTTTCCAGTTGTAAGGTATTGAAACGTTTCAAACAGAAGGAATCTGAGCCGTGGCCGAGGAGTACAGAAGTGCGCTGAGCCGTCGACACCTGGTCGGCATCATGACGGCGGCGGCAGTCGGGGCCTCCCTCCCGCTCACCGCCGCGCCGAGCGCCGTCGCGTCGAGCGCGGCAGCATCGGGCAGGCAGGGTTCCGCGCCCGCGGACCTGAAGGTCAACTCCCGGACCGCACCCCTGGGCACGGCAACCGCACCCGCGTTCAGCTGGGTGCCTCCGGTGGCCGGGCAGACCGCCTACGAGATCCAGGTCGGCACCGGACCCGGCGGGGCGGACATCTGGCGCAGCGGCAAGGTGGCACGTCCGAGCAGCGTCGAAGTGGCCTACGGGGGCGGCGCGCTGCGGTCGGAGCAGGCGTATTTCTGGCGGGTGCGGACCTGGGACGGGAAGGGCGCGCCCGGTCGCTGGAGCGAGCCCGCGATGTGGGAGACCGGTCTGCTGAGGGGCGAGAAGGACTGGTCGGGCGCACGGTGGATCGGCGGGCGCCAGCCGCAGGACCACGACTGGGATGACCTGACCGCGACGGTCGTCTTCCGCGGCGGCTCCGACGCCGCGGCCGGCCTGTCCCTGCTGCTGCGCGCCGAACCCATCGGCAAGACCTGGGGCGAAGGTCTCGTCTGGGCTCTCAAGCAAGCAGGCGACGAGATGCAGCTGGTCATGACGGCCAGCCACTACGCCGGCAACACGTGGGTGGACGACGGCACCTCGGAGCCGAACTGGGGTGTTGACTGCTACGACCCGCAGAGCGAGACCAACCCCACCGCGGCCGGCACTCGCGGTGTCCCGGTCGGCACGGTCACCCTCCCGGCCTCGACCGGGCTGACGAAGGACACCTGGGCCAGCCGCGACCACACCGTGCAGGTCACGGCTCGGGGGCTCACCGTGACCACCACCGTCAACGGCGTCGAGGTGGACAGCCGTACGCTCGCCGGCGACCAGATCCGCCGCCATGGAAGTTTCGGCTTCGGCGGCGGTACATCGGCCACCGTCCGCAGCGTCAGGGTGACGGGCACCGGCGCCCCCGACTTCTCCGTCGACCTCACCACCGGCGCCAACCCGTTCGAGAGTGGCATCGGCACTCTCGACGGCCTGACCTTCCCGCCCAAGAACCCCTACATTCCCGCCAAGAACGCCGTGCTGCCCATCGCCAACCCGGCACCGGTGCTGCGCCGCGCGTTCACACTGCCCCGCGGCCGGCGCATCGCCAAGGCCCGGCTGCACCTGAGCGCCGCCGGCAACGTCACCTTCACGGTCAACAACGACCCGATCACCGTCGACGGCAAGCAGGCGAACCGTGGCCGGACCAACGTGCCCCGGCTGCTCACCGACCAGAGCGCCTACGACCGTACGGTGCTCTACGACAGCTTCGACGTCACCGCGCTGCTCCGGGCCGGCCGGGACAACGTCGTCGCCGCTGAACTCGGCCGTGGCTGGTACGGAGTGACCACGCCGCAGGAGTGGTACTGGCAGCTCGCCCCCTACGCCGGGCCGCCCCGCCTGCGCGCGAAGCTCGTCGTGACCTACACGGACGGCTCGGCCACCACGCTCGTCACGGACCGGGACTGGCTCAGCGCGGACGGGCCCACGACGTTCGACTCCGTGTACTCGGGGGAGAAGTACGACGCCCGGCGCGCTGACCAGCTGGGCGACTGGCGCTCGGTCGGCTACCGCACCGGCCGCGGCTGGCGTCCGGCCACCGTGCTGATCCCGCCGGGCAGCTGCTCCGGCCCCTCGCCGAAGTACCACGGCGCGCTGCCCGCCACGACGGTTCCCGACGGCTTCACACCGGCCGTCATGCGGGCCCACGAGGCGGAGCCGGTGCTGGTCAACCAGACGCTGCGCCCGGTCTCGATCACCGAGACCGCTCCCGGTTCGGGAATCTGGGTCCTGGACTACGGCCAGATCCTGACGGGCTTCGTCCGCCTGTCCCTCACCCGTGTGCGCCCCGACAAGGAGGGCCTCACCCTGCGGATCCGCGGGGGCAACCGCATCACGGGCGGCGACGGCAGCACCGGCTCCCCGCTGTCGGTCGAGGAGGAGAACTTCCAGCACGACGCCGATCTCCAGACGCACTACTACACCCTCGGCCGGCGGCCGACGCAGACCTGGGAACAGCAGTTCAGCCACTTCGGCTTCCGCTACCTGGAAGTCCAGAACCTCGAAGCCGTCCTCGGACGGGCACCCGACCTCAAGCGGGACGCGGATGTGCTGGCCGTCGACGTGGCCCGCTCCGGCTTCGCCCGCACCGGCAGGTTCACCACGGACAACGCCCTGCTCAACCGCCTCCAGCGAAATCTGGAGTGGGCCGAGCAGAACAACCTGGTGGGGAAGCCCACCGACACCCCGTCACGGGAGAAGAACGGCTGGACCGGCGACGCCATGGCCAGCTCCGAGTCGCAGTGCCTCACCTGGGCCGTCAACGCGCTCCTCACCAACTACCTGCGCCACTTCCCCGACACCCAGATCTCCACCGGCCAGCTGCCCATGTTCGTACCCATCGCCAAGGGCGGCTACGGCTATGACCACACCCCCGGCTGGAACGCCGCGTGGAAGGCGGTGCCCGCCTGGGACTCGGCGTTCTTCGTCATCCCGAAGGAGCTGTACACGTACTACGGCAACAGCAGCCTGTTCGCCGAGCTCTACGACCACCAGGACACGCTCCTGAAGTACTACGAGACCCTGTTCACCGCCGAGAACGACTACAAGTTCGAAGCCTCCCTCGGTGCCTACTCCGGCGCCGAGGCCCCCGGCAGCAACGCCGTCATCAGCCTCGCCTTCTACATCCACTTCTGCGACTACATGGACGAGGTGGGACACCGGCTCGGCCACACCGAACGCGCCGCCCACTACGCGAAGCTGGCGCGCGCCCTCCGCAAGGCGTTCATCACCAACTACTGGGACGCCTCCAAGGGCCACTTCACCCAGGGCAGCATCTCCAGCGAGAACACCCTCGCCATCACCTTCGACCTGGTCCCCGGCTCCGACCTGAGCCCCGACGACCCCCGCTATCTGGCCGGCACGAAGACGCTCGCGGAGAACAAGAAAGCCCTCGCCAAGCTGCTCGCCGACCGCATCGTGGCAGCGGACCACCACATCCAGAACGACATGTACGGCTCGCGCTACGAGTTCAACATCCTCAGCGACTACGGCTACACGGACATCGCCCTCAAGGCCGTCACCCAGACCGGCCCGCCCGGGTACGTCCACCAGATCGCCAAGGGCGCCACCTCGCTGTGGGAACAGTGGACCGACCGGCTCTCGGTCAACCACCACTACCGCTCCAACGTCGCCACCTGGTTCTACCAGAGCCTGGCCGGCATCAAGCCGACCTCCACCGCCTACGAGTCGCTGCGCATCCGCCCGTACATCCCCGTGGCCGCGGTCAACAGCCGGGTCCCGAAGAACACCGACGACACCGACCTCTCACCCTCGACCCTCGACCACGTCAGCGCCTCCATCGACACCGTGCGCGGCAAGGTGTCCTCGGCATGGCGGCGCCGCAAGGACGGCAGGATCGACCTCGCGGTCACCATCCCGTACAACACCGAGGCCGAGATCTGGGTCCCCACCCGGAACAAGTCGGTCACCGCGCCCCGGGGGGTCAACTTCGTCCGCGACGACACCTCCGGCGGCGCCCGCTACCAGGTCTACCGGGCCCAGACAGGTTCGTACCGCTTCAACGCCCGATGACCTGACCGGGTGAACCACCGCGCCGTGCCGAGTCGTTGTCTCGGCACGGCGCGATCGCCATGACGGCCGGCACCAGCGCCATGCGGACGACGAACGCGTCCAGGAGGACCCCGATGTCGAGCGCGAAGCCCATGCCCTTGATGACCTGCATGTCGGCGAAGACGAAGGAGCCGAAGACCGCGATCATGATGAGCGCGGCGGCGGTGACCACCTTCGCGCCGTGTCCGAAGCCCCGGACCATCGCTTCGGCCGGGGACGCACCGTGTGCGTACTCCTCGCGCATCCGGGAGACGAGGAAGACCTCGTAGTCCATCGCCAGGCCGAAGAGGGGCACCGCGATCGACCGGAAGACCACGACCAGCAGGAGCAGCGCCAGGCCCAGCACCAGCAGGCAGTACACGGGCAGCGCGGCGGAGAGCTTGTCGGCCACGTCGATGTTGACGGCGGTTGTGCCGGTGACGTCGATGTCCGTGCCGGTGCGCTGTTCGATGGTGCCCCGGGCGTCACGTATCTCCGCCAGGACCTGCTTGGTCCGCTCGGTCTCGGGACCGCTGGTGGGGGTGACGCCGACCAGAGCCGCGTCGCCGGCCGCAGCCGGGGCCGGAGGGGCCACTGACGCCACGCCGGGCAGGTCCTTCACTGTGGCGGCGAGTGCCTTCGCGGCGGGCGTCACCTCGCCCTTCGCGCCCTGGACCAGGACGACGAGGGTGCCGCTGTAGCCGGGGCCGAAGCTGTCGTCGATCATCTTCTGGGCCCGTGCCGCCGAGGTGTCCGGGTCCTTGCCGCCGCCGAGCCCGAGTTGCAGGTCGGCCGCCGGAACCGCCGTGACGCCGAGCCCCAGGACGGATACGACCAGTACGGTCCAGCGGCGCCGTGCTGTGAGCGCCGCCCAGCGTCGGCCGGCGCTGGGCGGTCCCTCCTGGCCGAAGGCGCGCAGATGGGCCCGCTCGGCGGAGCGGCGCAGCACGGGTACGGAGCTGCCGGCGACGGCGGCGATGCTTCACGCTGGCCCTGGCCGAGTGGAGCATCGCCATGCCCCAGCTGCGACGCATGGTCCTCGGCCCCGACTACAGCCTCGACGACCTCCGCACGGATGTCGCCCGGGCCGTTGAGGCCCTGCCGGCAGGGGCACCCTCACCCGTCGCGAGGGTGATCCGGCCGGAGCCCGTGGTACGGCGCTTCCGCGGGCTTGACATACCCGGACGGAATCCGATGATGGCCGGGTGAGGACACGGAACGGCGAGTCGGTTCTGGCGAGGGTCGTGCGGATCTTCGAGGCGTTCACGCCGGAGGAGTCGGCCCTGACCGTCTCGGAGATTTCCCGGCGTACGGGGCTGCACGTGGCGACCGCGTCGCGGCTGGTGGCCGAGCTGGTCTCGTACGGGTTCCTGACCCGGGACGCCGGCCGCCGGGTGCGGATCGGCATGCGCATGTGGGAGCTGGCCACCCGGGCCTCGCCCACCCTGTCGCTGCGCAACGCGGCCATGCCGTTCATGGAGGGCGTCCACGACGTCGTCGGCCACCATGTGCAGCTCGGTGTGCTGGACGGCGACGAGGTGCTGTTCCTGGAGCGGCTGACGGCACCGGGCGCCGTCATCAACTACACCCGCATCGCGGGCCGCCTTCCGCTGCACGCCTCCTCCAGCGGCCTGGTCCTCCTGGCCCACGGCCCGGCCGATCTGCGGGAGCGGGTGCTCGACGGGCCCCTGCAGCGCTGCTATACCCCGGACACTCCCGCCACGGCCGCGCGGTTGCGGGCTGTGCTGGCCGAGGTGCGGCGGCAGGGATACGCGTACTGCCCGGGGTATGTGCATCCGGACGCCCTGGGTGTCGCGGCGCCGGTGCGTGACGCGCGCGGTGAGGTGGTGGCCGCGCTGGCGGTGATCGTCCCCAACGAGGCCCGGTCCACGTCCGTCGTGCCGGTGGTGCGGACCGCGGCACGTGGTGTCTCCCGCGCGCTGGGGGCACCGGATGCCTCAGGGTGCCGCAGGGAGCAGCGCGACGCAGGTGACGGCAGTACAACAGCCGTATGACGGCTACCGGAACTTCGTCTCTCACTGATTGAGAATGCCGTCGCGACCGTCCGCGGTGGCCGCGCATCCTGCCTGCAACCCAACGACGGGAGGCGACAGCGTGGTCGGAACCAGCGTGGTTGCGGACGCCGAGTCCGGCGTCACCGGCATCGGACGGTCGGCGCCGAACAGCGTGGCCAACGCGGCGACTCTGACGGTCACCGCCAAGGAGCGGGCTGCCGAGGGCGTGGTATCACTCACCCTTGAGCACCCGGACGGTGCCCGGCTGCCGGACTGGACGCCGGGTTCTCATATCGACCTGGTGCTGCCGGACGGGGCGACCCGGCAGTACTCCCTGTGCGGCGACCGGTGGGACGCGCACACCTACCGGATCGCCGTGCTGAGGGAACCCGGGGGCCGGGGTGGATCCGCCTCCGTGCACGACCGGTTGAGTCCGGGAGACCGCGTCGGGGTCGGCGGCCCGCGCAACCACTTCCCCCTCGTGCCGTCGGAGAAGTACCTCTTCATCGCGGGCGGCATCGGCATCACCCCGCTGCTGCCCATGGTGCGCCAGGCCGAACTGCTCGGCGTGGACTGGCAGTTGCTGTATGGGGGCCGCACCAGGGCGTCGATGGCGTTCCGCGAGGAGCTGACGGCGGCATACGGTGACCGGGTGCACATCGTCCCGCAGGACGAGCTCGGGCTGCTGGACCTGGCAGCCTGGCTGGACACACCGCGACCGGACACCAAGGTGTACTGCTGCGGCCCCGCCCCGCTGCTTACCGCCGTCGGAGCGGCCTGCGCCGCCTGGCCGCCGTACGCCCTGCGGGTCGAGCGCTTCACCGCCGCCGCGCAGACGGCGCCGGTGCGGGAGGCTCCCTTCGAGGTCGAGCTGCGGCGCACGGGACGCACCGTGGCCGTCACCCCGGACATCTCGGTACTGGAGGCGGTGCGCCGCGCCGGCGCGGAGGTGCTGTCCTCCTGCGAGCAGGGCACCTGCGGAACGTGTCTGACGCCAGTGCTGGAGGGACAGCCGGACCACCGGGACTCAGTGCTGACCGACCATGAACGGGCGGCGAACGACTGCATGTTCCTGTGCGTGTCACGGTCCTGCGGCGACCGCCTCGTCCTCGACCTCTGAGACTCTTCCGACCCCTCAGAACCTCCTCCCTTTCCCAAGGAGCCGCGATGACCGAGGCACTGGAGCGTGCCGTCGTGCCGCCCGTCAGTGATGCCGACCCGTTCGCCCACGATGTCCTCCTGGACCCCGAACCGCTGCACCAGGCCCTGCGCGAGGCGGGTCCGGTCGTGTACCTCTCGCGCTACGACGTCCACGCGCTGGCCCGCTACCAGCAGGTGCACGCCGCCCTGGTGGACTGGCAGCACTTCGAGTCGGGCTCGGGCGTGGGCCTGGCCAACTTCCGGCATGAGAAGCCGTGGCGCCCGCCGAGCCTGCTGCTGGAGGCCGACCCGCCCCGCCACGACGCCCCGCGCCGGGTCCTCCGCGAAATCCTCGCCCCGCCCGCTCTGCGGCGCCTGCGCGAGGCGTGGTTCGAAGTGGCTGAGGAGCTCGTCGGACAAGTTCTCGACGGGGGAGTCGAGTTCGACGCCTTCACCGCGCTCGCGGAGGCGTTTCCGCTGCGGGCCTTCCCGGACGCGGTGGGCCTCGGCCCAGACGGCCGGGAGAACCTCCTGCCGTACGGCAACATGGCCTTCAACGCCTTCGGCCCGCGCAACGACCTCGTCGCGGCGGACGCCCACCGGGTGGCCGAGCTGTCGGGCTGGGTGAACGCCCAGTGCGAAAGGCAGGCGTTGACCGAGGATGGCTTTGGAGCTGCCATCTGGGCCGCCGCCGACCGTGGCGATCTGACGTACGAGCAGGCGCCGTTGGTGGTGCGCTCCCTGCTCACCGCCGGCGTCGACACCACCGTGCACGGCCTGGCGGCCTGCCTGTACGCCTTCGCCACCCACCCCCGGGAGTGGCAGCGCCTGCGGGAGCGCCCGGAGTTGGCGCGGGCCGCGTTCGACGAAGCGGTTCGCTGGCAGTCACCGGTGCAGACCTTCTTCCGTACCGCGACCACCGACGTCACGATCGCCGGCACGGTCGTCCCGGCGGACACGAAGATTCTCATGTTCCTCGGCGCGGCCAACCGCGACCCGGACCGCTGGGCCGACCCTGACCGCTTCGACCTCACCCGTAACCCATCCGGCCACGTCGGCTTCGGCATGGGCCTGCACCAGTGCATCGGTCAGCACGTGGCCCGCCTGGAGGCCGAGGCGCTGCTGACCGCCCTGGCCCGCCGAGTCGAACGGTTCGAGCTGACCGGCACACCGGGCCGCCACCCCAACAACACCCTGCGCTCGTGGGCGTCCCTGCCCTTGCGCGTCCACCCGGCTGCTTGATCTGCCGTCCCCTTGTCCCGTTGCCCCCGCACTACCGAGCACTACTGAGCTACTGAGAGGAATCCAGCCATGTCCCAGCAGGTACGAGGCGTCGTCGCGCGGGCGAAGGGCGAGCCGGTCGGCATCGAGACGATCGTGATCCCCGATCCCGGGCCCGGGGAGGCGGTGGTGAAGATCCAGACATGCGGCGTGTGCCACACCGACCTCCACTACCGCGAGGGCGGCATCAACGACGACTTCCCCTTCCTGCTCGGACACGAGGCGGCGGGCGTCGTGGAGTCGGTGGGCGACGGCGTCACCGAGGTGGCCCCCGGCGACTTCGTCATCCTCAACTGGCGTGCAGTGTGCGGCCAGTGCCGGGCCTGTCTGCGCGGCCGACCCTGGTACTGCTTCGCCACGTACAACGCGAAGCAGAAGATGACGCTGACCGACGGCACCGAGCTGTCGCCCGCCCTGGGCATCGGTGCCTTCGTCGAGAAGACCCTGGTCGCGGCCGGTCAGTGCACCAAGGTCGACCCGGCCGCGTCGCCGGCCGCGGCGGGCCTGCTCGGCTGTGGCGTGATGGCGGGCATCGGCGCGGCGATCAACACCGGCAACGTCGGCCGCGGCGACTCCGTGGCCGTCATCGGCTGCGGTGGCGTCGGCGACGCCGCCATCGTCGGGTCCCGTCTGGCCGGCGCGGCGAAGATCATCGCCGTGGACATCGACGACCGCAAGCTCGCCACCGCGGGGTCGCTGGGCGCCACGCACACCGTCAACTCGCGGGAGATGGACCCCGTCGAGGCGGTGCGCGAACTGACCGGCGGCTTCGGCGCGGACGTCGTCATCGAAGCTGTCGGTCGCCCCGAGACCTACCGCCAGGCGTTCTACGCCCGCGATCTGGTCGGCACGGTCGTCCTTGTCGGTGTGCCGACCCCGGACATGAAGCTGGAGCTGCCACTGCTGGACGTCTTCGGCCGGGGCGGGGCGCTGAAGTCGAGCTGGTACGGCGACTGCCTGCCCTCGCGCGACTTCCCGCTGCTGATCGACCTGTACCTCCAGGGTCGCCTCGACCTCGACGCGTTCGTCAGCGAGACGATCGCCCTCGACGAGGTCGAGGACGCCTTCGCCCGGATGCACAAGGGGGACGTGCTCCGCTCCGTGGTGGTCCTGTGACGACCGCCCGCATCGAGCACCTGGTCACGTCCGGCACCTTCAGCCTGGACGGCGGCACCTGGGAACCACCTCGACGACCGATCACGACCGGGGCTCCTGAGGCGGTGGAGCCGTCTACGCTGCCCGGACAGCGAGGTCGTCGCAGGCCAGTGTTTGAGTACGGTAGGAATGGCGAATGTGAGCCACGTGGGTCTTTGCGCCGCCCAGGTCAGCACAGCCCCGCCCATGCTGTGGGCAGCCACCGTGAGCAGGCCACCGCGGCCCACCGGCACGCGGGCGGTGAGGAGCCTGGGCGCCGGAGCCATGGCGCTCGGCCCATGCCCTGCGCGACCATGGCCTGCTGTCGGTCAGCAAGAGTGGCGGGGAGGCCCATTCACCGAGGTCGGCCGGTATTACCTACGGCGGTCGGCGGGTCGTGTCCGCCGCGTTGGCGTAGCGCGCGGCGAGTTCGGCGAACGCACCGGTCAGTTGTGGTGGACCGATGACTTGGATGTCGGTGTCGAAGCGGCCGATGGTGGCGGCAAGGCCGGTCCACGACCAGGAACCCAGGGATAGGCGACAGCGGTCGGGGCCGAGTTCTTCGACGATTCCGTCCTGCGCGAAGGGGGCCACAGCCTGTGCGGGGAGGTTGAGGATGACTTCGCCGCGGCAGGGCCAGTCGGTGGTAGAGCCGTCAGTTCCCCGGAATCGGCCGGTGACGAACGCGGCTACGTCATCGCCGGGGAGATCGCGTGGGGTGAAGCGCGGGCCGGTCGGGGTACGGGGGCGTATGCGGTCGACGCGGAAGGTGCGCCAGTCGGCACGGTCGAGGTCCCAGGCGATCAGGTACCAGTGGCCGCGCCAGGTGACGAGGTGGTGGGGCTGTGTCCGGCGGGGTCGCTCGGCGGGGCCGGTGGCGTCGTGCCCGTAGTCGAAGCGCAGCTCCTCACGGGCGTGGATGACGCGGCTCACCTCCATGAGGAGCGGCGTGCCGAGCAGGGAGGCGTTGCCGGTCTCGGGTGACTGGACGGCAGTGACCTGCATCATGTCGATGCGCTGGCGCAGACGGGACGGCATGACCTGGCGGATGGTGGACAGGGCCCGTGCGGCGTCTTCGCCGATCGTGGTGCTGGTGGCCGCGGACTGCAGGGCGAGGGCCAGGGCGACGGCTTGGCCGTCGTCGAACAGCAGTGGGGGCAGTCGCGAGCCCGTGTCCAGGCGGTAGCCGCCGGAGGGCCCCTTGAAAGCGCGGATCGGGTAGCCCAGTTCCCGTAGGCGGTCGATGTCGCGGCGGACCGTGCGCGGGGTGATGTCGAGCCGCTCCGCGAGTTCGTCACCAGACCAGTCGCGATGCGTCTGAAGCAGCGAGAGCAGCGCGAGCAGCCGCGAGGAGGTCTTCTGCATGCTCACCATTCTGTCCGCATTACAGGACACAACCTGTCCGCTACCCGTGGAATGGTGCGTATCAAGATCCGCCAGGGCGGCCATGGCCCCCTGGCCACGAGGTTGCCGCCCGCAAGGTCCGCAAGGTCCATCGCTGCGGCGGCGCACCTCGCCGAACCGCGAGCAAGGAGAAGGCCATGTCCGTCGCGACCACCACCCACCTGAACTTCCGGGGCGACGCACGGGCGGCGCTGGACTACTACCAGTCCGTCTTCGGTGGGCGCATCGCCGCCGTCACGTACAAGGACACGGGCAACGCGCAGAACGAGAACGAGGCGGACTGGGTGGTGTGGGGTGAGGTGGCGGGCGACAACGGCTTCCACGTCATGGCCTACGACGTGCCCTCCCAGCTGCCCTGGGACCAGGGCAGCAACCCGTTCTTCGTCTCCGTGCGCGGTGACGACCCGGACGAGGTCAGTGCCCTGTGGCAGAAGCTGGCAGAGGGCTCGACGGTGGTGCAGCCCCTGGGATCGTCGCAGTGGGCACCGCTGTACGGCATGCTCACCGACCGCTTCGGCGTGACCTGGGTCCTGGATGTGGCGGCCCCGTACCACGGCTGATCCACATCCGAGAAGCGAAACGGCAAAGGGAACGGGGCACCATGCGCATGCGACAGCTCGGGCGTACCGGCATCGACGCGGGCATCAACTTCGTGGACACCGCCGATGTGTACGGCTACTTGACGGCGGTCGAGGGCTCGCTGCGGCGGCCGCGGCCCGTCCTCAACCGCGGCATCGAGGGCGAGGTCCTGCCGGCCTGCCGCCGTTACGGCATGGGCGTCCTCGTGCGGAGCCCTCTGGCCATGGGCCTGCTCACCGGCCGCTGCCGCGAGGGCGCCGCTCAGCAGAGGAACGCTCGCTCCTGCACCCCGGCATCCCTCACCCGACCAGCCCTGTGCCGCCGCCCGGTCGACGAGCGTGCCGCAGCCTGAGCACCCATGACCATCCTCAGCACGCGCGCTCTCAACCGCGCGACCCTGGCCCGCCAGTACCTGCTCGCGCGCACCACCGCAACGGTCGAGGCGGCGGTGGCACACCTGTGCGGCCTGCAGGCCCAGGAACCGCATGAACCCTTCGCCGGCCTGTGGTCGAGGTTGCACGCCTTCGCACCCGACCGGCTCGATCAAGCACTGATGGACCGGCACGTCGTGCGCACCCACCTGATGCGCCGCACCGTCCACCTGGTCACCGGCAACGACGCACTCGCCTGGCGGGCGCGCCACGACACCATGCTGCGCCAGCGGGTGATGGCCACCTACCGACGCGAACTCGCCGACATCGACCCCGACGAAGTCGCCGCAGCCGGCCGAGCGGTCATGGCCGACCACCAACCCCGCACCATGAAGGCCCTCGTCCAGGCACTCCAAGACCGCTGGCCCGGCCCACCACGCCGCGCCCTGGGCGAACTCCTCGTCGCCGCACTCATCCCGATGGCCCAGCTTCCCCCGCGCGGGCTGTGGCAGACGACGGCCGGCGTGCGGAATCTGCCCCTGGCCACCTGGCTCGGACAAGACCTTGCCCCGCTGCCCGACGACGCGGGCGACCCGGTCGGGCAGCAGCTGGTGCGCCGCTACCTCGCCGCCTACGGGCCCGCCGCCACCGCGGACATCCGCGCCTGGAGCGGTCTGGCCGGTCTCCCCGCCGCGGTCAAAGCCATCCGGGACGAGCTGATCACCTTCCGCGACGAACGCGGCCGAGAACTTCTCGACCTGCCCGACGCACCACGCCCGTCCCCGGACACGCCCGCTCCCGTCCGGTTCCTCCCGGCCTTCGACAACGCGATCCTCGGCTACCGCGACCGCAGCCGCATCATCGACGACGCCCACCTCGGCCTGTCCGTCGCAGGCCAACGCGCCGTGCTCGTTGACGGACGCGTCGCCGCCACCTGGACCGTGCACGAGCGGCAACTCCGCATCACGTCATTGCGGCCCCTTTCCCTCGAGGAGTTGGAAGCTGTCAGAGAAGAGGCCCACGACCTGGCCACCTTCCTGGACCAGGGCATCGACCATGTAGAGATCACAGCCACCCCCGCCACCGTCGGCTGAGTGGAACAGCCGTGCACCCGTCATCCGCTCGCGAGCGCGTCCAGGAGCCAGTCGCGCCGCACGCAGTGTTCCAGCGCGAAGGAGTCGGCCAGCGCGAGCACGTCGTCGTCACCGAGGCCCCGGAACAGTTGGGCGTACTCCTGAACCAGCGGCTGGCCGAGCAGGACGTGCCGGACGATGATCTCGATCCATTGCCGGGTGCCGAACGGGTAGGGAGAGAAGCCCGGGAACTCGTCGGTGACAAGCTGTTCGAGCGGCTTGGCCGCCTCGCGGATGTCGCCGTCCGGGGAAGCCCAGGAGTCCGCGCCCAGGCGGTGTTTCTTCGCCATGAACTCGGCGAAGTGACGGTGGTAGGGGCTGTCCCGGGCAAGGTGGACGAGGCCTTGCAGGCCGATGTCCTTGTAGGTCCAGATCGACCAGCCGGCCTCGTGCCGGCGGTATGTCTCCAGCTGGTCGGCGAGCAGCTGTGCATGCTGTTCGTCCCGCGCCGGGTCGCCGGTGTAGACCGGGCCGAACTCGCCGATCCAGATCGGGGTGCCGGTCCTGCGCATGTACGCGGTGCGGCGGAGGAAGGTTTCCTCGACGTGTTGCTTGTCGACCCAGACCCCATCCGTGCGACCAGGGTAGCCGCCGCCGCGGGCGAAGCCGGCGCGTGCGTAGTCGTGGCAGGTGTAGACGGCGTTCTCGAGGGGTTCGCCGAAGAGGTCGAACTCGGTGGAGTAGCGATTGCCGTCGAGGAAGAGGATGTGGTGCGGATCGATCGAGCGAATCGCTCCGGCGAGGCGGTCGTAGAAGGCGGGCAGCACGTGCCCGGACTCGTCGGCGGGTTCGTTGATCAGGTTGTATCCGGCCACCCGCGGGTTGTCCTTGTACCGTTCCGCGATGACCTCCCACAGGTGGACGACCCGGTCCTGGAAGTGCCGATGGGTCCAGAAGGACGGCAGGTGCGTGGGGTTGTCGGAGTGCCATTGGTGGTTCTGGGCGCCGGGCAGGGCGTGCAGGTCGATGACGGTGTAGATGCCGTGTCGTCCGCACAGTTCCACCACGCGGTCGAGCTGGGCGAAGCCCTCCTCGCGGATCTCGAGCGGGCGGGTGTCGTCCTCGAAGTGGCGGTAGTTCACCGGCAGCCGCAGGCAGTTGACGCCCTTGGAGGCGAGCAGCGCGGCGTCGGCCTCGTCGAAGAAGACGGTCAGCAGCCGGTCGAAGAACAACTGGTATCGGCGCTCACCGAGGACCTCCCGTACCGCCGAACGCATGGCGGATTCACTGGCGGGATAGCCGGTGATGAAGTTCTCCATGTTCATCCAGCCCCCGAGTCCGGCGCCACGGAGTCGGACCGGGGTCCCGTCCCGCGTTTCGAGCCGGGTGCCGGAGACCCTCAGCAGGGGGTCCGGGAGAGTGCGAGGGGAGCGGGCAGAGGAGAGCGTGGAGGTCATGCGGGCGGCCCCTTGGTGGTGTTGTGACGGGTGGGAAGCGACGGCACCTCGTCGGCCGGCGGAGCCGGACCACGGCACGGAGCCGTGCGCCCGATGGGTCACTTGAGCGCCCCGGCCGACACCCCTTTGATGATGCTGCGCTGCGCGAACGCGTAGAACACGATGATCGGCAGGATCGAGATGACGGTGGCGGCAAGGAGGATCTGCTGCTGCGGTGTCTCCGCCGAGACGAACTTGGTCAGGCCGCGCTGCACCGGCATCAGCGAGTCGTCGTTGAACAGGACCAGGGCCATCAGATACTCGTTCCAGACCGACATCGCCTGGATGACGGCCACCGCCGCGAGGCCCGGCATGGCCAGCGGGAGGATGATCCTCCAGAACGTCTTGAACATCGAGGCGCCGTCCAGGGCAGCGGCTTCTTCGAGTTCCCTCGGCTGGCCGGCGAAGAATCCGCGCATGATCAGGATGGAGATCGGGGTCCCGGACGCGATGAGGACGAGTATGTAGCCGATGCGGGTGTTCGCCAGCCCCAGTGTGATCATCAGTTTGTACTGGGCTATGAATGACGCGGGCAGCGGAATGATCATAATGATCAAGATCGCCACCACGATGATGCCGCGTCCCGGGAACTCGATCCGCGCCAGGGCGTAGCCGGCCATGCTGGAGATGACGAGGATGCCGAGCACGGCTGACGCCGTGTAGAGGATGCTGTTCGGCAGGTACTCCTTGAACCCGCCCTCGTTCCACGCGCTCGCGAAGTTGCTCCACTGCGGATCCCGGGGGATGACGTCGGTGCCGCGATACAGCTGCTCGGAAGTCTGGAGCGAACCGCTCAGCAGCCACAGGATGGGCAGCAGCGCCTCGAGGGCGCCGACGGCCAGCAGGGCGTACAGCGCGATGGGCTCCGGGCGGCGTCCGGCCCGCCGGGGCGGTGCCGGCGCCGTGGCCCGCGGGGCCTTCTTCGCCGATGCCCTGCTCCGCGACACGTCCGGCAGCTTCGTTCCTGGGCTCATGATTCCGTGCTTCCGCTGAGTCGACGGGAGATCCACAGCTGGACGAAGGCCAGCACGACCAGGCAGAGCCCGAAGATGACCGACATCGCCGCCGCCGGTCCGTACTCGTGGAACACGAAGGCTTCCTGGTAGATCCGAAGGGTGGGTACGGCGGTGTGGCCGGCCGGGCCGCCGTCCGTCAGCACCTGGACGGTGCCGAAGATCTGTAGCCCCGACAGCACGGTCAGGACGCTGACGATGGTCGTGACATGCGCCATCCCGGGCCAGGTGACATAGCGGAACTGGGCCCATGCCCGCGCGCCGTCCAGGGACGCCGCCTCGTACAGCTCCTTGGGTACGTCCTGGCGCCCGGCGAGGAACAGAATGAAACCGAAGCCCCAGTGGTACCAGACGAAGACGGCGGCGACGGCGATCAGGGCCGTGGTGGGATCGCCGAGCCAGTTCGGCTCGGGCAGTCCGACCGTTCCCAGCGCATTGTTGACGATGCCGATTCTCGGGTCGAGGAACCAGGAGAACATCAGGCCGACCACGACGACGGAGAAGATCCCGGGGAGGTAGTAGACGGTACGGAAGAACGCGGCGGCACGGCGTGCCCGGTTGACCGCCAGGGCCATGCCCAGGGCGACGCCGTTGGCGATGATCAGGCCGACGGCGCCGAAGAGGGCCGCGTTCTTCATCGACGCCCAGAACTGTGCGTCGTGCATCACCTCGCGGTAGTTGGCGAGGCCGACGTACGGAGTCGACAGGCTCACGCCGTCCCATGTCTGGAAGCTCAGGACGATGCCCTGCGCGAACGGGAGCAGCGTGAACACGGCGATGACCGCGAGCGCCGGGAGGACGAAGAGGTACCCGGCCAGCACCCGTCTGCGGCGGCGTGTCTTCAGTGTGTGGATCCGCGGCGGGCCGGCCGTGCCTGGTCGTGCCATCAGGAGCTCCGCTGGGCGGCGTCGAGGTCCTTCAGCACCTGGTCGACGGTGCGCTCCTTGAGTACGAGGGCCGCCGCTCCCTGCACCAACGCCTCGAGGACCTGCGCCTTCATCGTCGTGGGGACGATCTGGATGCGCGCGGCGTTCGCCGCGAATCCGGCGATCTTCGGGGAGACCTTCCCCTGAAGAGCCGCGTGGTTGGAGGGAATGAGCGGCACCTTGTCCATGAACACCCGGTCCTGGGCCGTCTCGGTCAGCCACCGGACGAACTTGAGGGCCTCGGCCGCGCGCTTGCTCTTCGGGTTGATCGCGGCGCCGCGGCCGACCCCGCCGGCGGGGCGCGGCGTCAGTGTCCCGTCCGGGGCCTTGGGTATGACGAGGGACCTGAAGTCGGTGAAGTCGGGCGCCGTCTTGGTGCCGACGCCGACGCCGACGCTCGCGTCGAAGATCGCCGCCACGTTCTGGGTGTTGAAGAACGCCTTCTCCACGGTCGGGTTGTCGCTCGTCCCGGACGCGAGAGAGCCCGTGGCGATCACGCCGGCGTCACGCAGGTCCGCCAGGAACTGGAGGCTCTTGCGCCACGCGTCGTTCTTCCAACTGGACTTGCCGGCGAAGGTGCTGTCGATCTCCGCGTCGGTGAGCCAGTTCGAGACGAGTGTCTGGACCAGCTGGGGAACGAGGCTGGCGGCGACCCAGAAGGGGTCCGCCCCCGCCTTCTTGATCTTCGAGAACTGGTCGATGAGGTCCGCGGTCGTGGCCGGAGGATCGTCCAGGCTCAGCCCCGCCTTCTTGAACATGGCGGGGTTGGCGAGGAGCCCGTAGTCCTGGACCTCCCAGTGGGCGCTGTAGACCCCGGGGTCCACGCCCTGGGGGTTGTCCTTGGCGAAGGTCGACAGCTTGACCACGGCGGGAATGAAGGTGTCGTCCCACCCCGACCGCATCCTGGACGACAGGTCCATGGCCCAGCCGGCCTTGTAGTACGCGGCCATGCTGTTGGCGTCCAGAGCCGAGTAGATGTCCGGCATGTCCCCCGACTGCGAACTCGACTGAAGCTTGGTCGGGAAGTCAGCCGGCCCGGCGTCGTCGATCCTGATCTTGACGCCGGTCTTCCGTGTGTACTCCTCGGCCAGCTGCGCGAGGGTCGCCGCCTGACCGCGGGACTGATTCATGAACACGATCTCGGAGCCGCCCCCGCCGCCGCCCGACCCGCACGCCGCCAGCGTCGTGGCGGCCAATCCGCCGCCGAGGGCGCCTAGGAAACCGCGGCGGGACAGGAATGTGGTGGCAGTCGGTGAGGCTGTCTCCGCAGTGTGGTCTCGCGTCATCTCGGGTCCTCCATGGGTCGGTGGCGATGATGTCGAGGCGCCGGGTGATCGAGGCCGGCGGGATCCGCAGGTCCTTGAGCGGGTCGACGTGGCGGGAGAGCGGGCTGCGGTAGCACGGGAAGACATCGGGGCGGATGCCGGATGTTCGCTGTGCCGCCCCGGTTCGTGTCGGGGCGCATCACTCGGAAGTGCTCCGAAAATATGTGACCCAAAAGAGCGAAACTGATCTCTCTGCGGCCTGCTGACGGTGAACGCTAAGCACGTGGAAGGCTTTCGTCAACCCCCTGCGCAGAGGCTGTTTTCGGCTGCGTGTTTCCCCTTGATGGGGACCGATAAGTCTACGAAAAATGTTTCGGTGCTAACGTGCTCAGGATGAGGAACGCGCAGACCGGTACTGTCGCCAAGGGGGATCAATGGCATCCGCTTCCCACCGCGTGACACTGGCGCAGATCGCCGAGTACGCCGGCGTCTCGGTGGCCACCGTCTCCAAGGTCGTCAACGGGCGCCCCGATGTCGCGCAGCAGACCCGCGACCTGGTGCTGGACCTGATGCGCCGGCACAACTACGGCGGGAACCGGGATGATCTGCGCTCGCACCCCACCGTCGAGCTGTTCTTCGGCTTTCGGGAGTTGAGCATCTATTGCACCGCCGCGATCCAGGCAGTGGTGGATGCCGGGGCCCGCGAGGGCGTTGGCGTGGTGGTCAGCAGGCGGGGCGATCGCGATCCGGCGGCCGACCCCGCCGCGTGGGCGCACAACCTGGCCGCCGCCGGCCGACGCGCGGTCATCGCCGTCACCGCCAACACCTTGTCCCCTCCGATGGTCGAAGCCCTGCGCCGGGTTCGGCTGCCGCTCGTGCTGCTCGACCCGGAGGTGCCCGACCCTTCGATCGTCAGCGTCGGTTCGACCTACTTCGCCGGCGGCCATGCCGCCACCACGCACCTGCTCTCCCTCGGCCACCGCCGCATCGCCTACCTCGGCGGCAAGGAGGACGCCAGCTCCAACCAGGCCCGGATGCACGGGTTCCGCAGCGCCATGGAGGCGGCCGGCGCGCCCGTGCCGGGCGAACTGGTCCGGCACGCCGGCAGTTTCCACACCGCGGAGGGCGTCGAGCACGGCGGGCGGCTGCTGGCCGCAGACCCGGCGCCCAGCGCGGTGTTCGCCGCCTGCGACGAGCTCGCCGCCGGGGTCATCGAGGCCGCCCGACGGCGCGGTCTGCGGGTCCCGGAGGATCTCAGCGTCGTCGGCTTCGACGACACCCCGCTGGCCCGGGTCACCTCGCCGCCGCTGACCACCGTCCACCAACCCATCAACGAGATGGGGGCCGTGGCCCTGCGGACCGCCCTTCGTCTGGCCTCCGCGGCGGAGATCGATTCCAACCACGTCGAGCTGGCCACCAGGTTGGTGGTCCGGGACTCGACCGGGCCGGTCCCCGCCGATACCGACGGCGACGGCGTCGGGCAGACCGAATGACCGAAATCCGTGTCAGCTCCTGAACCGATGAGCCACGCCCGCCCGAGCGACCGGGATTCGGCGGGAGGCACCCACCAGCTGCCGCGCGCTCCGGCGGCGCCACCGCGCCCGCGCCCGCTCGTCCGGCACCGGCAGGAGACAAACCGGCTGACCCACATGGAATGGGAGGCGATGGCTTCGATGGCCATGCTCGCTCCGTACGACCTCACGATCGACTTCGGTGGCGACCAGTTCCCGGTCTCCGGGAGCCGCCCACGGTTGTCCTGGAAGCCCTCGCGGGGCATGCCGACGCGTGCCGGCCACGAGCTGGAGATCCACGTCGACGGGCGCCCGCCGCAGCCGGCGCACGTCGGCGACCACCTGTGCGTCGACTGGCCGGCCCCTCCGTTGCGCAGTGGTGAGCGCGTGCGGTGGCGCGTCCGGACGCACTCCGACGCGGAGACCTCGCGGTGGAGCGTGTGGCACGCCTTCGAGGCCGGGCTGTTCGACGAGGACTGGACGGCACAGTGGATCACCCCCGCGGCCGATCCACAGGACGCGCGCCGCGCGCCCGGCACCCGCCCCGCGCACGTCCTGCGCTCCACGTTCACCACCGCCGAGGTGGTCCGCGCCCGGCTGTACGCCACGGCCCTGGGGGTGTACGAGGCATTCGTCAACGGCGAGCGCGCGGGCACCGCCGAGCTCGCGCCCGGCTCGACCTCCTACGACCGCACCCTGTACGCCCAGGCCGCCGACGTCACCGCGGCCGTTCGCCCCGGCTCCAACACCGTCGAGATCGTGCTGTCCGACGGCTGGTACCGCGGCCAGGTCGGCGCCTTCCGGAAACCGGCCGGCTGGGGGGAACTCCTCGCCACCCGGCTGGAGCTGCACCTCGAATACACGGACGGGTCACGCGGGGTCGTGCGCACCGACGAGCACTGGACCTCCGCCCCGAGCGCCGTCACCCGCGCCGACCTGATGGACGGCCAGATCACCGACTTCCTCGCCCCCCGAGGCCCTGAGCGGCCCGTCCTCGTCGACGCCGTCACCGCGCCCCCGATCGACTGGTCCCCGGCTCCGCCCGTGCGCCGCATCGAAGACCGCCCCGCCGACTCGCTCACCCGACTGCCCAACGGCGCCTGGATCGCCGACTTCGGCCAGAACGCCTCCGGCTGGATCATCCTCGCCGACCTGGGCCCGGCCGGCACCCGAACCGTGATCGACTACGGTGAGCACCTCGACCCCGCTACCGGGGATCTGACGACCTCCCACCTCGACTGCCAACGCCCGGGCGATCCGCCGACCATCTTCGTCCAGCGCGACGAGACCGTCTCCTCCGGGGCCGCCGGCGAGGTCTTCGAGCCCCGCCACACCGTGCACGGTTTCCGGTACGCCCGCCTGGACCGCGGCGACGCCCCCCTGGACACGTCGAGCCTCACCATGCGGGTGGTCCACACCGACCTGCGGCCCACCGGCACCTTCACCTGCGGCAACCAGGACCTCAACCACCTGCACGAGGTCGTCCGCTGGAGCTTCCGCGGCAACGCCGTCGACGTGCCCACCGACTGCCCCACCCGCGAGCGCATCGGCTGGACCGGCGACTACCAGATCTTCGCGTCCAGCGCGGCGCGCCTTTACGACGTGTCCGGGTTCAGCCGCAAGTGGCTCCGTTCGGTCCGCGACGACCAACTCGACGACGGGCGCATCGCCAACTTCTCCCCCGACGGACGGCGCATCAAGCTCCACACCGACCGGCGACTGGACATGATGACGGGCTCCGCCGGCTGGGGCGACGCCATCGTGCTGGTGCCCTGGGCGCTGTACGAGACGTACGGCGACCGCCGGGTACTCGCCGAGAACTGGGACGCGATGGTCCGCTGGGTCGAGTGGGCGCTGGTCACCGCCCGCACCGCCCGACACCCCTTCCGGGTGGCCCGCTCGGCCGAGCCCCTGCCGCACGAGGAGTTCGTCTGGGACGGCTCCTTCCACTGGGGCGAGTGGGGCGAGCCGAAGGCCCGCGCCGAGGACGGCTCGCTCATCGAGCCGGCGCAGGACGCCCCGGACGCCTGGCTCATGACCGACAAGGGCGAGGTGGGCACCGCCTTCCTGTACCGCTCCACCTCCACCCTCGCCGCCATCGGCCGTGTCCTGGGCCGCGAGGAGGAGGCCGCCCGCTACACGGGGCAGGCCGAACGGATCAAGGACGCCTGGCGAACGGAGTTCCTCGAAGACACCGGCCGGACCACCATCGACACCCAGGCGAGCTACGTCCGCGCCCTCGCCTTCGGACTGGTGCCCGAGAAGCTGCGTGACGCGGCCGCCGCGCGTCTGGTGGCACTCATCCGCGCGGCCGGAACGCACCTCGGCACCGGTTTCCTCTCCACCGCCGACCTGCTCCCCGTCCTCGCCGACACCGGCCATGCCGACCTCGCCTACCAGGTGCTGCTTCAGCGCACCGCGCCGTCCTGGCTCGGCATGCTCGACCGTGGTGCCACCACGATCTGGGAGGACTGGGACGGCATCGACGAGAACGGCACCGCGCACGATTCGCTGAACCATTACAGCAAGGGTGCCGTCATCCGTTTCCTGCACACCCGTACCCTCGGACTGCGGCAGGCCCAGGGCTCGGTGGCCTGGGAGTCGTTCGTCGTCGCGCCCGTGCCCCACGCCTCGGTCGGCTGGGCACGCGGCACCTTCGACGGTCCGCGGGGGACCATCGCGGTCGAGTGGCGCACCGAGGGCGACGAACTGCACATCACCGTCGACGTACCGCCCGCCTCTACCGCCACCGTCGTCTTCCCCGACGGGGAGGAACGGACGGCGGGCCCGGGCCGGTTCACGGCGCGGTGCTCTCCTCGCCGTCCGTCGTGACCGGGGCCGCGCCTTGCCATGCGGCTCGCAGCAGTCGCCGCATGCCGTCGGGGGTGACGTGTCGCGGGTTGCCGGCCGGGACTGCTTCCAGGATGGCGGGTACGGCGTCCTCGACGTCGGCTTCCTCGAAGCCGTAGTCGCGCAGCGCTTTCGGTGCGTCTACGGCGTGCCGCAGTTGCCGCAGGCCCTCAAGGGCTGACGGTGCGCCGAAGGCTTCGGCGATCCGGCGTTCGGCCCGCGGCGCGGCGGGTGCGTTGAACGCCAGCACGTACGGCAGTACGACCGCGTGTGTCTGGGCGTGCGGCAGGTCGTACCTGCCGCCCAGCACGTGACAGATCTTGTGGTGCAGCCCTGAGCCCGCTGAGGAGAACGCCATGGCCGACAGGTAGGCCCCGTACAGTACCTGCTCGCGGCCCTCGAGCCCGGCCGGGTCGGCCACCACCGCCGGCAGTCCGGCCGCCAACGCCCGGATGCCCTCGCCCGCCAGTGCCATGTCCACCGGATCGGTCCGCGGCGCCCACATGGAGTCCACGCAGTGGGCGAGTGCGTTCAGTCCCGAGGCGACGCTCATCGCCACCGGCAGCGACAGTGTCAGTGTCGCGTCGTACACGATCGAGCGCGGCAGAACCCGCGCGTCCACTCCGGTGGTCTTGCGCGCGCCCTCGGTCAGCCCCCAGACGCTGGTGGCCTCCGAGCCCGCGTACGTCGTGGGAACGGCGACGATCGGGATCCCGGTGGTCAGCGCGACCGCCTTCGCCAGGCCGGTCGTCGAGCCCCCGCCGACGCTGACCACGAGGTCCACGTCGTGCGCGGCCGCCGCGGCCCGCGCCCGCTCGGCCGAGGCGAGGGGAACATGCATCACCACCTCGTCGTGGCCAAGTACGACGGGCAGCTCCGCGGTGACCTTCCCGGCCAGGTCGGCCTCGGCCGCCGCCGCGATCACCATCACCCGCGTGCCGCCCAGCCGTTCCACCTCGGCGCGCACCGTCGCCGGCGCCTCGCCGGGAGCGAAACGGATGCGTTGCGCCAGCGTCTCATGCTCGAATCGCAACGGAGTCCTCTCCTTCTGCGCGTGGGGCCTTGGGGAGCACGATGTCGAACCGCACCCGGGACCAGCTCCGTCCGGACAGGTCGCGTCCGTCCGGGGCCGGGGTGCCGGCCGCCTGCCGTTCGAACCGCTTGACGAGGGACTCCTTGACGCCGAACACGGCGTCGGAGTCCAGCAGGTGGTCGCCCGCCACGAAGATGTGGGTGACGAGGGTGCGCAGGCCCGGTGCGGTGGCCATGAAGTGCAGGTGGGACGCGCGTAGGGGCGAGCGCGCGGTCTTGTCGAGGAGGGCTCCGACGGGCCCGTCATGGGGGATGGGGTACGGCGTCGGAGTGAGTCCCCAGAAGGCGTAACCGCCCTGGTCGTCGGTGTACAGATGGGCCCGGCCGGCGAGGTGGCCGTCGTCGTGCTGCACGTCGTACAGCCCGTCCTCGTCGGCTTCCCACACCTCCAGGCGCGCGCCGGGCACCGTGTTGCCGTCGGTGTCCGTGACGGTGCCCTCGACCCAGCAGGGCTCTCCCGGGGCGCCGAAGGCCATGTCGCCGCCCAGGGGGATCTCGGGGGAGCCCGCCACGAAGAACGGGCCGACCACCGTGGCCTCCGTGGCGCCGACGGTGGCTTCGTGGTTGACGTTGATGGTCTGCATGGAGGCGCCGAGGACGTCCGACAGCAGCACGAATTCCTGGCGGCGGTCGGTGGTGATGTGGCCGGTCGCGGTGAGGAAGTCGACGGCGTGCTGCCATTCGGCTTCGGTCAGGCGGACCTCGCGGATGAAGGCGTGCAGGTGCCGCACCAGGGCCTGCAGCACCTCCTTGAGCCGGGGATCCGGTGTGTTCCCGAAGGCCGCGCACACCGTCCGGACGAGCTCGTCCTCGACCTGTCGCTGCTGGTCCGACACTGCGGGAGGGGTGGTGGTCATGCTGAGGTTTCTCCTGTTGTCGGCATCGTTGTTGAGGTTGACTTCCTCGTGTGGCCGCGGGGCATGCCCGCGACCACCACGACGCGCGGGCACGTTGGCCACGCCGACCACCGCCTACCCGGGGCTGCGCCGGGTTCGTCGCCGGCCGCCCACGACGACCGCGAGCAGGCCGCCGGCGAGGGCGAGGTTCTTGAGGAAGTCGCCCTTCAGGTGGGTGCGTTGTGGGCCGTCGGGCTGGGTCCAGAAGGGGAAGGCGGCGAGTGTCGTGGGCACCAGCGAACCGGTGAGGGCCGTCGCGCAGGCCGCGGGGGCGAGGCCTGCCGCGAGAGCGGCACCGGCGGTGACGTGGACGGCCGCGTTGGCGCGCACCAGCTGGCGGTCCGTGAACCGGTCCAGGACCGGGGCCGTATGACGGCACTGCTTCAGGAAGGTCTCGGCCGCCTGCGCGGGGCCGTCCGGGTGCCGCCACACGTGGCGGCCCCCGGAGACGAAGACGGCGGCCAGCGCGAGACGGGAGAGCGCGCGACCCACGTCGTCGTAGCGCGGTGGTGTCTCAAACATTCCATGGATCCGTTCGCAGATGGCGGTCGAAGAAGCGCTCGATGAGAGCGGGGGTCAGGAGCACCGAGCGCTCGGCGTCCGGGGCGAGGGAGGAGGAGAGCAGAGCGGCCGTCATGGGGTGCAGTTCCCAGTCGCCGGTGTTGAGGAAGCCGTGGTCGGCGCCGTGGACCAGCAGCAGATGGGACTCGGCACCCACGGCGACCAGGGCGTCGTGGAGCCGGCGGCTCTGTGCCGGGCCGATGAGGAGGTCGGCGTCGCCGTGCAGCAGGAGCACGGGCGGCACGCCCGGGTGGGCCTGCCGGGCGGGGCTGGCCTGGGCGGCGGTGGCGGCCCGGTCCGACGGGCGTCCGCCCAGCAGGCCCCAGGCCGGATCGGATGGATCCACGCCCAGCACTCCACCGGGCAGAGCGTCGTCATTGAGACGCAGCAGATCCGTGGGGGGATAGCCCGCGACCACGGCGCGTACGCCGGGCGCCGCGGGGGAGGCGTCGGCGTCGGACGCGAAGGCCGCGAGCAGCGCCAGGTGCGCGCCGGCGGAGCTGCCCCACAGCCCGATCGACCCCCGATCCAGACCATGGGTGTCCGCCGTGTCATGCAGATGCCGCAACGCGGCGAGGACGTCGTGCAGTTGGGCCGGCCAGCGAGAGACCTCGGAGGACCGGTACTCGACGTCCGCCATGGCGTACCCGCGTTCGGCGAAGAGCCTGGGCAACTGAGGCCCGTAACCCCGCCGTTGGGTGCGCCAGCCACCTCCCGGAAGCCACACGATCACCGGGGCGGGGGTGGGTGCGGACCGCGGCAGGTACAGGTCCATCCGTAGTTCCGTCCGGCCCTGGGCGCCGGACGGTGTGCTGAACACGATGTCGCGCACCACGTGTACGGGAGCCGGGTCGGGCCGCTCGGGAGAGCGTGGTGCCCGGCTGAGCCCCTCCATGTATCGGCCCATGACGTCGGCGTTGTTCGCCAGCACAGGCGTGAGGTCGCAGGTGTGCGGCTGCTGTGAGGTGTCACTGGTCACCGGCTTGTCCCGTCGCGGTCACGGCCAGGAGAGGGAGGGTGCGGCGCCTACGGGCGCGGTGTTCGGTGAGCCGCTGCTGGTAGTGCGGGGCGAGCAGGTCCGGGGTCCACTCCATGTCGTGGTCCAGCGTGACGTCGACACCCGTGACACCGGGCAGTTGGGCGAGCCGCTCGCGCGCCTCGTTGGCGAAGGAGCCCAGCAGCATGCAGGTCGGGTCGGTGAGCCCGAACTTCACGCTGACCCGCTGACCGCCCGCGCCGTCGTCCTGGACCTGGATGTCGCTGATCAGCCCCATGTCGTCCATGCCGGCCGGGACACCCGCGGTGATGCTGCACGGGTCGACGATTCCGTTGAGCACGTCCCGGACCCGGGCCTCGGTGACGCCGCTCATCACGCCGCCCCCGGCGACGCGGGCTCGACCCTGCCGCCCCACGGCGGTGCCAGCTCGGGGGTGTCGAACTCGTCGCCGGCGATCGTGGCGCGCAGCTTGTCCTCGTCGATACCGTGCAGCCGCAGGAAGTTGCGGCCGAGGATGTCCTTCTTCGCCTCCCGGGTCAGCGGCTCCACGCCGCGTTCCTCGATCAGGTCCTGCGGTGTTTCCAGATCCCAGAACGCCTCGATCAGCGGGCGCGGATGGGCCGCGATGACGCCGGTGCCCCAGATGACGCGCTGGGCCCCATGAGGTACGGCGAGGAAGGCTCCGATCGCTTCGGCGAACCGCCGCGGCGCGGTGCGTGCCAGGGCGGAGGTCACCTCCAGGTTGACCACGACGTTCGGGGCACACTCCAGCAACATCGCCGTTTCCTCGACGAACGCCAGCCCGCCGTGCACCACCTCGAAGGTCAGGTCGGGAAACGCCGCCGCGGCTCCCTCGACGTCGTCGATCCGCAGCGCATGGGCCGGGCCGGGCCCGACCGGGAGTGCCTTGTGGATGCCTATGACCTTGAGCCCGCGCTCCCGGGCCCGTTCGAACACCGGGAAGCACACCTCCGGGTCGCTCATGTCCAGCGAGGTCACCCGGCCCTCGACCAGGTCGATCGGGTAGAGCTTGAGAGCGTTCACGTGGTGCTCGTCGACCAGCTCGTCGACACGGTCCACCGCGCCGGGCCGCAACGGGGACACCGCGCCGTACACCAGCACCCGGTTCGGCCAGAGCTCCCGCATGGCGAGGCCGGTGGACAGCGCGGAGCCGCCGTCGCGGAAGTGCCCGTAGATCGGTGTCTCGTGGTAGACGATGACGTCGGACTGGCTCTCCGCCAGGATCGCCCGGCCGATGGCTTCGGCGCCCGCGCCGTGGTCCAGGTAGAGCGACTTCTCGATGGCGTAGCCGGGCCCGCCGAACCGCTGGTGCTGGTGGTACATGTGCTCGCCGATCGCGCGGCCGAAAGCCGGGTTGACGCAGTTCTCGGGCAGGAAGTTGTAGTCGTGGGCCACACCCTCGACCACCAGGGTATTTTCGATCATCATCTGCTCCTTCCGCTGTTGTCCCTCGAGACAGGCTTGGCTGTTCGCGCTTACGCCAGCAGCGCTGCGATGCGCTTCAGCGCCTCGATCGCGAGGCGGTCGTCGGTGGCCCCGTCGGCACCACCCACCCCGATGCCTCCGATGACCTCGCCGTCGTCCACGGTGATGGGCACGCCGCCCGGCACCGGGAGGAGATGGGCGTCGACGAGGTGCACGGGCGCGACCGCCATCGCGGGGGACGCGGCGAAGTCGGCGAACGTCGAGGTCGGCAGGCCGGTGACGGCGGCGGTGTAGGCCTTGCGGCGTGCGGTCTCGACGCCGATGGGGCCCACCCCGTCGTCGCCGAGCAGCACCTTGGTGACGCCGCCGCGGTTGACGACCACCACGCAGATGCGTGCGCCCTCGGCCCGGGCCGCCTCCAGCGCGGCCTCGGCCGCCCCGTACGCGATGGTGTAGGTCAGGGGCTCCCTCATCCTGCGGTCCTTTCACTTCAGCGGGGTGACGGTGGCAGCGGAGCCGGCCGGCGCTGCCGGGACCCCGCGGATCAGGTCCGACGCCTTCTCGGCGACGGCGATGACGGTGGCGTTGATGTTCGCCCCGGGCACGCTCGGCAGCACCGACGCATCGACGACGCGCAGTCCGTCGACGCCGCGCACCCGCAGGTCGGGGTCGACGACGGCGTTCTCGGAGGTGCCGATGGCGCAGGTGCCGCAGGCGTGGTTGGCGGAGTAGCCGCTCTCCCGCAGATAGCGTTCGAAGTCTTCGTCGGTGCGCACGTCGGGGCCGGGTGCGAGCTCCACCCCGATCATCGGGGCGACCTCGGGACTGCGCAGGATGGCCAGCGTGGTGCGCACGGTCTCCCGCAGGGTGACGACGTCCTCCGGCTCGGTGAGGAGGTTGAACGTGATGCGCGGAGGGGCGGTCGGGTCGGCCGACCGCAGCCGGACCTCGCCGCGGCTGCGGGGGGTCGCGACGGCGTTGAGGGCCACGCAGTGGCGGTCTCGCAGCGGTCTGACGCCGGGGAACCAGGGCCGGGCGCTGAAGCCGCCGGCCAGGATGCCGAGGAACCCGTCGGGACGGTCCAGGCCGGCGCGGGTGCGGACGTACGCGGACAGGAACTCGGGCATCTGGGCCAGCGGACCGCTTCCGGTGGTGAACCAGCGGACCGCGCCCAGCACCAGTCGGTCCGCGCGCAGGTGCTCGTGGAAGGTCACTGCATCCTTGACGTCGAACAGCACGGGCGCCGCCGGATGCTCCTGGAGATTGGCCCCGACGCCGGGAAGGTCCATCACCGTGTCGACGCCGAGTTCGCGCAGCTGGTCCGCCGGACCGATGCCCGAACGCATCAGCAGCTGCGGCGAGTTGTAGGTACCGGCGCACACCACGACCTCGCGGGCTGCCCGGACGATCCGACTGCGTCCGCCCTCCAGGACACGGACGCCCGTCGCGCGTCCGTTCTCCAGCACTACCGTGTCCACCAGCACCCCGGTGAGCAGGGAGAGGTTCGGGCGTCGCCGCAGAGCGGGGCGCAGGTAGGCGGCCGCGGTGCTGTGCCGCCGGCCACGGTGGATGGCGTTCTCGATCTGGCCGGCGCCGGTGGGGTCGCCGCTCTGGGTGTCGTCCGGGAACTCGATGCCCAGTGATCGGGCCGCGCGGTCCAGACGCCGGCCGAAGGTGCCTCTTCGCACGGAGGTCGACACGGTGACGGGCCCGTACCCGCCGTGGTGCTCGGTGTCTCCGCGCCAGCTGCTCTCGGAGCGGCGGAAGTAGGGGAGCAGGTCGTCCCAGCCCCAGCCGGTCGCACCTTGCTCGACCCAGTCGTCGTAGTCGAGGCGGTGTGCGCGGACGTGGGTCGAGCCGTTGATCGAACCGGTGCCGCCGACCAGTCGGCCACGCGGGATCGCTATCCGTCTGCCGTTCAGCCCCGGCTCGGGCTCCGACTCGTATCCCCAGTTGATCTCCTTGCGGCCGGACAGCAGACCGACGCCCAGGGGCAGCTGGACGAGCAGGTTACGGTCAGCGGGCGGGCCGGCCTCGATCAGCAGCACGCGCGTCCCGGCATCGGCGGACAGGCGCGTGGCGAGGACGCAGCCAGCCGAGCCCGCGCCGACCACGACGTAGTCGTACTCGGCGCCGTGCCCGGCGCTCATGCGGAAGGTCCGGACATCATCGTCTCCTTCGGCTTCGGACGAACGCGCGGTGGAGGCGGGAGGCGAGGGGGATCGCGGGGAGGCGGTCGCTCGTGCGGCGCGTTCTCAGGTGTGATCGCGAGGCGGCAGGCGGGCCGCGAGCGGCTCCTCGCCTCGGCGCCGGCTCAACGTAACAGGGCTCTCGGCGATCCGACAGAGGTTCTGCAAGTAATTCATCAAAGCAGGTCAGGGCGATTGACAGTTTTTCATCAGGGTCGTACAACGGCAGGAGCGCCATGTGGGCCGCACCGCTCGCCGCACGGTGTCCGCCCCTCCAGCGGCCCTCATCCACGTGTCCCCGCTGCCTCAACGCCGAGGAGATGGTTCAGCATGACCGACACGACCGTGACCGACACGGGAACCGGCTACGGGCGCAAGCCCTCCTCTCACGACGCCCGCCTGACCGAGGTCGGCCCTGGCACGCCGATGGGCGAGGCACTGCGTCGCTACTGGCAGCCGATCGCCAGCTCCACCGCGCTCACCAGCGACGTTCCGCACCGCGCCCGCCTCCTGGGCGAGGACCTGCTCGTCTTCCGGGACGGCCAGGGCCGCGCCGGTGTCGTCTTCGAGCGGTGCGCCCACCGCGGTAGCAGCCTCTTTTACGGCCGCATCGAGGAGGACGGCATCCGCTGCTGCTACCACGGCTGGAAGTTCGATGTGCGGGGCCACTGCCTGGAACAGGCCTGTGAACTCGAAGGCGGCCGCCGCCGCAACCTCGCGCGCCAGCCGTGGTACCCGGTGGAGGAGCGGTACGGCCTGGTCTTCGTCTACATGGGGCCGCCCGAGCTCAAGCCCCCGCTGCCGCGCTTCGACAGCCTGGAACCCCTCGATCAGGGCGAGAGCTACTACACCAGCTGGATGGTGCCCGGCGCCGAGGTCGTCGGCATGGAGCAGGACTACAACTGGCTCCAGCTGTTCGAGAACGCCGTCGACCCCGTGCACGCCTCGTGGCTCCACTCCAACCACAGCGGGTTCCAGTTCCAGGGCACCGGGACGACCGGCTTTCCGGAGAGCTACTACGACTACCGCACCGCCGCGGAGCGCACCACCTACCACCGGACCGACCACGGAGTGAAGTACATCTGGCGCTACCCGGACGCCAAAGGCGCCGATGGCGCGCTCGTGGACCTGGACTGGTCGGTGGAGTGCATGGTGCCGAACATCGTCGCCCTGCCCGACTTCATCAGGTCGACCCCTGACGTCCGCAACGACATGCTGATGTGGGTGGTCCCCGCCGATGACACGCATCACCGGCTGGTCTTCTCCATCCGCTCCGCCGACCCCGACCGGGTCAAGTCCTTCGTCTTCGGCATCAAGCAGAACGGCAAGGACGGCTGGCAGCTGACCGAGGAGGAGCGTCAGCGCTATCCCGGCGACTACGAGGCCCAGTGGTCGCAGGGTTCCATCACTCAGCACTCGGAGGAGACTCTGGCCCCGTCCGACCGCGGGGTCGTCATGCTCCGGCGCATGCTGCGCGCGATGTTGGACGACGTCGAGGCCGGCCGGACCCCGCTCGGTGTCGGTACGCCCGGCGAGCCGGTGCGCCGCGTGGAAGCCGGCCTCACCACCCGGCGGGAGACAGGGGACGACGCCCGGGATCCGGCGGGGGCGGGCGAGGCAGCCGCGCCCACGGCGGCGGGGGCGTGACCGAGGCGTGAGCACCACCTGGACGGACGCGGTCGTCGTGGCCCGGTACGACGCCACGCCGAGAATCGCGGTCTTCGACCTCGCCCGGGCCGACGGCGGCGAGCTGTGGGAGTACGAGGCCGGCGCCCACATCGACGTACAGGCCGGCGAGGCGGGACCGGTCCGGCAGTACTCCCTGTGCGGACCTCCAGGCATCCGCAAGCAGTACCGGCTCGCGGTCCTCAACGAGCCCGCGTCGCGCGGCGGCTCACGAGCCATGCACGCCCTCGCCGAGGGCGACACGCTGCGCATCGCCGCGCCGAGGAACCGCTTCGGCCTGACATCCGCGCGCCGGCACCTGCTCCTCGCGGGCGGCATCGGCATCACCCCGCTGCTGTCGATGGCCCAGGCGCTCGACGCCGCCGGCGGCGACTACCACCTGCACTACTGCGCCCGCACCCGGACCGACGCGGCCTTCGTCCGCGAACTGGAGAACCATCCGAGGGTCACCCTCCACTTCGATGACCAGGCCCCGGACCAACTCCTCGACCCGGGACGCGACGTGGGGGAACCCGCCCCCGACACCGCGGTGTACGTCTGTGGTCCCGGTGGGTTCATGGACTACGTGCTGGGGCAGGCGGCCGAACTGGGATGGCCCGCGTCCGCCCTGCACAAGGAGCGCTTCAGCGCCTCGCCGACCGCCGCCGAGCCGGACGGGGGAGGGGAGGGCGGATTCACGGTGCGGCTGTCCTCCACGGGAGCGGAGTACGTCGTCCCCGAGGACCAGAGCGTCCTCGACGTCCTGCTGGCGAACGGCGTCGAGGCCCCCTACTCGTGCGGGCAGGGCATCTGTGGCGAGTGCATCGTACGGGTGCGCGCCGGCGAGCCCGATCACCGAGACGACGTCCTGACCGACGAGGAGCGCGCGGAGGGCCTGTTCACCCCGTGCTCGTCGCGGTCCCGGTCCCCGATCCTGGAGCTGGAACTGTGACCACCTCACCCACAGCGGCGACCGCCCGCCCCGCCCCCGCCACGGTGGAGGAGGCCGAGGCCGCCTGGCTCGCGGCGCAGACGCTCCCCGACCCGGAGCCGGCGATCCGCGCTCTGCTACACCCTGACTGCGTGATCGTCCACAGCCCCGTCGGCCACATCCACGGCATGGACGACTGGCTGGGGTACGCGGCACGTCTGGGCCGGACCAGCACGGTGGACACCTACGACGTGACCGTCCAGCGGTTCGGCGCCACGGCCGTGGTCAGCTGTCTGCAGGAGATGCGCGTCGCCTTCGTGCCCGAGCTGACCCCGTTCGTCATCCAGGCCGCCGTCAGCCGGGTCTGGGTGGCGGCCGAAGCGGGCGGCTGGCAGCTGGCGCACATGCAGCTGGCCCGGCGGCTCCCGCCGGGATGAGCGTCCGTGCTCCCGGCGGGCGGGAGCACGGCCACCGTCACTCTCCGGGCTCGGCGTCCACCGGTGGACCGGCCACCGGTGCGCCGCCCCCGGCCGCTTCGTCGAACGTCGCCTCGGCGAGCGCGGAGATGATCCGCGCCACCTGCTCGGAGTAGTGCTCGATGAACTCTGGCGACGAGGGGTCCTGACGGGTGAACTCGCGGGCGATCCAGGGGAGGGCCATCGGGGCGATCGAGGCGGCGAAGAAGGCGAGGGACACCGCCCCGACATCCAGGTCGGAGCGGAACTCGCCGCGCGCCTGCCGCTCCCGCAACTCCTCGACACTCTTGAACAGCTCGGCAGCGCGCTCGTCCTCGGCGGGCGGTGGCGTGTCGGGCTCTTCCCGTGTCAGCGTGCGGACCCAGCCCGGGTCTTCATGGGCCATGTGGCAGTACCGCCGGACGGCCTCGGCGTAGGGGAGGGCGTGGCCGACCGGCATCGCCGTCTCCAGCCACCGTCCGCTCAGCGCCTCGTACAGCCCGCGTTTGCTCCCGAAGTAGTAGGTGATCAGCTGATGGCTGACACCGGCCGCCTCGGCGATACGGACGACCCTGGCCCCGTCGAAGCCGTGGGCGCCGAACTCCGCGCCGGCCGCGGCCAGAATGGCGCGCCGGGTGCCCACCGGATCCCGCTGACGGTCGGGGTCATGGGGGTGCCTCCGGCGCTGCCGCCTGCCGGACGGTTCCGCTGACTTGCCTGATGTCGTCTCCTCCGCTGCCACAGGAACGACCTTACCGGCGACCTCACAGCGAGTCGTGCCGCGACCGTTGACACAGGTATGTATGGACGTACATTAATAACTGCTCGCCGCTGAGCGGCCCCGACTCCCGCGGAGGTTCTTCGATGTCGCTGCGCGTTGCCCTGCTGGCCCTGCTGGCCGCCCGGCCGATGACGGGCTTCGACGCCATGCGGCAGTTCGACGCCTCCGTCGGATACCTCTGGCACGCGCCGCACACCCAGATCTACGGCGAACTGCGCAAGCTGGAGTCCACCGGCCTGATCGAGGGCGAGGAGGTGCCGCGCGGCGAGCATGCGCGGAAACGCAGGTACAGCCTCACCGAGGCCGGCCGCGACCAGTTGCGGGCCTGGATGAACGAGGTCGAGGGACCGCGGCGTGAGCGCGACCCCCAGCGCCTCAGGGCCGCGTACTTCGAGTGGGCGAGCCCTCAGGCGGCACGGGCCCAACTGGAGGCGCACGCACGCTTCCACGAGGAGGCCATGGCGTCGTACGAGAAGCAGCGCGAGGACATCCTCGCGCGCCGGGTTCCCCTGCTCCTGGCCCGTCTGGAGCACACGCCGCCACAGGAGTGGGACGCGGTCGTGGAGTTCAAGGCCTTCGCGTACAGCGGTCTCATCGCCCGCGCCCGCGCGGAGGTGGAGTGGGCACGGGAGGGACTGCGGTTGCTGGACCGGCTGCACTCCGAGCGGCCCGAAGAAGAAGCCGCAGAGCAGCCGGGCACCTGACCCTGTGGCCAGGACGCGCCCGTCGATCGCTGTCGGCAACCGGAGACGGAGGTCTCGATGAATGCGGATCAGACGAAGATCAGGCAGTTGACGGAGAACTGGGCGCTGTGGCGGGACGCCGGCGACTGGGACCGGTTCGCCACCGTCTGGCATCCGGACGGATGGATGAGCGCCACCTGGTTCCAGGGCCCCGCCGCCGACTTCATAGCAGCCAGCAAGCAGGGGTTCGAGAACGGCGTCAGCATCCTGCACTTCCTGGGCGGCCACACCTCGGACCTCGCGGGGGAGCGCGCGATCGCCCAGACCAAGATGACGATCAGCCAGCGCGCCGAGGTCGACGGCGCGTTGGTGGACGTGGTGTGCACCGGCCGCTTCTACGACTTCCTGTCCCGGGACGACGACGAGTGGACGATCGTCCGCAGGCAGCCCATTTACGAGAAGGACCGCCTCGACCTCGTCGACCCCGCCGCCTCCCTCAAGCTCGACCCCGAGCTGCTCGCCCGCTTCCCGGTCGGCTACCGCCACCTGGGGTACGTGCAGACGAAGGCCGGCTTCACGGTGAAGCCCGGCCTGCCCGGCCTGGTCGGGGAGGCGGTCGACCGGCTCTACGCGGAGGGTGCCGCCTGGCTGGCCGGTTCCGAGCGTCCCGGAGAGCCCCGGTGACCCGCCCGGCACCGGCGCGGCAAGGAGGGCCCGCCCGCAGGTATCCCCTGAACGCCTGGTACGCGGTGGCCTGGGACACCGAGGTCGGCCGGTCCCTCCTCCCGCGCACGATCTGCGAACGCCCCGTCGTCCTGTACCGCACGGCAGCGGGAGCGCCGGTCGCCCTGGCGGACGCGTGCTGGCACCGGCTCGTCCCGCTGTCCATGGGCCGTCTCGACGGTGACGACCTGGTGTGCGGCTATCACGGACTGGCGTACGGCCCCCATGGGCGCTGTACGCGGATGCCGGCCCAGGAGACGCTCAACCCCTCGGCGGCCGTGACCTCCTACCCGGTCGTCGAGCGCCACCGCTTCGTCTGGCTCTGGCCGGGTGACCCCGCCCTGGCAGACCCGGCGCTCGTGCCCGACCTCCACTGGAACGACGACCCCGAGTGGGCCGGCGACGGCGAGCTGATCAAACTCGACTGTGACTACCGCCTGGTGCTGGACAACCTCATGGATCTCACCCACGAGCAGTTCCTGCACGCCGACAGCCTCGCCAACGACGAACTCTCCGACTCCGAACCGGACGTGGAACACGACGCGGACTCCGTTACCCTCACCCGCTGGATGCATGGCATCGAGGCGCCTCCGTTCCTGGCCATGCAGCTGAAGCGGAAGGCCCCGGAGTACCGCGGGCCGGTCGACCGCTGGCAGATCGTCCGTTTCACCGCGCCCTCGACGATCACCATCGACGTCGGCGTGGCACCCGTCGGCACGGGAGCACCGGAGGGGGACAGGAGCGCCGGGGTCAACGGCCACGTGCTCAACACCGTCACGCCCGCCGGCCCCGGCGCCTGCCACTACTTCTGGGCCTTCATCCGCAACTACCACCTCGGCGACCAGGGACTCACCAACCTGATCCGGCAGAACGTCTCCCGCGTCTTCGGCCAGGACGCGGACATGCTGGGCGCCCAGCAGCGGGCCATCCATGCCAACCCCGACCACGAGTTCTACAACCTCAACATCGACATCGGCGGCATGTGGGCACGGCGCATCATCGACGCCAAGGTCGCCGCCGAACAGGGCCGCGAACGCACCCACCCCGCCACCCTCGCGTCCGTCGCCGCGACGACCCGGCGGACAGCATGAGCGCCGGCCCTCAGCACGTGGTGGCGACCGCCGAGGCCGTGTATGAAGCGACGCCGGACATTGCCCTGATCACCCTGCGTCTGCCGATGCCGGCACTCGCCCCGCCGCCCGGCAGTCACCTGGACGTCACCGTCCGGCTGCCGGGCGGCACCGACACCCGGTCGTACTCCCTGGTCGATCTCGGCCACGACGACGGACTCCTGCGCATCGCCGTGCGCCGGCAGTGCGATGGCCGCGGCGGATCCGTGTGGATGCACTCGCTGCGATCCGGCGACGAACTCGAAGTTGTCGGCCCCGTCGACGAGTTCCCGCTCAACCCCGGTTCGGCCCCCAGTGTGCTGCTCGCCGCCGGCATCGGCATCACCCCCGTGCTCGGCCTCGCCCGGGCCCTGCGCGTCAGGGGCAGCACCTACCGGATCGTCTACGCCGGCCGCTCCCGCGACCGCATGGCGTTCGCGACGGAGCTGGAGTCCGCCCACCCCGGCCTGGTGACCCTGGCCGAATCCGCGGGCGGGGGGCGGGTGAGCCCCGCCGAGGTGGTGGCCGACGTTCCCCCCGACGGCGTGCTCTACGTCTGCGGGCCGATGGGCCTGCTCAGGGACGTCCGTCAGGCCTGGCAGCAGGAGGGACGGCCGCCCGCCGACCTCCGGTTCGAGACGTTCGGAACGAGCGGCAACCATCCCGCCCGGCCCCGGGCCGTCGACCACCGTGACGTGTTCCTCTCCTCACGGCAGAGGGCGGAAGGCCGTCAGATGTGCGCCTGCGTGTCCCGGATCGCCGGATCCGGGGTCACCATCGACTGCTGACCGCTTCCTCGGCGTCGTGGCCGTAGATCCAGCCGTTGCCCGCCAGCGGGTCGGACCCGGCCAGTGCCGCGTCGCGGGCCTGCTGCTCGGGCCCGTCGGGCAGGTGGTTGATGTCCCGGCGGGCGTGACTGACCTGCTGGAGGCGTGTGGTGCGTTCGATACGCACCGACTCGTACCGCTTCAGCGCCTGCTCCGGAGCGTCCACCGACGCGGCCAGGCAGCGCGCCAGCACCGCGGCGTCCTCGATGGACTGGGCCGCACCCTGGGCGAAGAAAGGGAACATGGGATGTGCGGCGTCACCCAGCAGCGTGACCCTGCCCCGGCTCCACCGCCGCAGCGGCGCCCGGTCCAGCAGTGTCCACCGCCCGGGGACACCACCGGCGGCGATGAGGTCCGTCACCCGCGGATCCCAGCCGGCGAACTCGGCGTGGAACTCCTCGACCGTGGCCGTCGCGCTCCAGGACTCGTCGGTGTAGTCCCCGGCGGGGGCGAAGGCGACCACATTGACGGCGCTCCCGCCGGCGATCGGGTAGTGCACAAAGTGCCGGCCGGGCCCGAGCCACAGAGTCTGGGCGGGCCGAAGGGCGAAGTCGGGCGCGGCGCGGGCGGGCACGACGGTGCGGAAGGCACAGATGCCGGAGTACTCCGGCGGTGTGGGCTCGGCCACCGCGCCGCGGACGACGGAGTGCACGCCGTCGGCGCCGATGACGACGTCGGCCTCCACTCGGCTGCCGTCGGCGAAGCGCAGCAGCACACCGTCCGGGCCGACGTCGACCGACGTGCACTTGGCCCCCAGACGGATCCACTCATCGGGCACGGCCGCCCTGACGGTGTCGAGCAGATCGGCCCGGTGCACGGCATAGGTGCGCTCGCCGTAGAGCTCCTCGCACACACCGCTCAGCTTCTCCACCGAGAGCACGGTCCCGTCCGCCCAGCGACGGAACTCCCACCCCCAGTCCAGCGGCACGGCCCGGCGCAGAAACCGCTCCGTGACATCGAGCCGGCGCAGCAGCCGTACGGCATTGGGGGCCGCGACGAGTCCGGCGCCGACCTCGGTGAGCGCGGGTGCCTGCTCATGGACGGTGGCAGTCAGCCCCGCGCGGCGCAGGAAGGCGCCGGCGGCCAGACCGCCGATGCCACCCCCGATGATGGCGATCCGCGGGCCGTGCACAAGAGTGGGCATGAATCCACTCCTCTTCCTCGAGGGCGAACGTGCGGTAGGACCTCGATCCTCACGGGTGACCCCCACCACCGAGAACCGCCATGTTCATTCAGTGGACATCCTCGTACGGCGGTCGCCACGGGGAGTGCACGGGGAGCGGAGGACTGATGCCCCGTTCCGGTCAGCCCGGTCGCAGCGTGAGTGCGCGACTGTTCGAGGTTCTCTTCGCGTTCCGGCCCGGCCGGTCCCGGCTCACCCTGGCCGACCTGACCCGGGAGACCGGCCTGCCCCACGCCACGGTCCGCCGACTCGCGCTGGAACTCGTCGAGGCCGGAGCACTCGACCGCGCGCCGGACGGCGCCTTCACCGTGGGCATCCGGCTGTGGCGACTGGGCACGCTCGCACCGCTGAGCGTCCCGCTGCGCACGGCCGCACTCCCGTTCATGGACGACCTGCACACCGCGCTGCGCCAGCACGTACAGCTCTCCGTACTGGAGGGCACGGAGGCGGTCCTCGTCGAGCGGCTGTCGGCGGGCAAGGCGGTGGACGTCATATCGAGGGTCGGCGAGAGGCTGCCGCTGCACTGCTCCGGCGTGGGCAAGGTGCTGCTCGCCCACGCCGGCCACGAGCTGACGGAACAGGTCATCGCACAGGGCCTGTCGGCGTACACCGAGCGCACCGTCACCGACCCCGCGCGGCTCCGGGTGATGCTGGCCGAGTGCCGGGAGACCGGCGTGGCTGTCGTCCGTCAGGAGACGACACCGGGCGTCGACTCGGTGGCCACCCGTGTCCTGAACGCCGACGGCGAGGTTGTCGCGGCGCTTTCCGTCGTCGTGGGCGCAGGTACGGTCGATCTGCGGGCGGTACGGCCGGCGGTCATCGCCTCCGGTCTGGCCGTGTCCCGCAGGCTGGGCTGGCATTCTTCGGCTGGAGTTCGGTAAGCCTTCTGTCAACGCCCCTTCGCCATACGGCGGGTGGCACGGTAGGTGCCTGCCGTGGTGGTCTCGGTGGTGCCGTCGGGGAAGACGACGCGTGCGGTGGTGGCCGGCGGCACGTCGACGGTGAGGGTCAGCTCGTCGCAGGTCGTCCGCCACTCGACGGTGATCGTGCCCTGCGGGGACTCGTGCGTGCCCCGGGCCCACGTCAGTGACGGGTGCGGGACGGGCGCGACCTCGAAGGACTCCCAGGCGGTCGACTCCGGGTACGGCCAGGACGAGGCGCGTGGCGGCGGCCGCGCGCAGCTCGTCGGGGACGAGTCCGAGGGAGAGCGCGCGCACATAGGCGGCCTGGGTGTCGCCGAGAGTGCGTCCCTCGGCGGTGAGGAACTCGGTGCGCCAGGCGTCGCGGATTCGCTCGGCGGTCTCGGCATATCGGGCGGCGTCCTCGGTACGGCCGAGAACCTTCGCGGCGCGGGCGAGGGTCGACGTCGAGCGGTACAGGAACGCCGTGCCGACCTCGCCCTTGTCGGCCGTGAACCAGGCGACCGGGTCGTCCCTGACCGGGGCGATGCCGGTGCCGTCGGCCGCCTTCGCTTTCGGCTCGGTCCACTCGCCCCAGTGGAAGGAGCCGTCCCAGAGGTACTGCTCGTGCGACAGCGGCTCGGCCGAACGCTCGGTACGGGATGGGTGGCGCGCGGTGCGGGGGGTCTTGAGTGCCCACTCGGCCCAGCGGGCCATGGCCTCCCAGTTCTCGGCGAGCACGTCCCGGTCGCCGTAGGACTGGTACAGCTCCCAGGGGACGGCGCCTTGCGGCTGAAGCCGAGGACGTCGTACAGGCGCGTGGCGGTCGGTGCGAAGACCTGGTAGTCGCCGGTCCAGGCGAGGCGTTCGCGGGTGGGGCAGTCCGTGGGGACATCGACGGCGTTGCCGCGGAAGCTTCATTCGGCGGTCTCGTGAAGGCGGTTTAGGTCGGCGTCGCTGCACGCGAAGGTGCCGGTGCGGCGCAGGTCGGCGTGGACGACGCGCATCGTGAGGCTTGTGGGGTCGAGCGGGGCGCCGTCGCGGCGAAGGCGCGCGTACCGGAAGCCGTGCACGGTGTGGCGTGGCTCGAACGTCTCGCCCCGGCCCGCGGAGACGGCCTCGTCGCGCTGGACGAAGGGGTTCGGCTCCTCGCCGGGGCGGACGGAGTCCGGAAGTCGATGAACTCTGTTGCTTCCTGCGAAGGTTGTGCCACCGCATGAGCTACCGGACCGACTTGACCTTGAGCTTGATGATCAGGCCGCCGACCAGCGCGAGGACCGCGCCGCTCAGATAGAGCTGCGTGTAGTTCTTGCCGCCCCCCGTGACGCCGATGGTGATGATGAGCGGGGCGATCAGCGGGGCGATGGCGCTGGGAATCTTCTGCGCGAACGCGACGACCGCGAGATAGCGGCCGGCCTGGGCCCGGTCCGGGAGGACGGCGAACACGATCGCCTGGTCGACGGCGCTGAAGACCGCGATGGCGAGCTGCATCAGCACCGCGCCGGCGACGAGTTGGGGCAGCGAGTGGGCGAACGCCTCGGTGACGGCCCCGGCGACGAAGATCGCGGAGCCGATCAGGGTGAACAGCTTGCGCCTGCCGAGCTTGTCGGAGAGGAAGCCGCCCCCGATCGCGCCGCCGGCTGCCGCCAGCACCCCGATGATCCCGATCGTCGCCACGATGCCGGCCACCTCCTTGACGGGCAGGTCGAGCCGCTGGGCGTAGAAGAAGGTGCCGAAGGTGGTGTTGCAGTACAGGCCCATGTAGAAGATGAAGCGGCCGAGCCAGTTCCAGCCGAAGTCGGGGTACTTCCGCGGATTGAACCCGTAGCCGGCGACCAGGCTCTTGAGGGTCACATCGCTGGTGTGGACGAGTTCACGGGAGTCCCCTTCCGGCTTGACGAGGGGGAACAGCACCAGCATGACGGCTCCGAGGACGCCCGGGACCAGAAAGACGAGGAGGGTGCTGGAGGACACCGCGTACGCGATGCCGATACCGATCACCGGTGAGACCTGGCTCGTGACGCTGGTCCATGCTGAGACAAGGCCGCGCTGCTCCTCGGGGACACGGTCGGCCTGGATGTTCAGGATGGCCTGACTGGCCGTGGACCAGCCGACCATGCCGACGACCCACGACAGGCCCACCAGGAGCACCGTCGGTGCGGCGGCGATCCCGAAGAGCGCGACGACACCGAGGACCGCCCCGATGACCATGAACGGGGTCCTGCGGCCGAAGCGGGACCGCGTCCGGTCGCTCCAGGAGCCGATCAGGGGGCTGAGGGCCAGGTAGACGAACTGGGCGGAACCGGTGACATACCCGAGCAACTCCTCGCGTCCGGGGACGAGGTCGGAGATCCGCAGTGCCAGCGAGTAGGAGAGCGGAACCATCAGGGCCAGCGAGGCCCCGAAGTTGGCGATCATCATCCAGGCGATGTAGCCCGTATCGACCTTCTTCAGTGGCGGGGCCTCGATCTCGGGGGCCGAGGTCCCACCGTCATCCTCCGCCGGCTCGGCCGGCGGTGGTCCGGCCACGCTGATGTCGCGGTCGTTCTGAGGCATGAGGACTCCTTCGTCTCATGATTGCCAGGTGGCGCGGCGGCCGGCGGAGGACGGCACACGCGCATGTGGATGAACGGGTGGGGTGAATGCGGAGCGGCGCGTAACCAGGCCCGCTCGACGATCGACTGCCACCGGCGTCTGGGCATTGCTGGACCGACCAGCCCCCGTCGGAGGGGAGTACGGCGCCGTGAGGTTGATGCCGATGACGCGATCCCGGATCTCGTCGGAGTTCTCATGGACCGGCGAGAAGTCGTCGTTCACACCGGCAACGCTCGCGAGGGCGTCGATGTGGCCGACGGCCGCCGCGACGATGCGGTCGATGTCGTCCTGCCGCGTGATGTCGCCGACGACGGCGGTGATCGCGCCATCGGGGACGGAGGCGGCGAGCGCTTCCAGGCGCTCGGCCGAGAGGTCCACACCGATCACGTGGCCGCCCTCCCGCGCGATGCGCGATGCGGTCGCCCGGCCGATGCCGGAGGCCGCTCCGGTGACGATGACGGTCTTGCCTGCGGTGCGCGCCGGATCAGGGAGAACGGAGCGGTCAGAAGCATCAGTCGGCAGTCGTCAGTCGGCAGTCGTCAATCGTTCTCGGGTCGGCCGGGCTTGCGCCCGCCCAGGCCGTGCCAGCGGCGGCGGAGGGTGAACGCGGCCGTCTTCGGCCTGCGGTCGCGGGTGAACACACCCTTCTTGTTGCCGTCGACGCGATGGATGCCGGCGGAGGTCTGAAAGTCGGCGAAGTTCCAGACGTGTTCGCCGATGAACTCGGGGATGCGGTCGAAGGCGCGGTGGTACATGGAGAGGTAGTCGCTCTGGTACTCCTCGCTCCACGGGGTGTCCCAGACAGAGTGCAGGCCGGGTTGGGTGTCGGCGCCGTACTCGGACATCATGACCGGCTTGCCGAAGCGCGCGGCCCAGCCTCGGAGGTCCTGCTCCAGGGCCTGCTCGGCGGTCGCGAGGTCGCCGGTGAAGAGGTACCAGCCGTAGTAGCGGTTGATGCTCAGTACGTCGAACAGGTCGCCGATCAGGTCGTTCTTCGGCGTCGCGAACATGACCGCGGCGTAGGTGAGGGGGCGGGTCGGGTCGAGCTTCCGGGCCAGCTCGACCAGCGGCCCGAAGTACTCGCGGGCGCCGTCCTCGTTGGATGCCGGCTCATTGGCCAGGCACCACATCACCACGCTCGGGTGGTTCTTGTCCCGTTCGATCAGCTCCCGCAGATGCTGGGCGTGGGCGTCGCGCGTGGTGCCGCCGAAGTTCTCCGGCGCGAAGGTCGGGGTGGGCGGAACGCCGGTGAGCCCGCCCTGGACTCCCAGGTTCAGGCCTACGGCGGCGGTCTCGTCGATGACGACGATGCCGTGCCGGTCGGCGAAGTCGAGCACCTCCTCCGCGTACGGGTAGTGCGAGGTGCGGAAGGAGTTGGCGCCGGTCCACTGAAGGAGCTGAAAGTCATGGACGAGGTAGGCGTCGTCGTGGCCCTTGCCCCGGACGGGGGTGTCCTCGTGCTTGCCGAAACCGGTGAAATAGAACGGCTCGCCGTTGATGAGGAACTCGGTGCCCCGCACTTCGACGGTGCGGACGCCGAACGGCTGGGTGTAGCTGTCGACCGGTTCTCCCTCACCGGCCTCGCCGTCGCCGGCCAGCTCCACCACGAGGTCGTACAGATAGGCGGCGCCGGGCTGCCAGAGAGTGACGTCCTCTATGCGGAGGGCGCCTTGGGGCCCGTGTGCCTCCGCCACGGTCCGGCCCGCAGCGTCGAGCGCGCGCACCCGGACGGCGGTCGCGTCGACGGCCTCGCCGGCGATCTCCACGCGGTACTCGACGTTCCCGGCCGTGCCGTCCCGCCCGGTGACCACCGTGACGTCCTCGACGAAGGTCCGCGGCGTGCTGAACAGGCGCACCGGGCGGGCGATGCCCGCGTAGTTGTAGAAGTCGTGCAGGTACGACTGGCGTTCGCGGCCATCGGGCCCCGTGGTGACGGTGCCGGGCGGGATCGTCTCGTTCGTCAGCCGGTTGTTGACACCGACGGTGAGCCGGAACTCGGCGCCCGGGCGGACGATCCCCGTCAGGTCGGCCTCGAACGGGGTGTAGCCGCCGGTGTGTTCGGCCACCAGCCGGTCGTCGACGTAGACCTGCGCGGCGTGGGTGACGGAGCCGAAGCGGAGGACCACCCGCTGCCCCGCCCAGCCGCGCGGCACGCGCGCGTCCCGCTGGTACCAGACGACGCCGACATGGTCACGGATCTCCGCGTCCGTGAACAGGTCGTTGTAGCTGGCGGGGACGGGGGCTTCGAGAGGCGAGGTGAGCCGCGACGTCCACGGGGTGGCGCCGGCGCGGGAGTCGAGAGCGAACCGCCACAGGCCGTCGAGGCTGACGATGTCGCGGGTGGGGCTGGTGCGAGGAGAGAGCATGGTGTTCCTACGCGTCGTCGCGGGGCAGAGGCCCGAGGAGGATGGGGGACTGGTGCGGCGTCGGCTGTTAAATGGTTTCACCGGCGTCGGCGAGGAGCGTGCTCCCCGTCATGAAGGCCGAGAGGTCGCTCGCGCAGAACAGCACCACGCGGGCGATGTCGTCGGGCACGCCGAGCCGACCGAGCAGGCTCGGCTGCATCACCGGCATGATGTCCCCGGCGTCTGCTGTGGCCGCGGTTTCCGAGGCGGCCGCCGCAGCTGCCGCCATGTTCCCCTCGGTCGGCACGTACGTCGGCGCGACGCCCAGTACGCGAATACCGAACGGTGCGAATTCGAGGGCGAGTTGCCGCGTGAGGCCGCGCGCCGCATGCTTGGAGGCGACGTACGCGGCGAGCCCGGGGGCCGTCCCCCGGAACCCGGCCGTGGAGACGACGTTGACGATGACTCCACCGCTCCCGGCCTCGCTCATGCGGCGCGCGGCCTCCCGGGAACCGAGGAAGACACCGCGCGTGTTCACGGCGAACACCTCGTCCCAGGTCGTGCCGGACATCTCCAGCGCGGGAACGCTGGGGAAGATCCCGGCGTTGTTGACCCAGATGTCGACCCCGCCGAACTCCCGGACCGCGAGGTCGGCGGCCGCGACGACGCTCCCGGCGTCGGTGACGTCCAGGAGGGCGGCCAGGGCACGGCCCTGACCACGGGCGTTGAGGTCCTCGGCGACAGTGGCGGCCAACTCTCGCTCGATGTCCGCGACGAGTACGTCCGCTCCTGCTTCGACCAGGCGCTCGGCGATGGCCCGGCCCAGTCCGCGGCCTGCGCCGGTCACGACGGCGTGCCGCCCGGACAGCGAGACCAGTTCGGCCAGCGGCCGGGATGAGACGTCGGGTACGGATATCTGCACGGTGAGTGTGTCCTTCCAAGGGGCAGGGCGGTCAGTTGCGTGCGCGGCGGGCGGTCTCGCCCAACCAGGCGAGGCTGGGCTTGGGACGGCGCTCGAAGGTCTCGCGGTCGACCTCGACCAGGCCGAAGGTCGGCGCCCAGTGGCCCCACTCGTAGTTGTCGAGGAGGCTCCAGTGCAGGTAGCCGCGGACGTCTGCGCCGTCGGCGATCGCCGCCTCGAGGTGTTTCAGGGCCTCGCCGGTGTAGGCGATCCGGCGGGTGTCGTCGCGGGTGGCGATGCCGTTCTCGGTGACCAGGATCGGCATGCCGCCGGTGACCTCGACGGTGTGCCGTACGGCGATGCCCAGGGCGTCGGGCCGGTAGGCGGTTCCCACGAGTGTGTTGTCCGGGTGCCGCGGGTGCGGCTCGATGCCGTCCGGGCCGACCCACTGGCTGGAGTACGACTGCACGCCGACGAAGTCGTCGCCGTGCGCTCCCTCCAGGTAGAGGTCCTCCCAGATGTACTCCAACTCCCGCTTCTTCTCCTCGGCCCCGGGGCGGGCGACGAAGGCGCGATTGGCGACCGTCCAGCCGACCTTGGCGCCGGTGCGCTCGCGCAGCACCTCGCGGACGGCGTGGTGCGCCTCGACCAGCCGTTCGCCGATCTTCACGTCGGGGGCTGGCAGCGGCGGCCGCGGGCCCTCGTTGTCGAGAGTGGGGCTCTGCCACTCCCCGGCCGCCTGCTGCTTCCGCATGGCCTGCGCCATGCCGACCATGATGGCCAGCATGTTCGGCTCGTTCATCGTGACGACCCATTCGACGCCTTCGAGGATCGACGAGGCCGCCTCGGCGTACGCCCGGAACCGCTCGACGGCGCGGTCGCCGAGCCAGCCGCCCTCCTGGGCGAACCACAGCGGGCTGGTGAAGTGGTGCAGGGTCACGACCGGGGTCAGACCCAGCTCGAAGGCCGTATCGATCATGCGCCGGTAGTGGGCGAGTTCGGCCCGCGAGATCATGCCTGGGACGGGCTCGATCCGGGCCCACTCGATGCCGAAGCGGTAGGCGTTGAGCCCGGCGCCGACGAGCAGCCGCATGTCCTCGCGGTACCGGTGGTAGCTGTCGCAGGCGTCGCCGCTGCGCTCCATGCCCGGCACGCGCCCCTCGTTCGCCCAGAAGTCGCTGTTGAGGTTGTTGCCCTCGATCTGGTGCGGGGCGGTGGAGGCTCCCCAGAGGAACCCCGGGGCGAGTTCGGTCATCGTCGACTGCCTTCCCTGTGAGCATTAACTCTTACCGTGTGGTTGGTTTTCGTGATCGGACGGTAGGCCGGGATCAGAAGTGCGGGAAGGCGCCGTTCGGCTTCGTGATCAGAGCGTTACCTCATGGCGGATCACCTGAATGTGGGAGGCGGCGTTCGCGGCCGCCGGCAGAACCCAGACATCCGGTCATTCACTGATCGTCGCGAAGCGGTGCATGCGGTTCACCGACTGTGGGCGTGGAGTCGGTGGCGCGGTACCGGTCGGCATGGAGGAGTCGACCAGATGGTCACTCACCTGCGATTTCCTCCGCAGCGAGGGGGTGGCCATCGTGCTGAGCCATGATGCGCAAGGGAGTGGCGGGTAGGTCCGGCATCGAAAACCGTCGAAAGTTGGGCCTGCCTGTCGACAGCAGACATCCCATGAGTTCAAGCTATCGGCATGGACCGCAGACATTTCCTTGCATGGTCGACCACGGCCGGAGCCGGCGTGGCGGATGTGGCGTTGTCCGGTGGCGCGTATGCGGCCGAAGGGCCCGACGCCGGCCGGGCGTCGGCGTCGGGTGCACCGGGGCCCGACACGAGACCCGGCGATCTCGTGCTCTGGTATCCCCGTCCGGCCTCCGCGTGGCTGGAGGCGCTGCCCATCGGCAACGGACGGCTCGGGGCCATGGTCTTCGGTGGCACTGAGAGCGAGCTGCTCCAGCTGAACGAGGACACGGTGTGGGCGGGCGGACCGTACGAGCCCGCCAATCCGAAGGCGCTGGCCAGTCTGCCCGAGATCCGCAGGCGGGTCTTCGCCGGGGAGTGGGCCGCCGCCCAGTCCCTGATCGACTCGGACTTTCTCGGCATCCCCAAGGGCGAGTTGATGTACCAGACGGTCGGGAACCTGCGGCTGGCCTTCGGTGCCGGGGGCGAAGTCGGAGAGTACCGGCGCACGCTGGACCTCGACTCCGCCGTCACCTCCGTGCGCTACGCGCAGGGTGGCGTGACCTACTACCGCGAGTGTTTCGCCAGCCACTCCGACCAGGTGATTGTCATGCGTCTGACCGCGGACGCGCCGGGGTCCGTGTCCTTCACCGCGGCCTTCGACAGCCCTCAGACCGTGACCGCGTCCTCGCCCGACCGGATCACCGCCGCGATCGACGGAACGTCGCAGACCCGTGAGGGCATCACTGGACAGGTACGGTTCCGGGCGCTGGCCCGCGCCCGGGCCGACGGCGGAACGGTCAGCAGCGAGAACGGGACTCTCATGGTGACGGGGGCCGATTCCGTCACCCTGCTGGTCTCGGTCGGCACCAGCTACACCGACTACCGGAACCCGACCGGCGACCACGCGGCCCGCGCCACCGCTCCCCTCAATGCCGCGTCGGACGTCCCGTACGCACGGCTCCGGAAGCGCCATGTCGCCGACTATCAGAGCCTGTTCCGGCGGGTCGCACTCGACCTCGGCACGACCGACGCGGCGGCGCTGCCCACCGATGAACGGGTGGCCAACTTCGCCTCGACCGCCGACCCGCAGTTGGTCGCCCTGCATTTCCAGTACGGGCGCTATCTGCTGATCTCCTCGTCACGGCCCGGGACCCAGCCCGCCAATCTTCAGGGCATCTGGAACGACTCGCTCAGCCCGTCCTGGGACTCGAAGTACACGATCAACATCAATACGGAGATGAACTACTGGCCGGCGCCCGTCACCAACCTCCTGGAGTGCTGGGAACCGGTCTTCGACATGCTCGCGGAGCTGTCGGTTGCCGGGGCCACCACCGCACGGGCGCAGTACGGGGCCGGAGGCTGGGTCACCCATCACAACACCGACGCCTGGCGCGGCACGGCCCCGGTGGACGGTGCGTTCTGGGGCATGTGGCAGACCGGCGGCGCCTGGCTGGCGACCGGCATCTGGGAGCACTATCTGTTCACGGGCGACAAGAAGGCGCTGCGTCGTCGCTATCCGGTGCTCCGGGGCGCGGTGCGGTTCTTCCTTGACACCCTGGTCCCCGATCCGGCCGGCGGACACCTCGTCACCTGCCCCGCGGTCTCCCCGGAGCACGCCCACCACACGGATGTGTCCATCTGCGCCGGGCCGACCATGGACAACCAGATCTTGCGTGATCTCTTCGACGGGTTCGTCAAGTCCTCCGAGCTCCTCGGCGAAGGCGCGGACGCCGGCATGCGGACCGAGGCGCGGGCCGTACGCGAGAAACTGCCGCCGATGAAGATCGGCGCCCAGGGCCAGTTGCGGGAGTGGCAGGAGGACTGGGACGCGATCGCTCCCGAGCAGAACCACCGGCACGTCTCGCACCTGTACGGTCTGCACCCCAGCAACCAGATCACCAAGCGGGACACCCCGGAGCTGTTCGCCGCGGCGCGCACGACCCTGGAGCAGCGCGGGGACGCGGGCACCGGCTGGTCCCTCGCCTGGAAGATCAACTTCTGGGCGAGGCTGGAGGAAGGCGCACGGTCCTACAAGCTGCTGACCGACCTGCTCACCCCCGAGCGCACCGCGCCGAATCTCTTCGATCTGCACCCGCCTTTCCAGATCGACGGCAACTTCGGGGCGACGGCGGGCGTGTCGGAGTGGTTGCTCCAGTCCCACGCGGGTGAGCTGCATCTGCTGCCCGCGCTGCCTCCGGCACTGCTCGACGGCCGGGTGCGCGGTCTGCTGGCGCGCGGTGGCTTCGAGGTGGACCTGGTGTGGGGTCAGGGCGCTTTGCTGACAGCCGAGCTGCGTTCCCGCTCCGGCAACCAGGTGACCGTGCGGTCCGCGACGGATCTGAAGGTGACCGCCCACGGCCGTCGGGTCCGGGCACGGCGCCCGGAGCCGGGGCTGATGGTGTTCGACACGGAGCGCGGGGCGACGTACCGCTTGAACGCTGCCGACTGAGCGCCGAGCCACTCGTACCGCACCCCTCGTCGTCGCTCCTGCCTGCCGTCGGCGGCAGGCAGGAGCGGTCGTGGCCCGCGCGAGCGCGCGGACCGCGGCATGGGACGGTTCAGCCGCCGATGTTGCTCTGCGGGCCGGCGTACGTCTTCAGCAGGGCGGGGACGTTCGCCGCCGGGTCGAGCGTGTACGAGTAGTGGCTGCTCGGCGTGAAGGTCGTCCCGTTGGTCTGCTGCTTGCCGGTGGAGTTGACCACGATGCTGCCCTTCTGGGTCAGCGAGGCCGCCGAGGTGTCGTTGTAGTACGGGTCTTTCACCTTCTCGAAGTAGCTGTTCTCGATGACCGTCTTCGACTGGCCGCGCGAGAGGTTGCCGTAGCCGGTGACGTTCTGCAGATAGTTGTTGTACAGGTGGGCCATGGCGACGTTGTCGATGCTCGGGTTCCGGCTGCCGGTGTCGTGGATCCAGTTGTGGTGGATCGTCATCCGCGAGGTGACGTTGTCCGTCCAGCCGATGCCGAAGGCCTTGCGGCTCCCGCTGAGGTCGTTCCAGGAGACGGTCAGGTAGCTGGTGTCCTTCCGGCTGTCGATCAGGCCGTCGTTCATCCGCTCGATCCGGTTGTGGTCGATCCAGATGTGGTCGACGGTGTCCATCTGGATGCCGTCGTAGTCGTACTCCTTGTCGTCCGGGTCGTCGTCGGCCATCTGGGTGTCCCGGATGGTCAGGTTCCTGATGATCACGTTCCGGACCCCGGAGCCGAGGAAGAAGCCGCCGTTGACGATCTGCCCGGAGGTGCCGACGCCCACCAGGGTCTTGTTCGACTTCACCGGGATCTCGTAGCCGTACGTCGGGACCTTGATGGCCGCGGCCACCTTGATCACGTAAGGGCTGCTGGAGGTCGCGTACTTCACCAGGTCGTCGTAGCTGGTGACGGTGACCGTCTGGCCACTCGCGCCGCCCGTGGTGCCGCCGCCGGTGGAGGCGAAGCCGTCGGGGGTGTTGGACCAGGTGGGTGCGGCGGGCGCCTGCCGGTCGGCGCCGCTGGCCGTCGGCGTGGAGGTGGCGCCGGCCGGCAGCGCCGCCCCGTTGAGCATCAGTCCGCACGTCCCCAGGAGGAGTGCAACGGACCAGGAGGTGCGCCGTACGGTCTTCCGTGTGGTCATGGGTGCGTCCTTGTGTGATGAGGGGGGTTTCGCGGTCAGTGAGGGGGTTTCGCGGTCGGGCGGGTCAGCCGACCGGGTTCCAGCCGTCGGATCCGGCCAGATACTTCTGCGGGGTGTACTGCGCCGCCTGGGCGGCGCTGAGCTGCGGGCGGTTGCCGTTGACCGTGGCGCCTGAGCCGTTGTTCCGGTATTCGAGGAACCGGGCGTTCTTCCAGGAGTTGTCGGACATGTCGGTCCACGGTTGGGCCGCCGCGATCGTCGTGGAGAGGGACGACTCGCGGTAGAGGACCTGGGCGGCGGCCCGCCATGGCCGGCCGAGCTGGGTGGTGTTGCCGGCGGCGCCGGTGACGTTCGACCTGTAGAACAGGAATCCGTACGTCTTGGCCGCATCGGTGCTGGCCGCGGTGATGGGACCGCCGGTGCTCCGCTTCTCGTAGATCTTGCAGGAGTGGAACACCGCGGTGCCGCCGCCGAAGATGAAGTCGACCGTGCCCTCCACGTAGGAGTTCCTGATGTAGGCCCTGGTGTTGTCGTTGACCAGGAACGTGTCCTGGTCGCCCAGCAGCCGCACGTTGTCCAGGACGGCCCGGTCGGCGTTCAGGTGCAGCGCCACCGCCTGGTGTCCGCTGGGCGTGCTGTTCTCGTCGAAGTCGTTGGAGATCGTCAGGTTGGTGGCGACGAAGTCGTGGCCGTAGGCGAAAACGGTCGCGCTGCCGGACGTGCCGTGCGTGCCGGCGCTGTGGTTGTTGACGATCACCACGTCCCCGGCCGAGCTGCCGGTGCCGTTCAGGGTGATGTACGGCTTGTTCGACGGGACGGTCACGATCTCCCGGTAGGTACCGGGCTTGACGCTGATGGTGACCCGGCTCCCGTTGCCGGTGGCGACGGAGTCGATCGCGGCCTGGATGGTCAGGTACTGGCCGCTGCCGTCCTTGGCGACCGTGATGGATCCCGCTGCCGGCGCGGTCGCGGCGGCCGCGGGCAGCACCGAGCCGGCTGACATCAAGCCGACCACTGCCAGGGCGAGTGGGGTCAGCCGGGGCAGGTGCCGGTGCCTGATGCGCCGGGACCGTCGCCCTGTCCCGGCGGGTGCCCCGCCGGCTGATTCGGACAACATGTGCATGTTCCTCCCTCGTACGAAGGTGGGGTGCCGCGGAGTCGTCCGACCCTGCGACCGCGCGGCATCGTGAACGTGCCGCCCGACCGGGGCCGCACGGTTCGTAGACGCCCGAAGTCACGGCGGATTACCGAAATCTGCGAGAAATCTTGGTGAGGTCCCCCGCTGCTCGCGGAGTTGACGTCGCGGCCGATGGCGGTCCTGCACGCCCGCGGTTGTTACGTTTCAATGACACAGGGAAAACGCTGTGCCAGCATACGGAACTCTCAGAAACCGCCGGGTGCGCCGGACGGCCATGGGGCCGCGGCCGCGACAGGGAGTGGGGATCCTCTGCGATGACGAGGGGGCAGAGCGAGGCCGAGCGGAATGTCACCGCACTGGTGTGCGACGCCCAGGCGGGCGGCCAACAGGCGCTCAGCGAACTGATCTCGCTCCATCTGCCCCTGATCTACAACATCATCGGCCGGGCCCTCAACGGGCATGCGGACGTGGACGACTTGGTGCAGGAGACCATGGAGCGGGTCGTCCGCGGCCTGCCGAAGCTGCGCGAGCCCGACCGGTTCCGGTCCTGGGCGGTCGCCATCGCCTACCGCCAGGTCCAACAGCACCAGCGGCGCCGGACGGCGGCCCCGCTGCACCAGCACGGCGACGTCCCGGACGTGGCCGACCCCCGCGCCGACTTCGCCGAACGCACCGTCACCGAACTGCTGCTGGACGGGCAGCGACGCGAGCTGGCCGAGGCGGCCCGCTGGCTTGAGGACACCGACCGGCAGATGCTGTCCCTGTGGTGGCAGGAGGCCTCCGGCCGGCTGACCCGGATCGAGCTGGCCGCCGCCCTCGCGGTCGGCCCGCGGCACGCGGCCGTCCGGCTGCGGCGGATGAGGGTCAAACTGGACGCGGCCCGAGGCATCGTACGTGCGCTGGCCGCGACGCCGCGCTGTCCCCGGCTCGCCGAGCTGGCAGAGGGGTGGGACGGCGGCGTGACATCGGTGTGGCGCAAGCGCCTCACCCGGCACACCCGGGACTGCGCGCACTGCGCCGGACACCAAACCGGCCTCGTTCCACCCGAGAAGCTGCTGCCCGGCATCGGCGTGGTCGCGGTACCCGTCGGAACACTGGACGGCCTGCGCCCCGTCCTGGAGACCGCCGCCGCGGCCGCCGCGGCGGTGGGCCAGTCACTGCTCGACCACCTCCGGACCGCCTTGCACCACCTGACCGCCAAGACCGCCGCGACCACCGCCGCGGTGGCCGTCGCAGGCACCCTCACCTACGCGGTGTGGCAGTCCCCGGTGCCGGAATCCGGCAGCGCCGCCCCGGACGTCAGCGCGCCGGCCGAGCCGCGCGGCGGGCCGACCGCGCCGGCCCCCACCCGGAAGCCGTCGGCATCGCCCTCCCCCCAGACGAGCGACCGCCGCTCCCCATCGGCGGCCACCGGCTTCAGCGGCGTGGCCAAGGCGGACATCTATGTGGCGCCGAACGGCTCGGACTCCGGCGACGGGACCAGGGCGCACCCCTACGCCACGCTCAACAAGGCCGTCTCTGTGGTCCGGCCCGGCGGGACCATCGCCCTGCGCGGTGGCGCCTACCGGCCGACCGAGCCGGTGACCATCACCACCAACGGCACGGCGACGGCCCGCATCACGCTGAGCAACTACCGCGACGAGCGGCCGGTCATCGACGCCGGCGGCGTGCCCGCGGACAAGTGGATGATCACCCAGCAGACGCGTTACTGGACCGTCCAGGGGCTGGAGATCCGCGACTCCGCCAGCCACGCCTATGTCTGCAGCAGCTGTCAGCACACCGTCTTCCGACGGCTGTCCCTCCATGACAACGCCAGGTCAGGGCTGACGTTGCGCGACCCGGGCACCATCGGCAACGCGGTGCTCGACAGCGACTTCTTCGACAACCGCGACGGCGCCCGTGTCGGAGTCGGGCTCGCGGTGAAGTTCGGCTCCGGAGCGGACAACGTCGTCCGGGGCTGCCGTGCCTACGGCAACGCGACCGACGGCATCGACCTGGGCGAGTTCACCAGCCCGGTCACCCTTGAGAGCAACTGGTCCTACCGCAACGGCAACGGTTTCACCTTCGGCGGCGGCACCTCGCCGGCCGCGGTCGCCCATGTCGTCAGGAACAATGCCGCCTGGGACAACCGCTCCCTCGGCTTCGACGACGCGGACAACACCGGCCGCCTCGTGCTGCTCCGCAACACCGCCTTCCGCAACGGCGCCGCCGGCTTCTCCCTGCCTGATGCCACCGCGTCACTGAGCGGCAACGTCTCCGTCGGCAACGAGCAGGACGACGCGTTCGGCACCACGGCGACATCCAGCCGGAACACCTGGAACGGCGGCAGCCGGGGCACCGCGCTCTTCGCCACGACCGACCCGGCCACGGCCCAGGCAGGGCGGCCGGCCGGCGGTGGCCTGCCGAAGACCGACTTCCTCACCACCGGCGGCGGAACCGGCGCCAGCATGACCGAGTAGGCGGAGCCGTCCCGGCGATACTCACCCCTGGCCGTAAGGTGGGCAGGGGCCGGCCAGGGCGTCCGGCACAGCCCCGGGGCCGAGTCCTGTGCGTGGTGCACACGCCGGTTTTCCGGGAGGTCATGTGCCCGCCCGCGAACCACTCCGCGTCCACCCGCCCCAGCACGGCGTTGGCATCCGTGACCGTCGGGCGGGTGCCGCCGCGCCCGTAGCAGGCGGGGCCCGGAACGGCGCCGGCCGATTCGGGGCCGACGCGCAGGCCGCCCGCTTCGGCGTATGCGATCGATCCGCCCCCGGCACCGATGGTGTGCAGGTTGACCAGGGGCATCAAGACCGGAAAACCGTCGGCGCGGCCCTCGCCGGGCGATGTCCGGCCGCCCGTCGAGCACCAGCGACACGTCGAACGACGTCCCGCCCATGTCGACGCAGATCGCGTTCGGGCGGCCGAGAAGCGCGGCTGCGGCGACCCCGCCCATGGTGCCGCCGACCGGCCCCGACAGCAGGGACTGAAGCGGATGGCGGCGTGCGAAGCGGGCGTTGACCACCCCTCCCGACGACTGCATGACCTGCACGGGCACGCCGAGCCCCCGTTCGGCGAAGCGTTCCTCGATGTGACCGAGATAGCGTCGTACGACGGGTCCCGTGTACGCGTCCAGGACGGCGGACGAGGTGCGCTCGTACTCACGCCACTCGTCGGCCACCTGATGCGAGAGAACGATCATGACGTCGTCGTCCGCGAGCTCCTGAGCGAGGATCTCGCCGGCCCGCCGTTCGTGCGCCGGGTTGACGTAGCTGAAGAGGAAGGAGACGGCGACCGGCCGTGGCCCGCCGCTCCACCAGCGGCACGGGCTTGCGGTAGTGCAGGTCGAACATGCGGTCGCGGTTGCCACGCGCGATGTGGTATCGCCCGGCGTCGTCGGTGCCTTCGCCGCGACGTGGGTGCCGCGCACCTCGTCGTACGCGACGACATCGGTGAACGTGCCACCGATGTCCATGGCCACCCGGTACGTCATGCCGCCTCCCAGCTGTCTCGGACAGGGGAAGCGACGCTAACCGGGCACGCCCGGGCAGCCGGTGTGCGCCGCGCACGGTCGGCCCACACCACTCGTGCACCCTGCACAGGCGGGCTCAGCCATCGGCCTCGGGCACCCCGCCCGCCTGCCGCACCTCCTCGTGGAGATGCACGATGCGCCAGGCACCACCGGCCCCTTTGCGCAGCACCGCGGTATTGCGTACCAGCTCGGGCCGGAGCGCACCGCCGCCCGGCGCGGCCGCGAAGTCGACACGTAGCCAGTAGCGCAGCAACGCCATGTCGCCGAAGACATCGGCCACCGGCCCGTAGGCGTTGGCCGCGGTCTCCACCGGACCGCTCCCGGCGGTCGGCCGCGCGTCGCGCAGGCGGTCCAGGTCTCCCTTACCGCAGAGCAGCGCATCGGCCGCCGATGACGCGGGTGGTGGTCTCGGGTCTCGAACGACGGCTGATACCAGAGAAGAGGTGTGAAGGCCTCCTGTGGTATACGGGCCGACATTCGATTGACGTGGCCCAGCGGTCAGAGGCTGTTGAGCAGGCCGTCGAGTGGGGCGGGTACGCGGTCGGGGTCGAGGGCCTCGACGAGGACGCGACCGTAGCGGATCTTGCGCCCTTTTTTCGTGCCGAGGAAGCGCCGCAACTGCTGCTGTGAGGTGCGGCCCCGCTGTGCGGGCTGGCGCAGGAAGGTCTCCAGGGCGCGCAGATCGCCCTCCGCCCGGACGAGCTCCTCCACCCGTGCCACGCCCAGCGCGCGGATGAGCTCGTCTTCCAGATCCGCCGCGCAGACGAAGAATTCTTGCCGCGCTGCACTGGCCCGTTCCAAGCCGCGGGCGTAGTAGCGAAGCTCCGCCTCGTCGCACAGTCCCGTGAGGCGGAGGCCCAGGCCGGGTGGCCCGAGGAGGCGAGCGAAGCGCCCGACGCTCATCGCACCGCCCATCGGCAGGACGCAGACTCCTTCGGCATCCAGATTCCGGTCGCGGCTCGCGGCCAGCGCGCTGACCGCTGCGACATCGCTCGGCCCTTCGAGTAGGACGACTTTCCGGACGGGCAGCCGCGCGGCCATCTCGCGCGCGGTGTCGCCTGGGCCACCGGCCGCCCACGTGGCGACCGCCTCCCGGAACGACCCCATGTCAGCCATGAGACGAGTCTCCGCCCTTTCCTGGCACCACGGTAGGGAATTTCGGTTCCGGCCCGCGGACTGCTCCGATCCAGCCCCGTCATGAACAGCCGGCCGAAGTCTTCGAAGCTGCCGAACCTGTCGCGCGCGCCCTCCGCTATCGCATCTGGCGCCGCACCAGTTCGTGCAGCTTTCCGCCCGGGAGGGCCATCAACTCGGCCGGGGCGCCCTCCTCCACGATCCGGGCGTCCTCCATGACGAGGACGCGGTCGGCGTCCATGACGGTGGACAGCCGGTGCGCGATCACCAGTCGGCTGGCCTTGAGGTGGCGGGTGCTGTCCATGACGATGCGCTGGGTCTCGTTGTCCAGGGCGCTGGTGGCCTCGTCGAAGAAGAGGATGCGCGGACGGCGGATCAGGGCCTGGGCGATCATCAACCGCTGCCGTTGGCCACCGGAGATGGCGCCGCTGCCGGAGATCATGGTCTGGAGCCCCATCGGCATCTGGCCGATGTCCTCGGCCAGACCCGCCAGTTCGGCGGCCGCCATGGCCTCCTCGGGGGTGAACGGCTCGGCGCCGCGGATGCATTCGAGCACCGTTCCGCCCAGGGGCTGGGCGTTCTGCAGGACCACTCCGCACTGGCGGCGCACCGCCGTCTGGTCGAGGGCGGCGAGGTCCTGGCCGTCGTAGAGCACACTGCCGGACACCGGCCGTTCGAAGCCGATGAGCAGCCGGAGCAGCGTCGACTTTCCGCAGCCGCTCGGGCCGACGACGGCCACGAACTCGCCCGGCCGGATCTCCAGTGAGACATCGTCGAGCACCAGCGGCCCGTCGTCGCCGTAGCGGAAGGTGAGGTTCCTGGCTCTGAGGTCGCCGGAGAGCACCCCCGGTGGGGCGCTGCCGCCACGGACCTCTGGCGGCTCGTCCAGGATCGGCTTGACCTGCTCGAACATGGGCAGGACGGCGACCACCGAGACCAGGGCGTTGGTGAGCTGGGTGAGCGAGGTGAGCAGCATGGTCACGGAGGTGTTGAACGTCAGGAACGCGCCCGCCGACATGCTCCCCCGCGCCGGACCGGCCAGCAGCATGAACACGATGAGCGAGACCAGCGGAAGGTAGACCGCGTCCAGCACCTGGGTGAGGTTCTTGATGCGCCCGGTGCGCTGATGCAGGTCGCGGGAGTGGGCGAAGCCACGGGCCCACGCCGCGTACGCGAAGTTCTCGGCCGCGGCGACCCGCAGTTTGGGAAGGCCGCGCAGGGTCTGGAACGCCTGGTTGTTGAGCTTGTTCTCGCTCTCCACCAGCCGCCGCTGCCAGCGCACCTGCCACAGCCCCATCCCCAGGAAGACCCCGGAGACCACCAGCAGTATGGCGACCACCGCGAGCGCCAGGGAGGCGCTGTAGTACAGCAGCAGGGCGAGGTTCATCGCGCCCACGGTGCCGGCCTGGAGGACCGTCGGCGCGATCCCGGACAGCACCCGGCGCATGGCGCTGATGCCCAGCGCCGCGCTGGCCAGCTCTCCGGTGGAGCGTTGGGCGAAGAAGCTGGTGGGCAGCCGCAGCAGCCGGTCCCACACGGCGGGCTGGAGGGTGCTCTCCAGCCGCCCCTCCAGCCGCAGCAGGGTGAGGTTCTGCAGCAGCATGAAGGCGGCCGCGACGACGCCGGCGACGATCAGGGCCAGGGAGATCTGGACGATGGGGCTCTTCTCCGCGCGGGGCACGAATCCGCCGAGCACCTGTCCGGTGGCGAGGGGCACCAGCGCGCCGAGCACCACCGTCACCAGCCCGCTGATCAGCAGGTTGCGGACGTCCCCGCCGGCGCCCCGGGCGCTGAAGCGCATCAGCCGCCACATCGTCATCGGCCGGTCGGGCAGCGGACGGTAGAACATCACGGCCCGCGGTTCGAACTCCTCCGCGTTGCCGCTGCTGACGCGGATCCGCAGGCCGGAGACGGGGTTGAGCGCCTCGTACCCGCCGCGCCGCCACAGCAGCGCCACCGGGGCCCCGGACTTGGCGCGGTAGCCCACCAGCGGTCCGGTGTCCTCCCGCCACCAGCGGCCCTCCAGCCGGACGGCGCGGGTGCGGATCCGGGCGTGTGCGGCGATGCGCTCCACCGGGTCCGTACGGTCGTCGGTGGCGCGGCCCCTCGGCGGTTCGGGCAGGGTGATCCCGGCTGCCTCCGCCACTTCGCGGCACACCGCGTGAACGGCGTCGTCGGTGCTCTCCTCCGACGGCCGCCGGTCGCGCCGCGGCCCTCCGATGGAGGCGATCAGCGCCTGGTCGGCGCGGGAGCGCATGGCCTCACCGGCTCGGATCCCGGCCGCCGTGCGGTCCGCGTGGGCCCGCTCCATGGTCTCGATCCAGCGGTCCACGGCGCTGCCGAGCCGGTACTGCTGGTTGACCATCCGCTGCCACAGCGCGCCGTCGATCAGCAGATCACCGGCGGCCTGGGCGCTGTACTCGGCGCCGTAGCGCACACTGCCGGGCGGCACCGGAAGCCAGAGCAGGTCCTCGTCGGCCGCCTCCGCGTCGGGCGCGGCCCCGCCGTCCAGCGGGGCCTGGAAGAGGACGCCGAGGCTGCGGCTCACCCCGAGCGCCACGGCGTGCTCCAGCGGGGTGGGCGGGATGTCCTGGAATCCGCCGCCCCCGTATGTGCCGTACGGATCGTGGGCGTGGCCCGTGCCGTACGCGTCGTACGCCTCCGGCCGGTACAGCTCGCGCAGCGGGATACGGCGCACCAGGCAGTCCTGAGAGGGGCGGCCCAGCAGGGTGTGGAGCGGTCCGTCGACCGGGCCCGGGAGCGCCGCGCCCGTCTCCAGCCGGCCGAGGAAGTGCCACTGCCCCTCCTCGGCGGCGTCGACCGCGAACAGGTCCAGGGCACCGCCGGCCACGAGCCAGAGCACCTGCGGCCCCTCGAGCGGAAGGCTGCGCAGCCCGGCGCAGTCGACGGGCGCGCCGAGGGCGCCAAGCGCCTGGACCACCGCGTCGCCGCCGTCCGCGGCCACCGAAGCGGCCGGGTGAACGGACGCCATGTCAGTGCTCCCTCATCAGCTCGGCGTACGGGCCTCCAGCGGCGGCGAGGTCCTCGTGACGGCCGCGTTCGACAACCGTGCCGCGGTTCAGGACGAGGATCTCGTCGCTGTCCCGCACGGTGCTGAGCCGGTGGGCGATCACCACACACGCACAGCCGCGGCGGCGCAGATTGTCCATGACGATCTGCTCGGTCCGCGCGTCCAGGGCGCTGGTGACCTCGTCCAGCACCAGCACGCTGGGACGGCGCACCAGGGCGCGGGCGATCTCCAGCCGCTGCCGCTGGCCGCCGGAGAAGTTGCGGCCGTCCTGCTCCACCCGGCAGTGGATCCCCTCCGGGCGCCGTGCGATCACATCGTCGTAGAGCGCGGCGTCCCGCAGGGCGTCCACCACCGCGTCGTCCGGGATGGACGGATCCCACAGCGCCACGTTGTCCCGCACCGTTCCCTCGAACAGGAAGACGTCCTGGTCGACGAAGGAGACCGAGGCGGCCAGCGCCCCGCGGGGGATGTCCTCCAGCCGCTGTCCGTCGATGCGGATGCCCCCCTCCCAGGGGGCGTAGAGACCGGAGACGAGCCGGGAGACGGTGGACTTGCCGCTGCCGGAGGCGCCGACCAGCGCCACCTGCCGACCGGGGCCGACGGACAGCGAGAAGTCGCGCAGCAGCGGTTCGTCCAGTGGGCTGTAGCCGAAGGTGATGTTCTCCAGCGTCACGTGCCCGGTCAGCCGGCGGGTGTCCGCGCGCGGCTCGTCGCGGGTGTGGAAGGAGTCCACGGGGAAGTTCTCCACGTCCTTGAGCCGGGTCACGTCGGCGGAGAAGTCCTGGATGCGGCCGGCCACGCCGTTGAGCCGGGTGATGGGCGCGGTGAAGCGGGCCACCAGCGCCTGGAAGGCCACCAGCAGACCGATCGAGATATGGCCCTCGATGGCCCGCAGCCCGCCGATCCAGAGGATCAGGGCGCTGTTGAGCGTGGCGAGGGTGGGGGCGACCACGGCCAGTGCGGCGCTCGGCACCCCGAGGCGCTGCTGCTCCTCCAGCGTGATGGCGTGCTGACCTGCCCAGCGGCGGAAGTAGCCCGTCTCCCCGCCGGTGGCCTTCACCGTCTCGATGAGCTGGAGACCGGTGTACGACGTGGTGGTCAGCCGCGCGGTGTCGGCCCGCAGCTTCTGGGTCCTGGTCGCCCGCAGCCGTATCACCACCCGCATCGCCACCACGTTGAGCAGCGCCAACCCGACGCCGACCAGGGTGAGTTGGGGGTCGTAGGTCCACAGCAGGAAGGCGTAGAGGACCACCACGACCCCGTCGACGGCCACGGCGGCCAGATCGCGGGCGAGCGTCTCGGCGACGGTGTCGTTGGAGCGCAGCCGCTGGACCAGGTCCGCCGGGCTGCGCTGGGCGAAAAAGGTGACGGGCAGCCGCAGCAGATGCCGCAGAAAACGCGCGCTGCTGAGGGTGGAGGAGATGATGCGTCCGCGCAGCAGATTCGCCTGCTGGACACCGGTCAGCACGGCGGTGAGCACCACCGCCACGGCCATGGACGCGAACAGCGGCCCCAGCAGCGAGTCCTGGCCGCCGATGAGGAAGGTGTCGATGAAGGTGCGGCTGAGCGCCGGGACCGCGGCGCCCACCGCCACCAGCAGCAGGCTGGCCAGCAGCGAGGCCAGCAGGGTGCCCGTGGTGCCCCGCATGCGCGGGGGCAGGGCACCCAGCACGCCGGGGCGGCGTCCGCCCCGGCGGAAGGACTCCTCGGGTTCGAAAACCAGGACCACACCGGTGAAGCTGGTGTCGAACTCCTCGACGGGGACGAAACGGCGCCCCTTGTCGGGATCGTTGATGTGGACGCCGCGCTTGCCGAACCGCCGTCCCATGCCGTCGTAGACGACGTAGTGGTTGAACTTCCAGAACAGGATCGCCGGGGCCCGGACCTCCGCGAGGGCCTCGGGCTCCATCTGCATGCCCTTGGCACGCAGACCGTAGCTCCGGGCGGCCTTGAGCAGATTGCTGGCGCGTGACCCGTCCCGGGAGACACCGCAGGCGATCCGCAGCTCCTCCAGCGGCACATGGCGCCCGTAGTGTCCGAGCACCATGGCGAGCGATGCCGCACCGCACTCCAGGGCCTCCAACTGAAGCACGGTGGGGGTGCGCACCGTCCGGCGCCCGGGTTTCCTCGGCCGGGATCCGCCGCGCGGGGCGCGCCGCCGTCCGCGGGCCGGCTGGGGGCGGCGCGCCCCGCTGCTTCCGGCGGGTGCGGGCCGGGGCGGCCCGCCCTCGTATCTCGCGGTCACGGGAGAAGCCAATCGATGGGGTGGTGGGCAGCCAGGTGAATGGTGCCGTCGGCCAGGGTCATGGAGCCGAGGGCGAACGGTGGGCCCTCGGGGGACGACCAGCGGTAGCCGGAGCGGGTGGCGGAGGTGCGGTCGAGGCGCACCTGGACCGCGACCGGCGGGCCGTGTTTCGAGAACTCCTCACCGAGTTGCTCAGCTCCGAGGTAGGAGCCGATCTGCTGGCGCGACAGGGCGGTCCGGCCCACGGCCTGGACCTCACCGCGCAGCACACCGTAGGTCTGCGTCGGCACGGACTGCACGCTGAGGTCGACCGACGCTCCCGGCCGCACCGAGGCCGCCCGGTCCGCCGGCACGTACAGGGTCGCGACCAGCGGGTCGCCGGAGTGGCGGACGCGTTCCACGGAGGCGACGTTCGCACCGGTGTCGAGGACGGAGCCGATCGAGACGGAGAGGGTGGTGAGCCGGCCGGCGGCGATGGTGCGCACCACCGTGGTGCCGCGGGCGGTGCGGACCTTCAGCAGCGGTGCGCCCGCCCGGAGGGTGCTGCCCTCCTGTGCGAGGACAGAGGTCACCTGGCCCGCGATGGGGCTCTGCAGCACATAGCTGCCCTGCCCGTGGGTGAGGATGCCGGTGGTCTCCAGGGTGTTCGACACGGTGCCCGTGACCGCCCATACGGCGGCGCCGGCCATGACCACCAGCGTGACCACCAGCGCCAGCCATCCCTGGGGGCGGGCGTAGCGCACCGGCAGATCGATGTCCTCTGCCGACTGCAGCTTGGAAAGGGCCTGCTGGCGGAACTGCACGAAAGTCTTTCCTCAACCGCGAGAGAACTGGCCGGATGCCCGGGCTCCGGAAGGAGGCGCGGTGGCGCGGGCGAAGTGGCACGGCGCGTGTGATGCGGCGGCGTGCATGTGACGCGGGGGCGTACGTGGATGCGGCGGTGCTGCGTGGATGCGGCCGCGGACCGCCGAGTGCCCCAGACCAGGCAGGCCCGGGGCACAGGGAAGGCGGTGTACCGGCCTCAGATGGTGTTGACGACTCCACCGACGATGGCGGTGGAGTTCACGCCGGTGACACTGTCAACCGTGCCGGTGGCCAGGGCGACGGTGCCGACGGCGCCGGTGAGGGAGTCCACGGTGCCGAGGGCGTCGCCCACGACGCCGAGCCCGCCGGCCACGTTGTCCAGCTCGGCGTCGGAGATCTCCTGGGTCGCGACCTTGGGCGCGTTGTTCATTGTTGCGTCTCCCTTGGATGACTGTCTCGTTGAGCTTCCGACCGCGCATGGGTGCCGACGGAAATCGGCTCCCTCGGCATGGCCACGGGGTCCCGGGGGGACCCGGGATTCGTGGATGCTTGAGCGCGGAAGGGATGTAACCACGGGGCACGCGGCACAGCGAATCAGCCAACCTCCGGAATCAGGCATTCCGCAACTTTCCGATCACGCGACAGGTACTTTCGCGCACGTCATCGGTGCTCTTTCCTCACAGGAAGGTCACTCTTACCCCTAGACATCACGCCGCTTTCGCAAGGTGATGCGCGTCATTTCGGCCACTACCGCCATGACCGGCAGGAAGGTCGGCACGACGGCCGGGCGCTACGCGTGTTGTCTGTGTAACAGGTGTGCCGATCACTTGAAGATGACGATTCTTCGGCCGGCCCGGCTCGGGCCGGGGCTCAGAGAGCCACCGGAAGGTCGGCCTGGAGCCACCGCTGGTCGACGGTGTCCGCTGCCGCGCGCAGCATGGAGATCGCCTGGTCCAGCAGCGGGTTCGGGTCCGCGGCGCGGCGGACCGCGGAGACTCTCCGCACATGGGAGGGGTCGGCGAGCCGGATCACATGCACATCCGAGGACTTGATCATCGCCAGCTCCGGGATGATCGCGATGCCCAGGCCCTTGCGGACGAGCTCGAACGGCAGGTTGTAGTCGTTGGTGCGGAAGAGCACATCGGGGTGGAAACCCGAGGCCGCGCAGATCCGGAACAGGGAGCGGGCCGCATCCGTGTCCTCCAGGAAGCAGATCCAGCGCTCATCGGCCAGCTCGCTGATCTGCACGCGCCTACGGTGCGCCAGCCGGTGGCCGGTGGGCAGCAGCAGATAGAGCGGCTCTTCCAGGAGCAGCGTCAGGTCGAGGTCGCTCTGCCAGCTGCTGTGCGGCACCGTTCCGTATTCGAAGACGACGGCGAGGTCCAGCCGTCCGTCGAGCACGGCGGGCACCGTGACCGGCGGATCGCCTTCCTGGTAGCGGATGTCCACGTCGGGGCGGTCCCGCAGAAATGCGGCGAGCAGCGCGGGGACGAGCTTGAAACCGGCCGACCAGAAGCTGCCCAGGTGAAGTCGGCCGCGCTGGGCCGAGGCGAACGAGCGCATCTCGTCCTCCGCCGCCTCGAGATCCGCCAGCAACCGGTTGGCGCGACGCGCCAGCTGAAGGCCCGCCGGGGTGGGGCGCACGCTGCGCGGGGTGCGCTCGAAGAGCGTGACGCCCACCGCGCGCTCGATGGATGAGATCTGCTGGGAAACGGCCGATGGCGTGAATCCCAGTTTTCTGGCAGCCGTGCGCAGGGAGCCGGTGGCCACGACCTCGCGAAGGGCCTGGAGCTGGGTCGGGGTCAGCATCGGCCGAACTTAACGCCTGGCACGCCATGAACACCAGCCCTGTTTCTACGGTGCTTCCTCGGCATCTCCCGCACCTCCGCCGCCAGCACGTCTGACGTGGCAGGGAGTCCGCCGATGGTGAGCGCCGAGCATCAGTTCAGCTGAACAACAGGGTCGCCAATGCTCATCCTGAACGACCTTGCGCCGATGGTGGGCGTCCCGCACATTGTGGGGAGCCAAATCCAGCCAACCCGATGAGAGAGGGGTCCCCATGGCCGCTCGACGTGCGCTGATGTCTCTCGTCCTCGTAGGGCTCGTGGCCACGACGGCGTGCGGTCCAACGGACGGTGAGCCGAGGGCCGCCGCCCCGAAGCAGAAGGTGGACCAGCGGCTGCACGATCTGCTGCCCGCGAAGATCAGGAAGTCCGGCAGGCTGACCGTCGCGCAGGGCAACAACTACCCGCCCCTGGTCTTCCTCGACAGCGACAACAAAACGGTCATCGGCATGGAGCCGGACCTGATGAAGGCCATCGGCGAGGTGCTCGGCGTCAAGGTCGACTTCTCCCAGACCAGCTTCGACAGCCTGATCGCGGGCGTCCGTGCACACCGCTACGACCTCGCCATCCAGGCCATGCTGGACAAGCCCGAGCGGCGTGAGTACATCACCTTCGTCGACTACTTCAAGACCAGCAGTTCCATCCTGGTACACGCGCAGGACGCCACAAAGATCGGCTCGCTCGGCGATCTGTGCGGCAAGTCCGTCGCCGTGGAGCAGGGCACCGCTCAGGTCGACGACGCCGAGGCCCAGTCCGGCACATGCCGCAAGGCGGGCAAGCCGGAGGTGAAGACCCTGGTGTTCCCCGACACGGTCGGGTGTATCCAGGCCCTGTCCACCTCGCGGGCGGACGCCTTCGTCGGCGGGACCCCCACCGTCGTCTACCACGCCGGGAAGTCCGCCGGGAAGCTGAAGGAGGTGGGCAAGCCCTACCGGTACCTGCCCTACGGAATCCTGGTCGACAAGGCGGACACCTCGTTGGTCAAGGCCGTCCAGGGCGCGCTGAGCGAGTTGATGCGCAACGGCAGTTACCGAAAGATCCTCAAGACGTGGAAGCTCTCTTCCGGGGCCCTCGACCGTGCCACGGTCAACGGCGGTGCTTCATGAAGGGACGGTCGCCGCAGTACGCCACCGAGGAGCTGAAACAGGACGGTGGAACGGCAGTGCGCCCGGCTGATCAGGGCGCGCCGATCCGGGCGGTGCCGCTGCGCCACCCCGGCCGGTGGTGCGCGTCCGCTGTGATGGTCTTCCTGGTGATCTTCCTGGTCCAGGGGTGGGCGGCCAATCCGCGCATGCAGTGGGACGTGGTGGGGGAGTACCTTTTCGCTCCCGCGGTGCTCGACGGGCTGCGGACCACCGCCTTGCTGACGGTTCTGGCCATGGCCATCGGAATCGTGGGCGGTGTCGTCCTGGCGATCCTGCGGATGTCGTCCAATCCACTGCTGTCGGCGCTCAGCGGTTTCTACATCTGGGTCTTCCGCGGCACCCCGCTGCTCGTCCAGTTGCTGTTCTGGTACTTCCTGTCCGCCGTCGTGCCCAGGGTGGGGCTGGGTATCCCGTGGGGCCCGACCTTCGTCGAGGCCGACACCAACCAGCTCATCACCCAGATGACGGCGGCCGTGCTCGGACTCGGGCTGCATGAGGCCGCGTACATGGCCGAAATCGTACGGGCCGGTATCTCCTCGGTGGACGACGGGCAGACCGAGGCGGCGCATGCGCTGGGGATGACCCGGCGCCAAACGATGCGGCGGATCGTTCTGCCGCAAGCGATGCGGGTGATCATCCCGCCCACCGGCAACCAGGCCGTGTCGATGCTCAAGACCACCTCTCTGGTGTTCGCGATCGCCGTACCCGAACTGCTCACCTCCGTCCAGGGCATCTACTCCCGCAACTTCGCCCAGATTCCGCTGCTCACGGTCGCCTGCATCTGGTACCTCGTGGCCACCACCGTGCTCACGGTGGCCCAGCGCTACCTCGAGCGCGCCTTCCGGAAGGAGAGCTCGTCGTGACGGCAGTGGTGAGGGCCGAGGGCGTACGCAAGAACTTCGGCGATGCGGAGGTGTTGAAGGGCATCGATCTTCAGGTGGCCCAGGGCGAGGTGCTCTGCCTCGTGGGCCCGTCCGGATCGGGCAAGTCGACCTTCCTGCGCTGTGTGAACCATCTGGAGCGGGTGGACGCGGGCCGTCTGTACGTTCGCGACAGACTGGTCGGCTACGAGGAGCGCGGAGGGAGGATCCACGAGCTTTCCGACAAGGCGGTGGCCCAGCAGCGCCGTGGCATCGGGATGGTTTTCCAGCAGTTCAATCTCTTCCCCCATATGACGGCGCTGCAAAACGTCATGGAAGCGCCGCTGCGGGTGGCCAAGGAGCGCAAGGAGATCGTCAGAACACGGGCGCTGGGGCTCCTCACCCGGGTCGGCCTGGCGGACAAGTGCGAGAGCTACCCCTCCCAGCTGTCCGGAGGCCAGCAGCAGCGGGTGGCCATCGCCCGAGCACTGGCCATGGAACCGGAGCTGATGCTCTTCGACGAGCCCACCTCCGCCCTCGACCCCGAACTCGTGGGCGAGGTCCTCGATGTGATGCGGGCGCTCGCCCGGGACGGCATGACCATGATCGTCGTCACTCATGAGATGGGTTTCGCGCGCGAGGTGTGCGACTCGCTGGCCTTCATGGACGGCGGGGTCGTGGTGGAGTCGGGGCCGCCCGACGCCGTCATCGGCTCGCCGCGGCACGAGCGCACCCAGGCGTTTCTCCGCAAGGTCCGCTGAGCGTGGTCCGCCGACCCTCCGCAGCTGACACCCGATCAGCTCTGATCAACCGTTAAGGAAACCACGTGTCCCGTGTCATCGTCCTCGGCGCCGGTGTGATCGGCGCTTCCGTCGCCTACCACCTGGCACTGGCCGGCGCCGACGTCATCGTGATCGAAGCGGGCGGCCCGGCCTCAGGAACGTCCAGCGCGACCTTCGCCATGGACGTCACCCACCTCAAAACACCCGTCAGCTACTACGAGTTCAACCGTCGCAGCGCCGCCCTCCACGCCGAACTGGCCGCGGAACTGGGCGGCACCTCGTGGCGCCACGCCGCCCCCACGGTGCAGTGGGCGAACACGGCGGCCGAACAGCGGTCGCTCCGGGACCGAGCCACCAGGCTGCGGTCCTGGGGCCACCCGTGCCGGATCGCGGATGCGGCGGAGCTGCGCGAGCTGGCACCCGCGGTGGACTCCGGCGCCTGCTCGGCGGAGGAGATCGTCGTCCACGACGGAACCGCGTGGTACGACGCTCCCCTGTTCGTGCGGTCGTTGCTCGACCGGGCCGCCTTGCTCGGGGCGGACATCCACTACGGCCTGCGGGCCACCGGACTGTCGCTCGCCGGTGGCCGGGTGCGGGGCGTGCGGACCGAGTCACGTCACTGGGAGGCGGACTGGGTGGTGAACTGCGCGGGCCCGGACGCGGGCCGGATCGCCGGTTTCGCGGGTGTACACCTTCCGATGGACCGTGTGCCGGGCCTGGTCGGCGAGACGACCCCGGTACCCGAGGCCCGGCTGGAGGCGATTATCACCACGCCCGAGGTGGATCTGCGGCCCGCGCCGGGCGACCGCGTCTGCTCGATCTCCTGGCCCATCGACGCCTTGCTGCCCCAAGAGCCCGCTCCGGGCGACCGGCTCACGCCCCAGGAGCAACTGCACCGCCATGGCCAGCGCCTGCTTCCCGCGCTCCGCTCGGCACGGCTGGCCGGGGCAAGGATCGGTGTCCGCCCCGTGCCCACCGACGGCCTCCCTCTGGTCGGCACCAGCCCGGAGGCCCCGGGACTCTACAGCGTGGTGACCCACAGCGGCGTCAATCTGGCCCCTCTGCTCGGGCGGCTGGTGGCCGACGAGATCAGCGGTGGACGGCCCAGTGCGGAGCTCGCCCCGTACCGGGCGACGCGCGATGTGGCGGCCACCGTGCAGGACGAGAGCCTGCACCGGATGAGCGGTGAGAAGGCCGCCCTCTGACCAGCGGGACAGAGGCCGCGCACGACCCCACCAAAGATGACCGTGGAATTTCTGTTATCGGTCCCGGCCCCGGCCCGTCTCCCCTTCGTGCGCAGCCTCATCCACAAGACAGCAGCATCCGCCGGAGCCCTCGCGGTGGCCGCCCTCATGCTCGGCGCTCCCACCGCGAGCGCCGCCGGGCCCCGGGACGTGACCGCCGACGTGCTGGCGGGCCGGAACGTGACACTCGCCGGTGACACGGTGGTGACCGTGCCGGCCGGGACGACCGTGTACGGCGGCGTGTTCAGCGGCACCGGCACGCTCACCGTGCGCGGCACCGGCACGCTGATCCTCACCAAGGACAGCGACTTCACCCTGCCGAAGTCCCGGCAGCGGCAGGTGGCGAAGACACAGGGCGGCAACCACCCGTACGTCACCGTCGCCAACCCCGACCCGCCGGCCGTGACCGTGGCGAAGGGCGCCACCCTTCAGTACGGCAACGGCGGCGCCACCGGACTGATCGGCCACTTCCCGTACAACACCCCGGCGTTCCGGCTGAACCAGGACAACATCCGGGTGGACGGTACCCTGCGGCTCTCCCTGAAGAGCGCCTTCAACCTGGGTACCATCAGCGGCTCCGGGCTGGTCACCCAGCCGAGGTTCCTCTGGGGCACCTGGGACCTGTCGGGCACGCACCCCTTCTCCGGGGTGATCGACAACGGCACGCAGGTGAACGCCGGCCGGCCGGAGTACGCGACGTCGCTGCCGAACATCCGCAAGGTCCTCAACCAGGGCACCTGGACCGTGGACACCCCGCTGGGCCAGACCGTCACCATGGGCATGGACTTCTACCAGCGCGAGTACGGCAGCGACATCAACGTCCAGTCCCGGCCGGGTAGCAAGGTCGTCCTGACCGGCCAGTACAGCTGGTCGGACCAGGGCGGCGACACCGACCCCTCGCTCAGTGACCCCGCCCTGAACTGGACGCCCGCGCGGAAGAACGTCAACAAGCGCGGCACCAACATCAAGGGCGCCAACCTCCAGTGGGGCGACGGCACCACGAACAAGATCTTCATGCCGGGCACCGCCGAGACCGTCTACATCAACCTGCTGGCGGCCCGCTCCCGTTCGCTGCTCACGTTCGACTACAACGGCCCGGTGACGCTGGGCGCCCCCATCGGCGGCGGCCGCTTCCACGACACGCTCTCCGCGCCCGGCGCCGGGGACATCGTCATCAAGGGGACGAAAGGCAACGACGTCACCTTCGCCGCCGTTCAGTACTACAACGGCTCGACGACCGTCGAGAAGGGCGCCGTGCTGCGGCTGGGCAGCGGCAAGCGGGGCGGCGACGGCGGGCTCTACACCAAGGGCGACCTCTACAAGGTCGTCAACAACGGCTCGCTCGTGCTGAACAACGTGGGCAAGCCCCTGGCCCTGTCCCGGATCAGCGGAAGCGGGTCGCTCACCCAGGCGGGTACCGCGACGACGACCCTGACCGGCAGCGCGGTGACGTACACGGGAACGACGACAGTCAAGAGGGGCACACTGGCGCTGCGCTCCGGGGCGACTCTCGCCCGCAGCAAGGCGATCCGCCTCACCTCGGCAGGTGCGAAGCTGGACGTGGGCACGGCGGGCTTGCGGGTGGCGGCCTCGTTGTCGGGCAAGGGCACGGTGAAGGGCTCGGTGACCAATCAGGGCGAGGTCGCGGGCGGCCTCACCGTGACGGGTGACTACACCCAGGGCGCGAAGGGGCAACTCACCCTGCGCAGCGAGCCGTTGACGGCGTCGGGCAAGGTCGGGCTGGCCGGAAAGCTCGACGTTTCGGGCGTCGGCGCCAAGCCACCGCGGGAGATCACCGTCCTCGACCACAAGGGCGGTGCCAAGACCACGGGCGCGTTCACCGGTCTCCGCGAGGGGGCCGAGGTGAAGCTCGCCGGCACCAGGTACCGGATCAGCTATCGGGGCGGGGACGGCAACGACGTGGTGCTGACCGCCGCCACCAGCCCCCACGCGTCCAACAGCGCCCATGCCGACGCGGCCTCCTCCGGTGCGGCGGCGGACACGCCGGAGAACGCGAGCGCCTCCGGCGACAGCGGGCCCGGCTGGTGGCCGTACGCGCTGGCCGCCGGGGTGCTGAGCGGCCTGGCGGTGCCGGTGGCGCGGCGCGGGCGCGGGCGCGGTGGGCGCCGGGGCGGACGGCACGCAGCGCACCGGTGACCCCTGGCCCGCCTCGACCGGCCCCCCAGAGATGGGCGTCGGTGCCGGTGACCGGGCGCTCTATGAGCCGTCCGGAGTGGGTGTGATGGTGGCGGGCGTCGGACCGTCGGGGCGGATGGTGAACCCGAAGGCGGCCGAGGTGGGGGTGGCGTGGAAGGAGGGGGTGAAGGCGGGCAGCAGGTGCTCCAGGAGCACGGTCATCTCGCGCATGGCGAACTGCGCGCCCAGACAGGCCCGGGCGCCGATGCCGAAGGGGTAGTAGGCGCCGTGCCGGGAGGAGGGGCGGTCCTCGTCCGCGGCGGTGAACCGCTCGGGGTCGAACCGCTCGGGCTCGGGCCACAGCGCCGGGTCGCGGTGGGTGAGGTACGGGCAGACGAAGATGTCGGTGCCTGCCGCGACGTGATAGCCGGCGAGGGTGTCGTCCTCGGTGGTGTGACGGGGGATCAGCCACGCCACCGGATAGAGCCGCAGGGTCTCCGAGGCGAGAGCCCGGATGGCCCTCTCGCGTTCGGGTGAGCCCGCGGGTCCTGTGCCCAGGGCCCGGCGGCGGGCTTCGGGGTGGCGGTCGAGCAGCAGATACAGCCAGGACAGCGTCGTGGCAGTGGTCTCGTGACCGGCGGCAAGCAGGGTGACCAGCTCGTCGCGGATCAGCTGGTCGGTGTATTCGGGGCGGGTCTGCCCGGCGTCCACCAGGACTTGCAGCAGGCCGGGGCCTTCCGGTCCCGCCTCTCCTCGGCGGGCGGCCGCGATCGCGTGTTCGGCGACGGCGTCGATCCTCGCGAGGTCCGCGGCCACGGCGGCACGCAGCTCGGCCGCGTCGGCCGACGCGGAGGGGGTGGTCGGAAGGGCGGCCCCCACCGCCTCGACGGCGGCGAGCTCGCGGTTCGTGGTCTCGTCGAGGGGGTGGCCGGTCAGGGAGCGCCAGATGGTGTCCAGGGCGAAGAAGCGCATGTCCTCGCCGACGTCGGTCGGCGTGCCGGTACGGGCGCACTCCGCCCAGTGGTCGGCGGCGCGCCGCGCGGCGCCGACGATCCGCTGCTCGTAGCGGCGGATCCCCGCTCCGGTGAACTGGGCCTGGAGAAGGCGGCGCTGACGCTTCCAGGGTTCCCCGGCGGCCGAGAGCACCCCGTCTCCGACCAGCACGCGGGCCCGGTGGGAGCGCTTGACGTAGCGGTCGGGATGAAGAGCGAGGACGTGCTGCACCGCCTCCGGGTCGGTGACCAGCACGGTGGGGCGCGGGCCGAGGCGTACCGCGCTGACCCCGCCCAGCTCGCGCGCCTGGGCCAGCAGGTCGACCACCGCTCCCGAGGAAGAGCGCCACCGCTCGACGGCCGCCGGGAGGAGTTCCGGAGGCAGGGGCATGGCACCGGGCCCGGGTGACGGGAGGGGGACGCCTTGCGGGGCTGTGGTCGCCAATGCGCTCTCCTGCTCGATGACTGCGTGCGTGGACACGGTGGGACAACGAGGGGCGGCCCCGGCCGATGACTTCCCACCCGGCTTCCCGGCAAGCTACCTGATTGCTGTCACCAGCCCGGTCCGCGGCACTGCGCTCCGCTCACCAGTCTGATCCGCTCAGCGGAACTCGGCTCGCGAGGCGGCGAGTCGGCATGGGACAGTCTGAAACGTCCGCTTTACCACATCCGCCACTCCGTACACGCCCAGGCCATCGCATCCCCTTCGCGTCCCGAAGCTGCCCCCTGACCAAGGGCAGGTTCGGCCGACCCGGCTGGGGTGAGGGAGTCCGGGCGGCGGGTCCCGGGCACAGCGGACACGACACCAGGCCGTGTTCCGTATGGTCGAACGGGGGAACGAGCATGCGCACAGAACCGACCGCGGCCGAAGGCGGCGCGGGGCCGGTACGGCTGGGCCCGGGGCATCGGCGCGAGAGCTGGGAGCCGGGGCAGGATCCCGGCCAGGGGCCGGCCGGGGACGGCGGACCGTCCGCAGGTCAGGGCAAGGGCCCGGACCACCCCTCCGTGTCGCTGCCGAAAGCCGGCGGGGCGATCCGGGCGATGGGCGGCCACCTCCGACGCGGGGTACGCCGCCGCCACCGTGTACGACCCGAGGTCGCGCACCTGGAGCCCGGCCGCCGGGATGCACCGGCGGGTTGACGGTGGCGAATTGGGTCGTTAGCTTGCCCGTGAGTGGGAGCGCTCCCAAAGGCTTTATGTCATAACGGGGTGAGATGAGGTGAAACCCATGGTCACAGGGTCGGAATCGCCAAGCCGGAGGTCTGTTCTGGCGACGATGAGTGCCCTGCCGGTCCTGGTGGCCGCGACGCCGGCCGTGGGAGCATCCAGAGCGCCATCCGCAGCGGCGGCTGCCGAGGTGATCGTCGACCCGGCGGCGGAGCGGCAGACGATTCGGGGCTTCGGTGGCATGAACCACACGGTCTGGATCAACGACCTGACACCTGCCCAGAGGGACACCGCGTTCGGCAACGGCGAGGGGCAGCTGGGGTTCTCCGTGCTGAGAATCCCCGTCCACGAGAACCAGGCGAACTGGAGCCGTGAGGTGGCGACGGCGAGACGTGCGATCGAGCACGGGGCGACCGTCATCGCGTCGCCGTGGAATCCCCCCGCTCAGATGGTCGAGACCTTCGTCCACGGCAATCAGTCCGACGCGAAGCGGCTCCGGTACGACATGTACGGCGCTTATGCGCGGCACCTGAACGACTTCTACAGGTTCATGAGGGACAACGGGGTGGACCTGTATGCCATATCGGTGCAGAACGAGCCTGATTACGCGCATGACTGGACGTGGTGGACTCCGAACGAGATGACCCGGTTCCTGCGGGAGAACGCCGGCTCGATCGGCACCAGGGTCATCGCGCCGGAGTCCTTCCAGTATGTGAAGAGCTTCTCGGACCCGATTCTCAACGACCCCCAAGCGCTCGCCAACCTGGACATTCTCGGGGCTCACCTCTACGGCACGCCGTACCAGAACTTTCCCTATCCCCTCTTCAAGGCAAAGGGCAGGGGCAAAGAACTCTGGATGACCGAGGTCTACTACCCCAACAGCAGCGATTCGGCGGACCTCTGGCCCCAAGCCCTCGACGTGGGGGAACACATCCACCATGCCCTGGTGGATGCCGAGTTCCAGGCGTACGTGTGGTGGTACATCCGGCGTAGCTACGGCCCCATGAGGGAGGACGGGCGGATCAGCAAGCGCGGCGCCACCATGGCACACTTCTCGAAGTTCGTCCGCCCGGGATATGTGCGTGTCGACGCGCCCTCGAATCCCCAGTCGAACGTCTACACGTCGGCGTACAAGGGCGGTGGCTCCAAGGTTGTCATCGTCGCCATCAACAAGAGCACTTCGCCGGTGAGTCAGCCGTTCACCCTGGAAAACAACACCTCGTCCAGCGTGTCGTCCTGGTTGACGGACGCAAGCGCGAGCCTCGCGCCCCAGGGCAGGATCAACGTGTCGAACGGCTCCTTCACGGGCCGGCTTCCCGCTCGAAGCGTGACGACCTTCGTGACCGAGTGAAGCGCACCACCTGCCGGGCTCGAGGCCGCGATGCTCTCCGCTGCGATGGAGAGAGTGGTTCACTGTCTCGGGACCGGTCCCGAGACAGTGGGCGCAGAGTGGGGGGCACCGGTCTTCGCCCGTTGCTTTCGGGAGGTAGGTGTGGGGGAGTTGCGGCTACGGCGATCGCTGCCGGGGCTGGCGACGGAGGCAGGTCTCGGCGAGGTGCGGCGGGTGCATCACGAGCGCCGACACGCGTTGGTGCTGGTTGTTGCCATGCTCGGTCTCGACTGGGCGACCGTGCTGTTCCTCGTGGAGGCTCTGTCCGAACTGGGCTTCGACCCGGACGCCAGACCCGTCGCGGTGTTCATCTGGCTGGTGGGTTCCTGGGGCGGCTTGGTGTATTGGCTGCTGGTCCGGGGCGGGAGACGGTGGTACGCGACATGCGATGGCGGTCTGTTGGTGGGGGTGGGAGGAAGGAAGACGAGCGCCATCGCATGGGAGGCAGTGGAGTCGGTGGCGTTGGCGCAGGGTGGCGGGGCTCGGCACGGGTCGTGGCGGCTCTCCTGGCTCGACGGCGGTAAACCGCGGTACGAGACGTTCCGCACCGTGACCGGCCGTGAAGCCCTGGTCAAGGCCATCGAGCTCCGGGAGCCGGTGCCGACGCCGCTGGCCCATCGGGTTCTCACCGGGACGGGGCTGGCGGCTGTGGCCTCCGTCGTGGTGTGGGCGGTCACGCTGTCGCCCCTCAGCGATGTCGTGATGGCCAGTCGGCCCTACTATCTGCGGGACTTGGCGCGCCTGTGCACGAACTCCGGTGGCTCGTATGCCAAGGCGGCCCCCTACAGCGCGAGCGGCCCGCATCCGGCGGTCCTGTTCGACGAGGAACACGGCGCCGACCCGGTGGTCACGTCCGCGGGCAAGGGCTCCGGTGAGCCGGACCCTGATGAGGTTCAACTGGTGGCGTGCAGCCGCCTTGAGCGGCGCAAGTACGACATGACCTGTGCGTTCTCGGGCGGGTGGAGTGTGACCTACTACCAGGCCCGCTACCGCATCGACGTATATGAAGCGCGTACCGGCCGCGGAGTGGACAGGCAAACGGTGGATGCCGACAACCACCTGTTCTGCAACGGCATCTTGGTGCGCCAAGGGAGAGGCGGCCACGAGGAGGATGTTTCCGTCCCGACCGAGGAGGACTATCAGCGCATCATCGACGGTGTCGCTGAGGCCGGCGCCGACTGACGTGCAGGTGCCCGGATACGCGGTGTGCCCACCGGCCGTGCCGAGGAAATGGCCGCTCGCACCGTCAAAACGGGGCTTGCGCCTACGGTCCTCCTCTTCATCGACGTCGCGGTCGGAGCCTTGCTCCGCCGGATGGGGATGACCGGCGAGCCGATGGTCGATGCCGACGTCGCCGCACTGGTCGAGATGGTTCTGCGTCAGGCGGTCGTGGGCACGAGCCGCCACTGCTGGCAGTTGTTGTTCAGCCAGCTCCACTGACGCACGTCGATGCCGTCTGCCGTGCCGCAGTCGGCGACATCGGCCACCTTGCCGCTGTTGGCGTTGGTGATCCGGACGTGGTCCCCGCCGGTGTAGATGAGGCGGGCCTTCTGGCAGTTGTTGTTCAGCCAGGTCCACTGGCGGATGTCGGCGCCGTCGGCGGTGGAGCAGTCGGCGGTGTCCATGACTTTGCCGGTGGCCAGGTTCACCAGGCGGCTGGTGTCGTCGCCCATGTCCTCGATGCGCCACTTCTGATGGGTGCCGCCGTTGCACGTCCACTGGGCGATGTTGGTGCCGTCGGCGGTGTTGCCGCCCGACACCTCGAGGCACTTGCCGCTGTTGCGGTTGACCAGTGTGTACGCCGTCGGAGTCGTCGCCGTCTCACCGGACGGGCCGGCCAGGGTGGTGCCCAGGGCCACCGGGCTGCCGAAGTTCGGCGTGCCGTCCGCGTTCCAGGTGAATTTCTGCGCTCGTGTCGTACGGCCGTTGCCGCAGCCGCCGTTGGTCGTGTTGTTGCCGTGGTAGACGATCCAGTTCTCGGTGCCGTCGGGGGAGGTGAAGAACCCGTTGTGGCCGGGGCCGTAGACGCCGGCCGCGTCGTTGCGCTGGAAGACGGGCGTCTGCTTCTTGGTCCAGGAGGTGGGGGTGAGCGGGTCGCTGCCGGTGAGCTCCAGCCGGCCCAGCTTGTAGTCGGGGGTCTGGCAGGAGCTGGCGGAGAAGGTCAGGAAGGTACGGCCGCCGTGGTAGAGCGGCTCGGGCCCTTCGTTGACCGGGCTGCCGGAGGTTTCCCAGTTCAGGGTGGGGCTGGAGATGATGGTGAAGGTGGAGCGCTCAAGCGTGTACGGGTTGCTCATCGGCGCGATGACGAGGCTCTGCGTGCTGCCGTTGATGAAGCCGCTGCCCACCAGGTACAGCTTGCCGTCGTGCCGGAGCACGCTGGCGTCGATGAGCCAGCCGTTGGGGCTGAGGTTGGATCCGGTGAGGCTGTTCTTGTAGGTGTAGGGGCCCATCGGGTCGGAGCCCGCGCTCTCCAGGACGTGGGTGCGCTGGGAGTCGCAGCAGGGGGTGCCGCGGTTGCCGGCCGAGTAGTACAGGTACCACTTGCCGTTGAAGAAGTGGATCTCGGGTGCCCAGAAGTTGGAGTTGCGGCCCGAGGTGGAGTCGGACCACACCTGGACGCTCGGCGCGGTGGCCAGCCCGGCCAGCGTGGGCGACTTGCGCATGGTGAGCTCACCGGTGAACGAGGTCGTCACCAGGTAGTAGTCGCCGTTGTAGTACTCCAGCCAGGGGTCGGCACCCTTCTGTGCCTTGACCGGGTTGCTGTACGGCCGACCGTCGGCCGCGGCGGCCGGCTGTGCGGACTGGACGGTGACGAATGACGCGAGCAGGGCCAGTACTGCTGCCACGAGGGTCAGCCAGTGGCGGGTGCGGGTGCCGAGCACGGTAAGTCCCTTCCGGAGGCGACTTGTTCGAAATTGCGAACGTCGTGCGTAACTTCGGCCAGAAGGTAGAGGTGGGGCTGGACTGGCGTCAATGGATCGGACGCGTTTGGTGGCGACGGGTGCGAGGGGCCGTGCGCGCTCCCCGGTGAACCGCTCCCCATCACGTGGATGGGGGGAGCTGTCCGCGCACCCATTCGGGATCGGGGTTGACGTGCGGCTGTCCCGCCACCATGACGGTCGGCACGGTCTCGTTGCCGTCGTTGGCCGCCCTCACCACCGCCGCCCCAGCCGGGTCGCGCCAGATGTCGACCCAATGCAGCCGATGGGCGTTGCGGCCCAACCGGATCCGCAGACGCAGACAGTACTTGCAGCCCGCCCGCCAGTAGACGATCGGTCGGCCGTCGATCGCGCTGCGGCGTTGTGCCTCCACCGCGCCGATCGACCGTGGGAACACCAGCGGCGAGTGCACCCCTGCAAGCAGGACAAACAGCAGCAGTAGTGCGACGGCGGCGACGGGGAACCCCCTGACGGCCGGCGCGGTCGCAACGAGTGAGCCGCAGACCACAAGCAACATGGGCAAGATCCAAGCGCGCGTCATGATGACGCAGGCTATCGGTGGCGTGGGTTCGGCGGATCGACGCCCCGACGTCTGGGCCTCGCGGGTGCGGGTGCGGGTGCGGTCATCGGCCCGCGGTGGCGGGCGGGTGGGAGGTGATCCAGCGGTGGCGTATGTCCCAGGTGCTGCCGTCCGTGGTGGCGCCGCGCAGCCCGTTCAGGATTTCCGGGCCGACGAGTGCCGGGAGGCCGGAGTCCTTCAGAGAGGCGAATGCGACGGTGCGGGCCGGGTCCCAGTCGGTGGAGTGGCGCAGCCGGCAGGCGAGTTGGGCGAAGCCGAGCGGGGATGCGGCCATGACCCAGGCGTCGGGTGCCCCTGCGGTGAGGCGGGTTGCCGGGCGCAGCCAGGACGCGGCGCTCTCCGGCCAGTCCACCACGGCGAGCACTTCGCCTTCGCGCGCTTGCCACGCGGCCGCGAACGCCTGCGCGGCGTTGCGGGACGCGGTGTCCCGGCTGTGGCCGATGGTGACGGTGGCGATCCGTGGCTTCGACCCGGTGAGCAGGCCGATGAGGGCGGCGAGTTCGGCATCGGTGTGCGGGGCGGGCGTGGGCAGGCCGTTGCCGTACGCGGCCAGTTCGGCCGCGGTGATGAGGGGCGAGCGGAAGGCCATTCGCTCGGTGGTGGGGGTCATGGTGTGGTGGTGCTTTCTCGGTCTGCTTTCCACTGGGCGTACTGGCTGGGCAGACACACGGCGCAGGGCCGGTAGCCGGCTGCGATCGCGGTGGCCTCGTCGGCGAAGAACACCCGGTGTTCGGCGTAGTGGCCGCGGGCGATGGCCCGCAGGGCGGAGGGGCAGTCCAGGCGCCCGTACAGGCGTCCGCGGCGGTGCCCGCCGAGCGTGCCGGGCGTGGGGTTCCGGTAGGGCTGCCCGTCCGGACCGAGGAGCGTGTAGGTGCGGGCGGGGCGGTCGGAGGCGGGCGTGGTGGGGTTCATGCCGCGTCGTGGAAGACGAGGCCGAGAGTGTGCCGACGGCCGGAGCGGACGGTGCTCACACCATGCCGCATCGGCCCGTTGGCCCAGCCCCGCTTGGTGGCGACCGGCCGGTCGCGGGTGGTGAAGACCAGCCCGTGTCCTTGGGGCAGGGTGGTGGACGAACCTCTCGACTGGGCGCGGGGCCGCTGCTCGGTCATCAGGAACTCCCCGCCGGTGAAATCCGCTCCGGGCGCATCCAGGCCGATGACCACCTGGAGCGGGAAGAGCATCTCGCCGAACACGTCCCGGTGCAGCGCGTTCCAGTCACCGGGGCCGTACCGCAGCAGGATCTGCGCGGACTTGGACTGTCCGGCCTCGTGGCACATGGCCACCCACTCCTGAAGCGTGTCCGGCCACGGGGCGGGACGGCCGAGCTTGGCCGCCCAGTCGCGGGCGATGGGGAGCAGATGGGGGTAGAACGCCTCGCGCAGCTCCCGTACGACCTCGGGCAGGTCGTGGGTGAAGTAGCGGTACTGACCGGAGCCGAAGCGGTGACGGGCCATGTCGACGGTCGTACGGAAGCGGCCGGGCTCGTGATACAGCGCGGCGATCTCGTGGCACTCGGCGGCGGTGAGAAGCGGGCTGGTCAGGGCGGTGCCGTACTCGCCCAGCTCGTCGGTCAGGGCTGCCCAGTCGCACTGGGCGACCCGGTCGGCGACGGGGCCCGCGAGTCGGGTGGTCTGGCTCATGGTGAGGGTCCTTGGGTCGTTGGTGGCGCCGCCCGGGTTTCGTCCCTCCGGGGGAGAGGCAGCACCGGGGGGCGACGCCCTTAGAGCAGCGTCGGCTGAAGGACACCTTCGTGGGTGAGGAGCTGGACTTTGCGCTCGACGCCTCCGGCGTACCCGCGCATGGTGCCGTCCGCGCCGATCACACGGTGGCAGGGGCGCACCAGCAGCAGAGGGTTCGCGCCGATCGCCGTGCCCAGGGCCTGGACCCGCTCGCGCGGCAGGCCGAGCCCCTCGGCGAGCTTGCCGTACGTGGTCGAGGTGCCGAAGGGGATCTCCTCGACCGCGTGCCACACACGACGCTGGAAGTCGGTGCCACTGGGGGTGAACTCGATGTCGAAATGGGTGAGTTCGCCCGTGAAGTACGCCCGGACCTGGCGGGCGACGTCCGCGAAGCGCTCCGGGTGGTGGCGCCAGCCGGGCCGGATGGCCGGGGCGTTCTTCTGGCCGGGCATGGACAGCGAGGTCAGGGTGGTCCCGGTCGCGGTTTCCTCGCCCACCAGGAGCAGCTCGCCCAGTGGGCTGGTGATCGTCGTGTAGGTGGTCATCGTCGCCTCCTTCTCGTCCGCAATGCATTCCACGTTCAACCATGCGGGGTTATCGGCCCGGATTCTGGCGGGATTCGGACGTCGCGCTGCGCGGGTGCGGTCGTGTCGCGGTGCGGGCAGGGGATCAGCGGGCGTTGTGGAAGATGATGCCGAGGGTGTTGCGGTGTCCGGTCTCGACGGCGTTGGTGCCGTGGCGCATCGGGTGGCGGCGGAAGCCGTTCTTGCCGCGGACCGGGCGGTGGCGCACCGGGAAGATCATTCCCTGGCCGAGCCGGGGCTTGACGACGATCGCCCGGGACTGGGACCGGGGCCGTTGTTCGACGAAGACGTTCTCGCCGCCGGTGAAGTCCTCGCCGGGCTGGTTGAGCATGATGGCGATCTGTAGCGGGAAGACGATGTCGCCGTAGATGTCCTGGTGCAGGCAGGCGTAGTCGCCGGGGCCGTAGCGCAGGAGCAGCGGGGTTGAGCGATGCTGTCCGTTGTCCGCACACTCGGCCAGCAGCTCTTCCAGCGCGGTGGGGAAGGTGCGCTCGTCCAACTGCGGCGCCCACCGGTTGGCCATCCACGCCATCGGCGGATACAGCCGCTCCCGCAGGGTCTGGATCAGCGGGACGGTGGCCGGGTCGGCGTAGTACTTGTAGGTGCCGCGGCCGAACTGGTACCGCTGCATGACGACGGTGGAGCGGAACAGGCCGGGCTCGTCGAACGTGTCGATGATCTCCTGACACTGAGCGCGCGAGAGGAGTGGCGCGGTGACCGCCACGCCCTCCTCGTTCAACTGCCCGTACAGCTCGTCCCAGTTGAGCTCGCTGAGCACCGCAAGGCCCGCGGTGGGAAGGACGCGCGGTGCCGCACCGTCCGATTCGGCGGGGGAGAAGAGGGTGTCGGTGGCGGCAGTGGGCTGGTTCATGAAGGGTCTTTCCTGGGCCGGCGGGGGTGGGCGGGGCGGTCACCGCCGGATTGCGGCATCGCCTCGCTGCGGGCCACCTCTGGTTCGCATCCCAGCATCGCGTCTGTCCCGACCGGATGCTGGCGGCATTCGGACGTCACGTTCCCGGGGTGACGGGTGCACTCACACGGCAGTGGACACGTGGCGAGCCAACTCGGTGGCCAGGCGTCGCATGACCGTGCGGTTGGCACGCCGCATCATGGTCCGAACGACAGGGGCCAGCAGCCGGTCGGCGAGAGGAGCGCGTACCCAGGTGTACGTGAACGAGATGTTGCTCCCCCCGGTTCGTAGCGGTTCGATGGCGTAGGTGCCATGGGCCAGGCGTCGGCCGGCCGCGCTGACGTTGCGTTCGACGATGCGCCGCGGCGCGTCGGCCTCGACGACCTGGATGGTGACGTCGGTCTTCGTGCCGCCCAGCGTCGCGGTGACCATGGCGCACGATCCGATGCCGCGGCCGGGGCCGCTGTGGCGCCAGTCGGTCAGGTAGTGGTTGGTGAATCGCTCGTGGTGAGCCATGACATCGAGGAAGTCGTAGACCTGCTCGGGCGTCTGCGGTACGTCGATCGACACGGTGACAGACTTCATGTACCACACGGTACATGCCCCATGTACCAATTGGTACACTCGCGATGTGGTGAATACGAGCGGCTCGCATCCCGAGGGCGAGGCGGGGCAGGACACGGACGGGGACCGGCGCACACAGCTGGTGGACGCGGCTGTCGACCACGTCGCGGCGCACGGCATCGCGGACCTGAGCCTGCGCCGCCTGGGCGCCGCGATCGGTGTCAGTCACCGCATGCTGATCCACTACTTCGGATCCAAGGAACAGCTGCTCATCGAGATCGTCCGGACATCGGAGCGGCGCCAGCGCGATCTGCTGTCTCGGCTCCGCCTGGAGCCCGGCCTCTCGCCCGCCGATGTCGCCCGGCTGCTGTGGCAGCAGCTGACGGATCCTCGGCTGGCCGGTCAGGAGCGGCTCTTCTTCGAAATCTGCGGGCAGGCGCTGCGGGGCCGCCCCGAGGCCGTCCCGGTCCTCGAAGGGCTCGTGACGGACTGGCTGGAGCCGCTCGTGGCCGCCGAGGTCGGCGCAGGGGCGGACCCTGCCATGGCCCGGAACCGCGCCAGGCTGGGACTTGCCACCGTCCGCGGTCTGCTGCTCGACCTGCTCGCCACCGGTGACCGCGCCGGCGTCGACGCGGCGATGGAGGAGTTCCTCCGGCTGTACTACGGCTCGGAGTGACGGAGTCGCCGCCGACACCCTGCGCCGTCGGCGGCCGCCCGGACCGGCGCGGCACGGCCCGTACACGCGGACGGCGAGCGTATGACATTCACCCGGGGCCGGGTGGTGGTGGCCGAGTCGCGCCGTGCCGGGTGGTTTGAGTGGCTGGAGGGCTGGGCGCGCAGCGGGCGGCGGAGTCCCGCGGGGTCTAAAGGGAATCGCCCTTGCTTACGCTGTGGACCAGCGCATCGACCCGGCTCAGGACCTGGTCGATGATGTGGAGCCCCTCGCGGGCCTCGGATTCGGTGATGGTGCACGGTGGCACGAGGTGGATGCGGTTCGAGTTGGTGAACGGCAGCAGCCCGAGCTCCTTCGCGGTGCGGACGGCCTCGGCCATCACCGGGCTGCTGCCCCCGGTCGGCGCGACAGGCCGGCGGGTGTGCCGGTCGGTGACGAGCTCGATGGCCCAGAAGACGCCGCGTCCGCGGACCTCGCCCACGCTGGGGTGTTGTCCGGCGAGCCGGACGAGTTCGGGGCCGATCACGTCGGTGCCGATGCGGCGGGCGTTGTCGACGATGCCGTCGCGCTCCATGACGGTGATCGCGGCGACGGCCGCCGCACACGCCAGGGGGTGCCCGGAGTAGGTGAGCCCGCCGGGGTAGGGACGGTGTGCGAAGTGTTCGGCGATCCGGTCCGAGATGACGACACCGCCCAGCGGGACGTACCCGGAGTTGACGCCCTTGGCGAAGGTCAGCAGGTCGGGGGCCACGTCTTCGTCGTCGCAGACGAACCACGCGCCGGTGCGGCCGAAGCCGGTCATCACCTCGTCGACGATGAACATGATGCCGTACCGGTCGCACAGCTCCCTCACGCCCGCGAGATAGCCCGGCGGGGGCAGCATGATGCCGGCCGTCCCGGGGATGGCCTCCAGCAGGATCGCGGCGATGGTCTGCGGCCCCTCGAGCTCGATGACCTGCTCGAGGTGTGCGAGCGCCCGCCGGCACTCCTCCTCTTCGGTCGTCGCGTCGAAGTGGCTGCGATACAGGTACGGGCCGAAGAAGTGGACCACGCCGGAGGTCCCTTCGTCGTTGGGCCAGCGGCGCGGGTCCCCGGTCAGGTTGATCGCGGTCTGCGTTCCGCCGTGGTACGAGCGGTAGCGGCTCAGTACCTTGGGCCGGCCGGTGGTCAGCCGCGCCATGCGCACGGCGTGTTCGTTGGCGTCGGCACCGCCGTTGGTGAAGAACACCCGGTTCAGATCGCCGGGGGCCCGTTCGCAGATCAGGCGGGCCGCCTCGGAGCGCTGGTCGTTGGCGTGCTGCGGGGCGACGGTGGCCAGGGTGCGGGCCTGGTGGGCGATCGCTTCCACCACATAGGGGTGCTGGTGGCCGATGTTGGTGTTCACCAGCTGGGAGGAGAAGTCGAGCAGCCGGTTGCCCTCGCCGTCCCAGATGTAGGAACCCTCGGCGCGGGTGATGACCATGGGGGTGAGTTCGGCCTGGGCGGACCAGGAGTGGAAGACATGGCGGCGGTCGAGCTCGTAGGTCCGGGCGACGGCCTGCGTGCCCCGCTCGGGGTGGACGAGAGTCATGGCGGGCGTCTCCTTCAGGTGGTCTGCGGGAAGCCGAGGTTGAGGCCGCCCTGGCTGGGGCCGCGCCAGCGGGTGGTGACGACCTTGCCGCGGGTGAAGAAGTGCACGCCCTCGGTGCCGTGCGCGTGGGTGTCCCCGAACAGGGAGCTCTTCCAGCCGCCGAAGCTGTAGTAGGCCATCGGCACGGGAATCGGCACGTTGATGCCGACCATGCCGACCTCGACCTCGCTGTGGAAGCGGCGCGCGGCCCCGCCGTCGTTGGTGAAGATCGCCGTGCCGTTGCCGTACGGGTTCGAGTTGACCAGCTCCAGGGCCTTGTCGTACGAGTCGACCCGCAGGATGGACAGGACCGGTCCGAAGATCTCGTCGGTGTAGCAGCTCATACCGGTGGTGACGTGATCGACCAGGGTCGGGCCGAGCCAGAAACCGTCCTGGCCGCCGTCGGCCACCACCTGCCGTCCGTCCACGACGATGGCCGCGCCCTCCCGCTCGGCCCCGTCGACGTAGGAGGCGACCCGGTCGCGGTGCGCGGCCGTCACCAGCGGCCCCATGTCACAGTCCCGGGTGCCGTCGCCGGTCTTGACGCGCCGGGTGCGCTCGGCGATCTTCGCGACCAGCTCGTCGGCGATGTCGCCGACCGCCACGACGGCGGAGATGGCCATGCAACGCTCCCCGGCCGACCCGAACCCGGCGTTGACCATGGCATCGGCAGCGAGGTCCAGGTCGGCGTCGGGCAGGACGACGGCGTGGTTCTTCGCCCCGCCCAGAGCCTGGACCCGCTTCCCCTTGGCGGTTCCCGCGGCGTACACGTACTCGGCGACCGGGGTGGAGCCCACGAAGCTGATGGCCTTGACGGCCCGGTGGGACAGCAACTCGTCGACCGCGACCTTGTCACCCTGTAGCACGTTGAACACACCGGGAGGCAGTCCGGCCTCGGCCCACAGCTCGGCCAGCCACAGGGCGGCCGAGGGATCCTTCTCGCTCGGCTTGAGCACCACGGTGTTGCCGGCCGCGATGGCTACGGGGAAGAACCACATGGGCACCATGGCGGGGAAGTTGAAGGGCGAGATGATGCCGACCACCCCGAGCGGCTGCCGGATCGAGGTCACGTCCACCCCGGTCGAGGCGTTCTCGCTGAACCCGCCCTTGAGCAGGTGCGGGATGCCGCAGGCGAACTCCACGACCTCCTGGCCGCGGGTGACCTCGCCCAGCGCGTCGGACAGGACCTTGCCGTGCTCGCTGGTGATGATCTCGGCGAGCTCGCCCTTGCGCTCGTTGAGCAGCTCACGGAACCGGAACATGATCGCGGTGCGCTTGGCCAGCGAGGTGTCGCGCCAGGTGGGGAAGGCGGCCGCGGCCGCCTCGATCACCGCACGTGAGTCCTCCACATGGGCCAGGGCCACCTCGCGCGTCACCGCACCGGTCGCGGGATTGGTCACCGCGACGGTACGGCCGCTCGTGCCGGGGAAGGCCTTGTTGTTGACCCAATGGCCAATGCGTGACAGATCACTGGTCGCCACTGATTCCTCGCCCTCGCTTGATCATTCATGACGCTGCGGGCCCGGCGCCGGGGAAGGGCCGTCGGCCGGCTTGCTGTGAGGCTGCCAGAACCTGGACCGACAGACTGTAAAAAAGTCCGGTCAGTTTTTTACACTTCGTGAATGCAGCTGACGATCCAGGAAGTCCTCGCACTCCCGGTCATGGCCGCGGGCCGGCCGCGCGCCATCGGCGGCCGGGACCACCTCGACCGCCCGGTCCGCTGGGTCCACATCAGCGACCTCACCGACCTCACCGATCTGCTCGAGGGCGGCGAACTCGTCCTGACCACCGGTCTGCCCCTGTCCGGCGGTGCCCGCCAGGCATCCGCCTACCTGACCATGCTGGCCGAGCAGGACGTGGCGGGGCTCGTCATCGAGCTGGGCACCCACCTCAAGACGGCGCCCGACTACCTGGGGACCCTGGCCGACTCGGTCCGTCTCCCCGTGGTGGTCCTGACCGCCAAGATCCGCTTCATCGAGGTCACCCAGCAGGTGCACCGGCTGATCGTGGCGGACCAGTACGACGAGGTGGAATTCGCCCGGACCACCCACGAGGTCTTCACCTCGCTCAACATCGCCCGCGCCTCCACCACGGACATCGTGACACGCGCGGCACAGACCCTGGGCGCGCCCCTCGTACTGGAAGATCTCAGCCGACATGTGCTGGCCTTCTGTGCCGCGGACACCCCGACGGCCCAACTGCTGGACCAGTGGGCCGAACGATCACGTCTCCACGACTCCGCGAGTGCCCCCACCAGCGGGTCGGCCTGGTCGGTCGTCCCGGTGGGCGTCGGCTCGGAACGATGGGGCCGGCTCGTCCTGCCCACACAGACACCGAACGCATCTCGCGCCCGCATGGTCCTCGAACGCGCCGCGCAGTCCCTTCAGTTGCACCGGATGATCCAGCAGGAGCGCGATGCCCTCGTCGTCCACGCGCTCGGCGGCCTCCTGGACGACTTGCTCAACGGCCGGATCAACGACGGTACGGAGGCCCTGGCACGGGCGAGCGCCCTCGGCCTCACCCCGAGCACCCGATACGTGCCGCTTTCCGTACGGGTTCCCGGGCGGCCCGACACCGACGCACTGACCCAGGGCGAAGTCGACCGCCGTCTCCTGACCGCCGTACGTCGGGCGGTTGCCGCAGCCGGTCAGAGCGCGATCGTCTCCATCCGCCGGGCCGGAACCGTCTCGGCGATCATGTCGTGTCCCCCCAGGGACGCCGACAGCGCGCTCAACACCGTGTGCGGCGGTCTGCGCGAGCGGCTGACCGGACGGAGCGGCATGGACGGCTGGGTCGCCGGCACCGCACCCGCCTCCCCGAGCCTCATCGCGGCAGCCCAGGGCATCACCGAAGCGGAACACGTGGCCGACGTGGGTCTGACCATGCCGGAGACCAACCGCCTCTACCGCTCAACTGACGTACGTCTGCGGGGCCTTGTCGCCCTCCTTCGCAATGACCACCGCGTACAGGCATTCGCCGAGACCGAACTGGGCCGCCTCCTCGACCACGACGCCCGCACAGGCGACAACCTCTTGGCTCTGCTGCGCACCCACCTCGACTGCGCAGGCTCCAAGACGCACACCGCTCGCCTGACCGGCCTGAGCCGCCCCACCCTCTACAGCCGTCTGCGGACCATCGAACGCGTCCTTGACGTCTCACTGGAGTCCGCCGAGTCACGTACCTCGCTCCACACTGCCCTCATGATCATCGACGCTCGCTGACCTTTGGGCAGCCGTTCTTCGAGCGGCAGAGGTTCAGGTCTCCTCGTCATCCACGAGCGCGAGCAGCGGCCCCTGCTCGTTCTCGGGGACGTAGCCGGCGTAGTAGTCGTAGAGTGTCCGCCGCGAGATGCGTGCTGCCGCCAGGCCGTCCCGTACCCGGATCGCCTCGAGCACCTCCTGGTGGTGGCGGAGCGACTTCCGCATGAGCGCCGTGCTGTTGCGCGCATGGGCGACCTTGTCCGAGATCAGCGAGAGGACAGCGCCCCGGACCACCTGGTTGCAGACCTCGATGAGGGAGTTGCGGCTGGCCACGGCCACCGCCTCGTGGAATGCCACGTCTGCCTTGCTGAACTCCTCGTACCCCGCCTCGATCGCGTCCGACATGACGGCAAGCGTCCGTTCCATGGCGGACAGCTCCTCCTCGGACCGCAGCCGAGCCGCCAGCAAGCTCGCCGACCCGTCGAGGATCATGCGGAACGAGATCAACTCGGCCATCGACATGTTGTCGAACTGGACGAGCCGGGTCATCTCCTTGGTCAGGCCGGCCGGCGTGAACGGCAGGATCTCCGGGCCGTTCGGGTCACCCGGGCGCGAGCGGACGAGGCCGTTGCTCTCCAGTACGCGCAAGGCCTCCCGCACGGTGGGCCGGCTCGCCCCGAACTGCGTCACCAGCTCCCGCTCGCTCGGCAGACGTTGCCCGGGCTTCAGGTCGCCTCGCGCTATCGCTTGCTCGATCTGCTCGACGATGCGCTGGTAGAGCCGTACCGGTGAGACCTGCCGGAACTGTGCCCCGTCACTCACGGCTTCTCCCCTTCGAGCGTGGTCGATGTTGTCTTCTCCCCGGTGGGCGCCCCGGGGACGCTGTCCGGCCAGTGCGGGACCGCCTCGGCAGGCCGGTTCCGTTCGTACCACGCAGCCGCCCTCAGGACACCGAGATCGTCGAAACGGCGGCCCGCGATCTGTACCCCGATGGGCCGGCGGTCCGCCGTAAAGCCGCAGTTGACGGTCGCCGCGGGCTGGCCCGACATGTTGTACGGCGCGGTGAAGCCGATGTGGTGCATGGTCTTCGCGTCCCCCGCGAACGGCATCGGCCGCTCAGCGGGAAACGCCGCCACCGGAGCTACCGGCGAGAGCACCAGATCGTACGGGGCCGTCGCCGCCACGGTCCGCGCCTGGATGCGCATGATCTGCTGGTAGCACTGGAGCACCCTCGTGCCCGGCACGTCCGCGCCGCCCCGACACCATTGGACGATGTGAGGGTGGACGCGCAGCGCGGCCTCGGGCGCCAGTTCGCGGAAGTCGTTCCAGGACCGCACCCGCCAGAACAGATCCAGGTCGTCCAGGAGATCTTGGCTCATGAACGGCTCCACCGGCTCCACGACGGCTCCCGCCGCCTCGAAGACCGCGGCGGCACGGTTCACCGCGGCGAGGATCTCGGCGTCGCACGGCTCCCCGCAGCCGGCGTCCAGGTGCACCCCCACCCGCAGTCCGCGTGCCTCGCCGTCCAGCGCCGACCAGTCGATGTCCTGCGGCGGCAGGCTCGACCAATCCCGAGGATCCGGTCGGCTCAGGACCCGCATGAACAGGGCCGCGTCCGCCACGGTGCGGGTCATGGGGCCGGCGGCGCGCCCCAGGTACGGGGCGTCCAGCGGGATCCTCCCGTAGCTGGGCTTGAGCGTGGCGAGGCCCAGCCAGGTGCCCGGCAGCCGGATCGATCCCCCGATGTCGGTGCCGACGTGGAGCGGACCGTATCCCCCGGCGGCCGCGGCCCCCGCACCGGAGCTGGAGCCGCCCGTGGTCCAGGCGGCGTTCCAGGGGCTGCGCGAAATGCCGTGCCGGCTGGAGACGCCCGAGGAGAGCATGCCCCAGTCCGGCATCACGGTCGACCCGAGTATCACCCCACCGGATTCGACGACCCGCGCGGTGATGGGCGCGTCCGCCTCGGGGACGACCGGCTCGACCCCCGCGTTGCCCGAGGGCATGGGGACGCCCCTGCGGGCGACGTTCTCCTTCAGCGTCACGGGCACGCCGTCGATGGGCCCGAGCGGTTCCCCCGCCGCCCATCGGGCCTCGCTGGCCAGGGCTGCCTTGCGGGACTCGTCCGGATCCCGCACCCAGAACGCGTTGAGCACACTCTCGCGCGCCTCGATCACCGCCTGGACGGCGTCGTGGACCTGCACGGGCGACAGCGTGCGGTCAGCGAATCCGGCCACCATCTCGACGGCCGGCATGGTGGCCAGGCCCTGTTCGGTGAGCACTTGCACTCTCCCTATCCCCCAGCTACCGCTGGGCGGCGCCCCCTCGCGACGTCCGTCGCATTTGAACCCTTGACAAGCACAGCCTCAGTCGTCACGGTACCTGGCAAGTGAGCTTACTGGTCAGGCCAGTGAGAGGGGAAGGTGGCGTTGATGACGAGGGAGACCAAGGTCGTGCGGCTCGCCGTCATACCGGGTGACGGAATCGGCCCCGAGGTCGTCGCGGCAACGGTGCCCGTGCTCCGGGCCGCGCTGGAGGCCGACGGCCACCGGCTCGAGATGACCTCGTTCGACTGGGGAGGCGAGCGGTTCCTCCGGCAGGGCGCGGCGATGCCGGCCGATGCGGCCGACCTCGTCAAGAAGACGGACGCCGTGTTGTTCGGCGCCGTCGGACGCCCCGATGTGCCGGATCACGAACTGGTCTGGGGCCTGATCATCGGCCTGCGGCAACAGCTCGACCTCGCCGTGAACATCCGCCCGGTGCGCGCGTTCCCCGGCGTCCCCACCAAGGTGCGCGACACCGATGGCGTGGACCTGGTCATCGTCCGCGAGAACACCGAGGGCGAGTACGTCGGCGCCGGCGGGGTGGCGCACGCCGGCAGCGGACACGATCTCGGTATCGAGATCGCGGTGCACTCACGTCGCGTCATCGAGCGGGCAGCGCACCATGCCTTCGCCCTGGCCGGCCGGCGGTCGGGGCGGCTGTGCCTGGTGACCAAGTCCAACGCGATGCGATACGGCTATCCGCTGTGGGACCGGGTGGTGCGCGAGGTCGGCGAGCAGTACCCGGCGGTCCGGCTGGAAACCGTGCTGGTCGACGCCATGGCCGCCCGTATGATCCAGGCTCCGCGCTCCCTCGACGTCCTGCTCACCAGCAACCTGTTCGGCGACATCCTGTCCGACCTCGCCGCGGTGCTCGCCGGCGGTATGGGCATGGCGCCCAGTGCCAACGTCCTTCCGGGCGCCAATGTGCCGGGTGTCTACGAACCCGTCCACGGCTCCGCACCCGACATCGCCGGGAAGGGCGTGGCGAATCCGGTGGCATGCATGCTCTCCGGGGCGCTGCTGCTCGACGACCTCGGACACACCGGCGTGGCTCGCCGCATCCGTGACGCGGTGGCGGGCACCTTGCGAGATGCCAGGCACCACACGGCCGACCTCGGCGGAAACGCCACCACAGCGGATGTGTCATCCGCTGTCCTGCACACCATGGAAAGCCAGGGGTAGAACCTATGAGAGACAACAAGCAGCTGACGCGACACACCGGGGTGGTCGCGGCCACGCTCGCATCCCTACTGCTGGCAGCCTGCTCGGCCGGGTCCACGGCAGACGGAGGTGGCACCGGCAAGTCCGGGAAGACCGACGACGCCCTGAAGATCGGCCTCAACGCCGAGCCGGCCAACCTCGACATCACCAAGACCGCGGGCGCCGCCATTCCCCAGGCACTGCTCTACAACGTCTACGAGAACCTGGTGAAGCTGGACCAGTCCGGGAAGGTACAGCCCCAACTGGCCAAGTCGTGGAGCCTGTCCAAGGACCGTAAGACGTACACGTTCCAGTTGGTGAAGGACGCCAAGTTCAGCAGTGGCGCACCGTTCACCGCCGAGGACGCGAAGTTCTCCATCGAACACGTCAAGTCCGACTGGACGATCGCGCAGAAGGCCCAGATGGACGTCGTCGACACGGTGCAGGCGGTGTCACCGACCGAACTCAAGGTCACCCTGAAGGAGCCGAGCAACGACTGGCTGTACCGGATGGCCACCCGCGTCGGCGTGATGTTCAGCCGGACCGGTGTGGGCAAGCTGGCCACCGAGCCGGTGGGCACCGGCCCGTACGTGGTGAAGAAGTGGAACCGCGGCGACTCGATCACGCTGGCCCGCCGTGATGGCTACTGGGGGCGCGAACCGCACTTCGCGTCGGTCACCCTCAAGTACTTCAAGGACCCGACGGCCATGAACAACGCGCTGCTCACGGGCACCATCAACGTGATCGGCACGATGCAGACCCCGGATTCTCTGGACCGGTTCGAGAACAACTCGAAGTACAAGGTCATCGAGGGCACGACCAACGGCGAGGTGGTCCTCTCCTTCAACAACGGCTCGGGCCCGCTGAAGAACCTGAAGGCCCGCCAGGCCGTCCGCTACGCCATCGACCACAAGGCCCTGATGGACACCTGCTGGGCAGGCCGCGGCAAGCTCATCGGCAGCATGGTCCCGCCGACCGACCCGTGGTACCAGGACCTCACGAACCAGTATCCGTACGACCGCGACAAGGCGAAGAAGCTTCTCAAGGAGTCCGGTGAAGCCGGCCGTACGCTGCGGCTGCGGATTCCGACGCTGCCCTATGCCACCGCGTGCGGCACCGTGGTCAAGAGCCAGCTCGAACAGGCCGGGTTCAAGGTCAAGCTCGATCAGCTGGAGTTCCCCGCCGCCTGGCTGAGCACCGTGTTCAAGAACGCCGACTACGACATGTCCATCATCGGACATCTGGAACCCCGCGATATGCAGACGGTGTTCGGGGACAAGAGCTACTACACCCACTACGACAACCCTGAATTCCGCGCGTTGCTGAAGAAGGCGGACCAGGGCACCCAGGAGGAGCAGATCACCGCCATGCGCGAGGCCGCCCGGCTGCTGTCCAAGGACGCCGCGGCCGACTGGCTGTTCCTGCTGCCGAACCTGATGGTGGCGGACAAGGACATCACCGGCCTGCCCGTGGACTACGTATCCGAGTCGCTGGATCTCACCGGCCTGGGCCGGTCATGAAAGGCGGACTCAACCGATGATCGTCCGTCTGGTGCAGCGGATCGGGATCCTCCTGGCCAGCCTTGTCGTGAGCTCCGTATTGGTGTTCGCGTTCATGGCGGTGCTGCCAGGGGATCCGGCCCGCGTCGCCCTTGGTGTCAGCGCGTCGGACACGGCGGTGGCGCAACTGCGCGAGCAGTTCGGGCTCGACCGGCCGCTCGTGGTCCAGTACTTCAGCTGGGTCAAGGGACTGGTGACCTTCGACCCGGGGAACTCGTATATCTCACAGACGGCGATCGGCCCGCAGATCGCCGACCGCCTCCAGGTCACCCTGTGGCTCGTCGGTGTCGGGATGGCGCTCGCCTGCGTCCTGGCGATCCCCATGGGCACGCTCATGGCGGTGCGGCACCGCAAGCCGTCCGGGCTCATTCTCTCGGCCCTGTCCCAGGTCGGCGTGGCCGTCCCGGCCTTCCTCGCGGGCATCCTCCTGATCACCGTGTTCGCGGTGGGGCTCGGGTGGCTGCCGGCGAACGGCTGGACACCCCCGGCGCAGGATCCGGTCATGTTCCTCAAGCAGTTGGTGCTGCCCGCGCTGTCCCTCGGACTGGTGCAGGGGGCCATGCTCACCCGCTATGTCCGCAGCGCCGTGCTCGATGTCCTCCGGGAGGACTATCTGCGCACCGCTCGTGCCAAAGGACTCCGCCCGACGCGGGCGCTGCTGCGGCACGGCCTGCGGAACGCGGCGGTGCCCGTGGTCACCGTCCTGGCGTTGCATCTCGCCACGCTTCTGGTGGGCGCCGTCGTCATTGAACGGGTCTTTGTCATCCCCGGGCTCGGGAGCCTGCTGCTGGACAGCGTCTCCAACCGGGACCTCATCATGGTGCAGGACGTGGTCATGATCATCGCAATGGCGGTGCTGCTGGTGAACTTCCTGGTGGACATCATCTATCTGGTGATCGACCCGCGGCTCAGGGTGGGTGCGTCATGAGTGCTCCGGACACCAAGTCCGCTCCGGACACCAAGGCTGCCGCGTCCGCGGTGCCCGACGTCCGTCGTCGGCGCCGCCCGGTGACGGGCAGCCTGCTGGTGGGCGGTCTCATCGTCGCGGTCGTGTTCGGCCTGGCGCTGCTGTCCTTCGTATGGACGCCGCACGACCCGACCCTGGTGAACGCCTCGGCGCGGCTGGAGAAGCCGTCGCTGGAGTACTGGTTCGGCACGGACAAATTCGGCCGTGATGTGTTCAGCCAGATCCTGGTGGGCTCGCGCACCACGCTGTTCGTCGGCTTCGTGGCGGTGGGGGTCGCCGCCCTGGTCGGGGTGCCCCTCGGCATCGCCGCCGGAATGGCGCCCCGCTGGCTCGGCGAGCTGCTGATGCGCGCCAACGACCTGCTTCTCGCCTTCCCGGCGCTGCTGCTGGCCATCATGTTCGCCGCCGTGTACGGCGCCAGCACGCTGGTCGCGATGGTCGCCATCGGCATCGCGTCCATCCCCAATTTCGCCCGGCTGATCCGCGGCGGCACGCTGCAGGTCATGAAGACCGAGTACGTCACCGCCGCGCGCGCGGCGGGCCGCGGCCCGTTCGCGATCGCAGTGCGGCATGTTCTGCCCAACGTCAGCAGTCTCGTCATCGTGCAGGCGTCGGTCGGCTTCGCCATCGCCGTACTCGCCGAAGCCGCACTGTCCTTCCTGGGCTTCGGCACCCCGCCCCCCACCCCGTCCTGGGGCCGGATGCTGCAGGAAAGCCAGGAGATGCTGTCGTCCGCCCCCCGGCTCGCCGTGTTCCCGGGCATCGCGATCGCGGTGGCGGTGCTCGGATTCAACCTGCTCGGTGACGGCCTGCGCGACCGTTTCGACCCCAAGCTGGAGGACCGCCGATGACCGCGGCACCCGACACGGCACCGGCCAATACGTCATCGGGGGTGGGCTCCCCAGACCCCGGCCCCGATGACGTATTGGCCGTGCGGAACCTCGACGTAACGGTGGGCGGCCGCAAGCTCGTCGAAGATGTCGACTTCACCATCCGGGCCGGCGAGCGGGTCGGCCTGATCGGCGAGTCGGGGTCGGGGAAGTCGCTGACCGCGCTGAGCGTCATGGGCCTGCTCCCCGAAGGGCTCCGGGCCACGGGTTCGGTGCGGCTCGCCGGAGTCGACCACGACTTGGTCGGCGCCGACGAGGCGCGGATGTCCCGGGTGCGGGGCAAGGAGATCGCCATGGTCTTCCAGGAGCCCATGACCGCTCTGAACCCCACGATGAGGATCGGGCGGCAGATCGCCGAGGTGCTGCTGATCCACCGGACCAGGCCCGACCGGGCCTCCGCGCGAGCCGCCGCCGTGGAACTGCTCGCCCAGGTGGGGCTCCCCGACCCCGCGGCCGCCGCGCAGGCCTATCCGCACCAGTTCTCCGGAGGCCAGCGGCAGCGGGTGGTGCTGGCCATCGCCCTCGCGAACGACCCCGCGCTCCTGGTCTGCGACGAACCCACCACCGCGCTTGACGTCACGGTGCAGGCGCGGGTGCTCGACCTGATCGTGCGAGGTGTCCAGGACCGCAGGTCGGCCATGCTGTTCATCACCCACGACCTGGCCGTGGTGGCCACCGCCTGCGAGCGGGTCATGGTCATGTACGGCGGGCGGCTGGTCGAGTCCGGACCGGTCCAGGAGGTGTTCACCCGCCCTCGGCATCGCTACACCCAGGGCCTGATCGGCGCATCGGACCTGACCGTGGTGGACGACCGCGGCCGACTGGCCACGATCCCCGGATCGGTGCCGCCGGCGGGCCAGTTCCCCGCCGGATGTGTCTTCAGAAACAGATGCGCCCACGCGACCGAGGTGTGCGCCACCAGGCCGGAATGGGTCCCGACCGGGCCGGACTCCGGCTACGCCTGCTTCCACCCGGCATCCGAGAGCGGCGCACCCGCGACCGGCACGCCCATGAACCAGGAGGCCGACCGTGGCTGAGCAGCCGACCAGCGCCCCCGGATCGCAGAAGGGCTCCGCGGACGCCATCAGCGTCCGCGATGTCACACGCGTCTACCATCGGCCTCGTACCTCGCTGCGCCGCCCCAGCCCGCCGGTGCACGCCCTGCGCGGCGTCAGCTTCGCCGTCCCCCAGGGGCAACGGTTCGGCATCGTGGGCGAGTCGGGGTGCGGCAAGTCGACCCTGCTGCGGATTCTGGCCGGGCTCGACCGCCCCACCGGCGGCAGCGTCGCGATCGACGGCCGGGACATCACCGGGCTCAGGGAAAGACAGCTCGGGTTCGTCCGCGAACGGCTTCAACTCGTGTTCCAGGACCCGATGAGTTCGCTGGACCCCCGTATGCGTGTCGGTGACATCGTGGCCGAGCCGCTTGTCGCGCAGGGACACCCGAACCGCCGGGAGCGGGTGGCCGAGTTGCTCGAGGCCGTCGGCCTGCGGGCCGACGCGGCGGACCGGTATCCGCACCAGTTCTCCGGCGGCCAGCGGCAGCGCATCTCGATCGCGCGCGCCCTCGCCCCCCGCCCGAAGATCATCGTGGCCGACGAGCCGGTGAGCGCCCTGGATGTGTCCGTACGGGCCCAAGTGCTCAACCTCATCGCCGACCTCGTCGAGGAGCTGTCCCTCACGCTGGTCTTCGTCTCCCACGACCTGTCTGTGGTCCGCCATGTGTGCGACCGGGTCGCGGTCATGAACGGCGGACAGATCGTGGAGACCGGGCCCACGGAGCAGGTGTACGAGGAGCCGCAACATTCCTACACACGCAGGCTGATCGCCGCCGTACCGACTCTGGGCAAGGCACTGTCCGGAGTGTCGGCGGCCGACCTCAACCGGGAGTACTGACCGTGACTACCCATGTCGAACCCGCCAGCGGCGACAGCCCCGTGGGGAGGGAGTTTCACCAGTTCCCGACGGGGCTACCCATCGGCGAGACCTGGTTGGCGGCCCCCGCCGCCGAGGACGTCCGCTTTCCCTACGACGGGACGCTCGTCGCCCGGGCGCCGGTCGGGGACGCCGGCCTCGCACGCCACGCGGTGGACGCGGCCGTCGCGGTCCGCGAGCGGGTCGGCCGACTCCCCTCGCACACGCGCAGGGCGGCGCTGCTCGCCACGCACGAGGCGGTCGCGTCCCGACGCGCGGACTTCGAGCGGCTCCTGGTCCTGGAGACCGGCAAGCCGCTGGTCGACTGCCGTGTCGAGGTGGATCGCACGCTGCTGACCCTGCTGACGGCGGCCGAGGAAGTGGCCCGGCTGCACGGGGAGACGGTGCCGCTGGACCTGCTGCCGTCGGGGGAGGGGCTGCTGGGCTTCTGGACCCGTAAGCCGATCGGCGTGGTGGTGGGCATCGCGGGCTTCAACTACCCGCTGCTGCTCGCCACGCACAAGATCGCGCCATCGCTGGCCGCCGGCTGCCCGGTCGTCGTCAAGCCCGCCCCGCAGACGCCGCTGGCCACCCTGTGGCTGGTGCACCTGCTCCGCGAGGCCCTTCGCGCCGCCGGTGCGCCGCAGGCCGCGGTACAGCTGGTGACCGGGGGCCCCGAAGTGGGCGTCGCGCTGACCACCGACCGCCGGATCGGGGCGGTGTCCTTCACCGGTTCCGCCGCCGTGGGCCACCAGATCGCCCGGGACGCGGCACCGACCAAGGTGTTGCTCGAACTCGGCTCCAACGCCGCCTTGGTGGTGGCCGCTGACGCCGACCTCGACGCCGCCGCCGATGCGGTGGTGCGCGGCGGATACTACGCGTCGGGCCAGGCGTGCATCAGCGTGCAGCGGGTCATCGTGGTGGACGCCGTGCGGGAGGAGTTCGTGGCCCGCTTGACGGAGCGGGTGGCCCAGGTGGTCGTGGGCGATCCCCGCGGTCCGGCGACGAGAGTCTCGGCACTCATCGACGAGCGGTCGACCAAGCGGGTGTGTGCGTGGCTGGAAGAGGCGGTGGAGGCGGGGGCGTCGCTGGTGGCCGGAGGCAGGGTCATCGACGGGGTGATCGAGCCCGTCGTGCTGCTCGACGTGGACCGCGCCCTCGCCGTCTGGGACGAGGAAGTCTTCGGCCCCGTGGTCGCGGTACGGTCCGTCCCCGATCTGGAGACGGCCTTCGACCTGGTCAACGACTCGCGCTACGGACTGCACGCGAGCGTCTACACCAGCGCCCTCGACACGGCGTTCGCCGCGCTCGACCGCCTGGAGGTGGGCGGAGTGGTCGTCAACGAGGTTCCCGGCTTCCGCTCCGACGTCATGCCGTACGGCGGCGTGAAGGACTCCGGGGCCGGACGGGAGGGCCCGAGGTTCGCCATCGAAGAGCTCACCGTGACCCGTATGGCAGTGATCCGTCCGACAACAACGAAGCCGTGAGGACCATGCAAGCAAAAGACCGCACCGATGCGGTGGAGGAGTACTCCCGCCTGTTCAGGCTCGACGGCCGCAAGGCTGTCGTGGTGGGCGCGGGCAGCGGAATAGGCCGCGAGAGCGCCCTGGCCCTCGCCGCGCACGGCGCCACGGTGGTGTGCGCCGACCGTGACCTGACGGCGGCCACGGCGTCGGCGTCGATGGGGCCGGGTCTTTCGGCGTACGCCCTCGACGTGCTCGACAGCGAGGCGGTCGTGCGGGCCGCCGAGGAGCTCGGACCCGTCGACGTGCTCGTCTTCACCGCGGCGACGAACGTGCGCAAGCGCCTGCTCGATTACACGGGGGAGGAATTCGAGCGGGTCGTGGCGCTCAATCTGCGCGCATCCTTCGACCTGGTGCGGGCGTTCGGCCGTGGCATGGCCGAACGCGGCAGGGGAAGCATCATTGGTTTCAGCTCGATTCGCGCGGTTGCCGTCGAGCCGGGACAGGGGGTGTACGCGGCCACGAAGGCGGGCCTCGTCCAGCTGGCGCGGACCGCGGCAGCCGAACTGGGCCCGTCGGGCGTGCGGGTGAACACCATCGCCCCGGGCATCGTGGACACACCGCTGACCACGCAGATCAGGGCTGTGCCGGAATGGTCGGAGGCCTATGCGACCAAGAGCGCGCTGGGGCGCTGGTCACGGCCCGACGAGCTGGCCGGCGCCGTCGTCTACCTCGCCTCGGACGCGTCATCCTTCGTCACGGGGAGCCAGCTTTTCGTGGATGGTGGCTGGACAGCGATCGACGGACGCTATACACCGCCCAACTGACCGGACCGAACAAGGTCGAAGGCCGCCTCCGCCCGTCGGCGGAGGCGGCCTTCGACCCGCGAAGGTGCAAGTGAGCGGGGACGAGTCAGTCGATTCGCTCGAAGGGAATCCCGCTTTCTTCGTCCGGCGCGACCGTGAAGACGACCTTCTCGAACTTTCCGGTGAACGCGAATTCGCCGTCGTAGTTGGGTGAGGAGGGCGACAGCGTGTCCCGGCCGATGTCGAGGCCCTGCCATCCCAGGAAGTGCGGGAGGACCCGCGGAATGGCCTCGGTGCCGGCCGGCCTTCCTGACACGTACAGGTTTCCCATGCCCTGCATGTCACCGGTCTTGACGAATTCGAAGGTCAGCTCCGCCGGGCCGATCGGGAGTTCTTCCGACGAGGTCACCGCGTACCGGGTGCCGAGGAAGTTGTACTCGTAGACCAGCCGGTTGTCCTTGACGTACAGGACGTATCCGCTGCTGATATTGCCCAGGGACACCAGGACACCCTCGTCCGACGCGGCGGCCCGGTCGACGAACGCGGTGATGCGGTGCCCGCGGTTCATCACCGGTGGCACCGCGGCGACGGGCAGATGGGCCATGCCGGGGTAGTAGGTGAAGGTCGTACGCCTGCGCGGAGAGCCGGGACGCGGAATCTTCGCCCGGTAGGCGAATCCGTTGTCGTCCAGCGGCAGCACATCGTATTTTCCTGCTTCCACCCAGAAGCGGGAGATCATCTTCTGCAATTTCTCGGGCTGCGCCTGCGCCAGGTCGTTGCATTCCGAGAAGTCGGTGTCGTGGTGGTAGAGCTCCCATTGGTCCGCGTCGAACGACGTTCCGCGCTGGTGGTAGGCGACGGCCTTCCAGCCGTCGTGCCAGATCGCGCGGTGCCCGAACATCTCGAAGTACTGGGCGTCTTTGCGTGTCGGCGCGGTCGGCGAGTCGAAGGTGTAGGCCATGCTGACACCGTGAATCGGCAGTTGCGGGATGCCGTTGTAGACCGAGGGAGCCTGTAGACCGAGCAGTTCGAAAAGGGTCGGGACGATGTCCGTGACATGGTGGAACTGCTGCCTGATCTCACCGGTGCGTGGTAGCCCCCGAGGCCACTGCACGATGAGCGGGCAGCGGACGCCGCCTTCGTGGGTGTTCTGCTTGTAGCGCTTGAACGGAGTGTTTCCCGCCTGTGCCCAGCCCCAGGGGTAGTTGGCATGAGCGCGTGTGGTGCCGATCTCATCGATCCGCGCCACCATCTCCTCGAAGTCCTCGGCGATGCCGTTCTGGAACGCGGTGGGGTTGAGTGAACCCTTCTGCCCGCCTTCCTGGCTGGCCCCGTTGTCCGAGAGCAGGATGGTGATGGTGTTCTCCATCTGGCCTATCTGCTCCAGGAACTCCGTGAGCCGGCCGATCTGGTGGTCGGTGTGGTCGACCATCGCCGCGTAGGCCTCCTGGAGGCGTACGGACAGCTTCTTCTCGTCGTCCGACAGCTCGTCGAAGGGAACGACCCCGGGGTTGTGCGGCGCCAGTTGGGTGCCGGGCGGCAGGATGCCCCGTTCGATCTGGCGGGCGTGGCGGGTGGCGCGCTCGGCGTCCCAGCCGTGGTCGAACCGGCCCCGGTACTTCTCCAGGTAATCCTGGGGAGCCTGGTGCGGGGCGTGCGCTGCGCCGAACGCCAGATACAGGAAGAAGGGCTTGTCCGGAGTGACCGAAGTCTGGTCCCGGACGAACTCGATCGACCGGTCGACCAGGTCCTCACTGAGGTGGTAGCCCTCTTCCGGGCTCTTCGGCGGAGCCACGGCGTGGTTGTCGTAGAACAGTTCCGGATAGAAGCTGTCCGTCTCGGCCTCGAGGAACCCGTAGTAGCGCTCGAACCCGCGAGACAGCGGCCACTGGGTGTACGGCCCGGACGCGGTGGTCTGCTCCATCGGCGCCAGGTGCCACTTGCCCACGGCCATGGTGTTGAAGCCGCTGTCGCGCAGCACCTCAGGCAGTGTCGAGGCGGCCGTGGTGATCCGTCCGCGACCGCTGGGGAAGCCGGTGTCGAAGTTGGACAGCATGCGCATGCCGACGGAGTGGTGGTTCCGGCCGGTCAGCAGGCAGGCACGGGTCGGCGAACACAGCGTGGTGGTGTGGAAGTTCGCGTAGCGAAGGCCGTCGGTGGCGAGGGCGTCCATGGCCGGGGTGTCGATGTCCGAGCCGAAGCAGCCGAGGTCGGAGAAGCCGACATCGTCGAGCACGATGACCACGACATTGGGCGTGTCCTCGGGAAGCGTCTGCTGGTCGGGCCACCACGGAGTCGACTCCGCGTAGGTCGTGCCGATCCTGCCTTGGAAGGTACCGCTCGCGGACGGCGGATGCGGAGACGCGTTGGTCATCCAGGACGCTCCTTTGCATGGACATTCGAACGTGCGCTGTGCCGACAGCGGAGTCCGCACCCATCACATCTGCTGGGCGGCGCGCCGGTCGGGCGGGCGGAATCCGAAGGCTTGGCGCGGCCGGCAGACCTCTGAAGGTTCCAAGGAAGGCTCCAGTTAACTGGTCTTACCAGTAGTCTGCGCGTAAGTTTTCCCTGCTCCTGTTGTCGTGTCAACCACAGTGCAGTGGCCCGAGCGGTCCCTCAGCGGGTCCGGGGCAGGTCCGCCGCGCAGCGGAACCCCATGTGTCCGGTGCTGCTGTCGGGTGTGTTCGAGGTGCGCGCGGCGACGCGGTAGCGGTTGCAGTACGACGCATGGCACAGGTAGGAGCCGCCGCGGATCACCTTCGCCTCCCCAGCGGGAGGTCCGGCCGGGTCCTGGCGGGTCTCCGGGCGGTCGGCCGCGTGCCATGTGGTGCTCCACCAGTCGGAGCACCATTCCCACACATTGCCCGATGTGTTGTACAGGCCGAAGTTGTTGGGCCGGTAGGTCTTGACCGGCGCGGTGCCCAGATACCCGTCCTCGCCCGTGTTGACCTGCGGGAACCGCCCCTGCCAGATGTTGCAGCGGTGCTGCCCCCGGGGCAGGAGCTCGTCCCCCCAGGGGAAGCGGGAACGTTCCAGGCCGCCACGCGCCGCCATCTCCCACTCCGCCTCCGTGGGCAAGCGCTTGCCCGCCCATGCCGCGTAGGCGGACGCGTCACGCCAGGAGACATGGACGACAGGGTGGTTCGACAGATCGGTCCATGACGACCCCGGCCCGTAGGGGGCCTGCCAGCACGCCCCCTCAACCGCGAGCCACCAGGGCGCCTGCCCCACCGTGTCGCGCACCAGGTGCCGGGCATCGGGGTGGACCAGTGCGTAGAACACGAAGGACCAGCCGTAGCGCTCGGCATCGGTCCGGTAGCCGCCGGCGCGCACGAACGACGCGAACTGCCTGTTGGTGACGGCGGTCGCGTCGATGAGGAACGGCGACAGCCGCACCGCCCGGACCGGGCCTTCACTGTCCTCGGGAAACGCGTCGGCGTCGTCGCCTCCCATCGAGAACGTCCCTCCGGGGATGCGCAGCATGGCGCGCAGCCCCTGTGCCCGATCCCGCTCCGGGGCCTGGAGCCGAGGGGAGGAGGGCTCGGGGATCTCCCGGTCGCCCCCTGATATGGGGGCGCAACATGCGCCTGACATCGCTCCTCCGACCACGGCTGGTGTTCCTCGTCCGACTGTCCGCCTCAGGGCACGGGAGTCCCGCGTTGCCAGGAGGCGATGACGATCAGCGTCTTCGTCTGTAGCACGCCGACACCCTTGCGACGCAGACGATTGACCACTTTCTGAAGGTCATCGACATTGTCGACATGCAACCGGACGAGTGCGTCCACGTCGCCGGTGAGTGTCAACACCTCGTCGACCTCCGGCAGGGTCGACGCGAACTCCACGATGTCGTGGATATCCGTATCACCCGTAAAGCGCAGCTCAGTGACCGCCTGAAGGCCCTGGCCGAGCTTGGCCTGATCCGTCGTGATCGTGTAGCCGGTGATGACTCCCGACTCCTCGAGGCGTGCGATGCGTCGGCGGACCGGCGCCGACGAGAGCTTCACCTGGCGTGCGATGTCGCGAACGGTACGCCGCGCGTCGGCTCGCAACAACTCCAAGATCTGTAGATCGACCGAGTCGAGATGTACGGGTGCCGACATGCCGCAAGTGTAAGTCGTACTTCCCGCAACGCTGACTCTCGACCCTTCTGGACTGCTCGAGAGGAGCGTGCTCCGCATCGCTGTGCACACTTTCGTTGTGGACGGATCGGGCCATTGCGAGTGTGTCCCTCATGTCAGTCGCGATACAACCAGCAAACCGCGCTGCCCCCTCTGAAGCCATGAAGCCAGGCACACACCATGGTGGTGCCGTGCTGCGGCTCGATGCCGTCGCCACGCCCTTGGCCGTCGCTCGGGTCGCCTCGATCTTGGCGCATCGCCAGTTCGACTTGGTCACCATGGACGTCGCCGCGCCCGTCGACGGGCTGCGCAGGATCACCATCGAGGTGGACACGGCAGACGAGATCAAGTTGGAGCAGCTGGTCAAGTTCTTGAACCGGTCACCCGACGTCGTCAAGGTCGTCCGCCTCTCCGACGACACGTCGCACAACCGGCGCGGGGCATTCGTGACGGTCACCTTCCCCGAAGGCCGACTCGTCGAAGCCGTCGCCATCGCTCGGGCGTTTTCCGCCGAGATCGTGGAAGCCGACCGGACGCGCTGCACCGTCTTCACCGCAGCGGAGCCCGCCCGTGTCGACGCCCTCGTCAAAGCGCTCTCCGGCTTCACCATCCGGGAGCTCGTGATGGCGGCGCCGCTGCGGATATCGCGCCCGCTCCGGAAGAACTGCGTCGCCGTGGACCGCGCCCGAACCTGGGGGCGATCATGAGCGCGAACTCTCTCGCGACGTCCGCGGCGGCCCGTACCGACGACGTCCTGCAGTTGGTCGATCCCGCTGGGACACTGAACGAACAGGCGGCCGCGGGCATGCTGGACGTGACCGAGGAACTGGTACGTACGCTGTACCGCGACATGGTGCTCGGGCGCCGCTTCGACCAGGAGGCGTACTCCCTGCAACGCCAGGGTGAGCTCGGGCTCTGGCTGATGTCCCTTGGGCAGGAAGCGGCCCAAGCCGGGTCGATCCGCGCTCTTCGGGCGGACGACCGGGTCTTCCCGTCCTACCGCGAGCACGTGGCAGCCCTGTGCCGTGGTATCTCACCGACAGAATTGCTTTCGCAGTGGCGTGGTGCGAGCCACGGCTCGTGGGACCCCGAGCGGTATCACTTCCACCTCTACAGTCTCGTGCTGGCAACGCAGACACTGCATGCGGTCGGCTATGCGATGGGCGTTCGGTACGACGCCGTCGACAGCGTCGTGTTCACCTACTTCGGCGACGGCGCGTCCAGCCAGGGGGACGCCAACGAGGCGCTCAACTGGGCGGCGGTGACGTCGGCACCCATCGTGTTCTTCTGCCAGAACAACGGATGGGCGATCTCGACACCCGCGAGCAAGCAGTACGCCGGCCCGCTGAGGGAACGTGCGAAGGGATTCGGACTCGACGCGGTGTCTGTGGACGGCAACGACGTACTGGCTGTCTACGCCGCCACACAGCGCATGGTCGAGCGGGTCCGGAACGGCGGGGCACCCGGGTTCATCGAGGCGCACACCTATCGCATGTCCGGACACAGCACGTCGGACGATCCCAGGCGCTATCGCGACGATGCCGAGCACGCCCGGTGGCAGGCCCACGACCCCCTGGAGCGCGTGCGCCTTCTGCTCACGGCGCGCGGCTGGGCCGACGAGGACTACTTCGCCACGGTCGCGTCCGACGCCGAGAACCTCGCGGTGCGGACGCGCAAGGAATGCCGTGCGATTCCAGAGCCCTCGCTGAGCGACACCTTCCGAAACACCTTGTGCGAGGAGACCCAGGCCCTGCGACGCGAACGCGAAGGCTTCGAGACTTTCAAGGAGTCCTTCCTGTGACCACCAGCGCCGGGGCCACGCTCGGACGCGCACTGAACGAGGGCCTGCGGCAGGCGATGCGCGATGACGAGCGGGTGGTTCTGCTCGGCGAGGACATCGCCTCCCTGGGCGGGGTGTTCCGGGTGACCGATGGTTTGGCCGCCGAGTTCGGCGACCGCGTCGTGGACACCCCGCTGGCCGAATCGGGGATCGTCGGGACGGCGATCGGCCTGGCCCTCCGGGGGTACCGGCCGGTGTGCGAGATCCAGTTCGACGGTTTCGTCTACCCCGCCTTCGATCAGATCGTCAGCCAACTGGCGAAGATGCGGGCGCGGTCCCGCGGACTGCTGCGGCTTCCCGTCACCATCCGGATCCCGGTGGGCGGCGGGATCGGCGCGGTCGAGCACCACAGCGAGTCGAATGAGGCGTACTTCTGCCACACGGCCGGGCTGCGCGTCGTGGCGTGCGGCCATCCCCAGGACGCGTACGACCTGCTCCGCGCCGCGATCGCGTGCGACGACCCCGTCATCTTCTACGAGCCGAAGCGCCGATACTGGGACCGGGCCGAGGTGGACCTCGGCCGCCCCGTGGACGGCGACACCTTGGAGCGCGCCCGGGTCCTGCGCGAGGGCGCCGACGTCACCCTGGTCGCGTACGGGCCCACGGTCGCGGTCGCGCTCAACGCGGCCGAGGTCGCCGCCTCCGAAGGCCGTTCGCTGGAAGTCCTGGACCTCCGCTCGCTGTCGCCGCTCGACACCACCGAGCTGTGCCGCTCGGCGTCGAAGACGGGACGTGTCGTGGTCGTACACGAGGCGCCCGTCAACGTCGGCCTGGGCGCGGAAATCGGTGCGACGGTCATGCAGCACTGCTTCCATGACCTCGAGGTCCCTGTGCAACGGGTCGGTGGCTACAACGTCCCCTATCCGCCGGCGCGGGCGGAAGACGACTACCTGCCCGATCTCGATCGAGTTCTCGACGCTGTCGACCGGGTGTGTGCCCCCTAAACCGTCCGGCGAACCTCTCCCGGAGGACACGATGCTCGTAACCAAGCACTTCCATCTGCCCGATGTCGGCGAGGGTCTCACCGAGGCCGAGATCCTCGAGTGGCGCGTGGGACCCGGCGACCCGATCGGCGTCAACGACATCATCGTGGAGATCGAGACGGCGAAGGCAGTGGTGGAGCTGCCCAGCCCGTACGCCGGGACCGTCACCGAAGTCCTCTGTGCCGCCGGCCAGGCGGTAGCCGTGGGCGCGCCGATCATCGCGTTCGCGGTCGAGGACGACAGCGCCCCGCAGGCGGGGCCCGAACCCGACGCCACACTCCAAGGGTCCGTCGATCCGCCTGCCCAGGGCGAGCAGCCGTCCGCCCCCGTCCGCGAGCCCGTCCTGGTCGGCTATGGGCCGACGCACGCGCAGACAGCGCGACGCCCGCGAAAGAGGAAGCCCGAGCCACCGGCCGTCGCACCTTCCTCCCGGAAATCCCTCGCCACTCCGCCGGTGCGCAAGCTCGCCCGCGACCTCGGAGTCGACCTGCGGCTCGTGACCGCCACAGGCCCGTCGGGACGCATCACACGCGAGGATGTGCACCACCTCGCCGAGAAGCAGACAACCGCGCTGAACGCCCCCGACCTCCTCCGTGACGACGTGGTGCGCACGCCGATTCGCGGAGTGCGCAAGCACACCGCGGAGGCCATGGTCAAGAGCGCCTTCACCGCTCCGCATGTCACGGAATGGGTCACCGTCGACGTGCAGCGGTCCCTCAAACTGCTGGAGCGGGCACGCGCCGAAAAGGCGTTCGGGAGTGTGCGTCTGACACCGCTGTGTCTCGTCATCAAGGCAGCGTTGACTGCCATCGCGCGGCATCCCGAGATCAATGCGAAGTGGGACGCCGCGGCCGGTGAGATCGTCCAGTACTCCGACGTCAACCTCGGCATCGCCGCGGCAACGCCGAGAGGGCTCATCGTCCCCAATATCGCCGCGGCCCAGCGGCTCTCCCTGCGTGAGATCGCCTCGGCGCTCACTGACCTCATCGATCAGGCCCGCGCCGGCAAGACGCCACCCGAGCGGATGAGAAACGGGACGTTCACGATCACCAACATCGGTGTGTTCGGTATCGACGGCGGAACACCGATCCTCAACCCTGGTGAAGCAGCGATCCTCTGTTTCGGCCAGGTGCGGCGAACGCCCTGGGAACACAAGGGGCGCATACGGCTGCGCGAGACCGCGACCCTCACCTTGTCGTTCGACCACCGCCTCGTCGACGGCGAACTCGGTTCGCTCGTCCTGCGCGACATCGCCCGGTTCCTCGAGCGGCCAGAGCTGATGGTTCTTCACCACTGAGCTCGCGGTTGTCGGGGGCCTGAGGTCAGCTGCTCTTGTCCGGCGCCGGTGCGGTGATGTCCGCCGAGCTGACGCGGAGCATGGCCTTGTAGAGAGCGCTGTGCTCGGGCGAGGCGGGCAGAGGGCCGCGGGCGGGGGCCTCGAAGGACTGGATCAGCAGGGCGACGACGCGTCGCCAGGCGTCGGGGGCGGCATCGCCGCAGGCGTTCACGACGCCGGCGTTGGCCATGTGCACCAGCACCAGGTCCGAGGGGTCGAAGTCCTCGCGCAGGCGGCCTGCGGCCTTGGCGCGGTTGATGAGCTGTACGTAGTCCTCGTATGCCTCGTTTCGCCGCTGCTCCAGGGCCTTTGCGGTGGGGAAGGTCATGGTGAGTACGTCGGCGAAGCCGTAGTCGGCGGCCTGCATCGCGCAGACGGTTTCGATGAATCCCGCGAGACCGTTCCAGGGGTCGGGGTCGTCGAGGGCGACGGCGACCGCGTCGGCGTAGGCGTCCATGCGGTCGGAGAAGACGGCAGCGACCAGCTCCTCCTTGGTGGGGAAGCGGCGGAAGATGGTGGCGATCCCCACTCCCGCCTCGCGGGCCACGGAGGCCATGGAGGCGTTCAGCCCGTCGCGCGCGAACACCGTGCGCGCGGTGGCGATGATCCGCTCCCGGTTGCGCTCGGCGTCGCTGCGCAGAGGCTGGGCGGCGGGGTCGCCGGTGTGCTGGGCGCCAGGGTTCATGCCGACCAGTCTAGCAATCGGATTGCCCTATCCAATTTCCAGTGAGAGAAACTTTCGCTGTGTGCGGCGGAGAAATAAACATGAAGCTGTGTTCGAGGCCACAGGTTCGTCGGCAAGAGATGCCAGAATGGCCGGGCACATCCATACGACGCTGGTCAACCCGCTTTCGTGTCAGGCCTCCGCCGGGCGCGAGCGGTTCGATGATCGGGAAGGCGACCTTGGCGGACTACGCAGCTGACGGGCCGGTGGACAAGGACGGCGAGCAGGGTGACGCGTCCCGGCCGGTCACCATCGCGTACATCGCCGAGTCGGCGGGGGTCTCGGTGCCGACCGTGTCCAAGGTGATCAACGGCAAGTCGGGGGTCTCCGCGGACACGCGGGCGCGGGTCGAGGCGCTGGTCGACAAGTACGGCTACCGCAAGCCGACGGGAGCCAACCGGAGCAACGTCGTGGAGCTCGTGTTCCGTGAGCTCAAGGACATGTGGGCGGTCGAGATCATCCGGGGCGTGGAGCGGGTCGCCCGTCGGCACCGCGTGGGACTGATGGTGTCCGAGTTCGGGCTGCACGACGCCGCCGCGCCCGCCTGGGACGACACCGTCTCGCGGTGTCCGAACTGCGTGCTGTCCGTGGCCCAGCTCTCCGAGGCCGAGCGTGAGCAACTGAAGGCGAAGGGGATCCCGTTCGTCGTCTTCGACCCGACCACGGAGCTGCCGGACGACGTTCCGTTCGTGGGCGCCACCAACTGGTCGGGCGGCCGGGCCGCGACCCGCCACCTCACCGGGCTCGGGCACCGGCGCATCGCGATGATCAGCGGTCCGGAGGACGTGCTGTGCTGCTGCGCCCGGCTGGACGGATACCGCTCCGCGATGCGGGCCGCCGGGCTGACGGCCGACCAGGAACTGGTCGTGCGGGCGCCACTGACCCGTGAGGCGGGCTGCGTGGCGGCCCGTTCCCTGCTGGCCCTGCCCGAGCGTCCGACGGCGATCTTCGCCGCCAACGACCTACAGGCGCTCGGCGTCTACCAGGCGGCGCGTGAGGCCGGCCTGCGTATTCCCGACGACCTGAGCGTCGTCGGCTTCGACGACCTGCCCGTCGTGGCCTGGGTGGACCCGCCCCTGACCACCGTCCACCAGCCCCTGACCGAAATGGCCGTCGCCGCAACGGAGTTGGCGCTCACGCTCGGTCGCGGTGAGGAGGCACCCCAGGTCGGGTTGGAGATCGCGACCACCCTGACGGTCCGGTCCAGTACGGCTCCGCCCAAGAGCTGACCTCGCACCGCCGATTTCTCACTTCAGCATCGGCGTTGGCGCCCGCAGCCCACCATGGGCCGGCTGCGGGCGCCTTGGCGTGCGCGGGACGGTCGTGTGAGAAGAGCTGTGGCCATTGACCACAGAGGTGGCCGCCGCTAACCTCCCTGGAAATTATCTGACGATGAGGAGCGAAACTTTCGCCCTCGTGAATGGCTCTCCCGCACTTCCGGACGGGCAGACCACGGCGCCCGTCTCGACTCCACCCGCCTCGGTCGTCATCCCGTTGGAGGAGCTCATGCGGAGGTTGGTTCAGAGGTTGGTTCATCGGTACGGCGCCCGGTTGGTCGGGCTGGCCGCTGCTGTGCCGCTGGTCGCGGCAGGTTCGGGCATGGCCGCGACACCGCCGGCGGCAGCCGCTGCCGCCGCCGTCACCGCCTCGGTGACGGTCGACACGGGCCGCGCGCTGGCGAGGATTCCGGCCACCGGTGTCGGCATGAACGTCGCGGTCTACGACGGCAACATGAACCACCCGGCCGTCCCCGGGCTGCTCAAGGACGCCGGCACCGGGATGGTTCGCTATCCGGGTGGCGGCTACGCCGACGGCTACCACTGGCAGACGCACACCGTCGAGGGTGGTTACGTCGCCCCCAACACGGACTTCGACACCTTCATGGGCACGGTACGCGCTACCGGCGCGCAGCCCATCATCACCGCCAACTACGGCTCGGGCACGCCCGACGAAGCCGCGGCCTGGGTGCGGTACGCGAACGTGACCAAGGGCTACGGGGTGAAGTACTGGGAGATCGGCAACGAGGTCTACGGCAACGGCCTCTACGGCGCCACCTGGGAGACCGACCACCACGCCAGCAAGACCGCCACGACGTACGCGACCAACCTCGTGCAGCACGCCAGGGCCATGAAGGCCGTCGACCCGTCCATCAAGATCGGTGCGGTGCTGACCACCCCGGGAGCCTGGCCGGACGGAATCACCGGGCCCGGCGACTCGATGGACTGGAACCACACGGTCATGTCGATCGCCGGATCGACAGTCGATTTCGTGATCGTGCACCACTATCCGATCGGCAACAGCCAGGCGGACCTGCTGGGCAAACCTCAGGCCGAGATCCCGGGCATGGCCGCCACCCTGCGGTCCCTGATCAACCAGTACACCGGGAGCAACGCGCCCAACGTGGGCATCGCGGTGACGGAAGCCAACGCCAACGCCTACAAGAACACCTCCCCGAACGGGCTGTTCGCGCCCGACGAGTATCTGACGTGGATGGAGAACGGCGCGTTCACCGTCGACTGGTGGAACCTGCACAACGGGACGGACTGTAGCCACGTGACCACGGTGGAGGGCGCCACCGACTACGACGACGGAGGAATACTGTCCAGCGGTGCCTCGTGCGAACCGCCGTTGAACACGCCCTTCCCGCCCTACCACGGCACCCGGATGATCACCAGGCTGGGTGCACCGGGCGACACGCTGGTCCGGGCCACCGGCTCGACACCGCTGGTCTCCGCGCACGCCGTGCGGCGTGCCAACGGCGACCTGAGCGTCATGCTCATCAACAAGGACCCCGCCAACGACGCGACCATCACCCTGTCCTACAGCGGGCTCACCCCGTCCTCGGCCACCCCGACGGTGCACTCGTACCTGAAGAACGCCGCGTCGATCGGGACCGCGACGGCGGGCAGCGCAACCCGCCAGACCGTACCGGCCTACTCGATCGCCGTCGTACAGCTGCGCCCCGCCCGCTGAACCGGCGGCCCGGACGCCCGCCGCGGCGTTCAGCCGGCGACAACGCGTGCGTTGACCCGGCGCATCCAGTCCCGGTCGGTGTTCCACATGGGGTGGTGAGGCGCTGCGTTGGAGGTCAGAACCACGCCCTGGAAACCTGCCGTGAGGCATCGGTCGACGACGAACTCCGCGATGTCCTTGCCGACGGCGTCCTCCTCGAAGCGCGTCAGGAGAGGGGTGTATCCCACCACGCCTTCGCCGAGGACGGCAGGGATTCCGCGGCGGCGGGCGAATGCGGCGACCGAGTCGACCCACAGGGCCAGGGTCTGCCGCATGGCCTGGCGGTGCGGGAGGTAGTTCTCGTAGAGCCACAGGTCCCAGCGGTCGGGGTCGACCCAGTCGTGTGCGTAGAACAGTTCGCGCGGGATCCCGGTGGCCGCCAGCTGCCAGGGCTCGTCGGGGTGGTAGTCGGCGAAGGCGGGGGCGTCGGGGCGCAGCATGCGGGTCAGTTCGGGGGTGGGCCAGGTGGCTGTCGGGAGCGCCTGCTCGGTGCCATGGCCGAGCCCCACGGCCTGGTACAGCGCGCCGAGCACGCCGTAGACGTAGAAGTGGAAGTGGGCGACCTGCGCCTGTTCCGGTAGGTCGTCGAGCTCAAGTGGCCAGGGCTCTCCGAGTGAGTACGTGACGGGGATGCCGGGGTGGCGCGCCCGCAGCAGGTCCACGGCGCGGCCGAGAGGGTCGCGCAGCCGGGAGTAGTGGGTGCCGCCGTCGTCCGGTACCAGGGAGCAGTTGTCGACCTCGTTGTGCACCTCGACGTAGGCGACGCGGTCGGCCAGCCCGCGCTCGGTGAGGAAGTCCAGCAGCCTGCCCAGCGCTTCGGCCATCACCTCGGCGCGTTCCGGTGCGGGGATCGCGGCCAGGGCGCGGTGCCAGGTGTCGGTGTCGGTGAAGCAGGGGGACTGCTGGTACTCCCACGAGGACACGATCACCTGGCAGTCGTGCCGGGCGGCCGCCTCGAACAGCTCGACAAGGCGCCGACGGCCGTCTATCGGGTAGCCGCCGCGCACGTTGTACCAGCGGGTGTGCTGTCCGAACTCCTTGCCCAGACCGCGGATGCGGAGGGTTTCCGGGTCGGGGACGCGGCCGGAGAACAGCAGGAAGGGCATGGCGCAGATCCGTACGGTGTTGAAGCCGCGGTCCACCGCCTCGGCGAAGGCGCGGTCGAGGTCGGCGAACGGCTCCCCGGGGCCGGCCTGCGTGTACCAGCTGAAGTCCCACAGGGTGATGGCGAGCCGACCGGTGGTCTCGCCTGTGGTGGCCTGTTCGTGTGCGGTCATGAGGTCGCCCGTCGCTCGTGTGCGGTGAGTGTCGTGGCCGGCAGGGCCGGCCTCAGGCTACCTCAATTCATTATTAATGAATATTCCTTGACGGGGTGCTCCGGGACGTCCAGGGTGTGGGGGCGTACGGACACACGCATGTCACCAGCCACCGTGTGAACGCCCAGACGTCGCGCGGACGCTGAGCCGAGGGAGTCCCACGTCATGACCGATCGCATCCACCCTTCAGAACAACGCCCCCGGACGGCGGGCCGCCCGTCCCGGCGCGCCGTCGTCGCCGCGCTCGGCGCCGCCGGATGTGTCGCCCTGCCGGCATGGCCGGACAAGGCATGGGCCGCGGCCGGTACGGCCACGGCCGCTTCGGGCGGCCCGGTGCTCGACACCCATCCGGACATCGAGCCGTCCGGCACACATGTGCGCGACGTCGGCGGCACCAACGTCGTCTTCCAGTACGGCGCGGTGCTCCCCGGCTTCGAGGGCTGGCGCACCCGGGAGCCAACCCGCGAGTACCTGTCCCTGGACAAGCGGTGGCGCTTCCGCTTCGACCCCCGCGACCGCGGACTCGGCGAGGGCTGGGAGTCGCCGCACCTCGATGACAGCGCATGGGGCCTCATCGACGTCCCGGCCGCCTGGGACCTGCTGGACACGCCCGGATTCGCCACGGAGACCGCCACCTTCGGCAAGGGCACGGCGTTCGCCGACGGCTACGCCTGGTACCGCACCGCCGTCGACGTTCCCCGATCCTGGCGGGCCCGCCACGTACGCCTGGCCTTCCTGGCTGTCGGCTACAGCGCCGAGGTCTGGCTCGATGGCAGCTACCTCGGCAAGCACGAAGGGGCGAGTTCGCCCTTCGCGCTGCCGGTGGCGGGGGCGCTCCGGCCGGGGGCGCGGCAGACGATCGCGGTGCGGGTCTTCCGCCGGGCCAGCTATGCCGACTACACGGCCCCGACTCCGCAGCCGGTCACCGACAACTACGAGATCCCGTACAAGCCGGTCGACTACTGGCCCTACGCGGGCCTGACCCGGTCCGCCTGGATCGAGGCGGTTCCGCAGGTCACCATCGCCAAGCTGCTCACGGCCGGCGCGAGCGGGAGGCTCGAGGCACGGGCCGTCGTCGAAAACCACGGCACCACCGACTTCGACGGCTGGCTCACGCTGGATCCTGGGCACGGGAGCGGCGGCCGGCCCACCGTTGTCGCGGCCCGGATCGCGGCGGGATCGGTCGGCGTCGTACCCGTCTCGGTCCCCGTACCCGACGCGCCACGGTGGAGCCCGGGCTCGCCGCACACGCTCACGGCCCGTGCCACGCTGACCGCCTCGAAACGCCACGGTTCGCGCGTGGACACGCTGTCCACGGTCTATGGGGTGCGCGAGCTGTCGGTCGTCGGCGCGCAACTGCGGTTGAACGGCGAGCCGGTGTTCCTCAAGGGCGTCAACTGGCATGAGGAGACCGCGGTGCACGGCAGGGCGATGACGCCGGCCGAGTACGACACGGAGCTGAGCCATGTTCCGGCACTGGGCGCCAACTTCATCCGCAACTGTGTCTACAACCGCCACCCGTACGTCTACGACTGGGCGGATGAGCACGGTGTGATGGTGATGGACGAGATCGACACCATGTGGCTCAACACCGCCCAGGAAAAGCTTCAGACCAACAGCTACGGCCTCGCCCGGGCCCAGGCCCTGACCATGGCGTGGAACCAGCACAACCACCCGTCAGTGATCCTCTGGGGTCTGCAGAACGAGTCGGAGATCGACGGCGACGGCGCCCCCGTCTACCGCGCCTGGCTCGCCGATCTCAAGGCGGCCGTGCACGCGGTCGACCTCACCGCCCGTCCCGTGACCTGGGCCTCCAACACCAGCAACGACCCCGCATTCGACATCGCCGACGTGATCGGCTTCAACGAGTACTTCGGCTACTTCTACGGCAAGGACACCGATCTCGGCCCGACACTCGACGCGGTGCATGCGAAGTACCCGCACAAGCCGATCCTGATCACTGAGAACGGCACGTGGTCACAGGCCGGCAACCACGGCTCGAGCGCCACGGAGGGCACCGAGGAGTGGCAGGCGGCCCGCTTCACCGACCACTGGGCCCAGGTGGCCGAGCGCAGCGACTTCGTCGTCGGCTACACCTATTGGGTGCTGAAGGACTACAAGGAACGGGCCGGGTACAACCAGGCCTACAACGGTATTTCCCTCATGGGCATGCTGACCTTCGCGGGGGAGCGGCCCAAGCTCGTCCACGAGGCCTTCCGGAAGGCGGCCGATCCCAGGGGAAGGTGAGAGGTCCTCATCGTGGGGCGGGGCTGCCCCCGCCCCAGGAGTGGGTTTCCGGTGCCCGGGCCGGTGCGGGAGCGCTGAGCACCGCGCCCGAGGCTGCCGTCGGGTGGTTCAGCCCGTGGCGGGCGGTGGTGATCAGGACGCGGGAGTCCGAGGGGTGCAGGCAGACGGAGGTGGGTTGCGGGGCGGGCACTGTCAGGGTCTGGAGCAGGCGGCCGTCGGGGTGGTACCGGCGGACCGCGCCGCCGCCCCATACCGCGACCCACAGGCAGCCCTCGTCGTCGACGGTCATTCCATCGGGGCTGCCCTCATCGCCGCGGAAACGGGCGAAGGTCTCGGGGCCGGTGAGGTCGCCTGTGGCCGGGTCGACCCGGTGGCGGTGGATGGTGCCGGCAGCGCTGTCCGCGAGGTACAGCGCCGTGCCGTCGGCGTTGAATGCCGGTCCGTTGACGATGGTGAGGCCGTCGAGGACGCGTACCACCGTGCCGTCGGGATCCGTGCGGTACAGCGAGCCCGCGCCGGGGGTGCCGTCGTAGGGCATGCTGCCGGCCCAGAAGCGGCCGGCGGGGTCCGCGACGCCGTCGTTCATCCGGCTGGGGACCGTGGCGCGGTCCTCGGGGCGGTCCAGCCACTCCAGTTCGCCGTCGGCGGTGAGCAGCGCGATTCCGGTGCCCGCGGCGGCGATCCACAGGTCCGGCCGGTCGCGTACCGGCGCGACGGCGCCGAGCGGTACGTCGAGCCGGGCCAGCTGGCGCGGCGCGTTGCCGACGCCCTCGGGCAGCTCGAAGAGCCGGCCGCTGAGGATGTCCACGTACACGAACCGGCCGCCGACCCAGCGGCCCCCTTCGGCGAGCTCGTAACCGCCCGGGACCGCGATCGTCACCTGCTGCTCTGCGGCGGATGCCATGGTCGGTCTCCTCGGTCAGCGGATGGTGGTGCCGTCTGGCTGGTCGAACAGGCCGAGTTCGTCCTGCGTCGGCAGGCCTTCCCAGTCGCCCCGGCTGGTGACGGCGAAGGCCGCGGTGGTGACGGCTCGGTGCAGACGGGCGGGGATGTCGGCGCCCTGGAGGAGTCCCGACAGGTATCCGGCCACGAAGGCGTCGCCCGCGCCGACCAGATCGACCGTGCTGACCTGCCGCGCCGCGCGGTCGGTTGTGCCGTCGGCGGTGAAGCTGGTCGCCCCGCGTGCGCCGCGCTTGATGAGCACCTCGGTGACGCCTTCGGCCAGGAGGCTCTGTACGCCCTCGGATTCGCCCGCGTCGGGCCGTTCCAGCGCCAGCGGCAGCTCGTCCTCGGAGGCGATGAGCAGGTCGGTGCGGGCCAGCAGCGGCCGGAGAGTCGTGCGGGCGCGGTCGGCGGTCCACAGCCGTGAGCGGTAGTTGACATCGAGGCACACGGTGATGCCGGCGTCGCGCGCTGTGGTGGCGGCGGCCAGTGTGGCCTCGGCCGCCGACGGGCTGAGTGCGGGCGTGATGCCGGTCAGATGGAGGACACGCGATCCGGGGGTCAGCGTGGGCAGCACGTCAGCCGGTGAGACGGCCGACCCCGCGGAGCCGGAGCGGTAGTAGCTGACGCGGGTCAGCGTGCCCGTGCGGGGTTCGGTCAGCAGCAGTCCCGTGGGGCGGCCGGTGTCGTCGGTGACCGCGTAGCCGGTGTCGATGTTCTCGGCGCGCAGCGTACGCAGCACCAGCGCGCCGAGTTCGTCCGCACCGACCCGGCCGGCCCAGCGCACCCGGTGTCCGAGCCGGGCCAGGCCGATGGCGACGTTGGATTCGGCTCCCGCTACGGAAAGGCCGAGGTTTCCGCCCAGCCGCAGAGCGCCGTGGGCCCGCATTGCCGCCATCGTCTCACCGAAGGTCACCACTTCGGGCGCGGCCGGAGAAGCCGGTGTCGTCATGGTGTCTCCCGCGTGACGGCCGCGCGGAACGCGGCCGCCCGGCTCCGGAGTTCGCTGAGGTCTCCGCCGTCCGCGGCGTCGCCGATCAGCGGGGAGCCCACGCCGACGGCGAGCGCGCCCCGGTCGAGGTAGTCGCGGGCGGCCGTCGCGTCGACTCCGCCGACGGGCACGAACGGCACCTCCGGGAAGGGGTCGCGCAGTGCGCCCAGGTAGGGGGGTCCGCCGAGTGAGCCGGGAAAGAGCTTGATCGCGCAGGCGCCCCGGGCGAGGGCGAGTTCGACCTCGCTGGGCGTCAGGGCGCCCATCAGCACGGGGATGTCCGGACCGACGGTGGAGTGCAGGCCGTCGACGAGTGCCGGGGTCACGAGATACGAGGCGCCGGCGTCCACGGCACGGACGGCGTCGGCGGCGGTGCGCACGGTCCCGGCACCCACCAGCGCCTCGGGGCCGAGTTCGGCGCGCGCCCGCGCGATCACCGCCAGTGCGTCGTTGGTGGTCAGCGAGACCTCAATGGCCTCGATGCCTTCCTCGGCGAGGGTCAGGACGGTGCGCAGTGCGGCGTCGGGATCGTTGCCACGCACGATCGCCAGCAGGCGGCGTGTTCGGAGCGATTCCACGAGATTCATCGGAGGGGGCTCTCCTGGGAAGCGAGGATGCGGGGCGCCGTGTCGACGCCGGGTGCCTGAGGGTGGTTGTGGGGCGTCACCATTCGGTGAAAGAGCCGTCGGCGCTGCGCCATACCGGGTTGCGCCAGTGGTGTCCGGTCTCGGCGGCGCGGCGTACCGCCTTCTCGTCGATCTCGACGCCCAGGCCGGGGCGGGAGCCCACGACGGCGCAGCCGTTGTCGAACCGGAAAGGTTCCGGGTCCAGCACGTAGTCCAGCAGGTCACACTGCCGGTTGTAGTGGATACCCATGCTCTGTTCCTGGATGAGGAAGTTCGGTACCGCGAAGGCGATCTGCAGGCTGGCGGCGAGGGCGATCGGGCCGAGCGGGCAGTGCGGTGCCATGGCGACGTCGTACGCTTCGGCCATGGCCGCGATGCGGCGGACCTCGGAGATGCCGCCGGCGTGGGACAGGTCCGGCTGGGCAACGGCGATGCCGCTGGTCAGTACCTCGCGGAAGTCCCAGCGCGAGTAGAGGCGTTCACCGGTCGCGAGCGGCACGCTCGTGGACTCCACCAGGCTGCGCAGGTGGCCGGAGTGTTCCGGCAGGACGGGCTCTTCGACGAACAGCGGGTGCAGCGGTTCGAGCAGGGGCAGCAGACGGCGCGACATGGCGGTGGAGACCCGGCCGTGGAAGTCGACGGCGACGTCCCGCTCGTCACCGAGCACCTCGCGGACGGCCGCCACGCGCTCGACGACCTGGGCGGTGCGTGCCGGGGTGTCGATCGGGGCGAGTTCGGCCGAAGCGTTCATCTTCACGGCCGTGAAGCCCGCCTGTACCTGTTCCCTGGCGAGCTCGGCCACGTCGCTCGGGCGGTCGCCGCCGATCCAGGCGTACATCCGCACGCGGTCACGTACGGGGCCGCCGAGGAGACGGTGTACCGGCACGCCGTAGGTCTTGCCGGCGATGTCCCACAGCGCCTGATCGATGCCCGCGACGGCGCTGGACAGGATCGGACCGCCACGGTAGAAGCCGCCCTTGGTGAGCACCTGCCAGTGGTCCTCGATGCGCAGCGGGTCCTGCCCGATGAGGTGGTCGGCCAGTTCATGGACCGCGGCGCGTACGGTCGCGGCGCGGCCCTCGATCACTGGTTCGCCCCAGCCGGTGATCCCCTCGTCGGTGGCGATGCGCAGGAACAGCCAGCGGGGAGCCACCAGGAATGTCTCAAGGCCGGTGATTTTCAAGGGGCTTCCTCCTGCACGGCCTCGGCGGTGTCTGCGTCGTCCGCGTCGCGTTCGTCCCTCGACCGCACGGCCGCCAAGTCCCGGGACGCTTGCGTGAGCAGCGACTCGACGGCGGCCGCGGCGGCGTCCGGGTCGCCCGCCTCGATGGCTCGCAGCAGTTCCCGGTGGACCGGTACGGAGTCGGAGAAGTGCTGGGCACCGTGCACGATCCCGTCGCGTATGCGCAGACCGGCCTCGATGACGACCTCCATCCGGCTCAGCAGTTCGTTGTGCGCGGCATTCAGCAGGGCTCGGTGGAAGGCCAGGTCGGCCTCAACCATGGCGTCGCCGTCCGTCCCGGCCGCCGCCATGCCATCGAGCGCTCGCCGCATCGCGGCCAGGTCGGATTCGGTACGGCGGGCCGCGGCGAACCGGGCGCCGGCGGGCTCGACGAGGGCGCGGACCTCGGCGAGGTCTTCCAGAAAGCCTTCGGTCGGAGCGCTGCTGCTCTGCCAGTTCAGCAGGTCGCTGTCGAGCAGGTTCCAGTGGGCACGGGGCCGGATCGTGGTGCCGCGCTTCTGCCGGGATTCGATCAGTCCCTTGGAGGCCAGTACCCGCAACGCCTCGCGTACCACGGTCTTGCTGACGCCGAGTTCCGCTTCGAGCTTGTCCGGGTGCAGGACGGAGCCCGGCGGGTAGTCACCGCGGATGATGCGCCGGCCTATCTCCTCCACGGCTTGGCCGTGCAGCCCTTTACCGGGATGGATCATCAGGTTCTCCGTTTCGCTCGAGCCCTGCGCGCGGGCCTCGGGCACAGCTGACCGCCTCGTGCGCGCCGCTCACGAGGACTCCTTCATGACGCTCCATCCTCCGTCAACCACAAGGCTCGCGCCGGTCACATAGGAGGCGTCGGCGGATGCCAGGAAGGCGACGGCGGCGGCCACCTCCTCCGGCTGCCCGAACCGCTTGGCCGCCGTGGCCGCCACGCTGCGCACCCGGTCGGGCTCGGGGATCGTGTCCCAGGCGGCGGTGAGGATGGGGCCGGGCAGCACGGTGTTGACCCGGATGTCCGGTCCGTACTCGACGGCCAGTTGGCGCCCCAGCGAGCACAGAGCGCCCTTCGCCGCGGCGTATGCGGCGTGGCCGGGCAGGCCGATGACCGCGTGCACCGAGGAGGTGAGGATCACGGACCCCGTTGCCTCGCGCAGCGGGGTCGCGAATGTCTTCATTCCCCGCCAGGCCGGCTTCAGCAGCACGGCCATCTGACCGTCCCACTCGGCCTCGCTCAGTTCGTGGGCGGGCTTGTTGAGCTGGGCGTAGGCGTTGCTGTGCAGCACGTCCAGCCGTCCGTGACGCCGGTCGACATGGCGGCCCAGGCTCTCCCAGTCGGAGGCGGAGGTCACGTCGCAGCGCACGTATTCCGCCCGTCCTCCGCTCGCGGCTATGTCTGCCGCGACCGCCTCTCCCGCCGCGTCGTCCACGTCGGTGACCACGACCGCCGCGCCCTCGGCCGCGAGCCTGTGGGCCGTGGCCGCGCCGATACCGTGCGCGGCGCCGGTGATCACCGCTACGCGCCCCGCCATCCTGCGGCATTTCGTCATCGCGAACCTCCCCTTCCGTTCCGACGCCAGCCTAGCTCTTTTAATTAATAATGCATATATCTTGACGAGATCGCGGCAGCGCTCCAAGACTGACCGGCATGCAAGAGGCAGATGCGGTAGCAACCGACAGCCGGCGGCGCCTGCGCCCGGCCGGGATCGCCTTCGGCGGCGACTACAACCCCGAGCAGTGGCCCGAGGAGGTGTGGGCCGAGGACGTCTCGCTGATGAAGGAGGCGGGCGTCTCCATGGTGACGGCCGGCATCTTCTCGTGGGCCAAGGCCGAACCGAGGCCCGGCGAGTACGACTTCACCTGGTTCGACCGGGTCATGGACAACCTCGCCGGGGCGGGAGTGGCAGTGTGCCTGGCCACCATGACGGCCTCTCCGCCGCCGTGGCTGTCCCGGCGGCACCCTCGGATCCTTCCCGAGACCGCCGACGGCCGCCGGATGTGGCCGGGCGGGCGGCAGCACTACTGCCCCTCCAGCGGCGTGTACCGCAGCCACGCCACGCGCCTGGTCGAGCGGCTGGCCACCCGCTACGCCGACCACCCGGCGCTGGAGATGTGGCACATCGGCAACGAGTACGGCTGCCACACCGCGATGTGCTGGTGCGAGGAGTCGGCGGCCGACTTCCGGCGCTGGCTGTCCGACCGGTACGGCGGCATCGAGGCGCTCAACGAGGCCTGGTCGACGGCGTTCTGGGCGCAGCGGTATGACAGCTTCGACGAGGTGCTGCCGCCGCGGCTCGCGCCGACCTTCCCCAACCCCGCGCAGCAGCTGGACTTCGCCCGTTTCTCCGACGACGCGCTGCTCCAGTGCTACCTGGCGGAGAAGGAGGTGCTGCGGCGGATCACCCCGGACGTCCCCGTCACCACGAACTTCATCGGCGTGCACAAACCCGTCGACGCCTTCCGCTGGGCCGCCGAGGAGGACGTCGTATCGGTCGACGTCTACCAGGACCCGCACGACCAGGACACGCACATCTCGGCCGGTTTCATCTTCGACGTCACCCGCTCCGCCCGCGGCGGTCAGCCGTGGATGCTGATGGAACAGGCGCCCAGCGCGGTGAACTGGCGCGACCGCAACGGGCCCAAGGAGCCGGGACGGATGCGCCTGTGGAGCTGGCAGGCGGTCGCCCAGGGCGCGGACGCGGTGCTGTACTTCCAGTGGCGCCAGTCCAGGGGCGGCGCCGAGAAGTACCACTCGGCGATGCTCCCGCACGGCGGCACCGACACCCGCACCTTCCGCGAAGTGTGCGAGCTGGGCCGCGAACTCGCCTCCGTGCCGCAGATCGCCGGCACACGGTCCACCGCCGAAGTCGCCCTGGTGCTGGACTGGAACAGCTGGTGGGCGCTGGAGCTGGACTCGCACCCGTCCACCGCGCTGGACCAGATGGAGATCGCGCTCGCCCACTACCGGCCGCTGTTCGAAGCCGGCATCGCCTGCGACGTCGTACCCCCCGACCGCGACCTGTCCGGGTACCGCCTCGTCGTCGTACCCAGCCTGTACCTGCTGAAGGAGCGGGACGCGACACGCCTCACCGAGTTCGTACGCGGTGGCGGCCACCTGCTGGTGTCGTTCTTCTCCGGCATCGTCGACGAATCCGACCGGGTGCACCTGGGCGGATACCCCGCGCCGCTGCGCGAGGTACTGGGCCTGCGCGTCGAGGAGTTCTGGCCGCTGGCGGAGAAGGAGACGGTGGACCTGCGGCACCACGACGGTACGGTCAGCCGTGGAGACCTGTGGTCGGAAGTCGTCGTACCCGAGGGGGCGCGGGCGGTGGCCGCGTTCGACTCGGGGCCGCTGGCCGGACAGCCGGCCATCACGCGCCACGTCTTCGGCGAGGGCGTCGCGTGGTACGTCGCCACGCGTCTCTCACCCGAGGCCCTGCGGGCCCTGACGGATGAGGTGAGCCGCACCGCGTGCGCCGGGCCGGTACTGACCGGTCTTCCTGAGCAGGTCCAGGCGACCGTCCGCGAGGGCGACGGCCGACGATTCGTCTTCCTGCTGAACCACGGCCGAGAAGAGGTCGAGGTCAGGCTGGTCGAGCCGATGACCGACGCCCTGGCCCGGGGGACGGCCCCCATCGACCGCATCGTGCTGCCGGCGGCCGGCGTAGCCGTACTGGGCAAGCCGTGAAGACCGGCTGAGCCGTGCTGAGTGAACCATAGAACAAAGGGACATAAATGGACACGCCAACACCATCGCGGAGAGCCGTTCTCCGGTGGGGCGCCGGGACGGCCGCGGCGGTCACCGCCGCCCCCGCCCTGACCGCCTGCGGCCAGACCGTCGGAGCCGCCCGCACCACCAGGCAGGAACCCACGCGCCGCGGCCAGAAGGTCGAGCTGGTCTTCTGGACGTGGGTGCCGATGCAGAAGACCGTCGACCTGTGGAACCGGACGCACCCTGACATCCATGTCGAGATGCAGACCGTCCCCGCCAACGTCCAGGGCGGCTACCAGAAGATGCACTCCTCGCTGACGGCCGGGAACCCCCCGGACCTGGCGCAGGTCGAGTACCACGAGCTTCCCGGCTTCATGCTGGTCAACGGCCTGACGGACCTGAGCGAATACGGTGCCGACGAGCTGCGCGACAGCTATGTTCCGTGGCAGTGGAAGCAGGGCGTCTTCGACGGCCGGGTCTACACCATCCCTCAGGCGTCCGGCCCGATGGGACTCTTCCACCGCCGGGACCTCTTCGCGAAATGGGGCATCGAAACGCCCGCCACCTGGGCCGATTTCGAACAGGCCGCCCGCGTGGTCAAGGCCCGCGGCAACGGCGCCCGGATATGCGCCTTCGCACCCAACCAGCCCAGCTGGTTCGCCGCGATGTGCTGGCAGCGCGGTGCCCGGTGGGTGCGCACCCAGGGCAACACCTGGATCGTCGCCATGAACGACGGTCTCTCCCGCGAGGTCGCGGACTACTGGGAGAGGATGGTCCGCGACGACCTCGTCTTCGTCGAACCCGACATGTCCAGCGCCTGGTACCGGCACGTCCAGACCGGAAGGATCGCCGCCTGGGTCGGACCGCAGTGGGGCGATGCCCTGCTGCGCGGCAACGCGCCGGGCACCGCGGGGAAGTGGCGGGTCGCCCCGCTGCCTCAGTGGCAGACGGGACAGAACGCCTCGGCCAACTGGGGCGGATCGTCCACCGCGATCCTTCAGGGCACCCGCCATCCGCGTGAAGCGCTGAAGTTCGCACACTGGCTCAACACCGATCGCCGGGCCGTCGACCTGAACATCGCCGTCGGCTACGGCTGGCCCGCCGCCGCGGGCATCTTCCGCGGATCGGCACTCGACCGGCCCGACCCGTTCTTCGGCGGACAGCGGTACAACGACGTGTTCATCGCCTCCGACCGGGCCATCGACACCTCCTGGAAGTGGTCGCCCACCACGGATGCCGACTTCTCCCAGCTCCAGGACGCCTTCGGCGCCGCCATAGCCGGACCAGGCACCCTCGCCGGGTCACTGGCCGACGCACAGAAACGCACCGTGGACAACCTGCTGGCCAAGGGACTGAAAGCGAGGGGCGCGCGATGAGCACCACGATCCGCCGGACGACGAAGTCCGCACCGGGCAGCCGGCGCTCCGCCCGCCCCGACCGGGCGGCATGGGGGTTCCTGCTCCCCTTCGTCGCCCTCTTTCTGTGCACTTTCGTTCTCCCGCTCGGCTACGCGGTCTACCAGAGCCTGCTCACCCCGGTCCGCTCCGGTCCGCTGGGCCTCGGTCCGGCCACCGTCGGCTTCGCCGGGCTGGACAACTATGCCCTCGCCCTGGAGCAGTCGGCCTTCCTGGAGAGCTTCGCGCGGGTGCTGCTCTTCGGCCTCGTGCAGATCCCGGTGATGCTGCTGCTGTCCACCGCGCTGGCGCTGGCACTCGACACGCTGTCCCACCGCTGGGCAGGCGTCCTGCGCGCCGCCTACTTCCTGCCGTACGGCGTCCCCGGCGTCATCGCCTCCGTCCTGTGGGGCTTTCTGTATGTGCCGGGCGTGAGCCCGATCGCCGACCTGCTCGGCAGGGTCGGGCTCGCGCCCGACTTCCTCGGCTACGACAGCGTGCTGTGGTCCATCGCCAACATCGTGATCTGGGAGTTCGCCGGCTACAACATGCTGGTGATCGTCGCCCAGCTCAAGGCGATCCCGCAGGAGCTCTACGAAGCCGCGCGCATCGACGGCGCCAACGCATGGCAGACGGCGATCCGGATCAAGCTGCCCCTGGCCCGGCCCGCCCTGGTGCTCACCGGCGTCTTCTCCATGATCGGGACGCTGCAACTGTTCGCCGAACCGCTGGTCATCAAGCCGCTGACCTCGACGGTCACCAATTCGTACACACCGAACCTGAGCGCCTACAACGAGGCGTTCGCCAACAACAACATCTACCTCGCCGCGGCCGAGTCGGTGATCCTCGCCCTGGTCGCGAGCGTGCTGTCCTTCGGCTTCCTCAGCCTGGTGAACCGCAAGGAAAGAAGGGACGCACGGTGAGCGTGTCCACACCCCACATCAAAAAGCCGGTGGCCGCCTCCGCCCACGCTTCACGGGCCGCCGGGCAAGCCCGTGACGGCAGGTCACGCCGTGGGGTGAAGCCCTCGCGGATCCTGCTTGTCGCGCTGCTGACGGTCGCGGCGCTCTACTTCCTGCTGCCCGTCTACTGGCTGGTGGTGGCCTCCACCAAGAGCAGTGCCGGACTCTTCGGCACCTTCGGACTGTGGTTCTCCGACCCGCAGTGGCTGCACAACCTGTCGAAGGTCTTCTCCTACGGCGACGGCATCTTCTGGAACTGGACATGGAACAGCGTCCTGTACGCGGGGGTGGGCGGCGCGCTGGCCACCCTGCTCGCCTGTGCCGCCGGCTACGCCCTCGCCGTCTACCGCTTCCGCGGTCGGGAGACCGTCTTCAAAGGCGTACTCGCCGGTGTTCTGCTCCCCAGCACCACGCTCGCCCTGCCGCTGTACCTGCTGTTCAGCAAGGTGGGCCTGGCCAACACCTACTGGGCCGTGCTGATCCCCAGCATTGTCAGCCCGTTCGGCGTGTATCTGTGCAGGATCTACGCCGAGGCGGCCGTCCCGGCCGAGATGCTGGAGGCGGCCCGTGTCGACGGCGCCGGCGAGTGGCGGATCTTCTGCACACTCGTGCTGCGCACCATGACACCCGCGCTCGTGACCGTCTTCCTCTTCCAGTTCGTCGGCATCTGGAACAACTACTTCCTGCCGCTGGTCATGCTCTCCGACGACCGTAAGTACCCCATCACGCTGGGCCTCACCACCTGGCAGTCGGCGGCCGACCGCAATCCCGAGCTCTACCAGCTCACGGTGGGCGGAGCGTTCCTCTCGATCCTCCCGCTGGCCGCCGCGATGCTCGTTCTGCAGCGCTACTGGCGTTCCGGCCTGACCCAGGGCAGCGTCAAGGGCTGACCGTGGCAACCTGAGTGCTTGTCTCCGCGGCGGCAGGCACGGCCGGGCCTCCTGGCAGAGCAGGACCGCTGCCCGTCGCGTTATCCGGCCCGGTCGAGGCGGGCGGCGGTCTCGTACGACTCGCGGGCGTCGAGCAGTTCGTCCCAGTGTTCCGCCGCCCAGGCGCAAGCGACCGCTAGCGGTTGGAGCATGCTGCGGCCCAGCGGCGTCAGTTCGTACTCGACATGCGGGGTGGCCTCGGCGTAGACGGTGCGCTTGACCAGACCATCTCGTTCGAGGGACCGCAGCGACTGGGTGAGGACCTTGGGAGTGACGCGGCTCAGCGGGACGCGCAACTCGGAGAACCGGCGCGGCCCGTGCTCGAGACAGCGGATGACGAGCGCTGCCCACTTGTCGCCGAATCGGATCGGATTGAGCGAGGAAGGGCACAGTTCGTCGAACATGTCGGCGGGCAGGGGTTCCCTCATGGCCTCACCCTAGCCGGTATCCCCGTGGTAACCGCGGCCCTCGATAGCGTCCGAGAACTGTCCGGGGCGCACGGGCTCCGGCTCTGTTGAGAGGCGGTTCGTCATGAACATCGTGGTCTTCGGCGCGGGAGGCCGGGCCGGGCGGCAGGCTGTCGCTGAGGCGCACCGACGCGGCCACCAGGTCACCGCCGTGGTGCGCGACCCCGCGGGCCACAGTGGCCTGACCGACGTGCGGGTCGTGGCGGGCGACGTCACGGACGCGGTGAGCATCGAGCATGCGGCCGCCGGGCATGACGCCGCCATCAGTGCCGCCGCGGACCTGTCCGTGCCACCGCACGAGTTCTTCCCCGCGTCGTCCCGCGCCCTGGCCACCGGCCTGGCGAAGGCGGGCGTGCGCCGCCTGGTGGTGGTCGGGCTCGCGTCGATCATGCCGGGTGCGTCCGGTGCTCCCCTGATGGACGAGCCCGGCTTCCCGAACGAGTACCGCCCCTTCTCTCTCGGCCACGCGGCGGGTCTCGACGAGTTGCGGACGGGTGACCTGGACTGGGCGTACGTGGCCCCGGCGGGCGACTTCGACCATGAGGGCACGCGCACCGGCCGGTACCGGATCGCCGAGCATGGCGACCTGGCCAGCCGGATCACGTATGCGGACCTGGCGATCGCGCTGCTCGACGAGATCGAGGCGCCCCGCCATCACCGCGCCGCTGTCAGCGTGCGGGAGGCGTGACAGCGCTGACCGTGCCGCTCTCACTCCCCAGGCAGCTCAGCGCCCGCATGGCCTCGCGCTCTGTTCGTGAAAGATCGCCGAGGACGGTGCCTGCCCGTACGAGGCACCGCTCATCGCCTGATTCACCGGCTTCTGCGATCAGCGCTGCGGCTTCCGTCCACAGGGTGGCTGCCTCCGTGTACAGCCTGTGGCCGGTGCGCAGATGGCTGCTGTCGAGCAGTTGGGCGCATTCGGCGAGGAAGTCGCGGTAGAGGTTACGGAACAGGGCGCCGCCGGTGCCGGCCTTCTCCATCAAGAGGGCAGCCTGCGGCAGGTCCCGCTCCGGGTTGTCGGTGCGCCGGAGCCAGGTGCGTACCAGCTTCCCGGCCTTCTCGATGCCTCGGTGGCCGAGGTTGGCGATGGGCGGGTTGAGGAAGGCTTCGGCGCAGGCGGTGATGGCGGGAATGATCTGGCCCTGTGGGGAGGGCAGATTCCTTGGAGCGGTGAGGGTGAAGGACCGGTGTTTGGCGGTCATCGGGCCGCGCGCGGCCCTGGCCTGGGCGAGGCCGGCCAGGCCGGCGGATACCGCTCCGCCTTGCTGGTCGGTGTCCACCAGGTAGGCGTCGTGGTCGTCGTAGCCGTACATGGCGACGACATGACCGCCGAAGTGCACCTTCGACCCGAAGTAGTCCAGGTAGTAGCTGTCGAGCTGTAGTCCGACGGGGTGGCCGGCGTCGATGGGGGCCACCACGTTCTCCCATGCCCTGCGGGGCGAGGTGGTCTCCTGGACCAGGAGCTCCAGCCGGAGTCTGGTGGCCAGGTTTCTGGTGAGGTCGAAAGGCCTGACCCGTCCCCCGAGGAAGGGGAAGCCCATGTTCTTGCTGTCCCAGTAGATGAAGGACAGGCCGGAGCCGAGTCCGAAGAGCATGGGCTCGGACAGATCGAGTCCCTGGTGCCGCAGCAGCACCCCCAGAGCTGTCGTCTCGCAGTGCTGACCACCGCGGGCATCGATGTCTATTACCGTGGTCATGCCACGCTCTCCTGGACGGGGATGATCAGCCGGGTCGTCAGTTCTTCTTGCGGTGCCTCTGCCGGTCCGACGAGATAGGCCTCGCCTACGGGTGCTTGCGGGCGCAGTCCGCGCTCGTGGATGGCGGCGAAGAGAGCGTTGTAGGCCAAGGGCAGCTGGGCGTAGGGCCCGATGTGTACGGTCTCGGCAACGAGTCCGCCGGGCAGCGCCTCGAACTCCAGGCCGGGTGTCCCTTCGCCCTGCGCAGTCTGCGCCCCGACGGCGATCTCCATCCGCTCTTCCAGATCCAGCGGGTACAGCGCCCACAGCGGCGGCTGCCATGCGATTCCCGCCTTGCCGAGCACGGGCAGCAGCCGGCCGACGCATTCCCCGACCTTCTCTCCGATCTCCGCAGGGGCGCAGGCCGCTCGCACCACTGCCAGCCGTCGCTCCGGCTCCCTGCTCATCGTCACCTCATAGCCGGGCAGGCCACCCTCCGCCAGCCGCTCCAGCATCTCCAGCCGGGCCTGGTCCCTGCTGATCCGCTCGGCCAGCCGGTCCCGCTCGGCGCGCAGGATCTGTGCCCTGTGCTCAGGCTCGGCAACCAGCGCCTGGGCGATCACCGCCAGGGGAAGATCCATCTCGCGGAGCAGGGCGATGGTCAGGGCGTCACGTGCCTGTTCAGGTGCGTAATAGCGGTAGCCGGAGCCGGCGTCCACGCGGACCGGAGCCAACAGCCCCGTCTCGTCGTAGTGACGTAGCTGCTTGACGCTGAGCCGGCACAGGCGGGCGAAGCGCCCGATGGTGAGAAGTTCGTCTGGCACGCCACCATGGTGGACCCTCCCACGGTGGGAGAGTCCAACACTGTCCCCCTTGGGGCGGTAACGGCGTTGCGGGGGAGGGCGGTTCAGGCCGCCGGGGCGACCGGCACCGTGGCCATCTCGGCCGCCTGGCGCAGCGCCTCGACCATGCTGCCGGCCTCCGCCGTGCCCGTCCCGGCGATGTCGAATGCGGTGCCGTGGTCGACGGAGGTGCGGATGACGGGCAGGCCCACGGTGAGGTTGACACCCGCCTCGATGCCCAGGACCTTGACCGGGCCGTGGCCCTGGTCGTGGTACATCGCCACGATCAGGTCGTAGTCGCCGCGTGAAGCGAGGAAGAAGGCGGTGTCTGCGGGGAGCGGACCCCGGGCGTCGACGCCCTCGGCGTGCAGCTTCTCCAGGGCCGGGACGATCTTCTCGGCTTCCTCGCCGTAGCCGAACAGGCCGTTTTCGCCCGCGTGCGGGTTGATGCCGCAGACACCGATGACAGGGTTCGGGGTGCCGGCGCGGACCATCGCCTCGTGGCCGCGGCGCACGGTGCGCTCGACGAGGCCCGGCTCGATGCGGTTGACGGCGTCGATCAGGCCGATGTGCGTGGTGACGTGGATGACCTTCACCTTCTCGGTGGAGAGCATCATCGAGACCTCCTCGGTCCCGGTCAGGTGGGCGAGGAGTTCGGTGTGGCCGGGGTAGATGTGGCCCGCGGCGTGCAGGGCCTCCTTGTTGAGAGGCGCGGTGCAGATGGCGTGCACCTCGCCTGCCACGGCGAGCTCGGCGGCACGCCTGATGTACGCGTACGCGGCGTCGCCCGCGACCGGGGACAGCTTGCCCCAGGGCAGATCGGCGGGGAGCAGACCGAGGTCGACCACGTTGACGCGGCCGGGTGTGAACTCGGCGTCGCGCGGGTGGTCGACGGCGGCGATCTCGCAGTCCAGGCCGAGGACGCGGGCGGCCTCGCGCAGCCGCTGCGCGTCGCCGACGACGACGGGGCGGCAGCGGGTCAGGACGGCGTCGTCGAGCAGGGCCGCGACGACGACCTCGGGGCCGATGCCGGCACCGTCGCCCATGGTGACGGCGATGAGGGGGAGGGGGGTGGGCATGAGAACAGCTCCTCGGCAGGAGGCGGACGGTGACAGGTTCAGGTGGCTGCCGCGGAGGCAGCCAGGTGGGGCCGTAGCGCGACAGCGATGCGCAGCAGCGAGTCCTCGGCGCCGTAGCTGCCGGGGCGGGTGACGACGTGGCGGCCGTCGGGGGTGCGGGAGTGGACGGCGCCGTGGTGGATCTGGCCGAGCGGTTCCAGCTCCCTTATGCCCAGCGCGTCCAGGGTGGCGCGGGCGGTCTCGCCGCCGGTCAGGACGGCGTCGGGGCGGCCCGGGTACGCGGCGGCGAGCGCACCCAGGGCGGCGCTGAGGGCCCGCCCCGCACCGGGGCGCGGGCCTGCCGAACCGTCGATGGACAACACGGTCAGGGCAGGGGCGGCGGCGGTACGCGGCAGGCGGACCGTGCCCGCCACCAAGTCGGCCGGATCCAGCGGCACATGGTGCGCGCCGAGCATGGTGAGGTGCGCGATCTGCGCAACCGCGCCGGGCTCGGCGGTCCCCACGACGAAGAGCAACGGGGTGCGGTCCTGAGCGGGCGCGGGCGGGGGTGTGGCGGCAGCGGGGCGCAGCAGCGCGCGCCCGAGCGCGGCCGCCAGACCACCGCTGCCCAGGAGCCGGAACCCGGAGCCGAGCCGCAGGGCCGCCGCGGCCACCGCGTCCAGATCGGCATCGGTCTCGGCGTCCGGAGCAGGGTGCGCACCGGACGCGGCGATCCGCAGAAACTCCGCGTCCAGTGCGGCGGGGGCGGACCGTACGACGTCGAGGGGGACCGTACGGACCGGCAGACCGGACAGCGCCTCGGGCAGCGAGCGGGGCGCGGACGCGCGCTCCGCTCGCCAGCCGTCCGTGCGGTGCAGCGGAACGCCGTTCACATGCACTACGCCGCCCGTCACGGTGCGCCGGGCCACGGGCAGCGCGGGGGCGATGACGACGGCCTCGGCGCCCTCGGCGTAGGCGGCGGCCTCCGCGGCGAGCTGGCCGCGCAGCTGTGAGTCGACCTTCTTGTACAGCAGGCGAGGCGGGCCGGCCGGCGCCGCGCGCAGCGCTGTCCGTACGGCGTGTGCCGCTTCGGCGGGTTGCCGGTGACGGGTGTCCAGGTCCACGACGAGATCGTGCGCGGCAGCGATGTCGGCCACGTCAGCGGCGTCGAGCGACAGCCGGACGGGACCGCCGAGCGCGCAGGCGGTCTCGGCCGCGCCGGACAGGTCGTCCGCGAGCGCGACGACGTACGGCAGCATGGACGGCGAGCCGGTTGGGAGTGGGGAAGCCACGGGGTCGAACCTCCTCGGGCGTGCCCGGCGGCGGGCGGCCCGGCGAGGATCATGACACAAGTTGCGTGAAGTGCGCGAGGCCTCTTGCGTGATTTACGCAGACGTGCGAGCGTTCCCATGGCGCCGACGACCGTCACCGCGGACCGCGTCGCCCTCGTGGACGCGACGCGTACCGGCTTACACAGCAGATCGCACCGCACTGGGCCGCGGCGCACCGCATCGCCGGGAACCACCGCAGCGACCGGTCGAGGCCGCGTAGGCCGCACGGCACCACCGCGATGCGCACATCACGCATGAGATCGCGCGCGAGCACGAGACCGCACGACCCGCCTCGGAAGGAACCCGCCGTGACCGCCGGCCTTGATCTCCCGCACGTTCCCGTCCCGCTGTCCCGTCTCGTCCTCGGCACGATGACCTTCGGCGACACCGTTGACCGCGCGACGGCCGCCGTGATGGTGGACACCGCGCTCGATGCGGGCATCACGGGCGTGGACACCGCCAACGGCTACGCGGGCGGCGAGAGCGAGCGTATCCTCGCCGAGCTGCTGCCCGGCCGCCGGGACCGGATGGTTCTCGCCACCAAGGCCGGCATCCCGCACCCCGACCAGGGCGAGCACGCGCCGCTCTCCCGCAAGGGCCTGCACGCCGCGCTCGACGGGAGCCTCAAGCGCCTGGGCACCGACCACGTCGACCTCTTCTACCTGCACCAGCCGGACCGCGGGACACCGCTCACCGAGACCCTGTCGACCGTCGCCGAGCTCGTACAGGCGGGCAAGGTCCTCGCCCTCGGCGTCTCCAACTTCGCCGCCTGGCAGATCGCCGAGCTGAACCGCGTGGCCGACGAGGTCGGCGCCCCCCGCCCCGTCGTCGCCCAGCAGCTCCACAATCTTCTCGCGCGCCGCATCGAGGAGGAATACGCCGCGTACGCCGCGTACGCCACCACCACCGGACTGCGCACGATGGTCTACAACCCGCTCGGCGGCGGCCTGCTCACCGGCCGCCACAGTTTCGCGCAGGCCCCGGAGGGCGGGCGCTTCGGCGACTCCAAGCTGGCCGCGATGTATCGCGAGCGGTACTGGAACGAGGATTTGTTCCGCGCCGTCACCGACCTCACCCGCATCGCCTCGGACGCGGGCCTGCCGCTGACCGACCTGGCCCTGCGCTGGCTGCTGTCGCAAGCCTCCACCGACGCGCTGCTGCTCGGCGGCTCCAAGGTCGATCACTTGAAGGCCAACATCGCCGCCGCGGCCGCGGGCCCGCTGCCCGCGGACGTCGTGGCCGCCTGCGACGAGGTCGGCGCCCGCCTGCGCGGTCCGATGCCCGCCTACAACCGCTGACCTCACAGCCCACCTCGCAGCCCACCCCGCCGCTCACCTCGCAATGGAGACACACATGGCCACCGGCCGCACGTCCGCCGAGTTCACCGCCGCACTGCGCAATCGCGAGCAGCTCATCGGCTACTGGTCGCTGCTCGACTCGCCGATCGCCGCCGAGCGCCTCGCCCGCGTCGGCTACGACTACCTGGCCTTCGACGCCCAGCACGGCCTCTTCGGCTACCAGGGCATGCTGAACAACCTCCTCGCCACCGACACCAAGGGCAGCACCGCCGTCGGCATGGTGCGCGTGGAGGCCAACGACCTCACCTACATCGGCAAGGCGCTCGACGCGGGCGCGAGCGCCGTGATCGTCCCGTTGATCGACAACGCCCAGGACGCCGCCGACGCCGTCGCGGCCGTCCGCTACCCGCCGCTGGGCCGCCGCTCGTACGGGCCGATGCGCGCTCAGCTGCGCATCGGCCCGAACCCGGCCGACACGCACGAACAGACCGCGGTCCTCGCGATGATCGAGACGGCCGACGGCCTGGCCAACGTCGAGGAGATCTGCGCGACCCCCGGCCTGGACGGCGTCTACGTCGGCCCGTCCGACCTGCGCCTGGCCATCGGCGGCGCGACCTCCACCGACCCCTCCGTACAGGATGAGTTCGAGCAGGCACTCACCCGCGTCCGCGAGGCGGCCGAGGCGGCGGGCATCGCGGCCGGCATCCACAACGCCGACGGCGCGAGCGCCGCCCGTCGCCTTGCCGAGGGCTTCACGTTCGCGACGGTCGCGGCCGATGTCGTGCACTTGCAGCAGATCGCGACCTCCCACCTGGAGGCGGCACGCGGCGGGGCGCGCTGATGCCGACCACGCTCATCACGACGCCCACCTTCGCCCGGTATTCGGTGCGCCCCTGGCAGATCCTTGAGGAGGCCGGAGCGGGTCCCCTGCGGCCCCGCGAGGACGTGGCGCTGCCCACCGCCGAACTCCTCGAGTACGCGGCCGAAGCGGACGCGTTGATCGTCGGCATGGACCCGATCACCGCCGAGGTGATGGACGCCGCACCCCGCCTCAAGGTGATCGCCAAGCACGGCGTCGGCGTCGACACCATCGACGTGGCCGCCGCCCGGGCGCGCGCGATACCGGTGGTGTGCGCGCCGGGCAGCAACTCGCGCGCGGTGGCGGAGTACACCTTCGGCCTGCTGCTGTCCGCGACCCGCTCCCTCGCCGCCTCGCACATCGCGGTGGCGGCGGGCGGCTGGCCGAAGCTGTTCGGCCCCGAACTGCACGGCAAGACGCTGGGCATCGTCGGCTTCGGCCGCATCGGCCGCCTGCTGGCCGGCTACGCCCGCGCCTTCGGGATGGAGCTGCTCGCCCACGACCCGTACGTCTCCGAGGCTGATGTCCGCGCGCACGGCGCCGAACCAGCCGCGCTCGACTCCCTGCTGGCGCGCGCCGACGCTGTCAGCCTGCACACCCCGCCCGACCCGTCCGGCACCCCGCTGCTCGACCGCGCCCGCCTGGCGGCGATGAAGCCGGGCGCGATCCTGGTCAACGCCGCGCGTGGCGGCCTCGTCGACGAACGCGCGCTCGCCGACCTGCTCGGCTCCGGGCACCTCGGGGCCGCGGCCCTCGACGCGTTCAGCACCGAGCCGCTGCCCGCCGGCCACCCGCTGCGCGAGGCCCCGCGCACCCTCCTCACCTCCCACATGGCCGCCTGCACGCCCGAGGCCAACCAGGCCATGGGCGCGATGGTGGCGGAGGACGTCGTCCGCGTACTGGCGGGCAAGGAGCCGCACCACCAGGTGCGCTGAGACACCACGGCACAAGCCACCACGCCACGACCCCTGCTCCCCGTTCCGGATACCGGCGACGACGCCGGAAGATCCCCTAAGGACCTGATATGGCCACCACGACCGACGGCGCCACGGCGGCGCCGCCACCCGCGCAGACCGACCCGTACGCGCTGCGCGCCGAAGACGCCCGCCCGGCCCCCGAGACCTTCCGCGGCCGAGTGCGGCAGCTCGGCCCCGGTCTCGTGCTGTCCGCCGCCGTCGTCGGATCCGGTGAACTGATCACCACCACCTCGCTCGGCGCGAAGGCCGGGTTCGCGTTGCTGTGGCTGGTGATCATCTCGACCGCGGTCAAGGTGTGGGTGCAGATGGAGCTGGCCCGCTGGACCATCCTCAACGGCCGTCCCGCGCTCGACGGCTTCCGTGACGTCGGCCCCCGGATCGGCCGGCTGAGCTGGATCAACTGGCTCTGGATCGGCATGGACTTCGCCAAGATGTTCCAGCGCGGCGGCATCATCGGCGGCACCGCGGCGGCCTGCTCGATCCTGCTGCCGATCCACGGGGCGGCGCTGAGCACATCGTCCCTGACCATCTGGGCCCTCATCGTCACCGGCGCCGCCATCCTCATCCTCCAGACGGGCAAGTACCCCGTCGTCGAGCGGGTCGAGGTCATCGGCATCACGCTCAAGACCCTCATCACCGTCGGCCTGGCACTCGCCCTGCCGTTCACCGCCTTCGGGTACGGCACCGAGCAGCTCGCCGACGGGCTGAGCTTCCAGATCCCCGCCGGCACGGTCGGCATCGCGCTCGCCATGTTCGGCATCACCGGCGTCGGCGCCGACGAGATGACGACGTACACGTACTGGTGCATGGAGAAGGGCTACGCCCGCTGGACCGGCCCCGACGACGGCACCGAGGAGCGCGCCCGGCGGGCCGAGGGCTGGCTCAAGGTCATGCGGCTCGACGTGGGCGTCTCCTGGATCATATGCACGGTCTGCACCCTGTCCTTCTACGTGATCGGCGCCTCGGTGCTCCACCCGCAGGGCCTGGTGCCCGAGGGCAACGGCATGATCACCACGTTGTCGCACATCTACACCGACACGCTCGGCCCCTGGGCCGAGTACCTGTTCCTGGCCGGCGCGATCGCCGTCCTCTTCTCGGTCACCGTCGCCTCGTCGGCCAGCGTGCCCCGCTTGTGGACCAACACCCTCGGTCTGCTCGGAGTGGTCAACTGGCACGACATGCGCTCGCGCACCCGCACCATCCGCATCCTCACCTGCTGCCTGCCCCCGGTGTGGATGTGCATCTTCCTGTGGGTCCAGTCCCCGGTCCTGATGGTGCAGATCGGCGGCATCGGCGGTGGCATCTTCCTGCTTGCGGTCGTGGTCGCGGTCTGGCGCCTGCGCTACACCGGCGTCCCGCCCCGCTTCCGCGCCAACCCCTGGCTGACCGCCGCCCTCGTCCTGAGCAGCGCGGCGATTCTCTTCCTCGGGGTGTACGGCGTGCTCGACACGCTCGAGCTCACGCCCGGCAGCTGAATCCGGCGGCGAGCCCCGCCCCCACACCGCACACCGCCCGGCCCGACCCGGCCTCGACTGACGGGCCCGGGTCCGCCGGGGCGCGGCGTCGGGGCGGGTCTCGCCCACACTTCGTCGATCACCTGCGCGTCCGCACCGAAGGCCGTACTCGTCATCTTGCCCATGGTGGGCAGAACTCCACGTGCAACTGCTCCCAGTTTCGCGTACCAGGGGAGTCCCAGTCGTAGATGCCTCGGCAGACGTGGTAGTTGCAGGCGCCGGGAATGTGATGTCCGGTCGCGGCATGGGGTGGCCCATCCCTCGTGACGGCGAATATCTCCTTCGCTCCTTCCCGGAAGGCGACGGATCCGCCGGTCAGTAGCAACGTCTCGGCGTAAACGTGCTTGCGAGGCAGGACCTCATTCGCCTCCTTCGGGTTGCCGGGAATCATCCGGTCGGACTCAGGGTCCGGCAGGTCTCGCTCCGGCACACTCGCGGTGCGCACCTCGCGCGGAGCATGGGCCGTGTTCAGAAGCTTCCGGATCCGCTTCCAGCGGGAAGGACGTAACTGCACCGCGCGAGGGGCCAGCACGAGGTCGAGTGGCTGCTCATGTTCCCAGCCGATACCAGGTGCGGCAGGAGCGGTACGCATCGGCAGGTAGACCAACGACCGCGGCGACCGCGCTGCGAGCAGCCACAGGGTGCCGATGCGCCTGCCATCCGTCCGGTCCACATACATGTCGTAATGGTCCCCGGTCTGGTAAAGCGCCCCGTTCTTCAAGGGTCTGGCCGGCCGGATCACTCGGTATTCCGTACCTGCGAGCCGCACCCGCTGCACGACGATCTTCACCCGCAGGCTGTCCCGGGTCAGGGGCGCCCTTGACGCGGTCATTTTGGTATCTCCTGTCTGTCAGTCGTGATCCCGCTGCCGTGTGCTGCCCCGCAGCGCGTCGTCGAAGGGGACCGTGTACCGCGGGCCACCGGTGGGAAGGGTGGGGTGCGTCAGGAAAGGATGGTCCATGCGAAAAATGACTCGAAGACTCAGTCTGCTGACGGCGGTTGCGCTCGTCACCGTTGTGCCCATGGTGATGCTGGTGTCCGGCGCCCAGGGAGCCGAGACGAGCGAGGCGCGCACCGCACCGGCCGAGGGAAGCGCGGGCGCGCCGCCCGCAGGCACACACTGGGTGGGGACCTGGACTGCCATGCCCCAGCTGACCGAGCCGGGAAACATGCCGCCCGCGCCCTACACCCAGGACGGCACGGTCTTGGCCGACAGCACACTCCGGCAGACCGTACACGTGTCGGTGGGCGGCAGCCACCTGCGGCTCCGCTTCTCCAATGCTTTCGGCGGTGCGCCGCTGCCCATCACCAGCGTCTCCATAGCCATGCCCGTGGACGGCCGGGCCGGTGTGAGCGCGATCAGACCGGGCACGTCCCGGCCGGTCACCTTCCACGGCCGTGCCTCGACGACAGTGCCGACGGGCGCGCAAGTGGTCTCCGACCCCCTGGACTTCGAGCTGTCGGCGGGCTCGAACCTCACCGTGACCGCTTACCTGGCCACCGGCCAGCAGTCGACCGCCATCACCTCCCATCCCGGTTCGCGCACCACCTCCTACATGGTGCGCGGCGACCACGTCGAGGCCACGGACCTGGAGGGGGCGACCTCGGTCGACCACTGGTACTTCCTGAGCGCCATCGAGGCGTGGTCGCCGGCGCGGACCCGGGCCACCGCTGTGCTGGGCGACTCCCTCACCGACGGGCGGGGCTCCACCACCAACCACAACGACCGTTGGACAGACCGGCTGACGACACGTCTGCGCGCGGACCGCAGGACGGCCGACACCGCGGTGCTGAACCAGGCGGCCGGCGGGAACCGGGTGCTCAACGACGGGTTGGGCCCCAACGGCCTCTCCCGTTTGGACCGTGACGTACTGGTGCAGCCCGGCGCCACCTCTCTGGTCGTCTTCGAAGGCGTCAACGACATCGGGACCGCCCCCGCCACCCCCGACGCACAGCAGGACGTCGCGGACCAGCTCATCGCCGCCTACGATCAGATCATCATGCGCGCCCACGCGCGGGGGATCCGCGTCTACGGTGCCACCATCACGCCGTTCGGCGGCAACAGCAACTATGACGACGCGGCGGGCTACCGCGAAGCGGCCCGGCAGCGGGTCAATCACTGGATACGTACCAGTGGTCGCTTTGACGCGGTCGTGGACTTGGACAGGGCGGCACGGGACAAGGACGATCCAAGGCGCCTCCACCCGGACCTCGACGTGGGCGACCACCTGCACTTCAACCCTGACGGCTACCGCGTGCTCGCCGACGCCTTCCCCTTGCATCTCTTCCTGAACCGGCCACTGCCGCCCGGCTTCGGCTACAACTGACAGCGCTGCCGCAGCGGACGCTCGGGCCGCGCAGCGCTCCGCGCCGGGTGCCGTGCGCTTTGGATCCTCGCGCACCATCGCGTCGGCGCATGCCGCCCGAGTAGCCGCCCACCGGGCGGCCGGCCGAGCACACCCACGAGGCAGAGGCGCTGTGCCTGGACAGCACACTGCGCCTCTGCGGCGGGGAGCGGGTGAGGCGTCCGCTATAGGATGGGGCTCGCCGCTCGGGCCACTCGTCGTCGTGCCCGCATCACCGAGGGGTCGAGGTTGCCTACCATCAGGGATGTCGCCCAGCATGCCGGGGTCGCGCCGAGCACCGTCTCGTATGTGTTCAACGGCTCCCGGCCCATTTCCGAGGAGACACGCAGACGCGTGCAGGAGGCCGTGGACGCACTCGGATACCACCCGCGGGCCAGCGCCCGGACTCTGCGCAGCGCCCGCACCCATGTGATCGCTCTCGCCCTGCCGCGCCCGGCCGGTCGGAGAAACGCTGTGGACGGCCCCTTCGCCATAGAGGTCAGCGACGCCGCCGTGAGCCTCGGCTACGACCTGCTGCTCACCACGTCCCAGGACAAGGCCGAGGGGCTGCGCCGGGTGGCACTGAGCGGACTCGCGGACGCGGCAGTGCTGATGGCCGTCGATATGGAGGACGCCCGGATCGATGTCGTACGGGAGCTGGCTTTTCCCGCCGCGCTCATCGGGCGGCCGGCCGACGAGGACGCCTTGCCGTGGACCGACCTGGACTGGGAGGAGGCCGTCGTCCTGGTGGTGCGTGAGCTGGCCGCCGCGGGACACCGCGAGATGGTGTACCTTGCACCCACCGAAGCGGAAGTGGCGGCCAGGCGCAGTTACGCGCTCCGGGGTATCGCCGGTGCGACCCGCGGTGCCCGGGGCACCGGCGCCGCCGTCACGGTGGCCCATGCGGTGAACGATCCGGCCGGACTGGCCCAGCGGCTCCGGACGCTGCTCGCGGAGCGCGCGGACGACGGAGCGCGTGGACGGCCGACCGCGCTGATCGTGCAGCACCCCTCCGCGCATCACCACATCCTGACATCCATGACCGATGCCGGGCTCCGTATACCCGAGGACCTCACCGTCGTCGTGATCGGCGCCCTGCCCGGAGATCCGTCCAGTCGGCGGCTGCCTCGTGTCGAGCTGCCGGTGGAGACGCTGGCCCGCGAAGTGACCCGGCTCGCTGTGGCCGCGGCCACAGCGCTGCACGAGACCGGCGCAGGGGATGTGGAGGCCGGTCCCCGGCTGCTCGCCGACGCCGTCGGTCATCTGCTGATCGCTCCGGCCCTGCTGCCGGGGGACACGCCGCTCACCGCCCCGCGGGCCTGATCTCGGCACGCTCTCCCCGCGCGCCTGCCTCGCCGGATCCCGTGAGGCCGGCTGGCGCCGCTGTGGCTGATTTCTTCTCCTGAGGCTCTTGTCGCCATCGGATACATGCCCTTAACATCACTGCAGTCCACTTCGTCGAATCGATTCGACGCAATGTTCCGGCACACTGGCCAGCGCGTGCCTCGGGTGCTGTCTCCCGGAACGCCGATCTCGTACGACCCCCGTCTCCTTGCAGAGCCGCAGCCCGAACTGAGAGACACCCACATGCCAATCCTTCGCCGCCGCCCGCCGGCGCCGGTCCTGCTCCTGACCCTCGTTGTGGCCTCGGCCGGCCTCACCGGGTGCGCGCGGGGGGCCGACCCCAACACCATCACGGTGCTGAATTCCGCCACGGACAAGCATGAGCACGACCAGCAGCAGAAGTTCTTCGACCGGTGTGCCAAGCCGCTCGGGGTGAAGGTCGAGCAGACCAGTGTCCCCGCCGCCCAGGTGGCCACCAAGGCGCTGCGGATGGCGTCGTCGCACTCGATGACCGACATCCTGGAGCTGGACGGATCGGAGCTGCCGCAGTTCGCCGACACCGGTGGCCTGGTCCCGCTGAAGACAGCGGGGGTGAGTGTGGACGGGCTCTCGCCGGGTGCCGTGAGCATGGGGAGCTTCAAGGGCACCGCGTATGGCATCGCCCGCTCGGTCAACACCCTGGCGCTGTTCTACAACAAGGACCTGCTGAAGAAGGCAGGAGTGACACCGCCCGCCACGTGGGACGAGCTGAAGGTGGCGGCCAAGAAGCTCACCCGGGGCAAGACGTTCGGGATGGCTTTCAGCGCGACGCCCGACGCGGACGGGGTGTACCAGTTCCTTCCCTTCTTCTGGTCCGCGGGCGGGGACGAGGCCCATATCGACAATGGCAAGGGTGCCCAGGCGGTCCAGCTGTGGAAGGATCTGGTCACCGAGCGGTCCGCCTCAAGCGCCGTGGTCACCTGGAACCAGCAGGACGTCAACGATCAGTTCATCGCCGGCCGGACGGCCATGATGGTCAACGGACCTTGGCAGGTTCCCGTGCTCAGCCAGCACAAGTCCCTGGACTGGGCGGTCAGCACCATCCCGGTGCCCGAGGCCGGCAAGGCTCCGGTGGCACCGATGGGTGGAACCGTGATGACTCTGCCCCGTACCGGCGAGACCGGGCGCCAGACCACCGCCGCCAAGATCCTCAACTGCCTGAACGAACGCCAGAACCAGGTGGGCTGGGGTGCGGGCGTGAACAACATCCCCACCCGGAACTCCGCCGCCGCCGAGTACAAGGCCGACAATCCGAAGCTCGCGGGCTTCGCCGACACGGTCGCCACCGCCCGGTCCCGTACCGCCAAAGTCGGCGCCCGGTGGCCGACCGTCTCCAGCGCCCTGGCAGGTGCCTTCCAGTCTGTTCTGACCGGCGGCTCCTCGCCCGAAGCCGCGCTGAAGCGTGCCCAGTCGCAGGCCACGGCCGGCGGAGAGTGAGGAGCCTTCATGAGTACCACCACCGCTGTGCCCGCCAAGTCCGTGGCGGCAAGCCCCGCGGCCCCCGGCCGGAGAAGGTCCCGCGTGGCGCTGACACGCTGGCTCTTCGTCGCGCCCGCCGTCCTCTACATGCTGGCCTTCTTCGGGTATCCGCTCGTACGCAACGTCGTCATGAGCTTCCAGCACTACACACCGCGTACCTTCTTCACCGGCGAGGCACCGTTCAACGGCCTCGACAACTGGACCGCGGTGTTCGCCAATCAGCTGTTCACCGAATCTCTCTGGCACACGGCCCTCTTCACGCTGGGCTCACTGTTCGGCCAGTTCGTCCTGGGCCTGGCGCTGGCCGTGTTCTTCTCCCGGCGCTTCCGGCTGTCCGGCTTCGCCCGCGCGGTGCTGCTGCTTCCGTGGCTCATCCCGATGGTCGTCTCGTCGGTCGTCTGGCGGAAACTCCTCGACCAGGACACCGGGGTGCTCAACACCCTGCTGATGAACCTGCACCTCACCTCGGAGCCGGTGCCCTGGCTGAGCAGTCCGAGTGTCGCCCTGCTGTCCGCGATCCTGGTCAACATCTGGGTCGGCATCCCGTTCAACATGGTGATCCTCTACGGCGGGCTCCAGGAGATCCCGCGTGAGATGTACGAGGCCGCCGCGCTCGACGGCGCCGGCCCCTGGCGTACGTTCCGCAGCATCACGCTGCCGCAGTTGCGGCCGGTGATCACGGTGGTACTGGTCCTCGGTTTCATGTCGACGATCAAGATCCTGGATCTGATCCTCGCGCTGACCGGCGGCGGGCCGGCCGACTCCACTCAGACTCTCGGCACCGCCACCTACCAACTGTCGTTCCAGCAGCTCGACTTCGGGCAGGGCGCGGTGGTCGGCAACGTCCTCATCCTCATCAGCGCGGTGTTCGCCGTGTTCTATCTGCGGGCCAATCGGTCCGACTTCGGTCAGGGGAAGTGATCGCCGTGTCCAACCGCACCCTGCGACGGGGCAGCAACACCGTCATCGCGCTGGTTGTTCTGATCATCCTGCTGTTCCCTCTGTACTGGATGCTCAACATCGCCCTTCAGCCGGGCGAAAGCCTTGCCTCGACCAGCTGGTTCCCGTCCTCGCCCGGCTGGTCGAACTTCGACCGGGCGCTGGAGAGTCAGGGCGGCTCACTCGTGACCAGCCTGGTCGTCGCGCTCGGCGCGGTCGTGGTCTGTCTCGCGATGGCGGCGCCCGCCGCCTACGGCCTGGCCCAGTTCGGCCTGAAGGGCGGCCGGTCCATCGTGTTCGGCACCCTGATCACCCAGATGGTGCCCGGCATCGTCATCGCCAACGCGCTCTACAGCGCCTATGTCGACCTGCACCTGGTCAACTCGCTCTTCGGTCTGATCCTGGCCGACGCCTCGCTCGGACTGCCGTTCTCCATCGTGCTGCTGAGGGCCTTCATGGTGTCGATCCCGAAGGAGATCGTGGAGGCGGCGATGGTCGACGGGGCGAACCGATTCACCGCCTTCGTGCGCATCGTGCTCCCGATCAGCCGTAACTCGCTCATCACGGCCGGCCTCTTCACCTTCCTCTTCGCCTGGTCCGACTTCATGTTCGCGCTGACGCTCAACACGACGGACACCGTCAAGCCGATCACTCTCAGCATGTACGAATACATCGGCGCCCACGTCAGCGACTGGGGCGCGGTCATGGCCACGGCCGTCGTCTCCGCCGTCCCGGCGGCGATCCTGCTGATACTGGCCCAGAAGTACGTCGCCGCGGGAATCACCGGTGGTTCGGTCAAGTAGTACGGACGCCCCTTGCGCACGAGCGGCCGGACCGCGCCGCTCGTGCGTGTTCGCCAAACACTCCACGCACACCTCTCAGACCCGGAAGGTCCGCATTACCGCATGAGCAGCACCCCACCTCACTCACCGGACATCGCGCGATTTCCCGTCTTCCCGCCCGGCTTCGTCTTCGGGACCGCGACCGCGAGCTACCAGATCGAGGGCGCGCACGACGAGGACGGTCGCGGACCGTCGATCTGGGACACCTTCAGCCACGCTCCGGGCCGTACCCAGGGCGGTGCCACCGGTGACGTCGCGTGCGACCACTACCACCGCTATCGGGAGGACGTCGAACTGCTGCGTCGACTCGGCGTCGACTCGTACCGCTTCTCCGTGGCCTGGCCGCGGATCCAGCCGCGGGGCACCGGCCCGGCCAATGTGAAGGGGCTGGATTTCTACGACCGGCTCACCGACGCACTGCTCGAAGCCGGTGTTTCCCCCGCCGTCACGCTCTACCACTGGGACCTGCCGCAGGCGCTGGAGGACCGGGGCGGCTGGCGGGTCCGGGAGACCGCCGAGGCCTTCGCCGAGTACACCCGGCTGGTGGTGGAGCGACTGGGTGACCGGGTAGGCCGGTGGATCACCCTCAACGAGCCCTTCTGCTCCGCCTTCGTGGGATACGGGGAAGGACGCCACGCCCCGGGCGCCCGCGAAGGCACCGGGGCCCTGGCCGCCGCGCACAACCTGCTGCTCGCCCATGGGCACGCGGTGCGGGTGCTGCGCGAGGCCGGCGCCTCCCAGGTCGGCATCACACTGAATCTCGACCGTATCCACCCGGCCAGCTCCTCCCCGGCCGATCTGGCCGCGCTGCGCCGCGCCGAGACGCTGCACAACGAGGTCTGGACGGAGCCGCTGTTCAACAGGCGGTATCCCACCGATGAGTCCGAAACCTGGGGTGAGCTGGCCGACGGCACGTACCGCCGCGATGGTGACCTGGACATCATCGGCACACCACTGGACTTCGTGGGGCTGAACTTCTACCGCCCGCTGACCGTTTCCGACGCACCGTACGCGGAGGCCGACGCGTCCCGGCGTACCGGCATGGACATCCGGGTCGCCGAGAGCGACCCGTACGGCACCCGGCACACCACCATGGGCTGGCCCGTCGTCCCCGCGGCCTTCACCGAGTTGCTGGTGGACCTGTCCACGCGGTACCCGAACCTGCCGCCCGTCTACATCACGGAAAACGGCTCCGCCGAGGCCGACACCGTCTCGCCGGACGGAGCCGTGCGGGACACCGACCGGGTGACGTACCTGCGTGACCACCTGGCGGCCGTGTCCGCCGCCATCGACGCGGGAGTCGACGTCCGCGGCTACTACTGCTGGTCGCTGCTGGACAACTTCGAATGGGCCCGGGGCTACAACCAGCGCTTCGGGATCGTACGGGTCGACTACGAGACCCAGGAACGTACGCCCAAAGACAGTTACCACTGGTTCCGTGAACTGATCACGACCAACCGCACGTCCACGCAGGAGCACTGAGATGAAGTTCACCGACGGCTACTGGCAGATGCGGCCAGGGGTGACGGCCCGCTATGCCACCTCCGTCGCCGACGTGGACGTCGCCGACGACCGTTTCACCCTCTACGCGCCGGTCACCCAGGTCCGGCACCGAGGTGACACGCTCAACGGCCCGCTGGTGACGGTGGAGGCGTGGTCACCCGCCGAGGGCGTCATCGGTGTCCGGCTGTGGCACCACGGCGGCAAGCGCCCCCGAACGCCGGAGTTCGCCCTCACCCCCGACCCGGACGGTGGGCATGCGAAGACCGTTCGCGAGGGTACGACCGTCGAGCTCGTTTCGGGCGCGCTGTCCCTCAAAGCCGACACCGAGGGCCCCTGGAACCTCGCGTTCGTTTCCGACGGCAAGGTCATCACGTCGCTCGGCCCCCGCGACATGGGCTTCGTCACCGACGCCGACGACCGCCACTACATGCTGGCGAAGACGTCGCTCGGCGTCGGCGAGACCGTGTACGGCCTCGGCGAGCGCTTCACCCCGTTCACCAAGAACGGCCAGAGCGTCGACATCTGGCAGGCCGACGGCGGCACCAGCAGTGAACAGGCATACAAGAACGTGCCCTTCCACCTGAGCAACCGTGGTTACGGTGTCTTCGTCAACCACCCCGGCAAGGTGTCCTACGAGATCGCCTCCGAGAGCGTCGGCCGGGTCCAATTCAGTGTGGAGGACCAGTCCCTCGAATTCTTCGTCATCGCCGGACCCGCCCCGAAGGACGTTCTGCGCCGCTACACGGGTCTCACCGGCCGCCCCGCGCTGCCACCGGACTGGTCGTTCGGGCTGTGGCTGTCGACCTCCTTCACCACCTCCTACGACGAGGAGACCGTGGCCCGGTTCGTGGAGGGCATGGCTGAGCGGGAAATCCCGCTCAGCGTCTTCCACTTCGACTGCTTCTGGATGCGCGAGTACCAGTGGTCAGACTTCGTCTGGGACCCAGCGGTCTTCCCGGATCCCGCGGGGATGCTGTCCCGGTTGAAGGAGCGGGGGTTGCGCGTCTGCGTCTGGATCAATCCGTACATCGCGCAGAAGTCCCACCTGTTCGCCGAGGGCATGGCAGGCGGCTACCTGCTGAAGCGGCCGGACGGAGATGTCTGGCAATGGGACAAGTGGCAGGCCGGGATGGGCCTGGTGGACTTCACCAATCCCGCCGCCCGCGAGTGGTTCGCCTCCAAGCTGCGACTCCTGCTCGGCCAGGGAGTGGACGCCTTCAAGACCGACTTCGGTGAGCGGGTGCCGACCGAGGACGTCGTCTGGTTCGACGGCTCGGACCCGGAGCGGATGCACAACTACTACACCCAGCTCTACAACGAGACCGTCTTCGACCTGCTGGTCGAAGAGCGCGGCGAGGGTGAGGCGGTGCTCTTCGCCCGCTCCGCCACCGTCGGCGGTCAGCGCATGCCGGTCCACTGGGGCGGCGACTGCGAGTCGACGTTCGAGGCGATGGCCGAGTCGCTGCGCGGCGGCCTCTCGCTCGGCCTGTCCGGCTTCGGCTTCTGGAGCCACGACATCGGTGGATTCGAGGGCACCCCGCCGCCGGCCGTCTTCAAACGGTGGGTGCAGTTCGGCCTGCTCTCCTCGCACAGCCGGCTGCACGGCAGCAAGTCCTACCGTGTGCCGTGGGACTACGGCGAGGAGGCGGTCGAGGTCACCCGTGACTTCACCCGGCTGAAGCACCGGCTGATGCCGTATCTCTTCCACGCGGCGGTCGAGGCCAAGGAGTCCGGCACGCCGGTGATGCGGGCCATGCTGCTGGAATTCCCCGAGGACCCGGGCACCCACTCGCTCGACCGTCAGTACATGCTCGGTGCTGATCTGCTGGTGGCCCCCGTCTTCAGTGAAGACGGCACGGTCGAGTACTACGTACCGGAGGGCACCTGGACCAATGTGATCACCGGCGAGCGGGTCAGTGGTCCGGGCTGGAGGCGCGAGCGGCATGGTTTCCATACGCTGCCGCTGCTGGCCCGGCCGGGCTCGGTGGTCCCCTTCGGCGCGGTGGACGACAGCCCGCGATCCGATTGGGCGGACGGCGTGACACTCCATGTGTACCCGGGCGGCGCCGACGGCTCCGAGACCGTCACCACCATCCCCGCGCGGTCAGGCTCCGCGGCCGCCGCGGTGTTCACTGTCCGGCGTTCGGGCGGCGAGACAGTCGTCGAGACCGAGAGTGAACTGCCCTGGAACGTGGTGGTCGTGGGGGCCACCCCGGCCGGTGACGCCCAAGCGCACCCGAGCGGTGCCCTGTACCCGGCCCCGCCCGGCACTTACCGTCTGAGGGTTCCGGCCGCCATGTGAGCATGCGCCGGGGCCATCGGCTAGGCAGTGCCTGTCATCTGCCGCTTTCGCTCTCCATCCGTGTGTGCCTTCCCCATCAGCGAGCCTTCTTCCTGCTCGTAGTGCGACAGGGCGACGCCGAGGCCGAAGAATGTGGGCGCCCACTCGCCGACGAAGATGCCCCAGCGGTCGGCACGGTCGAGTCCCGCGCCGGGTTCGGTACGCAGGGAGGCGGTCCAGGTGAGCACGGAGAGTCCGATGGAGGCGACGGCGGCGGTGTAGGCGTGCTCGCTGCGCAGGCCCATGTCGTGCAGCTTCTTGATCATGGCGGTAGTTCCTTAGGGAGTTCCCCCCCTCGGGGCTCACCTCCGGGTTCCCCCTCCGTGGCGAGTGACGCGGGGCGAACGAAACAACGAGGACACCGCCGCCTCATCCCGTTCGGACCGGTGCTGCGCGAGCGGGCCGCGTGGCTGGAGGGCCGCGGACTGATCGAACGGGGGATCCTCCAAGGTCCTGCCGTGCGCCCCTTGGAACAGCGCACCATCCCGAAAGAGGGATGATTTCCCGACGTGGCGACGTGCTGGTCAGTAGAACTCGACGGTGTTCACGCGGTTGAGCAGGTTGTGTCCGTCGAGGAGTCGAGTGGCGTTGGTGGCGAAGAGTTCGGCGATGAGGCGGTCCTCTGCCGCGTCGAGCGCAGCGGTGTGCGGGCTCACCAGCACGTGGTCGTGGTCCCAGAGCGGGCTGTGGGCGGGCAGTGGTTCGGTCTCGAAGACGTCCAGCGCGGCGAAGCCGACGCGGCCGGAGTCGAGCGCGTCGACCAGGGCGGCCTCGTCGACGACGCTTCCGCGGCCGACGTTGACGAGGGTGGCGCCGGGCCGGAGGGCGTCGAAGAACCGCTTGCCGATGAGGTGCTCGGTCGCCGCGGTGCCGGGGAGTGTGTTCACGACGGCGTCCACGGTGGGCGCCGCCTCGACGATGCGGTCGGGGCGCACCACGGTGGAGACACCGGCGACGCTGACGTCTCTTCTGCTGGTGCCGATGACCGTAGCGCCCAGCGCGTGCAGTTTCGCGGCGACGACCCGGCCGATCCCCCCGAGGCCGAGCACGAGCACGGTTTGCTCGCTCACCTGCTGCATCGTCCAGCGGCCGCTCCACTCGTGGTTGCGCTGCTGGCCGTTCAGGCGGGGCAGATTCTTGGCACCCGCGAGCACACCGAACACGGCGAACTCGGCCAGCGGCTGTCCGTGCACACCGGCCGAGGTGGTGAACTGGACCCGGTCGAGTTCGTCGGCGCGGAGCCGGGCGGCCTTGACCTGAATGCCTCCGCCGGCGGCCATCGTGTGCACCCAGCGCAGGCGGGGGTTGGCCCGGACGGCTCGTGCCAGGGCGGCTGGGTTCACATCGGGGATGCCGTACAGCGCGTCGGCTGTGTCGAGGGCGGCCTCGTAGACGCGCTGCTGCGCGGGGGTCCGCTGCCAGTCCGGATCGCCGGCGAAGTCGGCGGGCCAGCGCATCGGAGGAAGGAGAGACTGGTCGATGACGAGGTCGATCCGCGGCTCCAGCTCCTGGATGCGCGCGCCGTTCTCCTGGGACAGCGGCGCGGCTACCGCGACGCGGAGGCGGCTGGGCGGCCGGCCCCGGCCGGTCATCGGGCGGCCTTGTCGCGCAGCGCTTCGACCTCGGCGTCGAGCGCGGCCTCGCGGGCGACGATGTCCTCGACCGCGCTGAGTGCTTCGCCGGCGCGGTGCGGCGGGATGACGATGACGCCGTCCCCGTCGGCGGCGACGATGTCGCCGGGGTTCACCACGACGCCGCCGATGGCGACGGGTTCGCCGATCGTGCCCGGCCCGTTCTTGAAGGGGCCGGCGGGGGTCAGCCCGCGGGCGAAGACCGGGACGCCGAGCTTCTCGATGATCGCGGCGTCGCGTACATATCCGTCGACGACCGCGCCGGCGGCGCCGTACACGGCGAATCGCTGAGCGAGGTTGTCGCCGATGATCGCGCGGCCGTCGTAGCCGAAGGCGTTGATGACGAGGATGTCACCGGGGCGGATGTGCTCGAGCGCGGCGATCACGGCCTTGTTGTCGCCCGCGACGGTCAGCACCGGGAGCGCCCTGCCGACGGCCCTGGCGCCGCTCCAGATGGGTGAGATGCCCCCGTCGACGATGTTCAGCCGGTCGAGGGCGTCACCGAGGTTGGCCACGGAGTGCGCGCGGAACTGATCGAGCACTTTCTCGTCGACGCGTTCCCATGAGGTGTTCAGGCGCACGTTGTCCTGGGTCATCGCGGTCTCCTTGCGGGGCGGTGCGGAGGGCACGGAGGGCATCTGGCATCGGCTGTCACGGGGTCGGCCGTCGCGGACGGCACGTTCCCGCGGCTGCTCGGTGGGTGGGTCGCATGCCGCGCCGTCCTGCCGCGGCCCCGTGCCTCGGCCGCCGGTGCGGGTCATACCGTCCCGTTCAGAAAACGAGAAAGCTTTCGCGTTTTGCGAGAGTCAGTGTGCATCCATCCGTGCCGCAAGGCAAGGGGTGGCATGGGGGTCGCCGCGCGGATGGATCCGGCCTTCGGCCCGCGGGTGAAGGCGGCTCGAAGGCGCCGGGCGCCCTGACGGCCGGGTCGGAAGCGCGATGGAATCGGAAGGTTAACGTGGGGGCAACGCAGATCCTTGACCGCCCCAGAATGCGAATCTATTCTCATTCGCGATTGAAGTCGCAACTCGGCTCCGGCGTTGTTCTTCGGCCCAACACCGCGACGTCTCCGCTCGGCCCCACTCGGGCGAGCGTCGACGGCCTGAGCCGACCCCTACAGAGCGTCGTGCCACCTCGCGCGCACCGAAGCCGCACAACTCCCCCCGAGACACCGCCGCCCTCCCCACACAGGACCCACAACGTGTCGGTGCGCCTCGGCACTGGAGCGACTGCCGGCAGTGGCCACATGCAGCGCACGTTTCTCAGGACACCGTTCCCGGCGTCCGCGACACCGAAAGTGAACGCGAATGACAACGTCAGATCGGCTCGGCACCACATCGGATCGTCACGAGATCGCGTCAGAGAAGCCCGACGCGGCAGCGGTCGACGTCGTCTCCGCCAACGGCAAGGTCGTCCGGAAGGCCACCATCGCGGGCGCGGTCGGATCGTTCGTCGAGTGGTACGACTACGGCATCTACGGCCTGCTCGTCACCTACCTCGCGATCAACATCATGGGAGAGGCCGAGGCCGGAGGTCTCTTCCTCACCAACGTCGGTTTTCTCATCAGTTTCATCGCCCGCCCGTTCGGCAGCGTGATCTGCGGATACCTCGGGGACCGGCTCGGGCGCAAAGCCCTCCTCTCCACCCTCCTGGTGCTGATCTCCGGCGCGACCGCGGCCATCGGCCTCATCCCCTCCCACGCCGTCATCGGTGTCGCCGCCCCCGCCCTTCTCGTCCTCCTCCGTGTGCTCCAGGGCTTCTCCGCCGGCGGCGAGGTGGCCGGCGCCATGTCCTTCGTCGGCGAGTACGCCCCGGACGCACGCCGCAACTACATGATGAGCTTCATCGCCGTCGGCTCGTTCATCGCCCTGATGTTCGGCAGCGCCTTCTCCGCCGTCCTCATCACGACGCTCGGCGACGACGCGATGACCTCCTGGGCCTGGCGGGTGCCCTTCCTCCTCGCCGTCCCGCTCGGCTACGTCGGCTTCTACATCCGCCGCCAGCTGGAGGAGACTCCGCACTTCAAGGCGCTGCGCGAGCAGAACACCGTCGTGCGCAACCCGCTGAGGGCAGCCCTGACCTCCCCGCGCCACCTGAAGGCGATCGCCCTCACGATCTTCCTCCCGGCCCTCAACGGCCCCGGCTACTACCTGCTCTTCGTCTACATGCCGACCTACTTGAAGACCTCGCTCGGCGAGCACAACTTCTCGATGCTGCGGGCGCTCATGGTCACCGCGTTCAGCCTCGTCGCCATCGCGGTCTGTATCCCGCTCATGGCCCGGCTGTCGGACCGGATCGGGCGCAAACCCGTCCTCCTCATCTCCGCCGTCGCGATGGCGGCCGTCTCGTACCCGATGTTCCGGCTCATCACCACGGGAGAGTTCGGACTGGCCTGCATCGGCACCGTTGTCCTGGCGATCGCCTTCTCCGGCCACGCTGCCGTCGTCCACACCGTGCTCGCCGAGATGTTCCCGACGACCGTGCGCTACTCCGCCTACAGCATCGGGTTCAGCATCTCGACGATCATCTTCGGCGGCAGCGCCCCGCTCCTGATGACCGAGCTGATCGAGTCGACCGGCTCCAACCTCGTCCCGGCCTTCGCCTCCATCATCACCGCCTTGATCACGCTGGTCACCCTTGCCTTCGTGCGCGAGACCAAGGGCCAGCCCCTCGTGGCCAGCTGAACCGCCACCCCACACCAGGAGACACCATGGGAATCAACTCCGTAGCCGTCGTCGCCGACCTCGGCGAGAGCTTCGGCAACTACACGATCGGTGACGACGGCGCCCTGCTCGGGCTCGTCACCTCGTCGAACATCGCCTGTGGTTTCCACGCCGGTGACCCGCGCATCATGGACCGGACCGTCGCCGACTGCGTCGAGCGCGGCATAGAACTGGGCGCCCACCCCGGCTACCCCGACCTGGTCGGCTTCGGCCGTCGGCTCATCGAGGCGACCGAGGAGGAGATCCGCACCGACGTCCTCTACCAGCTCGGTGCGCTTGACGCCTTCGCGCGGGTGCACGGCGGCACCATCAGCCACGTCGCCCCGCACGGCCGGATGGGCTCGATCGCGCAGACCGACGCCAAGCACGCCCGGGCCATCACCGACGCGATCGCCGCGTACAACACCGACTACATCGTCATCTGCCAGCGCGGTCTGCTCGCGGAGGAGTCCCGCAAGCGCGGCCTCGAGGTCGGCTATGTGTTCCTGGCCGACCGCGGATACGGCGACGACGGCATGCCCGTGCCCCGCTCGCACGAAGGCGGCCTGATTCACGACCCCGAGCTGGTCGGGCGCCGGTCCGCGCAGGTCGTGCGGGAAGGTACCGTGCGCTCGGTCAACGGCAACGTGGTGCCGCTCGGCCACGACGCCGACGTCCTGCTCCTGCACGGCGACCACCCGTCCGTCCTCGAGAACGGCCTCGCGCTGCGTGCCGCGCTCGACGCCGCGGGCATCCGTGTCGCGGGCCTGCGGGACGTCCTGGTCGAGAAGGCAGAGAAGGCCGAGAAGGCCGAGACGGCCGAGAAGACGGAGGCCGCGCTCGCCCGCTGAGGGCCGAGCGCACGATCAGGCGATGACCAGAGCACAGTACGGCGCCGTCACCGTCGAGCCCTTCGGGGACTCGGCGGTGATGGTGACCATCCCCCACACCGACCAGGCCATCCGCAGGGCCGGGATCGTCGCCTTCCGCGACCGGTTCCTGGCGCACCGCCCGCACGGTGTGCTCGACGTCGTCTCCGGTCTCGAGTCCCTGCTCATCGAGTTCGACCCGCTGGAGACCGCGCTCCAGCACGTGGAGTACGCGGTCCGCCTGGTGGCGCGGTGGGCGCCGTCCCCGTCGGACGGTCCGGCCGGCCCGCGGCCGGTGCGGACGTTCGCCATCCCGGTCGTCTTCGGCGACGAGAGCGGCCCCGATCTGGCGTCCGTCGCCGAAGAACTGGGCCTGGTCCCCGCCGAGGTCGTCGAGGCGATCGTGGAGTCCACCTTCACGATCTCCCTCCTCGGCGCGGCGATGGCTCCGATGATGGACGGGCTCAAGGCACCCAGGCCGGTGCGCCGGCGTGCCGAGCCGCGGACGGACGTCGCCCCCGGAGCGATCATGATCGCCGGGACCAACGCGATCATCCAGCCGTTCCCCGGTCCGACCGGCTGGCGCGTGGTGGGGCGTACGCCGCACACCATCGTCGACATCTCCCGCCCGGACCCCGTCTCCTTCGGCCCCGGCGACATCGTGCGCTTCGTCCCCGTCACGCGGGACGAGGCGGTGTCGCTGGGCGCCGGTTTCCTGCTGCCGGTGGAGGAGCCCGCATGAAGACCGTGGCGCTGGAGATCACCGGCACCGGATGGGTCACCACGTTCCAGGACCTCGGCCGCCACGACACGGAGCGGCACGGAGTCCCCACCGGTGGCGCGGCCGACCAGCACTCGGCGGCCGTCGCGAACCTCCTCGTGGGCAACCCCCGCGGCGCGACCCTGATCGAGAACCTCGGGGGCGAGCTGGCGTTGGTGCCCGACGCCGACGTCCTGCTCGCCGTGGCCGGCGCCCCCGCCCGGGTCACCGTCGGCGGCGCACCGGCCGACAGCTGGTCGCCGCTGGTGGTGCCGGCGGGGCACGAGGTACGGGTCCGCGGGGACATGAACCGGGGAGCGCGCACCTATCTGGCCGTGAACGGCGCGCTCATCGCGCAGACCCTGCTGGGGAGCGCGGCGCCGGACGCCCGGATGGGCTTTGGGCAGGCCGTCACCCGCGGCTCGCGCGTCCTGCTGGACACGGAGTTCGGGGGGTTCGGCCGCCGGTTGTTCGAACCGCCGCTGTTCCGGCTTCCCGTCCCCGTGCCGCGCTTCGACGACGGGCCCTGGGTCGTCGACGTCGTGGCGAGCCACGGGATCCACACGATCGCCGGTATCCGTGAGGTGGTCGAGGAGGCGACGTACGTCGTCACCGCCCGCTCCAACCACGTGGGGCTCCGGCTCGACGGGCCGGTGCGCCACCCGGACACCGACACCGAGATCGTGTCGCACGGGGTGCCCATCGGGGCGCTGCAGATTCCGCACGCGGACGAGCTGATCGTGCTCGGCCGCTACCGGAGCCTGACGGCGGGCTATCCGATCGTCGGCGTCGCCTCACGGGCCTCCCTGTCCTTGCTGGGGCAGGCCGGTCCGGGCCGGGAACTGCGGTTCCGCTGGACCGATCGTGAGACCTCGCTGCGCCGGTTCACAAGGCGCGAGGCCGAGGTGCGCGCGCTGGGACACGCCGCCGCCGAGGCGTTCGGCGCCCTCGGGTTCACGGCGCCCTTGTCCCGCAACATCTTGTCCCGCAACAACTGAGAAGATATTCTCATTTGAAATGTGCGTCGCAGATTGATGATGGAGATCGCTGATGGAGGAGGAACAGTGACGACGTCGGCCGGCAGGACCGCGCTCATCACAGGAGCGGGCAGCGGGATGGGACGCGAGACCGCACGGCTGCTCGCCCGCGAAGGCGCCACCGTCGTGCTTCTCGGCCGCAGGCAGCAGGCGCTCGATGACGTCGCGGCCACGATCCGCGCCGAGGGCGGGACCGCCCTCGCCCTCGCGGCGGACATCACCCGAGCGCAGGACGTGGCCCGGGTCCTCGACCGGGTCCACGCCGAACTCGGCCCGGTCGACGTCCTGATCAACAACGCGGGCAGCGCCTCGTCGGTGCTCAACCCGCAATGGCTCCCGCACGAGGAGTGGCGCCAAGTCCTCGACGTCAACCTCACCGCGGTCTTCCAGCTCACCCAGGCCGTCCTGCCCGACATGCTCGGCCGCGGCACCGGGACGATCGTCACCGTCTCCTCGCTCGCCGCCGTCAACCCCAACCTGCTCGGCGGCGCCGCCTACGGCGCGGCCAAGGCCGGCGTCCGCAACTTCATGACCTTCCTGCACAACACCTTCCGCAACCAGGGACTGCGGGCGATCACCGTGCTGCCCGGCGAGGCGGACACCCCCATCCTCGACAACCGAGCCCGGCCCCCGGCGCCGGAAGAACGCGCCGGCATGGTGCAGCCGCAGGACGTGGCCGAGGCCATCCGCCTGGCCGTCACCCTTCCCCAGCGCGTCGTCCTCCAGGAGATCGTCGTCGCCCCCACCCGCCAGCGCGACACCTCCGCCGACCTCGAGATCAGCCGCTGGGCAGGCGCACCCGCCGACGCGGCACCGCAGGCCTGAACACCCCGCTACCAGGAGGAGCGCATGCCGCCCACCATCACCACGCAGCCGCCCGCGTTCACCACCGCCGAGGCCGTCGCCCGGATCGCAGCCGCCTCCCGCCGGACGCAGCAACCGCAGTCCCGAGCCGACCTCGTCTCCCTCGCCATGGGCGAACCCGACTTCGACACACCCCACCAGGTGACCGAGGCGGCCCACGCCTCGCTGCGCGCCGGACGCACCCACTACTCACCGCTGCTCGGCGAACCGGCGCTGCGCGAAGCGCTCGCCGAGAAGCTCGCCGGCCTCGCCGGGGCACCGGTCTCCGCCGCCGACGTCCTGATCACCCAGGGCGGAACCGCCGGCCTCGCCGCCGCGATCCTCGGCATCGTCAACCCCGGTGACAAGGTGGTCGTCCCCGACCCCACCTACTCCCTCTACACCGACCTGGTCAGCATGGCCGGAGGCACCGTCGTCCCCGTCCCGCTCGCACCGGACCTCCACTGGGACCTCGACCGGCTCGCCGACGCCCTCACGGACGCCAGGCTCTTCGTCTTCTGCAACCCCAGCAACCCGACCGGCATCGTCCACAGCCGCGGCGAACTCGACGCGCTCGCCGACCTGCTCGACGGCACCTCCACGATCGTCATCTCCGACGAGGCGTACTCCGACCTCGACTACACCGGCCGGCCGTTCACCTCGACGATCTCGATCGACGGCCTGCGCGACCGCACCGTCTACTGCCAGACCTTCTCCAAGAGCTACGCGATGACCGGCTGGCGCGTCGGCTACCTCTGGGGACCCTCGCCGCTCATCCAGGCGTCAGCGCGCATCCACAACACCTTCAACGGCTCCGTGAACACCTTCGTCCAGGATGCCGCGCTCGCCGCGGTGCAGAGCTGCGACGAAGACGTCGCCCGGATGCGTGCCGCGTACGAGCGGCGCGGCAAGATCATGCGCACGGAACTCGCCGCGATCCCGGGGCTCACCCTGAGCGCGCCGGAAGGGGCGTTCTACCAGTTCCCGCGCTACGACCTCGACTTGCCCTCCGTGGAGGTCGTGGCGGCGCTGCACGCGAGCGGTGTCGCCGTCCGCCCGGGAAGCGAGTTCGGCGCCCAGGGCGAAGGGCACCTTCGACTGTCGTACGCTGCCAGCCCGGAATCCATCACCGAGGGTGTCCGCCGGATGGCCCGTGCCTTCTTGGCCCTCCAGTGAACGCCGTCCCGCCGGCAACGAGGAGTCGACCCATGCGCAGTGACACCGAGCGCAACCGCAGGCACCTCATCAAGGCCGCCGCCCGGCTGTTCGAGAACTCACCGACGCCGGTCAGCCTGGCCGAGATCGCCAAGCATGCCGAGGTGTCCACCGCGACGGCCTACCGACATTTCTCCTCCGTCGAAGAGATCCTGCACGCCTTCAGAGCCCAAGTAGGCTCCGAACTACGCGACTTCAGTGCCCGGCAGACCACCCGGGGCATGGAGAGGGTCGAGGCGGTGTCCCGCTGCTGGGTGTCGCTCGTCCTCGAACACGGCGGGGCGATGGCGCAGATGCGCTCGCACCGCGGATACCTCGAACGGCTGCGCGAAGGCACCGGCTATCTCGCCCCGCAGGCCGAGGCGCTCGCCGAGCCCCTGCGGCAGACCACCGAGGAACTCGGGCTCGGGGACCTCGGGGACGAAGCCCTGTTCCTGTGGAACGCCCTGTTCGACCCCCGGGACATCCTCGACCTCATCAAGAGCGGACGCACCGAGGACGAGGCCGCCACCTGCCTGGTCGCCGCACTGCGCGGCGCCCTGATCGGCTGGTCCACGGCGGCGCAGCAGCCGGGCGCCGACACCTGATCGGCTCGCACCTGATTACGGAGAGAAAACAGCACATGGACATCAGCGCTCACATCGAGGCCGTCTACCAGGACCTCCGCCGACGGGACCCCGGAGAGACCGAGTTCCACCAGGCGGCCCGCGAGGTCCTGCACGCCATCGGCCCCGCACTCCAGGCACACCCGGAGTACGTGGAGGCCCGGATCGTGGAGCGGCTGTGCGAACCCGAGCGGCAACTGCTCTTCCGAGTCCCGTGGGTCGACGACCTCGGAAAGGTGCGGGTCAACCGAGGGTTCCGGGTGGAGTTCAACAGCGCCCTCGGCCCGTACAAGGGGGGCCTGCGGTTCCACCCGAGTGTCAACCTCGGCATCGTCAAGTTCCTCGGCTTCGAGCAGATCTTCAAGAACGCGCTGACCGGTATGGCGATCGGCGGCGGCAAGGGCGGGTCGGACTTCGACCCCAAGGGCCGCTCGGACGGCGAGGTCATGCGGTTCTGCCAGGCCTTCATGACCGAGCTGTACCGCCACCTGGGTGAGCACACCGACGTTCCCGCCGGGGACATCGGTGTGGGCGCCCGTGAGATCGGCTACCTCTTCGGCCAGTACAAGCGGATCACCAACCGCTACGAGGCCGGCGTCCTGACCGGCAAGCCGGTCGCCTGGGGCGGCTCGCACGCCCGTACCGAGGCCACCGGCTACGGCGCGGTGTACTTCGCCCAGGAGATGCTCACCACCCGCGGTCACGACTTCGACGGGCGCAGGGCGGTGGTCTCCGGGTCGGGAAACGTCGCCGTCTACGCCATTGAGAAGGTCCACGCCCTGGGCGGCCGCGTGGTGGCCTGTTCCGACTCCTCCGGCTACCTGGTCGACGAGGACGGTATCGACCTGGACCTGCTCAAGGACGTCAAGGAGGTGCGCCGGGCCCGGATCTCCGCCTATGCCGAGGCGAAGCCGACCGCGCGCTTCTCCGCCCGGGGCTCGGTGTTCGACGTGCCGTGCGAGGTCGCCCTGCCGTGCGCGACCCAGAACGAGCTGAACCAGCAGGACGCCGTGGCGCTGGTGAAGAACGGGGTACTCGCCGTCGCCGAGGGCGCGAACATGCCCTGCACCCCCGAGGCGGTCGAGGTGTTCCGCGGGGCGCAGGTGCTCTTCGGGCCCGGCAAGGCGGCCAATGCCGGCGGGGTGGCCACCTCCGCGCTGGAGATGCAGCAGAACGCCGCTCGCGACAGGTGGCCCTTCGAGCGGACCGAGACCCGGCTCGCCGCGACCATGCGCGACGTGCACGCCCAGTGCCGCGCCACCGCCGAGACCTACGGTGGTGACGCCGACGACTATGTCCTCGGCGCCAATGTCGCCGGGTTCCTCCGCGTGGCGCAGGCCATGATGGATCAGGGGGTGGTCTGAAGGGGGGCGGAAAAGGGTGTGCGGCGTACGAAGCTCTGTCGCTACGATCAGGAACATGATCGCGCTTTCGCCTCAGCACCGGATGATGCCCCGCCGACGGGGCTGCTGAGAACGGACGCGTACCGCATCCGAGGCCCCGGGACGGGGCCCCGATTCTTGTGCGATCAGGCCTCGCTACCCGGTAGGAGGACCGATGACCGCACGACGCCACTACATCACCACCACCATTCCGTACGTCAACGCCCGCCCGCACCTGGGCTTCGCCCTCGAGCTCGTCCAGGCGGACACGTTGGCCCGCCACCACCGCCACCGGGGCGAGCAGGTCCGGCTGCTCAGCGGAACCGACGACAACTCTCTGAAGAACGTCCTGGCCGCCGAAGCGGCCGGCGTCGACGTGCAGTCGTTCGTCGACCGCAACGCCGACGCCTTCGCCGCGTTGCGTGGTCCACTGGCGCTCTCACTCGACGACTTCATCCGCACCAGCAGCGACCCGCGTCACCGCGTCGGAGTCGAACGGCTGTGGCGCCGGTGCGCCGCGTCCGGCGACCTCTACCGCAAAGAGTACGAAGGCCTGTACTGCGTTGGCTGCGAGCAGTTCTACACCCCTGATGAACTGGTCGACGGACGGTGTGGCGAGCACGGCACCGAACCGCAGCTCGTCGCGGAAGAGAACTGGTTCTTTCGGCTGACCCGTTACGCCGACCGCCTCCATCAGCTGATCTCGAGCGGCGACCTGCGCGTCGAGCCCGCTGCCCGCCGCAACGAGGTCCTCGCGCTGATCGAAGGTGGCCTGCGCGACTTCTCCATCTCCCGCTCCCACGCCCGCGCCCGCGGCTGGGGCATCCCGGTGCCCGATGACCCGAGCCAGGTCGTCTATGTGTGGTGGGACGCCCTCGGCAACTACGTCACCAGCCTTGGCTACGGCACCGGTGACACCGCGTACGACCAGTGGTGGGCGACCAGCGAACGCCGCGTCCACCTGGTCGGCAAGGGAGTGGTGCGCTTCCACGCCGTGTACTGGCCGGCCATGCTGCTGTCGGCCGGACTCCCGCTGCCCACCGACATCCTGGTCCACGACTACCTCACTGTCGACGGCCGCAAGATCAGCAAGTCCGGTGGAACCGCCGTCGACCCGGCCGCGCTGGCCGCGGCCCATGGCACCGATGCGGTGCGCTGGTGGCTTCTGCGCGATGTGCCCCGGGTCGGGGACGCCGACTTCACTCCTGACCGCCTGACCGCCCGCGCGGACGCCGATTTCGCCGGAGGACTGGGCAACCTCGTCCACCGCATCGTGACAATGGTCCACCGCTTTCGCGGCGGGACAGCCCCCGCCTCTGCCCCCGTACCTTCCGGCGTGACGGCGTTGGCGGCGTTGGCGGACGCCTGCCGGAAGGCTCCGGGCCTCGTCGATGCCGCCTTGGCCGACTTCGACTTCCGGCGAGCCACCCGCGCTGTCTGGAACGTCGTGGAGGAAGCCAACCGATGTATTGATGCCACCCGGCCCTGGGAACTGGCCCGAGCAGAGCGGCAGGGCGACAGTGAAGCGGCGAAGCGTCTCGACACCGTCCTCGCCACACTGGTCACAGCATGCCGCGTGCTGGCCGACGAACTACGCCCCTTCATCCCCGATGCCGCCACGCGGATCACCGGGCAGCTGACACCGGTCGAGGGGCGTCTGCCGGCGGCGCAGCCGCTTTTCCCTCGTCTTCAGGAGGATACGCGGCCGGCGTGAGGCTGTGGCCCCGTGCCCGGCGGGCGGGAACGGGGCCATGTAGGGGGAGTAGGTCAGAGGGCGGACGCGGCGCTGTGCAGGTTCTTGGCGGCCAGGGCGAGTCCTTCGGTCTGGGAGTAGGCGGCGTCCTCGTGCTCGATGTTCACGGCCATGTCCGGGTTGATCTCGGCGAGGGCGCGCAGGAACTCGGTCCAGTAGGCGACGTCGTGTCCGAGGCCGACGGCGACGAACTTCCAGGCCGGGTCCTGGGGCCAGGCGTTGCACCAGAAGCCGTAGCCGGTGGGAACCTTGCCGGGTGCGTCGGCGGGGACACGGGTGAACGACGTGTCCAGTACACCGCGGATGTCGGCGCCGGGGCAGAGCGTGGCGTCCTTCGCGGCGGCGTGGAACACCAGCGGGCCCAGCCACTTGATGGAGGCGACGATGTCCATGCCCTGCCACATGAGGTGGGAGGGGTCCATCTCGGCGCCGACGTTCGTCGCGCCCGTCTCGTCGACCAGCCGCTTGAGGGTGACCGGGGAGAACACCAGGTTGTGCGGGTGCATCTCGATGGCGACCCGGACGTCGTTCTCCCGGGCCAGCGCGTCGATCTCCTGCCAGAACTCGACGGCCACGCCCCACTGGTAGTCCAGGACGTCCATGTAGACGCCGTCCCACGGGTTCACGACCCAGGAGGGGTACTTGGCGTCGGGGTCGGAGCCCGGCGTGCCGGACATGGTGACGACGTGCTTCACGCCGAGCAGACCCGCGAGACGGATGGTGCGGCGCAGGTCGTCGGCGTGCTTCGGACCGACACCAGGGAGCGGGTTGAGGGGGTTGCCGTTGCAGTTCAGGCCGGTCAGTTCCATGCCGCGGTCGGCGAAGGTGGCCAGGTACTCCTCGCGGGCGGTGGCCGAGGACAGCAGCAGGTCGACCGGGCAGTGCGGGGAGGGGATGAAGCCCCCGGTGTTGACCTCCACGGAGGTCAGACCGTTCTCCTTCAGGACGTCGAGGGCTTCGGTGAGGGGCCGGTCGTGCAGGCAGGCGGTGTAGGCGCCGAGCTTGAGAGCCATGCGGGTGCTCCTTCGATGCGTGGGGGTCAGGCGGTGGGCGGAACCGGGACGGCGACGCCGCCGCCCTGGGAGGACTCGACGACGGCCTGGATGATCTCCATGGTCCGCAGCGCGTCGGCGAACGTGGCGCAGGCCGGCCGCGGGTCGGCGACACCCGCGACCTGGTCGAGGAAGGCCCGGGCCTGGTAGGTGAAGTTGTCGGCGTTGCTGGCGCCCACGCCCGGCGCCTCCATCGGGACACCACCCGCGAAGTACGGCATCTGCGGCCCGGCGATGATCTGCCGGGCACCGCGCGTACGGGCCTCGGGCTGTGCGTCGTCGAAGAGGTACTCGGCGGGCCGGTGCTGGTCGAACGCGGCCCGCCCGCCGACGCCCAGCACGTCGAAGAAGAGCCCGTTGGGCAGGCCGAAGCCGGTGCGCGTCACCGAGAAGGTGCCGACGAGCCCGGACTCGAAGCGCGCGGTGAAGGACGCGGTGTCCTCGTTCTCGACCTCGCCCACCTCATCGGAGACGGGAGCCGCGTTGTGCCCGACGACCGCGCCCAGCGGCAGGGGCCGCTTGGTGATCTGTGTCGACAGCGAGGCGCCCGAGACCGAGGCGATGGGCCCGGCCACGTACTCGGCGGCGTCGATGATGTGCGAGCCGACGTCCCCGAGCGCACCGGAACCGGGGCCGCCCTTGAACCGCCAGCTCAGCGGCCCACTCGGGTCGGTCGCGTAGTCGCACCAGTACCGGCCGCTGAACAGCGTCAGGTCACCCAGCTCACCGTTGCGCACGTGATCGCGGATCGCGGCGATGCCGGGGGAACGGCGGAAGGTGTACCCGACGGCGGTCACCACATCGGCGCCGCGCTCCAACTCGGCCATCGCACGGGCATCCTCGAGCGATCCGGCCAGCGGCTTCTCGCACAACACATGCTTGCCCGCCGCGACCAGCGCCTCCGCGATCGGTCGGTGCAGGGCGTTGCCGACGACGATGCTGACGGCGTCGATTGTCGGGTCCTCGACGACGGCCTCCCAGCTCGGGAGCGCCTTCTCGTACCCGTAGCGGCGGGCGGCGTCCTCGCCGAGTTCGACGTTGGCGTCGGCGATCGCGGCCAGGCGGACCGGCGGCAGGCCGGCGCCGAAGACCGTGTTGACGTTGCGGTAGCCGGCGGCGTGGCTGCGGCCGGCCATGCCGGCTCCGATCACTGCGACGGAGATGGGTTTGCCGGACGTGGTCATGGGAGTGCCTTTCAAAAAAGGGGGGGTGATCAGGCGGCGAACTGCCGGCGGAAGTGGGACTCGATGGCTTCCATCGAGCGGCCCCGGGTCTCGGGAACGGTGCGGATGTAGAAGACGAACGTGGCGACGTTGACCGCGGCGAAGATCAGGAACGTGATCCCGCCGACCGCGTCGATCAGGGGCGGGAACACCAGCGTGACCAGGAAGTTGGCCATCCAGGTGCCGAACACGGCCGTGCCCATAGCGAAGCCGCGCAGCCGGAGCGGGAAGATCTCCGAGAGCATCAGCCAGAACACGGTCGCGATGCAGCCCTGCATGAACAGCAGGAAGGTCAGCATGGACGCGAGCACGAGGTAACTGCGGGCGGCCGACTCGGGCAGGACCAGAAAGCAGAAGGCGATCAGTACCAGCGAGACGGTGACGCCGATCTGTCCGGTCAGCAGCATGGGACGCCGGCCGAACCGGCTGAGCAGCCACATGCCGGTCGAGACCGCGAGCACCGCTACGACGCCGTTGGCGATGGTGGCGGTGAGGGCGGCCTGCGTGCCCAGCCCGGTGTCCAGCAGGATCGTCGGCGCGAAGTACATGATCGAGTTGACACCGGTGAGCTGGGTCAGGGCGGCCAGCCCGAACCCGAACACCACGAGGCGCCGCACCCACGGCGTGCCCAGGTCCCGCCAGCCCGCCCGCGGCTCGTGGGCGTCGGCGGCGACATGGCGCCTGATCTCGGCGAACTCCGCGTCGACGACCTGCGCGTCGCGGATGAGGCCCAGGGTGCGTGCGGCGTCGTCGAACCGCCCGCGGGAAGCCAGCCACCGGGGCGACTCGGGCACGAACAGCATCCCGAACCACAGCAGCACGGCCGGGACCGTGGCTATCGCGAGCATCCAGCGCCACACGCCACCCTCGCCCCCGGTCTCGGCGATGACCGCGTTCGAGGTGTATGCCAGCAACTGGCCGGTCACGATCATCAGCTCGTTCTGGGTCACGAGCCGGCCGCGGCGGTCGGCGGGGGCCAGCTCGGCGATGAAGACCGGCACCGTCGCGGACGCGCCGCCCACGGCGAGCCCGAGCAGGACGCGGAACAGCACCATCACCGCGAGATCGGGCGCGAGCGAGGTGCCCAACGCGCCGACGAAGAACAGGACGGCGAGCCCGAGGATCGTCCGCCTGCGCCCATAGCGGTCGCAGAGCCGGCCGCCGAACAGCGCCCCGAACGCCGCGCCGAGCACGAGGGAGGACGCGACGATCCCCTCGGTCAACGGGGTGAGCCCCAGCCCGCCCTCCTCGGGCGAACGGGACATGAAGGGAAGCGCACCGGAGATGACGCCGGTGTCGTAGCCGAAGAGCAGTCCGCCGAAGGTGGCGATGACGGTGATGGTGCGCAGCCGCCGGTAGACCTCTGGAGAGGCGTGGTCCGTGACGGCGCTGCTGGGAGTGGGGGCCTGTGTCGTGTCGTCCCTGACGTCCATGGCCACCTCCTACCGGTTGATGTGGACAGGGGGATCTCAGCTGGAGGTGGGGAAGGTGAACCCGGCGGCGACCTGCTGTGCGGGTTGGGGCCAGCGGGTGGTGACGACTTTGGGGCGGGTGTAGAAGCGGATGCCTTCGGGGCCGTGGATGGGGGAGTCGCCGATGAGGGAGTCCTTCCAGCCGCCGAAGGAGTAGTACGACATCGGGACGGGGACCGGCACGTTGATGCCGATCATGCCGACCTTGATGTTGCGCTGGAAGCGGCGGGCGGCTTCGCCGGAGGCGGTGAACAGGGCGGTGCCGTTGCCGTATGGGTTGGCGTTGATCAGTTCGATGGCCTCGTCGAGGGTGTCGGTGCGGATGATGGCGAGGACGGGGCCGAACAGTTCTTCTTGGTAGGCGTTCATCTCGGTGGTGACGTGGTCGAGGAGGGAGGGGCCGGTGAAGAAGCCGTTTTCGTGGCCGTTGACCTTCAGTCCGCGGCCGTCGACGACGATGGTGGCGCCTTGGGTGGCGGCGGTGGCGACGGCGTTTTCGACGCGTTCCTGGGCGGTCTTGGTGACGAGGGGGCCCATGTCGGTGTCGGGGGCGTCGCCGGGGCCGACCTTGACCTCGCGGGCCTTGCGTTCCAGCACCTGGACCAGCTTGTCGGCGGCGTCGCCGACGGCGACGGCCACGGACAGGGCCATGCAGCGTTCGCCTGCGGAGCCGTAGGCGCCGGCGGTGATGTGGTTGGCGGCGAATTCGAGGTCGGCGTCGGGGAGGACGACGGCGTGGTTCTTGGCGCCGCCCAGCGCCTGGACGCGCTTGCCGTGCGCGGTGGCCTGCTCGTGGACGTACTTGGCGATGGGGGTGGAGCCGACGAAGGACACGGCTTCGATGCCGGGGTGGGTGAGGATGGCGTCGACGGCGGTTTTGCCGCCGTGGATGATGTTGAAGACGCCGTTGGGCAGTCCGGCCTGCTGGTACAGCTGGGCGATGTAGTTGGCGGCGGATGGGTCGCGTTCGCTGGGTTTGAGGATGAAGGTGTTGCCGGTGGCGATGGCGATGGGGTGCATCCACAGGGGCACCATGGCGGGGAAGTTGAAGGGGGTGATGCCCGCGACGACGCCGAGGGGCTGGCGGAAGTTGTGTACGTCGATGCCGCGTGAGACCTGGTCGGAGAAGTTGCCCTTGAGGATGTCGCCGAGGCCGCAGGCGTACTCCACGACCTCCCGGCCGCGGACGATCTCGCCGCGTGCGTCGTCGACGGTCTTGCCGTGCTCGGCGGAGATGATCCGGCCCAGTTCCTCCTCGTGCTCGACGAGGAGCTGTCGGAAGGCGAACATCACCTGGGTGCGCTGGGTGAGTGACGACTCCGACCAGCTCTCGAAGGCTGCGGTGGCGGCTGTGACGGCAGTGTCCACGTCGGTGGCCGAGCCCAGGGCGACCCGGGCCTGCTCCTGCCCGGTGGCCGGGTTGAACACGGGGGCGGTGTCCCTACCGGAGGCCGGTGAGCCGTTGATCCAGTGCTGGATGGTCTTCACGTGAGGGTTTCCTTACAGGTAGTGCCGCTGGGCGAGCTTGTGGGCGGCGTACGTCTCGTGCGCGGTGCGGGTGGAGTCGAGGGCGGAGGTCTGGCTGACGGGGACGTCCCACCAGCCGTGGGCGGGCGGGTTGGGCCCGTACAGGTCGGTCTCCACATGCACGACGGTGGTGCGGTCGGAGGCTTTCGCCTTCTCCATTGCCGTACGGAACTGCTCGACCGTGGTGGCGTGCAGGACGTCCGCGCCCAGGGAGGAGGCGTTGGCGGCCAGGTCGACGGGCAGGACATCGCCGTCGAGGAGGCCTGATTCGCCGTGGCGGAAGCGGTACTTGGTGCCGAAGCGTTGCGAGCCGAGGGCTTCGGACAGTGAGCCGATGGAGGCGAAGCCGTGGTTTTGGACGAGGACGACGATGACCTTCAGGCCTTCGGAGACCATGGTTGCGATCTCCTGGGCCATCATCAGGTACGAGCCGTCTCCGACGAGGACGACGACCTCGCGTGAGGGGTCGGCCATCTTGGCGCCGACCCCGGCGGCGACCTCGTAGCCCATGCAGGAGTAGGCGTACTCGACGTGGTAGGCCTTCGGGTCCCGGGCCCGCCATAGCTGTTGCAGGTCGCCGGGCATCGAGCCGGCCGCGTTGATGACCACGTCACGGTCGCCGAGGACCTGGTTGAGCGCGCCGAGGATCTCGGTCTGGGCGGGCAGGGGGCCGTGGCCCAGGGTGAAGCACTGGTTCTCTATCTCCCGTGTGCGGGCGATGAGTTGGTGCGTGCGCTCGCGGTACGCGGGGTCGACCTCCCAGTCCGTCAGCGCGCCCGCGAGGGCCTGGATGCCGAGCTGGGCGTCGGCCACGAGCGGCTCGGCGGAGTGCTTGACGGCGTCCAGGCGGGCCACGTTGAGGTTGACGAAGGCGACGTCCGGGTTGCCGAAGACGGTGTGGCTGGCGGTGGTGAAGTCGGAGTACCGGGTGCCGATCCCCAGGACCACGTCGGCCTCGCGGGCCAGTTCGTTGGCCGCGTGGGAGCCGGTCGAGCCGATGCCGCCGACCGCGCAGGGGTGGTCCCAGGGGACCGCGCCTTTGCCGGCGTGGGTGTCGGCGACGGGGATGCCGGTGGCCTCGGCGAAGGCACGCAGCTGGGTCTCGGCACCCGAGTAGACGGTGCCGCCGCCCGCCACGATCAGTGGCCTCTTGGCGTTGCGCAACAGACGGGCGGCCCGCTCGACCGCGGCCGGCTCCGGCACCGGTCGGCCCACGTGCCACACCCGCCGCCGGAAGAAGGACACCGGCCAGTCGAAGCCTTCGGCTTGCACGTCCTGTGGCAGGGCGAGTGTGACGGCGCCGGTCTCCACCGGGTCGGTCAGCACCCGCATCGCGGCCAGGGCGGCCGGGATCAGTTGCTCGGGCCGGGAGACGCGGTCGAAGTACTTCGACACGGCCCGGAAGGCGTCGTTGACCGTGACGTCCCCGCCCCGGGCGTCCTCCAGCTGCTGGAGGACCGGCTCGGCGACGCGGGTGGCGAACATGTCGCTGGGCAGCAGCAGGACCGGGATCCGGTTGGTGGTGGCCAGCGCCGCACCGGTGATCATGTTCGTGGAGCCGGGGCCGGTGGACGCGGTGCAGGCGAAGGTCGCCAGCCGGTCGCGCATCTTCGCGTACGCCACCGACGCGTGCACCATGCCCTGCTCGTTGCGGGCCAGGTAGTAGGGAAGGTCGGCCTCGTGCGTGATGGCGGCCTGGAGCAGCGCCTGCCCGACCCCGGCCACATTGCCGTGCCCGAAAATGCCCCAGACCCCGGGGATCAGCCGCTGCTCCTGGCCGTCGCGCTCGCTGTACTGGTTGGCCAGGAAACGGACGAGGGCCTGCGCGGTGGTGAGCCTGATCGTTTCCATCACTCGGTCTCCTTGGCGCCGAACGGCAGCCGGGGGTCGGTCGCCTGGGAGTCCCAGGTGCCGCGGACCCACCCATGGGCGGGGTCGTCGCAGATCAGCCAGGCACGGTCCTGGCCGGGGCCCGCCATGACGTTGAGGTAGTAGAGGTCGTAGCCGGGCGCGGCGATGGACGGGCCGTGCCAGCCGTGCGGGATCAGCACGGTGTCGCCGGAACGGACCTCGGCGAGCACGTCGATCGGCCGCTCCTGGGTGCCGTAGACCCGCTGGTAGGCGAAGCCGTCCTCGCCCGCGACCTCGAAGTAGTAGATCTCCTCCAGCTCGGACTCCTGCCCGGGCCGCGCCTGGTCGTGCTTGTGCGGCGGGTACGAGGACCAGTTGCCGCCGGGCGTGAGCACCTCGCACACCAGGAGCTGCTCCGCGTCGAAGGTGCCGGGCAGGCAGTAGTTGTTGACCTGGCGGGAGCAGTTTCCGGCGCCACGCAGTTCGATGGGCACGTCCTCCTGGCGCCCGTACCGGGCGGGGAGGCCACCGCGCTCGGTACGGGCGGAGGGCAGCGCGAACCGTCCCCCGTGCGCGCTGCTGATGCGGGCCTCCGACTCGCGGGGGAGGTACGCGAAGTCGGTGACCGAGGCGAACACGCCCGTCCGGCCGTCGAGTTCGAGGGTCCGGCCGTCGACGTCGATGGTGCAACCGCCCGACAGCGGCAGGACCAGGAACTCGGACTCCCCGGTGGACAGGGTGTGCGCCTCACCCGGCCGCAGGGTCAGGATCCTGAGGCCGGAGTATCCCCAGCCTGCCGACTCGGGCGTGACCAGGAGGTCGTACGGGCCTTCGGCCGAAGCCCCCTTGGACAGGTGGTACTCGCTCGTGTCGGTCACAGCAGGCTCACCGCCCGGTCGACCGCGCCGGCGACGTCGCCGCTCGAGGGGTAGAGGAGGGAGCGGCCCACGATCAGGCCCTGTGCGGTGGGGAGCTTGAGGGTCCGGCCCCAGGAGGCGAAGGCCGCCTCGGGGTCGGTGACCTCGCCGCCCAGCAGGAGCGTCGGCAGTGTGGAGGACGCGAGGACGCGTTCCATGTCCTCGACGACCGGCAGCTTCAGCCAGGTGTACGCGGTGCGGCGGCCCAGTCCCGAGGCGATGGTGATGGACTTGATGACGGCGTCGGGGGAGAGGTCGTTGCGGATGCCGCCGTCGTGCCACACCGACAGGAACGGCTCGACCATGGCGATGAGCTGCCGGTCGTTCAGCGCGTCGACCGCGCGGGCGGTGTTCTCGAGCGCGGACGGGGTCGCCGGGTCCTCCAGGGCGATGCGGGTGAGCATCTTGCCGCCGTCGAAGCCCATCGCGGCGATCGTCTCGGCGTCGTAGCCGGTGAAGCGGTCGTCGATCTCGAACACCGACCCCGCCAACCCGGCCCGGTTCATCGAGCCGAAGACGCTCTTGCCGTCCAGGACGCCGAGCAGCAGCAGGTCCTCCAGGATGTCGGCGGTGGCCAGCACTCCGGTCACGCCCGGCCGCTCCAGCGCGGTGCACAGCCGGTCCAGCAGCTCGAAGCGGTCGGCCATCGCGCTCGGGTCGGCGCCGACGCGATTGGCGCCGCGCGCGGGATGGTCGGCCGCGATGATCATTGCCTTGCCGTGCTCGCCGAGCAGCGAGGTGGCCTTGACACGGCGCGCGGCGGCCGCCGCGATGGCTCCGGGATTGTTGACCCGGGCGTCCACGATGTGGCTCACGTTGTCGGACAGCACGTCATCGCACCTTTCGCTGGGAGTCGCTGGGGGAGTCGGGGGTCGCCCGGCGGAGTTTCGTCTCCACCTCGGCCTCGGTGGGCATGGCGTCGGAGCAGGCCAGGCGGCCCGCGACGATGGCGCCGGCGGCGTTGGCGAAGGACACCGTGCGGCGGGTGTCCCAGCCGGACAGCAGCCCGTGGCACAGCGCGCCGCCGAAGGCGTCACCGGCGCCCAGGCCGTTGACCACCTCCACCGGGACCGGCGGGATCTCGGCGGCCGAGCCGTCCCGGTCCATGGCCAGAACACCCTTGGGGCCCTGCTTCACCACGGCCAGTTCGACACCGGCGGCGAGCAGCGCCTTCGCGGCGGCGTACGGCTCGCGCTCGCCGGTCGCCACCTCGCACTCGTCGAGGTTGCCGACGGCGACGGTGGTGTGGCGCAGAGCCTCGGCGTAGTACGCCCGGGCCTGGCTGGGGTCCTCCCAGAACATCGGCCGCCAGTCCAGATCGAAGACCGTCGGCCCCGCCTTCGCCCGGTGCGCCAGCGCGGCCAGCGTGGCCGAACGGCTCGGCTCCTCACTCAGTCCGGTCCCGGTGACCCAGAAGATCCGCGCATCGCGCACCGCGGTCATATCGAGCTCTTCGGGCCGGATGTCGAGGTCGGGTGCCTTGGGCAGCCGGTAGAAGTACAGCGGGAAGTCGTCCGGCGGGAAGATCTCGCAGAAGGTCACCGGGGTCGGCGCGATGTCCGACGTGCCGACGAGGCGGGTGTCCACGCCGTAGCCGTCCAGGGCCGTGCGGACGAAGTCCCCGAACGGGTCGTGGCCCGTCTTGGTGATGACGGCGGAGGCATGCCCGTACCGGGCGGCGGCGACGGCGACGTTGGTCGGGCTGCCGCCGAGGTACTTGCCGAACGAGGTGACCTCGGCCAGTCCCACGCCTGTCTGGAGCGGGTACACATCCACTCCTACGCGGCCCATGGTCAGCACTTCGAACGGCATTTCGGCGGTTTCCCTTCGTTCCGGAGACTCCGGGGCGGAGCGGATTTAAAGCGCTTTAAAAGCGGCTTGCGCAGTACGATGCCCCGCGCGTAAATGTCATGTCAATAGGTTGTCGTTACAAGAATGTGCGGGCAGTGGAGTCCGGGCGGTCGCGGCTGGGCGCGAGGGCTGGCCGCGACCGCTCCGGCGAGGTGCCTGCGGGGAGTCCGCGGCTCGTCAGGGCCAGGTGGCCAGATACTCGGCGATCTTCTCGCGCATGAACACCGAGGATTCCTTGGCCCGTTCCTCCCAGGCGAAGACGCAGGCCGTCAGCGTGCCGTCGAAGCCGTTGGTACGCAGTGCGCGGAAGAGTTCACCGAAGTCGACCTCGCCCTGTCCGATGTCGAGGTGCTGGTGGATGCGGGCGGGCGTGCCGGGCGGGTTGAGGATGTAGCGGTTGCCGGAGGACGCGGTGTGGTCGAGGGCGTCGGCCAGGTGGACGTGGGTGAGCAGGTCGCCCGCGTATTCGATGATGCCGGGCGCGTCGTTGCCGATGTGGAAGGTGTGCGGGGCGCAGTAGAGGAAGGTGACGTTCGGGTGGTTGATGCCGCGGATCAGATTGATCGCGTCGTAGCCGTTCTCGATGAAGTCGTCCGGGTGCGGTTCCAGGGCGAGGCGGATTCCCTCCCGCTCGAAGAGGGGGAGGAGCTCGTCCAGCGAGTTCCAGAACTGGGCCTCGCTGCGGTCGGGGTCCTCGGGGCGTCCGTTGAACTCGGAGATCATGCTGTCCACGCCCAACTCGGCGGCGATCCGGATGGCGCGCTTCCAGTAGCGGACGGCGGCCTGGCGGGCGTCCTCGTCGGGGCCGGACCAGCGGAACAGCGGCAGGACAGAGGAGATGCCGACGCCGGCCGTGTCCAGTGCCTTGCGGAACTTCCGCACGGTGGTGTCGTCCACGCGTGGGTGCCGGAAGAACGGGATGAAGTCCTCCCGGGGGGACAGCTCGATCCACTCGTATCCCAACTCGGCTACTACAGCGGGTAGTTCGAGCAGCGGGACGTTGCGGATCATATACGGGTCGAGGGCGATCTTCATGGGGGAGTGCCTTCCGGTCACTGGGAGACGGTGGAGCGTTGGATCACGACGTCCTCGGTGTTCGCCGTGGTCAGGATGTCCCCTCGGGACAAGCCGCTACGGGGGCCGTGAGGTCTTCCTGCTCGGGGAGTTCCTCCACGTCGACGCCGCGGACCTGCGCCAGTTCGTGTTTGAGGGCGGCGAGTTCGGCGCCGCCGGCCATGTGGTTGGTCAGTTCCTCCAGACCGACCTGCTCGCGGGAGGCGCTGAGCTCCATGGTGCCCAGGCGCAGCACGCTGAAGTGGTCGCCGACCATGTAGGCGTGGTGGGGGTTGTGAGTGATGAAGATGACGCCGAGGCCGCGGTCGCGGGCGGCGGCGATGTACTTCAGCACGACACCGGACTGCTTGACGCCGAGGGCGGCGGTGGGCTCGTCCAGGATCAGCACGCGGGCGCCGAAGTAGACGGCGCGGGCGATGGCGACGCACTGGCGCTGGCCGCCGGAGAGCGTGCCGATGGGCTGCTCCAGGTCGTCCAGGATGATGCCCATGTTGCGCAGCTCTTCGTCCGCGGTCTTCTTCATCCGGTTGATGTCGAGACGGCGGACGGGCCAGGGGCCCCTGGTCATCTCGGAGCCGAGGAAGAAGTTGCGCCACACCGGCATCAGCGGCACGGTGGCCAGGTCCTGGTAGACGGTGGCGATTCCCTTGTCGAGGGCCCCGCGCGGGGTGGTGAAGCGGACCGGCTGGCCGTCGACGAGGAATTCGCCCTCGGTGTGCTGGTGCAGCCCGGAGATGATCTTGATGAGGGTGGACTTGCCGGCGCCGTTGTCGCCGAGCACGCAGGTCACCTTGGCGTGGTGGACGGCCAGGTCGACGCCGTGCAGGGCGCGGACGTTGCCGTAGGACTTGCCCGCCCCCCTCAACTCGACGACCGGCTTGTCGTCGTGGCGAGCGTTGTCCTCGGGCGCGGTCCCGTCGGGGGTGAGGTCGTTGGTGGTTGTCATGGGGGTCACCTCCGGGTCGCCGTGCGCTGGATCCACAGATTGATGAGGGTGGCGCCGAGCAGCATCACGCCGAGGAAGGTCTTGAACCAGTCGGGGTTCCAGCCGGCGTAGACGATGCCCTGCTGCACCATGCCGAACATGAAGGCACCGAAGACCGGGCCGATGGCGGAGCCGTACCCGCCGGTGAGCAGACAGCCGCCGATGACCGCCGCGGCGATGTAGATCAGCTCCTGGCCCACGCCCTCGCCGGACTGCACGGTGTTGAAGGAGAACAGCTGGTGCATGCCGACGAACCAGGCGCCGAAGCCGACCAGCATGAACAGCGAGATCTTGGTGAAGGTCACCGGCACACCGACGGCCCGCGCGCTCTCCTTGTGGCCCCCGACCGCGAAGATCCAGTTGCCGTACTTGGTGCGCAGCAGGACCCACGTGGCCAGGGCCGCGAAGACCAGCCACCACACGACGGTGATCTTCACCTCGACGCCGCCCACATCGAAGGTCGACGCGAAGACCTTTCTGGCCTGGTCGAAGCCTTCCATGTCGCTGATGTCATCGGTCGCCACATTGCCGGTGACCAGTTTGGTCACCGCGAGGTTCACGCCTTCCAGGCCCAGGAACGTGCCCAGCGTGACCAGGAAGCTCGGCAGGCCGGTCTTGACCAGCAACCAGCCGTTGAACAGGCCGATCCCCAGCGACACCAGGAGCGCGACGACCACACCGACCCAGACGTTCATGGTCAGCTGGTAGCTGAGCATGCTCGCGGTCAGCGCCGAGCTGATCACGGCGACACCGGCCGACAGGTCGTACTCGCCGCCGATCATCAGCAGTGCCACCGGGAGCGTCATGATCCCGAGCGTCGACGACTGGTACAGGACGTTGGCCATGGAGCTGCCGTCGCGCACCGGAGGTGCCGCGATCAGGAAGAAGACGAACACCGACGCGGCGGCGAGGAAGACACCCACCTCGGGCCGGGCGAGCAGCTTGAGCGCCAGTGGGCGCTGTGTGGTGCGGCTGTCGGTCTGCTTCGGGCCGGGGCCCGGCGGTGTGCTCACCGCCGGCGCAGCCTGCTGGGCCATGCTCATCACCGGGTACCCTTCGCGGCGAACTCGGCGATCTTGTCGATGTTGCTCTTGTCGACGAAGGCCGGACCGGTCAGCACAGGCTGCTCGCCGCCACCGCTGTAGTTGCCGTTGGTCTTGTAGAGCCACAGGGAGTCCACGGCCAGATAGCCCTGAAGGTAGGGCTGCTGGTCCACCGCGAACTGGATGTCGCCCTTCTCGACGCCGGAGACGAGGGCCTTGTTGAGGTCGAACGTGGCGATCTTCGCCTTGCTGCCCGCCTCGGACACGCCCTGCACGGCGGTCAGCGCGATGGGGGCGCCGAGGGTGACCACCTCGTCGATGGAGCCGTCCTGCTTGAGCTTGGCGGTGATGGTGGACTTCACGGACGGCATGTCGGTGCCGTTGACGTAGAGGATGTCCGTCTTGCCGCTGAAGCCCTTCTTCACGCCGGCGCAGCGCTCTTCGAGGTTGACGTCGCCCTGGGCCTGGATGACGCAGAGGGCGTGCTTGGCGCCGGTGCCGTTGAGCTTGTTCCCGAGGGCCTGGCCGGAGACGGACTCGTCCTGGCCGAAGAACGACAGCAGGCCCTGCTTCTTCCAGGCGGACAGACCCGCGTTCAGGCCGACGACCGGGATGCCGGCCTTCTTCGCCTTGGCGATCACGGCCTTCAAGGCGTCCGGCTTGGCCAGGGTGACGGCGATGCCGTCGACCTTCTGGTCGATCGCGTTCTGCACCAGGTTGGCCTGATCGCCGGCGTTCTCGTCGTTGGAGTAGATGAGCTTGACGTTGTCCTTGGCGGCGGCGGCCTGGGCGCCCTTGCGGATGGTGTCCCAGAAGGTGTCGCCGGAGGGCGCGTGAGTGATCATCGCGATCGTCATGCGCGGGGTGTTGGCCTTGCCCGCGGAGACGTTGTTCGCGGCCTCTTCGGCCTTCTTGCCGCCGGAGCTGCTGGAGCAGCCCGCGAGGGTCAGGGCGGCCGCGGTGGCCAGGGCCACGACGGGGACGACTCTGCGGGGACGGGGAAGGGATGTGCGGTTCATGGTGTGTGCACCTCACTGTGCAACTGGGAGGGGGAGCGGAGCTGCGGCTGGTGGGTGGGGCCGGGGGCCGTTTGCGACGGCCTCGGTCAGGGCCGCGCCATGGCAGGGGAGAGCAGGCTGAATCCGGTTCGGCGGTCTCAGCAGTGGCCGGCGGCGCCTGGAGGATGACGGCGGCCGGACGCAGGACCTCGATCTGGTCGAGTTGCGTGGTTCTTCAGTAACTTCGTCGGAACAACAGGACAATTTAAAGCGCTTTAAGTTCTGGTACTATCGGCTCGTTTCGTGAGCGTGTCAAGAGCGTTGCGCGAGGAGATCGCCGCGGGGAGGCACAAATGGATGATGTCGGTTCCGCAGGTCATCACAACGGTGCGAACAAGCGACCCCGGCTGGAGGACGTGGCCGCGCGGGTGGGTCTGTCCACGGCGTCGGTGTCCCTGGTGCTGCGTGGTGTGCCCGGCCCCAGCGAACGGACCCGGAAGCGTGTCCTGAAAGCGGCCGCCGACCTCGGCTACCAGGCGGACCGTACCGCCAGCCTGCTGGCCAGCAGACGTACCCGGCTGCTCGGCGTCATGGTCGACATCCACAGCCCCTTCCACGCCGAACTGGTCGAGCACCTGCACACGGCCGCCGAGGAGGTCGGCTACGACCTTGTCCTGAGCACCCTGACGCGCACCCGCGACGAGCACACCGCCGTGGAGACGCTGCTGGCCTTCCGCAGCGAGGCCCTGATCCTGCTCGGCCCGACCGCCCCCGCCGACACGCTCGCCGCACTCGACCGCAAGGCCCCCGTCATCGCCGTCGGTCGCCGCATCGCCGACGCCGACCTGGACGTCGTACGCACCGCCGACGACGACGGGGTCGGCCAGATCGTCGACCATCTGGTCGGTCTCGGCCACCGCGAGATCGTCTACGTCGACGGCGGCAAGGGTGTCATCGCCACCGACCGGCGCCGCGGCTACCGGACCGCCATGCGCCGCCATGACCTGGACGAGCACATCCGGATCCTGCACGGCGACAACACCGAAGCGGCCGGCGAACGCGCCGCTCGCCACCTCCTCGACGGTGCCGGGCTGCCCACCTCGGTCGTCGCCTTCAACGACCAGTGCGCCATCGGCCTTCTGGCCGCCCTTTCCCGCGCCGGCGTCGCTGTCCCGGGCGCGGTGTCGGTGGCCGGCTACGACGACGACACCCTCTCCCGGCTCAGCTGCTTCAATCTGACCACCGTCAGCCAGAACGCGCGGGAGCAGGCACGACACGCGGTGGCCGCCGCCGTGGAACGCCTCGATCAGGGCCGCACCGAACCCCGCGAGGTCGTACTCACCCCGCACCTGGTCGTACGCGGTACTACGGCCGAGCCCACCTGACCGGCTCTGGTCGCCCTTCTGCCCCCACCACTCCGGAGGCGGACTACCGGCTGCGGATCTTCACCCCTGGAGGCGAACTGCCGTTCGCCGGGCACCCCACCCTCGGGTCCGCACGCGCGTGGTTGGACAACGGCGGCACACCGCGGCACGCCGACCGTATCGTGCAGGAGTGTGCCGCCGGCCTGACCAGCGTGCGCCGTGGCGATGGCATCCTGTCCTTCGCCGCCCCGCCGCTTGTCCGCGACGGCGCGCTCGACGAGGAGTTCGTCGACCAGATCGTCGCCGCGTTCGGCATCAAGCGTGACCGTGTCCTCGCCCACCAGTGGGTCGACAACGGACCCGGTTGGGCCGTGGTCCAGTTGGCCACGGCCGAGGAGGTCCTCGCCCTCGAACCCGACCTGTCCCTCATCCCGGCCGCGATGGTCGGCGCGATCGGGGCCTGTCCCGAGGGGGCCGAGCACGCCTTTGAGATGCGTACCTTCGCCCCCGCCTGCGGTGTGGCCGAGGATCCCGTGTGCGGCAGCATGAACGCCTCGGTCGGACAATGGCTCACCGCCACCGGCCGCGCGGCCTCGACCTATCGGGTCTCCCAGGGCAAGCGCGTGGGCCGGGCCGGGACCGTCGAGATCACCGCCGATGCGGATGGCACCGTCTGGGTCGGCGGCGCTGCCACCAACTGCGTCCGCGGCACCATCACTCTCTGACAGTTCCTATCTGCAGCTGTCCCGCGTCACGCGGCGTCTTCCTGCGCGCGAGGCGTGATGTCGAAGCCGGGCGCGCCCGGGACCGCGTTGAGCAGCGCGCGCGTGTAGGCGTGCTGCGGGCGCTCGTAGAGATCGGCGGCCGTACCGTGTTCCACGATGTCGCCGCGGTACAACACCACGACCTCGTCACTGACATGCCTGACCACGGCGAGGTTGTGCGAGATGAACACCATGGTCAAACCGAGTTCACCGCGCAGCTTGGCGATGAGGTTGAGGATCTCCGCCTGGACCGAGACATCGAGCGCCGATGTGATCTCGTCCGCGATCACGACCTCGGGGCGAAGGATCAGCCCGCGTGCGATCGCGATCCGCTGGCGCTGCCCGCCCGAACACTCGTGGGGGTACTGGTGGATGGTGTCCGCCGGCATCCTGACGGTCTCGAGCCAGTGGACGATCTCGTCCCGGTGCTTCTTCACGTTGGCGCGGCGCGGGTCCACCGCCTCGGCGAGCGCCTCGCCGATGGTGCGACGGGGATTGAGCGAGGAATACGGGTCCTGGGGGATCATCTGCACCCTCCGCCGCATTCCCGTGCGGTCCGCACCGCGGGTGGCGAACACGTCCACGCCGGCGATCCTGACGCTGCCCGACGTCGGTCGGACCAGGCCGGCCAGGGTCTTCGCCAGGGTGGACTTCCCCGATCCGGACTCCCCGACGATGCCGACGGTATGTCCCTTGGCGACGTTCATGGTGATCCCGTGGAGGACGCGGGTCGCGCTCCTTCCCCAGCCGTAGCTCACTTCCAGGTCATGGACCTGGACGGCCGCCGTCTCCTCAACCATGCGTGTGCTCCTTCGCCGCTTCCGGGGTCCACGACATGCCGGGCAGCGTCTCCACCGGGCTGTCGATGTCGGGTGTGGCCTCGAGGAGTGCCCTCGTATAGGGGTGGCGGGCCGATTCCACCGTGAGGTCCGCGGCGTCGATCTCCTCCACCACCTCGCCGTGGTACATGACGATCACGCGATGACAGAGTGCGCGGACCACTCCGATGTCGTGCGAGATGAACATGACCGAGGTGCCGATCCGGCTGTTGAGGCGCCGCAGTTCGCGCAGGATCTCCGCCTGGACGGTCACATCCAGAGCCGTGGTCGGCTCGTCGGCGATGATCAGGAGCGGCTCGGTCGCCAGTGCCGTCGCGATCATCGCTCGCTGCCGCATACCGCCCGAGAGTTCGTGCGGATACTGCTTCATGCGGTGCTCGGGCTTCGTCATGTGTACGGCCCGGAGTGCGTCCGCCATGCGACGCTTCGCGACTCGCCTGCCGAGGCGCTTGTGGGTGCACAGCACCTCGGTGAGCTGGGTGCCCATGCGGAGTGCCGGGTTGAACGTGGAGCCCGGGTCCTGGTAGACGAGGCTGACCGTCTCGGCCATGAGGCCCGGTGGGACCGGTCGGCGGAGGTCGAGTTCGCCGAGGGCCATGCGGGACGAGCGGGAGGTCAGGCCGTCGGGCAGGAGTCGCGCGAGAGACATCGCGGTCAGAGTCTTTCCGGAACCGCTCTCGCCCACGATACCGACGATCTCACCCTGCCTGATGCCGAACGAGATGCCCTTCACCAGCGGCTTGTCGCCGCTGTGAATCCACAGGTCCTGTACGTCGACGAGATACCCGTCATTCGGCACCGGCGTGTCCCGCTCGGAGTGGCGGGCGCTCGTCCGGCTCGGCGCCTTCCTGCCCGCCCGCGGGTTCGCCGCGGCCGCGAGCCCGTCGCCGATCAGGACCGCGGCAAGCCCGGTCACGATCACGAGAGCCGCCGGGCCCACCATCTGGAACGGCCGGCCCGCCAGCAGCGACGGCAGCGCCTCGCTCAGCAGCTTTCCCCAGTCGTAGAGGGGCGACTGGACGCCGATCCCCACGAACGAAAGGGCGGAGATGGCCGTGAGCGTGCTGGCGAAGGTCGACGCCGACAGCACCAGCAGAGGCTCCGCCATGTTGGGCAGCATGTGCCTGAGCGCGATCCGTGCCGGGCTCACTCCGAGCAGGCGCGCGGTCGAGATGTAGTCCTGCTGAGACACCCTCGCGGCGAGATTCGCGGTGAGGCGCGCGAAGTAGGGTATGCCGGCCACGCCGATGGCGATCACCACCGAGGTACCTCCCGCGCCGAGCACTGCCGCGACGACGAGCGCGAGAAGGAGGCCGGGGAAGGCGACCATCGCGTCGATCATGCGAAGACAGATCTCCCGGGCCCGGGGCCGCATGAGCCATACGCTGGTGCCCACGAGAACACCGAGGACGACCGCGATCGCCGTCGCGCCCACGGTCATCAGCAGGGTCAGGCGCGTGGCGACCAGGCTGCGGAGCAGCACATCGTGGCCGGCGGCGTCGGTACCGAGCCAATGGCCGGACGAGGGGTGCGCGAACCGGGTGCCCAGCGCGCTCGCCTCGCTGGTGAAGAAGAGCGGGGCCAGCACGGCGATCAGGACGACGATGCCCAGGAGAACCAGGCCGAGGACGAGCCCGAGGTTCCCACGGTGCCGTCGGTTACGCGGAGACATGCGACCCCCCGAGGGTCCGTCGGTCGATCAGCCCGAGCAGGACATCGACGAGGAGGTTGATCAGCGCCGCGATCATGCCGATGACGATCACCATGCCCTGGATGACCGGATAGTCGCGGTCGAGAATGGCCTTGATGATGCCGCTGCCGAGGCCGGGCAGGGCGAACACCGACTCGATGATGATCGCCCCGCCGATCATCCCGGTCAGGATGAGCCCGCTCAGGGTGAGTGTGGTGGTGAGGAGGTTGGGCAGCGCCCATGTGATGTAGCGCTTGTGGGCGGGCAGTCGCCAGCCACGCGCGGTCCTCATGTAGTCGTTGTCGAGCACGACCGCCGTTTCGCGGCGGACGACCCGCGAGACGGTACAGATCGGACCGATCACGATCGACGCGACGGGAAGCACGAATGACTGGACGGCGAAGCGAGGCGTGTAGGCCGGAGGATAGAGCGGTACCACGCCGATGCCGACGGCGAACATCACCACGAGGAAGGACGCCATGATGTAGCCGGGCACCGCGTCGAGAAAACCGGTGATCACCCCGAACGTCGTGTCCAGCCACTTGCGTCGGCCACCCCGCGTGAGCACACCGATGACCATTCCCAGCGGAACCGAGACCAGCAGGACGATGACGATGCCCGCGAGCGCGATGGTCGCCGTGAAGGGGAGACGGTTGAAGATGATCGTCTCCACGGGCTGCCGGTACATGAACGACGTGCCGAGGTGCCCGGAGAAAACATCCCCCACGTAGTCGAGGAACCGTTCCCAGACCGGTTGATCGAGCCGGAGTTCGTGTCTGACGCGTGCGATGTCCGCGAGATCGGCGTTGGCACCGGCAACGCCTGCCGCCGGGTCGCCGGGGATGAGCTGGACGATCAGGAACGAGACGACGAGCAGCGCGAAGAAGATCGCGACGAGGCTGGTGAGCCGTCGGACGGCGAAACCGAGCCAGGGCGAAGAGGGCCGGAGAAGGCGTTGCGGGAATGTCGTCGAGCGGTCGTCCGCGGAGACGGGTGGCCGGGCACCCGTCTCCGCGGAATCGAGAGAAATCATGATGTGTGTGGCCTCGGCTACTTGGCGATGCGGAGGGTGGCGGGGTCGAGGTAGTCGTCGAAGGTGCGGATGCTGTAGCCCTTGGCGACGACCGTGGTGGAAGGCAGGGTCGACAGCGGGATCGCGTCGACCCGCTTCAGGAAGGACCTCTGCGCCGACTGGAGAGCGGCGCATTGCGCGGTGCGGTCCAGCTTGCTCATGGCCCGGTCGACAGCCGCGTATCCCTCGCCGTTGACCCGCCCCGTCTTGTTACGGCCGCCCTTCTCGGTCGGCGGGCCCATGACGCGCAGGAGGGAGGAGGAGAGAGTGCCCATCATGTTGTTGTCGCCCTGGACGTTGATGTCCCAGTCCTTGCCGCCCGCGGAGGTCACGGTGGCCCAGTTGGCGTTGTCGAGAGAGTCGACCTTCACCGTTGCCCCGGCCTTGCGGAGTGCCTCGGCGATGTAGTCGTTACCACCACGGAGCAGGGTCGTGCCCACGATACGGAAATGGACCCCGGCCAGCTTCTTGGCGGCAGCGGCGCGGTCGGCGGCGACCAGCAACGACCGGTCGGTGTTGACACAGGGCACCTTGGCCGATCCGACCGAGCGGATCGTGCTGCCTTCCTTGCCGCTGACGATGTCACTGAATGTCTGTGCGTCGATGGCCTGCGCCACCGCGGTGCGCAGGTCGGGCCGGTTCGCGAACACCGTCCCCGGACGCTCATTGAACAGCAGATACGTCGTGGTGTTCGACGCACTTGAAGTGGAGAAGCGGGAGTCGCCGCCGAACCGGCCCACGTTCTCGTCAGCGACCACACCCACGTCCAGGCTGCCGGACAGCAGCTGGGTGGCGATCGTCGAGTAGTCCGTGACCGGCGTGAGGTTGAGATGCTTCGCGGGCACTCCCTGAAGAGGCTTGGCGAACTTCGGCCAGGCCGTGTACTTGCTCCGAAGGGTCAGCTTGTACGACACCGCCGGCCGGGACGAGGTCAAGGTGTAGGGCCCGGAGAACGCTCCCTTGACCTTGCCGGTGGTCAGTCCCTTGGTGTCGGCCAGGCCTGCCGGGCACACGATCCCGGCCTGCGGCAGGCTCAGCCCGGTCAAGAAGTCCGACCAGGGAGCGGACAGCGCGGCCTTCACCGTGCCCGCCCCGTCGTCTGCCGTGAACGTCGCGGTTGCCGACCCGAGGGCCAGCGTGCGGCCCGAGGACCCCGTCTGCGGCGAGGCGAAACGGGTCAGTGACCGTGCCACGACCGACGGTGTGATCGCACTGCCATCCGAACACGTCATCCCTTTACGGATGGTGAATGTGTAGTGCGCGGCATCGTCGGCCTTCCACTTCGATGCGATCCCACCCACCAGGCGGTTGCCGGAGTCCTTGCGTACCACCGTGTCGAAGAGCAGCCGGGCCACGGTGTAGTCGTCGCCGCCCTTCGCCAGCGCCGGGTCGAAGGTCGCGGGATCGGTGTTCAGCGACATGCCGATCGTGTCCTTCGACCCCGCTCCGGCTTCCTCGTTCACCCCGCACCCGGTCGCTCCCAAGCCCACTGCGGCTATCACCGCCAGGACAGCACCCGACTGACGAAACATGATGCCTCCAACACAACGGCCGAAACGGTGGGCGGAGCGTAAGTCACGGCCATCCGCCGGAGGTGTTCCGTGGCGCACCGCGCAAGGAAATCGGCAATCCCGCAGCACCGCTGCACGGTCTTTCCACGAAACCCGGCAGTAGGTTTCCGGGACGTTGCACATGCCCGCACGAAAGCATGGCGCGGCATGTCTGGCGGAGCCGCATCAGCCCACCTGGAGCCGGGCACCCGCACGATTGTGGACAGGACGGCCTGATCGTTGCATGCTGCCGTGCATGGTCGACTCGCTGGACATGCAGATCATCAACGCGCTGCAGATACATCCCCGTGTCTCATGGGCTCAGCTCGGGGGGATCCTGCGGATCGACCCCTCGACGATTTCGCGCCGCTGGTCGGCTCTCACCAGCCAGCGACAGGTGTGGACGAGTTGTTCCGAGGCCGACGCACCACACCTCCGGGAGCAGATGATCTCCGCTCTGGTCGAGATCCGATGTGTTCCCGGGCGACGAGAGCATGTGATCGCTGAGCTCGGGCGGCAGGCGTCCATCTCCAGCGTGCACTGCACCTCCGGTCCGCGCGACCTCTATGTCATGATCTCGACCGACAGCCTGCTCTCCATGGACCGGTACATAGACGAGCGCATCGCTGTGATCCCCGGCATCGTCGGCACGCGCACCCACTACCTGCGAAAGATCTTTTTCGAGGGGGCGAGCTGGCGGCTGAAGGTTCTCTCCAAGGAGCAGGTCAAGGCGCTGCACGATTTCCGGCCGTCCGAGCCGCCCAAGCGGCGCAAGCCCACCCACCGAGCCGTCGTCGCCGCGCTCGAAGGGGACGTCCGCCGAACCGCCGCCGATATGCAGCGGGAGCTGGGCCGGTCCCTGTCCATGATCTCGCGGGACATCGACGCGGTACTGGCCGCGGACTGGGTCAGATGGCGGGTCGACTTCGCGCACACTCTCCTGGGCTGGTCCGCGGCGGCGGCGTTGTGGCTCGATGTCCAGCCGCTGAATCTGGAGCGTGTCGTCGCCTCGCTCCGGCTGCTGAACCATGTGCGGTTGTGTGCCTCGGTGACCGGTAAGGCCAACCTCGCGGTATTCCTGTGGCTGCACGACCTTCAGGAGCTGGACGAGATCGAGAACAAGCTGACTTCGGCCTTCCCGAAGGTCCTCATCAAGGACCGATGGATCGTCCCGAGGATCGCGAAGCGCGCCGGCCACATCCTCGATCTCGACAGCCGGCATGTCCGTCTGGTCCCCCTCGGCCACCACCCGGTGTTCGAGGACTAGCCGGCCAGTGGCTTGTCACCCACCCTGCCACTTGCGTAAATTCATGCGCACTTCGGCCTGGATCTTTGTCTTTCATGCCCACATCCCGCGCACAGCACCGATTCGCAGCACCTTCCGTAGCCTGAGCGAGGCGGCCGCCCGGCCAGCCGATCGCTGAGGAAAGAGAGGTCGCTCGTGGATTTTGAGCAGCTCAAAGCGTTTCGCCGAGAACTGCACCGGAACCCGGAGCCCGCGTTCGTGGAAGTCGGCACGGCGGCCCGGGTCGAACGAGCCATCGAGGGGCTACCGGTACATGTTCTGACCGGAAAAGACGCCCAGGACCTCTCGGCCGTCGTCAATTTCCCTTCGCGGGAAACCCTGGACGCATGGGCGGCTCGCGCCATCGAATCAGGTGTCCCGGCCGAGCGGGCCCGTTATTTCCGCGAAAACGGCACCGCGTTGGTCGTGGACCTCAAAGGCACTCGCCCGGGGCCGCGGTGGGGCCTTCGCGTCGACATCGACGCACTTCCGATGGGCGAATCAACCGATGCCGCTCATTTCCCGGTGGCGAACGGGTTCGCCGCGACGAACGGCGCGATGCACGCGTGCGGCCATGACGCGCACGCCACCATCGGAGTCGGCTTGCTCCACCGGCTGTCGGACCGCGACTTCGCGGGCTCGCTGCGGATCCTGTTCCAGCCTGCCGAAGAGGGGGTCCGCGGAGCGCAGACGATGATCGACGCAGGGGTGGCCGACGAGATAGACAACATGCTCGCCGTGCACGTGGCGGGAGACATGGCCGTCGGCGGAATCGTGGGGAGCTTCACCGGCGGGATGGCGACCCGCAAGCTGACCATCGACTTCGCGGGCAAAGCCTCGCACGCGGCCGGTACGCCGGAAGCCGGCCGCAACGCGCTGCTCGCGGCGGCGATGTCCGCACTGGGCATCATGGCCATCCCGCGCTTCAGCACCGCGGACACCCGGCTCAACGTCGGCACCCTTGTCGCCGGGGACGGAGTGAATATCGTGCCCTCCTCGGCGGTGATGACCTGCGAGGCCCGAGCCACCGATGACGAGGTCGTCGACGAGCTGGTCGACCGGATCCGATCCATTGTGGACGGTGTGGGCGCGGCGCAGGGTGTGCTGACGAACGTCGCCGTGATGGGCCAATCCGCGACCGTCGCGCCCGACGACGAGATGATCGATCGCATCGTCGAGGTGGCCACGGCCCATCGCGATGTCACCGAGGTCATCCGGACCCAGCAATTCGCCGGAAGCGATGACGCCAACCTTCTGATCAGGCATGTCCAGCAACGCGGAGGCATGGGTGCTTATCTGATGGTCGGAGCGGGCAGCCCGGGGCCCCATCACAGCGAGACCTTCGACATCGCGGAGGAATCAATTCCGACCGGGATCGACATCCTCGAATCGTTGATACGCGGGTGAACGTACGTCCCGGAAAGCCATAACCAGGAAAGTCCAGGAAGATCCAGGAAGTGCTGGTCGCGGGGTCAACTGTCGGGGGCGACGAGTTCGGGATCGCCGGTGCCGCCCGGCACGACCAGGCCGGCGATCCACTCCGGGTGCCGGGCTGCCGGCCGGAAGCCGACGGGGGCGCCGAAGCCGATGACGTCGCGCGGCATCTGAGTGGCGTGCGGGCGCACCTCGCTCGGCCTGAATTCAGTCAGTCGATTGACTTATGTCTTCCGGTTGGGTTGACTCTCGTCGGACGGTTCCTCCCTTCTCCCACGGACTGGAGCAGCCATGACCGACACCTCCCCGGCTGAGGCTCTGAGCTACCCGATTGGCGCGCCGGCGGCCCTGGAGCCCCCTGCCCAGTGGACAGAACTGCGGCAGACCCGTCCGGTGGCTCAGGTGACTTTTCCCAGTGGTGACGGCGCCGTGCTGCTGACCCGCTACGAAGACGTCCGCACCGCCCTGACCGACCCGCGGCTGACGCGCGAGGGACTGACCCGTCCGGATGCCGCGCGCATCACGGCCGGCGACGCCGAGGGAATCTTCTCCAGCCCCATGGCACGCACCCTCAACGCCGAAGGTCACGAGCGCTGGCGGCGCATGGTCGGCAAATGGTTCACCGCCAAGCGGATGACCGCTCTCAAAACGAGCCAGCCGCGCACGAGGACTTCGCTGCCTATATGTCGGGCCTCGTCGCCGAGAAGCGCGAGACGCCCGGCGACGACCTCATCAGCCAGCTGATGCTCGGCACCGACAACGACGGCGAGCCGATGTCGGAAGCCGGCCTGGTGGCCACGGGGCAGGCACTCCTGCTTGCCGGCCACGAGACGACGGCCGGATTCATCGCCATGATGACCGCCCACCTGCTGTCCGACCGCGCCCGCTGGGAGCGGCTCCTCGCGGACCGCTCGCTGATCCGGCCCGCCGTGGAAGAGGTGCTGCGCTTCGACCCGAACGGGAGTGGATTCGGCATGCTCCGCTATGCCCACGAGGACATCGAGCTGTCCAGTGGCGTGGTGCCGAAGGGCTCCACCGTGGTGTGCAGCATGGCGGCGGCCAACCGCGACGAACTCGCCTGGGCGGAGCCGGACTCGCTGAATCTGGGCCGCACCCCCAACCCGCACCTCACCTTCGGTGCCGGCCCCCATTCCTGCCTCGGCCAGCCCCTGGCCCGCACCGAGTTGCAGGCCGTGCTGGGCGTCATGCTGCGGCGCTTGCCCACCCTGGCCCTCGCCGTCGAGCCCGGTGAGCTGCGCCGGCAGGAGGGCATGCTGACCACGCCACTGCGTGAACCGGTGACATGGTGAACGCGATCCGCAAGCGCTACGTGGCCGAGGCCGGCGACAGACGTGGTCGTCGGCCTCTTCGCCGCCCCGGTAACCCCCACCACCACACCAAGGAAACGCCATGAAAATCACCATTGACGAAGAGAAGTGCTGTGCCGCCGGTCAGTGCGTGCTGATCGCCCCCGATGTCTTCGACCAGCGCGATGAGGACGGCATCGTCGTCCTGCTGGACGCCGAGCCGCCCGCGCACCAGCATGACGTGGTGCGCGAGTCCGCCGGGGTCTGCCCCGCAGCCGCGATCAAGGTCATCGAGGACGCGTGAACTCCCCCGGACACGTGCTGGTGGCAGGAGCCTCCGCGGCCGGGCTCAGCACCGCGGAGGCACTGCGCCGCAAGGGTTACCGCGGACGTCTCACCCTGCTCGGTGCCGAGCCCGAACTGCCCTACGACCGGCCGCCGCTGTCCAAACAGGTTCTCTGCGGCGCCTGGGAGCCCGCTCGGGCGCAGCTGCGCCCGAGGGAGGTCCTGGACGCGTTGGACGCCGAGTTCGTGCTCGGCGACCCGGCGGTCGCACTGGACGTCGCGGACCGCGGCGTGCGCACCGTTTCCGGTCTCACGCTGACCGCGGACGCGGTCGTCGTCGCCACCGGCATCCGGGCCCGCGAACTTCCGGGCCAGAGCGGGCTGCGCGGTGTGCACGTCATCCGCACGCTCGACGACGCGGCCGCCCTGCGCGCCGACCTGGTGGCGGCCCGCCGGGTCGTCGTAGTCGGTGACGGAGTGCTGGGCGCGGAGACCGCGGCCACCGCACGGCTGATGGGTCTGGAGGTCTGCATGGTCGGCCCGCAGCCGGCAGCGATGACCGACCAGCTCGGCCCCTTCGCCGCGAAGCACCTCACCGCCCTGCACGCCCGCAACGGCGTTGCGCTGCGAGCAGGCGTACTGCTGGATGCGCTGCTGTCGCGGGAAGGACGGGTCACCGGTGTGCGGCTCAGCGACGGCGAGACGTTGGAGGCGGACGTGGTGGTGGCCGCGATCGGCTGCTCACCGGCCACCGACTGGCTCGTCGGCAGCGGGCTGGAGCTGGACAACGGCGTCGTCTGCGACGCGCGCTGCCGTGCCGCGGACGGTATCTGGGCCGTGGGCGATGTGGCGCGCTGGCACCACGAGGGACTGGGGCGGCTACTGCGGCTGGAGAACCGCACCAACGCCGCCGAGCAGGCGCTCGCTGTCGCCCGGAACATCCTCGGGGAGGACCGGCCGTACCTGCCGGTGCCCTACTTCTGGACCGACCAGTTCGACGTGAAGGTCCAGGTGTTCGGCATACCGGCTGCCGAAGCCTCCGCCCAGGTGGTCGAGGGCGACCCCGCGGAGGGGCGTTTCGTGGTGCGGTACGACGGTCCGCAGGGGCCGTTGGGCGTGCTCGGCTGGAACATGCCCAAGCAGACCCGGCTGCACCGAGCAAGCCTGGTGGACCACTACACCCGCCCGCTGGAGCCGACCGCCCCGTGACCAGGTGCGGGCGCCCCGGCCCGCCGCCCGCATCCGCACAGCAGGGAACACTCAATGAATCCACCGCCGTCCGCCGTCTCTTCCCGCAGATGTGTGGCCGTGCTGGCCACGGCCGGTATCGTCGCCGCACTCATGCAGACCCTGGTGGTGCCGCTCATCGGACAACTGCCGGTGCTGCTGGACACCAGCGCCTCCAACGCCACATGGGCGGTGACCGCGACCCTGCTGGCCGGCGCCGTCACCACCCCGGTGACCGGACGGCTCGGTGACCTCTACGGCAAGCGCCGGATTCTGCTGCTGTGCTGCGTGCCGCTGGTCCTCGGATCGGTGGTGTGCGCCACTGCCGGATCGCTGACGGCGATGGTCGTCGGGCGGGCCCTGCAGGGCATGGGCATGGGTGTGGTGGCCCTGGGCATCAGCACCCTGCGCGACTTGCTGCCGCCCGAGCGCGTCGGCGCTTCCATCGCGCTGATCAGCTCCTCCCTCGGTGTGGGCGGCGCGCTCGGCCTGCCGTTCGCGGCCGCCGTCGCGGAGAACTCCGACTGGCGCGTCCTGTTCTGGGTCTCCGCCGGACTCAGCGCCGTGGTCGCCCTGTTGATCTACCTGGTGATCCCGGCGGGCCCGGCGGCATCTGCCCGTGGCCGTTTCGACGTCGTCGGCGCGCTCGGGCTCGGCGTCGGCCTGATCTGCCTGCTGCTGGCCGTCTCCAAGGGCGCCGACTGGGGCTGGAGCAGCACGAGTGTCCTCTCCTTGGCGATCGCCGCGCCGGTCGTCCTGGCGGCCTGGGGCTGGTGGGAGCTGCGTACCCCGGCGCCTCTGGTCGACCTGCGGATCGCCGCCCGTCCGCTGATTCTGGTCACCAATGCCGCCTCGGTCGTCGTCGCCTTCGCCATGTACGCCGCGGCGCTGATCGTCCCGCAGCTGCTGCAACTGCCGAGGGAGACCGGTCACGGCCTGGGACAGTCCATGGTGAACGCCGGCCTGCTGATGGCACCCTCCGGGCTGATGATGATGCTGATCTCCCCGCTCGGTGCGCGGCTGTCGGCAGCGACCAGTCCCAAAACGACCCTCGCCGTCGGCAGCATGGTCATCGCGCTCGGTTACGGCTCCTCCACCATCCTGATGAGCTCGGTGTGGGGGCTGATCGTGGTCACCTGTATCTGCAACTGTGGCGTCGCCCTGGCGTACGGCGCCATGCCCGCGCTGATCATGGGAGGGGTCCCGGTCTCCGAGACCGCTTCGGCGAACAGCTTCAACACCCTGCTGCGCTCCGTCGGCACCACCATCGCCGCAGCCGTGGTCGGCATCGTCCTCACCCAGATGACCGAGCCGTTCGCCGGCCGGGCCGTGCCCACAGAAGCGGGATTCCGCGCCGGACTCCTGCTGGGCTGCGGTGTGGCCGTGCTCGCCGCCCTGATCGCGCTGACCATCCCCCTGCGCAGGACGCCTGCCGACCCAGACGGACCGCACTGGGCCGAGACGCCGCCCCCGCCCCACCCCTCCGGCCCCGTTCCCTCAACACCCACCTCTGGAGCTTCACCATGACCACCCATCCCGAAGCCGCCCCCGACATCCCCGAGTTCCCCGCGCCGCGCTCGTCCGTCTGCCCCTTCGACCCGTCGCCCGAGATGCGTGCGCTGAGCGACCACGGCCCGGTCACCCGAGTCCGTTCCTGGGGCGACAGCACTCCCTGGGCGGTGACGGGACATGCCGAGCAGAAGGCGCTGCTGTCCGATCCCCGGCTGAGCGTCGACTTCTCACACCCCGGCTTTCCCAGCCCCGTCGACCCCCAGTACAGCCACGCGAGCGGTTCCACGGACCTGAGCTTCGTGGGCATGGACGACCCCGAGCACGCGCGCCTGCGCCGCATGGTCAGCGGCACCTTCACCATCAAACGCGTCGAGGCGCTGCGCCCGGCCATCCAGCGGATGACCGACACGTTCATCGACCAGATGCTGGCCGGACCCAAGCCCGCCGACCTCGTGCAGGCTCTGGCCCTGCCCTTGCCCTCGCTGGTCATCTCCGAAATGCTCGGAGTCCCCTACGAGGACCACGAGTTCTTCCAGAAGAACAGCAAAACCCTGGTCTCCGTCGTCGCAACCGGTGAGCAGCGCCACGCCGCCCACTCCGCGCTGTCGCAGTACCTCGACCAGCTGGTCGCCCAGAAGATCACCGAACCCGGCGACGACCTGCTGTCCAAGCTGGGCCGACAGGTCCAGGCGGGCGAGCTGACCCGCCATCAGGCGGCCACCATGGGCGTCCTGCTGCTGCTCGGCGGCCACGAGACCACCGCAAACATGATCAGCCTGGGCACCCTGCTGCTGCTCCAGCATCCCGACCAACTCGCCGCCATCCGCGACGCCGAGGACCCCCAGGTCGTCGTCAACGCCGTCGAAGAACTGCTGCGCTACCTGTCCATCGTGCACCTCGGGCGCCGCCGCACCGCACTGGAGGACATCGAAATCGACGGGCAGACCATCCCGGCCGGCGAAGGCGTCATTCTCCTCGGCGAGCTCGCCAACCGCGACCCGCGGGTCTTCGAAGACCCCGACCGCCTGGACATCACCCGCAACGCCCGTCAGCACCAGGCGTTCGGCGCCGGCACCCACCACTGCGTCGGCCAGCCGCTGGCCCGGCTCGAACTACAGGTGATCTACCCCACCCTCTTCCGCCGCATCCCCACACTGCGTACGGCCGTCTCGCTGCAGGACGCCCGCTTCAAGTACGACGCCGTGGTCTACGGCCTCCACGAGCTGCCCGTCACCTGGTGAGACCCACGGCCGGACCCTGACCCACGCGCACGACGCCAAGGGCCCGCCGCATCCGCCGCTCCGTGGCCGCACCCCACTCGGTGCCGGCACCAGGGCGCTGTTCGAGCTCGTGCGCGGGTGTGTGCCCTTCGCACGGGCTGTGCACCGTCCCTGGTGCCGGCCACATGTCACCGGTTACCCGGTGCCGCCTTCAGGAGGCCGTCACCGGTCGGCGCCGCAGCCTGCGTACGGCCATCGGCCCGACCAGGGCGACGGCTGCCAGACAGAGGATCGCCGCGGAGAGCGGGCGGGTCAGGAGCACCGTCCAGTCACCCTCGCTGAAGGCCAGTGTGCGGCGGAACTGCGTCTCCGCCATCGGGCCCAGCACCGCGCCGAGGATCAGTGGGGCGACGGGATATCCGGTGCGCCGCATCCCGAAGCCCAGGACTCCGAAGAGCACCGCGATCCCGAGGTCGACCGCGTTCTGCGAGAGCGCGTACACGCCCAGTGCGGCGAAGACCAGGATGCCCGCGGTGAGCAGCGGACGGGGCAGCCGCAGGAGCTTCACCCACAGCGGGATCAGCGGCAGGTTGAGCAGGAGCAGCATGAAATTGCCGATGTAGAGGCTGGCGATCAGCGTCCAGACCAGCCCCGGCTGGGTGTCGAACAGCTGCGGGCCCGGCTGGACGTTGTACATCTGGAACGCGATCAGCAGGACGCCGGCCGTCGCGGAGGTGGGGATGCCCAGCGTCAGCAGCGGCATCAGCACCCCGGAGAACGCGGCGTTGTTGGCGGCCTCGGGACCGGCCACCCCCTCGATGGCGCCCTTGCCGAACTGCTTCTTGTGCCGGGACAGCCGCCGTTCGAGGTTGTAGCTGAGGAAGGTGGGGATCTCCGCGCCGCCCGCGGGCAGGGCGCCGATCGGCAGGCCGATCGCCGTGCCCCTCAGCCACGGCTTCCAGGACCGCCGCCAGTCCTCGGGGCTCATGCCGATCTTGCCGCTCAGCGGGAGCATCTCCTGCTCGGGCTCGCGCCGCATCCTGGCCGCGGTGTACAGGGCCTCCCCGATCGCGAAGAGGCCCACGGCGACGGCCACGATCTGGATCCCGTCGTACAGTTCCGGCACCCCGAAGGTGTAGCGCGCCTGACCGGTGAGGCTGTCGATGCCGACGAGCCCGATGGCGAGGCCGAGGAAGAGGCTGCACAGTCCGCGTGCCGGGGCGTCGGCGACGACCGCGGTGACCGTGGCGAAGGCCAGGACCATCACGGCGAAGTACTCGGCCGGCTGGATCTTCTCGGCGATCTGGGCCATGCCCGGGCCGATGAAGGTGATGGCGACGGTGGAGATGGTGCCGGCCACGAACGAACCGATGGCGGCCGTCGCGAGCGCGGCCCCGGCCCGCCCGGACTTGGCCATCGGATGGCCCTCCAGGGTCGTGGGGACCGACGCCGTCTCCCCGGGCACGTTCAGCAGAATGGCCGTGGTGGAGCCGCCGTACATGCCGCCGTAGTAGATCCCGGCGAACAGCACCAGCGCTCCGGTGGGGTCGAAGACGAAGGTGAGCGGGAGCAGCAGCGCCACCGTGGTGGCGGGGCCCAGGCCGGGCAACACGCCGACCAGCGAGCCGAGCGTGCAGCCCGCGAAAGCCAGCAGCAGGTGCATCGGGCTGAACGCGTTGGCGAAACCGCCGACGAGGTCGTTGAGCACACCCATGTCAGAATGCCAATCGGACGATGCCGGGCGGCAGGTGGATGCCCAGCAGACGGTCGAAGAGGAAGTACACGGCCAGGGCCAGCACCAGGCCGATCAGGGCGTCACGCAGGGTCCGGCGGCTGCCGAGCACCCGCGCGACCAGGGTGAAGAGCACGGCGGTCGACTGCCAGTAGCCGCATGGCGCCAGCGCGAACAGGTAGCAGACCAGCAGCGCGAGCAGGGCCGCGACCGGGCGCCACTCGGTCAGCCGGGCCTCCTCGCGCGCCTGCTCGGTCTGCGCGGGGTCGGTGCCGCGGAAGGCCTGGACGACGGCGAACACCGCCGATACGCACAGCCCCGCACCGACCAGCAAGGGGAACGCCCGGGGGCCCACGTCCTGGTCGATGCCCGCTTTCGGGATGGCGAAGGCCCAGCCCAGCACGGCCACGCCCGCCGCGAGGAAGAGAAGCGCGGCCACCTTCGGCCCCCACAGCCGCTCGCCCGTCCCTGCCGGGTCACCCGTTCCGGTCTCCTGCCGGGTCACCTCGGTCACCTCGGACAACTCGGGCGCACCGCCCGCCGGCTCCAGCCCGCCCGCCGGGTTCCGCGCGCTCATGATCCCAGCCCCACTGCCTTGAGGGCTTGGCCGACCTGACGCTGCTGCTTCTTGATCAGAGCACCGAACTTCTTCCCCGGCACCCATACGCCCTTCCAGTCGTTCTGCTCCAACGTCCGCTTCCAGCACGAGGTCCGCCGCATCCGGTCCACCAGCGATACGATCGCCCGCTGTTCGTCGTCGTTGATCCCCGGCGGGGCCATGACCCCGCCGACGCTCTCCACGCCCTCGTCCGCGTAACCGAGTTCGGCGAGCGTCGGAGCGTCGATGCCCTTGGGAGCGGCATCGCCGCTGACCGCGAGGACCCGCAGCTTTCCGGCCTCGATCTGGGGACGGAGCTCCGCCAGCGTGGACAGACCGACCTTCGAGGCCCCGCTCAGCAGCAGGTTGAGTACTTCCCCGCCGCCACCGGTGGGCACATAGGTGACCTTGTGCGCCGGGATGCCCTCGGCCTTGGCGAAGGAGGCCACCGTGATGTGGTCCGGGCCGCCCAGCGAGCCGCCCACCCACGAGGTCCCCTTGGGGTCCTTCCGCATGGCGGCCAGCACCGAGGCGAGGTCACGGAAAGGCGACTTGGCCGACACCACGATCGCGCTTGTGCTCACCGTCAGCCCCGCCACGGGAGTGAGCGAGGACAGCTTCACGGGGGAGCGGTTCTGGATGGCGCCACCGGTCATGGTGACCGTGTCCATGGTCATCAGCTGGTACGGATCGCCACCGCGCCCGGCCATCCGGGCGAGCCCGATCGTGCCGCCCGCGCCCGGGGCGTTGGTGACCGTGACGTCCTCGTCGGTGATCTTGCAGGTGGTGAGCGCGGAGCTGATGCCGCGTGCCCGGGCGTCCCAGCCGCCGCCGACGCTGCCGGGAGCCAGGATCGACAGGCCGCGTGAGGGATAGCCGACGGCTGTACCCGAATCGTCCAGGGAACCGACGGTGCAGGCGGTGCTCACGGTGGCCGCCAGGGCGACGACCAGAGCCAGGCGTGGGCCGTTTCTGAGGAGTGGGGGCATGAGGGATGCTCCGTTGCCGAGAGGGGAGGGGGAGGGAGGGGACCAAGGGGGACCGGAGGACGGCGGTGGACGGCGGATGGAGGATAGGTGAGAGGGAAGGGACGAGGAGAAGAGGGGGAGGGGACAGGGGAAGGGAGAAGGGGAACGGGGCTCGGAGCTTCGCCGCCCCGCCCGGTGCCCACAAGACGATTGACGCAAAGGCGTCAATGAACGACGCTGCTCGAATGCCCATCGTGATCGAGCTGGGGCCCGCCCCGGAGCTCCGCATCAGCACCCGACTGTCCCCGCTCGCCGAGCTGTGCGCGTGTCTGCACGCACTGGACGGCCCACGCCACCATCCGGCCAGCCGGCGCTGGGTGGGCGCGGTGCTGCAGGGCGCGGACGAGCGGCTGCTTGAGCGGGCCACGCGGTGGGCGCCGCTGTGGGGCGCGTTCCGCGCCCGCTACCTGCTGCCTCTCACCACGGGCCCGGAGCGTGACCTGGAGGAGGAATTGGCGGAGGTGGCGCGGCTGGATGAGAAGACGTTCACGGAGATGACCGAGCAGGCGCTCGTCGGTAAGAACAGTCATGTCCCGTGGTCCGGCGCCAGGCAGGGCATCCGCTCGCCGGAGGGCTTCCTGGCCCGGGTGCGGCAGATCTCCGAGCGCCGGTTCGCCCTGGGCGTGCGCCTGCTGGCCGATCCGTCCGGTTTCCGCGACGCCCTCACCGCCTTCCTGTCCGCCGTGGCCGAGGAGGTCTTCGAAGCGGAGTGGAGCCGGCTGCGCGGCACCCTGGAGGCCGACGCCCGGGTCCGCTCCCACGAACAGGCCCGATACGGCGCCCGGGTCCTGGCCGGATTCCCCACGGCCCGCCTGGAGCAGGATCCGCCCAGAGTGGTCTTCGACAAGCTGTACAACGCGCGGGCCAGCCTCGCCGAGAACCCCTGCCTGCTGGTGCCCTCGCTGCACATCAACCCGCACCTGGCCATCAAGCACTACCCCGGATATCCGGTCGTGGTGCAGTACCCGGTGCGCGACGGGGCGGGTGCGGAGCCGCCCGCCCTGGACACGGTGGTGCGCGGACTGCGCGCCCTGGACGAGCCGCTGCGTATCCGGCTGTGCCGCGCGCTGCTGCGGCAGTCGATGACGACGACCGAGCTGGCCACCCAGTTCGAGATGACTCCTCCGCAGATGTCACGCCATCTGCGCAAGCTCCGGGAAGCCGGAATGGTGCACACACACCGGCAGGGTGCGCGGGTGCACTACCAGCTGGACGAGGAGGCCGTGCGCAATCTGGGTGTCGATCTGCTCGCCGCGCTGCACCGCTGACCGTCGGACGCTGCTGCCCCGGGAGGACGGCGGACCGGCGACCATTGACACTCGTGCGGCAATCATCTTGAGTCCGTATGCGGCTGTTGCCGATCGTTGCGAGACCCGCAACGGCAGAAGGAAGCGATACGTGACCCCCCGCGTCAAGACCACCAAGGCGTTCTACCGCACCGGCTCCACCACCGTGTTCGCGTCACAGCACGACCAGCGGTTCTCATACTGCCTGCACATCCCGTCCGTGCACGAGACCACCAGCACACCGCTGCCCCTGATGGTGATCCAGCACGGCACCGGACGCACCGCGGCCCAGTACCGGGACGCGATGGCCGAGTTTTCTGAAGCACACGGCTGCGCCGTGCTCGCCCCGCTGTTCCCGGCGGGCATCGGGGACCCGGATGACCTGCACAACTTCAAGTTCATCGAGTACCGCGGCATCCGGTACGACGAGGTGCTGCTCGCGATCGTGGCCGAGGCCGGGGAACGGTTCACCATCGACACCGAGCGCTTTCTGCTACAGGGCTTCTCGGGCGGTGGCCAGTTCGCGCACCGCTTTCTGTATCTGCACCCCGACCGGCTCTGCGGAGTGTCCATCGGCGCGCCCGGCCGGGTCACACTGATCGATCCCGACCGCGAATGGTGGCTGGGCACGGCGGGCTTCGAGGAGCGCTTCGGTGTCCCCGTCCGGCTGGAGGATATCCGCAAGGTGCCGGTGCACATGGTGGTCGGGGCGGAGGACACCGAGACCTGGGAGATCAACAACCCGGGCGACTCCAACTGGATGGACGGCGCCGATGCCGTCGGCCGCACCCGCGTGGAGCGCATCACCGCCCTGCGTGACAACTACACCGAGCTGGGTATCGACGTCACACTCGACATCGTGCCCGGAGTGGCGCACCAAGGCATGGGCGTGCTGGACGCGGTCCGGCAGTTCGCGGCACGCGTCCTTCCGCGCGTCTCCTGAAGCAGCGGCATCGCGGATTCACGCTTCGACTCACCGCGGTCCGGGGACACCCGGGCCGCGGGGCGAATGGACCTCGCAGCCGGCACGGCGGTCCTGGGCCCGCCTGCGGTATGCAGAAGAGCCGGGCGCGGGCACGGGGGCGCGGGCGCGGGCGCTTGATCCACGGGGCGGAACTCACGCGAACACCCCCGCCTTCCTACCGGCGGTCAGCACTTCGAGCGCCGAGCAGAGGCGCTCCACCTCTTCCTCCGTGTTGTAGTAGTGCACCGAGATGCGGAGCAGCCTGGAAAGCCCTCTGAGCTGCATGTCGTGGCATGCGGCGTTGTCCAGACACACCCAGGTGTTGATGCCGTACCGCAGCAACTCCGACCTGACGTGGAAGGGGTCGAGGTCCCGGAAGGTGACGGCGACGTTGCCGCACCGCTCCACCCCCCGGTCCTCCAGCCGTACCCCTGGCACCGCGGCAAGGCGTTCGCGGAGGTCGGCCGCGAGGTGCCGGATGCGCCGCCAAGTGTGCTCCACCCCCCACTGGAGTGCGTAGTCGACCGCCACACCGAGGCCGATCCGGGCGGCGGCGTTGACCTCCCATGTCTCGAACCGTGGCGCACCGGGGGCGAGATGATAGGTGCCGGAGTTCCAGCTCACCCCGTCGAGACCGAGCACGGCCGGGGTGAGCCGGCTCGCGACCGCCTGACGGACGTACAGGAAGCCGGTGCCGCGTGGCCCGCGCAGGAACTTGCGTCCGCAGCCGACCAGCAGATCGCACCCGATGCGCTCGACATCCACCGGCAGGTGCCCGGCCGACTGGCATGCGTCCACCATGAACAGGGCACCGGATCTGCGGGCCAGCGCGCCGACCTCGGCCACCGGGTTGACGAGCCCGTCGTGCATCGGGACATGCGCCATCGCGATCAGCTTGACGCGGTCGTCGAGCCGGTTCTCCAGTTCCGCGACGTCCACCAGCCCGTTCGCGTCGACAGGTATGAACTCCAGTGACACGCCCAGGCGTTGGGCGAGGTGCACCAGCAGGATGTGGTTGCTGCCGTATTCGACGGGGGAGGCCAGAATGCGGTCGCCCGCCGTGAAAGGAATGCTGGCCACGGCCATGCCCCACGCCCGGGTCGCGCTGTCGAGTACGGCGATCTCCTGGCGCTTGGCGTTGATCAGCGTCGCGATCGCATCGTGTGCGTGGTCGATGGAGTCCTGAGACCGCTCGGCAGCCTCGTAGGCGCCCATTTTGCTTTCCAGCTCCAGGTGTTGGGTCATCGCCTCGGTCACCACCCGCGGTGTGAGACTCGCACCCGCATTGTTCAAATGCACTACATGAGCCACGCCCGGCGTATCAGCACGAGCCTTTGCAAGATCGAATTTCATCGGGACCCTATTCGCCCAGCGTCCGGTACAGACGCCTGTCTTTTGTCGGATGGCGAGCACTAGTACTCCACCCATAGATGATGATCTGGCTGGTCAGGGGCGGTGCGCAGACAGGTGCGGCCACCGGCGATCTTCGTTTGCTGTGTGCACAAACGAAGATCAGGTGGTGGCCGCAGGCCACAGCGTAGACCCTGCCCGCCGGTTGGGGATGTTGGAGGGCACGGCAGCATCTGCCGGCTGTGCGCCTTGTGCCGGGGCGTCAGGCGGCGCAACAGCGGTACGTGGCTGGTGAGATGTTCTTCCGCGGCACGGAGCGATGGCTGCGCCGGCTCTGGCCGCGCTGAGCCGACCGACAGGGTCAGACGGTGACCACGTCCACCTCGGGCAGGGCCCGGAAGGGCGCGAGCTGGTCATCGGTGGCGCCGCTGTCGGTGACCAGCGTCCAGGGCCCGGTCAGCGGGGCCCAGGCGGTGAAGGGCGACTGACCGAGCTTGCTGCTGTCGGCCAGTATGTACACCTGTCCGCCGCGCTGGGCCATCAGCTCCTTGAGGGCCGTCTGCTGGAGGCTGGCCTCGCAGATGCCGAGCTTCGCGTCGAGGCCGTCGGCGCCCAGGAACACCTTGTCCGCGGTGAGGCGGGAGAGGGTCAGCTCGGCGAGCGGGCCGACGAAGCCCTGGCTGACGTGGCGCAGTGTCCCGGCGAGCGTGATCAGCTCGATGCCGTCCGCCTCGGCCAGCTCCCGCAGGGCGGTCAACCCGCTGGTGATGACGGTGAGTTCGGTCCGGCCGCGCAGATGGTGGGCGAGCCGTCCGGTGGTGGTTCCGGCGTCCAGGATGACGGTGTCCCCCTGCGCGATCCGCGCCGCCGCCCAGCGCCCGATACGGTCCTTCTCGGCGACGGCCAGGCCGCTGCGCTGGCCGAGCGTAGGCTCGGCCGTATGGCCCGCGCTCATCGCGCCGCCGTAGGTGCGGGCGATGGCGCCCTGCTCGGTGAGCAGGGCGAGGTCCCGGCGGATCGTGGACGGGGTGACCTCCAGAGAGCGGGCCAATTCCTCGACGACGACGGTTCCGTCGGTCTGGATCATGCGGGCGATCAGCGCCCGGCGCTCCGGGGCCCGCAGCCTTCTGCGGTCCTCCGCCCCAGCCGGTGCGGCCGTCGTGCGTGATGTGCGCGAACTTGCCGGACTCATGCCTGTCATCCTCTCCGCGACTGGCCGCGGCTGGCCGCGATTGGCGGATCACCCTATCAGTCTGCGCATTTCGCGCCGTTTCTCGACTGTTGTGGCCGGGAGTCTTGCGTGTTACATGCAATCATGCGAGCGTTTTGCTCACAACGCGCACTGAGCGGGGAGGGCTGATGAAGGCGGAAAGCTCGTCGGCCGATGTGCCGCCTTCACCCATCAGGCCAACAAGGCCGATGGGCACGACCGTCGCTCCGGGCGCCACCCCCGTTGCCACCCCCCGGTTGCCGACCCCGACCCCGAAGGAGAGAAGCTAACCCCATGAGCAATTCCCCCGCCGACTTCGCGGCCCGTCTGCGCGCACGACAGCGGATCCTCGGCTACTGGGTCGTCCTCGACAACCCGGTCGGCACCGAACGCCTGGCCGGGCTCGGCTACGACTACATCTGCGTGGACGCCCAGCACGGCCTCCTCGACTACAAGGGCACCCTCGGCGCGATGACCGCCATCGACGCGCGCGGCACCAGCGCCGGCATGGTCCGGGTCCCGGCCAACGACGGCTTCTGGATCGGCCAGGCCCTCGACGCCGGCGCCCGCGGTGTGATCGTCCCTCTGGTCAACACCGCCGAGGAGGCGGCCGCCGCCGTCAGCGCCTGCCGCTACCCGCCGCACGGCGTCCGCAGCTACGGGCCGATGCGCTCCGGCCTGCGGGTGGGGCCGACCCCGGCCGAGGCGAACGAGCAGGTCGCCTGCATCGTGATGATCGAGACCGCTCAGGCGCTCGGCAACACCGCGGAGATCTGCGCCACGGAAGGGCTCGACGGCGTCTATATCGGCCCCTCCGACCTCACCATCGCCCTCGGCGGGCGCACCTCCACCGACACCTCGGTCGCCGAGGAGTTCGAGGCGGCGCTCGTGAAGGTGGCCGAGGCGGCGAAGTCGGCGGGCATCGCGGCCGGGATCCACTGCCCGAACGGCGCCACGGCCGCCAAGCGGCTCGCCCAGGGCTTCACCTTCGCCACGGTCAGCAGTGACCTGGTCCACCTGGAGCAGGCCGCGGCCAGCCACCTCCGCGACGCCTGCGGCTGACCGCCGCCGGCGCCGGGCTACGACCGACGGGAGTATCAGGTGCGGGGCGAACCCACCGCGCCCTCCGCCCGCAGAGGGATGTCCGCCGGTCCCGGGCGCCGTGGCAGCAGTATCGTGCGCAGGGCGACCGTGGGGGTCAGCAGCCGCGACGGGGGCGCGGTCAGATGCGTGACGTCGCGGAAGGCGGCGCCGACCACCGGGTCATGCGTCGCCCGGGCCGCGAGTCGACCGAAGTACCAGGTCTGAAGCCGCTCGGCCGCCCCGGGCGGGGTGTCGTCGGCACCCGCGGCGTACGGGCGGTCTGCTCCGACGGCGGTCAGCCACGCGGTCTCTCCCGCCCGGGCGACGGCACGCTGGGCCGTGGCCGCGAAGCCGGGACGGCGCAGACCGCCGTCGGCCACGCACTCACGCAGGGCCAGTCCGCTCAGGACGGCCACCGACATCCCTTGCCCGTAAATCGGATTGAACGTGCAGGCGGCGTCCGAGACCGCGAGGAAACCCTCGGGGACGCCGCCCGGAGCGTGGTAGTCGCGGCGGCGGTTGGCCGTGTCGCGGTAGGCGTACGGCGGGGACACCGCTTCGCAGGTCTTGAGGTGGTCCAGCAGATACGGCTCGCCGAGCGAGGCCACGAAGTCGGGTACCGCGGAACCGTCGGTCGGCGGGTGATGACCGCGCACCCCGGCCAGTGTCAGCAGCCAATTGCCGCCCTCGACGGGCGACCACGCCGCGCCGCGTGGGAGAGCGGGCCTGGGCTCGAGGACCACGGCCATGCTTAAGGGCTTGGCGGGCCGGAACATCTGGGTGGAGTAGCCGATTCCGGCGTCGATCACCTCCTCGCGCGGCGCCGGGCGGCCGAGTTCCGCCAGCCACCGCGGAGCGCGCGAGCCGCGCCCGGAGGCATCGACCACCAGGTCGGCGGGCAGGTCCCGCTCGGCGCGCCCGGCGTCGCGCGAGCGCACCCGGACCCCGGTCACCCGGTCCGCGCCGCCGAGGAGCCCGACCGCCTCCCACGCCTGTAACACCTCCACCTGGGTCCCGGACTCGGCGGCCCTGGCGAGGACCTGGGCCCGTACGGTGGCGTCCAGGAGCGGTCGGGTGCAGCTGATCACGGCGTGTCTGCCCTCGTGAAGGCGGCGGTGCCAGCCGTGCGGGGTCCTGGTGAGCACATCGCGCGGCGCCTCCATGCGGTGCGCGCCGGCCGCTTCCAACTCCGCGACGGTCCCGGGCAGCAGCCTCTCCAGGGCGCGCTGCCCGCCGGAGAGGAAGACGTGCAGATGGCGGCCCTGGGGCACCCCTTTGCGGAAGATCGGCTGCTCCGGGTAGCGGTCGCGCTCGATGACGGTCACCGTGTCCACGTGCCCGAGCAGCGCCGCCACTGCCAGCGTTCCGGCCAGGCCACCGCCCACCACCACCGCGTCGCCGCTCATGCCGTACCCCGCCTCGTCTCCAGTGATCGGTGATCAGTACGGCCCGAGCCTGCAGCGCGGGGATCGGGCCGTCAACCGTGCCTGGTGGGAAGGGCGATATCCCGCCAGGGTGTCAGGGCTCGACGACGATCTTCCGGCCCTGTCCCGACCGGAACTGCTCGAGCGCCTGCGGGTACTGCTCCAGCGGCAGCCGGTCACTGATGAAGACCTTCGGGTCGAGCACCCCGGTGGCGAACAACTGGGCGGCGCGCTCATAGCTGTGCAGCACGGCCATGGAGCCGGTGATGGTGATCTCCTGGTTGTAGATCTTGTACGGCTCGATGACGGCCTTGGTCGCGTAGTCGGAGACACCGAACTGAAGGAATGTCCCCGCCTTGGCGACGCGGCCGAGTCCGTCCTGGATCGCGGCCTGGTTGCCCGTCGCGTCGATCACCACGTCCCAGCCGCGTGGCTGGTCGAGCTCATCGGCCGAGGCGGCGGCGCGGGAGCAGCCGAGCAGGTTCGCGGTGGTGAGCCGCTCGGGGTTGATGTCCAGGACGTCGACGCTCGCCGCCCCGGTGCGCTTGGCCAGCTCCAGCATCATCAGGCCCATGGTCCCCGACCCGTAGATCAGCACCTCGTTGCCCAGTCGGCTGTTCAGCACGTCGTAGCCGCGCACCGCACAGGACAGCGGCTCGATCAGCGCCGCGTCCGCGACGTCCACATGCCCGGGCAGCCGTACGCAGTTGGCCACCGGCGCCACGGCGAACTCCGCGGCGCCGCCGGGCACGCTGACCCCGATGGCGTTCCAGCGGTCGCAGAGGTTTCCCCGGCCGATACGGCAGTAGCGGCACTCATGACAGTGGAGGGAGGGGTCGACGGCGACCCGGTCGCCCACCGCCACCTCGGTGACCTCGCTGCCGATGCCGACGACCTCGCCGGCGAACTCGTGTCCGGGGACGATCGGCAGAGTGGGGGCGAACTCCCCCTGGAGGATGTGCAGATCGGTGCCGCACAGGCCGCAGGCCGCTACATCGATGACCACCTCGCGTGGCCCGGGGGCCGGGTCGGGGACGGTGGCGACGGTGACCTTGCCAGGGGCTTCGATGACGGCGGCTCTCATTTGACTGCTCCAAGCGAAAGGCCCTGGACCAGCTTGTCCTGGGCGGCGAAACCGGCGGCGAGCACCGGGAGGGAAATGACGATCGAGGCCGCGCACACCTGCGCCAGGAACAGGCCCTGGCTGGTGACGAAGCTGGTCAGAAACGCGGGTGCGGTCTGCGCGACCACGCCGGTGAGCACATTGGCGAACAGCAACTCGTTCCAGCTGAAGATGAAACAGATCAGCGAGGTGGCGGCGATGCCGGGCCCCGCGATCGGGGCGACGACCCGGAACAGGACGGTCGGCAGCTTGGCGCCGTCCATCTGGGCCGCCTCGATGATGGACACCGGGATGTCGGAGAGGAAGGACTGCATCATCCACACCGCGATCGGCAGGTTCATCGAGGTGTAGAGGATGACCAGCAGCCAGATGTTGTCCAGGAAACCGGTGTTCTTGGCGAACAGGTACACCGGCAGCAGCCCGGCCACCACCGGCAGCATCTTGGTGGACAGGAAGAAGAACATCACATCCGTCCACTTGCGCACCGGCCGGATCGACAGCGCGTACGCCGCCGGCAGGGCCAGCACCAGCACGAAGAGGGTGGAGAACAGGCTCGCGCCGAGCGAGTTGAGCAGCGGCGGCCAGGGGTCCGCGCCGCCGTTCACCCCGAAGAACTCGCGGTAGCCGTCGAGGGTGAGCGGAGCGGTCAGGGACGGCGGATTGGTGGCGGCGTCGGCCTCGGAGTGGAACGAGGTCAGCGCCATCCAGGCGACCGGCAGGGCGAACGCGATGCCGGTCAGCCAGGCGAGCAGGCCCAGCGCGGCGCCGCGGCGGCGGGCCCGGCGGGCGGCCGGCGGGACCGCGGTCACCTGGGCAGGGGCAGTCAAGGAGGTCATGCGCGGGACGCCTCCTCACGGAACAGGGACGACACCACACGCAGCGCGAAGGTGGCGATGATGATCGTGCCGATCACCACCAGCACACCCGCGGCGGATGCCTGCCCGTACTCGTGGGCGTTGTAGAAGGTCTCGTAGATGGTGTACGGGAGGTTGGCGGTATCCAGCCCGCCCCGGGTGATGGTGAACACCGCGTCGAAGTTCTGCACGATGTAGATCGAGCCCAGCAGGGTGCCCAGCTCCAGATAGCGCCGCAGATGCGGCAGGGTCAGATAGCGGAAGATCTGCCAGTTGCTCGCCCCGTCCAGCCGGGCCGCCTCGATCATCTCCAGGGGGCGGCCCTGCAGCCCGGCCAGCAGGATCAGCATCATGAACGGCGTCCACTGCCACACCAGCGAGGCCTCCACCGCGAGCATCGGCATGTCGGAGACCCATTCCGGCTGCGGCGGGTTGTCCACGCCGAACAGGTTGCCCAGCCAGCTGAGCGCGCCGTTGAACAGCCCGTACTCCGGGTTGTACAGCGCGTGCTTCCACAGCAGCGCGGAGGCCACGGGGACCAGCAGGAACGGCGCGATGAGCATGGTGCGCACCAGCCCCCGGCCGCGGAACTTACGGTCCATCAGCAGGGCCAGCAGCAACCCGAGCACCACGCTCACGATGACCACGGTCGCGGTCAGCAGCACGGTGGTGACGATCGACTCGCGCAGCGCCTCATCGCTCGCCGCCGAGGTGTAGTTGGACAGGCCGGCGAACTCGCGCTCGTCGGGCTTGAGCGAGTTCCAGTCGAAGAGGGAGATCACCAAGGTCGCCACGAACGGCAACTGGGTGACCGCGATCAGAAAGATCAGGGCGGGCATCAGCGGCGCCCGCGTGGCCCAGGCCCGGGCCGCCTTGGGCGCCCGCGGGGGGCGCCGGGGCGAGACGGCCACGGTCGGGGGCGGTCCGCTGCGCACGGGCGTCGCCGTGAGTGGATTAGTCATCTTGGTACTCCTCGCCAACCTTCTCGGCCAGCTTCTGTGACTTCTTGAGTGCCGACTCGACGGATTGTTTTCCGGCGATGGCGGCGCTGATCTCCTGGGCGACCTTGGTCCCGAGGTCGGAGAACTCGGGGATGTCGACGAACTGGATGCCGATGGTCGGCCGCGGCTGCACACCCGGGTCGCGCGGATTGGCGCTGGTGATGGACTGGCGGGTGACCTCGGAGAAGGTGCCCGCCGCCTTGCGGTACTCCGGGTTGGCGTAGGTGGAGGCCCGCTTGCCCGCGGGCGCGCTGGACCAGCCGTACGTCTTGCCGACCAGGGCCTCGTACTTCTTGCTGGAGGCCCAGGAGACGAACTTCCAGGCGTTGTCGCTGTTACGGGACGCCTTCTGCACGCCCCACGCCCAGGTGTAGAGCCACCCGGAGCTGTTGGTCTTCACCACCGGCGCCTGGACATAGCCGATCTTGCCCCGCACGGGGGACTTGGTGCCCTCCAGCGACCCGGCGGCGGAGGTGGCGTCGTACCACATGGCGGTCTTGCCCTGGGTGAGGTTGTTGAGGCACTCGGCGAAGCCCGACTGGGCCGCCCCGGATTCGCCGTGCTTGCGCACCAGGTCGACATAGAACTCGGTCGCCGCGGTGAACTCGGGGGAGGTGAGCTGCGCCTTCCAGTCCTTGGTGAACCAGGTGCCGCCGAAGGTGTTCACGACCGTGGTGAGCGGGGCCATCAGCTCACCCCAGCCGGGCAGCCCGCGCAGACAGATGCCCTTCATCCCCTTGCGGGCGCCGTCGGCCTTGGCCGCGAGGTCCGCGACCTGCTCCCAGGTGGGGCGCTTGGGCATCGTCAGGTTCTTCTCGGCGAAGACGTCCTTGCGATACATCAGGAAGGACGACTCGCCATAGAACGGCTGGGCGTACAGCTTGCCGTCGTCGGCGGTCAGGGACTGCCGCATCGAGGGCAGGATGTCCTTCTGGTCGAACGCCCGGTCGTCGGCGACATGGTCGTCCAGCGGCAGCAGCCAGCCGTTCTTGGCGTAGAACGGCACCTCGAAGTTGCTGATGGTGGCGACGTCGTACTGCCCGGCCTGGTTGGAGAAATCCTGGCTGATCTTGTCGCGGACGTCGTTCTCGGGCATCACCGTGAAGTTGACCCGGATGCCCGTTTCCTTGGTGAAGTGCTTGGCGGTGAGCTTCTGCAGATCCATCATCTGCGGGTTGTTCACCATCAGGACGTTGATGGTCTTGCCACCGGAACCACCGCCCCCCATACCGGCGCACCCGGCGAGGAGCGCTCCCGCGGCCATGGCCACGACCGGTATCCGGGCAGCACGAAGTGTCAGGATGGGCATAACGGGTCCAATCGAAGGAACAGTTGGAGAAGTGGGGAGAAGTCAGGGAAGGCCTGAAGAGCGGGGGACGGGGCGTCAGACCCGGATGATCTGCGGGCCCAGCAGCGAGTAGCGATTGGCCTCGGTCAGCGGGAGCCCGGTGTCCGTCACGATCGCCTCGAAGTCCGACACATCGGCGAAGCGGCAGAAGCTGACGGCCCCGAACTTGTTGTGCACCCCGGAGAACACCTTCCGCCGGGACACCTTGACCACCCGCGCCTTGACCTCGCTCACCGCGGGATCGGGCGTGGTGAGCCCGTACTGCCGGGAGATGCCGTTGGCGCCGATGAACGCCAGGTCGATGACGAAGCCCGAGAGCATATGGGTGGCCCAGTGGTCGACGGTGGCCATGGTGCCGCCGCGGACCCGGCCGCCCAGGAGCAGCACGGTGGTGTTCTCGCGGGTGGCCAGGCCGCTCGCGGCCGACAGCGAGGCGGTGATCACGGTGAGCGGACGGTCCCGGGGCAGCGCCTCCGCGATCAGCTGCGGGGTGAAGCCCTCGTCGATGAAGACCGTCTCGGCGTCGCCGAGCAGATCCGCGGCGGCCGCCGCGATCCGCGACTTCTCCGGGACGTGCATGGTGGTACGGAAGGCGAGGGTGGTCTCGAAGCCGGCGCTCTCCACGGGGTACGCGCCGCCATGGGTGCGCCGCACCAACCCGTGGTCCTCGAGCACCCGCAAATCGCGCCGTACGGTCTCCTTGGAGACCCCGAGGTCCGCGGCGAGCTTCCCGACATCGACGGACCCCGCGCGCCGGGCCGCGTCGAGGATCTCCCGACGGCGTTCCTCCGCGTCCACACCGCACCTCCTGCCTGCTGTTGACTTGCGTGGCAGTTTTACAAACGGGCAACAGGGTGGCCAGTGGCGGCGCAGGACGGATCGTGCCCGCCTGCGCCCGTTGTACGACCGTTGTCTTGCCTGGTCGGCTGGGGTACGGGGAGGGGCGGTGACGCGGTGGGGTGACTGAATACGCGCCTGGCGGGCCCGTTCGCTGCCCGCTTCTGCAAAATGGGCACGATCGGCGCCCGGGCGGGCGTGTTCAGAGACTAGGGAAAGCCCGTTCGGGCATGTGCTAGGAGGCTGAGAGTGCTCCCGAGGCGTCGAGGATGCGGCTCGCCACATTGACGGAGTCGACGAGCGGGTGCAGGGCGAGCGCGCGGAGGGCCGCGGCGCGGGCGGCCGGGCCGTGGGAGGTGGCCGAGGCGATCGTGGCACGTTCCACGGCTTTGAGCGAGAGCATCAGCCCGAGCTGGTCCGGCGCCACGGCCCCGGCCGCCAGCGGCCGGGCCCCGCCCGCGTCGACCAGGCAGGGAACCTCCACCACGGCGTCCGCGTCCAGACCGGGCACCGCGGTGCGGTTGCGGACGTTGAGGATCAGCGTGGCGCGCTCGTCGTGGGCGATGGCCCGCATGATGGCCAGCGCGATCCGGTCGTAGCCGCCGCCGTCCAGGTCGCAGGAGTCGCGCTGCCAGCCGCCGGTGGCCTCCCGGCTCTCGGCCATGTACGTGGCCTCGCGCTCCATGCGGGTCCGCTCCCACAGCTCCAGCGCCCCGGCCCCGGCGGCCCCCTCAGCCGTTCCCGCCGCCGCGGCCTCGGCGTAGAACCCCGCCTGCTGGTCGCGGAGGAACTCCCCGCGGGTGGCCGGGGCCTGCCGGATGGAGGCCACCGCCTCCCGGTTGAAGTAGTAGTAGTGCAGATACTCGTTGGGCAGGGCGCCCAGTGCCTGTAGCCACGGCGCCCCGAAGAGCTTGCCCTCCTCGAAGGACTCCAGGGCCGCGGCGTCGTCCAGCAGCGCGGGCAGCCGGTCCCGCCCGTCCACGATCACCCCGCGCAGCCAGCCGAGGTGGTTGAGGCCCACATAGTCGTAACTGGCCCGCCCCGGGTCGGCGCCCAGCGCCCGCGCGGCGCGGCGGCACAGGCCCACCGGGGAGTCGCAGATGCCGATCACCCGGTCGCCGAGCACCCGCTGCATCGCCTCGGTGACCATGCCGGCCGGGTTGGTGAAGTTGATGACCCAGGCGTCGGGGGCCACGGTCGCGATCCGCTCGGCGATCTCCAGCGCCACCGGCAGGGTGCGCAGCCCGTAGAGCACCCCGCCGGCGCCCACGGTCTCCTGGCCGAGGACGCCCTCGGCCAGCGGGACGCGCTCGTCGCGCGCCCGGCCGGCCAGGCCGCCGACGCGGATGGCGGAGAAGACGAAGTCGGCGCCGCGCAGCGCGTCGTCGAGGTCGGTGGTGGCCCGTACGGCGGGTGCGCCGGGGCGGCCGGCGGCCTGCTCGGCCAGCACGGCCCCGATCGCGTCCAGCCGGCCGCGGTCGGTGTCGAACAGGACCAGCTCGGTACAGCGCCCGGCGTCGTCCCCGCTGCCGGCTCTGCCGGGGTTGTCGGCGTAGTCGGAGTTGTCGTTCAGTAGCGCCCGGTACACCAGCGGCATCCGGAACCCGCCGCCGCCCAGTACGGTCAGCCTCATACGGTCACTACCTCCACACCGGCCTCGCGGAACACCTCGAGTGTCGCCGGGTCTGATGTCTTGTTGGTGATCAGGGTGTTGATCTGCTGCGGCCCGCAGATCCGGGCGAGCCCGGTGTCGCCGGGGAACTTCCCGGCGGAGACGAGCAGCACCACCTCGCGGGACGAGGCGAGCATCGCCCGCTTGACGGGCACCTCCACATGCGTGCTGTCCAGCACGCTCCCGTCGGGCAGCACACCGCTGGCGCCGAGGAAGAGGCGGCCGACGTGCAGCTGGCGGATGTTGGACTCGGTGAGGAAGCCGACCACGGACCGGTAGTTGCTGCGCACCTGCCCGCCCAGCAGGATCAAGGTCACCTCCGGGTCGTCGCGCAGCTCGTCGTAGACGGCGAGATTGCTGGTGACGACGGTGACGGGGCGGCCGCGCAGCAGCTTGGCGAGCTGGAGCGTGGTCGTGCCGATGTCCAGGAGTACCACGTCCCCGTCGACGATCAGCTGGGCGGCCCGGCGGGCGACGGCCGTCTTGTCGGCCAGGTCGTCCACCTCCACCTCGCTGAAGGGCCGCTCCTCGTCGGGGCGGGGGGTGGCCACCGCGCCGCCGTAGACCCGGGTGAGCCGGCCGGCCCGGCCCAGCTCGGTCAGGTCCCGGCGGGCGGTGGCCTCGCTGACCCCGAGCCGCTTGGCGATCTCCCCGATGGGCAGCACGCCCTCCTCACCGAGGATGCTCAGCAGCTTCTCGTGCCGGGTCTCGCGCAACATGGCGGCAACGTACTCCACGTGAGCGGGTTTGCGCGAGTCTGACCGACCTCTTGCAATCGCTGCCCGGGCCATGCAAGGTGTCGCTCACGCAGATCCCACCTGAACAGCACGTCGCACGACACGCTGAACAGCACGAGTGAAAAGGAAGGGCGCGCCGGTGAGCACTGCCGGAACCGCAGATTCCATAGACCCGCTGGCCGCCCTGCGCGCCCCCGGAGACCCCGAGCACGACGTCTACCTCACCGGCACCGTGTTCCTCGACATCGTCTTCACCGGCCTTGACCACGCCCCGGTGCGCGGCACCGAGACCTGGGCGCGCGGCATGGGGTCCAGTCCCGGCGGCATCGCCAACATGGCCACCGCCCTCGCCCGCCTGGGCCTGCACACCACCCTCGCCGCGGCCTTCGGCGCCGATGTGTACGGCGACTACTGCTGGGAGTCCCTGGCCACCGGCGAGGGCGTCGACCTCAGCCACTCCCGGCGGCTGCCGGGCTGGCACTCGCCGGTCACCGTCTCCATGGCGTACGACGGCGAGCGCACCATGGTCACCCACGAACACCCGGCCCCGCCGCCCGCCACCCCCAGCGCACCGCCGCCCTCCCGCGCCTGCGTCACCGCCTTCGAGCCGGGGCGGCAGGAGGACTGGGTGCGCCGGGCGCACGCCCAGGGCAGCCAGATCTTCGCCGATGTGGGCTGGGACGACTCCGGCCGCTGGGACCTGGCCGCGCTGCCCGATCTGCCGTACACCCACGCCTTTCTGCCCAACGCGGCCGAGGCGCAGCGCTACACCCGCACCGACACCCCCGAGCGGGCCGTGCGGGCGCTGGCCGACCTGGTGCCCATCGCGGTGGTCACCAAGGGCGCCGAAGGGGCCGTGGCCATCGACTCGCTCACCGGGGAGAGCGCCGAGGTGCCGGGGCTGCCCGTGGCGGCGCTCGACCCGACCGGGGCCGGCGACGTCTTCGTCGCGGGCTTCATGACCGGCACTCTCGCCGGCTGGCCGCTCGCCGAACGGCTCGCCTTCGCCAACCTCACCGCCGCCCTCTCGGTCCAGCACTTCGGCGGCTCGCTGGCCGCCCCGGGCTGGGCGGAGGTGGCCGCGTGGTGGGCGCTGACGGAGCGGGCCGCCGACGACGGCGCGGCAGGTGGCGAACTGGCGCACCGCTACGGGTTCCTGAACGGGCTCATTCCGGCCGGGGTGCGCCAGTGGCCGCGCCTGCGGGCCCTGCCCACCATCGGCTTCCGGGGCGCGTGACGATGCCCGCGGGCCCACCGATACGCCTCAAGGAGATCTTCATGAGATTCCCCTGTACCGGCTCGCGCCGCGTACGCCGGAGGGCTGTGCCGGCCCTGCTCACCGCCGGGATCGCGCTGCTGGCCACGGCCTGTGTGCCGGGCACCGACGGCTCGCAGGCCTACGGCCCGGGGAGCGGCCCCGCCACTGCCGTACCGGACCCGGCCAAGGCGGGGAAGGTCACTTTGACGGTCTGGGACCAGGAGGTCCGGGGCGGCACCAACGGGGAACTGGAGCAGCTGAACGAGGAGTTCGAGCGGAAGTACCCCAATGTGAAGATCAAGCGGGTGGCGCGCAGCTTCAACGATCTGAAGACCACGCTGAAGCTCGCGATCTCCGGCAACAACCCTCCCGATGTGGTCCAGGCCAACCAGGGCTACCCGGACATGGTGTCCTTCGTCCGGGCCGGGCTGCTCGCCCCGCTCGACAACTACGCCGGGATCTACGCCTGGAACACCCGCTACCCGAACACCCTGCTCAACCTCAACCGGGTCTCCGCCGACGGCACCGACTTCGGCACCGGCCGGCTCTACGGCATATCCCAGACCGGTGAGTTCGTAGGCCTCTACTACAACAAGGACGTGCTGGCGAAGGCGGGCCTCCAGCCGCCGAAGACCTGGGGCGAGTTCACCGCGAGCCTCCCGCGCCTCAAGGACCGTGGCGAGCTGCCCATCCAGTTCGGAAACCTGGACAAGTACCCGGCCATCCACACCTTCGGCGTGCTCCAGGACCAACTCGCCGCCAAAGAGGTCCGCGACACCGTCCTCGGCCGTGGCACGGGCTTCGACACCGCCGCCACCAAGGACGCCGCGGCCACCCTCGCCGACTGGACGAAGCGCGGCTACCTCCCCAAAGGCGCCAACGGGCTCGGCTACGACGACGCCGCCAAGAAGTTCTCCTCCGGCGACGGCGGCTATCTGCTGACCGGCACCTGGCTGCTCGCCGACCTGAAGAAGGCCATGGGCGACAAGCTCGGCATGATGACGCCGCCCCCGGCCTCGGCCGGCGGCGCCCCCGTCACCACCGGCGGCCAAGGGCTCGCCTGGTCGATCACCTCCCGCTCCAAGCACCCCGAAGTCGCCGCCGCCTACCTCGACTTCATCACCAACAAGCACGCGGCCGACGTGATGACCGCCCACGGCGTGCTCCCCGCGGTGCCCGGAGCGGCCGCCGAGCGGGTGAACCCGGACACCGTGGACGGCCAGATGATCGCCGGGTGGAAGCGGCTGAGCGCGGCCGACGGGCTGGTCCCGTACCTCGACTACGCCACCCCCACCTTCTTCGACACCATCACCGCCGCGCTCCAGGGCGTCATCAGCGGCAAGACCTCGCCCGAGAAATTCGCCGCGACCCTTCAGAAGGACTACGGCGCCTTCATGAAGAAACAGCGTGAGCGCCACGCGGCCACGCCCGCCCCGGCGGAGCCGAAATGAAGAACCCCCTCAGCCCCCTCGGCACCGCCGCATACCGGCGGCGGGCCCCGGGCGAGCCCCGCGCCATCGGCTACCTCTACATCCTGCCCGCCCTCGTCCTGTACGCCGCCTTTCTGCTCTACCCCTTCGGCCAGTCGGTCTGGCTGTCGTTCGTGCACTGGGACGGCCTGACCGTCGCCACCCCCGCGGGCTTCGACAACTACCGCGACCTGTTCACCGACCCCGCGCTGCGCGCCCCCTTCGCACACGCCCTGCTGCTGCTCGTCTTCTACTCGGCCCTGCCGGTGGCCATCGGACTGCTGCTGGCCGCCCTGATGTCCCGCGCCCGGGTCCGCGGCATGACCTTCTTCCGTACGGTCCTCTTCCTGCCCCAGGTCCTCGCGCTGATCGTGGTCGGCGTCGCCTGGCGCTCGATCCTCGCCCCGGACGGGCTGCTCAACGACACGCTCCGCGCGGTCGGCCTCGACTCGCTCGCGCGCCCCTGGCTCGGCGACTACGACTGGGCCCTGCCCGCCGTCGGCGTCGTCGGTACCTGGGTCGGCACCGGGCTGTGCATGGTCCTCTTCCTGGCGGGCGCCCAGCGCATCCCGCGCGAGCTGTACGAGGCGGCCCGGATGGACGGCGCCGGGCCGATGCGGGAGTTCCTCTCCGTCACCCTGCCCGGGCTGCGGCCGCAGATCGCGGTCGCGCTGACCCTGACGATCGTGGCGGGGCTGCGCAACTTCGACCTCATCTACATCACCACCAGCGGCGGCCCCGGCAACTCCACCTCCGTGCCTGCCTACGAGGTCTACCACCGGGCGTTCGAGACCAACCAGGTCGGCTCGGCGGCCGCCGTGGGGGTGGCTCTCACGGTCCTGATCTTCGTCCTGACCGTCACGGTCTCCCGGCTCGTGGAAGGGCGGCGGTCATGACCACGCGCCTTGAACGCAACGTCACCTACGGCATCCTCGCCCTCTTCTCGGTCATCGCGCTCACTCCGGTCATCGGCATCCTCTCCACCGCCTTCGGCTCACAGGACTCTCTGGACACCGGTTTCTCGCTGCCCGAGGGCGGACTCCACTGGAGCAACTTCGCCGACGCCTGGAACCGCGGCCACTTCGGCACCTACCTCGGCAACTCGGTCCTGGTGACGGCGGCCGTGGTGGCGGCCACCACCGTGCTGGCCGTGCTCGCCGCGTACGCCTTCGGGGTGATGCGCTTCCCCGGCTCCACGGTGCTGTTCTACCTCTTCGTGATCGGCCTGACGCTGCCCCAGGAGGCGCTGGTCGTGCCGCTCTATTTCGATCTGCGGTACGCCGAGCTCACCGACACCTACTGGGCGCTGATCCTGCCGCAGACCGCGCAGTCCCTCGCGTTCGGCGTCTTCTGGATGCGGACGTACTTCCGGGGCAGCGCGCGGTCGGTGATCGAGGCGGCCCGGCTCGACGGCGCGAACACCTGGACCACGCTGTGGCGGGTCCTGGTCCCCATGGGCCGCCCGGCCATCTCCACCATGGTGGTCATCACCTTCATGTGGACCTGGAACGAATTCCTGATGGCGCTGGTCATGGTCAGCGACGAGGCCCACCGCACGGTCCCGCTGGGCCTGGCCTTCTTCCAGGGGCAGCACAGCTCCGACGCGGCGCTGCTCGCGGCGGCCTCGGTGCTCATCGCGCTGCCGGTCGTGGTCGTCTATGTGGCCCTCCAGCGCCGGTTCATCGAGGGCATGCTCGGCGGCGCGGTCAAGGAGTGAGCGTGAGGCCCACCAGGCGAGCGGGGCCGGTCACAGGGCGGGGGTGCGGCTGACCTCGTGGCCGCGCCGCTCCACGGCCCGGGCGAAGACCACGGCGTCGTGGACGGCCGCTCCGCCCGGGTCGTTGTTGAAGTACGCGTAGACGTCGGCGCGCTCGGGCCAGGCGTCGGCCACCCGGCGCGCCCAGGCGGTCAGCGACTGGGGGCTGTAGCGCGGCGCCGGCCGGGCCAGCCCGTGATGGAAGCGCAGATAGCCCCATCCGGCCGTACGCCACAGCGGGGTCACCGGCCGGGAGGCGGCGTCCGCCCAGCACAGCGCCGCGCCGCGGCGCTCCAGCACCTCCCGGACCCCGTCGGTCCACCACGAGTCATGGCGGGGCTCGACGGCCACCCGCGTCCCGGAGGGGAAGCAGCCCAGAGCGGTGTCCAGCAGCTCGCTGTCGGCCCGCAGGGTGGGCGGCAGCTGTAGCAGCACCGGGCCCAGCCGGTCCCCGAGGCCCTCGGCGTGCGACATCAGCCGCGCGACCGGCTCCTCGGGGTCGCGGAGCCGCTTGATGTGGGTGAGGTAGCGGCTGGCCTTGAGGGCCATCACAAACCCGTCGGGGGTGCGCTCCCGCCAGGTGGCGAACTGCTCGCGGGTGGGCAGCCGGTAGAAGGCGTTGTTGGACTCGACGGTGGCGAAGCCCCGGGCGTACTCCTCCAGCCACAGCCGCTGTGGGCAGTCGGACGGATACAGGACCTCGCGCCAGTCCTTGTACTGCCACCCCGAGGTGCCGACGAGGACGGTCATGCTTCGCCCGGATGCCACGGCGGCCACTGGCCCGGCCGGTCGACCCAGTGGACCTGCCCGGGGTCGCCCAGGTCGATGTCCGGGAACAGCCGTCGCACACGCGGCTCGAACTCCTCCCGCTCCAGCGGCTCCCAGCCCAGGCCCCGCAGCCACACCCGCCGGTATCTGCTGTCCGCGTCGTACGCGTCCACGAAGACGAGATGGCCGGACTCGCTCGGATCCGTGGCGTTCTCCATGGTTCCAGGGTGGGCCGCTCCGGCCCGCTTCCGCGCGCCGACGCGGCCGACCGGGTCCCCGCCGGTTGCGGACGGGGGAATCTTCGGATGGAGTCGTAAGGGCGGGCCGGGTCTCTCGGCTCCGGGTCGGCTCCGGATCTCCCTGTGCTAGGGGGTGAGTCATGATCTTCGTCGACCGTGCGGACGCCGGGCGGCGTCTGGCCGCCCGGCTGCGCCCCCTGAGCAGCGAGGATCCGGTGGTGCTCGGGCTGCCGCGGGGCGGGGTGCCGGTGGCCTTCGAGGCCGCGCGGGAGCTGAAGGCGCCGCTGGACGTGATCATCGTGCGTAAGCTCGGCGTCCCCTTCCACCGCGAGCTGGGCTTCGGCGCCATCGGCGAGGGCGGGGTACGCGTGGTGCACGACGCGATCGTACGGATGAGCCGGGCGGGCAAGGAGGAGCTCGAGGAGGTTGAGCGGGCCGAGGAGGAGGAGCTGGCACGGCAGGCGCGGCGGTTCCGGCGCGGCCGGCCGCGGGTCGCGGTCAGCGGCCGAACGGTGATCGTCGTGGACGACGGGATCGCCACCGGCGCCACCGCCCGGGCCGCCTGCCGGGTCGCCCGGGCCCAGGGCGCGGCCCGGGTGGTGCTGGCGGTCCCGGTCGCGCCGCCGGATGCGGCCGAGTCGCTGCGGCAGGACGCGGACGACGTGGTGTGCCTGTCCACGCCCGCGGAGTTCTCGGCGGTCGGCGAGTGGTACGAGGACTTCTCCCAGACCAGCGACGCCGAGGTCGTCGAGCTGCTCTCCCGGTCGACCGGGATGCCGGGTGAGGCGCATCCTGGTAGATGAAGCAGGAGGTGATGACTGCGATGGAGACGATCGTGGGATGCGACATCGAAATGGAGTTCCGTGAGCTCGGACCCCTGACCGAGGCGGTCGTCCGGCTGAGGATGCACGACGGGACCGAGATGCTGGCTCAGGGCCGGGCGAACCGGAACCCCGACGACCCGGCTCAGCCGCGGGTCGGCGAGGAGGTCGCGGCGGCGCGCGCGCTGAACAACCTCGCTCACCGGCTGATCTCGAAGGCGGGCGGTGACATCGAGGAGGTCACGCACGCGAAGGCACATCTGGTGATGTAGGGCGGGTCTGCCGCGGCACCGGGCCGCGGCAGAGCACCCTTCACGACACACCTCTCAGATCTGGACGCCCTTGGACCGGAGATAGGCGAGCGGGTTGACGTCCGAGCCGTAGTCGGGCCCGGTGCGCATCTCGAAGTGCACATGCGGTCCGGTCACGTTGCCGGTCGCCCCGGAGCGGCCGATCTGCTGGCCGCCGGACACCGACTGGCCGACATGGACGGACAGCGCGGACATGTGCGCGTACTGGCTGTACATGCCGTCGGGGTGGCGCAGCACGACCTGGTAGCCGTACGCCCCGCCCCAGCCCGCGGCGACCACCTCGGCCGAGCCCACCGCGCGCACCTGGGTGCCGGTGGCGACGGGGAAGTCGACCCCGGTGTGGTGGCCGCTGGACCAGTTGCTGCCGGAGACGCCGTAGGCGGTGCCGACGGAGTGGCTGGAGACCGGCGTGGTGAAGGACGACGAGGATTGCGCCGCCGAGCCGGACTGCTTGGCGCGCTCGCGGGCCTTCTGCGCCTGCTCGACCCGCTGCTTGGCCGCCTGCTCGGCGCGCTGCTTGGCCCGGGCCTGTTCCGCGCGCTGCTTGGCCTGGTCCGTCTGCTCGGTCCGGGGCTTGCTCTCGCGCGCCTGCCCGGCGGGGGACCGGCTTCCGTCGAGGGTGAGCTTCTGGCCGGGGTAGATCAGGTCCGGGTCGCCGCCGATGACCTGGCGGTTGGACTCGTAGAGCCGCTGCCAGCCGCCGACGCCGTCCATGTCCTGCGCGTCGGCTATCCGGGACAGTGTGTCGCCGCCGACCACGGTGTACGAGGAGCCGGAGCGCCCGGAGGCGGCCGCGCTCTGGTCGACGGCCTTGGTGGTGGCCTTCGGAGCGGCTTCCGGAGCAGCCTTCGGCGTGGCTTTCGGGGCCGCCTTGGGAGTGGACTGTGTGGTGCCGGAGCTGCCGGTGGAGACGTCCGCGGGCTGGCCGCCGCGGGTCAGGCCCGCCTTGACCGAGCAGACCGGCCAGGCGCCGGGGCCCTGGGCGTCGAGCACCTTCTCGGCGATGGCTATCTGCTGGTCCTTGGAGGCCAGGTCGGCCCGCGGCGCGAAGGACGTCCCGCCGAACGCCTCCCAGGTGGACTGGGAGAATTGCAGGCCGCCGTAGTAGCCGTTCCCGGTGTTGATGCTCCAGTTGTCGGTGGACTCACACTCCGCCACCTTGTCCCAGGTGTCGACGGAGGCGGCGTTCGCCTGGCCGACGCCTATGAGGGGCAGCGCGACACCGGCGCCGCCCGCGGTGAACGCGAGCGAGGCGCGGGAGACGCGGCGGGGCCGGGGCCGTCGGTGACGTCCGCGTGCAGCCATTGAGCTCATCCTCTCCTGACGCCTGCGAGGTGAGCTGTCGGGTTCGGGCGGGAGCTGCCCGGCCGCGCCTTTCCCGGTGCCCCCGGCACCGTGGCGCGACTTCACCCCTAGCCGTCCCGCCCGACATCGCGCGGCACGGCGCCTACCTGGTTCCCCCGCTCCTGCCGTGACAGGTCGTCGTGTCACTCCTCCGCCACGGCAGGACTCGGCGCTCCGGCGGAGGAGAGACCCGTGCATGGAATGCGACGGGTGCGGCACAGTAAACACATCGTTTTGGTTACGACAAGGTCTCGACGGACCTGTGTCCGGAAATCGATCACGTCAGCGATGAACTGTGATCCGCGTCACTGCTTTCCAGATGGGGTGATTATGGTGCGGAATCCGCAATGCCGAATTGCCCCTGTTATGCGATTAATGCCGCCAGAGACATAAGGGCGCCGATCGGGGGAAGAGGAGCCGAAGGGGAATGGACGGGGAATGTCGGGGCACTCGGCGCGGCGGCTGACGAGCCGCCGGATGCCCGACCCACAGGAGGTTGCCCATGGCACAGCGGTACGGCGGGACGCCCGCGAGGCGTCGGCCGCCGGTCTTATCCGTATGCGCACTGCTCATCGGCGCGCTGGCCGCGGCCACGGCCTGCGGCACCGATACGGACTCGGGGGCGCCCGCGCCGCCCGGCTCCGCCGACGCGCCCCACTCGGCCACGGGCTCCTCCCGGCCCGGCACGGCTGAGCCGAGTGCCGCCGGGCACGACGCCGCCCCGGCCTCGACTCCCGCGAAGGCGCCGACCGCGGCCAAGCCGTCCGTCGCCACCGAGGGCGCCTCCGCCGCCCCGCCCGCCGTGCGCCGCATCTGCTCCGAGGGCCAGCTGAAACTGTCCACCGGCCGGGCGGATATCGGCGCGGGCAATGTCTATGTTCCCCTGGCCTTCACCAATACCGGCGAGACCAGTTGCACGCTGACGGGCTTTCCCGGCGTTTCCCTGCTCGACGCCCCCGGCGCGGCTATCGGCGACCCCGCCACCCGCCGTGGACCGGCGCGTCCCACGGTCGTCCTGAAACCCGGCGACAGCGCCTACGCGAGTCTGCACACCCTCAACAAAGGCCTCTCCGACAAGCCCTGTTGGCGGACCGCGTCCGAAATTCGCGCCTACCCGCCGGACTCCTACCGCTCCATGAAGACGTCGGCGCGCTCCTTCCAGGTCTGCGGGGAAGTATTCGAAGTCACCGCCCTCGAGCCGGGTTCCCAACCCTGACCCGGAGCGCCACGGCCGGGCGCGGAACCGCTGTCCCCGCCCCGCGCCCGGCCGGACGTGCCGGAAATGAATTGGCCGGGAAGCGCGGCCACATGACGCCCCTGGGTGTCCGAAAATCTTGATGGGTCCGACACCCACTGGCCCCTTTCGCTCTTCCGCAATCATTATCGGGTGGGCCACCATGTGAAGAGGCCTCGCCTGAGCCGGCGCGGAGCGTCTAGAGGGGACGATGTCATGGAGCGAGCGGCGACCGGGGTCGAGACGGAGTTGGTGGACCTCTCGGGTACGACGCTTGAAGAACTGGGCGACGGTCAGGAGTACACCCTCGCGACCCGGCGGTTGCTCGAACTCGTACAGTCCCCGCCGACACTCGCGACCGCCGCCGCGAACCAACAGGGCTGTTGACGGATTCCCGGCGATGGCACGGCAGCATTCACCCCACCAAGAAAGGCGGCCATGCCGGCGGACTATTCAGCTGGCCCTCCTTGCCCGCTCCCGACCCTGGGCCGTACGCAGTCGCTCACCGTGTCACCGATGAGCCGTCACCACCGGCTGTCCGCAGCGTGCTTTGACGAGTTGGCGCATGGCGGTGGGGGAGCGGCGGCGATCGCCGAGTTACGGGCGGGCCAGCGCAGCCGCCTCATGCTCCTGCTACGCGCGTTGACCGATTTCGCCTCCTCCCATCCCCAGGTGCCGGGGCCGCTGCCCGCACCACGTGAGGCGTGGGAGCTGCTGATAGAGGCCGAGCGGCGCAGCCCAGCGAGCGTGGAACACCTGCTGCTGCACCCATCGGTCGGTGCCTGGCTCAGCCGCTGTCTGCGCAGGCTGCGGGGCATCGCGGGGGAAGGAGAGCAAGAGACCGCAGCGGTCCCGCTGTGGCTGGAGACCGGCTATCTGCACACCGTGGCCGCTTCGGCGGCCCTCCTCGCGGGGATCGACTTCCGGATCGCGGTCGGAGTCCGCGACGGCGGGGTGATGCTGCCGGCACTGGGCTTCGTCGACCTGGCGGGCTGCGAGTCCCCCGTCGCGGAGATCGCCGCCGACGGCGCGGGCGGCCGAGCCCTGTGGGTCGCCGCGCACAGGAGGCCGCTGCCCTCCGACCTCGCCCAGGATGCCGAGGGCTGGCACGCCCTGAGACGGGTGCGCGGCCGCCACCCCGCCCACCCCTGCTCGCCCTACCTGGATGACCTCGACCCCTACCGGGACTTTCTGCGCCCCACCGCTCCGACGCGGTTGAGTGAACCGGAGGCGCGGGGGTGGCAGGAACACTTCGACGGCGCCTGGGCGCTCGTCGCTCGGCAGAGCAATCTGGATCCAGCGGGGGTCGCCGACTGTCTGATCTCCGTCGTCCCCGTGCGGTACCCCGCGCGGACGGAACCTTTCAGCGCATCGTCACCCGAGGCCTACGGCTGTGTGCTGCTCAACCCTCCGACCGATTCGGCCACGCTCGCCGCATCGCTGATCCACGAAGCCCAGCACATCAAACTCAGCGCCCTGCTGGACCTGGTGCCCTTGATGCACGGCGGCATGGAGGAGATTCACTACGCGCCCTGGCGCGTGGATCCCCGCCCGCTGCGGGGCCTGCTGCACGGCGTGTACGCCTTCTTGGGCGTCACGGCGTTCTGGCAGGCCCACAGGCATGGCGCAGCGGACGAGACCACGCGGGCCGTTGCGGAGTTCGAGTTCGCGCTGCGGCGCGCGCAGACCTCCCACGGGCTGCGGACGCTATGGGCGCACGCGGAGCTCACCGCGTTGGGCGATCGATTTCTGCGGGGGGTCGAGGACCGACTGGCCGTGTGGCTCACGGAGCCCGTGCCGGAGGTTCCGCTGCGCGCTGCTGAGGACCTCAACCTCGATCACCAGTTGCTCTACCGTCTGCATCATCTGTCTGTGGACCCCGGCCGGCTCGGGCAGTGGGCGCGGGCCTGGCGGCTGGGCCGCCCCGCCCCGGATGCCCTTCCCGCGACCGCGCTGCGCACGTCCCGGACGGCGGTGGCGGCGCGCCCTGCCCTGGTCCGGCTGCGCCTGCGCGACCCGGCCGGCTTTGCTCTGCTCCGGGAGAAGCCGGAGGGGCACCCGTTCGACGGTACGGATGCCCCGCTGAGGGCTGACCTCGACTGGGCCGCCGGGGACACGGCGGCCGCACTGCGCGGCTACCGCGACCGTGTCGCCGAGCGCCCCGACGACCTCCCCGCGTGGTCGGGGCTCGCCCTGACACTGCCCTCGGGCCCGGCCAAGGAGGCGCTGCTGGACTGCCCGGAAGTCGTGCTCGCGGTGCACCGGGCGCTGCGCGACCCGGCCGGCGCCGGCCCCGATCCGGTGGCTCTCGCCCGTTGGATCGGGACCCGCCGCTGAGCCCGGAGCGTCGCGTCAGAACGTGTACGCCTCCAGGTCGCAGTCCGCGCGGATGCCCCGGGCCGCCGCGATGGTGGCCGGGTGCTGGGAGCTCAGCACCCGGCGGAACCGCTCCAGGGCGTCGTTGTGCAGCTCCTCGGCCGACCGGCTCTCGCCCAGGGCGCGCAGGTCCGCCGAGAGATTGACCGCGCAGGCCAGCGTGGTGGGATGGTCCTCGCCCAGCCGCTCCCGGCAGGCGGCCAGGCTGTCGGTGTCCAGGCTGTGTGCCTCTTCGTAGTCCGCCAGCGTGTACAGATCGCTGGCCAGGTTGATGGCGCAGGAGAGGGTCGAGGGGTGATCGGCCCCGAGCGTCTCCACGAAGACCGGCAGCGTCTCCCTGTTGAGCGCCAGCGCCTCCTCGGTCTCGCCCAGCAGCCGGAGCGTGACGGCCAGGTTGGTCGCCGCGCTCGACGTGTAGGGGTGCCGGGGGCCGAGGATGACCCGCAGGTCCTCCAGGGACTTTCTGCCGAGGTCCCGGGCGCCGGCCAGGTCGGCGTTCTGACGCAGATCCATGGAGAGGTTCATCTCCGCCGTGGAGATGTCGAGGTTCGGCTCGATGTAGCGCAGCCGGTAGCTGTCCAGGGCCTGCCGGGTCAGTTCGATCGCCCCCTCGTGATCGCCCGCCTTGCGCCGGGCCACGGCCAGGGTGCGCATCGCATTGACGAACACGGGCGCGTTGGGCGGCACGGTGCGCAGCGCGAGCGCGAAGGTCTCCTCCTGCATGGCACGGGCGGCGTGGTAATGGCCGATGCCGCGGGCGTCGCTGGAGAGGTGGGTGGAGAGCAGGATCGTGGTGAGGGAGTCCTCCCCGAGGACGATGGCCGCGGTGTCGCGCGCGGACTGGTGGACCTCCTGGGCGAGTGCGAAGTCGCCGACGGCGCGGAGCGCCAGACCGTAGTCGTTCGCGGCGGCCAGGGTGTACGGGTCCTCCTCACCGAAGACGCGGAGGGCTCTGGTCCACCGGTCCTTCTCCAGCTCGACAGACCTGCCGTAATCCCCCTGGAGCCGGGCGCTGTTGGCGACCGCGCCCATGGTCGCGATGGTGTCCTCGTGGTTCTCGCCCGCTTGCGGATGGGCCCGCAGCAGCTCCAGGATCCTGACGTTGAGCTCCCGGGCCTCCTCGTAGTGGCCGAGCGAGGTCAGGGCGTGGCCGAGGGTCCGGGACGCGGCCAGCGTCTCCAGACTGTCCTCGCCCAGGGACTGGCGCCAGGTCTCCACCACCTGGCTGCCGAACTCGCGGGCGCCCTGGTGGTCTCCCCAGACGAACAGGAAGCTGATCAGGTTGCGCACCATCTGCCGCACCCATTTGTCGTCGCACTCCAGCGCGCGGGAGGCGCGGACATGGGACAGCAGATCGGCGTAGCGCGGCCAGTTGGCGGGAGCGACGTCGTTGGGGTCGCCGTAGGCGAGCAGTACGTGGGCGCTGTGCCGCATGTCCGCCTGCTGCTGTGGCGACATCTGGCCCATCAGTACGGCCTGCACCAGCCGGTGCATTTCGATGGTGTTGTTCCGGTGATTGATTTTGATCAGCGCGTAGCGATTGATCTCACGGATCGCATGACCGAGCTTGATCGGGTCCTGCAGCACCTCCGAGAGCTCGGGGGAGAGGGAGACCCCCCGGACCCCGGAGAACAGCCGCCGCGAGATGGGCTCCGGAGCGAAGAAGGAGCACACCTGGAGTAGTTGCAGGGCTCCAGGATGGTGCTCCGCGAGTCGGCGCAGCGACATGTTCCAGGCCGCGGCGACCGGCTCGGGGTAGTCGACCGGGACGCCCTGGGCCAGCAACTCGGCGCGCCGGGTGCTGACATCGGCCCGCTCGTCCTCGAAGACATGCAGATACTCGTCGACCGGCATACCGGTCTCGGTGAGCCACGCGGCCGCCTGCTCGATCGCCAGCGGCAGATCGCCCAGCGCCTCGGCCACCCGGTCGGCCTGCTCGTCCGGCAGCTCCGGGCCCCGGCGCCGCAGCAGTTCGATGCTCTCCTCCCGGTCGAAGACATCCACCTCGACCGTGCGCGCGGCCCGGGACCACTGGGCGTTGCGGGAGGTCACCAGGATGCGGCCGGGGCCGCCGCTGGGGAAGAAGGGGCGTACCGTCTCCAGCTCTTCCGCGTTGTCGAAGACCAGGAGCCAGTCACGGCAGGGGCGGCCGGTGCGCAACGCCTCCAGCACGCTGGGCACGGCCACGTTCGACTCCAGGCCGACCTGAAGCCCCAGCCGGTCGGCCAGCTGGACCAGCGCCTGCCGGATCTGCTCAGGGCGCTCCGCCGGGATCCACCACACCGCGTCGTAGTCGGACGCGTGCTGGTGTACGTACTCCAGGGCGATCTGCGACTTGCCCACCCCGCCGAGCCCGTGCAGGGCCTCGGGGAGCACGGCGGCCGTGCCCTCGCTGCGCAGACGTTCGTGCAAGGTGTCAAGCAACCCCTGTCGCCCGGTGAAGTTGTTGTTCCGGGGCGGGACGTTCCCCCAGATGGCCGGGGGATCCCCGGCGCGGCGCTCCTCCATGGCGGGCAGGGACCGGGCAGCGGTCACGGGCACAAAACTTCCTCTCGGGTGCTCACCCGCCGCGCCCGGCCTGCCGTGCGCCGACGGGGGTGATGATTCGTTCTTCGGGGCGGATGGGTGGGATCGGGGCAAGTCAGTCATGGCAACCGCCTCAGGGACCGAGCTTGCCCCATTGTCGACTGGTTTGTGTCGACGTTCGTCCGAGTGGCCGAGCGCCTGCTGTGCGAGCACGCGTGCGTGAAAGGTCCGTGCGCCCTCCAGATAGGGGCCGGAGAGCGCTTGGTAGACCTTTTCCTGGACGCGCATGTAGGGCAGCAGCCGCTCGCTCTCGGGAAGGTCGGGCAACGTCTCCGAGGGGTGGTTGAGCGCATCCCGCAGTACGTGTAGGGGCTTCCAGCGGCGGCCGAGCCGGTCGAGGACGCTGCGCAGGATGTACAGCGACTCGTCCCGCATTCCGGCCGACAGCAGTAACTCCCGTACGCCGTGGTGGAACTCATAGCCGATTCCCGTCTCGTCCATGGGGTCCGCGGCCCCGACTTTGCGCAGCAGCCCGCCCAGGAGGATTTCGGCGAGGTCGCCGGGGCTGCCCTGTGGTTCGTGCATGCCCTGGACGAACTCCATGACCGGGATGTTCAGGGGGGCCGCTGCCAGTCGGGCGGCGAGTTTGAAGGCGCTCGGTGAGGCGGTGGCACGGAAGCGGAAAACCCGGTCGCGGGCGGTGGGCTCCGGTTCGCGCTCCCAGCGCTCGGCGGGCACTCCGGGCAGCAGCGCCAGTGTGTCACGGCCGCGGGCCGACGGCTGGGTCACCAACTGCGCCCAGCGGTGCAGCCACCGTGCTTCGAGCTCCAGCACCGGCACCGGCGGCTCGCCTCCGGGCCAGGAGGCGCCGTCGGGGCGCTGCCAGGTGCCGTTGGGCGCGCCCGGCTCGGGCACCCGCACCCGTACCCGCTCGGGGGTGAGCCCCGTGTGGTGCCAGTGTCCCTGGTTCAGCACATGCAGGACGGCGACCGTGGCGTGCCGTGCCCAGCGTCCCAGTGCCCGCTTGCCGGTCTCGTCGCCCCAAGCGGCGCCGATGCCGTCGGTCAGGACCAGGACGGCCCGTCTGCCGCGGGGCGGGATGCCGTCGATCGGCGAGCGCCCGCTGCTCCGCCCGCGGTCCGCTCCGTCCCGGCGGGCCCCTGGTTCCGCGGGGAGCGGGTGGTCGCCGTTGATCCGCTGTACGCGGATGGTACGGAAGGCGCCGGTGCGCTCGAGGACGGTGACCAACTGACCGACTGTTTGGCGCCACACCACCATGGAGCTGCTGGAGTCCACGACGAGCACCATGTCCATCCAGCGCTCCTGTACCGGCACGCACTGGGGGAGCCACAGTCGCTCGCGCGCGGCGCGCTCGGCTGTGGCCTCCTCGTCGATCTCGTTCTGGACCGGCGAGGGTGAGGTGCGCTTGAACGGCCGAAGCGCCCGGGACAGGGCGCGCTCGGCGGTCGGCGGGGAGACGGCGGTGAGCCGGGGGGCGGGTGTGACGACATCGGCGGCGATCCCTTGACCGGGGGTCTCGCCGGGCGGCGCCGGGACGCCGACGAGCTCGACGGGGCGCGGTGCGCTCAGGACCAGTTCGTCCTCGGCCTCCGGCGCCTCGTCCTCGGCGTCCGCGGGCGAGCCCCGTGGCGGGTCGGGGGCGCGGGGCGGCTCCTGCGCGGTGGGCGCGGGGGAGGGTGGGGCGGGGATGGGGCGGTCGGCCTCGCGGTCGGTCTCCGCCCTGCAGACCGCGAGCCATAACGCGTCGGCGATCTGCTGCCAGTCGAGGTCCGGCCGGCCGCGCTCGGAGGACCTGTCGGCTGGGTCGTGTGTCATGGCTTCGGGCCTGCTGCATCCAGCCGGTGCCAGACGGCGTGCAGTAGCTCCTCCCACTCGGGACCCGGACGATGGGCTTGAGACGTCACCAAATACACCGCGTTGAGCAACTGGTCGGCCGCCAGCCCGCCTTCGAGCTGGCTGCGTTCGAGGAACATCTCGATGAGTTCCAGGGCGCGAGGGTCATCCGCCCGCCCCAGATGCGCGGCCACGATCGCGGCGAGCCGGTCGGCATCCGGGTCGGGCAGCCGCAACTGAAGACAGCGGCGCAGAAAGGCGGGCGGGAATTCCCGCTCGTCGTTGCTGGTGATGACGACGATCGGGAAGGCGCGGCAGCGCACCCGCCCGGAGGCGATGACGGCGCTGCGGTCGGGGTCGTCGGTGAGCACCCGGACGGCGGGGCGGCGGCTGCGGATGCGCACCAGCTCGGGAATGGTGTATTCGCCGGCCTCGAAGATGTCGAGGAGGTCATTGGGCAGATCGATATCGCTTTTGTCGAATTCGTCGATGAGCAGGACGCGGGGCAGCCGGTGCGGCAGCATCGCCGTGCCCAGCGGGCCGAGTTGGAGAAAGTCCCCGATGTCCTCCGGCCCGGGCTCGTGCAATTCCGCGTCCGCGGCCTGTCCGGCCGCCGCGGCGTGCACCCGGCCGACCGCGTCGTAATCGTACAGCCCCGACCGCAGGGTGCTGCGGGTGGTGACCGGCCAGCGCAGCACGCGGCCGAGCCCCAGCTCTCTGCTGATGCGGTACGCCAGCGTGGACTTGCCCGTCCCCGGGCGGCCGGTCACCAGAAGGGGGCGGCGCAAAATGAGCGCCGCGTTGACGACATCGGCCTCTTCGGGGTCCGACCGCATGCCCAGGGGAGCGGCGCCGAGCCGCCGGGCGGCGTCATGCTCGTTCTCGGGCGGGGCGGGCGGCTCGGTCGGCGCCGCGCCCTCACCGTTGTTCTCCGATATCTCGTTTGTGGAATCCCGTGCTTCGGCCTCGATGCCGTCCGCGGGGTCCGGGGAGACACCGTTGAAGGTGCGCCACGGAGGGGGCGGCGGAAGGATCTCTTCCAGGCTGACGTCGTGTAAGGGACGTCCGGTGCCCTGGTAGATCCACCACGGGCGTGGAATGCCCGACGACGGCGGGCCGACGCGGGAGGTGGGGCCCGGATCACCGTTGGCGTGTCCGTTCTGCCGCCTCGTAGGCCCTGCGTCGGTCATCGACTGCCCACCCCCTCGTCCGGCCCCGCCAACCGCCCTGTCTCCACGGGACGGGTCGGGTCGTCCCAAACGAGCACGACATGTTGCCCAAGGTGCTGTTCGCGTTCTGCGGATGCTATCCCTTGGGCCTCCATCCGCAACTCTTTCACGGCTTCACGGAGCCGTGCCAGGTCCCCGCTGGCCTTTTGTCTCATCTGATGAGCGAAGTCCGGATCCCGTGGGTGCCGCCGATCCCATACGACGACCGGGATGCCCGCCCGCCACGCCGCCGAGGCCTGCAGACTCCCCTCCGGGCTCGCGCCCGGCGGCGCGTTCAGCATCAGGGCGACCACATGCTGGTCGGCGTTGAGCCGGGCCAGCAGGGCGCCCGGGTCACCGGAGCGAGGACTGTCCGGATCCGGCCCGTCGACAACAAGCTCCCGGGACCGCTCGGGCTGGGAGCGGAATGTCTGCCACCGCTTCTTCCAGGGGCGGTACCAGTGCTTGCTCTGGCTGCGCTCCAGGCTCCGTACGGCCACTGGATAGCTCGAGCACAACGGGGTGGGGAAGTCGCTGTCCAGCTCATGGCGCCACATGTGCACCGGCAGATGGAGGTCCTCGGCGCTCAGGAGGAACTCCAGGTGGATACAGCTGGCGTCCTCCCACTCCACCACGGCCTCGTGCACCAGGTCCTGCACGGCGCGCTCGGCCGTGATGGCCGTGACCTTGCTGACCGGGCCGCGGACCGGATACCAGCCCGTCGGGTCGTAGGCCTGCCACGAGGAGAGCTCGTACCGGCCGGGCTCGTCCTGCGGCAGCAGTTGGATCACCAGATAGGCGTCGATCGACTCGGCCGGGGCGGCGTGCCCCACCTGCTGCCGCAGGGACCTCAGCGGCGAGGTCAGCGACAGCTCGCGCGCCTGCTCGTCCGCCCAGCCCCGCAGGCGGTCGGCCAGCTCCAGCGGACGGGCCGACGCGGCCAGGTACTCCACCAGGGCCAGGCCCGGCGGCAGGCCGTCCGGCCGGGCGTTCATCCGGGTCAGGGTCTCGAAGGCGTGCCAGGGGCCGGCGACCGGCGGTACCTCCTGCAGCGGCCCCGCCGCGCCGCGGCACAGCCGCGCCAGATGCGCGACCTCAAGCCCCTCCAGCAGCGAGCGCAGCCGGTCGGTGGCGTCCTCGGGCAGCGCCGGGCGGGCCGTCATCTGCGCCATGACCGAGTCGAGCTGCTTCATGGCGGGTGCATCCGGGGCCAGCATCGCCAGCGACTCGCGCAGCGCCCGCATGACGCGCCCGTTGTCCAGGCACTCCTGGGCCAGCTCAATCAGAAAGTAGTCGGCCACCCGATGGTTGCGGACCGGCAGCGCCGCATCCAGCTCCCTGGCGACCATTTCCAGACACAGCGCACGGGAGTCCAGATCGATCAGACACCGGAACTCCTTCAAAGCCGTGACGAGATGATGAATCGATTTCAGGCCGCCTTCCCCCGTGGCCACCATGGCATGACCTCCCGCGCCCCCATCACCGGTCCCCGCCGCCGGTGATCTTTGCCGGAGACCCTGCCACAGACGGGCGCCGCCCGGCGCGGACTCCGAACAACTCTTATGCCCCGAGCACCCCACCTGACACCCCGTGAGACACGAGAGTCGTGCCCGTCACACGGCGGCGGCCGGTGCTGAGGCACGTCCGCCGGGGCCGCGCGGGGTCACCCGAGGCCGAGCAGCTCCAGTCGCGCGATCAGTTCCGCCGTGGCCGGGGCGTCCGGCGCGATGACCGCGAGGACGTCCGCCAGGTCGCCCCACGCCCCGTACGCCTCGCAGGTGCGCAGCAGGGCCAGCGCCTCCGCCCGGCTCGCCGACTGCCGGGCCACCTGCGTGCCGACGCCCGGCAGTTCGTCCAGCAACTGCTGCCAGCGAGCCGGGGTGGCCAGGCCGGGGACGGCGAGCAACAGATCGGCCAGTTGGCCCAGGTCACGGATCGTCAGCTTGCCGGAGGCGGCGGGGTGGGCCGGGGCGCTCGTGGCGGCGGCGGTGGTCGCGGTGGTCGGTTTCGCGGAGGCCGCGGGCAGCCGACGGAGGAGTTCGAAGGCGAACGCCGCCGCGTGCCGGGAGGCGACGGGCTGCCAGTGCTCGTCGTGGGCCTCGTCCTTGTCGGCGAGCAGATCGGAGATCCCGCGGATCACCAGGGCGTCGACGTGCCGGTTGACGTACGCGCCCGCCAGGAAGCCGAAGCCCTCCATGTCCACCGCCACCGCGTCGCCCGCGCCCGCCGTGAGCCGGCGGCCGACCTCCGACCGCTGGTGCGCCACCACCCGGCCGCCCGCCGCGATGGGCTTGACATGGGCCCTCGGGCGCGGCGCGGCGTCGTGGTCCCGGGCGGGGCGGATCCCCTGCTGCCACTCGTCCCCGGCCGCGACCGTCCTGGCCAGCTGGACCAGGTCGTAGGTCGACTGATGGGTCTTCTGACGGGGCAGAAACGCGTCCTCGGTGTCCTTGCCGGTCTCGTAGTCGTACACCGCGTCCGCGGCCACCACGTCCCCCAGGCCGACGTCCTTGCGGCCACCCGCCACCCCGACGAACAGCAGGGTCCGCGGGGCGAAGAGCGCCGAGGCCCGCTCCACCAGGGCCGCGGCGCCCGGGTTCCCCGGGCCCGTCATATGGATGGCGACCGAGGTGCCGGCGTGGCCCGCGCGGAAGACGCCCACCTCGAACAGGGACCCCCGCTCGGCCGCCACGGTGCGCAGCTCCTCCAGATGCTCCCGCACGGCCCGGTACTCCACCTCGAGCGCGGTGAGGATGACCACCTCCGCTTGCCCGGCACCGCCCCCCGGACCTCTGTCCCCGTCAGACCACACCATGTCCCCCTAAGCCGCACGTGTCCGGCTGAGCGCTCCCATCGTGTCAGGGCCGGTGCAGATCCGCGTACACCACGATCTGCACCGTCAACACCCCGATCAGCAGGGTTTCGGCCACCGAGATCACGACGAGCGGCGCCTTGGCCGGGCCGCAGGTCCAGTAGACGATCAGGGCGGTGATCGGCGCTACGGCGAAGAGCAGCAGGTCGGCCGCGAGCTGTAGCCGTTTCCGGGAGATCCGGCGGCGGTCGTCGCGGTGGGCCGTCTCCCAGCCGAAGACCCGTGGCCGGTCGGGGACGAGCGCGGCCAGCCGTGGGTCCAGGTCCTGGCGTATGTAGCGGCCGATGGCCGAGATCTTCTCGTCGTTGACAAGATAGGTCCAGCCCAGCAGCACCGAAGCCGGCGGTAACAGCAGAAGCAGTTCGGGTCGGCCGCCGTCCTGGAGCGAGAAGGTGATGATGGCCGCCATCGAGGCGAGCGTGGCGTAGAGCAGATTGTCCCGGAACCCGATGCGTGCCCGCTGTTCTTCCTTCACCTGCTCGTATTCCACGATGAGCAGCCTGCCGACGACGGTTTCCTCGTCCAGTGACACGCATCCCCCTTTTCTCTTGCGCGAGTTTCCTTTGCGCGAGCCCCCGCGCCGTGAGCACCCCGACAACCGAGAGTAACCGCAGGGGGATGACGGCAGCGCGTAGATTTGCCGAGCACCGACGAAACGACGAAGGCGAGTCCCATCGATGAGTCTGTACGACATCCCCCTGCACACCCTCTCCGGCGAGCCCACCACCCTCGGCGCACACCAGGACACGGCGCTGCTGCTGGTCAACGTGGCCTCCAAGTGCGGGCTGACCCCGCAGTACGAGGGCCTGGAGCGGCTACAGCAGCGCTACGCCGAGCGCGGCTTCACCGTGCTGGGCTTCCCCTGCAACCAGTTCGCCGGCCAGGAGCCCGGGAGCAGCGAGGAGATCCAGACGTTCTGCTCCACCACCTACGGGGTCTCCTTCCCGCTCCTGGAGAAGATCGAGGTCAACGGCGAGGGGCGGCATCCGCTGTACGCCGAGCTGACGAAGGCCGCGGACGAGGCGGGCGAGGCGGGCGACGTCCAGTGGAACTTCGAGAAGTTCCTGGTCTCGCCGCGCGGCGAGGTCGTCGCCAGGTTCCGGCCGCGGACCGAGCCGGAGGCGGCGGAGGTCGTCGCGGCGATCGAGGCGCAGCTGCCCCGCTGACACCGGGGGACCGGGCGAACACCGCGCACGGGGTGAACGACCGCGCACCGGCCCGCGAGGGAACCGCCCTCGCGGGCCGGCCGCGTACCCGCTTCCTCAGAACCTGCTCAAACCCGTGGCCTGGGCGTTCTCGGCGGCCCGCGGCGCCAGTAGGCTCGCCGCGGGCACCAGCACACGTACGGGGGTACACGCGGTGGGACTCGGGGATTTCATACCTGACCCGGTGCAGCACTTCGTCGAGGACCAGGTGGAGAACCTCGGCGAGGCCGTCGACGGAGTGGGCGACTTCACCGCCGACCGGCTGGACGGCATGGGCTGGGCCGACGGGGCCGGCTGGGTCCGGCGTACGACCGACTCGGCCGCGAACGCGCTGGGCGCGGACGTCGGGGAGATGGGGCTGGACCAGACCGAGGACCCCAAGCGGCTCGTCCACGGCAGCCCCGGCAAGCTGCGGTCCACGGCCGACCACCTGACCGCCTTCGAGAACGCCTTCAACGACGTCGGCAAGGGGCTCGCGGGGGTCGATGCCGACGCCCTGAAGGGACGGTCTGCCGCGGCCTTCACCCGGCGGGCGTCCGCCGAGCCGAAGAAGTGGTACGTGGCGGCCGACGCCTGCGGAAAGGCGGCCGCGGCGCTGCGCGAGTTCGCCGAGACGGTGGAGTGGGCCCAGAAACAGGCCGACGAGGCCGTCCGCACCTACCGCAGGGGCAGGAAGGCGTCCGAGGAGGCCAGCGCCGCCCATCACCCCGAGGCGTCCGCCGGCCACGACCCGGGGAGCGCCGACATCGAGGCGGCCGAGGACATCCTCGGCGAGGCGCGGCGGCAGCGGGACACGGCACACCTCACCGCTCAGCGGGCGGTGGCGGCGGCGCGCGACAAGGCCCCGCGCGGGCCCTCGTACCTCCGGCGGGCGGCGGACGGGGTGGCGGGGCTGCGGCTGGACGGGAGCCACTTCGTCGGCGGCGCGGTCAAGGGCACGGCGGGGCTGGTGAACTTCGTGCGCTCCGTGAACGCCCTGGACCCCTACAACCTCACCCACCCCGCCGAATACGCCACCCACCTCAACACCACCGCCGCCGGTCTGCTCCGGATGGCGAACGACCCGGACACGGCGCTCAAGGCCATGTGGGACTCCTTCGAGAAGGACCCCGCGGAGGGCCTGGGGAGACTGGTGCCCGAACTCGTCGGCACCAAGGGCCTCGGCGGGGTGCGGTCGCTCGCCACCGCGGGCAAGGACCTCGCCGGGGTCGCCGAGCGGGCGCCGGGCAGGGGCTGGAAGCCCAGCAGTTGGAAGTGGAAGTCCGGCGGCCACGCACAGCTCGAGAAGGACGGAGCCGCGCCGCACAGCGTGCCCGACACCGCCAAGACCACCGGCGCCACCGACCCGGTGGACCTGGCCACCGGGAAGATGTACCTGCCGCAGACCGATGTGTCCCTGCCCGGCCTGCTGCCGCTGGTGTTCCACCGCAGGGCCGAGTCCGGCTACCGCGCCGGGCGGTGGTTCGGCCCCTCGTGGTCCAGCACGGCCGATCAGCGCCTGGAGATCCTCGACCGAGGCGTCGTCCTCGTCGGCGCCGACGGCCTGCTGCTGTCCTACCCGCACCCCGCCCCCGGGGTGCCGACCCTGCCCGAACTGGGCCCGCGGTGGCCGCTGGAGCGCACCCCCGGAGGCGACTACACCGTCACCGACCCGCACACCGGCCACGTCCGGCACTACACGGGACCCGCGGGCGCGCGGGCCGGCGGGGACGGCGAGGCACCGCTGACCGAGATCTCCGACCGCAACGGCCACCGCCTCACCTTCGAGTACGACGGCGACGGCACCCCCACGGGCATCGTCCACGACGGCGGCTACCACCTGACGTTCGCCACCGAGGGCGGCCGGATCACCGCCCTGCGCCTGGGCGGGACCGAACTGGTCCGCTACGGCTACACCGACGGCGACCTGACCGAGGTGACCGGCTCCAGCGGCCTCCCGCTGCGCTTCGAGTACGACAGTGACCACCGGGTCATCGCCTGGGTCGACACCAACCGCCGACGCTACGAGTATGTCTACGACGACCGCCACCGCGTCGTCTCCGAGGGCGGCACCGAAGGCCATGTGTCGCTGTGCATTGACTATGACGGCGCCGGCGTCGACCCGGACACCGGCCACCGCGTCACCACGGTTCGCACACCCGAGGGGCACACCACCCGCTACCTGGTCGACGACCGCTGCCGGGTGGTCGCCGTCACCGACCCGCTCGGCAACACCGTCCGCACCGGATCCGACCGTCACGGCCGCCCGCTGACCCACACCGACGCGCTCGGGCACACCACCCGCTACGCGTACGACGAGACCGGCCACCTGGCCCGGCTGACCACACCGGACGGTCACACCCGCACCATCGTCCACAACCGTCTGGGGCTGCCGGTGAAGATCACCGACACCGACGGGACGGTATGGCGCCACACCTACGACGAGCGCGGAAACCGCACCGCCACCACGGACCCCGCCGGCCACACCATCCGGTACACCTACGACGGGCGCTCCGCCCTGACCTCGGTCATCGACCCCCTCGGCGGGACCACCCGGATCCGCTGCGACGCGGCCGGTCTGCCGCTGGAGATCACCGACCCGCTGGGCGCCGTCACCACCTACCGCCGCGACGCCTTCGGCCGCCCGACCGCCGTCACCGACCCGCTCGGCGCCACCACCCGTCTGGAGTGGACGGTCGAGGGCAGGCTCGCCGCGCACACCGATCCGAACGGCGCCCGGCAGACCTGGGCTTACGACGGCGAGGGCAACTGCGTCTCGCACACCGACGCCCTGGGCCGGGTCACCTCGTACGAGTACACCCACTTCGACCTGCCGGCCGCCCGCACCGGGCCGGACGGCGCCCGCACCGAGTACACCTACGACACGCGGCTGCGCCTCACCCGGGTGACCGACCCGCAGGGCCTCACCTGGACCTACACATACGACCCGGCGGGCCGCCCGCTGAGCGAGACCGACTTCGACGGCCGTACGTCCACCTACCGGCACGACCCCGCCGGCCGGCTCGTCTCACGCACCAACCCTCTGGGCCAGACGGTCGTCCTCACCCGGGACGCCATGGGCCGGATCGTGCGCAAGGAGGCGGACGGCCGGGTCACCACCTTCGACTGGGACCCGGCCGGCCGGCTGGCGTCGGCCGCGGGCCCGGACGCGCAACTCGCCCTCCACCGCGACCTGATGGGCCGGGTCAAGTCGGAGCTGTCCGGCGGGCGGGTCCTGGCGCACACCTACGACGCGCTCGGCCGGCCCGTCCGGCGCGTCACCCCCTCCGGCGCGATGTCCTCCTTCTCCTACGACGCCGCGGGCCACCGCACCACGCTGAAGGCCGGCGGCCACACCATCGCCTTCGCATACGACGAGTCCGGCCGCGAGACCTCCCGCCGCATCGACCGCGCCGCCACGCTCGCCCAGATCTGGGACCCGGCCGGCCGCCTCACCGAGCAGACCCTCACCGGCCACCCCCCGGCCGCCGAAGAAGCCACCACCGTGCAGCGCCGGGTCTACACCTACCGTGCCGACGGCCATCTGACCGGAGTCGACGACCACCTGCGCGGCGCCCACGGCTTCGACCTCGACCCGGTGGGCCGGGTCACCGCCGTCCACGCCCCCGGCGGGCGGGGCGAGAGCTACGCGTACGACGAGGCGGGCAACCAGACCTACGCCTCCTGGCCCGCGCCGTTCGCGTCGCACTCCGACGCCGTCGGCCCCCGCACCTACACCGGTACGCGTGTCACCCGCGCCGGACGCGTCCGCTACGAGTACGACGCGGCGGGCCGGATCACCCTGAAGCAGCGGAACAGGCTGTCGCGCAAGCCGGACACCTGGCGGTACGCATGGGACGCCGAGGACCGGCTGACCTCCGTCACCACCCCCGACGGCACCGTCTGGCGCTATCTCTACGACCCGCTGGGCCGGCGCACCGCCAAACAGCGGCTCGCCGCCGACGGCGAGACCGTCGTCGAGCGCGTGGACTTCGTGTGGGACGGCTCCACGCTCGTCGAGCAGACCACCACCGGGCAGGTCCGGCCCGAGCCGACCACCCTCACCTGGGACCACGACGGTCTCCGCCCGGTCGCGCAGACCGAGCGCGTCACCGACGACATGGGCCGTCGGGAGATCGACCGCAGATTCTTCGGCATCGTCACCGACCTGGTGGGCACCCCCAGCGAACTCCTCGACGAGAACGGCGACATCGTCGCGCGCCACCACGCCACCCTGTGGGGCGCGACCGGCCCCGCGACGGCCGAGGGGGCGCACACACCACTGCGCTTCCCCGGCCAGTACCACGACCCCGAAACCGGACTCCACTACAACCACCACCGCTACTACGACCCCGAGACCGCCCGCTACACCAGCCCCGACCCGCTCGGTCTGGCCGCCGCGCCCAACCCCGTCGCGTATGTGCCGAACCCGCACGCCTGGATCGACCCCCTGGGCCTCTCCCCGTGCCCGCCGGGGCGGCCGGACGGCGAGACCGTTCTCAGCGGCCACGGCGCCATCTGGTCGGAAGACACCCGTCCGGGCCAAGAGGCCCAGGTCACGGTCCCGAAGGGGACGAGACTCCACCTGTACGCCGAACACGGCGGGCGCCTCAGCCTGGAAAAGGGCAACGACATCGAGCTCGGCACTCAGCCACTGACCCCGACCCAGACCGTCGAATCGGGCCAGCGGGTCTGGGACTACTCGCTCTTCCCGCCCGACGATCTGACGATCATGGGCAATCCGGTGACGGTGACGAGGGAGACCCCGCTCTCACAGCTGCTGCAGCCGAACATGGGCACCGTGCACTGGGCGGCGTGCCGGGAGGTCATACCGTGAGCGGGGGCCCTCAGCCCCCGCTCAGCCCGCTCAGCGCTCCGCGGCGAACGCGACCAGCCAGACCAGCGGGGCGTTCCAGTTGATCGCCACCTCGTTGGTCGAGTACGAGCCGATGTCGTCGATGTAGCACTTGGCCGCCGCGCACCCCGGCAGCTTCTCCTGCGCCACCGGGTCCTGGAGGGCGGAGTCCGGGCCGCCCGCGAGCGACCCGGCGGGTGGGTTGGGCAGCGAGGCGTCCGCCTGGTGGGCCCAGAAGCGGTGGTGCTGGTTGCGGGACGCCTGCTCGCCGTAGCCGGACACATAGGACTGGCCCAGCGCGTTGCGGCCGAGCAGATAGTCCAGCGCCTCCAGTGCCCCGTCACGGTAGCGCCGCTGTCCGGTGAGCTCGTACGCGACGGCGATCACGCTCGCGTTGTTGGCCACCTGGCCGTTGGAGCCCCACACATAGCCGTCCACCGGCAGTGGCACCGCGTACCCCTGGCGGGCCATGGCGGCCAGATAGCCGTCGGCGGCCGAGACCACCGAGGCGCGGACGCGCGCCCGGTCGTCGGAGGCGAGGCCGCTCGGGACGGTGGCCAGGGTGATCCGGCCCAGGGCGGCGGTCTCGGGCCAGGCGAAGCCGAGCGGGGTGAACGCGTCGGCCGAGGTGTGGAAGGGCGAGGAGGTGACCGCGTCCCGGTACGCGCTCTCCCCGGTGGTCGCGTACAGCTCGGCCGCCGCCCAGTAGAACTCGTCGCCGGCCCGGGTGTCCCCATACGCCCCGCCACCGGTGCCGTCCGAATCCGGGGCGAGCACGCCGGGGTTGGCCTTCGCGGCGCTCCAGGCGCGGCGGGTGGAGGCCAGGCAGCGGGCGGCGAAGGCCGTGTCGTACGGCGCGAACACCCGGGCGCACTGGGCCGTCACCGCCGCCAGGTTGAGCGTGGCCGCGGTCGACGGGGCGTGCAGCTCGCGCGGCTGGGGGTCCTGCTCGGGCCGGGTGGGCAGGCCGGTCCACTGCGCGTCATGGATCTTATGGAAGGCCATCCCTGCCCGGGGCTTGCCGTCCGGGATCTGCATCCGCATCAGGAACTCCAGCTCCCAGCGGGCCTCGTCCAGCACATCGGGGACACGGTTGCCGCGCTCGGGCACCCGCAGCGTGGCGTCCCCGAGCGCCGCCTGGTGGCCCGAGCGCTTGGCGCGCTCGAAGGAGTTCACCGTCTGCCATACCGCGATGCCGCCGTTGACCACGTACTTGCCCTGGTCACCGGCGTCGTACCAGCCGCCGCGGACATCCCGGGTGTAGTCGCACACCCCGGTCTGGCACGGCACACTGGTGTCCCCCTTGTTCGGCGCGACGCCCAGGTGTCCGGCGGGCCGGGCGTACGCCGCCCCCGCCAGCGACGCCTCGATCGGGATCCCGCTGCGCTGCTGGTAGAAGAAGGACATCGCGTCCGCGCGCAGCCCGTCGTACAGATCCGCGCGGATGTCGAAGGGATGGCTCGCCCGGCCGTCCACGGTGAGCGTGTAACCGGTGCCCGTGCCCTGGTACGTGGAGAAGTCCACCAGGTGCGTGGTGTCGCCCGAGGCGGCGTCGGCGCCGCGCACCGTGGTGGTGCCCGAGGCGGCCACCGCGCCCGTGGCGTCCCGAAGCTGCCAGGGCAGCGCGGCGGTGGCGGCGGTGACGACGGTGGCGCGCTTGGGGCCGGACGGCAGATAGCCCAGCTGGTTGACCTGGACCGCCGAGGGCGCGGCCGTGGGGGTGGCGTCGGCGCCCGCCCCGGCCGGGGCGGTGGGGGCGGCTGGGGCGGCTGGGGCGGCGATCAGGAGCAGCGCGCCGGCCAGCAGCGCTGCGGCGCCGCGTGCACCGCGCGGACGGGGGCGAGCGGGCATGGCGGACCTTTCTGTCGCGGCCGGTGTCCGGCCGACGCGGGTGTCGGGCAGCGGGTGTCGGGCGGTGGGTGTCAGGCAGCGGTGTTCGGGTGGCGGTTGCCGGGCGGCGGGTCAGGAGCGGTAGACCGTCGCCTCCTTGGCCGTCGCGCCGATGCCGTTGGCGCCCTTGAAGATGCGCTGGCCCCAGCTGGTGAGGGCGGCCGGGTCGAAGTTGGTGGTCATGTCGAGGTATTCGACCCCGCCGCTGTTGCCGCTCCAGGACCAGCCCAGATAGCCGAGCCCGAGCGACTGCGCGGTCGCCATGATCGCGTCCTCGTCCGGGTTGCCGTCGGAGTGGTTGTGTCCGAACTCGCCGACCACAATGGGAAGTTTGGCGTTCACGAAGCGGGTGAGGTAGTCCTTGACCTCGGCCGCGGTGTCGAACACGCCGTACATGTGGATGGAGAAGACCGTGTTGCGGTCCGGGTCGGCGGCGAGCACCGAGGCGGCGTTGTCGCGCATGGTGAAGGTCCAGTCCTGGCCCCAGTTGGGGGCGTCGGCCATCAGCGCGTTGTGGATCCCGGCACCGCGCAGCTTCGCGATGGCGGCCTTGGTGTCCGCGGTCCAGGCGGCGGCGTTGTTGTTGCCGTAGGGCTCGTTGCCGAGGTTGACGACGACGTAGTTCTCCTGGCCGGCGAGGGCCGAGCGGACGCCGATCCAGTAGTCGGCGGCGCGGGCGAGGGTGACCGCTCCGCTCTGTTCGCCGTAGCCCGTGGTGTCATGGGCCTCCAGCACACAGATGAGCCGGTTCTGCTTGCACCGCGCGACGACGTTGGCCACGTCGGCCGTGTCGTTCTTCGTCCAGCGGTCCCCGGTGCTCAGCACCACGCGCACCGTGTTGGCCTTCAGGGCCTTGATGTCGGACAGCGCCTTGGTGGTCCTGGACGCGTACCAGGTGTGGGCGTGGTTGACGCCGCGCATCACGAAGTCGCTGCCGTTTCCCTCGACCAGACGGCCGTTGCTCACATGTAATCCGGTGGCCGCGTGGGCGGTCGGGGCGAGGGCCAGGACGGACATCAGGACGGCGGCGACGGCGCCGAGTGCGGTACCGGCGCGGGTGGTCGCGCGCATCATCGACTCCTGGGGTGGCTCGGGGACCGGTCCGTCCGACCGGGGGTCAGCAGCTTGGTGAGCGCGGGGTACCAGCGCGCGGCTATCTTGTCGTCGCCCGCGGCGTTGGGGTGCACTCCGTCGTAGGTGTCGCTCGCCGTGGAGAAACCGCTCCACTGGTCCACTGCGATCACCGGGGAGCGTGAGGTGCTCTTGGCGGCTGCCCAGCCGGGGATCCGCGCGTTCAGCGCCGTGACCCGGGCGGCGCACTCCGGGCATGAGCCCGGGTTCATGGGGATGATCTGTGCCACGAGGACCTTCATGGCGGGGTTGCTCTGGCGCATCTGGTCCACGAGCGTGCTGTAGGCGGCCAGGATCCGGTCGGGGGCGATATTGCTCCAGACGTCGTTGGTGCCGAAGTGCATGACAACGATGTCCGGATGCGTGGCGGAGAGCCAGCCGGGCAGCTGGTTCTGCTGGGCCACGGCCGTCGCCAGGAAGCCGCCGTGGCCCTCGTTGTCGCCGTCGTAGGGCACCCCGCAGCCCTGCGGGCCGAGCGTCCCGACGAAGTCGACGGAGGTGTAGCCGGTGCTCTGGAGCTTGTTCCACAGCACGGCCCGCCAGCATCCGGGCGAGCCGGTGATCGAGTCGCCCAGCGGCATGATGCGCACCGGCGCGGCGGCCGCGGTGGTCGTGGTGGTCGTGGTGGCTGTGGCGTTCGCGGCGTTCGCGGCGTTCGCGGTGTCCGGCGCGGGGCCCGCGGGTCGCACCGCGGTCAGGGCCAGGGTCAGCGCCGGGATCGCCAGGAGTGTCCTCAGAAGCCTCGTTCTCCGCACGGCCGTTCCTCCTCGGCTCGGTGGGCGGATATATGGGAGCGCTCCCAATCGTGTGTAACCACGTTGCTGGGGTGCGTCAAGGGGCTGGGCGGGTGAGAGTGACCGGCCGGTGACGGCCGGTCGGATGGTCCAGTCCGGCGACTTTGTGGTGAACACGAGACAGAGACACGCCGTGGCTTCGGTGTGTCGCCGTCTCGGACTCACCGCAGGTTCAGGCACGCGGCGGGGCGTGCCGGGCGAGGGTGCGGCGCGCCGTCGCCGCCATCGCCTCGTCCACCATCCGCCCCTCGAACAGCACCGCGCCCTCGCCCCGTGCCTGGGCCGCCGCCACCGCCGCCACCAGCCGCTCGCACCGGGCCAGCTCCTCGGCGTCCGGCGAGAACACCTCGTTGACGACCGGCACATGGGACGGGTGGATCACTGCCATCCCCTCGTACCCCAGCGCCCGGTTCTGCTCCGCGAAGCGCCGCAGCCCCGCGAGGTCGGCGACATCCGCCCACAGCCCGGCCACCGGGTGCGGGCTGCCCGCGGCCCGCGCGTCCAGCAGCACCCGGGCGCGCAGCGGGTGGGTCTCCTCGCCGCCCGGGCTCCAGCGGTAGCCGACCGCGCGCTCGACGTCGCCGCCCGGGGCGGTCAGCGCGCCGAGGTGCGCCACCCGGCCGGCGGCCCGCCCGATGTCGTACGCCTCGCGCAGCCCGCGCGCCGTCTCCAGCAGCGGCACCAGTGCGATCCGCCCCTCGGTCAGGCCCGCCTCGCGCTCGCACCAGGCCAGCAGCCGGTCGGCGACCCGTACGTCGTCGGCGCAGTGCACCTTCGGCAGCACCACGCCGTACAGCCCCGGCCGGGCCACCGCGCGCAGGTCCTCGGCGCCCGCCCAGCCCGCCCCGTGGTCCAGCGGGTTGATCCGTACGAACAGCCGCATCGGCCCCGGTGTCCGTGCCGCCCGTTCGACGGCCTCGGCCACCGCCTCCCGCGCCGCCTCCTTCGCGTCCTGCGGGACCGCGTCCTCCAGGTCGAGGATCGCCGCGTCGGCGCCCGCGGCCTCCGCCTTGGCCAGCCAGCCGGTCCGGCTGCCCGGCACGAAGAGCAGCGAGCGCAGTGGCTCCCGGTCGCGGTCCCCGACGCGGTCGCGGTCGCAGCCGCCGTCGCGGTCAGATGACACCCTGGCCCTCCAGCTTCGCCAGCCGCTCCCCGTCGATGCCCAGCCACTGCCCGTACACCAGGCCGTTGTCCGCGCCCAGCGCGGGGCCGGTCCGCCACACCGCGCCGGGGTTGCGGCGGAAGTGCGGCAGCGCGGCCTGCATCCGGACCGGGCCGAGGTCCGGGTCGTCGACGGTGACGATGTCCTCGCGCTCGGCGTAGACCGGGTCGGCGACGATGTCCGCCGCGCTGAACACCCGGGAGGCCACCACCTCGGCGCGCTCGAAGGCCGCCAGGCACTCGTCCGCCGGACGCGCCGCCACCCACGCGCGCAGTGCGTGGTCCAGCCGCTCCCGCCCGGCGTGCTGCGCCTCCACGGTCGCGTACTCCTCCTCGTCCAGGCCCAGCAGCCGCACCACATTGAGCACCGAGCGGGTGGTGGCCGAGGTGACCGTCAGCCAGTCGCCGTCGCCGCTGCGGTAGGTGTTGATGACGGCGGCGGGCGCGACGGCCAGCTGGTTGCCGGCCCGCTCCGGGGCCGCGCCGAGCTGGTCGTACGCGATGACCTGCCACTCCACCAGCCGGAACAGCGGCTCGAAGAGGGCCAGGTCGATCCACTCGCCGTCGAAGTGCGGATCGGTGTCGCGGCGGTGCAGCGCGGCCAGGATCGCGAACGCACCCATCAGGCCGGTGACCGCGTCCCCGTGCGAGAACCCGGTGTGCACCGGCGGCCCGTCCGGGAAGCCCGTCAGGTGCACCACCCCGCTGCGGGCCTCGCCCATCTTGCCGAACCCCGGGGCGTCGGCCCGGGAGGAGGTCGCGCCGAAGCCGGAGATCTGTAGCAGGATCGCCTTGGGGTTGACCGCGTGCACCGCCTCCCAGTCCAGCCCCCAGGCGCGCAGCCGCCCGGCGCGCAGGGTCACGATCACCACATCGGCCCAGGCGATGAGGTCATGGGCGATCCGCCGCCCCTCCTCGTGGTGCAGATCCAGGGTGACGGAGCGCTTGTTGCGGCCCGCGACCTTGAACCACAGCGGCACGCCGTCGCGCCGGGGCCCCATGGCGCGCGCCGCGTCGCCCGCGCCCGGGGGTTCCACATGCACCACGTCGGCCCCTTGGTCGGCGAGCATCGCCCCGGCGAGGGGGCCCGCGACGACGTGGGCGAACTCCACCACCTTCAAGCCGGTCAGCTGGCCTTGCTGTTCCTGAGCGGCGCGGCTGTCGTTGTCCATACGGTCCATACGGGTCAGGCTGCGGGGTCGGCCATATGCGGGTCCAGCAATGAACGGGCATCAATTCATGCGGATCTCACAATGGTTCCGGGCTGGTCCCTCTTCGCCGGACGTCTCGCCTCAGTCCGTCCCGTCTCAGTCGGTCCCGTCTCAGTCCGTTTCGCCGTCCTCCCAGAAGACCCCGTCGGGAAGCCCATGGCCCGCGTCGCGGAACTCCTCCAGCTGTTCCAGAAAGCGGCGCGCCCCCGGCGGCAGCGCCCGCCGCGCCGGAAGCACCACATGCAGCCGCCGCTCCACCACCGGCTCCACCAGCGGGCGCCGCACCAGCTTCCCGGGGGGCACCAGCGGATGCACCAGGGCGGGCATCGCGGACACCCCGAGCCCGGCCGCGACCAGCCCGCCCACCGTCGCCACGCTCGACGCCTCCGCCGCCGGGTCAGCCGACAGGCCCGCCTGGGCGAAGGCGGCGTCCGTCATCCGGCGCACGCTGGAGTCGGCGCCCACCGCCAGGAACGGCTCGCGGCTCAGGTCCTCCCAGCTCACCTCGGACCGCTCGGCGAGCGGGTGGTGCTCGGGGAGTACGGCGTCGAAACGGTCGCGGACCAGCGGGCGCAGCCGTATCCCGGCCGTGCGCCGGGCCACGGTGGACACCGCGAAGTCCGCGTCGCCGTCCACGACCCGCTCCAGCACCGGGCGTTCCAGCCCGTCCAGCAGCCGCACGGTCACCTCCGGCCGCCGCGCGCGGAAGGCGGAGATCACCGGGGGCAGCAGCACGGCCGCCACCGAGGGGAGGGTCGACAGCGCCACCGTGCCGCGCTCGCCGGAGACATAGCGCCCCAGCTGCGCCAGGCCCGCCCGGTGCGCGGACAGGATCTGGTCCGCGATCCGCAGCGCCTCGGCCCCGGCCGGGGTCAGCTGCACATTGCGGGTGTCGCGCTCCAGCAGCCGCATGCCGAGCGTGCGCTCCAGGTCCGCGACGGCGCGGCTCAACGAGGACTGGGACACATGCAAATCGGCCGCCGCGGCGGTGAAGCTCGCGGCGCGGGCCACCGCGGCGTAGGCCGCGAGCTGGCGCAAAGTGACGTCCATCATGAAGCGCGAGAGTACGGGAGGGCAGGTGCGGGAGCCGTGCCCGGGGAACTGTTGCGCTAAACGCATGGACAGATCTGTGTTCGATGCTGGACGCGGATCTTTCGCCGCTCGGAAACTCATCGGCAACACCCGAGGTAAGAGAAAGCGAGCGGGCCATGCTGGCAGCACTGGGCTTCTGCACGATCGGCGGCTTCCTGCTGCTCACCATGACCAAACGGGTCTCGGTGCTGGTCGCCCTGGTCCTCACCCCGGTGGTCACCGCGGTCATCGGCGGATACGGGGACGATCTCGGCCCGATGGCGCTGGACGGGTTGTCCAAGGTCGCGCCCACCGGCATCATGATCGCCTTCGCGGTGCTCTACTTCAGCCTGATGGTCGACGCGGGCCTGTTCGAGCCGCTGATCCGCGGCATCCTGCGCGTCGCCCGCAGGGACCCGCTGCGCATCACCGTCGGCACCGCCGTCCTGACGATCTGTGTGGCGCTCGACGGGGACGGCGCGTCGACCTTCCTGATCACCATCTCCGCGCTGCTGCCCGTCTACCAGCGCCTGGGCATGAGCCGGCTGGTCCTCGCCGGGGTGGTCGCCCTCGGCGCGGGCGTGATGAACATGGTGCCGTGGGGCGGCCCCACCGCCCGGGCCGCCGCCGCGCTGAAGCTGGACACCTCGGATGTGATCACCCCGCTGCTGCCCGCCCTCGCCGCGGGCATCGCCTGGGTGCTGCTGGCCGCGTACTTCATCGGCCGCCGCGAGCGCAGCCGGCTCGGCGCGATCGCCACCCCGGAGGCCGAGGTGGCGGTCGGTGACGGCCCCGGCACGCCCCGGGTGGCCGCGCGGGCCGGCACCGCGCTGACGGTCTTCAATCTGCTGCTCACCGTCACCCTGCTGACCTGCCTGGTGCTGGAGGTCATGCCGCTGCCCGTGCTGTTCGTCCTCGCCTTCGTGATCGCGCTGCTGGTCAACCACCCCGGCTGGGAGGAGCAGCAGGCCCTGCTGGAGAAGCACGGCAACAGCGTGGTGCTGGTCACCACCATGATCTTTGCCGCGGGGGTGTTCACCGGCATCCTCACCGGCACCGGAATGATCGAGAAGATGGCCCACGCCATGGTCGAGGTGATCCCCGACAGCCTCGGCGGCCATCTGCCCGTGCTGGTCGCGGTCACCAGCATGCCGCTGAGCCTCGTCTTCACCCCCGACGCCTACTACTTCGGCATCCTCCCGGTGCTGGCCGGCACCGCCGACTCCTTCGGCACCGACCCGGCCGAGGTCGCCCGCGCTGCCGTTCTCGGCCAGATGACCACGGGCTTCCCGCTCAGCCCGCTCACCGCCGCCACCTTCATCCTGCTCGGCATGAGCGGCGTACAGCTCGGCGAGCACCAGCGGTTCATCTTCCGCTGGGCCTTCGGCACCACGCTCGTGATGACCGCCGCCGCCCTGCTGACCGGCGCCCTGCCGCTGTGACATCACTGCTGTGACATCACTGCTGTGACATCACTGCTGTGACATCACCGCTGTGACATCACCGCTGTGACCTCACCGTTGTGACATCACCCCCAGGAGAAACCGTGCCCAAGCCCCTGCGCAGGCCAGTGGCGCTCGTGCCGCTGCTGGCCGCGGCGCTCACCGCCGCCCTCGTCCCGGCCGCCACGGCCGCACCCGCCCCCCGCGCCCCCCTCCCCTCCTACATCAGCGCGTTGAGCTCCGCACGGTACGACGGGGAGAGCGACGACCTGCTCACCGCCGGGCTCGGCTTCTCCGGGCTGCGCGCCACCGCGCCGCCCGCCCCGGCCGACCCCGATCGCCCCACCGCCGCCGAGCTGCGCCGCCAGGCCATCTGGGCCTCCGCCGGGCTGTCCGCCGGGTCAGGCGGCGGCCTCGGGCGGCTGTACGGGCCGAACGTGGACCGCGGCCGCCCGGTGCCCGGCGACGGAAAGGTCGCGGGCGTCGAATACCGCGCCGTGGCGGGCAGCGGCTCGCAGAGCGTCAGCTTCGTCGTCCAGGTCCCGGACGACTTCGACCGGGCCCGCCCCTGCGTCGTCGCCGCGCCCGCCTCCGGCCTGGGCGGCGTCTACAACATGGTCGGCACCGCCGGGGCCTGGGGGCTGCACCGCCGCTGCGCGGTCGCCTACACGGACAAGGGCATGGGCCCGGCCTTCGACGATCTGCACTCCGGCACCGTCATGGCCTACGACGGCACGACCGGGCCCCGTGCGCAGACGGCGGACCGCGCCGCGTTCGACGCCGGGCTCAGCGACGCCGAACGGGCCCGGTTCGACGCCGAGCGCCCCTATCGCGTCGCGTACAAGATGGCGCACGCCAAGACCAACCCGCAGGCCACCTGGGGGCGGGATGTGCTGCGCTCCGTGGAGCTGGCCCTCGCCCTGCTCGGCCGCGACTGGCGCGCGGGCGCGCCCCGCGCCGGCTATACGCCCGCCACCACCATCGTCATCGCCACCGGGGTCTCCAACGGCGGCGGAGCGGCCGTCGCCGCCGGCGAGGACGACCGGGGCGGGCTGATCGACGCGGTCGTCGCCTCCGAGCCGCAGATGAACCTCGCCCCGCTGGACGGGATACGGGTCCGCCAGGGCGGGCGCGCGGTGCCCGCCGCCGGACTGCCGCTGATCCAGTACAACTCCCTCGCCTCGCTGCTCCAGCCGTGCGCCGCGCTCACCGAGCCCACCGCGCCCGGCTACGCCACGCTGGACACCGCGGCCGCCCGCCGCCGCTGTGCCGCCCTCGTCGGCGACGACCCCCGGCTCATCTCCCGGCGCGACGCCGAGCGGGCGGGGCCCGACGGGCTGCCCCGGCTCGCCCAGGAGGCCCTGGTACACGCCGGGTACCAGCCGCAGTCCAGCTATCTACAGCTCGCGCACTACGACCCGCAGACACCCGCCTCATACGCGATGAGCTTCGCCCGGGCCTCGGTCGCCGACTCCCTGTGCGGCTACGGCTGGGCCCGCACCGACGCCTCGGGCACCCCCGTCCCGTACCGCACCGCCGAACTGGCCGCCGCCTTCGGCACCAGCTCCGGCCGGGCGCCCGCGCCCGGGGTGCTGATCGACGAGAACTCGCCGGGCGGGCCCGTCGCCGACGCCAGGTCCCAGGGCCCGGGCGGCCGCCACGACTACAACCTGCGCGGGGAGACCTGCGTCTACCGCCTGGCGTTCAACACGGCTCGGGAGCCGGAGCGGGCGGCGCGGCTCGCCGAGGGGCTGGGCGCCACCCGGCGCACCGGCGATCTGCACGGCAAGCCCGCGCTGATCGTGCACGGCCGCGACGACACCCGGGTCCCCGTCAACCACAGCTCCAGGCCCTATCTGGGGCTCAACTCCCGAGCCCAACACGGCGCGGGCACCGTCGCCTACGTCGAGGTCACCAACGCCCACCACTTCGACTCCACGGCACCCGGCTTCGACAACCGCTATGTGCCGCTGGGCTACTACTACCAGCAGGCGCTGGACCTGATGTGGCAGCGGCTGGAGGGGCGTGGGACGCTGCCGCCCAGCCAGGTCGTGCGCACCGTCCCCCGGGGCGGCGAGCCGGGCCACGCCCCGGATCTGACGTCCGCCGACGTCCCGGACATCGAGGACCGCCCGGCCGCCGGGGATCGCGTGAGGATCACGGGCGACACGGTACGGATCCCGGGCTGAACCGCGCGGCGGTCACCGCCGGGCGGCCGTGGGCGGGCGCCGGGGCTCGATGACCGTGACCCCGGCGCCACCCGCCGCCCCCATCGCCATCAGGGCCTCGGGCACCTCGTCCAGACCGATGGTGTCGGTGACCAGGAGGTCCGGCCGCAACGTCCCGGCCTCGACCATCTCCATCATCGGCCCGTACGCGTGGGCGGCCATGCCATGGCTGCCCAGCAGCCGCAGTTCGAGCGCGATGACCCGGTCCATCGGCAGCATCGGGCTCCCGGCGGCCGGCGGCAGCAGGCCGACCTGCACATGGCGCCCGTGCCGCCGCAGGCTGTTGACGGACGCGGCGCAGGTCCGCGGGGAACCCAGCGCGTCCAGCGAGACGTGGGCGCCCCCGCCGGTCGCGTCCGCGACCGCGTCCGCCACGGACCCCAGGGTCGAGGCCGCGTCCACGCACACCTCCGCCCCGAACCGCCGGGCCAGGGCCAGGGCCCGAGGCGAGATGTCCACCGCGACCACCCGCGCCCCCGCCGCGGCCGCGATCATGACCGCGGACAGCCCCACCCCGCCGCACCCGTGCACCGCGACCCATTCGCCCGGGGCCACCCGGCCCTGGGCCACCACGGCGCGGAAGGCGGTCGCGAAGCGGCAGCCCAGACCGGCGGCCGTGGTGAAGGCCAGTTCGCCGCGGATGCCGACCAGGTTCACATCGGCGTTCTCGATCGCGACGTACTCCGCGAAGGAGCCCCAGTGGGTGAAGCCCGGCTGCGTCTGCCGCTCGCACACCTGCTGCGCACCGTCCGCGCAGGCGCTGCAGCGCCCGCACGCGCAGACGAACGGCACGGTGATGCGCTGCCCGGGGCGCCAGTTCAGGACCTCGGGCCCCACCTCCTCGACCACCCCCGCCAGCTCATGGCCCGGCACATGCGGCAGCCGGATGCCGGGGTCGTGCCCCATCCAGCCGTGCCAGTCGCTGCGGCACAGCCCGGTCGCCTCGACCCGGATGACCGCGCCGCGCCGCGAGGGAGTCGGATCCGGGACGTTCCGGACCTCGGGCCGGTGCCCGAAGGCATCGAACACCACAGCACGCATGGACCCGCTCCCTCGCTCAGACGCACATGGTGGGGGGCCGTAGAACCTACACCACGTCCGGCCCGTGCCGACCGGCCCCACCCACCGACGGCGGCTCGGCGCCCGGCCCGGTGCCCCAGGCGGACGGCTCGGTGCCCAGCCGGTGGGCGAGCGAGCCGCCGTGGGCGACCGCGGCCCAGGGCAGCCAGGTCCGCGGCAGGTCCCGCCCGTTCAGCGACACGCCGCGCACATAGCGCCGCTCGTCGCTGGCGCCGGGCGCGGTGACGGTCAGCGTGCCGCCCTGCCGGGTGCCGTAGCGGTCAACACGGCCAATACGGACGACCGCCGACTCGAACTGCGGGCTGGTGACGGCCAGGAAGTCGCCGCCGCTCATGGTCGGGTTGGAAGCAGTTCCCGGATGTGTAGGCCAGCGTCGGCCATTTCGGACAGGTCAGGGTGTTGTGGTCGGTGGCGAATGATCTGGCCGGCGGTCATCTTCGGCCCTTCCTGGACAGATGGGATCATTTGTTCTCCAATCGCTGTCATGTGCTTCCCGAGGAGTGGGGTGGGGATTAGCTTCGGCCCGTCGAGATCATCACAGGTGGGTGGGGGTGCAAGGCGATGGGCAAGCGGGCGCGGGGAGCGAAAGGGCGGGAGCAGCGCCCCTACCGTGCGCTGTCCGTTCCGTTCGTGGTCGCCCCGCCCTCCGGATGCCGCATCTGCACCCGCCTGCACCTCTCGCCCGCCGACGAGGAGGTACTTCGCGCGGCGGGCACCCACCTGGGCGCTCTGGCGGGGGCGGATCTGTCAGCTCGGGTGCGTATCGGCAACGTGTCCCCGGCCTTCAACCAGCGGGCCGCACGGAAGAAGGCACTGACCGCGCAGTCCTCCTCCCGCTGGGCAGGATCCATCACCCGCACCAGCGAGAACCAGTACCAGCTGGCACGCCGGGCACTTGATGCCCACATCGGATCGCTGCGCCGGGCGATCGCCACGATCAACGCCCGCCTCGCCGTCACACCCGGCACCCGCGAGCAGCACGGGCGCAGGTCTCCCGTTTGCATGTGGCGTTGAAGGACTCGGCGAGCGCGTTGTCCGCCGAACTGCCGACTGCGCCCGGCTGGCCGTCGCCAACTGGCTGGCGCGCAACCGCGGGATCAGGGCGGACCCGGCCGATGTCCTCGTCGTGGCGGGCACCGCCCAGGCGCTCGGACTCATCGGGCAGGTGTTCCGGGCCGACGGCATCCACCAGGTGGCCGTGGAGGACCCCGGCTCGCTGGGGGCCCGTCAGCATCTGCGCCACTGCGCGCTGGACACCCCGCCGGTCCCGGTCGACTCCGACGGCGTACGCGTCGACGCGCTGCGCGCCACCGGCGCCCCGGCCGTGCTGCTGACCCCGGCACACCAGTTTCCGACCGGGGTGGTGCTCGGCGGCGAGCGGAGGCGTGAGCTGATGCGATGGGCCGGCGAGGGAGGGCTGATCGTCGAGGACGACTACGACGCCGAACACCGCTACGACCGGCCACCCGCCCCCGCCCTGCGGTCGATGCTCGCCGAACACGTCTGCTACGCCGGAAGCGTGTCCAAGTTGCTCGCCCCCGCCCTGAGAGTGGGCTGGGTGCTCGCGCCGCCGAAGTACCGGGACGCGCTGGTGGCCGCCAAGCGGTTCGCCGACCTCGGCAACGCCGCGCTGCCCCAGCTTGTACTGGCCCGTCTGATGGAGTCGGGCGAGCTGGAACGCCATCTGCGCCAGCTGCGCCGCCGCCACCGTCGCCGCCGGGACGCGATGATCGGCGCCATCCGGACCCACCTGCCGGGCGCGGTGGTGCACGGCGCCGCGGCGGGCCTGCACCTGATGGTCACCTTCGACGGCGATTTCTCCGACACCGACCTCGCCGCCGCCGCGCTCGCGCACGGTGTGAAGACCCAGCCCCTGTCGTGGCACAGCAAGCGCCCGGGCCGCCCGGGGCTCGTCCTGGGCTACGCCGCGAGCAGGCCGGCCGACATCGCCGAAGGCGTCGCGCTCATCGGCGAGGCGCTGGGGCCGGGGCTGGGGCGGGCCTCGACCACGGGCTAGTTTGGGGGTGTGGGCGGCGATGCGACGACGCTGTTTCTCTGCGGCGATGTGATGCTCGGCCGTGGCGTCGACCAGATCCTCCCGCACCCCGGACACCCGGAGCTGCGGGAGCCGTACATCCGGGACTCCAGGGCGTATGTCGAGCTGACCGAGGAGGCACACGGGCGGGTGCCGCGCCCGGCCGACTACGCGTGGCCGTGGGGGGACGCGCTACGGGTGCTGGAGGAGACCGCGCCCGACGCCCGGGTGGTGAACCTGGAGACCAGCGTGACGCGGAGCGACGAGTTCGCGCCGGGGAAGAGCGTGCACTACCGGATGAGCCCGGCCAATCTGCCCTCCCTGGCCGCGGGCCGGCCCGATGTCTGCGTCCTGGCCAACAACCATGTGCTGGACTTCGGCCGGCAGGGGCTCGCGGAAACGCTCGACGCCCTGGCCGGAGCGGGGCTGCGGGTGGCGGGCGCGGGGCGGGACGCCGACGCGGCGCGGCGGCCCGCGGTCGTTCCGGTCGCCGGCGGCCGGCGTGTGCTGGTCTTCTCCTGTGGCACCGGGTCCAGCGGCATCCCGTACGGATGGGCCGCGCACGAGCACCAGTCCGGCGTCGACTTCCTCCCCGAGCTGTCGGAGGCCCGCGCGGCCCGGTTCGCCCGCCGGATCCGGCAGCTGAAGCGGCCGGGCGACGTCGCCGTCGTCTCCATCCACTGGGGCGGCAACTGGGGATACCGCGTCCCCGGCGACCAGATCCGCTTCGCGCACGCGCTGGTCGACGGCGGCGCCGACGTCGTGCACGGCCACTCCTCGCACCACCCCCGCCCCCTGGAGGTGTACCGGGGCAAACTCGTCCTCTACGGCTGCGGCGACTTCATCGACGACTACGAGGGCATCACCGGTTACGAGGAGTACCGGGACGATCTGCGGCTGCTGTACTTCGTCGCGGTGGCCCCGGACACCGGTGAGCTCGCCGGGATCCGGATGGTGCCCATGCGGGCCCGGCGGATGCGGCTGTGCCACGCCACCCTCGGCGACTCCCGCTGGCTGCGGACGGTGCTCGACCGGGTCAGCTCCGACTTCGGCTCCCGCGTCGTCCTCGACCGGGACGGCGCCCTCTCCCTGCACCGACCCCCGGCCCGGTGAGCACGGCGACAGCGCCTACGATCACGCACATGCCCGACACGCCGGCCACCACCGGAACGGAGCGCTGAGCGTGAAGATCGACTGGAACAGGCGTACCTGCGCCCGGCGCGGCCACATCACCTACTCACCCGCGGAGGACGAGCTGCGCGAGCGGCTGCACGCCGCCACCGCGCTGGGCGAGGCCTGGCGCTGTCTGCGCTGCGGCGACTTCGCCCTCGGCGCACCGCACGGCTCCGGGCCCGCGGCCGACGCCCCGCTCGTCCCGCGGGGCAAGGCCCTGCGGGACCTGATCGTGATGCGTTTCATCGCCGCCGAGCGGATCGTACGCGGGCTGTTCGTGCTGCTGGCGGCCGTCGCGGTGTGGCGGTTCAGCAACAGCCGGGCCGCGGTGCGCCGGCTCTTCCAGGAGAACCTCACCGTCTTCCGGCCGGTCGCGCGCCACTTCCACTACGACCTCGACCACTCGCCAGTGGCCGACACCATCCGCAAGACCTTCGAGTACCGGCACTCCACCCTCGTGATCGTGGCCACCGCGCTGGCCGCCTACGCGGCCATCGAGATCGTCGAGGGCGTGGGGCTGTGGCTGCTCAAGCGGTGGGCCGAGTATCTGGCAGTGGTGGCCACCGCCGCGTTTCTGCCGCTGGAGATCTACGAGCTGACCGAGAAGATCAGCTGGCTGAAGATCGCCACCTTGGTGGTCAACATCCTCGCCGTGTTCTACATCCTGCTCTCCAAGCGCCTCTTCGGGCTGCGCGGCGGCCATGCCGCGTTCGAGGCGGAGCGGCACAGTGCCTCGCTGCTGGAGGTGGAGGCCGCGGCCGGGGAGGCCACCTATTGATCATCCGGTATTGATCGTTCGCCCCGGTCGCGCGGGGGAGTGACGATACGCTCGGGTCGCGGACGAAACGCTCGAACGAGAACGGCAGGAGCTGGCGCCGGCCATGAAGACCGACCTGACCAACACCACATCGAGCAAGATCAATGCGGCCCTGGTACAGGCCCGCAGGGCGATTGGCAGTCCGGCGGTCGGCATGGTGCTGACGCTGGTCATCGTCACCGACGAGGCCAACCACTACGACGCCCTCAAGGCCGCGGGTGAGGCCTCGCAGGAGCACCCCTCCCGGATCCTCGTGGTGATCAAGCGGCCCGGCCGCACCCCGCGCGAGCGCGACGGCTCCCGGCTGGACGCCGAGGTGCGCGTCGGGGGCGGCGACGGCAGCGGCGAGACCGTACTGCTGCGGCTGCGCGGCGAACTCGCCCAGCACGCCGAGTCGGTGGTGCTGCCGCTGCTGCTGCCGGACGCCCCGGTCGTGGTCTGGTGGCCGGTCGACGCCCCGGACCACCCGGTCAGGGACCCGCTGGGCACGCTGGCGCAGCGGCGGATCACCGACGCGTACGCGGTCGAGCGCCCGCTGCGGGAGCTGGCGGCCCGCGCCGCCTCGTACGCGCCCGGCGACACCGACCTGGCCTGGACCCGGCTCACGCCCTGGCGGTCCATGCTGGCCGCCGCCCTTGACCAGGCGCGGGCCACCGTGACCTCGGCGGTGGTGGAGAGCGAGGCGGACAACCCGAGCGCCGAGCTGCTGGCCCGGTGGTTCGCCGACCGGCTGAAGGTGCCCGTCGAGCAGGTCGTCACCGACGGCCCGGTGGTCACGGCGGTCCGGCTGCGCACCGCTGCCGGGGACATCCACATCGACCGCCCGGAGGGCCCGGTGGCGACCCTCTCCATCCCCGGCCAGCCCGACCGCACCCTCGCGCTGAAGGTGCGCAGCACCGCCGAGCTGATCGCCGAGGAGCTGCGCCGGCTCGACCCCGACGAGGCGTACGCCGCCGCCCTGCGCGCCCCGATTCCGTCAGCAGGGCTCGGACAGCCCGGCTGACCCGTCCCACCAGCCACGACGCCCGATCCGAACCGACGCCCCGCCCGCGCCGGGGGCCCGCCACGGGCGGGGGAATAGGGGCGACAGGTGCCGCGTTCCCGGGGTGTAGTTGAATCGCAAACATCCTGAGGAGGGTGAGACCGGTGCAGTTCGGGATTTTCACGGTCGGCGATGTCACTCCGGACCCGACCACGGGCCGGGAGCCGACCGAGCACGAGCGGATCAAGGCGATGGTCACCATCGCCAAGAAGGTGGAAGAGGTGGGCCTCGACGTCTTCGCGACCGGCGAGCACCACAACCGGCCGTTCGTGCCCTCGTCGCCGACCACCATGCTGGGCTGGATCGCGGCCCGCACCGAGCGGCTGATCCTGTCCACCTCCACCACGCTGATCACCACCAACGACCCGGTGAAGATCGCCGAGGACTACGCGATGCTCCAGCACCTGGCCGACGGCCGGGTGGACCTGATGATGGGCCGCGGCAACACCGGCCCGGTCTACCCCTGGTTCGGGCAGGACATCCGCCAGGGCATTCCGCTCGCGGTCGAGAACTACGCGTTGCTGCACCGGCTGTGGCGCGAGGACGTCGTCGACTGGGAAGGCAGGTTCCGCACCCCGTTGCAGGGCTTCACCTCCACGCCGCGGCCACTGGACGGCGTGCCGCCGTTCGTCTGGCACGGCTCCATACGCTCGCCGGAGATCGCCGAGCAGGCCGCCTACTACGGCGACGGGTTCTTCGCCAACAACATCTTCTGGCCCAAGCACCACTTCCGGAAGCTGGTGAACCTCTACCGGGAGCGGTACGCGCACTACGGGCACGGCACGCCGGAGCAGGCCATCGTCGGCCTCGGTGGGCAGGTGTTCATGCGCCGCAACTCGCAGGACGCCGTCCGTGAGTTCCGGCCGTACTTCGACAACGCGCCCGTCTACGGCCACGGCCCCTCCCTGGAGGAGTTCACGGCCGAGACGCCGCTGACCGTCGGCAGCCCGCAGGAGGTCATCGAGAAGACGCTGACCTTCCGGGACACCTTCGGCGACTACCAGCGCCAGCTGTTCCTCGTCGACCACGCGGGCCTGCCGCTGAAGACGGTGCTGGAACAGCTCGACCTGCTGGGCGAGGTCGTCGAGGAGCTGCGCAAGGAGTTCGCCAAGAACCGCCCGGCCGAGGTGCCGGACGCCCCCACCCACGCGTCGCTGGTGGCCCAGCGCGACGCCAAGGCCCTTGAGGAGGTGGCCCAGTGACAAAGCTCGAGATCCCCAGGCAGCACGGCGCCCCGCGGCCGGTGAGGCTCGCGGTCGTATCGGCCGGGCTGAGCGTGCCCTCGTCCACCCGGCTGCTGGCCGACCGGCTGGCTGAGGCCACCCGGCAGCGGCTGGCGGCGGACGGGCACGAGGTCGAGGTGCACGTGGTCGAGTTGCGCGACCTGGCCGGTGACATCGCGAACAACCTGGTGACGGGCTTCCCCTCGGGCGCCCTGGAGGAGGCGATCGAGACCGTTACCGGCGCGGACGGGCTGATCGCGGTCACCCCGGTCTTCTCGGCCTCCTACAGCGGGCTGTTCAAGTCGTTCTTCGACGTGATCGACAACACCGCCCTGGCCGGCAAGCCGGTGCTCGCCGCCGCGACCGGCGGCACGGCGCGCCACTCGCTCGCGCTGGAGCACGCGCTGCGGCCGCTGTTCGCCTACCTGCGGGCGATCGTGGTGCCCACCGCGGTGTACGCCGCGTCCGAGGACTGGGGCGGCTCCGGCGATCCGCTCACCGACACCCTGCCCACCCGCATCGACCGCGCGGCGGGCGAACTGGCGGACCTGGTCGGCGGCCGCCGGGGCGCCGCGGCCCCCGAAGCCGACGCCGTCGTGCCGTTCGAGCAGCAACTAGCCGCTCTGCGGCCCGAATAACCGCTCACCCCAGGAAGGAGCTCACATGATCGACAACTTCAACAGCTACCGGCCCGACGGTGAGCCCACCGCCGACCGCTGGGTCACCGCGCTGAGCCTGTTCGACGACAAGGACCGCGAGGAGACCACCGCGGAGCGCTGGGAGCGGGCCGGGCTGCTCTTCGAGGCGAAGCAGTACGCCGAGGCCGCTCACCTCCTCGTCCAGGTCGTCGAGGAGGCCCCGGAGCAGACCGCCCCGCGGCTGCTGCTGGCCCGCGCCTACTACCACTCCGCGCAGCTGCGGCGCGCCGAGGAGCAGCTGCGTGAGGTGATCGCGCGGGACCCGGTCGAGCACTACGCCCATCTGATGCTGGGCCGTACGCTCCAGCGGCAGGGGCGCGCCGAGGAGGCCGAGCCATGGCTGCGGATGGCCGCGGCCTTCTCCACCGGCCAGGCCCCCGAGGCGGACTGAGCCCCCGAGGCGGACTGAGCCGCCGGGGTGGACTGAGCCGCCGGGGTGGACTGAGCCGCCGGCGCGGCGGCCGGGGCCGGCGGGCCCCGGCCGCCACCGGGGCGCGGTGTCAGCGGCCCATGGTGAGCCCGTCCCGCTCCGCGCCCCTGCTGAGCACGGCGCGGCGGATGGTGTCGAGGGCGGCGGTGTGGCCGCCGGCGCGCGGGACGTTCACCACCTTGATCGGGTCGTTGTCCACGGCGTGGGGGATGAACTCCGCCTTCTTCACGGTCCATGGCTTGTCCGTGGCGGCGGGCGGGGCGAAGGTGAAGCGGGCGGCCGAGCCCATCTGGCCGCGCGGGTCGTTCATGACGCCGGCGACCTGGTCGCCCATGCCGTAGACGACCCAGGTGTCGTTGATCTTCTCGTACGCCTGGGGTATGTGGGCGTGGGTGCCGAGGATGAGATCGATGTCGTGGCGTCCGCCGCCCATCGAGGCGGTGAGTTTTTTGGCGAGCGAGAGCTGGAGCCGGTCCGGCGCCTCCTGCCACTCGGTGCCCCAGTGCAGGCTCACCACGACCACGTCGGCCCCGGCCCGGCGCGCGGCCCGGGCATCCTTGACGATCTGCGCCGGGTCGATGAGGTTGACCAGCCACGGCTGGCCCTTGGGCACCGGGATGCCGTTGGTGCCGTAGCTGTAGGCGAGCTGGGCGACCGTGGCGTCACCGGCCTTCATGAGGGTCGGCATCGTGTGCTCCTCGGCGGAGCGGGCCGATCCGGCGTGTCGGAGCCCGGCGCGGTCCATCGCGTCCAGGGTGCGGGTCACCCCTTCCGCGCCCGCGTCCAGCGTGTGGTTGGAGGCGGTGGAGCAGGAGTCGTAGCCGAGCTCCTTGGCGGCCTCGGCGACCTCCGGAGGGCTTTTGAACGTCGGGTAGCCGGTGAACGGCCCGCCCGCGGCGCCGTAGACCGTCTCCATGTGGCAGATCGCCAGGTCGGCCCGGGAGACCACGGGCTCGGCCCCGGCGAGCATGGGCCCGAAGTTGTAGCCGTTGCCGCCCGCGTCCGCGCGCGCCTGGCGGATGACCGAGTCATGGATCAGCAGGTCGCCGGTGGCCACCAGGGTGAACCCCTTGGTGGGCCCGGGCTTCGCCGCGGCCGCGGTCCGGGAGGACTTCTCCCCCGATTCGGGGGTGGCGGGTATGCCGGCGGTGCACGCGGTGGCCGCGCCGAACAGCGCGGCGACCACGAGAGCGGTCCGTTGACGGGTCTCGAGAGACAAAAGGCTCACCTCACGCTCATATGGCCAAATGGGTGGATAGTCGTATGTATGTGCGTGTGGGAGCCCGTCCCTGTCGCGACGGCGCCGGGCTTCACCGGAACGGCCGACGAAACGCACCCGATGGGCCCACGCCGCTACGCCGTCGGGACCGGTGCCGCGGCGTGTCGCCGGGGGCGGGGCCGGGTCCGCGGCGGGACGCGGAACCCGGTCCGGAGTTCGCGGCAGGTTCCTAAGGCCGACAGTTGCCATTGCAGCGAACTGCCAGACCGTATGGCCGCATTACGGCCCTACACTCGGGAAACCGCCCGCGAAATCGGCAGCCCACTTATCGAGGAGGCCAGACCCTTCATGCCCGCCAATGGTCCCGTCCCGGGGATTCCGCTTGCCGCCCAGCGTGAATTCTGGATCGCCCACTTCCTGCGTCCGGACAGCGCCGCCTACAACATCGGCGAATATATCGAGATACATGGCCGGCTGCGTTTCGACTTATTCGAGTCCGCCCTGCGCCGTGCCTTCGCCGAATGCGCGGCGCTCGCGGTGCGGTTCGCCGCGGACGAGGCCGGTCCGCGCTGGGTCGTCAGGGGCCGCGAGGACTTCCCGCTTGTGCTCGTCGACGTGACGGCCGACGCGGACCCGCGCGCCGCCGCCGAGCGGTGGATGGCGGAATTCTTGGCCAGGCCGGTTCCGCTGCCGGACGGTGAGCTGGTCGCCCATGCGGTGATCCGGCTTGCGGACGATCTTTATTTCTGGTGCAGCCGATACCACCACATTCTCATCGACGGATTCAGCGGACCGCTTGTCGCGCACCGCGTGGCGGGCATCTACTCGGCGCTGGACGCGGGCGAGGAAATACCGCCGAGCCCCTTCGGTGATTTCGGCCGGCTCCTCGCCGAGGAAGAGGAATACCGTGCGTCGGAGGCGTTCGTCCGGGACCGCGACTACTGGCTCGAGAAACTGCGCGACCTTCCGGAACCCGTTTCCCTGACCCGGCGGCGCGCGCCCGCTTCCGGTTTCACCCGGGCCTCGGACCGCCTGTCGTCCGAGGACCTGCTCGCCCTGGACCGCGTCTGCGAGCGGGCGAGGATCCACCGCTCCGCGATGCTCTTCGCCCTGGCCGCGCTGTATCTGCACCGCATGACCGGGGAGCCGGAGGTGGTGCTCGGGCTCGTCGTCGCGGCCCGTGTCACCCCGGCCGCCAGGGCCACCCCCGCCGTACTGTCCAACGTCCTGCCCGTCCGGCTGTCCCCGCGCCCGGACATGACCGTCGCGGAGCTGGCCCGCGCCGCCCAGAAGGCCATCCGGTCCGCCCTCGCCCACCAGCGCTACCGCGCGGCCGACATGGCACGCCTGGTCTCGTCCGACGACCAGCCCGTCCCGCTGTACTCGATGATCGTCAACATCATGTCGTTCGACTACGACCTGCGGTTCGGCCCGCACCCCACCGTCGCGCACAACCTCTCCACCGGCCCCGTCGAGGACCTCGCGCTCGCCTTCACCGACCGCCTGGACGGCCGGGGCCTCACGGTCGACCTGGACGCCAACACCGCCGTGTGCGGCGACGCCGAGGCGCGGGGCCACGGCGAGCGGATCTCCCGGCTGCTGAGGGCCGTCGCGGCCGGCGGCAGCGGCATGTCGCTCGCCGAGGTGTCGCTGCTCTCCGATCGCGAGCGGGGCTCCCTGCTCCGCAGGGCCACCGAGGCGGCCGTGGTGGTGGCCGACGCCACGGCGGGCGAGCTCTTCGAACGGCAGGCCCGGCTCCACCCGGACCACGCCGCCGTGCTCTCCGGCTCCGCCGAGCTCTCGTACGCCGAGCTGGGCGCGCGGGCCAACCGGCTGGCGCGGGCGCTCATCGAGCGCGGTGTCGGCCCCGAGACGCCGGTCGCGCTCGCGCTCCAGCGGTCCGTCGAGTTCGTCGTCGCCGTCCTGGCCGTCTGGAAGGCGGGCGGCGCCTTTCTGCCGGTCGACCCCCACTATCCGCCCGCGCGCGTCGAGTTCATGCTCTCCGACGCCCGGCCCGCGCTGACGCTGACGACCACGGCCCACGCGCGGTCCCTCGGGCACCTGCCGGGCGACCGGCTGCTCCTGGACGCCCCCGAGACCGTCCGTGACCTGGCCGGCCGCGACCTGGCGGACGTACGGGACGAGGAGCGGCGCGCGCGGCTCGACCCGCGCCACCCCGCATACGTGGTCTATACCTCCGGGTCCACCGGCACCCCCAAGGGGGTCGTGGTGACCCACGCGGGCCTGCCGAGCCTGGTGCACACCCAGCGCACCCGGTTCGGCGTCGGCCCCCGGTCCCGGGTCCTGCAGTTCGCCTCGCCGAGCTTCGACTCCGCGGTCTGGGAGCTGACCGCGGCGCTGCTGTCCGGCGGCTGTCTGGTCATCGGCGCCGACGGCGCGCCGCCCGCGGGCCCCGAGCTGCCGGAGCTGATCACCGGCCTCGGCGTGACGCACGCCGTGCTGCCGCCCGCCGTGCTGGCGAGCCTGGACCGCGGCACCCTCCCGGCCGCGCTCAGGCTGATGTCGGTGGGCGAGGCACTCCCGCCGGAGCTGGCGGCCGACTGGGCCGCGGACACCGTCCTGCTCAACGGCTACGGCCCGACCGAGGCCACCATCTGCGCGGCCATGAGCGACCCGCTCGGCGGCGAGGGCACACCCCCGATCGGCACCGCCACCGCCAACACGGCCGCGTACGTACTCGACGCCGCCCTGCGCCCCGTCCCCGTCGGCACGGTCGGTGAACTCTGGCTGAGCGGGCCGGGGCTGGCCCGGGGCTATCTGAACCGGCCCGGCCAGACCGCGCAGCGGTTCGTCGCCAACCCCTTCGGCCCGCCCGGGTCACGGCTGTACCGCACCGGTGACCTGGTGCGCCGTCGCGAGGACCACCAGCTGGAGTACGTGGGGCGCGCCGACGGGCAGGTCAAGGTGCGGGGCCTGAGGATCGAGGTCGGCGAGATCGAGGCCGTGCTGGCGGGCCATCCGGCGGTCCGCCGGACCGTGGTGACGGCCGACGAGATCCGCCCCGGCGCCACCCGGCTGCTGGCCCATGTCGTCCCCGAGCCCGGCACGGACCCGGCCACGGCCGCCGCGCTTCCGGCCGAGCTCATGGCCCGCGCCAAGAGCGGGCTGCCGGACTTCATGGTGCCCGCGCAGATCGTCCTGGTGGACCGGCTGCCGCTGACCCCCAACGGCAAACTCGACCGGGCCGCGCTCCCGAAGCCCCGGCCGGCCGAGGACACCGGGCACCGGGGGCCGCGGACGGACCGCGAAGAGCTGTTCCACGAGCTCTTCACCGACATCCTCGGACTCGACCGCGTCGGCGCCGACGAGAGCTTCTTCGCCCTCGGCGGCGACAGCATCCTCTCCCTCACCCTGGTCAGCCGCGCCCGCGCCGCCGGGCTCGCCATCTCCCCGCGCGAGGTCTTCGAACACCGCTCCGTGGCCGCGCTGGCGCGGGCCGCGCGCTCCACGGCGGACACTTCCCCCGGCGAGACCTCCCATGGCGACACCTCCCATGGCGAAGGCCCCCACGGCAGCGACGACAGCGGCGAACTGTCCCCGACCCCGATCATCGGCTGGCTGACCGGGCTGGGACCGGACGCCGTCAAGGAGTTCCACCAGTCGGTGCTGGTGCGGGTGCCCGGCGACCTGTGCCACGACCACCTGGCCGGCGCGCTCGACACCCTGCTCGACCGCCATGCCGCGCTGCGCCTTCGGCTGGGCGCCGGGGAGGACGGCGCGCTGGAGATCGCCCCGCGCGGCGCCGTCCGCGGCCAAGAGTGCCTGACCCGTGTGCCCGTACAGGACGTGACCCCCAACGACGCCCCCAACGACACCGACACCGACAACGACACCGCGCGGTGGCGCCGGATCATCGATGCGGCCTCGGAGGCGGCGCGCGGCCAACTCGACTCGGAGAAGGGGGTGTTGCTGCGGGCGGTCTGGTTCGACGCGGGCCCCGGCCGGCCCGGGCGGCTGCTGCTGCTGATCCACCACCTCGCGGTCGACGGGGTCTCCTGGCGCGTGCTGCTGCGCGACCTCGCCGACGCCTGGGCCGCGGCCGCCGAGGACCGGCCCCTCGCCACCCCCGGGCCGGTCACCTCCCTGCGGCGCTGGTCCCGGCTGCTGACCGAGGGCGCACACCACGAGGCCCGGACGGCCGAGCTCCCGCTGTGGGAGAACATCCTCGACGGCGCCGACCCGCTCCTCGGCTCCCGCCCGCTGGACCCCGCCCGGGACACCGCCACCAGCGCCCGGATGCTGTCGCTCTCCCTGCCGGCCGACGCCACCGCCGCGCTGCTGACCTCCGTACCCGAGCGCTACCACACCGGGATCAACGACGTCCTCCTGACGGCGCTGAGCCTCGCCGTGGTCGAGTGGCGGCGCCGCCGCGGCATCGGCGACACGGGCGATGTGCTGCTGGAACTCGAAGGACACGGCCGGGAGAACATCGCCGACGGCGTCGACCTCAGCCAGACAGTCGGCTGGTTCACCAGCCTGTTCCCGGCGCGACTCGCCCCGGGAACACTCGACTGGACCGAGGTCACGGCCGGTTCCGCGGCGCTCGGCACCGCCGTCAAGACGGTCAAGGAACAGCTCGCGGCGCTGCCGGACCACGGCATCGGCTACGGCATGCTGCGCTACCTCAACCCCGACGCGGCGGGCCGGCTCGCCGGACACGTGGGCCCGCAGATCGGATTCAACTACCTCGGCCGGTTCACGGTGTCCGACGGCGCCGACTGGCTGCCCGACCCGGACCCCGACTTCGGCGCGCTGCGCGGCGGCTTTCCGCCCGGCATGCCGCTGCCGCACACCCTGGCCCTCAACGCCCACACCGAGGACCGGGAGGACGGCCCGCGGCTCACGGCGGTGTGGATCTGGGCCGGCGAACTGCTGGACGAGCCGGCCGTACGGGAGCTCGCCGACGCGTGGTTCGCCGCGCTCACCGGCCTGGTCACCCACGCCCGACACACCGAACACACCGAAGGCGCCGCACACCGGGGCCACACCCCCTCCGACTTCCCCCTGGTCGCGCTGTCCATGGCCGAGGTGGAGCGGCTCGAGCGGGCCGTGCCGGCCCTGGCCGACATCTGGCCGGTGTCCAGCCTCCAGCAGGGGCTGCTCTTCCACGCCGTGTACGACGACACCGCGCACGACGACTACGTGGTGCGGTTCGGCCTGGACCTGGCGGGCGAGGTCGACCCGGCGCGGCTGCGCACCGCCACCGAGGGGCTGTTCGCCCGGCACCCGGGGCTGCGCGCGTGCTTCGTGCGGGAGGGGCTCGCCGAGCCGGTGCAGGTGATCCCCGCCCGGGTGGCGCTGCCGTGGCGGGAACACGACCTGTCGCGGCTGGACGGGCCCGCGCGGGAGGCCGAGCTGTCCCGGCTGCTGGAGGCCGACGGCGCGCGACGCCTCCCCGTGGACACCGCCCCGCTGGCCCGCTGCATGCTGCTGCGGCTCGGGGAGGACAGCTACCGGCTGATTCTGACCAGCCACCACCTGCTGCTCGACGGCTGGTCGATGGCGCTGCTGTCGCGGGAGCTGCTCGCGCTGTACGACGCGGGCGGTGACCCCGACGCGCTCGCCGCGCTGCCCATGCCCCGCCCGTACTCCGCCTATCTGTCCTGGCTGAAGGGGCAGGACAGCGAGGCGGGGCTCGACGCCTGGCACACCGCCCTGTCCGGGGTGGCCGGGCCCACCCTCGTCGCGGAACAGGACACTCCGGCCGCGGCGGCCACCCGGCGGCACGTCCTGGAGCTGACGGCCGAGCAGACCACCACGCTCGCCGCGTTCGCCCGCCGGCACGGCCTGACGCTGAACACGGTGGTGCAGGGCGCCTGGGCGATCGTGCTGGGCTGGCTGACCGGCCGCGACGACGTGGTCTTCGGCGTCACCGTCTCCGGGCGCCCGCCCGAGATCGACGGCGTCGACGCCATGGTCGGGCTGTTCATCAATACCGTGCCGGCCCGGGTCCGGCTGCGCCCGGACGAGACGTTCCCGGAGCTGCTGACCCGCCTCCAGGGCGAACAGGCCCGGCTGCTGGACCACCACCACATCGGCCTCACCGACATCCAGCGCCGCACCGGCACCGGCCGGCTCTTCGACACCCTCCTGGTCTACGAGAACTACCCGCACGACCCGGACGCCCTGCGCACCGCCTCCAAGCGCCTGACCGTCACCGGGGTGCACCCCGAGGACGGCACCCACTACCCGCTCAGCGTGGTCGCGATCCCCGGCGAACGGCTGCGGATCCACATCAACTACTGCCCGGACACCGTCGGCCGGAGCCGGGCGTCGGCGGCCGCGGACGCGATCGAACGCCTGCTGACCGAGGTGCCCGAGGTGCCCGAGGCGCCCGGGGTGTCTGAAGTGTCAGGGGTGTCAGCGGCGGCCGAGGCCCCGGTGGCGCGGCTGCTGACCGCGGCCCGGCAGCAGTCGGCGCCCGGGCGCGTACGGTGCGAGGAGACCCTGCCGGAGCGGTTCGAGGCACAGGTGCGGGCCACCCCGCACAACACCGCCGTGGTCGACGGCCGGCGCTCCCTGACGTACGCGGAGCTCAACGACCGCGCCAACCGTCTGGCGCGGGTGCTGACCGGGCATGGCGCCGGGCCGGAACGGGTGGTGGCCCTGGCGGTCGACCGCCGGGCCGAGCTGGTCGTGGCGCTGCTGGCGGTCCTGAAGAGCGGCGCGATGTATCTGCCGGTGGACCCCGCCTATCCACGTGAGCGCATCGGGTTCATCCTCGCGGACGCCGCCTCGGTGTGCGTGGTCACCACCACCGACACCACCGCGGCGCTGCCCGACGGCCTCGACGTGCCGATCGTGGAGCTCGACGCGCCGCAGGTCGTCAGCGCCATGAAGGACATCGCGCCGGCCGACCTGACCGACGCGGACCGCGGCGGCCGGCTCACCCCGGCGCACGGCGCCTACGTCATCTACACCTCGGGCTCGACCGGGCGGCCCAAGGGCGTGCTGGTCCCGCACGAGAACGTCATCCGGCTCTTCACCTCCACCGAGCACCTCTTCGGGTTCGGCGAGGACGACGTGTGGACGCTGTTCCACTCCTACGCGTTCGACTTCTCGGTGTGGGAGATCTGGGGCCCGCTGCTGCACGGCGGCTCGCTGGTGATCGTGCCTCACACCGTCACCCGGTCCCCGGACGAATTCCTGGAACTGCTGGTCGAGCAGGGTGTCACCGTGCTCAACCAGACCCCGTCGGCGTTCTACCAACTGCTCGGCGCCGACCGCGACCACCCTGAGCTGGGCGCACGGCTCGCCCTGCGCCATGTGGTGTTCGGCGGCGAACGGCTCGACGTCTCCCGCCTGGCGGACTGGTACACCAGGCATGCCGAGAATGCGCCGAGGCTGGTCAACATGTACGGCATCACCGAGACGACCGTGCATGTCACCCACACCGAACTGGTCCGCGCCGACGCGGCGCGGGACGGCTCGGTGAGCCCCATCGGGCGGCAGATCCCGGACCTGCGGCTGTATGTCCTCGACCATCTGCTGCGGCCGGTGCCCCCGGGGTCCGTCGGCGAGCTGTACGTCGCCGGCCCCGGCCTGGCCCGCGGCTACGCGGGGCGGCCCGCGCTGACCGCCGAGCGGTTCGTCGCCGACCCGTTCGGCGCCCCCGGCGAGCGCATGTACCGCACCGGAGACCTGGCGCGCTCAGGCCCTGTCCGGGCGGTCTTTGAGGATCAGGCCGCGGCGTCAGATGCGGTGCATCGCAAGGCGGAGGATCGCCCTCGTACTGGGCGCTGCGGTCGATATGCCGCTGGCGCGGCGTGGCGGGCGACTCCGACAACGCAGCCGGGGGTCCCCCCAGCGGTAGCTGGGGGCGCCGTAGCTGGCGTCGCGGGCCCGAGAAGATCGCCCGGACAGGGCCTGGGGGCGGACGGCGAGCTGGAGTACGTCGGACGGGCCGACGGCCAGGTCAAGCTGCGGGGCTTTCGGATCGAGGTCGGCGAGATCGAGTCCGCGCTCACGGCCCTCGACCAGGTGGCGCGGGCGGCCGTCGTGCTGCGCGAGGACCGGCCGGGGAGGCCGGCGCTGGTCGCCTATCTGGTGGCCGAGCCCGGCGCCACACTGCCCGGGCCCGCCGCGCTGGCGGGGCTCGCGGCGGCCCGGCTGCCGGTCCACATGGTGCCCTCGGCGTTCGTGGAGATGCCCGAACTCCCGCTGACGGTCAACGGCAAGCTGGACCGCGCCGCCCTCCCGGCGCCCGACTTCACAGCCGTCTCGACGGCGGCCCGGCCGCGCACCCCCGTGGAGGAGACGCTGTGCTCGCTGATGAGCGAGGCGCTGGGGGTGGACAGCGTCGGTGTGGACGACGACTTCTTCCTGATGGGCGGCGACTCCATCGTCTCCATGCGCTTCGCCGACATGGCACGCCACGCCGGTCTGGCGCTGCGGCCCAGGGACGTGGCCGAGGGCCGTACGGCCGCGGCGCTGGCGGCGATCGCCGAGCGGAGCGCGCCGCGCCAGGGGCCGGCCGGCGAGGGCCGCCACCGGGACGGCGGCGGTGCGGGCGACGGGGTGGGCGAGCTCCCGGCGACGCCGATCATCAGGCGCATGTGGGACTGCGAGGGGCCGATCGACGCGTACCACCTCTCCATGGCGGTCCGTGTCCCGGCGGACGCGCGGCCCGAGCATCTGATCGCCGCCCTCCAGGCGCTCACCGACCGTCATGACGCGCTGCGGATGCGGCAGACGGACGACCGGGGGCGGCGGGGGCTGGAGATCGCGGAGCCCGGCTCGGTCCGGGTGGCCGACTGCTTCACCCACCAGGCCATCCAGGTCGCCGACGAGGCGGAGTGGCCTCCGGCACTGGCCGAGGCGTCCTTCCGCCACCAGGCGGAGCTCGACCCCGCGTCCGGCCGCACCCTCCAGGCGATCTGGCTGGACCCCGGGCCGGAGCGGCCCGGCCGGCTGCTGATCCTGCTGCACCACCTCGTGGTCGACGGGGTCTCCTGGCGGTTCCTGCTGCCGGACCTGGCCCGTGCGTACGAAGCGGTCGCCGCCGGCCGGCGGCCGGACCTGCGGGCGCCGGCGACCTCCTACCGGAGGTGGGCGCACCACCTGGTCGAGGAGGCCGTGGAGCCCGCCCGCGAGAAGGAACTGGACATGTGGACGCGGGCGTTCGAGCCGAAGCGGCCCACGCTGGGCACCCGGCCGCTCGACCCGCGGACCGACACCTTGGCCTCGGCGCGGATGCTGCTCATGGACCTCCCGGAGGAGGACACGGCGACCCTCCTCACGGTGCCGGGGGCGCTGGGCGTGGACCTGCGCGATGTGCTGTACGCCTCGTTCGCCGTCGCCTACGCGCGCTGGCGGGGCGACGAGGGCACCGGCGTGCTGGTGGACATCCAGGCGCACGGCCGCGAATTCCTCGCCGACGGGGTCGATCCGTCGGCCACCGTCGGGTGGTTCACCGCGCAGTTCCCGCTCGTCCTGGACCCGGGGGAGATCTCCGAGGAACAACTCGACACCTCCGGCGCCGCGTTGACCGAGGCCGCCGCACAAGTGGGGGCCCAGCTCGCGGCCCTGCCCGACAACGGCATCGGGTACGGCCTGCTGCGCTACCTCAACCCGCGTACCGCTCCGCTGCTGGCCGCGCTCGGCGACCCGCAGGTCTCCGTCAACTACCTGGGCCGGTTCCAGGTCGGCGAGCGCTCGGCCCACTGGAGCCCCACCGGCGAGGCGGGGTCAGCCATGGGCGGCGGCGCGGACGCCGGGGCGCCGCTGGAGCGCACCCTCACCCTCACGGTGGCGGTCGAGGACCGCGAGCGGGGGGCGCGGCTGGCGGCGCGGTGGATCTGGCCGTCGGGCGTCCTGGCGGACGACCATGTCGCCGAGCTCGCCCGGCGGTGGTTCGATGTGCTCCGCCGCTACGCCGGGCACGCCAGGACGGCGCGTTCCGGTTCGGGCCGTTGAGATCGTTCAGGTCGTTCAGATCCACGGGATGAGCGGAACGGCCCCGGGGCGGCGCGCCGCCAGGTGCATCAAGGTGATCGTGGAGCGGACGACCTGCTCCTTGACGCGGGCGGCGGCCCGGCTCGTGAGCACCAGCTCGCGCGGCGTGTCGTCCGCCGGCACCGCCTGGACCAGCCCGGTCCCCGGCCGCGTAGATCTCCGGGTGGGAGGTGGAGCGCCGCAGGGCGGCGTCGACGCGGATCCGGCCGGCCGCGCCGAGTGTGACACGCCTCCGGACTGCCGACCTCGGGTGCCGAGCGGCCCCGATGTCGGATAAAATCAATCAAAGTCGATCAAATAGGACTCCTCGCGGGTGCCTGAGTGAGCCGGGCAGCCCGGCTCACCCCACCCGAGCACCCGCACGCCACGAGAGCACCGATGACAACGGGGCCCGCGTCCGACGGGCCACCGGGACGGATGCCTATGAACAGCGGGTACGAGGGATCGGAAGAATTCGGTCCGGACCCCCTCGGAGACTTTCTCGCACGCTTCCTCGGTGTCGGACCGGCCGGGCAGCGACCCGGCTCCCGGCACGTCGACTTCGGCCGCCTGATGAGCGAGCCCGCACGGCAGCTCGTCTCCTCCGCGGCCTCCTACGCCGCCGACCGCGGATCCACCGACCTCGACACCGAACATCTGCTCCGCGCGGCCCTCACGGCCGAGCCGACCCGCACCATGGTCACCCGGGCCGGGGCCGACCCCGAAGCCCTCGTCGCCGAGATCGACCGGCAGACGGGGGAGGGGTCGCCGCGCAGCTCGGTCGCGGTCACGCCCGCCGTCAAGCGCGCGCTGCTGGACGCCCACGAGATCGCCCGGTCCGCGGGCTCCTCGTACATCGGCCCCGAGCACGTACTGATCGCGCTCGCCGCCAACCGCGACTCCACGGCCGGGCAGCTGCTGCACGCGGCCCGGTTCGAGCCACGCCCCGGCCCGCCGGGCGGGCTCGCGGCGGGCCCCGGCGCCGCCGAACCGCACCCCGGCCCCAGCCGGCGGGATACCCCCAACCTCGACAAGTTCGGCCGCGACCTGACCGAGATGGCCCGTGAGGGCCGGATCGACCCGGTGATCGGGCGCGACGAGGAGATCGAGCAGACCATCGAGGTGCTCGCCCGGCGGGGCAAGAACAACCCCGTCCTCATCGGCGAGGCCGGTGTGGGCAAGACCGCCGTCGTCGAGGGGCTGGCCCAGCGCATCGCCGAGGCCGACGTCCCCGACATCCTGCTCGGCCGACGCGTGCTGCAGCTCGACTTCGCGGGCGTCGTGGCCGGCACCCGCTACCGCGGCGACTTCGAGGAGCGGCTGACCGGCCTCATCGACGAGATCCGCGCCCACTCCGAGGAGCTGATCATCTTTATCGACGAGCTGCACACCGTCGTGGGCACCGGCGGCTCCGAGGGCGGCCCGATGGACGCCAGCAACATCCTCAAGCCCGCCCTGGCCCGCGGCGAACTGCATGTCATCGGCGCCAGCACGCTTCAGGAGTACCGCCGCCACATCGAGAAGGACGCGGCCCTCGCGCGCCGCTTCCAGCCCATCATGGTGCCCGAGCCCGCCCCCGCCGACGCGCTGGATATCCTGCGCGGGCTGCGCGACCGCTACGAGGCCCACCACCAGGTCCGCTACACCGACGAGGCGCTGCTGGCGGCCGTCGAGCTCTCCGACCGCTATCTCACCGACCGCTTCCTGCCCGACAAGGCCATCGACCTGATGGACCAGGCCGGCGCCCGCGTACGGCTGCGCTCCAGCACCCGGGGCACCGACGTCCGGGCGCTGGAACGCGAGGTCGAGCAGCTCACCCGGGACAAGGACCAGGCCGTCGCCGCCGAACAGTACGAGCGGGCCACCGCCCTGCGTGACCGGCTCGCCGACCTGGGCCGGCGCATCGAGGAAGGGGCCAACAAAGGGCACCCGGCCACCCGGGTCGCCGAGGTCACCGTCGAGGACATGGCGGACATCGTCTCCCGGCAGACCGGCATCCCGGTCAGCAGCCTCACCCAGGAGGAGCGGGACCGCCTGCTCGGCATCGAGGAGCACCTGCACAAGCGGGTCATCGGCCAGGAGGAGGCCGTCTCCGCCGTCGCCGACGCCGTACTGCGCTCCCGCGCCGGCCTCGGTGACCCCAACCGCCCGATCGGCAGCTTCCTGTTCCTCGGCCCCACCGGCGTCGGCAAGACCGAGCTGGCCCGCGCCCTGGCCGAGGCGCTCTTCGGCAGCGAGGACCGGATGGTCCGCCTGGACATGAGCGAATACCAGGAGAAGCACACCGTCAGCCGGCTGATCGGCGCCCCGCCCGGATACGTCGGCCACGAGGAGGCCGGGCAGCTCACCGAGGCGGTGCGCCGGCAGCCGTACTCGCTGCTGCTCCTGGACGAGGTCGAAAAGGGCCACGCCGACGTCTTCAACATCCTGTTGCAGGTTCTCGACGACGGACGGCTCACCGACGCCCAGGGCCGCACCATCGACTTCAAGAACACCGTCATCGTCATGACCAGCAACCTCGGCTCCGAGGAGATCTCCGGGCGCGGTGCGGTCCTGGGCTTCGGCGGCGGAGCGGAAGCCGACGAGGAGGCGCGCCGCGAGCGGATGCTGCGCCCGCTGCGCGAGCACTTCCGGCCCGAGTTCCTCAACCGCATCGACGAGATCGTCATCTTCCGGCGGCTCGCCGACGAACAGCTGCGGCAGATCACCGATGTGCTCCTGGAGGAGACCCGGCGCCGGCTGCGCGCCCAGGACGTGCCCGTCGACTTCACCCCCGCCGCCGTCGACTGGCTGGCCCACCACGGCTACCAGCCCGAGTACGGCGCCCGGCCGCTGCGCCGGACCATCCAGCGGGAAGTCGACAACCCGCTGTCCCGGATGCTGCTCAACGGCAAGCTACAGCCGCACAGCCATGTGGAAGTCGACGTGGAGGAGGGGAAGCTGACCTTCCGCAAGGAGGAGAACCCCACCACCGCGGTTGGCTGACAAGGGCCTTGTGAACACTGGTTGCCGAGCTCGCGAGCGGGCGCGATAGCGTGTACAAGCCAACGGGGACACCACCGCCCGCGGCACTTGGATTCCGCTCGCCCGCATGCACGAGGAGCCCACTTGACCAGCCCGGAACAGCGCATGGCCGACCTGCTCAAGACCTTCGGAGATCCGGCGGCGTGCACCGCCCGGCTGCTGTGCGACCGGCATCCGGCCGACGCCGTCGCGTTCACGGTGGTCGGCGCCGACCTCAACGGGCACGACATGACCTTCGGCGAACTCCGGGACGCCTCCGCGCGGATGGCGAGCGCCCTGGGGGCCCTCGGGGTGGGCCCGGGCGACAGGGTCGCCACGCTGATGAGCAAGTCGGCCGAGCTGCTCGTCGCGACACTCGCGATCTGGCGGATCGGCGCCGTCCAGGTGCCCCTGTTCACGGCGTTCGCGCCCCCGGCCATCGCCCTGCGGATCACCGGCAACGGAACCAAGGTCGTGATCACGGACGCCGGGCAGCGCCCCAAGCTGGCCGCGGGCTCCGACTTCCCGGCCGACCGGCCGTGGCGGATCGTCACCACCGGGCCCACCGAGGAAGGCGACCTGTCCTTCGCCGAGCTGTCGGCGGGACACCCGCCGCTGGACGAGCCGGCCGCCCTCGGCGGGGACGCCACCATCGTGGAGCTGTTCACCTCCGGCACCTCCGGCCCGCCCAAGGCGGTGCCCATCCCGCTGCGGGCCGTCGCGGGATTCGCCATGTACCAGGAGTTCGGCCTCGACCACCGGCCCACCGATGTGTTCTGGAACGCCGCCGACCCGGGCTGGGCCTACGGGCTGTACTACGCGGTCATCGCGCCGCTCGCCCTCGGCCTGCGCAGCCTGCTGTTCAACAGCCTGTTCTCCGCCGAGGGGACCTGGGCGGTGCTGTCCCGCTTCAATGTCACCAACTTCACCGCGAGCCCCACCGTCTACCGCAAGCTGCGCGGCACGCCTGCCCCCGACGGCCTGCGGCTGCGGTGCGCCTCCGCGGCCGGCGAGCCGCTCCCGACCGACGTGGTCACCTGGGCGGAGCGGACACTCGGCATCCCGGTCCGCGACCACTACGGCTCCACCGAGCTGGGCATGGCCATCGCCAACGCCTGGCACCCCGAGCTGCGCACCGACCTCAAGCCCGGCTCCATGGGTCGGCCCCTGCCCGGCTGGAGCGTGACCGTCCTGCGCGAGGACACCAACTCCGCCGTCGCCGAGACCGGCAGGCCCGGCCGGGTGGCGGTGGATATCACGAACAGCCCGCTGATGTGGTTCGAGGGCTACCGCGACGCCCCGGAGCGTACCGCCGAGAAGTTCAGCCCCGACGGACACTGGTTCTACTCCGGCGACACCGCCTCGCGGGACGAGGACGACCACTTGTTCTTCTCCGGGCGCAGCGACGACGTGATCCTGATGGCCGGGTACCGCATCGGCCCGTTCGAGGTGGAGAGCGTGCTGCTGGAGCACGAGGCAGTGGCGGAGGCGGCCGCGGTCGGCGTCCCCCGTGAGGAACACGGCGAGGTCATGGAGGCCTTCGTGGTGCTGCGCGCCGGGACCGAGGGCGATGACGCCCTCGCCGCCGAGCTGCAGCAGCTGGTCCGGGACCGGCTGGCGAAGCACGCCTACCCGCGGAGCGTGCACTTCGTCACCGAGCTGCCCAAGACGTCGAGCGGCAAGACCCAGCGTTTCCTGCTGCGCCCGCGGCAGGTCAGCTCCCGCGCTCGCTGAGCCGGCCCCGGGGCGGCCCCCGCTCGGCTATCGTGAGCGATACGCGGCGGGGGCCGGGGGCACCTCCCAGCGGTAGCTGGGAGGGGGCACCTCCCAGCGGTAGCTGGGGGAGAGCCGAAGGGGCGCGGCCGCCCACGCCGGAGGCGCTGATGTGCGCTGTGAAAGGGAGAGCGCGCGGAGGCCCTGAGGCTGCGATCGCCACGCGGCGGAGCCGCATAACGACTGCAGCCGGCTCCGCCGCGCGGAGGGCCGAGGCTGCGATCGATATGCGGCTACCGCCGCGTGGTCGACCGTCGACAGGGGCTGGCGGCCCGGCGGGGGCACCTCCCAGCGGTAGCTGGGGGCGAACTGAGCCCTGAAAAGGGGGAAAGGCCTACGTGAACGAGGCAGCAGAGGCGACCGGTGCGGGCAGGGCGGGCAAGCGGGGGGAGGCCACCGCGGGCAGGGACGTGTCCACGGTCAGGGATGTCGCCAAGCGCGCCGGGGTGTCCGCGTCCACCGTCTCCCGCGTCATGGGTGGCACTTATCCGGTGGCCGCGGCCACCCGGGCCAGGGTGCTCAAGGCGATGCGCGAGCTGGACTACGTGGTCAACGCGCATGCCCGCGCGCTCGGCGGGTCCACCAACAAGACGGTGGCGTTCGTCGTGGACGACGTGACCGGACCCTTCTACGCGCACATCGCGCGCGGTGTGGAGGAGCAGGCGTCCGCCGAGGGGCGGCTGTGCATGCTGTGCACCACACACGGCGACCCGCAGCGCGTCCTCGCCGTGGTGGAGATGATGCGCGAGCAGCGGGCCGACGCGGTGATCGTGGTCGGCGGCGCCTGGGAGGACAAGGCATACCAGGACCGCATGACCCACTTCGCGCACGCCCTGGACCGGGTGGGCTCGCGGCTGGTGCTGGTCGGCAGGCCGCCGCTGGGCGAGGGCGTGCCGGCCACCGTCGTGGACTACGACAACGAGGCCGGCGCCTTCGCGATGACCACCCACCTGCTCAGCGCCGGACACCGGCGCATCGCCTATCTGGCCCGGGTCCCGGGCCTGTCCACGAGCACCCAGCGCATCAGCGGTTTCACCCGGGCCCATGAGCTGATGGGCCTGAGCCCGGACCCGGCCCTGATCTGGGACGGAAGTTTCACCCGCGCCCACGGCTATCGCGCGGCCCGGGAGCTGCTGGCCTCCGGGGCCGAGTTCAGCGCGGTGTTCGCGGGGACCGACATGGTGGCGGCGGGGGCGCTCCAGGCGCTGCGCGAGGGTGGGCTACGGGTACCCGAGGACGTCTCGGTGGCCGGTTACGACGACATTCCGGTGGCGATCGACGTCTACCCCGCGCTGACCACCGTGCATGTGCCGCACGAGGAGCTGGGCCGCACCGCAGTGCGGCTGGCCCTGCACCGCGAGGAGCTCCCCGAGAGCCAGCACCAGGTGCTCGGCACGCACATCGTCATCCGCGACTCGACGAGGGGCCCTGGCCGCCTCACGGCCGGGAGATGAGCTAGAAAACGGTCTCTGTTGATCGCTCCCGCGCAGGGGAATCGCGTGGGACGCCGTCGAAAATTTTCGCATCTGGTAGCGATGGAAGACGGCACGGTGAGGCGCGCCCATGATGGGAATCGGTTTCCTGACCCCATCGAAGGCCCCCTTGGGAGCGACCACCATGGCGCAGAGCCGGCCGAGGTTCCTCGTCTACACCCGCACCACCGATTATCGGCACGACTCCATTCCCGAGGGTGTCCGCGCCTTCCGTGAGCTCGGCGCCGAGCACGGCTTCGACGCCTGGGCGACGGAGGACCCGCGGGACCTCGAGAGCGGCCTCGACCGCTTCGCGGCCGTGGTGTTCCTCTCCACCAGCGGCGATGTTCTCACCCCCGAGGGGCAAAAGGCGCTGCGGGCCTACTGCGGGACGGGTGGCGGGTTCATGGGTGTGCACGCCGCCGCGTGCACCGAGTACGGCTGGCCGTACTACGGCGAGCTGCTCGGGGCCCGCTTCGACCGCCACCCCGCACTTCAGCCGGGCGTCCTCACCATCGAGGACCGGGACCACCCGGCGACCAGCCACCTGGGCGCCACCTGGGCGTTCACCGACGAGTGGTACGACTTCCGGGCCAGCCCGCGCGGTGCGGTGCGGGTGCTGGCCTCCGCCGACGAGACCTCGTACGAGGGCGGGGGGATGGGGGACGACCATCCGCTCGTCTGGTGCCATGAACACGGCGGCGCTCGGGTCTTCTACACCGCGCTCGGACACACCTCCGAGGCGTACGACGATCCCGCCTTCCGGGCCCACCTCCTCGGCGGGCTCCGCCACGTGGCGCGATCACAGCCCTGACCACATCCCGCACCACCCCCGCACCACCCCCGCACCACCCCCGCACCACCCCCACACCCCCCCACGACCCCCCCACGACCCCCCCCACGATGGGAGTGACTTCTCGATGAGCCGCGAGAACACGCACAAACTCAGCCGCCGCGGAGTGCTGAAGGCCGCCGGAGGGCTCGCCCTCGCGGGCGCCGCCGGCGGCGTCACCGCCGCCGTCACCGCGGGCTCCGCCGACGCCGCCCCGGCCACCTTCACCCACCCGGGCATGCTGCACGCCTACGGCGAGCTCAACCGGGCCAAGGTACGGGTGGCCGCCGGGAACGACCCCTGGCTGGCCGGCTGGAACCGGCTGATCGCCAACTCGCACGCGCAGTCCGGCTGGAAGGCCAACCCGCAGGCCACCATCGTCCGTGGCGGCACCGGCGAGAACTACGGCATCCTCTACAACGACATCCACGCCGCCTACCAGAACGCCCTGCGCTGGAAGGTCGCCGGGACCACCGCGCACGGCGACACCGCCCGGGACATCCTCAACGCCTGGTCCGCCAAGCTCACCACGGTCACCGGAAACGCCGACCGGTTCCTGGCCGCCGGGATCTACGGCTACCAGTTCGCCAACGCCGCCGAGCTGATACGGGGCTACTCCGGCTTCGACCTCGACCGGTTCAAGAGGATGATGCTCAATGTCTTCTACCCGCTGAACAACCAGTTCCTCACCGGTCACAACGACGCCTGCATCACCAACTACTGGGCCAACTGGGACCTGTGCAACATGAACTCGATCCTGGCCATCGGCATCCTGTGCGATGACGGGGCCAAGTACGACCAGGCCGTGAACTACTTCAAGAACGGCGCGGGCAACGGCTCGATCAAGCACGCCGTCCCGTTCGTGTACGACAGCCAGGGGCTCGCCCAGTGGCAGGAGTCCGGCCGCGATCAGGGTCACACGATGATGGGCATGGGCCAGATGGGCGCCTTCTGCGAGATGGCCTGGTCCCAGGGCGAGGACCTGTACGGCTACGACAACAACCGCTTCATGAAGGCCGCCCAGTACGTCGCCAAGTACAACCTCGGCCAGGACGTCCCCTTCACCACATACACCTGGGGCACCGGCCAGAACTGCGCCCAGCAGTCGCAGACCGTGATCTCCTCCGCGAGCCGCGGCCAGACCCGGCCGGTGTGGGACATCCTGCACTACCACTACGCCAGGCGCCGGGGCCTGTCCGTCCCGTACATCACCGCCATGGCGGAGAAGGGCCGCCCCGAGGGCGGCGGTGGAGACTACGGCTCCACCAGCGGTGGCTTCGACCAGCTGGGCTACGGCACCCTGCTGTACGCCAAGTAGGGCTTGCCCGCCGAGGAGGGCGGGCGGGTCGCCCAGGGCGTGGAGGCCGCCCAGGGCGTGCACGCCAGGTAAGTGGACGCCAGGTAAGGCGGCACGACGGTCTTCGTCCGACGCCGGTCATCCAGAGCCCCCGCAGTTGTTACAACTCCAACCGCCGTTGGGCCCCTGGATGACCGGCGCTCCGCACTGACTGCAGTTCACAACGGCCCCCCTGTCTCACGTTCTACCCATGAAGACGCCGTAAGTCTGTCCCAGGCTGCTCGCATTTCAGGCGGAGATCGAAAGGGCGGCGTTCGCGCGGCTCGGCGGGAGGCTCTGCTCGGCCCAGATGACCTTGCCGTGCGAGGTCTGCCGGGTGCCCCAGCGCTGGGTGAGCTGGGCGACGAGCAGCAGTCCGCGGCCTCCCTCGTCGAAGCTGCGGGCCCGGCGCATATGCGGGGCGGTGCTGCTGGCGTCGGAGACCTCGCAGATCAGCCCGGTGTCATGGATCAGCCGCAGCTGGATGGGGCTGCTGGCGTGGCGGATGGCGTTGGTGACCAGCTCGCTCACCACGAGCTCGGTGGTGTAGATCGCCTCCTCCAGGCCCCAGGCCGTCAGCTGCCGCGAGGTCCACCGGCGCGCCTCGGCGACGGTCGCCGGAGTGGCCGGCACCTCCCGGGTGGCGACGCTGCCGGCGTCCAGGGTGCGGGTCCGGGCGACCAGCAGGGCGATGTCGTCACTGCCCCGCTCCGGAGAGAGGACGTCCAGCACGGACTGGCACATCTGCTCGGCCGACTCGGCGGGCCCGGCCAGCGCCCGGCACAGCAGCGCCAGCCCCTCGTCGGGGTCGCGGGCGGCGGACCGCACCAGCCCGTCGGTGTACAGGACGAGCGTGCTGTCCTCGGGGAGCTCCAGATCGACGGTCTCGAACGGCAGGCCGCCCACGCCCAGCGGCGGCCCCGGGGGCACATGCGGCAGCGTGACCGCCCCGCCGGGGGTGACGACGACCGGCGCGGGATGGCCGGCGCTGGCGAAGGAGGCCGTGCGGGTGATCGGGTCGTACACCCCGTACAGGCAGGTGGCGCCCAGCTCGCCCGTGCCGCCCTTCCGCTCCTCGGCCGCGGCCTCCCCGGCCTGGTGGCGGGGGTCGGCCTCGGCGGTGTGGAATTCCTCCTCGTCCAGCCGGATGACCAGATCGTCCAGGTGGGTGAGCAGCTCGTCCGGGGGCAGACCGATGTCGGCGAGCGTGCGCACCGCGGTCCGCAGCCGCCCCATGGTCGCCACGGCGTGCACGCCGTGCCCCACGACATCGCCCACGACCAGGGCGATCCGGGCCCCCGAGAGCCTGATGACGTCGAACCAGTCACCCCCGACCCCCGCCGTGGTGTGCCCGGGAAGGTAGCGGGAGGCGATCGACGCGGCCACCTGCCGCATCCCCGGCCGCGGCAGCATGCTGCGCTGGATGGCCAGCGAGACGGCGCGCTCGCGCGTGAAGCGGCGGGCGTTGTCCACGCACACCGCGGCCCGCGCCGTGATCTCCTCGGCCAGCAGCAGATCGTCGTCGTCGAACGGCTCTAGCGTCCGATGGCGGTAGAACATCGCGACCCCCAGCGTGGTGCCCCGGGCGATCAGCGGCACCGCCATCACCGAGTGGATCCCGTACCGGCGCACCGACTCGGCACGGCGGGGAACCTCCCGGGTCCAACGCCGGATCTCCTCGTCCCGGGCCGAGTGCCGCACGCCGCGGCCGGCCGCCAGGGCCTGGGCGGGAGGCGAGCACTCCGGCCAGGATTCCGAGCCCCCGGCCTCCAGCGACGCCTCCGGGCAGCCCTCCAGGACGGACCGGTGCGCGATGCGGCGGAAGTCCACGGCGCGGCTGACCGGCCGCACCACCGGCTCCTGACCCTGGTAGATGGAATCCAGCAGATCCACCGTGACGAAGTCGGCGAACCGGTCGACCGCCACATCCGCCAGCTCCTGCGCCGTCCGCGTCACGTCCAAGGTGGTGCCGATCCGGACGCTGGCCTCGTTGACGATGGCAAGCCGACGGCGGGCCCGGTGCTGCTCGGTGTAGTCGAAGACCACCGCTGAGAGGCCCCGCACCACGCCCACCGCGTCCTTCACGGGGATCAGATAGACGGTCCAGGCCGGGTCGAAGCCCTCGTGGCTCAGCCCTTCCCCGGTGCGGATGACCTGCTCCTGGAGCCGGTCGAGCTCCTGGACGATGGGCTGGGGGTCCATCTCGCGCAGGCGCAGCCCGCGCATCTGGTCCACCGACTGGCCCATGAGACGGGTCATGGCCACGTTCGCGCCCACCAGCCGCGCCTGGGTGTTGTAGACCGCCACGGGAATCGGCATCTGGGCCAGCGTCCAGTTCGCCAGCAGCCGCTCCTCCTCGGACGGCTCCGCTGCGCCCGGCTCCGGGCCGGGCCGGGCCACCGCCCCCGTGCCCGCCACCACCAGCCAGCGGACCTCGCCGCGGGCGTCGGTCAGCGGGTGCGCCTGGACCACCAGCTCCACGCGGTGCCCGTCCCGGTGCCTGGTCCCGATCCGGCCGCTCCAGCCGTCGCCCGGCCGCGCGCTCAGATACCGCCGGGCCGATCCGGGGAGATCGCCGGCGAGCAGCTCACGCACCGGCCGCCCCAGCATCTCGCCGGGCTGATACCCGAGCACCCGCGCCGCACCGGGCCCCCAGGCCGTGATGTACCCGCGGGCATCGACCTCGATCGCCGCCGAGAGCGGCGCGGCCTCCTGGTGCCCGAATTCCTCGGCCCGATCGTGGGACCTCGCGGAATCGTCCTTGCGCATCGGCATCTGCCTTGCCGGGGCCGTGCCCGAGTGCCCGGGCCCGCGGTCCGTACGCGGCGGCCCCTCTCCAGAATGGTCCCCGGGCCCGGGCCCGCTCAATCGAACCCGGGCCGTGGACCGGGCCGGGATCCGCCCGCGATCTCAGCCGGCCGGGACGGCGCCCCTCTCGGCGGTGCGCACCGCCAGCTCGGCCAGCGCCTCGGGGGCGCCCACCTGGCCGCGTACCCCTGGAAAGGCGTTGATGTCCACGATCAGCGGCACCGCGCCGCCCTTGTCGATCACATCCACGCCGTACACCTGCAATCCGAACACCGACCCGACCCGCAGTGCCAGCCGCGCCCAGCCGTCCGGCAGGTCCCCCGGCGCCAGCGGCCGCGCCGGGCCGCGGTCGGGATCCGCCAGCTCCGACCTGCGCACGGCCGCGAAGACCCGGTCCGCGATCACCCACAGCTTGTGATCCCAGCCGCTGTTCTCGGCGAACGGCTGCACCACCACCGGCTCGTCCGGCCAGACGGCCTCCAGGGCAGGCAGCCCGGCGGCGTCGTCGACCCGGGCCACCAGGTCGTGCCGCCGGCTGTGCCGGCTCTTGATCACCACCGGATAGGTGAGCTCCTCGGAGGTGAGCAGGGCGAGGGTGGATGCGGTCCTGGTGCACGCGAACGGCAGCCCCGCCCGGAGAGCCAGCTTTGCCATCGCCGTCCGGTCCTGGACGAGCCCGGTCGCCCCCGCCGCGTTCAGCACCGGAGCGCCACGCTCCTCCAGGTAGCGGGCCAGGCCGAGCGCGCGGGGCGTCCGAGCCTTCAGCAGATAGACATCGGCGGGCACCCCGAACGCGTCCGGGTCTTCCGGAGCGCCGTCCCAGGCGCCCGGGTCCACCACCTCCACCCGGTGCCGGGGCGTCAGCAGCGCGGTCGCCCCGGCCAGCAGCGGATGCTCCGGCTCCGGGGTGATCAGACCGATCCTCATCGGCCCTCACCGGCGCTCGCCGGGACGTGCTCCGCCGCCCGCGCCCGCGTCCGGGCGGGCACCACGGCCGTCGACCCCGCCCCGCTCGCGCCCCGGCGGGCCAGCTCCAGGACGGCCCGCCCCACCCGTGCCGCCGCGTCCGGCACCTGACGGAAGCTCGGGAAGTCGTTCACATCGACGATCACCGGGCCGTCCGGGCCCAGCAACACGTCCACGCCGTACAGCTCCAGGCCAAAGGCCGCCCCGGCCTCGGCGGCGATCCGGCCCACCTCGGCGGACAGCGGCACCCGCCGCTCGCGCACCGGCCCGTCGGGGTGCAGCGGCGAGCTCCGCTCGGTCGCGTACAGCTCGTCGCCCACGCAGTAGACCTTGAGGTCGACCCCGGAGTTGGCCACATAGGGCTGGGCTATCAGCATTCCTTCCCCCGCCAGCTCCGCCCGCAGCCCGGTCAGCCGGTCGGGGGAGGACACCAGCCGCACCGCCCGCCCCGAGCTCCCGTCGGCGGGCTTGACCACCAGCGGGAACTCCGCCTCCGGAATCTCCGCCAGCGACTCGGGCCGGGCCGCCGCATAGGTCCGCGGCATCGGCAGCCCCCGGGCGGCGCCGATCGCCGCCGCCAGCACCTTGTCCCGCACCCCGCGGATCGACCGCGCGTCGTTGACCGTCGTCAGCCCCACGGCCGCCGCGGCCTCCAGCAGCGTCAGGCCCGGGCCCCCGGAGACCGTCTTGAGCACCCAGGCGTCGTGGCTGCCCGCCCCGACCGCCTCCGACACGCTCACCAAGGTGCTCCCGGGCCACACCACATCCACCCGGTGCCCCCAGGCGGTGAGCTGACGGATCACCTCCAGCGGCATGCCGTCGTAGCGGTAGTGCTCCTCCACCAGAAAGCAGAGCCTCATCGACCTTCCCTGTCACGCCGGACGTCCGCCGACCCGTCCGGCGCGCCATAACGTCTCAGCATGTCATGGCGCGCCGGAGCACTCGTGGGCGGGAACGGGACGGCCGTGCGTCAGGAGACGATGTCCTTGCGGCCGAACCCGCGGAAGGCCAGCGCGATCAGCACCAGCGCATACGCCACGGAGACCGACACGCCCTGCACCATGCCGCTCCACTCCGGATGCGGCTGGAGCGCGTCGATCCAGGCGAACTGCCAGTGGGCGGGCAGGAAGTCGCGCCAGGAGCCGAGCGCGGTGACCGCGTCCAGGACATTGCCCACGATGGTCAGCCCGACCGCCCCGCCGACCGCGCCCAGCGGGGCGTCGGTGACCGTGGAGAGCCAGAACGCCAGCGCCGCGGTGACCAGTTGAGACAGGAAGATGTACGCGACCACCACGGCGAGCCGGCCCAGCGCCTCGCCCGTGGCCAGCGACCCGCCCGTGGGGAGCCGCAGCGGCTCCCAGCCGTACGCGACCGTCCCCACCACCAGCGCCACCAGCGGCAGCAGGACGATCGCGGCCGCGCTGAACCCGAGCGCCACCGCGAGCTTGCTCAGCAGCAACCGGGTCCTGGGCACGGGCGCGGCCAGCAGATAGCGCAGCGAGGACCAGTTGGCCTCGGCCGCGACGGTGTCCCCGCAGAACAGCGCCACCGGCACCACCAGCAGGAAGGCGGCCGAGACAAACAGCGCCGTGGCGGCGAAGTTGGCCCCGGAGGCCGTCGCGGTGACCATGAGCGTGGTCCGGTTCTCGCGCGCGTCCGGGGCGCCGCCGAGCGCGAAGGCCGCGACGAGCACGAACGGCAGCCCGGCCAGCACCGTCGCCATCACCAGGGTCCGGCGCCGGCGCAACTGCCGGACCGCCTCGACCCGCAGGGGCAGGGTACGGCCCGGACGGTGGCCGGGCGCCGCCTCCACCAGGGAACTCATGCGCCTCCCTCCCGCTCAGTCTTGGCGCGCTCCAACGCGCGGGCTTCCCTCGTCACTGCTCGCTCCTTCGTCGCTGCGCGGCTCCTCAGTCCAGCCCGCGCAGCGCGCCAAGACACGCTCATGCTGGCCCTCCTCCGATCAGGGTCAAGAACGCGTCCTCCAGGCGCCGGTTGGGCCCGAAGCTGGTCACCGGGATCTCCAGCCGCACCAGTTCCGTGAGCAGCCGCGCGGGGCCGGCGCCGTCGAGGAGCACCAGCAGCCCGTCGCCGGTACGCGCCGCGGAGGCGACCCCCGGCAGCGCGCCCACCTTCTCCACCAGGGCGTCGCTCAGCTCGCCCTCGTGGCCGACCAGCAGGCTGCTCCCGGTGCCGGCGATCTCCTCGACCGGGCCCGCCTCGACGAGCCGGCCGCGGTCCATGACCACCAGATGGGTGCAGGACTGCTCGACCTCCGCGAGCAGATGGCTGGAGACGATCACGGTGCGGCCCGCCGCCGCGTACCGGATCATCACCTCGCGCATCTCGCGGATCTGCGGCGGGTCGAGCCCGTTGGTCGGCTCGTCCAGGATCAGCAGATCGGGCAGGCCCAGCATGGCCTGGGCGATGGCCAGCCGCTGACGCATGCCCTGGGAGTAGGTGCGCACCGCGCGCTCCAGCGCGTCGCCGAGCCCCGCGATCTCCAGCGCCTCGTCCAAGTGGGCGTCCCCGGCCGGGCGGCCGGTGGCCCGCCAGTACAGCTCCAGGTTGGCCCGGCCGGTCAGATGCGGCAGAAAGCCCGCCCCCTCGACGAAGGCGCCCACACGGGAGAGCACCGAGGCGCCGGGCCTGATGGCGTGTCCGAACACTCGGATCTCACCGCTGTCGGGGGTGATCAGCCCCATCAGCATCCGCAAAGTGGTGGTCTTGCCCGCGCCATTGGGCCCGAGCAGCCCGAGGACCTGCCCCTTCTCCACGGTGAAGGAGAGGTCCTTGACCGCGTACCGGTCGACCGACTTCGCGTACCGCTTGCTCAGCCCCGTGATCCGCAGCGGCACCTCGGCCAGCTCGGGGTCGGGCGCCGGGGCGGCCGTCCGCCGCCGCGCGGTCAGCAGCAGGGCCAGCGCCACCACGGCGGCCACCAGCGGCAGCCCCCACACCCACCAGGGCAGCGGGGCGGACTGGGTGTGCACCTCCGGCGCGGTGGGGACCGTCAGGCCCCCGTCCGCGAGGGAGACGGTGTAGTCGGCGGGCTCGGCCGGCGAGGCGTAGCCGAGGTCGGTCGCGGCCAGCACCAGCCGCAGCCGGTGGCCCGGCTCCACCTCGTGGTCGACGGCGGGCAGCCGGAGTTCGACGGTCCGGCCCCGCTCGGCGCCGGTGACCCGCACGGGGGAGACCAGCTGCTCGGGCAGCACCTGCGCCCCGTCGGGCCCCACGTCGTACACCTTCGCGAACAGCACCGCGTCGGGCGCGTCCGCCTTCACCCGCACCGTGACCGAGGGCGAGCCGGTGATGCGCAGCGACCGGCGCAGCGGCGCGGAGTCGAAGCGGGCGTACTGCCCGGGGAAGTCGAGGGAGAGCCCGACGCCCAGGGACGAGGCCTGGGAGAGCCCCGCGATACCGGGCACCGAGGAGACGGCCGACGGCCCGCCCCCCGGCGGGTTGGCGAACGACTGCTCGCCGCCGCTCAGCCGCACGGTCCGCCCGTGGCCGGTGAGCCCCGGATAGCTGTCGCCCGTCGCGCCCCGCAGCCGGGCCGCGCCGTTGGTGGAGTCGAACCCGCCGGTGCGGGTGATCCGGAAGGCCGGGCCGGTGTCCACGCCCTTGTCACCCTTGAGATAGCGGTCGAACCACGCCCGGGTGCGGGCCGTGACGCGGTTGGTCTCCGGGTCGCCCCCGTCGTGTCCGCCGGCGATCCAGTCGACGGCGACCGGCGCCCCGTTGGCCTTGATGGCCTTGGCCATCGCGTCCGACTGGTCGAGCGGGAAGAGCGAGTCGGTCTGGCCCTGGAGGATCAGTGTCGGGACCTTGATCCGGTCGGCGACGGCGGACGGGCTGCGGGCCTCGAGCAGCCGGCGGGCGGCGGCGTCCGGCTTGCCGGCCACGGCGACCCGCTCGTACATCGCGCACAGCCGCTGCTCGAACCGGCCGCACCCCTGGCCCCCCCGGCCTCCCTGACCGCCCTGGTTCTCCTGGCCTCCCTGACCGCCCTGGCCTCCGCGCCCCGGGTCGGCGGTGGGGTCCGCCGAGCCGGTGGTGAAGAAGATCCCCGTCCAGAGCTTTTTGAACACGCCATCGGGGAAGAGTGAGTCGGCCAGGTTCCAGTAGGTGATCGCCGGGGCGATGGCGTCGACGCGGCGGTCGTACCCGGCGGCGAGCAGCGAGGCGGCCCCGCCGTACGAGGCGCCCGCCACCCCCACCCGGGGATCCCCGGCCGCGTCGAGCCGCACCTCGGGCCGCTCGGCCAGCCAGTCGATCAGCCGCCGGACATCGGCCACCTCGCGGTCCGGGTCGTTCAGCCCGATCTTCCCCGTGGACGCGCCGAAGCCGCGCGCCGACCAGGTCAGCACGGCGTATCCGTCCCGGGCCAGCTCCTCGGCCTGCGCCCGCAGATCGTCCTTGCTGCCCCCGAAGCCGTGGGCGAGCAGCACCGCGGGCCTGCGGCCGGAGCCCGCGGTGAAGTACGAGGTGTCGATGCGGGCACCCGGCATGTCCAGCACCCGGTCCTCGCGGTGGACGGACGGGCCACCTTCTGAGGCGACGGCGGCGACGGCCGCCCAGGTGCCCGCACCCGCGAGCACGGCGACCGCGGCTGCCGCCGACACCACCAGCCGTCGGCCGCGCAGCCGGGCTTTTCGCAGAATCATGTCTGCACCCTAAGCGGGCCCCGCAGGCAGGACCGCTGACACCGGGTGGATTCCGGGCCCCTCCCCGGGGAGTACCCTGCCCGTCTTCCGTACGACTTGCGCGGTACGGCGCGGCGGCCCGGCGGGTGTGGCGCGAGCGGCCTCTGGGACCCGCTCAAACCGCCCGTGGCCAGGGACTTTTGTCGGTGCCCGGCGGTAGAATAGAGGGGTCAAGAACAAGGGTCCCCGACCTCCTTTGGAGGATGCCGATGGCCGCTGCCGCCACACCTCTCCCGGACCTGCCGAGCTATGCGACCCTCCCGACACAACGAGTGCCCGCCGGACGTCCGCGCGAGTGGTACGAGACCCACCACCGCCGGCTGAAGGCCATGCGTCTGGCCATCGCCCTGCTCAACTCCGGGGTGTACCGCCCCGAGCAGGCGCCCAACCGCAAGATACGCACCACCGCGGCCCGGATCGGGGTGCGTCCGCCCTCCGACACCACCTGCCGCACGGTGCGGTCCCTCATCCGCTACGAGCACCGCTGATTCCGGTCCCGCCGCGCCGTCGTTCCACGGCGCGGCGGGCCATTCTCAGGTTTCTCAGGCGTTCTCAGGTTTTGTCAGTCCCGTTGGGCGATCACCCGGTAGGCGTTGGACAGATGGCGCCGGCCGGCCAGCGGCTTGATGAGGAAACGGTCCAGCCCGGCGGTCGCCAGCAGAGCGGGGACGCCCGCCAGCACGATCGCCGCGCGCAGCAGCCGGCGGACCCGCCCCGGCGGCGGCGCCAGCCAGGGCTGGTCCTCGGGCGGGGCGACGGCGTTCAGCAGCAGCCACACCGCGCCGACCAGATCGACCGGGTCGTGCGGCCCGGCGTGCTCCTCGGCGACCACGGTGAAGCCGAGCCGGGACAACTCCTCGCGCAGATTGGCCACGGGCACGAAGTGGAGGTGCTGCGGCTGTAGCCACGGCAGCCACCAGCGGCCCAGCAGCCGGGCGAAGCGGCTCTCCGGGTCGGGCACGTCGATCAGCAGATGTCCGCCCGGGCGCAGCGCGCGCCGCGCCGCGCGCAGCTCCCCGCGGGGGTCCGTACTGTGCTCCAGATAGTGGAACATGCTCACCACGTCGTACCCGTCGGCCAGTTCCGCCACCCGCTCGACGAAGCCGCCGCGGATGCCCTGCGTCACCCGGCCCGCCCGCTCGGCCAGCTCCACCCCGGCGCTCAGGTCCAGCCCGTCGAAGAGGGTGCCGGGGAAGACCGCGCGGGCCGACTCGCAGAAGTGGCCGTGCCCGGTGCCGACGTCCAGCCAGTTCCCCGGGGCCTCGGCGAACGGCCGCAGCGACTCCGCACGCCTGACGTACGTCTTCCGCCGCCCGGAGAAGAGACCGCCCATGTCCTTCTCGCCCAGGCCGTCGTAGAAGTCCCGGTAGTAGAACTCCAGGCCCTCGCCGCTCAGCCGCGGGTTCTGGAACACATGGCGGCAGTCCCGGCACCGATCCAGGCGGAAGTCGCCCGGCTTGTGCTGGAAGAGGTCGGTGGTGCGCAGCCGCTCCTCCAGCCCGGCCGAGCCGCACCACGGGCAGTCGACCCGGCGCGGCTCGAAGAACCGGCCGGTGCCCCGCGCGAGATCGTCCGCGTAGCGCGGGCGCAGCGCGGCGACAGCCGCGGCGCGATCGCCTTTCTTCGGGGCCTCGTCCGCCTCCGGGGCGCCCCCGCCGCTGTCGACAGCGGCGCGTCCCTTCGACTCACTCGGCTCCTCTTGTGCGGCTCGGTTCGCCGGGCCGGGCGCGGTGGGTGGTTCGACGCCGCTGCTCATCTCTCCTCCAATGAGGGCTGCGAAGGTGTCCGGGTGACGGCCCGCGCGGCCAGCCGTTCGAGATGGCCGGCGGCCGCGGCGGCGCCGCCGGCCGCGCGGAAGGACGCTCCGACGCGCTCGGCCGCCGCCCGATGACCCGGCTCGTACAGGACGGCGTCGAGGGCCTCGCCCAGCCCGGCCGCCGTCACCCGGCCGAACCGCACCCGCACGCCCGCCCCGGCGGCCACCACCTGCCCGGCGACCACGGGCTGGTCATCCCGGATGGGCGCCACGACCAGCGGTACGCCGTGCCACAGGGCCTCACACACCGTGTTGTGCCCGGCATGGCACACCACAGCCGCGACCCGGGCCAGCAGCGGCAGTTGGGGGATCCCGCGCACCACCAGCACATCGTCGTCCAGCGGCGCGCCGGGCGTGGTGTCCAGCGCGCCCGTGGGGTCGACGAGCACCGTCTGGAGGCGGCCGGCGCGGGCGCGCGCGGCCTCCCGGCAGACGGCGAGGAAGCGCGCCCCGGCGTCGGCGCTGACGGTGCCCAGGGTGACCAGGACCGCCGGGCGTGCCGGGTCGAGCCAATGCCAGGGGAAGTCGGGCGCGGCGGGGCGGGCGGCGATCGACGGGCCCACGAAGCGGATCCGCTCCGCGGCCCGCACGGGCCGGCCCGCCAGCTCCTCGGTGGTGAAGGCCAGCACCAGATGCGGCGAGAAGCGGGGATCCGCCGTCCCGGCCGGGTCGCCGATCCGGCCGCGCAACCCCTCCAGCAGCCCCTCCAGCCAGGCGCCGACCCGCGGCATGCCGTCCAGCGCCCCGGTGAACTCCGCCGAGGTGGTGGCCGAGGTGGCCCACCGTACGCCCAGCCGCTCGGCGACCAGACCACCGGCGACGGCCTGCTGGTCGGCGACCACCACATCCGGCCGGAACTCCTCGACCGCCGCCCGTACCCCCGGGGCCATCGCCTCGGCGAGCGGCACCAGAAAGCGCTCCCACAGGAACTTCAGCGCGCCGGGGCCCCGTGCGTCCGCGGGGCGCACGGCGCTGATGTCGCCTTCGCCGAGCGGGGGCACCGCGCAGCGGAAGACCACGGCCCCGTCCCCGGCCAGCCGCCCCACGACCTCCGGCGTACCGGCCCAGGCCACCCGGTGGCCGCGCGCGGCGAGTTCCGCTCCGACGCCGAGCGTGGGATTGATGTGTCCGGTGAGCGGCGGCACCACGAACAGGAAGCGGCGTCCGGTGGCGACGCCGCTCATAAGGCCGCCTCCACTTCGGCGCGGGCCGCCACCGGAGGTCTCGCACCGGGATCGCCGATCCAGCCCAGGACATGGCCGAGCACCAGGGCGGGCACCTCGACCAGGACCGAGTGCTCATGGCCCGGCACGACGACCGTCCGACTGACCGGCAGCAGCGACTCCAGCCACGGCGCCTGGGCGGCCATGTCCGAATCGGCGCCGTAGAGGGCGAGAACCGGGCTGCGCACGGAACGGATCCGGCCCTCGTCCAGCACCGCGCTCGACGGTATGTCCTCGGCGATGGTGGTGGTGCGCACCAGCCGGGCCGCCGACCTGGCCAGCCGGGCGGTGTGCCCGCCGTGGTGGGCGTCGATCCAGGCCAGGGCGTCGGCTTCGTGTTCCGACAGCTGGGCCGCGGTGTAGCCGAGGAGCCTGTCCAGCTTCGCCGCCCAGGCGCGGGTGGCCGGTTCGGACTCGATGAGCGAGAGGCCGGCCACCCGCTCCGGATGGCGGACCGCGTAGTGGAACGCGACCGTCCCGCCGAAACAGTTGCCGACCAGGTGCACCGGGCCGTGGATGCCCAGCCGGTCGAGCAGCCGCTCCAGGTCCCAGACGAAGGCCTCCAGCCGGTAGCCGCGCGCCGGGCGCTCGCTGCGCCCGTGGCCCCGCTGGTCGTACATGACCACGTCGATCCCGGCCGCGGCGAGGCCGGGGCCCACGGTGAAGTAATAGGCGGCCAGGCTGTCGGTGAGCAGGCCGTGCAGAAGCACGGCCGTGGGGGCCGTGGGGCCCCGTCCGGGGCGGGGCCGGCCGGGGCCGATCCGCTGCACATGGAGCCTGACGCCGTCCGGTCCGCCGGTGTGGACCATGGCCATCGGTCAGCTCCCCTCGGCGGCCTTCAGGCAGCCGACGACGTACTCGACGAGGCGCCCCACGGTGAGGTCGATGATCTCGTCGAGCTCCAGCCCGGCCACGAACTCGGCGAAGTTGACCTGCCGTCCGTACCGGGCCTGGAGACTTCCCGCCAGGGTGACCAGGTCGATGCTCTCCAGTTCCAGATCCTCCATGAACCGGCTGTCCGCGGCGATCTCGATGTCGTCGAGGCCGTACTCGTCGAGCATGCTCCGGAGCATGCCGGCGATGTCCGCGAGGACGGTTTCCTCGTCGTCCGCCGCGGGCGCTGTGGCCGTCTGCGGCCCGGCGGCCGCGTGTGCGTCGCTCATGTCGGGTCTCCTCACTCGTCGTCCGCCGGGCCGGGGGTCCAGGCCACGACGTAGTCCCTGCTGGGCAACCCGGGAGGGTTGGCCGTACGCACGCTGTGCACCCGGTAGCGGCGCGGCCGCCCGGCGGCCGTGGCCACCTCGAGCAGGAGCCGCTCCGGGTCCTCCGCGTCGAGCACGGTGACGCCCGGCCCGCGCCCCCCGCCCCCGACGTCCTCGGCCTTGGCGACCGCCTCCTTCGCCGCGCGGAGGGCCACGGCCTCCTGCCCGGCGGGGTCCTGTCCGGTGATCTCCTCGATATGGATGCCGGGGCCCGGCCCGGGGCCCTCGCGGGCCGGCGGCCGTGGCACCACCAGGGCCACTCCGGCCTCGGCCCGGCTCGCCAGCGAGACGTCCAGCCCGGGCAGCGTCCTACCGTGCACCCCGAGGACGTACGGGCGGCCGCGCGCGTCCTCGCACACCTGGATCTCGGCCGGGAAGACCGGCCCCTCCCCACGCGCCCACAGCCACTGCCGCACCGCGTCTTTGGCCGCGATCCGGCCCAGCAGCCACTGCCGCCGACCGCGCGGGGCCTGCCGCTCGTACGCCATGCGCTCGGCGCCGCCCAAGTGGTTGCGCATGATCAGGTCACGGGACGCCAGGTCGGGCCAGCGCTCGTGGAGCAGTACCCAGCCGCCGGGCCGCTGTGGCTGGGAGAGTGCGTTGAGCTCGGGGAAGCGCTCCACCGGCCGGGTGCTCGGGTGGTTGTCGAAGCGGCGGTCCTGCCAGCCGCCGATCTGGGCCCACACCTGCCCACCGACGAGCAGCTGGACATCCGCCTCGAGCGTGGCGTCGGTCAGCGAGACGACCCTGATCACGCACTCCACCGTGGTGCCGGGAAGCGGATGCGGCCCGAAGAGGCGGATGTGCCGCATGCCGACGGGGAAGACCACGGTCCGCTCGGTGCGGGTGGCCATGAGCCAGTAGCCGAGGAGCTGGCCGACGTTGTCCAGCAGCGCGCCGGGCGCGGCCGGTGTGGTGATCGAGCCGCGTACCCGCGCCGCACCGATCGCCGAGATCTCGCCGACCCCCTGGAACGCCGGGCCGTGGAACATCCAGCGCCGGCTGTACAGCTCGGCCGCGGTATGGGCGGGGGCCTCTTCGGCGGCCGGGTCGGCGGGCCAGGGGGCGGGGCGGGGGTGCGGGTAGCGGGTCGCGAGCTCCACCGTGCCCTGGGCGCTGCGGCCGAAGTCCACGGCCAGCCGGTCCGGGCCGTCGGGCGACGGCGTCACGGTGATGGGCACCTCGGCGGGCGGCGCGGCGGTCACCCACCGGCCGAACCGGGCACCGTGCACCGCGACCGCCCGCCGTCCGGGGGCCGCCTGCTCCGCCGCGTCCATGAGGTGTCCGACGATCGTGGTCGCCGGGACGACCGGCCACCGGTCCGACTCGTCGGGCCAGTCGGGCGGTTGCCGGAAGAAGCAGTGGTCGCGCAGGTACGGCATGGTGTCGGTGGACACCCGCAGCACGGTGCGCCAGGTTGTCGGCGGGGATGCGGTGGCGGGCGGTGCCGGCTGAGGGCTCGGCGGGGCCGACGGCCCGCCCGTGCGGCCCGCGACGGCGATCAGCTCGGTGGCGGCCCCGGCCGTCTCCCGCAGCAGCGCGCCGAGTTCCGCGGCCACCGGAAATTGCCCCGCCACCGCGCCCAGCGCGGACAGGGCGTCGGCCCGGTGGGCGGGGATGTCGGCAGGGGCGCCGTCGGCAGTGGCGGCGCCGGACGCCAACGCGCGGCGCAGCCCGGCGAGGTGGCGTTCGTCCAGGGAGATGAGCGCGCCGCCGAGGTCGAGCCGTACCGGCTTGGGCGAGGTGGCGGAGGGCGTGGTGGTGGGCGGTGCTGTGACGGAAGGCGGGGTGGCGGGGCGCGGCAGGGACGGGTCCACCCGGGCCCCGTCCACCCACAGGGCGGTGGCCACCCGGCGCAGCTGGGCGACGCCGTCGCGGTGCGGCGAGTCGGCGGCCACCGCGAGATGTTCCGACCCTTGCAGCGTGTCGTCGATGAGCGAGGCCAGCTGCCCCGGGCCGACCTGCACAAACGCCCGGAAGCCCGCCTCGTACAGCGCCTTCGTCAGCAGCCGGAAGCGCACCGGTTCGAGCAGATGCCGGACGAACAGCTCACGCACCCCGGCCGCGTCGGGCGGATACGGGGCCGCGGTCGTCCCCGACCAGATGGGCACGCTCGGCGGAAACAGCTCGAACCGCTCCGCGGCGGCTCTGATCGGCCCCAGGTAGGGCGCCAGCATCGGGGTGTGGAAGCCCGACTGGAACGGAAGGAGGTGCCCGATCACCCCTTCGCCACGCAACCGCCGCACGAACGCCTCGACGTCGGTCCGCGGCCCGCACACCATCGACTGGCTCGGCGCGTTGTCGTGGGAGAGCACGACCCGGCCGCCCGCGCCCTCCGCGAGCGCGGCCAGCACCCGCTCGGCGGGGGCGCCCAGCACGCCGAAGGCCAGCCCGGGCACGCGCAGCGCGTCGGGGTCGAACGAGCCGAGGAATTCGTCGACCGCGGCGCCGGAGTACACACCGGCCGACACCATCGCGGTCCACTCGCCGACGCTGTGCCCGGCCACCGCGTCCGGCACCACCCCCATCCGCCGCAACGCGCCGTCCAGCAGACGGCCGACGGCGAAGACACCGACACCGTGGCGGCCGACGTCGCCGACCGGCGCGCGGCCGTCGGCCGGTCCGACGGTGGCGGGGGAGAGCCCGAAGTACTCGGCGACGCCGTCCACCCGTGGCGCGAACTCGGCCTCCAGACCGGGGAAGACGAAGACAACGCGGCCCGGCCCGTTTGCCGCGCGCTCGCTCAGCAGCGGAGCGGGTGCGAACCACACGTCGTTGCGCCCACGCCACGAGTGCCCCTTGGCCACCACGCGCCGCGCCAGCGCCAGCCGCTTGGCGGTCGGCCCGACGACGCCGAGCCTGACCCGGCCCGCCGCGGGCGCGGTGGCCCGCAGCGCCGAGTCGTCCGCCGCCAGCCACGCGGCCAGCCGCTCCGGCGTCTCGGCCCCCAGCGCGAGCACGCGCTCCGCCTCGGTGACCTGGGCCCTGGGCGCGGCGGGATCGGGTACGCGCGGATGCGGTACGTCGGCCATGGCGCCGGGTGTGACATCGGGCGTAGCGGGAACCACCGCCCCGGCTGCGGCGGGCGCCACGGTGCCGGGCGTAGCGGTGGGCGTCAGCGTGGCGTCGGTGGCCTCGGTGGCGCCGATACCCGGCCTGGTGGCCATCGCCGCGTCCGTGGCGGGGAATGCGGCTGGTGGAGTGGTGTCGGGCCGGCGAGGCCGGGCGTGCGATGCGGCCCTCGGTGTGGCGCCGTGAGCGGCTGCCGCACGCTGCCGGGGAGCTGTGGTGTCGGCCATCGCGCCGGATGCGGCGATGGGCGCGGCCGTGGCCGCGGGCGCGCCGATGCCCGGCTCGGTGACCTGGGCCTTGTCCCGCGGCCGGGGGCTCGGGGGCGACGGGGGCCGAACGGCCCCCAACGGCGACTGCTCCAGCACCACATGCGCGTTGATCCCGCCGAACCCGAACGCGTTCACCGCCGCGCGGCGCACCCCCGCGCCCCGCCCGGTCTCCCACGGCTCCGCCGTGGCGATGGTACGGAAGCGGGTCGTGGCCAGGGCCGGGTGCGGGTCGTCGCAGTGCAGGGTGGGCGGCAGCAGTCCGTGGTGGATCGCCAGGGCCGCCTTGACCAGGCCCGCCACACCGGCCGCCGGCATGGTGTGGCCGATCATCGACTTCACCGACCCGATCACGGCGCGGTCGGCCCCGTCGCCGGTCACGGTGCCGAAGGCCTCCGCCACCGTGGCCAGTTCCGCCGTGTCACCCGCGGGCGTCGCGGTGCCGTGCGCCTCCAGCAGCCCGAGCGAGCCGGGCTCGCGCGGATCCAGCCCGGCCGCCCGCCACGCCTGGCGCACCGCCCGCGTCTGGCCGCCGGGGTCCGGGTTGACCAGGCCCGCGGCGCGGCCGTCGCCGGCCACGCCGGTGCCCCTGATGACGGCGTACACCTGGTCGCCGTCCCGCCGCGCGTCGGCCAGCCGCTTGAGCACCACGACGCCGGTGCCCTCGCCGATGAGGATCCCGTCGGCCTCGCGGTGGAAGGGGCGGATGCGTTCGCTCGGCGAGAGCGCGCGCAGCTGCGCGAAGACGCTCCACAGCGTGATGTCGTGGCAGTGGTGCACCCCGCCCGCCAGCACCGCGTCGCATCGGCCGGAGGCCAGCTCGCCCACCGCCTGGTCGACGGCGACGAGGGAGGACGCGCAGGCGGCGTCCACGGTGTACGCGGGGCCGCGCAGATCGAGCCGGTTGGCCACCCGCGAGGCGGCGAGGTTGGGCACCAGGCCGATGGCCGCCTCCGGGCGGTCGGGCCCCAAGCGTTCGGTGAACGCGGTCCGCACTCGCTCCAACTGGTCGGCGCCGAGGCCGGGCAGCAGCTCGCCGAGCGTGCGTACCAGCTGGTGGGCGGTGCGCACCCGCTGGTCGAGGCGGACCAGACCGGGCGTGAGATAGCCGCCGCGGCCCAGCACCACCCCGACCCGCCCCCGGTCGGGCAGCCGCTCCGCGCCGCCCGCGTCCGCGACGGCCGCGGCCGCGACATGCAGGGCGATCAACTGGTCGGGCTCGGTGCCCGGGACGGAGGCGGGCATGATCCCGAAGCGGGTGACCTCCACCTCGGCCAGCCCGTCGACGAATCCGCCACGGCGGCAGTACACCCGGTCGGCGGCGGCGGCGGCGGCGGTGGCGGTGGCCGGGCCGCGCCCGGGGGCGTAGAACTCGGCGTCCCACCGCTGGGCCGGGACCTCGGTGATGGCGTCCACGCCGGCCACCAGGTTGCGCCAGTATGTCCCCAGATCCGGCGCGCCGGGCAGCAGCACGGCCATCCCGACGATCGCCACCGGGGGTCTGCGCCCGCCGCCTTCGTCGTACGCCACGGTCACCAGCCCGACGCCGTGTAGACGACGGCCCGGGCGGACTCCTCGCCCCAGGCGAGCTCGCGCAGCAGCGCCAGCGCCCCTTCCTCGGGATCGATGAGCTCGACGCCACGCCTCGCGTATTCGCGCGCGAGCGCGGGGCTGACCATCCCGGCGTGTCCGCCGGCGGGCGCCCAGGGCCCCCAGTGGACCGTCAGCGCCCGGCGGCCGGTGCGGGCCGCCCACCGCGCGCCGAGGGTCTCCAGCGCGTCGTTGGCCGCCGCGTAGTCGGCCTGGCCTCGGTTGCCGAGGACGGCGGAGACGCTGCCGAAGAGCACCGCGAACAACGGCGCGCCGGGGCTGCCGCCCGGGCCTCCCGGCAGTTCCTCCAGCGCGTCCAGGAGCGTACGCGCGCCGCTCGCCTTCGTGTCGAACACCCGCTGGAAGGACTCGGCGGACTTCTCCTCGATCAGCCGGTCCTCGATCACCCCCGCCGCGTAGACGACGCCGTCCAGCCGGCCGTGGTCGGCATGGATCTCCTTGACGGCCTGGCGCACCGCGTCGGGATCGCGGAAGTCGACCGACCGGTAGCGAGCCCGGGCCCCGAGGTCGCTCAGCTCCCGCAGCGTGGCGGCCACTTCGCGGCGCGCCAGGATCAGGGCCGCCTCCCGCTGGATCTCGGCGGGCCTCAGACCGCCGCGCGCGGCGAGCGCCGCGCGCAGGGCGGCCTCGTCCGGGGCCCCGGCGGTGTCCGGGTCCTCGGGCCCGGCGGGCACGGGGGTGCGGCCCAGCAGTTCGATGCGGCAGCGGGCCGCCGCCGCGAGGACCGCCGCGCACCGCGAGGTGATCCCGCGCGCCCCGCCGACCAGCACCACCACCGACTCGCGGTCGAGCCCGATGGCCGCCGCCTCGGCCGCCCCGTCCCCGGCGGGCCCCGCGCCCGAGCTGCCGAGGACGCCCAAGCCGCTCTCCACGAGCTCCAGCCCGTGCCGTCCGTCGGCGGTGCGCAGCACGACGGGCGGGTGGTCGGGGGCGAGCAACTCCTCCAGCAGCGCGTCGGCGACGGCGGTGGCGGACGCGGCGGCGGGGAGGTCCACGACCGTGGCCGCCGTCCGCGGGTACTCCCTGGCGACGCTGCGGAACAGACCGTGCAGTCCGGCCGTTCCGACGTCGAGCGGGTCCGCGCGCCGCACGGCCAGCAGCCACCGCGGCCCGTGCGCCAGGGCCGCCCGCAGCACGGGAAACGCCGCGGGCAGTACGGCCGCGCCGGATGCGGCCGCCGGCTGGAGCAGGATCACCCCGTCAGGGGGTACCTCCCAGCGGTAGCCGGGGGACGGACCGTCGCCCTCGCCGAGAAGGTGCCCGCCCGCCAGGGCCACGGCCTCGGCGCCGCACCCCCGCAGCCGTTCCCCGACCGCCCCGGCCACGGTCTCGTCATCGCCCAGCAGTACGAACCGCCTGCCGGACAGGGCGGTCGAGAGTTCGCCGACCGCCCCGCCCCCGGCCAGCGGCACGGACCGCAACCGCATCCGCTTCGGCGCCACGCCCCTGACGGCGGGCGGGGGGAGTGGCCCGCGCACCGCGGCCTCGGGACCGGTGGCAACAGGGCCGCTCGGCAGTGGCACGCTCGCCGGGGACTCGATGACTCCCCCTGGTCCGGTGGCCGTGGGCGCGGTGGCGGTGGGGACGCTGTCGTCCCGTGGACCGGCGCCCCCGGGCCCGGCGAACGAGGCCGTCGCCTCAGCGACTCCGGCGGCCCGTGGCCCGGGCCCTACGGGCGCGCCGATCCCGTACGGCACGGCGTCGATGCCGCCGGTCGCCGCCGCATCGTTTGTCAGCCGGGGGGTGAGCCAGGCGGTGACCGCGGCGGTGGTACGGGCCTTCGTCAACTCCTCGAGCTCCTCGTCCGCGAGCGCCGCCGCGCCGCTGCCGCCCGTGCCGCCCACGCCCAGGCGGACCGCCAACTCGCCCGCGATCTCGGCCCGTTTGATCGAGTCGATGCTCAGATCCGCCTCGAGGTCGAGGTCCGGCTCGATCATGTCGACCGGGTACCCGGTGCGTTCGCTGATGATCTGCGCGACCATACGAGCCACCTCCGCCTCGGTGACCGCCGTCGGCTCCACGACTGCGGCCTCGGCAGGCCTCGGCACTGGCGTCGGCGTCGGCGTCGGCCCGCTCAGGGGCTGTGGCGGAAGCGCCCCGGCCGCCTCGACCGCTCCGGCCACCCCCGGGACCGCGGGCGCGACGGGAGCGGCGGGCGTGGCTCCCGGCGCCGCCCCGAGATGAGTGAGGAGCACATCGCGCTGGGCCGCCACCATCTCCCGGCTGGTTCTCAGGAACTCCAGGATCAGCGCGTCCCGGTCCGTCTGGCTCACTGTCGCCTCCACGACACGTCGGGCCGGCGCCAGCGCGCCGGGCAGGAGTTCCCCCGCGGCGGTACGGACCAGCTGCCCGTCCACCGTCCAGCCGGGCCGCTTCGGCGCCGTGGCGCGGCCGGCGTCCACGGCGTCGCGGCCGCGGAACATCCAGCCGGTACGCACCGGCAGCCCGGCGACGGCCAGTTGAGCCAGAGCGTCAAGTAAGCCGTACAGCCCGCGTGGACCGCCGCCGACGCTGTCGCCGACCACGCGCCGCGCGCCGCCGTGCCGCCCCTCGAAGGCGATGGCGCGGTGCGGACGGTCGCCGAGGATCTCCCCGACCAGCCGGGTGAGCACGGTGCCCGGCCCCGCCTCGACGAAGACCCTGGCCCCCGCCTCGTACATGGCCTCGATCTGCTCGACGAAGCGGACCGGCGCGCCGATCTGGGCCGCCAGTTCCGCGCGTATGGCGTCCGGCTCGCTGCCGTGCGGGGCGGCGGTGCGGTTCGCCCAGACCGGGTATTCGGCCGGACGTATCGGCTGCCGGGCGAGGGCCTCGGCGAACCGGTCGCCGGCCGTGGCCACCAGCGGGCTGTGGAAGGCGCAGGCCACCGGGAGCCGCTTCACCGGGTACCCGGCCTCCCGCAGCAGTCCGACCGCGGTGTCCACCTCCCGCCGCGGCCCCGAGACCGCGGTTTGGCGCGGCGCGTTGTGGTTGGCGGCCACCACCTGGCCGGCGAGGCCGCCGTGTCGCAGGACGCGCTCGACGTCCTCGCGGCTCGCGCTCACCGCCGCCATGGTGCCCGGCTCGGGGCCCGCGGCCTGCGCGGCGTCCAGGATCGCGGACGCCCGCTCGGCGCTCAGCTCCAGCAGCGCGGGCGGGTCGAGCGCGCCCGCCGCGCAGAGCGCGACCAGCTCGCCGTAGCTGTGCCCGGCGGCCATGTCGGGGCGGACCCCGGCCGCGGCGAGCAGCGTGTGCGCGGCCAGGCCGACGACGCCGAGCGCCGGCTGGGCCACCCGGGTGTCGGTGATCCTGGCCCGCTGCGCGGCCCGTTCCGGCTCGTCGAAGGCGGCCGGTGGGTGGAGGACGGGGGCGTGGGACCGGGCGAGCCGCGCATGGCCGTGGAGTTCGGGGAAGGCGACGAACAGGCCGGCGAACATGCCGGGCCGCTGGCTGCCCTGCCCCGGGAAGAGAAAGGCGACCTTGCCGGGCTCCTGCCCCGCGCCGTCGTCGGCGGATGGGTCACCACCGCCCTCCGCGACGGCGGGGCCGGCCGGGCCGCCACCGCCGCCCATACCGCCCCGGTCGCCATCGCCCTCCGGCCCGGCCGGGTCGGCCGACCCGGCCAGATGGATCCCCGCGGCCGGGTCGTGTTGCCCCGCCAGGACCCGGCGCAGCAGCGCCGCCAGTCCGGCGGGCCCGTCGGGGGCGGTGGCCACCACGGCCGCCCGGACCGGGCCCTGACCGGCTTCGGAGCGGGCAGCGGCGGCGAGGGCGAGGTCGCGCAGCCGCCAGGGTACGCCCGCGGCCTCGTTGGCCTCGGCGAGCGCCAGCGTCTCCTCGACGGCGCGGAGGGCCGCTGCCCGGTCGGTGCCGCGGAAGGTGAACAGCTCGGCGGGCCATGCGTCCAGGCCGTGGGCCGGGGGCGGGCCGGCGTCGTGGGCGGCCAGGACGACGTGGAAGTTGGTGCCTCCGAAGCCGAAGGCGCTGAGCCCGGCGATCCGCTCGGCGGGCGGGGCCACCCAGGGTCCGGCCTCGGTGTGGAAGGCGAAGGGGCTGCTCTTCGCATCCCAGGAGGCGTTGGGGCGGCGCAGGTGCGAGGTGGGCGGCTTGACGCCGGTGTACAGGGCCAGCGCGGTCTTGACCAGACCGGCCAGGCCCGCGGCGCATTTCGTATGCCCGATCTGCGACTTGACGGAGCCTAGCGCGCAACCGCCGGGCCTGGCCCCGGCGTCGGTGAACACCTCGGTGAGGATGGACAGCTCGGTGCGGTCGCCGACGACCGTACCGGTGCCGTGGGCCTCGACGAGCCCGACGTCAGCGGGGGAGATCCGGGCGTTGCGGTAGGCGCGCTCCAGGGCGGCCCGCTGGCCCTCGGGCCGGGGCGCGGTGAGCCCGAGCGACCGCCCGTCGCTGGAGCTGCCCACGCCCTTGATCACGCCGTATACGCGGTCGCCGTCGCGCTCGGCGTCCGCCAGCCGCTTGAGCACCACGCACGCGACTCCCTCGCCGAGCGCGATGCCGTCCGCCGAGGCGTCGAAGGTGCGCGAGCGGCCCGTTGGGGACAGCGCGTGCACGGAGGAGAAGAGCATGTAGTCGTTGATGCCGTTGTGCAGGTCGGCGCCCCCGCACAGCACGAGGTCGCTGTCGCCGGTGACCAGCTCCTTGCAGGCCACGTCGACGGCGGCGAGCGAGGAGGCGCAGGCCGCGTCCACCGTGTAGTTGGCACCGCCGAGGTCGAGCCGGTTGGCGATCCGCCCGGCGATGACATTGGCGAGCATGCCGGGGAAGGAGTCCTCGGTCAGCTCGGGCAGCTGCTCCGCCAGCCCTTCGGGCACCGTGCCGAAGTAGGACGGCAGTACGGCGCGCAGCGTCTGCGCGTTGGACAGATCGCTGCCCGCCTCGGCGCCGAAGACGACCGACGTACGGGAGCGGTCGAAGGCCCGGTCACCCGCACCGCCGGGGCCGCCCCGCTCGCCGGGCCCCGCCTCGTATCCGGCGTCCTCCAGGGCCCGCCGCGCCGCCTCCAGCGCCAGCAGCTGCACCGGCTCGATGCTGCCCAGGGACGCCGGCGGGATGCCGTAGCGCAGCGGGTCGAAGGGGACAGGGGGCAGGAAGCCGCCCCACTTGGAGGCGGCGGCGCCGGTGGAGGCCGTGGCGCCGTTCATGCCGGGGGAGTGGCCGGGGGAGTAGTGGACGGCGGGGTCCCAGCGCTCGACGGGCACTTCGGTGACGGCGTCGACGCCGCCGACCACATGGGCCCAGAACGTGGCGAGGTCGGGGGCGCGCGGGAACATGCACGCCATCCCGACCACGGCCACGTCCAGCGGCGCAGGAGCCTCCCGCTCCGCCCGCCCGGGCGACGCCATGCCCAGGCGCTCGCGCAGCGCGGCCGCGGCGCGGCGGAAGAAGTCCGCGGCGGCCGGGGCGACGGAGTGGTGCAGGGCGGCGACGGTGGTGGTGGCCGAGCGCAGCACGGCCACGTCGCCTGCCATGAACATGCCATCCTGGAGTTGGCGCTCCTCGCCGACCGCCACCAACTCGCCGTCCGGGCCGCGCTCGACACCCTTGCCCGCGATCCGCAGCCGGCCGACGTTGAGCCGCTCCAGCCGCTCCCACACCTGCCGCTCCGGGACCCCCTCCCCGCGCAGCCGCTCCTTGACGGCGCCGAACTCCTCGGTGAACGGGCTGGGGACGCAGCGGGTGGCGTGCCCCGGAGCGGTCTCCAGCAGCGCGGTGCGCCGCGCGGCCACCACCTGGCGCTGGAAGAGCGGCTGGACGGCGCCGTGGGCGACCGCCTCCTCGGTGAAGAGATACGCGGTGCCCATCAGCAGGCCGGCAAAGACACCGCGCCGGGTCAGTGGGGCGGCGAGGGCGGCGACCATCGCAGCGGACCGCTCGTCGTGGACACCGCCCGCGAAGAAGACCTCGATCGGGGCCGCGGCCCCATCCCCGCGCGCCTCGTCCAGGAAGTCCTCGATCACCGCGATCTGGGCCTCCCACAGCGGAAAGCTGTGGCGCGGGCCGACATGCCCGCCGCACTCGGAGCCCTCGAACACGAACCGACGGGCGCCGGACCGCAGGAACTGCCCCAGCAGCCCCGGCGAAGGGACATGCAGAAAGGTGGCGATCCCGGCCTTCTCCAGCGCCTCGGCCTGGGCGGGCCGCCCGCCCGCGATGATCGCGTGGCTGGGGCGGACCTCCCGTACGGCCTCGAGCTGGGCCGCTCTGATCTCCTCCGGCGCGAAGCCGAGCACCCCCACCCCCCACGGCCGCCCCGGCAGGGCGGCCGCCGCGTCCGCCAGCATGGCGCGCGCCTGCTCGCGCCCGGCGAGGGCGAGTGCGAAGAACGGCAGAGCGCCCTCGGCGGCGACCGCGGAGGCGAACCCGGCCCGGTCGCTGACCCGGGTCATCGGCCCCTGCGCCACCGGCAGCCGGGTGCCGAGCGCGACGCACATCGGCGAGCCCGGGCGCAGCGCGGAGGCGGCGCGGTCGTCCCGTACGGCATCCCGCACGGCCTCGGCCACGGCGCGTACGGTCCGGCCGACGTCGGCGTGGCGCTCGGCGAAGCGCGCCGCCAGAAAGCCGTCCTGGCCCACGGGCAGCGGCCGGGCGCGCGGATCGCGTACCCGCCGGCGCAGCACGCGATGGCCGTCGACCACGGCGGTCTCCGAGCCGTCCAGGGAACGGAGCGCGGCAGCCGTCTCCTCGGGCACCCCCGACTCGGCGAGCAGCGCCAGCTGGGTGTCCAGCACGACGCCCGCCGCCCCGCCGACGACCGCCGCCGCGGCCGTGTGGACGCCGATCCCGCCACAGGCCCACACGGGTACGGACACCTCCGGCTCGGCGAGCAACTGCTGGAGGAGTACGAACGTGCCGAGCGCCCCGACCCGGCCGCCGCTCTCGCCACCCCGGGCGATCAGGCCGTGCGCCCCTGCCCGTACGGCATCGAGCGCTTCGTCCAGGTCGGTGACCTCGGCGAGGACGCGGTGGTGGCCCACGGCTTCGGCCACCGCCCAGGGGGAGTCCGCCGCGAGAACCACCGTGTCCGGACCCGCGCCAACGCCCCCGTCCCGGGGCCCCGCCCCGGCGCGGGCCGCCGCCAGGTCCGCGGGCGCCAGCCGGCAGCCGGGGCCGATCCGCACTCCGTACCGGCCGTCGGGGGCCCAGCCCCGGAGGCGCTCCAGCGCCTCCCGGGCCCGCCGGTCCCCGGCTCCCAGGTCCAGGACCCCGAGCCCTCCGGCGCGGCCGACCGCCGCGGCGAGCCTGGCGTCCGGTCGTCCGAAAGGAGTGATGCCGATGACGAGGTCGCCGAGCCGGTCAGCAGATCTCATGGCTTCTCCGAAAGAATCGGCAGAGCGGGGTAAAAGGGAGATCATTCCCGGCACGTGGACCGAAGGTACGGCTTCGGAATTCCGCCCGGGGCGACGCGAGGCATGAAATTAGACGACGGCTCTGATGGAACGTCAAGAGCGAAGCCTCCGCCGGGTCGGCGATCACGCCGAATCGGCCGGTCGCCGGGCGGGCGGCCCGGCCGCGGGGCGTCCAGAGGGGGGATATAGGGTGCCGGGGTGCGCTGGAAAGATGGATCCGGAACCAAGTGGCGGCTGCGACAGCAGAGGCTGGCATGGCCGCGGTGGGTCAAACCGGAAGTAGCGTTCGAGCACGCCCCGAGTGGTCTGGGCGATGACCCGATCTCCGCGATCATCGCCCTGCCCTTTCTTCTCGTCTTCGCGGTAATGCTGCCGTTCTGGCTGGTCGAACTCCTGCTGCGGCTGCTGCTCGCCCCGTTCGCGGCCGTGCTCCGACTGGCCGGTGCCATCCCTTACCGGCTCAAGCTCCACAAGGCCGGGCGGTTGACCGGGTCATATTCGGCGCACGGCCACGGCGAGCTGGCACGGCTGCGCCACGAGCTTCGCCAGACGGGGGTCTCGGCCGGCGGCGGTCGCTGATTCCCGGTCCGGGCGTGTCCCGCGCGGTGCGGGCATGTCCCGTTTGGTGCGGGTGTGCCGGGTGTGCCGGGTGTGCCGGGTGTGCCGGGCGAGGCGGGCGTTGCGAGCCCGGCGGCCGTGTCCCGCCGCTCCCGGACGGATGTCGCTGATAAAATCCCAACTCCAATGTTGTGCAGCGGGATTGAGACAGCAGGATTGAGGTAGCAGGATCCGGCCGGGAGGGAATTCTGCCGGCTCAATTCCGGAAAGGGGAGTCAGGTGACCGGTCTCAACAAGGGCCCGAGCAAAGTCCAGGTGTCACTCAAGTGGGACCCCAGCTCGCTGGGGCAGCCGGCCCACGATCTCGACATCGTCGCGGCGACCTACACCGCGGCGGACCCGCACGGCGAACCGGCCTATCTCGTGCACTTCGACCGCCGGTCGCCCGACGGCACCATCACCCTCAACCGGGACAGCCAGACCGGCCAGGGCCTCGGCGCCGACGAGGTCATGACCTTGGAGCTGGACCGGCTGTCCCCCTCCTACACCCGGGTGGTCGTGGGCGTGGCCATCCAGCAGGGCAGCGGTCCGAAGACCTTCAGCGACGTGGCCAACTGCAGCTTCCGGATAGCCGACGGGATCACCGAACTGACGAGCAGCGGTTTCGTCGGGGCGCTGGGCGCCAAGGCCGCGACGATCGCCGAATTCATCCGGAACGACTCGGGGGAGTGGCAATTCCATGAGGGGATCCGCGGATTCGATGCCGACCCGGACGAATTCTCCTCGCTGATGGGCAGGGACTATTCCTGACCACTCCCCGGCCTCTTAGGGATCCTTTCAGAATGCTGGGTTCTTGCGGGCGAGGGTCATGCAGTGGGCGAGTTGGAGGAAGGCGTCTCGGGACGATGCCGCGCTCGCGCCGTTGGTGGCGGTACGCGTCGTGGTCGTAGCCGCGATCGGCATACAGCGTGCGGGGCTTGCGCCGGGGCCGGCCCTGCTTGCCCCGCACCGGAGGCAGGCCGTCGACCAGCGGCAGAAGCTGGGTGACATCGTTGCGGTGCCCGCCGGTCAGCGACACCCGCAGCGCGGTTCCGTGCCCGCCGGTCAGCGACACCCGCAGCGGGGTTCCGTGCGCGTCGGTCAGCACGTGGTGCTTCGAGCCCGGCCGTGCACGGTCAACCGGACTCGGACCGCCTTTTGGGCTGCTTCGCCCTCGCTTGGCCTGCACGTGCGAGGCATCCACGCCGGTGGCGATCTTGTGGCAGTCATGTTCCTGGGCCTGTGCAGGGTTTACATGAAGCGGGTCAGGTCTGTCTCGGTGTAACGGCAGCCGGCAATGGTCGCCTTTACGGTGCGGATCGTCTTCACGCCCTCATTGGCCTTCACGTACGCGTCGAAGCCGTCTTCACAGTTCAGATACAGCAGCCCGGCGGCCTCAAGCGCTTGCTGCTGTTGGGGGGTTTCAAAGTCGATCATGAAGCCTTCGCCGTACAGGAGGTAGCCGACGCTGTCAGCCTTCAGATGCAGCCGTTCGCGCTCCGTGTTGTCGATCAGGTCGATCTGGAGACTTGCAACGCTGCTGCCGTCTTCGTAGACGCATGTGTTGCCCTCTTTACTCGAAGGCATCGGGTGGTCATCTGGATGCATCTGAATGCACGGGCCGAAGACCTTCTTGATGATGGCGGCCACTTCTGCGGTGGTGTCGGCTTTGACGAGCTCCAACGGCCGCTCACTGCTCTCGGGGTCGGATACGCCTGTGCCGCCGGTGGCCTGCCCGGCCTCACCGCCACCGCCTGTGCCGTCGCCGCTTGCGCCACCACAAGCGGTCAGGGTGCCGAGCGTCAGGGCAGCTGCGGTAGCGGCGCGTGCTGCACGTTGGTTCATGGAGAGTCCTTCTTCCAGAGGGTGAGTTCGAAGTGCAGATCGGGGAGTGTGTCGCCGACATCGGTAGAACCGGTGAATTTCAGCCACGCGACGTTGTTCTCAGAGGTGATGACGCAGAACGTGTCGCCGCGGTGGAAGTCGGACGGGTCCTTGTCACCGGTTCCACGACGCTGCGCCTGCTCGATGCACTCGGCAGGGCTGGCGGGCGGTGTGCTGGGCCCGGTGCCGAAGTTCTTTCCTGCCAGCGACACTTCTTTGCTGTTGCAGAGGCTGTAGCCGATTTCGTTTCGGTTGCTGATGTCGTCGTGGACTTCCGGCACGTCGAGATCCACTACCGACTGCTGGCACGCTCCACCCGGGTAGGGAACGGTCAGCTGTTGACGGTCAACGGCCTTGACCAGCCCGGCGGGGTCCGGTGCGCCGGAGTCCTGCGGGTCGGGAGCGGTCGATCCGCCGCCGTCCTTGTCGTCCTCTTCGCCGAGGTCGAAGTCGAAGTCGGTGGATGAGGGCAGAGGGTGATCCGGGTCGGTGAAGCCGAGTTGGATCTCCCCGATGGGGAACTTGATCGGGACGAACTTGAACTCCGCTTTGGGGTCCGGAATTTTGTCGAGGATCTTCACGTCCGGAAGGTCCAGAGTGAGGCCCATCGTGTGGTCGATGACGCCTTCCACCTCCACCTTTTCGCGGTCGGTCTCATACTTGACACCTCGCGGGTACCAAATCTCGTATTCGAGGCTGAGGTCGGTCTTTTCGGTGCCGCCTCCGATCGACGCCTCGATGATGGTGGCCATCCCCATCCGTACCGCTCCGGAGACCTTTGTGTCGTCCGGTGAGGAGAACCACTTGTCGTCCACATGGATGTCCGGGCCTGCGGCCAGCGTCAGTGGTGGATGGGGCTTGCTTCCGGGGAACCTCCAGGAAGCCGCAGTGTCGATCCCGGCTGCGATGGTCACGCCGGTGGAGAACTCCTTGCTGGCTTCGATCTCCACGTCGCCCTTGAACGTGAGCTTGCAGCCGGGAGCGAGCGGCCCGAGCCTGAGGACCTTCCCCGCGGCCTTGCACGCCTTGTTCAAGCCCTTGTCGACACGGAAGGGGTCTTTCATCTCGAACGTCTCATGGGAGCACGACAGGGCCGCCTTGGTGAGGAACTCCGCTTTCACCTTCCCGTGGACATCAGCGGTGGCACGGGCCGTCATCTTCTTCGGGGCTCTGACCTCCATGCTGATCGTGACGTCCCGGCCGAAGGGGTTAGGGATCGTCACCTTGCCGCCCAGCTGGTACCACTCGATGTCGACCTCACTGGTGAACTCCGTCTCGAAGTCGTCGAAGCTGGCACGCACTGCGGCACTTCCTCTTCCGCAGTCGCCCAGGCCCAACGTGACCTCCCTGGTCGGCTGCGGTTCTGGCAGGTCGACGAGCGAAGCGCGGGAGATCCCCTGTCCTGTCGGCTTCGGCTTCGGGTTGTTGATCCGGAGGACCATCTTCGGCATCACCGAACTCATCAGAACGTGCACCACGTTGGCCACCAGCCGGCCACCTGCCTTCTCGGTGGTGGCAGTGACGACAGCTGCGAACGGTGTCGGCTGCGCCTCAGTCGCCGCCGACACGAGGATCTGCCCGGGCTTGAGCTGGTCTGTGTAGGTGTTGGGGGCCAGAGTCACCGACGTTTCGGTGACCTGCTCGATGGGGGAGTCGGCGCCAGCGGGTGCCACACGGGCGGCCTTGTGCAGGCTGACCCGGTACTCTGCGGTCGACCTCGTGTCCGTGCCCTGCGTTGCCGTGACGACCACGCTGTCCGTGGCGCCCATGTACCGGTATTCGCCGTGGACGACCGCCCCTATCGTGATCAGATAGTTTCCGGGGGCGACCCTGCGAGTGTCAGATCCAGACAGAGAGTAGTCGTGTGCTTCGCCTGTCCCGTTCACCTTGACATCGGCCTGGACGCCTTTCGGTAGCCCAGACACATCGACAGTCAGCGTTGTTGCCTGTTCGTCTCCCGCGCCGTCGCGGCCGGTGAAGTACAGCAAGCCGGCGACCGCGGCCAGGCCAATCACGACGATGGCGGCAATCCAGCGGCCCCTCATGTGAGCTGCTTGTAAGAGATCTTGATCGTGGGTGTGTTGCCTGGCCCGCGCGGAGCGCGGGCCTCATCGAAGCGCACGTAGAACAACATGTCCTTGCCCGTGTCGCCCTTCTTCTCCAGTTTCAAGCAGAGTTCCTCGCCCACAAGCTCTTCGACCGCTTCTGTTCGGAACTCCATGAGCTCGCCGCCGTCGAAGTCGCGGTCCTCGTCCAGCTCGGTGTCGCACTGCTCCCAGGTGGGGATCTCACCGTGAACGAACTCCGTTGTGTTCTGCCCGGTGTATAGCGTGCTCTCGACGTCGCACACGTCGTAGGCGCCAGTGGTAGTTGGGTAACGCATACGGCCCTTCCCTTGCCGGTGACTGCCCATCGACCGGTCCGGCGCGTGGAGCCGGAGGATGCCGCAGGGCAGATAGAGCGGCCCCGTCACTCTCTTCACGGTCAGAGGTCGTCCACCAGAGCGGGAAGGGGCGGTCACGGAGCATAGAGACATGCCTTGGCGGCGAAGCGGCTCAACTTTCGCTGTGCCCGAAAACACCAGCTCACAGCGGTTGCTTAGCGGGGCAGTTCGAGGCCAAGAACTATTTGACCCTCCACCGTCAGCGTGTGCGTCTTGCGCCCGCCGCCCCACACGCTGCCCACCAGGCCGGCATCGCGCAGGACCTTGATGTGGCCGCTGGCCGCGGACTCAGAGACGCCGAGACGGGCGGCCAGGTGGCCCGTGGTCGACGGACAACGCAGCGCGTCCAGGACCTTCGCCCGACTGCCACCGAGAAGGTGCTTGAGCGCCTCAGCGTGCGCGCCTACCGTCGCTTCGGTCAGCATGCGGTGGGCGACGGGATAGACGACGACCGGCGGTAGGTGCTGGTCGACGATGGCGACCGGCGCCCCGTAGCAGAAGTAGGAGGGGGCAAAACGAACGCCGCCGCCCTTGAGGTGTATGTCGAAATCCATCGGATATGGCGCGGACAGGATGGGCGGGGTCCAGGTGAAGGTACTCAGGGACGCCAAAAGACCGTCGATGCCATCGTTGAGGGCGTCCAGACGTAGCAGTCGGTCCCGGCCGACGGTGGCATCGATCATGGACCAGGCAGGAGTGATCAACTGGTCGTGGACGAGTCTGATCGCGGCAGCTACCTCATCCACCTGCTGCTGTTCACCGGCGGCAAGGCGGCGTGTCCAGACAGGCAGGTTTCGGGTTCGGGAGGCGTACTGCAACTCGCGGGCGAGACGCCTTCTGGAGGTGGAGCGCAGCATGTCGATCCCCGCCTCCAAGCCTTCAAGGGCTTCGACGGGGGTGAGGAAGTCGGGGAAGTAGGAGGCGTCCGATGGGGCGAGGTCGGCCAGCAGCTGCACCGCCTTGCGGATGGGCGGCCTGGTGACGTTCCTTCGTGTCCGGCCGCGCCAAGCGCGAAGTTGCAGCGGAACCTCACTCGCCGGGATCTCCAACACGTGCAGGGCCAGGATCGCTTCCCACATCGGATCGGGGGCGTTGGCGAACTGCACATGCCGGAAGTCTGTGTCGGTGAAGTGAATGCACAAAGTCCCGCTCATCGGCCACATTATTCAGGTGAACGGACCCGAAGGGCCAAGACAGTGAGACAGGATGCCGTGGTCCACGAGTGAGACATTTCGAGGACACGCAGGTCACCACAACGGAACGGGACATTCCGAATGCGGGTCTACAACGCGAGCAGTTCATCGATCACCGGCTCCTCACCACCGTTACCGAGGTGGGCGATGGCCGCGAACGGGGCGATCACCTGGCTCCAGGCGTGGAGCCGGTCGCCATCGAGCCCGCACGCCGCCGCCACGCGCGCGCAGCGAGTCTCGACGCCCTCCAGCCCGGCGCCGGCCACGACGTAGTCCACAGCGTCGAAGCACGGATCACCCACACATGCCTTCGGATCGATGGCCATCAGACCGCGCTCCGCGCCACCGTCGAGCACGTTGCCCAGGTGCAGGTCACCGTGGAGCAACACGGTTGTCGCTTGCGTGTCCAGCAGCCGCTCACACCGCTGGATGGCCCTGCTCCACGCAGTGACATCGATACGTGCACTGATCGCAGGCTCGGACAGCCGCCTACCGACACGAGCGAAGGCCTCCTCGCACCGGCCGCGCAGCACACGCGGCGGCCGCGGAGGCGGAGCGACCCCGTGCAACGCGGCGAGCAGATCCGACCACTGCCCGGGAAGCGAAGCAGCAGGCATGTCCTCCGCCGGCGTTCCGGGCACGACCTCTTCCAACACCATTGCGCCCGCGTCCTCGTCGACGGCCAGCACAGCGGGCACCCGGCCCGAGGCAGCGAACCACCCCAACATTCCGACCTGCTCGACCAAAAGGGCCCGATCCGGACTGAGCTTCAGCACCGCGGGCGTGCCGTCAGGCCATTGGCATCGCAACGTGACCGACGACGCACCATCCGGGAGGGATTCACCGAGGGAAAGGTCCCAACGGGACGTCAACCGTGCGATCAGGTTCGGCGTCTCAGCGCACCATTCGGCAACCTGTGGACCGAATCGACGAACCAGCCGCGTAGTTACGCTGTCCACATCCACCAATAGTCGTTTCATACGGGCCAGTCTGCCGCCGTTTCAGGCGGGTGCGGGCCAGTGCGCCGAGTTCGCTGATGCTGCACGGAGCCAGGTTGCCCAGGCTGCTCTTCAGATGCGCCCACACGCCTTCAGCAGGGTTGAGGTCAGGCCCTCGTACGGCAGCGCAGGCCAGGCCGGTCACTCGTCGTCGGTGGCGTCCGGGTCGCGCAGGGGCCGCAGGCCGCCGGGCAGGTCGGGAAGCTGGAAGGAGTACCGGCCGAGCACGTTGATGTGGTGCCGTACGAACGGGGAGAGGCGGGCGACGTCCTCGTCGCGGGACGATGTCGCTGTAGCTGGCGGTGTCGGTGACGATCATGTCCGGGCGCTTGCCGCCGTCGCGGTCGTAGAGGACGTCCGGCACGTACAGGGAGTCGCGCGGGGTGCCCGCCACGACCTTGCCGCCGAGCCCGGCCGCCTGATCGTTGATCATGTTGAGCCAGGTCGCGCCGCCCCCGGCGTCCGAAGTACTTCGGGTTCGGCCGCGCGCACACCGAGGGCACCGGCACGACGAAGCGCATCCCGTCCACCGAGGCGACCAAGCCGCCGCATCGTCCGCGGCCCCCAGCGACCGGTCGTTCAGGCGCCGGTCGGCACCGGCACCGGCGCGAGCGGCATGGCGGCCGGGGATCGCAGTTGCTCGATCACGTCCTCCAGGTGTGCGGCTGCAGCCCGTGCCGCTGCCGTGGCGTCACCGCTGACGATCGCATCGATGATGTCCAGATGCTGCTGCAGGGACTGGGCGGGACGGCCGGGGCGCAGCGCCAGCCGGAACTGGAAGCGCACCATCGGTCCGTTGAGCCGATCGAGCTGACGCCTGGCCACCTCTTGGCCGCTGGCCTCGACCACGAGCTCGTGCAGGCGCCGGTTGAGTTCGGAGTAGGTGTGCACCGCTCCGCCTGCGACGGCCTGCTGCATCTCGGCGCCGATCCGGCGCAGCTCCGCGCGCTGTGCGTGGCTCGCCTGCGTGGCCGCCTTCATGGCGCACAGCTGCTCCAGCGCGGAGCGGCACTCGGTGATCTGGATGGCCTCGTCGACGGACACCACCCGGACGCGGGCTCCGCGGCGAGGGAGGATCTCGACGACCTCTTCGGCGGCGAGGTCCTGTAGCGCCTCGCGGGCGGCGCTGCGGGTCGCCCCGTAGGCCTCGGCCAGGTCGTTCTCCACAAGCCGCTGCCCAGGCACCAGGTCTCCGGAACGCAGGGCGTGCCTGACGGCCTCGGCCACGTGCTGGCGTCCAGCTGCGCCCGTCAACTTGTCCGCCACTCGATCGCCCCTCCTGCCAGCAGGTCTGTGAGGGCGAGCCTAGTGCCGCACGGTCGTCGGCAGCACCCTCGAGAACCTTGGCGGCAATATTTTCAAATATATTGTCAACGATCTGGTCGGTGATCTAGTTTTCCCTGCACACCCCCAGCTCACGAAGGAGTGGCCATGCCCGCCGAAGCAGCCGCCCAGGTCCGCGGGACCCGCCGTCGCGGCTCTCAGACTGCGATTCCGTGCCTGTTCATGCGGGGAGGCACCTCGCGGGGGCCGTTCTTCGACGCGCGGCTGCTGCCCGAGGACACCGGGATCCGGGACGCCGTGCTGCTGGCCGCGCTGGGGTCGCCCGACCCGCGCCAGATCGACGGCATCGGCGGTGCGCATCCGCTGACCAGCAAGGTCGGACTCGTGCGTCCGGGGACGGTACCCGGCGTCGACGTGGAGTGGACCTTCGCGCAGGTGCAGCCTGGCGGGGACACCGTCGACACCTCGTCCAACTGCGGCAACATGCTCGCCGCCGTGCTGCCGTTCGGCATCGAGACCGGCATGGTCGTCCCCGCCGCCGAGCGCACCACTGCCCGCGTGCTCACCCGCAACACCGGCATGGTCGCCGAGATCACCGTCGCCACGCCGGCGGGCCCCGACGGGGTGCGGCATGTCGCCTACGAGGGCCAGGCCCGCATCGACGGGGTCCCCGGCGCCGCCGCTCCGGTCGAGATCGGCTTCTTGGACACCGCTGGCTCCGTCGCCGGCTCCCTGCTCCCCACCGGGAACCCCTGCGACACCGTCGCGGTCCCCGGTGTCGGCGCCGTCGACGTCACCCTGATCGACAACGGCCAGCCCCTCGTGATCGTGGCAGCCGAGCGCCTGGGCGCTACCGGCTACGAGACGCCGGCGGAGATCGACGCCGACGACGGGCTCAAGGCCCGCGTGGAGGCACTGCGCCTGGTCTGCGGCGAAGCCATGGGCCTGGGCGACGTCACGAAGAAGAACTACCCGAAGATGACGCTGGTGGCGCCGCCGCGTCGGGGCGGCACCCTCTGCACGCGCAGCCTCATCCCGCGGGTGTGCCACCAGTCCATCGGCGTGCTGGCGGCTGTCACGGCCGCCACCGCCTGCGTGCTCGAAGGCAGCGTCGCCCGCGACGTCGCCGCTCCCGTGTCCGGCACGGAGGTCACTGTCTCCGTCGAGCATCCGTCCGGAGAGTTCAGCGTCACCCTCGGCCTCGACCCGGACGCCCCCCAGCAGGTCGCACGCTCCGCGCTGCTGCGCACCGCCCGCCTCCTCATGGCCGGCGACCTGCTCGTACCCCGTTCCGTCTGGGACCCCGCCCCCACCACGCAGGAGATCACCGAGTGATCATCGACATCCACGGCCACTACACGACCGCGCCGGCTCCCCTGGGGGAGTGGCGCGACGCCCAGGTCGCCGCGCTCACCGACCCGGCGCAGGCGCCCGACCCCGCCGGGCCTGCCATCAGCGACGACCGGATCCGCGAGTCGATCGAAGCCAACCAGCTGCGCCTGATGGACAAGCGCGGCATCGACGTCACCGTCTTCTCCCCCCGCGCCTCGTTCATGGCCCACCACATCGGGGACTTCGCGACCTCCTCCGCCTGGGCCCGCATCTGCAACGACCTGTGCCACCGTGTCGCCGAGCTGTATCCCGGGCGGTTCGCCCCCGGGGCGATGCTGCCGCAGTCACCGGGGGTCGCTCCGGCCACCGTCGTCCCCGAGCTCGAGCGCGCCGTGCTGGAGCTCGGCGCCGTCACCGTCAACGTCAACCCTGACCCCTCCGGCGGCCACTGGACCGCTCCGCCGCTGACCGACCGGTCCTGGTACCCGGTGTGGCAGAAGCTCGTCGAGCTGGACGTGCCGGCCATGGTGCACGTCTCCACCAGCTGCAACCCGGCCTTCCACACCACCGGGGCGCACTACCTCAACGCCGACACCACGGCGTTCATGCAGCTGCTGACCGGGGACCTGTTTGCCGACTTCCCCGAGCTGCGCCTGGTCATCCCGCACGGCGGCGGCGCCGTGCCGTACCACTGGGGCCGCTTCCGCGGCCTGGCGCAGGCGCTGGGCAGGCGGGAGCCGGAGGAGTCGCTGCTACGCAACGTCTTCTTCGACACCTGCGTCTACCACCAGCCCGGCATCGATCTGCTGCTGGACGTGATCCCGCACGCCAACGTCCTGTTCGCCTCCGAGATGATCGGCGCCGTCCGCGGCATCGACCCGCGCACCGGTCACCACTTCGACGACACCCGCCGCTACGTAGAGAACGCCGGCCTTTCCGACGAGGACCTGGCGGCCGTCGAGGAGCGGAACGCCAGGCGTGTCTACCCACGCTTGGACGCCCGCCTGACCGCCCAGGGCCGCTGAGCCCCGCAACCCCGCGCCGGCCATTCCCCGGTCACCCACGAGAACGCAAGGAGCCGCAGCATGCACGAGCTCGGAGTCGTCCATCGGAACATCGAACGTGCCGACTACACGGCGGTCGAGGCCCTGTCACAGTTCGGGGTCGCCACCGTCCACGAGGCCATGGGCCGCCTCGGCCTGATGCGCCCGTATCTCCGGCCCGTCTACGAGGGCGCGCAGCTCTGCGGCACCGCGGTCACCGTGCTGCTGCAGCCAGGCGACAACTGGATGCTGCACGTGGCCGCCGAGCAGGTGCAGGAGGGCGATGTCGTCGTCGCCGGCTGCACCACAGAGAGCGAGGACGGCTTCTTCGGCGAGTTGCTCGCCACCTCCCTCCGCGCCCGCGGCGCCAGGGGCCTGGTCATCGACGGCGGCTGCCGTGACGTCGATGAGCTGCGGCGGATGGACTTCCCCGTCTTCTCCCGCGCCATCAACGCCAAGGGCACCGTCAAGGCCACGCTCGGCTCGGTCAACGTTCCCGTCGTCGTCGCCAACGCGCTGGTCACCCCGGGGGACGTGATCGTCGCGGACACCGATGGCGTCGTCGTCGTCCCCGCCGCCAGGGCCGCCGCGGTCGCCGAGGCCGCCGCGAAGCGCGAGGCCGGCGAGGCGGGCAAGCGGGAGCGGTTCCGGGGCGGGGAGCTCGGCCTGGACATGTACGGAATGCGCGGGCCCTTGGCCGAGCTCGGCCTGACCTACGTCGACTGACGACCTGAGGAGCATTCCTGATGACCGACGAGACCTTCGCCGTCACCCCCGGCTGGCTCGACTGGTACCGCGGCCCCAGCAAGCCTGCCTTCGCCTTGCCAGAGGGAGCCGTGGATGCCCACTGCCACGTGTTCGGCCCCGCCGCGGAGTTCCCGTACGCACCCGAGCGCAAGTACACGCCCGTCGACGCCTCCAAGCACGACCTATTCGCGCTCCGCGACCACCTCGGCATCTCGCGCAACGTCATCGTGCAGGCCACCTGCCACGGCGCCGACAACAGCGCCCTGGTGGACGCCCTGCGTGCCGCCGGCGGCCGGGCCCGCGGCGTGGCCACCGTACGTCCCGACGTCAGTGAGGAGGAGCTGCAGCGCCTGCACGACGCCGGAGTGCGGGGAGTGCGCTTCAACTTCGTCCGACGCCTCGTGGACACCGCGCCCACCGAGGCGCTGGAGACCATCGCCCGCAGGATCGCACCGCTGAGGTGGCACGTCGTCCTCTACTTCGAGGCTCCCGACCTGGCCGACCTGGCGCCGTTCTTCGCCTCTCTGCCGGTGCCGCTCGTCGTCGACCACATGGGACGCCCCGACGTCACCAAGGCCCCGGACGGGCCCGAGTTCGCGCGCTTCCTGCGCTTCGTCGAGGCCAACGACGTCTGGGTCAAGGTCTCCTGCCCCGAGCGCCTGACCGTCACCGGGCCGCGGGCCCTGGCCCGGGAGCGCCACGCCTACCGCGACGTCGTGCCGTTCGCCCGCAAGGTCGTCGACGAGTTCACCGACCGGGCCCTGTGGGGCACCGACTGGCCCCATCCCAATCTCAAGGACCACATGCCCGACGACGGTCTTCTCGTCGACCACATCCCGCATGTGGCCACAACCCCGACCAAGCAACACGCGCTGCTGGTCGACAACCCCATGCGCCTGTACTGGCCCAAAGAGGCCAACTGACCGCAACCTCCGACACGGCAACGGTGCCGGGTCCCCATCCCAGGAGCGTGCAGTGCAGCACACCCCCAGCGCCAACGCGGCCAACCGGCTCGACCGGCTGCCCATCTCGAAGTTCCACAAGACCACTCTCGTCACGGTGGCGTTCGCCTACTTCTTCGAGTTCGCGGACATCAACACCTTCGCCATCACGGCCCCGGTGGTGCGCGAACAGTGGGGCGCCGACGTCAACCAGGTCGCCTATGTGACCTCGTTGTCCTTCGTGGGCATGTTCATCGGTTCCGTCGTGGCCGGCGGGCTGGCCGACCGGCTGGGTCGCAAGCGCACTCTCACCCTGACCACGGTGTGGTTCGCTCTGTGGTCGTTCGCATGCATCTTCGCCTGGGACATCTGGTCCCTGGGCGTCTTCCGCGTGCTGACCTCGGCGGGACTGTCGGCGATGACCGTCGTCGCCGTCGTCTACATCAGCGAGCTCTACCCCCGCGCCAAGCGTGGCAAGTTCCAGGCGTACGCCATCGTCATCGGCATCTGCGGTACCCCCGCCACCAACCTCATCGCCTCCATGGTGGTGCCGATCTCCGACTGGTCCTGGCGCCTGGTCTATCTGTGGGGCTCCCTGGGCGTGCTGTTCCTGCTCTTCGTGCGGAAGGTCGAGGAGTCCCCGCAGTGGCTTGAGTCCCGCGGTCGCCACGGAGAGGCCGAGGCCGTCCTGGCTCGCATCGAGGCGAGCGTGGCAGCCGAGCACGGCCAGCTGCCCGCTGCGGAGGCCCCGCAGCCGCAGGGCCCGGTCACCAAGTCCGGCCTGGGCATGCTCAGGGACAGGAAGTTCCTGTTCCCCACGATCCTGCTGTCGGTACTGTGGTTGACCCAGACCATCGGCTTCTTTGGTTACTCCAGCTGGGCGCCGACGCTGCTGGCCGCCGAGGGCGTCAGCGTGGAGGACTCGATCTTCTATGTCGCCCTGACCACGGTCGGCGCACCGCTCGGCTCCTTCCTCGCCGCGATGGTCACCGACCGGTTCGAGCGCAAGTGGTGTCTGGTGATCTTTGGGCTGATGATCGCCGCGTCCGGCCTGGTGTACGGACTGACCTTCACCCCGCTGCTGATCGTCGTCTTCGGCTTCCTGGTCAATCTCTTCGAGCGCGGCTACACCGCCCTGGCCTATGCGTACTCGCCCGAGCTCTACGACACCAAGGGCCGCTCGCTCGGCACCAGCATCTCCTACGGCCTGGGGCGGCTGTCGAACGCGGTCGGTCCGCTGATGATCGCCGGGATCTACAACGGAATCGGCTACCAGGCGGTCTTCATGTTCATCGCCGGGACCTGGACGGTCGGCGCCGTCGTGCTGGCCATCTTCGGGCCGGCCACGCGCCGGCAGCGGCTGGCGATGGAGGCCGCGGCGAAGGACCAGCAGGAGGCGATGTCGGCGACGTCCTGAACGCCGACGTCACGGTGGTTGCACACGGGGTCCGGCCCGCTCGCCGAGCGGGCCGGACCCCGTTCTGGTCAATCGAGGGGTACTTCTTGCCCCACGTCTCGCTGAACTCGGTCAGGCGCTCACGGCCCTGTACTTCGTTGACGGCGGTGTAGAGGGGCTGTGACCATGACGCGGCGGAAGCCGTGGGAGGTCAGCGACGAGCTCTGGGCGGTGATCGAGCCGCTGCTGCCGAAGCATGAACGGCGCTTCCGGCACCCGGAGCGCAAGCGGATCGATGACCGCAAGACACTGCAGGGTGTGCTGTTCGCGCGCTGTATGCCGATCGCGGCTACGACCACGACGCGTACCGCCGCCAACTGCGCGAGCGCGGCATCGTCCCGAAGATCGCCAGGCGGGGACAACCGACGCCCAGCATTCTGAAAGGACCCCTTATGCGGATGCGCTCGGGCGCGGCGAGGCTCTAGCATCCCGCGAAGATCACTTCCCGAGGAGGCCACCATGACGAACGACGCCGACCTGCGCCATCTGCGCCGCTGCGTGGAGCTGGCGACCGAGGCCCTGGAAGCGGGCGACGAGCCGTTCGGTTCGGTGCTCGTCGCCGCGGACGGGACCGTCCTCTTCGAGGACCACAACCATGTGGCGTCCGGCGACCACACCCGCCACCCCGAGTTCGAGATCGCGCGCTGGGCCGCGGCCAACCTGACCCCTGAGGAGCGCGCCGCGGCCACCGTCTACACCTCGGGCGAACACTGCCCGATGTGCGCCGCGGCCCATGGCTGGGTCGGGTTGGGCCGCATCGTGTACGTCAGCTCCTCCGAGCAACTGGCGGCCTGGCTCACCGACCTCGGGGTCCCGGCCCCGCCCGTACGGACCCTGCCCATCCAGGAGGTGGTCCCGGGCGCGGTGGTGGAGGGCCCGTTCCCCGCCCTCGCCGAGCGCGTACGCGAACTGCACCGCCGCTTCCACGGCTCCTGAAGCGCGGGTGCGCGGCCCGGCTGCGAGGGCGGAACACGGAGCTCAGCTCAGGAGCTCCCGGGCCAGCGCCTCGCCCCACCACTGCTCGACCCGATCGGGTGACCAGCCGCGTTCCGTGGTGAGCAGGGTATAGACGTCTATGTTGCACAGGGCCGCGTAGACGTCGACCGCGGACCGCACGTCCAGGCCGCGCCGGAGGACGCCGGCCGGCCAGGACGAGAACACCTGCACACGGGTCTCGTCGCCCCGGGCGCGGCCGTCGCGGTAGACCGTCGCCAACTCCGGCTCGGCGCGGCCCGCTTCGCGCACCAGCGCGATGACGTCGCCCGCGCGCTCGAACAGCCGCCGGTCATAGCCGGCCATCGCCGCGAGTTGCCGGGCGGGGTCGGCCGCCGGGGCCTCCAACTCCGCGAGCATCCGCGACGCGTCGGCCGACAGGTCGGCCGCGTCGGCCAGGGCCCGGGTGAGCCCCGTCTTGTTTCCGTACGCCGCGTAGACCGTCGGCACGGAGACCCCCGCCTCGCGCGCCACATCCCGCACGGTGGTCGCCGCCCATCCCTGGGAGACGAACAGGCGGCGGGCGGCGTCGGCGATCTCCGCGCGGGTCTGCTGCGCCTGCGTCGTCCGGCGCACCGAGTCATAGCGGCGCCGGCCCTGCTCTGCGCTCATCGCTTGCCCCTTATCGCTTTACGCTGCTTATAATGAATACATGAGACATCAAACAATACGTCAGACAACACTCCCGGGGGCGGCGATGGGCTTCTCCCGGATCAGCGGCATCGCCGCCCTCGGCTTCGCCCTCCTGATCGTGCTCAGCAACGTGATCCAGGTCCCCGCCGGTCTGCCGCTCACCGGCGCCGACATCGGCGAAGTCGAGGCGTTCTTCAGCGGGGAGGGTGACGTCGTGGGCGTCGGTTCCGCGCTCACCCCCGCCGCCTGGGTGTTGGCCACGCTGTTCGGCGCGGGCGCGGTGTCCGCGCTGTGGCGGTCCGAGCGCGACCGGGGCGAGGTGTGGTCGCTGCTCGGCTTCGCCGGCCTGGCCCTGCAGAACGCCGCCTTCGCCGGGGTCGTGGCGGTGCGCCTCGCGCTCGCGTCGACAGACGGGGGCCGCGCCGGCGCGGCCCCGGGGCTGTGGGCGTTTCACGACGCGCTGTTCACCCTCAACGGCACCTTCCTGGCCCTCGCCCTCGTCGGCCTGTCCCTCGGAGGCCTGCGCGCCGGACTCATCCCGTCATGGCATGGCGCCCTGGGGCTGCTGTCGGCCGCGCTGCTGTTCACCTCGGCCACCCTCGCTCCTCTGGTCATCGACCACGCCGGTCCCCTCGGTCTCCTCGGCCTCGTCGGCTGGCTGATGTGGGTCGTCTGGCTCGTCGCGTACGGCGCGGCCCTGATCCGCCTGAACCCGGCCGGGCGCGCGCATGCGCCGGGCTGACCGACGGCCGAGGACACTCCGCTGACCTGGGCGGGCGCGACGCGGCCGGTCACCCCGGGATCCCCGCTCCGGGGCGGGGCCCGGGCGCGTACGCGCGCAGGAAGAACCGCACCCCGCCGGCCACCAGCTCGTCGATCAGCGCGTCGTCGACCTCCACGGCGCCGAACAGCGAGCGGTTGTTCACCCGGCCGGTGACCAGGAGCCCGAAGTACTCGGCGGCCTCGACCGGGTCGGCGATGTCGAGCAGTCCGGCCTCGGCGAACCGCGCCAGCCGCTCGGCGATGGCCTGCTGCACATGGCCCACCGAGCCCGCGCGGCGCCGCAGGGCGGGGAAGTGGCCGGCCTCGGCGCTGATCAGCCGGACCAGCGCCGCCCGCACCGGCGACCGCAGGACGGCGGACGCGAACTCCCGGCCGAACGCGATCAGCGCCGCCTCCAGCTCCGCGGCCCCGGGCCCCTGCTCCCCGGTCCCCGGCGCGGTCGCGACGGTGGCGGTGGCGGTGGCAGTAACGGCGGCGGTAACGGTATCCAGAGTCTGTTCGAGCAGCGCGTGGAAGCCCTCCTCCTGCGCCGCCTCGGTCTCCTCGATGGCCGCCAGGAACAGCCGTTCCTTGTCGCCGAAGTAGTCGTAGATGGTGCGCTTGGAGACCTTCGCGTCGGCGGCGATCGCGTCCACGCTCGCGCGCGCGTACCCCTCACGTACGAAGATCCGCAGGGCGGCCGCGACGATGGCGGCGCGCTTCTCGGGCGAGCCCTGGCGAAGGGTGGCCTGGCGGGGCATGGGCGCTCCTGATCTGGTGCCGCGAGCGCGGCGGTCCGGTGCGTGACGGGAACTGCACCGTGCAGTGTACAGAGCTACACTGCACCGTGTAGTTTCCTTCCTTATGAGTGATCCGTCATCTCAAACCCCTGCTTCCCCCGACTCGGCTGCCGGGGCTGCCCCCGCGCCCGCGCGGCTCGACGCGGCGCTGCTCCGGCTGGCCGCGGTTGTCGTCGTCGGCGCGCTGACCTCGATGCTCGACATGACCATGGTCACCGTTGCGCTGGCCGGTGTGGCCCGCGACTTCGACGCCTCGGTAGCGGTGATCCAGTGGGTCAGTACGGCCTATCTGCTGGCCATCGCCATGGTCATCCCCGTCGCCGGATGGGCCGCCGAACGCTTCGGCGCCAAGAACGTCTGGCTGTTCGCGCTCACGGTCTTCACGGCCGGATCGGCGCTGTGCGGCACCGCGTGGTCGGCGGGCAGCCTGATCGCCTTCCGGGTGCTCCAGGGTGTCGGCGGTGGCATGATCGTGCCGCTGAGCATGGCCATCGTGGCCCAGGCCGCCGGGGCAGAGCGGCGTGGCCGGGTGATGAGCGTCGTGGCGATACCCGCGCAGCTCGCCCCGATCGCCGGTCCGCCGCTGGGCGGACTGCTGGTGGAAGGCCCCGGTTGGCGATGGATCTTCTACGTCAATGTGCCGATCGGCCTGCTGGCCGTTCTGCTGGCCTGCCGAGGCATTCCCCGCGCGCCGCGTCCCGCGGCCGCCGGGACGTCGCTGGACGCGGTCGGCCTCGCCCTGCTGTCACCGGCCCTCGCCGCTCTCACCTACGGTCTCTACCGCACCAGCGTGCCGTTCACCACCGCCGGAGCGGCGCTGCTCGCCGCGTTCACGCTGCACGGGCTGCGTACGCGTGGCACGCCGGTCGTGGACCCGCGGCTGTTCGCCCGGCGGCCCTTCGCCGCCGCGTCCGCGCTGAACTTTCTCTCCCGGATGTCGATCTTCGGGGCCATGATCCTGATGCCGCTGTACTACCAGCAGGTGCGCGGCCACAGCGCGCTCACCGCCGGGCTGCTGCTGGTCCCGCAAAGCCTGGGCACCATGGCCGCCCTGCCGCTGGTGGGCAGGGCGACCGACCGTATCGGCGCCCGCCCGGTCGTGCTGGCCGGGATCGCCGCCGCCGTGCCCGCCGCGCTGGTCTGCGCCCGGATGGGCTCGGGCACCAGCGAGGTGCTGCTGTCCGCCGCGCTGTTCGTGTGGGGCCTGGCCACCGCCGCCGCCACCGTGCCGGTGATGGCAGCCGCGTACCACGGCCTCGAGCCGGCCGCGATCCCGCGCGCGACCAGTGCCATCACCACGGTCCAGACGGTGGGTGCCTCCGTCGGCGCGGCGGTCCTGGGCACGATCCTGGCGCACCGGACTGCCGATCGGCCGGACGCCCCCGCCGAGGCCTTCGCGGACACCTTCTGGTGGGTCGTGGCGTTCTGTGCCCTGGCGCTCCTCCCCGCGCTGCTGCTGCCGCGCCCGCCCCGCGCCCCGCGCGACAGCTCACGTAGCTGAAGCGTGGCCTGGTCGCGCTCTTGCGCGTCCGGGCCCGTTCGATAGTGTTGAATGTCCCGGTTTGGGGAGTGGGGCGGGATGGCGTGGCAGGAGGGCGTGTCATGGCGCGTCGTGAGAGATATGAGCTGGTCTTCGTGCATCCGGACGCTTCGGCCCAGGCCGTCGAGGACGTCGCCGAAGACATCGTGGTGGTACACCGTACGGACAGCAGCGGACCGGGCGGACACCCCGTGTACGCGGACGACACCGGCATCGTGCGCGCCGAGATAAGCGACCGCGCCGAGGTGAGGATGCTGGCCAGCGGGGGACATCAGGTGCACTCCTCCACGGTCCGTGCCCGGCCCGTCGGCTGAGCCTCGCGGGCCCCGCACGGCCCCCGGCGCCCGGGCTCACCTGCGCCGTATGCCCGCGGGCAAGGCTCCGGCCGGCCCGCCGCCGGGGGATTGTCGTACCCAGCCGCTACCTTGCGACCATGGGATTACCGGAGGTCGACAGGGGGCCTTGCGATGACTGACATGCAGGCGGCGGAGCGAGCGGCCGGGATCGAGCCGCAGCTGGAGCGGCACCGGGTGGAGCTGACCGGGTACTGCTACCGGATGCTGGGCTCGGGGTTCGAGGCCGAGGACGCCGTGCAGGAGACCATGGTGCGGGCCTGGCGGGGCTTCGACCGGTTCGAGGGCCGGTCGGCGGTGCGGTCGTGGCTGTACCGCATCGCGACCAACGTATGCCTGGACATGCTGGGCGGCAGCCAGCGCCGCGCCCGGCCCATGGACCTGTCGTCCGTGGCGTCGGCCTCCTCGCCGCTTGGGCCGCCCCTGCCGGAGACCGCGTGGGTCGGGCCGGCGCCCGACGGCCGGATCGTGACGGAGGAGGGCGACCCGGCCGAGCTGGCCGCCCAGCGGGAGTCCGTGCGGCTGGCGTTCATCGCCGCGCTGCAGCATCTGGCGCCCCGGCAGCGGGCGGTGCTGATCCTGCGGGAGGTGCTGGCCTGGAAGGCGAGCGAGGTCGCCGAGCTGCTGGACACCACGGTCGCGTCGGTCAACAGCGCGCTCCAGCGCGCGCGGGCCACCATCGCCGCGAGCGGGATCAGCGCCACCGACCCCATCCAGCCGCTGGACGAGGAGCAGCGCGCCCTGCTGGCCCGGTACGTGGACGCCTTCGAGCGCTACGACCTCGACTCCCTCACCTCACTGCTGCACGAGGACGCGACGCTGTCGATGCCGCCCTACTCGCTGTGGATGCGCGGCCACGCCGACATCCGCCAGTGGCTGCTGGGCACCGGCAAGGGCTGCTGCGGCTCACGGCTGGTCCCGACGGTGGCGAACGGCTCGCCCGCCTTCGGCCAGTACCGTGCCGCCTCGGACGGCGGTCACGAGCCATGGGCGCTCCAGGTCCTCGAGGTGTCAGCCGGCCGGATCACCGCGCTCAACTCCTTCCTGGACACCGCCCGCCTCTTCCCGCTCTTCGGGCTGCCCGCCCGCCTCGACCCCGCCGACGCCGGGTAGGCCCGCCGTCGGCAGCGCGGTGTCGAGGCCCGACCGGGCGAGGACGGCCCGCAGCTCGCCGCTCACGCCGCGCAGCCGGATCCCGCTGCCCAGGCGTCGCGCGGTGAGCTGGAGCCGGGCCAGCGCTTCGAGTACGGCCAGGTCCGGGGCGCGGACCGCGCCCACGTCCACGACGACCGGACCGGCCCCCGCGCCGTGCGACGCCAGCTCGCGCAGGCGCGCGCACAGCCCGGGCACGTCGGCGCGGCCGACCGCGGGGTCCAGGACCAGCACGGCCGGGGCGCTCACCGCACGAGCTTCGGGGCCACCGGATTCGGAGCCACCGGCTTCGGGACCCGGGCCGCGGGGCGCCGGTGTCTCGTCATGAGCGGTCAACGTCCACCTCCTCTCGGTGCGTTCACTCTGGAAGACCGGCCGGTGCGGGGAAACTCATCGCCCGGGATGGCAGGATCTGTACATGACGAGTGATCGGCCCGGGAGGGCGGCGGCCGGGCCCGCGGCCGCGGCGCGGCGGCTGCGGGCGGGGCGGGAGGACGAGGCCGAGACGCTGAGCGAGCTGGCGCTCAGATCGAAGGGCCACTGGGGGTACGACGAGGCGTTCCTGGCCGCCTGCCGGGAGGAACTGCGGCTGCGCCCGGGCGAGGTGGCGGCCCGCCGGACCACGGTCGTGGAGCAGGACGGGCGGATCCTGGGCTTCGCCACCCTGGAGGGAGAGGGCCCCGAGGGCGAGCTGGGGATGCTGTTCGTCGCCCCGGACGCGATCGGCGGGGGAGTGGGACGCCTGCTGTACCGGCATGTGCTGCGGGAGGCGGGCCGGCTCGGCTTCACCCGGCTGACCATCGAGTCCGACCCCCACGCCGAGGCCTTCTATCTGGCGATGGGCGCCCAGCGGGTCGGCGACGCGCCGTCCGGATCCCTGCCGGACCGGGAGCTGCCGCTGCTGGCCGCCTGGCCCTGACTGCCGGAGCCCTCCTGGGTGGCGGCGTGGACCGGCGGGGCACCGGCCGTGCACATCGGGAACGTCGGCGATTTCAACGCCCAGTTCGCCGACGGTTCGCCGGCGGTGCGGCGCGCCGGGGGCCACTACGCCTGCCTGGCCGCCTTCTACAGCCCGAATCCGCGGATCCTCGTGTTCCCGCAGCAGGTCGAGGGCTTCTGGGTGCGGGAGCTGGCCCGCGTGCTGGAGTGGCAGGACGTGGAGGTGTACGGCGGGGTCGCGGGGGACGACGGCGGAGTGGCGGAGGCGCTCCTGGCCAGGCCGGCGCTGCTGGAGCGGATCGGGCGGTCCGGGCTGCCGGTGATCACCTGGGGCCGTACTCCGGAGTCCGAGCGGATTTTGGCACGGCCGGACGGCCTTGGCCGGGCGCTGCGTGTCACGCGCCGTTATGAGTCCAAGGCGACCGCCCACCGGCTGTTCCGCACGCTGGCCCCGGCCCACCCCGGCATCGTCGTCCCCGCGCAGGAGCGCGTGACGTCGCGCCGGCGGGCCGCCCGTGTGCTGGCCGCCCGTGCCGCCGCCGGGGCCGCGGCGGTGGTGAAGGCCGAGTACGGGGTGGGCGGCTACGGCACCATCGTGGTGACGCCCCGTCAGGTCGCCGAGGCCGGTGGCGCCCGGGCCCTTGTCAAACGCCTGGCCCGGGGCACCGTGCTGATCGAGGAATACATTGATGGTGCTGGTGCTGGCTCCGGCCCCTTCCGGAACCTGACCTTCGATGCCGTCGTCGACGACGGTGGCGCCGTCCACCCCGTCGGCGTGGGGGTGATGGACATTGACGGGACGAGCTACCAGGGGGTCACGGTCGGCCCGGGGGCCGTGCCCGAGGTGCCCGCCGGGGTCGCCGAGAGGTTCGCGGCGGCCGTGGGCCGGGCCCTGGCCGCCGAGGGCTACCGGGGCTGGTACGACGTCGATTTCGTCATGGACCCTGCGGGCCGGCTCGCCCCCGTCGAGATCAACCTCCGGCTCACCGGCCCGGCCGTGGCGTTCATGATCCAGGCCAGGCTGGGCCGGCTCCAGGGCGGCCGGCCCGTCGTACGGACCCTGGACCGGCTGCCGCTGGGCGCCCGGCTCCCGGCCGTGGCGCTGGCCGACCACCTCGGCGAGGTGGCCCGCCGGTGCCGCTCGCTCGGGGTGACGCTGCTGCCGACGGTGGTGACCGCGGCCTTCGAGCCGGACCCCTACGTGGGCATGGCGCTCGCGGCCCGCACGCCGGGGGCGCTCGACGCGGCGGAGGCGGTGGTGCGCTCGGCCAACGACGCCCTGGGCGGGATGTTCCTGGACGCCGGCGTCAGCTCCGGTCCGTCTTCCGGGGCTGCGCCGCGACGAACGCGACGACCACGGCGGCGGCGACCATGAGCGTGACGTTGAAGGCGTAGACGAGGGCGGCCTGCCGCGCCCAGTCCGTCTTGGCCGCGAGCCGGTAGTAGTTGTCCTGCGGCCACCACGCGATCAGCAGCCAGACCACCGCGAGGTGCGCGGCGCTCGTCAGGGCGGGGGAGCGCCCCTGCTGGGCCATCAACGGCCGCCCGCAGAACAGGAATCCCATCCCCAGCCCGAAGGCGAGCGACTCAACGACGTACAGCCCGGTGAACAGCGCCGCCCAGGGCTGGGGAACCAGCGACAGATCGGTCGAATACGGCCAGAGAGCGTCGGTGAGAAACCAGGACAGGAAGGAGAAGAACACCGTGAGCGCCGCGATGGAGCCCCATGTGCTGCCCCCCTCGCCCCCGTCGCCCGACACCGCCCCCTTCCCGCCCGGCGCGCGCCGTGTGGCGTCGCGCTGCGCCGGGAGCGGAAGTCCGCTCCGGTCGATCTTGCCGGACCGCGTTCTGGGCAGTGAGGCCACCTGGGCCAGCGTCTGCGGGGCCCGGGCGGACGGCAGCCGGGTGGACAGGAACAGCTGGAGCTCGCTCCAGTCCACCTCGCCACCCTCGACGGCGGTGACGTAGGCGATCAGGGTCTTCCGGCCCTTGCCGAATTCGATGGTGGTGACCAGGCACTCCCCGACCGATGGATGCCCGCGCAGCACCGCCTCGGCGTCGGCGTGCGAGGCCACCCGGCCGAGGTGTTCGAGACCCCCGTCGTCGCGGATCCGGCCGCGGTCGCCGGTGCGCAGGAACTGACCGGACTTGAACGCAGGGCCGTCTCGATAGCCGCGGCCCAGGACCGGGCCCTTGACGCCGAGTTCGCCCCGGGCTCCCCGGGCGGCGGGCGCCCCGCCCCGGCCGAGCACCGCGACGGCGGCGCCGGGGAACGCCGTGCCGATCGGCGAGACGCGCTCGGGGTGCTCGGTGACCGCGGGCCGGTCGGGCAGTTCGAAGTACGCACCCGATCCGGCGGCCTCGGTCACTCCGTAGACGTTCAGGATCCGCACATGCGGCCCCAGGGTCCGGCGCAGGGCCTGCTGTTCGTCCAGGTACCAGCTGTCGCCCGAGACGGCGATCAGCCGGACGGCCGCGAGGTCCGCGCCGTGCGCCTTCAGGTGCTGGTGCAGGCCGCGGACGGTCGGGACGTCGCACGTCACGACGGTGACCGACTCGTCGACGATCAGCCGGTGCAGCGGGGCGGCGCCGCCCGCCCGGTCCAGGTCCTCGTCCCGGCCCGCCAGCACCAGGGTGCCGCCCGAGCACAGCGCGCGGACCCAGTCGGCCGTGAATCCGGCGAACTCCGAAGGGGTCGTCTGGAGATGCCTGTCCTCGGAGGTGAGCCGGTACACCACCCGCCACCCCTCGTAGGCGCTCACGAGGTTGCGATGTTCGATCAGGACGCCCCTGGGCATCCGCCCGGCCGTGCCGGAGGTGTACAGCACACACGCCAGGTCCGAGGTGCGGACACCGGCGTCGAGCGGGTCCCCGGACCGGGCGGCGATGGCCTCGGCCTGGGTGTCCAGGCAGATCACCGGCCGGCCCGAGCGGACCGTGTCGGACACCATGACCCGCAGCGACTCCCAGGTGACCGCGGCGAAGAGCCCCTGGTCCGCGAGGACGTGGCGCAGCACCGACGGCGGCGCGCCCGGCTCCACGGGCACATACGCCCCGCCCGCCTTGAGCACCCCGAGCATCGCCGTCAGGACCTCGGCGTCGCGGCCCAGGCACACCGCCACCGGCCCGCCCCGGGGCAGGCCCGCCTCCCGCAGATGGCGGGCCAACCGGTTGGCCCGCTGGTCCAGTTCACGGTACGTCAGCTGCCGGGACCCCGATATGACGGCGACCGCGTCGGGTGTGCGGCGCGCGTGGTCCTCGTACAGCTGGTGGACGCACCGTCGCGCGCGGGAGGCGGAATCCTCGGATGTGGGCGGCTCCTGCGGCATGACGTGTCCCCCGGCGGTCGTCGGATCGGCCCTGCGCCTGATCTGTGATCATGCCCAGGGCCGCGCTTCCGCACAATGGCACGCCGGACCGGTGCCGGGTGGTTGCGCCGAGGAGGGGTCAGTTGTTCTGGACGAACTGCTTGGCCAGGCCGTCGCCGACGGAGACCGCCTTGTCGTGGTTCTCGATGGGCGAGACCGAGGAGTTCTTGAAGAGGATGTACGTCACCCCCGAGTCCGCGCCGCCGGTCTCCGGGTCGGGGTCTATCCCCAGCGCGCTGGCCGTCGCGTAGGACGCCTCGCCGATTATCTTGGTGGGGCCGGTGTCGCCGACCACGGCGTACTCCACCTTGTTGTTGTAGATGACGGCGACCACGCCGCCGCCCTTGATGCCCGCCTGGCTGTAGTTCCAGGTGGAGCTGGTGCTCGGCACCACCACGTACGGCAGCTTGTCGGCGATGAGCGGCTTGCCGTCAGACTGGTGGAAGGCCGTGTCGTCCTGGAACCACGGGTCGGTGTCCTCGTTGCACCGCGAGGTGACCTGGCCGTCGCAGTCGATATCCATGTCGGCCTTCCAGAAGACCGCTCCGTTGGCGCCGCAGACCGGGATGGTGGCCGAGGTCTCGTCGTCGGTGCGGTACTTGCCGTTGGATATCTGCGAACAGCCCTGCACCTTGGCGAGTAACTGGGCCGCCGTGACCGTGCCTTCGTTGGCCGACTCGGGGGCCGGTGCCGGGCCCCGGGTGGCGGCACCGGCCCCCGTGGTGACGGAGACGGCCAGCAGACCGGCGCCGGCGAGCGCGAACGCGAGTCGCTTACGCATGACACACCCCTTTGTTAGGAACCTTTCCTAACCTCCCCTGCACTGTGGCGACTTGATAAGCTCATGTCAACAGTGAGGGCGGGGGCCGTCGTCCGCGTACGGGCCGCTCACCCCAGCTCGTCCGCGATCTCACGGACGCAGCGGCGCAGCCAGATGTGTCCGGGATCCGCCTCCAGCCGCGGGTGCCACGCCTGGGAGATCGGCAGCCGCGGCAGCTCCAGCGGGATCTCGAAGGTGACCAGGCCCAGCCGTTCGATCTGCGGTCCCGGCAGCCGCCGCGCGGTGCGTGCCACCAGATCGGTGGTCGCCGCCATCATCAGCGCCGCCGAGAACGTGGGCACCGAGGCGACCACCCGGCGCCGCAGCCCGAGTTCCGCCAGCCGCTCGTCGATGGGGCCGTACAGCTTGCCGCGCCGGGAAGCGGTGATGTGGTCGGCGGCGGCGAACCGCTCCGGTGTGACCTCCTGGTCCAGGAGCGGGTGGCCGCGCCGCGCCACGCCGACGTTGTCATCGGTGAACAGCGCCTCGACACGGATCTCGGGGGCGGGCCGGGCTATCACCCCGAGCTCCAGGTCGGCCCCGCCCTCGCGCATCACGAGCGAGTCTCCGGGGCCCTCCGGGATCAGCCGCAGACAGACCCCCGGCGCCTGCCGCCGAACCCGCTCCAGCAGCCGCATCCCGATGAGGGTCAGCAGCGCGTCGTCGGCCAGCAGGGTGAAGGTGCGCTCCAGGGCGGCCGGTTCGAGCTCGCCGACCGGGGTGAAGACCGCCTGGGCCCGCTCGACGATCTCCCGCACCTCGGCGCGCAGCGCGAGCGCCCGCGGGGTCGGCACCATCATCCGCCCCGAGCGGACCAGGACCGGGTCGCCGAGCGCCTTGCGGATCCGGGCGAGCGTACGGCTCATGGCCGGGCTGGACAGATGCAGCCGCTCGGCCGCGCCGCTCACGCTCCCCTCCCTCAGTAGCGCGTCGAGCGCGACCATCAGGTTCAGGTCCAACTTGGATTGCGTCATGTGCACTTATCCCTTGCATAAGTTGCATTTGCGGTTAAGTCGAGGGCTGCCTACGTTACAAGTCGACGGCCGGCCGCCGCACTTCACCTCTTCCGCCCCTCGGGCACCGCCCTCTTCGGAACGCGAGGTTCTCCCATGTCCGCCACCGCCACCGCCGGGCGCACCGCGCCGCCGGACCGCGGCCATCCGCGCCCCGGCGCGGTCCTGGCCCTGATGTCCTCCTGCGTGATCCTGACCATCGCCCTGGTCGCCGCCGTCAACCTGGCCGTCCCCAAGCTGGTCGCGAGTTCCCTGCACCCGACCTCCACCCAACTGCTGTGGATCGTCGACGCGTACGTCATCGTCTTCGCCTGCCTGCTGATACCGGCCGGGGCGCTCGGCGACCGGCGCGGCCGCAAGGGAACGCTCCTCACCGGCCTCGCGCTCTTCGCGGGCGGCTGCCTGGTGTCCGCGCTCGCCCCCGACGCCGCGGTGCTCATCGGCGGCCGCGCTCTCACCGGAGTCGGCGCCGCCCTGATCATGCCCGCCACGCTGTCGCTGGCCCTCCAGTCCGCCCCGCCCGAGCGGCGGCCGCACACCATCGCCGTATGGACGGCCGCGACCGGCGCCGCCGGCATGGTCGGCAACCTCGGCGGCGGCCTGGCGCTCCAATATCTGCCGTGGCAGGGGCTGTTCTGGGTGATGGGCCCGCTCGCGCTGGTGCTGCTCGCGCTCACCGCGCGGTTCGCGCCCCGGGGCGAGCGCCACCCCGCCCACCCCGACCTGCCCGGCACCGCGCTGCTCGTCCTCGGGTTCGTGGCCCTGCTCTACGGCGTCATCGAAGGACCCGAGCGGGGCTGGACCTCGGCCGGTGTCCTGGGCGCGCTTGGCGCCGCGGCCGTCGTGCTCACCGGCTTCGTGGTCCACGCGCTGCGCGCCGCGCACCCGCTGATCGACCCGAGGATCTTCGCCGTCCCCCGGCTGCGGGCCGGGACGCTGGGCGTGACCCTCTCCTTCTTCGGCCTCTTCGCGCTGTTCTTCGTCAACGCCCAGTATCTCCAGTACGCCAAGGGCTACTCGCCCGCGCTGACCGGGCTGGCCATCGGGCCGCTCGCCATCGGCATGCTGGCGGTCTCCGGCCGCAGCGTCGCGCTTTCCCGGCGCTTCGGTGCCCGGCGCGTGATCGCCGTGGGGCTCGGCACCCTCGTCGCCGGGCTGGCTCTGCTGGCGTTCGCCGACGCCGGTACCCCGTATCCGCAGTACGCGCTGGTCCTGCTGGTCATGGCCGTCGGCATGGGTCTGTCGCTGCCGACGCTGTCCATGGCGATCATGGACGCCATGCCGCACAGCCGGGCCGGACTCGGCTCGGGACTGGGCAGCGCGTCCCGGGAGGTCGGCAGCGCGCTCGGGGTGGCCGTCATGGGCACCGTGCTCACGGGCCGCTTCACCGACCGGCTGCCGCCCTCCGTGGCGGAACACGCCTCCTCCCCGGGCCAGGCGCTCGCGGCCGCGCGGCACCTCGGGCCCGCCGCGCACGCCCGCGCGGTCACGGCCTTCACCGACGCGATGTCCGTGGGCTTCGGTGTCATCGCTGCCGTCGTCGCGGTCCTCTCCGCCGTGGTGGTCGTCTGGTTCCGGGAGGAAACGCGCTGAGTCCGTTAAGAACTGGGCATTGACGCGAGTCGATCCAGAAAACCGGTTGCTCTCACATACGAGAACGGTTATGGCCGCAGGTGCCGGATTGGCGAACCTCGGGGTGGGTGAGGTCTGTGCCCGTGTGCTGCTCCGCCTCGAGGTTCGCCGGGCTGTCCGGGCACAACAAGGATGTCCAAGGGGTGGACGCCAAAGTTGGGCGACGTGCCTCCGCCGGAACTCGCTAACGCGTCGATGCCGTCCGCGGCAATTTCCCTGATTCTTTGTGCTATCTCGGGCGCGCTGTGCGCCTTTATGCCTATGACACATATGGAATCCGCTGGTGGAGGGGGGTCCGGGAAAGAAGTGATCTTCTAGGTAAAACGGGCAATTGTCTTCGTTTTGCGTCGTCTCTATAGGTGTTGCAAAGGCAGGTCTCCATGCATAGAGTCGCTCAGTGGCTTCCTGCTGCCGCTGTTCGGCTAACGCTTCGGTATTGACCGCCCGAACGTGCCGGGAGAGGGGGATGGCATTGTGTGTGATACGGCCTATTGATTCGCCTTCGGCATCGCCGAATCTCTCTGATATTCCAGTCGTAGATTTCGAACGGGACCGGTCCCCTCATCACCGCGAGCGCCGCCAGAGGTCACCGTTGGTGTGGGAGGTGTTGGAGCGTGCGGTCGACTGCCGCCAGGGACGACGGCCGTGAGTGCCTCGTCGTGCTGTCCGCCGGAACAGCACGGACGCTGGACGCGGTGACAGCCGATGTCGCCGACTGGCTGCGCGGGCTCTCGGACACGGGCCTCGCGGACGCCGCGTACACCCTTGCCACCGGGCGGAGGAGCCACCGGTACCGACGCGCGGTGCTGGGCCACGACGCACGGCAGGCCGCCCACTCGCTGGAAGAGCTGCTGACGGGCGGCGGCGCCGGGCATGAGGGCGCCGCCCGCTCCGGGACACCACTGGTGTTCGTACTGCCCGCCGAACTGGCCGACGTCGAGCGACTGGCCGCCGAAGCGGCGCGTGCCCACCCGGGCTTCGCCGGATACCACCGTGCCTGTCGCCGGGCAGGCGCTCTCCGGTACGGGCGCCGAGGAGCCGTCTTCGCCTTCGAATACGCGATGGCCCGGCTGTGGCTGCGCTGGGGGCTGCTGCCGTGCACCCTGTACGCCGACGGGGTCGGCGTCCTCGCCGCCGCCGCTGTCAGCGGCGAGCTCGGCCTGAGCCGGGCCGTGGCTCTGCTCGGCGCCCCGGAAGACACGGCGGACGACACCGTTCGCCGCACCCCCCGCATACCGACGGAGCTCCTCGAGGAGTGCGGGCCGGACCCGGCTGACGGCGTCGTCCTGCTGCCGGGTACCGACTCCCCGCTGGAGGGGCTGCGGCGCGCGTGGCTCGCGGGCGCGGAGGTCGACTGGCAGCAGGTGTACGAGGGCCGGGAGCACCGGAGGATCCGGCTGCCCGCACTCGGGAAGGCCGCCCGGCGGAATGACGCGGGACGCACCGAGGGCGCGAACGGTACGAAGGACGCGCCCGAGGTGCCCTGGGTACTTTCGGCCCCGTCGGGCACCGCGCTCAGGGAACGGGCCGCCGACCTGAAGGCCATGGCCGGGCGCGACCCCGAACGGCCGCCCGCCGGGACAGGCTGGTCGCTCGTGGCCGACCCGGCTGCCGCCGTGGCGGAATCCGGCCACCGCGCGGTGGTGATCGGCCGCTCCCACGAGGACTTCCTGCGCGGGCTCGCCGCTGTCGGCTCCGGCCGGCCGGCCGTCGGCGTCATCCGCGGCACGGCGTCGGTGACCGATGGGCGGGTCGTCTTCGTCTTCCCCGGTCACGGCTCCCAGTGGCAGGGCATGGCCGCGGACCTGGTCGAGTCCAGTCCGGTCTTCCGCGAGCAGGCCGAGCGCTGTGCCGAGGCCCTCGCGCCGCACCTGGACTGGTCGCTGATGGACGTGTTGCGCGACCGGCCCGGGGCGGCCTCGCTGGAGCGGATCGACGTGACGCAGTCCGCGCTGTTCGCGGTCATGGTGTCGCTGGACGCGCTGTGGCGGTCCTGGGGCGTGCGGCCGGATGAGGTGATCGGGCACAGCATCGGCGCGTTCGCCGCCGCGTACGTCAGCGGGGCGCTGTCGCTGGAGGACGCGGCGACGGTGGCCGCCCGGTGCGGCAAGGCCCAGGCCACGCTCGCGGGTATCGGGGACATCGCCTCGGTCGAGCTGCCGCCGGAGGCGGTGCGCGAGCGACTGGCCGGCCACGGCGGCCGGATCGAACTGGCGGCCGTGAACGGGCCCGACTGGGTGCTGGTCTCCGGTGACCGGGAGGACGTCGCGAGGCTGGTCGAGGAAGTCCGGGCCGATGGGGTACGGGCTCGGGTGATCAACGTGGGGCTGGCCGCGCACTCCGCCCACATCGACGCCATCACCGGCCGCATGATGCGGGATCTGGCGTCCATCGGACCGCGTCCGGTCGAGATCCCGTTCCGCTCCTCGATCACCGGTGAGCTGTTACGGGGCACCGAACTCGGCGCCGAGTACTGGTGCCGCAATCTGCGGGAGAGGGTGGAGTTCGCGCGCGCCGTGCGGGCCCAGGCGGACCGCGGGTTCCGGACATTCATCGAGATCAGCCCCCATCCGGCGCTGGCCATGGGGGTCAAGGGGACCCTGGAGGAGGCCGGGGCCGGGGCGGACGGCGTGGTCGTGGGTTCTCTCCGGCGTGGCCAGAGCGGGCGGTCCGCCATGCTCTCAGCCCTGGCCGAGCTGTATGTACGGGGCGTGCCGGTGGACTGGGCCGGGCCGTTCGACCGGAGCCCCGGCCCCGGCCGGGCCGCCGAGCGCGGTGCACCCCACCCCGCTCCGGCCGCCCCGTCCGTCCACGAGGGCGCGGCGCGCGGCGGCGCGTCGCAGGCCGAGGCGGAGCGTGCGCTCCTGGATCTGGTGGGCGCCCATGCGGCGGTCCTGCTCGGAAGGGACTCGCCCGACGAGGTGGACCCGGGCTGGCGGACCCGGTCGCTGGTCGCGCTGGGCTTCACCTCCCTGATGGCGGTCGAACTGCGCGACCGGCTGATCCGGGACACCGGCTTGCGGCTGCCGCGCACCCTGGTGTTCGACCACCCCACCCCGCTGGCGCTGTCCCGCTTCCTCGCGGCGGAGTCGCGCGGCGCCGCGGGCGGCGAGACGCCGGCCCCCGGGGCCGCGGCGGCCGGGGAGGGCGAGGCCATCGCCATCGTGGGCATGGCGGCCCAACTCCCCGGAGCCCGGGACCTGGAGGAGTACTGGGAGCTGCTGCGCGACGGACGGGAGGCGATATCCCGATTCGACGACGAGGAGCTCGCCGCGGCCGGGGTGCCGCAGGACCTGATCCGGGACCCGCGCTATGTGAAGGCGTACGGTGCGCTGCCCGAAGGGGAGCTGTTCGACGCCGCCTTCTTCGGTATGACCCCTGATGAGGCGGAGCTGACCGACCCCCAGCACCGGCTGTTCCTGCAGACCTGCCATGCCGCCCTGGAGCACTCCGGCTACGGCGCCGGCCACCGGCAGGGAGCGATCGGCGTCTTCGGCGGCGCCGCCAACAACACCTACCTCCAGCACCAGGTGCTCGGCGCCACGGATCGGACCACCACCTCCCAGTACCTCCGCGTCATGTTCGGGAACGACAAGGACTACCTGGCCACCCGCGTCGCCTACAAGCTGAACCTCACCGGCCCCGGCTACACCGTCCAGACAGCCTGTTCGACCTCGCTGGTGGCCGTCCACGTCGCCTGCCAGGCGCTGCGGGCCGGCGAGTGCGACCTGGCGCTCGCGGGCGGGGTGGCGCTCCGGGTGCCCCAGGTCCAGGGACATCTGTACGAGGAGGGCGCGATCCTGTCGGCCGACGGGCGGGTGCGCGCCTTCGACGCCGGGGCGAGCGGCACCGTCTTCGGCAACGGCGCCGGCGTCCTCGCGCTGAAGCGGCTGGCGGATGCCGTGGCGGACGGCGACACGGTGCACGCGGTGCTCCGCGGGACGGCCACCAACAACGACGGTGCGGAGAAGGTGAGTTACGCGGCGCCTGCCCGGGAAGGGCAGGCGGCGGTGATCGCCCGCGCCCAGGCAGCCGCCGGGGTGGACGCCGCGACGATCACCTATCTGGAGGCGCACGGCACGGGCACCAAGCTGGGAGACCCCGTGGAGGTGGCGGCGCTCACCCAGGCGTTCCGGCGCACCACCGCCGGAACGGGGTACTGCGCCATCGGCTCGGTCAAGCCGAACATCGGCCACCTCGACGCCGCCGCCGGCGTGGCCGGCGTGATCAAGGTGGTACTGATGCTGCGTCACCGGTCCATCGCGCCCAGCATCAACTACCGGCGCCCGAACCCCGCCATCGAGTTCGACGGCACCCCTTTCCGGGTCGTGACGCGGATCCGCCCGTGGACGGTGCGGGGCATGCCGCGCCGGGCCGGGGTCAGCTCGTTCGGCGTCGGCGGTACCAACGCCCACGCGGTGCTCGAGGAGGCACTCGAACGGGAGCCCTCCGGCCCCTCACGCCCCGAACAGCTGCTGCTCCTGTCGGCCGAGACCCCGACGGCCCTGGACCGGGCCGCCACCCGCCTCGCGGAGCACCTGCGGCGCCACCCCGAGGTGCCGCTGGCGGATGTCGCCCACACCCTGGCCGTGGGCCGCGCGGCACACCGCTACCGCCGGGCGGTGCTGTGCCGGACCACTGAGAACACCGAGAGCGCCGAGAACACCGAGAACACCGAGAGCGCCCAGGAGGCCGCCCGGCTGCTGGAGGACCGCGGTGGGGACGCGGGCCGTACGGCGCAGACCGGGTACGCCCTGCCCTCCGTCGCCTTCGCCCTGCCCGCGACCGGCGCCGACGAGGACGGGCGGTGGGCGGCCGCGCTGGCCGCGACCGAGCCGGTGTTCGCCGAGCGGTACGACGCCTGTGCCGCGGCCGGCGCGCTGGAGCAGGGCCCGCGGGGCCGGGCGTTCGCGTTCCAGTACGCCCTGGCCGGGCTCTGGGAGGACTGGGGGCTGCGTCCGGAGGTGCTGTTCGCCGAGGGCGCCGGGGAACGGGTGGCTCGCTGCCTGACCGGCGCCCTGAGCATCGACGAGGCGCTCGCCGGTCTCACCTCACCCGCCGCGGATCCGGACCCGGTCGACAGCGGGCCGAGGCCGCGGATCCTGCCGTACGGCGACCTCGCGCCCGCCGAGGGACGGGTGGTTCTCACGGCCCGGGCGGAGTCCCCGCTGGCCGGGTTGAGGGATGCCTGGCTGGGCGGGGCGGAGATCGACTGGGAGCGTTTCTACCACGGCCAGCGGCGCCACCGGGTGCCGCTGCCGACCTATCCCTTCGAAGGACGGCGGTACTGGCTGGAGCCCGCCGGGCCGCCCCAGGCGCCCGCGGAGCCGGCCGTCGCCGTCGACGGGCCCGCGGGCGGCGGGGAAGCGGACGCGTCCCGGCTGCGTGAGGTGCCGGACCCGGCGGGGGCGGGGCGGAGGTGTCAGGCGATCACCCTCACCGGCGGCGAGCCGTACCTCGTCGACCATGTCGTGCACGGCGCGTCCGTGTTGCCCGCGGCCGTGCACCTGGAACTGGCGCGCGCCGCCGCCGAGCTGGCGACCGGCGCGCAGCCCGGGACGATCCGGGAGGTCGGCTTCGAACGGATGCTGACCTTCGGCGGCGACGCCCGCACGCTGCGCGTCCTGCTCGAACCCCGCGGCGCCGGACTGGGCTTCGCCGTGACGGCGCCGGACGCCGCCCGGCCCGGCAGCGACGGGGTGTACGCGCGTGGCGAACTGATCATCCCCGAGGCCGGCCCGGCCGGTGCGACGAGGGACCCGGAGCGTATCGACCTCGGAGCCGCCCGGCTGAGCTGCCCGAGCGAGGTCGCTCCCGGCACGTGCTACGACCTGCTGCGGGCGCGGGGTCTGCGGCACGGCACCAGCCTGCGCGCGCTGCGCGACTTCAGGCACCGCGGGGGCCAGGAGGCCGTCGCCGTCGTCGAGGTGCCGGAGACCGGCGCCGAGACCGTGCCGGGCGGCGGTTTCGGCGGGCCCGGGACGCTGGTGCTGCACCCGGCCCTGCTGGACGGCGCCCTCCAGGCGGCGGTGTGCCTGCTTGCCGTCTCCGACGAGGACCGAGGAGCCGGTTACCTGCCGATCCGGCTCGGCGAGCTCCGGCTGCTCGCCGCCCCCGGCAGCCGCTGTACGGTGCACGTCACCCGGACCGCCCTCGGCGCCGGTGGCGCCGGGAACCAGGTGGCACGGCTGGACCTGGCGCTGGCCGACGAGGACGGGAACGTCGCCGTACGGCTGTCCGGGCTGGTGCTGCGCCGCGTCACGGGCGCCACCGGGGCGACGGCCGCGGCACGTCCGGCCGAGGAGCGCCCGGAGGCAGCCGCCGGGACGCCCGCGGTGTTCCTGCGCGGCCACTGGGAGCCCGCGCCGCTCGCCGCGTCCGGCGGCCCGGGCAGCGGTCCGTTCCTCCTGCTCGCGGACGGTGAAGGGGCTCGCCTGGCGCTGCGCCGGGCCCTGCGGGACGCCGGGGAGCAGGAGGTCCCGGTGGTCCTGGCGACCTCGGGATCCGGTTTCCGCCGCACCGACGAGCACACGTTCCGGGTGGATCCGGCGCGGCCCGGCGACTTCGCCGAACTGCTGGCGGCGCTGCACGCCGACGGGATCGCGCCCCGCCGGATCCTGCACGGCTGGAGCCTCGCGGCGCGGCCGTCCGACGCCTTCGGCGCCGACCTGCTCGACGTGGGCGTCGGCTCGCTGTTCCACCTCACCAAGGCGCTGCTGGCGCGGCGGCCGGTGGAGGGGGTGCGGCTGCTGTTCGTCCATCCGGTGGGGCCCGATCCGTTCGGCGGCGGGCCGGCGCCGGCGTACCAAGGGGTGGCGGCATACGAAGCGGTCGCCGCGTTCGCACGGACCGCGCGGCTGGAGAACCCGGCCCTGGAGTACCGGGTGTCGGGCGTCGCCCCGGCCGCCCTCGGCGAGCGGATGGCCTCGCTGTTGGGCGAGTTCGACGCCGCCACCGGCCGCGAGCCCGAGGTCCGGTACGAGGGAGACATCCGCCTGGCCCGCCGGTACCGGGTGGCGGACCCGCCCGGCGCGGTCGGCCACCGGGCCGGCGGCGGGACGGTGCTGCGGGACCGCGGGGTCTATCTGATCACCGGCGGAACGGGAGGGCTCGGGCTGCTGCTCGCCGAGCACCTGGCCCACCGGGTCGGCGCGCACCTCTTCCTGGTGAGCCGCTCCGAGCCGGACGCGCCTGCCCGGGCACGGATCGAGGCGCTGGCCGCTGTCGGCGGCACGGTCCGCCACCTGCGGGCGGACGTCTCCCGGGAGGACGACGTCCGTGCCGTGCTGGCGGCGGTGGAGGCCGAGCACGGCACGCTGCACGGGGTGGTCCACGCCGCCGGTGTCCTGCGGGACGCGTTCCTGGCCAACAAGGCCCCGGAGGACCTGTGGGCCGTCCTGGCCCCCAAGATCCAGGGAACGGTCCATCTGGACCGGCTGACCGCCGGCCACTCCCTGGACTTCTTCGTGACCTTCTCGTCGGCCGTCGCCGCACGGGGCAACGTGGGCCAGGCCGACTACGCCTTCGCCAACGCCTTCCTGGACGCCTCCATGGCGCACCGCGAGCGGATGGTGGCGGCGGGGCGGCGCAGCGGCAGATCCCTGTCGATCGGCTGGCCGCTGTGGCGGGACGGCGGGATGCGGCCCGACGACGCGTCGGCGGCCCTGCTCGAAAGGAGCCTGGGCTCCGTCGCGCTGCCCGCCCCGGTCGGTCTCGCGGCCTTCGAGACCGCCCTCGGCCTGCCGGGCGGAGCGGTCCGGGTCGCGCTCTCCCCGAACCCCGACGAGGCCGACCCCGCCCGCCACGCGGAGCCGGACCGGGGGCAGGGACGGACGGCGGAGCCGGATCTGCGGGCGGTGGCCGAGGACCTGCTGCGGAAGACGCTCGCGGCGCAGACCAAGCTGGAACCCGCCGCGATCGACCCCCGGGCGACACTGGACCGCTACGGCATCGACTCACTCCTGATCGTCAAGCTCAACGGAGTTCTGGAGGAGAGCTTCGGGGAGCTGTCCAAGACCCTCTTCTTCGAGTACGCGACCCTCGCGGAGCTGGCCGAGTACTTCGCCGCCCACCACGCCGAGCGGCTCCGCGAGCTGAGCGGCGTCCCGCGGGCGTCGGCGAGGCCGGCGGCCACGCCCACCGCGGCAGCGCCGCCCGACGCCGGATCCCCGGAGGGCGGCCAACCCGAAGGCAACCATCCCGAAGGCCGCGGTCCGGAAAGCAGCTGTCCCCCAGACGCCATCGCCGTGATCGGCTTGAGCGGCCGTTACCCGATGGCCGCGGACCTGGAGGAGTTCTGGCAGAACCTGACGCGAGGCCGTGACTGTGTCACCGAGGTGCCGCCCGAGCGCTGGGAGCACAGCCGCTTCTTCCAGGAGGGCGCGCCCGTCCCCGGCCGTGCCAACAGCAAGTGGGGCGGGTTCCTCGACGACGTCGACCGGTTCGATCCGCTGTTCTTCGGAATCTCGCCGCGAGAAGCCGAGCTGATGGACCCTCAGGAGCGGCTGTTCCTCCAGACCGCGTGGCACGTCGTGGAGGACGCCGGCTACCGGCCCGCGGACCTCGCCGGACGGCAGGTCGGGGTCTTCGTCGGCGCCATGTACGCCGAGTACCAGCTCTACGGCGCGCACAACGTGCTGCGTGGGGAGGGGCCGGTGGCGGCCTCGCTGCACGCCTCGATCGCCAACCGGGTGTCGTACGTGCTGAACCTGGCCGGGCCCAGCATGGCCGTGGACACCATGTGCTCCTCCTCGCTCACCGCGATCCACGTGGCCTGCCAGAGCCTGCGCGCGGGGGAGAGCGACCTGGCGATCGCCGGAGGCGTCAACCTCTCCCTCCACCCGCACAAGTACGTCTACCTCAGCCAGGGCCGGTTCGTGTCGACCGACGGCCGGTGCCGGTCCTTCGGCGCCGGCGGCACCGGTTACGTACCCGGCGAGGGCGTTGGCGCGGTCCTGCTCAAGCCGCTGCGCCAGGCCCTGGCCGACGGAGACCACATCCACGGCGTCATCCTCGGTGACGCGGTCAACCACGGCGGCCGCACCAACGGCTACACCGTGCCCAACCCCAACGCCCAGCGACAGGTGATCGAGCGAGCCCTGCGCCAGGCCCGCGTCTCGCCGCGCGACATCGGCTACGTCGAGGCCCACGGCACCGGCACCGCGCTCGGCGACCCGATCGAGATCACCGGCCTGCGCAAGGCGTTCCAGCGGGGCGACGGGGACCAGGGGGCCGAAGAGAAGCCGCAGGACTGCCCCATCGGCTCGCTGAAGTCGAACATCGGCCACCTGGAGGCGGCCGCGGGCATCGCCGGCCTCACCAAGGTGCTTCTCCAGTTACGGCACGGCCGGCTGGTGCCCTCCCTGCACGCCGAAACCCTCAACCCGGCCATCGACTTCCTTGGATCCCCGTTCCGGGTGCAGCGGGAACTCGCCGACTGGCGGCCGCACGCCGACGACGGCGGGACCGCCCCGCGCCGGGCCGCACTCAGCTCGTTCGGCGCCGGGGGCTCCAACGCGCACCTGATCCTGGCCGAAGGGCCGCCGTCGCCGGCCGCCCCCTCGGCCCCCGCCGCCCGGCAGCGCACCGCTGAGCCCCTGCTGTACGTGCTGTCCGCGCGGGACGAGGAGCGGCTGCGCGAGTACGCCGGACGGCTCGGCCGGTTCCTGCGCACCGCGCGGGCCGACCTCGCCGACGCCGCCCACACGCTCCTGCGCGGGCGGGAGCCCATGGCCGAGCGGCTGGCCGTGGTCACCGGTGACGGGGCGGCCCTCGCCGAGGCGCTGCTCTCCTTCGCCGAGGGCGGTGCCGCACCGGCGTACCTGTGGCACGGGCGTGCCGGGGAGGCGCCCCCGCCCGTCGGCCCCGCCGCGTCGGACCCCGACCCGGTGACGGCGGCTCGCCGGTGGGTGGCCGGAGCGGACCCGGACGAGGTCGCGCCCCTCGCGCTCGCCGGCGCTCCGGCGGCAGGCTCCCGGCCGCGCCGCATACCGCTGCCCGGCTATCCGTTCGCCCGGGAGCGGTACTGGCTGGGCGGCCCGGCATCCGTCGCGAAGGAGCCGGTCCCGCCCGGAGCGGCGCCGCTCCACCCGCTGCTGCACGCCAACGAGTCCACGCTCACGGAGACCCGGTTCCGCACCACCCTGCGAGGCGGCGACGCGCTGCTGCGCGACCACCAGGTCGCCGGGCGGCCGCTGTTGGCCGGCGCCGCGCTGCTGGAGATGGCCCGCGCCGCGGTCGGGCGGGCGGTGGGCCGGACCCCCGGGCGGTTGCGGGACGTGGTGTGGGGACGAGCGGTGGAGGTGCTGGACGCCACGCTCGACGTCTTCGTCGCGCTGCGATCCGAGGGCGCGGACGAAGCCGGGCCCGGCACCGTGGCGTTCGAGGTGTTCAGCGAGACGGCGGACGGCGGACGCGTGACCCATGTGCGTGGTGTCGCCGTCACCGGCCCGCCCGGGCCGGCCGGACGGCCGCTGGACCTGCCCGAGGCGCGCCGCCGCTGCGCCGCCTCGCGCGACGGCGCCGAGGTCTACGAGGACTACCGGCGCGTCGGCTTCCGCTACGGCCCGTCCTTCACGGTGTTGCGCGAGGTGCGGATCGGCGCGGACGAGGTGCTGGTGGAGGCCCGGCTGCCGGAACAGCCGGCGTCCGCGGCCGCGGCGGACTTCCTCCTCCATCCCGCCCTGCTGGACGGCCTGTTGAGGTCCGTGCACTGGATGAACCGCCATACGGCGCCCGGTGCCGACGACCTGGTGGTGCCGTTCTCGCTGGGGGAGATCGAGATCCTCGCGCCGCTGCCGCCGGTCTGCTTCGCCCGCGCGGTGCCGTCCGCCGGCTCCGGCCCGCGATCCGTGGCCGTCCAGCGGTTCGACGTGGTGATCGTCGACGAGCGGGGAGAGGAACTGGTCCGGGTGCGCGACTTCGCGGGACGGGTACTGACCGCCCCGGCCGGGCCCGGGACCGTCGTGGCGCGGTCCGCCGCGGGCGAACGGGCCGGTGAGCCGCTGTTCTACGCGTTCGACTGGGCCCCCCGGACCCTGCCCTCGCCCATGGGCCAGGACTCCCGGGCCGCGGACACGCTGCTGGTCCTGGCCGCGGACCCGGAGCCGGCCCGACTGCTGGCCCGGTCCGGCCGGTGGGCCCGGGTGGTCCGGGCGGCGGCGGGCGGCCGGTTCCGCGCCGTCGGCCCGGACGAGTACACCATCGACCCCCAGGACGCCGGCCACTACCGGCGTCTGCTGGCCGAGGTGGCCGGCGAGGGCGAGCGCCCCGGGTTGGACGTCGTCCACCTGTGGGACCTGCCCGGCGGCGAGCCGCCGCCGGGCGACCCCGCCGACGAGCCCGCGCTCGCGGAGCAACTCGCGCGGCTGGACGCGGCGTTCGGCACCGGACTGTTCGCGGTGCTGAACCTGCTCCAGGCGGCGCGGGACAGCCATGGCACCGTCCGGCTGCTGTACGGGCACACCGGGCCCGCGCGTGCGGCCCGGCCGGAGCTGGAGGCCGTGTCCGGCCTGGCCCGAGCCGCCGAGGCCGGCCCGCCGCGCCTGTGGTTCCGCTCCGTCCGGTACGACGGAGCCGTACCGCGGCCGGAGGGGCTCGCCCGGACGGTGCTGGACGAGTTCGCCGCCCCGGCCGACGCGGCGCCGCGGACGGCGGAGGTCCGCCATGACGAGGCCGGGCGGCGCCATGTGCGCGTGATGCGTCCGGCGCCCACGCCGGGCGCCTCCCTCCCCGCCGTACCCCTGCGTGAGAAGGGCGTGTACCTGATCACCGGCGGCACCGGCGGGATCGGGCTGGTCTTCGCCCGGTACCTGGCCGAGCGGTACCGGGCACGGCTGGTGCTGCTGGCCCGCTCCCCACTGGGGCAGGCGGCCCGGGCGGAGGTGGCCCGGCTGACGGAGCTGGGTGGCGAGGTGCTGGCCGTCCGGGGCGATGTGGCGGTGCCGGACGACGTACGGCGGGCGCTGGCCGGGGCGAAGGAGCGCTTCGGGCGGCTCGACGGCGTCTTCCACGCCGCCGGCGTGTACGACCCGACGCCGCTGCCCGGGGCGGACCGCGAGCGGTTCGAGCGGGTACTGGCCGCGAAGACCCGCGGCACGGTCAACCTCGACGTGCTCACGCGGGATGAGCGGCTCGACCTGTTCGTGCTCTTCTCGTCGGCCTCCACGGTGCTCGGTGACTTCGGAGTCGGCAGCTACGCCGCGGCCAACCGCTTCATGGACGCCCACGCCGTGCGGCGTGACCAATGGGTCCGGGAGAGGCGCCGGCACGGCCGCACCCTGTCGCTCGCCTGGCCGCTCTGGCAGGTCGGGGGCGTGGACTCCTCGCTGGGGGAGGCCGAGTTGGACCGTTATCTGACCGGCACGGGGATGCGTCCGGTGACCGCGGACGAGGGGCCGGAGGTCTTCGAACGGGCCTGGGCCCATGGAGCACCGCTTGTGCTCCCCGCCGCCGGGGATCGCGTCATGATCGAACGCGCGCTCGGTGTCGAGGGCGGGCGCGCCGAGGCTGCCGCCGCCCCCGTGCCGCATCCGGCCCCGGGACCGGACCTCGCGCCGCCGGCCCCCGACACCTCGGCGGACGCCCGGCTCCGGTCGCGGGTGGTGGAGCACGTACGTACGCGCCTCGCCGAGGTGCTGAAGCTGTCGGCCGCCAGGCTCGACGGCCGTACCGCGCTCGACGCCTACGGGCTGGACTCGGTGCTGGTGATGGCGGCCAACTCCTCGCTCAGCGGGGATTTCCCGGGCCTGCTCGGCACCCTGTTCTTCGAATACCGCACCGTGGAGGACGTCGCGGAGTACCTGATGCGGGAGCACTCCGAGGCCGTGGTGCGGCTCTTCGGGCGGGCGGCCACCGAGGCCGGCCCGGAGACGGGGACGGACGCGGCGCCTGCCCGGACGCCGTCGGCGCCCCCCGCCACCACGGCCCGTCCCGCGCGGGGCGCCGCTCGTGTCACCCCCGCGCCGTCCGGGTCCGACGAGGACGTGGCGATCATCGGCATGAGCGGGCGCTACCCCAAGGCGCGCGATCTGGACGAGTTCTGGGAGAACCTGCGGACCGGGCGGGACTGCGTCACCGAGGTGCCCGCCGGCCGCTGGGACGCGCGGGCGCTGTTCGACCCGGACCCGTCCGCGGCGGGCAGGAGCTACTGCCGGTGGGGCGGGTTCCTCGACGACGTCGACACCTTCGACTCGCTGTTCTTCCGGATCTCCCCGGCACAGGCCAGGACCATGGACCCGCAGGAGCGGCTCTTCCTGGAGACCGCCTGGGCCGCCCTGGAGGACGCGGGGTACCCGCTCGACGCCCTTCCCCGGCCGCGCTTCTCGCCCGATGGCCGCGACGTCGGCGTGTTCGTCGGAGTGATGTGGGGTGACTACGCGGTGCTGGCCGCGGAGGAGTCGTTCCGCGGCAACCACACCAACGTCCTGGCCAACCGCTCCTACATCGCCAACCAGGTGTCGCACTTCGGAGACTTCCGCGGGCCGAGCGTCGTGGTGGACACCGCGTGCTCCGCCTCCCTGGTCGCGGTCCACATGGCGTGCGAGAGCATCCGCCGCGGCGAGTGCGGCTACGCGATCGCGGGCGGCGTGAACATCGCCGCGCACCCGGCCAGGTACGTCCACCTGAGCCGGATCAACATGCTCGCCGAGGACGGCAGGTGCCGGTCCTTCGGCGCCGGCGGCAGTGGCTATGTGCCCGGTGAGGGCGTGGGCGCGGTGCTGCTCAAACGGCTGTCGCGGGCCGAGGCCGACGGTGACCGCATCCATGCCGTGATCAGGGCCAGCGCGGTCAACCACGGCGGGACCACCAGTGGTGTGACCGTGCCCAATCCCCGCGCCCAGCAGGCGCTGATCGAGGAGGCCCTGCACCGTGCGGGGGTCGACGCGCGCACCATCGGGTGGGTCGAGGCCCACGGCACCGGCACCGCGCTGGGCGACCCCATCGAGCACACAGCTCTGGAACGGGCCTTCCGCTCCCACACCGAGGACCGCGGTTTCTGCGCCCTCGGCTCGGCCAAGTCGTCGATCGGCCATCTGGAGGGTGCCGCGGGCATCGCCGGTCTGACCAAGGCCGTCCTGCAGATGCGGCACGGACAGCTCGCGCCGTCGCTGCACGCGCGGGAGCCCAACCCCGTCATCGACTTCGAGCGGTCGCCGTTCCGGCTGCAGCGCGAGCTCGCCGACTGGCCGCGGCCGTCGTCCGGCGCGGGAGAACTGCCGCGCCGGGCCGGGGTCAGCGCCTTCGGAGCCGGCGGCACCAACGCCCACGTGATCATCGAGGAGTACCTCGGTGGGCAGGACCGGCAGCCGGCCGAGCCCGGGACGGGCCGACCGGAGCTGCTGACGCTCTCCGCCCGCACCGAGGACCGGCTGGCCGCCTGCGCGGCGAGGCTGGCCGCCTTCCTGCGCCGCGAGAGCGACGCGGGCCGCCCGCCGGCGCTCGCCGACGTGGCGCACACCCTTCAGGCGGGCCGGGAGCCGATGGCCGAACGCATGGCCGCCACGGTGTACGGGCTGGACGAGGCCGTGGCGGTGCTCGAGGCGTTCGCCCGGGGCGAGGCGGGGGACCGGGTGGTCCGGGGCGCCGCCGGGGCGAACGCCGTCAGCGACCTGCTCACCGGCGTACCGGAGGGCCGGGACCTGGCGCTGGCGCTGGCCGCGGCGGGCGACTGCGACCGGCTCGGCCGGCTGTGGGCCTCGGGCCTCGCACTGGACCCGGACGCGCTCCAGCAGGCCAGGCCCCGACCGGCCAGAAGGATCTCGCTGCCCACGTACCCGTTCGCCCCGGAGCGGCACTGGATCGCACGGCGCTCCGCACCCGCGGCCGCGCCCGGCCCAGTGGCCTCGGAAGCCGACGGGCCGTCACCGGGCGGGTACCGCAGGACCGTGCGCCCGGACGAGCCGGTGGTGCGCGACCACGTCGTACTGGGCCGCCGCATCCTGCCCGGGGTCGCCCATCTGGACCTGGTGTTCTCCGCGGTGCCCGGCACCGCCGGCCGGCCGCGGGCGCTGAGGGACGTCCGCTGGCAGTCGCCGGTGGCGGTGGACGGTGAGGCGGTCGAGCTGGTCCTGCGCGTCGAGGACGACGGCACCGTCGTCCGGTACGAGATCCGCGGCGGTGACGGTGCGGCGGCGGTCGCCCACTCCGAGGGCGTCATCGCGGACGCACGGCGGGACGTCCGGCCCTCCGGCACGGGCGACGCGGCCGGCACCGGCCCGCTGTCCGTCGAGGGCATCCGGGAACGCTGTCCGACGACCCGGTCGGGCGACCAGCTGTACGCGTCACTGGACGGCCGGGGCCTGTGCTACGGGCCCTGGTTCCGGGCCGTGGAACGGGTGTGGACAGGCGACGGCGAGGCCCTGGCCAGGCTCGTCCTGCCCGCGGACCAGCGCTCGCGGGACGGTCGGCACGTCCTGCACCCCGGGATGGCGGACGCCGCCCTCCACACGGTCGCCGCGCTCCTCGGCCCCGGCGACGGCGTGCCGCTGCCCTTCGCGGCCGAGAGCGTGGAACTGCTGCGGCCGGTCCCGGAAGCGGGCTGGTCGCACATCACGGCGCGGGGCGGGCACCGGTACGACATCGTGCTGCTCGACGATGCGGGCCAGGCGTGCGTGCGCTTCCACGACCTCGCCTTCCGGCCCGCCCGGGGACCGGCACCGGACCGCGTACACAGGCACGACGCGGCCCCGGAGCCGGCCGGCGGGCACGAGACGTTCACCTACCGGCCCCGCTGGGTGCCGTCCCCGCTGCCCGGACCCGCCCGCCCCGCCGTGGGCCGGGAGACCGTGCTGGTCGTCGCCCCCGACTCGGCGCGCGACCTGGCGGCGGCGCTCGCCCGGGCACACCTGCTGCGGGGCGACGAGGTCGACCACCTGTGGCTGGAGGAGGACGCCGCGTCGGCGGACGGTGTCGACCGGGCCCTCGCCGGTCGCCCGGTGCCCGGTCTGGTGTACTTCCTCGGCGGCACGCACGATGCCCCCGCGGCCTCCGTACCGCACGACGCGGGCCCCTCGCAGGCCCGCGAGGAGGTCATGGCACTGCACCGCCTGGTGCGCGGCCTCCTGCGGGGCGACACGCCGACCGGTACCGCCCCGGGCGCGGGCACCGGCCTGCCCCTGTCGTTGAAGGTGGTCACGACCGACGCCTTCCCACTCCGCGAGGACGAGCCCTCACGGCCTTGGTCGGCCGGCCTCTGGGGTTACTGCTCCGTGCTCGACAAGGAGTTCCCGTCCCTGAAGGTCGCGTACGCGGACATCCGTGGCGAGGAGGCCGCCGAAGCGGTCGAAGCGGTGGTGGCCGAGCCGTTCCAGCCCCGGCCCCAGGCGGTGTCGCTGCGCGGCGGGGTCCGCCGGACGCTGCGGCCGGAGCCGGTGGCACTGCCGCCCGCGGCGGACGGCGTCCGCTTCCGCGACGACGGCGTGTACCTCATCCTCGGCGGTTCGGGCACGGTCGGCCACGACACCGCCCTGCACCTGGCGCGGGCCCACCGGGCGAAGCTGGTACTGGTGGGCCGTACCGCCCCCGACGAGCGGCGCGCGGCGCGGCTCGCCGAGATCGAGCGGTGCGGCGGAGAGGTCCTGTACCTCGCGTGCGACGCCACGGACCCGGCGGCCCTCCGCGACGCGGTGGCCCGTGCCAAGCAGCGGTTCGGACGTCTGCACGGTGTCATCCACTCGGCGATGGTGCTGGGCGCCGCGCCGGTCCGCGAGCTCGACGAGGCGGCCCTGCACACGGTCCTCGCGGCCAAGACCGACACCACCTGGAATCTGGCCGCGGCGGTGTGGGAGGAGCCCCTGGACTTCCTGCTCCTGTACTCCTCCGGAGCCTCCTTCGTCGGCAACACGGGGCAGACGGGGTACGCGGCCGGCTGTGCCGTCGCCGACGCCCTGGCCCGGCACCTCGCCCGCACCGCCCGCTTCCCCGTCCGCACGCTCAACTGGGGATACTGGCACTCCGGCGGAGACCAGGGCCGACAGGAGGCACTGCGCCGGCTCGCCGAAGTCGGCATCCGGCCGATCGGCGCCCGTGAGGGCATGGAGACCCTGGAGCGCTTCCTCTCCTGCGGCCTGCCCCAGATCCTGGCGACCCGCGCCTCCGGCCCGATCCTGGAAGCCCTCGGCGTGGACCCGTCCGCGCGCGTACGGCTGCACCGCGGGCAGCCGTCCGCCCCGACGGCCGGGGCCGGTGCGGAGCCGATCCGGATCGGCGGCGCCGAGTCGGAGCGGATCCGGGAACAGCGCGCCGCCTCCGAAGCGCTGGACCGGCTCGGCCGGCTCCTGCTGCTGGGCGCCTTCCAGCGGGCCGACGTGCTGACCCGCGCCGGCGAGCGCCGTTCGGTGACGGAGCTGCGCCGGGCGCTCGCGGTGACGGAACGTCATCACCGGCAGTACGAGGCGCTGCTGGACGTGCTGGCGCTGGGCGGCCTGGTACGGCGCCAGGGGGACGAGGTGATCGCCCTGCCCGCGGTCGAGGACGAGGAGACGCGCCGGGCCGTCGCCGACCCGGACGCCGCCCGCCGGCTGCTGCCCGCCGGGCAGCCGTGGACCGAGGCCGTGGCCGACCTGCTGCTGCGCTGCTCACGGGAGTTGCCCGGGGTACTGGCCGGGACCACCGCGGCCACGGAGGTGCTCTTCCCCGGGGGGTCGCTGGACGCGGTGACCGCCGTCTACCAGGGCAACCCGATCACCGACCGGCTCAACGCGCAGCTGGCCGACGTGGTACGACGGTACGTCCAGGAGCGGCTGGCCGCCGACCCCGCGGCCCGTATCCGGGTGCTGGAGGTGGGCGCCGGCACCGGAAGTACCACCCAGGAGGTGCTGGCGGTACTCGCGCCGTTCGCGGGGCGGGTCCGGTACACGTACACGGACATCTCGGCAGGGTTCGTCCGGCACGGCCGCAAGCGCTTCGCTGACGCCCACCCGTTCACCGAGTTCCGCGTGCTCGACATCGAGAGGGACCCCGCCGGCCAGGGGTTCGCGCCGGACAGCTACGACATCGTGCTGGGCACGAACGTCTTCCACGCCACCAGGCGGATCCATCGGACGGTGGAGCGGGTCAAGGTGCTGCTCCGGACGAACGGCCTGCTGCTGGCCAACGAGGGGACCCGGGCCGACCACGTGATGACACTGATCTTCGGTCTGACCGACGGCTGGTGGGCGTTCGACGACCCGGACCACCGGATTCCGGGCAGCCCGCTGCTCAGTGACGGTTCGTGGCGCGACGTGCTGTACGGCTGCGGTTTCCAACGGGTCGTCACGCACGGTGTGCCGCAGGACGGGGAGACCACGCAGAGCCTGGTCGTCGCCGAGAGCGACGGTGTGGTCGTCCGGCGGACGGAGCCCGCCACCACCCCGGCCGGATCCGCCGGAACGGTGGCGCCGCAGGACGGCCGCCCGGCCGCCGACCGCTACGCCGTGGCCGAGGAGTTCGTGCGGCGCGTCTTCGCCCGGGTGCTGGAGATGGCCCCGGACCAGCTGGACCCGGAGGCGACCTTCGAGAACTACGGCATCGACTCCCTGGTGGTACTCCAGCTCAACAAGGAGCTCGAGCGGCACCTGGGCCGGGTTCCCGCGACGCTGCTGTTCGAGCAGATCACCATCGGCCGACTCGCCCGCTGGCTGCTCGCCGAGCATCCGGACGCCCTGGAGGAGCCGGCACCACCACGGGACGGGGAGCCGCCGGCCCGGCCGGGCACGCGGCCGGAGTCCGGCGCGGCCCCGGGCCCGGTACGCGAACCGGTCGCGCCGGCCGGAACGGGACTCGAGCGGATGGTCGAAGCGCTGTCCGACGCCGAGGTCGACGACCTGCTGCGGCTGCTGACCCCTCCTGGGCCACGCCGCGGTGGACGGCCGGCGGCCAGGCCATGACGGCCGGGGCGGGGACGGGGCGACGGTGAGGACCGCGGCCGAACAGCCCGGTTCGACAGGTGACGAGACGCGTGCCACCCGGAGCGCGGCAGGCAGAGGAGCGGACATGGATGACAGGCGCAGGGAACTGCTGCGGCTGCTGCGGGAAACGGCGCAGGCCGGGCCCCGGGCCGTGGAAGGGATCGCCGTCATCGGGCTGGCCGGCAGGTACCCTCGGGCCGCCACCCCCGAGGAGCTGTGGGCACGGGTGCGCGACGGGGAGAACTGCGTCACCGCGTTCCCGCCGGGACGCGGGCACGGGGAGGCGGAGTCCGGCCCCGCCCTGCCCGAGGGCCCCCGATGGGCGGGGCTGATCGACGGCGCCGACGCCTTCGACCCGCTGTTCTTCGGCATCGCGCCCGTCGAGGCGGAGACCATGGACCCTCAGGAGCGGGTCTTCCTGGAGACCGTCTGGGCGACGCTGGAGGACGCCGGCTACCCACCGCGGCGGCTCTCCCGGCCGGACGATCCGGTGGGCGTGTTCGTCGGGGTGATGAACAGCGACTACGAGTGGATGGGCGGGCGGGCCACGGCCCTCGGCGCGGCCAACGGCGCCCGCTCCGCGCACTGGTCCATCGCCAACCGGGTCTCCTACGTGCTGGACCTCCACGGCCCGAGCATCGCCGTCAACACGGCCTGCTCGGCCTCCCTCACCGCCATCCACCTCGCCTGTGAGAGCTTGCGCGCCGGGGAGTGCTCGGTCGCGGTCGCCGGCGGTGTGAACCTGATCCTGGACACCTCGCACCTGCGCACGCTCTCCGACAACGGCATGACCTCGCCCGGAGACCGCTGCCGGAGCTTCGGCCGGGGCGCCGACGGCTTCGTGGACGGCGAGGGCGTCGGCGCGGTGCTGCTGAAGCCGCTGTCGCGCGCGGTGGCCGACGGCGACCGGATCCACGGTGTCATCCTGGCGTCCGCCGTCAACTCCGGTGGAAAGACCGGGGGTTACACGGTGCCCAGCCCGCGGGCGCAGTCGGAAGTGATCAAAACCTGTCTGCGCCGCGCGGGTATCGACCCCCGCACCATCGGCTGCGTCGAGGCGCACGGGACCGGCACGCCACTGGGCGATCCGATCGAGGTGTCGGGCCTGGCCGAGGCGTTCGGCGAGAGCCTCGACGAGGGGCTGCTGCGGGCGGTGGAGCGGTGCGCGGTGGGTTCGGTGAAGTCGAACATCGGCCATCTGGAGTCCGCCGCCGGTATCGCGGGACTGACGAAGGTGCTGATGCAGTTCCGGTACGGGACGATCCCGCCGTCGCTGCACTCCGCCGAGCTCAACCCGGAGATCGATCTCACCGGCACGCCGTTCCACGTACCTCAGGAGCCCGAGCCCTGGCCGCGGCCCGTCGCCGTCCACGCCGACGGGCGGCGCGTGGAGCTGCCGCGCCGGGCCGGTGTCAGCTCCTTCGGAGGCGGCGGAGCCAACGCGCATCTCGTCGTGGAGGAATACCGGGCGGACGAAGCGGTGCCCGCCCAGCCGGGTGAGCGGACCGGTCCTGAGCTCGTGGTCCTGTCGGCGCGCGACGAAGAGCGGCTGCGGGCGTCGGCCGCTCGGCTCGCCGACTTCCTGCGGGAGGCGCTCGGCGGCCCCGCGCACCACCCCGGCGACGCGGCCGGCCGGTTGGCGGAGGCCGAGGCCGAGTGTCTGCGGCTCGCCGCCGAAGCGGTCCAGGTGGGTGCCGAGGACCTCGACGCGGTCACGCCGCTGGGGGAGTACGGCTTCGGCGCCGCCGAGCTGGTCCTCCTCGGCAAGAAACTGGACGCGGCGTTCGACACGCGGCTGAGCCCCGGCGTCCTGGTCGGCAGCGCCACCCTTCGCGCGGTCGCCGCGCTGCTGGCCGGGCCCGACGCGACAGCGGACGGGCCGGAGCCGCTCGCACTGTCCGATGTCGCCCACACCCTGCAGACCGGCCGCGAGGCGATGGAGGTCCGGCTGGCGGTTCTCACCGCCGATCCGGCCGAGGCACGCGACCTGCTGCACGCGTACGCCGTCGGCGACGCCGCCCCCGGCGTCGTCACCGGCCGGGTCCCCGCCGGCCGGCCCGCCGCGGACGACCGGCAACGCCTGGAGCGCGCCCAGCGGGACCGGGACCTGCGCGGGGTGGCTGAGTGCTGGGTGAGGGGCGCCGAAGTCGACTGGGACCGATTGCGTCCGAACGGCCCGGCGCGACGCGTCGGCCTGCCCACCTATCCGTTCTCCCGTCAGTCCTACTGGCTGCCGAGGCCGCCGGAACAGCCGCGGCACCCCGTCGGGTCCGCCGACGCCGAGGGAGCCTTACCAGCGCCGACCGCCGACGCGGCCCTTGCCGCGCCGGCCGCGGCCGGCGCCATGGAGCCGACGGCGGACGACGGCTTCCCGTCCCTGAGCGGCGCCGCCGCCACGCTGCTGCTTCCCCGCCCCGGCAGCGCGGACATCGACGGCGTGCTCGAGGGCCACCGGCGGCTCGCCGAGGTCTGCCGGCCCGCGGTGCTCGGCGTCCTCCGCCGCATGGGCGCCCTGGTGAACCCCGGCGACAGCCACGACCGGGCGGAACTGCCGGAGCGCCTGGGCATCCAGCCGAAGTACCGGCGGCTGTACGAGGCCCTGCTGAACATCGTGCGGCGGGCCGGGTACGTCGAGTTCGACGGCGGACGGATACGGCTGCTGCCCGCCGCGCCGACGGGTCCGTACGATCCGGACGCCCTGGAGCCGGAGTTGGACCGGATCGCCGCCGATCACCCCGACCTCGCCGCGACGGTGACCCTGACCCGGCTGTTCCTCCGCTCGTACCCGGAGATCCTGCGCGGCCGGACGCGGGCCACCGAGATCATGTTTCCCGGCTCTTCTCTCGCCCTGGTGGAGGACTTCTACAAGGCCAACCCGCTCACCGACTCGTTCAACGAGCTGGTCGGCGACGCGGTGCTGGCTCATCTGGCGGCCCGGCTGGACAGGATCCCCCATGGCGAGCGGCTGCGCGTCATCGAGCTCGGGGCGGGGACCGGGGCCACCACGGAGAAGGTCCTGGCGGCACTGGCGCCCCACGCGGACCGCGTCACCTACCGCTTCACCGACATCTCGCCGCGGTTCCTGGAGCACGCCGAGGCACGCTTCACCGCCGCGTACGGCACCCCGGGATTCGTGGAGTACCGGGTGCTGGACCTGGAGCGGGGCATCGAGGAGCAGGGATTCACCCCGGGCAGCCACGACCTCGTGCTCGCCACCAACGTGGTGCACGCGACGGCGGATCTGCGCGCCTCCCTGCGGAAGGCCAAGGCCCTGCTGCGGCCGTACGGATGGCTGGTCCTCAACGAGCTGACCGAGGCGTGGGACGCCACCACGGTCGTGGGCGGGGTGCTGGACGGCTGGTGGCTGTTCGGCGACGCCGACCTGCGGCTGCCGGACTCGCCGCTGGCCGGACCGGAGACCTGGCGGCGGCTGCTGAGGGAGGAGGGATTCGGCGAGGTGGCGGTGGCCGGGGGCAGCGGGCCCGACGGTGCTCCGCGAGGCCAGCACGTGATCATCGGGGAGAGCGGCGGGCCGCGGCCGGCGGCATCCGAAGAGCTGTCCGTGAGGCTCGGGGCGATCGTGGCCCGTGCCCTGAAGCTCGACGTGGAGCTGGAGCCCGACCGAGCGCTGTCCTCCTACGGATTCGACTCGCTCACCGGTATGAAGATCGTGTCCGGGATCGCCGAAGAGTTCGGCGTGACGGTGCCGCTCGGTGACTTCTACGACCATCCGACGCTGCGCGAGCTGGCCCGGCACTACGTGGAACAGGGCGTGCTCGGCACCCGGCCGGACGCCGTCCCGGCACCGGCCGCACCGCGGCCGCCTGCCCCCGCGCCGGCGATCCCCCCGGAGGAACCGCCCACCGACCATCCGCTGTCGGAGGGCCAGCGGTCGCTGTGGATCATCGATCGGATGGCGCCGGGCACATACGCCTACAACCTGCCGCTCACCTTCTGGCTCGACCCGGGCGTCGACATCGGCGCGTTGCGCCAGGCCCTGCAGAGGATCACCGACCGGCACGACAGCCTTCGCTCCACGTTCCGCACCACCGACGACGGTCCCGTGCGCACCGTGGCGGCCTGGCAGGAACTCCACTTCCAGCAGCGTCATCTGGCCGTGACGGACGAGGGCGCGGTCCGCGCGCGGGTCGCGGAGGAGACCCGGCGCCCCTTCGATCTGGAGCGCGGTCCCCTCATGAGGGTCACCGTGTTCACCCTGGGCGACGGCCGTCAGGTGCTGCTCCTCGCCTTCCACCACCTCGTCGTCGACGGGGTGTCCATCGCCGTCATCCTGCGCGAGCTGACCGCCGGCTACCGGGCCGTCAGGGCCGGGAACCCGGTCGCCGCCCCGCCGCCCGCGGCGACCTTCGCCGACTTCACCACCTGGCAGCGGGAACTGCTCGGCGGACCGGAGGGGGAGCGGCTGCGCGCCTACTGGCTGCGGCGGCTCGACCACGACACCGAGCCGCTGGCACTGCCCTGCGACCGGCCGCGCCCGGCGGTGCCCGGCCACCGCGGCGCCGCCGTCGAGGGGCGGATCGACGCCGAACTCATGTGGGCCGCCCGGGAATTCGCCGCAGGCCGGCGGACCTCCCCCTTCGCCGTGCTGCTGACCGGATTCTTCACCCTGCTGCACCGGTACGGCGGCCAACGTGAGATGAGGGTCGGCACGCCGACGGCCGGCCGACCCCTGGCCCGGTTCGACGACACGCTCGGCCTGTTCATGAACATGGTGGTGCTCCCGGCCGATGTCGACCCCGACCAGGGATTCGGCGCACTGGCCGACCAGGTGCACCGCACGGTGCTGGAGGCACTGGAGCACGGCCACTACCCGCTGATCACGCTCGCCGAGGAGCTGCGGCGAGCCGGCCGCACGGACACCGCGGAACTGTTCCGGGCGGCCTTCTACTTCCAGAACTGGCTGGAGGCCGGCGACCGGGGCCCGGTGCGCGAAGTCTTCCCCGGGGTGCACCAGGAGGGCGAGTTCGACCTCACCCTGGACATCGTCGAGGGCGAGAGCGACGGCGCCTTCACCCTCAAGTACGACCCCGATCTCTTCGACGAGGCGACCGTACGCCGACTCTCCGCCCACTATCCGCGTCTGCTGCGGTCGGCGCTGGCGGAGCCGGACCGCGCCCTCGGCCGGCTGCCGCTGCTCACCGACGAGGAGCGGAGCCGGACCGAGGCGCGGTGGCGGCAGGCCCGCCGCGACCATCCGGGCGGGCGGACCCTGACCGACCTGATCGAGGACCAGGCCGCGCGTCGGCCCGACGCCGTCGCCGTGACGTTCGGCAGCGTGTCGGTGCGCTACGCGGAACTCGTCGAGCGCGTGGACATGCTCGCGGCGCGGCTGGCGAGCCGCGGGGTGGCCCCCGGCCGGGCCGTCGGCGTCCTGGTGGAGCGGTCCCCCGAACTGCTGGTCGCACTCCTGGCGGTGGCCAAGGCGGGCGGGTGCTATGTGCCGCTCGACCCCGCCTTCCCGGCCGACCGGCTCGGCCACATGGCCGAGGACGCGCGGCTGCGGCTGATCCTCACCACCGCGACCGCGCAGGGCGCGCTCGGCGGGAGCTCCGTACCGAGAGTGCTGCTGGACGGGCTCGCCTCGGAGGACGGCCCCGCCCCGGCCGCCCCGGGGAAGGCGGCCTGCCCGGCCAGCCCGGAGGACACCGCGTACATCATCTACACCTCCGGGTCCACCGGCGGGCCGAAGGGCGTCGCGGTTCCGCACCGGGCCCTGGTCAACCTCCTGAACTCGATGCGGCACGAGCCCGGGTTCGGCCCCGACGACACGCTGCTGGCCCTGACCACCGTCTGCTTCGACATCGCCGCGCTGGAGCTGTTCCTGCCGCTGGTGGCCGGAGGCCGGGTCGAGATCGCGCCCGCCGATGTCGCCCGGGACGGCCTGAAGCTGCGCCGGCACCTGGAGACGGCCGGCGCCACCGTGGTCCAGGCGACGCCCAGCACCTGGAAGATGCTGCTCGCCGCGGGATGGAAGGGCGACCCGGAGCTGACCGCGCTGTGCGGCGGGGAGGCCCTCGACCAGGACACCTCGGACCTCCTGGTGGCCCGGACCGGCGCGGTGTGGAACCTCTACGGCCCCACCGAGACCACCATCTGGTCCGCCGTCGGACGGCTCCGCGCCGGGGAGCGCGTGACGCTCGGCGGGGCCGTCGCCAACACCCAGCTGCTGGTGCTCGACGAGCGGCGGCAGCTTCTGCCGCCCGGCGTACCCGGAGAGCTGTACATCGGCGGCGACGGCCTGGCCGACGGCTATGTCGGGCGCCCGGAGTTGACCGCGGAGCGGTTTGTGCGGAACCCGTTCGACACCACGCTCTCACCACGTCTGTACCGGACCGGGGACCTGGTGCGAGCCCTGCCCGACGGCCGTCTCGAGTACCTGGGACGCGCGGACGCGCAGGTGAAGATCCGCGGCCACCGGGTCGAGCCCGGCGAGGTGGAGGCCGCGCTGCGCGGACTGGACGGGGTCGCCGAGGCGGTGGTGGTGCCCGCCGCAGCGGCAGGCGGCACCGGGCTGATGCTGCGCGGCTTCTACACGGCGGACGGCGGGCGGCCCGCCGAGCCGATCGACCCCGCACCGCTGTACGCGTGGCTGCCGGAATACATGGTTCCAGACGTCCTGGTGCCGCTGGCCGAGTTCCCCCGGACGCTCAACGGCAAGGTGGACCGCAAGCGGCTCGGCTCCACGCCGCTGGAGGAGCTGCGGGCGCAGTCCGGCACAGCCCAGTCGGCGCGGACGGGCGAGCCCCGCCCGCCGACGTCGGCGGGCGGGAGCGGCGACACCGCGCTGACCCGGCTGACGGAGGAGCTGGCGGACCTGGTGGCGGAGGTCGCGGAGGTGGCACCGGACCGGGTGCTCCCGCACCGCCCGCTGGGCGAACTGGGCCTGAACTCGGTCGGCTTCACCGCCCTCAGCTCCCGGATCGGCCAGGACTTCGGCATCGAGGTCTTCCCGACCCTCTTCTACCGGTACCCCGCCCCCGCGGCCCTGGCCGCGCACCTCCTGCACACCCACCCGGCCGTCTTCCGGGCCCGCTACGGCGGACCGTCCGCGGCGGGCACACCGGCGGCACCGGCCGGACCGGTGGCCGTCGCCGGCACCGCCGCCGCACCGTCGTCCGCGGCCGCCCGGCCCGGGGAGACCGGGCAACCGGCCGGCGGCGTAGGCGCGGTCGCCATCATCGGCATGGCGGGCCGGCTCCCGGCCTCCCCGGATCTGGACGCCTTCTGGCGGCACCTGGCCGCGGGGCACGACCTGATCGAGGAGATTCCCGCCGAGCGGTGGGATTGGCGCCGGCTCGCCGGCGATCCGCGCGAAGGCGAGTTCTCCCGCTCCCGCTGGGGCGGCTTCGTGCCGGAGGTCGACCGCTTCGACGCGGCGTTCTTCGGCATCTCGCCCCGCGAGGCGGAACTGATGGACCCGCAGCAGCGGCTGCTGCTCGAGGCGGTGTGGACGGCCCTGGAGGACGCGGGGGTGCGGCCGTCCGAGCTGGCCGGCCGCAGGGTCGGCGTCTTCGTCGGAGTCTCCAACTCCGACTACTTCCAGGTCCAGCGTGCCGCGGGGCGCGGCACCGACGCCCACACCCTCACGGGTGCCGCGCTTTCGGTGATCCCCAACCGGATCTCGTACCTCCTGGACCTGCGCGGGCCGAGCATCGCCGTCGACACGGCCTGCTCCAGCTCGCTGACCGCGATCCAGCTGGCCGTGTCGGCGCTCGGCGACGGAACGTGCGACCTCGCCGTCGCCGGCGCGGCGAACCTCCTGCTCGACCCCTCGCTGTATGTCGCGCTCAGCAAGGGCGAAATGCTCAGCGAGGACGGTCGCTGCAAGGCGTTCGACAGCCGTGCCAACGGCTATGTGCGCGGCGAGGGCATCGGCGCGGTGGTTCTCAAGGGCCTGGCCGCCGCCGAACGCGACGGCGATCCCGTGCACGCCGTGATCAGGGGTGTGGCCGTGAACCACGGGGGACGCACCAACTCGCTGACCGCACCCAGCCCCGACGCCCAGGCGGACGTCATCGTGCGCGCACACCGCGCGGCGGGCACCGACGTGTCCACGATCGGCTATGTCGAGGCGCACGGCACCGGTACGGCGCTGGGCGATCCCATCGAGGTCACGGGGCTGAAGACGGCCTTCACCCGACTGCACGAGGAGGCGGGCCGACCGCTGCCGGAGCGCCCGACGTGCGGCATCGGCTCGGTGAAGAGCAACGCGGGCCACCTGGAGACGGCGGCGGGCATGGCCGGTCTGTTCAAGGTGGTGCTGGCGATGCGGCACGGGACCATCCCGGCCGGCCTGCACGTGGTCGAGCGGAACCGCTATCTGGACCTGGACGGCAGCCCCTTCCAGCTCGTCACGGAGGCGGTCCGGTGGGAGCGGCGCCGCGACGACCGGGGCGAGCCCCTGCCCCGGCGGGCGGGCCTGAGTTCCTTCGGATTCGGCGGAGCCGGGGCCCACCTGGTGCTGGAAGAGGCGCCCGACCCCGCCCCGCGGGCCGGCGGGACCGCGGAAGCGGAGCGGCGGCCGTCGCTGCTGGTGCTGTCGGCGCGTACCGGCACGGCTCTGCTCGCCTACGCGGGGCGTCTCGCGGACCTGCTGAGGCAGGACGTGCCCCAGGGCTCCGGCCGGCCCGCACTCGCGGACATCGCCTACACCCTCCAGGTCGGTCGCGACCCGATGCCGGAGCGGTTGGCGGTCGTCGCCGAGGACCGGCAGCGGGCGGTGGAGCGGCTGGAGGCGTTCCTCGACGGCCGGGCGCGGTCGGCGGTGCCCGGCGTCTTCCACGGCCGCGCCGACGGCGGCCGACGCCCCGCGAGGCCCAGGGGAGTGGCCTGGCAGCGGTACGTCGAGGCGCTGGCGGCCGAGTACGACCTCGACACGCTGGCGGACCTGTGGGCCGGGGGAGAGGAGATCGACTGGCGTCTGCTGCACCACGACGCCGTCCGGCCGGCGCGGCGGGTGCGCGTGCCCACCTACCCCTTCGAGCGCACCCGGCACTGGGCCGCCGACGCCCCGGCCCTCGTGGCCGCGCGGGCCGGGGAGCCGGCCGGGCCGCATCCGCTGCTGGACGCCAATGTGTCGACCTTCGACGGCCAGGAGTTCGTCAAGCGGCTGACCGGGCGCGAGTTCTACCTGCGCGACCACGTGGCCGGGGAGACCCCGATCCTTCCCGGCACGGTCCTGCTGGAGATGGCGCGCGCGGCCGGCGAGCTGTCCCGGGCGGACGGCGTGCCGGTGAACCGCGTCGAAGAGGTGACCTGGGCGGCCCCGGTGGCCGTCGGCGGGGCGCGAGCCAACCTCCGGGGAACCGCGGAGCCCGGCGTCACCGTGCGGATCCGCCTGGCGCGCCGACCGGACCGGCCGGATCGCGTCGCCTTCGAGATCCTCACCGCCGCCGCGGACACGGGCGGCCACGAGCGGCTGCACGCCCGCGGGGAACTGGTCACCGGGCCGGCGGGCCGCGAGGCCGCCGAACGGCTGGCCCTGGAGCCCATCCGCGCACGCTGCGGGGAAGAACTGTCCGGCGAGGAGTGCTACCAGCGCTTCGAGCGGACCGGTTTCGTCTACGGCCCCTCCTTCCAGGCGGTGGAGCGGCTGGCGGTGGGCACCGGGGAGGCACTGGCCCGGCTGCGGCTCCCCTCCGACCCGGAGGCGGACGCCCAGAACCACCGCTTCCACCCCGTGCTGCTGGACGCGGCGCTGCAGACCGCCGGCAGCACGCTGCTGCCCGGGGCCGGCGAGGCGGACCGGCCCGCGTATCTGCCGTACTCGGTGGGATCGGTGGAACTGGCCGTCGACCGCCTCCCGGAAACCTGTTACGCCCACGCCCGGCGCACGGACGACGGCTCGTCGCCCGATGTCAGGGTCTTCGACCTCCGCCTGGTGGACGACGACGGGGCCGAGCTGGCGCGCCTCCAGCGGTTCACGGTCCGTTCGGTGCCCACGGCCCCCGACGTGCCGGGCGACGCGGAGGACGAGCCGCTGACCTGCTTCGAGCCGTACTGGCGGCAGACGGCACCCGAGGGAGCGGAAGCCGTCACCCCGCCGCGGGAGCCGCGCCCCGGAGGACTCCTGGTGCTGCTCGACGGGGTCGGCACCGGCCAGGCGCCCGGCGCCGCGCCGGCCGCGGCCACCGGCGCCGAGGTGATACGGGTCGACCTCGCCGCCCGGCCGGATCCGCAGCGGCTGGTCGACGACGTCGTGAGCCACGGTACCGGTCCGGTCCGTGTCGTCCATCTGCCCGCCCGGGACGGCTCCCTCGAGGATGCCCTCGACACCGGCTTCCACACGGCACTCGCCTTCTGCCGCGCCTGGATCGCCCGGCGCGCGGGACAACTGCGCTACCTGTACCTGTATCCCCGGGGGACGGCCGACGAGGCGGTGCACACGGCCATGGGCGGCTTCGCCCGTGCGGTGCGCGCCGAGCACCCGGACCTGCTGGTCACCGCGGTGGCCCACGAGCCGGGCGCCGACCTGTCCGCTCTGGTGCGGGCCGAGCTGAACGCGCCGCGGGTTCCCGCGGAAGTGCGCACCGAAGGGCGGTACCGGTCGGTGCGTGCCTGGCGGACGGCCGCCCTGCCCCCTGCGACGGCGCCGTCGCCGCTGGCCGCGGCCGGCGCGCACCTCGTCACGGGGGGAGCCGGCGGCATAGGACTGCATCTCGCCGAGCGGCTGGCGGCGCGCGGGAGCGAGGCCGGCATCGTGCTCGCCTCCCGGTCCGAGCCATCGCCCGAGGCCCGGGCCCGGATCGGTCGGCTGGCCGAAGGCGGCGCGCGGATCCTCCATGTCCGGGCCGATGTGACACGCCGCCAGGACGTCGCGGACCTGGTGGCCGCCGCGCGGGAGCGCTTCGGGCGGATCGCCGGGGTGCTGCACGCGGCGGGTGTGCTGCACGACGGTTTCGTCCTGCGGAAGACCCGGGCCGAGGCCGAGGCCGTGCTGGCCCCGAAGGTGCTGGGCGCGCGCCTGCTGGACGAGGAGACCCGGGACGAGCCGCTGGAGTACTTCGCGCTCTTCTCCTCCGCGGCCGCGGTGATGGGCAGCGTCGGGCAGAGCGACTACGCCTTCGCCAACGGATTCCTCGACCACTTCGCCCTCGATCGGGAGGAGCGGCGTCGGCGCGGTATCCGCTCCGGGCTCACGCTCTCGGTCAACTGGCCGCTGTGGCGCGACGGCGGGATGGACATGGACGCCGCGACCCAGCGGGCCCTGCGGCGCGAACTGGGCTTCCGCCCGCTGCCCACCGCCGTGGCGCTCGACGGACTGGAACGCGCCCTGTCCGGCGAGGCGCCGCGGCTGCTGCTGGCCATGGGGGACCGCGCCGCGATCGGGCGGGCCCTGGAGCCGGACGACGTGGCGGACCACGGTGGGCGGAGCGGACCGTCCGCGCCCCGGCCCGCCGCGGCACCCCCCTCGGCGGACCTGAGGCCCGCGACGGAGCGGTTCCTGCGGGAACTGCTGGCCCGCGAGCTGAAGATGGCCGTCGAGGACATCGAGCCGGATGGGCCCTTCGACCGCTACGGCATCGACTCGCTGTTGGTGATGAGCCTGACCCGGGCCCTGGAGCAGTCCTTCGGACCCTTGTCGAAGACGCTGTTCTTCGAATACTTCACGGTGGCCGAACTGGCGGACCACTTCCTGGCCGAGCACGCCGACCGGCTGCCGGAGGTGCTGAACGGCACCGCGGCGGACCCGTCGTCGCGGCAGGCGCCACCCCCGCGGGTGCCGTCGGAGCCACCGGTCGCCCCGGCGGACACCGCCGCCACGGCGGCCGCGACGGTGACCGGCACCGCGCAAGCCGCTGCCCCCGCGGTGGCGAACGCCCGGCCCACGGGGCGGCGGCGCGACGACGACATCGTGATCGTCGGAGTGAGCGGCCGCTACCCGCGCGCCGACGACCTGCCGGAGTTCTGGCGCAACCTGCGGGAGGGCCGGGACTGCGTCGAGGAGATCCCCAAGGACCGGTGGGACCACTCCCTCTACTACGACCCCGATCCGCGGACGACCGGCAAGGCACACGCGAAGTGGGGCGGTTTCCTGCGCGAAGTCGACCGGTTCGACCCGATGTTCTTCCGCATGTCCCAGCTGGAGGCCGAACACATCGACCCCCAGGAGCGGGTCTTCCTGGAGGTGGTCTGGCACCTGCTGGAGAACGCCGGCATCACGCGCGAGCGCCTGGCCTCCACCCGCACCGGGGTCTTCGTCGGCATGATGTACGGCCACTACCAGCTCTACGGGGTGGCGGAGGCACTGCGCGGCGAGGGCGTGGCGACCTCGTCCTCGTACGCCTCCGTCGCCAACCGCGTGTCGTACTTCTTCGACTTCGACGGTCCGAGCGTCGCCCTGGACACCATGTGCTCGTCCTCGCTCGTCGCCATCCACCTGGCCTGCCAGGCGATCCGGGACGGAGACTGCGAGACGGCCGTGGCCGGCGGAGTGAACATCTCCAGCCACCCGCTGAAGTACCTCCAGCTCAGCCACGGCGGTTTCCTGTCGAGCGACGGGCGCTGCCGCAGCTTCGGGGAGGGCGGCGACGGCTATGTGCCGGCGGAGGGATGCGGCGCGGTGCTGCTCAAGCGCCGCTCCGCGGCCGAGGCCGACGGAGACCGCGTCCTCGCCGTGGTGGCCGGCTCCGCCGTCAACCACGGCGGGGCCGGCAAGGGCTTCAGCGTGCCCAACGCGAAGGCCCAGGGCGGCCTGATCTCCGACGCGCTGGCCCGCGCCGGCTGGACGCCAGGGGACGTGCACTACATCGAGGCGCACGGGACCGGCACCGCCCTCGGCGACCCCGTGGAGGTCACCGGCCTGCTGCGCGCTTTCCGGGGCCATGACCTCGGAGGGCGGAAGATCCCGGTCGGGTCCGTGAAGTCGAACATCGGGCACGCCGAATCGGCGGCCGGCATCGCGGGCGTCACCAAGGTGCTGCTCCAGCTCCGGCACGGCCTGCTGGCGCCGTCCCTGCATGCCGAACGGCTCAATCCGAACATCGACTTCGAAACGGCGCCGCTGCGCGTTCAGCGCGAACTCGCCGAGTGGACCCGGCCGGTCGACGAGGCGGGCCGGCCGCTGCCCAGGACCGCGGCCGTGAGCGCCTTCGGCGCGGGCGGCACCAACGCCCACGTCCTGTTGGAGGAGTACATGCCGCCGGTCACACCGCCGTCCGCCGCCCCCCGGCCGCCGTTCGTCCTCGCACTGTCGGCCAGGGACCGTTCGCGGTTGGACGCCCACGCCCGGCGGATGGCGGACTTCCTCCGTGCCGACGGCGCGGGCACCGACCCGGCGGGCCTGGCCCACACCCTGCAGTCCGGGCGCGAGGCGATGGCCCACCGGCTGGCCGTGGTCTTCTCCGACCTCGCCGAGCTGCCGGGCCTGCTCGAGGCACACCTGCGGGGGCGACGGGACGTGCCCGGCGTCTGGGCCGGTGCCGTCCCGCGCGGCAACCGTCCCGAGCCGCCCGCCCGGCACACCCCCGAGGCACTGGCCGCGGCCTGGGCCGCCGGTGCCGCCGTGGACTGGAGCCGTCTGTACGACGGGCCGCGGCCCGCCCGGGTGGAACTGCCGGGCTACCCGTTCGCACGCGACCTGTGCTGGTACGACGCGGGTGACGAACCCGATGTGTCCGAAGCGACGACCGGATACGCCGTGGACGAGGAGATCACCTTCTCCGCGGACACCCCTGTCATCGACGGTCACCGGGTGGCCGGCCGCCGGCTGCTGCCGGCCGTCGCCTACCTCGACCTGATCCACCAGGCGTTCCGCAGGCACGGGGAGCGGTGTGACCGGCTGGAGCTGCGTGACCTGACCGTGCTGCGGCCGCTGCACGTCACCCCGGAGGCACCGGTCCGCGCGGCGCTGGTGTGCCGGCCCGCGGGCCCGGACCGCTGGGCGGTGCGGATCGTGGACCGTGCCGCGCCGGACGAGCGGCCGTACGCCACCGCCGAGGTGGTACGGGGGGACCGTCCGGCGTTCGCCGACCGGCCCGCGAACCCCGCACCGGGGGCCGTACCGCTCGACCTGGACGCCGTCTACGACCGGGAGGCCCTGCGCGGGCAGCAGTACAGCGGCGCGGTCCGGGCACGCGGCCGGGTGTGGCAGGGCGACGAGGAACTGGTCGCCGAACTCGCCCCGTGGCCCGGAGCCCGGGAGGACGGCTACCTGTTCCACCCCGCCCTGCTGCTCGGCGGTGCGGTGGCGGCGGGTGTGCTGATGCCGGACTCCACCGGAGACGAAGGGGCGTTCTACCTGCCCGTCCACGTCGAGTCCTTCCGGGCGGCGGCACCGCTGACCGGGCCCTGCACCGCCCGCGTCCGGCGGTCGTCGACCGGTCTGCGGGACGAACTGGTCAGGCTGACAGTGGAGTTCACCGACGCCGAAGGGCGCACGGTGTGCGAGCTGCGCGGGCTGTCCAGCAAGCTGGTCCGACCCGGCGGCGCGCCGCACGGCCGGCTCGCGCGGGCCGCCGCGGCCACGGCGCCGGAGGCCGCCGCGCCGCTGCCGGCGACCCAGGACAAGCTGCGCCGGCTGATGGCCCGGCGGCTCGGCCGCGCCCCGGAGACACTGAGCCCGGCCATCGGCTACTACGAGCTCGGCATCGACTCGACCAGCGTCCTGGAGCTTCTCGCCGCGCTGGAGGAGGCCCTGGGACAGAAGCTGCCGCCCACGCTCCTCTTCGAGTACACGACCATCCGGGACCTCGCGGGATACCTGGACGAACATCACCCCGGTGCCCTCGACGGCGATGACGAGGCCGCCGACCGGCGCGGCACGGGCCGCCCCGCGGACCCGGACGGCGAACCCACCGGGCCCGCCGTGGAGGGGCTGGACCGCGTGCTGTCACGGTCGCTGCTGGTGACCGTGGAGCGGATGGGCGCCTTCGCCGACGGGTCCGCGGACACGGTGGACGGCCTGAAGGCCCGCATCCTCACCAAGTACCACCGATGGCTGGAGGAGGCGGTCCGGCTGTGGCAGGCCGCCGGGCTCGTCCGCCGCACCGGCGACCGGGTGGAGCTGCTGCCGGACGGGCTCGACGCCTGCGCCGGCTCCGACGAGAGGGCCTGGCACGCGGCGCGTGCGCCGTACACGGCGGATCCGCACTGGAGCACCCATCTGTCGCTGGCCGAGGAGTGCCTGGAGCGGCTTCCGGAGATCCTCACCGGCCGGGTGACGGCCACCGAAGTGCTCTTCCCCGGCGGGTCACTGGCCAAGCTGTCCGGCGTCTACCAGGGGAATCCGGTCACGGACCGGCTCAACGAGGTCCTCGCGGAGACGGTGGCCGAAGCGGTGGAGCGGCGGCTGGCCGCGGGCGCCCCGGCCCCGGTACGGATCGCCGAGGTCGGCGCGGGCACCGGTGGCACGACCGCCGTCGTGCTGCCGCGGCTGGACCGGCACGCCGCCGACCTGGAGTACTGGTTCACCGACCTGTCCGTCGGCTTCCTCACCCCGGCCGAGGACCGCTTCGGCCCCGGCCGTCCCTACCTGCGCTACGGCCTGTGGGACCTGGAACGGCCGGGGGCGGGACCGGAGGTGGTCGGCGGCCCGTGCGACGTGGTGATCGCCACCAATGTGCTGCACGCGACCCGGGACATCCGGCAGGTGCTGCGCAACCTCCGGGCGGCGCTGCGCCCCGGTGGGCTGCTGCTGGTCAACGAGGTGGTCCGCAAGACGGCCGGCCTGACCCTGACCTTCGGGCTGCTGGACGGCTGGTGGCGGTACGACGACGAGCACGAGCGGATGTCCGGGGCGCCGATGCTCTCCGCCGACCGGTGGGAACAGGTCCTGAAGGACGAGGGATTCACCGTGGTGCGCCGCCCGCTGCGGCAGGACGACGCGTTCGGCGAGCTGTTCGTCGCCGGCGACGACGAATCCTGGGACCGGACGGAGCCGGGTGCGGCCGGAGCGGAGACGCCCGCTCCGGCACCGCACGGCACCCGCTTGCTGACCAAGGGCTGGGAGCCGGCCGACCCCGGCCGGGCGGGGCCGCCGCCGCGCTCGGTCGCCATCCTCGCCACCGCCGGGACCCGGGCGCTGGCGGACCGGCTCTCCATGGCACTGCCGCGGGCGGAGGTCCTGGAGCCGGACGCTCTCGCCGACGGCCCGGCACCGGGGCGGTTCCAGGCCTGCGTCGACCTGACCGGCTGCGCGCCCCTCGCGATGGGCACCCGCCGCCCGCAGGACGACCCGGCCGGCTGGCTGCCCTGGGTGCAGCGGTTCGTGGCCCGGGCCGAGGAGCGGGTCGTACTGCTCGGCGTCACCCGCGGCCTGGAGACCCCGCAGACCCTGGATACCGCCCACGCCGGTGACAGCGGCCCGCCGGTCAACCTCGCCGGCGCGGCGCGGGCCGGCCTGTACCGGATGCTGCAGAGCGAGTACGCCCAGGTCCGGTCGCGGCACATGGACCTCGACCCGCTGGACGACGACTCCTCCGCGGTCCGGCAGATCGTCGCCGAACTCCAGGACACCGGCGAGGACCCCGAGGTGTGTCATCGCGCGGGACGCCGCTACCGGGCGGTGCTGCGGGAGTCCCCGCTGGGCGGGGAAGGCGGCGGTCTGCCGCCGTTCCCCGAGGAGCAGACCCTGTGGATCACCGGCGGAACGGGCGGCCTCGGCCTGGCCTTCGCCCGGCACGCGGTGGCGCGCTGGGGCGTGCGCCGACTGGTGCTCACCGGCCGGACGCGGCTGCCGGACCGGGCCGACTGGGAGGCCCACCTGGACGACGGCCCGCTGGGCCGCCGGCTCCGCGCGCTGATCGATCTGGAGCGGGCCGGTGCCCGGCTGCGCGTCCTGTCGCTCCCGCTGGACGGTTCCGCCGCGGACGAGCCGGCCCGCGCCGTGCGCGAGGCCGAGCGCGACCTGGGGCCGGTGGGCGGGGTGATCCACTGTGCCGGCTTCGCCGACCGCGATCACCTGGCCTTCGTGAGCAAGCCGGCGGCAGCGGTCCGCGCCGTGCTCGACCCCAAGACCGCCGGCCTGGACACGCTGGTGGAGTGCTTCGCGGGGCGCCCGCTCCGGTTCTTCGTGCTGTGTTCCTCGGCGGCGGCGGTGGTCCCGAGCGCGGCCGTCGGCCAGAGCGACTACGCCATGGCCAACGCCTACGCCGACTACCTGGCGACGGCCCGGCCGCACGGCCTGCCGCTGCTGAGCGTGCAGTGGCCGTCCTGGAGCGGCGTCGGCATGGGCGAGGCCGAGCCCGGCCCCGGCTATCTGCGTACCGGGCTGGGCGGCCTCTCGGAGGCGGAGGGCACCGCCGTGCTCGACCACCTGCTGGCGCACGGCACGGGTCCCGTGGTGCTGCCCGCGGTGGTGCGGGACCCCGCGAGATGGCGTCCGGAACTGCTGCTCCGGCGTCGGAGCAGCAGTTCCGGCCCTGACGCACCGGCCGCCCGGCGGGAGCGGCCGAGCGGTGCGCGCGCCCCCGAAGAGTCCGTCGAGGCCGCCACCTCCTGGGTGCTCGGCCTGCTCGCGGAGCAGCTCCACTTCGACCCCGCCAGGCTGGCGGCGGACGTCCCGATCGAGGACTACGGAACCGACTCGATCACCATGGTCCAGCTGCTGCGCGGCGTGGGGAAGCGGCTGGGCACCGACCCGGACCCGTCCGCGTTCGTGGAGCACCCCACGGTGGGGGCGTTCGTGGGCTGGCTGGCGAACCAGTACCCGGCCGAGTTCGCGGCGGCGTTCGGCGACGGAGCCACCGAGGGCACCACCGCCCCCGCACGGGAGGGGGAGGCGCCCGCCACGCGGGAGGCCGCCGCGACCCGGAAGGCGTCCGCACGCGGGGAGACGGCCGCCGGGCGGTCCGCCGGCGTCCCGGCGGACGGCGACGGCCCGGGCCCGTACGACATGGCCGTGATCGGCATGTCCTGCCGCTTCCCCGGCGCCCCCGACGTGGAGGCGTACTGGCGACTGCTCAGCCAGGGACGCTCGGCCATCGCACCGGTCCCGGCGGACCGCTGGGGCACTGCCGCGGGCCTGACCGCCGGCCTCGTCGACCGGGAGGGCTTCGACCCCGGGTTCTTCCTGCTGTCCGAGCAGGACGCGGCGGCCATGGACCCGCAGGCGCTGGTGCTGCTGGAGGAGGCGCTGTTCGCCTTCAGCGACGCCGGCTACCGGCCGGCCGAGCTCAAGGGCAGGGACATCGGGGTCTATGTCGGCGCCCGGAGCAGGCACCTGCCCGGCGAGGAGGCGCTGCGCCGGACCCGGAACCCGATCATGACCGTGGGCCAGAACTACCTGGCGGCCAACATCTCCCGCTTCTTCGACCTCACGGGGCCGAGCGTGGTCGTGGACACCGCCTGTTCCTCGGCCCTGGTGGCCATGCACGCCGCCGTCCAGGCACTGCGCGGTGGAGACGCCGAGGCGGCCGTGGTGGCCGGTGTCACCCTGCTCGCCGACGAGTCGGGCCACCGGCTGTTCGAGCGGCGCGGTCTGCTCAGCCCGGACCCCGCCTTCCACGTGTTCGACCGGAGGGCCCAGGGCATCGTCCTCGCCGAGGGCGCCGGGGTGGTGGTGCTGAAGCCGCTGGCGCGCGCCCTCGCGGACGGGGATCGGGTGCACGCGGTGCTCAAGGGCACCGCGGTCAACAACGACGGCCGGACGGCGGGCCCCGCGTCCCCCAGCCTGGTCGCGCAGCAGGCCGTCATGGCCAAGGCCCTGGAGCGCAGCGGGAGGCGCGCCGACGAGGTGACGCACATCGAGGCGAACGCGGCCGGCGCGGCGGTGCACGACCTGACCGAGCTGAAGGCGATCCGGGCCGTCTACGGCGGCTCCTCCCGGACGCCGTGCAGCATCGGCTCGGCGAAGCCGAACATCGGCCATCCGCAGTGCGCGGAGGGCATCGCCGGCTTCATCAAGGTCGTACTGATGCTGCGCAACCGGCAGTTGGTGCCCTTCCTCTCCGGCCAGGAACCGCCGGACCACTTCGACCTGGCGGCGACGCCGTTCACCTTCGTCCGCGACCTGCGGACGTGGCCCGACGCGCCGCTCGTCGCGGCGGTGAGCTGCTTCGCCGACGGCGGCACCAACGCCCACGCGGTCGTGGAGGGATGGACCGGGCCGGACGGCGGCCGCCCGCCCGTGCCCCGCCCGGCCCTGGCCCGCCGCCCGTCGGCGGCCTTCCGCCCCGGCGCGGACCCCGCCCCGGCTGCGGCCGTACCGGCGGGGACCGCGGCGACCGACCCGTCCCCCGCCGCCGTCGCCGTCATCGGCATGGCCGGCCGGTATCCGGGAGCCGACGACCTGGGCGCTTTCTGGCAGAACCTGCGGCAGGGCCGTGACACGGTGACCGAGGTGCCACCCGACCGCTGGTCATGGCGTGACCTGCCCGACGGGGCGGACCGGCCGGTGTCCCGGTGGGGCGGCTTCCTGACCGACGTCGATTGTTTCGACTCCGACTTCTTCCGTGTCTCACGGCCGGAGGCGGAGATCACCGACCCGCAGGAGCGGCTGTTCGTGGAGACCTGCTGGGCGGCCGTCGAGGACGCCGGTCACACCCCCGCCACGCTGGCGGCACCGCGCGGGCCGGAGCGGCGCCGCCCCGTGGGGGTCTTCGTCGGCGTCATGCACAAGGACTACGCGCTGCTCGGCGTCCAGGCGGAGCCGGTGGACGGCCGACCGCTGCCGGCCAGCCTCAGTCAGGGACAGATCGCCAACAGGGTGTCCTTCTTCTGCGACTTCCACGGTCCGAGCGTGTCCGTGGACACCCTCTGCTCCTCCTCGCTCACCGCCGTGCATCTCGCGGTGGAGAGCCTGGCCCGCGGCGAGAGCGAGGTGGCGATCGCCGGCGGGGTGAACCTGTCGCTGCACCCGGCGAAGTACCAGACCTACGGCGCGGTCGCCATGCACTCCAGCGACGGGCGCTGCCGGTCGTTCGGCGAGGGCGGCGACGGCTATGTCTCCTCCGAGGGCGTCGGCGCCGTGGTGCTCAAGCCGCTGGAGGCGGCGGAGCGGGACGGGGACCACATCTACGCCGTCATCAGGTCGACCGCCGTCAACCACGTCGGCACCGGCAGCGGCATCAGCGTGCCGAGCCCGGCCGGCCAGGCGGCGGTGATCTCCGAAGCCCTGGACCGGTCGCGGATCGACGCGCGCACCGTCGGCTACGTCGAGGCGCACGGCACGGGCACCTCGCTCGGCGACCCCATCGAAGTGCAGGGCCTGGTACGGGCGTTCCGACGGCACACCGCCGACAGCGGTTTCTGCGCTCTGGGATCGGTGAAGTCCAACATCGGCCACGCGGAGGCGGCGGCGGGCATGGCCGGTCTGGCCAAGGCCGCCTTGCAGCTCCACCACCGCACGCTGGTGCCCTCGCTGCACTCCGAGACCGTCAACCCGCTGCTCGACCTGGAGCACACACCGTTCCGGATCCAGCACCGGACGGAGCCGTGGCCCGGACCGGAAGGGGGCGGTCCGCGGCGGGCCGGCCTCAGCGCCTTCGGCGCCACCGGGTCGAACGCCCACGTCCTGCTGGAGGAGTACATACCGGACCCACGCCTCGACGGGGCTCGGGGACGGCCGGCCGACGGCCCGTACATCGTCCCGCTCTCGGCACGGGACACGGACCGTTTGCGGGCCCTCGCGCAGCGGCTGCTGACCTTCCTCGACGGCGGCCCGGCTTCGGGGGCGCCACCGCACCTCGCGGGCATCGCCTACACCCTTCAGGCCGGCCGCACAGCGCTGGGGGAACGGGTGGCCTTCGTGGTGTCCGGCACCGACGAGCTGCGCAGGCGCCTGGCGGAGTACATCGCCGCTCCGGAGGCCGGGGCCGGCCCGGCCTCCGGGCCGTGGTCCTCCGCTGCTTCGCCCGCCGCGCAGGAGACCGTCGAGCGATGGCTCGCGCGGCGGCGGCTGCCGGAGCTGGCCGGCCACTGGTCGGCCGGCGGCGAGGTGGACTGGCCGCGGCTGTGGACGGGGGCCCGGCCGCGCCGGGTACCGCTTCCCGCCTACCCCTTCGTACGGGAGCGCCACTGGCATCCGGGCGTGGCGGCCACGGCCACCGTGTCGTCGCCCTCCGCCGGGCCCGGGGCGTCCTCCCCGGCCGACCTGATGCTGGTGCCGGCCTGGCAGGAGGATTCCGAGCCCCCTGCGGAGAACTCCGCCCCGGCCCGCCAGGTGCTGGTGGTGGTGTCCGGCCGCGCACCGTCCGACGGCGCGCTCGCGCTGGCCTCCGCCCTCGCCGACCACTACCGCCGCACCGGTGCGTCGGCGGCGACCGCACGGGTGGGCGCCACCGCCGCCCACCCGGCGGAGGGGTGGCTGCACCTCCCGGCTTCCGATCCGGCCGCCTGGGCATCCGCGCTCCGCGCCCTGGAGGCCCCTGACCGCGTCCACTTCATCGCGGCCGACGACGCGGCCGACGGAACACTGCAGGAGGCCGCGCCGGAACCCGAGTTGGCGTTCCTCCACCTGGTCAGGGCGCTGCCCGCCCCCGGGCGCTCCGGGCGTACGGACATCCATCTCCTCAGCCAGGACACCCAGTCCCTCGCGGATGGCGAGCCCGTCGTGCCGCGCGGCGGCGGGCTGGCGGGCCTCGCCTACTTCCTCGCCACGGACGACCGCGGGTTCGCCGTCCGCAACCTCGACATCGCCTCGGCGGAGCTGGCCACCCCGGCCGGCCGCGCCGACGTGGCCGCGGCGGTGGTGCGGGAGGAGCCCTCCGCGCTCGGCGAGCTGATCTTGCTGCGCGGCGGCCGGCGTTACCGCCGGCGGTTCCGGGCAGTGGACGACTCCGTGTGGACCGGACTGCCGCACCCCGGTCCTCGACAGGGCGGCGCATACGTGATCATCGGCGGCAGCGGCGTCGTCGGCCGCCTCCTCACCCGGTATCTGGTGGAGCGTCACGACGCCCAGGTGGCCTGGGTGGGCCGCAGGCCCGCCGCCGACCCGGCCGTTCGCGACGCACTCGCCGCGGCCACCCGGGGCGGGCGGGACCGCGCCCCGTACTACGTCCAGGCGGACATGACCAGCGGCGCGGAGGCCCGGCGGGCCATCGCCGCGGCGAAGGCCAGATTCGGGAGGTTGCACGGTGTGGTCTTCGCCGGTGCCGAGCGGATGGCGGCGCCGGGCCGGCGGCTGGCCGACGTCACGGAGCCGGAGTTCCGGACGCACTTCGACATCAAGGCGGCCGGGGCGGTGAACGTGTACGCCGCGGTGGCGGACGAACCGCTGGACTTCCTGTGCTACTTCTCCTCGGCGCAGGCGTTCTCCTTCTCCGGAGCGGCGACGCATCCCGCCTACGCCGCCGGCGTCACCTTCGCCGACTCCTTCGCGCTGGCGGCGGGCCGCACCGCCCCCTTCCCGGTGGGCGTCGTCAACTGGGGCGCTTGGCGGGCGTCCTTCGAGGGGCGGGCGCAGGACCACCCCGGGCTCGGCTTCCTCGACGACGACGAGGGCATCGCCTGCTTCGACGCGGCGGTGGCGCTGTTGCGCGGCGGCGTGCGCCAGGTCGTCTGCATGAAGGCTCCCGGCCCCGTGCGGGACATCGCGGCCGCCGCCCCGTCCCACCCGCACCCCGAGGTGGCCGGGCCCCTTCCGAAGGACGGCCCGGTCCGGGACGCCCGCCCGGTCGGCACGGTGCGCGAAGTGCTGGTCGAGAAGCTGGCCCGGACGCTGCGGGTGGCACCGGGCCGGATCTCGCCCGGCGCCGCCTTCGCCGACCTGGGCGTGGACTCGATCACCGGCATATCGTTCGCCTCAGAGGTCGGCCGGGCGCTGGGCGTCTCCCTGAACGCCACCACCCTCTACGAGCACACCACGGTCGACCGTCTGGCGAACCACCTCACCGGACTGGTCGCGCCCCACGGCGCCGACGGGCTCCCTTCGCCGGCCCCGGCCCCGGCCCCCGCGGCCCCCGCGGCCGAAGCCGACCTGTTGGCCGACCTGGAGGCCCGTTTCCGGGCCGGTGAACTGTCCGCCCAAGACGTCCTGGACCTTCTGGACGCCGGCCTGACCCACGGAGCCCAGCCATGACGAACAGCGATGTCCGGTCCGTCCTGGGCAGGTACGCCCGTGGGAAGCTCGACCGGGAGGGAGCCCGGAGCCTGCTGGAATCGGCGCGGCGCCCCACCCGGGCCGCCCCGCTGGACATCGCCGTGATCGGCATGGCCGGGCAGTTCCCCGGCGCCGCGGACGTGCGGGAGTTCTGGCGCAACCTGGAGAATGGCCAGGGCGTTGTGGGCGAACTTCCGGCCTCGTACCTGGACCCCGGCGGGGGCGGTTACCGGTGGGGTGGCGCCCTGACGGACCGGGACAGCTTCGACGCCTCGTTCTTCGGTATCAGCGGTGTCGAGGCCGACTCGATGAACCCGCACCAGCGGCTGGTGCTCCAGGAGAGCTGGCACGCGCTGGAGGACGCGGGGTACGACCCGCGAGCGCTGCGCGGTTCACGCACCGGAATGTTCATCGGCGCCGAGCCGGCCGGGTACCTGCACGAGACGCTCAGCGGCGCCTCCGACGCGCTGGTGGCCTCCCGGCTGTCGTACGTACTGGACCTGCGCGGGCCCGCTCTGGTGGTGAACACCGCCTGCTCGTCCGCACTGGCCGCGGTCCATCTGGCCTGCGAGAGCCTGCGCGGCGGCGAGTCGGCGCTGGCCCTGGCCGGCGGCGTGTACGCCGGGCTGGACCAGAGGTCGCTGAACGTCCTGGCGGAGAGCGGCATGCTCTCCGCGTCCGGCCGGTGCCGCACCTTCGACGCCGCGGCGGACGGCACGGTCTTCTCCGAGGCCGTCGCCGTGGTCGTGCTCAAACGGCTCGCGGACGCGGTCGCGGACGGCGACCACGTCCACGGCGTGATCCGGGCCGGCGGCATGAACCAGGACGGCGCCAGCAATGGCATCACGGCGCCCAACGGGGCCGCGCAGGAACAGCTCATCACCGACGTCTACCGTCGGTACGGGATCGATCCGGAGCGCATCTCCTACGTCGAGGCGCACGGCACGGCCACCCCTCTGGGCGATCCCGTGGAGGCCAACGCCCTGGTGAGGGCCTTCGGTCGGTTCACCGGCAGACGGGCCTACTGCGCCGTGGGCAGTGCCAAGGCCCACATCGGCCATTGCGGGGCCGCCGCGGGCGCCGTCGGACTGATCAAGGTCCTGCTGTCCATGCGACACGGCCGTCACGTCGGGATGCCGACGCTGCGTGAGCTGAATCCGCTCATCGAGCTGGACGGTTCGGCACTGACGGTGGACGACACGCCCCGTCCGTGGCAGACCGAGCCCGGGGTTCCCCGGACGGCCGCGGTCAGTTCCTTCGGGCACAGCGGCACCAACGTCCACCTGGTGGTCGAGGAGTACCGGCCGGCAGGCCGGGCCGACCAGGCGGGTACTCGTCCCGAGCGGTACCTGGTACCGGTGTCGGCGAGGGACCCGGAACGCCTGCGCGACCACGCGGGCCGGCTCGCGGCCTTCCTACAGGAGGCGGAGGCCGGAACCCCGGTGGCCCGGGACCGTCCGGATGTCATCGCCCCGGCTCGGCTGCGGCAGCTGCTGGCCGGCGTGCTGGAAGTGGAGCCCGAACAGCTCGCGGAGGACGAGCCGTTCTCCGACTTCGGCGTGGACCCCGGCCACCTGGCCCGGCTGGAGACGCTGATCGAGGCCGAGTCCGGTCGGCCGGCGGATGAGGCGGTGGTGCACCGGGCCCGGTCCCTGACCGACCTGGCACGGCTGCTCGCCGCCCGGCACGCCGCGCCGGACGCCCCCGTCCCGCCCGCGGTGGACCTCGCCGCGGTCGCCCACACGCTCCAGCGCGGCCGGGAGGCGATGGCGGAGCGGGCCGCGTTCGTGGTGCGGGACCTGACCGAGCTGGTCGCCGGGCTGAAGGCGCTGGCCGTCGGGGAAGCGTCCGTCGAGGGCTGCCGCCGGGGCGAGGTGGCCGCGGCGGGCGTGCTCGCCGACCTTTTCGCGAGCGACGCCGAACTGGCCGGGGCGATCGGCAGACGGCTGGAACAGGGCGAGCTGGAGACGGTCGCCGAGCTGTGGGCCAACGGGGTGCCGGTCGACTGGGGCGCGCTGTACCGGCACGGCGCGCCGACACGGATCCCGCTGCCGGGATATCCGTTCGCCAGGGAGTACCACGGCAAGGACCCCGATCCGTCCGAGCGGGTGCGGCACCGGCGCGGCGCGGACCGCGAAGCCGCCCCGGTCGGCCACGGCGGCCCGCGCCGGCCGGCCACGGCCCCCGCGGACCGGCCCGTGCCCGAGGCGGACGGTTCCGCCACGAGCCGGGCAGGGCGGGAAGAGCTGGAGCGGGGCGTCCGCCTGAGGATCAGTGAGCTGGTCTCGGAGACCGTCGGTGTTCCGGCCGCGGACGTCGATCCGTACGAACCGCTGGACACCTACGGCGTCGACTCGCTCGCCCGGACGCGGATGAACCACCAGCTCGCCCGGCTGTTCGCCGAGGCTTCGCGGACGCTGCTGTTCGAGTTCGCGACCGTGGCCGACCTGGCCGCCCACCTGGTCGCGGAGTTCCCGGCGGAGTGCCGGGCGCATACCGGCCCGGAGCAGGGCCCGGAGGCCGGCGTGGAGAGCGGCGGGCCGGCCGGCGAAGCCCCGGCGGCACAGGAGCCGGCCGACGTGCGGCGGCCGTCCGCGCCGCCCGCCCCCGACCCGGCGCTACCCGGCGTCCCGGCCGAGGACGGGATCGCGGTCATCGGCGTCAGCGGCCGGTTCCCCGGCGCCCCGGACCTGGGCCGCTACTGGGAGAACCTGATCGCCGGACACACGGCCGTCAGTGAGGTTCCGGCGGCCCGATGGGACTGGCGTGAGCACTACGACCCCGAGCCCACCGGAGAGGACCGGTTCCGCAAGAGCCATTCCAAGTGGGGCGCGTTCCTGGACGGTGTCGACGAGTTCGACCCGCTGTTCTTCGGCCTGGCTCCCCAGGAGGCCCGCAACATCGACCCACAGGAACGGATCTTCCTCCAGGAGTGCTGGAAGGCGATGGAGGACGCCGGGTGTTCGCCGGCGGTCCTGCCGGAGCACGTCCGGCGGCGCACCGGGGTCTTCGCCGGAGCCGCCAAGCACGGCTTCGAGCGGCACGGTGTCGAGTCCGGCCTCGAACTGCCGCGGACCTCCTTCGGCGCGCTGGTCAACAGGGTTTCGTACCACCTCGACCTCGGTGGTCCCAGCCAGCCGGTGGACACGGCCTGCTCGTCCGCCCTGGTCGCCGTCCACGCCGCGGCCGAGAGCATCCGCCGCGGCGAGTGCGAGCTGGCGCTCGCCGGGGGCGTCAACCTCTACCTGCACCCGTCGGCGTACGCCGAACTGGGCGCGGCCATGATGCTGTCGGACCGGCCGGACTGTGCCGCCTTCGGCAGCGAGGCCAATGGCATCCTGCCCGGTGAGGGCGTCGGCGTGGTGGTGCTGAAGTCCCACCGCCGGGCGCTGGATCACGGCGACCACGTGTACGCCGTGATCCGCGGCGGCGCGGTCAACCACAACGGCCGGGGCACGGGCTTCACCACGCCCAGCCCACAGCGCCAGGCGGACGTCGTCCGCGCCGCCCTCGACCGGGCCAAAGTCGATCCCCGCACCGTGAACTACATCGAGAGCTCGGTGAACGGATCGGCGATCGGTGACGCCGTGGAGATGACCGGGCTGACCCAGGTGTTCGGGCAGCGCGGCGGGGCGTCGGGGGACTACTGGCTCGGGACGGTGAAGCCGAACGTCGGCCACGGCGAGGCGTCCTCGGGCATGTCCCAGCTGTTCAAGGTGGTGCTGGCCCTCCGGCACCGCGTGCTGCCGCCCACCCGTGTGCCCCGGGACCTCAACCCGGCCATCGACTTCGCCCGACTGCCCTTCGGCATACCGCGTGCGGCGGTGGACTGGCGGCCCGTCGTGGTGGACGGTGCGCCGGCCCCGCTGCGGGCCGGCATCACCGGAGTGGGGGCCGGCGGCGTCAACGCGCACCTGGTGCTGGAGGAGCCCCTCCGGTCCCCCCGGCACGACAGCCCCCCGGCGCCCGGACCGGTGCTGTTCACCCTGTCGGCCCGCACCCCGGAGCGGCTCGGCCGCTACGTGGACCACTGGCTCGACTTCCTGGACGGCGACCCCGCGGTGAACCTCGCCGCGGTGGCGTACACCTTGCAGACCGGGCGGGAGGCGATGCGGTACCGCTTGGCCGTCGTCGCCTCGGCCCCGGCCGGCCTGCGGCGCGCCCTGCGGCAGTGGCGGGCCGCGGGCGACGCGGACGGGGTGTTCGGCGGCGACGCCGGGACCGTGGCACGGGCGATGGAACGCCCGCCCGCGGCGGCCGGCGGACCGCGACCCGGCAGCGACCTGGCCGCGACGGCCAGGGAGTGGGTCTCGGGGGCCGGCGTCGACTGGACCGGGTTGTACGCCGGCGGGGACGTACCCACCCGGGTGCCCGGGCTGCCGACCTACCCGTTCGAGCCGCGCCGCTGCTGGGCCGACGCCCCGTCGGCCGAGGCGCGGCCGGTCCACGCTCCGTCCCCCGGCGGACGGACGGCGGAACCCGGCGGGACCCCCGCCGGGGGACAAGTGCCCGGGACACCCTCGTCCCTCTTCTCCTCCTTCGCTCCTTTCCTCGAGCCCGTCCCCGGGTTCTCGGCCAGCCGGGTGCTGCTGGGGCTGGCAGAGGACCCGCACGACGTCGAGATCGTCCTGGAACGGCAGCGGGAGATGAGGGCGGTGCTGTTCCACGACGTACCGCTGGACCGGATGGGCGCGGTGCTCGACTTCGGCTGCGGTCCCGGCGACGACGTCGTGGACCTGGCGACCCGGTGCCCGCGGCTGCTGGTGCACGGCGCCACCGGCGACAAGGCCCAGGCGGAGTCGGCCGCCCGGCGCATCGAGGAGCGGGGCCTGGCCGGGCGGGCGGCGGTCTTCCACACCCCCGGCCCGGACACCCCCTTCCCGGCCACCTACGACCTGGCGCTGGGAGTCGAGGCCGTGTGCCGGGCGGAGGACCAGCCGTCGCTGTTGGCGCAGTTGGACACCGCCCTGGTCGACGGCGGGCTGGTGTTGCTCGCCGACTACATCGCCCGGCTGCGCGGCGACATCGTCGACCGCGACCTCGGGTTCCATGTCCCGTCGGCCGACCGGTGGGTGCGGCTGCTCGCGCGGCACCGCCTGGTGATCGAGGAACTGGTGGACCTGTCCCCGCAGATCGCCCACTTCCTCACCGACCCGGAGGTGGCGCGGAACACCGCCGGCCTGCCCGCCGAGGTGCGGGACGCCTGGCGCAGCCACACCAACCAGGCGACCTCGCTGCGGCGCGGCTGGCTGAACTACTGCCTGTTCCGGCTGCGCAAGGACGCCGGCACCAGCGAAACGGAGCGCGTCGAGGTGAACGCGCGACGCATCACCGAAGCCGTCCCCTACCTCGAGGTACGGCATCGGGCAGCGGCTCGGACGAACGGTACCGAGACCGGGTCCGGCCAGGTCCCCGGATCCCGGCTGTAAGGATGGAGAGACACCACATGTCCGCTGTCAAGGACTCCCTCGAGGAGATCGTCGTCCGGGTGCTCGGGCCGAGCCGGGACGAACTGGCCGGAGCCACGCTCCAGGATCTGGGACTGACCTCGGTCAACGCGGTCATGCTGGTCGAGGAGATCAACCAGAGGTTCGACCACGACTTCCCGACCAGCCTGGTCTTCGAGTTCGGCGAGATCACCGCGCTGGCGTCGCACGTCGAGTCCCACCTGTCCGCGGCTGCCGCGCCGGCCCGGCTGCCGCAGGCCGGGCCGCACCCCGCCCCGGCCGGCCGGGCGTCGCCCCCGCCGCCGTCCGCGCTCCCGCGCGAGGACGTGGCGGTCATCGGCATGGCCTGCCGGTCCGCCGGAGCCACCGGCCCCGAGGAGTTGTGGGAGGTCGTGAGCCAGGGCCGCGACTGCCTGGAAGAGATCTCCGAACCCGGCTGGCGCGGGCTGTTCCGCGAGCATTTCCCCGACGCCGCGCCGCCCCGGTACGGCGCCATGGCCGACACCGACGCCTTCGACGCCGCCTTCTTCCGTATCTCGCCTCGCGAGGCGGCGGCGATGGACCCCGCCCAGCGGGTCCTGCTGGAGGAGTGCCACCGGGCCCTCGAGGACGCGGCCCAGGATCCGGCGGCGCTGCGCGGGCGCCAGGTGGCGGTGGTCATCGGCTCGATCGGTCTGCCCCCGCGGAGCGACTACTCGGCGCACGCCACCATGGGGACCGACAGCAGCATCATGGCGGCGCGCCTGGCCTACCACCTGGACCTGAACGGCCCCGCTCTGGCGGTGGACACGGCCTGCTCGTCCTCGCTGGTCGCCCTGGACCTGGCCCGCGGGATGCTCCAGTCGGGGGAGGCGGAGCTGGCCATCGCCGGTGGTGTCTCCGTCTTCAGCCACCCCGGCTTCTTCGTCTCGATGGAGAGCCTGGGCATCACCTCTCCCACCCGCCATTGCCGCCCCTTCGACCAGGACGCCGATGGCATGCTGCTCGGCGAGGGCGTGGGTGTGCTGGTACTCAAGCGGCTGTCGGACGCCGTACGCGACCGTGACCGCATCCACGGCGTCATCCGCGGCAGCGGCACCAACCAGGACGGCCGGACGGCCGGCATCACGGCACCCAGCTTCATGGCGCAGAGCCGGCTGATCCAGGACGTCTTCCGGCGCAGCGGCATCGACGCGACGGACCTTCAGTACGTGGAGGCCCACGGCACCGGCACCAAGCTGGGCGATCCGGTGGAGATCCACGGCCTGACCGACGCGTTCGCCGCGTTCACCGACCGCAGGCGTTTCTGCGCGCTCGGCTCGATCAAGGCCAACATCGGGCACACCACCGCGGCGGCCGGGGTGCTCGGCGTCATCAAGGTGCTGCTCTGCCTCCAGCACCGCGAACTGCCCCCCGCCGCGAACTTCCGGCACCCCAACGAGCACATCGACTTCGCCGACAGCGCGGTCTACGTCAACACCGAACCGGCCGAGTGGCCCCGCAACGCGTCCGGGTCCCGCCTGGCGGCCGTCAGCTCCTTCGGTTACAGCGGAACCAACGCGCACCTGGTGATCGAGGAGTACGCCGAGCCGCAGCCGCCCTCCTGCCCGGCCCCGCCCCGCCGGCCGCAGTTGCTCCCGCTGTCCGCCCGCGACGAGGCCCGGCTGCGGGCCGGTGCGGGTGCGCTGCTGGAGCACCTTCGCACCCGCGGCCTCGGCGACCAGGACCTGTGCGACATCGCCTGGACGCTGCAGATTGGCCGCGAGGCGATGGAGGAACGCCTGGCCGTGGTCGCCGGTTCGATGACGGAGTTCACCGAGCGGCTGGCGGCCTTCGCGGACGGGGCCCGGGCCGACGGACCGGGCCTGTACCGGGGCCGGGTTCCGGAGGAGGCGAGGACCGGCCCGCCCGCCGAGGACGGCTACGGAGTCGGTGTCGCCGAGCTGGCGGCCGGCTGGTGCGAGGGCCGGGCGGTGGACTGGCCCCGGCTGCACACCGGGACCCGGCCGCGCCGGCTGCGCCTGCCCGGCCACCCGTTCGAGCGCGTCCGCTTCCCCCGCCGGGCCGACTTCACCGGTCCGGGCGCCGCGCAGCCCGTACCGCCCGCGGCCGCGGACGACGCGCCCGGGATTCCGGCCGGTGGCACCGGCTCCGTCCCGTCGGTGATGCCCGAGCTGGACGCCGCCGCGACGGGATTCCTCCGGGCCAACGCGGACTCCAGCGGCCTCGCCGCCGCCGCCCGCGCCTACGAGGCGGCCGGTGAGGTGCGGGCGCTCGGCCGGCAGATGCTGCTGGCGACCTTCCACCGGATGGGCGTCCTCACCCGGGGCGGCGAGCGCCACCGGGAAGGGGAACTGGCCGACCGCCTCGGCGTGGTGGCCGAGCACAGGGTGCTCTTCGGCGCCCTGCTCGGCATCCTCGAGGACGCCGAGCTTCTGCGGCGGGAGGGGGAGGAACTGGTCACGGCCGACGGCGCGGCCGCCGCCCAGGCCCCGGACGCCTCCGGGCTGCGGCGCCGCCGTGATGAACTGGCCGCCGACCACCCGGAGGTGAAGGGCTTCCTGAACCTGGTGGCGACGTGCCTGGACGGCTACCCGGACGTGCTCACCGGGCGGCGCAGGGCGCAGGAGGTGCTGTTCGCGGAGGGCTCCTTCGACGCGGTCGGGGACGTCTACCACAACGACCACGACACCAACGCGCTGATCGCCCGCATGGTGACCGAGTACGTCAGGGCCCGTCTGGAACACGACCCCCAGGCCACGGTGTCCGTCCTGGAGGTGGGGGCCGGCACCGGCGGCACCAGCGCCCGGGTCTTCCCGGCCCTGGCCCCGTATGCCTCACGGCTGCGCTACCTCTACACCGACATCTCCCGAGCCTTCACCCGGCTCGGCGCCGAGCGGTACGGCAAGGATCACCCGTTCGTCGAGTTCGCGCGGCTCGACGTGGAACGGCCACCGTCCGAGCAGGGCCTGGAACCGGGCTCCTTCGACGTCGTACTGGCCAACAACGTGCTGCACGCCACCAGCCGGATCGACCGGTCGCTGACCCACATCAACCAAGCGATGCGGCCGGGGGGCCTGTTCGTCCTCATGGAGGCAACGGTCGTCCAGGACGCCTACACACTGACCTTCGGGCTGACCTCGGAGTGGTGGTCGTTCGAGGAAACCTGGCGGCTGCCCGGATCACCCCTGCTCAGCGCCCCACAGTGGCGCACCGCGCTGGAACGGACGGGGTTCAGGTCCGTTCGCGCGCTGTCGCCCCTGCCGTTCCGCGAGGACCTGGCACCGGAGTCGGTGATACTCGCCGAGAGGGACACGCCCGCCGGTGCCACCCCCGCGCCCACGGGTCCGGCGGCCCCGCGACACTTCCCCCGGACGGACGCGCCCGGGGCCCCGGCCGGTGCGCAGGCCGCCGACGCCGACCGGGCCGGCGGTCTCGAGGGCCTGGTCGCCACCGCCTGGCGGGAGGTGCTGGGCCTGCACACGGTCGGCCGGGACGACGACTTCCAGCAGCTCGGCGGCGACTCGATCCTGGCCACGCAGATCATCTCCCGGCTGAAGAGCCACTTCCCCCTCGAGCTGGAACTGGGGTCGTTGTTCGAGGCGCGGACGGTGGCCCGGATGGCAGAGCTGGTGAAGGCCGAGCTGATTGAGCGCATCGACGAAATGCCGGAGGAGACCGCGCTCTCCCTGTTGGCGTGATCAGGAATTGCGAGGAGACACTGCGATGTCGTTGGACGAGACCCTGAGCGCCCGCGCGGAGAACCTGTCGCCCGCCAAGCGGGCCCTGCTGGCGAAGCTGATGAGTGGCACCGCCTCCAGAGCAGCCGCCCTGATACCCCGCAGGCCCGCCGACCCCAGGCCCGCGCTGTCGTTCGCACAGCGCCGGCTGTGGTTCCTCGACCAGATGGTCCCCGGCAGCCCGGCCTACAACGTGCCCATGAGCTTCCGGCTGCGCGGGCGACTCCGCCTGGATGTCGTGGAACGCGGCGTCAACGAGATCGTGCGCAGGCACGAGGCGCTGCGCACCACCTTCCCCAGCACGGACGGCGAGCCGTGGCAGGAGATCGCACCGCACGCCACGGTCCCCCCGGTGCTGGTCGATCTGTCCGGCGAGGCAGCCGCCGCCCGGCAGGCTTCGCTGGACCGGCTGGTCCAGGAGGAGGTGCGCAGGCCGTTCGACCTGGCGACCGGGCCGCTGCTGCGGATCACGGTCTACCGGCTGGAGCCGGAGCTGCATGTCCTGCTGCTCAACGCGCACCACATCACGGTGGACGGCTGGTCGCTGGGGCTGTTCTGGCAGGAAATGCTCACCCTGTACGAGGCGTTCGCCGCGGGACGCCCCTCACCACTTCCCGAACTTCCCCTCCAGTGCGCCGACTTCTCGGTGTGGCAGCACCAGCACCTGAGCGGCCGGCGGCTGGAGGCGCAGCTGGACTACTGGCGCGGGCGGCTCGACGGTGCCACGGAGTCACTGGAGCTGCCGTTCGACCACCCCCGTCCGCCGGTGAGCAGTTTCGAGGGCGGCAGCCTGGAGAGTCGCATCCTGCCCGCCGCACTCAGGGAGAGCCTGGCCGCCCTGGGCAGGGAGCGGCACGCGGGCCTGTTCGCCGTCCTGCTGGCAGCGCTGAACGTCCTGTTGTTCCGCTACACCGGCCAGAAGGACATCTCGGTGGGATCCCCGGTCACCAACCGGACCGAGGTCGACATCGAGGGCCTGATCGGCTTCTTCGTCAACACCCTCGTCTACCGGACCGACCTCGGCGGCGACCCGGACTTCCGCGCGGTGGTGGAGCGGGTCCGGGATGCCGTCCAGGGCGCCCAGCAGCACCAGGAGACCCCCTTCGAAGTGCTCGTGGACGCGCTCCGGCCGGAGCGCTACCTCAGCCAGAACCCGATGTTCCAGGTCTGCTTCTCCTATCTTCCCGGCCGTGCGCAGCACCAGGTTCCGGGCCTGGTGGTGGAGGCCATCGACGGCATCCGCAACGACACCGCCAAGTTCGACCTGTGGATCAGCGTGGTCGACAAGGACGGCGAGCTGCTGCTCGAGGTCGAGTACGACTCGGCGGTCTTCGAGGCGTCGACCGTCCAGCGGATGATCGACGGCTACCAGATCCTGCTGGAGGCGGTCGCGGCGAATCCCACGGCCCGCGTCTCCGCCCTGCCCGTGATCACCGAGGAGGAACGGCACCGGGCCCTGGTGGAGTGGAACGACACCCGGACCGACTACCCCGACGCCGGACGCTGCCTGCACGAGCTGGTCGAAGCCCAGGTCCGGCGGACCCCCGACGCGCCCGCCCTCGTCCTGCGCGGCGAGTCGCTGACGTACGCCGAACTCGACCGCAGGGCCGACGGACTGGCCCGGGTGCTGCGCGACGCGGGCGTCGGCCCGGACCGCATGGTCGGCGTCTGTGCCGAGCGTTCCTTCGAGATGGTGATCGGCCTGCTGGCGGTGGTCAAGGCGGGCGGAGCGTATGTGCCGGTGGACCCCGCCCACCCGCGCGAGCGCATCGAGTTCGTCCTCCTCGACGCCGGCGTGCCGGTCATCCTGACTCAGCGGCACCTGGCGGACGCACTGCCGAGGACCGGGGCGAAGGTCATCCTTCTCGACAACACCGCCGACACCGCCGCCGGCGGCGGCCGGGCGGACGAACTCCCGCCGGTGACCGGCGTCCGCTCCCAGGACCTCGCCTACGTCATCTACACCTCCGGTTCGACCGGCCGGCCCAAGGGAGTGCTCAACACCCACCGGGGAATCGTCAACCGGCTGCTGTGGATGCAGGAGCGCTTCGGCCTGGACGCGGACGACCGGGTGCTGCAGAAGACCACCTTCGGCTTCGACGTGTCGGTCTGGGAGTTCTTCTGGCCGCTGATGACCGGCGCCAGGCTCGTCCTGGCCGAACCCGAGGGCCACAAGGACCCCGCCTACCTGGCGAGGCTGATCCGCGACGAAGGCGTCACCACCGCGCACTTCGTGCCCACCATGCTCCAGGCCTTCCTGGACGGCGACGAGGCGTCGGCCTGCACCAGCCTGCGCCGCGTCCTGTGCAGCGGCGAGGCCCTGCCCCACGCCCTGCAGGAGCGGTTCTTCGGCCGGCTGGACGCCGAGCTGCACAACCTCTACGGCCCGACGGAGGCGGCCGTCGACGTCACCGCCTGGGCCTGCGAGCGCGGCAGCAGCCGCACCCTCGTCCCCATCGGACGCCCCATCGCCAACACCCGCGTCCACCTGCTCGACGAGGAGCTGAAGCCGGTCCCGGTCGGAGTGGTCGGCGAACTGCACATCGGCGGCGTGCAGGTGGCACGCGGCTACCACAACCGGCCGGAGCTGACCCGGGAACGGTTCATCGACGATCCGTTCGACCCCGACCCGCGCGCACGGCTGTACAAGACCGGCGACCTGGCCCGGTATCTTCCCGACGGCACCCTCGAATACCGGGGGCGCACCGACTTCCAGGTGAAGATCCGGGGCGTGCGCATCGAGCCCGGAGAGGTGGAGGCCGCACTCGAACAGCATCCGGCGGTGGCCGAGGCGGTCGTCCTGGCCCGCGTGGACGACCACTCCCCGGACCATCAGCAGTTGGTCGGATACGTGGTGCCGGCCCGGGACCGGGCGGAGGGCTCCGCCCCGGGGCACCCCGCCGCGGACGCCGGCGACTCCGGCCCGCGGATGCCCCGGCAATGGGAGGCCGTCTTCGACCGTGCCTACGACGCTGACCCCGACGCCGACCCCGACGAGGCCGACTTCAACATCCTCGGCTGGAACAGCAGCTTTACCGGCAGGCCGCTGAGCGCGCCGGAGATGCGCGAATGGGTCGAGACGACCGTTCAGCGCATCCTGGACCTCAAACCCCGGCGGGTGCTGGAGATCGGCTGTGGCACGGGCCTGCTGCTCTCCCGCGTCGCCCCGCACTGCGAAGAGTACGTCGGCACCGACATCTCCGCCGCGGGCCTGGACTTCGTGCGGGACCGGCTGGTGGCCCGGCGCCCCGAGCTGGCCCACGTGCGGCTGGTCAAGAGCGCCGCGGACGAGCTCACCCGGCTCTCCGGCGGACCGTTCGACGTGGTCGTCGTCAACTCGGTGGTGCAGTACTTCCCGGACGCCGGCTACCTGCGCGGGGTGCTGCGGCAGGCGCTGGCCCATGTCGAAGGGGCGGGCGCGGTGTTCGTGGGCGACGTCCGCCACCGAGCCCTGCTGGAGACCTTCCACACCGACGTGGAACTGCGCCAGGCGTCCGCGACGCTGCCGGTGGAGCGGTTGCGCCGGCGGGTACGGCAGCGGCAACAGCAGGATCAGGAGCTCCTCCTGGACTCCCGGTTCTTCCATGCCCTGAGCGTGGAGGAGCCGCGGATCAGCCAGGTGGAGATCCAGCTGCGGCGCGGCCGCCACGACAACGAGCTGACCCGCTACCGGTACGACGTGGTCCTGCGCCTCGCCCCCCGCGACGCGGACCCGGCCACGCCCGCCCCCGGCGGGACCCCCGCGGCCCGGATCCCCGTGCTGCGCTGGGGCCATGATGCGGCGGACCCGCAGGAGGTGGCCGGCCGGTTGCGGACCGAGCGGCCCGACGCCCTGTCGGTGCACGATGTGCCCAACGCCCGGCTCGCCGGGATCAACGCGCAGCTGGCCCTGTTGCGGGACAAGGACAGCCGGGAGACCGTCGGGGAACTGAAACGCCGACCCCCGGTGGCCGCCGCCCATATCGACCCCGAGGTGTGGTGGGAGCTGGCCGAGCGCGCCGGCTACACGGCCCGGGTCGAGTGGATGCCGGGCCGCACGGACGGCGGTTACGCCGTATTGTTGTGCCGCGCCGGAACCCGTCGCCCGCCGGCCGCCGACTGGCTGCCCGACGCACTGGAGCCCGGCGCCCGGCCCGAAGACCACGCCACCGACCCCGGGTTCGCCCGGCAGGCCCAGGAACTGGCCCCGGCGCTGCGGACACATCTGAAGGCCCGGGTGCCCGACTACATGATCCCGGCGGCGTTCGTGGTGCTCAAACGCTTCCCGGTGAACGTCAACGGAAAGCTGGACCGGGACGAACTGCCGCCGCCCGTCTTCGAGGCGACCGCGGACGGCGAGTCCGTGCCCGCCTCCACCCCGACCCAGAAGGCTCTGGCCGAGGCGTGGGCCGAGGTGCTCGGCCTCGACGAGGTGAGCGTGGAGAGCAACTTCTTCGAACTGGGCGGCGACTCGATCCACAGCATCCACGTCGTGGCCAAGGCCAGGAACCGGGGCCTGGAGCTCACCCCGCAGCAGCTGTTCCAACACGGCACCATCGCCGAACTGGCCGCCGCGCTGGACGCCGCGGAGCGGCGGCGGACCGGGCAGGACACCGCCGGACCGGACCGCGCACCGGCGCCGGCCTCACCGGACGAGCCGCGGGCCGACACCGGCGTGGAGGAGGTCTACCCGCTGTCGCCCTTCCAGGAGTGGGCGCTGCGGCTCTGGCGGGAGCAGCCCGAACCCGGCCTGTTCCTGGTCCATCGGATCGAGGCGCTGCCCCTCGCCGACGGCGACCTGGAGCCGTTCGAGCGCGCCCTGTCCCTCCAGGCCGCGGCCCATCCGGTGGTGCGCACGTCGTTCGCCTGGGAGGGACTGGACGAGCCGGTCCAGGTCGTCCACCGGGACGTCACCGTGTCGGTACGGCAGGAGGACTGGCGGGGGCGTACCCCACAGGAGCAGGACGCCCTCCTGGAGCGCCACCTCGCCGAGGACCGCGCACTGGGTATCGACCCCGCGCGCCCCAACGGCCTGCGCTATCTGGTCGCGAGGCTCGACGGCGGCCTGGGCCTGGCCGTGCTGAGCTTCAGCTATCTGTGCTTCGACGGCTGGAGCCTGGACATCTTCTCCGGCGAGCTCTTCGACCTGCTGCGCCGCCTGGCCGTGGGCGAGCAGCCGGACCGGGTCGCCCGGCTGCCCTTCAAGGAGTTCGTGGCCGATGTACGGTCCCGCCCGGACGGTGAGTCGCGAGCGTACTGGCGGCGGGCGCTGAGCGGCCTGAGCCGTCCGGTGTCGCTGTCCCAGGGGGTACCGGGAAACGAGCCCGGCCGTCAGGAGGGGTTCGCCCGGCAGACCGTCCACCTGCCCAAGGACCTCGCCCTCGGTCTGCGCGCCGTGGCCCGGCAGCGGCACGTGACCTTGAACGTGCTGTTCCAGACCGCCTGGGCGGTCACCGCCGCCGCCTACAGCGGGACCCACGACAGCGTTCACGGCATGCTGCTGACCGGCCGCTCCCAGGGACCGGAGGGGGTCGGGACCATGATCGGGCAGGCGTTCAACATCGTCCCCATGCGTATCGGGCTCGACCCCTCGGAGCAGGTCGGCGAGCTGCTGCCGCGGTTCATGGCGGCCATGACCGAGATGGCACACCACGAGAACACTCCGCTCCACCGGATCCTGGAGTGCGGCGAGCTGCCACCCGGCCGGCTGCCCTGCGAGAGCTACCTGGTCTTCCAGAACGTCGGGCTGGAGAGCATGGAGCAGGCGGGAGCACACTTCTTCGTCTCGAAGATGGGCTTCCCGCTACGGGTGGACGTCTTCCCGCAGAACACCGTCTCCCTGCACATGTCCTACCACCGCGACGTGTTCACCGACGCGGCGGTCACCCGGCTGCTCGGCTCGTTCCTGGCCGCCCTGGAGGAGCTGTGGCAGGGCTCGCGGAGCCCCGGGAACCCGACCGTCGGAGACCTGATGGCGGCCGTGACCCGGGAGCGGCCCGCGCCCGAGGGACTTGATGTGTTCGTCGAGGGCGAGTTCCGCGTCAGCGACGTCCTGCGGGTGTCGGGCATGCACGACACCCGGCACCACGCGCGAAAGGCGGCAGCAGGATGAACAGGGTGAGGGTGTTCGGATTTCCCGGCCAGGGTTCCCAGGTCAAGGGCATGGGAGCGGAGCTGTTCGGCGCGTTTCCCGAGCAGGTCGCCCAGGCGGACGAGCTCCTCGGCTATTCCATCCGGGACCTGTGCCTGAACAACCCCGAGGGCCGCCTGCGGCGCACGGAATTCACCCAGCCCGCGCTGTACGTGGTCGAGGCCCTGACCTATCTGCGGCGCAGCAGGCAGGACCCGCGGCCGCCGCACTTTCTCGTGGGGCACAGCCTCGGCGAATACCCGGCGCTCTTCGCTGCGGGAGTCTTCGACTTCGCCACCGGCCTGCGGCTGGCCCAGCGGCGGGGAGAGCTGATGGGCCGGGCCACCGGGGGTGGCATGGCCGCGGTGCTGGGCATGGACGTGGACACGGTGGAGTCGCTGCTGTCGCGGTCCGGGCTGACGGCCTTGGACATCGCCAACCACAACACACCGGAGCAGGTCGTGTTGTCCGGCCCCACGCCGGACATCGACCGGGCCCGCACGGTCTTCGAGGACCTCGGAGCGCGGGTGGCGGTGCTCAATGTGAGCGCGCCCTTCCATTCCCGCTATATGCGCGCGGTGGCCGAGGAGTTCCGGGAGCTGCTGGACGCGACCGAGTTCCGGCCGCCGCGGATCCCGGTGATCGCCAACCTGGACGCCCGGCCGTACCGCCCGGAGCGGGTGCGCGAGACACTGACCGGGCAGATCACGGGACGGGTGCGCTGGGTGGACACCATTCGCCACCTCATGGCCCATGGCGACATCGACTTCGAGGAACTGGGGCCCGGGCAGGCGCTGACCAAGATGGTCGGGAAGACCAGCGCGGTCGCGACCCCCCTCCCCCCGAGCGAGCCCCAGCCGGTGCCCGCCGCTCGTGCCGAGCCCGAGCCCGAGCCCGAGCCCGAGCCCGAGCCCGAGCCCGTGCCGGTTCCGGTGGCCCGGCGGGGCCTGGAGGCCGAGGACCTGGGATCCTCCGCCTTCCGCGACCGCTACGGTCTGCGCCTCGCGTACCTGGCGGGCGGAATGTACGGGGGGATATCCTCCGCGGCGCTCGTCATCAGGCTCGCCAAGGTCGGCGGCATGGGCTTCTTCGGTACCGGTGGTCTCCCGCTCACGGAGGTCGAGGACGGGTTGCGCGGCATTCGGAACGCCTTGGGCCCCCGCGGGCCGTTCGGGGCGAGTCTGCTGCACCAGCACGCCCACCCGGAGCGGGAACAGGCATTGGTCGATCTGCTGCTGCGGCTGGACGTCGGCACGGTGGAGGCCTCCGGCTTCCTGCGCATCACCCCCGCCCTCGTGAAGTACCGGCTCAAGGGTGGCCGGATCATCGCCAAGGTCTCCCGAACGGACATGGCCGAGGCGTTTCTGCGGCCCGCCCCCGCCGACGTGGTGCGCACTCTCGTCGAGCTCGGCGAGGTGACCCGGGAGGAGGCGGAGCGAGCGGGCTCGTCGGCCATGGCGGACGACATGTGCGTCGAGGCAGGCGGCGGATGGCAGACGAGCGCGGCGGACCTCGCCACCCTGCTGCCGCCCGTGCTGCGGCTGCGCGACACCCTGGCCGGAAGCCGGCCGCGCGTGCACGTGGGGGCGGCAGGCGGCATCGGCACCCCCGAGGCCGCGGCGGCGGCGCTCGTCCTCGGCGCCGAGTTCCTGGTCACCGGCTCGGTCAACCAGTGCACGCCCGAGGCGGCGACCAGCGCCGAGGTGAAGGACATGCTCCAGCGCCTCGACGTGCAGGACACGGAACCGGCGCCGTGGAGCGAGATGTTCGAACTCGGTGTGAGGGCCAGGGTGGTCAAGCGCGGCATCTTCCTCCCAGCCCGCGCCGACCGGCTGTACCAGCTCTGGCGCATGTACGACTCGTTCGCGGACATCGGCGCCGAAACGCGGCGCCAGATCGAGGAGACCTATCTGCGGCGCCCCTTCGAGGACGCCTGGCGCGAGGCCCTCGCCGCCGACGGTCCGGGCACCGTCGGCGAGCGGCCGACCGCCGGACACAAGCTGGCGCTCGCCTTCCGGTCCTACCTCGACCAGGGCTTCGAGCTGGCCCGCACCGGTGCGCCGGGCCGGAAGGTGGACTATCTGGTGTACTGCGGCCCGGCCATGGGAGCCTTCAACCACTGGGTCAGGGGCACCGGGCTGGAACCGTGGCAGGCGCGGAACGTGGACGCGGTGGCCGACCACCTGCTGTCGGAGACCGCCCGGCTGCTGTGGGACCGAGGTGCCTCGATGACCGTGGCACGACGTTCGTAGCCGGCGGGGACACGCTGCCCGGCGCGGCGTCAGGGGGCCACGGCCCGCAGCAGCGGGAGCAGCCGGGCCACCTCGCGCGCCACCGCGTCGCGGGCCTTCGCGACATAGCGGCGCGGGTCGACGGCCTCGGGGTGGGCCGCGAGGTGGTCGCGGATCGCCCGCGTGTAGGCGACGTTGAGATGGGTGGCGATGTTCACCTTCGTCAGGCCCGCCTCGACCGCGCGGGTCAGATCCGCCTCGGGCACCCCGGAGGAGCCGTGCAACACCAGCGGTACGGGCACGGCCGCGCGAAGGGCGGCCACCAGCCCGAGGTCCACCACCGCCTCCTTGACGACCATCGCGTGGGAGGTGCCGACCGCCACCGCGAGCGCGTCCACACCGGTCGCCGCCACATACGCGGCGGCCTCGGCCGGGTCCGTACGGGCCCCCGGCGCATGGACCCCGTCCTTCCCGCCCACCTCGCCCAGCTCCGCCTCCACCCACACCCCGCGGGCGTGGCAGTCGGCGGTGACCTCGGCGGTGGCCGCCACATTGGCCGCGTAGTCCAGCGCGGAGGCGTCGAACATCACCGACCCGAACCCGAGCCCGACCGCCTCCCGCACCAGGGCCGGGTCGGTCGCGTGATCCAGATGTACGGCGACCGGCACCCGCGCCCCGGCCGCGACCTCCACGGCCGCGCGCCCGATGGCCGCCAGCGCCCCGTGGTACCGCACGGCGTTCTCGCTGATCTGCAGGATGACCGGCGCCCTGGCCGCCTCCGCCCCGGCCACGATCGCCTGGGCGTGCTCGATCTGGATGGCGTTGAACGCCCCCGCGCCGAGCCCGGCCCGTACGGCCGGCCCGACGATCTCGCCGGTCGCCACCAACGGCATGGCCCGGCTCCTTCCGCTGTTCGTTGGTCTGTTGTCCCGGTGGTTCGGTGTCCTGTGCCGCGCAGCGGCCCGGCGGCGCGCCGGGCCGGGCGGTCACCCGAGGATCACCGAGCGGGTCAGATGCCGGGGCCGGTCCGGATCGAGGCCGCGCGCCTCGGCGATCGCGACGGCGAGCCGCTGCACCGCCACCAGCTCGGCCACCGGGTCCCGCCCGTCCCCGACCAGCCGGCCGCCGGCGGCCGCGATCTCCTCCTCCAGGCCGCTGGCGCCCTCGCCGAGCCACCACACCACGCTCTTGGGGCCGGTGACGCTGATCGGACCGTGCCGGAACTCCATCACCGGATAGGCCTCGGTCCACGCCCCTGCCGCCTCGCGCATCTTGAGCGCGGCCTCCTGCGCCAGCCCGTACGTCCAGCCCCGCCCGAGGAAGGTGAACTGCTCGGCGTCCACCAGGCTGTCGGCCACCGGCGCGGCGAGCGCGGCGCGCCCGTCGGCCTCCAGACGGTCCAGCGACGCGCCGAGGTGGGCCCGCAGCAGGACGAGTTCGGTGGTCGCGAAGCGGGTCTGGACGACGGACTCCTCGTCGGCGAAGTCGAGCAGGACCACCGAGTCGGCCACCTCGGTGACGGGGGAGCCGGGCACGGCGGTGACGACCGTGGTCGGCGCGGTGTCACGCAGGCGGCCGAGAAGTTCGAGCACTTCGGTCGTGGTGCCGGACCGGCACAGCGCGAGCACCCGGTCGTAACGGCGGCCCGGCGGCATCTCCGAGGCGGCGAACGCGTCCGTCTCGCCCTGGCCCGCCGATTCACGCAGCGCCGCGTACGACTGGGCGATGAACCACGACGTGCCGCACCCGACCACGGCCACCCGCTCGCCCGCCCGCGGCAACGCCTCCCGCACCGCTCCGCCCGGTTCCCGGACCAGTTCCGTGGCACGGCGCCAGCAGTCCGGCTGACTGGCGATCTCGGCCTCGGTGTAGCTCATACGGTTCCCCTTGTCATGCGTGAATGAGCAGGCGGCGTGATGTGAGTTGCATCTTACGGGCCGATAATGCGCATGATGTTGCAGAGAAGTCCAGCGTTCCCTGTCAGGCGCGGTAGGGTGAGCCGCGCGGGTGACGACGGGGTGAGGGAGACGGCGTGAAACGGCCCGAACGCTGGAACGCCCTGCTGGAGCTGTTGGCCCGGGACGGCAAGGTCGACCTCGAACAGGCGGCGGCCGAGCTGGCGGTGTCCACCGCCACGATCCGCCGCGACCTCGACGAACTCGCCCGACAGCAGATGCTCACCCGCACGCGCGGTGGCGCGGTGGCACACAACGTGTCCTACGACCTCCCGCTCCGCTACAAGACCGCCCGGCGCGCGTCCGAGAAGCAGCGGATCGGCGCCGCCGTCGCCCGGATGGTCGACCCCGGCGCGATCGTCGGCCTCAACGGCGGGACCACCACGACCGAGGCGGCCCGCGCCATCGCCACCCGCGCGGACCTGGCCGGCACCGGCGGCGCCCCCGCCGTCACCATCGTGACGAACGCGCTGAACATCGCCGGCGAGCTGGCGGTGCGCCCACAGATCAAGATCGTGCTCACCGGCGGGGTCGCCCGCCCCCAGTCCTTCGAGCTGATGGGCCCGCTGGCCACCGGGGTGCTCGACGAGGTCTCCCTCGATGTGGCGGTCATCGGCGTGGACGCGCTGGACCTCACTCAGGGCGCCACCGCCCACCACGAGGGCGAGGCGAGCATCAACCACCTGATGGCCCGCCGCGCGCAGCGGGTGGTCGTGGTGGCCGACAGCACCAAGCTGGGACACCGGGCGTTCGCCCGCATCTGCGCGGTCGACGAGATCGACACGCTGGTCACCGACACCGGTGCCCCCGACGAACTCGTCAACCGCTTCACCGAGGCCGGCATCAGGGTCGTCCGGGCCTGACCGCCGTCCGGGCCAGGCCCGGCAGGGGGTGCTCCGGGTTCTTCGTGACCTCTCCAAGGAGCCGGGTGAAGTCCGTACTCCACTCCTCGACAGTGGCATGCGTGAACAGATCCGTTGAGTACTCGAACGTGACGGTCATGGCATCGTCCTGGGGCTGGAGAACGACGTACAGCTCATTCCGGGCCACACCCGACGTAGGCAGTGCGCGCACCGAGGCCGACACCGACCGCAGGTCCAGAGCGGGCGGTGGGGTGGTGACGACGGTGAACAGCACGGCGGGGAACAGCGTGTCCCCGGTCCCGGGCGAGGCCAGCTCGACCACATCGGTCAGCGGCAATTCCTGGTGGTCGAGCGCCGTGAACAGCGTCCCGCCGAGTTGTGTCACGAGGTCGGCGAAGGTCTGAGCCTCGCCGATCCGGGCGCGCAGCAGGACGGCGTCGCCCAAGAGCCCGACCACGTCGGATCGCTCGGGTCGCAGGCGGTTCGCGCTGGAGGCGGCCAGCACCACGTCGGCGGGGCCGCCACACACCCCGGCCAGCCAGGTGGCGAACGCCGCCGCCAGCACGGCGTACGGGGTCGAGCCCAGGTGCGTCGCGGTGTCCCCGATCCGGCGGGGCGTCTCGCCGTCGATGGCCACGGTGTGCAGGGCGCCCCGGCCGGACAACATCTCGGGCCTCGGCCGGTCGTAGGGCAGGGCCGCGCGCAATGGCGCACCGTCGAGTTCCCTACGCCAGAACCGTTCGAGTTCCGCCCTGCGCTCGTCGCCCAGCCCGTGTTCCGCGCGCGCGATGTCCGCGAACTGTGTGGTGAGGTCGGGCAGTTGGGCTTCGACATCGGAGCGCCGCGCGTTGTACAGCTCCTGTAGGTCACGCCAGATGAGCCCCATGGACCAGCCGTCGCAGATCGCGTGGTGGAACACGGTCACCAGCACCCAGCGGTCCGCCCCGAGACGCGCCAGACGAAAACGAAACAGCGGTGCCCGATCCATCGCGAACGCGCGGGACGCCTGTTCCCGGCACCACCGCTCGACGGAGGCGGTGTCCTCGGCGTGTGCGGAGAGGTCGGTGACCGACAGGTCCACGGGCACGTCGGCCAGCACCTCGACGAGGTACTCGCCGTCGCCGTCCCGCCGCACCGCCCGGCTGCGCAGCGCGTGATGGCGACCCACCAGGTCTTCCAACGCCCCGGCCAGGGTCCCGGGATCCAGGTCGCCCCGCAGGTCGATGCGGTGGGCGACGTTGTAGACGCTCGGGTCGACGCGTTCATGGTGGCGCCGCCAGAGGCGGCGCATGGTGGATGGCATCGGCACGGTGTCCACCACCTCGTGCGCGGGGGCGGGCTCGCGGCGGGCCACGACGCCCCGGATGGTCGGATCGAGGAAGAAGTCGGCCATGGCAAGGTCGATGTCCAGGCGGTCCCGCATCCGGTTCAGCAGTCTGATCGCGCTCAGGGAGTGGCCGCCGAGCCGGAAGAAGGAAGCCGCCAACGGTATCCGCCGGGCGCCGAGTTCGTCGCACCACAGGTCGTGCAGGGCCTTCTCCAGAGGGGTGACGGGCCCGGCATCGGCCTCCCGGACCTCGTCGTCGGCGGCAGGCTCGGGCAGGGCTGCGCGGTTCAGCTTGCCGGAGGCGTTCACGGGCAGCCGCTCCAGACACACCCAGTGGCGCGGCACCAGATGGTCGGGGAGTTCGGCGGAGAGCGCGGTGCGCAGCCGCCCGGCATCGGCCGCCGAGGCCGCTGAGGCCGCCGAGACCGTGGGCACCACATAGGCGACCAGTTCCGTGTCGCCGTGCCGGTCACGCCGGGGTACGACGGCCGCGTCCCGTACGTCGGGGAGGGCGGTCAGCGCCGCCTGGACCTCGCCGGGTTCGACCCGGTACCCACGGATCTTGACCTGGTCGTCGGCCCGGCCGCAGTACTGAAGGGTGCCGTCGGCACGCCAGCGCCCCAGGTCTCCCGTCCGGTACAGCACCCCGCCCGCGCCGTCGTCCAGGAAGGCGGCGGCGGTCTCCTCGTGCCGGGCGTGGTAGCCGTGCGCGACCGGGACGCCGCCCACGCATATCTCGCCGACGACGCCCACGGGCACCTCCCGCCCCGCGTCGTCCAGGAGCGAGATCCGTGCCCCGGGCACCGGGGTGCCGATGGGGGGCCACTCCTCGCCGCCCGGGTCGACCAGGTGTGAGGTGACGATGACCGAGGCCTCCGTGGGACCGTACTGGTTGTACAGCGCACACCGCGGGTGCGCGGCGAGGAAGCGGCGGAAGGCGCCGGTGAGCTGGAGCGCCTCACCGGCGGAGACCAGCTCGCGCAGGAGCGGCAGTCGAGGCCCGGTCCCGATCAGATACTTCAGCGGGGTGCAGGGCATGAACATCCGCTGCACCTCGTGGCGCCGCACCAGTTCGGCCAAGGCGGCGGGATCGTGCCGTACCTCCTCGTCGATCAATACCAGCGCGGCTCCGGAGGCCAGCGTGGTGAAGATCTCCTGCACGCTGACGTCGAACGCGGGCGAGGTCCACTGCAGGGTACGCAGCGCCGGATGCCGCCGAAGGTGTCCGCGGACGAGGTTGGCCGGGCCGCGGTGGGGGACGACGACGCCCTTGGGGCGGCCGGTCGAGCCCGAGGTGTAAATGCAGTAGGCGGGATCCTCGGGCCGGGCCCCGTCCTCGAGGGGCTCGGCCGGGAGCGTGTCGTCAACCTCCTCGGCCAGCTGTACGGGCAGCCGTGCCGCGAGGCCCGGGTGGAGTGCCAGGGCGGCGTCAGAGGTCAGCAGCAGGACGGGTGTGCCGTCGTCGAGGAGCCCGGTGAGCCGCGGGGTGGGCACGGAGGGGTCCAGAGGCACATAGGCGGCGCCGCTCTTGAGCACGCCCAGCAGGGCGGCGATCAGCTGCGGGCCGCGCGGCAGCAGCACCGCCACCCGCTCCCCTCGCACCGCGCCCCGGGCGCGCAGCCGCCGGGCGAGCCGGTTGGCGTGCGCGTCCAACTCCCGGTAGCTGATGTGCCGTTCGCCGCTGATCAGCGCGACGGTATCCGGGGTCCGGCGTGCCTGCCGCTCGAACAGGGCGTTCAGGGTGGGTGTGTTCTCGGGGGCGGGCAGCGGCTCGTCCTGGTGTCCCAGCCGGGCCAGGGTGTCGCGGTCGGACCCGGTGACAGCGGTCAGTTCGCCGAGCGGTGCACCGGGGACGTCGAGGGCGCGGCGCAGCGTCTGCTCCACGTAGTCCACGAATCGGCGCACGGTGCTCTCGTCGAACAAGGCCGTGTCGTACTCGACCATGAACCGCACCCCGTCGCGGTGATGCGTCAGATAGACACTGAGGTCGAACGGGGCGCGGGCACTCGGCATGTCCAGGAGCGTGGACGTCAGCCGGGGCGGATCGAAGTCCACCTCGCCCTCGTTCTCGTACTCCACCATCACCTGGAAGAGCGGATTGCGGCTGGGGTCGCGGTGCGGGTTCAGCGCACCGACCAACTCGTCGAAGGGGACGCCGCGGTGTTCGTACGCCGCGGTGCTCCTCTGCCGCACCCGGTTCAGCAGTGTCGGGAAGTCCGGGTCGCCGGTGAGGTCCAGTCGCAGGGCGACGGTGTCGAGGAAGAGGCCGACCTGGTGCTCGGCGCCGGTCGGCCGGGCGGCGACCGCTGTGCCGAGGACCACGTCCTGTTGCCCGCTGAACCGGCCGAGCACCGCGCCGACGGCACTGATGAGCGTCATGAAAAGGGTGGCGCGGTGTGCGGCGGCGAACGTCCGGAGCCTGCCGACCAGTTCGGCGTCCAGCTCATGGGTGAGGCTCGCTCCCGCTCCCGATCTCACCGGCGGACGGGGCCGGTCGGTGGGGAGGGAGAGCTGTGGGACGCCGCCCAGCTCCCGCTGCCAGAACTCGAGGGATGCGGTCAGCTCGGCGGGGTCCGGCCGGCCGGGCGGGGGCGCCTCGGTGAGGTGCGGCAGCGCGGGCTCGCCGTTCGGCCAGGAGCGGTAGTAGGTGGCGAGGTCGCGGACCAGTACCACCGTGGAGGAGGAGTCGAAGACAATGTGATGGGCCAACAGGAAGAGCACATGCCGTTCTTCCGACAGACGCAGCAGCCGGGCCCTGACCAGCGGGCCGGTGTCCAGGACGAGGATCCGGCGCCCCTCCGTCTCCAGCACGGCGCGCAGCGCCTCCTCCTCCGTCGCTCCGCTGTGGTCGTCGACCGGACACTCGAGCCGTATCCGGTCGCGTATCTCCCGGTACGGCACTCCGTCGGTGACCCCGAACACCGTGCGCAGCGCGTGATGCCGCTCCGCGACCTGCTGCAACGCCCACCGCAGCGCCGGGACGTTCAGCGGGCCGTCCAGGCGGATCGCCTTGGGCTCGTGGTACATGCTGGTGCCGGGGTGCAGCTGGTCCAGGAACCAGATGCGGCGCTGCGCCGGCGACAGCGGCATCCGCTTCGGCACGGGGGCGGCCCGCTCCCGCGCCCTGGGCCCCTCCCGGCGGCGTACCCGGTCGAGCACGGGCAGGGCCGCCAGAACCTGCCGGGTCGGGACGCCGAAGTCGACGAAACAGGAGATCTCGTCCACTCCGGCGGCCACCAGACGGCGAACCGTCCCGGCGGCACTGTGCTCATCGCCGATCAGGGCCCGGGAGTCGCAGTAGCGCTCGTAGGCGCGGCCGAGCAGGAACTCCACGTCCTCCTCGGGGGCGCTGTCCAGGTCGACCTCGAAGCCCAGGCTGTTGGTGACCTGGTCGAAGAGGGACAGCGAAGAGCGCAGGTAGGAGACGAAGGGGCGGTACGCCTCGGCCCGTGCTCGTTCCGCGTCGTCGCCGAGGTAGGTGTGCACGAGCACCACGACCCGGCCCGCCGCCGGATCGAGGCCGTGCTCGGCGCGAGTGCGCCGGTACAGGGCGATGTTCTCGGCCAGTTGCTCGACGGTCTGCGTCATCAGGTTGGTGACCACGCCCAGATCCTCCGCGGCCGCCCGGCGGTAGCTGTCCGGGTTGCCCACCACCGCCGCGTACAGGGGAAGCCGCTCCTGTACGGGGCGTGGGTGCAGCCGTATCTCGACCGGCTCGCCGTCTCCCGCGGTCATCGCGAGCGGCTGCCCCGACCACAGCTGCCGCAGGGTCGCCAGCTGTTCGTACATCACTTCGCGGTGTCGGCCGTAGTGCTGCGGGGCGAGCGCGAAGTCGGTGGCGTGCCAGCCACTCGCCACGCACAGGCCCGCCCTGCCACCGGAAATGTTGTCGACGACCGACCATTCCTCGGCGACCCGGACCGGGTGGTGCAGCGGCAGCACCACCGAACCGGCGTGCAGCCGCACGCGGCTCGTCCTGGCCGCGAGCGCGGCAGCGAGTACGGAGGGGTTGGGAAAGAGCGCGCCGAAGGAGTTGAAGTGGCGCTCGGGAAACCACAGGGCATGGAAGCCGTGCCGGTCGGCGAACTCCGCCGCCGCCATGATCAGCGCGTACTTGTCGCGGTCGGCGTCCTCGGGGTAGTCGCCGAAGAAGTACAGACTGAAGTCGCAGCCCGGGGGAGAGGCGGTGGTGGTGGGGGCTGCTGATACGGGGAGTGGAGCCGCGGGCGATGTGGGGGGAATCGGGACCGAGGTCACCCGGGCCGGGCGCGAAGGGGGCGCGGGGGCCGGAACAGGGGCCGGGGCGGCCTCGGGCGGCTCCGTCGCGGACGCGAGCACCGTCGGCCCGGCCGGATCCCCGCCCAGCTGCGCCAGACGTTCGGCCAGCCTGCGCGGTGTGTCGGCCGAGTCGAACAACTCTCGCACCGGAACGCGTACCCCGTACCGCTGCTCCAGCTCCGCCGTCATGCCCATCAGGGAGAGCGAGTCCGCGCCGAAGTCGAAGAATGAGTTGTCGGGCGTGATGTCCGCCATGTCCCTGCCGAGTTTGTCCGCGGTCAGCTCCCTTACCGCCAGGAGGAGTTCGCTCGGTACGACAGAGGCCTTCGCGGCGGAGGGCGGCGGGAGCGTTTGCTGGACCGAGGTCCGCTGGACCGAGGCCGCCACCGGACGTCGCCGCAGCGGGTGCCCCGGCAGCGACACCCGGCCCCCGCCGTGGGTGAGCGCGCGCCAGTCCAGCTCGGCGCCCCTGCGGTAGAGCGAGCCGAGCGCGGTGAGCAGCCCGTGCGTCTGCACCGCCGCCCCGTCGCCGTCACCCTGCCCGCCCGTCCAGTGGCTCGCGGGTGCGCAGTGCCGGCCGAGGCCGGCGAGGGTGTTCCCGGCTCCGATCTCCACGAAGTCCTCGCACCCCTGCCCGACGGCCTTGGCCATGGCCAGGTCGAAGCGGACCGGCTGCCGGGCTTGAAGACAGAGATAGTCCGCGTCGACGGTCCAGCCCGCGCGGCGCAGCTCTCCGTCGGCGGCGGTCACCAGCGGGGTGTCCAGCGGACGGTACGTCACCTTCTCGGCGTGGGCGCGGAATTCACGTAGCGCGGGTTCCATCGCGGCCGAGTGGTAGGCCCGGTCGACGGGCAGCGCCCGCCAGCGCAGCCCCTCCTGGTCGAGCAGGTGCGCCACCTCGTCCAGGGACTGCCGCGACCCTGAGATCACCTGAGCACGCGGGCCGTTGACCGCGGCCACTTCGGCACCGGCGGCCCCCGCGACACGCCGCGCCGTCCGCGCGTCGGCACGGACCGCGAGCATGCCCCCGGCCGGGCAGGCCCGGTGCATCAGGCGCCCGCGCCACGCGGTGAGCCGCAGCCCCTCCTCCAGCGTCAGCGCGCCGGCCGTGTGCAGTGCCGCGTACTCGCCGATGCTGTGGCCCAGCAGCAGCGCGGGGCGGACACCGGCGGCGCGCCACACCTCGCCGAGCGCCGACTGGTGGGCGAACAGGGCGGCCTGGGCCGTCTCGGTGGGCCATACCTCGCTCTCGGCCGACGGCTCCGCGAGGAGGAGCGGCAGCAGGGTTCCACCGAACTCGCCGGCGTAGATCTCCTCGCACCGGTCGAGTACGCGCCGGGCGGCGGGATACGCGGCGTAGAGTCCGCCCGCCATACCGCGGCGTGCGCTGCCCTGTCCCGGGAAGGCAAACGCGAGGAGCCCAAGGGGGCCGCCCCGCGGCGCCCGCCGCTCCTCCAGCGCGCGGGCGAGCTCTTCGGCCGTCCGGCCGACGGCCGCGGCCCGTACCGCGCGGTGCGGCCTGCCGAGCGCCATGGTGGCCGCCACGTCGGTGGCCGCGAGCTCCGGCTGCTGCCGCAAGCGGTCGCGGAGCCTGCCGGTGAGTTCCTCCAGGGCCTGCGCGTCGCGGGCCGACACCGGCACGAGTACGGGCAGCTCGGACGCCGCCGTCGACGTCGCGGGCGGTGTGGGAGGCTCCTCCAGCACGACATGGGCGTTGGTGCCACCGACACCGAGGGCGCTGACTCCGGCCCGCCGCGGCACACCGCGTGGTGGCGACCACGGCTTCAGCTCGGTGGCCAGTGTCAACGGACTGTCGTCCAGGCGGAGTTCGGGGTTGGGGCGGGTCAGATGCGGCGTGGGCACCAGGGTGCGGTGCCGCAGCATGAGGACCGTCTTGATCAGCCCTGCCATACCGGCGCAGCTGTCGAGGTGCCCGATGTTCGGCTTCACCGAGCCGACCGCGCAGAATCCCTGGTGCTCGGTGCCCTCGCCGAGGGCCCGGGCGAGCGCCTCCCATTCCACCGGATCGCCGAGCCGGGTGCCCGTCCCGTGCGCCTCCACGTACGAGATCGACTCCGCGGGGACGGCCGCCCTGCGCAATGCCTGGCGTACCACCTCGACCTGCCCCGCGACGCCGGGTGCGCTGAACCCGACCTTGTCCGCGCCGTCGTTGTTGACCGCGGAGCCCAGGATCACCGCGTGCACGGTGTCGCCGTCGGCCAGCGCACGGTCGAGCCGCTTGAGCAGGATCGCCGCCACGCCGTTGCCGCCGACCGTGCCGTCTGCCTCCGCGTCGAAGGCCCGGCAGCGCCCGGTGGGCGACAGGATCGACCCGGGGTGGCTGCGGTAGCCGGTCTCCTGAGGAAAGTGCACGGCCGCGGCGCCCGCCAGCGCCAGGTCCGCGTCCCCGCTCAGCACTGCCTGGACCGCGAGGTGCACGGCGACCAGCGAGGTGGAACAGGCCGTCTGCACACCGATGGCAGGGCCGGTGAGCCCAAGCCGGTAGGCGACACGAGAGGCGAGGAAGTCCGGCTGCTGCCCGATGGCCGTCTGCATGCCGGTGGCGGGGTCCGTGACATCGCAGGGCGACCCGGACGCCGACGGCCGCTGGTGGTCGTAGAGGTTCATGCCCGAACCCGCGAACACCCCGATCCGGGTGCCCGGTTCGGCCGCCGCGTAGCCGCCGTCCTCCAGCGCCTGGTGGCAGCACTCCAGGAACAGCCGGTGTGCGGGGTGCGTGAGCTCGGCCTCTTTGGGGCTGATGCCGAAGAAGTCCGCGTCGAACTCCTGGACACCGTCGAGGACTCCGGCGACGGGAACGAGGCCGGGGGCGCTCAGAAACTCCGGGGGCAGGCCCGCCGCGGCAAGATCTTCCACGCCGAAGACCCGGACGCTGTCCACGCCGTCGCGGAGGTTGGCCCAGAACTGCTCCGGCGTCTGTGCACCCGGGAAGCGCAGGGACAGTCCGACGACCGCGATGCGCCGATCGGTGGGGTCCTCGGGGCCGAAGCCGGTGTGCGCGGGTTCGGCCCGCTTTCCGGCGGCGTCGGACAGATGCGCGGCAAGCGCGGCGGCGGTGGGGTGCTCGAAGAAGGCGGTCTGGGGGATCCGTGTCCCGAGCCGCTCCTCCAGCCGGGCCCGCAGGCGTACCAGAAGCACAGAGCTCAGGCCGAGTTCGTAAAACGGCAGGTCCGCGTCCACCGGCCGCCCCAGCACCGCGCCGGTCTCCTCCCGCACCGTCCGCGTGATCGCGTCGGGATCCGCCTCGGTGTGCGGACCCGGGTCCGTGCCCGCGGTGAGTCCGCCGCCCGCCAGTCGGTCCCGGAGCTCGGCGCGGCGCACCTTCCCCGCGGGCGTCCTCGGGAACTCGCTCCGCGGGACGGGCAGGACACGGGTCGCGGTGAGCCGGAGCCGAGTGAACAGTGCCGCCTTCACCTCGGCCGCGATCCGTGCGTCATCGGCGGCGCCGCGGCTCACGAAGAACACGGCCAGCTCCTCCGTGCCCCGCCCCGGGTGCGGGATGCCACAGGCGGCCACCTCGCCCTGCCGGACGCCGGCGACGGCGGTGGCGGCCTCCTCGACCTCGTGGCAGTAGACGTTGTGTCCGTTGAGGATGATCAGGTCCTTGCGCCGGCCGGTGATGACGACCTGGCCCGCGTCGAGGAAGGCGAGGTCTCCGGTGTCCAGCCAGTCCCGTCCGGCGGGGTAGGCCGCCGCGTCCGCCTCCGGGTTCTTCACATAGCCGGGGGTGAGGCGAGCGGGCGAGTGCACCTGGAGGCGGCCGATGCTGCCTTCGGGCGCGAGTTCACCGTGATCGTCGACGATGCGCAGACTGACGCCGTGCGCCGGTGCTCCGGCCGCGACGAACGTGACGCAGTCCTCCTCGGGTGTTTCCTCGCCGGCCCGTACCAGGTTCCCGCCGAGGCTGCCCTTGAGCAGCCGGTGTACGGTGCCGGGCCGGTCGAGCCTGCCGTAGGTGACGGCGGTGACCGTCTCGGCCATCCCCCACGCCGGGACGATGTGCCCCTCATGGATGCCGTACGCGGCTGTGGCGTCGAGGAAGCGGGTCAGTACCGGCAGCGCGATCCGCTCGCCCCCGCAGATCAGGGACTTGACGCAGCTGAGGTCCCAGCTACCCTCCGGCTGCTCGGCGAGCGCGTCCGCGACGAGTTGGTAGGCGAAGGTCGGCGCCCAGCTGTGCTGCGCCCGGTGCTCGTCGAGGAGGTCGAACCAGCGCCGTGGCTCGGCGAGGACCAGCTCGGTCGGTGCGTGGACGTTGGTACAGCCGGCGAAGACCGCAAGCATGTGGTACAGCAGGAACGCGCCGCTGTGGTCGACCGGCAGCCAGTTCACCATGGTGTCGTCCGGACTGACGTCCAGAATCCGTCGGGCGCTGGCGGCGAAGTCCGCCAGACCGACGTGCGTCAACTGCGCCGCCTTGGGCACGCCGGTGCTGCCGGAGGACAGCATCAGCAGGGCGGCGTCGGACGCGGCCGGCTCGATGTGGTCATCCGCGGGCGACACGTTCAGGCAGTCCCGCGCGACCACGGACCGCAGCTCCGGGGCGGCCGATGCGAGCTCCGCCGCGCCGGCCGGGTCGCTGAGCACCAGTGGCCGGTCCAGCAACTCGCAGGCTCGTAAGAGGCGTTCGAGGGCCGGTGAGGCGGGGGCGGGGTGCTCCGCGATGACGACGGGGCGGGCAGCGCCGAGCACACAGGCCCAGAAGGCGGGGAAGAACTCGGCCAGCGGCAGGCCGCACAGCACCACCGCGTCGCCGGGGTGCAGCCCGTGCTCCCGTAGCCCGGTGAGCAGTCGCCGGGCCCGCAGGAGAAGTTCCGGGTACGGCAGAGTGGTCGTCGAACCGTCCGCGGCAAGGGTGACGACGGCCCCGCCGGGCGCGGAGTCCGCGGCCATCAGCAGCGCCTGCACGGCGTCGCGCGGATCGTCCTCGGTGCGGTCCGGCTCAGGACCCTGGCAGAAAGCTTGCCCCCGTACGCGTTCCATGCGTTTCCTCTCCCTCTTCTTCCTGTTGTCCGGTTGACCGACGACTGCGCCGGGCCGTGCCGCGGCGGCCCGCGATGAACAACAGCAGGACCAGCGCCCCGCACACCGCCACGCCATGGAAGGCGGCCACGACGGCCGGGGCGGGCAGCGCTTCGAGAGCCGCCGCGGCGGCCACCGTCCCCAGCGCGAACCCTGACTGCTCCGCCGTGGCCGACAGCCCGAACAGCCGGCCGCGCTGTCGGTCGGGGGCCGCCTGGAGGCGGGAGGTATAGACGATCTCGGTCCAGCCGTCCGCGAACCCCGCCGACACGGCGGCCCCCACCAGGGCGACGGCGGGCAGTCCGAGGAACGCCGCCACGAACGACAGCGACATCGCGCAGGTGCCGAGCGCGAACGCACGCTCGTCCCACGCCGCCTCGCCCTGTCTGCGTTTCAGCACCAGATGAGCGAGCACGGTGCCCACCGCCCAGGCCGCCCAGAACCGGGTCATGAACAGCGCGGGCTCGTCCGGGGCGGCGGAGTGCGCGACCACCGGAAGGGCGACGTTGTGCGAGGAGGACGCCAGGGCGTCGATGCCTCGGAGCAGGATCATGCCAAGGACAAGGGAGGGCACACGTACTGCCCCGGGCCACAGGCGCAGCCTGCGCCCCGCGCGGATCGGAGACTCGACGCCCCCGCGGGAAGCCGTGTCCGCCGGTGCGTCCTGCCCCTCCTGCCCCTCGTTGTCCGTACGCGGCCGCAGCATCAACAATGTCGCGGCGGACCACAGGAAACTCACGGCATTGACCGCGAACGCGGCGGCGTAGCCGCCGAATCCGATGACCGGCGCGGCCGAGGCGAAGCCGAGGACCGTGGCCAGGGACCTCGCCGTGACCAGCAGGCCGTTCGCGCGGGCACGGGCCTCCTGGCCGACCATGACCGGAACCGCACTGCGCAGGGCGACGGTGAAGAACGTGTTCCCCGCGCCGAGGACCACGACCGCGACGGCGAGCAGCCACAGCGGGGTGGCCGGAGCGGTGAGCACCAGCACGGTCATGGCGGCGCCCTGGGCGACATCCGTCCAGATCATCACAGTCCGGCGGGTGACTCTGTCCGAGAGCGCCCCGGCGGCCAGCCCCGCCAGAAAGCCGGAGCACAGCCGTAACGCCATCGCCGCCCCGACACCGAGCGCGGTGCCGGTCACCTCGTAGGTGTACAGACTCAGCGCGATCAGGCTCAGGTAGTTGCCGTAGCCGGACACCGCATACGCGGACACGAGAACATGGAAACGTCGGTCCATACCAGGCATCGAGTCAGCCGAGTTCAGGCAGTGGCGGGCTCAGGTACGGACTTGCGGGGGACGGCCAGCCAGATGCAGAGAATCAGCGGCAGGACCAGCGCTGCGAGGTTCGTCCCCGTCCATCCCAGCTGGGAGAACACCATGTTGGCCGAAAACGACGAGGTGGCGCCCACACACGCGGTGCTGCCCTCGATCGTGGCCTGGACACGCCCGCCCTTGCCCTGCGGGTAGCAACGGACCGCGTAGGCGCTGCCGGAGACGTACGTCAGATTCCAGCCCACGCCCACGAGCCCCAATGACAACAGGAAGAAAGTCATCCCCGTGCCCAGCGAACCGATGCCGGCCCCTGTGACCAGCAGAGACGCCCCCAGCATTCCGGTCCAGCGAGGGCCCCACGCCGTGGTCAGCCTGCCGCTGAACAGAGCCGGGGCGAACATCCCCACCATGTGCCACTGGATGACCATCGCCCCCTGGGACAAGGAGTGCCCGGCGTGCTTGCTCCCGATCGGGCCGACGGCCATCAGCATGGTCATCACGCCCGTGGATACCGCCAGCAGGCAGAAGGCCCTGCGGAAGTCACTGGTGTGCACGACGTCCCGTACGCGCGTGGCTTGGGCCGTCTCCTCTTCCTCCTCCTCCGCATCGGGAGCCGCTTCCGTCGGACGAGGCGATCCACGTCGTACGGCGAGGATGACCGGCACGACGGCGAACGCCAGGCATGACACCAACAGGTAGGAGCCGGCGAACTCGGCGCCCATGAGGCCACTGCTCTCCGTCGCGGCCCAGGGACCGATGATCGCCGCTGCCACGCCACCACAGAGAACCGTGCTCAGCGCCCTGGTCCGGGATGCCTTGGGCACCAGGTCCGCCGCCAGGAACCGGAAGTAGCCGCCCGTCGACCGGTATACGCCGACCATGCCGGTGCCCACGCACAAGGTGAGAAACGAATCCGCCTGGACGGCGAGCATGGAGACCAGACCGCCGGCCACCGCGATGCAGGCGCCTACTGCCAGGACCGCTCGGTGGCCGTATCGCGCGGAAAGCATTCCGGTCGCGTACGAGGCGATGGTTCCGGTAACCGTCATCAGGGTGAGGGGCGCCGTCGCCAGGGCAGCGGACGGAGCCATCTCGAGGCCGACGACGGCCGTCAGCGTCAGGTCGACGCTGACGCCCGCGTAATACAGGAATTGACAGATGGTGAGAAGGTAGACCGGTCTGCCCAGCCGGCGCATCTCCCCGGTGGCCGGCCGGGTCGCCTCTGCCACGCTCTTTCCTGCACTGGTCTCGCTGTCCACTGATTCAGTTCTCTCTGTCACGCGGCCGTAAGCGGATACAGCCGCCGTCGCGGGCACTTCTGGCGTGGGGTTACTCGACTGGAGAAAAGATCACGCTCTGTCCGGCGAGAGGACGACGATGGCCATGTGGCGCCCTGTCAGATTTAAGTTCTTGGCCAGGGAGTTCAGCACGTCCGTATAGGTTCCGCCGTTTAGTGCATCAGGTGCCCCCATGCCCCGTTCGGGCAGGTATGCGAATACGACATCCGGCACTTCCTCGCGAGGGCCCCCCTCCGGGGGGTTTCTCTGCCGGGAGTCGGAGGTGGTCGATCTGAATCGATTGCCGCGGGCCGAGACCAACAGCGACTCAAATATTTCGCGGTCGTCGGCGGGGAGATCCAGCGCCTTTACCAGAAGGCGTAGGGTTTCCTTCCGCGGTCTGGCTACTTTCCCGCGCTCGAGATCACGAATGGCGCGCACGCTGAGCGTCGAGAAGTCCGCCAACTCCTGCTGCGTCATTCCGCATGATATTCGATACTCCCGAAGAATCTCCCCGAATTGGAGAGATTTCCCAGACATGCTCACGACATCCCCTTCCGTGGACTACGCACTGGCCACCGGCGACGGTCGCTTCTGGGAGGTGGGGGGAGGTGGAGAAATAGGCGATATGCGACAAAAAGTTTCAACATTGCGGTGCATCCGGGGCGTGTGAAACATTACGGGCCCGGTTAATCCTGCGTTGGGGTGTGGTTTTGTGCCCACCCGTCCCAATGTGCTGTCCCCCGTCCAGATTCGAAACGCCCCTCGCGGGTCGCTCTCAGTTGCTCTGCATTGAGCCACTGACGGTCACGCTCTGGTGATGGTTCAGTATTATCGAACGCCGTCCCGAAAGCTAAAGTGCCGCCCGTGGGGGTGTCAAGGGCTTTGGCGGCCTGCGCCCCGCGCTCCGCCGAAACGCGTCGCCTTTAGTTGTGGTTGCCATCGAAATCCTCGTCCTGGCAATCGGGGGCAGCCCACACGCTTGGGAACCGCGTCGACGGTCAGATCTGTGCGGGCGTAAGCTCCCGCAGCATGGGTGTTTCCGTCTGTTGTGCCCTCAACGCCCGCCGCATCAAGGCGAACTCGACGACCTGCTCGGCCACCAGCTCAAGGCGCTCGGCCACCTGCGGATCGTTCACCCGTCCATCGACGTCGAACGACGTGGTCTCCGTATTGATCGTGACCCCGAGCGGAGTGGGCCACCCACGCAGCGCATGAACGGTCGTCCGTAGCGCGGCGACCGCCGATGCGGACGCCTGCCATCCTCCGGCGACTGAAATGCAGCCCACGGCTCGCCCCGAGAAGTACGGTCGCCGGTCCGCGCGCAGTTCCTCCATGTAGTCGAGTGCGTTCTTCACCATTCCCGAGATCGAGCCGTGGTAGGCGGGCGTGGCGAGAATCAGCCCATCTGCCGACGAGACAGCATCGACGAGTGCTTTCGCCCGTTCGGACCGTTCTGCCGCCGAGTACTCGTACAACGGCATCTCCAGGTCCGGCCCACTGATCAGTTTCACTCGCGCGCCTCGGCGGACAGCCGCGGCGAGAACGATGCGCAAGGCCTTCTCCGCAGTCGAGCCGACCCTGTTGGACCCGCCGATTCCTACGACCTGAACCGCTTCCGGCACGATGCCCTCACTCTCTTCCTGCACGACAAGTCCCCTGACATCCGCCGTTGAGCGGCCCATTCAGGCCGACACCATTGTTCGAAGCCGCGCCGCCAGCACCGGACCGATGACCTCGAGCGCTTCGGGCCTGGTCATGGCACCGTGTGCGACGGGCACCTCGGTTACGTCGATGGTTCCGGCTACATACGGGCGCCATTCATCCGGAGTCGGCCATTCGTCTCGTCTGTCCACCGCAGCGGAGAAGAAGAGCAGATCGCCGCGGAAGACGCGGCCGCTGATCGCCCCGGACAGGGCGACATGAGTGGAGAACACGTGCGGGAGCAGTGCCAGCGCCCGGGCCGGAAGGAGCGAAAGCGGGCTGCCCGGCTCCGCGGCGAGACTGAGGAACCACTCCTTGTCGATGTCGGGCGAACGGTCATCAACCGCTGCCTCGGTGCCCTCGACCGCGGTGTGTCTCGAGGCCGGCAGCATGCCCACCGAATCCAGAAGAGCGCCGAGACCGGATGCCTCGTCCGTCATCTCCGATGTGACCGGATAACCGTCGAGAACGGCGACAAGCCCGACCTCCTCGCCTTCCGACTGCAGCCGCGCGGCGATCTCCTGCGCCACACCGCCTCCGAAGGACCAGCCGACAAGGTTGTAGGGACCAGTCGACTGAACCTTTCTTATCTGCCTGATGTACGTCTCGGCGATCTCCGCGAGACTGCCGGGACGCACCGTCGGGTCGGAGAGCATCGGCGACTGGAGTACATAGAGCGGAGTATCGGCGTCCAAATACCTCAGCAGCCCCGAATAGACCCACCCGATGCCGACCGCAGGATGGATACAGAACACCGGAGGCCTGTTACCACCAGCGCGTAGTGGCAGCATCACTGCCAACGGATCAGCCGCCTCGACGACGTCCGCACCGGTCGTTCCGGCATCGATCAGCGTGGCCAGTCCGGCCACCGTCGGCGCGTTGAACAGTGCGCGGATACCCAGTTCCACAGCCCGCCCGGCCCGGATACGGCTGATCAGCCGGGCCGCCAGCAGCGAATGACCCCCCAGATCGAAGAAGCTCTCTTCTGCTCCGACCCGAGCCGTGTCCACGCCCAGCACCTCGCCGAACAACTGCGTCAGCCAGGCCTCTGTCGATGTGGCGGCCGCCCGGCCCGGCTTACTCACCGCGTATTCCGGTAGCGGGAGTGCCCGCCGGTCCAGTTTTCCGTTCGGTGTCAGGGGCAGCCGTTCCAGCACTGTCACCGCTGCCGGCACCATGAACTCCGGCAGCCGCGTCGCCAGTGTGGCACGTACATTCATTCCGTCGACCACAGCATCCGATGCGGGCACCACATAGCCCACCAGTCGCCGGTCGCCGGCGCGATCCTCCCGTACCACCACGACGGCCTGGACCACCCCGGCGCAGGCCATCAAGGCGGCCTCGACCTCGCCCGGCTCGATACGGAAGCCCCGCACCTTCACCTGATCATCGGCACGGCCCACATACTCCAACACCCCATCGGCCGACCACCGCGCCAAATCCCCCGTCCGGTACATCCGCTCACCTCCCGCCCCCCACGGACACGCCACGAAACGCTCCGCCGACAACCCCGCCCGGCCCAGATACCCCCGGGCCAACTGCACCCCCGCGATATACAGCTCACCCACCAAACCCGGCAGCACCGGCCGCAACCCCGAATCCAGCACGAACATCCGCGTATTCGCCACCGGACGACCGATCGGCACCATCGCCCCATCGGTGTAGAGCGGTGTGGACTGCCAATACGTCACGTCCACCGACGCTTCCGTCGGGCCGTAGAGGTTGTGGAGTTCGGCGTCCAGGGTTGCATGGAACCTCTTGGCGAGGTCGCCCGAAAGAGCCTCACCGCTACAGAAGACCCGGCGCAGCCCCGTACAGCCTCGCGCCGCGTCGTGCTGAAGGAAGACCTCGAGCATCGAAGGTACGAAGTGGAGTGTGGTGACCGCCTGCTGTTGGATCAGCGCCGCCAGATAACGCGGGTCTTTGTGGCCCCCCGGCTTGGCGATGACGAGCGTGGCTCCCACCGTCAGCGGCCAGAAGAACTCCCATACCGAGACGTCGAAGCTCGACGGCGTCTTCTGTAGGACTCGGTCGTCGGCGTCCAGGCCGTACTCCGCCTGCATCCACCGCAGCCGGTTGACGATACCTTCGTGCGGCACGACCACGCCTTTGGGGCGGCCGGTGGAGCCCGAGGTGTAGATGACGTACGCAGGGCTTCGCGGGTCGAGCTCCCTCACCGACGGCAATCGCACAGCGGCCGGCACCCGCTGTGTACTCAGCGAGCCGTACCTACCCTCATCGATGACCAGGGCCGGCTGGGCGTCTTCGAGAAGGTAATCGATGCGGTCCTGCGGATAGGACGGGTCGACCGGCACGTACGCCGCCCCCGCCTTGTGAATCGCGTAAAGCGCGACAACCAGCTCGACGGAGCGGGGCAGCATGACCGCTACGATCCGTCCCGGGCCGACCCCTTGAAGGATGAGGCAGCGGGCGAGTTGGTTGGCTTGTTCGTCGAGTTGGCGGTAGGTGAGGCTGTGGTTGTCGCAGATGAGTGCCGTGTGGTCGGGTGTGCGGGCGGCCTGTTGTTCGAAGAGTGCGGGCAGGGTGGTGGGCGGGTACGGGCGGGTGGTGTCGTTCCATGCCGTCAACCTGGCTTGCTGCTCGGTGGGGTCCTCCAGGGGGAGTTCGCTCAGGGGGAGTTCGGGTTCGGTGGCGGCTGCGTCGAGCAGTCGTAGGAAGGCCTTTGCCAAGCGGTTTGCGGTGGCCGGTTCGTACAGGTCTGTCGCGTATTCGAGGACTCCGTGGATGCCGGCCGGGTGGCCCTGTTCGTCGAATGTCTCTTCCAGTTCGGCGAACAGGTCGAATTTCGCATTGCGTACGGTGACGGGTTCCGGTGCCGCACGCACCGTGCCCAGTTCCAGCATCGGGCGGGCGTTGTTCTGTAGGACCAGCATGACCTGGAACAGCGGATGCCGGCCTGCCGTCCGGGCCGGGTTCAGCTCTTCGACCACCCGCTCGAAGGGCACGTCCTGGTGCTCATAGGCGGCCAGGTCCACCTCGCGGACCCGCTCCAGCAACTGGGCGAACGTCGGATCCCCGCCCGCGTCCGTGCGCAGTACCAGGGTGTTCACGAAGAAGCCGACCAGGTCCTCCAACGATTCGTCGGTGCGGCCCGCCGTCACCGAACCCACCGGGATGTCTGTCCCCGCCCCGATTCGGGACAACAGGGCGACCAGGGCCGCATGCAGCACCATGAACACGCTCGCGCCCCGCTCGCGCGCCACACGCTCCACCCGCGCATGCACCTCAGCACAGACCGACAACCCGACCGTCGCCCCCCGGAACGACCCCACCGCAGGCCGCGGACGATCAGACGGCAGCGCCAACTCGTCGGGAACCCCCTCCAAAGCCTTCCGCCAATAGGCCAATTGGGTGTTGGTCACACTCGTCGGGTCCTTGTGTGAGCCCAGCAGTTCGCGCTGCCACAGCAGGTAATCCGCGTACTGCACCGGCAACGCGTCCCACATGGGCAACCCGCCGGAGACCCTGGCCTGATAGGCGCTTCCAAGATCCCGCAGCAACGGGCCCACCGACCACCCGTCACTCGCGATGTGGTGCAACAACAGCAACAGCAACAGCACCCGCTCACCCGACGAGGCCTCGTGGAACAGCCAGGCCCGTACCGGCACCTCCGTCGCGAGATCGAAGCAATACCCCTCCGCCTCCCTCACCGCCCCCGCAAGCCCACCCGCCGCCACCTCCACCACCGACAACCCGGACACCGCCGCACCGATCTCCTGATACGGCTCTCCCGCGAAGACCGGATACCGAGTCCGCAGCACCTCATGCCGACCCATCACATCAACCAGCGCACCACGCAGCGCCCCCACATCCACCGCACCGTCCAACCGCATCCGCAACGGCGTGTTATACGTCGAACTCGGCCCCTCCAACTCCCGCAAAAACCACATCCGCCGCTGCGCGAACGACAACGGCAACCGCCCCGGACGCACCCGCCCCCCAACCATCGGACGCCCAACCGAAACCCCCACACCACCCGCCCCGGAATCGATCAACGCCGCCAACCCGGCCACCGTCGGCGCGTTGAACAGCGTGCGGATACCCAGTTCCACAGCCCGCCCGGCCCGGATACGACTGATCAGCCGGGCCGCCAGCAGCGAATGACCCCCCAGATCGAAAAAGCTCTCCTCCACCCCGACCCGAGCCGCGTCCACCCCCAGCACCTCGCCGAACAACTGCGCCAGCCACACCTCTGTCGATGTGGCAGCCGTCCGGCCCGGCTTACTCACCGCGTATTCCGGTACCGGGAGTGCCTGCCGGTCCAGTTTTCCGTTCGGTGTCAGGGGCAGCCGTTCCAGCACTGTCACCGCTGCCGGCACCATGAACTCCGGCAGCCGCGTCGCCAGTGTGGCACGTACATTCATTCCGTCGACCACAGCATCCGATGCGGGCACCACATAGCCCACCAGCCGTCGGTCCCCGGCGCGATCCTCCCGCACCACCACGACGGCCTGGACCACCCCGGCACAGGCCATCAAGGCGGCCTCGACCTCGCCCGGCTCGATACGGAAGCCCCGCACCTTCACCTGATCATCAGCACGACCCACATACTCCAACACCCCATCGGCCGACCACCGCGCCAAATCCCCCGTCCGATACATCCGCTCACCCCCCGCCCCCCACGGACACGCAACAAAACGCTCCGCCGACAACCCCGCCCGGCCCAGATACCCGCGGGCCAACTGCACCCCCGCGATATACAGCTCACCCACCACACCCGGCAGCACCGGCCGCAACCCCGGATCCAGCACGAACATCCGCGTATTCGCCACCGGGCGACCGATCGGGGACACAGTGGTGGTGCTGTCCTCCATCGGCCAAGTGCTGGCGTACACCGTCGCCTCGGTGGGGCCATAGGCGTTGATCAGCCGACGGGCCGACAGCGCCTTCCTGATGTGGGTCGCCACCGCTGAGGGCAGTCCCTCACCGGCGAGCACGACGGTCTCCGCCGTCACGTCGACATCGGAGTGCGCGATGACACCGGCGAGTGCGGACGGGACCGCGCTGATCAAGCTGACGTGCCGCGCGTCGGAGCCACGATCGGCGAGGTCCAGGAGGTCGCGCAGGACCTCGATGGTGCCGCCGCACATGAGTGGAGCAAACATTTCGAAGACCGACACGTCGAAGTTGAATGACGTGGTGAGCAGCACATGGGCCAGGCCTTCCGCACCGAACTCGGCCACCGCCCAGCGCACGAAGTTGGCCGCATTGGCATGGGTGACGACCACGCCTTTGGGACGGCCGGTGGAGCCCGAGGTGTAGATGACGTAGGAAGAGTTGTACGGACTCAGCTCGCGCACACGGTGGGTGTCCGTCGGATTCGAGGTCGGCTGAGCCGCGAGGGCATCGGCGAAAGCCGCGTCATCCAGGAGCAGGACCGTTGCGGATGCCCCGCGTGGGAGAGCCGCGGCCACGTCCCGTGTCGACAGGATCAACGCCGGCTGGGTGCCTTCGAGGAGGTAGTCTATGCGGTCCTGCGGATAGGACGGGTCGACCGGCACGTACGCCGCACCCGCCTTCAGCGCGGCAATCACGGCTACGATCGCCAGTTCGGTATGGGGCAGTGCGAGGGCGACGTAGTCCTCCGGGCCCACGCCCAGCGAGATCAGATGATGGGCGAGTTGGTTGGCTTGTTCGTCGAGTTGGCGGTAGGTGAGGCTGTGGTTGTCGCAGACGATCGCGGTGTGGTCGGGTGTGCGGGCGGCCTGTTGTTCGAAGAGTGCGGGCAGGGTGGTGGGCGGGTACGGGCGGGTGGTGTCGTTCCATGCCGTCAACCTGGCTTGCTGCTCGGTGGGGTCCTCCAGGGGGAGTTCGCTCAGGGGGAGTTCGGGTTCGGTGGCGGCTGCGTCGAGCAGTTGTAGGAAGGCCTTTGCCAAGCGGTTTGCGGTGGCCGGTTCGTACAGGTCTGTCGCGTATTCGAGGACTCCGTGGATGCCGGCCGGGTGGCCTCGTTCGTCGAAGGTTTCTTCCAGTTCGGCGAACAGGTCGAATTTCGCATTGCGTACGGTGACGGGTTCCGGTGCCGCACGTACCGTGTCCAGTTCCAGCGCCGGGCGGGCGTTGTTCTGTAGGACCAGCATGACCTGGAACAGTGGATGCCGGCCTGCCGTCCGGGTCGGGTTCAGCTCTTCGACCACCCGCTCGAAGGGCACGTCCTGGTGCTCATAGGCGGCCAGGTCCACCTCGCGGACCCGCTCCAGCAACTGGGCGAACGTCGGATCCCCGCCCGCGTCCGTGCGCAGTACCAGGGTGTTCACGAAGAACCCGACCAGGTCCTCCAGGGACTCGTCGGTGCGGCCCGCCGTCACCGAACCCACCGGGACGTCTGTCCCCGCCCCGATTCGGGACAGCAAGGCGACCAGGGCCGCATGCAGCACCATGAAGACGCTCGCGCCCCGCTCGCGCGCCACACGCTCCACCCGTGCATGCACCTCAGCACAGACAGACAACCCGACCGTCGCCCCCCGGAACGACCCCACCGCAGGCCGCGGACGATCAGACGGCAGCGCCAACTCCTCAGGCACGTCCTTCAACACGCGGCGCCAATAGGCAAGTTGACTGTTCAGCGCACTCGTCGGGTCCTCGTCCGAGCCCAGCAGTTCGCGCTGCCACAGCAGGTAATCCGCGTACTGCACCGGCAACGCGTCCCACATGGGCAACCCGCCGGAGACCCTGGCCTGATAGGCGCTTCCAAGATCCCGCAGCAACGGGCCCACCGACCACCCGTCACTCGCGATGTGGTGCAACAACAGCAACAGCACCCGCTCACCCGACGAGGCCTCGTGGAACAGCCAGGCCCGTACCGGCACCTCCGTCGCGAGATCGAAGCAATACCCCTCCGCCTCCCTCACCGCCCCCGCAAGCCCACCCGCCGCCACCTCCACCACCGACAACCCGGACACCGCCGCACCGATCTCCTGATACGGCTCTCCCGCGAAGACCGGATACCGAGTCCGCAGCACCTCATGCCGACCCATCACATCAGCCAGCGCACCGCGCAGCGCCCCCACATCCACCGCACCGTCCAACCGCATCCGCAACGGCGTGTTATACGTCGAACTCGGCCCCTCCAACTCCCGCAAAAACCACATCCGCCGCTGCGCGAACGACAACGGCAACCGCCCCGGACGCACCCGCCCCCCAACCATCGGACGCCCAACCGAAACCCCCACACCACCCGCCCCGGAATCGATCAACGCCGCCAACCCGGCCACCGTCGGCGCGTTGAACAGCGTGCGGATACCCAGTTCCACAGCCCGCCCGGCCCGGATACGACTGATCAGCCGGGCCGCCAGCAGCGAATGACCCCCCAGATCGAAAAAGCTCTCCTCCACCCCGACCCGAGCCGCGTCCACCCCCAGCACCTCGCCGAACAACCCCGCCAGCCACACCTCCGTCGATGTGGCAGCCGCCCGACCCGACCCACCCACCGTGTACTCCGGCACCGGGAGTGCCCGCCGGTCCAGTTTTCCATTCGGCGTCAACGGCAACCGTTCCAGCACCATCACCACCGACGGCACCATGAACTCCGGCAACCGCCCGCCCAACGCCGCACGCACACTCGCCCCATCAACCACCGCACCCACCGTCGGCACCACATAGCCCACCAGCCGTCGGTCCCCGGCGCGATCCTCCCGCACCACCACGACGGCCTGGACCACCCCGGCACAGGCCATCAAGGCGGCCTCGACCTCGCCCGGCTCGATACGGAAGCCCCGCACCTTCACCTGATCATCAGCACGACCCACATACTCCAACACCCCATCGGCCGACCACCGCGCCAAATCCCCCGTCCGATACATCCGCTCACCCCCCGCCCCCCACGGACACGCAACAAAACGCTCCGCCGACAACCCAGGCCGCCCCAGATACCCCCGGGCCAGGCCGACTCCGGTCGCGTACAGCTCGCCGGTCTCGCCCATCGCGACCGGCTGGAGATCGGCGTCGAGGATCAGCACATGCTTGTTGGCGATCGGACGTCCAATGGGCAGGGAGGACGCTTGCGCGTTCTCCGGGGTCACCACGTGGCAGGTGGTGAAACCCATGCTCTCGGCCGGACCGTAGCCGTTGACGACGCGCAGTCGCGGATATCTGCGACTGATCTTGGTGACGTGCGCCACGGAAGCCGCCTCGCCGCCGGTGAAGGCGATCCGTACGCCGTCGAACGCCTGCGGGTACTCGTCGACGAGAAAGTTGAAGAGGCTCGCGGACAGCTGGAGCATGGTGATGCCGTGCTCGGCCACGGCATCGGCGATGAGTGCGGGCTCCGAGTCGGAGCCGGGCAGCAGAACACAGCGGGCGCCGAAGAGAAGCGCCCCCCACAGTTCGAGGGCGAAGGCGTCCCAGGACATGGACGAACACTGGAGGAACACCTGCTCGGGGCCGAAGTCCGCGTAGTCCTGACCGAGGTAGGTGCCGGTGAGCGCGCGGTGTGAAGAGGCGATTCCCTTCGGGGTGCCGGTCGACCCCGAGGTGAACATCACGCAGGCCACGTCTTCGGCTGACGCGGTGCGGCCCACGTTTTCGTCCGACTGGGCGTCGAGAGCCGCTTGTACACCCGGGGAGTCGATGAGGACGACCTCAGGTCCCGCCGGGCCGGACACCAGCGGGGGCAGACCGGCACGGCTGATCAGCAGCGCGGTCTCCGACGTGGTGAGCGCCGTACGCAACCTCGCCTCGGGGAAACCGGGGTCCAGCAGGGTGTAGCCGCCGCCGGCCTTGAGGACGGCGAGAAGCGCGACCACCATCTCCAGGGTCCGCTCCAGGTGGATGCCGACCACCGTCCCGGGCTGAACCCCCGATCGCACGAGGTGACCGGCCAGCCGGTTGGCCCGGCGGTTGAGTTCCGCGTAGGAGAGGGTGTCGCTCCGGTGGACGAGCGCGACAGTGTCCGGCGTCGACCGCGCCTGCTGCTCGAAGAGTTCGTGCAGGGTCCGGTCCCAGGGGATGTCGACGTGCTGCCCGTTCCAGGCAACCGTCATGTCCCAGCGGTCGGCGGCTGCCAGCAGGCTGCGCACCTTCGTGCCGTCGGGCGTCCGAACAACCGCTTCGAGGAGGGCCACCGCGGAGTCCGGCGCCCCGTCCTCGTCGAGGGCGGTGCACCATGCCCCCCGAATCAGTTTCTCGACGGGAAAGCCGCCGTCGGCGGCCAGTGCAGTGAGCTGCCGGGCGAGACCGTCTTCGAGTTCGATGAGGTGGGACACCGTCTGCTCTCCGCGTAGTTCGGCTTGGTTCGGCTCGCGCGGGCTCAGGGCGCGGACTCTTCGGCCACCGGCCACACCTTGTCGTGGCCGGTGCGAGCCGCCGGATCGGGTGCCGGCCAGATGTCCTCCCGCCCCACGGCATGCGGGCTGTACTTCCCGAGCGCGCTGATCAGCAGGCGCAGTTCCAGATCCAGGCAGGCGACGAACCGCTCCAGGCCGCACCCGGTGTCCTCGTCGACCGAGAGCAGGGCAGCCCTGCCGAGGCCGACCGCGGTGGCACCGAGCGCGATGGCCTTGACCGCTCGGGTGCCCTCCCATACACGGCCGCTGGCCAGTAGGTCCCCGGCAGGGGACCCGATGCGGTGCAGGCATTCGACCAGCGGCAGTCCGACACCGTCGAGGAAGGCCAGGGGCGCCCAGCCGGTGCCTCCCTCCGCACCGTCGACGGTGACCGCGTCCGCGCCCGCCTGCCACGCCACCGCGGCAGCCTCCGCGACGTCCCGGCCGGGGTGGAGCTTCACCCAGATCCGTGCCTGCGGGTAGTTGTTGCGCAACAGCCGGACCTGCTGACGCAGGATTTCCTCGGTGAACGTGCCGGGGCTGCTGCTGCGCAGATACGACACCGAGGCGTCCGCCGCATCTTCGCCCGCCGCCGCTTCCGCCGTCCCGGGACCGAACACCGCGTCGAGCTCATAGCGGTCCATGAGCTGTTCGGCGGTCGAGCCGTCCACCACCGTCATCCCACCGAGACCGGGCTTGGCCCCCTGCCCGACCTTCAGCTCGAAGGCCAGCCTGCCGGTCTCGAGCAGTGGCTGGGCTGATGGGTCGCTGTAGACGAGGTTCCACACTTCGGCGTCGGCATCCTCGGTGCACTGCTGTACGGCCACCCCTCCGTACCCTTCCGGAACCTCCTGGCCATAGGCGCTGATGCGGGCCAGCAGCGACGCGCTGTCCGGGGCCTGCGCGAGTCGGCCGTAGCCGTTGACGGGGACGATGTTCTCGCCGATCACCATCGGCAGTCCCAGCCGGGCGGCCTGGCGGCTCAGCGGTACGCCCAGGTCACCGCTGGCCGCCCGGGTGGAGCCGAAGGCCGTGATGTACACCGGCAGGGGGGAGCGGAACCCTCCGATGCCGCTGTCGAGCGCGACATCCTGATACACGGGCTCGCGGCCCAGTTCGACCAGCTTCTCCAGGCGCTGCGGCATGAAGACGGGGGGTACGAGCCGCAGGGTGTCGAGAGCGTCCGGTCCTTGACCGGCCGTCTCTCCCGCCGCCGCCCCGAACAGCCGGTTCCCGTACGACGCCCGGGGTGGGAAGGCTGCCGCGCGGCCGATGCGGGCACGCTCGCGGATGGCCTCTTCGGGCAGACCCGGAGCGCTCAGCCGGGTCATGGGGCCATCACCCCAGGCAGCTTCGGGAAGGCGCTGGCCTGCCACACGGAGTGCAGTCCGGCCGCATAGCGCGTCAGGCGCTGAGCGCCGAGGCCGAAACCGGCGCTCTGCGGGATGCCACCCTCCTTGAACGCCTTGAGGTACCACTCGTACTTCGCGGGGTTCTCGCCGGTCTCCCGCATCCGCTCGATGACCCGGCTGTAGTCCCCCTCCCGTTCGCTGCCGCTGCACAGTTCGCCGTAGCCCTCGGGGGCCACCAGGTCGAAGTTCCGGAGCCGGCCCGGGAGCGTACGGCTCTCCCGGTCGGGGAAGCCGCGTGAGCCCTTGGGGTAGTCGGTGATGAAGAACGGACGGGTGTGCTGCCGCGAGATGAGCGCCTCGCCCTCCCAGTCGATCTCCCCGTCGGGATTCTGCTCGTGGCCCATCTTGTGCAGGGTCTCCACCACGTCCATGTGCCGGATACTGGGGAACGACTGTTCCAGGAGGTCGGTGAAGGCCTCGGGGTCGCGCCCCAACTCCTCCAGGACATGGGGAAGCTGCTTGATGACACGCTGTAGTGCGCTGCGTACCACCCCCTGGCAGACCTCCAGCATCTCCTCGCGTGAGACATCCGCCGCCTCGACGTCGATCTGGTGGAACTCGGTCAGGTGCCGCAGGGTCGAGGAGGTCGTGAACGGCTCCAGCCGGACGCAGGGTGCGATGTAGAAGATCTTGGGATGAGCCAGCAGGGCGGCCTGTTTGTAGAAGATGACGCTGGTCATCAGCTTGTAGCGCCGACCGTAGTAGTCGATGTCGACCTGCTTGGCGCCGCGGCAGCCGGGGTCGGTGACCGGGCCGACGACCGGGGGCAGTAGCTCGACGAAGCCTTCGTCGCACAGGTATTCCCGGGCGCCCTGGAGCAGGGCGCTCTGGACGAGCAGCATGTTCCTGGTGGTGGCGGAGGTGAGGTGCTCGTGCGGCTGCGGAGGGACGAAGGCCTGTTCCCGCCCGGCCGTGGGCGACGGGTTGAGGGGCATGTTCATTCCTTTGCGGACGTGGCGGACTGGGTTGAGGCCATCCGCTGGTGCCGGCTCACTTCTGCGACATGACGGGAAGGGTGTCGAGGTAGGACCGCAGCAGGTTCAGTCCGTCCCCGTCCTCGAAGACCGCGCTGAACCCGGCGGCCAACAGCGCACTGGTGCGGGCCGGGTCGCCCGTGCCGAAGACGCTCAGCTTGCCGCCGATCACGGCCGGCACGGTGCCCAGACCCGGATCGGACCGGACGGCTCTGATGAGCTGTATCCCGTCCAGGTGACCGTGTCCGTTGACGGTACTGACGACGATGAGGTCGGGCCGGTGCTCGGTGCACTTGGCGATGAGAAGTTCCTCCGGTACACAAGGGCCGAGGTTGACCACCCGGTGGCCCAGTTCCTCGAGCAGCATCTGCAGGAACACCAAATTCCAGGTGTGGGCATCGGACGGGGTGCTGGTGAGCACGATGCACAGGCCGCCACGGCGGGCGGCGGAGGTGCCCGGCGCGTCCACCCCAGAACCGACGCGCCGGTGGCTGAGCAGATCAGAACTCACTGAGGAACCTCGTTGCCAATTACGCGATAGGGACAGCAATTTCAAGAAAGTACCTGCGGCACCGCGCGGCCGAGGGGCAGTTGCAGGGGAAGATTGACCGGCAGATTCAACGCCCTTGACCTGCCGGATCCCACAGCCTAGGGTCACCCCCATGCCTTTTTCCGGCCCGCTTTCCTATGGGCAGATATCACTGTGGCGCGACATCCAGAGACTTCCTCGAGACCGTTGGCACGAGGTCAACATATCGACGGTCTGGGAATTGCCCGAGGGAACCGGGGCGGCAGCGGTCAAGGATGCCCTGAAGGCGCTCGCTCATCGTCATCCGTCACTGCGCACAACATACGACCTGAGTGATCCTCACCATCCCGTCCAGCTGGTTCATGAACCGGATTCGCTGTCCGATCTCAAGGTGCCGGAGGAGGCCGCCGGCGATGTACAGGAGACGGCTCGCCGCATGGCGGCGCTACCTTTCGATCTGACCACTGAATTCGGCTGGCGCGGCCGTGTCCTGACGCGTTCCGGAACGGCAACGCACCTTGTGTTCACGCACCATCACCTGGCGGCGGACAACTGGTCCCAAGGGATTCTCCGAGAGGAATTCCAAAAGGCCCTGGCAGATCCCGGATCCTTTCTTGGCCCGGGAGATTCCTATAGCTTGATCACCATGGCCGAGGAGCAGCGGGGCGACCCGTTCAAGGCTCGGCGCACCGCGGCCGAACGGCACTGGGAGAAGGTCCTCACCGCCTCGGCCGAGATCCCGGAGCAGCCCCTCCCCACCTCGGACGAACGCCCATTTCACGTGTTGCAGGCCGCCGTTCGGTCGACAGCGGCACAGACGGCGGCTCAGCAGCTGGCGGAGCGGCTCTCTCTTCCGAAGTCGTCCGTGCTTCTGACCGCCTACACAAGGGCAGTGGCCCAGGTGTGCGGGCTGCCGTCGGTGCCGGTTCGGCTCCAGTCGTCGAATCGCGGCAACGCCCGTTGGGGAAGCTATGTGACCTCGATGAACCAATGGGCCGCCGGCTGCCTGGACGCCAACGCGGGGACCAGCTTCGGGGAGCTTGCACAGGGCATCAACAAAGCTGCGTTCCTGGCTTATCGCATGGGCATGTACGATCCGGATTCGATCGGTCTGATGAAGCAGCGGTTCCCCTCCGCGGGTATCGATCCCGAGCCGGTCTGGGCATTCAACTACATGGTCCGTCCGGCGGCCAGAGCAGCGGATCCGGAGGAATCCGATGTGCCGGTGGTGAAGTGGGAGCGGCAGGTTTCCGCGATCGGCCCAAAGTTCCACACCCGCTTCATCGAAGACGGCTCAGCGGCATTGACCATCTGGCTTCGGGCCAGGGAGGTGGGCAAGGAGCTGGTATCGGAATTGCTGCTGGGAATTCACGAGGTACTGGTGTCGGAGGCGCGCGGGCTACGGAACGGGGAACGGTAGCTCCGGGGAGCCGCTGAAGCTGCCCTCGATTCTGCCGATGAAACTGCCGATCGAAGATAGGCGACTCAAGTAGCTTGCTGAGTGACAACATATCACCTTCTCGCATATATACCGGTTCACTGCAATGAATGGCATCGAGGTCCCTCAGTGAGTTCTGCTGCGTTCAACTCGGATACCTGCGCCGTGCCGGACGAACGGTTACTGGCTGCCTGGCTGGATATGACGGAACTCCCTCCCGTCCCACGGCTCGAGGTGGAGGAACCGCGCAGTCAGGGGCTGCGGCAGGCCGTGCGTGTGGTGACCGACGCCCTTCTCGGCCGGCCCACGCAGGAGGGCCGCCAGGTGCCGTCGGCCGGCGCCATCTATCCGTACGACGTCCTGGTGCTGGTGGACGAAGGTGACCGTCCGGAGCGCTCATCGGCACACTCCCCGGGCCACGCCCTGTTCTGGATGGACCTGCTGCGCCGTACCTGTGTGCGCCTGGGCGGACCGGCCACGCGCCTGGCTCGGCTGCTGCGTCCGGCGCTGCTGCCGGACGGCGGCGAGGCCGTGGCGCATGTCATCCTCCTGGCCCGGCCCTGGCTGTCGATGCGGAAGTACGGCTCGCGCGGCTATCTCTACACACAGTTGGACACGGGGCACGCGGCCACGAACCTGCTCGGAACCGCGCTCCAGGACGGTCCGGCCGTGCTGCGGCTGCACGGCCCCCGCGCCGCGATCCGGGCCGCTGTCGAACCCTTCCTGCCCCACCGCGAAGTGCATTCCGTCGTCACGATCGGCCGGCCGCACACATACGGCGAGACCAGCGACTGGGCGACGTTCCGGATGGCGGGTGACGTCGACCCCGCGGGCACCGGCCAACTGGAGGAGGTGTGCTGGTCGGGGCTTTCGGAGGCGGTGTACGACAGTTCGCAGCCGTTCGCCGCGCCCGCACGGCTGCACACCGCCGCCCCCATAGCGACCGGGTGGCGCCCTACGGCCCCTGGGGCCATCCCGCTCACTCAGTGGCGTGAGACCTCTCGGCGCCGACAGTCCTGCAAGCGGTTCTCCGGGGACGCGCCCGAGCCGGGTCCGCTCCTGGGCATGCTGACGGCACTGGACACCCCGCTCCCGGCCGACCTGTCCGAAACGGAGACAGGCCGGGGGGTGCGCGCGACGCTCCTGCTGCACGACGGGCCAACGGCTCAGGCGTGCTCGGAAGCCCTGCGCGGCAGCCGGATCGCCGTGACCGTGCCGGACCGATTCCGCGACCTCGACCTGCTGGTCCGTTCCTGCATGGGCCAGGCCAACGCGCGGGTCGCGGCCGGGTTCGTGCTGTTCCACATCCCCCGCGACGAGCTCTTCTCCAGTGGTCCGCGTGATCTCCGCGACGCCGTGTTCCGTGCCTCGTGCGGCGCGCACCTGCTCTATCTCGGCGCCGGACGGAACTCCGTGGCCATCACCACCATCGGCGGATACGACCCGGACCTGTGGCGCGAGTTCGCCGGTCTGACGGGCGCGGACGAGACCTTGTACCTGCTGGCCCTCGGCGTCGACCAGGCCGGCTCGATCAAGCACGACCGCGCCCAAGTCGCCTACGCGCATGGCGAATAGGCCATCCATCGGACCACGGACTCGGAGGAACGACATGCCCGGGGTGCTGAACCAGGTCTTCACCGACCTCCTGACGCAGCACGCGGACCGCCTCGCCGTCGCCGACACGCAACGTCGGCTGACCTACGCCGAACTCGACGCCGCGGCCGAGGAGTTCACGACGGAGTTCGGCCGCTGGTGGAGCGAAGCGGCCGCACGAGGTCCGGCCGCGGCACCTCCCCGAGTGGTCGTCCTGGCCGCCAACTCGGCTTCGTACGTGGTCGCCTACGTGGGCCTGCTGCGCGCAGGCGCCGTGCCCTTCCTGCTCGACCCCGCCCTGGCCGCGGAGGAGGTCCGCGCCGTTGCCACCAGTTGCGGCATCGACGCGGTCGTGCACGACCGTCCCCTCTCGCTGGGGATCGAACCGTCCGGCTCCGTCACATCCGGCGGCTACGCACTCAGCCGGACGGCGACGCCCGCGGAGCAGCCGACGGCCGACCGCCCCGAGCTGCTCGCCTCGACGGAGGTGTGCCGGTTCACCTCGGGCTCGACCGGGTCGCCCAGCTGCATCGAATTCTCCGGTACGGCCGTGCACAACGCGGCCCTGTCCTGGCGCGACGCGACCGGTCTCGGCTCCGACGACCGCATTCTGTGCTTCGCCGGGCTCTTCAACGGGCTGGCGTTCAACACCTCGCTGCTGGCGGCGTTCCTGGCGGGCGCGGCGCTGTGGCTACCGTCCGGACTGCCCACCTCGGGACAGGTGATCCGCTTCCTGCGTGAGATACGGCCGACCCGGCTCACCGGCTTCCCCGCCCTGTACGAGTCCCTGCTGCGCCGCCCCGAGCACATACCCGAACTCGCCGAGCTGAAGGTCGCCCTGTCGTCGGCGGCGCCGCTGAAGGCCACGACAGCCGAGGAACTTCGCACCCGGCACGGCCTCGCGGTGTGCAACTACTACGGTGTCGCCGAGACAGGGCCGCTGACCTTCGATCCCTTCCCCGCTCCGGAGCACGGCCAGGGCCGTCCCCTGCCTGGTGTCGAGTTCGTCTTCGGCGACGGAACCGGCACGACCGGTGAGATCCGGGTGCGCAGCACATCCATGGGGTCGCGCTATCTGAACGCGCCCGGCGCCTTCGAAGGACGGCTGGACCCGGACGGCTTCTACGCCACCCACGACCTGGGCAGCCTGCGGGAGGGTCGACTCCACCTCTCGGGCCGGGCCGGTTCCCGGTTGAACATCGGGGGGCGCAAGATCGACTCGGTGGAGGTGCGCCGCGCACTGCTCGCGTCCGGTGCCACCGAAGCGGTGGTCTTCGCCGTGGACAAGCGCAACGGCGACCCGATGCTCGTCGCCGTCGTCAGCGGACCCGACGGTCTCACCGAGGACGGGCTACGCGTCCGCTGCCTGGAACGGCTCGCTCCCTACAAGGTCCCCGAGCGGTTCGTCGTCGTGCCCGAGATCCCGACGACGGGCGTCGGCAAGCCGCGCATGAACGCGGCGCGTGAGCTGTTCCACCAGGCCACCGATTCCGCTTTCACTTCCTGAGGGAGATCACCCATGCCGAACGACCAGACCCTCGCCCACCGCGTCGCCGAACTGGTGGAGGAGGCCAGCGAGGGCACGCTCAGCTCGGACAGCGCGCTCGCCGACGGCAAGACACTGGCCGAGAAGGGGCTCTCCTCGCTGTCGTATCTGCGCCTGATCGACTCGATCGAGACCGAGTTCGGCATCTACGTCGACCTGGAGGGTGACACCACCTTCATGTCGACGATCCCCGGAATCGTGGAGTACATGGCCGCTGAAGGGGTTGCGGGTGCCGCCTGACCAGCGCAGCGTGCCCGGGCTCCGGGTCGGTGTCGTCGGCGCGACCGGCCGGCTCGGCTCACGGATCGCGGCCGAGTGCGCCCTGCGCCACGTCCCGGTCGTGATGACCGCACACAGCGGTGCGTGGACGGCCGAGCAGCCGCCGACCGTGGTGATCGACGCGTCGCGGGGCGAGGTGCTCCCGCGCACCGTCGCGTACTGCCGGGACACGGGCGCGTCGCTCGTCGCCTGCGCCTCCGACATCGGACCCGACGGCGAGCCACTCCTGGCGGAACTCGCCGGATCGGTGACCGTGGTCCGCGCGGTCAACCTGTCACTCGGCCACTGGCTCCAGGACCACCTGCTGAGCGTCGCGGGACAGCTCCTCCGCTCGTCGGCCATGCCCCTGCCGCGCGTGAGCCTCCTGGAGCGGCACACCGCGGCCAAGCGGGACCGCCCGAGCGCGTCGGCGCGCTCTCTGGCGGCGACCTGGGAGGCGCACGCGGGTGGGGCGGCGGTGGACGAGGTGGCCTCCTTCCGAGCCGGCCATCAGGTCAGTGAGCACGCGGTGCAACTCGACTTCCCGAACGAGTCGTTGACGCTGCACCACGACGTACGAGACCTGTCGGCCGCGATCCCCGGAGCGCTCGCCATCGCCGCGTGGGCACATGGCGCTCCCGCCGGTCTGGTGACGGCCAAGCAGGTCTACGACGGGCTGTTTCTCGGACCGGGCCGTGACGGAGACCGCGACCGAACGCCCGCCAGCGAATCGTCCTTCGCAGAAACGTGAGACATACGGTGACCAAGCAAACCCCGGCCACGCTGCCGCCCCTCGCCCGTCGGTTGCGCGCCCACGTGGCCATCGCGGCACGTTCCCTGTCATTGGGCGGCCACGACGACTTCAACCAGGGGCAGGTTTCCGCCCGGGTGCCCGGCGCGGACTACATGCTGATCAAGGGCGCGCTCAAGGGTTTCGACGAGTGCGTACCCGACGATGTGATCGTGGCGCCGGTCGACCCCGCCGCGCAGGCCCCCGCGCTCGCGCCCCCGGAGCTGGCGCTGCATCAAGCGGTCTACCGGGCGCGTCCCGACGTCAACGCGATCGTGCACAGCCACGCACCGCACACCCTGGTGTTCGGAACGAGCGACCTGGACCTGCGCGCCGTGTCGCACGAAGGCGCCTACTTCGAGGGCCGGCTGCCCCGTTTCACTCTGACCAGCAACACCATCCTCGACATCGTCACGGGGGAGCAGGTGGCCGACGCCCTCGGGGAGAACCCGGCGGCGCTGCTGCGCAATCACGGTGGCGTGATCGTCGGCAAGTCCATCCGGCATGCGACGGTGCACGCACACACCCTGGAACGGGCCTGTCGACTCCAGCTGATGGCCGAGCGGATACCGGGTGGCTACCACTCCTCCTCGCTCGAGGACGTGGACAGTAAACGGGCCTTCATCTATGCCGACCTCTCCGTCCGCTCCTACTGGGACTACGCGGTCGGGCAGGTGCAGAGGCACTGGCCGGAAGCCGCCGACTGGCCGTCCCAGGCCGCGCGGGAGGCCGCGTGAACGGCAGCCCGGCCGCCGGATCCGCGGAGCACCGGGAACTGTTCGCCCTCGTCGACGAGCTCGCCCGGGAGGAACTCGAACCACGGGCCGCCCGGTTCGAGGAGAGCGGGCAGTTCCCCGGGGACCTCGTACGGCTCATGGGGAAGCAGGGACTGATGTCACTGCCCTTCCCCGAGCAGTGGGGCGGGGGCGGGCAGAGCTACACCGTCTACCTGAGGGTGATCGAGCGGCTGGCCGGCAGCTGGCTGGCCGTCGCGGAGTCCGTGCACCTCCAGGTGCTGGCCTGCCACGGTCTGGCCCGGTTCGGATCGGACGAGCTGCGGGGACAGCTGCTGCCACGCATGCTGAGCGGGGAACTCCTCGCCGCCAACTGCATGTCGGAGCCGGAAGCCGGCTCCGACCTGGGCGCCATGTCCACCAGGGCGGTGGCGGAAGACGGTCACTACGTGATCTCGGGCACCAAGGCCTGGGTGAGCCACGCCGGCGTCGCGGACGTCTACAACGTGTACTGCCGCACCGGAGGATCGGCCCTGAGCGGGCTGTCCTGCTTCCTGGTCGACGCGGACTCGGAGGGCCTGCGCCCCCTGGCCCATGAGCGGAAAATGGGGGTGCGCTCACTGCCCACGGCGCAGATCGCGTTCGACGGGGTTCAGGTCCCCGACGAGCGCATGATCGGTCGCCGCAACCGTGGCATGCTCGTCGCCGCCCATGTCTTCGACCACGGCCGCCTCGGTATCTCGGCGTGTGCCGTCGGCCTCGCCCAGGCGGCACTCGACCACGCGACCGCGTACGCCAAGGAACGCACGCAGTTCGGCAACCCCATCATCTCCTTCCAGGGGATCTCCTTCCTGCTCGCCGACATGGCCACACAGATCGCGGCGGCCCGTGCCCTGCTGTATTCGGTGGCCGCGCTCAAGGACCAGGGCAAGCCGATCTCCGCCGAAGCCGCGAAGTGCAAGCTGTTCGCCACGGACACCGCGATGCGGGTCACGACCGACGCGGTCCAGGTGCTCGGCGGCTACGGCTACACCCAGGACTTCCCGGTCGAGCGGTGGATGCGAGAGGCGAAACTCCTCCAGATCCTCGAGGGCACCAACCAGATCCAGCGAGTCGCCATCGCCCAGTCCCTGTGACGGCCCCGACGTCCCGGCAGCCCCGACGGCCCAGTCCATATCCTCCACATCCCAGAAGGAACACATGACCGACTTCATGCGCTTCGGCCTCTTCATGTCGCCACTGCACCCGATCGGCGAAGACCCCAATCTGCTGATGCGCCGCGACCTCGGCTACGCGGAACTGGCCGATGAGCTCAACTACGACGAGCTGTGGGTCGGCGAACACCACTCCAACGGCTGGGGCACCATCGGCTCCCCGGAAATCTTCCTGGCCGCCGCGGCCGAACGCACCCGGCGGATCAAACTGGCGACCGGCGTCATGGCACTGCCTTACCACCATCCGTACATGGCGGCAGCGCGCGCGGTACAGCTCGACCATCTGACCCGGGGCCGGTTCATCCTCGGCGTGGGCGCCGGTTCGCTCGCCTCGGACATGCACATGTTGTGCGTCGACCCCGTCGAGGCGCGCCGCCGGACCCAGGAGTCCCTGGAGACCATCGTGGAACTGCTGCGGGGCGAGGCGGTGACGCGCGAGACGGACTGGTTCCGGCTCCAGGATGCCCGGATCCAGCACCGTCCCTTCGAGCCGGGCGGTTTCGAGATCACCGTCAGCAGCGCATCGTCGCCCTTCGGCATGCGGCTCGCCGGCCGCCTCGGGGTGAACGCGATGTCGCACGCCGCCCCACCGTGGGGGATGGTGCGCGCCGGTCACAGCCTGGGCATGGAGAAACTGGCCGAACAGTGGGGACACTTGGAGGACGCGGCCGCCGAAGCAGGCCATACGGCGGACCGGTCGACATGGCGGCTGACCCTGCCCGTCCATGTGGCCGAGACCCGTGAGCAGGCGCTGGAGGACATCTACGCCGGGTGGCTGCGGCAACGCAACGAATACTGGGCGGGCACGCACGGCATGCCGATGGGCCGCAGCGAGGTCGGGGCGCGCAAAGCCTTCGAGGCGACCATCGAGGCCGGGGGGATCATCACCGGTGGCGTCGAGGACTGCGTGGCCGCGATCCACAAGCTCCGTGACCTCACGGGAGGCTTCGGCTGTCTGCTCAACTCGGTGACGGACTGGGCGAGCCCTGAGCGTACGCGCAGGAGCTTCGAGCTGTTCGCCCGATATGTGGCACCCCGATTCAAGGGATCCACCAAGGGCCTCCAGGAGTCGCAGTCCTGGGTCGCGTCACAGGCCGCCACCTTCCAGGAGCGGTTCAACGCGGCCCGCACCAAGGCGATGGCCACGAGTACCGAAACGCAGAACTGACCGGCACGGGCGGGCCACGCCATGCGTGGCCCGCCGGTCCGTATCGGGACTCGCCCCGGTGGGCGGAGTCCGTGTGCTCAGAGTGAGCCGCCGATCAGCATGGTGGTGTCGACCAGACGGTTGGAGAAGCCCCACTCGTTGTCGTACCAGCCGACGACCTTCGCGTGCCGACCACCGATCACCTTGGTCAGACCGGCGTCGAAGATGCAGGAGGCGGGGTCGGTGACGATGTCGCTGGAGACGATGGGGTCCTCGGTGTAGCTGAGGACACCGGCGAGCGGCCCCTCCGCCGCCTTGGCGAACAGCCCGTTGATCTCCTCCGCGGTCGCCTCGCGGCTGAGGGTCAGGGACAGGTCGGTGGCCGAGCCGGTGGGGATCGGGACGCGCATCGCGTAGCCGTCCAGTTTGCCGGCGAGCGCCGGGAGGACCAGACCGATGGCCTTGGCGGCCCCCGTGCTGGTGGGCACGGTGTTGGCGGCGGCGTGGCGGGCGCGGCGCAGATCGCGGTGCGGACCGTCCAGCAGATTCTGGTCCGAGGTGTAGGCGTGGACCGAGGTCATCAACCCGTACTCGATACCGATGGCGTCGTGCAGGACCTTGGCCATGGGGGCCAGGCAGTTGGTGGTGCAGGACGCGTTCGAGACGATGGTGTGACGGTCGGGGTCGTACTGGTCATGGTTGACGCCGTAGGCCAGCGTCAGATCCTCGTTCTTCGCCGGGGCGGAGATGATGACCTTCTTGGCCCCCGCTTCGATATGGGCGCGGGCGCGGGTGGCGTCTGTGAACACACCCGTCGATTCGATGACGATATCGGCGCCGAGTTCCGTCCAGGGAAGTGCCCCGGGGTCACGTTCGGCCGATACGGCGATCCGCCTTTCCCCGATGAGGATGGCGCCTTCCACAGCGCGTACTTCCTGCCCGAAGCGGCCCAATGTGCTGTCATATGCGAAGAGATGGGCCAGCGTGGCGGTGTCGGTGAGGTCGTTCACACCCACCACTTCCACATCGGCACCCTGGTCGAACACCGCACGCAGATAGTTGCGGCCGATGCGTCCAAAACCATTGATGCCCACACGCACTGTCATCCGCGGAACCTCTCCTAAACTGCCGGGCCATGAAACGGGAACGGCGCCATTGCTCGGTCCCTTTCGGGTGCATGCACGGACGCGATGATACGCGTACAACCGGGTGGAGACAGGCAGTTGGACCGGCAGTTTCCGCGGCGACTTCGATCAGGTGTGCACCCTCCGCGTCCCGGAGGCAATGCGGTCGCGGATGCTCCAGTGATTCCTGCGAATGTACGTGCGCTGCAACCAGCGATCACGGCCGTCGTAGCGCGGCTGGAATTCAGAACGGGCGTGCAGGCCTTTCCGGTTGTTGATGAGCAGTGCCTGGCCGGGGCGCAGGAAGACTTCATGCGCCACTTCCCGGCAAGTGGACTGAAGTCGCTGCAGTGTCACTTCGGCTTCGCGGGTGATGGCGTGCACTCCATTGGCGGAGGAAGCGATTTCGGGGGACCATTCGGGCCCGCTGATGATGGGCACGGGGTCGGAGAGGATTTGTTCCTTTCCGGCCAACCGTGCATAGCCTCCGGGAGCGTTCAGCCTGAACAGGGGCTCCCTGAGCAGCTTGAGCGAGGAGACGTCCAGGGCCTGGCAGACATCCCGGGCGTCCGCGTAGTAGGTCCCGGCGACACCCTCATGGTCCGCGCGAAGGCAGTTGAGGACAAGGAAGTCCGGATTGCTTACGTTGTACGATCCCGCCGCATCGTACACGATGTCGTTGTGGAAATTAAGGAAAACAGTTGAGCTGCGATTCGTCTGACTCGTCGCTCCATCGGCGACAGGAATCACATCGTGAATCAGCTGCCCATTCTTCTCGGTGGTGAATCCGACGGGCTCGCCCAGCATCCCGCTGAGCCCGAGGAGAACCCCTTCCGAAAGGTGTGTGCGCTTCCCCTGGCAAGGGCCACCGTCATCGGGCGTATCGGGAAGTTCATGTTCGACGGGCAGGTTGCCGACCCGTGCCACGCCAGGAGTTTCCGCATGCCTGCCGAAATCCAGGATGGTCTGTAGGAGATCGATCGGCAAGGTCGCGAATATCTGATGGCAGCGAGCTGTCGCCCGATCCATGTCACGCGTCGGATCGGCCAGGCCTCCGAGTTGCTCCCCGAGGGATTCCTTCACCGCCTCCGGAACGACGAGGTCCATGAATGTGGGCGTCGACCGGAGGTCCGCACCTGTGTTCTCGGCTGCGTTCATGATCTTCCTTGTCAGCTTGCGCTCAGACAGGTCCGTGGAGCTATACCCATGCCGATACCATCCACACAGTCAGCACAGTGAGTTGCCGGTCTCTTCCGACGCAGTTGATCCGGCACATCTGGCGGCACATCTGACAAAGAGAGAGGGATGGCCATGCGCATCGCACTGCACTCGGTTCTCAAGGAGGGCCAGGAGGCCGGATACGAGGAGGTGCACGCCACGGTTCCGGCAGACCTGTTGGCGGCGCTGGGCCGGGCGGGCATCACCAACTGGAGGATCTGGCGCAGCGGACGCCATCTGTTCCACCTCGTCGACTGCGAGGACTTCGCCGCCGCGATGGCCGCGCTCGACGAGGATCCGGTCAATCACCGGTGGCAGGCGTTCATCGGCGAATACGTCGACCACTTCGAGACCACGGCTGGCTCCCCGGCCGGCGCCTCGGCCGACATGGCGCTCGGGCAGGTGTGGGAGCTGCGCGCGCAGGCCGCGGCCGCGGCGGAGGGGTGAGGGAAGGGCCGAACCGGCGGAGCTTACTCATCCGGGGCGCCTCGCGTCCGGTTTTCATCACACCTTGAGTGCCCCTGAAAACACTGAACCACCACCTCCGTATGACCGGGTGACCACCGCGCAGGGACGCAGAGGAGACCGGCAGACCACTCCTCGCGCACCCCCCGGCGCACCCCTACTGGAGGTCAGTGAGTTGAGCCACCGACGTGTGAACAAGCGGACCGTCGTCATAGCCGGCGCCGCCACGGCAGCCCTTGCGGGAGCGGCGATCCTGCTTCCCAACGCCAATGCGAGCCCGGACAAGTCGGCCGAGTCCAAGACGTTTTCGTCGCAGGCAGCCGTGAAGCTCGCGACGGGCCTCGCGTCGGACCTGGGCGGCAACGCGGCGGGGTGGTACTACCAGGGCGACACCAAGCAGCTGGTGATGAACGTCCTGAACGAGGACGCGGCGAACGACGTCCGGGCCAAGGGCGCCGTGGCCAAGATCGTCGAGAACAGCATGACGGAGCTCAAGGCCACCACCAAGACGCTGAGCGACACCGCCTCGGTCCCGGGCACGGCCTGGTCGATCGACCCGAAGACCAACAAGGTCCGGGTCCTCGCCGACAGAACCGTCACGGGTACGAAGTGGGCCACGCTGACCAAGGCCGTGGACGGCTTGGCGGGCAAGGCCACCGTCCAGCGCACCAACGGCGAGTTCAAGAAGTTCGACGGGACCGACGAGACCCAGCCCGGGGCCGACGGAGGTGCGGGCCAGGGCGGTGTGGACGACGGGGCCGGCCAGGGCGCCGGCCAAGGCGGCGCGGACGAGGGAGCCGGTCAGGGCGCGGGCCAGGGCGGTGCCGACGACGGGACCGGCCAGGGCGCGGGCGACGGTCAGGGTGCCGGTGACGGCCAGGGCGCGGGCGATGGCCAGGGCGCGGGTGACGGCCAGGGCGCTGGTGACGGCCAGGGCGCGGGCGACGGCGCGGGCGGCGCCGGTGAGCAGGCCGGTGCCCTGGACGGCGGCGACGCCATCTTCGGCGGTGGCGCCCGCTGCTCGCTGGGCTTCAATGTCACGGTCGACGGTGCGCCCGCCTTCCTCACCGCGGGCCACTGCGGCAACATCGCGGAGACCTGGGCCACCGACCAGGCGGGCGCCCAGCAGGTGGGCACCACTGCCGAGTCCCAGTTCCCGGTGAGCGACTTCGCGCTGGTGACGTACGACGACCCGAACACCCAGGCCCCCAGCACGGTGGACCTACAGGATGGCACCACCCAGCAGATCACTCAGGTCGCCGAGGCGAGTGTCGGGCTGGCGGTGCAGCGCTCCGGCAGCACGACGGGTCTCTCCGACGGCACCGTCACCGGCCTGAACGCCACCGTGAACTACGGCAACGGCGACATCGTCAACGGCCTCATCCAGACCGATGTGTGCGCCGAGCCCGGTGACAGCGGTGGCGCGATGTTCGCCGAGGACGCGGCCGTGGGCCTGACCTCCGGCGGCAGCGGCGACTGCACGCAGGGCGGCGAGACGTTCTTCCAGCCGGTCAGCACCGCGCTGCAGGCCACGGGCGCCGTCATCGGCGCCGACAACGGTGGCGGCGACGCGGGCGAAGGCGCCGGTGACGGCGCCGGCGACGGCGCTGGTGAGGGTGCCGGTGACGGCGCGGGCGACGGCGCGGGCCAGGGTGCCGGCGATGGCGCTGACGATGGCGCCGGACAGGGAGCCGAGGGCGGCGCGGACGAAGGTGGCGCGGCCGGTGACGAAGGCGCGGTCGGCAACGGCGACAACGGCGCGGTCGGCAACGGCGACAACGGCGCGGCCGGTGACGGCAGTGGCGACGCGGTCGGTGACGGCAACGCCGCGGACCACACGTAACGGCTGACCGAGGCAGGGTACGTCCTGCCACCCCCTGACCGAGGTCCCGGGCGCCTACCTGCCCCAGTGCCTGGGACCTCGTACCACCCCCCACCGGGCCGTCGGCGCCTCACCGCGTCGGCGGCCCGTCTTCGTCGGCGCCGGGGGGCCGCAAACCGGCCGACTCCGCCGCCGCGCGGAGCACATCCCGCAGCATCGCCGGGGTGAGCCGCCCGGTGAAGGTGTTCTGCTGGCTGACGTGGTAGCAGCCGAACAGCCGCAGCGGCGCACCCGCCCCCACCGCCCGCAGCGTGACCTGCGCGCCGTGCCCGAACGGCGGGCGCGGGCGGGGCACCTCCCAGCCGGCCGCGGCGAGCGCCGGCAGCGCGGCCTGCCAGCCGAACGCGCCCAGTACCACCACCGAGCGCAAGGTGGGGCGCAGCAGCCGCAGTTCCTGGACCAGCCAGGGACGACAGGTGTCGCGCTCCCCGGGCGTGGGCCGGTTGGCCGGTGGGGCGCAGTGCACGGGCGCGGTGACCCTGGCCCCGCGCAGTTCCAGGCCGTCGCCCCGGTGGGTCGCCACGGGCTGGTTCGCCAGGCCGACGGCGTACAGAGCCGCGTACAGGAAGTCCCCGGAGCGGTCGCCGGTGAACATCCGGCCGGTGCGGTTGCCGCCGTGCGCGGCCGGGGCCAGACCGATGATGGCCAGTGCCGCGTCGTCCGGTCCGAACCCCGGCACCGGGCGGGCCCAGTAGTCCCACTCCCGGTAGGCCGGGCGCTTGATACGGGCGGCCTCCTCCCGCCACCGCACCAGCCGCGGGCAGGCACGGCAGCCGCTCACCCGCTCGTCCAGCTCGCGGAGTGTGCCCGCACCCGGCGCCTCATGCGCGGGGTGTGCGGGATGCTCGGGGTGTCCGGGGGTGTTCAGCCGTGCCCGTCCTTGCGCAGAAAACGCCTCAGCCGGGTCAGCGGCCAGGTGTTGATCACATCGTCGGGCGCCAGCCAGCCGCGCTGCGCCGTCCCCACCCCGTAGCGCAGGGCGTCGATGTCGAGGGTGGAGTGCGCGTCGCTGTCCACCGCGAACTTCGCGCCGTGTTCCTTGGCCCGCAGGATGTTCTCGTCCGACAGGTCCAGCCGGTCCGGGTGCGCGTTGATCTCCAGCGCGGTGCCGGTGCGGGCGCAGGCGGCGAACACCTCGTCCAGATCGGCGTCGATGCCCGGCCGCTTCCCGATCAGCCGGGTCGTCGGATGGCCGATGATGTTGACGTTCGGGTTCTCGCAGGCCCGCAGGAGCCGCCGGGTCATCTCGTCCCGCGCCAGGCCGAACTGCGTGTGCACCGAGGCCACGCACAGGTCGAAGCCCTCGAGGAACTCGTCGGGCCAGTCCACGTCCCCTTGGACGTCGATGTTCAGCTCCACGCCGTGCAGCAGCCGCATCCCGCCGCGCCCCCGCCCCCGGTCCAGATCCCGGATCCGCTCGCGCTGGGCCAGGATCTTCTCGTCGGTCATCTGCTGCATGTACAGCTTCGGGGCGTGGTCGGTGACGGCGTAGTACGCGTATCCGCGCCGCCGGGCCGCCGCGATCATCTCCTCCAAGGGTTCGAGGCCGTCGGTGAGGTCCGTGTGGGTGTGCAGATCGCCGCGCAGATCGGACTCCGCCACCAGCTGGGGCAGCCGCCCGTTCAAGGCGGCCTCGACCTCGCCGCGGTCCTCTCGCAGCGTCGGCGGGATCCAGTCCATGCCGAGCCTGGCGTACACGTCCTCCTCGCTGCGCGAGGCGATCCTCTCCCCGCTCTTGGCGTCGAAGAGCCCGTACTCGGAGAGCTTGAGGCCATGGCGCATCGCGATCGCGCGGACGCGGATGTTGTGCGCCTTGGACCCGGTGAAGTACTGGAGCCCCGCGCCCCAGGAGTCCAGGGGCAGCACCCGCAGGTCCACCTGGAGCCCCTTGGTGGTGCGGATCGAGGTCTTCTTCTCCCCGCGCGCGATGACCTCGGCGGTGTACGGCAGGCGGGTGAACGCCTCCATGAACCGGTTCGACCGGTCGGCCGCGACCAGGATGTCGATGTCGCCGACGGTCTCCTTCATCCGCCGCAGCGACCCTGCGTACTCGCACCGCTCACAGCCGGTCACCCGGGACAGCTCGGCCACGATGTCGTCGGCCACGCTCATGGCCACGTTCAGCGGGACCCGGTCGCCGGCGGCCTGCATGAGGGCGATGCCGTGGAGGATGTTCTCCTCCGTCTTGGGGCCGAAGCCCTTCAGGTCGCGCAGCCTGTGGTCGTGGATCGCGTCGGAGAGCTGGTCGATGGACGCGATGTGCAGCTCCTCGTACAGCATCATGGCCTTCTTCGGCCCGAGGGCCGGGATGGCGGTCAGCTGCCGCACCCCGGCCGGGATCGCGGCGCGCGCCTCGTCGACGGCGGGCACGCTGCCGGTGCGCAGATACTCCACGACCTTGTCGGCGATCGACTTGCCCACCCCGGGGATCTCCCGCAGGCCCTTCGCGTCGAGCTCGGAGACATCGCGGGGACAGCCGCCGATCGCGCGCGCGGCCTTCTCGTAGGCGCGCGCCTTGAACGCGTCCCCGCCGGTGATCAGAAGGAGGTCCGCGTACTCGCGGAGCAGCGCCTCGACCTCCTCGTTGGAGCGAGTCACACCGTCAAGTCTAGGCAGGACAGCTCTCCGGTGGCGCGGCCGGGCGTGCCTGGCGCTCGGGGTCCGGTGGAGGGATCCTGGGTTCAGGAACGGGGCGGGGGCTCCGGATTCCTCCGGGTGCGCCCCGGCTCTCGTGCGTTTCCCCGGGATGGGGGAGGTCATGGATGTTGGATTCCTGAAGCCGCTGTTCGACTGCCTGGGTCCCTGGGCCTGCGTCTATCTGGACACCTCGCGCGCGACCGAGGACGCGCCCACGCGGCGCAGGCTGCGGGAGCGGTTCGTGTCCGACCAGCTCGCCCGGCAGGGCGCCGACGCCGCCACGCGCGAGGCGCTGGTCCATCGGCTGGCGGGCGAGCGGCCGGCGAGGCCGTCCGCGGGGCGGGCGCTGTTCGCGGCGGGCGGGGAGGTGGTCCTCGACCTTCCCCTGGCCACCTCCCCGGCCGATGTGGTCACCTCCTGGTCGATGCTTCCCCGGGTCGCGCCGCTGGCCTCGCTGCGCGGCGAGTGGCCCTCCTGCCTGGTGGCCCGCGTCGACCGCTCCGGAGCCGACCTCGAACTGCTCGACGCCGCCGGCCCGCGCCCCGTCGGCCGGGCGAGCGCCGGCCCGCCGCCGGGGCGCGGACACCGCTCCGTACCCGCCGACCGGTACGAGTGGCACTACCGGAACCGGGTCGAGAACACCTGGGACCAGGCCGCGGACCTCGTCGCCGGCGAGCTCGCCCGGCGGTGGCCGGAGAGCGACGCGCGGCTGCTGGTCCTGGCCGGCGACCCGCGGGAGCGCAGGGCCGTGCACGACAGGCTGCCCGAGCCGCTGCGCGCCAGCACGGTGCAGGCGCAGCACGGCAGCAGGGCCGCGGGCAGTTCTCAGGAACTGCTCGAAGCGGAGATCGACCGCGCCCGCGAGAAGTATGTCCGCTCCCACCTGGAGGACGTCCTCGACCTCTTCCGCGCCGCGCGGGGCCGCCCGGGGGAGCCGGGGGTGGGCGGGGCCCATGACGGTTCGGCGCCCGGTGGCGCGGCGGAGGGAATGCCCGCGGTGGTGGAGGCGGTGCGCAGCCACCAGGCGGCCACGCTGCTGCTGGGGCAGACGGGGGCGGACGCCCGGCGTGAGGTGTGGGTCGGCCCGGGTGTCGACCAGGTGGCCGTGCAGCGCGCCCAGGCTCGTGCGCTGGGGGTGGCCGCGCCCGAGCCGGCGCGCGCGGACGACGCGCTGATGCGCGCGGCCGCGGCGGCGGACACCGAGGTGCTGATCGTGCCGGAGGGCATGGCCGGACCGGCGGGAGGCCTCGGCGCGGTGTTGCGCTGGCACGGTTGAGCGGGCCGGGGGCGCGGTGGTGCAGGGTCCGGGGTGGGTCGGGCGTGTGCCCGTGAGACGCGGCGGCGTCGGTCCGGGGTAGGGCAGGCGTGCGCTCGTGCGGTGCTTGTTGGTCCTGTTGTCCGGGGTGATTCAGGGGCGCGCTGGCACGGAGCGGCGGTGTTGACATGTCGCATTCACGTCTCTAGCGTCCAGAGACTGTTAGGAAAGTTGCCTAACCAACGCCCGGCCCCTCAGGGAGACCTCCGTGTTCCTCCGCCTGGCACCACCCCGGCGGCGGGCGACAGCCCGCGTGCGACCCGTCCTGACCGCCGCGCTCGCCGCCGGCGGGCTGCTCCTGGCGCTCTCCCTCCCGGCCGGCGCCGCCCCGCCGCCCCGTACGCCGACGGCCGCCGATCCGGCCCGGCCGCCGGTCACCCGGGTGGGGTCCGCCGCGGGCACGGCCACCGCCCTGGCCGGCTTCGCCGTGCAGTCCTCGGCGAAGGTCACCGACACCCCCGCCGCCGTCTCGACGCCCGGCTACCCCGCCACCGGCTGGTACTCCATGGCGCCCCGGTCGACGGTGCTCGCGGGCCTGCTGGCCACGGGCGCGTACGCGGATCCGTTCTACTCGACCAACCTCAAGAAGATCCCGGCCGCCGACTTCGCCGTGCCCTGGTGGTACCGCTCCGACTTCACCGTCACCGGCCCCGACACCCGCACCTACCTGGACTTCAGCGGGGTCGTCTCCGCCGCCGACGTGTACGTCAACGGCAAGCAGATCGCCACCAAGGACCAGGTCGCCGGCGCGTACACCCGTCATGAGCTGGACATCACCGACCTGGTGAAGTCCGGCACCAACACGGTGGCCTTCAGGGTCCAGCCCAACGACCCGCGCAAGAACCTCACCATGGGCTGGATCGACTGGCTTCAGCCCCCGCCCGACGAGAACATGGGGCTGGTGCGCGACGTCCTCGTCCGCCGCGGCGGCCCGGTGGCCCTGCGCGGCGCGCATGTGACCACCGAGCTGGCCGTCCCCTCGCTGTCCTCCGCCGAACTGACCGTCAAGGCCGAGGCCCGCAACGACTCCGGGGCTCCCGTCACCGCCACCGTCTCCGGATCCGTCGGCTCGGTGTCCTTCAGCCAGACGGTGGCGCTGGCCGCACACGAGAAGAAGACCGTCACCTTCACGCCCTCCGCCTATCCGCAACTGCGCCTGGACCAGCCCCGGGTGTGGTGGCCGGCCGGGATGGGCGGCCAGCCGCTGTACGGCCTCGACCTGACCGCCACCGTCTCGGGCACGGCCTCCGACACCGCCCACGAGACCTTCGGCATCCGGGACGTCAAGGCCCCGCTGAACGCCGACGGCGCCCGCCGGTACTCCGTCAACGGCCGCCCGCTGCTGATCAAGGCGGGCGGCTGGTCCCCGGACGTCTTTCTGCGCTGGGACGCCCGCTACGTCGAGGACCGGCTGAAGTACGCCCTCGACCTCGGCCTGAACACCATCCGCCTCGAAGGCCATATCGAGCCGGACGAGTTCTTCGACCTCACCGACCGGTACGGCATCCTCACCCTCCCCGGCTGGGAGTGCTGCGACAAGTGGGAGGGCCAGGTCAACGGCGACGAGACGGGCGACAAGTGGACCTCGGCCGACTACGCGGTGGCCAAGGACTCCATGGCCGCCGAGGCCGCGCGGCTGCGCGACCACCCCAGCGTCATCTCCTTCCTCATCGGCAGCGACTTCGCGCCCGACGCGACCATTGAGAAGAACTACCTCGACGCCCTGAAGGCAGCCGACTGGCCCACCCCCGTGATCCCCGCCGCCTCCGCCAAGTCCTCCCCGGTCCTCGGCAAGTCCGGGATGAAGATGACCGGTCCGTACGACTGGGTGCCCCCGAACTACTGGTACGCCAAGCGCGAGGGCGGCGCGACCGGATTCAACTCCGAGACCAGCGCCGGGCCGGACATCCCGACCCTCGACACGCTCAAGCGGATGATGCCCCCGAGCGAGCTGGAAACGCTGTGGAAGGACCCGAAGGCCAAGCAGTACCACCGCTCGCCGTCGAGCACCTTCGGCGACCTGAAGCTCTTCGGCAACGCGCTCGGCGGCCGCTACGGCCCGCCGACCGGCCTCGAGGACTACGTGCGCAAGGCGCAGCTCGCGCAGTACGAGGCGGTGCGCGCCCAGTACGAGGCGTACGGCCGGAACTTCTCCGACACCTCCAAGCCGGCCACCGGCGTCGTCTACTGGATGCTGAACAGCGGCTGGACCTCCCTGCACTGGCAGCTCTTCGACCGCTACCTCGACCAAGGCGGGGCCTACTTCGGCGCCAAGAAGGCCAATGAGCCGCTGCACATCCAGTACTCGTACGACTCGCGGGAGGTGGTCGTCGTCAACAACCGGCATGACGCGGCCACCGGACTCACCGCGCGGGTGAGCCTCTACGACACCAAGGGTGCGCGGAAGTACGACAAGAGCGCCACCGGCGTGACCGTGCCGGCCGACGGCGGCAAGGCCACCGCGCTGACCGTGCCGGGCAGTGTCAGTGGCCTGTCGGGCACCTACCTCGCCAAGCTGGTCCTCACCGACGGCGCGGGCAAGGAGTTCAGCCGCAACGTCTACTGGCTGTCCACCGAGCCGGACGTGCTCGACTGGGACAACACCGACTGGTACTACACCCCGACCACCTCCTACGCCGACCTGACCGGGCTCAGCCGGATGGACCGGGCGCCCGTGTCCGCCACCGCGGCCACGACCACCGCCCCCGACGGCACCGCGACCACGACGGTGACCCTGCGCAACACCTCGAGCGGCCAGACCCCGGCCCTGCTGGTGGACGCCCATCTGGTGACCGGCGCGGGCGCGCCCGTCCTGCCCGTGCGGTGGACGGACAACCAGGTCAGCCTGTGGCCGGGGGAGTCCATGACGCTCACCGCCACCTACCGGGCGGCGGACCTGGGAGGCTCCTCGCCGTCCGTACGGGTCTCGGGCTGGAACACCGAGACCCGTACGGTCGCGGCGAAGCGTGGGAGCTGAGCGAATTCCCGGCGGGTCCTGCGGATTTCACAAGATCACAATCTTGTATGCTATAGGCAGCGCAAAGGAGCCCGTGGTCAGCCACCCGGCTACGGCCGGCGCTGACGGGCTCCCAGCGTGGACCCGCCGGTGTCCGTACGCTCACGAAAGGGGCTCCACATGCTGTCTACGCAGGATCGTCCCCCGGCGCCCAGTCGCTCCACCGGGCGGTGGCGCCGCTACGCCCGGCTCGCGGCGGCGAATTTCGTGCGCGGCGCCTCGTACGCGTGCGGCACCTCGTTCATCGGCCTGATGACCTGGTGGGTGCAGACCCACTAGCGGCACGCCGAAGGGGATCCTGACGCCCGGTCGGGCGCCGGGCGTCAGGATCCCTGTCTCAGCGCGGGCCCGCCACGGCGTCCGGTTCCAGGAACAGCTCGACGACCGGGACGGACACATCGGGCTTGCGGACCGGGATCTCCAGGGTGAGGCTCCCCGCCGGAATGCCCTTGGGGGCGACGTTGCCGTTGTCCCAGGCCGGGTCGACGATCGGCCGGCGGACCTCCGAGGCGTCGTTCAGCAGCTGGGCGTAGCGCACCTTGCCCGCCAGATCCGGCAGGTGGAGATGGCGGTAGGGCCAGTCGAGGACATGGAGGTAGAGGCGGTCGCCGCGCTGGGTGTAGCGGCAGCCGGTGGGCGCGGTGTACGGGGAGGGGCCGGCGCCGTGGATGGACCGGGAGTGCAGCCGCATCCAGTCGCCGATGGCGCGCAGTGTTTCCAGGGCCCGCGGCTCGAGTTCGCCGCGCCCGTTCGGGCCGACGTTGAGCAGCAGGTTGCCGTCCTTGGAGACGGTGTCGACGAGCAGCCGGATCAGCTGGTCGGGGGACTTCCAGTTGAGGTTGTCCCGGTCGTAGCCCCAGCTGCCGTTGAGGGTCTGACAGGCCTCCCACACCACCGGCCGGCCGTCCTCGTCGGTCAGTGGCTCGCCGGGCTGGTGCTGCTCGGGCGTGGTGAAGTCGCCGGGCAGCTCCAGGCGGTTGTTGATGAGGATGTCCGGCTGGATCCGGCGGATCAGCGCCACCAGCTCCTCCGAGCGCCAGTCGGCCTTGCCCTTGCCGCCGGTGATCGGCTTGCCCTCGCGGATGCGGTTGGAGTACGAGAAGTCGAACCACAGCGTGTCCACGGGACCGTACCGGGTCAGCAGCTCCTCCACCTGCCCGTGCAGATAGCGGGCGTACGCGGCGATGTCGCGATCGCCCGGGTCCCCGCCGTCCGGTGCCCCCTCGTCCCACTGCGGATGGAGGCGGTCCAGCGGGAACTGGGGGTGGTGCCAGTCGAGCAGCGAGTGGTAGAAGCCCACCCCCAGCCCCCGCGCCCGGAACGCCTCGCAGAACGGCCCGACCAGGTCCTTGCCGTGCGGGGTGCCGGCCACGGTGTAGTCGGTGAGCGCCGAGTCCCACAGGCAGAAGCCGTCGTGGTGCTTGGTGGTGAGCACCGTGTAGCGCATTCCGGCGTGGTGCGCGGCATCCGCCCAGGCACCGGGGTCGTACAGATCCGGATCGAAGCGGTCGTAGTACGCCTGATACTGCTCGTCCGTCAGTAGCTCACGCTGCTTGACCCACTCATGGCGGCCGGCCAGGGAGTAGATCCCCCAGTGCACGAAGAGCCCGAAGCGCTGCTCCCGGAACTCGGCGAGGCGTCGCTGGTGAGGTGTTGGGGCCTGGGCGGGCGTCGGTTCGGTCATCGTGGTCATCCCTTCACTGCTCCGGCGGCGATCCCCGACAGGAAGGTCCGCTGGAAGGCGAGATAGACGAACAGGCTGGGCAGCAGGGCGACGAGCGCCCCCGCGAGCAGCGCCCCGATTCCGACCTGCGGATTGGTGCGCATCAAGGAGAGTCCGACCGTGAGGGTGTAGTCGTCGGGGGAGCGGGCGACGATCAGTGGCAGCAGATACTGGTCCCAGATCATATTGAAGCCGAAGATCACGACCACGCCCAGAGCCGGTTTGCACAGCGGCAGGATGATCTGGCCGAAGATGCGCAGCTCTCCGGCGCCGTCCACGCGCGCGGCCTCCTCCAGCTCGGCCGGGATGTCCTTCATGAATTCACTGAGGACGAAGATGGAGAAGCCCCAGCCGCCCAGGGGCAGGATCATGCCGAGGAAGGTGCCGCGCAGATCGAGACCGAGGCCCGGCAGATCGCCGAGGACCAGCGAGAGCGGGATGGCGATGACTTCCTCGGGCAGCATCATCGTGGCGAGGATCAGCATCAGCACCACCGCCTGGCCGCGGAACCGCCTGCGGGCCAGGGCGTATGCGGCGAAGGTCGTGACCGAGACCTGGAGCAGCAGCGCGCCGCCGGTGATGACCAGCGAGTTGCGGAAGTACTTCCACAGGCCGAGGCCCGAGGCGATGTCGAAGTTGTCCAGCGTGGGCTGTCGCGGGTACAGCGACATCCGGGACCGGGATGTACTTGACCTTGATGCCGGTCTTCGCGGTGAAATCGGCGAAGATCTTCTTGTACAGCGCGGCGGAGGCCGGGGAGGAGCGGGTCCAGATCTCCAGTCGGCTTTCGGACGTGTCCGAGCCGGAACCGCAACCGCAACCGCAACCGGTGAGCGTGAGGCCGGCCACCGTCAGGGCGACAGCGAGACGGCGGGGCATGCGCATGGGGACTCCAATCACGTGCCGCAGGCCATTGCGCAAGATTTCGCAACTGCCGAGAATGGCCGTAACGTAAGAGAAACATCGGATGACGTCAAGGGCGTGCGCTTGAAGTCCTGATGTTGTCCGCGAGCGCCGGAAGCCAAGGGAGAAGGGTCGAATGGCAAGGCGGAGCACGCTGGCGGAGATCGCGGCGGAGGCCGGGGTCTCCATCCCCACGGTCTCCAAGGTTCTCCATGGAAGGTCGGATGTATCGGTGGAGACGCGGGGGAGGGTGCGCCGTCTGCTTCAGCAGCACGGATATCCGGAGCCGGGTCGAGCCGCCCAGAGCGGCGGGCAGGTCGAGTTCGTCATCAACGAACTCGACAACCCTTGGGCCACCGAGCTGATCCGCGGCGCGGAGGAGGCGCTGGAGAGCGAGCGGCTGGGCCTGGTCGTCGCCGCCGTCCACAAGAGCCGCGCCCTGGCGGACAGCTGGGCCGAGGCCGTCCAGGCCCGTGGTTCGCTCGGCGCGATCCTGGCCCTGTCCGAGCTGTCGCCCGCCCAGGAGGACGAACTGCGCGACAAGGGCATCCCCTTCGTGATCGTGCAGCCCGCCACCGACACCAGCCCCGCGTCCCCGTCCGTCGGCTCCACCAACTGGCCCGGCGCCTACGCCGCGACCCGCCATCTGACCGAGCTCGGCCACCGGCGGATCGCGGCCATCGCCGGACCGGCGGGCCGCCTCACCACCCGGACCCGGCTACACGGCTACCGCGCCGCGCTGGCGGACGCGGGGCTGCCCGAGGACCCGGAACTCATCCGGCACGGCACGTACGCCCGCGGCCCCGCGGTGACCGAGATGCACGCCCTGCTGGACCTGGAGGACCCGCCCACCGCGGTCTTCGCCGGCAACGACGTACAGGCCCTAGGGGTCTACCGGGCGCTGCGTGACCGGGGCCTTTCGGTGCCCGACGAGGTGAGCGTGGTCGGCTTCGACGATCTGCCCTTCACTCAGTGGATCACCCCGGAGCTCACCACGGTCCGCCAGCCGCTCGCCGAGATGGCGGCGCTGGCGGCCCGTATGGTGGTGCGGCTCGCGCGCGGTGAGCAGCCGGAGGTGGTCAACCTCGAGCTGCCCACCACCCTCGTCGTCCGGGAGAGCACCGGCCCGGGCCCGGCCGCGTGACCGGTTGGACTACTTGCGGTAGACGTGGATGTTCTTGATGTAGCTGTCGGAGCGCGCGGACATCCCGTCCCGGCCGTAGAGGCCGCACTTGAAGTAGTGCGTGCCCGGCCCGTGGTCCTTGGAGGTGACGCGGAACTCCCGGTTGACGAACACGCACACTGCGGGCGGTCGTGTCGTGGACGACGTTCAGCCGCAGGTACGTGTCATAGATCGGGGAGTGGATCTCCTGGTCGGCCTTGCCGTAGTTGTTCAGGGTCTTCATCTGTTGGGCGCTTCGCTTATGGATCCTTGTTGACGGTGGATAGCAAGGCTGGCGTGGGTATGTAGGTAATTTGGCGAACTGCCATGCGATTGTGTGGGGTTCGCGTTGGTTTTGGCTGTCCGGTGATGATGTGGTCGTAGGGTCTGTGGTCATGGAGCTTCTTCGGCTGGCGGTGGCCGCGCGCAGGGCGGGTGTGCACCCGGGGGCACTGCGGCTGAGGATCGGCGATCTGGCCTCCAGCACCGGCACCGGCAGCGGAGGTCCAGGGCGCTTCCCTGCCACCGAAGCCGAAGCCGAAGCCGAAGCCGAAGCCGTGTGGGCGGGAGAAGGCCGTGGCTAGGTTGATGGCGACGGCGACGTGTACGGCTTTCGGTGCGGTCCTGGAGGACGGCGGGCAGCGGGTCGGGCAGCGGGTGCTGTATGAACGGGTGGGTTTCCTTGGTGTTCTGTGCCGGGATCTGACGGCTGGGCTGGTCGCGGCCCGGTGGGATGAGACGTCGCTGGATGTGCTGGCTGCCGGGGTGGACCGGCGGGGCGAGGTGCTGCCGTCCAAGGGCTGGATGGCGCTGCGCCGCCTGGGCTGGAACACCCCCGACCCCGCCCCGGCCTCTGCCTTTGCCTCTGCCGCTTGTGGTGAGTGTGCCGGGGTGGGCGGGGGTGCGGAGGTGTATGTGTCGGATCGGGTGCGGCGGGCGGGTGAGGAGCAGGCGGCCCGTACGCTGCGGCTGGCCCTGCACCGCCGGGCCGTTGTGGGGGCGCTCCTGGCGACGTGGCCCGCTGATCCGTCCCGGCGCAGCGGGGTGGAGTGGGCGGCGTTGCGTGCGGTGTTGCCTGCTGGGGTGGGTGGGGCGGAGGTCCGGAACCGGACCCGGCAGATCCGTGAGTTCGCCCGGGCGCATGGGGGGCGGTTGCCGTCGGGGCTGTGTGAGCTGGAGGGGCCGCCGGCGGTGGCCTGTCAGGTGCTGCTGGCGGCGATGGACCGCCAGCAGACCACCCTGGAACGCCTGGACGCGGTCTGGGCCCGGCTGCGGGTCAAGCTCCCGCTGTGTGCCGCCCCCCGGTCCCGGCGGGACTGGGCCTGGCACGTCATCGACCTGCGCCTGCCCGCCACCGTCGAACCGGACGCGCTCCTGCACGCCCCGACCCTGCGCCCCACCCCCGGCGGCCGGGTCGCGGTCGACCTGCCCCACTCCCGCCCCCACCCCGCCACCCAGGCGAGCGGGCACACCGTCGGGGTCGGTTTCGACTGGGGTGTGAACACCCTGCTGACCGGAGCGGTGGGCCGCCTGACCGGCCAACGCGCCACGGCCCGGGTGGTCACCGACGGCCGTCCCCTGATCTTCGACGCCACCGCGATCAGCGCGAAACTGCACCGGCTGCGCGGCCACCGCGAACACCTGGCCGCCAAACGCGACCACTACCTCGCGCTCGCGGCCTCCCTCGGCGCCCCACACCGCACCTGGGGAGTCCTGCTGGACAAGGCGGCGGTGCTGGAGCGCGAGCATGCCCGGATCTGCGCCCGCATCCGCCACCTCAACCACGCACTCGCGTGGTCGGCCGCCCGCTGGGCCGTCAACCAGGCCCGCGCCTTGGGCGCGTCCGTGATCTACCTCGAAGACCTGACCACCCTCGAAGCCCGCGGCCGCAGACGGGGTAATGCCCGGCTGTCCGGGCAGGTGCGGGGCACCGTCACCGACGCGATACGACACCTGGCCATCAAGGCGGGCATCGCGGTGGTCACCGTCCCGGCCCGGGGCACCTCCGCCCTGTGCCCCCAATGCCTCGGGGCACTCGGCCACCATCCCGCCCCCGACCGGCTGGGCGAGCGCGGCTGGAGCTGGGCCCACTGCACCAGGTGCGGCCTGTCCCTGGACCGCGACCACACAGCCGCCCGCCGCATCGTCTCCCGCGGCCTCCTCGGCCAGACCCACACCACAACCGAGCGCGCCACCGGCACCCGCACCATCCGCACCACGATCGACGGCACCGTCACCGCCGTGCGCCGCCCGAAGAAGACCACCCGCCACCTGCGCCGCGCCCGCCGCACGACCACCCTCCCCACCCGGCCGCCCGGACCGAAGACCACCCCCGGCAAGACACGCCCTACACCGGCCCGCCCGTCCCCGGCCCGCCGGTCACAGACTTCCCGCCGTATGCCCGATGTGCGTACGGTCCCCGCCACCACCTCCACCGAGGCGGTCAAGCGTCCGGCGGGGCATGACGCCCAGACCCCCACCCTCTTCCCGGGGCGCGGGCCAGGTCATGGAGTACCCGCCCCACCCCGCCCGGAGCATCCTCCGGCCCGGCCAGGGCGGCTCTCCCGCGAAACCTGTCGACGGCACACCCACGCCGCCGAGCGGACCGGCTTCCACCACGCGCACGCCACCGAAGTCCACCCCCTCACCCCGAGGTTCGGACCCCACCGTGACGACGCACGACCACGCCGCGCCCGAAAAGCCTGAAACCCACAGGCACACACAGAGCTTCCGAGACGCTTTGCTGTGGATCGGCCGACCCCTCGCGACTGATGCGAGGTCAGAGATGGGATGTATTCCCGCCGCGCCCGGGCGGTCGTTCAGCCCGCCTCGGCCATGGCCTGCTCGCACAGGTCCGAGCAGGTGCGGCTGATCAGACGGGAGACATGCATCTGGGAGATGCCCAACTGCTCGGCGATGCGGCTTTGGGTCATATCGCAGAAGAAGCGCATGTAGAGGATCCGCCGCTCCCGCTCGGGGAGCCGGACCAGCCCCGGCCGCACGGCCTCCATGTCGACCACCCGGTCATAGGCGGGCTCCCCCTCGCCGAGGGTGTCCATCAGCGCGTAGCCGTCGTCGGAGCCGGACAGCGGGGCGTCCAGCGAGAGCGGGGTGAAGCTGTCCAGGGCCGCCAGGCCGGTGCGTACGTCCTCCTCGCAGAGGCCGGTGCGAGCGGCTATCTCCCCGACGTCGGGGGCGCGGTCGTCCAGGGAGTGGGACAGCTCGCGATGGGCGGCCCGCACCCGGTTGCGCAACTCCTGGACCCTGCGGGGGACATGCAGCCCCCAGAGGTGGTCGCGGAAGTGGCGCTTGATCTCGCCGACGACGGTGGGCACCGCGAAGCTCTCGAAGGCGAAGCCGCGCCCCGGATCGTAGCGGTTGACGGCCTTCACCAGGCCCAGGGCGGCGACCTGCCGCAGATCCTCCAGCGCCTCGCCGCGGTTGCGGTACTGCCCGGCCAGCCGCTCGGCCATCGGCATCCAGGCCTCCACCACCCGCTGTCGCAGGGCCTCCTTCTCCGGCCCGTCGGGGAGTTCGGCGATCCTCTCGAACTCGGCAGAGGTGTCGGGGGCGTCGTCGTGCGGGTGGGCCATCGGGCGGGCCTTGGGCTGCACTGCGGTCGTCATGAGACACACCTCCTGCGGATCGGCTGACGCTTTGCGGGACCGTGGACGCTGCGCCGCAGGAGGAGTCCGGAACCGAACCGGGGCCGCACCCCGAGCAGACAGACTGCTCCCGCGGGGCGTGCCTCCGGTCCGAAGCACGAGTATCCGCCTGCCCGGGGTGCCGGGCGGTAAACCGTCTCCGGGCGGCTCGTCCGGCCCTCCCGGAAGAGCGGCGACTACCGTATGCAGCTGATGCCGGGCACCTTCGACACCTACGACGAGGAGACCGACGAGCGCATGATGCGGCCTTCCACACGCGCATGGCCACACGCCTTCGCCCGGCCGGACGCCGGGGCGGGCGGCAGCGAGCCGGTGTTCCTCGGTGTCGACATCGGCACCGGATCCTCCAAGGGGGTGGCGGTCCGCCCCGACGGCCGGGTGCTCGCCCGTGCCACGCGCCCGCACCGCACCGCCACCCCCCGCCCCGGCTGGTTCGAACACGACGCCGAGACCGTGTGGTGGGCCGACTTCACCGGCATCGTCCGGGAACTCCTCGGCGCCGACGGCGTGGACCCGCGGGCGGTTGCCGCGGTCGGCGTCTCCGGGATCGGCCCGTGTCTGCTGCCCGCCGACGCGGCCGGCCGCCCGCTGCGCCCCGCGATCCTGTACGGGATCGACACCCGCGCCACCACCGAGATCGCGGAGCTGACCGCCGAACTCTGCGCGGAGGAGATCCTGGCGCGCGGCGGCTCCCCGCTCACCAGCCAGGCGGTCGGCCCGAAGCTTCGCTGGCTCGCCCGCCATGAACCGGACGTATGGCGGGCGACCCGCCGGTTCTTCATGGCCTCCAGCCTGCTGGTGCACCGGCTTACGGGGGAGTATGTGCTGGACCACCACTCGGCCAGCCAGTGCGATCCGCTCTATGACCTCGACGCCCGGCGCTGGAGCGACACCTGGGCCCAGCGAGTCGCCCCCGGCCTCGAACTCCCGGCCCTGGCCTGGCCCGGCGAGGTGGTGGGCACCGTGCACACGGCCGCCGCGGCAGCCACCGGGCTGCCCGAGGGAGTGCCGGTCACCGCGGGCACCATCGACGCCTGGGCGGAGGCCGCGAGCGTGGACGCGCTGGCCCCCGGCGACACCATGGTGATGTACGGCTCGACCATGTTCCTCACCGTCATGGGCGATCGGCCGATGCGCCACCCCGCGCTGTGGGGCACCACCGGAGTGCACCCGGGCAGCTACTGCCTCGCGGCGGGCATGGCCACCTCCGGCAGCCTCACCGACTGGCTGCGCGAGCTCACCGGCTCGGACTTCGCCACGCTGCTGGCCGAGGCCGAGCGGGTGCCGCCCGGCGCGCGGGGCCTGCTGATGCTGCCGTACTTCGCCGGGGAGCGCACCCCGCTGTTCGACCCCCGGGCGCGCGGCACGGTCATCGGTCTGACGCTGGGCCACGGGCGCGCGGAGCTGTACCGGGCGGCGCTCGAAGCCACCGCCTTCGGAGTGCGCCACAACATCGAGGCGTTCGCCGACGCCGGGGCCCGCATCGACCGCCTGGTCGCGGTGGGCGGCGGCGCCCGCAGTCTGTGGACGGCCATCGTCTCCGCCGCCATCGCCCTGCCGCAGGAGATCCCCGCCGAGACCGTCGGCGCCTCCCTCGGCGACGCGGCTCTCGCGGCCCGGGCCCTCGGCGCCGACACCGACGGCTGGAACCCGATCATCGCGACCGTCGAACCGGACGAGGCCTGGCGCGCGGTCTACGACGGCCGGTACCCCCTGTACCGGGAGCTCTACGACGCGACCCGCCGCATCAGCCACGCCCTGGCCGGTGAGGTGACGGTCGGGTGAACCGCGGGAGGTGGTGGCCTTCCGCGGCCGGCTCCGCGTATCTCAGCCCTCCGCCTGGGCCTTGCCGTCGCCCAGGGCGGAGCGCAGCCGGTCGCGGGCGCCGATCAGATGCGAGCGCAGGGTGGTGAGGGCCAGCTCGCGGTCGCCCCGGCGGGCGGCGTCCAGCAGCGTGGCGTGGTTCTCGGCGGGGGAGTGCAGATCGACGTCCTGGGCGTTGGTGATGTCGAGGACGACCGCGAACGTGGGCCGGTACTGCTCCCACACCGCGATCAGCCGCCGGTGCCCGGACAACTCGTAGAACCGCGAGTGGAACTCCAGGTCCGCCTCGGCGAACAGCCGGGGGTCGGACCGGTCGGCGGCCTGCCGCATGCGCTCCACACAGGCCTGGGAGCGGGCCCAGTCGGCGTCCCGCGCCTTGTCCATGGCCAGGGTCAGGGCCAGGCTCTCCAGGGAATCGCGCAGGGTGTAGAGCTCCTCGACGTCCTCGGCGCCCAGGCCGGTGACATACACCCCGCGCCGCTGGGAGGCGACCAGACCTTCCGCCTCGAGCCGGCGCAGCGCGTCCCGCACCGGGCCGCGGCTGACGTCGAAGCGCTCGGCGAGCTGGCCCTCGACCAGGTGGGTACCGGGCCGCAGCCGGCCGCTGATGACCTGGACCCGCAGCTCGTGGGCGACGCGCTCGCCCAGAGAGTCCTCCCGCTTGATCGCAAGGTTGTCCACCTCGGGCACCTCTCGCTCGCTCCCAGCCTGTCCGGTCAACGGTTGACGGACGATCATTATCGCGGACCGGTGGCCGCGCCCTCGCCACGGGCGCCGGAAGGGGGAACACGCGACCCTGGAGAGAGACCCGGGAGCCATGAGAGGGCGCAAGGGCCATGAGAGGGCCGGGGCCATTCAGAGGGCAGGCGCGGCGGAAAGGCAGGGCACGCCATGGAACCCGTGGAGGCGCTGGACCGGATCGCGTTCCTCCTGGAGCGCGCCCAGGCCCCGACGTACCGCGTGCGCGCCTTCCGCACGGCCGCCGAGGTGCTGTCCCGGCTGCCCGCCGAGGAGGTGGCGCGGCGGGCGGCCACGGGCACGCTCCAGTCGCTGAAGGGGCTCGGCCCCACGACCTCCCAGGTGGTCCGGGAGGCACTGGCCGGAACGGCTCCCGGCTATCTGACGAAGCTGGAGGAGGAGTACCGGGGCGGAGGGCCGGCCGGGGCCGCCCGCCCGGACGAGCGGCCCGGAGCCGCGCTGCGCGCCGCCCTGCGCGGTGACTGCCATCTGCATTCGGACTGGTCGGACGGGGGCTCGCCGATCGAGCTGATGGCCCGCACCGCGGCCCGCCTCGGCCACGACTGGGCCGCGCTCACGGACCACTCGCCCCGGCTGACCGTGGCCCGCGGACTGTCCGCGGACCGGCTGCGCGAACAGCTGGAGGTGATCGCGGAGCTGAACGGGCGGATCGCGCCGTTCCGGCTGCTCACCGGCATCGAGGTCGACATCCACCTCGACGGCTCCCTGGACCAGGAGCCGGAGCTGCTCGACCGGCTGGACGTGGTGGTGGCCTCGGTCCACTCCAAGCTGCGCATGGACCCCCGCCCCATGACCCGCCGGATGGTCGCGGCGGTCAGCAACCCGCTGGTCGACGTGTTGGGGCACTGCACCGGGCGGCTGCTCGGCGAGCGCCGCCCGGAGTCGCGGTTCGACGCCGACGAGGTGTTCGGCGCCTGCGCCGCCGCGGGCACCGCCGTGGAGATCAACTGCCGCCCGGAGCGTCTTGACCCGCCGCGCCGGCTGCTGCGCCAGGCCGTCCGGGCGGGCGTCTTCTTCTCGATCGACACCGACGCGCACGCCCCGGGCCAGCTCGACTGGCAGATCAGCGGATGCGCCCGGGCGGAGGAGTGCGGCGTCCCCCAGGAGCGGGTCGTCAACACCTGGACGGCCCGCCAGCTGCTGACCTGGACCCGTACCCGCCGGGCTCCCCGCCGCTGAAGCGGGTCGCCCCTACCCCTTCACCGCGCCCGAGGTCAGCCCCTGGACGATATGGCGGCTGGCGAAGGCGAACAGCACCATGGTCGGCACGATGGTGAGCACGGCCGCCGCGGACATCGAACCCCAGTCGATGTTGAAGCTGGAGATGAAGCCGTTCAGCGCCGTGGGGATGGTCTTGTTCGCGTCGCTGTTCATGAGGGTGACCGACAGGAAGAGCTCGTTCCAGCAGTTCACGAAGTTGAAGATGAACGCGGCCACGATGCCCGGCTTCATCACCGGCAGCAGCACCCGGAAGAGCGCCCCGAAGCGCGAACATCCGTCGATCATGGCCGCTTCCTCCAGCGCGTCCGGGATGTTCTCGAAGAACCCGCGGAGCATCACGGTGCTGAACGGGATGCACACCGCGATATACACGAGGATGAGCCCGAGCCGGTTGTCGACCAGTTTCAGCTGGGTCATCATCATGTACAGCGGCCCGAGCGCGATAAAGGACGGAATCATCTGAGTGACCAGGGCGGCCATCAGCAGCGCCGTCTTGCTCCGGAATTCGAACCTGGCCAGCACGTAGGCCGAGAGCACGGAAATCGCCGTCGCCACCGTGCCCGCGACCGTCGCGACGAGCAGGCTGTTGGTGAGGTAGTCACCGAACTGGGCTTTGCTGAACAGCCCGCTGTAGTTCTCGAGGGAGAATTCCTTGGGCCAGTAGGCGAGCGGGAAGGTGAAGATGTCGCCGGGGGCCTTGAGCGAGGTGATGGTGATCCAGTACAGCGGGAAGACCGTGATGACCAGCCAGACCGTCAGAAAGGCGATCCGGGTCACGCGTCCCGCGACGGACTCCTTGCGTATCAAGACCTCGCTCCCTTCTTCTCGCGGGTGGCCATGAGGTAGAAGACGGAGAACACCAGGAGCAGCGCGACGACGATCAGACCGAGCGCCGAAGCCTTTCCGTAGTCCCCCTGCTGGGTGATTGAGATCATCCAGGTGGTCACGATGTGGGTCTCGTTGGACGGTCCGCCGCCGGTCATCCCGAAGATGATGTCCGGGGAGTTGAAGATCCAGATGATCCGGAGCAGCACGGTCAGTGCCAGCGTGGCGCGAATGTACGGGATCGTGATCTGGAACAGCGTACGGACCTTGCCCGCGCCGTCGAGTTCGGCGGCCTCGTACAGCTCGTCGGGGATCGACTGCAGGGCCGCCAGGATCATGATGGCGAAGAAGGTGACGCCGTACCAGACATTGGCGATGATGATGGAGGCCATCGCCGTCTTCGGCTCCGCCAGCCAGGGGATCGGCTCGTCGATCAGCCCGACCTTCGACAGCAGATCGTTGACGACGCCGAATTCGCTGTTGAACATCCAGCGGAACAGAATGCCGATGAGAAATCCGGAAATGGCCCAGGGGAAGAAGATCAACGCCTGGTAGAGCCCCCGGAAGCGGAAGCGACGACGCAGCCACAGGGCGATCGCGAAGCCGATCACCAGCTGGGGGACGATCGAGGCGACCACCCAGATCAGGGTGTTGTCGAGCACGGTGTAGAACACCGGGTCGTCGAAGATCGTCCGGAAGTTCTTGAGCCCCACCCATGAGATGTCGGTGAGGTCATTGAGGTTCCAGTTGCGGAACGCCATCTGACTGCCCGAGACCATCGGGTAGTAGATGAAGACCGCGACGAACAGGACGGCCGGAGCCATGAACCCGGCGATGCCCAGGCTCCGGCGGACGCTGAACACCGGTTTGCGCGAGCGCGGAGCCGCCGTCTTGGCGGGCCCGGGCCGGGCGCCCCGCTGCTTGGTGGGGCGCCCCGCCTGCTGGGAAGTGGACAGGCTCACGTCTGGCTCTTCCACTTCTTCGTCCAGTACGCGTCCCAGCTGGCCAGCAGCTGCTCGGGCGTCATCTTGCCCAGCAGCACCTTCTGCACCTCGGCGTCGGACTTCTGGACCCACTCGGTCCACCAGGAGGAGTTACGCGGCTGGACGACGGTGAGGTATTTGTCCGGATTCTCGGTCATCGTCACATAGCTCGCCCAGGGCCCGGTCTTGTAGAACGCGTTCTCGCCCGCGCCCTTGAGGATGGGCACCAGGCTGTTTTCCTTGGTGAAGGTGGTCGAGGCGTCGCCCTGCGAGAGGAACTTGACCAGCTTCACCGCCTCCGCCTTGTGCTTGCTGCTGGCGGCTATGCCCCAGCCGGCGGTCGCCACCGGCTGGACCGCCTTGCCGCTGGGACCGGCCAGCAGGGGAGCCGTGGTCCACTGGCTCTCCTTGATCGACTTCGACTGGCGGACCGTGGCGATGACCTCGGGGTCCTGCAGCAGGAAGGCCGTGGAGCCGTTGGAGAAACCTTCCACCATCTCCGGGTAGCCCCAGGCGACGGATGACGGCGGCGACGCCTTCTTGAACAGCTTGAAGTACGTGTTCAGGGCGTCGAGCGCCTCGGGCGCGGAGAAGATCGTCTTGCCGTTGGTGAGCTTGAAGCCGTTCTCGCGGTCGATCTTGTCCGCGACGTAGGCCTCGATGACGGCCACCACGTTGCTGTTGCCGTTGGCCCCGCCCCGGAACGCATAGCCGTACTGGCGCTTGGAGGGGTTCTGGATCGCGCCCGCCTGGTTCAGCAGCTCGTCCCAGCTGGCCGGGGGCTTCTTGAAGCCCGCCTCCTTGACCAGGTCGGAGCGGTAGAACAGGCTCAACCCGTAGAAGCCGTAGGGGATGTAGTACGTCCGGCCCTTGGCGTCCTTGGAGTACTTGGCGGCGTTGTCGGTGAGGTCCTTCCAGCCGCTCCAGCCCTTCAGATCCTTGCTCATGTCGTAGAGCCAGCCGTTGGTCGCCCACGGCCCGGCGGTGTTGTCCGGCACCTCGAGCGCGTCGATGCCCGTGCCGGACTGCAGCATCTGCTGGACCTTCTGGGTGGCCTGGCTGGTCGGCGGCGAGATGAGATCGACCTTGATCTTCGGATTCTTCTTCTCGAAGTCCGCGATGAGCTTCTTCAGGACCGCGGTGCGGCTGGGGTTGGTCAGGTTCTCCACCATCTTGAGGTGGACGGAACCGTCGCTCACCCCGGCGGTACAGCCCGTCATGGCCGTCATGACCGTGGTGGCGGCCAAGCCGAGGGCGATGACTGCCTTCCTTCTTCTCATCCCTGTCCTCATTCCGTGGGAGTTCCGTGGGGTTCTGCGGGAGTTCCGTGGGTGTCGATGTGCGCCACGGGCGCCGTGGTGATCACCAAGGTGTGTCGCGCGTATCTACGAGGCGGCGCCTGGCGTACGGGCCCATTCGGCGAGCTGTGGGACACAGCGCTCGGCGAAGTACTCGAAGTCGGCCGCGGTGTTGTACACATACGTCGACAGACGGAAGTAACCGACGCCGCCGAAGCTGGTGAAGGCCGTTTCCACAGCCAGCTCGCGGGCCACCCGGTCGCGCAGCGCGTCGGCCTCGAGGCGGGTGGTGCCGAGCCCCGCCGGAAGCCGCACCAGGCGCATGGCGCCCACCGGCATGCCGACGTCCACGGCCGCGCTCTCGCCCATGACCTCGGCGAAGGCCTCGCCGACGACGCGCTCCGCGTAGTCGGCCAGCTCGCTCATATAGGTACGGGCCCGCTCCCAGCCCCAGGTGGCCTCGATGAAGTCCACGGCGGCCGGCGCCGCCAGATAGCTGGTGGCGTCCACCGTTCCCTGGGTGTCGAACCGGTCGGGGAAGGGGTCGGCGGCGCCCCAGGAGTCGATCAGGGGATAGAGCTCCTCGCGCAGCGGGCCCCGGGCGACCAGGGCCGCGGTGCCGCGCGGCGCGCAGCCGAACTTGTGCAGATTGCCGATCCAGAAGTCACAGTCGAGCCCCGCCAGCGGGTCGGCGAGCAGGCCGGGCACATGCGCCCCGTCCACCAGCAGCGGAATGCCCCGCTCCCTGGCCGCCGCGGCGATCCGCTCCACCGGCATCCGACGGGCGGTCGCCGAGGTGATGTGGTCCAGCACGATCAGCCCGGTGGCCTCGTTCAGCTCGGCCACCAAGGCCGCGTAGGTCTGCTCCTCATCGGCGTCGAGCGGCACATGCGCGGTACGGACCGTGGCGCCCCGGCGCCGGGCCAGGCGCTCGGCCCCCATGGTCACCGCCCCGTACCCGTGGTCGGTGACCAGGATCTCGGCGCCGGACCGCAGCGGCACATTCGCGTATACGACGCTCGCCCCGCCGCTCGCGTTCGGCACCATCGCCAGGTCCTCGGGCGCGACGCGCAGAAACCCGGCCACGGCGGTCCGGGCGGCCGCGACCCGGCCCGGAAGCGTCGCGAACCACAGCACGGGGGACCGGTCCATCTCCTCGCGCAGCCGCTGCTGCTCGCGCTGCGCCATCACCGGAACCGCCCCGAAGGACCCGTGGTTGAGATGGCGCTCCCCGGGGTGCAGGGACCAAGCCTCCGCGGCGGGGCGGCCGTCGGCGAGGAGCAGGGGGCGCGGCGCAGTGCTGACGTCGGTCTCGCTCACGTGACTGGACATCTCCCAGGAATCGGGCCGAGACATCAGACATTCCTTGACGACAGGTCTGATGACTTGGCCGGTGACTTGGCCCGGGATCCTGGCACAGCAGCAAGGATGAAGGCAATAGATGAACGTCGCCGACAAGTCATCCAATGACTTGCCACGGTATCGGGGGAGAGATCTGATGACTCGATAGAGTGGGAACCTGAGGCACGGCGCCGTCGCCGAGCCACGGGGAAGGGGAATGATGTCCGCAGTCGACAAGGCCTTTCATGGCCTACGGCACATGATCGCCACGGGCCGACTGGTCGCCGGGCAGCGCATTCCGCCCGAGAACGAGCTGTGCGATGAGCTGGGGGTCTCCCGGGGTTCCCTCCGCGAGGCGGTGCGCATGCTGGCGGCCCTGGGCGTCATCGAGCCGCGCCACGGCTCGGGCACCTATGTCTCCCAGCTGCGCCCGGAGGACATCGTCGGCAGTCTCTCGCTGACCGTCGACCTGCTGCCGCTCGAGGGGCTGCTGGAGATGTTCGAGATCCGGCGCGTCCTGGAGTCCCACGCCGCGGCGCAGGCGGCCGCGCGGATGACGCCCGAGACGCTGGCCACGCTTTTTGAGTACATCGAGGCCATGGAGGCCACCGAGGACCCGACCGAGGTCTCCGAGCTCGACCACCGCTTCCACGCCGAGATCGCCCGCGTGGGCGGCAACCCCACCCTCGGCTCGCTGCTGGGGGTGTTCCGCGCGCGCTCCCGGGCCTATCAGGTGTTCACGCTGCCCGAGGGGCCCGGCATCAAGCGCTCCAGCGACGAGGACCACCGGGCGATCGCGGCCGCGCTCGCCCGGCGCGACCCGGCGGCCGCCGGGAACGCGGCCGCGGCGCATGTCGCCCACACCGAGAAGTGGCTGCACGCGTTTCTGCCCGGCCGGCCCGATGGAGCCGAGCGGGCGGACGCCGCCGGTTCGGACGCGTAGCCGGGCGCTTGCCGCCCCCGCCACGCCGCTGACCAGGCATCGGGGGACGAATCACCCCGTCGCGTAACAACTCCGTATCGGAAACGCCATTCGGTCGAGTGATCAGGCTTTACTGGTGCGCCGTAGCGAGGACATGTCATACGGGAGACTTGAGCGAGATGGGCCGACACAGCCGCCCCACCCCTGCACAGCAGGCACGTGCCACCACGATCAAGGCTGCCGCCGCGCTGGGGGTGGCGGGCACCATCGCCCTCGCTCTCCACTCGTCGCTCGGCAGCGACAAGACCGTTCAGGCCCGCTCCGATGTCAACTCCCAGCAGGCGGGGACGCCCGAGACCGACCCCACCGGCTCCGACCGGCCGAGCGGCGCGGACCGGTCCACCGGCGCGGACCGGCCCACCGGCGGGGGTCTGGCCCCCACCGCCTCCGCCGAGCCGGAGCTCGTACGGGACGGCGACGGCGGCACCTCCCGGGACGACACCTCGCGGACCCGCGAGCCGTCGCACACCCCGGCGACCGGCGCCCCCACGACCGCGCCCACGAGCGACCCCGGTTCCACGGCGCCCTCGGCCTCCGAGCCGGACACCGCGAAGCCGTCCTCGCCCAGCCAGGACCCCACCACCGACCCTGCGTCGCCCGGGGACGAGTCCGGCGGGCAGCAGTCCGGCGGTCAGCAGGACACCGACACCGGGAAGGACACCGGGAAGGGCAAGGACCGCGGGTTGGTGGGCGGTGTGATCGACGGCGTCGGCGACACGGTCGACGGCGTACTCGGCGGCCTCCTCGGCGGCTGAGCGTCACTCACGGGGGGTCCTTGAGGCCGCGCGGGTATGGTGCGGATCCGGACCAATGTGAAAATATGGGGTAACCGGGTCTGTGAGGGATGTCCGCGTGCACGACAGGATCAGCCGGACGGGTTACGAGAACATACGGCTCGACCGCACGGGTCAGGCCGAGGCGTTCGATGCCATCGGCGACCGCTACGACGAGGCCTTCCCGTACAAGGAGGGGCAGCTCGCCGCCGGACGGTGGCTGACCGACGCCCTGCCGGCCGGCTCCCGGGTGCTCGACCTCGGCTGCGGCACCGGCCTGCCGACCGCCCGGCAGCTGGTGGGCGCCGGATTCGAGGTGGTCGGCGTCGACCTCTCGCACGGGATGGTGGAGCTCGCGCGGCGCTACGTCCCCGACGCCACGTTCCACCGGCTGGACATCGCCGATCTGCGGCCGGGCGGCCCCCGGAACCTCGGCCGCTTCGACGCGGTCACGGCCTTCTTCTCCCTGCTGATGCTGCCACGCGCCGAGATCCCGCTCGCCCTGCGGACCGTACGCCACATCCTCGTGCCGGGCGGCCTGTTCGCCCTGTCGATGGTGGAGGCCGACGTGGACGACTTCTCGATCCCGTTCCTCCGCAGCACCATCCGGGTCTCCGGCTATCTCCGGGAGGACCTGCGCGCGGTCGTCCAGGCAGCCGGCTTCGAGATCACCCATGAGACCTCGTACACCTACGCCCCGGCGACCTCGGACGTGCCGCCGGAGGAGCAGATCTTCCTCACCTGCAGGAGGTCCGACTGAGGGCGGCGCCTTCCGCGGCCGCCGCAACCCATACCGACGCCACCGACGACCCCGACCGAACCGACAGCGCCATGGCTCACCGCATCCCCTGTGAAGGCCCGGAGCGGCCCGCCGCCGGGGCCGAGCGGCCGACCGCTCCCCCCGGCCGGATGGGGCGCGCCGCGTCCACGGACCGTGGGTGGCCGGCCACCCGCGGCCCCGCGACACCCGCCCGGGGCGCCCGGGACGCCCGGGGCGAGGCGGCGTACGGCGCCGGGGCGCAGACCGAGCGGCTGCGCTACCTCGACGAGGCGACCCGCCGGATCGCCCGCGGCATGGACCCGGACGAGACCCTGTGCGAACTGTGCCGGGTCGCCGCCCCCGCCTTCGCCGACGCGGCGTTGATCCACCTGTGCGACCCCCTGCCGGCCGGGGACGGGAAGCCCGCCGGGCCCGTGGCGCTGCGGCCGCACACCACCGGCCACAGACCCCGGGCTCCGGGCGCGCCCGCCGCGCCCCCGGACCCGGCCGGCCCGCAGGACCCCGGGACGGCTCCCGAGCCGGACGCCGAGCCCGGTCCCGGGCCCGACCCCGCGCCGGTGACCGTCACCGGCCGGTTCGCCGAACTGCTGCTGGCCGGGCGGCCGGTGTTCGGCGACGCGCCGGGGATCGCGCCGGCGGTGGGCCGGCTGCTACGGGGCGCCGCGCGCGGCCACGGGCCCCTCCCGCCGGCCCGGCGGTTGATCGTCGCCCCGCTGCGCGGCCGCCACCACGTCATCGGCACCGTCACGCTGCTGCGCGAGCCGGGCCGCCCCGCCTTCACCCCCGACGACCTGCTGGTCGCCTCCCAGCTCGCCACGCACACCGCCCTCGGCATCGACAAGGCGGTGCGATACGGACGCGAGGCGTCGGTCGCGGACGTGCTACAGCGCGCCATGCTCCCCTCCTCGCTGCCCGAGGCCGCCGGCATCCGCCTGGCCAGCCGCTATCTGCCCGCCTCGGAGACCGCCCGGGTCGGCGGCGACTGGTACGACGCCATCCCGCTGCCCGGCAACCGCGTCGCGCTGGTCATCGGCGACGTCATGGGCCACTCGATGACCTCTGCCGCGATCATGGGCCAGCTGCGCACCACCGTGCAGACCCTCGCCGGGCTCGACCTGCCGCCTGAGGAGATCCTGCGCCACCTCGACGAACAGGCCCAGCGCCTGGGCAGCCAGCACATCGCCACCTGCCTCTACGCCATCTACGACCCCATCGCGCACCGGTTGCAGCTGGCCAACGCCGGCCACCCGCCCCCGCTGCTGCTGCGCCCGGACGGCCGCGGGGAGGCGCTGCGGATCCCGCCCGGGGCGCCGATCGGCGTCGGTGGCGTGGTCTTCGAGTGCGTCGAGACGCACGCGCCCGCCGGAGCGAGCCTGCTGCTGTACACCGACGGCCTGGTCGAGTCCCGCGAGACCGATGTGTGGACCGGGGTGGAGTCGCTGTGTGTCCGGCTGCGCCGCGCCGTGGCCCACGCCCGCGCCCCCATGTCGCCCGAGGACCTGTGCGACCTGGTCCTGGGCCCCCTCGACCCGGGAAACCAGGACGACGATGTGGCGCTGCTCGCCGCCCGCTTCGACGGCATCCCCTGGCGCAACGTCGCCTATTGGTTCCTGGACCCCCAGCCGCGGACCGCGGGTCGGGCCCGTCGGCTGGCCCGCAGAACACTGCACCGCTGGCAGCTCGACCCCCTGATCGAGTCCACCGAGCTCATGGTCGGCGAGGTGGTGACCAACGCGGTGCGCTACGCCACCCGACCGCTGTCGCTGCGGCTGCTCCGTACGGACGTGCTCCGCTGCGAGGTGGGCGACGACTCGCCGCAGCTGCCCCGGATGCGCCACGCCCGGCTCGGCGACGAGGGCGGCCGCGGCCTGTTCCTGGTCAACCACTTCGCCGAGCGCTGGGGGGCGACGAGGCTGAGCACGGGCAAGGTGGTCTGGTTCGAGCAGCGCATCCCCGAGAGCACCGAGAACACCGACGGCACCGACAGCACCGACCGAGCTGACTCGTAAAACCACAAAGATGTTGTTTTGTAGCATTGAGCATGAATCTGATCACTCAGTGAAGGGCTCCCATCCCGCAGGAGAGGAGTGCTGAGATGACCCGCGCAGTCGGGATCGACCTGGGGACGACGAACTCCGTGGTGTGCGTTCTGGAGGGCGGCGAGCCGGCCGTCATCACCAACACCGAGGGCGCCCGGACGACCCCTTCCGTGGTGGCCTTCGCCAAGAACGGCGAGGTGCTGGTGGGCGAGGTGGCCAAGCGTCAGGCGGTGACCAACGTGGACCGCACCGCACGGTCGGTCAAGCGCCACATGGGGGAGGCGCAGTGGCGCTTCCCGGCCACCGGCGAGGTGGACGGCAGGCGCTACACCGCGCAGGAGATCTCCGCGCGTGTGCTGCAGAAGCTCAAGCGTGACGCGGAGGGCTACCTCGGCGAGGATGTGACGGAGGCGGTGGTCACCGTCCCGGCGTACTTCAACGACACCCAGCGCACCGCCACCAAGGAGGCGGGCGAGATCGCCGGCCTGAAGGTGCTGCGGATCATCAACGAGCCGACGGCGGCCGCCCTGGCCTACGGCCTGGACAAGGAGAACGATCAGACCATCCTGGTCTTCGACCTCGGCGGCGGCACCTTCGACGTCTCGCTGCTGGAGATCGGCGAGGGGGTCGTCGAGGTCAAGGCCACCAACGGCGACACCCACCTCGGCGGCGACGACTGGGACCAGCGGATCGTCGACCACCTCGTCACCCGGTTCAAGAACGGCTACGGGGTCGACCTGTCCAAGGACAAGATGGCGCTCCAGCGGCTGCGCGAGACCGCCGAGAAGGCGAAGATCGAGCTCTCCGCGGCGTCCGAGACCGCCATCAACCTTCCCTACATCACGGCGTCCGCCGAGGGCCCGCTGCATCTGGACGAGAAGCTCACCCGCGCCCAGTTCGAGCAGCTGACCGAAGATCTGCTGGATCGCTGCAAGGGGCCGTTCCATCAGGCGATCAAGGACGCCGGGATCAAGGTGTCCGACATCGACCATGTGATCCTGGTCGGCGGCTCGACGCGGATGCCCGCCGTGACCGGGCTGGTCAGGGAGTTGACCGGCAAGGATCCACACCGGGGCGTCAACCCGGACGAGGTGGTCGCGGTCGGCGCCTCGCTCCAGGCCGGTGTCCTCAGGGGCGAGGTCAAGGACGTCCTGCTGCTGGACGTCACCCCGCTGTCCCTCGGCATCGAGACCAAGGGCGGCATCATGACCAAGCTGATCGAGCGCAACACGACCATTCCGACCAAGCGCTCGGAGATCTTCACCACGGCCGAGGACAACCAGCCCTCCGTGCAGATCCAGGTGTTCCAGGGCGAGCGCGAGATCGCGGCGTACAACAAGAAGCTCGGCATGTTCGAGCTGACCGGCCTGCCGCCGGCCCCGCGCGGCGTGCCGCAGATCGAGGTCACCTTCGACATCGACGCCAACGGGATCATGCATGTGTCGGCGAAGGACCTCGGCACCGGTAGGGAACAGCGGATGACCGTCACCGGCGGCTCCGCGCTGCCGAAGGACGACATCGACCGCATGATGGGCGAGGCCGAGCAGTACGCGGACGAGGACCGCCGCAAGCGCGAGGCGGCCGAGACCCGCAACTCCGCCGAGTCCCTTGTCTACAACACCGAGAAGCTGCTGCGCGACCAGGCGGACAAGGTGCCGCAGGACGTGCGGCAGGAGACCGAGGCGGCGATCGCCGAGCTGAAGGAGGCGCTGAAGGGCGAGGACTCCGGCCGGATCCGCGCGGCCACCGACAAGGCCGCCGCGACCGCGCAGAAGATCGGCACGGCCATGTACGCCCGGGCCGGGGCCCAGGGCGACGCCGCCGGGTCGGCCGGCGGCGCGGGCCCGGACCACGGCGCCGACGATGACGTCGTCGAGGCGGAGATCGTCGACGAGGACAGGCCCAGGGAAGACAGGTCCAAGGAGGACAGGCCCAAGGGGGACACCGGATGACCGACCCCCTGCCACCCCGGGACGGCGATCCGGCGGGTCCGGCGAGCGGCTTAACCCGTGGGCGTGGCCGGGCCGAGCCGGGCGGCGGTGCCCTGACGGCCGCCGTGGCGCTGACCGTGGCCACCGGGTCGATGGACGCGGTCAGCTTTCTCGCGCTCGGCGGTGTCTTCACCAGCGTGATGACCGCGAACCTGTCGCTGCTCGGCATGTCGGCGGGGACCCGCGACGCCGCGCTCGCCGGCCACGCCGCCGTCGCGGTCAGCGGCTATGTCCTGGGCGCGCTGGTGAGCGGCCGGATCGTCAGCGGGCCCGCCAAGAGGCGGCTGGCCCGCCACGCGCTCGGCGTGGAACTGCTGGCGCTCGGCGTCCTGTGGGCGCTGTGGGCGGCGGCCGACGGCCACCCCGACGCGGGGTGGCGGCAGGGGCTGCTGGCCCTGGCCGCCCTGGCCATGGGAGGGCAGAGCGCGTTGGTGCGCGCCGTCGCGCCGTCCGGGATCTCCACCACGTACTTCACCGGCATGCTGACCGGCCTGCTGGCCGACCTCGCCATCACCGGCCGGGTGCGCGGGTCCAGCGCGGCGCTGCTGGCCGCCCTGGTCGCGGGGGCGGTCGGGGGAGGGTTTCTGCTCACCCTGGCGCCGCGGGCCGCGCCCGCGCTGCCGACCGGGCTGGTCGCCGCCGTCTGGCTGGGCTCCCTCGTGGGCTCGGCCGGCGGCGACGGGGGAGAGGAGACTCAGGGCTGAGTGCCGAGCTGGTCGGCCAGACAGGCCAGGTACAGGGCGAGCGTGGTGCGGTGGTCGCGTAATGGGCGGCCACTGATCTGCTCGATCTTGTTCATTCGGTAGACGAGGGTGTTGCGGTGGATGTGCAGCGCCGAGGAGGCGCGCACTAAGTTGAAGCCGTTCTCGCACCAGGCCACCACGGTGTCCCGGAGCACCGGCCAGTCCGGCTGCTCGCGCAGGTCCGCGGCGGTGAGCGCCAGCAGCCGGGTGCGGGTGTGATGGCCGGCGGCCGAGAGCAGCTGGTGCGCGCGCAGGTCGGAGACGAGGTGCACCGGCAGCTCGGGTGCGACACGGGCCCCCAGACGCAGCGCGTCGCACGCGTCCTGGTACGAGTCGTGCAGACCGCCGACCGAGGTGGCGGGCTCCCCGATCCCGACCCGGGCCGCCAGCCCGTGCTGGACACCCACGAGATCCGCCAGCCGTTGACAGGACGTCATCACCCGGCTGGCCGACCCCTGTTCCGGCAGCCGGTGCAGCACCCCGATCCACCCCGGCGCCGCCCCCGCGACGACGTCCTGCGGATCGGCGAACACCTCCCGCACGGTGCGCAGCAGCTCCGAGCGGACCAGCGAGGTGTCCGGCACCGGCGGCCCGGCGCGATGGCGGGCGCCGCTCGTCCCGCCGGACGTGGACACCTCGACGGCCACCGCGATCCGGCGCAGACGCAGATCGAAGCCCACCTCGGCGGCGCGGAAGACGACGAAGTCCGGCTCGACGACCTCGGCGTCGTACGTGGCGACATCCGCGAGCAGATCCTCCAGCACCCGCTCCCTGACCACCCGTGAGCGCAGCACGGCCGACTCGCGTAACAGGATTTCCGTCTGCCGCTTGACCACCAGTCCGAAGCGCCGCACCTGGGCGGGCGTACCCGTGATGCCGACCGTGCCCACCGCGTGTCCGTCCATGACCAGCGGCAGTGTCACCCCGGCGCGCACCCCCTTCAGCTCCTGCGCCTGCGTGGCGGTGTGCGTGGCGGCCACCTGGGTGCGCATCACCTCCACGGAGGCCTCGTGGAAGGTGCCGACGCGGCTGCTGTCACCGCTGCCGATGACGATGCCCTCGCTGTCGGTGATGAGGACGTTCAAACCGATGACCGCGGAGGTGTCCCCGGCGATCTCCTGGGCGAGTGAGGGGCTGAGCACGAACTGGATCCTCCGGCCGGTGGGCTGGACGCACCGTACAGCGCCACGGCCCCGGCTCGCCACATATTCGTACGGAGTGACCAATGACCTCGCGGCTCCGCCACCGCCACCGGCCTCGGGCCACCGGCGAGTGAGCCGCACATCGAACAGCCCGCCGCACACCACCCGCTTTGGAGCGGTCATATGAAGCTCCATAAGATGCCGCGGTGATCATAAAGAAACGCCTGGCGACAGGCGCCTTCGGGCTGCTCGCGGCCCTGGCCTGCGGCCTGTTGTCCCCCGCCGCGGCCTTCGCCGACGACGAAGCGGCCCGTGAGTCCCCCAAAGTCGAACTGGTCCTGGACGTCAGCGGTTCGATGCGCGCCCGCGACGTCGACGGCATGTCCCGCATGGCCGCGGCCAAACAGGCGTTCAACGAGGTTCTGGACGCCGTGCCCGACGAGGTGCGGCTCGGTATACGCACACTTGGCGCCACCTACCCCGGCAAGGACCGCGAGACCGGCTGCCTGGACAGCGAACAGCTCTACCCCGTCGGCAAGGTGGACCGCACCGAGGCCAAGACCGCCGTCGCCACGCTGCGCCCCACCGGCTGGACGCCCATCGGCCTCGCCCTGCGCGGCGCGTCCAAGGACCTCGCGGGTGGCGACGCCACCCGCCGGATCGTGCTCATCACCGACGGCGAGGACTCCTGCGGACAGCCCGACCCGTGCGACGTGGCCCGGGAACTGGCCGCCGAGGGGACCCATCTGGTCGTCGACACGCTCGGGCTGACCCTGGACCGCAAGGTCCGGGACCAGCTCAGCTGCATCGCCGAGGCCACCGGTGGCACCTACACCGCGGTCCAGCACACCGACCAGCTCTCCACCCGCATCAAGCAGCTGGTACGGCGCTCCGCGGACACCCCGGTCCAGACCCCGACCGCGGTACAGGGCGCCGAGGCGTGCGCCCAGGCCCCCGTGCTCGGCGCGGGCCTCTACAACGACCGTGAGGGCTTCGGCGAGCACCGCTGGTACCGGGTGAAGGTCGCCCCCGGCCAGGAGCTGCGGGCCTCGGCGACCGTGGGCGCCGACCGCGCCGTCGACCCGGACTACGGCGTGCTGGTGCGGGCGGTGACCGAGCGCGGCCGCGAGCTGGTGCGCGGCAGCGAGGCGGGCAGCGGCCGCACCGACGTCATCTCGACCGGGCTGCGCTACCCGGTGGCAGAGGGGCGCGAGGTGGAGGACAGCACGCCGCGCACGATCTGCCTCGAGGTGAGCCAGTCGTTCTCCGCGCCCGCCTCCGTCAAGCGCACCCCCGGACTGCCCGTCGAACTGGCCGTGAACATCGTCGACGCCGGCGACCCGCCCGGTGACGTGGCCGCCTTCGGCCTCGGCCGCGGCTGGGTGCTGCTGGCCGTGCTCACCGTCACCGGGCTGCTCGTGGGACTGCTGTGGGGCTGGCTGGCCCGTTGGCGCGTCACCGTCTGGAGGACCAACTGATGCGTGCCCTACGTACCGCGGGCGCCGCGTTCGCGCTCTGTGCCGCCCTGCTCGCCACCGCGCCCGCGGCGGCCGCCGACGCGTCCCCGAGCGCGAGCGCGGGCACGGACGGCGGCGACGGACCCTCCGAGGCGGGCACCGGCTTCCGGACCGCCACGGCGATCGAGCAGGGGCAGACCGCCACCGCGGCGGCGTCGGCCGGCGACTACCTCTACTGGGTGTTCCCCGCTGCGGCCGGGCAGGTCCCCACCGTCAAGGCCACCGTCAAGCTGCCCGAGGCGCAGGCCCGGCACGGCAGGACCACCTGGCAGCTCGATGTCTACGACGGGCTGCGCCGCCGCCAGGCCTGCACCTCGGGCAGCCAGACCGCGACCGCGGCCCAGCAGGACGCCTCCCTGGACCTCAGCTGCCGGCTGCGCCGGGTGCGCCCCTGGTCCGAGGCCTGGGCCAACGATCCGCTGCCGGGGTCGTACTACGTCCGTTTGACGGTCGTGAACCTGCCGGAACAGGACCTCGGGCTGCCCTTCACCACCGAGGTCACCGCGTCCACCCGGGACGCCGGCGGGAAGCACGCGGAGGGTGGCGAGCTCTCCCCGCTGACCCCGGCCGTGCGGGCCGGGGCGACCCGGGCGCCGGACGCGGAGCCGAGCCCGGACGGGGCCGAGCCGTCGGCCGGGGAGGACGCGTCGTCACACACCGCGGCCGAGCCGAACGGCGGCTGGGGTTCGGGCTGGTGGTCGGACCGCTGGGTGTGGACCGTGGTGGGCGGCGCCCTGGGGGCGCTCGCGGGGGTGGGCGGCTACGCGCTCACCCGCGGCCGCGGCTCCTCCCGCCGCCCACCGGCCGCCGAGTGAACGGCGCCAACTCGGTCACCGGCCGAACGCCCACCGGCTGAACGGCATGCACCGCCCCTCGCCCCGGCGAGTGGCGGTGCGCGCCGACCGGGCGTCGCCGTGGGCGCACGTGGCCGTGGACACACGGGGATCAGTCGCGGATCCCGATCGTGATCGCCGCCAGGACGGCGGCGATCAGCAGCGTGGCCACCCCGTAGATCACGCGATGGGACCGCAGCCCGGGGACCAGGGCGTCCACGGCGATCCGGCCCGGTCCGCTCAGCGCGAGCCCCGCCGCCCCCACCCCGATGAGCAGGGGAAACTCAAAGCCGCCGAAGAACCCCAATGGCCACACGACATTGACCGCGTTGGCCATCGTGCCGGCCACGGCGGCACCCGCGAGCGGTGTGAGCAGGCCCACGGCCAGTCCCAGGCCGCCGAACGTCTCCGCGATACCGGCCACCACCGCCATGAACTCGGGCACGGGATAGCCGAACTTCTCAAAGGCCCGGCCCGTGTTCTCGATCCCCAGGCCGCCCCACCAGCCGAACAGATGCTGCGCGCCCCGCGCGGCGACGATCAACCCGACCCCCAGACGTATCACCAGCAGGCCCACGTCGTGGGCCACCAGCACATGGGGCGAGGAGCGCGGTGAGGACACGTCGTTCGGGGGAGGGGTGTGATGGTTGGCAGACATGGCGCCCTCGTCTGGTCGGGTGCGTAACTCAGACAACACATGAACCGGATCCGGAAACACGCCTTGTGTCAAATATGCCCCGAATGGGGGGAGCGCTCAACTCGGAGGTCAGTCGCCGTGGTCATAGACGGTGACCGGGATCCCGCGCGCCACCAACCGCTCCGTTATCAGCGGCTCGATCCGCTCCCAGCGCCCGCCGGCCAGCCCGCAGCCGATGCGCGGCATATGGACCGACGCCCCCAGCTCGGCGGCCTTCGCCGCGACCGGGCCCAGCGCCGCGCCGATCGCCTCGTACCGCACCGGCACCCCCTTGCTGCCCGGGCGCATCCCGCGCTGGCCGACCATATTGGCCACCCACACATACTGGCTCACCTGCACGAACTGGACCGCGCCCAGGCCGAAGTCATTGCGCGCGCGTTCGCGGTGCCAGCGCCGGTAGGCCTCCTCCGGCTCCGGCCAGCGCCGGGAGACGGCCAGCACAAAACCCTTCCCCCAGCCGCCCAGGTCATTGCAGACATGGGCGATGATCTTCTTTCCCTTCCCCTGCGGCGCGGTGGCGTCCCCGCGCACATACTCGATCGCTGCCATAATCCGCAGGTTACGGCCCGGCACCGACAGCCCCCGGCGAGAGCGGAGAAGATGACCACGCAGCCCCCCACCGCCGACGAGGAGCTCATCCAGGCCGCGGCCCATGTCGCGCGGACCTACTGCCGGGGCGACGACCACACCGTGGCCGCCGCCGCGCGCGCCGCCGACGGCCGTGTCATCACGGCGGTGAACGCCTACCACTTCACCGGAGGCCCGTGCGCGGAGATGGTGGCCGTCGGCGCCGCGGCGGCCCAGGGCGCCTACGAGCTGGTCAGGATGGTCGCGGTGGGCGACCGCGAGCGCGGGGTGGTACCGCCGTGCGGCCGCTGCCGCCAGTTCCTGTTCGACTACTTCCCCACGCTCGAAGTCATCGTCGGCACCGTCGACCGGCCGCGCACCGTCCCCGTCGCCGAGCTGCTGCCCGACACCTACGTCTGGGCGGACCACCAGAACGACGGTAAGGGCGCCAAGAGCGCTGAGGGCGGCCCGGGCCAGGGGTGAGCCCCGCGACGGGCCGGGTCACCCCCGGACCTCCAGCCGGGACGGCGCGGCCCGGCCTGCGGCAGTGGCTTCCGGTGGCAGGCGCAGGCCGTGGCGGCCCGGGGTGATCGACCCGAGCACGCTGGGGTGGCGGGCGCCGGTGCAGGCCGGTACCGTGCCGGCCAGCCCATGGGCGGTCAGAAAGCCGAGGACGGCGAAGGCGTATGCCTCCTTGGCGGCCGAGGGGAGGCCCAGCTCGTCCGAGGTGCGCAGCGGGACGGGCCCCAGGGCCCGGCGCAGGGCGGCCAGCAGCGTGGGGTTGCGGGTGCCGCCCCCCGAGGCGATGACCTCGCCCGCCCCGGCGGAGCGCACCGCGTCTGCCACGGTGGCGGCGGTGAGCTCGGTGAGGGTGGCGACCACATCGTCGGCGGGGAGTGGGCCCGGACCCGCGAGCGCGGCCTGGAGATAGGGCAGGTGGAAGAGCTCCTTGCCGGTCGTCTTGGGGGCGGGCCGCGCGTAGTACGGCTCCGCCAGCAGCCGGCCCAGCAGCGGGCCGTGGACCGTGCCGCGCGCGGCCATCGCGCCGTCCTCGTCGTAGTCGAGCCGGCCACCCGTCAGATGGCGCACCGCCGCGTCGATGAGCGCGTTGCCCGGCCCGGTGTCGTACGCGAGGGGTTCCCCGCCGCCGTCCGGCACCACGGTGACGTTGGCGATGCCGCCGAGGTTCAGCGCCACGCACCCGCCGGGCCGTCCGCGCAGCCACAGGGTGTCGACGACGCTCACCAGGGGCGCCCCCTGCCCGCCCGCGGCGATGTCGCGGCTGCGCAGATCGGAGACGACCGGGTGGCCCGTGGCCTCGGCGATCCAGGCGGGCCGCCCCAGCTGGAGGGTGCCGTACGCCCGGCCGTCCGCCACCCAGTGGTAGACGGTCTGCCCGTGCGAGCTGATGAGCTCGGCGCGCCCGTCGCACAGCTCCCGGTCGGCCCGGACGGCGAGGGAGGCGAACGCCTGGCCGATGCGCGTGTCGAGCTCGCACACGGCCCGCAGGGTCGTCGGCGCCGGTGGCAGCGCGGCGCTCAGCGCTTCGCGCAGCTCCTCCTCGTACGGGGCGCTGACCAGGCCCAGCGGGGTCAGCACAAGCCGGTCCCCGTCGAGGGCCAGATCGGCGGCCGCGGCGTCGATGGCGTCGTACGACGTGCCCGACATCAGCCCGATCACCCGCACCGGCCGACTCCCTTTCCGTCCTCCTGCCCGTCCTCCTGTCCATCCCCCGGCCCGTCTCCTGCCCCGTCCGGGCGCGGTGTCTCGCCCTGCCGCGCCCGGTGGCCTTCGCGCAGCGGGCCGCGGTGGTCGTCCCCGCGCAGGGTGAGGAGCGCCAGGAGGCTGATGGCGCAGGTCACCGTGGTGTAGTACGCGGGGATGTCCACCTCGCCGGTCCGCTCGATGGTCTTGGTGATGATGAGCCCGGCGCAGCCGGAGAAGACGGCGTTCGACAGCGCGTACGCCAGGCCGAGCCCGGTGTAGCGGACCCGGGTCGGGAACATCTCCGCCAGCATGGCCGGGCCGGGGCCGGCCATCAGCCCGACCGCTGCCCCGGCGGCGAACACCGCCGGCCCCTTGACGAGGTTCGAACGATCCGCGTCCTGCAACAGGTCCAGCAGCGGGATCGCCGAGACGGCCACCAGCGCGGCCCCGGACACCATCACCGGCCGTCTGCCGATCCGGTCGCTGAGCCACCCGGCCGGGATGATGGAGGCGGCGAAGCCCAGATTGGCCACCACGGTCGCGATCAGCGCCTGCCGGAAGCTGGCCCCCAAGGTGCTCTGCAGATACGACGGCAGGACGACGAGGAAGGTGTAACCGGCCGCAGCCCAGCCCATGATGCGCCCGGCGCCCAGGACAATGGCCCGCGCCACCTCGGCCACGGGCGGAGCCGGCAGGGGCGCGGCCGCGCCACCGGTCTGCTCCTCGGCGTCCCTGGTGCCCCCGGCGCCACGGAAGGCGGGGGTCTCCTCGAGCCGCAGCCGCAGCCACAGGGCGCCGAGGCCCATCGGCAGCGTCAGGACGAAGGGCAGCCGCCAGCCCCAGTCGTTCAGCGCCTGCTCGCTCAACACCGTGGCCAGCAGCGCGGCCACGCCGGCCCCGCCCAGCAGGCCCAGCGCCACGGTGAAGGACTGCCACGCTCCGTACAGCCCGCGCCGCCCGGCAGGAGCGAACTCCGTCATGATCGAGACCGCCCCGCCGAACTCGCCGCCCGCGGACAGCCCTTGCAGCACCCTCAGAAAGGTGAGCAGCCACGGCGCGGCCGCGCCCACCGTGTCGTAGGTGGGAAGCAGCCCGATCAGCGTGGTGGCCGCGGTCATCAGCAGCACCACGGAGATCAGGACGGGGCGGCGGCCGATCCGGTCGCCGAGGCGGCCGAAGACGGCGGCGCCGATCGGCCGGAAGAAGAAGGCCAGCGCGAAGGACGCATAGGTCTTGACCAGGCCCTCGAGGTCGTTTCCTCCCTCGGGGGTGAAGAAGTTCGCGGCGATGACCGTCGCGAAGTAGCCGTAGACGCCGAACTCGTACCACTCGATGAAGTTGCCCACCGACCCCGCCACCAGGGCGCGGCGCGTCGGGCGGACGGCCTCCCCGGGTGTCCGGGGCGGATCCGGTATGGATACGGTCACCTGTGTTTCCCTCCAGCCGTCGTGGTCCTCGCACGGTCAGAAGCCGGTTTCCGTTTCCTGATTCCCCCGTTTCCCGATTCTTCACCGGGGCGCCGCCGATCACATCACGCCCCGGCGCGGCCTCACTTCCCGGTCTCGCTCCGGTCGCCGGACCACTCGGTGTGGAAGACGCCCTCGCGGTCGGCGCGCCGGTAGGTGTGGGCGCCGAAGAAGTCCCGCAGCCCCTGGATGAGGGCGGCGGGCAGGCGGTCGGCGCGCAGCGCGTCGTAGTAGGCGAGCGCGGAGGAGAACCCGGGCGTGGGGATCCCCTGCTGGGCGGCGGTGGTGACCACGGCCCGCCACGCGTCCTGCGCCTCGCCGAGCTGACGGGCGAACCGCTCGTCGGCGAGCAGTGTGGGCAGCGCGGGTTCGGCCGCGTACGCGCTGCGGATCTCGTCCAGGAAGCCGGCCCGGATGATGCAGCCGCCGCGCCAGATCTTGGCCACCGCGCCCAGGTCGATGTCCCAGCCGAACTGGTCGGCCGCGGCCTGGATCATGTTCCAGCCCTGTGCGTACGAGACGATCTTCGACGCGTACAGGGCCTGCTCGACCCGGTCGACCAGGCGGTCGGCGTCCGCCCCGGCCAGGGCGGCCCCCTGCGGTCCCGACAGCTGCCGGGCGGCCGCGCGCAGACCGGTGTGGCCGGACAGCGAGCGCGCGAAGACGGCCTCGGCGATGCCGGGCACCGGCGCGCCCACGTCGAGCGCGATCTGCACGGTCCAGCGGCCGGTGCCCTTCTGTTCGGCGGCGTCGGCGACGATGTCGACGAACGGCTTGCCGGTTTCCCGGTCGGTGTGGGCGAGGACCTCGGCGGTGATCTCGATGAGGTAGGAGTTCAGCATGCCGGTGTTCCAGCGGCGGAAGGTGTCCGCGATCTGCGCGGGGGTGTGTCCCGCCGCACGCCGCAGCAGGTCGTACGCCTCGGCGATCAGCTGCATGTCGGCGTACTCGATGCCGTTGTGCACCATCTTGACGAAGTGTCCGGCGCCGTCCGAGCCGATGTGGGTGCAGCACGGCTCGCCGTCGACATGCGCGCTGATCGTCTCCAGCATCGGCCCGACCTCGGCGTAGGCCTCCGCCGACCCGCCGGGCATGATGGAGGGGCCGTGCAGCGCGCCCTCCTCGCCGCCGGAGATGCCCGTGCCGACGAAGTGGATGCCTCTCTCGCGCAGCGCGGCCTCGCGGCGGCGGGTGTCCTCGAAGTGGGCGTTGCCGCCGTCGATGACGATGTCCCCGGGGTCCAGCAGCGGCACGAACTCGTCGATCACCGCGTCGGTCGGCTCGCCCGCCTTCACCATCACCACCAGCCGCCGGGGCCGCTCCAGCGCGGCCACGAAGTCCGCGGGCCTCTCGGCCGGCACGAACGAGCCCTCGTGCCCGAACTCCTCGATCAGGGCGCGGGTGCGGGTGGGGGTCCGGTTGTGCACCGCGACGGTGTAGCCGTGCCGGGCGAAGTTGCGGGCGAGGTTGCTGCCCATGACGGCGAGCCCTGTGACTCCGATGGAGGCAGAGGCCGACACAGAGGGTGCCATTGCTGTTCCTCGATTCCTGGCGGGGGTCCGAGCGACATCGACGGTAGCCGGGCCGCCGGGCATGCGCAGCGCGACACTCACATCCGGCACATCTCGCGGCGGACGCGGAGATCGCTGGTGTGGTGTCCACGGGCGGGCCCGCGCCTCCTCGTGGGGACCGGCACCCCTCAGCCGAGCAGCGCCGCCACCGTGAGCAGCACCGGAGCCGCGAGAAACGTCGACAGCAGGATCGACTCGCGCGCCAGCCTCGTCGCGGTCTCGTACTGCACGGCGTATGTGAAGAGGTTCTGCGCCGCCGGGAGCGCGGAGGTGACGACGGCGGCGAAGAGCGCGGCGCCGCCCAGCCCGAACACTCCGGCCGCGATGGCCCACGCCACCACCGGCTGCGCGAAGGCCTTCAGCGCCACCGACAGCAGCACCGGGCCGCGATCCTCGCCACGCCCGGGCAGGGCGCTGCCGGGCAGCGAGAGGCCGAAGGCCAGCAGCACACCGGGGACCGCCATCCCGCCCAGCAGCGAGACCGGCTCCATGACCGGCCCGGGGATCCGCCAGCCGGCGGCGGCCACCGCCACGCCGCACAGGGAGCCGACGAGAACGGGGTTGCGCAGCGGCGTGGTGAACCGCCTGACCAGCGACTGGCGGCCCTCGCTGCGGCTCAGGTCGATGACCGTCAGGGCGATCGGGCCCATGACGAGTTGCTGGAAGAGCAGGACCGGCGCGATCAGGGAGGCGTCCCCGAGGACGTACATGGCGACGGGGATGCCCAGATTTCCGGCGTTGACATAGCTGGCGCACAGCGCGCCGATCGTCGTCCGGCCCACGCTCCACCGGCGTACGGCGCCGACGGCGATGAACGTCCCCGCGACGACGAAGGTGCTCAGCGCGGTGACGAGCATCGGGACCGACACCAGGACGGAGAGGTCGGCCCGGGCGAGCGTGGAGAACAGCAGCGCCGGGCTGGCGACCTGGAAGGCGAGTGCGGTGAGCACGTCGCGCCCGTGCTTGCCCAGCGAGCCGCGGCGCCCCAGGGCGTAGCCGGTGACGACGATGCTCGCGATGACGCCGAAACCCGAGATCACCCCGCCCATAAGCATGCATCTTACAAACAGTTGTCCGCTCGTGGTGCGCGACACCTGTGCGAAGGCGCGCTCGGGCGCCCGCGGTCACGACTGCCGGTAACCGCCGAGGAACCGCCCGATCCTGCTGATGGCCGACTCGAGGTCGTCGACGTGCGGGAGGGTGAGGATGCGGAAGTGGTCGGGGCGCGGCCAGTTGAAGCCGGTGCCCTGTACCACCTGGATCTTCTCGCGCAGCAGCAGGTCCAGGACGAACCGCTCGTCGTCGTGGATCCGGTGGACGCCGAGGTCGATGCGCGGAAACGCGTACAGCGCGCCCTTGGGCTTGACGCAGGAGACTCCGGGGATCTCGTTCAGCTTCTCCCACGCGCGGTCGCGCTGCTCGTGCAGCCGTCCGCCGGGCAGCACGAGGTCCTCGATGGACTGCCGGCCGCCGAGGGCCGCCTGGATCGCGAACTGCGCGGGGGTGTTGGGGCACAGCCGCATGGAGGCCAGCATGGTCAGGCCCTCCAGGTAGTTCCTGGCGTGCTGCCGGGGGCCGGACACGACCACCCAGCCGGACCGGAACCCGGCCACCCGGTAGGCCTTGGACAGTCCGCTGAAGGTCAGGCACACCAGGTCCGGGGCGAGGACGGCGGGGCTGTGGTGGACCGCCCCGTCGTAGAGGATCTTGTCGTAGATCTCGTCGGAGAAGACCATCAGGTGGTGGCGGCGCGCCAGGTCGAGAATGCCTTCGAGGATCTCGCGCGGGTAGACGGCCCCGGTGGGGTTGTTCGGGCTGATGATCACCACGGCCTTCGTGCGGTCGGTGATCTTCGACGCCATGTCGTCGAGGTCCGGGTACCAGTCGGCGGACTCGTCGCACACATAGTGCACGGGCTTGCCGCCCGCCAGGGCGGTGACCGCCGTCCACAGCGGGAAGTCGGGGGCCGGGATGAGGATTTCGTCCCCGTCCTCGACCAGGGCCTGGACGGACATGGACACCAGCTCGGAGACGCCGTTGCCGAGGAAGACGTCGTCCACGCCGATGTCGTCCAGGCCGTGCTGCTGGTAGTGCTGGACCACGGCCCGGCGGGCGGGGAGGATGCCGCGCGAGTCGCTGTAGCCGTGGGCCTGCGGCAGCATCCGGATCATGTCCTGGAGGATCTCCTCCGGGGCCTCGAACCCGAACAGCGCCGGATTGCCCGTGTTGAGGCGCAGCACGCTGTGTCCGGCCTCCTCCAGCGCGTTGGCGTGCTCGATCACCGGACCCCGGATCTCGTAACAGACCTCGCTGAGCTTGCTCGACTGCCGGAACTCCATGTCGCGCCCTCCCGGTTCGCTCCGCCTCATCACTCGACGATGGCTTACTTTGTTCTACCAAGGTGCCACTTGGAAAGTCCAACTAAATGGCTAGACTGGGGCGCATGCCACGCCGAAGCTATGACCAGTACTGCGCGATCGCGCGGGCCCTCGATGTTGTCGGTGACCGATGGACGCTGCTGATCGCGCGGGAGTTGCTGGCGGGCCCCCGCAGATACACCGACCTCCACACCGACCTGCCCGGGGTCAGCACGGACATGCTCGCCACCCGGCTGAAGGACATGGAGCGTGACGGCGTACTCGCCCGCCGGAAGCTGCCGCCGCCGGCGTCGGTCTCCGTCTACGAACTCACCCCCCACGGCCGCTCGCTGCTGCCGGTCCTCACCGCCCTCGCCGCCTGGGGCGCGCCCGCGCTGGCCGAGCGGCAGCCCACCGACGCCATCCGGGCCCACTGGTTCGCCCTGCCGCTGCTCCACCGGCTGGGGCACCTCGCGGCGGAACACGAAGGGGTCGTCGATGTGGTGCTGGAGGAGGGCGGCTTCCATCTGGTGTTCGGTGCGGCCGAGCCGTCGTACGGGGACGGACCGGCCGAGCGCGCGGACGCCCGGCTCGTCGTGGACGCCGACACCTGCGTCGCCCTCGCCCAGGGCACGCTCACGGTCGCCGACGGCATCGCCGCCGGAGCCATCGAGCTGACCGGAGCGGGCCCGCTCGCCGACGCACTGCGCGGCGCCCGTTCCTGACGTCCGGACGGCCCGACGGCCACGCCGTATTCGGGACGGCGTCATTCCCGACGGCGTATGACGCGGATCACACGCGCGGCCCGTAACTCGACGGCACCCGGATCCGACGACTGATGCGGTGCGGCCACCGCCGTACCGCGCGGCGGCCTACCGGCGTGGCCTGCGCAGCTACCGATGAGCTCCGCCATTTTGCCCCCGACCGATGAGTTCTCGCGGCCCGGCCGGTCCTAGGACACACAGGCACCGGTCCCGAGTCGGCGAGGAGAGCACATCATGCAAAAGATCACGACGTTCCTGTGGTTCGACCACCAGGCCGAGGAGGCGGCCCACCACTACACGTCCATCTTCGACGACTCCCGGGTGGTGGACATCCAGCGCTACGGGGAGGCGGGGCCGGGAGAGGCGGGCACGGTCATGACCGTCACCTTCGAACTCGCCGGGCAGCGGTTCATCGCGCTCAACGGCGGCCCCCACTTCACCTTCACCGAGGCCATCTCGCTCTCCGTGGACTGCGCGACGCAGGAAGAGGTGGACGAGCTGTGGGCGCGGCTCGGCGACGGCGGGGAAGAGGGGCCCTGCGGCTGGCTGAAGGACAAGTACGGGCTGTCGTGGCAGATCGTGCCGGGGAAGCTGATGGAACTGCTGCGCGACCCCGACCCGGTCAAGTCGGCGCGGGTCACCAAGGCCATGCTCGGCATGAAGAAGATCGACATCCAGGGCCTGGTGGACGCCTACGAGCAGTGACCCGCCATGCCGATGTGGCCGCCGTCGCACGTCCGACGGCGGCCACATCTGTGTGGTGGCCACATCCGTATCGCCAACCGGTGTTCCGCTGGGCCCGATTACACCTCTACGCTCGGCCTTCCGGGGATTCTGACACCCAGTCGGACATTCACACGCGGGGAAACGCATGTGTTCGAAGTGGTGCGCAAGTGGATTCGATGGTGTTGTGTGGCGGTGTGGAGGGCACCGTACACATCTGAACACCAGGCATAATCGCAGCTGCGATGGGCGTAGAAAGGGTATGAAGTGGTGGTGAACGCATTGAGTGCGGACAACAGTGTGGGATCGACGATCGAGGCGCTGGAGACAGAACTCCCACGACTCGAGGAACAGCAGGAGGCTCTCAAGAAGGATTTGGAAACTGTCACCAAGCGACTGGAGGCGGTCAGCGGCGCGCTGAACAGCCTTCAAGCGCTCTCCAGCGTGCCGGCGCCGCAGCAGGCGCCGGAGGAGCCCGTGGCCGAGACCGCGGCTCCGGAGCCGGTGGCCGACGACAAGGCGGCCACGGCGGCTGAGGCTGCCCCCGAGGCGGCACCGGAAGCGGCCGCTGAGCCGGCTCCCGCCGCCGGGGCCACCGCCACCGCCACGCGGAAGGCCGCCATCGGCCGTCAGCGCAGCAAGGGCAAGGCCAAGGCCCCGGCCGCCGCGCGGACTTCGAAGACCGCCGCCAAGAAGGCCCCGGCCGCCAAGAAGACGGCCAAGAAGGCCGCCGCGGCGCCCAAGACCGAACCGGCGGCAGAGCGCTCCGGTGGGCTCTCGGAGAATGTGCTGGAAGCCCTGCGCAAGGCGGGCCGCCCGCTGCGGGCCGCTGAGGTCAACGAGGCCCTGGGGCGCGACGAGACGCGCACGAACGTCAACTCCGTGCGTAACACTTTGGAGCGACTCCGCAAGGCGGACCGGGCCAAGAGCGCCGGCCGCGGCCTGTACGAGGCCTGACCCAGGCCGCAGAGGTCGGCGCCTGACGGGCGGACACCGCCCATCCACCGCCCGGCGGGCGCCTCCTCGACACCCCCTTGAGCAAACCGGCAGGCCTAATCGCCCGCCGTACCGTGGGCCGCCCCGGCCACCCGGCCCAGGGCCACCTCGGCCAGACAGGCCGCGGCGTCGCCGGTGAACAGGCGGCGCCCCGCGGCGATCCGACGGTCACGCGCCACGCCGGGCGCGGTGAGCGTGTCGAGCATTCGTACGAGCTCCCGCGCGTTCCGCGCGTGGTCGCTCACACCCAGCGCCGCCATGTGGCGGACACCTTCCCGCCCATGGCCCGGGATGGGGCGGTAGCCGACCACGGGCACTCCGGCGGCCAGCGCTTCCAGGGCGGTCTGCCCGGCGGCGTTGTCCACCACGGCCCGCGAGGCGGCCAGCAGACCGGGCAGGTCCGGCTCCCAGCCGATGGCCCACACCCCGGGCGACCGCGACAGCTCGCGGCGCAGCCGTTCGTTGCGGGCACACAGCGCCACCGGCAGATATCCCGCCGAGGCCAACAGCCGCGCCGTGGCGGCCAGGCGGGTACCGGCCCCCCACGCACCCGCCGCCAGCGCCACCGGAGGCCTCCCGGGCGCGCGGGCCGCGAAGCGGCGCCGCCAGTCGGCCGCCCCCGGGGCGGGGGCGAAGAAACGCCCGGCCACCACCGGACCGGTGGCCACCGCGGGCCGGCCCACGGCCCGCCGCACGGTGACGGCCGCCTCGGCGGTGACGCACAGATGCAGATCGTTGCCCGGGTGCAGCCACTGCCGGTGCACCGCGAAGTCGGTGACGACGACGGCGCTGGGCACCGGCAGCGCCCCGCCCGCGCGGAGCCGGCCGGTGAGCTGGGCGGCGAGGTGGAAGACCGGGACGACCACATCCGGCCGCCACCGCTCCACCAGGTCCAGCAGGCGGTGTTCGGCGAGCGCCGCCAGCGGGGCGCTGCCCGGCCGCGGGCCGGGGCCGGGGCGGAAGAACGCGGCGTAGATCCCCGCGTAGAGGACGGGGAGGCGGCGGATCGCCGCCCGGTATCCGGAGCGCAGCCCCGGGCCGATCCCGGCGGGCAGCAGCGCGAGGACATCGGTCCGGTCCACCCGGTGTCCCCGGTCCGCAAGGCGCCGCGCCAGTTCCCCGGCCACCGCGTCGTGACCGGAGCCCATGCTGGCGCTCACCACGAGGAAACGCCTGCTCACCGGCGCTCCCGGGGAGGGGGCCCGGCACGCCGGCCATCGGGCGGCGGGTACATGGTCACCTCCGGTGGTGTGTACGGCCGACGCGCTGCGGGTGCCGGTGCGCCGCGTGTGGTGCGGCGTGGTGCGTGTGGTGCGTGGTGGAGCTGAACGTGGCTAACTGGAGGTAACCGATCCGCGTGTCGCCAAACCATCTGGCGGCCGCGCGCCCCGGCCGGCCGTCACAGGGAGTCGCCATGACCCGCCCCCTCCCGGACACAGGAACCCACCGTGGCCCGGCCCGGGACGCCGAAAGCCCCGCCGCCCCATGCCGCGGCGTGGCGCTGGTGACGGGCGCGTCCTCGGGCATCGGCGCCGCCGTCGCGGACCGGCTGGCCGCCGAGGGCGGCTGGCGGCTGCTGATCAGCGGCCGCCACCGGGAGCGGCTGGACCGCGTGGCGGCCCGGACCTCGGCCACCGCCCTCCCCGCCGACCTGGCCACCGACGAAGGAAGCGGCCACCTGGTCCGGGAGGCCTTCCGCGCGGCCGGGCGGATCGATCTGCTCGTCGCCGGGGCGGGGGTCGGCTGGGCCGGACCGTTCGGTTCGATGCCGCCCGCCGCCATCGACCGGGTGATCTCCGTCGACCTGCTCGCCGCCGTACGCCTGGCGCGTCTGGTGCTGCCACGCATGCTGGCCGAGCGGCGCGGACACATCGTGCTCATCGGATCGGTCGCGGGCAGCGTGGGGGTCGAGGGCGAGGCGGTGTACTCCGCCGCCAAAGCGGCGCTCGGCACCTTCGCCGACGCCCTGCGGTACGAGCTCCGCGGGTCCGGCGTACGGGTCACCCACGTCGTCCCGGGCGTGGTGGACACCCCGTTCTTCGCCCGCCGCGGCACCCCCTACACCCGCCGCAGACCCCGCCCGATGCCCCCGGACCGGGTCGCCGAAGCGGTCTGGGACGCCGTCGCGCGAGGCCGCGACGAGGTCTACGTACCCGCCTGGCTGCGCCTGCCCGGACTGGTCCGCAGCGCGGCCCCGGCGCTGTACCGCCGGCTGGCGGCCCGCTTCGGGTGACGAGGTGAACGACGCGCTGACGATCCTGCTGGCGCTGTTGTCCGCCCTGGGCAACGGCGCGGCGTCCGTGCTGCAGCGACGCGCCGCGATGGAACAGGAGCAGGAACAAGAGCAGGGGCGGCGAGCGGGGCGGAGGGCCGCGCGGAGGGCCGGGCAGTCCCTGCTCCGGCTGGCCCGGCTGCTGCGACGCCCGTTCTGGCTGGCCGGCGGGGCGGCGATGGTGGTCTCGGCGGTGGCCCAGGTCGGCGCGCTCGCGGTCGGGCGGCTCTCCGTCGTCCAGCCGCTGCTGGTGACCGAACTGCTGTTCACGTTGGTGGTCGGCAGCCTCGTCTTCCGCCACCGCCCGGACGGCCGGACGTGGCTGGCGTTCGTGACGCTCGCCGCCGGGCTGGCGCTGTTCCTCGTGGCCGCCGACCCCTCGCACGGCCAGAGCACCGCGAAGAACGGCCGCTGGCTCCCGGTGGGACTGTTGGCGGCGCTCGCCGTGTGCGTCCTGAGCGCGGTGGCCCGCGCGGTGCGCGGCCCGGCCCGCGCCGCCGTTCTGGGGTGTGCCACCGCCACGTGTTTCGCCTGCACCGCGGCGCTGATCAAGGAGTTCACCGGCCGGTTCTCCGGCGGCGTGGCCGCCGTGTTCACCAGCTGGCCGCTCTACGCGGTGTGCGGCGTCGGGCTGCTGAGCTTCCTGCTGCTACAGAGCACCCTGCGGGCCGGCACCCTCGCGGCGTCGCAGCCCGCGCTCACCCTCGGCGACGCGCTGATGAGCATCGCGCTGGGCTGGGTGCTCTTCGGCGAGCGCGTCGCCCTGGGGCCGCGCATCGTGCCCGAGGCGGTCGGTGTCGCCCTGATGGCAGCCGGGATCGTCGGCCTGTCCCGCTCGCCGGCCGTCGCCGACGGCTGGGACACAACCACCCGGCCGACCACCGAGCGCCCCACCCGCCCACCCCGCGCGGCGCGCCGGACCGGAAGCGGTGGCGCTTCGTGACGGGGGCGGTGGTTCCGGGTGGGCGGGTGCGGTGGCGCCTTGTGGCCAGGATGGTGGTCTCGGGTGGGTGGGGCGGTGGCGCCACGCCTTGTGCCCGCGCCGGCAGTGGTTCCGCGTGGCCGGGGCGGTGGCGCCTTGTGACGGGGGTGGCGGCCCCGGGTGGGTGGGGCGGCGGCGCTTCGTGCCCGGGGGGCGGTGGTTCCGCGTGCCCAGGGAGTGGTGGCGCTTCGTGGCCGGGGTGGCGGTCCGGGTGGCTGGGTGCGGTGGGCGACCGGGACGGTGGTCCCCGCGTGCCCAGGACGGTGGTCCCGCGTGGCCGGGGCGGCGGTCTCGCGTGCCCGGGTGCGGTGGCGCTTCGTGCCCGGGGTGGCGGTCCCGCGTGCCCGGGAGCGATGGAGCCCCGTGCCCGGGGCGGTGGCGCTTCATGGCCGGGGCGGTCTCGCGTGCCCAGGGCGGGCGGTGGCGCTTCGTGGCCGGGGCAGTGGTCCCGCGTGCACGAGTGCGGTGGAGCCTCGTGCCCGGGGCGGTGGCCCCACGTGACCGGAAGCGGCAGCCCCACATGAGCCGCTCATGAGCCGCCGAATGGCCGGATACGGCGGCCGCCAGCGGGCCGAGGCTCTGGCCACGGGGATGACGGCCCTGGTGGCGGCCGCACACGTGGCCCCCGCCGGCACGTGGCTGCCGGGCGTGCGGCGCGCTTTCTTCCCGGTCCTGGCCGGCCGCGGGCGGCCCGACCACATCGCCCTCACCTTTGACGACGGCCCCGACCCCGGGTCCACCCCGCACGTCCTCGACGCCCTCGACGAGCTCGCCGTACGGGCCACCTTCTTCGTCCTCGGCGACAGCGTCCTGCGCCACCCGCAGACCGCACAGGACATCTCCCGCCGTGGCCATGAGCTCGCCGTCCACGGCTGGACGCACAGCCGCCCGTGGCTGCCCACGGTCGCCCGCGACCTGCGTGAAGTCGCGCACGCCGCCCGCGTCGTACGGCGGACCACGGGCACGGTCCCGCGCTGGTACCGGCCGCCGTACGGGGTTCTGACCGGCGGCCGCGTGCTGGCCGCCGCACGGGCCGGGCTCAGCCCCGTCCTGTGGACGGCCTGGGGCCGCGACTGGACCGCGCAGGCGACGCCGGCCTCGGTGCTCGCCACCGTACGCCGCGATCTGCGCGGCGGCGGCACGGTGCTGCTCCACGACTCCGACCGGGTGGCCGAGCCCGGCTGCTGGCGGGCGACCCTCGGCGCGCTGCCCGCCCTCGTCCGCGTATGCCGGGACGAGGGCTGGACGGTGGGTCCGCTCGCCGACCACGGGATCGGCGGCTGAGCGACGCCCCCGGCCACCGGACGCGCCGGACGTGCCGGACGCGCCACGACAAGGCTCAGGGCAGGGGCTGCCACCCGGCCGTGCCGTGCACGGTCGACAGCCTCAGCACCTCACAGCCCATCACCCGCGCCGCGCCCAGCACGGCCAGCCGCGCCCGCTCGCTGTCCTCGGGAGGGAACGCCACCCGGATCTGATGGCCGTACGCCGTCTCGTACGTCACCTCCCAGCCGCCGTCCACGGTCGCGAAATGATCCTGCCGCTTGCCGTCGTGCTCGGACACGAAGCCGCCCCGGTCGGCGGTGGGCGCCAGCGCCTCGCGCAGGAGCCGCAGCCGCTCCGGGTAGGGCCGCTCGCCCTCCGCCAGCTCGACGTACACATGGGCCAGCTCGCGCGCCGAGTCGAACCACGGAGCCAGGTCGGGCTGGTCGTTGGGGATGGCCTCCGAGACGATCCGCCCGGTGATCCATCCCTCCAGGAAGTCGGCGGCGCCGGGCCCGTACTCCTCGTAGTCGTCGTCACGCGACCACACCACGACCGGCCACTCGTCCGGCGGCCCCGCGGTGCGCCAGCACAGATGGTGTCCGCTGCCGGTCACCGCCCACGCGATCAGTCCCCCCGGCTCGGGAAACAGCGGATAGGGGTAGCGCTCGGGGAACATGTCCCGCATGCCGCCGTAGTCCTCGAGCAGATCCGCCGCGAGCCGGACCGGATTGTCCTCGCCGAACGGTGTGCACAGGCAGATGTGGTCGCAGAACTCGCCCCGCCCGTAAGCCGCGACCAGCGCCTTGAAGTCGGCGGGCAGCCGCACGCCCAGCGCGGCCTCGGCCGCCTCCCAGTCGCCGTGGCCGTCCACGGCCTCGGACGGGGGCGGCACACGGCGGACGAGCTCGGACAGCGGGGCGCGCGGAAAGATCACGGGCACAGCGTAGACGCCGGTCCGGGGCCGTCTACGACCGTCTACGATCGCGGGTCGTGGCCATGACCGAGAACCCGACAGTCGCCCCGCTCGCCGACGACGACCCGATGCGGCTCGGTCCCTACCGGCTGCTCGGAGTGGTCGGCGCGGGCGGCATGGGGAAGGTCTATCTGGGGGTGGACGCGGCGGGCCGGACCGCCGCCGTGAAGGCGCTGCGGGCCACGGAGGGTGTGGACCCCGGGATGCTGGACCGCTTCCGGCGGGAGGCCGAGGTGGCGCGGTCGGTGCGCGGGCCCGGGGTGGCGGCCGTCCTCGGGCACGGGATGTGGGGCGAACGGCCCTGGCTCGCCTCGGAATTCCTCCCGGGGCTGACACTGACCCGCGCCGTGGACCGGTACGGTCCGTTCGCGGAGGCGGACGTGCGGGCGCTGGGGGCGGCACTGGCCGGAACGCTGGCGGAGATCCACGCGGCCGGACTGGTGCACCGGGACCTGAAGCCGTCGAACGTGGTGCTCACCCGCGGCGGCCCGTACATCATCGACTTCGGCATCGCCCGGCCCGAGCACGGAATGACCCTCACCGGCGCCGGGTCGGCCCCCGCCACGCCCGGCTTCTCCGCCCCCGAGCAGGTGCTCGGCCGGCGCACCGGGCCATCCGGCGACGTCTTCGCGCTGGGCGCCGTGCTCGCGTTCGCCGCCGGCGGGCGCCTGCCCTTCGGCGACGGTCACCCGGCGGCCGTCCAGTTCCGCACCGTCCATGAGGAGCCGGACCTGGAGGGCGTACCGCCGACCCTGTTGGGGGTGGTGACCGACTGTCTGGCCAAGGAGCCCGCACAACGCCCCGAGCCGCGTGAGGTGGCGCGGCGGTTGCGCACAGAACGGGGCACGGCGCGCGGTCCCGCATGGCGCGCGGCGAACCGGCCGTGCCTGGCCCTGCGCCGCCCCGCCTGGCGCTCCGGGCCGCTCGCCGCCGAACTCGCCCGCTGCGCGGCGGACGCCGACCGTACGGTCCGCTCCGCCGCCCCCGAGGCGGCCCCGTCCCGGCGCCGGGTGACGGCCGCGGCCGCCTCCGCGGCCGTGGTCACCGTCTGCGCCGCGGGCGGCGGGGCGGGGTGGTGGCTGCTGCGCGGCGACGGCCGTGGCCCCGGCGCGCCCGCCGCCACCCCGCTGGCGCGGTACACCACGGGCACCGCGCCCGCCCCGCTGTGGACCCGCGACGGCCTCGCCACCGACGGCCCCGGCCCGCTCGCGGCCGGCGAGGTCGTGGTCGCCGGAACGCCCAAGGGCCTGACCGCCTGGGCCGCGGACACCGGGCAGCCCGCGTGGACCTGGACCGACCGGGGCACGCCGCTGTCCGCCGCGGGCCTGCTCACGGCGGCCGGCGTCGTCCTCGTCGTCACCGCGGGCGGACGGCTGACCGCGTTGGACGTCCGCGGCGGACGGGAGCGCTGGTCCCGGGCGGCCGGCGCGACGCGGCTCCTGGCCGCCGACGCCGACACGATGTACGTACTGGACGGCGAACGGCGGTTGAGCGCACTGCCGCTGACGGGCGCTCGGGCCCGCTGGACGACCCGGGCGGCGACCGGCACGGCGAAGGGCGCCGCGGCGGCAGCGGCCGGAGGACGGCTCGTCGTCGCCGGATCCGACGGGACGGTGACCGCGTACCGCACCGACGACGGCTCGGTCGCCTGGCGTCAGGACACCGCCGCCGGGGTGGCCCTCACGCCCGCCGTCGCGGGCGACACCGTGTACCTGGGCGGCGCCTCGCTGAGGGCCCTCACCCTCGCGGACGGCGCACGGCGCTGGGCCACCCCGGCGCCCGGCGGCGGCGTCTGGGGCGCACCCACCCCGGCCCACGGCTCCCTCCACCTCGCCTGGCAGGACCAGCTGATCGCGGTCGACGCCCGCACCGGCGAACAGACCTGGTCCCTCCTCCCCGGTACGCACACCCTTCCCACGGTGGCCCCCGTGGTCCAGGGCCAGTCCCTCTACCACCCGCTCGGCGCGGACCGGTCCGGCCCGGACGACGGAGTCGTGACCGTCGACCTGCGCAAGGCCGCGGCGGCGTGGTCGCTCGGCGGCGGGGGCGACGAGCCCTGGCACCTGACCGGCGCGGCCAACCGGGTCTTCCTGACCCACGCCGGCGCCCTACAGGCGATGCCGGTCCTGTGACCTGCCACGCCAACGCACCGGACGCACCGGACGCACCGGACGCACAGGCTCCGACGCCCCGCCCGTGGGCTCGGCCATGTGGAACGTCCATGCTTCGACACCCCTAGGCTGCGGTACGTTCAGATAGCGGGGGCGCGGCACACCGTGCCGGGAGGGCTGCCGACATATGCACACCTTGCACCACGCGGATCCGCGTCGCCTCGGGCCGTTTCGGATGCTGGCCCGCTTGGGGGAGACGGAGAGCGGCGTGCGGCTGCTGGGGCGGCGCGTCGGCGCGGGGCCGGCTGTCGAGGTCACGCTGGTGCGCGCCGCGCTCGCCGACGACCAGCGGCTCCGCGCCCGGCTGCGCCGCGATGTGGCGGCGTCACGGGCCGCCGCCGGGCGCTGGGTGCGCCCCGTCGAGGACGCCGAACTCGACGCGTCGGCCCCGTGGGTGGCCTACGCGTACGTCCCCGCCGTGCCGCTCACCGAAGCCGTCCGCGCCGCACCCCGAGGGCTCGCGGAGGACGACGTACGCGCGCTGGGCGCCGCGCTCGCCGAGGCGCTGGAGCGGGTCCACTCGGCCGGAATGGTGCACGGCGGCATCTCGGCCGACGCGGTCCTGATCGCCGGGGACGGGCCCCGGCTGACCGGGTTTCACCACGCCCGCCTGCCGCGGCAAGAAGCCCACGGCGGGGGAGCCGGCTGCGGGGCAGAGCACAGCACGGGAGCCGGCGGCGGGGAAGAAGACGCGTACGACAACGACACCGGCCGGTTCGCCGGGCCCGCCCCCTTCCTGTCACCCGAACAGGCGAGGGGCCGGGCCCCTGTCCCCGCGTCCGATGTCTTCTCCCTGGGCGCGGTCCTCGCCTACGCCGCTTCCGGCCGCCCTCCGTTCGGCGACGACGCGCCGCCGCAGGTGCTGTACCGGATCGCCGCAGAACCTCCGGACCTCGGCCATCTGTCCGACTCGCTCGCCGGCCTCCTGACGAGCTGTCTGGACAAGGACCCCGCGCGCCGCCCGGAACCCGCCGCGCTGCGCGCGGGCTTCGGCGGTCCCGACCCGGCCGTGCCACCGCCGCCCCCTCGGCTGCCGAGCGCCGTGGTCGCCCGGCTGGCTCGCGAGGCCGCGCGGGTGCTGGTGCTGGAGGAGCCCGCGGCCGCCCCCGGGCCCGCCGCGGCTCCGCCCGGCGCCCGCGACGAACCGGCCGCCGAGGGCGAGGCGTTCCCGGACGACGATGTGTTCACGGCGCCCACGCGGGGCGAGGGCCGCAACCGCGCACATCCCATCGCCGACCCCCCGCCCTCCGGTGCCGCGGCCACCTCCCGCCGCGCCGTGCTCACCACCGCCGCCGCGGGGGCCGCCGGACTGCTGGCCGGCGGCGCGGCGGTGGCCGGGTGGGTGGCGGGCCGCGGCGGGCTGTCCGCCCTGACCGACCCCGGCCCGGCCCGGCGCCCCGCCACGAGCCCGGCGCCGCGGCCCCCGGCCGGTACCGCCCCCGTCGCCCGGTGGCGCTTCGACCTGACCGACGCCACATCCGTACGGCCGCTGGTGTGGCGCGGCAGGCTCGCCATCATCACCAACCTCCAGGAGGCGGTCGCGCTCGACCTGCGCACCGGCCGCCCGAGCTGGCGCCGCGACGACCTGGGCACCGACGCCGCCCCCGAGCCCATCAGCCGCGAACTCGCCCTCGTCGCCATCGGTGGCAGACTCGTCGCCTTCAACGCCCGCGACGGCCACCAGCGCTGGGTGGAGTCCACGTACTCCGGCACCGGCCTCACCTTCCAGACCATGCTCTCCGTCGACGCGGACGGCCGCCACGCCTACTTCACCGCGACCGGGACCGCCACCGGAACGGGCACCGGAAGCGGTGGCGACAAGCCCCCCGTCTACGTGGTCGCGTACGACACCCGGGCCCGCCGCGAGCGGTGGCGGAGCCGGCTGCCCGCCGCGTACGGCGAGGACATCGGGGCGTTCCCCACCCGCCGCTCGCTGGTCGGCCTGGGATACCCCGGCGGCGAGGTGGAGCTCATCTCGCTGCGGTTGTCCGACGGACACCAGGAGTGGCGCAGGCGCTTCGACGGCGTCGGCACGGGGGACAAGGTCGGGATGTCCGCCGGCCGCGGCCTGCTCTACGCCGCGCGCGGGGCCACGTTGCGCGCCGTGGACATCGATTCGGGCAGACAGCGGTGGTCGCTGGACATCAACAGCTACGCGACGACGAAGTCCCCGCTGGGCCACCCGGTGATCCGCCAGGGGCCGGGCGGAAAGGGCGATGTGCTGTATGTGTCCGACGGCACCAAGCTGGTCTACGCGGTCGACCCGGACCGCGGCACCGAACTGTGGCGGTCCGCGCTGCCCGACGACACCGTGTGGAAGGCGACCCCCGACCTCTCGGTCACCGACTCCGGCCGTACGGTGCTGGCCGCCGCGGCGGCGGGCGTGTTCGCGCTCGACGCCCGGACGGGCGGGGTGCGGTGGCGATTCGAGGAGAGCAGCAGCGGGCTCCTCGAGGATTACCACGTCTACCCGGCGAGATCGTCCGCCGTCGTCGCCCACGGCGCCGCCGTGTTCATGCTTCCGGTGGAGTGAAAGGATGACCGTGAACGTGACGGCGGACGAGCCCGCCCTGCCCGTGCGGCCGTTGCTCGGCCACGACCCGGAGGCGTTCGGCCGCTACCGCCTGCTCGCCCGCCTCGGGTCCGGCGGGATGGGAACCGTCTTCCTGGCCCGCTCCGACGGCGGACGGACCGTGGCCCTCAAGGCCGTCCACCGCGACCTGGCCGACGAGAAGGAGTTCCGCGAGCGGTTCCGGCAGGAGCTCCAGGCCGCCCGCTCCCTGGGCGGAGCCGACTTCTTCCCGGCCGTCGTGGACGCCGACACGGCCGGGCCGCGGCCGTGGCTGGCCTCCGAATACCTACTCGGCCCCTCCCTGGCACAGGCGGTGGAGGCCCACGGCCCCTGGCCGTACGCCGCGCTGCGCGCCCTGGGGGCGACGCTCGCCCGGGGCCTCGCCACGGTGCACCGCCAGGGCCTGGTGCACCGCGATCTGAAGCCCTCCAACGTGCTGATCACCGCCGACGGCCCCAAACTGATCGACTTCGGGCTCGCCCGGGCCGTCGGCGCCGAGCGGCTGACCCGCACCGGCCGTCAGATGGGCACCCCCGCCTACATATCGCCCGAACAGGCACGCCCCGTCGGCGGGCAGAGCGTCGGACCGCCCGCCGACGTGTTCGCGCTGGGCGGCCTGCTGGTGTACGCCGCCACCGGGAGGGCGCCGTTCGGCGAGGGCGAGGCCAACGACGTGCTGTACCGCGTGGCGTACGAGGAGCCGGACCTCGCCGGGGTGCCGGAGGAGCTGTGGCCGCTGGTCGTCGGGTGTCTGGCCAAGGACCCCGCGGACCGGCCCGCGGCCGACCGGATCGTGCGCGCCCTGGCGGGCACGGGCGACGACGGCGAGCACCCACGGGAACAGGAACAGGAACAGGAACAGGAACAGGAACAGGAACGGGAACGGGAACGGGAACGGGAACAAGAACGGGCAGGGGAACGGGAACGGGAGCGCGAAGGGGAGCGCGAGCGGGAAAGGGAACGGGAACGCTTCGCCGGCCTGCTCCCGGCGGGCGTCCTGCACGACATCGCGCTGCGCACCGCGGCCGTCTGGAACGTCGCGGCGCGGCGGAGCGAAGAGCCCCAGGCCCCGCCGCCCGACACCGCCCCCGAGGCGCCGGCGACCGAGGAGGGCCCGCGCCCGGCCCGCCGCCGGCTGGTGCTGGGCGGGCTGGGGGCCCTGGCCGCGGTCGGGGCGGCGGGCGGCGTGTGGTGGGCGGTGGCCGGCCCCGGTGACGACGACACCCGCGGCGAACCCCGGCCCGGCCCCGGCGCCACCGGCACGGACACCGCGCCGCAGCCGCTGTGGGAGTACCGGGGCCCCATCGGGGACCTCGGCACGCCGCTGTTCCACCGGGGAGTCATCGCCGTACAGGCCGACCCGGGGGACGGCATCCTCGGTGTGGACGCCCGCCGTGGCACCCTGCGCTGGACCGCGCCCGCGGTGTCCGGGTACACGCCGATGGCCTGCGGCGGTCTGCTGGTGATGAAGGCCGCCTACGCCGACGGGGACGACCGGCTGGCGATGGTCGACCCCGCCGACGGCAGGACCTGGTACTCCGACCCGCTGGGGGTGACCTTCCGCTTCACGGACCGCCCGGTCAGCGCCGGGGACGCCCGCACCGCGTATGTGTTCGGCCACTCGGGCCCGCACCGCGACGGCACGCCGGACACCCGCCGCCGGTATCTGCTCGCGTACGACACGGTGGCCCGGAAGGTGCGCTGGCGCCGGGAGCTCGGGCGCGGCGCGGCCAACGAGCTCCCGGGCGTGGTGGCGGGGGGCCTGCTGGTGCTCGTCGACACCGGTTCGGTGACCGCGTACGACACGGCCGACGGCCGGCGGTGGTGGCGGGTGGCGCTGCCCGGGGACGACGTGGTCCCGGGCGACGGCAGCGACATGGTGCCGCAGTGGACGGCGGCGGTGGCACGGGGCACCGTGCTGGTGAGCGGGCGCGGGCTCAGCACGGTCGATCTGCGCACCGGCCGCCGGGGCTGGCGGCTCGACCCCGACCAGTTGCCCTCCGGCACGGAGGGGTCGGGGTCGGTGTTCGGCGCCCCCGCGGTGGCGGACGGCGTCGCCTATCTCACGGTCCTGGGCACGCATGTGTTCGCCGTCGACCTGGCGCCCCGCCATGTGCGGTGGAGGTGGAAGGCGGACACCGACCTGGCCGCGCCGCCCGCCCCCACCACGGTGGCCGGCGGGCTGGTCTTCCCGCCGTCCTCCGACAGCCGCGCCTCCGCGGTCGCGGTGGACCGCCGCACCGGACGGACGCGGTGGACCCTGCGCGACTCGTCCGGCTCCGTACTCGGCGCCACGCGGCTGCTGGTGGGGCAGGACCGGCTCTACGTCGTGCGAGGCAAGTCGATCCGGGCGCTGCCGCTGACCTGAAGCCGCTGACCTGAAGCTGGTGTCCTGAAGCGGCTGAGCACGGCGCGCGGGCACTGCGCGCGGGCCGAACAACATGCCGGAGCCGGTCCTCGGTTGACTTAAACCTTGGTTTATATCGGAGTCTCGGGACGCGGGCGGGCGATCCACCCGCCCCGCCGATCACGAAGACAAGGCTCTGTCATGTCACCTGCGCAGCAAGCTCCCGGCGACGCCCCGCCCACCTCACCCCGGCTGGCGGTGCTCGCCGCCGTGGTCACCCTCGGCTCCATCATGTCGGTGCTGGACACCACCGTGGTGAACGTCGCCATCAACCCCCTGGCCCAGCGGTTCGACGCCCCGCTCCCCACGGTCCAGTGGGTGTCCTCCGGCTACTCGCTGGCCCTGGCCGCGGTGATCCCGGTGACGGCCTGGGCGATCCGGCGGTTCGGCACCAAGCGGGTCTACATGACGGCCATCGCGCTGTTCACCCTGGGCTCCCTGCTGGCCGGAACGGCGTGGTCGATCGAGTCGCTGGTGGCCTTCCGGATGGTGCAGGGGCTGGGCGGCGGCATGATCGTGCCGACCGGGATGACGATCATGATGCAGGCCGCCACCCCGGAGACCATGGGCCGCATCATGAGCATCATGGGCATCCCCATCCTCATCGGCCCCGTCAGCGGCCCGGTCCTGGGCGGCTGGCTGGTGGACTCCTTCTCCTGGCGCTGGATGTTCACCATCAATGTGCCCATCGGCGTCACCGCCCTGGTCGTCGCCGCCCGCGCCCTGCCACGCGCCGCGGGAGCCCCCGGCCGGCGGCTGGACGTGCCCGGCCTGCTGATGCTCTCCCCGGGCCTGGCCGCGCTGATCTACGGCCTGTCCACCGGCGCCGAGCGCCGCGACTTCGGCGACGTGGGTGCGGTGCTCCCGGCGGTCGTGGGGGCCGCGCTGGTCGTGGGCTTCGTCGTACGGACCCGGGTCTGCCCGCACCCGCTGATCGATCTGCGCCTGTACCGCGACCGCCCCTTCGCGGCCGGCGTGGGGACGCTGGGCCTGTTCGTCGTCGGCTACTTCGGCAGCATGCTGCTTCTGCCCATGTACTTCCAGGTGGTGCGGGGCGAGAGCGCCACGGCCTCCGGCCTGCTGGGCGCCCCGCTGGGGCTGGCGGCCGGGGTGACCATGCAGTTCTCCGGGCGGCTTGCGGACAAGGTCCCGCCGCGGTGGCTGGTGGCCGGCGGTGTCACCACGGCGGCGCTCGGCATGGGGCTGCTGACCCTGCAACTGTCGGACACCACCGCGTACTGGCGGCTGGCCGTCCCGCTGCTCGTCCTGGGTATCGGCGTCGGCACGACCATGATGCCGGCGATGGCCGCCGCCACCCGCGGGCTCTCGGCGGACGACGCCCCCTCGGCCTCGACGGCCCTTCAGATCACTTCCCAGGTGGCGGCCGCGATCGGTGTGGCCTTCTTCTCCGTCATGCTCTCCATCAACGGCGGCACCACCGCCACCCCCACACACGCCGGGCCCTTCGCCGACACCTACCTCTGGGCCGTGGCCCTGATGTTCACCGCAGTCCTCCCCGCGCTGTGCCTCCCGCGCCGCCGCCCGGCCGCTCCGGTGGCGGCGAACGCCCCCACCGAGGAGCGCACCCCGGAACGCGCCTGACGCCGCGTCGGCGCGCCTCGCGACCCCGAACAGCAAATCTTTACCCAGTAACTTTCGTTACCAGGTTAAGATGTGTCCCCGGTCCCCGCCCACGGCGGGGGCCCGCTGTCCGTCGATCGTCGATTCGGAGCACGTCATGCGCATCGGTGTCGCCCTGCCCACCGACCACACCCAGCTGTCACGCGAGGCCAACTCCGTCGACACTCTGATCGGCCAGGTGAAGGAGCTGGCCGACGCCGGGCTGTCCGCGGCCTGGTTCACCCAGCGGTTCGACCACGACGCCGTCACCGTGGCCGCCCTGGCGGCCCGCGAGGTCCCCGGCATCGACGTCGGCACCGCGGTCGTACCCATCTACCCGCGCCACCCCATCGCCCTGTCCATGCAGGCCCAGACCGCGCAGGCGGCCTCCCACGGGCGCTTCACGCTGGGCGTCGGGCTCTCCGTCAAGTCGTTCGTCGAACAGACCTACGGGCTCGCGCCGCACCCCAGGGTCCGCCATCTGCGCGAACACCTGGAGGCGCTGCGCTCCTTGCTGGAGACCGGCGCGGTGGACCTCAACGGCGAGACGCTGGTCGCCAGGACCTCGCTGCCGGCCACTGTGCCGGGCGCCCGGCCGCGGGTGCCGGTGCTGGTCGCGGCGGCGGGGGAGCAGACCCTGCGCGCCGCCGGCGAACTCGGCGACGGCGCGCTGCCGATCCTGTCCGGACCGCGCACCCTGGCCGAGTACACCGTGCCCACCCTCACGCGCTACGCCGAAGCCGCGGGCCGCCCGGCGCCCCGCGTCGCCGCGATCGTCTCCGGCGTCGTGACCGCCGACGTGGCGGGCGCCCGCGCCCGCGCCGAGCAGAACATGGCGTACTACGCGACCCTCCCCGCCTACCGCGCCGCGCTGGACCGCGAGGGCGTCGCCAACCCCGCCGACCTCGTCGCGATCGGCGACGAGGAGCTGCTCGCGGCCCAGGTGGCCGCGCACTTCGAGGCGGGCGCCACCGAACTCGTCTACACCCAGACCGCGATCGGCTCCCCCGAGGACGAGCGCCGCACCTGGAAGCTCCTCGGCGAGCTGGCCCAGCGGGGCTGACCCCGGCCGCCGCCCCGGACGCGGCCCGCGGAATACGTTGGCGTACCCACGGGCCCCACCGGCATCATGTCCGGATGCCGATCAGGGAAGCCACGCCCCGGGACTGGCCCGCCATCTGGCCCTTCTTCCACGGGATCGTCGCCGCGGGGGAGACCTTCACCTATCCGCTCGACCTCAGCGAGGAGCAGGGCCGCGACTGGTGGCTCCTGTCGCCGCCGAACCGTACGGTCGTCGCCGTCGACGAGGCGGGCACGGTCCTCGGCACGGCGAAGATGAACAACAACCAGATGGGTAACGGCGCGCACGTCGCGAGCGCCAGCTATATGGTCGACCCGGCCCACTCCGGACAGGGCGTGGGCCGGGCGCTGTGCGCGTACTCACTGGACTGGGCCCGGGCCGCGGGCTTCCGCCGGATGCAGTTCAACGCGGTCGTGGAGACCAACGTGCACGCGGTGCGGCTGTATCTGTCGCTCGGCTTCGAGGTGCTGGGCACGCTCCCGGAGGGCTTCCGCCACCCGACGAAGGGGTACGTGGGACTCCACATCATGCACCGCGCGCTGTGAGGCGCAGGTGCCGACCAGGGCCCAGCCGTACCAAGACCAGGAGAGCCCCTCATGTTCACCACCCGCCCCACCCTCCAGGGCACCCACGGCATGGTGTCCTCCACCCACTGGCTGGCCTCCCAGTCCGCCATGGCCGTCCTGGAGGACGGCGGCAACGCCTTCGACGCGGCCGTGGCCGCCGGGTTCGTCCTCCAGGTCGTCGAACCGCACCTGAACGGACCGGCCGGCGAGGTGCCGATCATCCTCGCCCCGGCGGGCTCCGCCCCCACCGTCCTGTGCGGACAGGGCCCCGCCCCCGCCGGGGCCACCATCGACCACTACACCTCGCTCGGCCTCGACCTGGTCCCGGGCACCGGCCCGCTCGCCGCGGCCGTGCCCGGCGCGTTCGACGCCTGGATGCTGCTCCTGCGCGACCACGGCACCAAGCAACTCGCCGAGGTCCTGAAGTACGCGATCGGCTACGCCGAGCACGGCCACCCCGCCGTCGAGCGCGTCGGCGGGACCGTCGAGACCGTACGGGAGCTCTTCGAGACCGAGTGGACCACCTCGGCCGAGCTCTACCTGCCCGGCGGCAGGGCCCCCGCCGCCGGGCGGCTGCTGAAGAACCCCGCCCTCGCCGCCACCTGGCGGCGGCTGATCGCCGAGGCCGAGGCGGCGGCTGGGGCAACGGCGGGATCAACGGGGTCCGGCCGTGAGACCCGGATCGACGCGGCCCGCGGGATCTGGCGCGAGGGCTTCATCGCCGAGGCGCTCGCCGAGGCCGCCGCCCGGCCCACCATGGACTCGTCCGGGGAACGCCACGCCGGCACCCTCACCCGCGACGACCTCGCCGCCTTCTCGGCCACCTACGAGCCCCCCGCCACCTACGACTGGAACGGCTGGACGGTGTGCAAGGCCGGGCCCTGGAGCCAGGGTCCGGTGTTCCTGCAGCAACTCGCCCTGCTGCCGCCCGGCCTGACCGCCGGCGACTACGGAACCCCCGACTATCTGCACACCCTCATCGAGGGCGGCAAGCTGGCCATGGCCGACCGCGAGGCCTGGTACGGCGACGCCGCCGACGTCCCGCTCGACGACCTGCTCTCCGCCCCGTACAACGACGAGCGCCGGGCGCTCATCGGGGAGCGTGCCAGCCACGAGCTGCGGCCGGGGCGGCCCGGCGGCCGCGAGCCGCGCCTGAGCAAGCAGGCCCTGGCCGCGGTCGCGCGGTCGGCGTCCCACGCCCCCGGGCCCGCCACCGCGCCCGGCGCCGGGGAGCCCACCGTCGGCCCCGACGGCACCACCCGCGGCGACACCTGCCACCTCGACGTCGTCGACCGCTGGGGGAACATGGTCGCGGCCACCCCCAGCGGCGGCTGGCTGCAGTCCAACCCCGTGATCCCGGAGCTCGGCTTTCCGCTCGGCACCCGCCTGCAGATGACCTGGCTGGACCCCGGGCTGCCGGGCTCCCTCACCCCCGGCCGCCGCCCGCGCACCACCCTCACCCCCTCCCTCGCCCTGCGCGACGGCATCCCCGTGATGGCCTTCGGCACACCCGGCGGCGACCAGCAGGACCAGTGGAGCACGCACTTCTTCCTCGCCGTCGCCCTGCGTCCGCCCGTCCGTTCCGGGCTCGATCTGCAAGGCGCCATCGACGCGCCCAACTGGCACCAGGAGAGCTTCCCCGGCTCGTTCCACCCGCGGTCGATGGCGGCGGGGAAGGTCGTGGTCGAGTCCCGGATCGGCGAGCCGGCCATCGCCGAGCTCCGCCGCCGCGGCCATGACGTCACGATCGCCGGCGCCTGGACCGAGGGCCGGCTGTGCGCGGTCGCCCGCGACCCCGACACCGGTGTCCTCCTCGCGGCCGCCAACCCCCGTGGCGCCCAGGGGTACGCCGTGGGCCGCTGACGGCGCGGGCCCCGGCCCGGGCGAGGAGCGGCCTGGCCGGGCGGGTGTCGGTGGCGTGCCTTACGGTCGTCCCATGACCACGTCCGACGATGTCCGTGCCATCGCGCTGTCGCTCCCCGAGACGACGGAGAAGACCGCCTGGTCCATGCCCACCTTCCGGGTGGCCGGGAAGATGTTCGCCACGCTCCCCGAGGAGGAGACCTCGATGGCCGTCAGGTGTCCCAAGGAGGAGCGCGACGAACTGGTCCTCGCCGAGCCGGAGAAGTTCTGGATCGCCGACCACGAGGCGAGCTTCGCCTGGGTGCGGGTGCGGCTCGCCGCGCTGGAGGACATGGACGAGCTGCGCGACATCCTCGTGGACTCCTGGCAGCAGGCCGCACCGCCCAGGCTCCTGGAGGAGCGGGCCGGGAGGACGGGGCGATGAGCCCACGGCACAAGCGCGCCGTCAGCCGATGCGTGCCAGGCCCTTCGCCTTCTGACGGGCCCGGCCGCGGGAGACCCTGAGCGGATCCCAGTCCGGCCCGCGGTCGGGGAGCAGCGACGGGTCTCCCACGACGGCGCCCCCGTGCACCTCCGCCAGCAGTTGGCGGTCCAGCACATGGGAGGCGCACATCATGCCGCCGGTGGCGGTGCCGCCCACCCCGGCGCCGTACCGGGTGCTCTGGCCGACCACATACAGCCCTTCGACGCCGGTGCGCACATCGGGGCGCTTGGCCACACCGCCCCAGCTGCCCAGCCCGTACGGTGTGCCCCCGCTGGCCAGGATGTACCGCTCGTTGGTCAGCGGGGTGGCGGTCTCCAGATGGGTGATGCGGTCCCGGAAGGGGCCGATGACCTTCTCGGCGGTGGCCAGCACCACCTCGGTGACCTGCTTCTTCCGCGCCAGATAGGCGGCGTTGCGGCGGTAGCGCTCGCCGTCGGCCGGTCCCTTGGGCACGCCCCAGAACTCATAGCCGGGCGGGCAGACCGTCATGATCTGGAAGTTGCTGTGCCCCGGCGGGCACACATTGGGCGCACCGGCGTCCTTGACCGAGGCGAAGGAGAAGATCAGCTGAGAAACCTCCCTCATCTGGTCCTCGATCATCCTCGCGTGCGCCCGCTCCAGGTCGTCGCTGTCGTGCCACCAGATGTTGGCGTTGGGGAGGTCGGGCAGCTCCGTGTCCAGCGCGACGTACACCGCGGTCAGCGGGCACCGCATGGTCGCTTCCCGGGTCTGCCTGACCAGGTGGGCGGGGAAGGCCGCCTCCCCGCCGCACAGGTCGAGGATGGTCCGGCGGTAGTCGGCGTTGGAGATCACCAGGGGCGCCATGATGCGCTCGCCGTCGGTGAGTTCGACCCCGACCGCCGTGTCGTTCTCGATGAGGATACGAGCTACCGCGGTCCGGGTGCGCAGCTCCCCGCCGTGCCCCTCGAGCGCCTCGACCAGGGTGGCCACCAGCACCTGGCCGCCGCCCTCGGGGTAGTAGGCGCCGCGCATGTAGTGGTCCATCAGGCCGGCGTGCACGGCGAAGCCGATGTCGTCGGGCAGCGCCCCGTAGTTTCCGAACTGTGCGGCCAGCACTGTCCTGGCCCTGGGGGAGAACCCGCAGTGGTCGAAGAGCTTGCCGAGGGACCGCCGACTCCAGCGCGTCACCTCGGGGTTGGCGCGGTAGAGGTCGGTGACGGGCTCGCCGAGCAGACTCGCCCGGCTCAGTGCGGTCGCGGTCTTGGAGAGGTCGATGAACGTGTCGATCTCGGCGGCCTCGCCGGGCAGCGCGCGCTTGAGCCGGTCACGGTAGTTGTCCCAGCCCGAGGGCACATCCAGCGTGGTGGTGGGGGTGATCACCCGGTCGAAGCCGCGCTCGTTGTCCATCGGCCGGAAGCGCACCCGGTCACCGACGCCGAGCCCGGAGAGGATGGCCGGAATGATCCCGTCCGTCCCGCAGTCGCCCAGGTAGTGCGTGCCGACGTCGAACTCGTACTGGCGCCGCCTGCGGAAGACATGCGCGTTTCCGCCTGCCACGTCGTGCTGTTCCAGGACCAGTACCCGGCGGCCGTCGGCGGCGAGATAACCCCCGCACACCAGGCCGCCGATGCCGCTGCCGACGATGATCGCGTCATAGCGATCCTGCCGCGCCGTCCGGTCCGAGGTCACATCGGTGGCCATCCCAGCCCTCCCTTGTACGGTGCCGCCTGGATCTCGAGGCCAACTGGGGCGTACCGGCCCGGCCCAGGACTTAACGACATGAACCACCTGTTCATGGATCAATCCTGACGTCAAATATATGGCCTGAAGCGCGAGCTAACGGTGAAAACTTAAATAAGGGTGGGTGGTCGGGAACGGCCGGTCAGCCGTCAGCCCAGGTCGCCTCCGTGGGGCAGGGCGCGGCTGCTGTCCATCATGTGGGCCGGACGGCCGGTGGGCCGGTTCAGCGCAGGCCGAAGCGGTCCGCCCAGGACATGACGTCCCACGTGGTCACGTTGCCGCCGCAGACCACCAGCCCCAGCCGGGCGCCGTCGCCCACCCGCTGCAACACCCGCCGCGCGGCCGGAAGGAGGCAGCCGGCGGCGGGCTCGGCCCAGACCTTCGCGTGCTCGGCGAGGTCGAGGGTGCCCTGCACCGCCTCGGCGTCCGACACCACGAGTACCTCGGTGACCAGGGCGGCCACATGGTCGTAGGTGAGCCGGGAGACGGACGGTGCGCTCAGGGTGGAGACGATCGACGAGAGCGCGACCGGCACCGGGCCGCCCGCGGCCAGCGCCTGGGACATGGCCTGGGCCCCCTCGGTCTCCACACCCCAGATCCGCACCTCGGGCCGCCGCGCGCGCAGCGCCGCGGCGACCCCGGCGATCAGCCCGCCGCCGCCGATGCTGACCAGCACATCGGTCAACTCGTCGGCGTCGTCGGTGTCTTCGGCCAGTTCCAGGCCGACGGTGCCCTGCGCGGCGACCACCAAGGGGTCGTCGTAGGGGTGCACCAGCGTCAGGCCCTCGGCCTGCAACCGCGGCATCAAGGCGAACGCGCCGTCCATGTCGTCCGTCAGACGCACCGTGGCCCCCGCCCCCTCCGCGATCCGGACGGCGCGCGCGGGCGCCGACCGCGGCATCACGATGGTCGCCTTCACATCGAGGGCGCCGGCCATGACCGCGACCGCGATCCCGTGGTTGCCGCCGCTCACCGCCACCACGCCCGCCGCGCGGTCGGCCTCGCTCAGCGACAGGAGCTTCGCCGTCGCCCCGCGCGCCTTGAAGGAGCCGGTGCGCTGCAACAACTCCAGCTTGGCGGTGACCGGCGCACCGAGCAGACCGGTGAGACCCGGGCTCGGCACGGTCGGGGTGCGTACGACATATCCGGCGATCCGTTCCGCCGCCGCCTCGATCGCCTCGATGTCCGCGATGCCCATGAAACGGCATCCACCTTTCTGTGTCGCCATCGCCCCGATCAACACCCTAACGACCCCGCCCGGACCGTCACGACGCGTCCCGCAACCCGGTCACCCGCATGGTGATGTTCAGCCGCCCCGCGCGCAGCCCGGTGGCCGGGTCGCCGGTGCCCTCATGGACCCTGGGCACCCCGTGGTACACGTACCGTGAGGGGCCGCCGAAGACGAACAGATCGCCGGACGCCAGCTCGATGTCCGTGTACGGCTTGGTGCGGGTCGCGGTGTTGCCGACCCGGAAGACGCAGGTGTCGCCGATGCTCAGCGAGACGACCGGGGCGGAGGACTTCTCGTCCTTGTCCTGGTGCATACCGAGCTTGGCCTCGCCGTCGTAGAAGTTGATCAGCGCCGTATCGGGTGTGTAGTCGGCCGCGGCCGTCCCGGCCGTCCCGGCCGTCCCGGCCGTCTCGTCCCGGTACGCGTCCGCCAGCGCTCGGCGGCCCAGCTCCACCATCCAGCGGGGGAATTCCGCGGCCCGGGCGCCGTTCACATCGTCGGCCGTACGGCTGTACCGGTAGGGCAGCCAGTGCCAGCCGACGCACACGGTCTGTACGGACATCACGCCCCCGCTGGGCAGCCTGGTGTGCCGGATCGGGACGGGCCCGCCGGCCCAGGCCCGGCAGGCCGCGACGAGCTCGCGCTGCTGCTGGAGCGTGAGCCAGTCGGGCACATGCACCGCGCCCGGCGCCACCTCCCTGCGGGGGCGTGGGATCAGGGCGCTCATGCGCCCTCGTGGGCCAGCAGCTGCCGCTTGCGCTCCAGGCCGCCGGCGTAGCCGGTCAGCGAGCCGTTCGCGCCGATCACACGGTGGCAGGGGCGCACCACCAGCAGCGGGTTCGCGCCGAGCGCCGCGCCCAGGGCGCGCACCGCCGCGCGCGGGGCCCCGATCCGCTCGGCGAGCCGCCCGTAGGTGGTCGTGGTGCCGTACGGGACGGTGTCCAGGGCCTGCCACACCCGCTGCTGGAATGCGCTGCCGCGGGTCACATACTCGAGGTCGAACCGGGTCAGCCCGCCGTCGAAGTACGCGCGCAGCTGAGAGACGATCTCACCGAACGCCTCCGGAGACCGCCGCCAGCCGTCCTGGACGACCGCACCGCCCTTCTGGCCGGGCACGGACAGAGAGACGAGCGCGGTGCCGCCCTTGGCGGTCTTCGACTCCTCGCCCACCAGCAGCAGTTCGCCCAGCGGGCTGTCGACCCTCGTGTAGACCGTCATCGGTCTTTCCTTTCGCGTGCGTCGTGCCTGCGGTGCGTGTCGTGCTTGAGGTGTGCGTCGCGCTCGGCGAAGTCTCCACGATCCGCGGCGGTGGTCCAGAAGTGATGCATGGCGTAGCTGCGCCAGGGCCGCCAGGCCTCGGAGTCGACCGCCGCGGCGCCCGTGTGCCGCATCCCGGCCCGTACGGCCACATCCGCGATCAGCAGCACGTCCGGGTCGCCCAGCGCCCGCATACGGACGTAGCCGGCCGTCCAGGGGCCGACGCCGCGCAGGCCCAGCAGCGCCTTCTCGGCCTCGTCCCGGTCGGCGCCGGGGTCGAGCCGGACGGCGCCGTCGGCGAGCGCCGCGCTGACGGCGCGCACGGTGTCACGGCGCGAGTCCGGCATCCCGAGCTCGCCCAGCGCCGCCCCGGCCAGCCGCTCCGCCCGCGGGAAGAGATGGGTCAGCCCGCCGCTCGGCGTCCGCAGCGGCTCGCCGTACGCCGCCAGCAGCGCCTCGCCGAGCCTGCGCCCCGCGGCCACCGAGACCTGCTGGCCCAGCACCGCGCGGACCGCCAGCTCGTGCGGATCGGCCGCGCCGGGCGCGCGCAGCCCCGGCCGCAGGGCGACCAGCGGGGCGAGCGCGGGGTCCGCGCCCAGCCGCTCGCCGACCGCGTACGGGTCGGCGTCCAGGTCGAACAGGCGGCGCACCCGCTGGGTCGCGGTGGTCAGATCACGCAGATCGCCCAGGTGCAGCCGGCACTCCAGCCAGCCGCCCGCGCCGGGTGCCTCGCCGACCTCCGCGATTCCGGCGCCGTTCGGCAGCCGCAGGGCGCGCCGGTAGACGCGCTCGCCGCGCTCGCCGGTGATCTCCTCGAGGCCCGCGAGGGCGCGGGCGCCCAGGTAGTCGAAGACCTCGGCGGAGCCGTACGGACCGCGGAAGGCGAGCCGCAGCGGTATGCCGGCCGCGCCGTCCCCGGAGCCGACCGGACCGAAGCGCGCGTCGTGCCCGGGGCGGGCGGCGCGCAGCTCGCTGGGCGTGGCGGCGTAGATCTCGCGGATGGTGTCGTTGAACTGCCGCACGCTGGCGAACCCGGCCGCGAAGGCGATCTCGGCGGCCTGCATGGAGGTGGTCTGCAGCAGGATCCGCGCGGTGTGACCGCGCTGGGCCCGCGCCAGGGCGAGCGGGCCCGCGCCCAGCTCGGCGTTCAGCTGGCGCTGTACCTGCCGGGCGCTGTAGCCCAGCCGCCCGGCGAGCCCGGCCACCCCCTCGCGGTCGACGACGCCGTCACCGATCAGCCGCATCGCCCGGCCGACGACATCGGCCCGGGTGTTCCACTCCGCGGACCCGGGCACCGCGTCCGGGCGGCAGCGACGGCAGGCCCGGAAGCCCGCGCCCTGGGCCGCGGCCGCGGTCGGGAAGAAGCGCACGTTCTTGCGCTTGGGCGTGTTCGCGGGGCAGCTCGGCCGACAGTAGATGCCGGTCGTGGAGACGGCGAGGAAGAACTCGCCGTCGAAGCGGGCGTCGCGGCTGCACACCGCCTCGTACTTGCTGTCGTCGGTCATCACCCCTCCACTGTGCGGCAGGACAGGGCGGTGTGCTGGCGGGAATCGGACATGGCGCTGCGGGGCCTGGGAGGGGTTCCGGGCGACGCCGCCCTCCAGCCCGGCCGCGCCGGCCGCTTCCCGGACGATCCGCCGCGCGGGACGACGGGTGTGACCGCTCAGCCGACCGGCGTGAGCCTGGCCGTCGGCCGGTAGGCGTAGCAGCGCCGCAGCCAGCGGGCCCGGCCCTCGGGGAGCGGCTGGAACGGCACCCGGCGGTGCATCACGCGGCGGTTGTCGAAGATATGGAACCCGCCCTCCTCGATCAGCACGGGAGTCCCCGGCAGGGTGGCCGCGCGGCGCTCGAAGTCCGCCAGTGCCTCGCGTGCCTCGTTGGTGAGGCCGGTGAGCCTGCCGGGGCCGTAGCGCACGGCGGGGTTGCCGTCCGGGAGGGTCCAGAGCATGGGGACACCGCTGCGGCTCAGCGGCCTGCCGTCGTCGTCGTTGGTGTACGACTCGGGCGCGGTCACCGTGAAGTCGGGGCGCCGCAGCGCCTCGGCCGTCCGGGCCGGCAGCGTCTCGAGGAGGGTGTCGACGGGCAGCAGATCCGTGGGGACCTGCTCGTCGTTCCGCATGCCGATGAAGGACAGGTAGTGCGGGATGGCCTTGGCGGCGTCCGCGTCCGGCCGGTGGTCGAGCACCGAGTCGTCGGTGTGCCAGTCCAATGGCTGTGCGTACCCCCAGGAGGTGAGGGTGCGGGCCGATGCCGCGCGCGGCGCCACGTTCCTGATCAGGTGGCCATCGTTCTCCCACGGGTAGGCGATCGGCGCGAGCCCGAGCAGGTGCAGGATGCCGAAGTGCACGAGGTTGGGCGTCCTCAGGAGCGACTCGTCGCAGAACCCGTCCCGGGGAGTGGGCACGGATTCGTGAGGGCCGGGCAGATTGGCCAGAGTGAGCCACGCGGTGGGGGAGTGCCGCCACTGCGCGAGCGCGTCCAGGAGCTGCGCGGGCAGATGGTTGCGCAACTGCTTGGCGCCGTACTCCAGATAGAGGTCGAGGTCGGTGTCGGGCACGGCGTCGCCGAGCTCGGTGACCGCGTCCAGGGCGGCGCCCGCCGCGGCCTTGGACGAGTCCGGAAGGTGCAGGGTGTGGCTACGGCTCTTGGTCATGATCTTGACCCTACGAACACCTCGCTCGCATGTTCGTCTTCTGTGGAAGATTTGAGCGGATTCTGAGGATGTCGCCCCGGTGGCCGCCAACGCCTCCCCACGGCCGCCCCGGGCGCGGCGGCGCCGGTGATGTCACCCCCTTGAACTAACGTGAACCACGGGCGGCTTGCGGGGGACAACTCATCTGGCACCAGGTCTGCGAGCATAGGGGGAATGGTGAACGCGGCTGCTGGGGCAGGGGCGCGCTCCGCGCCGTCCGGGGCGGTGCGGGTGCGCATTCCCGGCCCGGTGTCCCTGGAGGCCGACGGGCGCGAGATCGGGCCCGGCCCGCAACAGCGGGTGTCGGCCGAGGACCGGGAGCACATCTGGTGCGGGCCACCGCGACCGAGTTCAACCGCTACTTCCACACCTGGTTCGAGGAGTGCCGCCGTGCCCCGCGCCCGGGCCTGCTCTCCGAGCTCGTCCACCTCGAGCACCAGGGCGACCAGCTCACCGCCGGCGAACTGGTGGCACCCGCACGCTGCTCCTGACGGCCGGCTACGAGACGACCGTGAGCCTCATCGCCCACTGTTACCCGGCCCTGCTGCGCGACCCCGGCAAATGGCCGAGGTGTGGGCAGACCCCGCGCTCGCCGCGGCGGCGGTCGAAGAGACCGAGCCGACCACCACCTGGCCTTCGGTGGGGGTCCGCACTTCTGCCTCGGCGCGCCACTGGCCCGGCTGGAGGCCACCACGGCCCTGGAGACACTGGTCTCCCGGCTTCCCGGGGCGCGGCTGGTGGAAGGCGCCCTCCGCTAAAAAGAGCACATCACCCTGCGCGGGCCCCGGACCGTGATCGTCGCGCTTTCCCAGGACCACGCCCGGTGAGGGCGCGCGGCTGGTCGTAATCCGTGACCGCCGACCCATTGACCCATCGTGTCCATCAGCCTAGCCTCCATCTTCATATGTAGATGCAGTGCGCATACGTGGAGCTACCCCGGAGGCAAGGAACCCGTCCATGAGTCAGCCAACCATCACCGCCTTCTCCGTCTACCCGGTCGCCGGCCGGGACTGCATGGAGCTCAACCTCTCCGGGGCGCACGGCCCCTACTTCACCCGCAACGTGGTCGTCCTCGAGGACTCCGAAGGACGCACGGGGCTGGGAGAGGTACCGGGCGGCGAGAAGATCACACAGACGCTGCGGGACGCCGCCTCCCTCGTCGTCGGCGCGCGCGTGGGCGACTACAAGCGCGTGCTGCGCGAGATCGCGGACCGCTTCGCCGACCGCGACTCGGGGGGAAGGGGACTTCAGACCTTCGATCTGCGCACCACCGTCCACGCCGTCACCGCGGTCGAGTCGGCGCTGCTCGACCTGCTGGGACAGCACCTCGACGTCCCCGTCGCGGCCCTCCTGGGCGACGGACAGCAGCGTGACTCCGTCCGGGTCCTCGGGTATCTGTTCTACGTCGGCGACCCCGACCGCACCGACCTGGAGTACGTCCGCGAACCCGAGGCCGACGCGGAGTGGTACCGCATCCGGCACGAGGAGGCGCTGACCCCCGAGGCGATCGTCCGCCAGGCCGAGGCCACCTACGACCTGTACGGCTTCCGCGACTTCAAGCTCAAGGGCGGGGTCCTGGAGGGCCATGAGGAGGTCAAGGCCATCCGGGCGCTCAAGGAGCGCTTTCCCGAGGCCCGGATCACCCTCGACCCCAACGGCGCCTGGTCACTGCGCGAGGCCATCGAGCTGTGCCGGCCGCTGCTCGGCACCCTCGCCTACGCCGAGGACCCGTGCGGAGCCGAAGGAGGCTACTCGGGCCGCGAGATCCTGGCGGAGTTCCGCCGCGCCACCGGCCTTCCCACGGCGACCAACATGATCGCCACCGACTGGCGGCAGATGACCCACACGCTGGCCCTCCAGTCCGTGTCCATCCCGCTGGCCGACCCGCACTTCTGGACCATGCAGGGCTCGGTACGGGTGGCCCAGCTGTGCCATGACATGGGGCTGACCTGGGGATGCCACTCGAACAACCACTTCGACATCTCCCTGGCGATGGTCGCCCACTGCGGCGCCGCCGCACCGGGTGAGTACAACGCCCTGGACACACACTGGATCTGGCAGGAAGGGCTGGAGCGGCTCACCGTCGAGCCGCCCCGGATCGCCGACGGCCGGGTCGCCATCCCCGACCTCCCGGGCCTGGGCATCCGGCTCGACATGGACCGGCTCCTCGCCGCCCACGAGCTCTACCAGGAGAAGGCGCTCGGGGCCCGTGACGACGCGGCCGCGATGCGGTACCTCGTCCCGGACTGGACGTTCGACAACAAGCGCCCCTGTCTCGTGCGCTAGCGGGCCGGCGGGCCGGCGCGTGCCGCCCGGGGCCTTCGGTACCCCGAAGGCCCCGGGCGGGCCCGAGCCGTACGGTGGGAGTGAGCCGGTGCCCCGGTACAGTCCGATTACCGGTATCCCCAGGAGGAACAGTGGAACCACGCGTCACGGACAACCCTGAGCAGTCGCGCTTCGAGGTCTTCGACGGCGAGACCGGGGAGCTCGCGGGCTTCGCGGCGTATGAGCGCTCCGACGACCGGGTGGCGTTCACCCACACCGAGATCGACCCCCGCTTCGAGGGGAAGGGCCTCGGCGGCCGGCTGGTGCGCGCGGCGCTCGACTCGGCGCGGGAGCGCAACCTCGCGGTGCTGCCGTTCTGCCCCTTCGTACGGGGCTGGATCGGCAAGCACCCCGAGTACATAGCCCTGGTGCCCGAGGACCGGCGCCCGCGCTTCCACCTCTGAGCGGGCATCCTCTGAGCGGGCGGCCCGGCCCGCCGTGGCGGACCGGGCCGGGCCGGGCTCAGCCCTGGCTGGTCTCGACCGCGTGGCCGCCGAACTGGTTGCGCAGTGCGGCGATCATCTTCATCTGCGGGGAGTCGTCCTGGCGGGACGCGAACCGGGCGAAGAGCGAGGCCGTGATGGCGGGCAGTGGCACGGCGTTGTCGATCGCGGCCTCGACGGTCCAGCGGCCCTCGCCGGAGTCCTCCGCGAAGCCCCGCAGCTTCTCAAGGTGCTCGTCGTCGTCCAGGGCGCCCACCGCGAGATCCAGCAGCCAGGAGCGGATGACGGTGCCCTCCCGCCAGGAGCGGAAGACCTCGCGGACGTCGGTGACCGAGTCCACGGCCTCCAGCAGCTCCCAGCCCTCGGCGTAGGCCTGCATCATCGCGTACTCGATGCCGTTGTGGACCATCTTCGCGAAGTGGCCGGCGCCGACCCTCCCGGCGTGGACGTAGCCGAAGTCGCCCTCCGGCTTGAGCGCGTCGAAGACGGGCTTGACGGCGGCGATGTGCTCGGGCTCGCCGCCCACCATCAGGGCGTAGCCGTTCCGCAGGCCCCAGACGCCGCCGGAGACCCCCGCGTCGACGAAGCCTATGCCGCGCGCGGCCAGCTGTTCGGCGTGGCTCTCGTCCTCGGTCCAGCGGGAGTTGCCGCCGTCCACCACGATGTCGCCCGGGGAGAGCAGACCGGCGAGTTCGTCGATGACGGCCTGGGTGGGACCGCCGGCGGGGACCATCACCCACACCACGCGCGGCCCTTCGAGCGCGCCGACGAGCTCGGCGAGGCCGGCGACGTCGGAGAGGCCGGGGTCGCGGTCGTAGCCGATGACGGTGTGGCCCGCGCGGCGGATGCGCTCGCGCATGTTGCCGCCCATCTTGCCCAGGCCGATGAGTCCAAGTCGCATCTCAGATGTCCTTTTGGGGTTCGTGGCGCAGCGAGCGGTAGGCGGCGACCAGGGCGGCGGTGGAGGCGTCCAGGCCGGGTACGGCGGCGCCTTCGGTGAGCGCGGGCTCGACCCGCGTGGCCAGGACCTTGCCGAGCTCGACGCCCCACTGGTCGAAGGAGTCGATGTTCCAGATCGCGCCCTGGACGAACACCTTGTGCTCGTACAGCGCGATCAGCTGGCCCAGCACCGAGGGGGTCAGCTCGGCGGCCAGGATCGTGGTCGTGGGCTTGTTGCCGTGGAAGGTGCGGTGCGCGACCTGTTCCTCGGCGACGCCCTCGGCACGCACTTCCTCACCGGTCCTGCCGAACGCCAGCGCCTGGCCCTGGGCGAAGAGGTTGGCCATCAGCAGGTCGTGCTGGGCGGCCAGGTCGGGGCCGAGCTCCGCCACCGGCCGGGCGAAACCGATCAGATCGGCCGGGATCACCTTCGTGCCCTGGTGCAGCAGCTGGTAGTAGGCGTGCTGGCCGTTGGTGCCGGGGGTGCCCCACACCACCGGGCCGGTCTGCCAACTGACCGGATTGCCCTCGCGGTCCACCGACTTGCCGTTGGACTCCATGTCCAGCTGCTGCAGATACGCGGTGAACTTCGACAGATAGTGGCTGTATGGCAGCACCGCATGCGACTGGGCGTCGAAGAACGCGCCGTACCACACGCCCAGCAGCCCCAGCAGCAGCGGCGCGTTGGCCTCGGCGGGAGCGGTGCGGAAGTGCTCGTCGACCAGATGGAAACCGTCGAGCAGCTCGCGGAACCGCTCCGGGCCGATGGCGATCATCAGCGACAGGCCGATGGCGGAGTCGAACGAGTAGCGCCCGCCGACCCAGTCCCAGAACTCGAACATGTTGGCGGGGTCGATGCCGAACTCCGCCACCTTCTCCGCGTTGGTGGACAGCGCCACGAAGTGCCTGGCCACCGCCTCCTCGCCGGCGTCGGCGCCGAGACCGGCCAGCAGCCAGCCGCGGGCGGACGTGGCGTTGGTGATGGTCTCGATCGTGGTGAAGGTCTTCGACGCGACGATGAACAACGTCTCGGCCGGGTCCAGGTCCCGCACGGCCTCGTGCAGATCGGCGCCGTCCACATTGGACACGAAGCGGACGTCCAACTCCCGCGCGGTGTACGGGCGCAGCGCCTCGTACGCCATCGCGGGGCCCAGGTCCGAGCCGCCGATGCCGATGTTCACGACGCTACGGATGCGCTTGCCGGTGGCGCCGGTCCACTCACCCGAGCGGACCCGCCGGGCGAAGGAGGCCATCTTGTCCAGCACCGCGTGTACGGCAGGGACCACGTTCTCGCCGTCGACCTCGATCACCGCGTCGCGCGGGGCGCGCAGCGCGGTGTGCAGCACCGCCCGCTTCTCGGTGACATTGATCTGCTCGCCACGGAACATCGCGTCCCGCAGCCCCGCGACCCCGCGCGCCTTCGCCAGCTCCCGCAGCAGCCGCAGCGTCTCGTCGGTCACCAGGTGCTTGGAGTAGTCGATGTGCAGATCCCCGACCCGTACCACATAGCGGTCGGCGCGCCCGGCGTCGGCGGCGAACAGATCGCGCAGATGGACCCCCGCGATCTCCTCGCGGTGCTTGGCGAGCGCGGTCCACTCGGGAAGCCGGTCGAGGCGGGCGGGGTCAGACATCCTTCTGCTCCTTCTTCGCGGAGGCCGCAGGCTTGTCAGAGACCGCGGGTGCCGGCGCCGGGGCGGTGACCCGGGCGCGCAGGGCGGCCGCGTACGCCTCGTCGGGGTCGAGCCGGCGCAGCTCCTCGGCGATCAGCTCGGCGGTGCTGCGCACCTTGAGCGCGAGGGTGCGGTCGGGCTGGCCGGGGATGGAGAGTGCGGCCACCGGGCCGTCCGGGCGGTCGATGTGGATGTCCCCTGAGGCGGTGCGCAGCCGGACCGCGGTGACCACCGGGCCATCGGTGACGACCTGCTCGACGGGCACCTTCAGCCGGTCGGCGAACCACCTGGCCAGCAGCTCGGCGCTCGGGTTGTCCGCCTCGCTCTCCACCACCGCCGAGGTGACCTCCGTACGGGCCTGGTCCAGCGCGGCGGCGAGCATGGCCCGCCATGGGGTGAGCCGGGTCCAGGCCAGGTCCGTGTCGCCGGGCGCGTAGCCGGCCGCGCGGGCGGCCAGCTGCTCCAGGGGCTGTTCGACGGCGTACGCGTCGGTGATGCGTCGCTGCGCGAGCGCGCCCAGCGGGTCCTGCGCGGGCCGGGCCGGGGCGTCGACGGGCCACCAGACCACGACCGGGGCGTCGGGCAGCAGCAGCGGCAGGACCACCGAGTCCGCGTACTCCGCGAGTTCGCCGTGCAGTCGCAGGACGACGGTCTCCCCGCCCCCGGCGTCGCCGCCGACGCGCACCTCGGCGTCGAGGCGGGCGGTGCGGCGTTCGCGCGGGGAGCGGCCGGGCCGCTTGATGACCGCCAGGATGCGCGAGGGGTGCTCCCGGGAGGCGTCGGCGGCGGCCTTGAGCGCGTCGTAGTGGTTGCCCTCGTCGGTGACGACGACCAGGGTGAGCACCATGCCGACGGCGGGGCTGCCCGCCGCCCGGCGGGCCTCCACCAGGGCCGCGTTGATCTTGCTGGATGTGGTGTGGGTCAGATCGATGTTCATGGCCGGCGCCAGTTCCGTCCGTCTCGTGCGAGCATGTCGTCCGCGGCCTTCGGGCCCCACGTCCCGGCGGTGTACTGCTCGGGCCGGCCGTGGGTGTCCCAGTACCCCTCCACGGGATCGAGGATCCTCCAGGACTCCTCGACCTCCTCCGTGCGCGGGAAGAGGTTGGCGTCGCCGAGCAGGACGTCGAGGATCAGCCGCTCGTACGCCTCCGGGCTCTCCTCGGTGAACGACTCGCCGTAGGCGAAGTCCATCGTCACGTCCCGGATCTCCATGGAGGTGCCGGGCACCTTGGAGCCGAACCGGACCGTGATGCCCTCGTCCGGCTGCACCCGGATGACCAGCGCGTTCTGCCCCAGCTCCTGGGTGTCGGTGGCATCGAAGGGGGAGTGCGGGGCGCGCTGGAAGACCACCGCGATCTCGGTGACCCGCCGCCCGAGCCGCTTGCCGGTCCGCAGGTAGAAGGGCACACCGGCCCAGCGGCGGTTGTCGACCTCCAGCTTGACGGCCGCATACGTGTCGGTCCTGGAGTCCGGGGCGATGCCCTCTTCCTCCAGATAGCCCCGCACCAGCTCGCCGCCCTGCCAGCCGGCCGCGTACTGCCCGCGCACCGAGTGCGCACCGAGGTCGGCGGGGAGCTTGACCGCCCCCAGGACCTTCAGCTTCTCGGCCACCAGCGACTCGGCGTCGAATCCGGCCGGCTCCTCCATGGCGGTCAGCGCGAGGAGCTGGAGGAGGTGGTTCTGGATGACGTCCCGGGCCGCGCCGATGCCGTCGTAGTAGCCGGCCCGGCCGCCGATCCCGATGTCCTCGGCCATGGTGATCTGCACATGGTCGACATACGACCGGTTCCAGATCGGTTCGAACATCTGGTTGGCGAAGCGCAGCGCCAGGATGTTCTGGACGGTCTCCTTGCCCAGGTAGTGGTCGATACGGAAGACCTGGTCGGGCGCGAACACCTCGTGGACGACCTGGTTCAGCTCCTCGGCGGAGGCCAGGTCGTGGCCGAAGGGCTTCTCGATGACCGCGCGCCGCCAGGACCCCTCGGGCGCGTCGGACAGCCCGTGCCGCTTGAGCTGCCGCACGACGGTGGGGAAGAACTTCGGCGGTACGGAGAGGTAGAAGGCGAAGTTGCCGCTGGTGCCGCGCGCCGCGTCGAGCTCGTCGACGGTCTCGCGGAGCTGCTTGAACGCCTTGTCGTCGTCGAACTCACCGGGGACGAAGCGCATGCCCTCGGCGAGCTGCCGCCAGACCTCCTCGCGGAACGGGGTCCGGGCGTGTTCCCTGACCGCGTCATGCACGACCTGGGCGAAGTCCTGGTGTTCCCAGTCGCGGCGGGCGAAGCCCACGAGGGAGAAGCCCGGGGGCAGCAGACCGCGGTTGGCCAGGTCGTAGACGGCGGGCATCAGCTTCTTGCGCGACAGGTCGCCGGTGACACCGAAGATGACCAGGCCGGACGGGCCCGCGATGCGCGGCAGGCGGCGGTCCGACGGGTCGAGCAGCGGGTTGGCCCACTGGCCGGCTGTGGTTGCCGACATGGTTGTTCAGGCCTCCTTGGGCGCCAGGCGCCGGAGTTCGGCTTCGGTGGAGGTGAGCAGGTCCAGCCAGGCCTGCTCGAACTTCTCGACGCCCTCGTCCTCCAGCAGCTGGACCACCTCGTCGTACGAGACGCCCAGCGCGGCCAGCTCGTCGAGGACGGCCCTGGCCTCCTCGTAGGTGCCGCGGACGGTGTCGCCGGTGATCTCGCCGTGGTCGCCGGTGGCGGCCAGCGTGGCCTCGGGCATGGTGTTGACCGTGTCGGGGGCGACCAGCTCGGTGACGTAGAGGGTGTCGGGGAGGGCGGGGTCCTTGACGCCGGTCGAGGCCCACAGCGGACGCTGCCGGTTGGCACCCGCCCGCTCCAGGGACCGCCACCGCTCGCCGGCGAAGGCCTCCTCGTACGCCTGGTAGGCGAGGCGGGCGTTGGCGAGGGCGGCCCGGCTCTTGAGCGACGTGGCGGCGTCGGTGCCGAGCGCCTCGAGGCGCTTGTCGATCTCGGTGTCCACGCGGGAGACGAAGAAGGACGCCACCGAGTGGATCTCCGACAGGTCCAGGCCCGCCGCCCGGGCCTTCTCCAGACCGGCCAGATAGGCGTCGATCACGGCCCGGTACCGGTCGAGCGAGAAGATCAGCGTGACATTCACACTGATGCCCGCGCCGATGACCTCGGTGATCGCGGGGAGCCCGGCCTCGGTGGCCGGGATCTTGATGAGGGTGTTGGGGCGGTCGACGAGCCAGGCGAGCTGCTTGGCCTCGGCGACGGTGGCGGCGGTGCGGTGGGCGAGCCGCGGGTCGACCTCGATGGAGACCCGGCCGTCCCGGCCGCCGGTGGACGCGAACACCGGGCGAAGGATGTCCGCGGCGTCCCGCACATCGGCGGTGGTGACCATGCGGATGGCCTCGTCCACGGTCACCCCGCGGGTGGCCAGGTCGCGGAGCTGGTCCTGGTAGCCGTCGCCTCCGGAGATCGCCTTCTGGAAGATCGACGGGTTGGTGGTGACCCCGACCACATGGCTTCGGTCGATCAGCTCGGCCAGGTTGCCGGAGGCGATGCGCTTCCGCGACAGGTCGTCGAGCCAGATAGCGACGCCTTCGTCGGCCAGGCGCTTGAGTGCGTCAGCATCGTTCATCGTTTTCGCTTCTCCCGCTGGATCGCGTGCGCGTGGGCCCGATCCCTTTATGTTTAATTCTGAAACAATCAAAGGCAACATGAGACCCTCCGTCCCTATTCCGGGGAGCTGTGTGATCTGGCGCACGACCCCGACGGGGTGCCTGCTAGCGGTCCTCGGGAGCCACGGCCTCGAGCTCGTCGATGCGGCCCGACATGATCGTCCGGACGTGCTCGGTGATGTGCGGCGTCGGCCAGTCCCACCAGGCGACGGTCAGCAGCCGGGCGATGTCCTCGTCGCTGTAGCGGCGGCGGATCAGCCGGGCCGGGTTGCCGCCGACGATGCCGTAATCGGGAACGTCGTCGATGACCACGGAGCCGGACGCGATGATCGCCCCGTGGCCGATCCGGACCCCGGGCATCACCATGGCCCGGTACCCGAACCAGACGTCGTTGCCGACCACCGTGTCGCCACGGCCGGGCAGACCGCTGATGAGATCGAAATGGTCGGCCCACGAGCCGCCCATGATCGGGAACGGGAAGGTCGAGGGGCCGTCCATGCGGTGGTTGGCGCCGTTCATGATGAACCGCACGCCCTCGCCCAGCGCACAGAACTTCCCGATGACCAGTCTCTCCGGCCCGTAGTGGTACAGCACATTGCGGGTCTCGAACGCGGTCGGGTCGTCCGGGTCGTCGTAGTACGAGAACTCGCCGATCTCGATCAACGGCGAGGTGACCAGCGGCTTGAGCAGCACCACACGCGGCTGCTCGGGCATGGGGTGCACCACGGCCGGATCGGGGGGAACAACAGAGGGCATGAGGGATCGTCCTTCTCGGGTGCGGCGGACCGCCGCCCCATGATCGCGGCGGCGCACCCCAGACGTTAGGCTGCCCCCATGGCAGTTGGCAGCAATTTTCTCTGACGCGCTCCCCGGGAGACGCCCGCGCGCGGTGAGCCCCAAGGGCATCACCGTCCGATCGCTGTGCCCTCCCGCATCGGTGACCCGTACCTCTGTCCTCACACCGAGAGTCGAGCTGTCAGCATGTCCACTCGCCCGCGCACATCCCACTCGTTCGCCGACTGGCTCCGCGAACACGCCGTCCCCCTGACCCACCTTCACCCCGACGCCCCGCTCGACGACCTGGAGCCGCTGCGCGCCATCGTCGGCGGGGCCCGCGTCGTCGCGCTCGGAGAGAACTCGCACTTCATCGACGAGTTCTCGCTCGCCCGTACGCGCATCCTGCGCTTCCTCGTCGAACGCTGCGGTTTCACCATGCTCGCCTTCGAGTACGGCTTCAGCGAGGGCTTCGCCCTCGACCCCTGGGTCCAGGGAGCGGGCACCGCCGACGACCTCACGTCGGCCCTCGGAGCGGCGATCCCCATCGGACTCGAGGAGCCGCTGCGCCGGCTGCGCCACCACAACCGCACGGCCCGTCGCCCGGTGCGGTTCGCCGGTGTCGACATCCCCGAGGCCGGCGGCTCACTACTGCCCGCCCTGGCCCCGGTGGCCGACTATCTGCGCGAGGTGGATCCCGAAGTCCTGCCCCTGCTCGAGACGGCCACCGCGATCGCCGCATCGTTCGCCGGCGCCTCCGCGGCCGTGGCAGCCCCCGCGTGGGCACGTTTGGACACCGTCCGGCAGGACGCCCTGAGCGCGGCCCTGACGCGCCTGATCATCCGGTTCCGCGCCGTGGAGCCGCTCTATGTCTCCCGTGGCGGCAGGCACGGCTACGACCTCGCGCTGCGCCGCCTGGAGGCCGCCTGCCACGCGGACTACGGCTTCCGCGCCATGGCCGAGCTGTTCGCCGGTGGGGGCCTGACCGCCGACACCTCCGCCCGCGAGATTTTCATGGCCGGTTCGGTCCGCTGGCACCTGGAGCGCTCCGAACCGGACACCCGCGTCGTGCTGGCGGCCCACAACGCCCACATCCAGAAAACACCGATCTCCTTCGACGGCCGGCTCACCGGGCTGCCGATGGGACAGCATCTGCACCGCCTCCTCGGGGACGAGTACATTGCCCTCGGCCTGACCAGCACCACCGGACACACCGCCGAGATGCACCGCGACGAGAGCGCGAAGTTCGGGTTCACCGTCGAAGAAACACCGCTGGGACCCCCGGAACCGGGAAGTGTCGAAGCAGGCTTCGCCGACGCCGGCCTCGGCCTCGGCCTCGCCGACCTCCGCCGGGCACACCCGGCGGCCACCGGCCCCGAAACCCGCCTCGCCGCGGCCCCCGACCGCATCCGGATACAGAGCTCCTACCTCCACACCCCCGTCCTCGAGGCGTTCGACGCCATCCTCAACATCCCGACGTCCACCGTGGTCGGCCATCCCGACTTCTGAACCCACCACTGGTGATCGTTAAGCTGATCCCGCCAGGCGGTGGCGAGCCGCCATGTCGCAGCACACGGGGGAGAACATGGTCACCGAGGACGCCACGGCGGCGCGGGCCGTCAACGCGATGACGGCGAACTGGGCGCGGGAAGCCGTGGGCGAGGGCGGCACGGTCCTCACCGCGGCCGGCGTCTGGCCGGCCCTCGCCCTGCTCGCCGACGCCGCCGACGGCCCGGCCCGGCGGGAGCTGGAGGAAGCCCTGGGGATCGGCGCGGAAACCGCGCTCGCCCAGGGCCGGCACCTGCTCGCCGCACTGGGCGAGCTGCCGGGTGTCGACGCGGCCCTCGGGCTGTGGACACGCGCGGAACTGCCGCTGCGCCCCGAGTGGCTGGACCGGCTGCCCCTGGAGACCCACGGCGCCCTCACCGGCGACGTGGACGCCGACCTTGAGCGGATGAGCGCCTGGGCGGCGCGCCACACCGACGGCCTGATCGAGAAGATGCCCCCCGTGGTCGACCCGAACACGCTGCTGGTGCTGGCCACGGCCCTGGTCGTACGGACCACCTGGCGACAGCCGTTCGCCCCCTCCGTGACGGCCCCGAGCCACGGCCCGTGGGCCGGGCGCACGCTGGCCGGCCTGTTCCGCACCGGCCCGCTGTCGGACGAGATCGGCGTTGCGCACACCCCCGACGGCCCGCTGACCGTGCTGCGGGTCGAGGGGGACAGCGGCCTGGACGTGCAGCTGCTCCTCGGTGCGGAGGGCGCCCCGGGCGGGCAGGTGCTGCGGGCGGGCGTGGCGTCGCTCGGCGGGGCGTACCCGACGACGGCGGGCGAGGCGCTCCCGCCCGGCACCCCCGGACCCGGCCTGACCGCCGAGACCGTGGCGAGCTGGGACGGGACGCCCGTGCTGAGCGTCGCCGCGGTGCCCTTCACCGTGCACGGCGACCACGATCTGCTCGACCACGCGCCGCTGTTCGGGCTCCGCTCCGCGCGGAACGCCTCGCGCGGCCACTTCCCGGGGATCAGCGACGCGCCCCTGGCGATCTCGGCGGCGCGGCAGAGCGCGACGGCGACCTTCGGCGCCCTCGGCTTCCGGGCCGCCGCCGTGACCGCGCTGGCCGCGGCGCCCGGCGGTGTCCCGCCGACGCCCCCGCACCGGGCGAAGCTGGTCCGCGCCCGCTTCGACCGGCCCTTCGGCTTCCTCGCGGTGCACCGGGCCTCCGGCCTGGTGCTCATGGCCGGCTGGATCGGCGAACCGGAAGAATACCGGGACCGGCTTCTGCCGGGGATGCACATCAGCCACTGAGCGCCCGCGGGGGTGTGCGAGGTGCGGGACGGGTCCTCCGGGGTGGCAGTATCGGGGGATGACGACACGGATCATTGCCGCGTGCGACGGGGCGTCGAAAGGGAACCCCGGGCCCGCTGCCTGGGCATGGGTCATCGCGGGCGCCGACGGCGCGGTGGCGCGCTGGGAGGCCGGGCCGCTGGGCACCGCCACCAACAACGTGGCCGAACTGACCGCGCTCATGAGCCTGTTGGAGGCCACCGACCCGGCCGTGCCGCTGGAGGTGCGGATGGACTCGCAGTACGCGATGAAGGCGGTCACCACCTGGCTGCCGGGCTGGCGCAGGAAGGGCTGGAAGACCGCCTCGGGCACCCCGGTGGCCAACCGCGATCTCGTGGTGCGCATCGATGAGCTGCTGGGCGGCCGGGACGTGGAGTTCGTCTACGTGGCGGCGCACCAGGTGGACGGCGACCCGTTCAACGCGGCGGCGGACCAGGCGGCCAGCGACACGGCCCGCACCCAGCAGGCCATCGGCAGCTCCCTCGGCTCGGCCCTGCCCCCGCCCCAGGCCCCGGCCGGGCGCGGCGGCAAGCAGGGGATCGGCAAGCAGAAGACCAAGGAAACAAACGCGGCCAAACAGGGGGCCGGGGCGCGGCGGGGGAGCGGTGCCCGCTCGGGCGGCTCCATCACGGCGAAGTTCCCCGGCCGCTGCCGCTGCGGAGCGCCGTACGCGAAGGGGGAGACCATCAAGAAGAACCCCGACGGCTGGGGCCACCCCGCCTGCGCCATCGCCGCCGCGGACTGACCGGCGGCCGACGCGACCTGCGGGACGGACCGGCGCGGACTACCGTGGAAGGCGATGTCTCTGACCCGGCTCGGACTCGTCGTCCACCAGGGCCGTCCGGTCGCCGTCGCGGCGGCGCGGACCGCGCGGGAGTGGTGCGCCGCGCACGGTGTCGTCTGCGCCGACATCGACGTATGGCAGGAAGGGGTGCCGCGCCGCGGCGACCACGAAGAGGCCGTGGCCGCGGGCCACCCAGGGGTGGTCATGACCTTCGGCGGCGACGGCACATTTCTGCGCGGGGCGCGGATCGCCGCCAAGGACGGGGCGGCGGTGCTGGGCGTGAACGTGGGCCGGGTCGGCTTCCTCACCGAGATCGCCACCGACCAGGTGGAGAGCGCGCTGGACGCCCTCCACCGGGACCAGGCGGTCATCGAGGAGCGGATGGTGCTCACCCTCCGGGCGTCGCGTCCGCTGGAGACGCCCGTCGGCCTGGAGGAGCCGCTGTGCTACGGGCGCGGCCCCGCGCTGCCCGCGCCGTCCGTGCCCCCCGACGCCACGGACAAGGCCGGCTGGGGCATCCCTCTGGACGTCACCGCGGTCAACGACGTGGTCTTCGAGAAGCTCGCCCGGAACCGCCAGGCCAGCCTGGCCGTGTACCTGGCCGGGCAGCTGCTGGCCTGCTACTCGGCCGACGCCGTCATCGTGGCGACCCCCACCGGCTCCACCGCCTACAGCTTCGCCGCCGGAGGCCCCGTTCTGGCCCCCGAGGCCGACGCGATCGTCTTCACCCCGGTCGCCCCGCACATGGCCTTCGACCGCACCGTGATCGCCGGGGCCGACGAAATGGTCGCGGTCCGCGTGCTGCCGCACTCCGGACGCGTCGCCGTCAGCATCGACGGGCAGCTGCGCGGGGTGCTGAACCCGGGGGACTGGATGGCGGCCTACCGGGCCCCGTTCCGCCTGCGCCTGGCGCGGCTGGCCCCGCTGGAGTTCTACCGGCGCCTGCGCGGCCGCTTCCAGCTGGCCGACGCCCCGGCGGCCACCGTCGACCAGACCCCGCCCGTCTACCGGCCCGCCACCCCGCCGCCCGACGACCTGGCCCATCTGCACCGACCCTGGCCAATTACGCGGTGATTTACTCTGTTGGCGGTGATTTACTCTGTTATAGGAGCATTCGCCGCTATGGCAGGGAGGCCTGGCATGGTGTTCGACAGCGCCGGATTCGGGCAGGAGGCCCCCTTCCCGACGTCCTCCTCGCGCTATCTGCCGATCGCCGACCACGGACTGATCGGCGACCTGCGCACCGTCGCCCTGGTCGGCACGAACGGCACGATCGACTGGTACTGCTGCCCGCGCTTCGACTCGCCCAGCGTGTTCGGCTCGATCCTGGACTCGGAACGGGGCGGATCCTTCGAACTGGCCACCGACGTCCCCGCACGGACCCGCCAGTTCTACTTCCCGGACACCAATGTGCTGATCACCCGGTTCTCCGCCGCCGACGGCGCGGGGGAGGTCCAGGACTTCATGCCCGTCGTCGACGACTCCCGCGACGGCGGGCGGCACCGACTGATCAGGCGGGTGCGCTGCGTACGCGGCACCCTCCCCTTCACCGCACAGGTGGCGCCCCGCTTCGGCTACGGGGCCGAGCCGCACACCGCGCGCCTGCATGGCGACAGGGCGCGCTTCGACTCCCGCTCCCTGTCCCTGGCCCTGACCGCCACCGTGCCACTGGAGTGCGACGGCCGCGACGTACGGTCACGCTTCAAACTGCTCGAAGGCGAGTCCGCGGTCTTCGCCCTCGACCGGGTCGACGACGAGGTCGCCCTCCTCGGCTGCGCCCGGCGCGAGGCCGCGGTCGAATTCGAGGCCACGGTCCGCTTCTGGCGCAAGTGGCTGGGCGCCTCCCGCTACCACGGACGGTGGCGGGAGATGGTCCAGCGCTCCGTGCTGACCCTGAAACTGCTCACCTACGCACCGACCGGCGCCATCGTGGCCGCCCCGACCACCAGCCTGCCGGAGGCCATCGGCCGCGAGCGCAACTGGGACTACCGCTACATGTGGGTCCGGGACGCCGCCTTCTGTGTCTACGCCTTGCTCCGCCTGGGCTTCACCTCGGAAGCCGAGGCGTTCATAGGCTTTCTGTCCGAGCACTGCATCATGTGCGAGAACGGCGCCACCGGGCCACTGCAGATCATGTACGGCATCGACGGACGCCGCGAGATCCCCGAGCGCGAACTGCCCCATCTGGAAGGCTATCTGGGATCGTCCCCGGTCCGGGTGGGCAACGGCGCCGTGGCCCAGCTCCAGCTGGACATCTACGGAGCGCTCATCGACTCCGTCTATCTGTACGACAAGTGGGGACAACCCGTCAGCAGCGACCACTGGGACGAGGTGGGCTACCTGGTGAACTGGGTCTGCGACCACTGGGACCAGCCCGACGAAGGCATCTGGGAGATCCGCACGGGACGGCAGAACTTCCTGTACTCGCGCCTCATGTGCTGGGTGGCCATCGAGCGGGCCATACGCATGGCCAACCGCCGCGGACTGCCCGCCGACCTCCCGCGCTGGCGGAGCAGCCGCGACGCCATCTACCGGCAGATCATGACCCGCGGCTGGTCCGCCCGGCGCGGAGCCTTCGCCCAGCGCCTGGACCAGGACATCCTGGACGCCGCGGTGCTGATGATGCCGATGGCCAAGTTCATCTCCCCGGTCGACCCCAAGTGGCTCGCGACACTCGACGCCCTGTCGCAGGAGCTCGTGTCCGACTCCCTGGTCTACCGCTACGACCCCTACCTCAGCCCGGACGGCCTGCCCGGCACCGAGGGCACCTTCTCGATCTGCTCGTTCTGGTACGTCGAGGCGCTCACCCGGGCCGGCCGCCTGGAAGAGGCCCGGCTGGCCTTCGAGAAGATGCTCACCTACTCCAACCACCTGGGGCTGTACGCCGAGGAGATCGGCCCGACGGGCGAACAACTCGGCAACTTCCCCCAGGCCTTCACCCACCTCTCCCTCATCAGCGCGGCCTTCAACCTCGACCGCGCCCTCGGCTAGCCCAGCGTCTGCGCCCAGTTCGCGGGCACCCGCCCCGCGGGGCCCGGCACCGGCTGGTCGGCCGGGTGGCTCTCCGGCGGGGCCAGCTGCGGCCCCGACTCGTACAGCTCGGAGGACTCGTAGTCCCAGAACCAGCCCTCGCCCGGTTCGAAGCTGCGGATCAGCGGATGCCCGGTGGCCTCGGCATGCGCGGTCGCGTGCTTCGAGGGCGAATCGTCGCAACAGCCGATGTGACCGCACTGCGCGCAGCGCCGCAGATGGAACCACCACCCGCCGCCGGCGTCGCACTCGGCGCATCCGGTGCCGCTCGGCGGCACTGACGGGTCGATTCCGCTCGGTGAGGTCATGAGGGCTCCTGCGGGGTGTCGAGATCGGTGCCGGTCAGCGGGAGGCGCACCTGGAAGCGGGTGTCGCCGGGGGAGGAGTGAACGCGGAGGTCGCCGTGGTGTTTGTTGACGACGATGCGCCATGAGATGTCCAGGCCGAGCCCGGTGCCCTCGCCCACCGGTTTCGTGGTGAAGAAGGGGTCGAAGACGCGGTCGCGGTCGTCCTCGGGAATGCCGGGTCCTGTGTCGCCGAACTCGACGAGCAGACGGCCGCCGTCGCGCGCGGTGCGCACGGTCAAGGTGCCCTGGCCGTCGATGGTGTTCATCGCGGCGACCGCGTTGTCGATCAGGTTCGTCCATACCTGGTTGAGCTCGCCGGGGTACGCGGGGATCTTCGGCAGGGTGCGGTCGTAGTCCTTGACGACGGTGATGCGCGGGCCGATCTTCGCGGAGAGCATCAGCAGGGTGCTGTCCAGCAGTTCGTGCACATCGGCGACCTGGTGGGGCGCCCGGTCGAGCTGCGAGTACTGCCTCGCGGCGTTGACGAGGGACGAGACGCGGGCGGTCGAGTCCTCGATCTCGTTCATCAGGAGCTCGGTCTCGACGGTGTAGTTCAGCCACCGTACGGCCCCTGGGAGGGTGTCCTCGCCCACCGCCGCCGCGACGCCGTCCAGCCACTCGGTGTCCAGGCCGGCCTGGACGAACGTCGGCGCGAGCCGCCATCCGTCCTCGATGCCGTGGTCGTCCAGCCAGTCGGAGAGGGCGTCCTCACGGTCCGCGGCTTCCAGCGGGCTCAGGGTGGTGGCCTTGGCGACGCGCTCGGCCGTGCGCTCCTGGACCTCGACGAGGATCTGGAGGGCGTCGCGCTGGTACGGGCCCGCCGCGATGGCACCGAGCTTGTGGCGCATTCCGGCGACCCGCTCCCTGAGCGCCGAGGTGGCGCGCACCGCCGCGGCGGCCGGGTTGTTCAGCTCATGGGTGAGACCCGCGGACAGCGAGCCGAGAGCCAGGAGCCGCTCCCGCTGCCCGATGGCCTCCTGGGTGCTCTTGGTACCGAAGAAGAGCCCCTCCAGCAGATGGACCGCCATGGGGAACCACTCGCGCATGATGCCGGAGAACGTCTCGGCGGGCAGCACGAAGAACCGCGACGGCTCGACGACCCGCAGCGAGCTGGTGTACACCTGCTGGACGCGGTCGCCCAGGTAGGCGTGGAAGGCTCCCGCGTACACACCGCGGCTGGAGCTTCGGTTCACCTCCACGTCCTGGGCCCCGACCCGGCGGGAGAGCACGAGCGTCCCCTCGAGCAGCACATAGAAGCAGGTGGCCGGGTCGCCCTCGGCGTACACGGGTCCCGGCTCGAACCTCTGCACCCGGCCGTCGCGGCACAGCCGCGCCAGTTGCTCGGGGGACAGCTTCTCGAACAGGAACAGGGAGCCGATCTCCTCCGGGTAGCAGGGCGGCCCGTTCACGACTGCTCCAGATACCGGTGCACCAGCATGACCGCCATGGCTCCCTCTCCGACGGCGGAGGCGACGCGCTTGGCGGACTCGGCACGCGCGTCTCCCGCCACGAACACACCGGGGACATTGGTCTCCAGATGGTACGGCGGCCGGTCCAGCTCCCAGCCGGCCGGCGGGCGCCCGTCGGCGGTCAGATCGGGGCCGGTCAGGATGAATCCGCGGGAGTCCCTGAGCACGGTGTCGCCCAGCCAGTCGGTCAGCGGGGCCGCGCCGATGAACACGAACATCCACTGGGCGTCGATGAGCTCGGCGTGGCCGGTCGTGGTGTCGCGCAGGGTGAGCCGTTCCAACTGGTGCGCGCCATGGGCGGCCTCGACGACCGTGTTCGTCCGCACCGAGATCGTGGGCGCGTCCGTGACCTGCTCGATGAGGTAGTGCGACATCGAGGCCGACAGGGACGCCCCGCGCACGACGAGGGTGACCGACTTGGCGCTCCGGGCCAGATACATCGCGGCCTGACCGGCGGAGTTCGCGCCACCGACGATATAGACGTCATGGTTCTGGCAGGCGGCCGCTTCGGTCAGCGCGGACCCGTAGAACACTCCGCACCCGGTCAGATCGGCCACGCCGGGCGCGTCCAGCTGCCGGTACGACACGCCGGTGGCGAGGATCACGGAGTGCGTGGCGATCGCGGAGCCGTCCGAGAACCGGACGATGCGCGACGCGCCGTTGATCTCCAACCCGGTGACCTCGCGCGCGGTCAGTATCTCGGCGCCGAACTTCGCCGCCTGGCGGCGGGCCCGGTCCGTGAGCTGCGCCCCGGACACGCCGTCCGGAAAGCCGAGGTAGTTCTCGATCCGTGAGCTCTGACCCGCCTGACCACCGGTCGCGGAGCGCTCCACCAGGACCGTCCGCAGCCCCTCGGAGGCCCCGTACACGGCCGCCCCGAGCCCGGCGGGACCGCCGCCGATGACGACGAGGTCGTAGAAGTCGGCCGTCGGTGTCGTCGCCAGACCCACCCGGGCGGCGAGGTCCCGGTCGTCGGGCTCGACGAGCGCGGTGCCGTCCGGGGTGACCACGAGCGGGAGCCGCAGTCCGTCCTGGCCCGCGGCGGAGAGCAGCCGTCGGCCTTCCGGTTCGTCGGACGAGTACCAGCGGTACGGCACCTGGTTGCGGGCCAGGAATTCCCGTACCTCCGACGAACGCGCCGACCAGCGGTGTCCGACGACCTTGGTGGCGAACACCGGCCGGTGTTCGCTGGTCCGCCAGGCCTCCAGCAGATCGTCCAGGACCGGGTAGAGCTTCTCCTCGGGCGGGTCCCACGGCTTGAGCAGGTAGTGGTCGAGGTCGACGACATTGATCGCGTCGATGGCCGCATCGGTGTCCGCGTATGCGGTCAGGAGCACGCGGCGGGCACCGGGGTAGATGTCGAGCGCCTGCTCCAGAAACTCGATGCCGTTCATCCGCGGCATGCGGTAGTCGGCGAGGATCACCGCCACGGCGTCGCCCCGCAGCTTCAGCTCCCGGAGCGCGTCGAGGGCGGTTTCGCCGCACTCCGAGCGCACCACGCGGTACCCTGCGCCATAGCGTCGCCGCAGGTCGCGGGCTACGGAACGGGACACTCCAGGGTCGTCGTCCACGGTCAGAATGATGGTCCGCGCGGTACCTGCGGCCTGTGCCATGCGTCTCCCACCCCGGGCTGATCGGCGCCATCCTGGCGCCGCCGGTCCGTGTATGTCTGTTCCGGCCCGTGTGCGCGTGTGCGCCGGTGATCTCCATCATATGGAGGATCATCCCGCTTCGCTATGAAAAATCCTGTTGTATCCATCCCTCGACCGCCCGGGGGGCGGGAGCGGCCACACAGGTGGTCCGCCATGAGGTCCAGGCCACGCTAAGGGGGCGGGCAGCCGCGCGGTTGACTGTCCGCGCACGGCATCACGTCCGGCAGCGCACGGTCGCGAGCCGGCGGGTGCGGCGGGTGACGGTGTATCCAGGCATGTGTGCTCAGGCGGAGGCGCTCCCGCCTGAGCACACTGCGGCCCGGTGACCGGTGGCGGTCAGGAGGGGTTGTCCGCGTGGGTGAGGGTCGTCCAGGCGTTGAAGTAGTTGTCCGTGCCGGACGGCCGGTGTGCCTCGGTGTACTTCTGGGTGTTGGACATGGCGATGCCGAGGCGGTTGTGGAGGGCGTTGTAGCCGACCTCGGTGACCTCGTCGAGGCCCTTACTGACCGAGCCGCCGCACAGCCAGGACGGCACGGCGGTGCCGTTCTCGTAGGAGGTGTGGAAGCCCAGCGCGTAGCGCAGCCGGTCCTGGATCTTCGGGTAGAGGTCCTGGCCCTGGATGCGGCTGGTTTCCGCGACGTCCGCGATGGAGGCGATGCCCCAGCCGGTGTGCCCGAAGTCGCGGCAGGTCTCCTGGGCGAGGCCGTCGGCGAAGGTGCTCTGGCCCTGCCAGTACTTGATGATCTCGGCGCTGGTGTCGATGCTGCTGTCCGCGGGCGGCTTGGGCAGGTCGCCGTCGCTGGTCAGATAGATGTACGCCGGGACGCGGGCGAGGTAGGTGGCGACCGCCTTGTCGTAGCTGGTGCGGTCCTCGATGAAGACCGAGATGCCGATCGCCGCCTCGGTCATGACCAGTTCCCAGTTGCCGTTCTTGGTCGCCGCGCCGTTGATCACTTCGGGGAGGTAGACATTGCGCAGCATGGTCGCGAAGCGGCCGGCGGCCGGCCAGCCGCCGTCGTAGGTGTACTTGATGATCTCGGCGGCGCGCGGCCAGGTGGACCCGGCCCAGCCGGTCTGCAGCGGGGCGTTGCTGTTGGTGTGATCGGTGATGGTCGCGGACCAGGCGTCCATGATCTCGATCGACTTCTTGGCGTATCTGTTGTCCCGGGTGAAGTACCAGGCGAGCGCGTTGGTGTAGGCCGCGATGGCGTCCTGGCGCTCGTCGGTGCAGCCGTAGTTGGGGTTGGACGACGAGCCGCACTCCACGATGGCCCGCGGCTTGGCGGTGCGCGAGAGCGAGGCGTAGGAGCTGGCCATCATCTCGTCGTACGCGGCCTTCCAGGGCTGCTGGCCGGCTTGCACCTTCGACCGGGCGTAGTCGAGTTGGGCGCGGCTCACCAGTACACCGGGGTGGGCGAAGGTGGTCGGCGCGGCCGTTGCCCGTGGGGCCGGGCCGGTGAACTGAAGGCTCAGCAGGCCGGCCAGCAGGGCGAGGACAGTGCACAGGGCGGTTCTGGTTCGTGCCATCCGATGACCTCTTCCGTTCACGAATGAGAACACAGTTCCGAATACGGACAGGAATGGCCTGGACCATAGGGACTCTCTGTGGACATGTCAATGTGCTGAGGGTGTTGCTCGGGTGTCGCTCCGGGGCGTTGCCGCCTCGGAGCACTGCGGCCAGGGGGGCGGCCCGAGCGCCCGGGCTCGACGGTCAGTAGTCCAGCCGCGGATACCAGCCGTCGCGGCCGCCCGGCGTCAGGTCGAGGAGGTGCCAGACGGGGCTGAGGAGGTCGATGCCGCGCTCCTTGATGTCCTCGGCCATGCGCGGGTGGGCGGAGTAGCGGTGGCGGACCGTGCCATCACCGTCCCGGGTGAAGACGGAGACGGTGGAGTCCTGCTCGCCGTCCTCGGTCTCGCTGCCGAGGTCGTACTTGAAGGTGCTGTCCCCGCAGCTCAGCAGGCGCAGCCGGGACCAGCCGCGGTTGCGGGCGTGCTGCCGCAGGGCGGGCGGGTCGGCGGCCGCGGCGATGACGAAGTCGGCGTTCCGCGCGATGTGGTGGGCGATGCCGTGGTAGCCGTCGGTCCACAGGGTGCACATCGGGCACGGCTCCGTCTGTAGCTTGCCGTACATGAAGTGGTAGACGATCAGCGGCCGGTCCGGGGCGGTGAACAGCCCGCTCAGGGTGGTCTCGCGGACGGGGGCGTCGCCCGCGCCGAGGTCGGTGGGGCCCTCGATGAAGACGTAGTCGTCCACCGGAGGCCCCTCGGGGAGCGCCCGCCGCTGGGCCGCGACCCTTTCGCGGTGGCGCATGAGGTCGATCTCGGCGAGCCGGAGCTCTTCGCGGGCGGCGAGGTAGTCCGCGGACTCACCGGGCAGTCGGGTCTGCCGCAACATCGCGTCCTCCTGGGTGGGGAGCCCCGAGGCGATTCGAGTCTATGGCGGTTCCCATGTACACCGACATATACCGACAGCGGAAAATAGTGTGCCAAGCGAGAAATCGCAGGTCAGCAGGGTAACGGCTGGGAAGCGGGCTTACTCCGACGGGGAGCCCCGTCACGCGTGGTCGGCGCAGCAGGGCGTGGGATTGGGGACTTCGAAGGGCGCGAGCGCCCCGTCGGCGGCCGGCACCAGGGCGAGGGTGAGCCGTCCGTCCCGCCACTCGGGCCGTACGTGGCCGCGGGTGAGCACCGGCGCGGCGGGATCGGGCCCTTGGCCGTCCGCCGTCGGTGCGCCGATCACGGTGACCCGGTCGATGGCGGTCCGGGCGAGCAGGTCGGCCACGGTGACCGCCCCGGTGAGGTGGTCCACCCTGGGGTAGACCACGGCCCGACCGGCGCTGCGGTGGGCGTGCTCCGCGGCGGCCAGTGCCGCCGTACGGGCAGCCCGCTTCGAGCCGTACGGGCGCTCACGCAGGACGGCGCCCATGTCCGGGCTCTCCAAACCGGCGATGCGCTCCCACACGGCCTCGGCGGCGGCGGCGTCGGGCAGGGCGAGCGAGACGGCGGTGCCGCGGCGCTCGTCGGTGCGGATCAGATGAGTGCAGGCGATCGTGCCCGGGGCGAGGCCGAGGTGATCCAGCAGATCGTGGATCAGATGGTCGGCCTCCCGCAGGTTCGCCGTCCCGGCGTCCACCCCGATGAGGGAGTGGACGCCGGGCACGTCGTGTGGTGCGGTCATGCGGGCAGGACCCACATGGGGTTGGAGTAGAACCACAGGTCCTTCCACGGATCGCCGTCCCCGATCACGTCCATGGCCGGTCCGGCCGGGTCGACGGCGGCACCGCGCGGGCCGACGGCGGTGCGGTTGCCGTCGGTGCCGCGCAGCCGCACGTAAACCGGCTTGTCCACGCGGCCCAGGGAGTAGGTCAGGCGCACCGAGCCGGTCGACTTGTTCACCTCGAAGGACTTCACGACCTTGGTGTCCGGGGTGGTGAAGGCGTCCTTGTCGGAGACCGGGCCGGTGACATCGCCCTGGATGACGTCCACCCGGGCCAGCTTCGGCACGAACTGAGCCCAGTTGGGCCCGTTGGCCAGGCTGATCTCGACCACCAGGTCGACCTGGCCGCCGCGGCGCACCTGCAGGGCGTCGCCGAGGGTGACCGCGCGTCCGCCGGAGCGCAGCCGGGCGTTCAGGCCGCTGATGAGTCCGCCGTGGTCCACCCAGACCCGGCCGGCGCGGATCCCGTCCATGACCGCCTGGTAGGAGAAGGAGGCGGCGCCGACGTGGGTGCGGGAGTACTGGCCGGGCCAGAAGTCGGTGTCGGTGAGGTTGAGGCCGCCGCCGTAGACGGGGTCGTTGTAGCGGCCATTGGCGTCGAAGTCGCTGTTCGGGCCGCGCACGGCGGTGTCGGCGTAGACGTTGTGGGAGTCGGAGTTGGCGGTGATCCACCAGGGCTTGCCCTCGGCGAGCAGGCTGTCCCACAGGCCGCCGACGGTGGCGGTCATCCAGTCGAAGCCGCCCCAGGTGCGGTAGCTCTCCAGCGGGTAGCCGGGATAGGAGTCGGCGCCGGGGCTGTTGTCGTAGATGCCGCGGGCCCCGCCCGGGCCGTTCGGGGCGGGCAGCCCGGCGGCCTGGTGGCCCGGGGCGCCCTCCATGCCGACGGCGATGGTCGGCTGCGCGTCGCGCCAGGCGCGGATCTCGTGCGGGGAGTCGATGCCCTTGCGTGCCGGGTGGTTGGCCAGGAACAGGACGTCCTTCACCCTGCGGCGCTGGACCTGCTCGGCGAGGAAGTTGACTCCCGCGATGGCCAGCGCCTCGTTCGCGGGGGTGCCGGCGGTGGTCTTCTTCACCGAGCCGTCGAAGGAGTTCTCGAACTCCTTCAGCACCGCCACCTCGTTCTTGCCGGGGTGCACGAAGACGGTGCCGTGCTCCGCGGCCGGGATGTTCCACTCCAGGCCCTGGAAGACGAGCGTGTCGTCGATCCGGTCGCGGGCCGCGACGATGTCCGGGTTGACCTTCTCCACGCCGATCTTGGCATGTGTCTCGCTGCCGTGGTCGGTGATGACCATCCAGTCGAGACCGTGGGCGTTCGCCTGCCGCACATGGTCGATGACCCGGTACTTGGCGTCGGAGCTGTACTGCGTGTGGATGTGGTGGTCGCCGGCCAGCCACAGGTACCCGCCGGACCGCTCGCTCCGGGATTCCGCCGAGGCGGAGGTCGCGGCCGTGGGTGCCGCGGCCGCGGCCTGGCCCGCCCCACCGAGGACGCTGCCCGCCGCGAGGCCCGCCCCGAGCAGGCCGGTGCGGCGCAGCATGGACCGCCGGGAGAGCTGGCTGGGGGTCAGCGCCTCGTCCGGCACCGACATGTCGAGGGCTGGCGGCAGCGACGAGGCGTCGTCGCTCCCGTGGTGGTGGTGATGGTGGTGATCGTGGCCGTGTCTGTGACCGTGGCTCATGCTCAACTCCCGCCGGCGCAGGGACGTACATGCTGGGGACGTGCAGATTCTGAAAAGCCGGCGTGAACGAGGGGGGTCCGGTCGGTGGTGCGGTGAGGAACGGCTGAGGAATCCGGCGGGGGGCCGCTCGTGGAGCCGCCCCCCTTTCGCATGAGGTGCTGGTTTCCCGGCTACGACCACGCGCCGGCCGCGGCAGCCCGGGCGGCGTAGGTGTCGAAGTCGATGGGGTCGCGTCCCAGCACGTGCCGCACTCCGTCGCCGGGCTCGGTGAAGTGCCCGTCGCGCATCCCGGCGAACAACACGTTGAGCTCCGCGGCGACCTCCTCGGACGCACCCCCGGCCAGGAGCTCGGCCCGGTACTCCTCCGGCGTGAGCTCCACGTAACGGATGGACCGCCCCGCTGCCTTGGCGATCGTCGCCACGGCCGTACCGAAGGTGAGCGCCCGGGGCCCCGAGAGGTCGTACACCTGGCCATGGTGGCCGTCCGAGGTCAGCACGGCCGCGGCGACATCGGCGATGTCCTGGGCGTCGATGAACGGCTCCGGTACGGAGCCCATCGGCAGCGCCAGCCGGCCGTCCCGCAGCGGGGCGCGCCATATGTCCTCGTCGAAGTTCTGGTTGAAGTTGTTCGGGCGGATGATCGTCCACTCGGCGCCGGAGTCGCGCACGGCCTGCTCCGCGGCGGTCATGCCCTGGAAGAAGTCCGCGGGAAGCTGCTCGATTCCGCGTGCGGACAAGGCCACGAAGCGATCGACGCCTGCCTCGGTCGCCTGCTTGACGAAGATCTCGGCCAGGGCCGGGTCCTGGGGAGCCATGAGATGGACCGCCGACGCACCTTCCAGGGCGGTCGCCCATGTGTCCTGGTCGGACCAGTCGAACCGGACCTCACCGGAGCGGGACGCGGCCCGGACGGCCCGGCCGGCCGCTCGCAGCGTGTGCACCAGCCGGCGCCCGGTCTTGCCCGTCGCTCCCAGGACCAAAATCGTATGCGTGTGTGTCGTCATGCCGGTCAGTCAACAGTTCGCGGCACAGGGCGGGGCATGGCCCGTCGTCCGCGGGTCATGTCCGATCGTCCGGTCACGGCTCATCCGGTCACGGCTCAGCCGGCGAACGCCGGCTTCGGGCTGAGCACCAGGCGGCGGCCGAGGGCCGACAGCCACTTGCCCGCGGTCTCCAGCGCCGTGGGCAGAGCGGAGGCGCGTGCGGCGAGCGCGGCCGCGCCCACCTCCCCGGCCTCGGCCGCCACGCCCGCCCCCGCCCCTGCCCCCGCCTCGGCCAGGCCCGTCCCGAGCGCCGCCGCGCCGAGTTCCAGGCCCGCGACCACCGGCAGCAGTTCGACGGCGAGCAGGGCCAGCAGCCCGACGCCCATGACCGCGGCGGCCATTCGGAGGGCGTCCCGGTCACGGGGCATCCGATTGAGGTACTCCTCGTTCAGCCACGGGGTCAGGGTCACGCCGTACGGGGTCCGGGCGGCCGCTCGGCGGCGCTTCTCCTCGTCGACCAGCTTGCGCACGACCGGCAGGTTGGAGTCGTAGGGCATGCGGTGGATCTCGTACAGCAGCAGCCCGTCGATTCCGTAGGGCCAATTGCGGTTGAACGTCGGCTGGAAGCAGATCCACTCGATGTACTTGTTGCCCTTCTCGTCGGTGGCCGGCGGCAGTGGGACGATCCGCTGGTACATGGGCGTCGGCCGCCACTTCGAGGCACCGGCCTGGACGCTGTAGGAGGTCAGACTGAAGCCCTCCTTGATATCGGGATCGAGCCTGCGGATGATCTGCTCGAACTTGTTCAGCTTGTAGCCGATGTCGTCCCTGAGGGTGGCCACCGCCTGATTCGCCGTGGAGACCTCCAGCAGTTCCAGCACGATCGGACCGGCCTGCGGGGGCCTCGCACAGAACCCGAGGATGTCGGGGCGCAGCTGCCCGCCGGCCTTGTAGTCCTTGCGGAACTCCTTGAACAGCCGCTCCAGCAACCGGTCCGGTCCCGTCATATTGGTGAGCAGACGCGTGTACTCGTTCTCGGTCAGCACGAAGGACGCTTCGGGATAGCGGAATTTGAAGTCGGGGTAGAAGTAGCCGAACATGGCCCCTTGGGCCCACTGCCACTCCATGGTGTTCTGTTCACCCTTCGCGGTGCCCTGTACGCGCCCCGCGCCGCGGGTGAAGTTGCCCTCGCCGGGGCAGATCGTGACCTGCTGGGTGTCGAGCCGGGAGGCCATGACGCACCGAAGCCCTTCAGGAGATGGCCGAGAGATTGCTGGTGACCGCGATGTCCGTGCCCGACGTCGGGGTGTATTCGTTCCATTCGGCGATCAGTTCGCCCTTCTCTCCCGGCTGCATGACCGGGAACGGCGCGGTCGGGGACCCGGCGTGCGCGTTGTCGAGCCTGGCCACCTCGATGTGGGTGCCGTCGGGAATCCTGGTGATCTTCTGCGCCTCCTGGCTGTGTTCCAGGCCGTGGACCGCGTCGATGACGACCTGGGCACCGACCACGAACCCCGCGCTGGAGGCGACCGGGAGGGAGACCGGCCGGGTGGACGGGCCGACCGTGGCGGTCGAGGTGGTGAACACCGCGTCCTCCAGCCGGGTCGCGGCCCTGCCGGGGTTGGCGGGCGGGATTCCCGGATAGTTGCGGTCGTCGTAGGCGGCGATCTCCTGCGCGATGGTCCAGTACTGCGAGGGGTTCTCGGGGGCGTTCGGGTCGTCGATGACGCCGTGCTCGACGAAGTTCACCCACCGCGTCTCCCAGCCCCTGCGGATGGTGAGCACGACCCGCGCGCTGCCCGCGCGCAGGAACGCCTGCCGGTTGGCGTCGGGGTGCTCGATCTCGCGGATGAAACGCCAGCTCTCGGGGAGGTCCCAGAAGTACGAGTAGAGGAAGCTCACCACGTTCTCCCACTCGATGGCCTGGTTGACGAATCGCACGACGTCCTCGTACTGACGTACCGTCGTCCACAGCGTCGAGTCGGGGCCGACGGTGTTTCCCTCGAAGCCCGTACCGTGCGCCACGTCCACCTTGGCCGTGGCGAACGCGTCGAGAACCTCCTTCGGCATGCTGGGGAACCTGCCGCCGAGCAGGTAGCGCAGCACGTTCTTCATGATCTCGTCGCTCTCCTCACGGCGCAGGGTGAGCGTGTCCACGTCGTTCAGCCGCGCCTCCAGCGCCGCTATCCGGCCGGCGATGTCCTGCTGCTGTGCGTAGTATTTCGTCTGCGCGGCCGTGTAGAGCGCGTTCCACACATCGAACTGCCAGCGCTCCATGGCGGCTCGGGTGGGCCGCACCTCGGCGGTCAGCAGCAGGGACTGGGTGGACACCTGGTCGAAGACCAGGACGAGCACCGGTGTCCCGGTGGCGCCGGCCATGAAGTCGCCGCCGTCGGTGTCCCGCTTGAGCACGGTGCCCGGATCGAAGACCTTGTCCGCGAAGGGGTCGAAGGGGAGGGTCGTGCCCTCGATGGTGAACTGGCCCAGATGGCCGGCGAAACTCGTCATCCGGCCGCTGATCGCGATCTTCACGATCTCGTACCCGGCGGGGATGTTGAGGGGCATCCTGGTGACGCCGCGGCCCTGCGGAAGCGGCCCGCTCTCCACCGCGTACGTCTGCGGGGGCAGGTCCGGGGGCGGCGGCGGGACCTGCGCGTCGTACTGGTCGGCGAGCACCAGGTAGTGCGGCGACTTGGGGGTGGGCGGGTCCGTCTTCGGCGGCTCCGGGTCGCCCTTGCGGACCTCGGCGGTGATGTCGTTGTGCGGGACGTTGAACACGAACGGCCCGAGCTGGGCCTGCAGCGCCTCCAGTTCCGCGTACGGGCGGCGCATCGTGGCGGCGGGCTCCGGGAGGACGACGTCATAGGTCTGCCGCATGCCGTACCGGTAGAGGCGGACCCGCCACTTGCGCATGAGGCTGAAGTAGTCGATGCGGATCGGGTTGGTCGCGCTGGGATTCTTCAGCGTCCTGGTGGTGGTCTGCGAGGTCCCGGTGACCGTGGTCGTGGTGATGGTGACCTTGTGCTCCTGCCGGGCGCGGGTGGACGCCTTCTGGGTCAGGGTGGTCGCGTGTTTCCTGCTGTCGGTCGCCGACTGGGAGGAGGTGTCCTGGCCGGTGTACCCCGAGGTGACCGAGCCGGAGATGACGGGGATGCCGCCGGAGACGGTTCCGGTGATGTTGAACTGGTTGGAGTGCTGCTGCTGCGAGGCCGTCGACTGCGACAGCTCGGTGTTGTCCGTCACCCCGGTCTCGCTGAAGGTCTCCAGCGAGTCGGTGACGATCGAGCTGAACTCCTTCTTCTGGACCGACCATTCCTTGTAGGTGACGGCGGTCTCCTCCTGCGGGGCCAGGGGAATGGTGGCGACGAGCTCGCCCCGCTCGATCCCGGCCGGCGTCATCTCCAGCCGTTCCAGGTTCATCAGGCCCATCCGGGGCGCGGTGGTGTTGGCCTCGATGCCCTTGGCCGCCACCACGGCCGTCTGCAGCGCCTGCAGCGCGGCGCCGCGCGCGGACCTGTCGGTCTCCTCCGCGCGCTCGCGGCGCAGGGCGACAACGGCCTGCCCGAGTTCCTCGAGCGTGCGGGTGGGGATCGCGGCGAAGGCGGAGAGGGGAGCGGGGGAGAAGGCGGACGGGGTGAGCAGGTCCCGCAGGGGCTCGGCGAGCTCAGGGTGCCGGTCCAGTATCGCGTCCGCCTCGTCCGGCCGGAGCTGGAGCTGGCGTACGAACGCGGCCTTCGTCAGGGCCTGTCCGATGGGCGGGGTCTCCACCTCCAGGGGTACGAAGGTCGCTTTGTCGATCTCGCGGGTCGACTGGTCGAGCACGGGCGCCGTCACCGGCGGGGTCGTCGGCGGGGTCGTCGGCGGCACCGGCGAGGCGACGCTCGGTGCGTCGGCTCCGGGCCCGGATCCCGATCCGGACTCGCGGACATTGGCCATGATGACCTCCACAGAGGGTGACTGGGGCCGTACTCCGGGCCACTGGCCCCGACCTTCGCACAGCGGGTCACTCCGGGACACCTGTTGTGCCACTGAGCGGATCAGCGCCTTGGGCGCCCTTGCATCGCGGCGCTGATGACCCGGCTCGTCCGCACCACCGAGGCCGTCAGCGAGGGCAGCGGCCGGGAGGGGTCGACCAGGGCGCACAGGGCCGCGACGGCCGTGCCGTTGTGGCCGCGCAAGGGAGCGGCGACACAGCACACCCCTTCCGCGACCTCCTCACGGTCGACGGCGAACCCGGCCTCCCGGATCCGCGCCGCCTCCTGCGACCACGCCCTGGACGGCGGGTCGACGGGCAGGCCGGCGGGCGCGCCCGCCACCAGGACCTTCCCCGCGGCGGTCATCCAGGGGAAGGCCATTCCCGCTCGCATTGGCGCGAAGGCCTCCGCTTCGCCGGGGACCGCGGCGGCCGTCAGCGCCCGGCCCTCGCGCAGTACGAAGATCCCGACCGTCGCACCGGTGGCTCTCGCCAACTCGTGGGCCGGTCTGCGCGCGAGAGCCAGCATGCTGGGGTGCGGCTGCCAGCCGAGACCCAGTCGGAACATGCGCGAGCCCATTCGGAAAAGGCCACCCGACCGCTCCACCGCACCCAATTCGACGAGTTGTTCGAGAAGTCGACGCGCGGTCGTCTTCGGTAATCCGCTCTCCGCGGCCAACTCGGTCAGCCGGGATTCCCCGGCCCTTTCCACGGCCTCCAGCAAGGCGAACGCACCTTCGAGAACCCCACGCCCGCCACCTGGCATATTCATATCCACCACCGCCGAGCCCGCCCTTCCGCCACCCCTGTCGCGCTGCGCTCCCTCAGGGAAAAGGAAAGCAGGCTCGGATAGACAGAAGATAAATTCCCACGTGAAATGCGCGACAGGCTTATGGTGGAAGTTTGGAGTGCCGTCAGGGGGGCGAGAAACGCCGTCCGCCACGGGGCGGCCGCGCGCCGCCCGGGAGGCCGCGCATGCCCCCGTGCCGGGTGCCTCGCTGGGCGCGGATCGGTGGGCGGCAGCCCCTTGGCCGAGCGAGGTCACCTCGCTCGGCCAAGGGGCTGTCTCACCCGAGCACGCCCTGCCCGGCGGTCGGAAGGTCCCCCGGCAGCAGTGTCCGCAGGTCGTCCACGCTCGGCTGACGCAGCGCCGTCAGCCGTCGGGCCTGGTACGTGATCATGGTTTCGAGCAGTTGCCGGGCCAGCCGCGCGTTGCCGAAGGAGCGGTCGCGGGGGAGGGCCGCGATGTGGGCGCGCAGCGCCTCCAGCGTGGCTGCCGGGCAGGCGTAGCCGGACTCCTCGGCGTGTCGCTCCAGGATGGTGAGGAGTTCGTCGGTGGTGTAGTTCTCGAACTCCACGAAACGGGAGAAGCGCGAAGCGAGGCCGGGGTTGGAGTCCAGGAAGCGCCGCATCTCCGCGGTGTAGCCGGCGACGATCACCACGACCTGGTCCCGGTGGTCCTCCATGAGTTTCAGCAGGGTGTCCACGGCCTCGCGGCCGAAGTCGCTGGAGCTGCCCTCCGGGGTGAGGGTGTACGCCTCGTCGATGAACAGCACGCCGCCCATCGCGCTCTCGAACACCTCCTTGGTGAGCTGCGCGGTGTGGCCGACATAGCGCCCCACCAGGTCGGCGCGCGCCACTTCCACCAGCTGGCCGCGGGGCAGTACGCCGAGGGAGTGCAGCAGTCCGGAGTAGAGGCGGGCCACGGTGGTCTTGCCGGTGCCGGGCGGGCCGGAGAACACCAGATGCCGGCTGATCCGCGGGGCGGGCAGCCCGGCCGCCTCCCGCTGCTTGACCGTGGTGAGCAGCGAGACCAGATCGGTGACCTCGCGCTTGACCGCGCCGAGGCCCACCATGGCCTCCAGCCGGGCCAGCATCGCCTCCCGGTCCTCGCCGGTCTTCTGCTCTGCGCCGCCCTCTTCGCTGACGTCCTCGGGCAGGAGCAGGGTGAGGTCGCGTTCGGCGGGTTCGGCCATGGTGGCGAGGCGGAAGGCCTGGCGGTCCACCATCTCCTCGAACACCCGGCGCGCGGCACGGCCGTTGCCGAACGTGGCGCCCCGGTCCATCGCCTCGAAGTGGGCGGCAAGCGCCTCGGTGGTGCCCGGGCCCAGTTCGTACTGGTGGGAGGCGCACATGCTCTCGGTGATGGTCACCAGTTCCGTGACGGAGTAGTTGGCGAACTCGATGGTGCGGGTGAAGCGCGAGGCCAGGCCCGGGTTGGACTCCAGGAAGGAGGTCATTTCCGCCGAGTAGCCGGCGGCGATGACCACGACGTCCTCGCGGTGGTCCTCCATCAGCTTCAGCAGGGTGTCCACGGCTTCGCGTCCGAAGTCATTGGAGCTGCCGCCCTCGGGGGTGAGGGTGTAGGCCTCGTCGATGAACAGCACACCGCCGATCGCCTCGTTGAACGCCTCAGTGGACTTGATGGCGGTGCCGCCGATGACCTGGGCCACCAGATCCGCGCGGGACACCTCGACCAGATGGCCCGACGGCAACACGCCGAGCTGGGCGAGGATGGAGCCGTAGAGGCGGGCCACGGTGGTCTTGCCGGTGCCGGGCGGACCGGCGAACACCAGGTGGCGGCTCATCGACGGCACCGGCATGCCCAGCCGCTGGCGCCGCTGGGAGAGCTGGTTGAGATTGACCAGAGTGCGCACCTGGTGTTTGACGCCCTCCAGGCCGATCAGGGCCTCCAGCTCGTCAAGCGGCTCCTTGGGCTCGCCGGAGCCGGAGTCCTTCCCCGAGGAGCGCCCGGTGGTGTTCGCGGTCACCTCGGCGCCCCAGATGTCGGGCGTGGCGTTGTCGGCGCTGGTCAGCTCCAGCACCTCCAGGCGTTCGCTCACCCGGGTCTGGGTCAGCCCGGCGCCCCGGTTGTCGCGTACGGAGCAGCCGGTGACGATGACCGGCTCGGCGCTGTCGATCCGGATGCCGTCGCCGACGCTGCCGCTGATCTCACAGTGGTGCAGCTCCGCGCGGGAGCCCGCGGCGAGGAGCACACCGTGCGCTCCGGTCCCGGTGATCCGGGCCCGGGTCAGGGTCAGCTCCCCGCCTTCCTCCACGGCCACGCCCGAGGCGCCGCTGGTGTCGATCTCACAGTCGAGCACGGCCGCGACGGCGTCGCGGCCCACCGAAACGCCGGTCTCCGAGGACGAGCGCAGCACGCAGTCGTCGATCCGGGTGTTGCCGCCGTCGGCGACACGTATCCCGCCGCCGGCCGCCCGCTCGACGGTGCAGGACTCCAGGCGTCCGCGTCCGTCCTCGCCCACCTCGAAGCCGTACTTGCCGGGCGCGGTGATGCGGGCGCCGCGCAGCAGCGGGTTGGCGTGCGAGCGGATGGCGACCGCGCTGCCGACCGCGTCCGCCACCTCCAGCCGGTCGAACTCGGCGGTCGACTCCTCGGTGAGCAGCACGGCCGCCGCCGCGTCGGCGCAGTCCAGCACCGCGGTGCGCAGGAAGGACGGCGAGCTGGAACCCGCCACCCGGATCGCCGAGCCGGTGGCCGAGGCGAACTCGCAGTCCTCGAAGGTGCCGCGGGACCGTTCGGAGACGACCACCCCGCCGCCCTTGGTGCGCAGTGTCCGGCACCGGCGCAGCAGCGGATCGGCGCCCGCGGACAGGGCGATGGCGGGGCCGGTGGTGCCGGAGACCGTGACGTCCTCGACGGTGGGGCGGGACGCGCTGGTGAGATAGACGCCCACCGCTGTGTCGCGGACGGTGCAGCGGGAGACGTACGTGGTGCTGTTGCCCTCCAGGGCGATGGCGGGCTTGTCGGTGGCGGTGATGTCGCAGGACTCGATGGAGCCCTGCGACTCGCCGTTGGCGAGGACGCCGTTGCCCCGGGCGTCGCGGATACGGCAGCCGCGCACCGTCGAGCGGGCGTTCTCGCTGAGCACGACCCCGGAGGTGCCGAGGTTCTCCAGCACACAGTCCTCGATGACGCTCGCCACCTCGGAGGTGTCCACGATCCCGGCGCCCTCGCGGTTGGTGACCCGGCAGCCGCGCATGGCGAGCGAGCCGCTCTGCCGGGCCAGCACCGCCGTCCAGCCGGAGCCGATCACCGTGCAGCCGTCCATGGCCACTTGCCCGCGCGGCGCGTCCACCACCGCCACGTCCTCGCTGCCGCCGCGCAGCGTCAGGTCGGTGAGCATCACGGCGTCCGCGACCAGCGTCAGCGCGGTGCCGCGGCGCGGGCAGATCTCCACGCTGCCGGGCTCGCCCTCGGCGACGAGCGTGACCCGGGTCCTGACGGTGAGGTTCTCGGGGTAACGGCCGGGCCGGACATGGATCACCGCTCCGGTACGTGCCGTGGCCAGCGCCTCACCGATCGTCCGGAAACTCTCCGGTTGTTCCGGGCAGACCGTCAGTACCTGCCGTGACACGCTCGGACCTCCTGAATTGATGGTGCCGTGAACAATGCCCGGACCGGGCCGAGTTGGCGACCGGGCTTCCCTTATCATGCGTGGCATGCGAAGCGATCGTTACCGCCGCGCCTCTGTGACACTCGCGGCGGCAGCCGCTCTCCCCGCGCTCATGATGTCCACGCCCGCACAGGCCGATGAGGACGAGCCGGTCAGCCTGCCCGCACTCCGCTCGCGCGTCGCCGCCGACGAGAGCTGTGCCACCGCGTCGCGCAAGACCGCCGAGAAGCAGCCGTGGACGTGGCAGGCGTTGCAGCTCTCCCGGGCGTGGCAGCTGTCGAAGGGCGCCGATGTGACCGTGGGCGTCGTGGACACGGGCGTGGGCTCCGACCTCCCCGCGCTCTCCGGCCGGGTGACGGAGGTGGGTGACGCGGGCGTCGACTGTGTGGGGCACGGGAGCTTCGCCGCGGGCCTCATCGCCGGAGCCCCCAGGGACAAGGGCGCGGTCACCGGCGTCGCGCCCCGTGCCCGCATCCTGGCCGTCAAGGCCACCGACACGCGTGGCACGGCCACCGCTCAGCAGGTCGCGGACGGCATCAGGACCGCAGTGGACCAGGGCGCGGACATCGTCTACACCGGGCAGGCCCTGGCCGTGGGCAGAAGCCAACTGACCCAGGCGGTCGCCTACGCCACCGCCAAGGACGTGCTGGTCATCGCCCCGGCCGCGCCGGACATCGCCCCTGAGGGCCCCGACGGGCGCCCCGACCCGCGGTCCCGCGCCTACTGGCCCGCCCAGGTCCCACAGGTTCTGTCGGTGGTGGACTACGGGCCGGGAGGGGGCCGTCCGGAGAAGGCGGCGGCCCCCCTCGCCCCGGACCTGGCCGCCCCCGGCGACGCCGTGGTCGGCATCGGGCCCAAAGGCAGTGGCCACTACATCGGTTCGGGGTCGTCGCTGGCGGCCGCGCATGTCGCGGGGGCGGCGGCGCTGATCCGCTCGTACCACCCCGACCTGTCCGCCGCCGAGGTCTCCCGGCGGCTGACCGAGGCCGCCTACCCCGGCGAGGCCCCGCGGCTGGACACCTACGCCGGGCTGACGGCGGTCCTCGGCGACGGCACGCGGGCCGAGCCGAAGGCCGCGGCCGCCCACGTCCCGTCCGCCGAGCCGAAGACGCCGCGGACACGGGCCCTGCTGATCGCGGGCGGAGCCGCGGCCGTCGTCCTGCTGGTGGCCGCGGCCGCGTTCATCGTGCCGCGCGGCAAGGCCCGCGGCTGGCGTCCTGCCGGGTAGCCACCCAGCAGGCAGACCCGGGCCGGCCGGGGCCCGCTCGAGCGGGCCCCGGCACGGTGGTGACGGCGTACGGAGCCCGCTCCGTACGCCGTCACCACGACCGCCGCCGAGTGTCATGAATCCTCCGGGCCCACCAGGGCCGACTGGATCTGCACGCTCTTGCGCCGGGCGATCCGCAGACCCCGTCCGGGCGGCAGGATGCGTCCCTTGACGTTGCCGAAGAGGTAGCCCTCGGTCGGCGGGCAGGACAGCAGGATCCCGGGGGTGTTGACCTCCTGGAGCCGTCGCATCAGCGGGTCGTTGAGGCCCCGGCCCGCGCCCGCCGCCGCGCGTGCCACGACCATGTGCAGGCCGACCTCGTACCCCAGCGCGAGGAAGCCCGTCAGGCCCTCGAAGGGCTGGTTCAGCGGTCCGCCGCCGCCCACCATGTCGTAGTCGTCGACCAGGATGAACAGCCGCGGCCCGGTCCACCAGTCGCACAGCCGCATCCGGGACGGGGCGATGTCCGGGCCCGGCATCCGGGTCTTCACGGCCCGCGCCGCGCCCCCGACCAGCTCCTTGAGGGCGTCCAGCGAGACGGCGTGGCCGAGCCGGTACTCGTCGGGGACCGCCTCCACCAGCTCGCGGCGGTAGTCCACGACCATGATCCGGGCCTCGGCGGGGGTGTACCGGGCCATGATCGCCTGCGCCGTGAGCCGCAGCAGGTTGGTCTTGCCGCTCTCGGTGTCACCGACCACGATCATGTGCGGATTCGCGCTGAAGTCGTGCCAGACGGTGCCCATCCGGTCCTCCTCCAGGCCGAGCGGGATCCGCAGATCACCCTCGACGGGCGGCAGTTCGGTGGCCGGGAGCTTCGTCGGCAGCATCCGCACCAAGGGAGCGGGCGGGCCCGACCAGTGCTCGCGCACCGCCGCCACCAGCCCGGCGACGCCGTCCGCGAGATCCTCGGCCCCCGCCACACCGTCGATGCGCGGCAGCGCCGCCAGATAGTGCAGCTTGGACTCGCGGGTGAGGCCACGGCCCGGGATCCGCGGCACGCCCGCCGCCTTGCGTACATCGATCCCCGAGTCCATCGGGTCGCCCATGCGCAGCTCCAGGCGGGTGGCGGCCTGGTCGCGGACCGCCGAGGACAGCTCGACCCAGCGGGCAGTGGTGACGATCAGATGGATGCCGTAGTTGAGACCCCGGCCCGCGATGGCGTTGAACGTCGGGATGTGCCGGTCGTACTCCTGGCGGACCGTGGACCAGCCGTCGATGACGAGGAAGACGTCGCCGTGCTTCTCCCCGGGGAACTCCCCGGCCGCCCGGCGGCGCCGCAGCGTCGCCATCGAGTCGATGCCGTTATCGAGGAAGAACCGCTCCCGGTGCGCCAGCACCGCCGAGACCTCGGCGATCACCCGGCCGACCCGCTCCTGGTCCAGCCGGGCCGCGACACCGCCGACGTGCGGCAGGCCCACGAGCCCCGCGAGTGTGCCGCCGCCGAAGTCCAGGCAGTAGAACTGCACTTCGCGCGGGGTGTGGGTGAGCGCGAGGGAGGTGATCAGCGTACGCAGCAGGGTGGACTTGCCGCTCTGCGGGCCGCCCGCGACGGCGACATGGCCGCCGGCCGCGGACAGGTCCACCCGCAGCTCGTCCCGGAGCTGGTCGAAGGGCCGGTCCACGACGCCGACCGGCACCGACAGCCGCCCCCGCTTGGTGAGATCCGTGGTCGTCAGCCCGTACTCGGCGTGCGGTGCGAGCATCGGCAGCAACTCGTCCAGCGGCGACGGGTCGGTCAGCGGCGGCAGCCACACCTGGTGCGCGGGCGGCCCGGCGTCCCGCATCCGCTCCACGGCCACCGACAGCAGCGACTCGCCGTCCCCGTTGTCGTCCGGCTTTTCCGGCTCGTCCGGCGGGAGATCGGGCAGCTGCCGAGGCACCACCCAACCCGCCGTCCACGGCACCACCTGACTGGCCACGCGCGCCTGGTTCGCCGAGCCGCTGCGCCGCCGGTACGGGCCCGAGACATAGGCCGCGCGGAAGCGGGTCAGCGCCTCGACGCCCGTCTTGATGAAGCCGCTGCCCGGTGTGGGCGGCAGCTCGTACGCGTCGGGCACGCCCAGCACGCCCCGGCTCTCCATCGCGGAGAACGTACGCAGCCCGATGCGGTAGGACAGGTGGCTCTCCAACTGGTGCATCCGGCCCTCGTCCAGGCGCTGCGAGGCGAGCAGCAGATGCACCCCCAGGCTGCGGCCGAGCCGGCCGATCATGACGAACAGCTCCATGAACTCGCGTTGCGCGGCGAGCAGTTCGCTGAACTCATCGACCACCACGAACAGACTCGGCAACGGCTTCAGCGGCACGCCGTCCGCCCGCGCCTTCTCGTACTCCAGGGCCGAGGTGTAGTTGCCCGCCGCCCGCAGCAGCTCCTGCCGCCGTATCAACTCGCCGTGCAGCGCGTCCTGCATCCGGGAGACCAGCGCCACCTCGTCCGCGAGGTTCGTGATCACGGCGGAGGTGTGCGGCAGCTCGTCCAGGCCCAGGAAGGTCGCGCCGCCCTTGAAGTCGACCAGCACGAAGTTGAGCGTCTCGGAGGAGTTGGTCAGCGCCAGCCCCAGCACCAGGGTGCGCAGCAACTCGCTCTTGCCCGAGCCGGTCGCACCGATCAGCATGCCGTGCGGCCCGGTGCCGCCCTGCGCCGACTCCTTGATGTCCAGCTCCACCGGCACCCCGTCCGAGCCCACCGCGATCGGCACCCGCAGCCGGGCGGATCCGGTGCGGCGCGTCCACAGCGTGGGCGGCTCATGGCGGTACAGGTCCGGGATGCCCAGCAGCGAGGTCAGCTCCACATCGGCGGCGAGCGGCTCGGCCGACTCCGTGACCATACCCATCCGGTACGGGGCGAGCTGCTTCGCCAGCGACGCGGCGATGCTCGTGGCCAGCCGGTCGGGCCGGCCGAGCAAGGTCACCTGCTCCTTGCGCTCGCGGTCCGTACGCACCAGGTTCATGGTCTCGTCGGCTACCTCGAACCGCAGGGTGGCGCGCCCCGGCCGCCAGGGCAGCTCGCCGGTGAGGTCGAGCACTACCGCGTTGCGGTGGCCGGGCCCCTCCAGGCGGTGTCCGCCGGGTGGCGCCACGCCGTCCAGCACGACGACCGTGTACGGCTCCTCACGACCCGCCATCGCCTCCGGGTCGAACGGCGGCCGCTCCTGGAACTCCCCGCCGAGCAGGTCGTCCAGCTCGTTCACCGACGACACGACCATCCGTACGGAGCCTGCGCCGTCGCTCTCCTGCGCGTGCAGATTGTGCGGCAGCCACTTCACCCAGTCCCACTCGGCCCGCTGCTCGTCCGCCGTGACCACCGCGATCCACAGGTCCTCGGGCGAGTGCAGCACGGCCAGTTGGGCGAGCATCGCCCGGGTCAGCTCCCGGATCCGGACGGTGTCGCCCCGGAACAGCACCCGCGCCCACGTCCGCAGATACACCGCGATGGGCTGATCGGGGACGGTGGAGTAGGCACGGATGAAGCTGCGCAGCGCGTGTGCGGTGAGCGGTTCCAGGTCCTCCACCGGCTTGGTGGACAGCGGCGAGAGCCGGAGCCCCAGCTTCTGCTCGCCGACCGCCACCCGTATCTCACCGAAGTCCGGGTCCCCCGGGCGGCGTTCCCACAGCCGGGTGGTGCCCACCAGCGACCACAGCGCGGCCGGCTCCGGATGACGCCACAGGAGGGCGCGCTGCTGCTCCACCACGGCGGCCCGGACCTTCCTCCGGGTCTGCCGCAGATAGCGCAGATAGTCCCGCCGTTCACCCTTGAGCCGCTGCTTGCGCTCGCTGTTGCGGCGCACGACCTGGCCCAGGATCATGGCGACCGCCGAGACCACCATCATCCCGAGGGCCAGATAGATGAACGCGCCGCTCCGGGAGCCGCCCGGCCTCATGTACATCAGCATCATGGAGACCGACATCAGCGCCATCGGCAGGTAGTTCCACACCGCCGAGCTGTCGGGCGTCACCTCGGGGAGCGTGGGCGGCTCCTGGAGGCTCAACTCCCCTTCGGGCATGTCCGGGCCGCGCCGACGCGCGGGCCTGCGGAACAGGACGGTACTCAACGAGCGGTCTCCTTCGGGCCGGGGGTGCTGCCGGATGCTGCCAATGGGGCTGAAAAAACCGGTGAACGGGCGGTGACACGCGCGGCCGGGGCAGGCCGGGCCCGGCCATCAGGGCAGCCGCAGCAGACGGCAGGAGCGGTGAACCCGGGCCGGGGGCAGGAATCCCGGGCCGGTGGAGAAGAGTCTACGATCCGTTTCCGCGGTTCACTCGACGGCCGTGACCGAAGCAGGCGGTTCAGCAAGTAGTGTGCAGCCTCCCTGCGCACACGTCCAACGACCCACCCTCCCTTGGGACTTCCCCCGTCTCCCGAACACCGTCTCCCGAAGAAGCGTGAGTACTCTCATGACTGACAGCGCTACGGCAGGGCTTTGCCGCGTCACCGTGCGCGCCCCCGCCACCTCCATCGACCTCGCGGTCCCCGCCGATGTCCCCGTCGTCGATCTGCTGCCCACGCTGGTGCGGTACGCGGGTGACGACCTCGCCGAGCAGGGCCTGGAACACGGCGGCTGGGTACTCCAGCGGCTCGGTGGCGAGCCGCTCGCCGAGGACAGCAGCCTCGAATCCCTCGGCCTGCTCGACGGCGAGACGCTCTACCTCAGGCCGCGCACCGACGTCCTGCCCGAGGTCCGGCTGGACGACCTGGTCGACGGCATCGCCACCACCATGGCCGACCGTCCCTTCGGCTGGACGGCGACCATCAGCCGCCGTCTGCTGCTCGGCACCCTGATCCTCACCCTCGCCGCCGGACTCGCCGTCCTCGCGATACCCGGCCCGCCCGCCGTACTCCGTGCGCTGGCCGCGGCCGTGGCCGGGGCGCTGCTGCTCGGCGGCGCCGCTTCCGCCAGCCGCGCGGTCGGCGACGCGGAGGCGGGTGCGGCGCTCGGCTTCGCCGCCGTGCCCTACTGCGCCCTCGCCGGCTGGCTGCTGCCCGGCGGCGACCTCGGCGGACCGCACCCGTACGAGGTGCTCGGCTCCCGGCTGCTCGCCGCGAGCGCCGCCGCGGCCGGCGGCGCGATGCTGGCCGTCGCCCTGGTCGTCGCCTTCGCCGCACTCTTCGTCGCCGCCGTGGCGGTCGCCGCCGCCGGCATCCTCGCGGCTGTGCTGATGATGACCGCCGATCTGTCGGCCGCCCACGCCGCCGGGCTGGTCTCCCTGGCCGCCGTGCTCTTCGGCGCGTTCGTGCCCTCGATGTCGTTCCGGCTCTCCGGGCTGCGCATGCCCCCGCTGCCCAGCAACGCCCAGCAGCTGCAGGAGGGCATCGAACCCCACTCGCCGGCCGCCGTGGCCGCCCGTACCGTCGTCGCCGACGGCTGGATGACCGGCCTGTACGCCGCGGCCGGGACGATCTGTGCCGGCTGCATGCTGGGCCTCGCACGCGCCGAAGACCTCCCCGAGATCATCACCATGGCGGCCCTGTCGGTGCTGCTCCTGCTGCACAGTCGCGGCCTCGGCAACACCCTGCAGCGCCTGTCGCTGGTCGCCCCCGCCCTGTGGGGCGGCGCCCTGCTGGCGTACGAGGCGACCACCTCGTACAGCTCGACGGGCAAGCTCCTGCTGGTCGGCGCGCTGCTCGCGGTCGCCGCGGCCATCGCCATCGCCTCCTGGACGGTGCCGGGGCGGCGGCTGGTCCCGTACTGGGGCCGGGCGGCCGAACTGCTGCACTCCGCCATGGCGATCAGCATGTTGCCCCTGTCGCTGTGGGTGCTCGGCGTCTACGGCGCCCTCCGCTCCCTCAACGGATAACGCCCAAGACCGCCCAAGGACGAGTTCTCCATGCAGACCAAACGCGACCAGGTCCAGGCCCATATGTTCCTCATGGGGCGGCTGACCTCCAGCATGCTGCGCTCCGACCCGGACGCCCCCGAGAGCCCCCAGGGCCGCACCAACCGCGGCGTCGCCATCGGCGTGATCATCGCCGTGCTGCTGTGCGCCGGCGCCTTCGTCCTCGGCCTCGTCTCGCCCGGCCAGAAGGACTCCTGGCGCACGGCCGGAAAGCTGATCGTCGACAAGCAGACCGGCTCCCGCTACCTGTACCTCGACGGACGGCTGCGCCCGGTGCGCAACTACGCCTCGGCGCTGCTGCTCGCCGGCGCCGATCTGGAGACCACCACGGTGGGCACCAAGTCCCTCAAGGGGACCCCGCTCGGCACGCCCATCGGGATCGAGGGCGCCCCGGACGCGCTGCCCGGGGCGGACGACCTGTCCGAGGACCCGTGGCAGGTGTGTTCGGCGCCGTCGGCGGAGGACGACGGCAAGGTCGCCACCACGCTCGCGGTGGGCGCGGAGACTCCGGGAGACGCGCTCGGCAAGGGCGAGGGGGTGCTCGTATCGGGCCCGGACCGCACCCGCTACCTGCTGTGGCAGGGTAGCCGGCTGCGGCTGGACCGCGACTCCGGCGCGGCCGAGGCGCTCGGCTACGCCTCCACCAAGCCGGTGCCCGTATCGGCGGGGTTCCTGAGCGCGCTGCCCGCGGGCCCCGACCTCGCGCCGCCGGAGAGCCCCGGGATCGGTGACCCGGGACCGAGGCTGGGCGGCCGGTCCACCAGGGTCGGGCAGGCGTTCATGCTGGACGTCCCGGGTTCGGACAGCCGCTACTACCTGCTGCGGAAGGAGGGGCTCGTGCCGCTCACCGCGACCGAGCTGGCGTTGGTGCTGGGCGATCCGCAGACCCGCGAGAAGGCGTACGGGGGCCAGGCTCCGGTCGCCTCGCCGGTGACCTCCCAGGCGCTGCAGGGCAATCTCGCGCCGGAGGGCTCGCTGAACAAGGGTCCCGGCGCGACGCCGAGTTCGCCGCCGAAGGCGCTCACCGTGGCCGATGAGCAGACCCCGTGCGTGCGGGTGGCACCGCAGGGCAAGGGCACCCGGGTCGGCGTCACTTTGGTCGAGCAGCCCGACCTCGGTCCGGTCGCCCAGCACTCCGCGGGGGCGGCCGCGGCCCCCGCGTGTCTGCCTGTGGACCGGATCACCGTGCCGCCGGGCCGCGGTGTTCTCGTACGGGCGCTGGGCGCCGGCGGGGGCAGGGTCGGCAGCACGCTCTACCTGGTCACGGACTCGGGCGTGAAGCACCGGCTGGCGAACCAGGACGCGGTCAAGGCGTTCGGCTACGAGGGCGAAAGCCCGCAGGAGATGCCCTCGCTGATGTTGTCGATGCTCCCCTCCGGCCCCGACCTGTACCCGCAGGCGGCGCAGAACGGCCAGGTCAACGTGACGGCGCCGCGCTGCCGCTGGCCCGGCAAGGGCGAACAAGCGAAAAGCAATCTGACGACAAGTCAGAAACACCGGAAGACAAGCGAACCCTCGTAGCATCGCCGTCCTGAAGCCGATCGAGGAGAGGGGCGCAAGTGTCCGCCAATGGCATGCAGCAGTCAGAGGAATCCGCGACACGGAACGGCATCCAGGCCCTGGAGATGGCGTTCAGCGGGGTCATGAAGTGCCGCCAGGATGTCGAGTCCACCAAGAACAACCTCATGGCCCACTACAAGGGCAGCGACGGTGGCGCCTTCAAGGACCTCGTCACGTCATGGGAGGAGAAGGCCGATGTCATCCTCACCAATATCCAGGACATGATCGAGACGCTCAACCAGACCCTCGTCGAGCAGGGCAAGCAGCAGGGGTCCTCGAACGAGGCCATCAACCAGGCCTACGCGCAGTCGGACGCGGTCTTCGACACCCTGACCGGCTGATCCGGGCGGCCGGCTTCCCCACCAACCTTTCGGACCCCAAGGCGAGACGAGGACAGGCAATGAGTGACTTCACCGACGGCTACATCTACGTCGACTACTCGCACATGAGCAACGCGGCCGACGACATGATCACACAGACGAAGGCCATCGCGGCCACGGTCGAGAACCTGGAGATGGAGCTCAACGAGCTCAGGAACACCTGGATCGGTGACGACAAGGACATCTACGCTCAGAAGCAGGCGGCCTGGGACAACGCGGTGAAGGGGATGGAGGACCTGCTGACGAAGCACTCCGCCCTGCTGACCTCGGTCTCCGAGAACTACCAGTACAGCGAGCAGTCGCTGACGCAGATGTGGGACTCGGTGAAGATCGGCCGCTGACGCCCGCCGGCGGCCGGCCCCCGCGGCCGGCCCGCCCACCACACCCCCAGCGGGAAGGACTTCCGAGTGGACACCAAGGATCCGAACGACAAGACCGGCAAGCTGACCATGGACAAGGCCGGTCTCCAGAGTTTCCTCGACAATCGTGTGCTGCCCTTCAAGGACGAGCTTCGCAAGATCACCGAGGACGACCCCACGTTCGGTCCCTCGATGGGCGCGTTGATCGGCAGCGAGGACATCAGCCTCGACGAGTTCGACTCCTACCAGGCGGGGAAGCCGCTGGCACTCGGCTGGATGCTCCAGCAGGGCGAAGTCGACGGGCAGGTGGCGAAACTCAACAAGAGCCTCGCCACGATGGCGGAGAACATCGTCGAGATCTACGAAGAGCAGGCCAAGCTCTTCGGGGACATCGAGGACAACCTGGGAACCACCCTCGAGACGCTGTTCGCGACCCAGGGCGGCAACCTGATCTCCATCGACGGTCAGGAATTCCTGGACATCTTCGAGGACGTGGACGACGACCTCGGCGGCGGCAGCTCCGGCGGTGGCGACGACGACGAGAACGAGTAACGACTGAGCGTCCCTCCGCATCCCCGTTTCCGCCCGCCCCCACCCCGCTGACCGGCCCGCCGGAGGTCCTCCGCCATGTCCAAGAAAGTCCCCGTCGCCCACTCCGACAACGACTGGTGGGCCAGGGCTGTTCATGTGCTGACGGGCGTCGCCCTGCCGGCCCGGGCGGACCTCTTCGACAGTCTCATCGGCAACAACGACATCCCGCTGATGCGGCTGGAGTTCTCCGACTACGACGGCGAGCCCTCCAACGCGATCGTCGAAGCGGTCGACAACATGTCGTGGCGTACCGAGAACTCCGGCTGGCGCATCAACAACACGGACTTCGTGATCCCGTTCTACTCCGGGAAGCACGGCCCCATCAGCGCGGCGTCCCCGGGCACGAAGGTCGTGATGAAGCAGGCCCGCATCACCCTGCTCGGCACCAGCGGCGCGGACGACCCCCCGGCCGGCGGAGTGGTCGTGGGCTCGGAGTTCAGCAGCAAGCTGGGCAAGGACTTCGAGGGGCAGTCGAAGGACACGGTCTGGAGCAACGTCGGCCTGTCGCATTACAGCTACGGCGGCGGCATGGCCCTGCAGTGGCTGCTCAACAACAACAAGACCACCGGATTCGAATGGTATGGCCTGAGGGTCAACGAGAAGGACGCGGTGGACCTGGATTCCTTCTACAGGTCCGCCGACGCCCTCGACCGGGCCGCGCGCTTCTTCAAAAACCGGTACGACGACCTTCGGGACTGGGAGTTCGACCTCGGCAAGGAGGACGCGTCCTGGAAGGGGATGGCCGCCGGGGTCTTCCGGGACATGATCCACGGGATGACGCGCAACTACAAGTCGTACAGCGAGCAGATTCCCGTCGAAGGCACCGGTTCCAAGTACGGGAACGAACTCCGTAAGTACCGGCAGGACATCTACAACGCCAGCAACGGGCTGTACACCAAATGGAACAGCTGGCAGCTGGCCATGGGAAATCCGCTGCGCTGGCTCCACGACATCCTGCTGGACGTCTCGGAGTGGATCTGGGACAACAACATCACCAAGGTCCGTTACTACGAGGACTACGGATACGAGTACTACGACTCGTACCACGCGGTGAAGTTGGACGGATTCCACGGCGACCACCCGACATACGGCCAGCTCGAGGACAAGGCGACCTGGAAGAAGATCGGCGAAGAGGCCATCAAGAAGTGGCAGCAGTCTGTCGTGGACACGCTCGGGACGGCGGGCAAGGAAGCCGTCCTCGCCATTCAGAACTCCGTGAACGACCAGGACCTGCCGAAAAAGATCGACACGGAGACGACCAGCCTGAGCCAGGAGTTCGCCAAGGACCAGGCGGCGCAGGAGAAGGCCAAGGCCGAGGAGGAGAAGAGGAAGCTCGAGGAGGAGAACAAGAAGAAGGAAGAGGAGTGGGAGAGGAAGCAGAAGGAATGGGAGGAGAAGCAGGCGGAGGCCGAGCGTAAGGCCGAGGAGAAGGAGAAGGAGTGGGAGAAGAAGCAGGAAGAGGCTGAGCGCAAGGCGGAGGAGAAAGAGAAGGAGCAGGAGCGCAAGCAGGAGGAGAAGGAGAAGGAGCAGGAGGCCAAGCAGGCCGAGCAGGAGCGCAAGCAGGAGGAGAAGGAGAGGGAGGCCGAGGCCAAGCAGGCGGAGCAGGAGGCCAAGCAGGAGGAGAAGGAGAAGGAGCAGGAGGCCAAGCAGGCCGAGCAGGAGCGCAAGCAGGAGGAGAAGGAGAGGGAGGCCGAGGCCAAGCAGGCGGAGCAGGAGGCCAAGCAGGAGCAGAAGCAGGCCGAGCAGGAGCAGAAGCAGGAGGAGCGGTACAAGGAGCAAGAGGCACAGCAGTTGGCTGCTACTACCTTGGCGCGCGCTGAACGCGAGCAGGAGAAGAAGGAACAGGAAAAGAAGCAGGCGGAGCAGGAGGCCAAGCAGGAGGAGAAGGAGAGGGAGCAGGAGGCCAAACAGGCCGAGCAGGAGCGCAAGGCCGAGGAGAAGCAGGCGGAGCAGGAGCGCAAGCAGGAGGAAAAGGAGAAGGAGGCCGAGGCCAAACAGGCCGAGCAGGAACAGAAGCGCATTCAGACCGAGAGCGAATACGAAGACAAGCAGGCCGAGCAGGAGGCCAAGCAGGAGCAGAAAGAGAAGGAACAGGAGCAGAAGCAGGCCGAGCAGGAGCGCAAGGCCGAGGCCAAGCAGGCGGAGCAGGAAGCCAAGCAGGAGCAGAAGGAGCAGGAGCAGGAGGCCAAGCAGGCGGAGCAGGAACAGAAGCAGGAGCAGAAGCAGCAGGAGGCCGAGGCCAAACAGGCCGAGCAGGAGCGCAAACAGGAAGAGCGCCAGGCCGAGGCGGAGAAGCGCTACGAGAGCCAGACCCGGGAGCTCGGCGGCGGGAACGTGCGGCGGTACGAGAGCCCGGACCTGCCCTCCGACTACGGCGACCAGAGCCCCTCGCTCGACCGCAGCGGTGGCACGACGACCCTCAACCCCGACCGCACGGTCACCCTGGAGTACCCGGACGGGTCCTCACGGACCATCGATGTGCCGGGCGGCGACGTCTCCACGGTCCTGCCGGACGGCTCGACGGACGTCGACAGTCTGCGTCCCGGCGACTCGATCACCAACAGCGACGGCAGCATCACGACCCTGGAACGGGACGGGACCCTCACCACCGAATTCCCCGACGGCAGCAGCACCAGGATCGACCCGGAGAAGGGCCTGATCACCAATCATCAGCCCGACGGGACGACGACCACCACTCCGATCGAGTCGGGTGAGACCCTGCCGAGCAACCTCGGCGGTTCCACGAACCTTCACTCGCCGTCGAGCTCTTCCTCGTACGACGGCCTGTACGGCAGCGGCAATGAGGAAGAGTTGTACGACACCACCCCGTACAACGGCGATCCGTCCGGCAATGGATACGGCTCGGGCGGCAGCGGCTCGCCCGGTGGCATGCCGATGCTGCCACCCGGCACCCGGATGAACGGGTCCATCAGCGGCGGCGCGGGTTCCGGCGACACCGAGCGGGTCCGCGGGGTGTTCGACGACGCCGGCCAGCCCATCGTGCGGCGCGTCGGTACCCCTCGGCCGTCCGGTTCGACCCAGGACGAGGAGGAGATCGTCGCCGCCCGTCGCGGCGGGATGTCCACCGCCGGTGGTATGCCCTTCGCCCCGCCGATGGGCGGCGGCATGGGCGGCGGCCAGCCGCAGACCCAGAGCTCCGACCGCGAACGGGCCGGGTGGGTGGAGGAGGACGAGGACGTCTGGGGCACGGACGAGGGCGGCGCACCGGCCGTCATCGGGCGTTGAGAGCGGCGAGGGAGGCAAGCTGATGAAGAAGGAATCGATCAAGGAGCGGCTGGCCAAGGCCATGGCCGACATGGAGCGGACCCAGCAGGCCGTGGCCCAGGCCAAGGCACAGCTCAGCACGGCCTCCGTCACCGTGCGGTCGCGGGACCGCGCGGTCGAGGCGACCGTCAGCGCGCAGGGACAGGTCACCGATGTGAAGTTCCTGGACGGCAAGTACCGCACCATGGGCGCCGCGCAGCTCGCGGCCTCGGTGATGGAGGCGGTGACGCAGGCCCAGGCGCAGATGGCCCAGACGGTCATGGACACGTTCCGGCCGCTGTCCGACAGCGTGAGCGGCGCCCCCCGCCTCGACGGTGTCGGCATCGAGTGGGGCGAGATCTTCGCACCGCTCGCGGACACCGCGTCGAGGGGCGGGACCGCGCACGGCCGTTCCAGTGACCGGCTGCGAGACGAGATCCACGAGGACGGGGACCGGAGGTAGGCCTGGTGAGTTACGGATACGGTGGCGAGGCGTACGAGGCCGACCCGGCCCGGCTGCTGGGCATGATCGATGAGATCCGGGCCATCGCCAAACAGGCGGCGGCGCTCCCCGGTGGATTCACCTCGGCCCTGCAACCCACGCGGCGGTGGTACGGGATCGACGACGAATTCGCCGACGAGGCCGGCTCCAAGTACGAGGAAACCGTCGAGGGGGTCGCCGACACCTTCTTCGCCATCTCCGACGCCGTCATCGGCGTGGTCGAGGGCCGGCTCCAGGAAGTCCAGGGGATCCGGGGGGCATCGTCCTTCGCCATGGACGGCGTGGACGAGCTGCGGCGGGACCTGAACTCCGTGGGCGGGGACGACGGCGAAGGCGTCGGCGGCAAACATTGAGCGGTGCCGACAGGGGAAGCTCCGTCCCCGAGGACTCCATCGAGTTCCCCGATGAGGTCAGCGACATGCTCTTCGTCCTGTTGGGCGATCGGCCGCTGCAGGCCTCCTCGGACATGGCCTACGGCAGCAGCATGCCGTTCGACGAGTACGCGCAACTGCTGCTGGACCTGCGCGATCGCATCATGGACTCGGTCAACCGGGTCGACGGCGCGCTGCCGACCCAGGTGGCCGAGGTGTACAAACAGGCCATGGCGATGCTCACCGGCGCCGGTGGCCAGGACCCCATGGCGGAGTTCGCCGAGAATTTGCGGGAGCTGAGCAAGGGGCAGATCGACCACTCCAGAAACATCATGGAGAGCAAGTGGGAGATCATCGCCGAGATCATCCAACTGCTCATCGAGCTGGCCTTCATCGCCGCCATGGCGTTCTTCACCGGAGGACTGTCCTTCGGTGACGCCGCCCTGGCGAAGACCAGAAGCCGTCTGATGGTGCTGATCATCCTGGACCGGCTGCTGCAGATGACCCACCTGATGCCCGCGTTCAGCGAGGCCCTTCAGGAGGCGTTCACGACCTTCGCGGTACGGCTGGCGATGCTGGGCCTGAACCAGGGGGACCGTCGCCCCGACGGGATCGACTGGGGCAACATCGGCAAGTCCGCCGCCTTCGGTGCCCTGGCCGGGTTCTTCATCAGCGGCCTCTCGAGCGTGTTCGGGAAGTTCTTCAAGAACTTCTTCAACGACTTCGGCGACAACAAGTGGGGGAAGTTCGGCGGAGAGGTGTTCAACAGCTTCGGCAGCGAAGGCGTCGGAGAGGCCTTCGCCGAGTTCCTGGTCAACGGCCTCTTCGAAGGCAAGTGGAAGTTCGACCCCATGTCGCTGGTGGGCGGGGGCCTCAGCGGTGTCTCCGAACTCATCATCGGCAGCGGCCTCGATTACCTCGGCAAGAGCCTGAACGCCAAGTTCATCGGCGGCAATCTCTTCAGCAGCCTGTTCAACGACCCGCCGGGGCCGAACTCCATCCTGGGCGGGGGCGGCGGTGGTGGTGGCGTCGGGTCCGGCGGGCCGGCCACCGTCGACACGGTCACCAACGACTCCCCGCCCCCGACACCGACTCCGCCGCCCCCCACACCCGTTCCCACAACGGTCACCACTCCGATCGTCCACAACAACGACGTCGACATCCCGACGAGTGAAGTCCCCGACGCGTACGCGGAGATCGACCCCTACTCCGACAGCGACGTGTACTCGGACGCCGGTACGGACACGGACTCGATCGCGGGTTCGGACTCGGACGCGTACTCGGACATCACCGACTGGGACACCTACGAGGACACCGCCCCGGGCACCGTGCCGCTGACCACTCCCAAGGCCGGGGCTCCCGATCCGATGCCGCTGCCGTCGACGTCCCCGCGGCCGGACACCACCCCGCTCCCGGATCCCGCGCTGGACGGTCCCACCGCGTTCGCGCCTCCGTCCACACCGTCCGTCACGCCCTCCCCGACTCCCTCGACGACGCCGTACACATCGGCACGCGGCCGCGACACGGACCTGTACGGAAACGGGTTCGACGCGACCCTCGACGACACGCCGGACACGACCCCTGTTCCGGACCCCACCGCCGCCCGGGACGACGCCGGCAGCGACGAGGCGGCACAGTCCGCCCCGCACCAACCCGCGACCGCGGATCCGGTCCGGGACCCGGTACGCCCCGAGCAGTGGCGGGGGCGGCAGCAGCAGATGCCCCCGACGCAGATTCACACCGAGATCCAGGCCCCCGCCGCCGACGATCAGACGCAGGACCAGGACCAGGACCAGGACCAATACCAGGACGGGGGCCACGGCCTCGACCCGGTGACCCAGCCCGCTCAGGACACATCGGTCGTCCGCACCACGGTCCAGCGCGTCCAGGCCGACGACGGCCGCTGGGTGCGCAACCTGACCCTGGACCTCCCGGTGCGGTTCGGCGACGGGTTCTCCGCCGACCAGCTCGAGCAATTCCAGGAGCGGATGCGCGGCCTGCTGGACACCCATGTCAACCACGGCCTGCCACTGCCGCGCTCCGGCGATCAGTTGCACATCGACCTGAACCTCGTCCACGACCCCGGCAACGCCGAGGCCATCGAGCTGACCGCGACGGACACTCCAGCCCCGTCCGATCAGTTCCACCTCAGGATGTCCTCCGACGACCCGTCACTCGGCGCCTCCGAGCGCGACCGTCGCCAGGCCCGGAACGACGCGACCGCCGTGCGCCAGGTGCTGCGCTACGCCGGTCTCGACCCGGATCCGGACGCGCTGCCCGGCCCCGCCGTACCGCCGGCCCAGCTCCAGACCGTCGAGGACCTGACCGACACCGCCCCGGCCACACCCGCCGACGAGGCACAGCCCACCCCGCCCGGCGTCGATCATGCACAGCCCACCCCGCCCGTGGCCGTCGCCACGACGTCCACGACGCCCGCCGATCTCACCGACCCCACCCGTCCCACCGATATCGGCGGCCCCGCGGGCGTCACCGAGACGGTCGACACCAGTAGGGCCCCCCTTGCCGAGCCGACCACTCTGACGACGGCTTCCTCGTCGCCGGCCCAGCTGCCCCCGCCACCGGTCAACCCCGCACCGCGCGTGCCGGTGATGGCGGAGCCCGTCGACGACCCCGTGCGCCCCGAGCAGTGGCGCCCCCGGCGGGAGGGCGCGCCCTCGCTGCCGCTGTGGACCGAGCGCTACGACCCGGCCGCCGACCCGCTGGCGGAGGGCCCGGGCCGCGGGCCGCAGACGCTGGGCGGGCGCGACACCGTCATCCGTACGTGGATCCGGCGCGTCCAGGCCGACGACGGCCGCTGGGTGCGGAACCTGACGCTGAACCTGCCGGTGAGCTTCGGCCAGGGGTTCCCCGCCGACCGGCTCCCCGGCTTCGAGCGCCGGATGCGCGAGCTGCTCGACACGTACTTCAACCACGGGCTGACGCTGCCGCGCTCCGGCGACCAGTTGCACATCGACGTGAACCTCGTCCACGCGCCCGACCACCCGGAGGCCATCGAGCTCAGCACGGCCGCCGACCCCACCGAGTTCGACCAGTTCCACTTCCGGCTGTACTCCGACGACCCGTCTCTCGGGGCGGAGGAGAGCGCTCTGCGCCGTCGCAAGAACGACGCCCGGTCGCTGCACGAGCTGATGCACTTCACCGGCCTGGGGGACCGGTCGCTGGACCCCTCCTCGCTCTTCCGCCGGATCGAGAACGGATCGGTCGACAGCGTCGGGATCATGGCCGATCCGGACACGCTGCCCGGCCGCGCCGTGCCGCTGCACTACCTGAGGACCATCGAGGACGTCGCCGACTCCGGTCCCGCCGTGCCCGACCACCCGCGGTCGGCCGAGCCTCTGCCCACCACCACCTCCAGCGACCCTGCCGATCTGCTGCCGCCCGCCCACCTGCGGCCGGCGCATCCGCCGTCCCGGGCGAGCGTCGGGGTCACCGCGGCGCCCAAGGCCGTCGACGACCTCAAGGAGCTGTGGGACCGGGCGGTCCAGCGCCAGAACCCCGATGGCGGGCCCCTCACCATCACGGTGGGCGGCGGCAGCGTGACCGCACGGGAGCTGATGACCGCGGTCCTGGAGCGGATCGGCGCCACGGACCGGGTGGGCGAGATCACCGTGCCCAAGCCCAAGGCCAAGCTCACGGCGGGGGCCACCCACAAGGTGCTGCTCTCCTTCAACGCGGACGGCCACCGTGGCACCGTCAGCCGGGAGATCCGCATCGAGTCGGCGCTGACGGCCACCGCCTCCGAGCCCGGGCCGGCCGGTCCGCCACGTCCTCCGTACGACCCGGCGACCACGCCGGCGGCCAACGCGCGGGCGCTCGCGGTGGGCCGTGACGTCAGCGCGCTCATCAACCGGCTCATCCGGGACGACGGGCAGCCGCGGGACATCCAGGACCCTCTCGTGCTCACCGGCGGCGCCCAGGCCAATCTGCGCTTCGGCAGCCCGCGCCCCCTGGCGGGCCTGGACTTCCGGCTCGCCACCCCTGATGTGCGGCAGCACGAGGACCTGATCGACCGGGCCCTGGCCGAACACTTCCCGAGTCCGCCCGGCGCCCCGCCGAACGTCCTGCGGCAGGACGGGCGCGACCCCCGCGCGCTCAGCGGACAGGTCAACGGCGTCGACATCACCATCGCCCCGAGCACCGACGCGTACCGCGACACGAGCGAGGTCGACGGCATCGTCGTCCCGTCCCTCGTGGACTCCCTGGTCGACACGGCGTACGCGCTGGCCACCCGCCCGGGCGGGCACCAGCGGGGCTCGGACCTGTTCGACCTGCTGTGGGCGCTGGGCGAGCACCCCGGCCTGGACACGGCGCTCGCCGAGGAACTGGTGAAGCGGCGGGGCGCGGAGTACGCCGCCCAGCGGCCGGCCAACGGGAAGGGGGATGTGACGGGCCAGTTCATCGACGTTCTGAGCGGGCTGATGGGCACCAGGGCCGCGCGCGAGGCCCTGGAGGCCCAGTGGCGTGAGTTCGGCGCCACCCCGGGGGACGTCGAGCGGCTGCGCACCACCCTCGCCGACCTCGCCGACAGCTTCCGTGCCGGCTCCGGCCCGTACCGCGCGCTGGTCCTGACGGCGGGCAACTTCACCGGCGACATGTTCGGCCTCGCCACCGCCCTCTCGCTGAACCCGAAGCTGCACGTCGGCGTGGTGACGGGACCGCGCACCCGCGACCAGGTCGGGCCGTTCCTGCGGAAGACCCTCATGGCCCCGGTGCACGCCCGCCACGCCCAGGCGGTGGCCGAACTCGACGCGACCACCGATCTGTCGCCGAGCGAGCGCGCGGAGGCGCGGGACCGGCTCACCACCCGGCGCGACGCCGAGCTGCGCGCCCAGGAGAACCGCCTCCACACCCTCCACACCGAGGATCCGCACCAGCTGTACACACAGGCCGCCAACGGCTACGAAGCCCTGCCCTACGACGGGATGAGCCCGCCCGTGCCACCGGGGCTGCGCAGCACCCGGCTGCAGAAGCCGACGAAGTACGCCACGAGCGAGGTGGCGCAGCTGTGGCATGGCCAGGGGCGCTCGCGGGCGAAGATCCGTGGAGCCTGGGGCCTGGACGCCCCCCATACCGAGCGGGTGCGGCGTTTCCTCGCGGCACGGGGGGTGCCGGAGGACGGCCCGCACGTGGTGCTGTGGTCGCGGCTGGGCAGCCGTCAGGAGGGCGACGCGCACCCTCAGCACGACAGCGGCACGACCGGGCTGCGGCAGATCATCGACCGTCTGCCACCCGGCACGAACGTGATCATCGCGGGCGACAGCGCGCACAGCGGCGCGCTGAAGCGGCTCGCCGACGGCTATGGACACGTCCACGACCTCACGGAGTTCTGGAAGGACGAGGACTGGCGGCAGGCGTTCCCCGACGAGACGCGCGAGGTCCAGTTCCAGGTCTTCGACCACCTCTCCCAGGTCTCCGGCGGCAACCTGAAGCACCTGGGGTTCCGCAGCGGCAACCTGGAGGCGTACGCCCTGATCGGGCATCAGGTCCGCTACCTGGAGGAGACCGGAAACCTCCAGGCCAAGCGCATGAAGGCCTGGCATGACCCGAAGATCGGCTACCAGCGGATCACCGTGAACAAGGTGCCGACCCTCGCCGGGCAGTGGGTGGTCAAGAACGCCGAGGTGACCGGCAACGAGGCGCCCGTGCCGTGGTGGTCCGACCTCGACAGCGCGAACACGGGGCCCCGCGCGCGGCTGAAGACCGAGTCGCTCGCCGCCTTCGGCATCAAGAACACCCCGGCCCAGCGCGGCTTCGACCCGCTGGACCTGGAGGCCATCGGCTCGTATCTCGGCTTCTCCGCCCAGGGCTCGCAGGGCGTGCTCGACGCGCGCCCCCTGCCGCCGCCTCCCGGCACCCCGGCCCCCGGCCCGGCCGCCGGCCTGACGGGGCAGCGGCCGCGGGCCCGGCGGCCCGCCCCGTCCCCGGCATCCCCGGACCGCGTGGCGGACCTCGCCTCCCGGCTGCCGGGCATGTCGGCGGCGGAGCGCGCGAAGGAGCTGGCGCTGCTGTCGTCGGCCGACCGCGAGCAACTGGCTTCGGCCCCGGCGCTGATCGACGCGCTGGAGGCCAGGCTGCCCGCGCCGGAGTTCGCGGCGACGGCCGCGCGGCTGCTGATCCAGGTGCCGAAGGGGGTGAACCAGCCCGACTCGGCACGGCGCGAGGTGCTTGGCCGGCTCACGCCGATGCTGGGCAACCGCAAGGTGGCGGCCACCCTGCTGAGGGCCGGTTCGCGGGTCGTGGTGGTGCCCAAGGACGAGGCGATGACCTCGCTCGCCCCGTTCCGCCATCTGCGAGGCAAGCCGGTCGGCCCGGACGGGCGGGTCTGGGACACCGTGCGCGGCGTGGGCGGCCGGACGACAGCGGTGACGGAGGAGAACCTTCTCGGCAAACAGAGCACCATCGGAAACGAGCACATCTACGCCAAGGGGTACTCCACCACCACGCACGAGTTCGCGCACGCCATCCATCAGCACGGGCTCTCCGACAAGGACCGCAAGCGCATCCGCGACGCCTTCTACGCCAAGCGCAACCGGGAGCGGCGGTCGCAGCTGCCAGGCTCCAAGGTCCCCCCGCCGCAGTGGCCGGACGGCGTGGCCAGGGACCTGGCGGGGCAGCCGGTGCTGAACTACTCCGCCCGGGACGAGTACGAGTTCTTCGCCCAGTTGACCAATGCCTACCTCGGGACCAACGAGGGTACCGACCCGTACACCGGGCGGCGCCGCAACAACGGGGCCCAGTGGGTGCGGGAGTACGAGCGGGGACGGCCCAAGCGGGAGCGGCTGTTGCCCCTGCTGGAGCGGCTGTACGGCACGAGCCGTATCCAGGCCGAGAACCACCTGTACGAGGGGTTCCGGGGGCTGTGGGACCAGGCCGAGAACACCCACCGGCCCCAGCCGCACGTCCCGGCGCCCGCGCCCACCGCTCCGGCCACCGTGGACACCCTCGGGGCCGACGGGCAGGCGCCCCCTCCGCCGCAGAGCACCGTCCAGGACCAGCAGGAGCGGAACGGAGACCGGGACGGAGACGGTACCGAGACCGGTACGGACACGCCGGTTACGACGCCGCCCAAGGACCCGCTGAGCATCGAGCAGCACCTCGACCGCCGCCGCCCGCCCCGCCTCGACCGCGAGCTGCCCCCCGCCCCGCTGGAGCGCGACACCGCCCGGTTCACCGACGGCAGCCGGATGCCCGCCCCCCTCGACGGCATCCGACAGCTGATGGCGGATCTGCCCGAGGAGGTGCTGGCGCGCTCGGCCGCCTTCGGCACCAGGGACTTCACCCTGCGCGGCACGGACCAGGCGCTGAAGGAGCTCGAACGCGAGCTGCGGGCCCGGCCGGGCGCCCGGCCCGGCAAGCCTCGCTCGGGCGCCCCGCGCGGCACCGGGCTGCTTGCCGAGGTGGAGGCGGCGCTCCGCGAGGACCTGGGGGGACTCAGCGGCGACGGGCGCGAGTTCACCTACACCGACGAGCAGGGCAGGGTGCGGGTGCTGCACCTCGCGGTGCGCCACTACGGCGCCTGGGAACGCTTCACCGACACCTCCGACGGACCGCGGAAGATCGAGTCGACGGCGCGGACCCAGCGCACCACGGGACGTACCCCCGCCCAGAGCACCACCTACGCCGTCAACCCGTTCGCCCCGCTGTGGCCGCTGACCAAGCCGCTGGGCGTCTTCGGCCGGGTCGGCCTGCGCTTCGCCCGTACCCACGCGGTCGGCTACACCCTCACCGCCCAGACCACCAGCCAGTCCAAGACGAGCAGCACCGACGCCTCGCACCTCTACCTCGACGACGTCTACTACGAGTTCACCGTCAGCGATGAGCAGGGCCGGCCCGTGGCGGAAGCCGGCGGCCGGACACCCGCGACGTTCGGCTTCGGGATGCGCGGCGGGCTCTCCCTGCGGCTCTCGGACAGCGCGGTGACCGAGTCCAGGCCGGGCCGTATCCCGCCCCTGATCCGCTACCGGGGCCGACCGCACCACCGGCTCGTCACCACCGAGGACTTCGGCCCCCTCACCCATGTCCGGGACTGGGCCGCACGGCAGATCGGGGCCCGCCCCGGCTCCTCGGCCTACCGCGAGCTGGACGCGTTCATCTCGTCCCGGAACTTCCAGCGGATGTCCCGGGTACTCGGCACCGGCCGGATGACCACCGCCCCGCTGTTCGCCGACGACAAGCTCCGCACGCCGCTGGGCGTCTTCACGGTGGGGGTCCTGCCCCGCCGGGCGATCCTCATCGACGAGACGACCGCCGCGGCCCTCAAGGACGTCACCGCGCTCACGCTCACCAACGAGCGGAACCTCTCGATATCCACCGGCCAGGAGATCAACCCCACGGTGGGGCCGGCCTTCAACTGGCTCGGCCTCAACGGGGACAAGCTGAATCTGCGGTTCCTGCTCGGCTTCGCCGCCCGGTACGGCCACAAGACCACCCGCGCCATGAACACCGGAGGCTCCGGCGCGGTCAAGACGGAGGGGGAGGCCAAGAACACCCCGGTCGGCCTCTATCTCGTCGAGAAGGTCGTCGTGGTGCGGCGCGGCGGCCGTGACCGTACGGCGAACACCACCCCGGCACCCGAGTATCCGGCCGAGGTGTTCGTCACCTGGAGCCTGGACCGGATGCCCCGGTCCGAGGCGCGCCGGCTGGCGGGCTGGGACGACGGTACGCGGCTGCGCATGCGCAGCGGCGCGCCCGAGCCGTACGCACCCCCGTATCTGACCCTCGACCGGCCGCCCACGCTGGGGGTGGCGAGGGTCGAGGAGTTCACGGCGGACGACGCCACCGACAGCGCCACCGACAGCGCCATCGACACCACAGACACCGACAGCACCGTCGACACCGCAGACGCCGACGACGCCGCCGACACCTGGCTCGACGGGTTCGCCGACCTGATCCTGCGGGAGGCCGCCCGCGCCTACCCGGACCTGGTCGCCCCACTCAGCGAGCTCGACCCGAAGAATCCGCGCTGGCGCGATGCCGACCACTACCAGACGGCGCTCACCAACACCCTGGAGATCCTCACCACGCTCTCGCACCACGCCATGGCCGGAAACCTGGAGACGCTGATCACCAGCGGCATCCGGATCCCGCTGCGCGAGTCCCTCCGCTTCAAGCGTGGCTATCGCTATCTGTGGCTCGACGGAGTGCTGACCGGCCGCCGCTACGAGGGGAACCAGACCGGGCTGAAGATCAAGCACGCCACACCCGGCGGCGAGAAGCTCGACAGCGACCACGGGGTGGTCCACGACCTGGAGGGCGGTCTCGAGGGCAACTGGACACTGCGCACCATGGCCGCCACCACGCTCGGCCTCTCCAAGCACTCCGGCAGCCTGTTCCTCGGGTTGAGCGGGGGCCGCGGCCGCGGCCAGAACAGCGTGTTCGGGCCCAGCACCGCCGTCGAGCGGGCGGTGGCGAGCAACCGCCCGCCGCACCTGTACAGCTACCGCCTCAGCGTCACCGTCAGCCGGGGCGGCTACTGGCGGCTGCCCGGCCTGCTGCGCGGATTCGCCTCCGCCGGGCTGCTGGGCACCCAGCCCTTCGTCTTCCGCGAGAAGCCGTCCGATGTGATCGGCACCGCCGCCGACGGCACCCCCGTGGGTGGTGGCCCGCTCACCGCGCGGGTGCTGCTCAGCATCCTCGACGAGCACACCTCCGCCACGGATCCGCACGCGGACGGCGCGGTCAACCCCTACCGGGACTTCGAGGACGGCATCGACAGCACCCCGCTGGACGACGCGCAGGCCCTGGCGCTCGCGAAGGCCGACCACACGGCCCTCGACGCCGCGACCCGCCGCGCCCCGCAGCCGTTCCACAACCACGCCCAGCTCACCATCGCCGTCCTCGGCCAGCCCGCCCTGATCCAGGCGGTGGAGGAGTCGCTGCGGGGCGCCTCGGGCGGGTCGTGGCACCTGACACAGCAGGGCGCGCCCGCCCACGACGCGGCGCTGCGCCCGTTCCAGGCCCCGTATCTGACGGCCAACGCCGACCAGAGCCTCAGCCCGTCGGGCTGGCGGATCACCGGGCTGTGGGCCAAGGGCCCGTATCTCAACCGGGGCGGTGTCCTCGCCCACCGCATGACCGTGGCGGGCCTGTGGCTGATATCCGAGCCGGCGCCGATGGCCGCCGCCTTGAAGATCACCGGCGGCACGCAGGCGGGCGGGAAGAACACCGTCACCTACAGCTTCCTCTTCGGCGGACGGCTCTCCGCGTTCCAGCCGCACGGCGGCGAGCGCGGCCCGGCCGGGTTCTACTCGCTGAACTTCAGCCCCTGGTCGTACGGCCGGACCAAGGGCGACTCCCTCACCCGGTCCGTCACCAACGAGGTCTCCCGGCAGGACAACACCCACCAGGTCCTGGTGTCCGGCGACGCCGAGCACGAGATCGCGGTGGCCTCCAGCGCGCTCGGCACCACGACCGGCGCGGGCAGCCGACTGGTGCCCCGCGGCCTCGCCGGCGCCACGGGCCGGCGGCTCACCGTCCCCGGCGGCTGGATCGGGCTGCTCCCGGAGCTCAGCGCCGTGGAGATCCAGCTGATCGACGACGGCTGGGGCGGGGTGCCGCACTACGACGCGCAGACCTGGTCGCCGCAGGAGTGGCTGGCGGGCAACGCGCTGAGCGGCTATCCGCTGGGCGAGCTCAACGCGGCCGCGGTGCTGCACGCCTTCGACCGCGCGCTGCGCGGTCTGTCGCTCGACGAGACCGGCCGCGACGCACTGCTGCGCCTCGCGTCGAGCCGGCTGCTGCGCGCGCTGCGCGGGGACCTGGAGAGCGCCGGTTCCACGGTGCCCGCCCGGACCGGGCGCTGGGGGTGGGACGGGATGCGGATCGGCGGCCGCCAGGTGCGGCTGCGGGTCCAACTGATCGTCGGCGCCTCCCGATTCCGCCGACTCGGACACGGCATCGACTGGGAGGACAATCTCTCGGCCACCGAGTCCGAGGGTTCCAGCCTGAGCCGGACCCGCGGGCCGGACTTCGGGCTGTCGGTCGGCGAGAACGCGTACACCCACAACCCCGACGCCGCCACCGCGGGCCCCGGCTACAGCGAGACCGGCTCCAGCCGCAAGACCCTCACCGCCAGCCACTCGACCAGCCCGATGACGACCTGGACGGTGGCCACCAGCGAGCCCTACGCCGAATACGACACCCCCTACCGGCTGCGCATCGTCCTCGAAGTCGACGATGCCTCGGACTCCGCCCCTCCGACGGCCGCCGACAGCCGCGTCCGGCAACTGACCCACCAGGCGCGGCAGGCCTCCCGCTACCTCCGAGGCAAGCGCCGCGTCGTCGAGGAGGGGGACGTCGGCACGCTGCGCAAGCAGACCCCGCTCAGCCTGATGAGCCCGGATCCCGCCGCCCCCCGGACGGCCCCGCCCGCCGACGACCCCCTCGGGCCGCCCGCTCTCCCCGCCCCCTCCGCCCCGCGGCCGGTGCCGCTCCAGGCGCTGCGGGGGGACGGCGACTGGCGGCGCGTCACCTTCCTCGACGGCACGCAGGGCGTGTTCGAGGCACCCGCCCAGGGGTTCCAGGTCCGCGGGGTCATCGGCTTCGAGCAGGTCCGGGCGGGGAGTTACCTCGCGCTCGCCAAGGCGTACGACATCGGCTTCAAGGCCGACGTCGACGACGCCCTCGTACGGGCCAAGGACACCGGACTGACCGGTCTTGGCACTGGCTCGTCCCACACCCTGGACGAGGGCACCGGCAACATCGTGCTCGCCGCCCACTACCCGCTCACCCTCGGCCCCGGCGGCTACCAGGTGCCCGGCCTGACCGAGGACAGCCTGATCGGCGGGGCGGACGGCCATCTCGCGCTGCACTCCAAACCGGACTTCGGCGGCGCCCAACTGCTGACGGTGGCGCCCGGCACCAACCTCCAGGTCGCCCGGCGCCAGGTCACCGCGGACGGGGTGTCCGCCTCGGGGTCGGAGGGCCAGGGCTCGGCCCTCGACGCCGGCGTCGCCGCCTCGATGGGAAACGCGGGCTCGACCAGGCCGGGGGCCGCGGGCACCGGACCCAACGCCACGCAGGGCGAAGGAGGCGGATACAACCGGGACTTCATGGCGGAGATCTCCGTCAACGACGGCGAGGACCGGGCCTTCCTCTTCGCCATCCCCACCACCTGGCTCAGCAGCGCCACCGTCCACCGGCACATCAGGGACAGCGCCATCGGCCGGATGGTGGCCTCCCCGTTCCACAAGGCCATGCCGGGCCGCTTCGGCTCCGCCGGACGGCAGGCGTACGAGACCGACGCCGCCGTCCTCGCCTGGGTACGGGAGGACGTGGCCCGCCGGCTCGGCCTGATCGACGACACCAACTTCCCCGAGGAGGCCGGGAAGGCGTGGGAGGCCGTCCAGGAGGCGGCCGAGGCATGGACCGAGGCCGACAAGAAGTACTGGGAGGTACGCCGCCGGCAGGGCTCCGGACCGCGTGACACCCTGGCCGGGGCGGAACGGGAACTGAGGGCCGCCGAGCGGGCGCTGACCGAGGCGCGGGACGCGGCGACGGCGGCGCGGCAGCCGCTGGTGGACGCCAGGGCCGCCGCCGTGGAGGCGGACCGCACCGCCGGCGAGCTGGTGGCGGCCGCGCGGCTGCGCGTCGAGCAGGAGCGCGGCGCGGCCGATGACACCGCGCCCGAACACGACGGCTGGGCCGAGGTACAGCGGGAGGGGCTGGCGGACGCCCTCCGCGCCCTCGACGCCGCCGAGAGGCGCGCGGCCGAACGGCGGGCCGCGGCCACCGAACGGGTGGCCGGGGCCGAGCGGACCACGGCCGCCGACCGCGAGCGGACCGCGCGGGAACTCGAGGCCGCGACGGCCGCGGAGCGCAGGGCGACCGACACCCGGGACGCGGCCCGGGAGGGCCTGGAGCACTGGCAGGGCACCCTCGACACACTGCAAGCGACCGCCGAGCAGCTGGCCACCGAATACCACCGGGTGCGCACCGCCGCCGACCGGCTGACCCGCTGGCACCGGCTCAACGCCACCGAGGAGGGCCGCGCACGGCTGGACGGGCTGCTCAAGCCGCCCGAGGTGACGTTCACGGATCCGTCGAAGGAAACCGCTGAGAACACCACTGAGGACGCCGCGGACACCGAGGCACAGGACGCGCCGCGCTACACCCCGGAGGACGGCGACGAGGACCCGGCGGCGCTCATCGCCCCGGACGGCGAGCGGTTCGCCCTCCTCGATGTGCCCAGGGACGGCGACGCCTTCTTCCACGCGCTCGCCGAGGGCCTGCACCGGCTGGACCCCGGCCTGCTCGCGGACGCGGGTCTGGACCTGTCCAGCCGGGCGGCGCTGATCCGCGGCCTGCGGGAGCTGCTGGCCGCCCGGCTGGCGGACCCCGCCAACGCGGATCTGCTCGACGTTCTCGCGCCGGACACCACGGACACCTTCACCGAGGACGAGATCGCCGCCGCCTGGATCGGGCTGGGTGACGGTACCGCCGAGCGGCGGGAGTTCGACGCCCTCGGGGTGCTGCCCGACTCGCTCCCCGTACGCACCCGCTCCCGCCTGGCCCTGGCCGTCACCCAGTTGCTGCGCCCGGGCGGCGCGGCGGCACGGGGAGGGTGGGACCACGCCGCCGCCGACCTGCTGCCGCTGCTCGCGGCGCGCACCTTCGGCGTCCCCGTGCGCGTGGTGACGCGGGACGGCGGCTTCCTCCAGTTCTCCCCGGACGACTTCTCCCCGGACGACTTCTCCACTGACGAGTCCGGCGCCGACGCGGCCCCCCTGCCGCTGTGGCTGGGCGGGGAGGGCGACGACCGCCACTACCAGCTGATGGTGCCCGAGACATCGATCGGCACGGTCCCGGCACCGGGTCTGCCCGCCCCCGCGCCGGCGACCCCCGCCCCGGCCGTTCCCGCCCCCGCGGGTCCCACGGGGACGCGGCGCCCGGCGCACACCACACCGCCCTGGACGGCCCCTCGGGACAGCCAGGACGGGGCTCGGTTCGACGCCGCGAAGGACCACCGCACCCTCACCGGACCCGACGGGCGGGTGTACGACCTGGTGGAGGCCGAGGGGGACGGCAATCGCTTCTACGCCGCCGTGGCGGCGGCCCGGCCCCCGGCCGGTGTTCAGACCGCCCCGCACGGCCAGGACACGGGACCGGGCGTACCGGGGGCGACCCCGTTGGCCGACCTGTCCGGCAGCACCCGGGTGGCGCGCCGCATCGCCACCCGAGTGGCCGCGCTGCCCCTGCCGGACGGCGCCCGCCTCGACCCGTCGGCCACGTTCCGCTGGGAGGACGTGGCGGGGCTCCCGCTGGGCCTCGACGCGAACCAACGCGAGTCCCTGCGCCGCGAGATGCGGCGCACCGGCGGCCGGATACCCCAGGCGACCCGGGACGCCGACGGCAACGCGGAAGCGCTGCTCCGCGTCCAGTTGCACGCGGCCCGCCGCTGGGACGCCACCACCGCCGCGCTGGCGGCCGAGCTGACCGCGAGGGCGGAGGGGATCACCCTCACCCTGGTGTCCGAGGACGGCACCCACCGCACCTTCGGCGACCCCGCGGCCACTCCCGAGAACGCGGTCACCCTCTACCAACGGGGCGACGAATACCTCCTCGCCCGCCCCCGCCCCGCCGAGGACGAGGCCGGGGACACCGAGGACGACCAGGCCAGTGACGCCGAAGACCAAGCCGGGGACACCCAGGACATGCCCCTGCCGCCCCCTCCCGGCGCCGGCTCGGGCCACGGCCGGCCCCGGCCCGCCGAGCGCTCCCTCATCCCCGCGAGCCCCGACGACCTCCAACGGCTGCGCTATCAGCACGAGGCCGAGGCGTACGAGCGCAGGCTCGGCGACTACCTCTCGGAGCACCCGCAGGTCGTCGAGCAGATCTCCCGGTTCGCCCGTCTCGTGTGGGAGAAGACGCCCCCGACGCTGCGGGGCCTGCTCGGCACCTACGAGGAGGTGGTGCCCGGTGCGGTCGGCGTCGATCCCCAGACCCTGGAACAGGTCGTCTACCACGGCAACTTCCGTGAGCAGTCGACTATCGTGTGGAACGCGTTGCGGCGCGGCGTCTTCCATATGCTGCTAAAAACGCCGACCGAACAGCCGCCCCTGATCAACGAAGAGCGCCGCTGGCGTGGCGCTCCGTCCGACGGTCCGTTCGCCCGGCGCGCCCCGCAGGAGATCCGTCCGCCGCTCAGCGCCGCCGAGCGGGCGTTCACCTCGGACGGCGCCACCTGGAAGCCGGGCGAGGAACTGTCGGGCATCAACCACGAACCCCCGGAGCGGTTGGCCGGGGACCTCCGGCCACTGACCGTGGAGGACTCCCCGCACGCGGGGGCCCAGCGCACCGGCGGTCTGATCATGACCGGCACCTCCGGCACCGCCTACAGCCTGCTCGACGCCGCCGAGGGAGCCAACGAGAAATGGGACGCGGGCCTGGACCTGCGCTGGATGCGGCTGGCGTACGTCGGCTCGATGCTCGCCGACCGCCACCACACGCTCCATGAACTCCTCAGGGCGACCGAGCTGTGGGCCAATGAGAAGGACGATCCGGACCGCCGCAGGCTGCGCTTCGACTACGACGACACCTGGGGCCGCTACCACCGTCTGTCACCGCTGTCGGAGGAGGAGCTGCGGAAGCATGTCGCGATCGGCGGGCGGTTCCCCGACGAGCGGGTCCGGGAGTACTACGCGGACACCACCTCGGGGGCCCCGCCGGGCGCGGCGGCCCCGCTACTGTCCCGACTGCTGCCCCAGGATTCGTGGTGGCGGCTGTTCATCGACCCCAATGTGCACGCCGAAGCCTTCCGGGCGACCCCCGAGGACGTGGGCGGCCACCTCGACACCCGGACGTATCCCGGCTACCGGCAGGGCATGACCGAGGCGTACCGGGAAGTCCTGGACGGCGGGGACACCGGACGCGACTGGACGCGCATCGACGCCGACGCGTACGAGGAGCTGCACCACCTAGCCACCCGCCATCTCGTAGCGGGCGCCGGGCAGAACGTGGTGACCACGTGGTCCGGTCACGAAGGTGGCAGGATGAAGACCACGATGCGCGGCACCGGCGCCGACCGCATCGCGGCGGACATGAAAGACGATCTGCTGCTCGGCCGCAGGCTGCTGTTCGCCATCGACGAGCCGCGTGAGCAGGACATGGCGAAGCCCCTGGTGGTCTTCCACCACGGGCAGCGCGGCGGACAGATCTCCATCGACTACGCTCCCGGCGAGGCACGTCAGGTGGTGCAGGCCGCGCTGGACCGCTACTACGGCGAGGTGGCGGTCGCGGTCACGCCCGACCAGAAGCTGCGGGCCGTCGCCCGGGTGACCCGGGCCCTGCAGATCCTCCAGCCGTTCACGGACGCCAACAGCCGGGTCAACGTCCATCTGCTGATGCAGAAGTTCCTGCTCGAACAGGGTTTCCGCCCGGCGGTGCTGATGGATTCGCGCTCGCTGTTGCTCGGCGGGTTCACCGTGGACGAGATCGTGGAGCGTCTCAAGGAGGGCATGGCGCGGTTCGACCGGCACATCGGGCGAGCCCGTTGGGACGGGTTCAACGGGCCCCAGGGGCCCTCCGCCGAACAGGTGGACCGGCTGGCCACGGCCCTGGGGCTCGCCGACGCCACCCCGGAGGAGCGGCGCCGCGAGGTGACCGCCACGGTGCGCACGGCCCGGGCGCTGTTCGGCGACGGACTGCCCGGCCCCGACTCCGGCCCGGCCTCCGACTCCGACTCCGACGCGGCGGACCTGGCGCGGCTGGCGGCGATCCGGTCGCTGAGCGGGCCGGTCACGGCTCGTTTCCCCTCCCGCACCGCCGCCCAGGCGATCACCGAGTACACCCGGGAGGTGTTCGGTCTCGGCTCGGTGGACGACGTGAGCCAGGCCCACATCGGCGCGCTGACCGACGCCGCCACCGAGGCGGCCGGCCAGGGCCGGCCACTCGATACGGACGTCCTGCGCTCGCTCGCCCAGCCGCCACCCGCCCACGAGGCGGCGGAGGACGCGGCGTCCGACGGCTCGCGGCCGACGTCACCAGGTCCGGCCGGCGTGGTGGAGCCGGCCTGGGACACCCTCGTCCACGTACCGCCGGACGACGGCAGGAAGTCGCTGGACTTCCGGGTCTCGGAGCTGACCGGGGGCGCTCCGGTGCGCGAGGCCGACGATCTGGGCGAGGCGCTGCTGCCCTCGGTGGCGGGGGAGCCGCTGGGCGGGGTCCGGCTGGTGCTGCGGGCCGACGCCGGGTCGTTCGGAAGCGATCCGGTCGAGACGGTCGAGGAACTGGCCGAGAGCCTGGCCGCCCCGGTCGACCTGCTGCTGGCCGCCGCCGACGGCACCGTACGGCTGCTGCGGTTCGACGACCGCGGCCACCACGAGGACCTCGGCCAGGTGCTGAGCGCCGAGAAGCTGTCGATTCTGCGATCCGAGGTGGTCACGGAACTGCGGACCCTGTTGCGGCTGGGGCCCGATGACCCGGTCCGCGTGGATGACAGGGAGGTGGCGCGGCAGCACGCCGCACTGTCCCCCGATCAGTGGCGGCGGACGCTGCGGCAGCGCGGCCAGGCCATCGCCCAGACCCTGATGACCGGCGACATCGCCAGACTCCGCGGCGGCATGCCCCGGGCAGAGGGTTCGCGCGCCGCGCGCAATCGCCCGCCCGTGCTGGACATTCTGGCCGAGGACGAGGAGCCGGACGAGGACGAGGCACCCGCCGCCGGCCCCAGCGCCCCTCGGGGCCCGGCGGCCCTGCGGCCCGGCCCGGGGCGGGCCGGCGACGAGGCCCGGCACGCCGCGTTCCTGGACTCGTTCAAGGCCCGGCCCCTGGTGACGACCGACTACGAGGTCATCGACCCCAGCGGGAGCGGCGTGCTCTTCAGCCAGCCGTCCGGCGAGTCCCTGGGGGTGGTCCACCCCCTGGGCGGGCCGGACCCGGAGGTCGCCGCGCTGTATCTGCCGACCCAGGGGTACTACCCCTTCCGCGCCGACGCCCGCCCCCCGCTGCGTATCTCGGCGGACCGGACCCTGGCGCTGCGCTGCGACGACGACGGAGCACAGGGCAACCCCCAGCAGTTCTACGCGACCCGCCACGCCATCGAGCTAGCGAACGCGCAACTGGCCCTCTCCGAAGGCCGCGTCCGGCTGAAGGCGAGCGAGGACATGGCCATCGTCCTCCCCACGGACGACGGCACTCCGGGCGAGCCGCTGTACAAGGTGGAGCCGGAATTCCTGACCCGCAGCGGGCGGTCCGACGAGGAGATCTGCCGCGACTTTGCACAGATGATCGCCGGCGGGACGTCCGTCTCCCACATGGTGTTCACCGACCCCGACGGCGGCGGGGTGACCACCGTGCCGGTCAACGCCCTGGACGGGTGGGAGATGACCGGCACGCACCATCTGGCCCAGGCGCTCGCCGAACTGGCCGATGGCACAGGCGACATGGAGCAGGTGAATCCGCGGTGGGCGGCGGACCGCGCGCGCGAGGACGACCGCCCCATGGGCGGCATGGGCGGTCCGCTGCCGGGCCAGTCCTACGGCAGCGCCCAGAGCTACGAGACCGAGGACGACCCCCGGCGCGAGCGGCTGGACGCGGCGCTTCAGCGGATCGGCGCCAACAAAAACGCCTGGGCGCCGATCGGCTCCGGCTATGTGATCCAGTCGATCGGCGCCAGGGACGAGCAGGGCCGTCCGGCGCTGGACCGCAACTACGCCAAGTCCCCGGGGGCGGAGGGCGTCACCTTTGGTTACCACTTCGCGCAGGTGGTGATGGCCAGCGAGGACGGCGCGTACCAGGTCACCCTGGAGAACCACGCGCGCAAGGGCTATCTGCGGTCCCTGCTGTCCCGGATGGTCGAGGAGAACCGGGCCCGGTCCACCCCGGAAGGGCTGCGGAGGCTGGAGGCCGGACTCCGCCGCAGGATCGACGGGGCACAGACGGACGGCACGAGCGAGCGGGAGCTCGCCAACCTGCGCGCCTACCTCCAGCTGACGGAGGCGCTGCTCGCCATCGGCCAGGCGGAGGCCGACGCCCGTACGCACCCCGAGGGCACCCCCGAGCACGCCGGGGCGCAGGACCGGATGAACCGGGCCCACACCCGCGCCCAGACCGCCATGCGGCGTGCCGCACCACTCGTCCGCAACGAGGACCAGTGGTACTTCCGCGTCTTCAGCAGGCGCCAGGGCGAGAGCGTGCACGAGGTCAACGCCGATCTGCTGTCGGACGGCCCCTCCGCGGAGGCCAACCCGCTCACGGCGGTGGTGGTCCACGGACACCGGATCACTCCCAAGACCGTCGCCTTCGCCGAGGGCGAGCACGAGGTGACCGGCGAGCAGAAGAAGACCGTGATCCGCGGGCTGGCCGCCGGCGTGGCGCGGGTGGGGCTGTGGAACCTCGCCCACGGCCTTCCGGTGCCGGACATCACCGTCACCGGGCGCGCCAACAACCGCCGTTTTTCGCTGGGAAGCGGGGCAAAGGGCACCGGTCAGATCCGGGCCGAGAACATCGCCACGGCGCTGCGGGAGAGCCTGGCCGAACACCTGGAGCGGCTGCAGAGCGGGCTGGCCGTGCCCCTGCTCACCGTGGACCAGTTCCGTATCACCGAGGTGCCCGAGACGGCGCGCGCAGGCGGCGACCCCGACAAGGGCCGCGAGGCGACCATCACGGTCGACGACCACCGGGGTTCGGCGTCTCCCGCGACACGGACGGGCCTGCCGCGCAGGGAGTCGACGGCCGGGGACTACACCAACGCTCCGGACCACGACGTCCCCCGTCCCGACCAGGCCCCCGCCCCGGCGCAGTCGGCGGCGCCGACGGCGGCCACGCTCCGCGACACGCTGCCGCCGGTCCTGCCGCCCCGGTCCCATGTCTCCTTCGCGGACCGCTCCTCGGCACTCGACACACAACAGCGCGCCCGCGTCGAGGAACTGGGCAGTCAACTGGCCGAGGTGGCGCTGCGGGACGCCCGGGCCGGTCTGGCCCCGCCGAAGGTGAAGGTCACCGGGCACCGTGACGGAACCGGATCCGTACGGCTGGACGCCGGCCAGGGCAGCCGCGCCCTGGACCAGGAACGCGCGGACACCGTGGCCGACGCCCTCTTCGACACCCTGCACACGTCCCTGCGGCGGGCCCAGCGGAACGAGCCGTCCACCGCCGGGCCGATCGACGCCCGTGACATCCCCATCGAGGCCGTCGGCCAGGGACGGACGAACGGCACGGACCGGCGGCCACGCACCCGGACGACCGTGGAGATCGTCCGCTCACGCTACTCGGGGGCGGTCGAACGGCTCGACGCCCTGCGGCGCACGGACCCCGACCCTGCCCTGCGCGAGGCCCCGTTCGACCCGGATCCGCTGGTCCGCCGGATCCTCCACCTGGCCCCGGACGCGCCCGTGAGCAGCGAGCAGCGGCGCGAGCTGTACCAACTGGTGGACGAGACGATCGCGGCCGACCGGGCGGGCAGCCTGGCCGAACTGGGCGTCCAACACCTGGTGAAGCGGGGTGTGTTCGCCAAGGCCACCACCATCACCTCGACCAGCGGCAGGACCATGGGCCGCAATCTGACGGGCCGCTCGATCGGCGCCTTCGACCGGCGGTCGTACTCCGTCCAGAACCCCGACGGCACCCTCGGCAAGCCGATCACGGGGGAGTGGCAGCGCAGGCCCGGTGCCAGGTCCCCCTATGTCGTGGTGGCCGAGGGTGGCCACGACCACATCATGGTCTCGTCGCCGGGCTCCGCTCCCGTGCGGGTGACACTGGAGGAGTTCGCCGCACTGCTGGCCAGGGACCCGGAGCTGCTCGGCCTCGACCCCGATGTTCCGGTGCTGCTGGTCGTGCCGGGCGCGGGCGACCGGGGCCTCCTGCTGCCGCGCACCGGGGCCTTCCGGACCAACAGGACGGTCTGGGCGCACAGCGGCGAGGTGACCGTACGCTCCGGCCGGATCGTGGTGATCGACCGGGGGAAGGGGGGACCGCCGGCCGGCGAATGGATCGGCAGCGAGCCGGACGACCTGGACGAGGAGGACATCGCCGCGGGGGAGGGCTTCGTCCGCACGACCGACGGACGCCTCATCCCGGACAACGCCGTCAAGCACACGACCATGGTGGCCGACGGGCGTCCCTACGGCCGCGCGAGCTTCAACGACCCGGACCTGCGGATGCGGGAGGGCAGCTTCGCGCTGCTCCCCGACACCGATGAGTACGTCGTCCTCGACCCTGTCACCGGGCAGCCGGTGGGCCCGCCGGAAAAGGTGCCGTGGGCCGGCCGGAACGCGCACTTCATGAGCACGCACGCGATGCCCAACCGGTTCAGACTCACGGACGACCGCGACCGGTCCTGGAGCGTGGACGGGGACGAGATGGGGGGCTTCCTGGAGCGGCGCCCGAGTATCCGGCGGCTGCGCGCCGAGGACGTGGTCGTGAGCATGAACTGCTGGATCAACGCGCGCGCGGACGGCTACCCCGAGGTCGGCAACCTCAGCCGCGACACCGCCGCCGCCGACCCGCTGGAGACCGTCTCGGCCATGCAACTGGTGGCGAACAGGACCCGGCACACCCACTTCAGCGCCGATCGCACCTCCGGATACCGCGCCTCCCAGAGGAAGCACTCGATCATCACCGACCCGCTGCTCCGGCCGCGCCGTTGGCTCGAGACCCGGCCCGAGCCGTACGGCGCCGAACTGGACGAGCTCGCCCGGATCGCGGGCCTGCACAGGGGGGAGGGGCGCGCCCCGTCCGAGGTCAGGAAGGTGACCCTGCGGCTGGTCCGGGCGCTGCGCATCACCTTCGGCGTCACTGTGGAGAACGACAAGGACGACCCGGCGGGGGAGTACCGGCGGCTGCTGCGCGGCATCGGCGCGGTGGAGCGGATGCGCCGTGCCGAGCCCGGGCTGCGCGGTGCCGACGGGCGGTTCCGGATGGAGCTGCTGAGGCGCGCCGCCCTGGGCCATGCCGGGGTGCCGCCGCGCGCCGACGGCCGGCCGGTCGAGCCGACGCCGGAGCAGGTCAAGGCGCTGCTCCTCGCCGCGCCGTCCGCGCCGCGCGGCACGGAGCTGAGCGAGTTCGTGTCCATGCCGTCGGTGGAAGAGGGCCTGGATCTGCTGCGGAAGCTGGTCCGCGGAGACCGGCTGAGCCTGAACGAGCGCGTGGCGGAGGTCCTCCGCCTGAACTCCCCGGACCAGGTGACCGACGTGGACCGGGAACGCTTGCTGTGGGCAGTGATCGAAGCCCATGAAGTGCTCTCCGACACCCCCGATGTGCAGGCGCTGGCGGCCAAGGTCCTGCACCTCGGCGACGGGGCCGGGCCGCTCGACAGGGCGCGCCACGCGGAACTGGTGTGGCTGATCGCGGCCGCGTCGGCCGCCGGCCGTGATGTCCACAACCCCACCGCCCTCGCCGCCTACCACCTCCAACTGAACGACGCGCTCTCCGACGACACCCTGATCCGCACCCCCGGCAGCGAGGCGAGGGGCCGCGACTGGACCGGACAGCGCTCCACCAAGCCGCTCGAGGTGGCGTACTACCTGGAATCCCCGGACGGCACGCTCGAAGGGGCCTTCGAGGCCCGCACCCCGCAGTACACGCCGTGGAACGTCGACGGCAGCTCCGATGTGCCCAGGGCGCGGCTCCCGTTCTTCGTCCTGGCCGACGGCGGCGACGACCACATCGACATGCCCTGGCCGGACGGCTCACGCCGCCGGGTGCCTCCCGACGAGATCGCCGAACTGCTCGTCCACGACCCATGGCTGACGATCCGCCCCCCGGACGCCGAGGTAGCGGTGATCAAGTCCCACGCCGGCAGTGGGAGTCGCAGCCTGCCAAAGGCCCTCAACAGCCGGGCGGCGACCGCGCGCACCACCCTCTCGTCCCGCGGCCCCGTCACCGTGCACGACGATCCCCTGACCGGCACCCGCATGATCGTGGTGACGGCGGCTCCCGGGCAGAAGCTCCACTGGCAGCGCAGCCGTCCGCAGGCCCCGGCACCCGGCGCCCCGCGCACCGCGACGACCTTGGAAACGGACACGTTCAACGCGGACGATCCGTCCACGGACCGCCGCGAGGACCCGGTGTCACGCGACAGTGCCAGGGCGCGCGGCGGTCTGCCCCGGGCGGAGGGTTCGCGCTCCGCGCGGAGCCGGCCGCCGGTGCTGGACGCGCGCATCATCGCCGCCGCCGAACCGGGGCCGCCACGTGCCTTGCGGCGGGTGAGAGGGCGCATCAGGGGCGAGACCCGGCCTGCCGCGCCCCAGGACTCGCACCGGCCCCGGCCCGTGGTGACGAACGACTACGAGGTCATCGACAGCAGCGGCGACGGTGTGCTGTTCCGTCAGCCGGACAAGCCCGTCCTGGGAGTCGCCTATCCCCTCGGAAAGTCGGCCCCCCGGGAGGCCGCGCTCTACCTGCCCAGGCAGGGGTACACCGAGACCCCGACCGGCGAACGCCCCACCCTGCGTCTCTCGCGGGACCGGACGCTCGCCGTCCAGTGCGGTGACAACGGTGAACCGGGCTTCAACCAGCAGGTCTACGCGACCCGGCAGGCCATCGAGCGGTCGAACGCGCAACTGGCGGCGGCGGGAAACCACGTCCGGCTGACGGCGCATGAGGACGTGGCCATCGTCCTTCCCGCCGCCGACGGCATCCGCGGTGAGCCCCTGTTCAAGGTGGAGCCGGAGTTCCTGACCCGCAGCGGCCGTTCGGAAGAGGAGATCTGCCGCGACTTCGCGAGGATGCTGGCCGGCGGGGTGCCCGCGTCCCACATGGTCTTCGGCGACCCCGACGGCGGCGGCGTGGTCACCGTGCCCATCAACGCCTCCGACGGATGGGAGGTCACCGGCACTCACCATCTGGCGCGGGCACTGGCCGAGGTGGCCGACGGCGCGGAGGATCTGAAGCGGGTGAATCCGCGCTGGGCGGCGGCGCGGGTGCGGGAGGACGACCGCCCCATGGGCGGCGTGGACGGCCCGCTGCCGGGCGAGTCCTACGGGAGCGCGCAGAGCCTCGAGGAGCGGGACGATCCGCGCCGTGAGCGGCTGGACGCGGCGGTCGAGCGGATCGGTGCCAACAAGGACGCCTGGGCGCCGGTCGGCTCCGGCTATCTGATCCAGTCGATCGGCGCGGTCGACGAACAGGGCCGTCCCGTACTGAACCGCAACTTCGCCAAACCCCAGGCAGGGGAGGGCGTCCCGTTCGGCTATCACTTCGCGCAGGTGGTGCTGGCCAGTGAGGACGGCGCCGATCAGATCACCCTGGAGAACCACTCACGCAAGCTCTATATGAAGTCCCTGCTGTCCTGGATGGTCGAGGAGAACCAGGACCGCTCCACTGCCGAGGTGTGGTGGCGGTTGGAGACCGGACTCCGCCGGAGGATCGAGGAGGCCGAGCGGGATGGGACGAGTGCCGGGGAGCTCGACAGGCTGCGCGACTATCTGAAGGTGACGGAGGCGCTGCTCGCCGTCGACCGGGCGACGGCCGACCGGGACGAGCACGCCGAGGGCACCCCGGAACACGCGGCGGCGCGGGGGAATCTGGACCGGGCCCTGGGCCGGGCCCAGGCCGCGATCAAGCGTGCCGCCTCTCTCGTCCGGACCGAGGACATGTGGTACTTCCGCATGTTCAGCAGGCGGCAGGGCGAGAGCATGCACGAGGTCAACGCCGATCTGCTGTCGGACGGCCCCTCCGCGGAGGTCAACCCCCTCACCGCGGTGGTGGTCCACGGCCACCGCATCACTCCGAAGACGCTTACCGTCGAAAGCCCTCATCAGGTGACGGCCGATCAGAACAGCTACATCATCACCGATCTGGCCGCCACCCTGGCCAGGGTGGGGGTGTGGAACCTCGCCCACGGACTGCCCCTGCCGGACATCACCGTCACCGGGTGGGACAACGACCGCCGTTCCACAGCGGGTGGTCGGGGGAAGGATGCCGGCCCGTGGCGCGCCGAGGCGATCGCCATGGCGTTGCGGGAGAGCCTGGCCGGGCAGCTGGGGCGGCTGCAGGGCGGGCAGGGGAGACCGCGCGTCACGGCGGATCAGTTCCGCATCACGTCGGTGACAAGATCAGCGCGCGGTGGTGGCGATTCCGCGCGGGCCCAAGAGGTGAAGGTCACGGTCGACGATCACCGGGGTTCGTCGCCGGGGTCGGCTGTGGTCCGACTGCGTGGGGGGACCAGGGATTCCGGTGTGGAACCGGTGGCACAGGGCTGGCCGGTGGGCCATGCGTTGACCGTCGGGGGCCCGCGGTACGGCCCTGGTGTGCGTGAGGTGTCGCCGCCGGATGTGCCGGAGGGGAAGGGCAAGTCGGCGGAGCGGTGGCGGAGGTTCGAGCGCCCCTCTCCGAATCAGTCCACGCCATGGGGCTATGAGGTCAGCGACATGGGCAGCATCCGGCTTCCCGACGGCGAGGTGCTGCCGGCGGAGGGATGGCAGCGATTCGGCGACGACTTCGTCCATCCGCCGACCGGGGTGTTGCTGCGGGGAGACAGCGGCTGGATCGGCCGGGTGACCAATATCGACGAGCTGTGGGACGCGCTGGAGCTCCTGGATCCCGCGACGACGTCTCACCGGATGGTGGTGGACGCGTCGGGGATCCATCTGACGCCGGTCGTTCCGGCCACGGAGGGTGTCAGGGCAGTCCAGCTGCCGTGGGAGGCTCCCGTCGACGACCCCGACGGCGCGGGCGATGTCACCGCCGCCGAGGTGTCCGAGGCGGCGCTCCCCCCGCTGGACGAGAGCCGCACCGTTCCGGTGAAGCTGCTGGAGGAGATCGGGGTGGAACTCACGACCTTCCAGCGCACCCAGGCAGCCCTCCTCGTGGACAAGCTTCCGATCGCGGACGTCGATCTGGACGCGGCCCAGCGTCTGCTGCTGCTGACACTGGACCCGTCGTACGCGGCCGACGGCCCGGGAGGCGACGAGACCTGACGCGCGGATGGCGATGGCCCCGGCGGGAGGCGCCGGGGCCATGGGCAGATGAGCCGGGACGGGGCTCAGGAGCGGGTGAAGTACCACTCGTGGTTGTTGAGGTTCTCCGGTGCGCACGGCCAGATGATCAGGTCGCGCGTCTGGTCATCCGCCGCGTACGAGTCCAGGCAGGTGTTGTTGCTGGCGGCGTTGCGGATCCAGAATCGGCCGTCGGACTGCTTGTCCAGCCACCACAGCTGGTTGTCGGCGGTCGTGCCGTTGCACGGGAACTCCGTCACCTTGGTGGCGTTCCCGGCGGCGCCGTAGCCGGGCAGGTCGAGGCACATGCCGTCCATGACGTTGCGGATCTGGAACAGGGGAGCTCCGCCCGGACCCGCGCTGTCGTACCTCTTCTCCAGATTCCACAGCTGGTTGTCGTCCGTGTTGCTGTTGCAGGTCGACTGGTGGATCGGGCCGTCGGGGTTGCCGCTGGTGAAGCCGGGGACGTCGGCGCAGGTGCCGTTCGTGTTGTTCTTGATCAGCACCCGGGTCATCACGGCCGGCAGATTGCTGGGGGCCTTCTTGCCCACGGAGGTGCGCTTCTTCTTCTTCTTCTCCTCCTTCGCCGTGGCCGAAGGGCTGGGCGGCTGCGAGACGGCGGCCTTCTCCTTCGCCGGGGAGGGGGACTTCGACCCCTTCTCCTTCTTCTTCTCGGCCTTGCTCTTCTTGGGCGACGGCGACTCGGCCACGAACTCACCCGCCCGCCCTCCGTCGTCGTCCAGCACGGTGTCGGCGGAGCTGGAAGAGGCCACCTTCTTGCTGTCGTCGTCGTCCTTGCCGGTGGCCATGATGAGCAGCGGCACGGCGACGAGGATGGCACCCGCCATGGCGGCACCGGCGAGGAGTGGCTTCTTGGGGCGGCCGGAGAGGTCGGCGTCCGCGTCGGGGGAGTCGCCGCCGGGGCCGGAGACGGTGGCGATGGCGGTGGCCGCCGCGGCCCCACCGGACCGCCCGTCACCGGACGCGGTGGCGACCGCGCCCTTGCCGACGAGCGACCGCCGGGCGCGGTTGCTCCCGTCCGACTGCGCCTGGGCCGCCGACTCCTCGGCGCTCGCCGATTCGGCCTTGTCGTCCTCGTCCGTGCTCGCCGGGGAGGGGCGCGAGGTGGTGGCGCGGGCGGACGGCTTCTTGCCGGTGAGGTGTTCCTCGATGCTCGCCGCGTCGGGCACGGCGGTCTCCTCGCCCGCGGTTTTCTTGCCGAGGGCCTTCTCGCCGGTCGCGGACACTTCACCGGTGTCGGAGGTTTCACCGGTGTCGGAGGTTTCACCGCTGGCGGATGTTCCGCCAGTGGCGGCCTTCTCGCCGGAAGCGGATGAGGAACCGCGTGGCGAGATCGGCTCCGGCTCGGGCGACGCGAAGAACGACTCGGCCGGCGTGCCGCTCGGCGTCTTGGCGTCACCGGCCCGCTGCTGATCGGACATGGACTTCTCCTCGTGGCCACGGACACGGGTCCCGTGGCGATGGGGGTGTTGACGGGGGATCAGAGAGTCGGGACGGGGCTCAACGGCCCTGCTCCGGCGCCGGATGGCGGACCGGGTCGTGGTCCGCCACCGGCGCCATCGGGCCCGCCGCGCGAAGGTGCCGGGCGAGCCGCGCCGGGTCTGCGTCGTCCCGGCCGGCCAGCTCGCGGGCGAGCGAGGCGTGCAGCAGCTGTCTGGAGGACGGGGTGAGCGCGCTCAGCACGACCTCCCGTGCCAGTTCGGGGAAGCGGTAGTGCCCCGTGTCGCAGTCGTCGGGGTCCGTGTCCCAGACCAGGACACGGGCGGTGACGGCGGCGTCGACCAGGGGCAGCAGCCGGTCCCGCGACATGCCCTGGACGTCGGCGAGCAGCCCGATGTCCAGGTGCGCGCCGTCGGCGGCGGCGTAGCAGAGCATCGTCCTGGCCGGTGCGGCCAGCTCGGCGAGCCGCGCCTGGACGACGCTGCGTACCGCGGCCGGCACCCGCGCCGTAGGGCCCATGCGCCGCTCCGGCGGCAGCCTCAGCAACTCCCCGAGCGTGAAGGGGTTGCCCTCGGCGCGCCGGTGCAGCGCCGTGGCCTCCTCGGCGGAGGCGCGCTCGCCGCGGGCGGCCAGCAGCTCGGCCACCTCCGCGACGGACAGTGGCTCCAGATGCAGCCGGGTGGCGCCGTGGCGGGCCAGCTCGGCGAGCAACCCGCTGGTCGCGGGTTCGTCGGTGTTCCGCAGGGCGCACACCACGACGACGGGAGCGTTCCGCAGTACGGCGGCGAGCCGGCGCAGCAGGTCGTGGAAGTCCGGAGGCGCCCAGTCGAGGTCGTCGACGACGCACAGGGCGGGCCCTCGGGCGAGTTCCCGTACGAGCGAGGCGAGCCGGTCCTCATCGGGGCGGGCGTCGGGGCCGGTGCCGGGCCGCTCCCGGCGCAGCGCGTCCAGGAGCTGGGTGGCAGGGCACGCCAGGGAGATGCCGAGGCTCTCGCTGAGCGCCTGGCCGCCGCTGGCCCGCGCCACGGTGAACCCGGCGTTCTCGGCCCCCGCGGTCATCTCCTCCAGCAGCCGTGTCTTGCCGGACCCAGGCTCTCCCGAGACGACGGCCCACTGGGTGCGCCCCGCGGCCGCGGCCCGCAGCAGGGCGGCGAGTTGTGCGGTCTCCTCGGCCCGGCCCACCAAGGGCGCCGCGGCGGAGGTGGTTTGGGCGGGGGACAGGGTGACCGCGGGGCCGGCCGGGCGGGGCTCGCCGAGGACCTGGGTGTCGTGCCGCAGGATGGCGGTGTGCAGATTGGACAGCCCGGGGCTGGGGTCGAGGCCGAGCTCCTGGGCCAGGAACGTGCGGAACCGCTCGTACTGCCGGAGCGCCTCGACGGACCGTCCCGCCCCGTACAGCGCGCACATCAACAGCGCCCATGAGGCCTCGCGGAGCGGGGCGCTGACGATGAGGTTTTCGGCCACGCCGATCGCCTGCTCCAGGTCGCCCTGTTTGATGAGGATCGTGGCCTGCAGCTCGGTGGCGTCGTGGCGGGCGGTGTTCAGCCGGGCCGTCTCGCGCGCCGCGAAGGCGTGTTCGGCGGTCTCGCCCAGGGCCTCGCCGCGCCACAGGCCGAGTGCGTCGTCTATCTCCTTGCGGGCGATGTCCAGTTGGCCGCGGCGCATGGCCTGCCGGGCCTGGGCCACGGACATCTCGAAGCGCGTGGTGTCACGGGCCTCGTCGGGCACCTTCAGGGCGTAGCCGGCCGGGCCGTTGACCAGGAGGGTGGAGCGGCCGCGCCGCACGGGTTCCAGCACCGAGCGCAGTCTGCTGATGTGCGCGCGTACGGAGGAGACGGCCCCGGTCGGCTGGGACCCCTGCCACAGGTCCTGGCAGAGCTGTGTCAGGGAGACGGGTCGGCCGTCCTCGATGAGCAGGCGGATCAGCAGCACCCGGCGCTGCCGTGGCCCCAGGGCCAGCGCCGTGCCGTCCCGTACCACCTCGACCGGGCCCAGCAGGCTGTACCACGTGGAGTGATCGTGCACCGAGTTCCTTCCCTGTCAGCACGCGTGGGGGTTCTCCCACGGCCTGCGCGGCAGGGTCCGCGGGAAGGGGTTGCCGTGCGGGGTGAGTTGTCCGGCAGGGACCGGAAGCCCTCTTGGTGTTGCCACCACGGGGCGCAGGCGACAAGCCCAGATACTCCGAACGCGACGCTATAGAGCCCCCTTTGTGCCGGTCCAGGTGCGCTGGGGCAGTCTGCCCGGGCCATTCGGGCAACGTATGCGTCTGTCGGGGCGCGCGTGGCCTGCCGACGCCAAGTCGGCGGGTCCCCTGGGGAGGGGGGTACCGGGGCGCCCGCTGACCGCCGGCCCCCACCTGAGCTTTCATATTCGCAGAACGGGCTTTCGAGGATTTTCCTTAGCGTTTTTGTTGTATGGGTTGCCGGTGATATCGAAACGATAAAGAAGGATTTCGACGCGCAGTCGCTGAGGGCGGCTACCGTATGATCACATCCGGAGCCACATGATCCGTTTCGCGGTGGACAGAGGGAGAACATTGCGCGCCTCTTTAGAGTCGGCGAATCCACAGCCGGCGACGAGGGAATCCGGGCGCAGGATTTCCGTCGTTATCCACGCGCAGGACCCGATCTCCCGGGAGGGGGCGATCGGCCAGCTGCGCCAGCACCCCGAGGTCGCACTCCTTGATGAGCCGGCCGCCCAGGCGGGAGACGTGGCGGTGCTGCTCACGGACTCGGTCGACGAGACCGCGCTCGCCAGCCTGCGCCGACTCGTACACGACGTGGAGCTGCGCGCGGTCCTGGTCGCGAGCCTGATCCGCAGGGCTGAACTGCTCGACGTGATCGAGTGTGGCGTCGGGGCCATCGTCTGGCGGCGCGAGGCCACCGGAGACCGCCTGTTCCAGGCGGTGCTCGCGGCCTCCCGCGGCGACGGCGACCTCCCCGCCGACCTGATCGGCCAACTGGTCAGCCAGGTAGGTGCGTTACGGCCAGGCGCGGTCGGCCGCCTCGGGGTGCCGCTGGGCCTGACACCGCGTGAGACCGATGTCCTGCGGCTGGTCGCCGAGGGGATGGGCACCGGCGAGATCGCCGTCAAACTCGCCTACTCCGAACGGACCGTGAAGAACGTCATCCAAGGCCTGACGACCCGCCTGGGCCTGCGTAACCGCGCCCACGCCGTGGCCTACGCCCTGCGGGAGGGATATATCTCCTGACGGCGCGTCAGGGGTGCCCGTCCGGCCCTGCGGCCGATGGCCGAACGGGCAGTCGTGGCACCAGCGGGCTGGACGGCGATGAGCCGGCAGCTGGGCGATCCGGTGTCCTTCGCCCTGCGGTTCCTCGCGCCGCGACTGTCAGCCCCGTATCCACCCCGCGTACCGGCCGGTCCTCTTCCGCGGCCGGTCTGCCGCTGACCGCACCGTCTGGTGCGGGTGCGGGTGCGGGTGCGGGTGCGCGGCGCCGCGGCCCCGCCCGCCGACGCATGGCGGGGTTGTCAGACCAGCGCCTCGTGGACGAAGCACCACCGCCATTCCTCACCCGGTTCCATGGGCTCCATGATGGGGTGCTGCTCACTGTGGGCGTGGGCGCGGGCGTGCCTGAGCGGTGAGGAGTCGCAGCAGCCGACGTGTCCGCAGGTCAGACAGAGCCGCAGATGCACCCAGGGGGATCCCAGACGCAGACACTCCTCGCAGCCTTCGGGGGTGCGCGGGGTGACATCGCGGACCATGGACAGATGTGGGTCGGGCTCGATGGCCATGTCGTTCACCCTTTCCGCCGTTCTTCTGTCCTTCTGCCATCTTCCATCGTCCACCGGGCCTCCGGCCAGGCCCTCTCCAGTGGCAGGAGGCGGCCTTTCCGGCCTGCCGAATCGGCGAGCGATCGCCCTCCCCGCCGACGTCACGTGGTCCGACGAGCTCGCCGAAGCCGTGGCCGCGGTGGAACGTGGCCTCGGCCCGCTGCGGCTGGCCGTCAACGCCGCGGGCATCGCCAACGCGGCCCCCGCCGAGGACATGCCCCTCGAACAGTGGAACAAGGTCATCGACGTGAACCTCACGGGCGTGTTCCTCTCCTGCCAGGCCGGGGCGCGCGCCATGCTCCGGGGCGGCGGCGGTCACGGAGTGGTGCGACCGCGGAATCCGGGTGAACAGCGTCAGCCCCGGCTACACCGCCACGCCCGCCGTGGTGTTCCTGCTGAGTGACGCCGCGAGCTTTGTCACCGGGACGGATCTCATCGTCGACGGAGACGTGACGTGCTGGTAGTCACGGGCCGGTCAGTCCGTCTCGCGTAGAAAGTCGGACAGCCCCTCCAGCAGCCGGTCGACGTCCCCGGAGTCGTTGTACGGGGCGAGGCCCACGCGCAGCCCGCCGGCGTCGCCGAGCCCCAGCCGGCGGGACGCCTCCAGGGCGTAGAAGGAGCCGGACGGCGCGTCGACACCACGGGCGGCCAGGTAGTGGTAGGCGTCCACGGTGCTGCGCCCCTCGATGGTGAGCAGCAGGGTGGGGGTGCGATCGGCCGCGCGGGAGTGGACGGTGATCCGGTCCAGGCCGGCCAGCCCCGCCTCGATCCGCGACCGCAGGGAGTCCTCGTACCCCTCCAGCGCGGTGAGCGCGGAGACCAGCCGCTCCCGGCGCGGGCCGTCCTGCCGCGGGCCGAGACCGGCCAGGAAGTCGACGGCGGCCCGGGCGCCGGCCAGCAGCTCGTACGGCAGGGTGCCGAGCTCGAAGCGCTCGGGGACGGCGTCCGTCGAGGGCAGCAGCTTGTCCGGGCGGAGGGTCTCCAGCAGCTCGGGGCGGGCGGCGAGCACGCCGTGGTGGGGGCCGAGGAACTTGTACGGGGAGCAGGCGAAGAAGTCCGCGCCCAGTCGCCCGACGTCGACGGGGGAGTGGGCGGTGTAGTGGACGCCGTCGACGTACAGCAGGGCCCCGGCCCCGTGCGCCAGCCGGGAGATCTCGGCGATGTCGGGGCGGGTGCCGAGCAGGTTGGAGGCGGCGGTCACCGCGACCAGGCGGGTGCGGTCGCCGAGCACGGCGCCGATGGCCTCGGGGGCGAGCTCGGCGGTGCCGGGGTCGAAGTCGGCCCAGCGGACCGTGGCCCCGGCCGCCGCCGCGGCCTGGACCCAGGGGCGGATGTTGGAGTCGTGGTCCAGCCGGGTCACGACGATCTCGTCGCCGGGCTGCCAGGTCTTGGCGAGGGCGCGGGAGAAGTCGTACGCGAGCTGGGTGGCGCTTCGGCCGAAGACGACGCCCGACGGGTCGGCGCCCAGCAGGTCGGCGAGCGCCCGGCGGGCGCCGGTCACGGTGGCGTCGGCGTTGCGCTCGCCGGGCGTGCGGGTGCCGCGGTTGGACAGCGGGTTGGCCAGGGCGTCGGACATGGCCTCGATGACGGGCAGCGGTGTCTGGGTGCCGCCGGGGCCGTCGAAGTGGGCGGAGCCGGCCTTCAGAGCCGGGAACTGCCGGCGGACGGCGGCGATGTCGTAGTCGCCGCCGGAGCCGCTGTCGTGGGCGCTGCCGTAGTCGTTCATCGCGTCTTCTTCCGGTCGAACCAGACGGTGGCCAGGGTGGGCACCAGCCCCGCCCAGAAGAGGATCTGCGGCACGCCGCGCTCCGTCCACGGCACCTGCGAGATCAGCAGGGCGCAGAGCATCGCCCAGGCCGCCTGGGCGAGTACGACGCGGGCCCAGCGGCCGCGGCGCACCAGGGACCACACGTTCAGCTGGACGCCGGTGCGCAGCCTGCGGTAGCGCCGCCAGGCGCCGAAGGCCCACACCGCCGCCATCGGCACCAGTACCCACAGCCGGTTGCCGAGCGGCACCGGCAGCTCCCGCGCCGCCTCGCCGTCCTGGGGGAACAGGTCGACCATGGCGCCCGCGGCCGCCACACAGATCAGCGCCAGCCAGCGGATGCCGCGCAACAGCCGATAGGTGGCCCGGTCGAGGTCGTGGCGCAGCCCGGTGTTGTCCGGGGCGGCGGCGAGCGCGTCGGCGTACACCTCCGCGGCCTGCGCGGCCGTGGTACCCGGCTTGTGCGCCTCCTGCATGCTCACCAGATACAGGGCCTGGTTGTTGGTGGGTTCCAGGCGGAGCACCTGGCGCAGCGCCCACTTGTAGGTCTCGGTCTCGTGGATGGCGCCGGCCGTCCGCCACAGCGCCTGGTACGCGTCCACGCTCTCCGGGTCCAGTCGCACCGCCTCCTTGGCCAGGTCCAGGGCCTCGAGGCGACGGGTCGGGTAGTACATCAGGAACTCGGCGAGCAGCGCGTGCGCGAAGCTGTTCTGCGGATCGACGCGCAGGGCCTGGCGCAGCGCATCCTCCGCCTTCCGCCAGCGCTCCGGCTGCTCCAGATGGTCCGCGCGGCGCAGCGCCTGGGCGTACATGCACAGCGCGCCGAGATCCTCGGGGGCGCGCTGGAGGGCCTCGCCGAGCGAGGTGAGAGCCTGCTCCACCTGGCCCGCCGCCACCTGGCAGCGGCCGAGCCTCACCCAGGCTCGGATGTCGTCCGGATCCTCGGCCAGGCGGCGGCCCAGCAGGGCGGCGGCCTCGTCGTACCGCTTCAGCTCGATGAGTACGTCGGCCTGTTCGAGGGCCGGGTGCGGGGTCACAGCTTCCGCCTCTTCTTCAGATACGCGAGCAGGTCGTCGTACATCCCGCCCTCGTTGGCGAACATGGCCACATTGCGGGCGGCCGCGAACCACGGTTCGGTGGAGGGGACCACGGACTTCGCCGCGCTGAGCAGGTCCTTCATGCCGATCATGCGCACGGTGCCGGTGCGCGCGGAGTCGAGCAGCGCCGTCTCGGCCGCGGCCTCGCACACATGGGCCAGGTCGGCGCCCGAGAGGCCGTCGGTGGCCTTGGCGAGCTTGCCCAGGTCGACGCTTTCGATGGGGCGTTCGCGCAGGTGGTAGCGGAGGATCGCCTCGCGCGCGGGGGCGTCGGGCGGCAGCACGAGGAGGGTGCGGTCCAGCCGGCCGGGGCGGCGCAGCGCGATGTCTACGTCCCACGGGAGGTTGGTGGCCGCGAGCACGAACACACCGTCGTTCGCCGGGGCGTCGACGCCGTCCAGCTCGGTCAGCAACTGGTTGACCGTGTTGCGCATGCCGCTGTTCTGGGTTCGGCTGCGCTTGCCGCCGAGGGCGTCCAGCTCGTCGAGGAAGACCACACAAGGGGCCTGGCGGCGGGCGGTGGCGAACACCTCGTGCATATTGCGCTCGGAGTTGCCGATGAACATGTCGAGCACATCGTTGATCGACACCGACAGAAAGCCGGCGCCGAGCTCTCCGGCCACGGCGCGGGCGATGAAGGTCTTGCCGCAGCCGGGCGGGCCGTACAGCAGCAGTCCGCCACGCAGGCTCTTGCCGTACAGCTTGCGCAGCTCGGGATTGCGCATGGGGGCGAGGAAGGCCGCCTCCAGACGCTCCTTGACCTCCCGCATGCCGCCGACGTCCGCCAGCCGCACCGTGCCGGGCGCGGCCACCTCCCAGGCGGAGGCGTCCCCGGGGTCCCCGCTGCCGTCGGCGGTGAGCGGGGTCTCGACGAACCGGGGCGGCACCGCGTCGCCGACCTGGTTCTCGGCGGCCCGCCAGTCGAAGCCCCCGCGGGGCGCGGCGGACGGCGGCCGCGCGGCGGGCGCTTCGGCGGCGGGTGCTTCGGCGGCGGCCGGCACGCTCTGCCGGGGCTGCGCGGGCGCCCCCATGGCGCGGGTCATCAACTCCCGCGCCTGCGGGTCGCCGGGCGAGTGCTGCAGCGCGACGGCGACCTCCGCGATGGCCGCGTCGTGCCGGCCCGCGGTCAGCAGGAGTTCGGCGAGGTGCAGCCGCAGCGGTACGTCGCCGGGCGCCGCCGCGACGGCCGCACGCAGGCTCTGGATCAGGGGCGAGTCCTCCGACATGGCGCACACTCTACGGAGGTGGGCCACCCGGGTGATCACCCTCCCCCCGAAGGGCGCAGCCCCTGGTGTGCGCGGTTGGTCACACGTCCGGCGGGCCGGGGCAGCGGGCGATCACGACGATGGCCGCGTCGTCGTTCACATGTCCGCCGGTGTGCCGGAGCATGTCGTCCTGGAGACGGTGCGCCAGCGACCGCGGATCGTCGCTCGTCCAGGCCGCGACGCGGTCGACGAGGGGGTAGAAGGCGCCGCCGGCGTTCCGCGCCTCGATCAGGCCGTCGGTGTAGAGCAGCAGCAGGTCGCCCTCTTCGAAGTCGAAGGTTTCGGACGTGTACTCGCTCTCGGACGTCACGGCCAGCCCCAGCGGCAGCGCGGGCTCGCCGACCTCCAGCGTGCGGACCCTCCCGCCCCGCAGCAGCAGCGGAGGAGGGTGTCCGCAGTTCACCATCGCGGCGGCCGGGCGGTCGTCGTAGACGTCCAGCAGCAAAGCGGTCACGAACGACTCCTGGGGGTCCGGGCCGGCCCTGCCGCCGTGGTCCCAGTTCCAGCGCATCGCGTTGCCCAGGTGTGCCGCGATGGCCGGCAGCGAGAGGTTCCGGTAGGCGGACCCGCGGAAGGCGCCGATCAGCACCGCCGCGTCCCCGACGGCGGAGAGGCCCTTGCCGCGGACGTCGCCGATGACCAGCCGGGCCGCGTCCTTGGCGGCCACGGCCGCGTACAGATCCCCGCCGATCTGTGCCTCCTCCTCGGCCGCGAGATAGGTGGAGGCGATCCTCAGCGGTCCCATCCGGTCGGGGAGCGGCCGCAGCAGGACCTCCTGCGCCGCCACGGCCACCGAACGCACCTGGGTGAGCTTGCGCTGGTGCCGGTCGGTCGCGAACCGGAAGCCTGTCACCAGGGCCGAGATCAACAGGAGGGTGCCGATCTGCGCCTGGTGGTTCGGGGTCATCAGACCGCCGTGCAGCTGGCCGATGATCACCTGGGCCGCCACGGCGAGGGCTCCGATCACGCCGGTGGCCGCGGGGCCCGCGAACGAGGCGGTGATCGCGGGCGCCGCGATCAGGAACGGGCCCAGGTGGACGGTCTCGGGTGTCTTGATGTCGATCAGGGTGATCGCCAGAATGATTCCGAGCGGAATGGCGAGCAGTGCCCGGTTCCACCGCCGTGAACCGGCCGGACGGGCAGGACCGTGCCGAACGCGCATATCTCCTGCTTACACCCGTTGCCGCCGCGCCGCCCGGCCGTCAGCCCCGGGACGTTCTCCATCCCGCCGCGGCGGGATCAGCTCGTCGGCGAGGAGGTCCATCAGCAGTCCGTCGTGCACGGTGCCGTCCCGTCGGCGCTCGTACTGGCGCATGATGCCCACCGGACGGAAACCCAGACGCCGGTAGAGGCGGATCGCGCGCTCGTTGTCCGTGGCCGGGTCGATGGTCAGGCGGTGGTGGCCGTCGACGTCCAGCAGGTGGCGCGCCAGGGCGTGGATGGCGTCCGCGCCGATGCCCCGGCGGTGCCAGTCCGGATGGACGGCGATGTCGATGCCGGCGTGCCGGTAGTCGGGGGTGGGCTCCTCGCAGGACTGGATGATGCCGACGACCACCCCCTGGTACTCGATGGCGTAACTGCGGATGTCCTCCGGCGGGTCGCAGGCCTCCTCGGCCTGCTCGTCGGGGTCTCCCCACCAACGGGCGACGTCCGGCTGGGCGAGGATGTCGCGGAAGCGCCGAAGGTCGGAGGTCACGGCGGGGCGCAGCTGGACACGGTGTCCTGTGATCACGTCCACGACGGGCCCCCAGCCGTCGATGAAGCGGCCGTCGACGAAGCGGCCGTCGGCCGGGCGGATGCCGCGTGGCCGGGCTCGACGGCCACCTGCCGCGGTGTTACGGGCGTCTCCTCGGCGCAGCAGACCACGGCCGCGCGGACCGGGGCTCCGCAGCCCTCGTGCCGCAGCCGCAGGGGCGGGCCGTCCGGGCCCGCGGCGTAGGCGTCGCCCCACTGCATCAGGGCCACCAGGACCGGCCACAGATCCCAGCCCTTGCGGGTCATCCGGTATTCGTGCCGGGTCCGGCGGCCCGGCTCCTGGTACGGGGTGCTCCGCAGGATCCCGGACGCCACGAGCTTGCGCAGCCGGTCGGCCAGCACCGCCTGGGACAGCCCGACATGGCGGTGGAAGTCGTCGAAGCGGCGCACCCCGTTGACGGCGTCGCGCAGGATCAACAGGGTCCACTTCTCCCCGACCACCTCCAGAGCGCGCCGGATCGAGCAGTCCTCGGTGTCCACCTCGCGCCAGTCCATGGCGCCATCGTAGGCAGTCGGCCCGGCGTTGACAGCCGGTAGCGCAGCTGGCTAGCTTCGACTTTCGAAGCCAGATCGGGAGGGTCCCCAGCATGGGCAGATCGCGTACGTACTCATGGGCGGACCCGGCCGTCCCGGCCACCGCCGCGACGGGCACCAGCGGGCTGGAATTCCTGCGGGAACTGGCCGCCGGCCGGCTGCCCGGCCCGCCGATCGGGGCCACGCTGGGCCTCGCCCTCGAAGAAGTGGAACACGGCCGGGCGGTCTTCTGCCTGGAGCCGGGCGAGGAGCACTACAACCCCATCGGCAGTGTTCACGGCGGCGTGTACGCCACCCTGCTGGACTCCGCGGCGGGCTGCGCCGTCCACTCCACCCTCCCGCGGGGCATGGCCTACACCTCGCTCGATCTGACGGTGAAGTTCCTGCGTCCGATCACCGTCGACACCGGGAAGGTGCGCGCGGTGGGCACCGTGCTCAACGCGGGCCGCCGCACCGCGCTCGCCCAGGCCGAGCTGTACGACGCCGACGACCGCCGGCTGGCCCACGCCACCAGCAGCTGTCTGCTGTTCCCCGTACCGGACGGCGCGTAGGAGAGGCCGGCGGCGGGGTCGGGTGGTCGTGGTCGGTTATGCCGGTTACACGGAGTCGCAGGTCTTGAGTATGTAATCGTCGCTGTCCGGCGCGGACACATCCAGATCACGGCGGACGATGGCGACCCCCGGCTGCTGCCAGCCGGCACAGGTGGTCTTGAGCGCGGAGTCCCTGTACTCGATCATGATGACCTTCGAGAAGGCCTCGGTGTAGTCGCCGCACTCGGGAGGGCGCTGCTGCCCGCACTCCTCGGCGATGGCGAAGTCCAGGCCAAGGTCCTCGCGGTGCGAGGCGAGCTCCAGGGTGTTCTTCTGGCCGATCGCCAGGTGCGCGGCGTGCGCGCGGTCGGCCAGCAGCTTGATGAAGGCCATGGCGTCGTCCTCGGTGAGCAGGTCCCGGGAGCGGGTGTAGCTGTCGTAGTTGTCCGGCTCGACGGCCTGGTAGCCGGCCTTGGCGCAGCCGTCGATCCAGCCCCCGACCGTGTCCGCGATCCGCTCCCGCTTGTCCGCGGTGCCGATGTCGAGGAGCGCCTCATCCCAGTCCTCGTCGATCACCACATCGCCGTTCGCGTCCCTGAGCAGCAGATCCGCGTCCCAGTCGTCGTCGGCGTCCGGCTGCGCCTGGAAGGCGTTGACGTAACAGATGTTGTACAGCCCCGGCGCGGGCGGGGCCTCGCGGTCCCTGCTGACGATCTTGACACCGGAGGGCGGGGTGTACGGCTCGTTGATCTGGTAGTCGAAGTTGGCGCCGTCGGTCGGCGGGAGCGTGACACCGTCGGGCGGGGCGGCGGGGTCGGCAGCGGGGGAGGCGGTGGCCCGCGGGGCCTTGGTCGCCTTCTTCGCCCGCGGGGTGTCCTCCGGTCCCGCGTGTGCGATACCGATGACGGTGAAGAGGGCGACGATGCCGATCAGGGACACCAGCACCGCACCTGTCACCGGCCGGCGGGGCGAGAGGGAGCTGCGTAGAGACATGTGAATTCCCATGTGGTGGACGCTGACCCCGCCTCGGACCTCGATCCTGGCGACCAATGCCGGGCTGGTGATGGGGGCATCCGTTACCGGCTGGGTGCGTCGCTCTCGGCGCCTCGCTCCAAGGAGACTTCGGCGTACCGAATGTAATGATCGAACTGAACGAGCGTCAAGTGGTGGGCTGCGAGGGCGCCGGCCACCCTCCCACCGGATGGACAGAAGACCAGGTCCGATAGGGTGCGGGCCATGTCTTGGCACCAAAATTCCCCGCGCACCCTCCAGCGTCGGCAGCCCGTCACGGTATCGTCTCGCCGGAGCAAGAAGACCCTGATCGCGGCCGTCGGCATCGGCATGGCTCTGGTGCTGAGCGGGTGCAACGACGACAACGGCAGCGCCAAGGACGAGGGCGCCCGCGCCACGCAGCCGGAGTCGAAGTCGCCGTCGTCCGGGGCGTCGGGGGCGTCGGGGTCTTCCTTCGCCCCGGCGAGCCCGGCGGCCGATGAGCCGTTGGTCGCGGGGTGGCAGACACAGACCCGGGACGAACACCACTTCCGCTACGACGTGCCGGCCAAGGCCGACAAGTGGAAGGTCCTCGACCAGGACACGTCCCTCTCCTACACCGATGAGAACGGCAAGCCGATCGTCGTGATGACCGGCGCCGCCAACTACCGTGAGGGCGGTTGCGCGTCGAGTCCCAACCCCAAGGCGTTGGGCGAGGCGGGCAAGGGCCAGCTCGCCACGGTCGGCACCACCGGCGGGGGCAAGGACGGCACCCTGCAGGAGAACGCCCGGAACTGGGCGGGCAACTGGGGCTTCGTCGCCTACGGCGGCAAGGACGACAAGCCCAAGATCGTGGTCAGCCAGGCCAAGCCGTGGAAGCGGAACGGCATCGAGGGTTACACCGCGACCGCCAAGGTCACGGTCGTCAACCGCCCGAGCGACTGTGTCCCGCCGACGGCCATTGTGCACAGCATCGCGCAGAAGCTCCCCGACGGCACCATGCACGGCTGGGTCATCTACGCGGACCAGGGCGTACCGCACGCGCTGACGTCGGCCGAGATCGAGAAGATCATGAACACCGTCCGGCCGACGAACGGCTGACGCCCGCGCGAGGCGAAGTTGAGCCCGTGTCATTTTTGCGGTCCCCGGCCCTTGTGGGTTGGGGACCGCTTCATTACTTTCCAGTAGGCAGCGCGCTGTCATGTTCACGATTGCGCTCGGAAGGGGCGTTCCCCGCCGTCTGGAAGGAACCACCATGCCTGTCTGCGCAGCCGGGCGTACCCGGCGAGTGTTCTCCGTGAGCGGCCCTCGGCGCCGCGGATCCACACGAACCCTTCTCTCCCTCGCTGCCGCCGTGGTGCTGGCCGTGACCGGCTCCGCCGCGGCGACCGCCGCCCAGCCGGCCACGGCATCGGGCGACGCGCGCACCGGCGCCGCCGGGCTGCGGGAGGTGATGTTCGTGGGCAACAACTGGGACGGCACGGCCGATGTCATCAAGTCCACCGGAGACCTCACCAAGATCGGCCGGATCAACGCCATACCGGACAAGGACCAGCGGCTCACCGAGATCTACCTCAACCCCATCAAGCTCGCGTTCTTCCTCGGCATCCGGCAGGGGCCGGGGGAGGGGCACGACCAGTTCGTCGACGACATGTACTCGACCCCGGACGGGTCGGCCATCGTCGTCTCCCGCCCGAGCTTCGCCGACGTGGTGTCCATCGACCTCGCCACGGGCAAGATCAGGTGGCGTTTCCCGGTGTCGGGGTTCCGCGCGGACCACATGGCGGTGTCACCCGACGGCAAGCGCGTCGCGGTGTCCGCTTCGACCTCGAACACGGTGCATGTGCTCGACATCGAGACGGGCAAGCAGCTCGGGCAGTTCTCCGCCGGGGACAAGCCCCACGAGAACGTCTTCACCGCCGGTGGGAAGTATCTGTGGAACATGTCGATCGGCGAGGTCAACACCGCGCTGGACGACCCGTCGATGGACTGGACGAAGGGCGACCGCCACATCACCGTGGTCGACACGGACACCTACAAGCAGGTCAAGGTCATCGACATGCGGGACCGGCTGGACGCCTTCGGCCGCAAGGACCTGTCCGACGCGGTCCGGCCGGTGGCCTTCACGCCCGATGAGTCGAAGCTCTACTTCCAGGTGTCCTTCTTCAATGGATTCCTGGAGTACGACGTGGCCACGGACAAGATCACCCGCGCCAAGACCCTCCCGAAGAACCCCGCGACCAGCGAGGACCGCACCACCTGGGTCAACGACTCCCGCCACCACGGGCTGTCGATGAGCCCGGACGGCAACAAGCTGTGTGTCGCCGGGACGATGGACGACTACGCGACCGTCGTCGACCGGACCTCCTTCCAGGAGGGTCCGCTGGTGCCGACTTCCAAGCCGTACTGGGCGACGGTGAGTGGCGACGGCAAGTCCTGCGTCGTCTCCGAGAGCGGCGCCGACCAGGTCACCGCGATCGACTTCGCGACGGGCAAGAAGGTCGCGTCGGTCGCGGTCGGCGACCACCCGCAGCGGGTCCGCATCGGCCATGTGGCAGCCGACTGGACCGGCCCGCAGGCCCCGTAAGGCCGGTCCTGCCGCGGGGCCGGTTCCGGCGTCGGGCCGGTCCCGCGGCGGTGCCCGTCCCGACGTCGTGCCCGTCCCGACGTCGTGCCCGTCCCGGCGCCGGGTCAGTCCCCGCGTACCGGCCCCGGCCCCGTCGACTTCCTGACGACCAGGTCCACCGACATGTCGAGACGGATCGGGGTCAGGCCGGGGTCGTCGGTGACCGCGTCGAGCACCCGGATGCTCTCGGCCGCCATCTCCTCGAACGGCTGCCGCACGGTGGTCAGCGCCGGGGCCGCGGACGCGGCGGCGTCGATGTCGTCGTACCCGACGACCGACACGTCTTCCGGGACGCGCAGCCCACGCTCCACACACGCCTCGATGACGCCCAGGCCTTGCAGATCGTTGCCGGTGACGAAGGCCGTCGGCGGGCTCCACAGGTCGAGGAGGGCGTGGGCGGCGCGTCTGGCCGGCTCGGTCTGGAACGGCACCACGCGGATCAGGTCGCGGTCGGCACGGATCCCGGCGTCGCGGAGCGCGGCGAGATACCCGCCGAAGCGCGCCCGGCAACAGGTCAGTTCGAGGGGGCCGGAGAGCAGCGCGATCCGCTGGTGACCGAGGTCGGTGAGGTGGCGGGCCGCGAGCCACCCGCCCCGCCACTGGGTCGCCCCGACGGTGTTCATCCCCGTCGGGGCGTCGCCGATCGTGTCGAGGACGACCGTGGGGACGCGGGACCGCGCCAGCCGGTCCACGACGGCCGGCGGGACCGGGGAGAGCACGAGGACGACGCCGTCCGGACGGTGCGCGAGCAGTGGGTCCAGCCAGTCACCGTCGTCATCCGCGTGGTTCACCGTGAGCGCACGTCCGGAGGAACGCAGCACCCGGGACAGGCCCCGCAGCAGTGGTGCGTTGACCGCGCTGACCACGCAGCCGAACACCACCTCGACCGATCCGTGCCGGTGCCTGCGGCGACGCCACTCGTAACCGGTGGCCCGCACCGCGTCCAGGACGCGCTGCCGGACCTCGGCCGACACCCCGGGCCGCCCGTTGAGGACCTTCGACACGACGCTCTGCGAGACATTCGCGGCTTGCGCCACGGTCGTCATGCGCACCGCCGATCGCACACTCATCGCCTGCTCCTCCACCAGTCGTCTCCTCATCGGGCCCTGTCAGGTCCGTCAGCCCCCGCCAGGCCCGTCAGGCCCCGTCGCGGGCCGTACGTGGCGCGGTGCTCTCCCGGACCACGAGCGAGGTCGCCAACTCGATCCTGCGGCCGGCCGACGAGCCGTGCCGCGACTGCTCCTGGGCGATCAGCCGCACCCCCTCGCCCCCCATCTCCGCCAGCGGCTGGCGGACGGTCGTGAGCGGCGGTGCGAGCATGGCGCAGATCATCGTGTCGTCGAAGCCGACGACCGACAGGTCATCGGGCACCCGCATCCCCCGCGCGCGGGCCACCTGGTACACCCCGGCCGCCTGGGCGTCGGAGCCGGCGAAGATCGCCGTCGGCGGCTGCGGAAGATTCAGCAGGGCCGCGCCGTGGTCCGTGCCGCCGGTGATGCTGAAGTCGCCGTAGCGCGTCAGGGCCGGGTCGGGAGCGAGGGAGAACTCGCGGTGCGCGGCGAGATAGCCCTCGTGCCGCTCCCTGGTGCACTGGATCTCGGCGGGGCCGCCGATGAACCCGACGCGCCGGTGTCCGAGTTCCAGGAGGTGGCGCGTGGCCGTGGCGCCCCCGGACCAGTTGGTCGCCCCCACCGTGGGGATCGTGGGCTCGCTGCTGCCGACCGGGTCGAGGAGGACCAGGGGCGCGGGCAGCCCCGCCAGCGCGGCGATCTCGTCGTGGCGCGCCCGGGAGAGCACCAGGATGATGCCGTCCGACGGGCGCGTGCGCCGTGCGTCGATCCAGTCGCTGATGCGGAAGCGCGGATGGCCGGTCGCGGTGAGCGCCAGGGTGTACCCGAGGCTGAACGCCGCGTGCTGAGCCCCGGCGATGAGCTCTCCCGCCCAGGACGAGGTGGTTCCCTCGATGAGGACGTCCAGGATCCCGCCGAGTTGCTTCCGGCGCCCCTTGCGGTGGAGATAACCCGTGGCGTGTGCGGCCTGGGTGACACGGATGCGGGTCTCCTCCGATATGTCCGGCTTATCGGCGAGCACCCGGGACACTGTGGAGACCGAGACCCCCGCGGCCTCGGCGACGGCCGCCATCGTTGGGCGCGTGGTCATGCTGCCTTTCCCTCCCGTAGGGCATCGCGACAGTACTGCCCTGCCGCAAATTCCCGCAATGTTTGTTGGAATATTCCGCGAGGAACCCATGCAAACGGCCGGTGATCCGCGCTTTCGATCCGGTGTATTGACAGTCGTTTTTACCCCGGCTTAGCTTCTCGAGCGCAGAACTTCCGCAAACTTTTGCGGGGAATTGCAGAGCAGTGGCTGTGAGGACCGCGGGCCCGCCCGCCGAGCACGGAGATGTGACGAGTGTCTGCCATCGATGACGAAACGGTCGGGCTCGGCCGCGGCCGAGCCGACGTCCGCGAGCTGATCGCGGCCATGACGCTGGAGGAGAAGCTCGCTCAACTCGTGGGCCTGTGGCAGGGAGTCGACCGCGAGGGCGGCGCCGTGGCCCCGCTGCAGGACGCCATGGACACCGTCGAGCAGAGCTTCGCCGACTTCGCCGCACACGGACTCGGCCAGATCACCCGGCACTACGGGACCCGGCCCCTGGACCCGCGGGAGGGCCGGGCGACCCTGGCCACCAAGCAGCGGTGGCTGAGGGAGAACACCAGACTCGGCATCCCCGCCATCGTGCACGAGGAGTGCCTGACCGGGCTCGCCGCCTGGAAGGCGGCGACCTACCCCGTACCGCCTGCCTGGGGCGCCACCTTCGATCCGCCGCTCGTCGAACGCATGGCGGCGCGGATCGGCCGCACGATGGCGGGCCTGGGCATCCATCAGGGCCTGGCGCCGGTCCTCGACGTGATCCGCGACATGCGCTGGGGGCGGGTCGAGGAGTGCATCTCGGAGGATCCCTACCATGTCGCGGTCACCGGCGCCGCGTATGTGCGAGGCCTCCAGAGCGCCGGGATCATCGCCACCTTGAAGCACTTCGTCGGCTACTCCGACTCGCGCGCCGGCCGCAACCTCGCGCCGGTGCACGCCGGGCCGCGCGAGGTCCGCGACATCCTGGAGTTCCCCTTCGAGGTGGCCGTACGGGACGCCGGAGCGCGCTCCGTGATGAACTCGTACGCCGAGATCGACGGAGTGCCCGTCGCCGCGAGCAACGAGCACCTCACCGGAACACTGCGCGAGGAATGGGGCTTCACCGGCACCGTCGTCGCCGACTACTTCGCCGTGGCCTTCCTCCAGACCCTGCACCGGGTGGCCGAGGACGGCGGCGACGCCGCGGCCCAGGCGATCACCGCCGGGATCGACGTCGAACTCCCCACCGGCGTCACCTATCTGGAGCCCCTGAAGGAGCGCATCGCGGACGGCCGGCTCGGCGTGGACGTCGTGGACCGCGCGCTCGAGCGGGTGCTGCGCCAGAAGGCCGAGCTCGGCCTGCTCGACCCCGGGTGGTCACCCGACCCGATACCCGCCGACGGTGCGTCCGCCCGCGATGTGCCCGCCGGCGAGGTGGACACCGAAGAGGACCGCGCGCTGGCCGCGGCCATCGCCGAACGCTCCCTCGTACTGCTGCGCAACGACGGTGTGCTGCCGCTGGGCGGCACCCGGCCCGCGCCCGGACGCATCGCGGTCATCGGCCCGAACGCCCAGTCGCTGTCCGCGATGTTCGGCTGCTACTCGTTCATCAACCACGTCCTGCCGCACCACCCCGACTGCGACACCGGTCTCGGCGTCGAGTCCGTCGAAGGCGCCCTCCGCCGCGAGTTCGCCGCCGCCGACATCGTCACCGAGCGAGGCACCGGTGTCGACGACGGGGCCACGGACGGCATTCCCGCCGCCGCCACCGCCGCGGCCGGCGCGGATGTGGCCGTCGTCGTGGTCGGCGACCGCTCCGGCCTCTTCGGGCGCGGCACCAGCGGGGAGGGCTGCGACGCCGACGACCTGGAACTGCCCGGCGCACAGCGGGCCCTCGTCGAGGCGGTCATCGCCACCGGGACACCGACCGTGGTCGTCCTGCTGACCGGACGCGGCTACGCGCTCGGGTGGCTGCTGGACCGGGCCGCCGCGGTCGTGCAGGCCTTCTTCCCCGGCGAGGAGGGGGCGGCCGCCATCGCCGGAGTGCTGAGCGGCCGGGTCAACCCGAGCGGCCGGATGCCCATGAGCCTGCCCCGCGGCGCCGGGGCGCAGCCCTACAGCTATCTGCACCCGCCGCTCGGCGCCGCGAGCTCGGTGACCAACATCGACACCGAGCCGCCTGTCCGGTACGGATTCGGCCTCAGCTACACCCGGTTCGCCTACGAGGACTTCACGGTCGACTCCACAACCGTCGACGTCGCCGACGCGATCCGCTGCGCCGTCACCGTGCGCAACGCCGGCGACCGCGAGGGCGCCGAGGTCGTCCAGCTGTACGCGAGCGACCCCGTGGCCTCGGTCACCCGCCCGATGGCACAGCTCGTCGCCTTCGCGCGCGTCCCCCTCGGGCCCGGGGAGTCGGCGCGCGTCCACTTCACGGTGCCCACGCGGCTGCTGGCGTTCAGTGATCGCGACGGGGTGCGGATCGTCGAGCCCGGCGACATCCGCGTCGGCGTCCGGCGCGACGCCGGTGACGTGATCCTCGAACACACCGTACGGCTCACCGGCGATGTGCACATCGTGACCGGCGCCGAACCCCGGATCAGCACGGTCGACATCACCTAGACCCCGCCGTCCCCCACCGGCGCCTGCCCTCCCCGCACAGTCCATCCGTCCGAGAACACTCAATGAAGAGTTGTCATCATGTCGCACACAGCAATACGCCTCCGCTCCCGCGGCCTGGCCGCGGCGGCGGCCGCCCTGGCCCTCGTCCTCACCGGCTGTTCCTCCGGCTCCTCGGACAGCGCCGCATCCGGGAAACAGACCATCGTCTTCTGGGGGTGGTCCGACATGTCGAAGCCGGTCGCCCTCTGGAACAAGACCCACCCCGACATCCACGTCAAGTTCCAGGCGATCACCTCGAACTTCTACCCGAAGCTCCAGGCCGCGATCACCGGAAAGGACGGGGCGCCGGACATCACCCAGGTGGACTACCCCAACCTCACCTCGACGATCATCGCCGGTGATCTCAAGGATGTCACAGCCGAGACCGGCGACCTCAAGCCGCACTTCAAGCCCGCCGTGTGGGACCAGGTCGTGGTCAACGACAAGGTCTACGGGGTGCCGCAGGACATCGGCACACAGGTGCTCTACTACCGGTCCGATGTCTTCAAGGAGGCGGGTCTGACCGCCCCGAAGACATGGGACGAGTACATGGCGGCCGCCGCGAAGCTCAAGCGGACCCACCCCAATGCGTACACCACGGCGTTTCCCGCCAACGGCGGCGCGTGGCTGGCCTCTCTGGCGTGGAACGCGAAGGCGCAGTGGTTCGGCACGGACAAGGACGCCTGGAAGGTGGACCTCGACGACCAGCCGACCCTCAAGGTGGCCGAGTACTGGCAGAAGATGCTGGACAAGGGCTACGCCAAAGGTGATCAGCACTGGCAGCCCACGTGGTTCAAGGGGCTCGCCAAGGGCACGTATCTGACCTGGATCGGCCCTGCCTGGGGTGGTGCGGCGCTGAAGGAGAACGCCCCGGACCTCTCCGGCAAGTGGGCCGTCGCCCCGCTGCCGCAGTGGTCGAAGGGCGACACGGCCCCGGTGTACTGGGGCGGCTCTCTGACGGCGCTGACCAGCGTCACCAACAAGACCGACGCGGCGATGAAGTTCGTCACCTGGCTGAACACCAGCAAGGAGAGCGCCAAGCTGCTGGCGGCCGATGTTCTCCCCGCGTCCGACGTCGGCCAGGGGATCCCGGAGCTGGCCAAGCCCGACCCCTACTTCGGTGGCCAGGTGCCCAGCGAGGTGTTCACCGTGCGCGGCACCCAGTCGACCCCCTGGACCTGGGGTCCGACGATGACCGACACCACCAACTACCTCAACGACGCCATGCAGTCCGTCATCAACAAGTCGACGACGCTGCCCGACGCGATGAAGAAGGTCAACGGTGAGACCAGGTCACAGCTGAAGCGGAAGGGTCTGTCTGTCCGATGACCGCGCCAACCCTCCACCCGGCCACCCGGGATGCGGGGAACGGGGCCGAGCAGGCGGGGAAACCGTCCCGCCTGTCGGCGTCGCGCCGCAACAAGCGCCGCTTCGGCGCCGACTGGAAAATGGCGTGGGCGTTCGTGGTCCCGTTCCTGGCCCTCTTCGTGGTGTTCCACCTGGTGCCCGTGTTCTACGCGCTGTGGCAGAGCTTCCACGGCGTCGAGAAGGCGGGCGGCCTGGGATTCGGAAAGCCCAGCGTCATCTTCGTCGGCCTGGACAACTATGGGGAGGCCCTGACCGATCCGGGCTTCCTCGAATCGGTCGGCCGCGTGCTGCGCTACGGCATCGTCCAGGTGCCCGTCATGCTGGGCCTCGCGCTGGTGATGGCCCTCATCTTCGACACCGCGATCGTCCGCATGCGCAGCCTGTTCCAGCTCGCCGCGTTCCTGCCCTACGCGGTTCCGGGGATCATCGCGTCCATCCTGTGGGCGTTCCTCTATCTGCCCGGAGTGAGCCCGGTCCTGGACCTGCTCGACGGGGCGGGCGCCCATATCGACTTCCTCGCCCCGGGAAGTGTCCTGTGGTCCATCGCGAACATCTCGACGTGGCAGTGGACCGGCTACAACATGATCATTATCTTCGCCGCCCTCCAGGCCATCCCGCGTGACCTGTTCGAAGCGGCGCGCATCGACGGCGCGACCAACTGGCAGATCGCCTGGCGGATCAAGGTGCCGCTGGTGGCCCCGGCCATCCTCATCACCGGTCTGTTCTCGGTGGTCGGCACGCTCCAGCTGTTCTCCGAGCCGACGGTGCTGCGCACGATCACCAACAACGTGACCTACAACTACACACCGAACATGATCGTCTACAACCTCGCGTTCGGGTCCAACCAGCCGTACTACTCAGCCGCCGTCGCGGTCGTCATCGCCATCGGCGCGTTCCTGCTGTCCTTCGGCTTCCTGCGAGTGCTCCAGAGGAGGAATCCCGATGAGTGACATCACCGCCCGCCGATCGCGTCGCCGCACGGTGCGGACGGCCGGGGCACGGCGGGATCGCGCGCCGCTGTCGACCCGGTTCATCCTGACGGTGACGGTCATCGCGCTGACGGCCTACTTCCTCATCCCGATCGCGTGGATGCTGATCGCGTCGACCAAGTCGACGGCCGACCTCAACACCACGTTCGGACTCTGGTTCTCGCACTTCGATCTCATGCAGAACCTCCACGACCTGTTCGCCTACCGCGACGGCATCTTCCGGCGCTGGGTGGTGAACTCGCTCATCTACTCGGGAGGCGGCGCCCTCGGTTCGACCTTCCTGGCCGCCCTGTGCGGGTTCGCCCTGGCCAAGTACCGGTTCCGCGGGCGCAACGCCATCATGGGCCTCATCTTCGGCGGCGTGCTCATCCCCGGCACCGTGCTCGCCCTGCCGACCTATCTGCTCCTCAACTCCCTCGGCCTCATCAACACCTACTGGGCAGTGATCCTGCCGAGCCTGTCCAGCGCCTTCGGGGTGTTCCTGGTGCGCATCTACGCGGCGGCCGCCGTCCCCGACGAGCTGCTGGAGGCCGGCCGTATCGACGGCGCCCACGACATCCGCATCTTCTTCACGGTGGTGCTGCGGATCCTGCTGCCGAGCCTGGTCACCGTGTTCCTCTTCTCCTTCATCTCGATCTGGAACAACTTCCTCCTTCCCCTGATCGTCCTCAATGACCAGTCGCTCTGGCCGGTCACCCTCGGGCTCTACTCCTGGCAGATGAACGCGATGAGCGAGCCCGATCTCGTCCGGATCGTCATCACCGGATCCATGGTCGGCACCATCCCCCTCGTCGTCCTCTTCCTCACGCTGCAGAAGTACTGGCGCAGCGGCATCACGACAGGAGCACTCAAGTAGCCATGAACAGTCGTATGGACGCCTTCCGCGCCCGCCTCGGCGGGTTCGCCTTCGGCGGGGACTACAACCCCGAGCAGTGGGACCGGGCGGTGTGGGACGAGGACATCGAGCTGATGCGGCGCGCCGGGGTCAACCTGGTCACCCTGGGTGTGTTCGCGTGGGCGTCGCTCGAGCCCGAGCCGGGACGCTTCACCTTCGACTGGATGGACGAGGTGATGGACCTCCTCCACGCGGGCGGGATCAGCGTCGACCTGGCCACCCCGACCATGGCGCCACCGGTCTGGCTCACCCACGAACACCCCGAAGTCCTGCCGGTCATGGAGGACGGGGAGCGCTTCGGTTTCGGCAACCGGCTCCAGTTCGACCCCGCCTCGCCCCGCTACCGGGAACACGCCGCCCGGATCACCACGGCGCTGGCCGAGCGGTACTCCCACCACCCGGCCCTCGCGATGTGGCACATCAGCAACGAATACGGGCAGCCCTCCTACGGGGAGGCCAGCGCGCTGGCCTTCCGCGGCTGGCTCAAGCGGAAGTACGGCAGCCTGGACGCGCTCAACGACGCCTGGTACACCCGCTTCTGGTCCCAGGTCTACACCTCCTGGGACCAGATCAACCCGCCGGAAGTGCCCCGGTCGTGGTCCAACCCCACCCGCCGTCTGGACTTCAAGCGGTTCGTCTCGGACGCGCTGCTCGAGTGCTTCGTGATGGAACGCGACATCGTCCGTTCCTACCGTGACGACATCCCCGTCCTCACCAACTACATGCGCTTCTACAAGAATGCGGATTACTGGACCTGGGCGCCCGAACAGGACGCCGTGGCGCTGGACATCTACCCCAACCCCGGCCACGGCGACGCCCACATCTCCGCGGCGCTGAACTTCGACCTCATGCGCTCACTGCGCGGCGAGCCCTGGGTCCTCATGGAGCAGGCGGCCAGCGGCGTGTCGCAGTGGAAGGTGAACAACGTCAAGCGACCCGGCCGGATGCGCCTCGGCTCCTACCAGGCCATCGCCCACGGCGCCGACAGCGTCCTGTACTTCCAGTGGCGCGCGAGCCGCGGCGGCCACGAGCGCTTCCACTCCGCGATGCTGCCCCACTCCGGCACGGCCTCCCGCACCTGGAAGGAGATCGAGGCGCTCGGCGGGGAGCTGCCGAAGATCGCCGAGGCGGTGGGCGCCCGGTCGCGGGCCGACATCGCGGTGCTGTTCGACTGGAACGCCTGGTGGGGGCTGACCGAGACACACGGGCTGCCGCGCAACGACTTCGACTACACACAGATCGCCACGGACCACTACCAGCCGCTCCTGGAAGCACATCACGCGGTGGACATGGTGCACTTCGGCTCCGACCTCAGCCCGTACAAGGTCGTCGTCGTGCCGAACGCCTACCTCGTCGACGATCGCTTCACCGACGCCCTCACCCGCTTCGTCGAACAGGGCGGGACGCTGGTCTGCTCGTTCTTCTCCGGGGTCGTCGACGCGAACAACCACGTCAGGCAGCCCGCCTACCCCGGGGCCTTCCGGGCACTCATCGGGGCGTACATCGACGAGTACTGGCCCGCACGCGGCGACGAGACCTTCGCGGTGACCTTCGCCGACGGGACCACCCGGACCGCCGACTGGTGGCAGGACAGCATCCACCCCGAGACGGCGCGGGTGCTCGCCAGCTACGCCTCGGGCCACCTGGAGGGACGGCCCGCGATCCTGGACAACGCGGTCGGTCAGGGCCGCGTCGTGTACCTCGGCACCCGCCTCGAACCCACCGCGCTGCGCGACACCCTGCTCGACGCGGTGGCGGCGGCAGGGGTCTCCCCGCTCGTCGACACCGTGCCCGCACACCTGGAGGCGGCCAGGCGCGTCAGCGACGACGCGGAGTTCCTCTTCCTCCTGAACCACTCCGAGACGGAACCAGTCCAGGTCCGGCTCGCGGCGGACGGGCTCGACCTGATCTCCGGGGCGAAGACCGCCGACCCCCTCGAGCTGGCACCGCTCGGTGTCTCGGTGGTGCGATTCGAGCGCACCGAGCACACCGAGCGAACCGGGGCGTGACGTACGAGCCCGCTCAGACGGCGGCGGGGCGCAGGACGACGGGCAGTTCCCGGTAGCTGTTCATGCCCAGCGACGGGACGCGCGGGACGGGCCTCGGGGCGAGGGCGATATCGGGGAAGGTCTCGAACAGCCGCCGCAGGGCGATCTCGGCCTCCGCCTTGGCCAGGGACGCCCCGGGGCAGCGGTGGGCGCCGACGCCGAAGGAGATGTGGCGGGCGGCGTCCGGCCGGTCGGGGTTGAACCGGTCGGGCTCCGCGAAGGCGTGGGGGCAGCGGTTGATCGTCGCGAGGGGAAGGAGCACCGCCTCTCCCTCGCGGATGACGCCGCCGCCCGCCACGGAGACGTCCTCCGTGGCGTAGCGGAACATCAGGCTGCGCACCGGGGACTCCCAGCGCAGGGCCTCCTCCACCACATCGGGCCACGGGTCCTCGCCCGCCTCCTGCCGGGCCCTGGCGGCGGCCAGGATCTCGGGGTGCGTCAGCAGCCCCCGCACCGCGTGGCAGATCAGATTGACCGTGGTCTCGTGGCCGCCGATGACGGTGACCACCAGGTTGCCGATGACCTCCGCCACCGTGAGCTCATCCTGGTCCATGGCCTCGACCAGGTCCATCGTGAGATCGTCCTGGTCGGCACGGGCGCGCTTGCGCTCGATCATCGACATGAGGGTGGCCGGGAAGCGCTCCGCGATCGTGCGCTGGATCTCCTCGGCCCCGGCGTCGGTGCTCAACGCCGCCGCCGACAGCTCGTGCAACTCCTCGCGCAGCCCTCCCTCCTCGGGTACGCCGAGCAGATAGCAGATGACGTCCAGGGGAAGCGGAAGCGCGAAACGGCTCTGCAGGTCGGTCTCCTGGCCCGGCGCCACCTCGGTCAGGGCGGTCAGCAGCCGGTCGGTGACCGCCTCGATACGCGGGCGCAGGTCCCGCACCCGGCGCGGGGAGAAGGCGCGCTGGACGGGCAGCCGCAGCCGGCGGTGGAGGTCGCCGTCGGTGTTGAGCAGCCCCTCGCCCTCCAGGATGAAGAGCAGCGGCCACTCCGCGGGTATCTCCCCGCGCTGGTGGGCACCCCAGTTCCGGATGCTCTTGGAGAACCGCGGGTCGGTCAGCACCTGGGCGCCGGCTTCCCGGGTGGTGACCGCCTTGACCACCACTCCGCCGGGGAGCGCCACTGTGGCGACCGGGCCCGCGGCCCGCAGGGCCGCGCCTTCGACACCGTGGAGGTCGGTCGGTTCGGGGGCGAGATGAACGGGGGATATCGCGTCCATTGCTGTCCGTTCTGCAGTTGTCGGCGCCTGTAGGACCGGAGATCAAAAAGCCTATCCCACAGAACGGCTGCCGTGGGGTGTGCCGCGGACACCGTGGCGTCCCCCTTGGGGCCCGCGTGTCTTTCACCCTCGCTTTCGGCGACCGCTTACGGTGTGCGGCGGGGGCGTTGTCGTTGGTCCTGTGGCCGAAGGGGTGAGGGATGGCAGAGGTGCGCAGCGAGTTGATCCGTGCGCTGCCGGGGGTGCTCAAGGAGCACGCGGCGCGGTCCGGGGACAAGATCGCGTTCCAGGACGCGCGTCGGGCGGTCGACTACGCGGGTCTGGAGGAGCGGACCGGGCGGTTGGCGGGCCATCTCGCGCGGCTGGGGGTGCGGCCCGGGGACCGGGTGGCGCTGCATCTGGGCAACCGGGTGGAGCAGTTGGAGAGCCGGCTGGCGGTCCTGCGGGCGGGAGCGGTGGGGGTTCCGCTGGACCCGGGCGCCGCGGACGCGGAGTTGGAGTACTTCCTCGACGACAGCGGCGCGGTCGCCATCGTGACCGAGGAGGTGCTGCTGCCCCAGGTGGCCCGGGTGGCCGCCGGGCGGCCCGGATTGAGGGTCGTGGTGGCCGGCACCGAAGAGCTCCCGGCGGGGGCGCCGGACGAAGCGGTGGTGTTTGAGGAGTTGGCCCGGACGGACCCGGGCCTCGCGCCCCGGGACGACCTCGGCCTCGACGAACCGGCCTGGATCCTCTACACCTCGGGCACCACCGGGCGGAGCAAGGGCGTGGTGACCACCCAGCGCGCCGCGTTGTGGTCGGTGGCGGCGGGCTATGTCCCGTCGTACGGGCTGAAATCGAGCGACCGGCTGCTGTGGCCACTGCCGATGTTCCACGCGTACGCCAACTCCATGTGTGTGCTGGGGGTGGTCGCGGTGGGCGCGAGCGCATATCTCCTTGACCGGGGCGCCCGGGGCGCCAACCTCGCCGATGCCCTCGCCGAGCATCCGTGTACCGTCCTGGCCGGAGTTCCCACCACCTACCACCTTCTGGTGGACACGCTGCGGAAGACACCACGGCCGCTGCCCGGGCCACGGGTGTGCCTCACCGCGGGCGCGCCCTGTCCGCCGGAGCTGCGGGCCGAGGTCGAAGAGTTGCTCGGCGCGCCCCTGCTCGACGGCTACGGCTCCACCGAGACCTGCGGGAAGGTCGCGGTCGACCGGCTCGACGGGCCACGGGCCGACGACTCCAGCGGTGCTCCCCTCCCCGGGGTCACGGTGCGGCTGACCCACCCGTCCACCGGCGACGAGGTCGCCGAGGGGGAGGAGGGGGAGATCTGGGTCAGCGGGCCCAATCTGATGCGCGGCTACCACAACCGCCCGGAGGCCACCGCCCGCGTGTTACGCGACGGCTGGTACCGCACCGGGGACCTCGGCCGCCGCGTGGCGCACGGCCATCTCAAGGTCACCGGCCGCGTCAAGGAGCTGATCATCCGCGGCGGTGAGAACGTCAACCCGACCGAGGTGGAACAGGTCCTGCGGGGCTGCCCCGGCGTCGCCGACGCGGCCGTCGTCGGCCGGCCGCACGATGTGCTCGGCGAGGTGCCGGTCGCCTTTGTCGTCCCCGGCCCCGGCGGTGTCGACACCGCGCGGCTGCTGTCGTACTGCCGGGAGCGGCTGTCGGGCTTCAAGGTGCCCGACGAGGTGTACGAGACCGAGTCCGTGCCCCGCACACCCTCCGGCAAGATCCTGCGCCAGGAGCTCGCCCGCGAGCTGGCCGAACGGCTGGTCGGGGCACGCGACGCCGCCTCGGCCGCGCTGCGCGAGCGGCTGCTGTCCCAGCCCGTCGCCTCGGCGCGGGACACCGTGCTGCGTCTCGTCCTCGACCTGACGGCGCGTACCTGTGACGTGCCCGAACCCGGACCGGAGCCCGATCAGCCCTTCACCGCCTTCGGGATCACCTCCCTGGGCGGCGTGCTCCTGCGCGACCGGGTCGTCGCGGCGACCGGTCTCGCGCTCCCGGCGACCCTGGTGTTCGACCACCCGACGCCCGCCGCCGTGGCGGAGTTTGTGCGCACCGCGCTGCTCGGTGGCCAGGACCCGGCCCCGGCGGCCGTGGCCCGTACGGTCCGCCCCCAGGTGGGGACACCCGCCGAAGAGCCCGTGGCCATCGTCGCCATGGCCTGCCGGTACCCGGGCGACGTGGCCACTCCCGAGGACCTGTGGCGGCTGGTCGCGGACGGCACCGACGCCACCTCGGACTTCCCCACCGACCGCGGCTGGGACCTGGACCGGCTCTACGACCCCGACCCGGACCGGCTGGGCACCTCGGTCACCCGCCGGGGCGCCTTCCTGTGCCGGGCGGCCGACTTCGACGCGGCCTTCTTCGGCATGTCCCCGCGGGAGGCGCTGGCCACCGACCCACAGCAGCGGCTGTTGCTGGAGACCGCCTGGGAGGTCTTCGAACGCGCAGGGCTGGACCCGGCCCGGCTGCGCGGCAGCGACACGGGTGTCTACGTCGGCCTCATGCACGACGACTACGCGGCCCCCTTCCTGCACCGCGACCGGCATGAGCTGGAGGCGCATCTCGCGCTGGGCGGGGCGGGCAGCGTGGCGTCCGGCCGCCTCGCCTACACCCTGGGCCTGCGCGGGGCCGCCGTGACGGTGGACACCGCCTGCTCGTCCTCGCTGGTGGCGATGCACTGGGCCGCGCGGGCGCTGCGGGCGGGCGAGTGTTCGCTGGCCGTGGCGGGCGGCGTCACCGTCATGGCCGGGCCCAAGTCGTTCGTCGCGTTCAGCAGGTTGCGCGGCCTGGCGCCGGACGGCCGGTGCAAACCGTTCTCCGCCGGCGCCGACGGCACCGGCTGGGGCGAGGGCGTCGGCCTCGTGCTGCTGGAGCGGCTCTCCGACGCCCGGCGCAACGGCCACCCGGTGCTCGCCCTGCTGCGCGGCTCCGCCGTCAACTCCGACGGCGCCTCCAACGGGCTGACCGCACCCCACGGCCCCGCCCAGCAGCAGGTGATCCACGAGGCGCTGGCCACCGCCGGGCTGTCCCCCGCCGACATCGACACGGTCGAGGCCCACGGCACCGGCACCGCGCTCGGCGACCCCATCGAGGCCCAGGCGCTGCTGGCCACTTACGGCCGCGACCGGCCTGCGGACCGGCCGCTGTGGCTGGGCGCGCTGAAGGGCAACATCGGGCACACCCAGGCCGCCGCGGGCGTCGGCGGGGTCATCAAGACCGTCATGGCCATGCGTCATGGGCGGCTGCCGCGCACCTTGCACGCCGATGAGCCGTCCCCGCGCGTGGACTGGTCGCCCGGCACCGTGCGGCTGCTGGCGCGCGAGCGGCCGTGGCCGTCGGCGCCCGGCAGCCCGCGCCGCGCCGGGGTGTCGGCGTTCGGCATCGGCGGGACCAACGCCCACATCATCATCGAGGAGGCCGCAGAGGCCGCAGAGGCCGCAGAGGCCGCGGGGACCGCGCCGGAACACGCCGAAACCGCCGGGGCCGCGGAGCCGGCCGGCCGCTCGGGGCGTGCGGAAACCGTGCCGCCACTGCTGCTCTCCGGCGCCGACCCGCGGGCCCTGCGCGCACACGCCCGGCAGATCGCCGTCCTGCTGCGGGAGCGGCCCGAACTCGCCCCGCTGGACATCGCCTTCTCCCTGGCCACCACCCGCACCGCGCTCGCGCACCGGGCGGCCGTGCCCGCCGCGGACCGCGCGGCGCTGCTGACCGCCCTCGACACGCTGGCGGCGAACGGCGGCGGACAACGAGCCGCTGTGCCCGGCGGCGTGGAAACCACCGGCACGGCGAGGCCCGCCGGGCGACTGGCCCTGCTGTTCACCGGCCAGGGCGCCCAGTGGCCGGGCATGGGCCGGGAGCTTTACGCCGCCTTCCCCGCCTTCGCCACCGCCTTCGACAACCTGTGCCACCGCTTCGAGGCCGGCGACGCAGGCCTCGAGCGGCCGCTGCGCACCGTGCTGTGGGCCGCCGAGGGCACCGAGGACGCCGCTCTGCTGGACCGTACGGACTTCTCGCAGGCGGGCCTGTTCGTCTTCGAGGTGGCGACCTTCCGGCTGCTGGAGTCCTGGGGCATACGGCCGGACTTCCTGGCCGGACACTCCGTCGGCGAGCTGGCGGCGGCCCACGTGGCGGGCATCCTGTCCGAGCGGGACGCGGTCGAACTGGTCGCGGCCCGGGGCCGGCTGATGCGGCGACTGCCCGCGGGCGGGGCCATGGTGGCCGTGGAGGCCTCCGAACAGGAGGTGGCCGAGGAACTGGCCGAGCCTGCGGAACCGGCGTCGGCGAAACCGGCGGAAGCGGCGTCGGCGGGACCGGCGGAAGCGGCGTCGGCGGGACCCGTCGCGGTCGCGGCGGTGAACGGTCCGCGGTCGGTCGTCCTCTCCGGCGACGAGACGGCCGTGCTCGCCGTGGCGGCACGCCTCGCCGCGCGCGGGTTCCGCACCACACGGCTGCGCGTCGGCCACGCCTTCCACTCCCCGCTGGTGGAGCCGATGCTCGAGGAGTTCGGCCGTATCGCCTCGCGGCCGGAGTACGGGGCGCCGCGCATCCCCGTCGTATCGGCGCTGACCGGCCTCCCGGCCGCCGGGGACGACCTGCGCTCGGCCGGGTACTGGGTGCGGCACGCCCGCGAGGCCGTGCGCTTCGGGGATGTCGTGCAGCGGCTGGCCCATGAGGACGGGGTGACCGCCTTCGCCGAGGTCGGTCCCGACGCACACCTCACCGCGTCCGCCCTGGCGGCCCTCGACGACGAGGAGAGCGAGCGGCGGGTGTTCGCGGCCGTGTCCAGATCCGGTGCCGGCGCGCCGGGGTCCGGGCCCGGGGCCGTCCTGGCCGCGCTCGCCCGGCTCCATGTGCACGGCCTGCCGGTGGACTGGCGCCGGGTGTACGCGGACAGCGGCGCCCGGCGCGTGGACCTGCCCACGTACCCCTTCCAGCGGCAGCGCTACTGGCTGGCCGACACGGAACCGGACGCCCCCGCCAACGCCCCCGCCGCGCCCGCCGGGTACGGCAGCGGCCACCCGCTGCTGACCCTCACGACCACCGTCCCCGGCACGGAGCGCCTGTTGTGCACCGGCCACCTGTCGAGCGCCGCCCACCCGTGGCTGGGCGACCACGCCGTCGCCGGGCACCCGCTCGTCCCCGCCGCCGCGCTCGCCGAGCTGGTGCTCCACGCGGGCGACGCGTGCGGTCTCGAGGTGCTGGAGGACCTCGCCCTGCTGGCCCCGCTGTTCCTGCCGGGACCGGGCTCCCGGGTCCAGATCCAGGTGGCCCTCGGCGAACCGGACACCTCCGGCCGACGCACCGCCGATGTCCACTCCCGTCCGGAGGAGTCGGGCGCGCTGGGCCCGTGGTCCCACCACGCGACCGGGCGGCTCGGCCCGGCGGCCGCGCCGTTGGACCCGGCCGCCGACCTGGCCGTGTGGCCGCCCGCGGGCGCCGAGCGCGTGGACCTCACCGGCGGCTACGAGCGCCTGGCGGACGCCGGTTACGCGTACGGCCCGGCCTTCCAGGGGGTCACGGCCGCCTGGCGGCGGGGCGGGGAGCTCTTCGCCGAGGTGCGGCTGCCCGCGGCGGCGGGCCCGGACGCCCGGCGGTACGGCATCCACCCGGCGCTGCTGGACGCCGCGCTGCACGCCGGACGGCTGGCCGCGCCGTCAGCGCCGTCCGGGGACTCTGCGCGGCTGCCGTTCGCCCTCAGCGGCCTGACGCTGTACGCCGTCGGCGCCACGGAACTGCGCGTACGCATCCGCGCCGGCGGCGAGGACACGGTCGCCCTGGACCTCGCCGACGGGGCGGGCCGGCCGGTGGCCCGGGTGGCGTCGCTGACCACCCGGCCCCTCCCGGAAGACACCGCTGACGTGGGCAGGGCGGCGACACGGGAGCTGTACCGTCCGCGGTGGACCGGCGTTCCGGCCGACGACCCGGATGCCGGCGCACCGGCCCCGACCGTGGCGACCCCCGACGACCTGGAGCTGGGGGCGGCCCTCACCGCCACCTCCGGCGGCGCCGCCGTCGGTCCCCGGACGGTCGTCGTCTCCCTGGCCGCCGCGCGTCCGACCACCGATCCGGTCGCGGACACCCATGCCCTGACCGCGCGGGCCCTGGAGGTGCTGCGGACCCGGCTGGCCGATCCGGCAGCACCCGGAGCACGTCTGGTGGTGGTGACCCGCGGGGCCGCGTCCCCGGTACCGGACCTCCCCGCCGCGGCGGTGTGGGGCCTGGTGCGCGCCGCGCAGTCGGAGTACCCCGGGCGGCTGACGATCGTGGACCTCGACGACCGGCCCGACTCCGCGCGCCTGCTGCCCGCCGCCATCGCCACGGGCGAACCCCAACTCTCGATCGCCGACGGCACGCTGCGCGTCCCCCGGCTGGAACAAGTCCCCGATACCCCGGCCGACCCCGACCCCGACCGCGGCTTCGCGGGTGCGGGCACCGTCCTGCTCACCGGCGGCACCGGGTCCCTCGGCGCCCTGCTGGCGCGGCATCTGGTCGCCCGGCACGGGGTCCGGCACCTCGTGCTCGTCAGCCGCCGCGGCCCCCGGACCCCGGGCGCGCGGCGGCTGCGGACCGAACTGGAACGGTCGGGAGCCCGGGTGGACGTGATCGCCTGCGACACCGCCGACCGCCCCGCGCTGGCCGCCGTGATCGAGAAGTACGCGCCCGGCCTGACCGCGGTCGTCCACGCCGCCGGGATCCTGGACGACGGCGTTGTGGAGGCGCTGACCCCCGAGCGGCTGACGGCGGTGCTGCGGCCGAAGGCGGACGCGGCCTGGGACCTGCACGAGCTGACGCAGGGTCTGCCGCTGACCCGCTTCGTGCTGTTCTCCTCGGCGGCCGGGCTGCTGGGCAACCCGGGCCAGGCCAACTACGCCGCCGCGAACTCCTTCCTGGACGCCCTCGCCCACCACCGCACCGCCCTCGGCCTGCCCGCGCTCTCCCTGGCCTGGGGACCGTGGGCGGACGGGCACGGGATGGCGGCGCGCACCGACCACGCCGCCCGGGCCAGGGACACCATCGTACGCCCGGTCTCCCCCGAGCAGGGCCTGGCGATGTTCGACGCCGCGCTGGGCACCGGGGAGTCGGTGCTCGCCCCCTTGCCGCTGGACCGCCGTCCGGCCACGTCCGCCGGGCCGCCGGTCCCGCCACCGCTGCGCGGACTGCTGCGCCCGGCCCGCCCGACCGCCCGGCCCGGGGACGACGGCGCCCGAGCGGCGGCGGACACGGGTGAGGACCCCGGTGGCGCGGAGGGCTCCTGGCGCAAGAAGCTGGCGGCGCTGCCCGTCGCCGACCGGGCACCCGCGCTGCTGGCACTGGTCCGCGAGATGGCCGCCCTGGTGCTCGGTCACCCGGACGCGACGGCCGTGAGCGCCGAACGGCCCTTCGTCGAGCTGGGCTTCGACTCCCTGACCGGAGTGCTGCTGCGCAACCAGTTGAGCACCCTCACCGGCGTACCGCTGCCCGCCACCGTCGTGTTCGACCGGCCCAGCGCCCAGGAGCTGGCCGACCACCTGTACGCGGAGCTGAGCGGTTCGCTGGGCGATGCGCCGGCCGCGCCTTCGCCCGAAGAGGCGGCCGCCGAGTCCGAACCGCACCGGCCCGACCCCGTGGCCGCGCCCGCCCGGCCCCACGGCAGGCGGGCGGCGCAGACGCTGGGCTCCCTCTACCGGCGGGTGTGCGAGACGGGCGATGTGGTCTCGGCGATGCACCTGCTGGTGACCGCCTCCCTCGCCATGCCCGTGTTCGACCCCGCCGACGCCGCCCGGCACGCGCTCGCTCCGCTTCGCCTGGCCGAGGCCGCGGCGAGCATCCAGGGCGCCGAGGCCCCCGCGCTCGTGTGCTTCCCCGGCTTCTCCGCCACCCCCGGCGGGTCCTGGTACGCGGCGCTGGCTTCCTTCTTCGACGGCGAGCGCGACGTCTTGGAGGTCCAACACCCCGGCGTCCCGCACGGGAACGCGGTCCCGCGCGACTGGGAGACGCTCGTCGACCTGCACGCCGCCACCGTGCGCGAACACCTCGGCGACCGGCCGTGCGTCGTCCTCGGCTACTCGATGGGCGGCTACCCGGCACACGCGGTGGCCGCCCGGCTCGCGGCGACCGGCACCCCGCCGGCCGGCCTCGTCGTCGTCGACACCTACCACGTCACACCGGAGCGCGAGGACGAGCCCTGGCTGCTCGCCATGCCCGCCCGTGTCCCCCTGGAGATGGGCGAGCGGTTCGACGCCGCGGTGGACGATGTCTCCATGGCCGCGCTGGGGGCCTACACCCGTATGGTCCGCGGCCGGCCTCCGGAGCCGACGGACGTCCCCACACTGCTGGTCCGTGCCACCGATCCACTGCCGGAGCTGCGGACCCACGGCGGCCGCGAGGCGCTCGGCTTCGACGCGTCCGGGCGGACCTCCTGGCCGGAGCCGTACGACACCGTGGACGTCCCCGGCAGCCACTGGAGCCTGATGGAGAAACACGCGCGCACCACGGCCGGGGCGATCCGGGCGTGGCTCGCCGCGCTGGGCTGCACCGCCGCCGGATGACCCGGAACAGGGCCGTACGGGCGCGGCCGGCCGTGTCCCCCGAGACACGACCGGCCGCGCCCCCGGTCGCGCTATCCGACCGGCCGCAGCTCGAGCAGTCTCGCCACGGCGTCCGCGGTCTGCGGATGCCGGGTCAGCAGCTCGCCCGCCTCCCGCCGCTCGGCTCCGCCGTCGGCGGGCTCGGCGGCCTGCCACCCCGCGTCGTACCCGAGCGACCCGGCCACGGCGTCACAGGTCGCGGGATGGGCGGCCAGCAATCGCGCGACCACCCCGCCCGGCGCCGCCGACGGGCCCGACGCCGCCTCAGCACCGCCCGCCTCCGCCTCCGATGCCGGTGGGCGGGCCGACCATGGCGCCACCCACGCGTCGACCGCGGACAGCGCGGCGGGAAAGGTGCGGCCCGCCTCGCGCACCAGTACCGGCACCAGCTCCCGCGCACAGTCGCGCAGCGTCGTGATCAGCTTGGGCAGCCAGGGGAGCAGCACCGAGTCGGGCAGGCACGCGAACGCCTTGGACATCTGCTCGACCACGAAGGGGGCCAGCGTCGGCACCGGCTCCAGGGCCTGTACGAACCCGCTCATGTAGCGCGGGAACGCCGGGATGACCAGCGGGTTGGCCAGCAACTCGGCACAGCGCGAGCGCAGTTCGGCCGAGGACATCAGGCCGAGCCGCGATTGGGCCGCCCACACCAGCGCGACCTTGTCGGGCGCCTCGGGATGTGACTGCCGCACGGCGAGTTCGAGCTGGGTGTGATCACACCCGAGCGAGAGCGCGAAGCTCTCCATCTCGAACAGGAAGCCCAGCATGGCGGCCACCTGGCGCAGCCCCGTGGCCTCGTCGAGGGCGTCCAGCACCGGTGGGGTGGCCAGGAACCCGGACAACTGGTCGGTGACCCCCTCGGGGGGACCCGGCACGGCATCGGCCCGCTCGCGCTCCGCTCGCTTGGCCGCCCGCGTCGCAGCCCGGCGGAGCCGGTGATGGCGAACGTGTGCGCGATGGGGTCGCGCGTGCGGGTGACTGATGTTCGGAACTGAAATGTTTGTGCGCCTGACCACGTAGAGTCGCGGCCATGAAGCTGGTGGTCCAAGTGAAGCTCCTGCCGACGCCCGAGCAGGCGTCGGCCCTGTCGGCGACCCTGACCGCCTGCAACGAGGCGGCCACCTGGGTCAGTTCGCTCGCCTACGAATGCGGCGTCAGCAGGAACTTCGGCTTGCGTAAACTCGCCTATTCGCAGATCCGCGCCCGGTGGGGGCTCGGCGCGCAGGCCGCCCAGCACGTCATCAAGAAGACATGCGACGCGTACGCCACCTTGAAGGCGAACCTGAAAGCCGGGAACCTCGGCAGGCCGGGCTCGAAGCGCTACCGCAAGGCCACTGAGAAGCCGATCACCTTTCGTTCCGAGGGCGCCCAGCCGTTTGACGACCGGATGCTGTCCTGGCAGATCGCCCAGCGACGGGTCTCGATCTGGACGCTCGCCGGCCGGGTCAAGGACGTGAGGTTCACCGCCTCCGTGGAGCAACTGGCCACCCTGGCCCTGCACCGTCAGGGGGAGTCGGACCTGGTGTGCCGGGACGGCATGTGGTTCCTGATGGCGACCTGTGAGGTGCCCGAGCAGCTGCTGAACACCGAGCCTGCGGACTTCCTGGGGATCGACCTGGGCGTCGTCAACATCGCTACCACCTCGGACGGCGAGATCCTGGCGGGGCGCTGTCTCAACCGCACCCGGGCCCGCGAGCGGACGCTGCGCACCAAGCTGCAGAGGAAGAACACCCCGTCGGCCAGGCGTCGGCTGAAGAAGCGGCGCCGCAAGGAGGCGCGGCGGGCGAGGGATATCAATCACAAGATCGCGAAGCATGTGGTGGCCGTGGCAGAACGCACCGGTCGCGGGATCGCCCTGGAAGACCTTACGGGCATCCGTGAGCGGGTACGGCTTGGCAAGCCCCAACGGGCCACCGTGCACTCCTGGGCCTTCGCCCAGCTGGGCAGCTTCATCGACTACAAGGCCCGCAAGGCCGGGGTGCCGGTGGTGCACGTCGATCCGGCGTACACCTCCCGCACCTGTGCCGAATGCGGCCACATCGACAAGGCGAACCGGGTGAGTCAAGCTTGGTTCGCGTGCCGGTCCTGCGGATTCGTTGATCACGCGGACCGGAACGGCTCCCGCAACATCCGTGCCCGCGCACGGCAGTTGTGGCGACGCGGGGCCCAGTCAACGGCCCCCGCCCCACCCCACGATCCGGGGGCGAGGCTGGACGCAAGCGCAGCGCCACCGCCAGTGACGCCCGCTCTGCAAGCCCTTCGCTCGGCGAAAGGCAGTTGACGATGGCCAGGTCCTCGGGGCTGCGCCGGGCCAGTGAACTACCAGCGAACCGGCGAGCGTCCGCGCGCCGAGGACGCGGGCACCGAAGAACTGGCTGTGCAGGATGGCGTCCTCGAGTACACCGATCTGCTCGGCGGTGGACAGCGCCGATTCGAGTTTGTCGTCGTTGCTGGTGGCCGAGGCCGCCGCGGTGCGCAGATCGGCGAAGCTCCGCGGCAGGATGTCCAGCAGCGTGGGCGGCACCTCCAGCTTGATCCGGTGGCGGCGCAGCAGCTCACCAGGTAGCCGTACGCGGCACCATGCGCGTCGGATTCGGATACCCGCACCCTGCGGCCGTCGCAAAGGTCACGCTCACCTCGTAACCCTGAATGGGGTACTAACACAGTTCGCGTAGTACCCCAACAGGAGGTTTGGGGGCAGGCCCAAGACGCTCTCAACGGTTCACCGCACGCGTATAGCCGCTGACTCTATGCGTGCGCATCAGCGTGCGTGCGCGTGCATCTGACGTCTTGCTTACTGACCCGAGTAACCATGGCCTACCTGGGGGATACCCCCCTCAACGCAGCACGGCGGACCGCAAGCGTATAGCACCTCCGAAACCATACGGGTTCCAAGGCCCGTGAAAGCCCCGCCTCTTGTGCCGCTCCAGGCCAAGGAGCGGGGCGTGAGTCTTCTTTAGTTACGCGGCTTGCGAGCTGCCAGAGGGGGGATTGCGGCAATAGCGCCCGGGCTGAGGTATTCCCAGATGATCCCGGGTGGGCGTCGACGTGGTGCGCATTCGATGACTTTATCGGACGTGATAATTAGGTCAACGCGAAAATCATTTGCCTCTGATGACGCCCGCACGGCCGGGGATGCGTGCTTCCCCCTCCGGTCGTGCGGGATCGGTGGTGCTCCCGACCGGACAAGCCCCGAGCCCGATGGGCAGATGTGCCCACGCTGAGCGGACGCGCTCAGGCTCCCGCCCCGGTCCGCCCCTTCACTGGAGTGCCGCGCACCGCGCGGTGAGAGCGTCACCAACCAGCCGCGTCCCTGCGCTGCCCCCGTGGCGCATGGGCGGGGCTGTCCTCTGCCTGCTCACCAGCTACGATGCCCGGTACGTAAGTACGCATCATGCGCCCCTCCGCCTTGCGATCGCACGCGCCCCAGCTACCGCTGGGAGGTGCCCCCTCACGCCGCGGGCCCCCGCGGCGTCAGCCGCTGATGTCACCGCCACAAAGATCGGGGAGACAGGGCCCAGGCTCCGCTCACCGCGGAGGGAAGGCCGTCAGTGCGACTCCCGGGCGACGAAGGACCCGCGGGTCCCGGCGAGGAAGTCCAGGCCGGCGCCCCGGTCGGCCTGCTCGACATGTTCGCGATAGATGTGCTCCCACCCGCTCTCCGCGGGCGGGGCGGCAGCGGTCACCGGCTGTCGTGCGGCGAGTTCCCCATCCGGGACGTCCAGCCTCAACACGCGCCGTTCCACGTCCAGCTCGATCCAGTCGCCCGTGCGGACCAGACCCAGCGGCCCGCCCGCCGCGGACTCCGGGGCGATGTGCAGGACGACGGTGCCGAAGGCGGTGCCACTCATGCGGGCGTCGCTGATCCGGACCATGTCCCGCACACCGGTCTCCAGCACCTTCCGGGGCAGCGGCATGTTCCCCACCTCGGGCATGCCCGGGTAGCCGCGGGGACCGCACCCCCGCAGGACCAGCACGTCGGACGCCGCCACCGCGAGCTCCGGGTCGTCGATCCGGGCGTGGAAGTCCTCGATGCCGTCGAACACCACGGCGCGGCCCCGGTGGCGCAGCAACTCGGGTGTCGCGGCGGCCGGCTTGATGACCGCGCCGTCGGGACAGAGGTTGCCGCGGAGCACGGCGAGCCCGGCCTGGTGCGCGAGCGGCTGGTCGGCGGTGCGGATGACGGTGAGGTCGGTGCTGGGGCGGCCGGAGATCTGATCGGTCAGGGAGTGGCCGGAGACGGTGACGCTCGGCTCGAGGCGATCCTTGATCTGCCCGAGCACCGCGTCCAGGCCGCCGGCCCGGTGGAAGTCCTCCATGAGATGGGCCCCGGCGGGTTGCACATCGGCGAGCAGGGGAATGTCGCGGCCCACGCGGTCGATGTCCTCCAGGCCGACCTCCACGCCGACCCGGCGGGCGAGGGCCAGCAGATGGACGACGGCGTTGGTGGACCCGCCGATGGCCGCCACCGCGCGCACCGCGTTCAGCAGGGCCTCACGGGTCAGCACGGCGCTGGGGCGGAGGTCCTCGGCGACCATCTCGACGATGCGGTTGCCCGCCGCGTGCGACAGCTCGAGCAGCCGGCTGTCCGGCGCCGGGAGCCCCGCGTTCCCGGGCAGTGTCATGCCCAGCGCCTCGGCGACACAGGCCATCGTGGACGCGGTGCCCATGGTGTTGCAGTGTCCGCGGCTGCGGATCATCGCCGACTCCGCGCGCCGCAGGTCCGAGCGCGGCATCCGCCCGGCGCGCACCTCCTCGCTCATCTCCCAGACCCCTGTGCCGCAGCCCAGCGGGCGCCCCTTCCAGGAGCCGTTGAGCATGGGGCCGCCGGTGACCATCAGCGTGGGCAGGTCGACCGACGCGGCCCCCAGGAGCAGCGACGGAACCGTCTTGTCGCAGCCGCCGAGCAGGACGACACCGTCCACCGGGTTGGCGCGGATGAGCTCCTCGACGACCATCGCGGCGAGGTCGCGGAAGAACATCGCGGTCGGGCGCAGCAGGGTCTCGCCCAGCGACGGCACCGGCAGCTCAAGCGGCACACCGCCGGACTCCCACACGCCGCGCTTCACATGCTCGGCTATCTCACGGAAGTGGCTGTTGCAGGGCGTCAGATCCGACCAGGTGTTGCAGATGACGATCTGCGGCCGCCCGTCGAAGGCGTGGTCGGGGAGCCCGCGGCGCATCCAGGCGCGGTGGATGAAGGCGTCGCGGGAGTCTCCCGCATACCACTGCTGCGACCGAGTCGTGCCACTCATACGAACCGTTCCGATCTGTCGATGAAGATCCGTGCGAGTAAGACCTTGCCCGCGTAACCCGCCCGTCATGGCTCGGCGGAGTGCCCACCGGCACCGAAAGTTTCGAATAGCGCCGCTTACGCGACCGAAACATTGACCGCATGACAACCGGTTCCTACATTGAGCCCGCCTGGACACGACGCAAAGGGCAGAAGAATCCGCGGAATTTGCGAGCGTCGAAACTTTCGAAATCCCGAACTCGCAAGGGCGCAATGCCGAACACGGAAGCAGAGAGGTGAGGGCATGAAGTACCACGCCAGCCGGAGGGTTTGGGTGGTGGCGGCCACAGCCACGGTCATCGCCCTCACGGCATCGGGCTGCGGGAGCGGCGCGGGCGACTCGGACGGCAAGACGACGCTGACCGTGACCACCCAGGTCGACTACGGATACCGGGACCTCTACAAGGAGTACGAGAAGAGCCACCCCGGCATCAAGATCCGGGAGGTACTCGTCGACGACCTGCCGAAGAAGCTGGTCACCCAGCTCGCGGCGAACCGCGGCGCCTCCGATGTGGTGGGCCTCGGCGACGACACCATCGGCAAGTTCAAACCCAGCCACCAGCGCTTCGTCAACCTCGCCGACCACGGCGTCAACAACACCGACGACCCGTGGGTGCAGTGGGCCTACGACTACGGAACGGTCGAGAGCGGCACGTATGTGATGGGCCTGCGCACCGACCTCGGCGGGCTCGGCATCTGTTACCGCACCGACCTGTTCAAGAAGGCCGGGCTGCCCACCGACCCCGAGCGCGTCGGCCAACTCTGGCCCACCTGGGACAAGTTCACCGCGGTCGGTGAGGAATTCCGGGCCAAGGTGAAGGACGCCTCCTTCACCGCCAATACCGGCGACATCTGGGTCGGGATGGAGAACCAGCACAAGGAGACGTTCTTCTCGGAATCCGACGACTCGTTCACAGCCGATGAGAACTCCGGCCTCAAGCAGGACTTCCTGACCGCCGCGAGCATGTCCGTACGGAAGGTCAGCGGCGGATACCCGCCCTTCACCCCGGAAATGGCCAACGCCCTGAAGACCGGCAAGGCGGCAACCGCTGTCTGTCCCGCCTGGAAGCTGGACCGCACCAAGGAGGCCTCCGGCCCCGCCAACTCGGGCAAGTGGTCGGTGGCCGCGGCCCCGCAGGGCGGCAACTGGGGCGGCTCCTATCTGCTGGTGCCCAAGCAGACCAAGCACACCAAGGAGGCGGTCGAGCTCGCCCGGTGGCTGACCTCGTCCAAGGTCCAGAAGCGGCTCTTCCTCTCCAAGGGCTACCTCTCCAGCCACCCGTCGGTCTACAACGACCCCAGCGTGCAGGCGAAGAAGGACACCTACTTCTCCAACGCCCCCACCGGCAAGATCTTCGCCGAGGCCGTGGACAAGATGCGGCCCATCTACCGCGGTACCAAGGACAGCGATGTGGCCACCGCCTTCATGAACGCGCTGCTCCGGGTCGAACAGGGCAAGCAGAAGCCGGAGGACGCCTGGAGCCAGGCGGTCTCCGACGCGAAGAAGGTCGCGGGGGACTGACCCGATGACGGTCACCGAGACCCGCCCCGGGCAGGAGGCCGCCACGGCCTCCGCCCCGGGGCGCCACCCCCGACGCCGCGCCTGGCGATCCCGTCTGACCCGCTTCGACCTGCGCTGCACCCCGTATATCTTCATCGCCCCGTTCTTCGTGGTCTTCGGTGTCTTCGCGGTCTGGCCGCTGCTGTACACCGGCTGGATCTCCTTCCACAAGTGGGCGATCATCGAGGGTGACCAGGGCTGGACCGGGCTGCACAACTACCAGGCCCTCTTCGCCGACGAATACTTCTGGAACGCGCTGCTCAACACCGCCCTGCTGCTGGTGCTGGGCACCGGAGTGCAGCTGGCCGTGGCGCTGTGGCTCGCCGGTGTGCTCAACCGGAAGCTGGGCGCCAGCGCGGTCTGGCGGGCCGGGGTCGTGCTGCCGCACATCGTGTCGGTGGTCGCCGTCAGCCTGGTGTTCGCGCAGCTCTACGGCTTCCACACGGGCATCTTCAACGATGTGCTGAGCCTGGTCGGGATCGACCGGGTCGACTGGCAGGCCAACCGCTGGACCGCGATCCCCGCGGTCGCCACCATCATCATCTGGCGCTGGGCGGGCTACTACGCGCTGATCTTCCTCGCCGCCATGCAGGGCATCCCACGCGAGCTCAACGAGGCCGCGATGCTCGACGGCGCCTCCAGACGGCGCATCTTCTGGTCGATCACCGTGCCCTCGATCCGCCCCACCATCATCTTCTCCGTCGTCATGTCGACCATCGGCGCCATGCAGACCTTCACCGAGCCCCAGCTCTTCGACACCCAGGGCACCGACGGTACCGGCGGCAGCGACCGCCAGTTCCAGACGCTGATGATGTACCTCTACGAAAAGGGCTTCCGCGAGTTCAACGCCGGCTACGCGGCCACTCTCGCCTGGGTGATGTTCCTGCTCATCGCCGTCGTCTCCGGCATCAACTACGCGCTGTCGCGGCGCATCGCCTCGAAGGACTGATGTCGTCATGGCCCTCGCCACCCACCCCAGGACCGGCCGCCGCCGCGCCGTGTCCGACGGCGGCCGGCGCCCCGGATTCCTTGTGTACGCCACGCTCGTCGGTGTGCTCGCCGCCTCCGTGTTCCCGCTCTACTACTCCTTCGTGCTGCCCACCCGCGACAACTCGGCGATCGGCGACTCGCTGCTCACCCTCACGCCGGGCGGCAATCTGCTCCACAACATCCAGCGCGTCTACGACACCGTCGACTTCTGGCTGGCCCTGCGCAACTCGATGATCATCTCCACCACGGTGACGGTGTGCTGCGTCCTGCTGTCCTCGCTCGCCGGGTTCGCCTTCGCCAAACTGCCGTTCCGGGGGCGCAACGCCCTCTTCGTCGCGGTGGTGATCACCGCGATGCTCCCCACCCAGCTGGGCATGATCCCGCTGTACATGCTCATGGGAAACCTGGGCTGGATCGCCACCCTGAAGGCCGTCATCGTCCCGGCGCTCGTCAACGCCTTCGCCGTCTTCTGGATGCGGCAGGCCTGCGACGAGTCCGTGCCGTACGAGCTCGTCGAGGCCGCCCGCGTCGACGGCTGCTCCACACTCGGCATCTTCTGGCATGTGGCGCTGCCCGCGATCCGCCCGCAGGCCGCCGTGCTCGCCATGTTCACCTTCATGGCCACCTGGAACGACTTCATGTGGCCGCTGATCGTCCTGGACCCGTCCGTCACCCCGACCGTACAGACCGCGCTGTCCTCGCTGGCCAGCGGCTACGCCCTCGACTACACGCTCATTCTGTCCGGCGCCGCCATCGGGGTGCTGCCGCTGCTGCTCGTCTTCCTCCTGCTGTCCCGGCAGATCGTCGCCGGTGTGATGCAGGGCGCCGTCAAGGGCTGACCGCCCCGGCACCGCCGCCCGGCGGCGCCTCTCCTCCCGCTCAGTCTTGGCGCGCTCCCATGCGCCAAGACACGCGCCCCTCCTCCCGCTCAGTCCTGGCCCGCTCCAACGCGCGGGCTTCCCTCGTCGCTGCTCGCTCCTTCGTCGCTGCTCGCTCCTTCGTCGCTGCGCGGCTCCTCAGTCCAGCCCGCGCAGCGCGCCAAGACACGCTGATCTCCCAAGCCGTACGAAAGGACCTGCATGACCGCGGGCCAGATCCGCAACCCCGTGCTGCCCGGATTCCACCCGGACCCGAGCATTGTGCGCGTCGGTGCGGACTACTTCCTCGCCACCTCCACCTTCGAGTGGTTCCCGGGTGTGCCCGTGCACCGCTCCACCGACCTGGTCCACTGGGAGCCGGCCGGCCACATCCTGGACCGCACCGACCTCCTCGACCTGCGCGGGGTCCCGGACTCGGCCGGGGTGTGGGCGCCCTCGCTCTCGTACCACGACGGCCGGTTCTGGCTGGTGTACAGCATCGTGCGCACCATCGGACACCCCTACAAGGACGTGGACAACTACCTCGTCACCGCCCCGGACATCTCCGGCCCGTGGTCGGAGCCGGTGTTCCTCAACTCCTCCGGCTTCGACCCCTCTCTCTTCCACGACGAGGACGGGCGCACCTGGCTGCTCAACATCCAGTGGGACCCGCGCGACGGACACCCCTCCTTCGCGGGGATCCTGCTCCAGGAGTACGACCCCGGAAACCAGGCCCTGATCGGGGCCCCGCGCACCGTCCTCACCCACGATGTGCTGATCGAGGGGCCCAACGTCTACCGCCACGACGGCTGGTACTACCTGATGCTCGCCGAGGGGGGCACCGGCTGGAACCACGGCATCCTGATGGCCCGCTCGCGCGAGCTGACCGGACCGTATGAATTCGACCCGGCCGGCTCCCTGCTGACCACCCGCGACGCCCCCGAGTGGCCACTGCAGAAGGCCGGCCACGGCGAGCTGGTGCGGACGGCCGAGGGGGAGTGGTTTCTCACCCACCTGGCTTCGCGCCCGGTGCGCACGCTCGCCGGGGCGCGCTGTGTGCTCGGCCGGGAGACCTGTCTCCAGCGGGTGGCGTGGACCGACGAGGGCTGGCTGCGGCTCGTGGACGGTGGCCGGCTGCCGAGCCTGGAGGTGGCCGCCCCCCGGGGCGTCGCGCCGACCCCGGCGCCGGTCAGGCCCGTCCGCGACGACTTCGACGCGCCCGCCCTCGCCCCGCACTGGAACACCCTGCGCACCCCCGCGACCCCCCAGTGGCTGAGCCTGACCGAACGCGCCGGCCATCTGCGGCTGCGCGGCCGCCAGAGCCCGCACTCCCGCTACGACCAGAGCCTGGTCGCCCGCCGTCTGACGTCGGTGCGCTGCGAGGCGACGACGGTCGTCGACTTCCGGCCCTCCCACTTCAGCCAGCTCGCGGGCCTGATCTGCTGGTACGACACCACGACCCACTACTATCTGCGGCTGACCCATGCGGAGGGCCGGGGCCGGGTGCTGGGCATCGTCTTCACGGACGACGGCGCGTACGGCGAGCTGCCCTCCTGCGAACTCGACGTCGACGACTGGCCGCTGGTGCACCTGCGCGCCCGCTTCGACGGTCCGGAGCTGCGCTTCGCCGCCTCGCCGGACGGGGTGTCCTGGCAGGACGTCGGCCCGGTGCTGGAGGCGACCAGGCTCTCCGACGACTACGGGGACCGCCTGCGGTTCACCGGGGCGTTCGTCGGGGTCTGCGTCCAGGACCTGGGCGGGACCCGCGTCGCGGCGGACTTCGACTGGTTCGAACTGCGCGATCGGGCGCAGTGACCGGGCGCCCGGCCGCCGGTCAGGACAGGCCGAGCGCGGGGAAGACCGACGCGTCGAGGAAGCGGAGGAGATAGTCGCCGTCGGCCCGCTCTCCGTCCAGCAGCGGCCTGACCCGCATCACGCCGATCAGCTGGGCGGGGACGAACTCGGCCGCCGCGCTGTCGGCCGGGATCTCGCCGCGCTCGATCGCGCGCCGGACCATGGCGGCGATCACCGAGACCTCCCGGGAGAACAGGGCGTCGTGCAGCGCCTGGAGCAGGCTCGGGTCGTTGAGCGCGGCATGGCCCAGCGCATAGAGCAGGGTGGTGTCCGAGTCGCACATCTGCCCGACGACGCGCGCCGTCTCCCGCAGGTCGCCGACGAGGCTGCCGGTGTCGATGCCGTCCAGCGCCATGCGCCGGTCACAGCGGCGCATGGCGGCGGCGACCAGCTGGGGCTTGGTCTTCCACTGGCGGTAGAGGGTGGACCTGCTCGCCCGGGCCCTGGCGGCGACCCCCTCGAAGGTGCAGGCGTCATAGCCGCCCTCGGTGAGCAGGGCGAGGACGGCGTCGAAGATCTCCTGCTCGCGCTCGGGGCTGATCTTGGAGCGGCGGGGCATGTCCGCCGCGGTGGGCGATGCCATCGGCTCGGCACTCTCCTCCCGCTGTGAGCTCTCTCGCGGTGTGTGACGGTGCGGTGCGTGACTGTGCGGTACGACACACGGTACACCAGCGTATCGATACGCGCCTGTGCCGATACACTGTCGTATCGATACGCAGATGTATCGCACGCACGTCAACACAAAAGGGGCCGGGTAATGCCGTGAACGCCACCCTCATAGCCGTCACCCTCGCACTCCTGTCGGCCGTCGCCTACGCGACCGCGGCCGTCGCGCAGGAGCGCCTCGCCGCCCGCACCGGCCCGGGCGGCCTGCGGCGACTGCTGGCGCAGGGCGCCTGGTGGTCGACCGTCGGGCTCAACTCCGGCGGGGCCCTGCTCCATGTGGCGGCCCTCAAGTTCGGGCCGCTCACCCTGGTCCAGCCCCTCGGCGCGCTGACGCTGGTCGCCGCCGTGCCGCTCGGCGCCAGGGTCGCCGGGCGCCGAGCCACCCCCGACGAGTGGCGGGGCACCGCGCTCACCCTCATCGGCCTCGGCGCGCTGCTGCCGCTCACCGCCAGCGGCGCCGCCCCCGACGAGACGCTCGGCACCGTCGCCGCGCTCGCCGTCGCCGCCACCGTGCTGGCCCTGGTCGCCCTGCTCACCCACACCCGCCGCGGCCGGGGGCTCGGCCACGCGGCCGCCTCCGGTCTCACCTCCGGGGCCGCGTCGGCGCTCACCCAGACCCTGACGGTCGCGGGCCTGGCCCTGACCTGGCGGTTCGCGGTCGTGGGCGTGCTCGTCGCGGGCTTCGCCGTCGGCGGGCTCCTGCTGTCCCAGACCGCCTACACCGGCGGCCTCGGCGCGCCGCTGGCCGTCCTGACCCTGGCCAATCCCATGGCCGCCGCGGCCATCGGACTCGCCCTGCTCGGCGAGCGTGTCCACGGCGGCCCCGCCGGGGTCGCGCTGGCCGGTCTGGGCGCCGTGGTGGCCGCGCGCGGCGTCGTGCGGCTCACCCGCGCCACGCACCCGGCACACGCCGCGCCACCGAGCCCGGAACCGCGCACGGCGGCGGAACCGCTCCCGGTCACGGAACCCCTCATGGTGGCGGAGCCGTTCCTGGTCGCCGAGCCGGTCCTGGTCAGCGCGCCGGGACGGTGATGTCACGGAACTCGGCGCGGGCGTCCTCGGTGTAGGTGCCCACGCTGCCTTCCGTATGGGGCCGCTCCCGGTCGGTGAAGCCGACCACGTGGCGGCCGTTCACCGCCACTGTCATCCCCCGCGCTGCCGCACCCGGACCTCCGGCCGGTCACCGCCCCGGAACGGGGGAGTGCCGGTGGCCAGGAACCGCTGCCCGCCCCGGTAGGCGTCCGCTGTGCTTCGCCGGGACGCTGAGCGGCGCGCTGACCGACGCCGGCCGCTGCCTCGGGCAGTTCTTCCCATACCCGGTCGCCGACGTCTACGGCACCAAGGTGCTCCCGGCGGCGCTGGTGGCGCGACGGCGGAGCGGCCGGCCGGTAGCCGGCCCGCGGTCGGGTCGGCGCGAGCGCCGCGCCACCCCGACCCTTGCCTGAATCTGACGGGTCGTCATATCTTCTCTGTGGGGCCACACAGTCGCTTCCATACCACGACCGACCGATCGGATCAGGAGGCACGGGGTGGAGCCGCACACCACACCCACGGCCGCGCCGAAGGTGCGCGCCCGCGCGGTGACCCGCAGTTTTGGGCACTCGGGCGGGCGGGTGCACGCGCTCGGGCCACTCGATCTGGACGTCCGACACGGAGAGTTCTGCTGCGTCGTCGGCCCGTCCGGCTGTGGCAAGTCCACCTTCCTGCGCATCGTCGCCGGGCTCGTCCGCCCCAGCGGCGGCGAGGTCGAGGTGCGCGCGGGCCGGCGCCACCCGGCCGCGATGATCCCGCAGGACTACGGGATCTACGACTGGAAGACCGTGCTCGCCAACGTCCGCTTCGGCCTCGATGTGCAGCGCGTGCCGCGGAAGGCCGCCAACGCGCGGGCCCGGGACTGGCTGGACCGGCTGGGCCTCGCCGACTTCGCCGACGCCTACCCGGCCGCGCTGTCCGGCGGCATGCGGCAGCGCGTCGCGATCGCCCGCGCGCTCGCGGTGGAGCCGGAGGTACTGCTCATGGACGAACCCTTCGCCGCGCTCGACGCCCAGCTGCGCACCATCCTCCAGGACGAACTGCTCGCGGTGTGCCAGGCGACCCGCACCACCGCGCTGTTCGTCACCCACAGCCTGGAGGAGGCGATCGTGCTCGGGGACCGGGTGGTGGTGATGTCCGCCAGGCCCGGCAGGGTGATCGCCGAACGGCGGCCGCCGTTCGAGCGCCCGCGCACCGGGCGGCTGCGCCGCTCCCCGGAGTTCGCCGAGTTGCAGTCCGAGCTGTGGGAGCTGCTGCGCGGCGAGGTGCAGGCGGGAGCCGGTGGCGCCGCGACGGCGCGGGCGGCGGGGAAGCGCTCATGAACAGCGAGACCGCGCTCGGCGCGGACCATGCGGCCCAGGCCGATGCGGCACCCGGCGGACCCGCCGAGACCGTGCTGGTGCGGCGCCCCGGGCCCCGGGAGCGCGACCCGGTCCGCGCCCACCGGCGCCGCCTCGCCCTCGAGATCTCCCTGGCCGTCGCCGTGCCCACGGTGCTGATCCTGCTGTGGCAGCTCGCCGCGTACCGGCACTGGATCGACCCCCGCGTCTACCCCGCGCCGTCCACGATCGCGGCCGACGGCTGGCAGCGCGCCGCAGACGGCAAGCTGTGGCCCGATGTGCGGGCCACGCTCCAGCGGGTGATCGCCGGCTATGCGGTGGGCACGGCCGCGGGCTATGTCGTCGGACTGCTGATGGGCGCGCTGCGGATCGTCCGCGCGGCGCTGGAGCCCCTGCTCGACGCGCTGTACGTGGTGCCCAAGCTCGCGCTGCTACCGGTGTTCCTCAATATGTTCGGCCTCGGCGAAGGCCCGCAGATCGCGCTCGTGGCCACCACCGTCTTCTTCTTCGTCTGGATCTCCACGATGGCGGCCGTGATGGGCGTCGCCGAGGGGTACCGGGAGGCCGGTCAGGTCTTCGGCGCCGGTCCCTGGCAGATGTTCCGCCATGTGCTGCTGCCCGCTTCGCTGCCGCAGGTCCTGGTGGGCATGCGGGTCGCCGCCGGGGTGGCGGTCCTGGTGATCGTCGCCTCCGAGCAGATCGCCGCGGACAGCGGCCTCGGCCATCTCATCTTCGACTCGCGCGCGCTGTTCCAGAACGACGTGATGTTCGTCGGCATCGTCTGCGTGGCCGTGCTCGGCGTGGTCTTCTCCGAACTCGTGCGCTTCGTCGGCCGCCGGCTCACCCCCTGGGCGCCGCGGGACCGCGGCCGCCCCCAGTCCTGATCCCCAGCCCCCTGGCCGCACCCGGAACCGGAAGGCAACACCCATGGCACCCGGCCCCTCTCTCGCCCGCGCCCTGGCCACGGCCGTGACCCTGCTGGGCATTCTCGGCTCCCTCTCCGCCTGCGACGTCCAGACCTCCGACTCGGCGCGCTCCGGTGCCGAACGCAAGGCCCGGCCGATCATCCCGGTCGCAGGCTGCGCCAAGGGCTGGACCGACCCTTCCGACCTGTCCGAGGACCGCGCGCCGGCCCGCTGTGAGCCCGGCGCTCCCGCGCCCAAGCCGCTGAAGAAGAAGACGAAGATCGTCGTCTCCGCCAGCACCCTGAACGCCGAGTACCTGGCGCCGCTCCAGATCGCCCTGGCCAAGGGCGAGTTCGCCAAGGAGAAGCTCGACGTCGAGGTGAAGCTGCTGCCCACCCCGGACGCGCTGCCGTTGCTGGCCAAGGGCGACATCGACGTCCAGTACGCGGCGCCGGAGGCGGGGGTGCTCAACGGCATCCGGCAGGGATTCGACATCCGCTGGGTCGCCGGGAACTTCTCGCCCGCGCCCGGCTCCAAGAGCGGATTCTGGGCCAGGCTGCGGCCCGGGCAGACGGCGGGCGAGGTCGGCCTCAAGGACCGCACCGTCGGCACCCTCATCGGCAAGGGCTCGGTCATCATGTACCCGATGGAGAAGGTGCTCGCCCAACACCAGGCCGACGTGGACAGCGTCCGCTTCCAGCAGCTGGGCCCCGCCGAGGTCCTCACCTCGCTGAAGAACGGCGGCGTGGACGCGGCATGGCTGCTCGACCCGGTGTGGCGCGAGGTGGACGGCGACGCCGGCTACGCGTTCCTCGGCGGTCAGCCGCGGGGCGAGCCGCTCGGCGGTCTTCTCTTCGGCCCCGATCTGCTGACCGGCGACCCGGACGCGGGAGTGGCGTTTCTGCGCGCCTACATCCGCACCGTCAACACCTACTTCGCCGGGGACTACAAGAAGGACAAGGCGTTTGTGAACGAACTTGGCGAGGCGCTCAAGACCGAGCCGGACACGCTGACCGCCGTGCCGTCGCTGCGCATGGACTGGGAGATCCGCGACGGCACGGCGGACCGCCTGCAGAAGGCCTACGCCGCGGCCGGCGTGACCGAGGGCGACCCCCTGCCCGAGGACCGGGTCGTGGACCGCTCGTTCTACGCGGAGGCGGTCGGCCACAAGCCGTAACTCGTGGGCGCCGGGCGTCAGGCGCCGGGCGTCAGTCGAAGACGAACGGGCCCGGAGACTGCTTGGCCATCGCCTTGCAGGTCACCACGACGGCCCCGATCGACATGCGCAGTGAGTCGCCGCCCAGGTAGGAGTCCAGACTGTCGCCCGGCGCCACCGTGCCGACGAGTGTGACCAGGATCGGGGAACCCGCCGGGATGGCGGGGCTGGAGCTGTTGGTGAACGTGGTCGTGGCCGGGCCGCCGTTCTTCTCGAGCCGCAGGGTGACGGAGATGGCGTTCGCCGGGATCGCGACCGGGGCGGTCAGGTCCGGGGAGCCGGGCGTGAGGGTGGCCCTGGTGCCGTTCTGGGCGGCGTGGAGGGTGAGATCCATGAGGCCGTACGTGCCGCAGTTGTACGGGGCCGTGGCGGTGTCCGGCGACACGGCTGCCGCCGTGGGCGCCAGTGCCACGGCCCCCGCGAGCAGCGCCGCGCAGGCGGCGGTGGTGGCCGTGGCGCGTAACCCGGGAGTGGTAGGTCTCATCGCTCGTCCCGTCCGATCCGTGTCCGCATCGCTGATGCCCTGTCAGATGATGGGCTCATTGACGCGCAGGGATCTTCAGAAGGCAAGCGCCGCGGCTGTCCGGGCGGCCGGGTGCGCGTGGCCGGTGTCCCGGCGGGTCAGGCGGCCGGCTTACGGGCGACTCCCACCCAGAAGGAGACCTCCTCGTCGGTCACATCGCCGGTGCTCGTCCCGGTGTCCGGGGCCGCCAGGTCGGGGCGCCAGCGGTGCGGCACCTCGATGCCCGGCTCGACCAGCTCCAGCCCCGTGAAGAACCGTTCCACCTCGGCCTTGCTGCGGATTTTCCCCTGGATGCCGCCGCTGTGGTAGATCTGCACGGTCCGCTGGGTCGCCTCGGGGTCGAAGTCCGGCGTGATGTGGCTCAGCACGAGGTACGAGCCGGGGGCCAGCGGCTCGAGCAGGCGCTGGACGATCCTGTACGGGTCCCACTCGTCGGGGACGAAGTGCAGCAGCGCGCACAGGCTCAGGGCGACGGGCTGGGACAGATCCAGCACCTCGGTGAGTTCCGGGGCGCCCAGGATGGTCTCCGGGTCGGCGACATTCGCGTCGACGTAGGCGGTGCGCCCCCGTGGGTCGCTGCCGAGCAGGGCCTGGGCGTGGGCGAGGACGATCGGGTCGTTGTCGGCGTAGACGATCCGGGATTCCGGGGCGATCGACTGGGCGACCTCGTGGAGATTGGGGCTGGTCGGAATGCCGGTGCCGATGTCGAGGAACTGGCGGATGCCGCGCTCGGCGGCGAGGTACCGGATCGCGCGGTGCATGAAGGCGCGGTTGGTGCGGGCAGCGATCATGACGCCGGGCCACATGGTGAGCACCTTGGCGGCGGCCTGGCGGTCGGCGACGTAGTTGTCCTTGCCGCCCAGGAAGTAGTCGTACATCCGGGCGCTGTGCGGCTTGCCCTGGTTGAGGGGGCTGCTGGGGGGCTCCGGTCCGCTTCCGGTCTGGGCTGCTACCCCTTGAGCGGTCACGTGTGATCTCCTCGTTTCAGGGCTTTCAGGGCTTTCGGGGCGTGCGATCCTCCATCGCGCGCCTTGCACAGGATCGTAAGCCGCCTGCCCACCCCGCGTATGGACGGGGTGGGCATAACTGTCCTGGCGAAGCCCCAAGTTGTCCGCGCCCGGTACAACTCAGTCGGGCAGCCCCCACGGCTTGGCGTCGCCCACCGCCGGCACATCGCGCGGGTCCAGGTCCGGGTCGGTGCCGCGCGGGACGACGACCGCCGTCTCGTCCCGGCCCAGCGGGATCTCGATGCGCCCGGGCGCCGTCTCCCGGTACCGCAGCCGTCGTCCGCGCTCGTCCCGTACGTCGATCGCGCCCTGGATGCCGTGCGCCAGCACCAGCGGCGCGCCCGCCTCACTGTGCACACGCACCCACCGCGTCCGGCCGCCCGAGCGGTCCGCGTCCACCAGGAACGCGCCCTGGGTACGCAGGGACTGGAGGGAGGCGTCCGGCCAGCGTCGCGATATGGAGGGGAAGACCCGCACGACGCCGCCATGGCTCTGCACGGCCATGTCGAGGATCGACTGGGTCGCCGTCAGCGGGCTCTCCGTGCCCAGGTTCCCGCCCTCCACATACATGGTGTTCGGGGTCATCCAGGCGTTGTTGATGACCTCGCCGTCGGTGAAGAAGGTCAGGAAGTCCAGGGCCTCCTCGGGCCGTTCCATCCGGGATGTCATCGATGAGGCGACCCCGTAGCTGTAACCCGCCCACAGACTCCGGTCCTTGACCCAGTGGTCGAAGGTCGTGCGCATGATGTCCCGGTCGCCCGCCCGGTCCCAGTCCAGCTCACCCAGCGGGTAGAGCCACAGCATGTGGGAGAAGTGGCGGTGGGACTCGGTCAGCGGCTTCGCCGCGCCGATCATGACCCCGGTCGCGTCGCGCGGGTAGTCCACCAGGCGCTGGAGGATCTCGCGCCAGCGCGGGGCGCGCGGGTGGTCCGTGCGGAGGATGCGCAGACAGTCCAGCAGGGTGGCGCAGCCCCAGCGGAGCAGCGAGAGGTCGTAGGTGCAGTCCTCGGCGTCCGCCCACTCGGGCGACCTGGTCAGCGGCAGATGCAGCTTCCCGTCCCCGCCCTCGTGCAGGAAGTGGTCGTAGAAGTTCACCGCCTTGACGAGGATCGGGTAGAGGACGTCCCGCACGATGCGCACGTCCATGGTGTGGCGGTAGCTGAGCCAGATGTTGTGCATGGCCCAGATGAGATTGCCGTTGTTGTCGGTCTTGGTGGAGGTGCCGGGGATGCCGACGGTCTTCGCGCCCGGGCGCAGCATCCAGTCGGAGGGGTGGGCCAGGGCGTAGGTCTCGCCGTCCTGGTACTCCGGCGGCACCGAGAGCGGCAGATACTTCTCGAAGGTCCTGAAGGTGGAGGTGACCGAGTCGAGTTCGGGGTGGTTGGACCCCTGGATCAGCCAGGTGGCGATCTGGACGTTGAGGTTCCACCAGACCGCGGTCCAGCTGCCGCCGGTCTCCGGGTACCACGGCCCCCACTCGGACATCGAGGGTCCGTCCGCCCGGGTGGCGCACGCGGCCTTGTAGAGCTGGATCCAGTAGAAGTCCTGCAGCCGCTTGTCGGGTACGGACAGCAGGCTGCGCCGGTAGAAGCGGTGCCACCAGCCGCGGTGCTCGCGCACCAGCTCGTCCGGGTCGGCGGCCAGCGTACGGGCCACTTCGGCGACGGCCAGCTCGGTGGTCCCGTCCAGGTCCTCCGGGAAGCGGTAGACGATGTGCGCGGCGAGCAGGCGGCCGGTGCCCACCCGCCGCTCGCGCCAGGCGGTGGTCCACCCGCCGCCGGCGATCAGGGGCTGCTGGGCGTAGTGGGTGGCGCCCGTGGAGCCGGTGCGGGCGTCGGGGTTGCCCGTGTAGTCCGCGGGCTTGTCCTTCTGCCGGGGCGAGATGGCGGGCATCCAGGTGAACGACCAGGCCGCGCTCTGTTCGCCCGCGCTCGGCCGGGTGGAGATCAGCAGCGCGGTACGGGAGTTGTGGACCAGCAGGGAGAAGCGGACGCTGCCCCGTGTGGTGGTGATGGTGCCGCGCAGCTCGGCGTCCCAGAGGTCGAGGGTCCAGTCGATATCGGTCACCTCGCCGGCGAGCGTGAGGTCGAAGTGGCCGATGGGCAGCCGCGAGAAGCCGTACGGGGCGCGCCACTGCGGCCGTTGGTCCTGCACCTGGCTGTGGCTGACCATGACTTTCACGGAGTTGGGCGTGGCGCCCCGGTAGACCTGGACACCGAGCAGGCCGTTGCCGAGGAAGGGTCCGTCCTTCCAGTCGCCCGGCAGCCTTCGCCATCGCATGGCGGCGGCTCTCACCAGCCGCTCATGTGTGCTTCCGGCCCGGTCCGAGGCTCCTTGGGGCGCGGCCCACGCGGTGCCGGATCCGGTCAGCCAGCCTCCGGCGCCGACGGCGGCGGCCGTGCCGATCACACCTCGCCGAGAGATTCCGTTCCCCGTCCCTGAGGTCACGTACATGCCTCCCATACCTGGTTGTGAACTACCGGGCATAGTGCAGGCTTGTCGAGCCGTAGGGAAGACCTCCGACCTATTGCAATTCAGAGAGGGGGCGAAGTAGCAGGTGAGGGGATACGGCTTCGAAGAGCCGCCCAAAGGTCCGATCAGACAGCCTTCTCGGCTGGGCGGACCAGCGGCGCGGGGAGGCCATCCAGGAAGAGCGCCCCGGCGAGCACCGCGGCGCTGCCCCGGGGCGCGACACCGAGCTCGCGCAGCTCGGCGTCCAGCCCGGCCAGGGCGGCCACCCCCACGGCCGTCGCCGTGCCGCCCGCCTCCAGGACGCCGCGCGCCCCGTCCTGCACCCGCCGGAGCCCGGGCGGGCCCGCGTGGTACAGCGGCCCGGTGTCCTGGAGCGTGCTCATCACGGTGAGCAGCGCGTCGAGGCGGGCCTGCGGCTCCGTGGCCCCCGCACCCCGCGCCCGGTTCAGGGCGTCCAGGGCGCGGCGTACATGCGGAAGGCCGGCCCGTGCCTCGCCGCGCGCCCCCGCCGCGCCGTAGGTGGCGGAGACCTGCGAGCCCGGCGAGGGCCTGCGCGGGGCACGCCGGTCCGGGTGGGCGGCGATCCGCTTGGCGACGGCGGGCAGTTCGCGGGGCGGGGCGGCGGGCTCCAGGGCGGCGGCCGCGACCAGCAGCCCCGTCACCCAGAGCGCCCCGCGATGCGGGCCCACGGCCGGGCCGCCGCAGGCCCGGGACATCGCCCACTCGGCCCCCCGGCCGATCGCGCCCAACTCCTCGCGGAGCGCCCGCGTCGGCCCGCCCGGGCGGCGGGCCGACGCCGCGATGGCCGCGAACGCCGGCGCCAGCGCCTTGGCCGACCAGCGCAGCGTGAGCAGATCCGTGCCGGTGGTCCGGGCCCGCGGATCGCGGGCGTCGGCGAGCCCGGGCTTCGGCGTGAGCTCCGCCTGCGCGATCAGGGCGCGCACCGCCGCCCGCGCCAGAGCGTCGTCCATGTCATCCACGGACCGCGACGCTAGTCAGCGAACCTGTCGGGAATGTGGGTCCTTCCTGTGCGCGGGCTGTGCGGCGCCGGCCCGATCGGTGCTGTCGGTACTGTCGTTGGGAGTGTTGAGATCGCGGTCGAGCGTCTCCGGCGCCATCCGGGTGGTGATGAGGCTGACCGCGGCGACCAGCGTCATATAGCCGGCCACCGGTATCCAGGACCCCGAGAAGGCGCTGACCAGCGCGGTACAGATCAGGGGCGCGACCCCGCCGCCGATCACGGAGGAGAACTCCCGGCCCAGGGTGACCCCGGCGTAGCGGTAGCGGTTTCCGAACAGCTCGGGGAAGTAGCTCATCTGCACGCCGACCGCCCCCTGGCAGGCCAGTACGAAGCCGATGACGATGGCCACGGTGATCGCGACCTTGGAGCCGGAGTTCAGCGCGACGAAGGTGGGGGTCGGCAGCAGGACCAGGGCGCCGACGATCAGGGAGTACACCGGGCGCCGCCCGAAGCGGTCCGAGAGCGTGCCGAAGCAGACCGCCGCGACGCCGCCGCACAGGGCGCCCAGCAGCAGCACTTCAGGGACGAAGTGCTTGTCGACGCCCACCGAGGACACCAGGTACGAGGCCATGAACACCTGGTAGGTGTACGACTGGGTGCTGATTCCGAAGTTCATGAAGAGCACCAGGAGCGTCGGCTTCCTGCCGTGCTTGAAGACCTCCTTCACCGGGGACGCGGGCCGCTCGTGCTGCTGCTTCAGCTCCTTGAAGACGGGGCTCTCGGTCAGCTTGCGCCGGAAGACCATGGCGACCACGGTGACCAGGAGGCTGCTGCCGAAGACGAGCCGCCAGCCCCAGCTCATCAGGGCGTCGTCGGAGAGGCGTTGAGCGAGGATCCAGGCCACGGCCCCGAGGGCGGTGCCCAGCGCGGCGCCGGTCATGACGAGGGAGGCCAGTCTTCCGCGCCGTCCGGTGGCCGCCGTCTCGGTGAGCAGGGTGGCGCCTCCGGACTGCTCGGCGCCCGCGCCGAAGCCCTGGGCCATGCGGCAGATCAGCAGCAGGATGGGGGCGAGCAGGCCCACTTGGCCGTATGTCGGCAGCAGACCGATCGCCAGCGTGGATCCGCCCATCAGCAGCAGCGTCGCGACCAGCACCCACTTGCGGCCGAGCCGGTCCCCGTAGCGGGAGAAGAAGAGCCCTCCCAGCGGCCGGGCGGCGAAGCCGACGGCGTAGGTGCTGAAGCTGGCGAGGATGCCGACGGAGGCCGAGACGTTCGGGAAGAACAGATCGCTGAAGATCAGCGCCGAGGCCGTGCCGTAGATGACGAAGTCGTACTGTTCCAGCGCGGTGCCGATCAGACCGGCCCAGGCGGCACGCCGTACCGCGCCCGGGTCGGTGGGCGTTTCCCCGGGTGGGGCTGTTGTGGCCGGCGTGGGAGGGGGCGCGGTGGTGCGCGCGGTGTTTTCCATGATCCATGCCTCCTTGAACGGATCGATTTCCGGAGCGGTTTCAGGGCAGGGCAAGGCAGGGGTGAGGGGGGTGGGGACGGGGTGGGGCGGGACCGGGCGGGAAACCCGGCGACCCCGGGAGAACGCGGAAGGGGAAGAGTGAAAGGGGGCGGGCCCTAGGCGCCAGGGCGGGCGGCCGTCTCGACGGGGGACGGTGCGGTGGCCGCCCGGGCATCGGCCGCCGCGGCGGCCGGGCCGAATCGCACGATGACGTCGATGAGTTCGGCGATCCGGGCCGTGAACGCGGGGTATTCGGGCAGGCCGTCGCCGAGCAGCCCACTGGCCAGGACGGCCTCGACGAAGGGTGTCCCGGAGGAGGTGCGGGGCCGGTCGGCGATCGCGGCGAGTGTGTCCCGGGCCGGGTCCGTCATCGCGGTGGCGTGCGGGCCCGGGGAGAATCCGTACGGTGGCGCCACACAGCACAGGTACGCGGCCACGGTCAGCGCCAGATGGTGCGGCATCCGCCCGGCGCGCAGCTGGAGCAGGGCGGGGTCGGGCACCCGCTGGCGGAGCTTGACCGAGCCGTCCGAGCCGACCTGCCGGGTGCGGTGGCCCAGTGCCGAGTTGGCCCAGCGGTCGAACAGCCGGCTGACATAGTCGTCGAGGTCGATGTCGGCGGGCACGGTGAGGCTCGGCAGGTACTCCTCGTGCAGCACGCTCCGCGCCGCCTCGGCGATGAACGGCCGGGCGATCGCGTCCGGGATGGTGTCCCGCCCGTCCAGGGCGCCCAGATAGGCGATGAGCGAGTGGGTGCCGTTGAGCAGCCGGAGCTTGAGCAGTTCGTACGGCTCGACGTCGTCCGTGAACAGCGCCCCGGCCAGCTCCCAGCGCGGACGCCCGGCGGCGAAGAGGTCCTCCATCACCCACATGGAGAACGGCTCGGCCGGCACCGGTACGGTGTCGCGCACGCCGAGGTGGGCCGCGACCGCCTCGCGGTAGGCGTCGGTGGTGGCGGGGACGATCCGGTCCACCATGGAGCCGGGAAACGCCACCGAGCTCTCCAGCCACGGCACCAGGTCGTCGCGTTCGGCCGCGGGGAGCGCCTCGGCGAACTCGCGCACCAGCCGCCTCGTCAACTCACCGTTTCCCACCAGGTTGTCGCAGCTCAGGACGGTCACCGGCCGGGCGTGGGCCCGGCTGCGGCGCTGTAGCCCCCGCACGATCCGCCCGATGGTGGTGCGCGGTGGCGCGTCGCCGCGCAGATCGGCCCGTACCGCGGGCGCGTCCAGGTCCAGGCCGTGGGTGCGCGGGGAGAAGGTGTACCCGTGCTCGGTGACCGTCATGGTGATGACGGCCGTGCCGGGCGCGGCCAGCGCGTCGAGCACCGCGTCCGGCTGCTCCGCCGCCACCAGCGCCCCGGTGTGCACGGCGGGGACGGTGACCCGGGTGCGGCCGGGGGAGATCTCCACGACCGCGTAGCGCAGGTCCTGTTCCCGCATCGCCCGGACCACGCCGGCGGACCGGCCGGCGACCCCGAGGATGCCCCAGGGGCCGTCGGCGCGGGCCAGCGCCGCCGCGGTGTGCACGGCCTGGTGGGCGCGGTGGAAGTTGCCGAGGCCGAGGTGGACGATGCCGGTCTCGGCCGGTGGCCGCGCGAGGACCGGCGCGGCCGGGGGAACGGTGGCCCGGCCGAGGCGGGGCACAGTCGTCGATCGCATCGTCACCAGTCCGTCATCGAGCCGTCGCGGCGCCGCGCGACGGGCAGGTAGGCGGGCTCGTACGGGAACCGGGCGGCCAGCGCCTCGTCGACCTCGACCCCGAGCCCGGGCCGGTCGCCGGGGTGCAGATGTCCGTCGGCGTAGCTCCACGCGTGCCGGAACACCTCGCGCACGACGGGCTCGTAGCCCATGTACTCCTGGATGGCGAAGTTCGGCGTCGCGAGGCCCACATGCAGCGACGCCGCGAGGGCCACCGGCGAGATGTCCGAGGGACCGTGCGGTCCGAGCCGCACCTGCCAGACCTCGGCGAGCGCCGCGATCCGCCGCAGATGGCTGATCCCGCCCGCGTGGGTCACACAGGTCCGTATGAAGTCGATCAGCTGCTCGGTGATCAGCGTCTGGCACTCCCAGACGGTGTTGAACACCTCGCCGATCGCCAGCGGGACGGTGGTGTGGCGCCGGACGTGCCGCAGCATCTCCTGGTTCTCCGCGGGGGTGACGTCCTCCAGCCAGTAGAGGTCCACCTCCTCCAGCGCACGGCCGAGCCGGGCCGCCTGGCCGGGGGTGAGCCGGTGGTGGGCGTCGTGCAACAGCTTCAGCTCGGGGCCCACATGCTCGCGTACCGCCGTGAGGACACGCGGGGCGTGCCGCAGGTAGGAGTCGGTGTCCCAGACCTCCTCCGCCGGGGCCGCGCCACGGTCGGCCGGCTCGTACCCGGGGCCGCCCCTGCTCACCCCGTACACCGTGTCCAGACCGGGGACGCCGCTCTGCGCGCGCACCGCGAGAAAACCCTGTTCGCGCCGCTCGTCGACCGCGTCGAGCAACTGGGGGATCTCCCAGCCGGAGGCGTGGGTGTACGTCAGGATCCGGTCGCGCACCGCGCCGCCGAGCAACTGGTACACCGGCTGGCCGGTGGCCTTCCCCTTGATGTCCCACAGCGCGAGGTCCACCGCGCCGATGGACGTCATCGTCACCGGACCGCGCCGCCAGTACGCCCCGCGGTAGAGGTACTGCCAGGTGTCCTCGATCCGTGCCGGGTCCCGGCCGATCAGCAGCGGAGCCACGTGGTCGCGCAGATACGAGGCGACGGCGAGCTCGCGGCCGTTGAGCGTGGCGTCGCCCCACCCGACCAGGCCCTCCGCGGTGGTGATCTTGAGTGCGACGAAGTTGCGGCCCGGGCTGGTCACCAGCACATCGACCGCGACGATGGTGTCGCTCCCCCCGGGCGTCGTCTCGTGCGTTTCTTTCATCGGTTGGCCCCCGGTGCCACGGCCACGACGTTGTGCAGCCGCTCGCCCGCGGCCAGCCGGCCGATGTTGGCGGCGATGTCACCGGCCCGGCGCACGAAGGTCTCGCGGGTGAGGCCCGAGGAGTGGGGTGTCATCAGTACGTTGTCCAGCGTCTCGAAGGGATGTTTGCTGGGGGCCGCGGAGTGTCCGCCGGCCGGGTAGCGGTACCAGACGTCGAGCGCGGCCCCGCCGATCGAGTGGTCGCCCAAGGCCCGGTAGAGCGCGTCCTCGTCCACGACGGGGCCACGGCCGACATTGACCAGCACCGCCGACGGGCGCATCCGGGACAGCTCGGGCGCGCCGATCAGCCCCGTGGTCTCGGGAGCCAGCGGGGCCGACACCACCACCACATCGGACCCCTCCAGCAGGGTGCCGAGGTCGTCGACGGTCCCGGACCAGGCCAGCCCCTCGGCCGCCGCGTCCACGCCGCCACGCCTGGTGACCGCCACCCCCCGCGCGCCGAACGCCCGGAACCGCTGCCAGCAGCGGGCGCCGATGTGCCCGAAGCCGACGAACCCGACCGTCGCCGCGCCCAGCGTGTCGACCCAGGGGGAGCGCGGGTCGTACGCGGGGGAGTCCCACCGCGCGCGGCGCAGCGCGTCGTGCTGCCGCAGAAAGCCGCGCCGCAGCAGGATGGCCGCCGAGACGGCGTACTCGGCGATCGAGTCCTCGTGGTGGAAGGTGTTGGCGACCTGGGTCCCGGGGGCCAGCGAGGCGATGTCGATCCCGTCCGTGCCGGCCCCGGCCGCGTGGACCAGCCGGAGCCGGGTGGCGATCGCGGCCATCCGGCCGTCGCACTTTCCCGTCACCAGCACATCCGCCGTCTTCACGGCCGCCTCGACCGCCCCGGCGTCCCGGGAGTCCGGCCAGCTGACGGACACTCCGTCCGGCAGCGCGGCCTCGAACTCGGCACGCAGCGGGTCGAGATTGGGGTCGACGACCACCACGGTCAGCATGTCGGCCGTCATGACCCGGCCCCTCCCGCTGCCGCTCCCACTGCCGCCTGGCCCGCCGCGGCGCCGTGCCCGGCGGGGCGGGTGCGGGCCGCGCCGGTCGAGCCGCGCACGATGAGCTGGGTCGGCAGCCGGAGCGTGCGCGGGGTCTGCCGCTCACCCCCGATGACCTTCCCCAGCAGCTCCAGGCTGAGCGCGCCGGCCCGCACCATCGGCACCGCGATGCTCGTCAAGGACGGCTGCGACACCTCCGCGAACGGGATGTCGTCGACCCCGACCACACTCAGGTCCTCGGGGACACTCACCCCCAGCGCCCGGGCGCCGGAGATCACCCCGAGCGCCACCAGGTCGTTGTGCGCGAGGACGGCGGAGGCGCCCGAGGCCACCACACCGGCCGCCGCGGCGGTCCCGCCCGCCACCGTCTCGGACTGCCAGCCCAGCAGCGTCAGCTCCAGCCCGGCCCGCCCGGCCTCGGCGCGGATCAACTCCACGCGCTGGGCGTTGGACCAGGAGCGCTGCATGCCCTGGACATAGGCGATCCGCCGATGGCCGAGCGCGGCCAGATACTCGACGGCCTGGCGCATGCCCTCGGCGGCGTCGGCGAGCACACAGTCGGCGCCGGTCGTCTCGCGGTTGACCAGCACGGCGGGCGTACGGCCGCAGATGTCGAGGACCTCGTCCGCGTCGAGCCGGGGCGAGCACACGATCAGCCCGTCGGCCTGCTCGTGGAGATGGGCGAGGACTTCGCGCTCGTGGTCGGGGTCGAAGTCGGTGTCGGCGAGCACGACGGTCTGCCCGCGGCGCCAGCCCGCGCCCTGCGCGGCCTTCACGAAGGCGCCGAACACGGGGTTGGCGATGTCGGGCACGACGACGGCGACCGTGGCGGTCCCCGCGTCGGCGGTCGGCTCGGCGGCACGCGCCACGGACGATTCGTAGCCGAGCTCTTGCGCAACGGTCAGCACCTTGCGCAAGGTCTGCGGTCCGAGCCGGTTGGGGTCGCTGAACGCGCGAGAGGCGGTGGACAGCGCGACATTGGCGCGCTTGGCCACGTCAGTGAGGGTGGGGGCCATGGGGACTCCGCTCCTGGTGCGACGGAGTGGTGCAGATGAACGACATGTTTCATGGTCGTCACCCTTGCGCAAACTTGTCAACGCTTGCCAAGGCATTGGCAAGCGCGTCGGCCGACCTCACACCCGGCACTCGACGGTGCAGCCGCGGAGCTCGTAGCCGCTTATCTCGTCCTTGAAGCCGACCCCGGGCGGGGTCGCCATCCGGATGCCGGGCAGCGCGAACAGACGGCTGAGGAAGATGTCCGTCTCCAGGATCGCGATATGGGCGCCGGGGCACTTGTGGGGGCCGTCGCCGAAGGACAGACCGGCCGCGCCGGCGCCCTCGGCCAGGGGGCGGCCGGGGCGGATCAGCTCCGGCCGCTCGCCCACCGTGCGGGCGTCGACATTGGCACTCTCCAGGTCCACATCGACCAGCGCCCCGGCCGGCACCGTCACGGCACCGTCGCCGCCGCGCAGTTCCAGCGCGGCGGTGGTACGGCGGCGCAGCCGGCCGATGACCGGCTCCAGCCGGAGGATCTCGTGCAGGATCGCGATCCGGCCGGGCTCGTCCGTGGCCCGGTACCGCGCGAGCAGGGCGCCGTCGGTGAACAGGTGCCAGGCCGCGACGTTGATGAACTCCCGGGTGGTGACCATCCCCGCCGCGGCGAAGGTGAGGCACTCGCCGAGGATCTCTCCGGCCGAACACCCTTCATCGAGCAGATGGGAGATCAGATCGTCCCGGCGGCGTCGGCGGCGGGCCCGCACGGCCGGGCGTACGTCGGCCAGATAGACCCGCAGCCAGTTCACGTTCTGGCGCAGCAGCCAGTGGATCCCGTGCAGGCTGGTCAGCCCGGGCCTCCCGAACTTCTCGGGGAAGAAACGCTCCAGCCGGCGCCGGATGCCGGGCCGGCTCTCCGTCAGACCGATCACGGACGCGGCCACCTCGATCGCCAGATGGAAGCTCAGGTCGGCCAGGTGTGCCCGGCCCGCCGCGCGGACCTTGCCGAGCTGCGCCTCCGCGACCCGGACCATGACCTCCCGGTACCGCTCGTCGACGCGGCGCGGCGTGAAGAACCGGGCCGTCTGCCGCCGGTGTTCACGGTGCTCGGGGCCGTCCCGGTACAGCACCGGCCGCCGGAGCCCCGACGGCAGCTTCTCCACGGTCTCGATGCCCAGACCGGCCTGCACGGTGCCGGTGCTGCGCAACACGGCGCGCGCCTCCGCGTATCCGCGCACCTGCCAGACCCCGTCGGGACCCCGCCGTACCGGGCAGCCGGAGCGTCCGTCGGAGTCTGCCGCTCGCTCGATCTTGCGTGCCCCGTATCCCATGCGTTCCCCGTCGTGGAGCCGCATCGCGCGGCCTGGGCCCGTCCCTTGAGGACACTCGTCCCCCGCGCCGAGCCGGACTAACCGGCCCCGTGCCCCGGGGTCCCGGTGGGGGAGAGCAGCAGGCGGTCGACCAGCGCGTCGACGTAGCCGGGGGTGAGCGGGGCCGTTCCGAACAGGACGCGGAGGTACATCGGGGCCAGGATGTGGTCGACCACGTCGAGGACGTCCGGCGCGCGTTCGCCTCGCTCGCGGGCCCGGTCGAGCATGACGCGCAGCTGGCGGGAGCGCTCGGCGAGGAACTCGTCGCGCGCCTGCACGCCCTGCTGCCCCGCGGTGGCCAGGGCGATGACCAGGCGCAGCACCGCCACACCGTCGGGCCCCGTGACGTCGCGGGTCACCTGGGCGGCGTAGGTGCGCAGGTCGCGGTCCAGGCTTCCGGTGTCCGGGATCGGGGAGTCGGCGGTGAGTCTGGTGAGCACCACGTCCTTGGTCAGGGCTTCGAGGTTGCCCCAGCGGCGGTAGATGCTGGTGTCGGCCACGCCGGCGCGGGCCGCGACCTCGCCGACCGCGAGGTTGCCGTACCCGCGTTCGGCGACCAGGTCGGTGACGGCCTGGTGCACCGCCGCGCGGACGCGGGCGCTGCGACCGCCGGGCCGGCGGCCCCGCTGGCGCTCCTCTTCTTCCATGGCCGCACCTTCTTCCACACCTCCACTTTAACGCAGTCGGTACTTGCGTTTATTGCCCGCGCCGTCATGCGGCCACGCTGAACGCGGTCGGCGACACGGGCCCTGACCCGCGTGGCGTCAGAAGCGGGCGCCGAGGGCGGAGCCGTCGCGGGGGACGAGGAAGGTCGAGGACGGGATCGAGCCGTCCGCCGCGCGGGGGCCGGTGATCTTCGCCTGGTCGGTGCTCAGCACCGAGCTCTCGTTCCACACCCCGCCCAGGTCCCAGGAGTTGCCCTGGGAGGTGGAGCTGCCGAGGTGGACCGGCTCGGTGTCCAGCAGTGAGAGGTTCGCGGTGAGCGTGGAGCGCGACCGGTCCGTCCGGAAGCCGCTGCCGCCGTTGCGGTAGGTGGTGGTGCGGGAGATGGCGAGGGCGCCCGGGTTGCCGTTGTCCGTGACACCGTGTGCCGCGTTGCCGAAGGCGATGGCGTTGCGCAGGGAGTGGTCGGCGGGCGGGTCCACGTCGCCACCGCCGCCCATCTTGAAGCCGTTGCCGTCACCGGTGAAGTCGGGGAAGTTCCACCGGTTGAACCCGTTGCCGTAGGCGATCGTGTTCTCGATGGCGATCGGGGAGGTGAATTCCCAGGCGTCGAAGCCGTCGTCCGCGTTGTTCCACAGCCGGGCGCCGCGGACCCGGTTGCCCGCGCCCTGGCCCTCCTTGATGGCCAGGCCGTCGGCGCTCTCGCCGTTCTTGCGCGGGTCGCGGTTGCCGTACGAGTCGAGGTTCGCGATCAGGTTGCGGCTGGAGGCGCCCTGGAGCTGGAAACCGGACTCGTAGTTGTCGCGTGTGGTCAGCCCGGTGAACTCGTTGTCGTTGCAGCCGGCGCAGTAGATCCCGTACGGCCCGTGGATGATCTCCAGCCCCCGGATCCGCCAGTACGAGGCCTCCTGGTGGATGGCCCCGCGCTCGGCCCGGGGGATGGAGCCGCCGACCGGGGTGTGGCTGGCGGGCAGCCGCTCGCCGTCGATGACGACATGTTCACCGGAGTAGTTGGTCAGCGTGATGGGGCTGGCCGCCGTGCCGGAGGTGGCGATGGTGATGTTGTCGGTCAGCTCGTAGGTGCCGCCGCGGACCGCGATGGTGTCTCCGGGCCCGCTTCGGTCCACCGCCGCCTGAATGGTGGCCAGCGGGTCCTCCAGGGTGCCCGCGCCGGTGTCGTGCCCGCCCACGGCCACGACGATCTGCCGCGCCTCGGCGGCGGCGGGCGCGGCGGGTAATGCCCGCGGCGCGCTCACCGCCGCCATGGACACCGCGCCGAGCAGCACCGTCACGGCTTTGTTGACCTTCACTGGGCCCATCCCTTCACCGGTCCGTCCTGGCCTCCGGCTCTACGTCGCCGCCCCGGCCCGATAGGTTGCCGCCTCCCGGGTCCGACCCCGGGGCCGGAACGCCGCCGGGACCGGGGCGGCGAGCGCGGGAGCGGGCGCTCGCCCGGGCCGTCCGGCGCCTACAGGCCCTGCGAGAGCAGCAGCTCATGGGCCAGTCGGGCGCCACGGGCCGCCGCCTCAGCCGCCGGGGCGTCGTCCTGCGTCGGGATGTCCTCCAGGCCCTGGGCGAGCGCGCGGACCGCGTCCGCCAGGGTCTGCACATGCGTCTCCAGCAGCCGCAGCCGGTCCTCCTCGCTCTGCGTGCCCAAGGTGCTCGGGCGGGTTCCGGGATCCCGCTCGGGGGTGTGATCCATCATCTCGGGGCCCTCCTCCCGGGTGCGTGGTCGCCAAGGAGTGGCGTCTCCTCTCAGCCTCGCACCTGGGGCGGCGCCGCGGTATGCCGGTCCGGGCCGGAGACGTCCACCGGGGTGAAGGCGGTCTTGCACGCGCCGGCGCCGCTGTCCTGAGTACGCGGGGCGGGGCTCGGGGTCAGGCGCGAGCCGCCTCCATATCCCGCAGGGCCGCCAGGAGCTGCGGTGTCACATGCCGCTGGGTGCGGGCCGACTCCTCGGGCGGATAGCCCCGGGGCACGGTCTCCACCAGCATGATCAGGTAGAGATAGGCGCGGTAGAGCGCCAGCCGCAGCCGTACGGACGGATCGAAGCGCGGCGGACCGGCGACCGCGGCGTATCCGGACAGGAAGTCCGCGTCGTCCTCCACATTTCCGAACAGCGCCAGCGAGACGAAGTCGGCCACCGGGTCGCCCCAGAACATCCGCTCGCCGTCGATGACGCCGCTGAGGGTTCGGGCCCCCGCCTCGCCGTCGAGCAGCAGGTTTCCCTCCCACAGGTCGAAATGGACCAGGGCGGGCCGGACCACATCGTCGAGTACGCCCGCCGCCGCGGCGAACGACTCCCTGACGCCGGCCGCCGGCACGGGCAGCCGGACCCGGAAGCGCTCGGCGTCGTCGAGCACCGCGTCCGTCATCGTCGTGAAGGCCTGCCGCCAGGTCGCCGCCGACGGGCCGAAGGGCTCGGCGGGGTAGCCGAAGCCGGTTCCGGCCACGGTGTGGAGACGGGCCACCAGCCGTCCGAGGTCCTCTCTGAGCCGACGGCGCTCGTGGTCCGGGATCGTCCCGGCGATCTCATGCCATGGCGCGCCGGGGCGCAGGGTGCTGATCAGATAGGGCCCGTGGGCCGCGTGCGGGTCGAGTTCGCCGTGTACGACCTCGGGGACCGGGATGTCCGCCGCCGTGGCCGCCGAGGCGTAGAAGGCCACTTCGCCCCGCAGGAGTTCGTGCTCGTAGCCGAGCCCTGGTGTCTCCGGGGGCGGGGGGATCTTCACCACCCACTGCCGGTGGTCGTCGAGGGCGACGCGTACCACCGTGTTGTAGGTGCCGCCGGACAGGGGCGTGTAGCGCGCGGCGTCCGCGTCGGCGATCCCCGCGGCCTTGAGCGCCGCGGCGGCCGCGGTGACCTGGTCCTCCTGCGGTTGTCGGCTCACGCGTGTTCCTCCTCGGCCGGGCCACGGGCCGCTCGCCGGGGGTGAGTGCTGCCTGTGGCGGGCGCACCGGGCGTGTTCGGGCGGCGCCGGGTGCGGGACGCCGCGGGACGGCTTCCCGCGCCCGGCGCCGGGCCGGACGGGTCAGACCTCCAATTCGCCCTCGATCTTACGCAGTTGATGACGGGCCATTGCCAGATTGGCCCGGTTCTTGTCCAGCGCCAGATAGAGGAAGAGCCCCTGGCTGTCTCGCCCCTTCAGCAGCCGGATCAGGTGGTACTGGTTGCCGAGGGTGATCAGGATGTCCTCGATGCCGTCCTTGAGGCCGAGCTGTTCCATGGTGCGCACCTTGGCGCGCACCACATCGGTGTTGCCCGCGGCGGCCACCGTCAGGTCGAGCTCCTTCCCTCCGCCCAGGGTGCCCAGCGCCATGCCGCTGGAGTAGTCGACCAGCGCGACGCCGAGGGTGCCTTCGATGCTCGTCATCGCCTCTTTGAGCGCGGTCTGGGTGTTCGCCATGATCGTGGCAGTTCCTTTCGATGGGTGGTGTCCGGACGGTGCCGGCGCCGCTGTCGCGGCGGTGGGGGGAAGCTGTGGTGGGTGGAGGGAAGCCGTGGTGGTCAGCCCTGCTCGGCCTTGGCGAGCGCGCCGCTGACCAGTTCGCCGACGCGGGCGCCCGACCTGCGGGCCTCCAGATGGAGCCGGCCGACGTTGGTGCGCCCGTCGGCCAGGACGGTCAGGACGGCCGCGTGCCCCGCGGCGTAGGTGGCGACATAGCCGTCCTCGCCCCGTACCAGCAGTTCGCGGAAGGCCCCCCGGCCGGTGGCGTCCGCCATCGACCGCGCCACTCCGAGGGCCGCGGCGGTCAGCGCGGCGACCCCCTCGGGCTCGACGGCGGCCGTGTCGTGCGCCAGCACCAGGCCGTCGCTGGTGGCGGCCAGGGCGCCGGTCACATGGGCGACGCGGGCCCGCAGCCGCCTGAGCTCCTCCAGCACCTCGGGTTCGGCGGCCATCAGCTGCTTCCTCTCCGTGCGCTGCCGCAGGGTGCGTCTCATGACACCGCGCACGGGGCGGCCGGGGCGGTCGGGGGAATCACAGGTGTGCCTCCAAGGCGTCACGGAGCCGACGCAGCAAGGTGACGTCGGGTTCGGCGAAGACGGCCGCGACGGGACCGCGGCCCGGGGTCGGCGGCCCGGGAGTGCGGGGCCGGGGTGTCGCCACGTGTCCGGCGGCCGCCAGCCGCCGGATGTCGATGAGGGTGTGGAAGGCGGGGCGGCCCAGTGCCCGGGCGATCCCGGTGGGGGTGCGGACACCGTCGACGAGCGCCAGCACCGCGCGCTGGCGGCGGGTGACGGGCGGGGCGTGTGCGTCGGGGCGGCGGGCCACCACGGGCTCCTGGTCGACCTGCGGATACGGCCACAGGCCGGCGAGCAGTTCGTGGCGGCGCCGGGTCTCCCGCTCCACCGCGTCCGCGCCCACCGGGCGCACCGGGCCCAGCCAGTGGGCCGCGCCCCGGTAGAAGCCGCGCGGTCCGCTGCCGGGGCCCAGCGCGAAATAGGCGGCGTCGAACAGCGAGCCCAGGTGGCAGATCTCCAGCTCCGCGTCCGACAGCCGGCCGCTGTCGACGAGGAACCGGCCGACGCCGCCGAGCGCGGCCCTCCGGTCGACCGCCTCCCGCCAGGTGTCGAGGGTGAGCCGCCCGCAGGCGGTGAGCAGCACGTCGATGCCGGGTGCCGAGGGGCTCTCGGCGTGCACGACCTGACCGTCGATCAGGTATAGCGTGCCCGCGTCGCACAGCAGGGCACCGCTGGCCCGCTCGGCGGCGAGCTCGGCGAGGCCCGGCGGGCGGTGGGCTCTGCCGGATCTCATACGAGCGCCAGACGCCGGGCCAGATCGCGCAGCCGCATCCGGGCGAGCGCCAGGTTTCCCTCCCGGCGGTCGAGCCACAGGTAGAAGAAGACGCCGCTGTCGAAGGCCGTGTCGACGAAGCGCAGCAGGTGGTAGCAGGTGCGGGTGGTGACGATGACGTCCTCCACGGGCACTGCCCCGGCCGTGTCGGCCGTGTCGGTGCCCGTGTCCGTGTCCGCCTCCGGGTTCGCGTCCTCGGCTGTGTCCTTGTCTGTTTTTTCGGCGAACGCGGCGAACGCGGTCTGCTCGGCGGCCAGGCGGGCCAGTTCCGCGGTCTCCGCGGCCATGGTCTCGGGGTCGTCGTCACGTGTCTCGCCGACCATGCCGAGCGCGAGTCCGCTGGTCCACTCGATCACGGCCGCTCCGCGCGCGCCGTTCACCGTCATGGCTTCGAGCAGACACTCGTCGATTCCGGGCATGCGGCTCCCCTCCAGCGTGGCCCGTGGCGCACCGGCGGCGTTTCGCCAGTGACGGCGAGGTTACGCACCGTTCAGCTCAGGGGAGGGAAATCCCGCAATGCTCCGAAACGGCGGGGTGTTTGTAGTAGGGTCCGCGGCTGCCATGATGCGCGATCATGGACACGACGAGTCAAGCCGCGGTCGCCGAGCGCCGCCGCTTCGGGGTGCTCAGGCAAAGGGACTTCCGGCTGTTGTGGACGGGCGAGACCGCCAGTGGACTCGGCAACAGCATCACCACGGTGGCGCTGCCCCTGATAGCGGTGGTGGTGCTGCGGGCCGACACCTTCGCCATCGGCCTGCTCACCGCGGCCGTCTGGCTGCCGTGGCTGGTGATCGGGCTACCGGCCGGCGCCTGGGTGGACCGGCTCCGCAAGCGGCCCGTCATGATCGCCTGCAATCTCGGCTCCGCCGTCATGTACGCGAGCGTCCCCCTCGCCGCCTGGCTGGACGCGCTCACCTATCCCCACCTGCTGGTGGTGGCGGTGGTGTGCGGAGTGGCGACGGTGTTCTTCAGCACCGCGTATCACGCGTACATACCCGTCGTGCTCCACGGCCGCGACCTGCTCGAGGGAAACGCGAAACTCCAGGGCAGCGAGGCCGGCACACAGCTGGTCGGCCGCGGCGCCGCCGGCCTGATCGCCCAGGCCTTCGGCGCGGTCCTCGGACTGCTGATCGACGCCATGACCTTCGTCGTCTCCACCGTGTGCCTGGCCATGCTGCGGGTCCGTGAACCGGAACCGGCCGCCCCCGCGCCCGAGGTCACGCTGCGCCAACAGATACGCGAGGGTTTCGGCTTCGTCATCCGCGACCGTTATCTGCGGCCGATGGTGACGTTCGGGGCCGTGGCAAACCTGGCACTGATGGGTTATCAGGCGATCCAGGTCGCCTTCCTGGTGCGCACGGTGCATGCGACCCCCGCCACCGTCGGTGTCCTGATCATGGTGGGCAGCCTCGGCGGGATCCTCGGCGCCTCGCTGGCCGGCCCCGTCGGCCGACGCTTCGGGACCGCCCGCGCGATACTGGTCATGCTGGCGCTCACCAGCCCCTTCGTGCTGCTCCTGCCCCTGACCACACCGGGGGCCGGTCTGCTGCTCTTCGCGGTCGGCGCGTTCATGGTGGGTTTGGGCATCGTCGCGTGCAACGTGGTGGTGGGCAGCTTCCGGCAGAGCTACTGCCCGCCCCACCTGCTGGGGCGGGTCGTCGCGACGGCCATGGTCCTCAACCACAGCACCATTCCGCTCGGTTCCCTGCTCGGCGGGCTCCTCGGCGACCTCGTCGGCCTCCGCCCCACCATGTGGATCATGACAGCCCTGTTCGCGCCCTGCTGGCTGCTCCTCGCGCTGAGCCCCATGCGCACCCGGCGCGACCTGCCCCAGGAGTCGCCGCGGCGCTGATCCGTATCCGGCGTGGCCTGTCCGGCAGGGTGACCGTCGCCGACGGAAGGAAGGCCCACCGTTTCCCGGCCGGCTGAGCGGGCCGGGAAACGGCGTACGCGGTCAGGGGGAGGGCCGCTGTGCCGTCCAGGAGTCGAGCACCGTCAGCACGTCCTTGAGGGTGTGCGCGGTGGCGTCCGGCTCCGCCGAGTCCGATCCGCGCTCTTCCTCGGGGATGTTGCTGTGGGGCACCCAGATGGTGCGCATACGGGCCTGCCGCGCACCGTAGATGTCCTCGAAGAGCCGGTCGCCGACGAACGCGCACGCGCCGGGGTCCTCGGCGCCCAGCTGTTCGGCGATCAGCTCGAAGATGAGCGGATTGGGCTTGGTCCAGGGCACCTCGCTGGAGTAGACCGCGGCGTCGATGAGGTCGTGGACGCCGTCCCGCTCGAAGATCTCGTGGTGCCAGTCGGCCGACCACAGCGTGTTGGAGAGCACGCCGACCCCCAGGTCCCGCTCGCGCAGGGTGCGCAACAGCTCCGCGCCGTCCGGGTCGAGGTAGGTGTGCTCCTCCCAGGCCCGTCGGTAGGTGGCGATCACCATGCCGTCCGGGACCACGTCCACGGCGCGGAACACCTCGTCGAGGGTGGCCGAGCACTGCGTGTCCCGGCAGCGGGCCATCAGGTCCCGCTCGGCCTGGAACAGCCGCTGGGCGAGGTCCGGCGCGCCGTCCGGGTCGATCTCGCGCGCGGTCTCCAGCCAGATGCCCGCCAGGTCCACCGTGTGCCAGGGAGTGAGCGTCCCCGCCCAGTCGAAGACGACGTACTTGATGGTCATGCTGCTCCTCGCCTTTCCCGCCCGAACCGGTCACGCCTGTTGTCCGCTGCCCACCGCGGCGCGCAGCAGGACGACGCCGACCGCGCACCCCACCAGCAGCGTCGGGCCCACCACCCACCACCCGTCCGCCGCCGTGACGGCCAGCCCCACCAGCGGTGGTCCCGCGAGCGATCCGACGCTGCCGAGCTGGGCCACCAGGCCGTTGGCGACGCCGACGTCGGCGCTGGTCCTCACCACGAGGGGGAGGGCAGCGAAGACGGTGGCGACCACCAACTCGTTGATGACCGCGATCAGCACCGCGCTGGTCATGGAGATGCCCAGCCCGCCCGTCGACCCGAACGCCGCGAAGGCGCCGGCCGGCATCAACAGGGCAGCCGTGAAAAGGTACTTCATCGGTGCCCCACGGCGCAGCAGCACACTCGCCGCGAAGCCCCCCGCCACTCCGGCGAAGGACACGCTTCCGGTGAGCGTTCCGGCCGCCGCGGTGGGAATGCCGAACTCGTCGTGCAGATACGTGGGGTACAGCGCGACGAACGTGACGATCGTGGCGCTGATGGTGGCGAAGCCGGCGCCGAGCGCGACCGGGCGGGCCAACCCGCGGGCGCGCGCCCACCGGTCACCGGAGCCGTCTCGGGCTCCGTCTCCGGCTGCGGCTCCGTCGCAGTCACGGGATTCCGCTGCCGCCGCCCGCCCGGCCGGCCCCTCCGCCTCCGGCCCGGCCTCCCGGGTGCCGGCCCCGGGCAGGCGGAGCGCCGCACCGGCCACCGCGAGGGTGGCCGCCGCGGCGACCGTCAGCGATGCCCGCCAGCCGAACCCCGCGGACAGCAGCCCGCCGCCGAACGCGCCCAGCGCGAGCCCCACCGGCATAAAGGTGCCCCAGATCGCCAGCGCCACCGTGCGGCGTTCGTCGTCGCCGAGCCCCAGGATCAGCACCGGGGCCGCGATCACGACGACCACATAGCCCACGCTCTCCACCAGCCGCCCGCCGAGCAGCAGTGGAAATCCGCCAGCCCGGGAGACCAGCAGCCCCGCGAGCCCCATCACCACCAGGCCGCCGATCAGCGTCCGTCGCGGGTCCAGGGGGCGCAGCGCGACGCTCACGGCCAGCCCCAGCACGGCGGCCACCGCGGTGACCGAGGACGCGACCAGGCCCACCTGTCCCAGCGAGAGCCCCAAGTCGTTCTCGAGGTCAATGGATACGGGGGTGATTCTGCCGATGCTGGTGGCAGCCATGACGCCCGACAGGTAAATTAAAGCAAAATGCCACCAATAGGCCTGCCGCCGGGCCGACGACCAATGGACATGGTTGTTCTGCTCGCCGGATTCCGGAATCCCTGCTTCAGCACTATCAGTGATGTCGCTCTTCCTGCCCATGGGTCAAAAACCTTTCCTTGGGGGTATCGCTCGATATGGTCGCAGCAGAAGACGGGGACGTGCCGCGCTCCGGCATTCTTGTGCTCGGTTCTCTGGTGATGGACCGTAAGTTTTTCGCCGCGGGGGTGTTCGAGCGCGGAGCGGGCAGCGGCGAAACGGTGTGGTCCATGGAGCGGCACCACGGCGGCGTCGGCCGGAATATCGCCACGAACGCGGCCCGGCTCGGCCACCCGGTCACCTTCGCCGGCCTGTCCGGCTTCGGCGCGGACGCGGCGGAACTGGAGGGCGCCCTGACCCGGGTGGGCGTCGCCCTCCACGTACGACGCGCCGCCGACGGCGTCGGACGGTTCGACGTCACGTTGGACGCCCACGGATCGCAGCTCGCCTCGCGTATCGCCCTCCCCGACCCGGCCCTGGGGAAGGCGCTGCGCGGTCCGGAGCTGGCCGCGCGCATCGCCACGGCAGGGGCGGTGGTGATGGAGGGCGGGCTCGACGAGGACCTGCTGGTGTGGGTGTCGGAACAGGCCAGGCGTCACGCGGTTCCGGTGTGCTGCCTGCCCACCCGGCAGGCGGACTTCGGGCCGCGCGCCCATCTGCTGCCCCGCTACGACGTGCTGGTCCTCAACGCCAAGGAGGCGGGCGCCCTGCTGGGACAGGACCCCGGCGCGCCGGCCCGGCCCGCCGAGCAGGCCGGGCTGCTGTTGCGCCGCGGCCCAAGGGTGGTCGTGGTCACCGACGCCGCCCGCGGGGCGGCCGTGGCGACCGCGGCCGACGCCGCCCGCGGGGCGGTGCACCTCCCGGCCGAGCCCGGCGTGTGCACCGACGACACGGGCGCCGGCGACGCGCTGGCCTCGGCCTTCGTCGTCGCCCTGGTGGCCGGCCAGGCGCCGCGGGACGCCCTGGCCCATGGGCTGCGGGCGGCCCGGGTGACCATCGCGTGCCCGCAGAGCACCTGTCACTCCCTGTCGCCGGCCCTCGTCGGCGCTGCGCCGAAGGGGCGCGCCGCCCGCGCCGGAGGCGCTGATGTGCACCGTGAAAGGGAGAGCGCGCGGAGGCCGCGAGGTACGAGTGGCCGAGCACGGTCGACCGTCGACAGGGGCTGAGGCGCCCCGGAGGCGAACCGAGTGTTGCGGCGTCAGCCGCACCTGACGGTGGACTCCACCCGGTGCGCGCGCATGGTGATGCCGTCCTCGGCGAGGGCGCGCGCGATGACCTCGTCGTCGTACGACGCGAGCCCGGCGTCGGTGAGGATCCTCAGGTCCGTGGAGTGCATCGGGAAATCGTCGACGCTGCCCTGCCGGACCTCGCCCACGTTGTGCCCCGAGAAGCCCTCGGGCAGCTCGTACGCGCGGTCGGCGAGGCAGGCGAACATCAGCAGGTGGTAGTTGCCCTGCTCCCACTTGCCGGTGAACTCATAGACGGCGAAGAGCGAGCAGGAGTCCACGAGGATGCCGGTCTCCTCGTGGGCCTCCCGCCGCGCCGCTTCCTCCGCTGCCTCGCCCGGCTCGATGCCCCCGCCCGGCAGCAGCCAGCTCCCGGCGTACGGCCCCTTGAGCTGGTGGACGAAGGTCACGGTACGGCCGGGCCCCGGTACCACCAACAGGGCGGCGGGCAGCACACGGTCGAAACGGCTCATGCTGATGTCCTCATTCAGTATTCGGTGGGCCGCCCTTCGGGCGGAATGACCAAGGCCAGACCCACGCGCTCCCCTTCCACCCTTCCCTTGCGGTGATACGGCTCCGTCCGCGTGGTGAATCCGTAGGTGGCCAGCGCCTGCCCGGGATTCGACAGGTCCGGGCCACAGATGATCACCTTTGAGCGCACATCGAACGCCATCGCCTCCGCGACGAGCTCCTGGCTGGGCTCGTCCGACTCGATATACGCCACGAACTCCCCCCTGGCCTTGAGTGAGTAGCGTACCGAGCGCACAGGGTGACCCTGACCACGCAGGTGCGCGTACATCAGATACTCGTTCTGGAAGCTCATCAGGGTCAGCCCCGAGGTGGCCCCCGCCACGATGGTGGGGAACGGCGCCCCGGGCGCGGCGGCGACCTTGCCGACGGTCATCACATTGCTGCGCCGGGCCTCCGCGTAATAGCCCTTGAACTCGCCGAACGGACCCTCGACTTCGTCCCTGGCCAGGACGTGCCCCTCGATGACATGGGTGGCGTCGTCCGGCGCCGGAGGGCTGCCGCCGAGCCCGAGCGGGCGCCCCAGCAGACGGGAGGCGATCTCGTAGTCGTCGCCCTCGGCGGGCAGCCGTGAGGCCGCCACCACGCAGATGGCGGGATCCGCGCCCAGGAACACCGAGATGGGCATCGGCCGCCCGGTCTCCAGCCAGGCCCGCAGATTGCGGTGGCCGTCGGTGCGCGGGTCGAGGAAGATACGGACCTCGTCGGGCGCGACCACCTGGATGCGGTAGAAGCCGAGGTTGACGCCGCTTCCGTCGGGCCGGGTGGTCACCCCCACGCCCGCGGTGATGTACGGGCCGGCGTCGCCCGGGCGGTGCTGGAGGATCGGCAGGGCGTACAGCAGATCGCCCAACTCCTCGCGCATACCGTCCGCTTGGCCCTCGCGCACGGGGTGCGCGGGGCCCGCCAGCCGGTCCGACATCTCCTCCAGGCGCTTCTCCTCGGTGGTGCCGAGCGCGGCGAGCAGCACCGCCCGCGGATACGGGTGCCCGAGCACCCGGCCGCCCGGGCGCTCCACGACGTTGGTGAACACCGTCGTCGGACGCGTCCCCAGGGCCTTCTCGAACTCCGCGAGGGTGCGCGCCACCTCCACCCGGCCGCTGAGCGGGGTGTCACAGGTGTACAGGTCCACCGCGTCGTAACAGGCGGGGAGGGACACCTCGGCCGCGCTCTCCACCGGGACGAGTCCGCGGCCGGGCAGCCCCCGCGGCCCTCCCGCCGTCATGGGCGCGCCGCCCGTGCGGTGGCGGGGAACGGCCGGCAGTCCGTGGTGCTCTCCCGGTCGGTCTCCCACGGGAAGACGATCCAGTCGTCGATCACCGCCGGACAGTAGTCGGGCACGTAGCCGGACCGGTGGTTGCGGACCACCGAGGCGAAGCGCACATCGGACCGCGCCACCCCGGCGTCCGCCAGATAGGCCAGCACCACATCGGCGGTGCTGCCGGTGCCGACGATGTCGTCCACCACCAGCACCCGGTCTCCCGGGCCCAGCGCGGGCGGTGTGCCCATGTCGATGACCGGCGCCTGTTTCGCGGCGTAACGGGTGTCGTCCGCGGTCCTGCGGACGCGGATGGTGTGCTGGACGGGCACATCGAGGGCACAGGTGAGAAAGCCGGCCGGGGTGAGCCCGCCGCGGGCCACCGCCAGCACCGCGTCCGGCCGGAAGCCCTCGTCCCGTACCCGGTCGGCGATGTCCCCGACCAGCTCCCCGAAGGAGGCCCAGTCCAGGAGGTAGGGCCCCTGCCGGGACCACATGCCGGGCCGCTCACCGGCCACCGCGGGGCGCGCCGTGGCGCCGGAGTCAGTCATCGCTCACCGCCCGGGTGACATGGTCGACGTCGATCTGCTCCGAGCGCTCGCGCGCGTGCGGGCGGTTCTCCGCCCGGCCCGCGGAGGTCACCCGGATGAACTCGGCGCGCTCCCGGAAGCCGGCCATGTCCCGCGCCCCCGAGTAGCTCATCGCCGACTGCACCCCGCCCATCAGCTGACGCAGCGTCCTGGCCAGCGGGCCGGTGGCGGGGAAGGTCGCCTCGGTGCCCTCCGGCACATAGTCGTCGACCTCCTCCCGGGTGATCTTCTCGCCGGCCGCGTGGCGCAGCGTCAGCTTCATGCCCAGCGAGACAAACCCGTTGCTCACCTTGTACGAGCGCCCGTCCCGGGTCACCGGGGTGGCCACGCTCTCATCGGCCCCGGCCAGCGCGGAGCCCAGCATGACCGCGTGTGCCCCGGCCGCCAGCGACTTGGCGATGTCGCCCGACTGCCGGATGCCGCCGTCCGCGATCACCCGCACCCCCCGCTCGGCCGCCGCGGCCGCGCAGTCCATGACCGCGGTGAGCTGGGGGACCCCGGTCCCGGCCACCAGCCGCGTCGTACACACCCCGCCGGGGCCGATGCCCACCTTCACCACGTCGGCGCCGGCCTCCGCGAGGTCCACGACCCCCGCGACCGTGGCCACGTTCCCCGCGGCCAGCGGCAGCCGCGGGTAGGCGGCTCGCAGCTTCGCCACCGCCTCGATCACCTGGTCGCTGTGGCCGTGGGCGACGTCCACGAAGAGGATGTCCACCCCGTGTTCGACCAGGCGCTCGGCGCGCTCCCGCCAGTCGCCCGAGACGCCCACCGCGGCACCGACCAGCAGTCGGCCGTCGACGGCGCGGGTCGCCTCGGGCGCCGCACCCTCTTCGGGCCGGTGCGCCTTGACCGCGTCCAGGTGGTCCAGCTGCTGCTCCACCGTCTGCATGCGGTGCAGCACGCCCAGGCCACCGTTCAACGCCATGGCCACGGCCATCCGGTCGCCCGTGCACCACTGGGTGTTCGCCGAGATGACGGGCGTGCGCAGCACGACGCCCGGCAGCAGCTCCGAGGAGGTGTCGGCCTGTCGACGACTGGTCAGCGGGGTGCGCTGGGGCACCAGCAGAACGTCGTCGAAACTCAGCCCGGTCCGCGGAGGTTCACTAACGCGCATCGAGATATGTGCTCCTCTCAACTGGGTTGGCGGGCCGGTCAGAAGCCGGCACCGCGGAACGATTCGCTGGTGAGGGTGAGCAACTCGGTGCGCAGGGCGCTGTCCTGGAGCGCGCCGCGCCATACGGCCGTGGTCATGGTGGCGGGGGTGCGGATGCCACGCATGGCCATGCACAGATGCTCGCCCTTGCCGATCACGGCGACGTCCGGCGACCCGGTGAGCTTCTCGACTTCGTCCGCGACGTCCTGCGAGAACTGCTCCTGCGACTGCAGCCGGTGGGCGTGCCGGTGGGCGATCCGGGCGAACTTGCTGAGGCCCAGCACCTGCCCGCGGGGGAGGTAGCCGATGGTCACCCGGCACGAGAACGGTAAGAGGTGGTGTTCGCACAGCGACCACACATGGATGCCCGAGACGGCCACCAGATCACCGCTGCAGCTGGACTCGAAGACCGTATCGGTCGAGCCGGGAGCGTACTGGGTGAACTCGCGCCACCAACGCGCGTAGCGCGCCGGAGTGTCGCGCAGCCCTTCCCGCTCGGGGTCCTCACCGATCTCCACGAGAAGCTGCCGGGCGAGTATTTCCAGGGGATCCCGTGGCGCCGCGCTCTGGGCGATCTGCTCGTCCCCCGGCAATTCGTCTATTCCACTGCTCATCAAACACCTCGTTTGCTGCCCCAGATGGTCACGTGCAGTCGCCCGGACAGATTCCACTTCCGGCCGACGACCTCGTCCGCGAGCGTGCGGATGCCCTCGTCGATCTCCTCGGGGGACTGTCCGCGCGGCATGATCCAAATGTTCTTCAGCGAGTGCCGTGCCACGAGCGTGTCCACCTCTTCCAGGTCGGACCTCGTCGCACAGACGAACTTGAAGGCCGTGCCGGGAAGCCGGGTGAACTCCCGAAGCACCTCCGGGACGATCCGGCGTTTCTCGGCGACCCCCGAGTGAACGAGCTTCGGCGACACGTTGAACCGGATTCCCGCCGCGGCCAGCGCGGCCCCCGGAGCCACCGTCCCATTGGTCTCGATCTCCACCGCGATCCCCGCCTCGCGCAGCGCGCGGACCACGGGCTCCAGCCTGGTCTGCTGGTTGAGCGGCTCCCCGCCGGATATGACGATCAGTCCGACGCCGAAGGCCAGCAGCTGCCGTGCCACGTCGGCCGGGTCCATCGCGTGCAGCTCCTCGGCCGGGCGGTAGGCGATCCCGGTGTCCGAGACACCCTTCCAGTCCCAGGTGTACGGAGTGTCGCACCAGCGGCAGTCCAGATTGCAGCCTCCCAGCCGCAGAAATGCGCAGGACGTGCCCGTGGAGGGTCCTTCTCCCTGTACGGCCCTAGGTGGGCCCGAAGATCTCGTTGACCACGAGCTTCGGTGCCGTCATGTTCACCACCCCCTTTCGTGTTCTCCTTCAAGGACCGGTCCCCGATCCGCTGTCACACCGGCGCGTCCACTCCGCCGGGGAAGGGGCGGTACGTCGCCCAGGTCTTGGGGGTCTCCGACACGCGTACGGCGGTGAGTTCGGGAAACTCCTTGACCCACCTCTCGTGGAGCCACATCGCGATGTTCTCCGCGGAGGGATTCACCCCGTCCAGCACATCGTTGAGATGCCGGTGGTCCAGCGTCTCGTCGACCCACTTCTGGAAGGCGGAGAGGTCGCCGTAGTCCCGGACGAAACCCGGAAGTGTCAGATCTTCCGGCGCCGCGGACAGTTCCAGGACGACCACATAGTTATGGCCGTGCAGCCGGGCGCACGGATGGCCGGATCGTAAATGATCCAGCTGGTGGCTCGCCGAGAAGCGAAACTCTTTGGTGATGGAGAGCATGATGAACCCTTCACCTCGCTTAAGTGAACAGGGAGCAGAAAAACCCTCTGCTCCGCTTTCCCGCTTAACGCCCTGACGAGCATTCCCGAGCGCAGGCAGGATCACAAGGGGGCAGTCGGGAACTTCATGATGGTGCCATCGTTGACCGGCTGTCGTGGACATGAGAATGTGGGGCCGACTGCCGCCGACCCCACATTCACTGGTTTCACACCGCTGTCGATGACTCAGGTGCCCTTCGACGCCTTGAAGTTACGGAAGAGCAAGTAGGTGTCGAGGATGTCCGACGAGGCGCTTTCGACCGACCGGTAGATGCCCCACTTGGGTCGGACATAGTCGTCCTGATCCGGGATCTTCACATTGGACATGCTGCCCTGGACCGCCACCGGAGCGCTGGAGCCGGTGCCATTGCGGGCCACGAATCCCGCCTTGCCGCTCGAGCCGATGGTGAACGTCCATTCGATGGTGATCCACTTGTTCCGCAGCGGCGACAGATTGGTCGAGGCGATATCCGGCGACCCGGAGTTGGCGTAGGCACGGGCCCGCAGGGTTTCCGTGCTGCCGCTGCGGCCCAGATCCAGGACGACGTACGGGCCCCCGTTGTCCACGGGCGTCTTGGTCTGGAAGATATGCGTGAACTTGCTGGTGCCGTGCAGCGAGGTCGGCATGAACATCTCGTAGGTGATGCTCCAGGTCTCGCCGTCGCGCATCTTCAGGGTCGTGCCGTCCTGCACCATGCCCTTGGACTCGGTGCGCTGACGGTCCCCGTCGCCGGTGGTGTCCCGGTCGTCCTTCCAGATGTTGAAGCGGTAGTGGTCACCGCCTTCGACGATGACGTAGTCCCGGTCGGGGTGGGCGTTTCCGCGGTCGGCCTCGATGCCTTCGAAGGCCTTGAGCCCGGCGCTGGACGGGTTCGGGTGCCAGAGGAGCTGCGGTGCCCGGGGGGTTGCCGGCGCTCGGGGCGCCGCCGACGCCGCCTTGCCGAGGGCGAGCGGAGTGCCGACGGCGGCGGCGGTCATGGAGCCGAGTACCGCCCGACGGCTGAAATGGCGTGGAGCGTGTTCGGTCATGTTCGTTGGTTTCCTTCTGAGGATGTCAACCGATGACACACGCGGTGCGGACGGACCGCGATGAAGGGGCCAGGGCGGTCCAACGTGAAGGTGCGTGGCATGCGGCGGGGTGCGGCTCGCTCCCGCCCCCGGGGCACGCCGGAACGCCTCCCACCATGGACTGGACCAATAAGCCCGTCAAGGCTCCGAACGGCCTTTCATCCGACCTTTACTGAGGGGCGCTTGTGCTCCTCGGTAGCGCGGAAGCGCTGAGCTGGGCCGTGGTCCTCGGGTTGCTCTGTTATTACGGAATACCGTAATCTCCGTCCTATGGCTGATGAGTCCCTGGAGAGACGGCTCGCCGCGCTCGAAGAACGGGTGTCGCGGCTGGAAGTGGAGCCGCAGGCGTCGCGGGACGAGGTGTTCTGGGCCCTCGACGGGCTGCGCCGCCGCCTCACCGGGGCCGGTCAGGTGCTGTTCACCGGCGCGCTGAACCTGCCGACGGGCGAGAGATACGAATGGCAGCAAGGCGCGGAGACAGGCCCGCTGTTGGAGGCGGACTGGTCGGAGGGGGCCGCGCCGCTGGCCGCGCTGGGCCACCCCGTCCGGCTGACCCTGCTGCGCGCGGCGCTGCGCGGCACCCGGTCCGCGGCGGAGCTCCAGGAGGCCGCGGGCCTGCACACCACCGGCCAGCTGTACCACCACCTCAAACAACTCACCGCCACCGGCTGGCTTCAGGCCGAGGGGCGCGGTCACTACCAGGTCCCCGCGGGCAGGGTGGTGCCGTTGCTCGTCGTGCTGTCCGCGGTGGTACCGACAGGCAACCGATCGACGGGGGAGTGACCCATGCAGCGGAGGAAATTCCTCACCGTGGCGACGACGGCGGCGGGGGCGTCACTGCTGCCCGGCAACGCCGCCGCGGCCGACGACCTGCCCGCGCTGGTGCGGCGGTATGTGAGCCGTGCGCTGGACGCCGGCAGCCCGAGCGCGGTCTGCGGGGTCATCCACGGCACCCGCACCTATGTCGCGGGCGGGGGAGAGGGTCCGGGCGCGTCGGCGCCGGACGGCCGAACCGTCTTCCAACTCGGCTCGATCACCAAGACGCTCACCGCCACGGCCCTGGCCCGCGCCGTGTGCGCGGGCACCACCCGCCTGGACGCGCCGCTGGTCCTGCCCGCCCGGTTCCCCGTCCCGCACCAGGGGCCACGGCGGATCACCCTGGCCGATCTGGCCACCCACACCTCCGGCCTGCCCTCGCTGCCGCCCAACCTGCTCGCCGGCGCCGACCCTGACGACCCGTACGCGCACTACACGCTGGACGACCTGGCGAGCGGCCTCGGCGAGACCACACTGGCCACCGAGCCGGGCAGCGTCTACGCGTACTCGAACCTCGGGTTCGGCCTCCTCGGTCAGGCGCTGGCCTTCGACGCCGTGGACTCGATGGTGCGACACCGGGTGGCGGAGCCGCTCCGCCTGACGGACACCACCACGACGCTGCGGCCGGACATGGCGTCCCGCAAGGCGGTCGGGCATCTCGCCGGACAGCCCGTCCCCGATTGGCACGACCATGTGCTCAGCGCGGCCGGCACCTCGATGTACAGCACCGCCGACGACATGGTGCGCTTCCTCGGCGCGCAGCTGCGCCCGGAGCACTCCCCACTGCGGGCCGCCATCGAGCTGACCCAGCGGCCCCACTTCACGGTCGATGACAATCTGCGGCTGGGGCTCGGCTGGCACCTCGGTCGGCTGGCCGGCGGCCGGACCATGACCTGGCACAACGGCGGCACGGGCGGATTCAGCACCTGTGCGGCCTTCAGTCGGGCGAGCGCCTCCGCGGCCGTGATGATGGTGAACACCTACAGCGAGCCGACCGCGACCGACCCCCGGCCGGTCGATGCCCTCACCTTCGCCCTGCTCGGCGAGCTCGACGTCGCGTGAGGCCGTCCTGAAAGCGTCGTGAACGCGCCGTGAAGGCGTCCGAGGGGGACAAGAGTTTCATATAAGACCACATATGTCGTAAAGGTTACATGTCTTGTAGGTCAGGGAATTGGGGGGAATGAACAGCTCCTGTCTGCTGTCGCTCTCTCTCCCCCCGGGACGCACCATGACCACCTTGCTCGAATCCCCCCTGCTCCTGACCGCCGAAAGGCAGACGCTGCGAGACCCCGTCCTCCTGGCGGCCGGCACCACCATCCCCGTGGGCGCCACTCCCCAGGGAGTGGTCGTGAGCCCGAACGGCGCACACGTCTACGTCGCCAACCAGGCGTCGAACACCATCAGTGTGATCGACCCCGTCAGCAACACCGTCACCACCACCATCCCCACAAACAACGGGCCGTCCCTCATAGCGGTCTCCCCGGACAACACCCGTGCCTATGTCACCCAGTTCGGCGACGCGTCGCTCGCAGTGATCGACACCGCCACCAACACGGTCCTGACGAACATCCCCGTGGGCGCCGCACCCATCGGGGTGGCGCTGACCCCCGACGGCGCCCGCGCCTATGTGGCCAACTTCCAAGACAACTCTGTCAGCGTGGTCGACACGGCCGCCGGCACGGTCACCGCCACCGTCCCGGTGGGCCCCGGCCCGGTCGGAGTGGCGGTGACCCCCGACGGCACCCATGCCTATGTGGCCTCCACCGCCGACGGCTCGGTCAGGGTGATCGACACCGCCACCAACACCGTCACCAGCACCACGGTGGTCGGCGATGTCCCGGTACTCGTGGCGATCACCCCGGACGGCACCCGCGCCTATGTGTCCACCGCCGGCGCTCAGTTCGTCGCCGTTCTGGACACGGCCACCAACACGGTCACCACCACGATCCCCGTCCCCACCCCTCGGCAGGTGGCCATCAGCCCGGACGGGACCGTCGCCTATGTGGCCAGTCTCGACCAGGACATCGTCAGCGTGATCGGCCTCGCCGCCAACGCGGTCCTCGGCACCCTTCCCACCGGAGATGGCCCGCTGGGCGTCGCGGTGACCCCGGATTCCACCCGGCTGTACGTGACCAACTCCCTCGCCGGCACGGTCAGCGCGATCTCACTACAGGCGATTCCCAGTGCCGGGCCGGTCACCGGCGGCACCACCGTGATCATCCGGGGCCACAATCTCTCCGGCGCCACCGCCGTGCACTTCGGCACGGCCACCGCCACGATCCTCGCCAACACCTCCACCTCGGTCACCGTCTCCAGCCCACCCGGTTACGGCACGGTCCCCGTGACCGTCACCACCGCCGGTGGCACCGGCAGCTTCGGCACCTTCACCTACCGTCCCGCGCCCGTCCTCATCGGCATCACCGTGACCAGCAGCCCCTTCGAGGGCGAGGGCGGCGCTCAGGGCCCCACCGGCGGTGGGGGCACCGCCGTCATCACCGGCCTCAACCTGGCCGGGGCCACAGCGGTGCACTTCGGTCCCAGCACGGCCACCATCGTGTCCGGCACCGACACCTCTCTCACCGTCAACATCCCCGCCGTCCCCGGCCCCGGCCCGGTGACGGTGACCGTGGTCACCCCGGGCGGCACCTCCAACGGCCTCCCCTTCACCTACTTCGACCCACCCACCCTGACCAGTGCCAGCCCCAACGAGGGCCCGACCTCGGGCGGCAACCAGGTCACCATCCAGGGCACCAACCTCGCCACCGCCCAGTCGGTCGCCTTCGACGGCGTCCCGGCGTACTTCTCCGTGGTCTCCGACAACACGATCGCCGCCACCGCCCCACCCCACCCCGTCGCCGGGCCCGTCAACATCGCGGTCACCACTGTCGGCGGCACCACCTCCTCGGGCCTTTACACCTACGTGGAGAGCCCGGGGTGAAACCCCGGCCCGGACCCGATCCGGTGTTCCGCAACTACTGCCGGAACACCGGATCGGGGCAGTTGTCCGGGTCCACCTGGTGGAACAGGACCGGGTCCGCCGGGGTACCGCCGACCAGCAGCTCCTGGCTGTCGCGGGCCACATAGTCCTCGGGGCCGACCTTGGCGAAGTTCAGCTCGACGATCCCGAACTCCTCGTCGCCGGGGACGACGGTGCCCGTGTCGTAGGACCAACTCCCCTGGCCGTCGAAGCGTCGTCCGTCGTCCTCCCCGAGGGACAGGTCGTAAGGCCAGTTCTTCACCTGGACCCGGCGCCCGAGGGTGATCCGCATGCCGTCGGGGCCCCGGTACGTCCCGGGCAGGTCGTACTCGGCCACGTCGGGACTGGTCTTCTCGCACTCCTCCGACACGACGTTCATGACGGCTATGCACCCCACCGGAAGCACGATGAGGCATGCCATCCCTATCAGCGCGAATCTGATCGGACGGACCCGCCAGAGCCTGCGGACCAGTCCTGGTCGCCTCGTCGTCGCCATCGCGCCGAGTCTGCCAGACGGGCCTGTCAGCGGTCGTCCGGGTCGATGCGCTCGGTCCAGACCATGGTTTCCCCAATGCCCGCACCGGGCCCGGTGTCATGGTTGGCCTTCTCCTGCCAGCCCTGGTATCCGGGCAGGGCCGACTCCATGTCGGTGTCGTTGTTGAGTGTGTACTGCACGATGAGCTTGCCGTCGGGGTCGGTGCCCTTGACGACGTAGTTGACGGCATAGGAGCCGAGCAGGGACTGCGCCTCGTTGGTGTCGCCGCCCCACAGATTGTCGAGGCCGGACAGGCCGGTCATGTCCTTCGCGTACATGCCCGCCTGCTCGGGGAATGACATACCCGAGATCTGGTACTTGGCCGTGCCCTCCCCGCGGCCGGCCTTCCACCCGTCCAGGGTCTGCTTCCGGATCCCGTCCATGCTGTCGCTCTTACGGAGCTGTTCGACGAACGGGTCGTGCTGGGAGAACGAGTAGTGGTCGTCGCCCGTCCCGGCCGCCCAGTTGGTCAGAAGGGTGCGCGGTGTGAGGTGGTTGGTGGACGGGAAGGGGTCGAGGCCGCCCATGTCCCGGCCGAGCGTGTCGTAGCGGTCCGTACTGATGCCGCTGGTGTGGTTGACGTCCGTGCGGACTTTCCCGGTGTTGAACCACTGCTCCAGGCCGACGTTCTCCATCAGCGTGATCGACAGGTTCTGGTCGACCTCGAACGCCTCCCGCAGGATCTCGTTGAGCCTGGTCTGGGCGGCGTTCACCTTCTTCACGTCGTCCTTGTCGTAATTCTCCGGCGCGCAGTCCGCGGCCAGGACCACTTGGGCCTTCTCGGGGTTGATGTACATCCCCTGTTCGCCGAACTCCCGCACCGCGTCGTTCAGCCTCTTCTGCGCGGCCCTCAGCTCCCCGGCCCCGTCCTCGACGGCCCTGCGCACGCCGTCGGCCACTTTGGCGGCGGCGGTCACCTGACGCTGGATGTCGTCGATCTGGGTCCAGGCGAAGGGGGCGGCCATCCCCTCCCAGTACCCCTTGTCCTTCAGGGGCTTCAGCACCTCGTCACGGATCTTGTCGTCCAGGTCCTTGATCTTGTCGTGGACGCCCTTCCACTTCGTGACCAGCGTGTCCAGCGCACCGAAGTCGGCCGATCGGAACTCCTGGTAGAAGGTTTCCATCAGTACCTCGAGATCGACGAGAACGACGAGAACGACGGGTCGCCGGTCAGATACGAGCGGTCCTGGAGACCGCCGTCGTAAAGCCCGGGACGTTCCTTCCGGCCGAACGAGTCCCCCGTGCCCAGGTCCTGCTTCACGTGTATGTCGGCCGCCGCCCGCAGGCTCTCGGAGATATGGGCGAGCCAGGCGGTGACCGTGCCCGCCTGCTCTTCCCAGTGCTTGTGCGACCGTCTCAGCGCGCTCTCGACCTGGAGGCCGTGCACACCCTTGACCGCGGTGGAGGTCGGCTCCTCCAGCGACGCCGCCTGCTTGTGGAGGGTGTCGTAGACCTCGTCCGCCTTGCCCGCCGCGCGGCGCAACACACTCGGGGCGATCGCGAGGTTCTGCGGTACCGGGCCCTGGACGCCGGGGGCGAGCGGACGCCTGGGCGCGGGCGCGTTGGGGTCGTAGATGTTGGGTTTCCCCGGCTGGGCCGACAGGGGCGGCGGGGCAAGGATCCCGCCACCCTCCGATGGGCCGGGCGGCAGGGGGAGTTGGTCGTCTTTCGGCTCCGGCAGATCGTTGTCGCTCATGACACCCCCGTTGTGTGCACGACAGGGTACGTAGGTTAGCGCCGTGAGCGCTCCCTCACGCCGAAATGCCGAACAGCTCAGCCGAACAGCAGGGCGTTGCACTCCCGCTGGAGCGTGAGGTCCTGCCACATCGGGTGGTGCGGTGCGGCGTTGGAGCACACGACCGTTCCCCAGGCGCCGACCCGAGCGGACTCGGCCACCGCGCGGCGGCAGAACGCGGCCCCGACCGGGCCCTCCTCGAAGGTGCCGTGCAGCGGGGTGTAGCCGATCCAGCCCTCGCCGAAGACCAGGGGGACCCCGGCCCCGGCCGCCCAGTCGGCGGCGGCCTCGATCCAGGTGACCAGCCGCTGCTCCATCGCGAGGCGGTGGACGGCGTAGCGCCCGTACAGCCAGGCGTCCCATTTGGCCGGGTCGCACCAGTCGTGCGCGTAGATCTCGCGGCCGACGAGGGTGGCCTCGAGCCGCCACAGGTCCTCGGCGGGCGGCGCCCAGTCGGCCAGGTCCGGGGCGTCGGGGCGCAGCAGGTGTTCCCCGGCGAAGTCCTGCGGGAAGGGGCGGGACCGGTCGCGCAGGGCGAAGACGTCGATGAGCTCGTCGAGCACGCCGTAGACATACGGGTGGAAGACCGCCACGTCGATGTCGCGCGGGACGCCGCGCAGCGACCCGACCGGGACCTTCGCGTAGTTGACGGTGACCGGCCGGTCGGGGTGGCGCTCCCGGAACCGGGCGAGGCCGCGCTCCAGGCGCGGCCGCAGGGCGACCACGGTGTCCGGGCCCGTCAGCCCCTGGGTGAGCCGTCCGCCCTGGACCTCGTTGTGCAGCTCGGTGAAGGCGATCCGGTCGTCGAGCCCGTCCGCGGCGAGGAAGTCGATCAGGTCGGCCAGCGCGTCGGCGAGGGTTTCGGCGCGCCGCTCGGGATCGACGGCCATCAGGGCGTCGTACCAGGAGCGGTCGCCGCCGAACGACGGGCTCTGCTGGTACTCCCAGCTGGAGAGGATGATGAAGCAGCCGTGCCGGCGGGCCGCCTCGAACAGCGCGCGAAGGTGGGCGCGGCCGTCGATCTCGGTGCTGCCGCCGACGTCGTACCAGCGGGTCCGCTGCCCGTACCCGCCGCCCAGCGGTCCCAGCCGGAGTTTGCCGGTGTCGAGTCCGGAGCGGAAGAGCAGAAAGGGCATGGCGCAGATGCGCACGGTGTTGTATCCGCGCGCCACGGCCTCCACGAAGGCCCGGTCGAGGTCGGCGAAGGGCTCCCCGGGGCCGGTACGGGTGTACCAGCTGAAGTCCCACAGGGAGATGGTCAGTTTCTCCGGCAGGTGGTCGGGCGGCGCGACGGGCACGGGGAACCGGCCTTTCGGTAGGCGTCCGGCTCATCGTGGGCGGGCGTCACCGAGGTGTCAAGATGTATTCATAATTAACGTTCACGGTATGGTGGGCGCTTCGCCCGTCGTCGTCCGCCTGCCCTGGCGCCACCTTCTGGCACCACGTTCTGGCGCCACGTCCTGCAACCATGAGGAGGAACCCCCATGTCGTCCTATGCCGGCCGAGGCGTGCACGGCCAGGTGGTGCGGCAGCTGGGTGCCCGCATTGTGGGCGGTGACTTCGCCGAGGGCGAGGTCCTGGACATACGGGCCCTCGGCGCCGAACTCGACGTCAGCCTCACCGTGATGCGCGAATCCCTGAAGGTCCTCGCGGGCAAGGGGCTGATCGACGCCCGCCAGAAGCGCGGCACCTTTGTGCGCCCCCGAGCCGTCTGGAACCTCCTGGACTCCGATGTCATCCGCTGGCGCATGGAGACGGGGGACGGTGAGCGGCTGATGCACGACCTCGCCGACGTCCGCTCCGTCGTGGAGCCCGCCGCCGCCCACCGCGCGGCGCTGCGCCGCACCGAGGCCGATCTCGTCGCGCTGGGCGCCGCGCTCGCCACCATGGGGGACGCCCACGGGGACACCGCGGCCGAGGCGGAGGCCGACGCCTCGTTCCACCGCGCGCTGCTCGCCGCCACCGGCAATGAACTCCTCGCCCGCCTCGACCTGTTGCTGGAACCCGGCCTGCGCGAGCGGGACCGGCTGGTGCACGCCCACGGGGGCGCCGACGACCCCGTACCCAGCCATCGCGCGGTCCTCGACGCCATCCGGGACCAGGACGCCCCGCGCGCCGAACTGGCCATGCTGGACCTGCTCGCCAAGGCGGCCGAGGACCTCGACCAGGTGTCGGCCACGCGGGCAGACCGGGCTGACGCGGGCTGACGCGGGCTGATCGGCTGCCAGGCGGTCACCTCACCGTGTTCGGTCCGGGTGGCCGATCGCCTCCCAGGGGGCCAGGTTCCACGGGCTCTCGGTGTTCGCGGGGTCCAGCAGCCGCCGGAGGTGCTCATCGGAGACGCTCTGCGGCGCCGGGAAACCTTCGCTCGGGGTGCCGCGCAGCATGTCCATCCAGACCAGACGGCCTATCAGATAGCCCTGGGCGTACTGCGCCCAGGAGCCGTATGCCCCCCTGGCCCGCGGAACGATCTCGTGCAGCAGCCGCCAGGCGTCGGCCTCCTCCAGATAGCCGGCCGCGAAGCCGTTGCGGACGACGTCCACGTAGAGCGCGATGTCCCAGGCCAGCGGGGAGGCATCGGAGCGCTGCCCGGCTCGTTCCCGGTAGCCGAACCGGGCGAGTTTGTTGAGCCGGCCGAGCAGCGCCGGCCGCGAGGAGATCTCCCACTTCTCGGCCAGCCACTTCCGGGCGCGCCCGCCGTTGACGTGCTTGTACGGATAGAGGGTGAGCCGGGAGGCTCTCGCCTCCCGGCTCACGGGTGCGCACAGCGACACCATCCACAGCTGATGCAGTGTCAGCGGAACGGGGTATTTGCGCTCGACGGGAGCTCCTCGCAGCATGGTCCGGAACACTACGCGAGCCGTCGGCCGGTGGGCCCCGGGGGTGTCGCTCGGCGAGCTCAGCCTTTCGCCGACATGGCCGACGTGGCCGACGTGGCCGATGCGGGTGTGGGCCCGCCGACCCGGAGCTCGGTCAGGTCGACGGCGTCGGCCATCGCCTGCAGCCCCGCGTCGTTGAAGTGCAGGTGGTCGCCCGTGTCGTAGGCGGGGAGGATGCGGTGCGGGTCTGCGGGGTCGCGGACCACGGCGTCGAAGTCCACCACCGCGTCGAAGGTGCCGCTGTTCCTGATGAACTCGTTCACGGCCTGCCGTACGGCCTCGCGGGCCTCGGTGTAGCCGCCATTGCCGCCGTACGGGGTGATCGTGCCACCGATGACGCGGATGCCGCGGGCGTGGGCCTGCTCGGCGATGCGGCGGTAGGCGTCCGCGAACGCCGCGGGGTCGGTCTGGTTGGGGGTGCCCTTGATGTCGTTGATGCCCTCCATCACGATGAGGGCGCGCACCCCGCTGCGGGAGAACACGTCCGCGTCCAGCCGGGTCAGGGCGCTGGGCCCGGTACCCTCCAACAGCACGCGGTTGCCCGAGATGCCGGCGTTGAGTACGCCCAGCTGTTGGCGCGCGGGCAGTTCGCGCAGCCGCGCGGCCAGCCTGTCGGGCCAGCGGCGGTTGGCGCTCGCCGTCGACCCCGATCCGTCGGTGATGGAGTCGCCGAGTGTGACCACGCTGCCCGGGGTGCGTGGGCTGAGCACGTCCACGCCGGTCACGTAGTACCAGGAACTCGTGGTGGCGGTGAACGCGGCGCCGTCCTCGTCGGCGGTGTGGTCGCCGTCCGGGGCGAGGAACGAGGTCTGCAGGGCGGAGCGGTGGTAGGTCGCGGGCCCGGAGTCGGCCGGGGTGAACAGGGTGATCAGCAGGTTGGTGTCCGCGGGGACGCGCAGCGGTACCGGGTCGCTGACCACGTCCTCGCCGACGGGCACGGTGACCGAGGTCCGGCCGTGGAAAGTGGCCGGGCGGGCCGTCCCGGCGATGGCGTTCGGGCTCTTCGGTGCCCCGGCCTCCTGTAACGCCACGGTGGCCGCCCCGAGTTCGAGCGGGGCCGTGCCGAGCCGGTTGGACACCCGGATCCGGGCCGCGTGGCCCCCGACGCTGGTGTGCACCACATTGCGGATCGAGTTGCCGGGCAGGCCCGGCACGGTGCCGGAGGCGGCGGCCTCCCAGGTGCCGACCCAGCCCCGGTCGGAGTGTCCGGGGGCCGGTCTGGTGCCCGCCCACGCGGGTGCCGCTCCGCTCAGCGGCACCAAGGCGAGGGTCAGTGCGACGACGAGAGCCGAGAGAACGTGCCGGATCGAGACCATGTGGTGCTGCCCTTCCAGGTGAGAGCCAGCCGGATGAGGTCACATGCGGAACGCGACGCCGCGCTCGGTGAGGATGCGGGTCGATCGCGGTGCGGGTCGATCGAGGCTGAGCGCGACGTAGGCAATCATCACCGAAACATCGGATGCGTCAAGGTGTTCGGCAAGAACGGCCTGGGTGTGCCTGGAGAGTTCCGGCCTATACACCCGATGTATCGGCGGACGCGGCGGAGGTGACGGCGGCGGAAGTGGCACCGGCTCCGGCGGTGCCGTCGGCAGGGCGAGGCAGACGGCCGGCGGCATGGTCTGGGTGCGGCCGGTCAAGTCGCCGGCGAAGGTGATGGTGGCGCCGAACTCGCCCAGCGTGCGGGCCGGTGTGCGAAACGGGTCGTCGAGGAAATCTTCCTCTGCCCTGTCATGCCTTCTCGATGACCACATTCGTCGACTTGATCACGGCCACCGCCGGCACACCGGGTTCCAGCTCCAGTTCCTCGGCCGACTCCCGGCTGATCATGGACACCACGCGGAACGGCCCGGCCTGGATCTCCACCTGCGCCGACACATCTCCGAGGATCACCTCGGTGACGATGCCCGAGAAGCGGTTGCGCGCCGAGGAGCCGGTGCTCTCGCGCTCCCCGCGGTTCAACTCCCGTACGAACACCGCCAGATCCGGCCCCGGGATGATCCGCCGGCCCTGCTCGTCGCGCTCGGCGCGCAGCCTGCCGCCGTCGACCCAGCGCCTGAGGGTGTCGGCGCTGACACCCACCAAGGCCGCGGCATCCCCGATCCGGTACGTGTGCATGCGTAGATCATACTGCCGCAGATGCCAGTCACCGGAGCGGTATCGCATCGCAGAAGCGGGACTGTCCCGCAAAAGTGGCGCTGTCGACCAACCGGCCCGCGGTCCCGCTGACCACGTCGACGGCAAGACGGCGATGGGCCGCGAAGAGCTTGAGGGCGGCGAAGACGGCGTCGTGGAAGGCGATGTCGCAGCGCACCATCTCGTGCTCGTCCGTCGCGCGCTCCATCAGACCGGCCGCCTTTTCGGCGACCGTGAGGTCCTCCTCCGGCCGCGAACTGCTGCGCGACCCCTCCTGGCCGCAGCACGCCGCGCTCACCCTCGGAGCCGAGCCCCGCTGGCCGGACCAGTACGCCTATGTCGTACAGCGGCGCAACAAGGGCTGACGGCTGCGACGGTCCTGGTCGCTGTCGAGGAAGAGCGGCCGACCCTGCTGGTCGGTGGCCGGGTTGCTGTGTTCGCGGCTCGTGCTCTTCTCTCCCCACGGGCGGGCGCTGCACCACGGAGGCCGCGCCGAAGCTCATGCGGCCCAGCGCGATCCGGCTGGCCTTCAGGCCTGATGTCCCCGGGGTCGGCAGCCAGGACGCCGAGTTCTTGTCCATGGCGCTCCTCGCTGACACACTCATCCGCAGAAAGCGCTTACTCCGGGGTGGTGGGGAAGCAGCGGCAACGCCCCGGCCACTCCCGTGGCTGCTCAGTGGACGGCACAGACAACGACGAGTTCGAGGTGCGGAGAAACGGTGAGCGAACACAGTCGCAGGGAAGTGTTGCGGGCCGGCCTTGGCGCGGCGGCCGGATCGACGGTGCTCGGCGGGATCGGTGGTGCTGCCCAGGCCTCGGCAGCGGCACGGTCCGGCGGGCCGGTCGAGGCGGGCGGCGGGGCGACGGGCGGAGAAGGCACGGGCGGTGAGGCGGCCTCGGCGCGGGGGCGGCTCCCGTGGGTGGCGGACCTGGGGGACGGGCGCTATCAGAACCCGGTGCTCAACGCCGACTGGTCCGATCCCGACGCGATCCGCGTGGGCGCGTACTTCTATCTGGTCGCCTCCACCTTCAACCGCATCCCCGGACTGCCGATCCTGCGCTCGGCCGACCTGGTCAACTGGAGCATCATCGGGCACGCCCTGACCGAACTGGAGCCCAAGGACCACTTCAGCCAGCCGAGGCACGGCGATGGGGTGTGGGCCCCGGCCCTGCGGCACCACGACGGCAAGTTCTGGATCTTCTATCCAGACCCGGACTTCGGGATCTTCATGGTGACCGCCACCGATCCGCGGGGGCCATGGAGTAAACCGCACCCGGTCAAGCCGGGCAAAGGCCTGATCGATCCGTGTCCGCTGTGGGACGACGACGGGCAGGCCTATCTGATCCACGCCTGGGCGAAGAGCCGCAGCGGCATCAACAACCGGCTGACGCTGCACCGTATGAGCCCGGACGGGAGCGGCCTGCTCGACGCGGGCCAGATCGTGATCAACGGCGATGACCTGCCCGGCTACACCACGCTGGAGGGGCCGAAACTCTACAAGCGGGACGGCTGGTACTGGATCTTCGCCCCGGCCGGCGGAGTCACCAACGGCTGGCAGTCGGCGTTTCGCTCCCGCACCATCCAGGGTCCCTATGAGGACCGCATCGTGCTGGCCCAGGGCGACACCCCCGTCAACGGGCCGCACCAGGGAGCATGGGTGGGTACCGCGGGCGGTGAGGACTGGTTCCTGCACTTCCAGGACCGCGGGGCCTACGGCCGGGTGGTGCATCTACAGCCGATGCGGTGGCGCACCGACGGGTGGCCGGTGATGGGCGCCGACGACGGCAGCGGCCGGGGCACCCCGGTGCTGGTGCACGCCAAGCCGCGCGTCGACGGCCGGGCCAGGGTGACCGCGCCGGCCACCGGCGACGAGTTCACCGGAGCGGAGCTGGGGAGACAGTGGAGCTGGCAGGCCAACGCCGATCCGGCCTGGTGGTCGCTGCGCCGGTTCCCGAGCCGGCTCGCCCTGGCCTGCCGGCCCAGCCCGGTCACCCATGACCTGCGGCTGCTGCCCAATGTGCTGGGCCAGCGGCTGCCCGCCGAATCCTTCGTCGCGACGACCTCGATGACGCTGTCCGCCAGGACCGCCGAGGCCCGGGCCGGACTCGTCATGCTGGGCGAGAGCTACGCCTGGGCGGGCCTGCGCCACGACGGCGACCAGATCGTCCTGGCGTACCGCACCGCGGCCAAGGACGCCGCCGAGGTGGACGCCGCCACGCCGGTGCCGCTGGGGAGACCGCGCGTGGCGGTGCGGCTGCGGGTGAGCGTGAGCCCCGGAGCGGTGTGCCAGTTCGCGGCCGACGTGGACGGTCACGGGTTCGCTCCGCTCGGCGCGCCGTTCCAGGCGACGGCGGGCAAGTGGATCGGGTCGACGGTGGGGCTCTTCGCCACGCGGCCGGAAACCAAAACCATCGACACGGGTGGTGCGGCGGAAGCGGCGGAATTCGACTGGTTCCGGGTTCGCCCGGGCCTCTGAGCCATGCGAGCCGCTCGCGGCCCGGCCCGGCCCGGCCCCGCTCCGGGCCGGGCCGGGCGCGGAGGCCTCCGCTACACCAGGGCGTGCTCTCTGCGGGGCCGGGCCGTGGCGAGGCGGCACACGGCGTAGGCGGTCCTGGTGAGATCGTCGGCGGCGTGGCGCAGGGCGGTGTCGAGATCGCGGGGCCCGGCGCCGATGGGCAGGACCGCGGTGGCGCCGCGCCCATAGAGGCGGTCGGCCTCCGGGGTGATCGTCCCGCCGAGTACGACGCACGGAACGGCGGCGTCCGCGCAGGCGCCCACCACCGCGCTGACGGTCTTGCCCGCGTCCGTCCCGGCGTCCACCTTCCCCTCCGCGGTGAGGCAGAGGTCCGCCGCGGCCAGTTGCTCGTCGAAGTGGGTCAACTGCCGGACCAGTCCCGCGCCGGGCACCAGTTCGGCCCCCAGCGCGAGCAGCGCGGCTCCGAGGCCGCCGGCGGCGCCACCGCTCGCGACCGACCCGGCCCCGAGCAGGGGGGCGAGCCGTCGCAGTCCGTCGTCGAGGAGTTCGACCGTGGCCGGCTCGGCACCCTTCTGGGGCCCGAAGACCCGGGCGGCGCCATCGGGCCCGTACAGGGGGCTGAGGACGTCGGCCGCGGCGACCAGTTCGACGCCGGCGAGTGCGCGGCGCGCCGGAGCGAGGTCCACCGAATCGATGCGGCCGCGGCTCAGGTCGGCGCCGCTGCCCGCCAGCGGCGTCCCGTCGGCGTCGAGGATCCGGGCCCCGAGGGAGGCGAGCATTCCCGTTCCGCCGTCCATGGTCACGGTTCCGCCCAGGAAGACGATGATCCGCCGTGCTCCCTGCCGCACCGCCGCGAGGATCGGAGCGGCCAGGCCGGCGCTGGAGGCGCGCATCACGTCGTGCTCCGCGGTGGCCGGCGGATCCCAGCCGATCGCCTCCGCCGCCTCGACGACCGCGGTCCCGTCGTCCAGGCGGCCGAAGCGCGTCTTCAGGGGGTGGCCGAGCGCGTCGACGGCGTCGACGTCGACGACCGCGCCCCCGCGCGCGGCCTGCACGGTGTGACGTGAACCCTCTCCGCCGTCGGCGAGCGGGTGCTCGACGGGGGTACCGCCGGCCGCGCGGACGCCGGCGGCGAGGGCGGCGGCCGCTTGGGCGGCGTCCAGCGAGCCACGCAGCTTGTCCGGGGCGCAGACAACACGCATGGGGGTTCCTTTCGTTGTGGTTTCGCGGTCAGACGGTCATCCAGCCCAGGACCGGAGTCGACTGCAGATAGATGAGGAGTGCGAACCCGGCGAGGAGCCCGAGGCTCCAGCCGATCACCTTGCGGAAGATCGTGCCCTCGCTGCCGGCCATGCCGATCGCCGCGGCGGCGACAGCCAGGTTCTGCGGCGACAGCATCTTTCCGAGCACGCCGCCGGTGGAGTTGGCGGCCGCGAGGAGCACGGGATCCAGCCCGGTCTCACGCGCCGCGGTCACCTGAAGCACTCCGAACAGCGAGTTGGCCGAGGTGTCGGACCCGGTCACCGCGACGCCCAGCCACCCCACGATCGGGGAGAACAGGGCGAAGGCGGCGCCGGTCTGGGCCAGCGCGGTGCCCAGGGTCGAGGTCTGGCCGGAGAGGTTCATGACCCACGCCAGGGCGAGCACCGACGTCACCGTGACGACGGTCCAGCGGAGTTGGCGCAGCGTGGCTCCGTACGCCCGCACCGCGCGGCCGGGCCCGACCCGGTAGAGCGCCATGGTGAGCAGACCGGCGAACAGCAGGATGGTGCCCGCCGCCTTGAGATGTTCCAGTTTGAAGGTCACGGCCGCGGCGGGCCGGCCTTCGGGGGACTCGACGTGCAGGCCGGGCCAGGTGAACTGGGCGACGCCGTGCGCGGCCAGCCACTCCTTGACGGGTCCGGCCTGGGTGAGCGCGAAGAGCGCACAGATGATGAGGTACGGGGCGAACGCCATGAGGGCACTGCCCTCACGGTCCTCGGAGTCGGCCTCGGCGGGCGCCTGGGGGGCCTGCTGCACCGTGCGCGGCTGCCAGACCCGCATGAACCCGAGCACCGTCGCCAGGGTGACCACGCCCGCGATGATGTCGGTGGTCTCGACGCTGATGTAGTTGGCGGCCACGAACTGGGCAAGAGCGAAGGTCAGTCCCGCGACCACCGCGACGGGCCAGGTCTCCCGAACGCCCCGTCGGCCGTCGAGCAGAAACACCAGCAGCAGCGGGATGAACGCGGCGATCATCGGCGTCTGCCGTCCCGCCATCGCCCCGAGGTCGCCGAGCGGCAGACCGGTCACACCGGCGAGCGTGGTCAGCGGCACCGCCATGCTGCCGAACGCGACCGGCGCCGTGTTGGCCACCAGCGCCACGGTCGCGGCCCTGATGGGAGCGATGCCGACGGTGACCAGCATGACCGCGGTGATCGCCACGGGGGCGCCGAAGCCGGCCAGCGCCTCGATCAGCGCTCCGAAGCAGAACGCGATCACGATGCCCTGGACGCGCTGATCGGAGGAAATGGTGCGGAAGGACCGCCGCAGCACGGCGAACCATCCGGTGATCTCGGTCATGCGATAGATCCACAGCGCGTTCACCAGGATCCACATGATGGGAAAGAGACCGTAGAAGCCGCCTTCGACCGCCCCGGACAAGGCCTGCGGTAAGGGCATGCCCCAGACCACCACGGCGAGGGCCAGCGAGAGGACCAGAGAGGTCAGCGCCGCTATCTGCGCTCTCACCTGGAAGACCCCGAGCAGCACGAACAGGGCGAGCAGGGGCACCGCCGCACAGAGCGCGGACCAGAGCAACGACCCGGCCAGTGGGTCAAGCACTTGTCGGTACATCGAACCTCCCGGTGCGGCGAGCGGCGCCGCTTGGAGCATCAAGGCCATGGCGAGGTTCTAACTTGTAAGACAAGTACTCTCAACAGTCAAGGATTCGCGTGTGGTAATTTGAATGTGATGTGGGCTAAGTCCAACTCATTCCCAGGAGGCGTGATGGCGAGTCGCCTGAAGGCGACATCCCTGATCGACGCGCTCGTTCTCGAGCTGCGCGAGCAGATCCTCGACGGGCGGATCGCCGGCGGCACGGCGCTCACCGAGACCGAGGTCGCCAAGCAGTACGAGGTGGCGCGGCCCACCGCCAAAGCGGCCATCGAGCGGCTGACCGGCGAGGGCCTGTTGCGTCGAGACGCCCACAAGAGCGCCCGGGTACCGGTCTTCGACGCCGACGACATCGCCGACCTGTACTTCACCCGCGCCTGCGTGGAACGCCAGGTCATGCGCGAGCTGGCGCAACGGCGGTCGGTGCCCCCCGCCGCCGTCTCCGCCCAGGTGGAGATCCGCAAACTGGCGGAGGCGGACGACTCCACGATCGCCGCGGTCGAGCCCGATGTCCGCTTCCACCGCTCGCTCGTCGACGCGCTCGGCAGCCCGCGCCTCAGCCGCGTCCACGCCTCGGTCATGGCCGAGATGCGTCTGTGCATGGCTCAGGTCCAGACGTACAAGCTCCTCCGCATCGCCGAGATCGCCGATGAGCACCAGGACATCCTGGACGCCATCGCCGACGGCGACACCGAGCGTGCGGACCAGGCTCTTGCCTTCCACCTCAACCGAGCCTGCGAGCAACTCCGCACGCGATCCGGCTGATCCGGGCGGCGGGGGCCGAGCCGCGACAGCCGGCCGGACACTGCCCGGGCCGCTGGCCGGTCTGTTGGCGGAGAGCCACACCGTCATCACCTACGACCTGCGCGGCAACTCCCGAAGCCGGCTCACCGGCCCGCCCGGGCCCCAGCGGATCGAGGAGCACGGCCACGACGCCCACCTGCTGCTGAACGCGGCCGCCGCCGGTGAACCGGCGCATGTCTTCGGCACCAGCTATGGCGGCATGATCGGCATGGACCTCCTGGCCCGGCACCCCTGCCAGGTGCGGGCGCTGGTGGCGCACGAGCCGTTCGTGATCGATCTGCTGCCCGACGCGGACCGCTGGCATGCGCTGTTCCAGGAGGTGTACGAGCTGTACGAGCGTGAGGGCCTCGACCCCGCGTTGCGGAAGTTCAGCGCGGCGATCGGCGTGGACGCGCCACCGGAAGCGGACCAGAGCCTGCCCGCCCCGGTGCGGGAGATGTTGGCGCGCATTCGCGCCAACATGGAGACCTGCCTGGCGTACGAACTGCGTTCGTTCGTCCGCTTCAGGCCGGACGCCGAGGCGCTGCGCACGGCGCGGTTCACCCTGGTGATCGGCGGCGAAGGGCCGAAGACGCTGACGCACCGCACGACCGGGGTCCTGGCGGAGCAAGTCGGCGCCCCGATCGCGGAGTTCCCGGGCGGACACGTGGGTTTTCTGACGCACCCGGCGGATTTCGCCGTTGCGCTGCGCGGCGCCTTCGAGGGCTGAGCCGCCACCCCCACAACCCATATAGCGTTGTCAGGGCGACCCTCCAGATCAGCGCGGCTCCGTGCGGACCGTCATGGGGTGTTCGCGCAGTCAGCGCACTCGTCGGGCAGGGAGATTGGATGAACACTTATGACTACGTCGTCGTCGGCGCCGGATCCGCGGGCTGTGTGCTGGCGGCGCGGCTGACGGAAGACCCCGATGTCCGGGTGGCGTTGATCGAGGCGGGCGGCCCCGACACCGCGCAGGAGATCCACGTTCCGGCCGCCTTTCCCCAGCTCTTCAAGAGCGGGTTCGACTGGGATCTCGACTCGGACCCGGAGCCGGGGGCCGGAGGCCGGCGCGCCTATCTGCCCCGGGGCAAGGTGTTCGGGGGCAGCAGCTCGATCAACTCGATGATCTATATGCGCGGCAACCGCGCCGACTACGACGGCTGGGGCGCCGCCGGGGCCACAGGATGGTCGTACGCCGAGGTGCTGCCGTACTTCCGGCGCTCCGAGGACAACCAGCGCGGCGAGGACGGGTTCCACTCGGTGGGCGGTCCGCTGACGGTCAGCGACAGCAGGTCGGACCACCCGCTCGCCACGGCGTTCGTCCAGGCCGCCGAGCAGGCGGGCTACAAGCGGAACGAGGACTTCAACGGCGAGACACAGTTCGGCGTCGGGCGGTTCCAGCTGACCCAGCGCGGCGGCATGCGCTGTAGCACGGCCGTCGCCTATCTGAACCCGGTCCTGGAGCGGCCGAACCTCACCGTGCTCCACACGGCCCGGGCCCACCGCGTGGTGCTCGAGGGCGGCCGGGCGACGGGGGTGGAGGTGGACCGGGGCGGCACGGTCGACGTGGTCCGCGCCGACCGTGAGGTGATCCTGTCCGCGGGCACCTACGAGTCCCCGAAGCTGCTGATGCTCTCCGGGATCGGGCCCGCCGCCACGCTGTCGGCCTTCGGCATCGATGTGGTGCGCGATCTCCCGGTGGGCCAGGGCCTGCAAGACCACTACATGGCGCTGCTCAACTTCCGCACCGGCGTCGAATCCCTGATGAGCGCGGCGAGTCCGGAGAACGCCGCGCTGCTGGAGCGCGACGGGCGCGGCCCGCTGACCAGCAACATAGGAGAGGCCGGCGGCTTCTTCCGCAGCCGGGACGGACTGGACGCGCCGGACGTGCAGTTCCACATGGCTCCGGTGCTGTTCCACCAGGAAGGGCTCGGCCCCGTCACCGAGCACGGTCTCGCGTTCGGCCCGTGCGTCCTGGCCCCGACCAGTCGCGGCGAGGTGACGCTGCGCTCCCCGCGCCCGGACGCCGCACCCCGGATCGTGCACAACTACCTGACGACGGCCGAGGACCGGGACTGCATCGTCAGCGGCATCCGGATCGCCCTGCGGATCGCGGGGCAGGAGGCGCTGGCCGAGGTGGTCACCGGCCCGTTCGACGTGCCGGACACGCACTCCGACGCGGAACTCCTCGCCTTCGCGCAGCGGGTCGGGCAGACGCTGTACCACCCCACCTCGACCTGCGCCATCGGCTCGGTGGTCGACCCCGAGCTGCGGGTGCTGGACGTGGCGGGCCTGCGGGTCGTCGACGCCTCGGTGTTCCCCACGGTGCCAAGAGGGAACACCAACGCGCCCGTCATCATGGCCGCGGAGAAGGCGGCCGACCTCATCCGGGGAGTCGCGAGGCCGACCACCTGACGCGACGACCAGGGCCCGGTCAGCAGTACGGTGGCTGATTGGTCAGGGAGGCCGCCACCCGCATCCAGACGCCGAAGAGCCGGTACAGGCTGGGCAGCGCGCCCTGCGCCTCGACGGTTCGCGTGTCCGTCGAGGTGACGCCCGGAATGCCGAGGAGCGTGGCGGCCACCGAGGCCGACTGCCAGCGGACGGTGAGGGTCGACGGGGCCGACGTCACCGACTGAGCCGTCCGCGGTGCGGGGAGGCCGGCGGCGACCGCTTCCTCGATCGCCGTACGTGCTTCGTGGGCCGGGCGCAGTTCTGCCGCGAAGCGGTCGCGCGCGTACTTGACGGCAACGGTGGCGACGGACCCGTCCCACTCCGTCATCTCCGCGCAGGCGCTGTCGTCACCGGTGAGGACCGCCACCGGGACGCCGATGGCCGCCGCGGTGGCATGGGCCAGGCCGATCTCGCCCACGGGTCGGCCGTCCAGCCACATGTCTTCGATCTCGTGGCCCATAAAACTGTGGCTCAGCACACCGAGCGCACCGGCCCGCGAGTGGTAGCCGACGCAGATGACGGCGTCGTGCTCGGGGGTGAGACCTTCGAGCATGGTCATCTGTTTGGGCCTGCCCCGGATGAGGCGGGCCGCCGGGTGCAGGGACTCGGGCAGGAGGTTGCGCTGGGGACCGTGCGCGTCATTGACGGTGATGTCGGTGGCACCGGCGGCGATGGCGCCCCGGATGGCCGCGTTGACATCCTCCGCCATCATCAGCCGTCCACGCTCGTAGTCCCGTCCGCCCGGCTGGACATCGTCGGCGTCGACGAGCCCGGTGACGCCCTCCATGTCCACGCTGAAGTAGATCCGCACGTCGCGCACTCCTCACACTTGATCACCCAGGGGACGCCCGGCGCTTCTCCTCCGGTTCCCTGCCCGGCGGCGGGGTTCAGGCCGGGTTCATCCTCGCGGGTGGGTGTCGGCGGGCTGGAAGCCGCGCAGCCGGAGGCTGTTGCCGACCACGAAGACGGAGGAGAAGGCCATGGCGGCTCCGGCGATCATCGGGTTGAGGAGTCCGGAGGCCGCGAGGGGGAGCGCGGCGACGTTGTAGGCGAAGGCCCAGAAGAGGTTGGACCTGATGGTTCCCAGGGTCTTGCGGGAGAGGCGGATGGCGTCCGCCGCCGCCCTGAGGTCGCCGCGCACCAGCGTCAGATCGCCCGCCTCGATGGCGGCGTCGGTGCCGGTGCCCATCGCCAGCCCGAGGTCGGCCTGGGCGAGTGCGGCGGCGTCGTTGACGCCGTCGCCGACCATCGCCACCGAACGGCCCTCGCCCTGAAGGCGCTTCACCACGTCCACCTTGTCCTGCGGCATGACCTCGGCGATCACATGCTCGGGCGCGATGCCCGCCTCCGCGGCGACCGCCTCGGCGACGGTCGTGTTGTCGCCGGTCAGCAGGATGGGGGTGAGACCGAGGGCGCGCAGCCGCCTGATCGCTTCCGGGCTGGTGTCCTTGATGGCGTCCGCCACCTCGAGGACGGCGCGGGCCTCGCCGTCCCAGGCGACCGCGATGGCCGTACGCCCGCCGGCTTCGGCCTCGGCCTTGGCGCGCTCCAGCTCGGTGGGCAGGGAGATGGCCCATTCGGCCAGGAGCTTCTCGCGGCCGACCAGGACGGCGTGTCCCTCGACGATGCCCTGGACGCCGAGACCGGGGACGCCTGCGAAGTCCTCGGGGGAGGGCAGGGCGCCCACCCGGGCGGTGGCGCCGGTGGCGACGGCCTGGGCGATGGGGTGTTCGGAGGAGTGTTCCAGGGCGCCCGCGAGCCGCAGGACAGTTGTGTCGTCCGTGCCCTTCGCGGTGTGGACGGCGAGCAGGGTCATCCGCCCGGTGGTGACGGTGCCGGTCTTGTCCAGGACGATGGTGTCGACCTTGCGCGTGGTCTCCAGGACTTCGGGGCCCTTGATGAGGATGCCGAGCTGGGCGCCGCGCCCGGTGCCGACCATGAGCGCGGTCGGGGTGGCCAGGCCCAGGGCGCAGGGGCAGGCGATGATGAGGACGGCGACCGCGGCGGTGAAGGCGGCGGCCAGGCCCGCGCCGTTGCCGAGCCAGAAGCCCAGGGTGCCGAGCGCGAGCGCGATGACGACCGGGACGAAGACCGCGGAGATCTTGTCGGCGAGCCGCTGGGCGGCGGCCTTGCCGTTCTGCGCGTCCTCCACCAGCTTGGCCATGCGGGCGAGCTGGGTGTCGGCGCCGACCCGGGTGGCCTCGACGACCAGGCGGCCTCCGGCGTTGAGCGTGGCGCCGGTGACGCTGTCGCCCTCGCCGACCTCGACAGGGACGGATTCGCCGGTGAGCATGGAGGCGTCGACCGCGGACGCCCCCTCGACGACCGTGCCGTCGGTGGCGATCTTCTCCCCGGGGCGGACCAGGAACCGGTCGCCGACCTTCAGGTCGCCGACCGGGATGAGCTCGTCGCGGCCGTCGCGCAGGACGGTGACTTCCTTGGCCCCGAGTTCCATGAGCGCCTTGAGCGCCGCGCCCGCCTTGCGCTTCGACCGTGCCTCGAAGTACCGCCCGGCCAGGATGAAGGCGGTGACGCCGGCCGCGGCCTCCAGATAGATGTTCCCGGCGCCGTCGGTGCGGGCGATGGTGAACTCGAAGGGGTGGGTCATGCCGGGCGTACCGGCCGTGCCGAAGAACAGGGCCCACAGCGACCACAGGAACGCGGCGCTCGTGCCGACGGAGATCAGGGTGTCCATGGTGGCCGCGCCGTGCCGGGCGTTGGTCCAGGCCGCCTTGTGGAAGGGCCAGGCGGCGTAGGTCACCACGGGGGCGGCCAGCGTCAGCGACAGCCACTGCCAGTAGTCGAACTGGAGGGCCGGGACCATGGCCGTCGCTATCACGGGGACGGCGAGGAGGACAGCCGTGGTCAACCGCTGGCGCAGCGGACGCAGTTCGTCGGGCGCATCCCCCTCCGCCTCCTCGCCTGGCGCCGACCCGGTGCGCACGGGGTCGGGCTCGGGTTCCCGCGCGGTGTAGCCGGTGGCCTCGACGGTGGCGATCAGGTCGTCGACGGCGACGTCCTCCCGGAAGGTGACTTTCGCCTTCTCGGTGGCGTAGTTGACGGTGGCCTCGACCCCGTCCATGCGGTTGAGCTTCTTCTCGATCCGGGCGGCACACGAGGCGCAGGTCATGCCGCCAATGGCGAGTTCGACCTCGGCGGCGCCGGGCGTGGTGGTGGTCATGTCTGCTCCTCGCAGTAGGGGGCGGGGGCGGGGCCGCGGCTGGGCGGCCCCGCCCGGGCGGGGCAGCTCAGGCGTCCGCGGTGGCCACTCGGCCGGCGAAGCCGTAGCCCGCTTCGTCGACGGTCCTGGCGAGCAACTGGTCGAACGCCGCGTCGGGCTTGGTGGCGGTCGTCACGGTCACCAGTCCGGTGCCGATCTCGACCTCGACGGCCTTGACGTCGTCCAGACCGCCGACGGCCTTGGCGACGACTCCCTGGCAGTGGGCGCTGCCGACGCCCTCGACCCGGTAGCTGGTCCTGGGCGTGGTGTGGCAGCTTCCGTCCGGGGTGCAGCAGTCCGACATGGGTGGTCCTCCGTCATCGATGGTTGATACCCCAGCGGGGTATCGGTGACGGCTTCTTGTATACCCCCCTCCCGTATTCATCGCAAGGGTGGGTCGGGCTTGACTTGATACCCCCAGGGGGTAATTTGAGGTGTCGATATGCGGCTCCGCCGCGTGGGCATGAAGGCCGCGGGAACGCGGCCAGGAGACAAGGGGTGTGTCATGAACACTGGACTGCGGATCGCCGCATTCGCCGCCGCGCTCGCCGCGACCTTCGGCACCGCGTACGGCGTGGGCAGCGGAGTCGGTGAGATCTCGCCCGAGCCGGCGAGCGCGGCTCACCAGGGGCACCCGGATGCCTCGCGGGGCGAGCGGGGCGAAGGGGGCGAGGGGGCCGAGCACGGCGGAGGACATGAGCAAGGCCAGGACGGAGGGCATGAGCCCTCCCCGCCCGGAGGTCTCCAGATATCCGAAGGGGGCTACACCCTCGATCTGAGGACCTCGCGACTCCAGACCGGCAAGAGCGCCGATCTGCGCTTCGCCATCGTGCGGGACGGGACGGGACGCCCGCTCACCGCGTACGACCGTGAGCACGACAAGGAACTGCACCTGATCGTCGCCTCGCGCGACCTGGCGACCTTCCGCCATCTGCACCCGACCCGGGCGGCCGACGGCACCTGGTCCACCCCCGTGGATCTGCCCGAGGCCGGCCCGTACCGGGTCTTCGCCGACTTCACGCCCAAGGGCGGGGAAGGGCTCACACTCGGCGCCGACCTGGCCGTGGCCGGAGCGTACGAGCCGACGGAACTGCCCGCGCGCGGCACCACGGCCCGCGTCGACGGTTACCAGGTCGAGCTGGGCGGCGGCCTCACGCCGGGCAAGGGCAGCGAGCTGACGCTGACCGTCACCAGGAACGGCAAGCCGGTGCGGGACCTCCAGCCCTACCTCGGCGCCTACGGCCACCTGGTCGCCCTGCGCTCCGGCGACCTCGCCTATCTGCACGTCCACCCCGGAGGTGAGCCCGGAGACGGCAAGACGAAGCCCGGACCCGAGATCTCCTTCACGGCGACGGCACCGAGCCCGGGCGCCTACCGCCTGTTCCTGGACTTCAAGCACCAGGGCAAGGTCCACACCGCGGCCTTCACCGTGCAGACCGCCCCGAATACCTCAATTGGATGAGGGGGAATTCGATCGACTGAGGTACTCGGATTTCGGCTAAACGTACGAAGCTGCAGGCCAGGGCGGCTTTCTAGGCTCTGAGACATGGAAATTCGCGGCGGCGGCCCCATCACCGCGCCGCTGTGTTGCCCCTGTCCCCTCCGGAAGAGCTGAAGTCTTGATGCCTGCTGCCCCCCGAGTACGTCCCGCCCCCGACCAGACCGGCCGCCGCCAGCGCATGCTGGGCGCGGCGGTCGCCGCGAGCCTGGCGCTGGGTGCCCTGGCGGCACCCGCGGCCATGGCCGCGGACCGCGGCGCACCGCGCGGCGCCGGGGCGGCCGGTGCCCAGAAGCCCGGCCCCAAGCTCGACACCGGCTCCCCGGTGCGGGTGAACCAGGTCGGCTATCTGACCCACGGCCCCAAGAAGGGCACCGTCGTCACCGGCGCCACCAAGCCCCTGACGTGGACCCTCAGGGCCGCCGACGGCACCAAGCGAGCCGGCGGGACCACCACGCCCGCAGGCGTCGACCGCAGCTCCGGGCAGAACGTCCAGACCTTCGACTTCAGCAAGGTCACCGCCCAGGGCAAGGGATTCACCATCAACGTCGACGGGAAGCAGAGCGAGCCGTTCTCCATCAGCGACGACCTCTACAGCTCGCTGCGCCGCGACTCGCTGGAGTACTTCTACCAGAACCGCAGCGGCATCAAGATCGACGCGGATCTCGTCGGCGGCAAGTACGCCCGCCCGGCGGGTCATGACAAGGCGACCGCGCACCGGGGCGACACCGACGTGCCGTGCCAGCAGGGCGTGTGCGACTACCGCCGGAATGTCTCCGGTGGCTGGTACGACGCCGGCGACCAGGGCAAGTACGTCGTCAACGGCGGTATCTCCGTGGCCCAGCTGATGTCCGAGTTCGAACGCACCCGTACCACCAAGGGCGCCGACGCCAAGCCGCTGGGCGACGGCCGGCTCCGGGTGCCCGAGCACGGCAACGGCATCCCGGACATCCTCGACGAGGCCCGCTGGGAGATGGACTTCCTGATGCGCATGCAGGTGCCCCAGGGCAAGCCGCTCGCCGGCATGGCCTTCCATAAGGTGCACGACAAGGAGTGGACCGGGTTCCCGACGCGGCCGGACCAGGACAAGCAGCAGCGTGAGCTGCACACGCCGTCCACCGCCGCCACGCTCAACCTCGCGGCCACCGCCGCCCAGAGCGCCCGCCTCTTCAAGCCCTACGACCCGCAGTTCGCCGCCCGGAGCCTGCACGTGGCCAAGACCGCCTGGGCCGCGGCCAAGGCACATCCGAACATCCTGGCCGGCGACCAGGACTCCACGGGCGGTGGCGCCTACGGCGACAGCAACGTCAGCGACGAGTTCTACTGGGCCGCGGCCGAGCTGTTCATCACCACCGGTGACAACACCTACCGCAAGGCCGTCCTCGACTCTCCGCTGTACGGCGACGTCGACGCGATCTTCCCGCGCACCAGCGCCCTGTCCTGGGCGTCGACCGCGGGCCTCGGACAGCTCGACCTGGCCACCGTGGACAACAAGCTCACCGACAAGCAGCGCGCCGAGGTGCGCAAGACGGTGATCCGGGCCGCCGACCGCTACGCCGCGTTCTCCGCGAAGTCGGCCTACGGCGTGCCGTACGCGCCGAAGGGCGGCAAGTACGAGTGGGGCTCCAACAGCCAGGTGCTGAACAACATGGTCGTCCTCGCCACGGCACACGAGCTGACCGGCAAGACCCGCTACCGTGACGCGGTGCTGCGCGGCATGGACTACCTGCTGGGCGGGAACCCGCTCAACCAGTCCTATGTCACGGGCTACGGCGAGCGGGACTCGCACCGCCAGCACCACCGCTTCTGGGCGCACCAGCTCGCCGCCAAGCTGCCGAGCCCCGCGCCCGGCACGCTGGCCGGTGGCCCGAACTCCGGGCTGGAGGACCCGGTCGCCCAGAAGAAGCTCAAGGGCTGCGCCCCGGCGATGTGCTACATCGACGACATCATGGCGTTCTCCACCAACGAGGTCACCATCAACTGGAACGCCCCGTTGGCCTGGATCTCCTCGTACGTCGACGATCTGGGCAAGGGCATGGCCTACAAGGGCTGAGCCGGCCGTCCCACATCACGCCGCCGAGGGCGGCCGCGCACCGGGCGCGGCCGCCCTCGACGCATGACAGGGGTGTTAGGAGATGGTGATGGCCAGTTCGTCGTCGGTGAAGGTGCCATGGGCGGGGTTGACGTCCGTTTCCCCGCCGCGGCCGTCGCAGCCCCGGTCCGGGTTGAACAGGAGATAGGTGCCCGAGGAGCAGCTGATGGCCATTTCGGCGTCGCCGCCGAGGACCACGTTGCCGGACAGGTTGGCCCCGCCCTGGACGATGGCGTTGTCCTTGACCACGACGTTGCCGCTGATGGTGGCGCCGGAGTTGACCCAGGACAGGCCCTCGATACGGGCGTTGCCGGTGACGGTGGAGCTGCCGAACACCGCGGCGCGCGGCCCGACGTAGACGCCGGCGGCGACGTTGGCGCGGTTGTCGACCCAGCCGCCGCCGTTGGAGTGCCAGTGTCCGCCGCCGGTGGCGGTCGGCTTCTGGTAGCCCGGCTCATAGCCGGACGGGATGGCGCCGCTGATCCGGAACTCGTACGGGTAGCGGTAGTTCTTGGTGTAGCCGTCGAGGTAGGCGTAGTGGTGCACGGTGCTCGGGGCGCCGGTGACCACCAGGTACACCTCCTTCTCGCCGGGCTGGGTCTGGAAGCTGAGCTGACCGTCGGCGCTGGTGGAGACGGGCCCGTAGCGCGGGGTGCCGTTCTTCACCGCGACAAAGCCGTAGGACCAGCCGGACCCGGCGGCCGCGTTGACATGGCCCTTGAGGTGCAGCCGGATCAGTGCCCCGTCGCTGCTGGGCACCAGCTTGATCTTGTTGTAGCCGTAGTCGGACGGGGCGAGCGGGTCCGGAATGGCGTAGTGGCCGGCGGACTGGTTGACCGCGTTCACCGGGACGCCGTTGTAGGCGTTGATGAAGCCCGCGCCGTAGACGTTGTTGATGAACGGCATGATGTGGGACCGGTTGGAGTAGTCGTAAGTGACCTGGCGCTGCGCGTACTCGGCGATCCGCGTGTTCAGCTGGGCCTGGCTGAGGTTGTTGATCCGCCGGTACACCTCCAGCGGGTGTTCGTTGTTCTTCGCCTGGTTCCAGATGTCGGTGAAGGTCTTCATCCCGCCGTAGCGGTCGACCAGGTACTGCACCAGCATCCAGTTGCCGTAGTGGTGGCGGCTGGAGGAGTAGGCGAGGTTCTCGGTGCGCAGGAACCGGGTCAGATCGCCCGCGCCCCCGTCCGGGTACACCTGCATCGCCATGTACTCGGCGCCGGTCTCCCAGAATGTCCCGGCCGACGGATCGGTCAGCCCGGCGCCGCCGCCCTTGCCCATGAACGTGTAGTTCTGGAAGACATGGCCCAGTTCATGGGCCAGTCCCCAGGAGCCGGGCTGGGCCGCGCCGGGGGCGATGTTGATCACCCCGACTCTGCCGTCGGCCTGGCCGCCCGAGGCCCAGGCGTTGAGGTTGCTGTTGTTCCAGGTCTGGGTGACGATCACGTCGATCTTGTGCTGGGACAGCAGGCCGGTCTCCGGCGTGAACTTCAACGTGCTGACGTAGAAGGAGTACAGCCGCTCCAGCTGGCTGAGGATGTCGTCGGGGTCGAACCGGTACTGCCCCGATGCGTTCTTGGGGTCGGTACCCGACTTCTCCCCCCACAGCAGGATGAAGTTGTTCGACTCCTTGGTCCTGTTCTGGGCCCAGGGCACCTCGCCGGTCGCCGCCCAACTGGGCGGGATGTACACCGTCTTGGCCGCCGCTGCCGTCGGTGCCTGCTGGCGCGCTGCCGCCGGTGTCACGCCCAGCGCGACGGTGAGCGCCAGCATCGCCGCCGCCGTGATTAATCGTCGCGGCCATGTCAATAATGGGGATCTCATGCCCGATCCTCCGTTTCGATGGGATTCCCGTGGGGTGTGAGGGAATGGTGTCACGGGAGCGCTCCCACGGCCATTGCCGCGCGCACTCCGCATCTATGTCACGCGGAAGAAGCGGTCGGCGTCTACAACCATCCAACCCCCTCGCATGTCACCTAGATGACGCAAACAGCGTCCAGAGGTAATAAGGGGGATACATGAAGCTTTCTCGCTATATGGCCGCCACCGCGGTCCTGGCCTCCGCCGTCGCGGGCACCGCGGCCCTGGCCCCGCAGGCCACGGCCGCCACCAGGGCCGCGTACAACGGGGTCTGCGGCAGCGGCTACAAGGTGGTGAACTCGGCGCCGATCGGCCAGAAGGGCACCGTCTACCTGACGTACAACTCCGCGAAGGGCAAGAACTGCGTGGTCACCGTCAGGAACGCCTCGGGTTCCGCGGTCCCGATGTTCGCCTACCTCTATGCGTACGATGGCGAGTACCAGGAGGACGTCGGCGAGTACACGTCCTACGCGGGCCCGGTGTACGTCTCCGCCCGCGGCAAGTGCGTGGATTGGGCCGGCGGCATCGACAACCAGGCGACCTGGACGTACGGGAGCAACTGCGGGTCGCTGAAGGAGCACCGGGTGACCAAGGGCTGGTGACCGGCGGCTGGTTCGCCGCCAGGGACGATGCCTCGCGCAACCGCGCGGTCGGGTGGGTGGTACGTTCCGACCGGGCACCCCGTGTGGTGTCGCACCTGCTTCCTGTGGAAAGGCTCTGACTGTGGCGGCCAGTCTCTCGGACGGCTTGAAGAAGTACCTCGATGAATCACGCGCCTTCGCGACCGTGGCGACCATCTCACCCGACGGTCGCCCGCATCTGACGGTCGTCTGGGTCATCCGCGACGGTGACGACCTGCTGTTCTCCACGACCGTGGACCGGCTGCAGGGCAAGAACCTCCGCCGTGACCCGCGGATAACCGTGATGATCAACCCGCCGGAGGACCCGTACCTCTACGCCGAGATCCGTGGCACCGCCACCGTCACCCCGGACAGCGACAAGGAAGTGCTGAACAAGGTGTCGCTGAAGTTCACGGGCAAGGAATACGCCACCTTCAACCCGTCCTCCAAGGACGACGGTGAGCGGGTCGTCGTACGGGTCACCCCGACCAAGGTCGTGGGCCGGCTCTGAAACACCGCACCCCCCGCGTCCCGCCGGGCGGCCCAGCGCCGATCGGGCGGGACGCGGGGGGTGTTCGGCTGCTCAGCTTCCCCGCAGGGCGGCCAGTGTGGCGTCGAGGTCGGCGGGGCGGGGCCGGTTGTGGGGGAGCCTGGCGAGAAGCGCGGCCATGCCGCAGGTGTCGGTGAGCGCCGAGAAGACCAGACCTCCCGCGATGCCCGCCGAGACCAGCTGCCAGGCCGGGTGCAGCAGCCCGAGGCCCAGACCGGTCAGCACGACGGCCCCGGCGGTGAAGCGGACCTGACGCTCCATGCTCCAGGCGGCGCGGGAGGCGGCCCTGGGGTGGTGCAGCTCATGGCCGCGGTCCGCCCAGGCGCTGGTCCCTCCGGTCAGGGTCGCGGCGGTCACCCCGTGTTCGGCGAGCGTCTCGCACGCCTTCGCGGAGCGTGCGCCGGACGCGCAGACCAGGAGTATCCCGCCCCTCCCGGCGGCCTCCTCGATCGCGGGCAGGGCACGGCCGAGCTGGTCCAGGGGGATGTTGTGGGCGCCGGGGAGATGCCCCGAGGCGTACTCGCCCGGCGTGCGGACATCGATGACCGTGAGGTCGTGCAGACGGGCGCGGGCCTGGTCGGCGGTGCAGGCGTGGGGAGCGTTCATGGTGGTGCACATCCAGAAGGTTGTCGACGGTGCCCCATGCGGGGGGTAAATTACCCCGAGGGGTATTGTGTGGAGGTGTTTTCGTGGAACTGGATCTCGCCGGCGCGGAGCTGAAGGCCGTCCTGAACCGGCTGCGGCGTGCCCAGGGGCAGATCTCCGGCGTGATCCGGATGATCGAGGAGGGGCGGGACTGCGAGGACGTCGTCACTCAGCTCGCCGCCGCCTCGCGCGCCTTGGACCGGGCGGGCTTCGCCATCATCGCCACCGGGTTGCAGCAGTGTCTGACCGACACCGCGGCGGGCGGAAACGCGGACGAGGACCGGGAGCAGATGCGCGCCAGGCTGGAGAAGCTGTTTCTCTCCCTCGCGTGACGCTCATACGATCACGTCGATCAGCATAAGCGCCGCCACCGCCAGCAGCACCGAGGCGAAGACGCGCCGGAGCACGCCACCGGAGACGTTGGCCGCGAGGCGTTTCCCGTCCCAGGCGCCGAGGATCGCGGTCCCGGTGAAGGGCGCGAGGACCGCCCAGTCGATGCCGTGGGCGCTGCCGCCGCGGGCGACCAGCGCGGCCAGCGAGTTGGCGGTGATGACCAGCAGGCTGGTGCCGACCGCGGCCCGCATCCGCAGGCCGAGCGCGCCCACCAGGGCCGGTACGGCGAGGAAACCGCCGCCCACGCCCAGGACGCCCGTCACGGCGCCGAGACCGGCCCCGGCCCCGGCGGCCCGGCCCGGTCGCACCGGGCGACTGCCCTCCCTTTCAGGGGTGTGCCGGAACATGCGCAGCGACGCGGCGCCCGCGACGAGCGCGAACGCCCCCGTCAGCAGGGCCGGCGGCAGATGGCCGGCGACCAGCCCGCCCAGGGCCGCGGGCGGCAGGCCCGCGGCCGCGAAGAGCGCTCCCGTACGCCAGTGGACATGGCCGTCGCGCGCGTGTGCGTACAGCGCGGTGGCGGACGTGGCGGTGACGATGATCAGACTCGCGGTGGTGGCCGCGGCGGGGGTGAAGCCGAGCAGATAGATCAGAGCGGGGACGGCCAGTACGCTGCCGCCGCCCCCGAGGGCGCCCAGCGCGAGGCCGATGACGGCCCCGGCGGCCAGGGCGAGAAGCGGTGTGCTCACGCTGTCCGGCCGCCGTCGCCCGGGCCGTCCGCCATCGAGCCGCCCGCCACCGCGCCGCCGTCGCCCGGGCCGTCCACCACCGGCAGGCCCGCCTCGGCCCAGGCCCGCCTCGGCCCAGGCCTGCATCCCGCCGCCGACGTCCACCGCGTCGATGCCACGCCCGACGAGCAGCTCGACCGCCTGCCGGGAGCGGTTGCCGGTACGGCAGATCACCACGAGCGGGCGGTCCTGGACGCCCTGGGGCAGCGGCGCCCCGGCGGTCAGCGCGGACAGCGGCGCGAGGACCGCGTCGGGTGCGTGTCCGGCGACCCATTCCTCCGGCTCGCGCACATCCAGCAGCACCGCATCGCCATGAACTCCGGTGCGGGTCCGGGCCCGCTCCGCGGTGATCCGCTCAGGACCGCGGCTGTAGAGACCGGAGACGCCGGAGAGGCCGGAGACGACCGGCAGGCCGGCCTTGCGCGCGGCGTGAACACGGGCATGCTCCCTTCGTGCGTCATTTACCCCCCGGGGTATATGGCCGACCCTAGCAGAATTACCCCCGGGGGTATCTGGGGGAGGTGTGAGAGGCAAGAAAGCGCTGTCCCTTGCTGCGATGGCAAGACCCGGGAAACGGCCACCGTCGGGTGCAATGTGTCGATGAACAAGCGGTGTTCGGTGCAAGGCGTGCGTGATGCCTTGACAGGTGACGTTGACAGCGCTTTCTATGACTCGGCCGCAGCGCGGCACCCATCCCGAGGAAGGGGTCGATGATGACACCTATGCACCCAGCCAGACGCGCCGGACACGGCCGGCTGCTCGGCCCGCTCGTCGCGGTCACCCTGGGCGCGCTCGCGCTGTTCGGGCAGCCCGCCACCGCCCGGGCAGCCGACTCGCCGGGCGGAACCACGTACTACGTGGATTCGGGCTCGGGGAACGACGGCGCTTCGGGCACCAGCGCCGCCAATCCCTGGCGGAGCCTCGACCAGGTCAACCGGACGACGTTCCGGCCCGGTGACCGCATCCTGCTCAAGGCCGGGGGCTCATGGCAGGGGCAGCTGTGGCCCAAGGGATCGGGTGAAGAGCACCGGCCGATCGTGATCGGCGACTACGGCAAGGGGCCGAAGCCGAGGATCCAGGGGGAGGGGCGCGTCGATGACGCGGTCCGTCTGTTCAACCAGGAGTACTGGGAGATCCGCGACCTCGACGTCAGCAACGCGGTCCCCGTCACCGGCACGCCCGGCGAGAACCTGCGCGACCTGCGCGGCATCCATGTGTCGGGGGACGACTCGCGACGGCTCGACCACTTCGTCATCGAGCGGGTGGACGTCCACGACGTCACGGGCGAGGTGAACTGGATCAGCGGCAGCGTCTCGAACAACGCCCCGGGAATCCACTTCAAGACGGGCTGGGACGGCTCGAAGAAGACCGGTGGCATCATCTTCGACACCACCGTGCCCGACATCACCGCGCCACCCGCCGCCCCGACCGTCCTCAACGACATACAGGTGCTCCACTCCACGGTGCGCAACACCTCGTTCGCCGGAATCGTGGTGAAGCAGTACACAGGTGACGGGAAGGACGCGAACGGCGACACCATCGCCACACCGACCGGCTGGGGCACCCGCACCTCGGCCGGCGACACCACCTTCACCCCGCACACCGATGTCACCATCCGGGACAACTACATCACCCAGGCCGGCACGGCCTACGGATGCAACGGGGTGTATCTGACCAATGTGCGGGGCGCCCTGGTCGATCACAACGTGGTCGACGCGACGGGGACCTCGGGCATCGAGACGTACTACTCCGACGACGTGGTGATCCAGCGCAACGAGGTGTACCGGACGCAGCAGAAGGCCGGGGGCGCCGACTCCAACGGCATCGACGCGGACAAGGGCACCACGCGGGTCGTCATCCAGTACAACTTCGTGCACGACAACGGCGACGGCGTCCTGCTCTGCCAGTTCGCGTTCGGCGATGTCGTGGTCCGCTACAACATCGTCAGCGGAAACTCCCGGTACCCCTTCTATCTGCACTCCGACAAGGCGGCCTCCGCGGAGATCTACAACAACACCGTGCACAACACCACGAGCCGCTACGTGGCGTACGGCTACGGGTCCTCCCTCGCCGCCCGGTACGACCTCCACGACAACGCCTTTTACTCGTCGGTGGCCGACGCGTCCCTGACCACCAGCCCCACCATCACCTACGACCGCAACTTCTACGGCGGCGCCACGCTGCCCGTCCCCGCGACCGACACCGCCGCCCGCACGGGCGACCCGCTGTTCCGGGACCCGGCCGTATCGGGCCCGTACGGCACGGCCGCCACCGGACCGCAGCTCGGGACGGCCCTGGGCTTCGCCCCGGCCAAGGGCTCACCGCTGATCGACAGCGGCGCGGCCACCCCGGACAACGGCGGCCGTGACTACATCGGCACCCGGCTGTACCAGGGCGCCCCGGACCTCGGCGCCGTCGAGTACCGGCGGTGACGGCCGTGCCCGGCCGGGGCGGCGGGACCACCGGCCGGGCACGCCACACCGGGTGCTGGTAGAGAGGGGAAGGTGACCCATGACCACCCCGAATCCGCCCCACGCGTCCCGCCCGGCCGGACCCGCGACCAGTGGCGCTCCGTACGAGCGGACCTGAACCGGCGGCGGTCCGACCTGACCGCCCGCGCCGCCGAGGCATTCCCCGCCCACCGGCGCGTGGCCGGCACCCCCCTTCTCGCCCGGCCGGGGTGGATCCCCGACCGGCCCCTTCCGCTGGAGCGGGTGCGCCTGGTGTGGACCGGCGACAGCCCCGCCACTCCGGTGGACGGGCACAGTCCCGCGCTGGACCCCATCCGGCCGCTGCGCGACGACGGCACACCGTATGCCTCCTACGCCGACGCCGTCGGTGAGCTGGCGCGCCCCCGCCTGTTCGAAGACCGCGCGTGCTACCGGCTGCTCCAGGTGAGGGGCGGTGGCGCGCCCACGCTCACCTTCGGCCGCGGCCGCTACTTCGACGTCATCGACATCTGCGAGGCCGCGGCGCATGAGTTCGCCGCGGCGGCCACGCCCGGCGGCGACCGGGCCCCGGACCCGGCCGGGACGCCGTTCCGCGCCCTCATCGGCGACCCGACCGATCTGAACCGCCGCCCGGTCATGGCGGCCGTCAGCACCCTCCTCCTGCGCCACGACCCGGGCCGCGCCCGGGGCTCCGTCCCGGAAGACAGCGCCGCCGAGTTCATCCTCCACTGGCGCGATCCGGCGAAGGTCGCCACCGGGGGAGGGCTCCACCAGGTGACGCCGGTCGGCATGTTCCAGCCGTCCCACGACGCTCCCTGGAACGAGGCCAACGACTTCGGCCTGTGGCGCGCGGTCGTCCGCGAGCTCAGTGAGGAACTGCTCGGCACGAGCGAGGACTACGGCAGCGACACCGCCCCCATCGACTACGACGGATGGCCCCTCAACCGGGCCCTGGGCGAGGCCCGCGCCTCCGGCGCGGCGAGTGTCCACTGGCTGGGGCTCGGCGTGGACCCGCTGACGTTCGTCACCGACATGCTCACCGTGCTCGTCCTGGACGCCGAGGTCTTCGACGAGCTCTTCCGGCACCTGGCCGCGACAAACGACGAAGGGCATCTCGTCGGTGTCGAGGACGGCACCGGCCGCTCGATGGGCGTGCCCTTCCGGGCCGACCACATCGAGCGGCTCACGACCGTCGAACCCATGCAGCCCGCCGGTGCCGCCCTGCTCAGGCTCGCCTGGCTCCACCGGGACGCGCTGCTGGGACGGGCTTGAGGCGGCCCGGCCCAGCAGACATCAGTGCCCGGCGGACATCAGCGGCGCAGCGTCAGCCAGTCGAGGGCGGCGACCCGGGGGCCGCCGGTGGCGACGAGATGGACATCGTGTGTGCCGGTGACGGTACGGGGGAGGGCCACCGACCGTTCCCGCCAGGTGTCGGTGGAGCCGGTGTCCGGCACCGGCAGGGTGGCGGCCACCCGGCCGTCCGGGGCGTCGAGCCGCAGCTGTAGCGAGCAGCCCCGTCCGCACCCGGCGGAGGCCAGCCGTACGGTCAGCTTGTCCGCGCCCGCGCCGAACCGCACCCCGCGGAAGCCGATCCGGTCGCCCGAACCGAGCACTCCGGTGGCCGCGTCGCCCCGCTCGGCCCCGCGCACCGAGGTGGCCTGTTCGGCCTGGAGGGTGGCCGCGGCGTCCGGGCCGTCCGCGTAGAGCCGGATCTCGTTCACCGCCCAGGGGACCTCGCCCGGGGCCGTCAGCTCGACGCGCAGATAGCGGGCGGTCTGCTGCGGGAACACCGCGTCCTGGGTGAAGGAACGGCCGCCGACCCGGGCCACGGGAGAACCCCAGTGGCTGCCGTCGTCGCTGACGGAGACGGCGAAGCCGTACGGGTGGCCGGTGGCGTCCATGCCGGCGTCGATCGACAGCCGGTCGAAGGTCTTCGCCGCGCCGAGGTCGAGCGTGAGCGACTGGCCCGGGCCTTGAGTGGCCGCGCCCTTCCACTGGGTGGTCTGGACGCCGTCCACGGCGGTCGAGGCGTCGGTGCCGTCGGAAGCAGTCGCCTTCCAGCCGTCGTTGCGGACCCGCGACTGGCAGCCCGGCAGGTTGCAGCCGGACGACCAGATCGGCGCGCCGTACTCATACGCACCCTGGTCGGGGCCCGCGCCCCGGACACCGGTGGTCACCCCGTCCACGGTCTCGCCGGCGTCGATGGCGGGCGAGCCCTCGCGCGGCCACAACTCGCCGTTGCGCGCGTCGGTGTAGCCCGGGTCGGCGGGCGGCAGCAGGTTGCTGCGCACCACCGGGGCCGGGTCGCCCGGCCCGCTGATCTCCATCGGCCCGAGCGCCACGTCGTTGCTGACGTAGGTGCCCGAGGCGTCGGTCGCGCCGCTCAGCCGGACGGCGGTGGAGACACCGAGGCCGTAGGAGGAGTTGTGGTCGCGGTTGCCGAGGCTGACGCTGCTGTGGCCGTTGAAGAAGGTGCCTCGGGAGCCGGTGTTGTACGCCACGTTGTGGTGCAGCAGGAAGTTGCCGGAGGAGTTGTCGATGTAGTAGCCGACCTGGCCGTCGGCGTCGTGGACGGTGTTGTGGTCGACGCTGGTGCCCTTGGCGTCCAGGTTGCAGCACACATAGAACGGGCTGCCGTCACGCGAGGTGCGCATGGCCTCGGACAGGTCGTTGTAGGCGATGCGGTTGTCGTGGAAGGGCACCCCGTTGAGCTGCCAGGCGGTGTCGATGCTCGCCCGGCCGGTGCGCCGGATCGTGTTGTGGGTGACGGTCTGCCCACTGCCGTTGACCTCGATGCCGGGCGTGTAGCTGCCCATCCAGCCGATGTCGTGGATATAGGTGTTGGTCACGGTGTTCTTGCTGCCGCGCAGCAGCACGCCGGTGCCCGCGGAGTACGCGATCTCACTGTCGCGCAGGGTGTTGCCGCTGCCGCGGATCTGCACCCCCGAGCCCAGCACCCGGGCGGCGACGATGTGCCCCTCGAAGGGCGGGATGGCCAGCTCGTCGTCGCGTGGCATGGGCAGGGTCGAGAACTCGGAGATATAGCGGGCCCGCAACCCCTCGACGAGCACACCGGTGCTGTCGTCGCCGGTGCGCAGCGAGGTGCCCCACAGGTCGAGCCCCCGGACGGTGACATACGAGCTCCCGGAGAGGTCCACGCCCCAGCTCTCGTACTTCGCGGTCACGGTGTGGCCCGCCAGGCCCCCCTTGGGCGGGACCAGGTACAGCCGCTTCGCGCCCTTGTCGTAGTACCACTCGCCCGGCTGGTCGAGGGTGGACTTGGCGCCGACCAGGTAGTAGTTGCGGTAGTTCTGGTCCCCCATGCACAGCGGGGTGCAGCGGTAGTTGCCACCCTTGAAGTCGAGCGCGCCGGAAGCGGTGGTGGTCACCGTGCCGGTCTGCTGGCTCCAGGGGTTGGACCCGGCCCACAGATGGACGGTGGCGCCGGTGAAGTCGCCGGCCGGCAGGTCGGGGTCGTCGATGTGCTGGTCGGTGGAGGTCCGCTCGGCGACGGCCCACGACGGGTTGAGCGGGTCGGGCCCCGAGTTGGGCCAGCGGCCCTCCATGGCGCGCTCGCCGTCGACGAACAGGGCGTTCTCGCTGGGGTCGAGCGGCAGGTCCACCTCGGTGGCGACCAGCCCGTCCCCCGCGTCCCGCCAGCCCGCCACGGTCCTGGTGCCGTCGACGGTGACGGTGCCGTCCCCGTACGCGGCGATGGTGATCGGCGCGTCCTTGGTGCCCGAGGGCGGGGCGACGCGCTCGCGGTAGCGGCCGCGGTGGACCAGACAGGTGTCCCCGGGCCGGACCAGCTCGGTGCAGCGGCCGATGGTGCGCAGCGGACGCGCCGCGCTGCCGCTGTCCCGGTCGGCGCCCCAGGTGGCGACGTGGTACGTATGGCCCCGGGACGAGCCGGCCGCGGTGTCGGCCACCGCGGCCCCCGGGAGCGACGTCGTGGCCAGGGCCGCCGCTGCCGCGGCGACCACGGACACGATCCTGAGCGCGGATCTCATGTACAGCCTCCAGTGTTGGGGTGTGCGGGTGGGCGCCTCCAGGCGGCCTCGCCCTCCGGCCCCGCGACGGTGCCGAGGACGGCGCAGCGCAGCCAGTGCTCGCCGGGCGCCAGGTGTCCGGTCAGCGTGGGCAGGGCGGTGCGCCGGGCGAGCACATTGGTCCCGGGCAGACAGTCGACGACCTGCCCGGTGCGCTGTCCGTCGCTGTCGATCAGCCCGGTCAGCCCGGCCGGCCCCCAGGCCCGGGCCCGCCCGGCGCAGGCCTGCCGGGTAAGGCCCGGGTCGCGGTCGACGGCGAAGCCGCCCTCGGCGGTGTGCAGGGCGCGCCCGGTGCGGATGCGGTGGGTGCGCAGATGCCAGGGCGGGGCGGCGGTCAGCCAGGTGGTGATCTCGACGTCCGGCCAGGGGTGCCAGGTGCAGCGGACGGTGTCCCCGTCCATCTGCGTGGCGGCGGGCTCCTCGCGGACGCGGTAGTGGGTGCCGTCGTCGCTGAGGGCGAGCATCGAGTCGTACGCCCCCTGCTCCAGGCCCAGCGGACCCGAGGGCAGGCTGAAGCCGAACCGGGTCGAGTAGGCGAACTTGGCGTACTTCTCCGCGCCGTGCCGCACCCACGCGTGGTGCTGCCGGCCGGCCAGCAGCGTGACCTCGCCGCCCGCGCGCATCAGCACCGCGCCGGCGTGGGGTTGGGGGCTGACCGGGGCGAGAGCGGGGGCGGGCAGCTCCGGCGCGGTCCAGAAGGGATGGCCCGCAGGGAGCGCGAGGGGCAGCAAGGACTTCATCGCCCAGTACGGGGAGCCGGGGGCGTTGTACTGCTCGGCGAGCGCGGGCTGCGGATAGCCGTAGCCGATGGACAGCAGGCCGTCGCCCACGGCCTCCGGGCGCCGCTGCCACCAGCGCAGATGGCGCAGCAGATGCCCCTTGACCACACCCCATGGCAGCGCCTCGACCCCGGCGTACGGCAGCGCGGCCCAGAACGCGGCCTGCGCGAAGCGGTAGGTGAGGCTGCGGCCGTACGGGACGGCGGCCCCGTCGTCCGCGAACCAGTGCTGGAGGTCCTTGGCGAACAGCGAGGCGCGCATCCGGAAGCGCACCGCGCGCTCGGGGTTGCGCTCACCGGCGAGCGCCGCGTACAGCAGCCCGTAGAAGTGCATCGCCCAGGGCACGTAGTAGTCGCGGCGTTCGGTGGGCCCGTCCGCGTACCAGCCGTCGCCGAGCGCGAAGGACTCCAGCCGGTCCAGTCTGGCCCGGATCGGGACGGGGTCGTAGGACACGCCGACCCGGTCGAGGCCGAGGCTGATCAGGACGGGGAAGAACAGCCAGTTGTTCTCGGTGGTGGGGCGGTCGAGGGCGGAGCGCAGCCAGCGCGCGACCCGGTCCCGCTCGGGCCCCTTGAGCGGGTCCCACAGCCGGTCGGGGGCCAGCGCGAGGGCGAAGCCGATGGCGGCCATCTCGACGATCCGCTGGTCGTGGGGGCCGGGTTCGCCCCAGTACTCGGGATGGTCGGGGTCCGTGCCGGCGGCCAGGCCCTGTGCCCAGTGGCCCCAGTGCTCGAAGGCCCCGCCGCCCGCGGCGAGCGGCGCGAGCCCCCACAAGGGCCGGGCGAAGGACTCCAGTTCGGCGGCCGTGTCGTCGTGGATGGCGGTGTTGACGCCGAGCCTGAGCCTGGCCCGGCCCTCGCTGAAGCGCGGCAGCAGCGGCTCGGTGAGGTGGCGCGCGAACCCCTGCAACGCGTTGCGGTCGGTCATCCCTTCTCGGCTCCCGCCATGAGTCCGGAGCGCAGAAAGCGCTGGGCGAATACGAATGCGATCAGGGTGGGCACGACATCAGCCCGAGCTGCAGGGTGAAGGCCCGGTCGGTTCATCGAAGACCACCTCAATGCCGGGGAGCTGGTGTTGCGATAGTTTTCGCAACACCGAGATCGCCCCGAAAGGTAGGAGAAACATCGGATGGGGTCAACGGCTGGGGACAAAATGGCTGGGGCGACTTTGGCCGAGATAGCGAAGGAGGCGGGCGTTTCGGTCTCTACCGTCTCAAAGGTGCTGCATGACAGATCCGATGTATCTTCAAAGACCAGAGCCAAGGTCCAACGGCTTCTGGAGCGGTACGGCTATCTCGCCCGGCACCGCCCCGCGGCCTCGGCGGTGCTGCGCGGCGGGCTGATCGACTTCGTCATCAACGAACTCGACAGCCCCTGGGCGGTCGAGCTGATCCGCGGCGCCGAGGAGGCCCTGCACGGCGTCGGCATGAGCCTGGTCGTCTCGGCCACCCACGGGCGCAGCCGGCTGGCCCGTCAGTGGCTGGGCTCCCTGGCCACCCGGCCCACCCGCGGCGCGATCCTGGTCGTACCCGAACTGACCACGGCGCAACACGAGGAGCTGCGCCGGCTCTCCATCCCCTTCGCGCTGGTCGCCCCGGTCGACGAGCCCGCGCCCGGCGTGCCGTGGGTGGGCGCCACCAACTGGCCCGGCGGGCTGGCCGCCACCCGCCATCTGATCGAGCTCGGCCACCGCCGAATCGCCATCATCAGTGGCCCGCGCCGCCGCCTCACCTCACGCGCCCGCGCCGACGGCTACCGCTCGGCGCTGGAGGAGGCCGGGCTGCCCTTCGACCCGGAGCTCGTACGCTACGGCGACTTCACCCACGACCTCGCCCACCGGCACGCCCTGGACCTGCTCGCGCTGGACCGGCGGCCCACTGCCATCTTCGCGGGCAGCGACCACCAGGCCCTCGGCACCTTCCGCGCGGCCGCCACCCTCGGCCTGCGCATCCCCGAGGACCTGAGCGTGGTCGGCTTCGACGACCTGCCCTTCGCCGACTGGGTGACCCCACGGCTGACGACCGTGCGCACCCCGCTCGCCGACATGACCGCGCTCGCCGCCCGGATGGTCCTCCAACTGCTCGCCGGCGAACAGCCCGAGACGACGCGGGTCGAGGTCGCCACGGAGCTCGTCGTCCGCGAGAGCAGCGGACCGCCGGGCGGCATCAGCCGTCGGACAGTTTGAAGTCGTAGTAGTCGGCCGGACCGGTCAACACGGCCTGGAAGTACAGCGGTTCGCCGTCGGTGTCCAACGGGACCTCATGACCGGCCACCCGGGTGAAGCCGAGGGAGAGCCCGGGCACATACGCGTAGCAGGTCTCGTCCAGCACCGTCAGGCCCAGCGCCGCCAGCCGCCCCAGCACCTCCCGGGCGGGGGTGCGGAAGACGTCGATGCCGCGGAAGTGGACCCGGAAGTCCTCGGAGCCGGGGCGGGGGATCCACACCTCCGCGGCGCCGAGGGTCTTGCCGTCCTCGAGATGGAAGACGATCTCGAACCGCGGGTGCAGCGCGAGCACCTTCATCGAGCGGAACTGCACCGCGGAGCCGTCGTTGGAGACCTTGATCCTGCCCAGCTCCGCGGCCGCGGCCTTGAGCTCCTCCGCCGGCATGCCGAGGGGGAAACCCGTGATGCCGTTCGGCGGGTCCAGCTCGATGTCCATGGCCCGCATCCTATGAGGCGGCGCCCTCGACGAGTTGCCTGACCCGCTCCGGCGCGTAGATGCCGTCGGTCAGCAGCTGGGACAGCCCGAGGATGCCGGCGTGCGGATCCAGTTCGCTGCGGACGATCTGGAGGTTGCGGGTGGCCAGCGGCAGCGAGCGGCCGTACACGACTTCCCGGATGCCGGCGAACAACTGCTCATCCGTGTGGGCGAGTTGACCGCCGATGGCGATGACCCGGGGGTTGAACATATTGACCGCGTCGGCGATGGCACCGCCGAGGATGCGCGCGGCGCGGCGCGCGAGCCGTACGGCGGTGATGTCGCCGGAGCGGATGAGCCGTACCGCGTCGTCGACCGTGGCCACCTCGTGACCGGCCTCCCTCAGGTCCCGGACCAGGGCCCAGCCGCCGGCGTAGGCCTCCACGCAGCCGGTGTTTCCGCAGCGGCAGAGCGGAGGTTCGGCGACGTCCTCGACGGTCACCTGGATATGGCCCACGTCCCCGGCCGCGCCGTCGGCCCCCCGGTGGATCCGGCCGCTGGCGATGATGCCGGTGCCCACGCCGGTGCCGATCTTGACCATGAGCAGATGGGCGGTGTCGGGATAGCGCAGCCGGTGTTCGCCGTACGCCATGGCGTTGACGTCCTTGTCCACCAGCACCGGGCAGTCGTAGCGGGGGGCGAACCAGCCGGGGATGTCATACCGGTCCCAGCCGGTCATGATCGGCGGGCTGACCACGCGCCCGGTGCCGAAGTCGACCGGGCCGGGCACTCCGAGGCCCACGCCGAGGACGTCCGTCTCGTCGTGTCCGGTCTCCTTGAGCAGCCGGCCGAACAGCTCGTCGACGAGGGCCAGAACGGCCGTCGGCCCGGCGGTCACATCCGAGGAGGCCTCGCGCTCCGCCCGTACCTCTCCGCCCAGGTCGCACACGGCGGTGCGCAGGCCGGTCGCGCCGATGTCGGCGACCAGCAGCACCCCGCGGTGGCGGTTGACGACGAATCGGCCTGCGGGGCGGCCGCGGGTGCGCGCGTCCTCCGGTGCGGGCACGAGGAGCCCAGCGCCGAGGAGGCTGTCGAGACGCTGGTTGACGGTGGTCCGTGAAAGGCCCGTCAGCCGTACCACATCCGCCTTGGTGAGGCCCTCGTCGACATCGCGGAACAGGGCGAGAACATCGCCGAGAGCGATCCCGGTCCGGAGAGCGCCTGCGTTGATGGTGTCCACTCGCACACTGTAGCCATGGGGGTGAGTGGACGGAAGATGGCACTCTTGTGACGGAAAAAGTTGAAAGAAGGGTTGCTCGAACTCGGAAATGGGGGCTACTTTCAGCCGAACCATCATCGGAAGGGACGCCTGATGCGGAGAAAAGCCACCGTGAGAAGAGGGGGCGTTGTCGCCACCGCTGCCGCCGTCGTGGCCGGAGCCCTGGTCCTGAGCGGCTGCGGATCCGGCGACACGGGCGCGTCGGGCAGCACCAAGGTCGCCGCTGTGATCAAGGGGCTGGACAACCCGTTCTTCCAGACCATGCGCCAGGGCATCGAGACCCAGGCCAAGTCGGGGAAGATGTCGACGACCGTGCAGGCCGCGAACTCGATCACCGACACCACCGGCCAGGCCGACAAGTTGAACGGCCTGGCGGGCCAGGACTACGGCTGCTTCATCGTCAACCCGATCTCCGGCTCCAACCTCGTCCAGGGGCTGGCCAAGCTCGCCGCGAAGAAGAAGACCATCGTCAACATCGACAACCCCGTCGACGCCAAGGCGGCCAAGGCGGCGAACGCCACCCCGGCCACCTACATCGGCACCGACAACGTGGCGGCCGGCGAGATGGCCGGCAAGCGGATGGCGGAACTGCTGCCCAAGGGCGGCAAGGTCGCCGTCATCGGCGGCATCGCCGGCGATGTCACCAGCGGAGCCCGCGTCGAGGGGTTCAAGAAGGGCGTCAGCGGCAAGCTGGAGGTGGTGCAGACGGTCGCCGCCGACTGGGACCGGCAGACCGCCCTCACCAAGGCCACCGATGTGATGCGTGCCAACAAGGACCTGTCCGGCTTCTTCGTGGCCAACGACGACATGGGCCTGGGCGTCTCGCGAGCCATCGCCAACGCGGGCAGGACCGGCAAGGTCAAGGTGATCAGCGTGGACGGGGTCAAGGACGCGCTGAAGGCCGTCGAGGCCGGCACCCTGGACGCCACCGTGGCCCAGTACCCGTACGCCATCGGCGTGATGGGCGTCGAGGCGTGCCAGGCGGCCGCCAAGGGCAAGAAGCTGCCCGCCGACGTCAAGGCCCCGGTGGAACTCGTGACCAAGGACAACGCAGGCAAGGCCCTGGCCGCCACGCCGAAGCCCTTCGGCACCTACGACGACCCGTTCAAGCAGCTCCTTCGCTAGGGCCGCCCCCAGCGGCGACGAATCCGGCGGACGGGTGACGTGCCACGCCACCCGCCATCGCCAGGAGGACACACATGGCAAACGCAACGCTCGCGGCACCCGACCGCGACACTTGGCCCACGCGCCTGCGTGACATCGGTTTCTGGGCCGACTGGGCGGCCCTGGTCGGGCTCATCGTTCTCGTGGTGGTCTTCCAGGCCGCCAACCCGACCTTTCTGAGCACCGGCAACATCCAGTCCATGCTGGAGGCCGCCGCGATCCTGATCATTCTGGGGGTCGGACAGACCTTCGTCATCGCCACCGCGGGCATCGACCTGTCCATCGCCTCCATCATGACCCTGGGCGCGGTCGGCTTCGGCCAGGCGTACTCGGCCGGCTGGGGGCTCGCGGCCTCCTGCGCCGTCGCTGTGGCCGCCTCGACCCTCGCCGGTCTGCTGAACGGCTTCGTGGTGGCCCGCGGCAAGATCACCGACTTTATCGTCACGCTGGGCATGCTGTCGGCGGCCTCGGGGCTCGCCCTCATAGTCTCCAACGGCAAACCCGTGACCGTCATCGAACCGGCCCTGCTGAAGCTGTCCACCAACGGGGTCGGGATCCTGGGCTGGATGTTCATCATCGCCGCGGCCGTCGCGATCGTGGCCCATGTGGTGCTCTTCCACACCCGGTTCGGCACGCATCTGCTGGCCACCGGCGGGTCGCCCGAGTCGGCCACCGCGATGGGCATCAGCACCGCACGGATCAAGATCGCGGTGTACGCCGTCGCCGGACTCCTCGCCGGCCTCGCCTCCATCCTGCTGGTGGCGCGGGTCGGGGCCGCCGAGCCCGCCGCCAACACCTCGTTCCTGCTGAACTCGGTCGCCGCCGTGGTCCTCGGCGGGGTCAGTCTGTTCGGCGGCCGGGCGACCGTCATCGGCCCGGTCATCGGCGCACTGCTGCTGACCGCGCTGGTCAACGGACTGACCCTGCTCGGCGTCTCCCAGTTCTACCAGCCGCTGTCCGTCGGCATCGTCGTGGTGCTCGCGGCCTTCCTGATGAGGTTTCAGCGATGACGACCGTCAAGTCCGAGGCCCAGCCCGCGGCCACCGCCTCGGAAGAGTTGCTGCGCTGCGAGGACGTCTCGCTGTCCTTCGGCAGCGTGCGCGCCCTCGTCGATGTCTCGGTGAGCCTGCGCCGTGGCGAGATCACCGCGCTGGTCGGCGACAACGGCGCGGGGAAGTCCACCCTCGTGCGGTGCGTGTCCGGAATCCACCGCCCGGACAGCGGCCGCATCCTCTTCGGCGGATCGCAGGCCGACTTCGGCTCGCCGGAGGACGCCCGCGAGGCGGGCATCGAGACCGTGCACCAGAACCTCGCGCTGGTGGAGGACCTCACCGTCTGGCAGAACCTGTTCCTCAACCGCGAGATCGTCCGCCGCTTCGGGCCGGTGTCCTTCCTCGACCGCAAGGCCATGCAGGCCCGCGCCCAGGAGATGGTCTCCACCCTGGCGGTGAACGTCCCGGCGGTCACCTCGCGGGTGCGGCGGCTGTCCGGCGGCCAGCGCCAGGCCGTGTCCATCTGCCGGGCGGCCGGATTCAGCTCGCAACTGGTCATCATGGACGAGCCCACGGCGGCCCTCGGTGTCCAGGAGACCGCACGCGTCGAGGAGCTCATCCTCAAGCTGCGCGACGAAGGCCACGCGGTGCTGCTGATCAGCCATAACTTCGCGCAGGTCATGCGGCTCAGCGACCAGGTCTGGGTGATGCGGTCCGGCCGCTGCGTCGCCGGCCGCCGGACCGGGGAGACCACGGGCGAGGAGATCGTCGCGCTCATCACCGGGGCCCAGGCCGCCTAGCCCCTGGCCACCCACCCGACCAGCCACGCAAAGGAACACCGTTCATGACCACCGTGACCCAGGCCAACCCGATCGGCGTGCACGCCCTCGTGTGGGCGGGCGACACCTCCCCCGAATCGCTCGCGTACGCCATCGACAAGACCAAGGCCACCGGCTTCGACCTCCTCGAACTCTCGCTGCACGACTCGGACTCGCTCGACGTCCCCGCCGCGCGCCGCCGGCTGGAGGACGCCGGACTGAAGGTCGCCTGCTCCCGCGGCCTCGCCTTCGACGCCGATGTCTCCAGCGAGGACCTCGCCGTGGTCGAGCGCGGTGAGCAACTCCTGCACAGCTCCCTCGCCGTGACCCACGGCCTCGGCGGAACACACTTCACCGGCGCGCTCTACAGCGCGCTCGGCAAGTACGCCGGCCCGCTCACCGCGGCCGGCCGGCACAACGCGGTCACCGTGCTGAAGCGGCTCGCCCAGGAGGCGGCGGGACTCGGCATGACGCTGGGCCTGGAGATCTGCAACCGCTACGAGACCAATGTCATCAACACCGCCCGCGACGCCCTCGCGCTGGCCGATGACATCGGTGAGGACAACGTCCTGATCCACCTGGACACTTACCACATGAACATCGAGGAGGACGATCTCATCCGGCCGGTGCACGAGGTCGGCGAGCGGCTCGGCTACGTCCACATCGGCGAGAACCACCGCGGCTACCTGGGCTCCGGACACCTGGACTTCACCGCCTTCTTCCACGCGCTCGCCGACATCGGCTACCGCGGCCCGATCACCTTCGAGTCCTTCTCCTCCGCCGTGGTCGCCCAGGGCCTGTCCAACGACCTCGCCGTCTGGCGCGACCTGTGGTCCGACGGCGAGGACCTGGCCCGCCACGCCCACACCTTCATCACCAACCAGCTCGCCGTGAGCGGCCGCGCCCGATGACGCCGACGACGCCGTCGACGACGATCGAGGAACTCGCGGCGCGCGCCCGCGCCCTGGTGCCGCCCGGGCGGCGCGCCGTTCTCGGGATCACCGGAAGCCCCGGGGCCGGCAAGTCCACCCTCGCCGAGCACCTCCTGACCGCGCTGCGCGACGGCCCCGCCGAGGAGGGGGGAGACGGTGCCGGCGACTGGGTCGCCCATGTACCGATGGACGGCTTCCACCTCGCCGACATCGAGCTCGACCGCTTGGGCCGCCGCGACCGCAAGGGTGCCCCGGACACCTTCGACGCGGCGGGCTACGCCGCCCTGCTGCGCCGGCTGCGCCAGGACGAGGACGAGGTGGTGTACGCGCCGGGCTTCGAACGGGAGCTGGAGCAGCCGATCGCGGGCAGCATCCCCGTATTGCGCGCGGCCCGGCTGGTCATCACCGAGGGCAACTACCTGCTGCACGACGAGGGGGACTGGGCCCGAGTACGGCCGGAGCTCGACGAAGTCTGGTACTGCGAGCTGGACGAGGCCGAGCGGTTGCGCCGGCTCGTCGCCCGCCACGAGCGGTTCGGCAAGGACCATGCCGCGGCGGTGGCCTGGAGCCTGGGCACGGACCAGCGCAACGCCGACCTGGTGGCCGGCACCCGGCACCGCGCGGACCTCGTCGTCACCGGGGATGTCGGGGGCGTCGCCGCCGCAGGGTGACGGCCACGCCCGCGCCGACGGCGAGCACCGCCGCGCCACCCGCGTACAGCGCCAGCGGGGTGTCGTCGGCGCTGTCCCCCTTGCTGCCCGCCTTGCTGTCCGTGTTGTTGTCCGTGTTGTTGTCCGCGTTGCCGGTACGAGCCGTGCTGCCGGTGTTGTCGGCACCGCCCCCGCTGCGAGCGCTCGGTGTGCTGTCACCGGAGCCGCCGGCGCTGTCCGCGCCGGCGAACACCACATCGGAGCAGGAGTAGTAGGTGTCCGGGGTGCTGGTGTTCCGCCAGATGGTGAAGAGGAGCTGACGGCCGGTCCGGTCGGACGGCAGCCTGGCCTCGATGTGATAAGCGTCGTCGGCCAGGGCCGGGTCGGTGGCCGTCGCGAACGGCTTCGCCTCCAGGTCGGACCACTTCAGCGGCCGCGTGGGGTCGTAGCCCTCCTTGGTGAGGTACAGCTCGAACGTCCCGGTGTGGGGGATGGTCGAACGGTAGGTGAGCGTGAGGTCCGCACCCGCGGTCAGCCGTGTCGAGGGCCAGTCGGCGCGGGCCAGGTCAAGGCCCTTGTACGCGTCGAGCCCCCCGCTGCACAGCTTCCCGTCGGGAATCCGCTGCCGGTCCTTGCCCGCCACCCCGGCCACCCGAAGATTGTCCCACTCGTCCGGGACCCCACCGGCGGCGACGGCCGCCCGGCACGCGGCCGACCGGGAGTTCTCGCCCCCCTCGGGGGAGCAGGCCACTGTCCGGCTGACCGGGTCCGTCGGTGCGCCATGCGCCTGGGCGGGCCCGGCGGCCAGCGCCGTGAGCAGGACCGGGGCCGCCCCGAGGAGGGCGGCCACGGCGGTGGTGCGGTGTGCGGTCATCCGACGCGATCCTCCTGGCCCTGGCGGCGGGCCGATGCGCCCGCGCCATGGAGTACGTCGCGCACCGGCGACGCGTTCAACGCCCCTGCCCGGCGGCGTGAGAGCCACGCGAGCCACCCGGCGAGCGCGGCCACCGGAACCGTGGTGAGAAGCATGGTCGCGATCGCGCCGAGGCCGTCGGCCCCGCCGCTCAGCAACTCGCCGGTGAGCAGGAAGAGCACCATGTTGTTCCCGGCGTGCGCCAGGCTCGCCACCCAGACGGTACCGCTGCGCAGATACAGCCACGCCAGGACGGCTTCCTGGCACAGAAGGGACACCGTCCAGACCAGCAGGCCGAGCGCCACGTTCTCGAAGTCGGCATAGCCGATGAAGGCGAGCGGGTAGTGCCACATCGCCCAGATGACGCCCGTGGCCACGACGGACGGCAGGGCGCGGCCACCGAACAGCCGCGGCCTGAGATAGCTGGTCCATCCGAACTCCTCGCCCCAGTACACCGGGGTGAGCAGCGGGACGACGAGCATCAGGACGAGCAGCGCCGGCCACCTCGCCACCCCCGGTGCGAGCTCGTCGAGCGGGGACAGATCCGGTCGCCACACACCCAGGACGGCCGCGAGCGCCATGGTCACCGCGGCCAGTGCGAGCGGGCCGAGCCAGGCGGCGAGGTAGTACGGCCAGGCGGCCCGCAGGCGCGGCCTGAGTCCCGCGTCGGCGAAACCCTCCCGGGTGACCCAGCGCCGTACGACCAGGGCCGCGAGCCCCGGCATGCAGAAACCCGGCAGCTGGAGCAGCGGGTTCAGCGCCGACAGCCCCAGGACGCCGTGGGCCACCCACAGCCACAGCCACGTACTGGCGAAGGACAGGGCGAGAAACGCCACGACCCCTCTGTTCCTCTTCGTTTTCGACATACGCGCCTTTCCTTCGCGACCGAACCTGCGCACCAACGTGTCATTCGCCGGTACGGGCCCACATCGCTGCGCGGAGCGAAATCCGCTTCCCCCGGTGGCGGGAGGTGACACTGGCTCGTACGGGGGAGGCGCCAGGGCCGGTAATTCGGTCGGTGTCCAGGGCCGTCGTCGTTACAGTGGACGCGTCCAGGTGCACAGGGGGAAATACTCATGGCTCGCTTCAACACCCGTGCCGCGCGCCCGGTGGCCGTCTCGCCGATCGCCACCACCGGGGAGCGGACGGCCACCCATGAAGGTGCGACGGGATACCTCCGCGACGACAAGAGCGAACTCTTCCTCCTCGCCGTGTCCAACATGGTCGGCACCGACACCTTCTACGAGCAGGGCGACGACCGCGACGACCGCTATCGCCGCCTGGTGCGGAAGCTGGCCGTCGAGGACCCGGAGTGGACCGCCCGGCTGCTGGGCTGGCTCCGTGGCGGGGGCAATATGCGCACCGCGTCCCTGGTGGGGGCCGCCGAGTACGTCAAGGCCCGCTTGGACGCGGTGGTGTCCGGCCACTCGCGGCAGGTCGTGGACTCGGTGCTACAGCGCGCGGACGAGCCGGGGGAGCTGCTCGGCTACTGGATCGGCCAGTACGGCCGGGCGCTGCCCAAGCCCGTCAAGCGCGGCATCGCCGACGCCGTCCGGCGCCTCTACGACGAGCGGTCGCTGCTCAAGTACGACACCGCTTCCAAGGGTTTCCGGTTCGGCGATGTGCTCAATCTCGTACACGCCCGGCCGGCGGACGACAAGCCGTGGCAGGGTGACCTGTTCAAGCACGCGCTCGACCGGCGCCACGGCCGGGACACGGAGATCCCGGAGCGCCTGACCGTGCTGCGGGCCGCCGCGGCGCTCTCCGCGCTCCCGGTCGAGGAGCGCCGGGCGTATGTGCTCGACCCCTCGCTGGTCACCACCCCGGGCGGGCTGGCCGGCGCCGGGTTCACCTGGGAGCGGCTGGCAGGCTGGCTGCGGGGGCCGATGGACAAGGCGGCCTGGGAAGCGGTCATCCCGTCCCTGGGCCTCATGGGGCTGGTGCGCAATCTGCGCAACTTCGACGAGGCCGGTGTCTCGGACGAGGTCGCCGAGCGGGTGGCCGCGCGCATCGCCGACCCCGCGCAGGTCGCCAGGTCGCGCATGTTCCCGTTCCGGTTCTGGGCGGCGTACAAGCACACCCGGTCGCTGCGCTGGGGCCACGCCCTGGAGAAGGCGCTGAACGCTTCGCTGTCCAACCTGCCCGCCCTGCCCGGCCGGACGCTGATCCTCATTGACCGTTCGCCGTCGATGTTCCCCGGCTACGGGTACTCCACCCCGAACACCTCGGACATCTCGCTCGCCGAGCAGGCCGCGGTGTTCGGCGCGGGCCTCGCGGTACGTGCCGAGGCGCCGACGCTGGTCGAGTTCGGCATGAGCAGCCGGCGGCTCGAGGTGCCCAAGGGCGGCAGCGCGCTGCGGCTGATGGAGGAGTTCGGGCGGATCAACGGCACCGACATCCCCTCCGCGGTCAAGGAGCACTACTCCGGCCACGACCGGATCGTCATCGTCACCGATGAGCAGACCCGCCCCGGCTGGCTGCCGTCGAACTGCCACGGGCAGTGGGGCGGTATGCCCGAGACCCACATCGACGACCTGGTGCCCGCCGAGGTGCCGGTCTACATGTGGAACATGGCGGGCTACCGGGCCGGGGCGATGCCCTCGGGTGGCGGCAACCGCCATGCGTTCGGGGGCCTGACGGACCACAGCTTCCGCATGATCCCACTGCTGGAAGCCGGCCGGAGCGCCCGCTGGCCCTGGGAAGCCTGAGGGCCGGCCCAGGCGGCGCAGCCGACCGTGGCCCCGGGGCTGTTCGCCCCGGGGCTTCTTTCTGGCCCCGTTGGGCGGCCTCTCGCGCATTTATATAGGTGTGTGATACAAGTGAATGCGTGGTCGATGCAGATATAGAGCACGGGAACCCGGTCGGCCGCGAGAGGCGCGAGGAGATCGCCGACGTCCTCGAGCAGTTCGCGGTGCTGGCGGTGCGTCAACTCGCCAAGCGGGACATCAGCATGACCGCCGCCTCCGCCCTCGGTCGGCTGGCCCGCGAGGGTCCCACCCGGCTCACCGCCCTCGCCGCCGACGAGGGAGTGAGTCAGCCCGCCATGACCCAGCTGGTGCAGCGCCTGGCCAAGCAGGGGCTGATGGCCCGGGGCGCCGACCCGGACGACGGCCGGGCCGTCCTCCTGTCCATCACCGACGCAGGGCGGCGGCTGCTCGCCGAGCGCCGCCGGGACCGTGTCGCGCGGCTGTCCGATCTGCTGGCCGCGCTCCCGCCCGAGGATCAGGCGACGCTGGCCGCCGCGGTCCGCTCGGCCGCGCCCGCCCTGCGGCGCCTCGTGGCGACCGCGGCGGCCCCGGGCAATCAGCCCGTGGCGCCAGCCATGTGACGGGGCGTCATGCGCGACCTCGCCACCTGCCGTCACTCACCCCCGCCCCATCCACCGCGAGAGCGCATTCGAAGAACATTCGACCTGGAGTACACCTTGTCCGCTCACGTCAGCGCCCCGAGTCCGTTCCGGCAGCCGAAGGCCGTATGGGCCGTGGCCTTCGCCTGTGTGATCTCCTTCATGGGCATCGGGCTCGTCGATCCCATCCTGCCCGCCCTGTCCAGCCAACTGCATGCCACGCCGAGCCAGGTGTCGCTGCTGTTCACCAGCTACCTGGTGGTCACCGCCGTCGCCATGCTGGTCACCGGCTTCGTCTCCAGCCGCATCGGCGCCAGGCGGACCCTGGTGGCGGGCCTGGCGATCATCGTGGTGTTCAGCGCGCTCGCGGGCGCGTCCGGGAGCATCGGTGGCATCGTCGGCTTCCGTGCGGGCTGGGGCCTGGGTAACGCCCTGTTCATCGCCACCTCGCTCGCCGTGATCGTCGGATCGGCGAGTGGCGGCTTCGCCGGGGCGATCATCCTCTACGAGACCGCGCTCGGCGTCGGCATCGCCGTCGGCCCGCTGCTGGGCGGCGAGCTGGGCGGGATCAGCTGGCGCGGGCCCTTCTTCGGCGTCGCCGTGCTGATGGCGATCGCGCTGATCGCCACGCTGGCCCTCGTCGAGCCGACCCCGACCCCCGCCCGCCGCGCCTCGCTCCTCGACCCGCTCAAGGCGCTCCGCCACCGCGGGCTGCTCACCATGGGTCTGATGGCGCTCTGCTACAACTGGGGCTTCTTCACCGTCCTCGGCTACTCCCCGTACCCGATGGAGCTGGGCACCCACCAGCTCGGCTACGTCTTCACCGGCTGGGGCGTGCTCGTCGCCGTGTTCTCCGTCTTCGTGGCGCCCTGGCTCCAGGCCCGCTTCGGCATAGCCCGCGCCCTCTACCTCAACCTGGCGCTGTTCGCCCTGGACATCCTGGTCATCGGGTTGTTCACCTCGTCCCGGACGACGCTGATCGCCGCGGTGATCGTGGCCGGCGCCTTCATCGGCGTGAACAACACCATCACCACCCAGGCGGTCATGACCGTCTCCCCGGTCGAGCGCTCGGTGGCCTCCGCCGCCTACGGCTTCGTCCGGTTCATCGGCGGCGGCCTGGCGCCGTACGCCGCGGGCCGGCTGGCCGAGCACTACGACGTGCATATGCCGTTCTACGTCGGGGCGGCGGCGGTCCTGGTCGGTCTGGCCGTCCTGTCGACCGGCCACTCCCTGCTCGCCGACGCCGAGAAGGCCCAGGCGGCCGAGGCGGCGCTGCACACGCCCGCCGAGAACCGCGAGGAGCGCCTGGAGCGGGACGCGCTCGCCGAGGACGTCGGCTCCGCGAGCTGAGGCGGATTGTGGCAGACGGTAACATTTCACGTTCGGTGTCATATGAATCCGGGTCGCAAGGGGTGCGCCGTATCGTGTCACCCGTTCGGCGGTCCCCGTCCCGCCCCCGCGCGGCCTGGTGCGCCGCGACGCGGGCCGGTGGCCACCGGCCCGCGGTCCCGGGACGGCGTGTCCACTCCTTGGGAATCAACGCGCACGGCGTTCTGGATCTCGTTAACCTGGCGACACATCCGGTTCAGCCGACACTAGGGAGTGTGCGGTGACCCCCGAGAAGACACAGAGCGACGATTCGCCGACCAGGGGCCGCGAGAGGTTCGCGGAGCCGTCGGAGGTGGGCAGCCTGGAAGTCTGGGCGAGATCGGCCCCGATCCGGCTCGCCGGGTACGAGGACGACCTGGCCGAGCCGCATATCCTCCAGAGCGTGGACTGACGCGGCGAGCACCCCTGAACTCACGCGCCCGGCGCGGCAGTACGAGGCTTTTCCCTCTTGTGCCCCCTTTCGCCGCTCACGCTCCTCAACTGATGGTTAAGTCCGTCCCGGCCACGATCGGCCGGGGGCGGGCTGGTGTGCTGCCCGATGCCCATGGCAGGATGCATCGCGCGGCCGAGTCCGCCTTAACCATCCGTGAGTGAACGCGCCGTGACCAGCAGGAGGGGGTGCAGATGGCAGTGGGGACCCATGGGTCGCCGGACGCCGACGGCAGCCCGCTGGCGCGGCGGCTCAACTACCTGTTCGCCGCCATGCACCCGCCGGGCGCGCCCTATACCAACGCCCATGTGGCCGAGGCCATCAGTGGCGGCGACGAGTACGGCGGGGTCCGCCTGACCGAGCAGTACCTGTCCATGCTGCGCAACGGCAAGCGCACCAACCCGAGCCCGGACGTGCTGCGGGCGCTGGCCAAGTTCTTCGGCGTGCCCGTCGGCTATCTGCTGGGGGACCTGTCCCCGTCGCAGGCCGAGCGGGTCGAGGAAGAGGTGCGGTTCCTCGTCGCGATGCGCGACAAGCGGGTGCGCGGCATCGCGCTGCGCTCGGTGGGCCTGCCACCGGAGGTCCAGGACAGCCTGACCGCGATCATCTCCCAGTTCCGACAGCAGATGAACCTCCCGCCCGACCCGGCCGACGCCGGCGGTCCGGGCGACCCAGGGGATCCCGACAACGGGACGCCCAGTGGCCGACGGTGACCAGGAGCGGCTGTTCTACTCCTGGCAGCGGATCGGATACGAGGACGGTGCGGGCATGCGAGTGGGGCGGATACGGCGGCGGTGCAAGCAGCTCATCAAGGAGCTCGGGCTGCCGGCCACGACCGATCTGCGGGGGCTGTGCGACCTCGTGGCGGGCCGTGTGGGCCGTCCCGTCCACTTGGTGCCGATGAGCCTGGGCGGCGTGGTCTCGGGCATGACGGCCAGCACCGACGAGGGCTTCTGGATCTTCTACGAGCTGCGGACGTCCCCCTGGCACCAGACCCACATCGTGCTGCACGAGGTCGGGCATCTGCTGCTCGGCCACGACCAGGATCCCGCCGTCACCGAGGACGCGCTGCGCATGTGGGCGCCGTCGGTCGATGTCACCACCGCCATGCGCCGGTTGGGGATGACCGCGGACTTCGCGCGCCACCACTGCTACGACGACCTGACCGAGCGTGAGACCGAGGTGCTGGGCACCCTCCTCATGGAGCGCGTGGTGTCGGCCTCGCCCGACGACGGGCTGCCGCTCGAGGGGCGGGCGGCCGAGCTCGCCACCGCGCTCGGGCCCGCGCTGCGGCATGTCCGCGGCGCGCGGTCGGGCGGGGCGCAGGGCGGCGCCGAGAGCGGTGGAGGGGGCGGGGGCGAGCGTGTTTGACGTCGTCTACCTGTGCTTCGGCGCCGCCGCGTGGGCGATCGTCGCGTACAAGGCCCGCGCCTGGTTCCGCGACCGGCAGAACGCCGACCTCGGCCTGACCTGCGTCATGACGGCCGGTGTGGCGAACGTGTTCCTGCTCTCCGCCCCGAGCGTCTACCGCTGGTTCGACCGCCTGGTGGGCGTGGCCAACCTGGCCATGGTCTTCCTCTACTCCTCGGTCGTGGTGTTCGCCACCGGCGCCCTGGTGCTGATGCTGCGCTGGACCGGGTCGGCGGTGCGGCCCCGTACGGTGGTGACCGCCGTCGGCGCGGCGTGGTCGGTCGCCGTCGTCGGCTTCGCCGTCGGCCGCCCCGATGCCGTCGAGCACCCCCGCGACTTCTCCACCGCCTACGCGGACGCGCCCGGCGTTGTCACCTTCCTGGTGCTGTATTTGGCCATTTTCGGTTCGGGCTTGGCCGGGCTCGGGGTGCTGTGCCGGCGCTACGCGTCCACCCTGCGCGGCTCCTGGCTCGCCCGGGGGCTGCGGGTGTTGGCCGCCGGGTGCTGGCTGGGTCTGGCGTACTGCGCCTGCAAGGTGATCGGCTTTCTCTTCTCCTGGGCGGGCCGGGACCTGCCCTGGCTGTCCAACGGCGTGGCGCCGCTGACCGCCTCGGTCGCGGCCCTGCTGGTCCTGGCCGGGTTCGCCATCCCGGCGCTCGGGCCGCGCGCCGCCGCCTGGCGCAGGCTCCGCCGGCTGAACCCGCTGTGGCGGGAGGTCACCGCCCAGGCGCCCGAGCTGTCGATGGCGACGTACATGGGGCGCCGCCGCTGGACCGGCTGGTGGCCTTTCGCCGACCTGGAGTGGCGGGCCAACCGTCAGATGGCGGAGATCCGGGACGCACAGCGCGGCGTCCGCCGCCATGTGGAGGCGGACGCCCTGGAGATCGCCCGTGTCAAGGGGCGTGCTGCCGGACTCGGGGATTGGCAACTTGTTGCATTCATGGAGGCGGCGGCGCTCCGACGCGGTTTGCTGAACCAAGCGGCCGGGCGCGTGCCGGTGCCCGGCGCTGACAGCGTGGTGGTGGAGACGGGCGCCGGGCCGGGCCAGGAGCATGAGCACCTGGCGCGCGTCGCAGACGTGTACCACCTGCCGCTCGTCGACGAGGTGCTTGAGGAGCTGGGCGAACGGACCGCCGCCCAGCGGCAGTGAAGGGGGACCGAGAGCGAGGTGGCCCTGGACGGGGGTCGGGGCCGCCCGTGGCACAGGGCGGCGCCGGGGAGATTCAGCCCCGGCGCCGCCTCTCGGCCACCATCCGGCACACTGCCCGGACCGGGCTCGGAGGCCGGTGTCGAGAGACCGGCTCCGACCGGCCGGGGCTCACGGATCGGGGCCTAGAGTCGGGAGCCATGCAGAACTCCGCGAACACCGCTGATCCCGGCCCGCCCGAGCCGCTCGACACCCGTGCGCTGCTGGAGGATCCGCACGCCGCGTACGCCGAGCTGCGCGAGGCGGGCCCCGTCCACCGGATCTCGGGTCCGGACGGGCAGCCCGCCTGGCTGGTGACGCGCTACGACGACGTGCGGCGGGCGCTCGCCGACCCCCGGCTGTCCCTGGACAAGAGCAACGCGCTGCCCGGCAACTTCCGCGGCTTCGCCCTGCCGCCCGCCCTGGACGCCAATCTGCTCAACATGGACCCGCCGGACCACACGCGGGTGCGCCGCCTGGTGGCCAAGGCCTTCACCCCCGGGCGGGTCGAGCGGATGCGGGAACCGGTCCGGCGTGCCGCGGACGCACTCCTCGACGCCGTCGAGCCGGCCGGCCGAGCCGATCTGATCGCCGCGTACGCCGGACCGCTGCCCATCACCGTGATCTGCGATCTGCTCGGCGTCCCCCCGCGGGACCGGCGGGACTTCCGCGCCTGGAGCGACGCGCTCATCGCCCCCGATCCGGCGCGGCCGCACCTGGCGAAGGAAGCGGTCGGCAGCATGCTGCGCTTCTACACCGGCCTGATCGCGAGCAAGCGCGAGGAGCCCGGCGACGATCTGCTCTCCGACCTGATCGCGGTACGTGATGACGCAGGAGACGGCGCCGGTGGCGACCGGCTCACCGAGGACGAACTGACCTCGCTGGCCTTTCTGCTGCTGCTCGCCGGGTACGAGAACGTGACCCACCTCATCGGCAGCGCGGTGCTCGCGCTGCTCGACCACCCCCCGCTGCTGCGGGAGCTGCGCGAGCGGCCCGCCGGCATCGCGGCGGCGGTCGAGGAGTTCGCGCGCCACGACGGCCCGGGGCCGCTGGCGATCCGCCGCTTTCCGCTCGAGGACGTGGAGATCGGCGGGGTGACGGTCCCGGCGGGGGAGACCGTGCTGCTCTCGCTGGCCTCCGCCAACCGCGACCCCGGCCATTTCAAGGAACCGGACCGACTTGATCCGAATTTTGGCCGATTGGGACATCTTGCCTTCGGCCACGGAATCCACTATTGCCTTGGCGCCCCGCTGGCCCGTCTGGAGGCCGAAACGGCGCTGGCCACCCTGTTGAGCCGCCTCCCGGGGCTGCGTCTCGACATTCCGCGCGCACAGCTGCGCTGGCGGCCGACGATTCGTGCACGTGGCTTGTTCTCGCTTCCTGTCGCGTGGTAGCGGGGAAAAGCGAACAAGCTTTTGATGCATAACTGCGCTTCGATGCGGTAAAAAGGTCCTGAGCCCGCCCGGTGTGCATCCCCCGTCGCACCGGGCGGGCCTTCGCCGTCACAGGGCCGGATGGGCTAGAGATCGAGCTAGAGAGCAAGGTCACAGAGGGAGACACTGCTGTCGCTTTAGACCGTCGCACTAGCCTCCTCCCATGACGGTCCTGCCTGACGACCTGCCGCTCGCCGCCGACTTCCCGGAGGCGACCCGAGACCAGTGGCACCACCTCGTCGAAGGAGTGCTGCGCAAATCCGGCACTGTGGATGCCGTGGGCGCGCAGGCCGCGGCGGCGCTCGCCACCGTGCTCGAGGACGGAATCTCCGTCCGCCCCCTCTACACCGCCGAGGACGCACCCCCCGACCCCGGCTATCCCGGGTTCGCGCCCTTCGTTCGCGGCGGGCGGGCGCAGGGCTCCACGGTGTCCGGCTGGGACGTACGCCAGCGCCACGCCCACCGGGACCCCGGCCACACCAACCGCGCGGTGCTCGCGGACCTGGAGAACGGGGCCGGCTCGCTGTGGCTGGCGGTCGGCGCGGCCGCCCTGCCCGTGGAGGCGCTGCCCGAGGCCCTCCAGGGGGTCTATCTCGACCTCGCTCCCGTCGTCCTGGACGCGGGCGCCGACTTCGACGCCGCCGCCCGCGCGCTGCTGCGGCTGTACGCCGACCGCCAGGTGCCGCCGCGCGCCGCCCTCGGCAACCTCGGTGCCGACCCGCTGGGCCTGGCGGCGCGCACCGGTGACCACACCGGCCTCGCGGCCCACCTGTCCGCCGCCACCGAGCTCGCGGCGGTCTGCGACCGCGACCACCCGGGGGTGCGGGCGTTCACCGTGGACGCCCTCCCATACCACGAGGGCGGCGGCTCCGCGGCACAGGAGCTCGGCTGCTCGCTCGCCGCGGGCGTGGAGTATCTGCGCGCGCTGACCGACGCCGGGCCGCTGTCGGCCGGAGCGGCCTGCGCCCAGCTGGAGTTCCGCTACGCGGCCACCGCCGACCAGTTCCTCACCATTTCCAAGCTGCGCGCCGCCAGGCGCCTGTGGGCGCGCGTGGCGCAGGTGTGCGGGGCGCCCACCGAGGCGGCGGCCCAGCGGCAGCACGCGGTGACCTCCCCGGTGATGATGACCCGCCGCGACCCCTGGGTGAACATGCTGCGCACCACCGTCGCGGCCCTGGCCGCCGGGGTGGGAGGGGCCGACGCCGTCACCGTGCTGCCCTTCGACTCCGCGATCGGCCTGCCCGACGACTTCGCCCGCCGGATCGCCCGTAACACCTCCACGATCCTGCTGGAGGAGTCGCACCTGGCGCGGGTGATCGACCCGGCCGGAGGCTCCTGGTACGTCGAGAGCCTGACCGACGACGTGGCCAACGCGGCCTGGGCCTTCTTCCAGGAGATCGAGCGCGCCGGGGGGCTGGCGCGGGCCCTCGCCTCCGGTTTTGTGGAGCGGCAACTGGCCGCCACCTGGGAGCGCCGCGCGAAGGATCTCGCCCGCCGCAGGGAGCCGATCACCGGCGTCAGCGAGTTCCCGAACCTCGCGGAGCAGCCGGTGGAGCGCGAGCCCGCCCCCGTACCGCCGGGCGGCGGCCTGCCGCGGGTGCGCCGCGACGAGGCGTACGAGGCGCTGCGCGCCCGCGCCGACGCCCACCTGGCGGCGGAGGGGACCCGACCCCGGGTGTTCCTGGCCGCGCTCGGCCCCGCGGCCGCGCACACCGCGCGCGCCGCGTTCGCCGCCAACCTCTTCCAGGCGGGCGGCATCGAGGCGGTGCACGAATCCGCCACGGTCGACGCGGATTCGGTCGCCGAGGCGTTCGCCGTCAGCGGCGCCCGCGTGGCCTGCCTGTGTTCGAGTGACAAGGTGTACGAGCAGGAGGCGGTAACCGTGGCAGAGCGGCTGAAGGCCGCCGGAGCACTGCGCGTCTACCTGGCGGGCAGGCCCGGTGAGCGGCGCGGGGAGTTGCAGCGGGCCGGGGTGGACGAGTTCGTCTTCGCCGGCTGTGACGCGGTCGGGGCGCTCACCTCGGCCCTCGAGACGATGGGGGTGGCGTGACCGTGAGCGGGATTCCTGACTTCTCCACGGTCGACCTCGGGACACCGGACGAGGTGTCCGGCGCGGCGGGGGCAGCGGCGTGGACGGAGGCGCTGCAGAGCGCCACCGGCAAGGACGCCCTGGACCTGGTGTGGGACACCCCCGAGAGCATCGGGGTCAAGCCGCTGTACGGCGCCGAGGACCTGGCCGGGCTCGACTTCCTGGGCACCTACCCGGGCATCGCGCCGTATCTGCGCGGCCCGTACCCGACGATGTACGTCAACCAGCCCTGGACCATCCGCCAGTACGCGGGCTTCTCCACCGCCGAGGAGTCCAACGCCTTCTACCGCCGCAACCTCGCCGCGGGCCAGAAGGGCCTCTCGGTCGCCTTCGACCTGCCCACCCACCGCGGCTACGACAGCGACCACCCCAGAGTCACCGGCGACGTCGGCATGGCGGGCGTGGCCATCGACTCCATCTACGACATGCGGCAGCTCTTCGACGGCATCCCGCTGGACCGGATGAGCGTGTCGATGACGATGAACGGCGCGGTGCTGCCCGTACTCGCCCTCTACATCGTCGCCGCCGAGGAACAGGGCGTGGCGCCCGAGAAGCTGGCCGGGACCATCCAGAACGACATCCTCAAGGAGTTCATGGTCCGCAACACCTACATCTATCCGCCGCAGCCGTCGATGCGGATCATCTCCGACATCTTCGCCTTCACCTCGCAGCGGATGCCGCGCTACAACTCCATCTCCATCTCCGGCTACCACATCCAGGAAGCGGGCGCCACGGCCGACCTGGAGCTGGCCTACACCCTCGCCGACGGCGTGGAGTACCTGCGGGCCGGGCTCGACGCCGGGATGGACGTGGACGCCTTCGCGCCCCGGCTCTCGTTCTTCTGGGCGATCGGCATGAACTTCTTCATGGAGATCGCCAAGCTGCGGGCGGCCCGGCTGCTGTGGGCCAAGCTGGTCGGCCGGTTCGACCCCAAGAACCCCAAGTCGCTGTCGCTGCGCACCCACTCCCAGACCTCCGGCTGGTCGCTGACCGCCCAGGACGTGTTCAACAACGTGGCCCGCACCTGCGTGGAGGCCATGGCCGCCACCCAGGGCCACACCCAGTCGCTGCACACCAACGCCCTCGACGAGGCCCTCGCGCTGCCCACCGACTTCTCCGCGCGCATCGCCCGCAACACCCAGATCCTGCTCCAGCAGGAGTCCGGCACCTGCCGGGTGATCGACCCGTGGGGCGGCAGCGCGTATGTGGAGCGGCTCACCCACGACCTGGCCCGGCGCGCCTGGCAGCACATCCAGGAGGTCGAGGCCGCCGGCGGCATGGCCAAGGCCATCGACGCCGGCATCCCCAAGATGCGCGTCGAGGAGGCCGCGGCCCGCACCCAGGCGCGGATCGACTCCGGCCGACAGCCGGTGATCGGCGTCAACAAGTACAGGGTCGACAGCGACGAGCAGATCGACGTCCTCAAGGTCGACAACTCCGCGGTCCGCGCCCAGCAGTTCGAGAAGCTGCGCCGGCTGCGCGCCGAGCGCGACGAGGCCGTCTGCCAGGACGCGCTGCGCGCGCTCACCGCGGCCGCCGAGTCCGGCCAGGGGGCCGGCCTGGAGGGCAACCTCCTCGCGCTCGCCGTGAACGCGGCCCGCGCCAAGGCGACCGTCGGCGAGATCTCCGACGCGCTGGAGAAGGTGTACGGGCGCCACTCCGGCCAGATCCGTACGATCTCCGGTGTGTATCGAGACGAGGCCGGACCCTCCTCCGGCGTGGACCGCACCCGGGCGCTGGTGGAGGAGTTCGAGCGCGCTGAGGGCCGCCGCCCGCGCATCCTGGTCGCCAAGATGGGCCAGGACGGGCACGACCGGGGCCAGAAGGTGATCGCCACCGCCTTCGCCGACCTGGGCTTCGACGTGGACGTCGGCCCGCTCTTCCAGACGCCCGAGGAGGTCGCGCGGCAGGCGGTCGAGGCCGATGTGCACATCGTCGGCGTCTCCTCGCTCGCGGCCGGCCACCTGACGCTGGTGCCCGCGCTGCGCGAGCAACTGGCCGAGGCCGGGCGGGAGGACATCACCGTCGTGGTGGGCGGGGTCATCCCGCCGCAGGACGTGCAGACCCTGCACGAGGCGGGCGCCGCAGCGGTGTTCCTGCCCGGCACGGTCATCCCCGACGCCGCGTACGAGCTGGTGCGGACGCTGGCCGCGGACCTCGGCCACGAGCTGTAGGCCCATGCCGGCGAAGAAGAGACCAACTGCCCCCCGAGTCGATGTCGACACCTACGCCAAGGGCGTGCTCGACGGCTCCCGCGCCTATATCGCCCGCGCGATCACGCTCGTCGAGTCCACCCGCCCCGACCACCGCGACCTCGCCCAGCGGCTGCTGATCGAACTGCTGCCGTACGCGGGCGGGGCGCGCCGGGTGGGCATCAGCGGCGTGCCCGGGGTGGGCAAGTCCACCTTCATCGACGCGCTCGGCTCGCTGCTCACCGGGCTCGGCCACAAGGTCGCGGTGCTCGCCGTCGACCCCTCCTCCAGCCGCACCGGCGGCTCCATCCTGGGCGACAAGACCCGGATGGAGCGGCTGGCGGTCGACCCGGCCGCCTTCGTCCGTCCCTCGCCCAGCGCGGGCACGCTGGGCGGGGTGGCCCGTGCCACCCGCGAGTCCATGGTGGTCATGGAGGCCGCTGGCTACGACGTGCTGCTGGTCGAGACGGTGGGCGTGGGCCAGTCGGAGACCGCCGTGGCCAACATGGTCGACTCCTTTCTGCTGCTCTCCCTCGCCCGCACCGGCGACCAGCTCCAGGGCATCAAGAAGGGCGTCCTGGAGCTCGCGGACGTCGTCGCCATCAACAAGGCCGACGGCCCGCACGAACGCGACGCCAGGTCCGCGGCCCGCGAACTCGCGGGCGCGCTGCGGCTGCTGCAACCCCCGGACGCGCCCTGGAACCCCCCGGTGCTGACCTGTAGCGCACGCGAGGGCACCGGGCTCGACGGAGTGTGGGAGCGGCTGGAGCAGCACCGCCGGGTGCTGGAGGCGACCGGCGCGCTGGACGCCAAGCGGCGCGACCAGCAGGTCGACTGGACCTGGTCCATGGTCCGCGACCAGCTGCTGACCCGGCTGCGGGAACACCCCGAGGTGCGGCGGCTCGGCCCCGCGCTCGAACAGCAGGTGCGCGACGGCACGCTGACGGCGACGCTGGCCGCCGACCGGCTGCTGGAGGCGTTCGGGACGCCGACCCGCGCCGATGGATGACAAGCCGCCGCCGGCGGCCGAGGTGGGGCCGTTTTTCGCCCTGCGCACCGACCCCGTCACCGGCGATCCGCGCGAGCAGGGTTACGCACCGCGCGAGCAGGGTTACGCGCTGATCGGCGGGGCGTACCGGCTGACGAGCGAGGGGGCCGCCGCGCCGCTGCTGCGCGCCCGCGTCGAGACGGTGGCCGCGACGCTGGGCACCGATGAGCCGAGGGTCGCGGCGTCGCTCGCCTTCCAGGGGTTGGCCGCCCGGGTGTGGTCGCTCGCCCTCGGTCAGGCGGTCCTCTCCGGCAGCGTCTCCCGCCTCCGCTCCGACGGGCTGTGGTGGAATCCCGCGCGCACCGCCCCCGACGACCTGTGGTGGCCCGGCGTGCCGTCGGTCATGGGCGAACCCGGAGGGCTCGCCGGCCAGGTGGGCGACGCGGCGTACACGCATCTGCTGCCGCTGCACGCCGCCGTCGCCCGGGCGTACCGGGTCTCCGGGCGGCTGCTGTGGGGCAACGCCGCCTCGGCGCTGGCCGGTTCGCTGCGGGTACTGCACGACTGGTGCCAGGCGCACGGCCATCCTGAGGCGGCGGAGCGGGCCACTGAGCTGGCCCGCGCCCAGCTGGCCCACCCGCCGCTGCGCGACGCCGGCACCCTGACCTCCGCCCCGCCCGCCTTCCGGCGCCGCAGCTGCTGCCTCTACTACCGCGTGCCGGGCGGCGGCCTGTGCGGCGACTGCGTCCTGCGCCCACCGGCCCCCCGCCGCTGACCCGGGGCGGGGTCCCGCCGCAGGTCACAGTAGAGTTCCGGGCGTCGCCTTGCCCACCGAAAGGTCGCTACGCCGTGAACCCCGCTCACCCCCCGGTCACCGTCGTAGGGCTGGGAGCGGACGGCTGGGACGGGCTGGCGGCGGCGGGGCGCGAGGCGCTGCTGGCGGCCGAGGTGGTCATCGGCGGTCCGCGCCAGCTGAACCTGCTGCCCCCCGGCTGCACCGCCGAACGCGTGGCGTGGCCGTCGCCGCTGCGCCCCGCCGTGCCGGGGCTGTTCGCGGCGTACGCCGAGCGGCGGGTGGCCGTGCTGGCCAGCGGCGACCCCATGTTCTTCGGCATCGGCCGCGCCCTGGCCGAGGAGCTGGGCCCCGACCGGCTGCGGGTGCTGCCCCACCCGTCATCCGTGTCCCACGCCTGCGCACGGCTGGGCTGGCCGGTGGAGGAGACCGAGGTGACCAGCCTCGTCGGACGGCCCACCGCCTCCCTGGCCCGCGCCCTGCACGCCCGGCGGCGGCTGCTCGTCCTCAGCGCGGGCGCCGCCACCCCCGCCGAGGTCGCCGCGCTGCTGCGCGACCGCGGCTTCGGCCCCAGCCGGATGCGGGTCCTGGAGCAGCTGGGCGGCGGGCGCGAACGGCATCTCGAAGGCACCGCGGACCACTGGCACCACGCGCCCGGCGACCCCCTCAACGTCATCGCCGTCGAGTGCGCCCCCGCCGCGGACACGCTGCGCCTGTCAGCCGTCCCGGGCCTGCCGGACCAGGCGTACGAGCACGACGGCCAGCTGACCAAGCGCCATGTGCGCGCCGCCACGCTCGCCGCGCTGGCCCCCGCCCCCGGAGAGCTGCTGTGGGACGTCGGCGGCGGCTCCGGCTCGATCGCCGTGGAGTGGATGCGTACGCACCGTGGTTGCGCCGCGGTGTCCGTCGAGCGGGATCCCGTACGGGCCGAGCGCATCGGCCGCAACGCCGCCGCGCTCGGGGTGCCCGGGCTGCGCGTCGTCACCGGCGCCGCCCCGGACGCCCTGGCCGGACTGCCCACCCCCGACGCGGTGTTCATCGGCGGCGGCCTGACCGCGCCCGGCCTGCTGGAGGACTGCTGGAGGGCGCTGCCCACCGGTGGGCGGCTCGTGGCGAACACCGTGACGCTGGAGTCGGAGGCGCTGCTCGCCGGCTGGTACCGGCGGCACGGCGGGGAGTTGGTCCGGATCGCCGTCGCGCACGCCGCCCCGGTGGGCGGCTTCACCGGGTGGCGGCAGGCGATGCCGGTCACCCAGTGGGCGGCGGTCAAACCCGCGGTCGAACCCGCGGTCGAACCCGCGGTCGAACCCGCGGTCGAACCAGCTGCCGAACCCGGGGCCGAACCAGCGGTCGAACCCGCCGAAGGAGAGACTTCCCCATGACCGTGTACTTCATCGGCGCGGGCCCCGGCGCCGCCGACCTGATCACCGTGCGCGGCGCCCGCACCCTGGCCCGCTGCCGGGTGTGTCTGTACGCGGGCAGTCTGGTGCCGCGCGAACTCCTCGCCGAGTGCCCGCCGGACGCCCGCCTGGTCGACACCGCCCGGCTCAACCTCGACCAGATCACCGACGAGCTGGTCCGGGCCCACCAGGCGGGCGAGGACGTGGCCCGGCTGCACTCCGGCGACCCGTCGGTGTTCAGCGCCGTCGCCGAGCAGATGCGGCGGCTGGACGCACACGGCGTGCCGTACGAGGTGGTCCCCGGCGTCCCCGCGTTCGCCGCTGCCGCGGCCGCGCTGGGGCGCGAGCTCACCGTGCCGACCGTCGGCCAGACCGTCGTCCTCACCCGCGTCGCCCAGCAGGCCACCCCGATGCCGGACGGCGAGGACCTCGCCACCCTCGGCCGCAGCCGGGCGCTGATCGTGCTGCACCTGGCCGCCCGATATGTGGACCGGGTGGTGGCCGAACTCCTGCCGCACTATGGCGGCGACTGCCCGGCGGCGGTGGTCGCCCGGGCCAGCCGCCCCGACGAACTGGTGCTGCGCGGCACGCTCGGCGATATCGCGGAGCGGGTGAAGGAGGCGGGGGTGGTGCGCACCGCGGTCATCATGGTGGGCCGCACGCTGGGCGCGGAGCAGTTCCGCGACAGCCACCTGTACTCGGCGCGCCGCGAGCGGACTTAGATGACCCGGGCCTGGTCCTCGGCCGCGATCGGGGCGTCCCGGCCGTCGCCGAACGGGAGCGGCAGTGTTGCGTCCAACTTCTTCGACGACTCGTGCATGACGACTGCTCCAGGGCTCGGGCCTCAGACTTGGGCCATACCGCCGTCGACGCTCAGGTCCATGCCTGCGCAGAAGCTGCTCTCGTCGGATGCGAGGAAGAGGGCGGCCGCGGCGACTTCCTCGGGACGTCCCATGCGCCCGAGGGGGATGGCCGATGCGAAGGCTGCTCTGATCGCGTCCGCGCCCTCCTTGGAGTCTGCTTGGCTGTCCATGATCGGCGTGTCGATCGGGCCGGGGCTGAGGGTGTTGACCCGGATGCCGCGGTCCTTGAGCTCCTTGGTCCAGGTGCGGGCATAGGAGCGGACGGCGGCCTTGGTGGCGCTGTAGGTGGTGTACCCCTCTTCGCCGGTGTAGGCGGCGATCGATCCGACGAGGATGATCGAGCCGCCGTCGTTCATCAGTGGCAGCGCTTTTTGGGCGGTGAAGAGGGTGCCACGGGCGTTGAGGTCGAAGGTGCGGTCGAAGCTCTCCTCGGTGATCCGGCCGAACTCCTGCGGTTCGACCAGACCCGAGTTGGCGACGACGACGTCGATCTTCCCCTTCTCCTTCTCGACGGTCTGGAAGAGCCGGCCGAGGTCGGCGGAGACAGTGACATCGCCCTGAACTGCCGTGACGTTCCTGCCGATCTCGGCCTTCGCCTTGTCCAGTTCGGGCTGGCGCCGCCCGGTGATGAACACATAGGCGCCTTCCTCCACGAACTTCTGCGCGATCGCGAGTCCGATACCGCTGCTGCCGCCGGTGACGAGGGCGACCTTGCCGTCCAGCCTGTTCATGGCTGTGACCTTTCATGTGTGAGTCGTGGGAGATCTGGTAGCCGGTCCCCGTGGGCCTTTTGCCTGCTCCGGCCTCGTACCACTTCGCCGAGGGGCGGCCCCGCCCGGGGCGAGGGCGACGAATCCGGGGCGCGCGCCCGAGGCGACGTCCCTGCCGAGTACCTCGGCCCGGAAGCGGGCGGGTTTCTCGGCGTCGGCGGCGTCGACGCTCAGGCTGTACACGGCGTCGCTCATCAGTGTTGTGTCCTCCTATGGCAGGCAGGTTCAGATGGCGGTGCGGCCGCCGTCGACGGCGATGGTCGCGCCGGTGATGTAGCCGGCCTTCGGCGAGGCGAGGAATGCGACGGTCTCGGCGACCTCGGCGGGCTGGGCGGCGCGCTTCATGGCGGTGGTCTCGGCGAGCGCGTCGAACAGGTCGCGGGCCTCGGGCCGGGTGTAGACCGGACCGGGGGCGACGGTGTTGAAGCGGACGCCGCGGCCGCTGTACTCGGCCGTCCAGCCTCGTGTCAGTGACGCCAGTGCGGCCTTGGTCGCGCCGTAGGCGGCGCCGTTGGCCAGGCCGAGGCTGCCGGCCATGCTGCCGATGTTGATCACGCTGCCCGATCCCTTCGCCGCCATCGCCGGGGCGAATGCGGCCACGAGGAAGAACGGTGCACGGACGTTGGCGGCGAACATCGCGTCGTAGTCGGAGACCTTCATCTCCTCGGTCGGAGCCCAGACGGCGTGCCCGGCGTTGTTGACCAGGACGTCGACTTCGCCGATCTCCGCGGCCAGCCGGTCGATGCCGGCCGGGTCCTCCAGGTCCGCCTCGACGAACCGGGCGCGGCCACCGGCTGCGGTGATCTCGTTGACGGTCTCGGCGCCGCGCTGGGCGTTGCGGCCGGTCACGACGACGGACATGCCGTCGGCAGCGAGTCGCTTGGCGACCGCCCGGCCGATGCCGGAAGTGGCCCCGGTGACCAGGGCGGTCCTGGGATGCAGGGTGAGGTGGTCTTCGCGCTCCAGAGACATGGGACGTACCTTCCGGAACTATTATCCAGACCGGTCTGTCTGTCTATATCTCCAAGCTAGGCAGGCGTGTCTGGATATGTCAATGATCACAGATGGTCATTGAAGACAGACAGACCTGTCTGTTATCTTGCAGGCATGTCTGCGAAAGTGCTCTCACCGCGGGAACGCAGCGCGGCCGCGCGGGCGAGGCTCCTGGCCGCCGCCGACGAGCTGTTCTACGCCGAGGGTGTCCAGTCGGTCGGGATCGACCGGGTCATCCAGCACGCCGGGGTCGCGAAGGCAACGCTGTACAGCGCCTTCGGCAGCAAAGACGGCCTGGTCCGCGCCTATCTACAGGCACGGCACGCCGCGACCGTCGAGCGCATGACACGCGAGCTCGAAACACGTTACGAGACCCCGAAGGAGCGCCTGGTCGGCGTGTTCGAGGTGCAGGGGCTTTCGTTCATCGAGCCGGGATTCCGTGGCTGCGCGTTCATCAGCGCGAGCGCCGACGCCTCACCCGGCGGCGTCGTCGAACAGGCTGCGAACGACTACCGCACCTGGTTGCGCGAACTGTTCTTCGGCCTCGCCCAGCAGGCAGGCGCCAAGGACGCGAAATCACTCGCCCAGCAACTGGTACTGCTCTACGACGGCGCTGGGGTCAGCGCCTGGCTGGATCGCGACCCCAGCGCCGAAACAGCCGCCCGTACCGTAGCCGCCGGCCTGGTCGACGCCGCCATCCCGGACTGAGCCGGAGAGCACTGCCCGCAGCGGCCTCGCAGGGCGGAGCGTCGCCCTCGTACTGGGCGCCGCGGTCGATTTACCGCTACCGCGGCGTGGGGGCGATGCGACAACGCAGCCGGGGGCACCTCCCAGCGGTAGCTGGGGGCGCCGCCCGCCGCGGTAGCGGCTGATGTCACTGCGGCGTCGGGAGCAGGGCGCCCCCTTTGACGACAGGCCCTAGCCCGAGAGCGCGTCGGGCGACCGCTCCCGAGGCCCGCGCGCCGCCGCGCGGCCGACGATCGTGCCCGCGCGGTCGATGCAGATGACGTCCACAGCCACCGGCGCCCCGCGCAGCACCCCGAGCGCCGTCTCCCGGGCCGCCGCCGCGACCAGATCGCCGAGCGGCACCCCGCGCGCCGCGCACAACTGCACCGTCTCCAGACCGGTGTTGGCCGCCGCCACCGCCGCCGCCAGCTCCTCGTCGGCCCCGCCGCGGCGGGCGAGGTCGGCGAGGAAGGCCTTGTCCACCTGCGAGCGCGAGGAGTGCAGATCCAGATGGCCCGCCGCGAGCTTGGAGAGCTTGGCGAAGCCCCCGGCGACGGTCAGCCGGTCCACCGGATGACGGCGCAGATACTTCAGCACCGCCCCCGCGAAGTCGCCCATGTCCAGCAGCGCGTCCTGCGGCAGCCCGTGCACGGCCACCGCGACCTTCTCCGAGGTCGACCCCGTACACCCCGCCACATGGGTGCGCCCCGCCGCGCGCGCCACGTCCACGCCGCGCCGGATGCTGTCGATCCACGCCGAGCAGGAGTACGGCACCACGATGCCCGTCGTCCCGAGGATCGACAGCCCGCCGAGGATGCCCAGGCGCGGGTTCCAGGTGCTGCGGGCGATCTCCTCGCCGTGGTCCACCGCGATCTCGACCTCGACGTCGCCGGTGCCGCCGAGCCGGGCCGCCACCGAGGCGATGTGATCACGCATCATCTGCCGGGGCACCGGGTTGATAGCGGGCTCGCCCACCGCGAGCGGCAGACCGGGGCGGGTCACCGTGCCGACGCCGGGCCCGGCCCGGAAGACCACACCGCTGCCGGGCGGCAGGAGCCGCACCGTGGCGCGCACCACCGCGCCGTGCGTGACGTCCGGGTCGTCGCCCGCGTCCTTGACCACCGCGGCCATCGCCCGGTCCGCCGTCAGCTCCTCGCCCGCGAGCGCGAACGCGGGCCGCTGCCCCTTGGGCAGTTCGATGGTCACCGGGTCCGGGAACTCGCCGCACAGCAGCGCGGTGTACGCGGCCGTGGTCGCGGCCGTCGCACACGCCCCGGTGGTCCAGCCGTGCCGCAGTCCCGAACGCTCCAGCTGCGCACCGCGCCCGCCGGCCGCCTTGGTCGTCGTCTCCGCCTCAGCCACGGGACGCGCCGCCCCTCGCCCACGCGCCGCCCCCGCGCCGGGCACGGCCTGGGAGCCGCCCGGCGGCGCTCTCCCCTGACCCGCCCCTTGCCGCGGTATCGATATGCGGCTCCGCCGCGCGGGGGGCTCTGTCCCGGACTCCGGGCCCTGGGCCCGGCGCCGGGTGGCCGCCCACGCTCATGGCAGGGTTGACCGGGCGCGGCCGGCCGGCCGCGGACCGGCACGGCACCACGCACCACGGGAGGCACCCCATGACACCGACCCCGGCGGAGGCCGCCCCCGGGACCCTGCCGCACCCGCCCCGCCATGTGCTCATCCTGGGCGGCACCACCGAGGCGCGCCGATTGGCCGCCGAAGTGGCCGACGCCCCAGGGCTGCGCGTCACCAGCTCGCTGGCCGGGCGTGTCGCCGAGCCGCGGCTGCCGGCCGGGCAGGTGCGGATCGGCGGGTTCGGGGGGCCCGAGGGCCTGGCTCGCTGGTTGCGCGAGCAGCAGGTGGACGCGGTCATCGACGCCACCCATCCTTTCGCCGGCACGATCAGTTTCAATGCGGCCCGGGCGGCCGCCACGGCCCATGTTCCCCTGCTCGCCCTGCGCCGCCCCGGCTGGGTGCCGGGCCCGGGGGACCGGTGGCACTGGGCCGGGTCGCTGGACGAGGCGGCCGGGCTGCTGCCCGCCCTGGGGCAGCGGATCTTCCTCACCACCGGGCGGCTGGGCCTGGCTTCCTTCGCCCATCTCACCGAGCGGTGGTTCCTGGTCCGCTCCGTCGACGCGCCCGAGCCACCGGCCCCGCCGCAGATGGAAGTGCTGCTGGACCGCGGCCCGTTCACCGTGGCAGGGGAGGCGGAGCTGCTGCACCGCCACCGCATCGACGTCGTGGTCACCAAGGACAGTGGCGCCAGTGCCACCGCCGCCAAGCTCACCGCGGCGCGCGAGGCCGGGCTGCCGGTCGTCGTCGTCCGGCGCCCCGCGGCCCCGGACGGCGTGCCCGTCGTGCCCGACCCGGCGGCCGCGCTGGCCTGGCTGAGCACCACTCTCGGCTGACCCGCTGACCCGCTGACCCGCTGACCCGCTGACCCGCTGACCCGCTGACCCGCTGACCCGCTGACCGTCCGCGCCGCGGGTCAGCGTTCGGGGTAGCGGCGCGGCGTCCAGACGACCTCGGTGCCGTCGCCGCGCCGGGCCGTACGGGTCTGGGAGGAGCCGACCAGCAGGATGGTGCGCATATCGACCAGGGCCGGATCGAGATCGGCCAGCCTGACGATCCGTATCCGCTCCTCGGGGCCGCCCACGTCCCGGCCGAGCACGACGGGCGTGTCCGGCGCGCGGTGCTCGAGCAGCAGCTCCCGCGCCTTGCCGACCTGCCAGATCCGGCTGCGCGAGCCGGGGTTGTACAGGGCGAGCACCAGGTCGGCCGCGGCCGCGGCGCGCAGCCGCTCGGCGATGACCTCCCAGGGCTTGAGCCGGTCGGACAGCGAGATCACCGCGTAGTCGTGGCCGAGCGGGGCGCCCACGCGGGCGGCGGCCGCGTGGGCCGCGGTCATGCCGGGCACCACCCGGACCGGCACCTCGCGGTACGGGTCCTGGCCCGCCGCCTCCAGCACGGCCGTGGCCATGGCGAACACGCCCGGGTCGCCCGAGGAGACGACGGCGACCCGCCGCCCGCGCCGGGCCAGGTCGAGCGCGAACTCGGCGCGCTCGGCCTCCACCTTGTTGTCCGAGGCGTGCCGCCGCTGCCCTGGGCGCACCGGCACCCGGTCCAGGTAGGTGGTGTAGCCGACCAGATCCTCGGCGGCGGCCAGCTCGCCCCGCGCCTCGGGGGTCAGCCACAGCGGGCCCGCCGGGCCAAGACCCACCACCACGACCTCGCCCCGGCCGGCCGGGGCCTTCGCGTCGATCCGGCTCGGCAGCACCGCCACCGAGAAGTAGGGCACCGACTCGGGGTCCACCTCGGCCAGTGGCGCGATGCGCTCCGCGCCCATCGTGGCCCGCTCCACGTACTGGGCCTCCGCCAGCCGGCCCGAGCGCTCCAGCGCCCGCCGCACCGCCGGGAAGGTGCGGCCGAGCTTCATCACGGCGGCCGCGTCGGTCGTGGCCAGACGAGCCGTCAGCTCCTCCTCCGGGAGCGTGCCGGGCAGGACGGTCAGCACCTCCTCGCCCTCCACCAGCGGCGCCCCGATCCGGGCGGCGGCCGCGCTCACGGAGGTGACGCCGGGGACGACCTCGGTGGGGTAGCGGTCGGCCAGGCGCTTGTGCATATGCATATACGAGCCGTAGAAGAGCGGGTCGCCCTCGGCGAGCACCGCGACCGTGCGCCCCGCGTCCAGATGGGCGGCCAGCCGGGCCGCCGCGTCCGCGTAGAACTCCTCCATCGCGCCGCGGTAGCCGCCGGGGTGGTCGGTGGTCTCGGTGGTGACCGGATAGACCAGTCGCTCCTCGATGTGGTCGGGCCGCAGATGGCGCTCGGCGATGGAGCGCGCGATGCTGCGGCCGTGCCGGGCGCTGTGATACGCGACGACATCGGCCTCGGCGATGACCTCCACGGCGCGTACGGTCATCAGTGAGGGATCGCCGGGGCCAAGACCCACGCCGTAGAGCCGGCCCGTCTGCTGCTCGCTCACTCTTCCTCGCTCGCAATCGCGTTGACCGCGGCCGCGGCGATGGCGCTGCCGCCACGCCGGCCGCGCACCACCAGGTGGTCGAGCGCGGCCGGATGCCCGGCCAGCGCCTCCTTCGACTCGGCGGCGCCGATGAAGCCGACCGGTACGCCGATGACGGCCGCCGGGCGCGGCGCGCCGGCCCCACCCTCTTCGATCATCTCCAGCAGGCGGAACAGCGCGGTGGGCGCGTTGCCGATGGCCACCACCGCGCCCTCCAGCCGGTCCCGCCACAGCTCCAGCGCGGCGGCGCTGCGCGTGGTGCCCATCCGGCGGGCCAGTTCGGGCACCGCGGGGTCGGACAGGGTGCACACCACGTCGTTGTCCGCGGGCAGCCGCTTGCGGGTCACGCCGCTGGCCACCATGTGCGCGTCGCAGAGCACGGGCGCGCCGGCGCGCAGCGCGGCGCGGGCGCGGGCGACCACCTGGGGGGTGTACGCGAGGTCCTGGACGAGGTCGACCATCCCGCAGGCGTGGATCATCCGCACCGCGACCTGGCTGACGTCGGCGGGCAGACCGCCCAGGTCCGCCTCGGCGCGGATGGTGGCAAAGGAGGCGCGGTATATGGCCGCGCCGTCCTTCTCGTAGTCGAACACTGTGCCCTCGATCATGTCGTTCCACGGGCCGCCGCCACGGCGCCGGCCAATTGCTCTGCTGTCACGTCCACGCCCCGCGCGGACCCTGCGGCACCTCGTACGGTGACCTGGTAGCCGTCGCCCGTCGCCAGCACGTCGACCCAGCGGCCGCCGGGATGGCCGCAGCGCCGCTCGCAGCCGGAGAGATACACCGGTAGCCGGCCCGGCAGCGGGCCCGGGCCGCCCTCGGCGGGCGCCTCGCCCGCCACCGCGCGCGCCGCGTCGGCACGCACATCGGCCAGGGACTTGGCGCAGCCGGGACGTCCCGTGCAGGCGCCGACCCCGAGCCAGGGGGAGTGCGGCGTGGTCACGAGCCCGGCGTCGGCGAGCTCGCGCAGCGAGGCCCGGGCGCCGCCGTGGGAGAAGCCGGGCAGCACCACGCCGCGCCAGGGTGTCACACGCAGCTCGCCCGAGCCGCCCCGGGAGGCGAGCTCGGCGAGCAGCCGCCACCGCGCGGCGGTGAGCCGCCCCAGCGGGACGGCGACGGAGACCGCGCACCGCTCGTCCGGCCCCGTGATCAGCCCGGTCGCGGGCGCGGTGGGTTCAGGGGAGGGCGCCGATCGCGCCCGCGGTGGCACCGGCGGGGTGGTGTCCGTGTGGCGCTCGCCCGGCCGCGGGTCCGGACCCAGCGCGGGACCGGCTGATCCGCTCGCGCCGGAAGTGCCGGGCCGTCGCCGGGTTTCGGCCGTTTCCGTGGTGGCCGCCGCGGCTTCCGCCGGTGGTACCGGCGCCGGGGGCCGGTCGCTCGGCCGGGGGCCGGGCTCAGGTCCGGGGCGCGCCGCCGGGATTCCGGCCTCCGCGAGCCGCCGGGCCAACGCGTCCGCCGTCACCGCGTGTCGCGTCGGCAGATCGCGAACCCGCCACGCCCGGGTGTCGCTTGTGCGCGCCGCCTCCAGAAACGCCAGCGCCGCCACCGCGGCGGCGCGCGGCGCGTCGTCGGCGCCGACCCGCAGCTCGGCGCCCGGCGCGCCCACCGGCCCGGCCGGAGGATCCGGGCGGCTCAGTGGCCGCGTGGCGCCCGGCGTGTCGTCACCGCCCGCCGGGCCGCCCCGCCGCGCCGGGCCGTCGCCTGTGCCCCGGGGGCCTGCCACGCCGGGGCCGTCCGGCGCCGGCGGCGCACCGGATTCCGGCCCTGCCTCAGCGCGCGGCCGTGCCCGCTCCCCGCCGGAGCCGAGCCGCAGCACCGCCTCGCCGTCCGGCGCTGCGATCAATGTCACATCCGCGCCCAGCGCCGCCACATCGCCGCGCCCGTCGTCGAGCGCGAACAGGAACCGGCCCGACAGCCCCGCCAGTTCGGCGAATCCGGAACCCGCGGGCGCGTCGTCGCACAGCAGGGCGTCCAGCTCCCTCGCCCACGCCGGGACATCCGCGTACCCCGCCCCGTCCAGCCCGGACAGCGGGGACGCCACGATGTTGCGCACCCGGTCGTGCCGGTCCGACGGGAGCAGCCCGGCCGTCCGCAGCCGGGCCGCGAGCCCGGCCCCGCACTCCGCATCGAGGCCGCGCAGTTGCAGATTGCCCCGGGAGGTGAGGTCCAGCCGGCCGTCTCCCAACTCCTCGGCCGCGAGCGCCAGCACGAGTGCCTGACGTGCCGTCAGGATCCCGGCGGGCAGCCGCACCCGGGCCAGCGCGCCGTCGTCCGCCGGGTGCAGGCGCAGCGCGCCGGGGCAGGCGTCGGCGCGACCGCGCACGGGGGTTTCATCCCCTGGTGGGGCGGTTGTCGGGGGGAGGGGCATGGCGGCGAGCATACCGACGATTGCCTTCGGCTCACCGCCCCGCGGCAGGTCAGGAACGCCTACTATGCTCACCGGCGGGTCGGTCCCGACCCGCCACCACACACGACGGCAAAAAGGGTAGGAAGCCGGTGGAAATCCGGCGCGGTCCCGCCACTGTGAGCGCGGCAGCCGGTATGCGACGGCCGCGCGAGCCAGGAACTCCCGCCGTCTTCAACCCGCCCGGGGCGCGGACCCCGAGGAAGGCCTGCCGTCGCATGATCCTTTTGCTGTCGACGTCCGACACCGATCTGCTCAGTGCCCGCGCGGCACAGACCCCGGTGCCCTACCGGCTCGCCAACCCGGCCCGGCTCCCGCTTGACGACCTCCCCGCGCTCCTCGACGGCGTCGAACTCGTCGTCGTACGGCTGCTCGGCGGGGTGCGCGCCTGGCAGGAGGGGCTCGACACGCTGCTCGCCGGGGACCGCCCGGTCGTCGTGCTGACCGGCGAACAGGCCCCGGACGCCCAGCTCATGGAGGCCTCCACGGTCCCGGTCGGGATCGCCGCCGAGGCCCACGCCTATCTCGCGCACGGCGGGCCCGGCAACCTCGGCCAGCTGGCCCGCTTCCTGTCCGACACCGTCCTGCTGACCGGCCACGGCTTCGAGCCTCCCGCGCCCGCGCCCTCGTGGGGCCCGCTGGAGCGCACCGCACGCGAGGGCGTCACCGGCCCGCGGGTCGCCGTGCTCTACTACCGCGCCCACCACATGAGCGGCAACACCGCCTTCGTCGAGGCGCTCTGCCGGGCCGTCGAGGACACTGGGGGCCGCCCGCTGCCGCTGTACGTCGCCTCGCTGCGCGCGCCCGAGCCCGAGCTGCTGGAGGCCCTCGCGGAGGCCGACGCGGTGGTGACCACCGTGCTGGCCGCGGGCGGCACCCGGCCGGCCGAGGCGTCGGCCGGCGGGGACGACGAGGCGTGGGACGCGGGCGCGCTGGCCGCGCTGGACGTCCCGGTGCTACAGGCGCTGTGCCTGACCGGCCCGCGCGCCGCGTGGGAGGAGAACGACGAGGGCCTCTCGCCCCTGGACGCGGCGACCCAGGTCGCCGTCCCGGAGTTCGACGGGCGGCTGATCACCGTGCCGTTCTCCTTCAAGGAGACCGACCAGGACGGCCTGCCGGTCTATGTCGCCGACCCCGAGCGCGCCGCGCGTGTCGCGGGGATCGCGGTACGACACGCCCGGCTGCGCCACATACCGGCGGCCGACAAGCGCCTCGCGCTCGTCCTGTCCGCCTACCCCACCAAGCACTCCCGCATCGGCAACGCCGTCGGCCTGGACACGCCCGCCAGCGCCGTCGCCCTGCTGCGCCGGCTGCGCGCGGACGGCTTCGACCTGGGCCCCGAGGAGGGGCCCGAGGCGCTTCCCGGCCTCGCCTCCGGCGACGGCGACGAGCTGATCTACGCCCTCATCGAGGCGGGCGGCCACGACCAGGACTGGCTCACCGAGGAGCAACTGGCCCGCAACCCGATCCGGATCCCCGCCGCCGACTACCGCCGCTGGTACGGCCGGCTGCCGCAGGAGCTGCGCGAGGCGGTGGAGGAGCACTGGGGGCCGCCGCCGGGTGAGATGTTCGTCGACACCAGCCGCGACCCCGAGGGCGAGATCGTGCTCGCCGCGCTGCGCCGCGGCAACCTCCTCGTGGTCATCCAGCCGCCGCGCGGCTTCGGCGAGAACCCGATCGCCATCTACCACGACCCCGACCTGCCGCCCTCCCACCACTACCTGGCCGCCTACCGCTGGATCGCCACCCCCCAGGCCGACGGCGGATTCGGCGCCGACGCCATGGTGCACCTGGGCAAGCACGGCAATCTGGAGTGGCTGCCCGGCAAGAACGCGGGCCTGTCCGCCGCCTGCGGCCCCGACGCCGCGCTGGGCGACCTGCCGCTGATCTACCCGTTCCTGGTCAACGACCCGGGCGAGGGCACGCAGGCCAAGCGCCGCGCCCACGCCACCCTCGTCGACCACCTCGTGCCGCCCATGGCCCGCGCCGACTCCTACGGCGACATCGCGCGCCTGGAGCAGCTGCTGGACGAGTACGCCGCCATCTCCGCGATGGACCCGGCCAAACTCCCCGCCATCCGGGCCCAGATCTGGACCCTCATCCAGGCCGCCAGGCTCGACCACGACCTCGGGCTGGAGCGGCGGCCGGACGACGACGGCTTCGACGACTTCCTGCTGCATGTGGACGGCTGGCTGTGCGAGGTCAAGGACGCCCAGATCCGCGACGGCCTGCACATCCTCGGCGCCGCCCCGTCCGGCCCGGAGCGGGTCAACCTCGTTCTGGCGATTCTGCGCGCCCGGCAGATCTGGGGCGGTACGACGGCGCTGCCCGGGCTGCGCGAGGCACTCGGCCTCGACGAGTCGGCCGCCGGCCGCACCGACGCGGACGAGGCGGAGGACCGCGCCCGCGCCCTCGTCCAGGCGATGGAGGACGCCGACTGGGCGCCGGAGGCCGCCGAGAAGGCGAGCCTGGGGCTGCCCGAGGAGCAGCGCGACGCGGTGACCGCGATCCTCGACTTCGCCGCCCGCGAGGTCGCGCCGCGGCTGGCCGCCACCACCGACGAGATCGACCACGCCGTGCACGCCCTGAACGGCGGCTTCGTGCCCGCGGGACCCTCCGGCTCGCCGCTGCGCGGACTGGTCAACGTCCTGCCGACGGGCCGTAACTTCTACTCTGTCGACCCCAAGGCCGTGCCCAGCCGGCTGGCCTGGGAGACCGGCCGGGCGCTCGCCGACTCGCTGCTGGAGCGCTACCGCCGCGACAACGACGGTGCGTGGCCGCGCTCCGTCGGCCTGTCGCTGTGGGGCACCAGCGCGATGCGCACCTCGGGCGACGACGTGGCCGAGGCGCTCGCGCTGCTGGGCGTCCGCCCGGTGTGGGACGACGCCTCGCGACGAGTCACGGGACTCGAACCCGCGACACTCGACCAGCTGGGCCGCCCCAGGATCGATGTCACTCTACGCATCAGCGGCTTCTTCCGCGACGCGTTCCCGCATGTCGTGGCGCTGCTCGACGATGCCGTGCGCCTCGCCGCCTCCCTCGACGAGCCCGAGGCCGACAACTACATCCGCGCCCACGCCCAGGCCGACCTCGCCGAGCACGGCGACGAACGCCGCGCCACCACCCGCATCTTCGGCTCCCGCCCCGGCACCTATGGCGCGGGCCTGCTCCAGCTCATCGACAGCCGCGACTGGCGCACCGACGCCGACCTGGCGGAGGTCTACACGGTCTGGGGCGGCTACGCGTACGGCCGCGGCCTGGAAGGCCGCCCGGCCCGCACGGAGATGGAGAGCGCCTACCGCCGGATCGCGGTCGCGGCCAAGAACACCGACACCCGCGAACACGACATCGCCGACTCGGACGACTACTTCCAGTACCACGGCGGCATGGTCGCCACCGTGCGAGCCCTCAAGGGCACCGCCCCGGCCGCGTACATCGGCGACTCCACCCGCCCCGAGACGGTCCGCACCCGCACCCTGCACGAGGAGACCTCCCGGGTCTTCCGCGCGCGCGTGGTCAACCCGCGCTGGATCGAGGCGATGCGCCGCCACGGCTACAAGGGCGCCTTCGAACTCGCCGCGACCGTCGACTACCTCTTCGGCTACGACGCCACCACGGGCGTGGTCGCCGACTGGATGTACGACAAGCTCGCGCAGAGCTATCTCCTCGACCCGGAGAACCGCTCCTTCCTCCAGGAGGCCAACCCCTGGGCGCTGCACGGCATGGCCGAGCGGCTGCTGGAGGCGGAGAGCCGCGGCCTGTGGGAGCAACCCGACCCCGAGGTCCTGGCGGCGGTGCGCGAGCTGTATCTGGAGACCGAAGGCGGCCTGGAGGGCGGGGAGGACGAAGCCGGGTGACCGAGTCGGGGAGTGAGCAGGCGACCGGGGCGGCGCCCCTGGAGTCGGTGGGCTGGGTCTGCGTACGCGACGGGCGGCTGCTGGCCGTGCGCACCCGCGGGCGCGACGCGTTCTACCTGCCGGGCGGCAAGCTCGAACCGGGGGAGGACGGGCCGCGGGCGCTGGCCCGGGAGCTCGCCGAGGAGCTCGGCCTGACCGCCGCGCCCGCGGCCCTGGCCGCGCTGGAGCCCTTCGTCATCGAGGACGAGGCACACGGCCAGGACGGCCGACGGCTGCGGATGACCTGCTACACGGGCGCGGCGGAGGGCGAGCCCGTCCCGGGCCGGGAGATCGCCGAGCTGGCCTGGCTCACGGCGGACGGGGCGGGCCGCTGCGCCCCCGCGCTGCGCCAGGTGCTGCACCGGCTGGTGGCCGAGGGCCGCGTCCGCCGCCCGTGACGCGGCGCCGGGTCAGGAGCGCTTGAGGGGCGCCGGGGGAGCGGCGGGCCGGGAGGCGGAGCGGACCCGCTCGGGCCAGGGCGGGCAGTTCACCAGCTCGGCCCACTCCCGGTCGTAGCGCCCCGGCACGGCCCGGCCCGCGGAGGCCCAGCGCTCGACCAGGGCGGCGTAGATGGGCACGCAGGTGCTCTGATGGAGCGTTTCGCCGCCCGCGGTGCTCCGGTCCAGCGCTCTGCTCGGCTGCGAGAGAGAACGGCGTCGCATCGTCGTCGTCATGTCAGGCCAACGCGCCGGGCCCGGCGCGGTCACCGGCTCTCCGTGGAGCTCACCCGGACCGGGGCGTTCTCGCACATATCATCGACCGCGCCCGACAATGAAAAGCATTGCCGAATTCAGAAAGGTAATCCGTATCGCCGCCGGCGCCACGTGATTCCGGCACTTGATAACCGTGTCCATTGCAGCCTTTGGATTATTTTCCGATGTGCTGTTCAATTGCGCTGTTCCGATGGGCGATTCGAGGAGGAGCGGGTGGGCACCCACACGCACGGGCACGGGGAGGGGCATGCCGGGCACAGCCATAGCGTGGCGGAGAACGCCGACCGCCGCTGGCTGCTGGCGGCGCTCTCGCTGATCAGCGGCTTCATCGTGATCGAGGGCGTCATCGGCGTGGTGGCGCGCTCGCTGGCGCTGCTCTCCGACGCCGCCCACATGCTCACCGATGCCGCGTCGATCGTTCTCGCGCTGTTCGCGATCCGGCTCGCGGCCCGCCCCTCGCGCGGCGGCTACACCTACGGTCTCAAACGCGCCGAAATTCTCTCCGCCCAGGCCAATGGGCTCTCGCTGCTGCTCCTCGCGGTGTGGCTGGGCTATGAGTCGGTGGAGCGTCTGATCGACCCGCCCGATGTGAATGGCGCCCTGGTCCTGGCCACCGGGATCGCCGGAGTGGCCGTCAATATCGTGGCGGCCTGGTGCATGTCCAAGGCCAACCGCAGTTCGCTCAACGTTGAAGGCGCCTACCAGCACATCCTCAACGACCTCTACGCCTTCATCGGCACCGCCGTCTCCGGTGTCGTCGTCCTGACCACCGGCTTCGCGCGGGCCGACGCGATCGCCTCGCTCGCCGTGGTCGCGCTCATGATCAAGGCCGGCGTGGGGCTGGTCCGCGCCTCCGGCCGGGTGCTGCTGGAGGCCGCGCCGAACGGGGTCGAGCCCGACGAGATCGGGGACCGGCTGGTGTCCCATACGGCCGTGGCCGAGGTGCACGATCTGCATGTCTGGCAGATCACCTCGGGGGAGGTCTCGCTCTCGGCCCATGTGCTGGTCGCGGCCCCGGACGGCGACTGCCACGCCGTCCGCGAGGACCTGGAGCGGGTGCTGAGCGAGCACTACGGGATCACCCACACCACCCTGCAGGTCGACCACCTCGGCGACCGCCGGCCGCCGCGCGGCGCGGACGGTCCGGCACGGGAGGGCGACGCGCGCGACGAGCACTGCCTCGCCGCCCATGGGCCGGTGCACCGCTCGGCGCCGCACGGCCATTGACGAATGCGCGGTGCGGGTAATCCGCCACCCCGGTTCAGAAATATATGCGTCGAACTGACCCGCGATTTTTAGCGTGTATGGGCGGTCCCGGTTCCGGTCTCCTGGGCGCGTGCGGCTCATGAATCGATTCGCGTATCAACAGGCACAGATGCGATTGAGCCGAAATATGGTGCGGATCTACTGATCATGCAGGCCGGAGGTATGCTCGGCTGAGACCTGAATACGGGGGCACGGACAGGGCCTTATGGCGCCACAATGAACCGGGGGAGTTCGCGTATGAGGTTTCAGGTTCTGGGAAACTTCGAAGTCCTGAGCGACACCCGCGCCCGGACGCCGAGCGCCCCCAAGCTCCGCCGGGCCCTGGCCCTGCTGATACTGCGGCACAACGAGGTCGTGCCCACCAAGGCCCTCATCGACGAACTCTGGGGAAGCAGGCCCCCGGACAAAGCGATTCGCGCCGTACACACCTATATCTACGAACTCCGCCGCAGCCTGGCCCGCCCGGGCGGCGGCGGAGAACTGTTCCTCCAGACCCGGCCGAGTGGCTATACCGTCCGCGTCCCGGAAAGCGCGATCGACCTCAATTCCTTTCGGGTCCTCGTCAAAGAAGGCAGGGAGGCGCTTGCCGCGGGGGACCCGGGACACGCCCGGGAAGTGCTGAACCGGGCCCTGGGGCTGTGGCAGGGCAGCGCCCTGGGCAATGTGGACTGCGGGGAACTGCTCGAAGCACACGCGACCGAGCTGGAGGAGAGTCGGCTGCGCGCCCTGGAGATGCGCATCGAAGCCGATTTCCAGCTCAGCCGGCATCATGAATTGACCGGTGAGCTCAAGGCGCTGGCCGCCGCCCGGCCCCTGCACGAGGGCATCCACGCCAAACTGATGCTCGCGCTCTACCGCTCGGGGCGGCGCGGCGAGGCGCTCAAGGTCTTCCACGACCTGCGCCGCCATCTGGTCGACGAGCTGGGCCTGGAGCCGGGCCCGGAACTCCAGCGGCTTCAGTGCTCCATGCTCGCCGGGGACCCCTCGCTCGACCCGCCGGCCGCCGTCCCGCCCCCACCGCCCCGCCGCGCGCAGCCCCCGGCCCCGCCCGCCCAACTCCCCCGGGACACCGTCGACTTCACCGGGCGGCAGACCGTGCTCGACGAGGTCGGCGGCCTGCTCGCGGCCCACGGCGACGGCACGGGCCTGCCCGTGGTGGCGCTGGTCGGCATGCCGGGCGTCGGCAAGACGGCCACCGCCATCCACCTCGCCCACTCGGTCCGCGCCCGCTACCCCGACGGACAGCTGTACGTACCGCTGGGCGGATCGCAGCCCGCCGCGTCAAAGGTGTCCGCGGCGGAGGGGATGGAGCACATTCTGCGGGGGATCGGCGTGGCGCCGCGCGACATCCCGCCCACGCTGGGCGGACGGATGGCGCTGTTCCGCACCTGGAGCTCCGACCGCCGGGTGCTGCTGGTGCTGGACGACGCAGACTCGCCGCAGCAGGTCGAACCGCTGCTCCCCGGCGGCACCGGCTGCGCCGTGCTGATCACCGGCCGCTCCCTGCTGTACGGGCTGCGCGGGGCGCGGACCGTGGCGCTGGGCTGCCTGTCCACCGCGGAGGGCGGTCAGCTGCTCACCCGGCTGATCGGGCGGGAGCGGACGGACGCCGAGCCCGAGGCCGTCGCCGATGTGGTGCGGCTGGCGGACGGGCTGCCGCTGGCCATCACCTTCCTCGGCGAGCGGCTGATGGCGTTGCGGCCGGTCAGTATCTCCTGCGTACTGGCGAAGATACGATCCGCCAAGGGGCAGCATCGGCTCTCCGAGCTCTCGGCGCTGGGGCTCGACCTGTACGACCGGCTGGACAGCTGCTTCCGCAAGCTCGACGAGGACGCCCAGGAGGCCTTTCTGCGGCTCGCCCTGATGCCGCGCCGGCTGTTCACCGCCGGGCAGGGCGCCCGGGCGCTGGGCACCGACACCACCACGGTCGACGTGGTGCTGATGCGGCTGGTCGACGCCTCACTGGTGGAGGTCGCGGGGGAACGGGCGGCGGGCCGGCGGCATTACCGCTACCGGGAACTGGTCCGCGAATACGCGCTGGAGCGGATGGCGGTGACCCGCACGGCGCCGTCGGTGCGCCACTTCATCGGCTTCTGAGCCCCTGCCCCCGAAAGGCCGCGGGCGGCGCGTTCAGGGGCCGTCCGCGGCCGGGTGTCCGGCCCGCAGCGCGGGCAGCACCACCTGGTCGACCATGGCCTCGATGGCCCGGTCGTCCGGCGGGGTGCCGTTGAGCAGATAGTGCATCATCACCTGCGCGGGCCCGGTCCTCGCGGAGAACGGGCTGGCCGACTCCCCGGGGATCTCGCCGCGCTCGGCCGCCCGCCGCAGGATCTCCGCGATGGCCTCCAGCCGCGGCTCGATGAACCGGGTGCGGAACACCGCGATCAGCTCGGGGTGGCGCAGCAGATCCCCCAGCAGCACCATCGCGGGCGGGCCGGTGCGGCCGGTGAGGGAGTCGGCCATCCGCCGCAGCGCCGCCACCAGCTCCTCGCGCAGATCGCCCGTCTCGGGCAGCTCCTCGCTGGGCAGCAGGACATGCTCGAAGGCGTCGAGCAGCAGGTCCTGCGGGGTGCTCCAGCGGCGGTACAGCGCGGCCTTCCCGGTGCGCGCCCGCTCCGCGACCCCCTTGAGCGTCAGCCTGCCGTAGCCCAGTTCGGCGCACTCGGCGATCGTCGCCTCGTAGATGGCCCGCTCCAGGGCGGCGCCCCTGCGGCGGGTCCGTACCGGCGGCGCCGGTGCCTCCTCCGCGCTCATCCGGCCGCCTCTCTTCCCGACGAGCACTGCTCCGAAAAGCACCTTCAAGCCCCTTTGCGGACTGTATCAGCGGGGTCTACCCTGCGAATAAGGAACAGATTGGTCTACTATGCGCCGGCGACGCATCGCCGCGCCCTCTGCGCACGAGGGGCGAACGAGCATGCCGCCGAGCCCGCGACACGGCAGGAGGCGGCCACCCGTACCCCGGGCTGACCCGGGCCGACGCCCGCCCTTGTGAGAAACCTGTCCGCTTCCTGAGCGTCGGTGTGCAGGCTCGCCGCATCGGCTCTTTCCGGTTCCCCGGACGCGACCCGGTCCCCGGGCCGCGCTGAGCCGACCACACAGCCGCACACACAGGGGGAGTGGTACGGATGGAGCGGGTCGCTCTGGGACTTCCGGTCGGACCGGGCAACGAAACGCGGGTGGCACGGCTGCTGCGCCGCCTCGCCCCGGCCCAGGCCGGCGAGGTGCGCACCGAGACGGTGGCGACGTTCACCGCGCCCGGCCGGGTGCTGCACATCGCCGACACCACCGGCGGTCTCGACGGCCTCGTCGCCGACCTCACCGCGCACCCGGACGTCGCGGCCGGGCTGCGCGAGCTGTGCGGCATGCCCCACCGGCTGACGGCGGCCTCGTCTCTCATCGGGGCCAGGCTCACCCGCTGGGCCCACTACGCCCGGCCGCACCCGGCGCACCTCCCGGTGCACCGCCGCGCCCTGCTCTACCCGGTTCGGCCGGGCAAGGGCGAGGAACTGCGCCGGCTGCTGGCCGCCGGAATCGCCCCCGGCACCTCCCAGAAGCTCGCGTCCGCCCTGATCAGCAGCACCATCTTCGCCCGCCAGGACCTCGTCGTCCGGTTCTGGGAGGCCACCGCGGACCCGGCCGAGGAGCTCGACAACATCGCCCGCGTCGTCCCGCGTTCCGGGCTGGGGGCGAAACTCAACCGCCTCCTGGACGTCGAGCAGGACCTGACCACCGACGCCGGATTCCGGGCGTTCTTCACGGGCTGCGCGATGTCCCCCGCCCCCGGCGCGGGCGCCTGGGCCCGGCCGTAGCCGCGCCACGGACCGCGCCGGCACCACCCACCTCACCACCGTCACTTCCCAGGAGGAAGCGTGACCGCACAGCCTGTCCCCGTCGTCTCGCTGGACGACGCCTTGCCCAATCGCCGGCGCGGCGGAGATCTGCGCACCCTGCTCAGCCCCAAGACGGTCGGTGCCACCTCCGGCTTCCTCGGTGTGGCGATCATCGAGCCCGGCGAGTACGTGGCCGAGCACTACCACCCCTACTCCGAGGAGTTCCTGTACGTGGTGTGCGGGGACCTCGTGGTCGACCTCGACGGCACACCGCGCGAACTCCACGCGGACCAGGGGCTGATGGTCCCGATCGGGATGCGCCACCGCGTGCGCAACACCGGAGCCGTTCAGGCCAGGATCGTCTTCCATCTCTCGCCGCTGGCCCCGCGCCCGGAACTGGGCCATGTGGACACCGAGACGGTCCAGTCCCCGGCCGCCGGCGCGCTCGCCCGGGACACGCGGTGAGTCGCACCGCCGTCATCACCGGGATCGGGGTGGTGGCCCCCGGCGGGGTCGGCACCAAGGGTTTCTGGGAGCTGCTCACCGCCGGACGCACCGCCACCCGGCGGATCTCCCTCTTCGACCCCACCGGGTTCCGCTCCCAGGTGGCCGCCGAGTGCGACTTCGACCCCGCCGCGGAAGGGCTGAGCCCCCAGGAGATACGCCGGATGGACCGGGCCGCCCAGTTCGCGGTCGCCGCGACGAGGGAAGCGCTCGCCGACAGCGGGCTGACCCCCGCCGAGGTGCCCGCGCACCGCACCGGCGTGAGCCTGGGCAGCGCCGTCGGCTGCACCACGGGACTGGAGGAGGAGTATGTCGTCCTGAGCGACGGCGGCCGGCTCCACCTGGTCGACCACCGCTACGGAGTCCCCGAGCTGTACGGGTACATGGTGCCCAGCACGCTCGCCGTCGAGACGGCATGGGCGTGCGGTGCCGAGGGCCCGGTCGGCCTGATCTCCACCGGCTGCACCTCGGGTCTCGACGCCGTCGGCTACGGCGCCCAGCTCATCGCCGAGGGCTCGGCCGACGTGATGGTCGCGGGCGCCACCGACGCGCCCATCTCGCCCATCACCTCGGCCTGCTTCGACGCCATCAAGGCGACCTCGCCCAACAACGACGACCCGGCCCATGCCTCCCGCCCCTTCGACCGCCTGCGGGACGGCTTCGTCCTCGGCGAGGGCGCCGCCGTGCTGGTGCTGGAGGAGCGCGGCCGCGCCGAGGCCCGGGGCGCGCATGTCTACGCCGGGCTCGCGGGCTTCGCGAGCCGCAGCAACGCCTTCCACATGACCGGACTGCGCCCCGACGGCCGGGAGATGGCCGAGGCCATCCGGGTCGCCCTGGACCGGGCCCGCCTCGCACCGGGCGACGTCGACTACATCAACGCGCACGGCTCCGGCACCCGGCAGAACGACCGCCACGAAACAGCCGCCTTCAAGCGCGCGCTCGGCGAGCGGGCCCGCGAGGTGCCCGTCAGCTCCATCAAGTCCATGGTCGGCCACTCGCTCGGGGCGATCGGCGCGATCGAGGTCGCCGCCTGCGCGCTGGCGCTGGAGCACCAGGTCGTGCCGCCCACCGCCAATCTGTGTCACCGGGACCCCGAATGCGACCTGGACTACGTCCCGCTGACGGCCCGCGACCACACCATGGACGTGGTGCTCTCGGTCGGCAGCGGCTTCGGCGGCTTCCAGACGGCGATGCTGCTCAGCCGGCCCGGGAGGGCCCGGTGACCCCCGCGGCCGGGCCGGCCACGCGCACCGCCACCGCCGTCGTCACGGGCCTTGGCATCGTCGCGCCGGGGGGCATCGGCGTCGAGGAGTACTGGTCGGCGATGCTGCGCGGGCACAGCGCCATCGGCCCCATCACCCGCTTCGATGCCTCCGGCTATCCGGTGCGGCTGGCCGGCGAGGTGTCCGGCTTCCGCACCGAAGAGCGCATCCCCAGCAGACTGGCCGTCCAGACCGACCGCTGGACCCACCTGGGCCTGGCCGCCGCGGAGGCGGCGCTCGCCGACGCCGGGGCCGAGATATCCGCGAAATCTCGACTGTCTGCACTATCTGCACTGTCTGAACTGTCCGAATACGACATGGCGGTCGTGACCGCCTCCTCCTCCGGCGGCACCGAGTTCGGGCAGCGGGAGATCGAACGGCTGTGGTCGCGCGGCCCCCGGCACGTCGGCGCGTACCAGTCGATCGCCTGGTTCTACGCCGCGACCACCGGCCAGATCTCCATCCGCCACGGCATGCGCGGGCCGTGCGGGGTCATCGCGGCCGAGCAGGCCGGCGCCCTGGACGCACTCGCGCACTCCCGCCGGGTGCTGCGCGACGGCGCCCGGCTCGTGGTCAGCGGCGGCACCGACGCCTCGCTGTGCCCCTACGGTCTGGTCGCCCAGCTCTCCACCGGCCGGCTGTCCACCCGCCAGGACCCGGCGCGGGCCTATGTGCCCTTCGACGCCGAGGCCTGCGGCCATCTTCCGGGCGAGGGCGGGGCGATGCTGATCGTCGAGGACGCGCGCTCGGCCCGGCGGCGCGGCGCCCGCCACGCGTACGGCGAGATCGCCGGGCACGCGGCCACCTTCGACCCGCCACCGGGCTCCGGCCGTGAGCCCGGGCTGCGCCGCGCCGTCATGAACGCCCTGATCGACGCCCGGATGGCCCCGGAGGAGATCGACGTCGTCTTCGCCGACGCCGCCGCCGTACCCGCCCTCGACCGTGCCGAGGCGGACGCCCTCGCCTGGGTCTTCGAGCCGTACGGCGTGCCCGTCACCGCGCCCAAGACGCTGACCGGCCGGCTCTACGCGGGCGCCGCGCTGGACGTGGCCACCGCGCTGCTGGCCATCCGCGACGACGTCATCCCGCCTACCGCGGCCGGGGTGACCCCGCACCCGGACCACCGGCTCGACCTGGTGGTGGGCGAGCCGCGGCCCGGCCCCGTGCGGGCGGCCCTGGTGGTCGCCCGGGGCTTCGGCGGCATGAACGCCGCGCTGGTCCTGCGCCGGACGGACCCGCGCGGGTGAACGAGCAAGGAGACACCATGACCGAATTCACCATCGACGACCTGAGGCGGATCATGCGCGGCAGCGCGGGGGCCCAGGACGGGGAGCGCATCGACGGGGAGAACCTCGACGCCGACTTCGCCGACCTCGGCTACGACTCGCTGGCCGTACTGGAGATCCAGTCGCAGATCGAGAACACCTTCGATCTGACGCTGCCCGACGACGCCCTCAGCCAGATGCGCACCCCACGGGAGACCGTCTCGGTGGTCAACGCCTGTATCGGAAAAGAGGAGTGAGCCGACACATGACCGAAGCGATCGAAGCGACTGAAGCGACTGAAGCGACCGAGCATGCCCGCACCGACAACTCCATCGTCATCGATGCGCCCCTGGACCTGGTCTGGGACATCACGAACGACGTCGAGAGCTGGCCGCGGCTGTTCAGCGAGTACGAGAGGGCCGAGATACTCCACCGCGACGGCGACACCATACGGTTCCGCCTCACCATGCACCCGGACGAGGACGGAACCCGCTGGAGCTGGGTCTCCGAGCGCACTGCGGACCCGGCCACCCACACCGTCCGCTCCCGCCGCGTCGAGACCGGCCCCTTCGCGTTCATGGACATCTTCTGGGAGTTCACCCCGGAGCCCGAAGGGGTGCGGATGCGCTGGGTCCAGGAGTTCCACATGTCGCCCCGGGCGCCCGTCGACGACGCCGCCATGACCGCGCACATCAATCGCAACACCAGGATCCAGATGGCGCTGATCCGCGACCGGATCGAGGCCCGCGCCCGCGCGGCGGCCTCCTGAGCCGGCCCACCCCGACCACCGCAACCCCACACCGAGGAGATCCCCATGGCCACGACCTTGATCGTCGCCCGGCTGAAGCCCGGCGACCACCAGACCGCGATCAGCGGCCTGTTCGCGGAGTCGGACGCCACCGAACTGCCCGACCTGGTGGGTGTCCAGGAGCGGCGGCTGATGACCTTCCAGGACCTGTACTTCCACCTCGTCCGCACGGACGAGGCGCTCTCCAAGACACTCACCCCGCAGCACGACAACCCGCTGTTCCGGTCGATCAGCGAGGCGATGGACGAGTACGTCACCCCGTACGAGGGCGCCTGGGGCAGCGTCCAGGAGGCCTCGGCCCGGCAGTTCTACCACTGGAAGCGCGGCATCGGCCAGGTCCAGCCCTGACGCGCGGCCACGAAGTCACGCGCCCGGCGGACCCCGCCGCGTCCGGCGACGGCCCGGCCGCGGCCCACCATCCCTCACGAGAGGCGGAAACGCTGTGACCGACACCGACTACACCCCCGAGCTCGCGACCGCGGCCCGGGTGAAGGAACTGGCGATGGGCCTGTGGGTCTCCGCCATGATGATGACGGCCGTTCAACTGCGGATCCCCGACGAGATCGACGACAAGCCGGTCGAGGCGGGCGAGCTCGCCGCCCGGCTGGATCTGCACCCCGAGGCCCTCGCCCGGCTGCTGCGGGCACTGGCCGCGCAGGGCGTCTTCGCGGAGGTGGCCGAGGACCGCTTCGGACACACCGAGCTCTCCAGGGTGCTCCGCGAGGACCACCCGAACAGCGTGCGCTACCAGGTGCTGTGGACCGTGGCCCCCTGGACCTGGCAGGCCTGGCCGCACCTGGAGGAGGCGGTACGCACCGGCGAGCGGGTCTTCCCGCGCCTGTACGGCAAGGAGTTCTTCGCCTATCTCTCCCAGGACGCCCCGCAGTCCGCCGAGGTGTTCAACCGGGCCATGACCCAGTCCTCCACCTTCACCTCGGCCATGGTCGCCGAGGCCCTGGACATGACCGGCGTACGGGTCGTGGTCGACGTCGGCGGCGGCCGCGGCCACCTGCTGCGGACCGTCCTGGAGCGGTACCCCTGGCTGAGCGGGGTGCTCTACGACCTGGCGCCCGTGGTGGCCTCGGCGGATCCCGCGCTGCGGCCCGGCGGCGAACTCGCCGACCGCGCCCAGGTGATCGCGGGCAGCTGCCTGGACGGCGTCCCGCCCGGCGACCTCTACATCCTGAAGAACCTGCTGGAGTGGGACGACGAACGGACCGTCACCACCCTGCGGCATGTGGCCGGGGCGCTGCGCTCGGGCGGCCGGGCGGTGCTGGTGCAGAACCTGGTCGACGACAGCCCCGAACCCAAGGTCACCACCGGGATGGACCTGCTGCTGCTCCTCAACGTCGGCGGGAGGAAGCACACCAGGCGGCAGCTGACCCGGCTGCTGTCCGAGGCGGGCCTTGAGATCACCGAGACCCGCCCCACGGCCAGCAGCCTCTTCGCCATCGAGATCGCCCTGCGCGGCTAGGCCGCCCCGTCCCCGCCCCGTGCGTGTCCTCGCCCGCCGGTCTGTCCGGGCGGTCGAGGGCGACCGGGGGCAGGAATTCGCGGATGAGCGTGCGGTGCCACCACGCGCCGGTGGCCCGCAACTCACGCCAGGTCGTGAAGCGGTACAGAAACAGGCGGGCGCGGATGTGCGTGGGCGGCGCGTCGGGGAAAGGGCACACCCGCAGCAGCTTCAGCGTCGCCCGGTCACCCTCCAGCAGCTTGGTGACCAGCGGGCCGAACCAGGCCCGGGCGTAGGCCGGCGAGATCCCGGCGAACCACATCATCCAGTCCAGACGCAGGTGGTACGGGGCGAACTGGCGCGGCATCCGGCGCACATCGCCCGGCTTGCCCCGGAACTCATACTCCTTCCACACCGCGTCCGGCGTGGGCAGCGGCTCGTCGGTGCCCTGGATCACCACCTCGAACCGCGCGCGGTTGACGCTGCCGAAGGCGCCGTAGGTGTTCACCAGGTGCAGCGGATTGAAGGAGTAGTTCATCAGCTGACTGCCCGACACCAGGTTGCGGGCCGGCCAGTAGCTGAGCACCACCACCAGAGCGGTGGCGGCCGGCACCAGGGCCTCGAACCACAGCGGGGGAGCGGCGAGCGGCGGTGGCTCGGGCAGCCCCAGGGCCTGGGCCGCGCGCCGCCCGTCGACCACGGTGAGGGCCAGCAGGATGGTCACCCAGTTCAGCCAGGAGAAGTTGCCGGACGCGACCAGCCACAGCTGGGTGACCACGATCACGCCCCCGGCCACGCTCGCCACCGGCTGCGGCGTGAACAGCGCGAGGGGCACGATCAGCTGGGCGAAGTGGTTGGCCGCGACCTCGACCCGGTGCAAGGGCTTCGGCAGCCGGTGGAAGAACCAGCTCAGCGGGCCCGGCATCGGCTGAGTCTCGTGGTGGAAGTACAGACAGGTCAGCTGCCGCCAGCAGCGGTCCCCCCGGATCTTGATCAGTCCGGCGCCGAACTCGACCCGGAACAGCAGCCAGCGCAGCAGCCACAGCACCAGGACCGGCGGCGCGGTGCGGGCGTTGCCGAGGAAGACGGCGAGGAAGCCGGTCTCCAGCAGCAGCGACTCCCAGCCGAACCCGTACCACACCTGCCCCACGTTGACGATCGACAGATACAGCAGCCACAGCACCAGCCAGATCAGCATCGCGGCCCACAGCGGCACCCGGTCCGCGGCCCCCGCCACCACCGCGGCGGCGAGCGCGGCCCCCAGCCAGGCGCAGCCGGTGAAGAAGCGGTCCGAGAAATGGAGGTGGAAGAGGCTCGGGGAGCGCCGGAACGGCACCCGCGCGGTGAACCGGGGCACCGGCGTCAGGCCCCGCTCGCCGATCAGGGCCCGCCCCTGGCTCGCCGCGACCACAAAGGCGATCAGGTAGACGGCCGCCAGCCCCCGTTGGAAGACCAGCCGGGTCAGCCAGTAGTCGGATGAGGTGAACCACTCCATGCGGAACCGCTCCCTGGGCCTGTTTCCCGGCTCGGTTCGTGCTCGCTGCCGGGCACCCGGCTATCCGTACCACCTGCGGCCGGACGCGCGCGCCCCGGCGGGCCCCGGGGCGGGCCGGTTCATCCGGTCGGCACGCTCGCCCGCCGGCCCTCGCTTAACCGGTTCAGGGCCGCCGTGGCGGGGCGGTGCTGCCGCGCGGGGTGAGGGCCGGAGTGGGCGCTTGGTGGGCGCTGGGCGCCGCCTGGCCGAGTACGTCGAACAGGCGGCGGGCGACCTCGGCCCCGAAGCCGAAGACGTCGTGGCTCATCGCCGACAGCGTGGGGTGGGTGAGCTGGCACAGCTGGGAGTCGTCCCAGGCCAGCAGCGAGACGTCCGCGGGCACCGACAGACCCATCTCGGCGGTCACCGACAGGCCCGCCACCGCCATGATGTCGTTGTCGTAGATGATCGCCGTCGGCCGGTCGGCCGAGGCCAGCAGCGCCCGCGTGGCGCGCGCCCCTTCCTCCCCCGAGAAGTCGGTGGCGACCGTGCGCCCGTCGGCCAGGCCCAGCTCCCGCACGGCCGCTTCCAAGGCGGCGGTGCGGATCACGCTGTGCCCCAGCGTGGCGGGGCCGCTCACCCGGGCGATCCGCCGGTGGCCCAGGGCCGCCAGATAGCGCACCGCCTCGGTGACGGCGCTGCCGTCGTCGGTCCATACGCAGGTGAAGCCGCCGACCAGGGAGGGGTGCCCGGCGGCCACGGCGGGCAGCCCGAGCCGGCGCAGCTCGGGGACGCGCGGATCTCCGTCGTGGAGGTCGACGAGAATCGACCCGCCGACCTGCCGCCCCCGCCACCACGCCTCCTGGACCGCGATCTCCTCCCGCACATCCCGCACCAGCCGCAGCAGCAGCGAGCAGGACCGCTCGACGAGCACGCTCTCGATGCCCGAGACGAACTCCATGAACCACGGCTCGAGCCCCAGCATCCGGGCCGGCCGGGCGATGGCCAGACCCACGGCGTCCACCCGCGCGTTGGACAGCGACCGGGCGGAGAGATGCGGCGCCCAGCCCAACTCCCGGGCGGCCTCGAAGATCCGGGCCCGGGTGGCCTGCGAGACGCCCGGGCGGTCGTTGAAGGCCAGCGACACGGCGCCCTTGGAGACCCCGGCCCGCGCGGCGACGTCCCTGATGGTGACGCGCCGCGGTGGGCCCGCCGTGACCTCGCTGTCCATGCACCGACTCCCGCTGCTCGGCTGCCGCTCGCGACGAACGCCACACCCTACCGCGTCGGTAAACCGGTCAAGGTCGCTTTTCGCGTGCGCAGCGCCTCGAACGGCCACCGGCCGAGCCGTGCACGGTCCCTCACCCGCTCCGCCGGTACGCCGACGGCGAGGGTGAGGGGCCGCGGCCGAGGACCTGGCCGAGCGTGCCCATCGGCGGCTTGAGCAGGTCGCCGGCGCGGGGGAACGACGGGCGCGGCGCCACCAGGTCCCGCAGCCCGGCGGGGAGGGGTAGCCGGTGCCAGGGGACGTACCGGTTGACCAGGTCGAAGGCCGCGCGCACCGGGGCCGGCAGGACGGCGTCACGGCGCGGTGCGACGGGAGTGAACGGCTCGATGGGGGCGAGCCGTTCGACGGAGGTGAGCGGTTCGAGGGGGATGAACGGCTCGACGGGGGTGAGCGGTTCGACGGGGGTGAAGCGCGGCCCCGGCCGATGAGCGCCGCTCGCCTCGTACGCGGCCTTGCGGGCGCGGTTGAGGTTGCCCAGCGGGCGGAACTCCTCCGTGGTGTACCAGGGGTTGAAGGCGAGCTGTTCCACCCGGCGCGCCGCCGAGTGGGCCGCGGCCGCGTCCAGGTCCTGGCGCGGCACGGTCAGCAGGGCCACCGGGACGACGGGCGTGTCGCTCTCCTGCCACTCCACCGAGCCGTCCTCGACCGGGGTGCGGCGCTCGTCCAGATACCGCTGCACACACAGCTCGAAGCAGATGTCGCCGGTGAACAGGCGCTGCGTCAGCTCCCGGTGGAGGTAGCCGGGATCGCCGCGGTCGGGCGGCGGGGCCGGGGTGCCGCCGGGGGCGGGGCGCAGCTGGTAGCGGACCGGCCCCGCGTCGCCCCACAGGATCGCTCCGCAGCTCCAGAAGGTCTCGCGGGCCAGCGAGCCGACGGCGTACCGGGCGGCGGTGTGCACATTGCGGCGCATCCGGGCGGCGGTGGACCAGCCGACGGCCAGCGGAAGCTTCACCAGCAGCCCGAAGGCCTGCTCGGCGGCGCTGCCCGCGCCCGCCATGGCCTTGGCGAAGGCGACGTATTCGCGCGCGTCGGCGGCGTGCGACACCGGGAAGCTGGTGGCCAGCAGATCGTGTGTCCCCTCGGGCCCGGCCAGCACCCGCACGGCCATCCCGCGCAGATCGGGCGCGGCGTCGGGCCGCTCGGTGCCGTTCGCGTTGGACAGCCGTACCGTGGCCGGGTACTCGGCGCCCGGCTGCGCGTAGCCGACCCGCAGCGCCTCGGGCAGGTCGTCGTGGAAGCGCAGCCGGGCGTTGTCCACGCCGAGCGCGGGCTTGGTGTGAAAGGTGCGCAGGAGGTGCGCGGGGCCGCCGCCGTGCCGGTTCGCCCGCTGCACGCCCACCAGCTCGTGCGCCAGCTTGTCGAGGACCAGCCGCTCCGCCTCCAGGCTGCCTCCCTCGTACCGTTCGTAGCGGAGGAATGACGCAGCGTGATGTCGCGTGGACCGCTCGTGCTGTGCGGTGTCGACCATGGGGGAAGCCTCCGTGCGGGACGGGGAGAGACGTGGTACGGCGGGGCGGCGCGGGCGTGCCGAGCCGGTGCGCGGCGCCGGTCCGGCTCTTGGGTCAGCGTAGGGGCGGGCCATCGGACCCGCAGCTCAGCGCCGCCGGCGGGGTGACCGGCGGGGGCCCGGCCGCTGCGGCACACTGGTCTCATGCCGGAACTGCCGGAGGTGGAGGCCCTGGCCCAGATCCTGGCCGAGCGCGCCGTCGGCCGGGAGATCGCCCGCGTCCACCCCGCCGCGATCAGCGTCCTGAAGACGTACGACCCGCCGCTGACCGACCTCGAAGGGCGCACCGTCACCGCGGTCCGCCGCCACGGCAAGTTCCTCGACCTGGCCACCGACGGCCCGCATCTGGTCCTCCACCTCGCCAGGGCGGGCTGGCTGCGCTGGCGGGACGGCCTCCCGGAGGCCCCGCCCCGCCCGGGCAAGGGCCCGCTCGCGCTGCGGCTGCGCCTGGCCGGCCCGGAGGGCTCCGGCTTCGACCTCACCGAGGCCGGCACCCACAAGGCGCTGTCCGTCTCCTGTGTGCGCGACCCCCAGGAGGTGCCGGGCATCGCCCGGCTGGGGCCGGACCCGCTGGCGGAGTCCTTCACCCTCGAGGCGTTCGCCGGGCTGCTGCGCGGAGTGCGCCACCGGATCAAGGGCGTGCTGCGCGACCAGAGCGTCATCGCCGGCATCGGCAACGCCTATTCGGACGAGATTCTGCACGCCGCCCGGATGTCGCCCTACCGGCTGGCCGGAGACCTGACCGAGGAGGAGGTCGCCCGGCTTTACGGGGCGATGGGCGCCACGCTGCGCGACGCCGTCGAGCGCTCCCGGGGGCTGGCGGCGCGCGACCTGAAGGCGGAGAAGCGCGGCGGCATGCGGGTGCACGGCCGTACCGGCGAGCCTTGCCCGGTGTGCGGCGACATGGTCCGCGAGGTGTCCTTCGCGGACTCCTCCCTCCAGTACTGCCCCACCTGCCAGACCGGCGGAAAGCCGCTCGCCGACCGGCGGCTGTCCCGGCTGCTGAAGTAGCGCCGACCGGGGCGGTCTCAGGCGCGCGTCGCCGTCTCGTAGTCGCCCAGGAAACGGAACCGCCCCTTCTCGACCCGGTAGAGGAACAGCCCGGTGCCCGGGGTCAGGGAGCCGTTGCCCCGCTCGAATCCGTACGTCTTGGTGATCCCCCGGTACCGGACCGCGCGCAGCCGGCGCGCCATGGCTTCCCGGTCGACGCCCTGCGGACCCAGCTCGCGCAGCGCCTGGGCGATGAGCCCGACGATGTCGTACGCCTCCGCGGCGTAGCGCCCGGGCGCGGCCCTGTACCGCTTCCGGTAGGCGGCCGCGAAGGGCCGCGCCGCGGGCAGGGCCGTCGCGTCGGTGAACGCCGAGCTGAGCAGCCAGCCGTTCGCCGCCTCGCCCGCCCGCCCCGGGAACGCGGCGTCGATGACCGGCTGCGTGGCCAGCCGTGCTCCGGTGAAACCGGCGGACGCCAACTCCCGGGCGAACCGCGCGGCCCGGGGCGCGAGGCCGCCGAAGACCACCGCGCGGACGCCGCTTCGGCGCACCTCGTCCACCGCCCGGCCGAAGTCCCTCGCGCCCGCCGGGACGGTGACGGTCACCGACGGCAGGTCCCCGCCGCGCATCGCGGTGGCCATCGACCGGATGAGGTTCCAGCTGTAGTCCCCGGCGGCGCGGTCGTCGACCAGGGCCGTGCGGTGCGGCCGGATGTGCCGGGCGAGATAGGACAGCAGCGGAAGGCCGAGGCCGCCGTCGTCCGGCCGGGTCTGTAGATAGGACGTGTACTCGACGGTGGACACCTCGGCCGTGCCGACCGACACCGACAGCAGGGGCAGCGACTCCTGGTCGTAGGTGCCGATCGCGGCCGCGCAGGTCGCGTCGGTCGTCGGCCCGATGACCGCCATGACCGCGGGGTCGGTGGCCATCCGCTGGGCGACGGTACGCGCGCCGGCCGGGGCGCCACGGTCGTCCAGGACCTTGAGGGCGAGCGTGACGGGCCGGTCCGCACGGGCGTTGAGGTGCTCCACCGCCAGCTCGGCGCCCCGGCGCTGGGCCGTCCCGGCCGCGGCCTGCCCGCCGGTCAGATCCGCGTGCACCCCGACCGTCCACCGGGGCGGGGTGCGCCGGCCGCCCCCGCCCGCCCGGCCGCCCCCGTCGGGGCGCGCGGCCGCCCAGATGGCGAAGCCGCCCCCGGCCGCCAGCACCGCGCCGCCCGAGGCCAGCACCAGGAAGCCGCGGCGGCCGGGGCGCGGCTGCGGCGCCCCACCCGCCGGACCGACCACGGTCGGCGGGATGTCGGGCAGCGCCAGCAGCTCCGCCGAGCGCTTGGCGATCAGCTGGGCGACCGGCCGCGGCAGCCACCGCGTACCGTCCGGCGGCGGCTCGCCGTCCGCCGGCCGCCGCCCTATCTCGGCGGCGGTCGGCCGGCGCTCGGGGTCCTTGTCGAGGCAGGCCTCGATGAGCGGGCGCAGTTGATCGGGCACGCCGGTCAGATCGGCCGTGTCGTGCACCGTACGGAACAGCATCGCGGCCACCGGACCGGTGCCGAACGGCGGGCGTCCGGTGGCGGCGTAGGCGAGGACGCAGCCGAGCGAGAAGATGTCGCTCGGCGGCCCGAGCTCCGGGCCCCGGCCCAGGGCCTGCTCGGGCGAGAGATAACCGGGCGATCCTATGACCACGTCCCGCGCGGTGATGGCGGTGTCGTCGAGGGCGCGGGCGATGCCGAAGTCGATGAGGCGGGGGCCGTCGGGGGCGAGGAGGATGTTGGCGGGTTTGACGTCGCGGTGGATGAGTCCTGCTTGGTGGATGGCGTGGAGTGCTTGGGCGAGGGTGGTGGCGAGGGTGTGGGTGGTGGTGTGGGGGAGGGGTCCGTGGGTGGTGATGGCTTCGGTGAGGGAGGGGCCTGGGATGTAGGTGGTGGCGAGCCAGGGGGTGTCGGAGTTGGTGTCGGCGTCGGGGACGGTGGCGGCCCAGGGGGTGTTGATGCGGCGGGCGGCGGTGACTTCGCGGTGGAAGCGGGTGCGGAATTGGGGGTCGTGGGCGTATTCGGCTTGGATGACTTTGAGGGCGAGGAGGGCGCCGCCGGGGGAGCGGGCGAGGTAGACGACGCCCATGCCGCCCGTGCCGAGTCTGGCCAGCAGCCGGTAGCCCCCGATCCGCGCCGGATCCCCGGAACGCAGCGGCCGCACGGCTAGCCGTCCTCGTACGGGGCGTCGCCCAGGAAGCGGAACCGGCCCCCTTGGACCCGGTACAGGAAGAGCGTCCCCTTCGTGTGTTCGAAGGAGCGGTCCTCCGCGCTGAACGTGAACTTCTTGGTGATGCCCTGATAGTCCGTCTTCAGCAGTTGCGACAGCACCGAGGCCCGGGCCGGCGCCCGCCCGCCGGCGGTCCGGATGCTCCGGGCCAGCAGCCGCCCCGCGTCGTAGGCCTCGGCCGCGTACCGCTCCGGTGCGGCCTTGAAGCGGCGCCGGTAGGCGGTCATGAAGCCGGCCGCGGACGGTTTGGCGGCCGGGTCGACGAACGTGGCCGTACACGTCCACCCCTCGGCCGCCTGCCCGGCCCGCGCCACGAAGCGGGGGTCGACGACCGGCTCGGTGGCGTAACGGGGCCCGCGGAACCCCGCCCCGTCCAGCTCCCGGGCGACCTTCGCCGCCGACTCCCAGAAGCCCGCGAAGACCACTGCCGCCACCTTCTCGCCCATGAGATACGACACGGCCGGGCCGAAGTCGTCGGTTCCCGCGCGGACGACCTTCGGGACGATCTCGTACTGGGCCGACTGCATCAAGCGGGCGAACGTCAGGGCGAGCCGCTGGCTGTAGTCGTCGCCCTTCCGGTCCTCGATCAGCCCGATCCGCCGGCTGTGCAGCGTCTGCCGGAGCCGGAGGCCGAGGGGGTACCCCTGCCAGATGTACTCCGGCCGGGCCAGCAGGGCCGATCGGTAGGCGACGGCCGGCGGGAACGTCCTGACGGACACCGCCAGCATCGGCAGCTTCGCCTCGTCATAGACCGCGACGGCGGTCTCGGCCGTCTCGTCGGTGGTCGGGCCGATGACGGCCAGCACCGAGCGGTCGGCGGTCAGCTTCTTCGCGACGGCCTTCGCCACGTCCGGCCGACCGCCGTCGTCGAACACCTTCAGGACCAGCTCGAAGGGTCTGTCCTCGCGGGCGTTGAACTCCTCGACCGCCAACTGGGCGCCCCTGGCCTGGGCCCGGCCCGCCGCGGCGGCGCCGCCCGACAGATCCGCGTGCAGCGCCACGGTACGGCGGGGCAGCCCGGGGGCCTTCTCGGCTCCCTTCGCGTCCCGGCCCCAGGCCGCCCACGCCGCGAGGCCGCCGCCCGCGAGCACCACGGCCCCGGAGGCCGCCAGCAACCGCCGGCGGCCGGGCCGGGCCGGTGCCTTCCCCGGCTCCCCCGCCGGGTCGGCCTCGGTCGCCTCGACGCCCGGCAGACCGACCAGCGCCGCCGACCGCTCCGCGATGAGATGGACGACCGGTTCCGGCAGCCAGCCGTCACCCTCCGGCGGGACGTCCCGGGCCAACTCCCGCGCCAGGTCAGCGGCGGTCGGCCGGCGCCCGGGGTCCTTGTCCAGGCAGGCCTCGACGAGCGGGCGCAGTTGATCGGGCACGCCGTCCAGCGGGACCGCGTCATGGACGGTGCGGAACAGGACCGCGGCGGGGGCGCCGGTGCCGAACGGCGGGCGTCCGGTGGTGGCGTAGGCGAGGACGCAGCCGAGCGAGAAGATGTCGCTCGGCGGCCCGATGACCGCGCCATGCGCCTGCGCCTGCTCGGGCGACAGGAACCCGGGAGAGCCGATCACCATGTCGGTGGCCGTGATGGCGGTGTCGTCGAGGGCGCGGGCGATGCCGAAGTCGATGAGGCGGGGGCCGTCGGGGGCGAGGAGGATGTTGGCGGGTTTGACGTCGCGGTGGATGAGTCCTGCTTGGTGGATGGCGTGGAGTGCTTGGGCGAGGGTGGTGGCGAGGGTGTGGGTGGTGGTGTGGGGGAGGGGTCCGTGGGTGGTGATGGCTTCGGTGAGGGAGGGGCCTGGGATGTAGGTGGTGGCGAGCCAGGGGGTGTCGGAGTTGGTGTCGGCGTCGGGGACGGTGGCGGCCCAGGGGGTGTTGATGCGGCGGGCGGCGGTGACTTCGCGGTGGAAGCGGGTGCGGAATTGGGGGTCGTGGGCGTATTCGGCTTGGATGACTTTGAGGGCGAGGAGGGCGCCGCCGGGGGAGCGGGCGAGGTAGACGACGCCCATGCCGCCCGCGCCGAGTCTGGCCAGCAGCCGGTAGCCCCCGATCCGCGCCGGATCCCCGGAACGCAGCGGGATCACTTCAGCTCCTCCTTCACGGCCTGGGCCATCTTGATCAGCGGGGAGTACAGCATGTCGTCGGTCTCCTTCTCGCTGTATCCCTTGGCTCCTTTGATCATCACCGCCACGGTCACCGGCCCGATCCGCGAGCTGCCCCAGATGTAGGGATACGGGCCGCCGGCCGAGTCGCTCTCGTACTCGCCGTGCTCCCAGATCTGGTCGTCCGCCGTCTCCTGGCCCCGCCGCCCCCACGGGGCGCCCGAGGACAACAGCGAGATGATCCGCTCGTCCTGGTTCAGCCGCTGCTCGGGGCAGCGCACCACCTCCTCCAGCGTGGTGGCCATCTCCTGGTCGGCGCTGTCGGCATCGGCGTGCACCGATACCACCGCCATCACCCGCACCGGCCCCTTCCCGGCCTCCTTGGCGGGCAGCACGCTGTGCTGCGACAGACTGGCGAGCACCCCCTCGGGCAGCTCCTCGCGCTGCCACACACACGCTCCGTCCAGCACCGCCCAGGTACGCGCATCGCTCTCGAAGGGGCGCTGCCGCACGAACTCCGCCCCGAAGTCCCGCGGCCCGGCGATCACTTGGCGGGCCAGCCGCAGCGCCCGCGCGGAGGTGTCGGGCACCCGGTCGGGGCGCACCGTGAAGTCGGGGCCGGCCGGGCTCGGGCTCGGCTGAGGCGCGTCGTTCACCGACGGCGGCGACCCCAAGTCCGGAGGCGCACCGGAGCCTTTGGGGCCCGGCCCGCCGGACCCCGATGAACAGCCGGCCAGCAGCACGCCGACCGACAAGGCGGCCACACCGCCCCGAAGCACCACGCGCCATCGCACAGTTGCCCCCTCCCCCCACACACGAGCGTCAATGACACCTTAAAATGCCGCCGTTCCGCGAGGGACCCGGCGTCACATCGGCCGGGGACTGGACGGCGTCGGCCGACCCTGATAGCGCTGTGCCGAGAAGCACCCGCACCACCCACAGTCCCCCCACCCCACCCCACTCCACGGAGCACCATGACCAATGCCCTGATCATCGGTGGCGGAATCGCCGGAACCGTGACCGCGATCGCCCTGCGCAAGGCCGGGATCAACGCGGCCGTGTACGAGGCGTACCCCACCAACGATGCAGCTGACACAGCCGAGACAGCCGACACCGAGGCGGGTGCGTTCCTGCTCATCTCCGCCAACGGCATGGAGGCGCTGCGCACCATCGACGCACACCAGCCGGTGCTGGACAACTCCTTCCCGGCAGGCCGCGCCGACTTCATCAGCAACACCGGCAAACGGCTCGGCGGGCGGCCCATGGCCGGCTCCGAGGAGGGCGCGCTCGGCGCCCGTACGATCAAACGCGCCACCTTGGGGCGGGTGTTGCGCGAGGAGGCGGCGAGCCGCGGCGTGCGCGTCGAGCACGGCAAGCGCCTCCTGGCGGCCCAGACCGGCCCTGACGGACGCGTGGTGGCGTCTTTCGCGGACGGCGGGCGGGCACAGGGGGACGTGCTCGTCGGCGCCGACGGAATCCACTCCCTCATCCGCAGGACCATCGAAGCCGCGGCGCCCCGGCCGCGCTTCACCGGCCAGCACACGGTGTGCGGCTACACCCGGGACGCCGCGTCGCCACCGGACCGCGACACCTACGCCATGATCTACGGCAAGCGCGCGTTCTTCGGCTGCACCACGGCCCCCGACGGTGAGGTCTGGTGGTTCGTCAACACCCCGGGCACCGAGCTGTCCAAGGACGAGCTCGCGGCGATCACCCCGGAGCAGTGGCGGGAGCAGCTCGCCGGTCTGTTCGCGGAGGACAACACCCCCGCGGCCGAGATCATCCGTGCGAGCGGCGAGTCCATCGTCGCCACCAACGCCTACGACATCGCCTCGACGCCCACCTGGTCCGACGAGACGATGGTCCTGGTGGGGGACGCGGTGCACGCCTGTGCGCCGAACGCCGCCCAGGGCGCGTCACTGGCCATCGAGGACGGCGTGGTGCTCGCCAAGTGCCTGCGCGACCTGCGCAGCCCCCGGCCGGCCTTCGCCGCGTACGAGAGGCTGCGCCGCGAGCGGGTGGAGCGGGTGGTCGCGACGAGCGCGGGCCTGGTCCGCCGCACCGCGCCCGGGCCGGTGGGCCGGGCCCTGCGGGACGCGATACTGCCGCGGAAACTCGACCGGGCGGACACCGGCGGCGCGGACTGGTTGACCGGTTACCGCATCGACTGGGACGAGCGCGTCTCCGAGGAGGTGGCGCGGGCTCGGCGGTGACGGGCCGCGGACGCGGCACGGCGGCGGGGGGTCAGGGGCGCGCGGGCCCCTGAAGCCCGGCCCGGCCGGGACACCTCCCAGCGGGAGCTGGGAGGGGACACCTCCCAGCGGTAGCCGGGGGAGAACCGAACCCTGGGAAGAGGGCCCAGCCGTCGCACGGGTTTGGCCTCGGTGCAAGGGGGGCACTTGGAGCGTTCTGTGAGATCCACACGCCCGGGAGCCCCGCGTGAACCGAGTCCGCATCGTGATCGTCGGCGCCGGATTCGCCGGCTACCAGGCGGCCCGTACGCTCTCCCGCACCCTGCGGGACGAGGCGGAGATCGTCCTGGTCAACCCCAACGACTACTTTCTGTATCTGCCGCTGCTGCCGGACGTGGCGGCCGCGGTCCTGGAGCCCCGCCGGGTCTCGGTCTCCCTGACCCAGACCCTGCCGGGGGTCCGCCTGGTGCTCGGCGAGGTCGACTCCGTCGATCTCGACGCCCGCCGGATCGGCTGGACGGACCCCGAGGGCCGGCGCGGCCGGATGGACTACGACCGGCTCGTCCTGTCCGTCGGCGGCGTCAACAAGTTGCTGCCGATCCCCGGCGTGGCCGAGCACGCGCACGGCTTCCGGGGCCTGCCCGAGGCGCTCTACCTGCGCGACCACGTGATCCGCCAGATCGAGCTGGCCGGAGCCACCGACGACCCCGTGGAGCGGGCCGCCCGCTGCACCTTCGTGGTGGTCGGCGCGGGGTACACGGGCACCGAGGTGGCCGCCCACGGGGTGCTGCTCACCGACACGGTCGCCCGCCACAACGCCGGGCTGCGCGGCGCTCCGCCGCCGCGCTGGCTGCTGCTCGACATCGCCGACCGGGTGCTGCCCGAGCTCGACCGGAGGCTGTCCGACACCGCGGACCGGGTGCTGACCAAACGCGGCGTGGACATCCGTACGGGAACCTCGGTCAAGGAGGCCACCGTGGACGGCGTGCTGCTCAACACCGGTGAGTTCATCGCGACCCGGTCGCTGATCTGGTGCGTGGGCGTCCGCCCCGACCCGCTGGTGGCCGACGTCGGTCTGCCGACCGAGCGGGGGCGGCTGTGCGTCGACCAGTACCTCGCCGTGCCGGGCCACCCCGAGGTGCTGGCCTGCGGGGACGCGGCGGCGGTGCCCGACCTGACCCGCCCGGGCCAGTACACGCCGATGACCGCGCAACACGCCCAGCGGCAGGGCAAGGTGGCGGGCCGCAATGTGGCCGCCTCGCTCGGGTACGGCACGCGGCGCCCGTACAAACACCACGACCTCGGCTTCACCGTCGACCTCGGCGGGTTGCAGGGAGCCGCCAATCCGCTGCGTGTGCCGCTGTCCGGACCGGTGGCCAACATGGTCACCCGCTGCTACCACCTGATGGCGATGCCCGGCAACCGCGCCCGGGTCGCCGCCGACTGGCTGATCGACGCGGTGTTGCCACCCCAGGGTGTACAGCTGGGGATGGTGCCCTCCTGGGCGGTCCCGCTGGACACCGAGGCGCCCGAGCGGATCCGGATGCCCCACACGGCCCCGCACGGCCGCTGAGGGACCAGGGACCAGGGAGCCACGGCCCCGCAATCGGAAGGAGAGATATGCAAGACCACCTGCTCAGCGAGCTCGGGCAGCAGCTCCGGGTGGACTCGGTGCGGGCCGCCGCGGCGGCGGGGTCCGGCCATCCGACCTCGTCGATGTCGGCCGCGGACCTGATGGCCGTCCTGCTGGCGAACCACCTGCACTACGACTTCGAACAGCCCCGCCACCCCGGCAACGACCACCTGGTCTTCTCCAAGGGACATGCGTCACCGCTGCTGTACTCCCTGTTCAAGGCGGCCGGGGCGATCAGCGACGAGGAACTCCTCACCTTCCGCAAGCTCGGCAGCCGGTTGGAGGGACACCCCACGCCGCGGTTGCCGTGGGTGGATGTGGCCACCGGGTCGCTGGGGCAGGGGCTGCCCGTCGGTGTCGGGCTGGCGCTCGCCCGTAAGCGCCTGGACAAGGTGAACAGCCGCGTCTGGGTTCTGTGCGGGGACAGTGAGCTGGCCGAGGGGTCGGTGTGGGAGGCCGTCGAGCACGGCTGGTACGAGCACCTCGACAACCTCACCGCCATCATCGATGTGAACCGGCTGGGCCAGCACGGGCCCACCCGCCACGAGTGGGACCTCGGCGCGTACGCGCGCCGCATGCACGCCTTCGGCTGGCACACCGTCGAGATCGACGGCCATGACATCGCCGCGATCGACCGCGCCTACGGCGAGGCGGTGTCCACGGTCGGCCGGCCCACGGCGATCATCGCCCGCACCGTGAAGGGCCGGGGCGTGGCCTCGGTGGAGAACCGGGAGGGCCTGCACGGCAAGCCGCTGCCGGACCCCGAGGAGGCGATCGCCGAACTCGGCGGCGTACGGGAGATGGCCGTACCGGTCCTCGGCCCGCCCGCGGTCGGCGGCGCGCAGCCGTCCCGCGAGGGCCTCCTGAGTCTGCCGCGCTTCGACCTCGGCGAAGAGGTCGCGACGCGGGACGCGTTCGGGCAGGCGCTGGCCGCCCTCGGCACGGCCCGCGGCGATGTGGTCGTGCTCGACGGCGAGGTCGGCGACTCCACCCGCACCGAGCTCTTCGCCAAAGAGCACCCCGAGCGGTTCTTCGAGTGCTACATCGCCGAACAGCAGCTGGTGGCCGCCGCCGTCGGGATCCAGGCGCGCGGCTGGACCCCGTACGCGTCCACCTTCGCGGCGTTCTTCACCCGCGCCTACGACTTCGTACGGATGGCCTCCATCAGCCGGGCGGACCTCAACCTGGTCGGGTCGCACGCCGGGGTGGCCATCGGCGAGGACGGCCCGTCGCAGATGGGCCTCGAGGACCTGGCGGCCCTCCGCGCGGTGCACGGCAGCACGGTGCTGTACCCGTGCGACGCCAACCAGACCGCCCAGCTCACCGCCGCGATGGCCGAGGAGTCGGGCATCCGCTATCTGCGCATCACGCGTGGCAAGACCCCGGTCATCTACCCGCCCTCCGAACGCTTCCCGATCGGCGGCAGCAAGCTGGTACGCGCCACGGACGAGGACCGCGTGACCATCGTCGCGGCCGGAGTGACCCTGCACGAGGCGATCGCCGCCGCCGACCGGCTCGCCCAGGAGGGCATCCCCGCCCGCGTCATCGACCTGTACACGGTCAAGCCGGCGGACGCGCAAACCCTCAGGGCCGCCGCCGATCTGACGGGAAGCCTGGTCACCGTCGAGGACCACCACCCCGAGGGCGGGCTGGGGGACGCGGTGCTCGAGGCCCTCTGCGACGGCCACCCGGCGCCCCGCACGGCCAGGCTCGCCGTACGCGACATGCCGGTCTCCGCCACCCCGGCGCAGCAACTGGCCGCGGCCGGGATCGACGCGGAGGCGATCGCCGCCGCCGCCCGCCAACTGGTCGGCGCGGCGACCTGACCCACAACCGCCCACTGTTCGAGGAGCGGACCATGAGCAACGACCGCGGAAAGCGTGTGGTGGTGGTCGGCGCCACCGGCAACACCGGCACCAGCGTCATACGGGCGCTCGGCGAGGACCCGGACGTCGCCTCCGTCGTGGGGATCGCCCGCCGCGTCCCCGCCTGGACGCCGCCGAAGGTGACCTGGGTCCGGGCCGACATCGCGGAGGAGGCGGACGACCTGCTCCGGCCCCTCGAAGGCGCCGACGCCGTGATCCACCTGGCCTGGCTCATCCAGCCCAGCCACGACCCGGAGACCACCTGGCGGACCAATGTCCTCGGCAGCATCCGCCTCTTCGAGGCCGTCGCGGCCGCGGAGGTGCCGGCGCTGGTGTACGCGTCCTCGGTGGGGGCGTACTCGCCCGGCCCTCAGGACCGCCGGGTGGACGAGTCCTGGCCCACCCACGGCTGGCCCGAGGCCGCGTACTGCCGCGAAAAGGCGTATGTGGAGCGGGTGCTGGATGCCTACGAGGGCGAGCACCCGCAGGTGAGAGTGGTGCGGATGCGCCCCGCCTTCCTCTTCAAGGAGCAGTCCGCGGCCGAGCAGCGCCGCCTGTTCCTGGGCCCGCTCCTGCCACGCCGGCTGGTGCGCCCGGCCCTGCTGCCGGTGGTGCCCGACATCCGCGGCCTGCTGCTGCAGGCCCTGCACACCGACGACGCGGCCGAGGCCTACCGGCTCGCGGTCGGCCGGGACGTGCGCGGCGCCTTCAACCTGGCCGCCGAACCGCCGCTCGACGCGCGGGTGCTCGCCGAGATGCTGGGCGCCCGAGTGGTGCGGATGCCGCGCGTCGCCGCCCGCTCAGCGCTGGCCACCGCCTGGCACCTCCGCCTGGTCCCGGCCTCTCCCCAACTGTTCGACGCGGCGCTGCGGCTGCCACTGATGGACGCCGGCCGCGCCCGCGCCGAACTGGGCTGGCAGCCGCGACACACCTCCGCGGAGACGCTTGAGGAGTTTCTCCACGGCCTGCGCCACGGCACCGGCATGGAGACGGCACCCCTGGCCCCGAAGGCGCCCGGCGGGCGGGTCGGCGAAGTAGCCGGAACCGCGCGGCACACGCCCGGCTGGTGACGCGCGGTTCCGTATGCAAGGCCCAGAAGGGGACACGCTTTCCGTCTCTTCGAGGCGGAAAGCGAGGAAGTCGGTTCCAGACGGGGGCGGAAGAAGGTGCTGTCCACCAGCGCGCAGAAAGCCCGAGGCCGCGCAGTGGCTGCCGAACTGGGGCTGACGGTTCGGCACGTGTGGGTGGAAGTCGGATCCGCCTCCCGCTTCAGCAAGCGCAAGGCACGGGACGAGCAACACGAGGCCCACGAGAATGGCGTGCGGCTTTACTCCCGCCCGACGGCCGGCGCCGTTCCTGCGCTCCCCGCTCTCTCCTCCGGGTAGAAGCGCGGTCGAGCGGCGCCGGACGTAAATCTTGTCGAGAGGTGTCGCGACGGATGAGACATGCACTGCAGCCTTATTTGGGGTGACGCGCGGACCTTATGGTCCCCGATCAGGCGTCAGCCCTGCGGTGGTCTCCATGACGACTCCTCCCCGATACCCCCCAGTCTCGCCCTGTAAGCATGGGGTGTACACATCGTAGCGCTAGGGGCGTTCCGCGTGCGACTACGCAGCGCGTGCCCGTTGTAGCGGCTAGGGATATCACGGTCCGAGCAGCCGACTCCCCGTACCGCACGCTGTCGGACGATGGGACCCGGGCAGCACCGGAGGGACGTAGCTCAGTGGTAGAGCGCTGGTCTCCAAAACCAATTACCGAGGTTCGATTCCTCGCGTCTCTGCGACTGTCGCGCACACCCAATGGCCTCCGGGCCACGTCACTGAGCACAGAGGGCATGGCCGTGGACGCATCCAGGGGACGTAGGGAAGCGGCGCGACGCCCGAATCCTAGGCAGGGCCGGAGGAATCCGGTAACGCAGGGTAGAACGGCCCTGCCTGGCTGACTTCCTACTTCGGCAGCTTCACGACGAAAACGGAATGGACTTCTCCGAGTCGTCTCCATCGTCCGACGAGCAGCCCACCAGAACGGCCCCGAGAAGGGCCGCAGACGCCGCTCTGACGACGTATCGGGACGTGCGCATGGAATCCGCCGATCCTGTGGGCGGCTCCCCATGCCGCCCGAGAGGCCTCAGTACGCATGGAAGTGCGACGGGATGTAGCTCAGTAGGCAGAGCGCCCGCTTTGGGAGCGGGAGGCCGCAGGTTCGAGCCCTGCCATCCCGACTGTCTATCGACTCCAGAGCCACGCGGCGACGCCTGTTGCTGCGCTGGACATGAGTGTCAGGAAGCAGGAGGGTATCCGGTCTGAGGCGATGCGGAAGCCGCCGATGCGAAGTTCAAAGTACGGCTGTTCGTTTGCTGACGTGCGCGGCATGACCCAACTCCCCGCCAGACAGGACCCCTTGGTTGGGCCTCGATCTCTGGAACGGTAACAAGAGATCGGCGGTTCGCAAATTCAATCTCGCAGGTCAGACCGGTTTTCCTGGCTGGGCTGCCGTTGCATGCCACAGCCCCGCCCCGTCATCGGCCCTGGACGAACCCTGCATCGGCAACGTGGGCATGAGCGTGACCGACGCCACGGCACAGCGAACGCGGCGTTAAGACACAGGCGGGGGAGCATGAGGTGCTATGGCGTGGCAGGGAAGCACGCGTAGAGGGCCCCTACCGAAGGACTGGCCACGCATACGACTGCGCATCATCCGCCGGGATCGTGTGTGCGTGTGGGTACTGAGCGACGGCACGGTGTGCGGTGATGGGGATGCCCGAAATTGGCTCTGGCCGCGATTTCGTGAATCCGCAGGTCATCCACAACCAGGATCGTGGTCTGCCCCCCACCAGGGAGGAGTCAGGTCACCCCGGTCCTCACTGGGTGTCGATGCGGAACTAATCTTCGGGCCATGGCCTTACGACCTGACGAGTTCTACGACCACGCGCTTGCCGCTGCGGATGGTGAGCGTCGGCTCCCGCTCGCGCGCATGACAGGGTGGGATATCAGCCCGTTCGAACCGGACGGATTGCGCGTCGCGCCGCTGCGCCCTCCGGTTCTGCCCGAGCCTCCGCGACACGGCGAGGACCCGTCGAACTGCGAGGCGTGCCGTGACCGAGGCGATGGGATCTGGTTCAACGACAGTTGGCGGCTCAGCCGGATCACGGGAGTTGGTGTGCCGCTGGTGCTCATGCTGCATCCGCGTGAGCACTATGACATGGCTGACCTGTCCGATGAGCTGGCAGCCGAGCTGGGGGTCCTGTCCACTCACATCGTCCGCCACGTGCAGGCCCTGCCACACATTTCGCGAGCCCACGTCTACCGCATCGGAGATGGAGGCGCACACCTGCACATCTGGTTCTTCGCCCGGCCCGAGGGACAGACCCAGCTGCACGGATCATGGATGCCCGTCTGGGACGATCTGCTGCCGGAATACCCAGCAGATGTTGCAGAGGCAGATGCGGCGATCGTGGCAGACGCATTGGTCGCCTCCATCGGAGGTCGTCGCTCGGCTGCCAGCGAATCGTCGCACGACTGATCACTGGCCGCAGTTCCGTGAAGGTCATGGCTGGGTGAGGCCAGCAGTGACGGCGTCGAGGTCCCGGCGGAGTAAGCCGGCGAATCCGCTCATCGGCTTCGGAGCGTCCTGCTCGGCTTGGCGGATCCACTCCTGGAGCAGGTGTCCGCGCTGGTGACGCACCAGATCGGCGAATGCGCGGGCGAGGTCGCAGGCCCGGGTGATATCCGGGCAGGCGAGCCGGACCTGAAGCAGCCGCTCCTCCTGGCTGTCGGTAAGCGTGTCACGCGGGTGCATGATCCACGAGGTGATCTTCCACGGGATGGGAATGTCGGCCCGGGCCGGCTCGGCGGTGCCCGCACGCAGGGCGGTAGGTGCTTGCGGACGACCTGACGGCTGCCCCGGTAGCCGCGTTCACGGATCTCCGGGAAGAGACGAGTGCCGCTGACCTGGCCCTGTGCTTTGGTGAAGCGGGCGTTGAGGTAAGCCTTGAACGGCTCCAGGACGCCGTTGGGCCGACGGTCGCGGGCGGAGACCAGCAACTGGTCAAGGTCAGAGTCGCGGAAGCGGCGCACGGTCTTGCGGTCGAGGTTCAGCCTCCGGGCGATGGCACTGATCGTCCAGCCCTTCTCCAAGAGGCGATGGATGTCTTCGTAGCGGTGGCGGGTCCGTTCGATGATCTGGGTGCGGGGCAGCTCGGCCGGCGGTAACAGCATCGGCGGCGGCTCCGGCACCTGCGTCGACGTCTCTGTCTCCTCCTCGCTGTGTTTGCGCAGGCAGTCGCGGTGCTGGTGGCAGGTCTTCTCCACTGCGGCGGACAGGTTTTGAAGCAAATGCCAGCGATCGGCAACTTCGAGGGCGTCCGGGGCGGCCTCCTTGACCGCCTTGGTGTAGGCGGTGGCCCGGTCGTGGCAGATGATCTCGGCGCCGGGATGCCCGGCCAGCCAAGCGGCGAACGTCTCGGAGGTGCGGTCGGGCAGCACGTCCACGACCCGGTCGGCTTCGACGTCGACCAGCACGGTTCCGTAGATGCAGCCCTTGCGGAAGGCGAACTCGTCCACCCCAGCACCCGCGGGACATGGTCCGGCGCCGCTGGCGCCTTCAGCAGCCTCAGCAGCCGGGTCCGGGCCGCGGCCAGCCGCAGACGGTGGCACAGCCGTGCGGCCGGACGGCCGCCCAGCTCGACCGCGATCGACCGCAGCCCCCTCGTTAGCCCGACGCTCGACCGGCGGTGCCGTTCGGTCAGCCCGCCGACCTGCTCGACGAACGTCCTGCGGGAACAGCTCCCGCGATCGCAGAAGTACCGGCGAACGCGGAGCCGGATCACGACTCTGCGGGACCCAACGGCTTTTCGTGCAGGATGCGTTGGTACGAACTGTGTACCCGCCTCGCTGGCTTCCGGCAGTCCAGGCACCGGCCCGGACGGCTGGTGGACACCGCCTCCACCACCAGGCTGCCGGAGGAGTCGCGGACACGCTCCACTCGCACATCGATCCAGGGAAACAGCATGTCCTCGACCGTCTTGCTCGCCATGGCAGGAAACACCCTGCTGAAACGATCCCTCGTTCCCGTCCCTGACCTGGGGGTTCACGGAACTGCGGTCAGAGCCCCGAAATTTCCCAGGGTGTGCTCGATTCCCCACTTGGTTGAGCGGTGAACGATGAGGCCGGGGCCGCGCCCCGGACCGCCTTGGCTCAGCCCGGCGCGTCCATCAGGGCGGTGACATAGGCATCCAGCCGCTCCTCCACGGCTCGCGTCGTCAGCTCTGTCCTCCCTGCCTCCCGCCATGGCTGCGACACCAACTGGACTTCTTCTGAGAACGCCAGCCCGTCCCGCACCCGCCAGTACAGCCGCTCGCTCGCGGCAGCGGCCAGCACCCCGCCGGCCTCCTCATACGCCTCAGCGAACCGCAGACCCCACGCCGGGCCGTGCAGCAGCGCGAGATTGGTGGAGCAGTGCGCCACATCGAGATCCGGCGGGCCCCAGGAGGTAGCCGCCCAGTCGACGACGCCGGTGATCCGGGCACCTGCCGGCCTTGGGAGCGGCACGTCGAACAGCACGTTGCCGGGCTGGAAGTCCCGGTGCAGGAATCGCCCGTCATAGGGCGGCGCGGGCTTGCGGATCACGTCGATCGCCGCGGCCCATGCCGCCGCGTCGGCGCCCGTCGGAGTCACGACGGTGTCGGCGGTCGTTAACGCCACATACTCCCGGGGCCGCTCGGCGGGCCGCAACGCGTGGATCGCCACGAGTTGACGGGCCAGCAGAGGGACGCGCGTCTCCAATCCCTCATCGTCGAGGACCGTCCGACCCGCCAGATGTGTCATAAGGAGCGATGGATACTCGCAATGCGCGGCGGTCGGATCAACCGCGACCAGTCCAGGAGCCGACACGCCGGTCCCCGTGAGCAGGGTCAGGGCGCCAGCCTCCCTGTTCAGCCAGTCCTCGGCCTGCTCCGTGTTGACGAAGGTCCGCAGCACCAGGTCACGGGTGCCTCCGTCCCGCGTGCTGATGGTCAGCCTCCGCATTTCGGCAGTGATGCCGCCGTGCAGCGCCTCAGTTCTGACGATCCGTTCGCCGACCTCCAGGTGCCGGCTCACCCAAGCCAGGGTCAACGGTCGGACAGCCGCCGCCTCATCGTGGTTGGTCACCGTGCCACCTCATCATCCCAACGGCGGCACGCGCGAAAGTTTTGTTGGAGGTGATGGCCGTGCGGCTCAGTCAGAACTCCACCGGCATGAGGCGGACCGTAGCCAGCGCCGACGCCCGCCCGGCGATCTTTCCGCGAACCCCAGCGGCAGCCGCATCACAGCTGCCTCATCGACTGACCCGCGGACGTGGGCACGCACAAAGAAGCTGTCCAGGCGACGGCAGGCGTCGGGCTGGGCTTCGTCCTCTGCGTCACAGGAGGTGGCCAGGATGGTGCAATGGGTTAACCCGGAGAGGGTCGCTCTCGTGAACCTCGTAGACCAGCTCCGGGCGCCGGCCGAGCGACCGGGCAACGCGTGCGGCTGCACGAAGCCCCGCAGGATGCCCGCCGTTGTCTTCGTCGGCCAGGACGGCAAACCGTTCCTGGTGCCGTGCAATGCCTGTGGCGGTACAGGTATCGCCCCGTAAGTCAGTCCGCAAACGGCCCCGTCCGTGCGTTTCCCCGTGGCGTCGGGCGGGGCTTCGTCATGTCTCCCGACGGCCGTAGCGGAGGTTCCTGACGGCTACCAGGGCCATGGGGGAGAGGCCGATGACGCTGTGCCGGTCGTCGATCTCCCGCATGAGGATCCATCCCTTGGAGCGGAGGGACGCGACGTCCCGCGCCGCGCTCCTGCCCGCCTCCTGTGACAGCTCGTCCACGCTCGGCGCGTCGCTGGCGTCCAGGTGGGCGATGATCAGGAAGAGGACGCTCTCCTCGTCCGCGGTGATGCGGAAGTCCATGGATCGACGGTACGCCGGTACGGTACGCACGATCTACGTTCGGCGAATCCACTCTGCACTACCGCTTTGTAGGGCACTGAGTCGCGGAACCGCGCAGCCTGGTGCACCGTGGAAGGAGGCCTGACTCCGTGTGAGGGGAGAGACCGTGTCCAACCACACGTACCGCGTGACGGAGATTGTCGGCTCGTCTGAGGAGGGCGTGGACGGAGCCATCAGGAACGGGATCGACCGGGCTGCGAAGACTCTCCGTGAACTGGACTGGTTCGAAGTGACAGAGATTCGCGGGCATCTCGAAGAGGGGCGCATCGCTCACGTTCAGGTGAGCCTGAAAGTCGGTTTCAGGCTGGAGGAACCCGACTCTTGATCTCTGCCGGGCGAGAGTTGAAACTGCTCACTTCTCCCAGTCGAGATTCCGCAGGGGCTTCCAAGCACGCCTGATCCCGCCGCGGATCGCGTCGTCGATGCTCTCGGTCGACGAGCCGACCGTGCCTCTCCAGGGGCGCGCCCGCGAGCCGGGCGCCCGGCCGTCCGGCCGCCCGGTCAGGGGACCACCGTCACCGGCCAGCGCCCGGCCTTGACCAGCCGGATCGCCACCGAGCCGATCAAGCGGTGCCCCGCCTGCTCCGACGCGCCCACCACCACGGCGTCGGCCTTGAGCTCGTCGGCCGCCTGCACCAGACCGTTGTACGGGTCGCCGCGGAAGGTGTGGAACTCCCAGCGCACCTCGAAGACCCCGCGCAGCCGCTCCGTGGCCTGCCGGATCTCCTGGATCAGCTCCTCGGCGACCGCCTCGGTGGTCTGGACCACCGAGGCCCCCAGCGCCGCGCCTGCGGCCAGCACCGGCTGCACGTAGACCACGGCGAGCAGGGCGTGCTGCCGCCGGGCTAGCCCGGCCGCGTACGCCGCGGCCCGCCAGGAAGAATCGGAGCCGTCCACTCCGACCACGATGACTTTCGGGCCGTCCGTGCCGCGTTCGAAGGACGCGGGGAGTTTGTCCACCACATCTGCGAGGCTAGCGCCAGGAACGGGTAGGTGATCAACCGGCCCGGACCGCGGCGCCCACGCGCCGCGACCGCACCAGGACCGGCACCGTACGACAGGAGAATCGATGGGCGGAACGCACCGTGGCGAGCTCCTCGCCATCAGTGATCTGCATGTGGCCTACCAGGAGAACCGGGAGATCGTGGAACGGCTGCGGCCGGGCTCCGACGACGACTGGCTGATCGTCGCCGGGGACGTCGGCGAGCTGTTCGCCGACATCGAGTGGGCGCTGGGCCTGCTGAGCGAGCGCTTCGCCAAAGTCATCTGGTCGCCCGGCAACCACGAGCTGTGGAGCCATCCCAAGGACCCGGAGAAGGCCCGCGGCGTGCGGCGCTACCAGGCGCTGGTGGACATGTGCCGGGCGAAGGGCATCGTCACCCCCGAGGACCCCTACCCGCTGTGGGAGGGCATCGGCGGGCCGCTGACCATCGCCCCGCTGTTCCTGCTCTACGACTACTCGTTCCGACTCGAGGGCCTGGACACCAAGGAGGCGGCCCTCGCTCATGCGCACGAGGCGGGGGTCGTGTGCACCGACGAGCACTTCCTCCACCCGGAGCCGTACGCCACCCTCGACGCGTGGTGCCGGGCCCGCGTCAAGGAGACCGAGGCGCGGCTCGAGGCCTGCGACCCCGAGCTGCGGACCGTGCTCATCAACCACTGGCCGCTGACCCGGCTGCCCACCCGGGTGCTGCGCTACCCCGACTTCGCCCTGTGGTGCGGCACCGAGCTCACCGCCGACTGGCATGTGCGGTTCCGTGCCGAGACCGTGGTCTACGGACATCTGCACATCCCCAGGACCACGGTGGAGGACGGGGTGCGCTTCCAGGAGGTATCGGTCGGCTACCCCAGGGAGTGGAAGCGCCACGGGCTGCTGCCGGAGGACCCGCTGCGCCGGGTGCTGCCGGTGTCGGTGTCCTGACCCGCCGGCGTCCTGTACGCGCCCGTCTTGACGGCACCGGCGGGTGGCGCCGTACGGTCACGGCTGTGAACCCTGACGCGGTGTTCCTTCCCGAGACCTACGCCGCCGGTGTCCCGTACGCGCTCTTCACACAGGCGCGCGCCACCCGCCCCGTCTGCTGGATCGAGGAACCCGCGGTCGGGGCGTGGCCCGCGGGCCCCGGCTTCTGGGCGGTCTTCCGGCACGCCGACGTCAAACACGTGCTGCGCACGCCGGAGGTCTTCTCCTCCCATCTGGGCGCCACCCAGATCCGCGACCCGGACACGTCCGGCGACCTGCAGTTCGTCCGGGCGATGATGCTCAACCAGGACCCGCCGGACCACTCCCGGACGCGGCGCGTCGTCGCGGCGGCCTTCACCCCGCGCGCGGTGCGCGAGCTCCAGACGGTCATCGAGGCACGCGCGCGGGCGCTCGTCGAGGCCGTGGCGCCGCGGGGCGAGGCGGACTTCGTGGAGCTCGCGGCGGACCTGCCGGTGTGGACGCTGGCCCATGTCATGGGCGTCCCCGAGAGCGACCGGAGGCTGCTGTTCGACTGGGCGAGCCGGGTCATCGGCTACCAGGACGCCGAATACGCCGCGTCGAGCACCGCCGAGGCCGCGGGGCTCAGCCCGATAGGGCACGCCGCCCTCGCCCACCGGCCGCGGTCGCTGATCCGCCCGGACGGCCGGCCGATGAACCCGCGCTCCCGCGAGGCGCTCGCCGACATGTTCGCCTACGCCCACGCCCTGGCCGAACGACCCCGGCCCGGCACCGTGATGGCCCACCTACGGGAGGGCGGCCTGAGCCGCGAGGAGTTCGAGAACATGTTCTTCCTCTTCGCCGTGGCCGGGAACGAGACCCTGCGCAACGGCATCCCCGGCGGGCTGTTGACCCTGCTGGACCACCCCGAGAGCCATGAACTCCTGCTGGCCCGCCCGGAGCTGACCGACTCCGCCGTGGAGGAGATGCTGCGCTTCTGGCCGCCCGTCATCGACTTCCGGCGCACCGCGACCCGCGAGGTGGAGCTGGGCGGGCAGCGCATCCGGCGCGGCGACAAGGTCGTCGTCTACCACGCCTCCGCCAACCGCGACGAGACGGTCTTCGCGGACCCCGACCGCTTCGACATCACCCGCAGCCCCAACGACCACGTCAGCTTCGGCCACGGCCCGCACTTCTGCCTGGGCGCGCACCTCGCCCGGCTGCAGATGCGGGCGATGCTGCGCAGCGCCCTGACTCGCCTGCCCGGGCTGCGCCGGGCAGGCGAGCCGGTGCGGCTCACCTCCAACTTCCAGAACGGCCTCAAACACCTCCTCGTCAGCTGGGAAACAGATCGGTGAACGGTGAGGCCGTGTCCCCGACCGACCGGCCGAAGGGTGCGTCGAAGTCCCAGACCAGGAAGAGCAGAAAGACGATCAGCGCGCTGAACATCGCCGCCATCGCCAGCTCGCGCGGTGTACGGCGGATCTGCAGCGTGAACAGCAGCCCGATCACCAGCGCCGCGCCGATGCCCAGCCCGAGCCAGACCACCGTGGGCATCGTCGGCCCGGCGTTCTGCGCCCGGGTCGCGCGGGCCGCGTCCACCGCGGCGACCTGCTCCACCAGCGGCTGGTAGAGCTGCCACTCCCGCTCGGAGTGCGGCGTGTAGTCGGTGACCTCTCGCCGCAGCTCCGCCAGCAGGGCGGTGCCGCGGTCGGTGAGTTCGCCCTTGTCGACCATCACCTGCCACTCCTTGGACACCACATGGTCCGCGTACGCCTGGGCGTCCGCGCGGATGCGGTCGCGCACCGGCGCGGGGTAGCCGGCCGCGCGCTCGCTCACCTCGTGCAGCGCCTGCGCCTCCGTGCGCACGCCGTCCTGAGCGGCGCCGCGCGCCTCCCAGACCCCGGCGATGGCCAGGCCCAGCACGATGGCGTACACCACGCCGATCATCATGGTCATGTACTCGATGACATCGGGGGTCTGGGAGGGGTCGTCGTCCTCGAGGATCCGCCGCTGGTTGAGCAGCGTGACAGCCACGACGAGCGCATAGACCCCCGCCGTCACGAGGATCAGAATCAGCCATTCGGGCATGGGCAACCTCCGTCAGGTCGTCGGCGTCGGCGTCAGCCGCGCGACCCGCCGCCGCGCGCCGCGGAGCGCGAGCGTGAACGGGGGCGCAGGGCGGCGGCCGCGAGCACCGCGGGCGCGGTGATCAGCAGGGTGAAGGTGACCAACGAGACGCCGCCGCCCGACTGTTGCGGCGCGGGCTTGTGGTACGCGCGCAGGTCCGCGGTACGAGGGGGGCCGGTCGGCGCCGGTGAGCTCGGCGGCGGTGTCTTCGGCGGTTTGGGCGGCTTCTTGGGAGCCGGCCGGGACGCCGGCGGGGGAGCAGCGGGGCGTGCGGGGGGCGGCGCGGCCGAGGACGGCTTCGCGGGCGAGCTCGGCGCCGGGGTGTGGGTGGGGCGGTGGGTCGGCGTGGGGGTGGCGGTCGGTGTCTGTGTCGGCGTTGACGTGTGCGTCGCGGTGGGGGTCGGCGTGGGGGTGTCCGTGGGCGTCGGCGTCGGGGTTGGGGTCGGGGTGGTCGTCGGGGTCTGGGTGGGGGTGGGCGTCGGCTTCGGACACCACCCCGGCCAGATCACGTCAACGCCCGGAATGCGCACCTCGACGCGGAGGTGGATGCCCCCGTGCAGGCCGAGCGCCGAGCCACCGACACCGTCCGCCCCGTCCCCGGCCCGGTCCGCCCCGGCCACGGGGCCCGCCCCCGTCGAGGCGAGCACCAGGGCCGTGGCGAGAATCCCTGAACGCCACGTGCGTTGCCATCGGTTCACGACGGAGATCTTCGGCTGATCGGACCCGTTACAGCCGTATGCCCGCGCGGATTCCCTCGAATAGGTGAATTTGCGCGGAATCCGTCCGTCCGGGCCCACGGCCCCCACCGGGCCGAGGGCCCGGCGAATCGAGCCCTTGAAAAGAGGCGAACCGAGCCCTTACGGACCAGTCACCGCGCGTCCTTGAGCCGCGTCCGTTCCAGGATCGGGCCGGTGTCCACGCCGGGCGGCAGGGTGCCGAAGGCGTGGCCCCAGTCGCCGCCGAGCCGTGAGGCGCAGAAGGCGTCCGCCACCGCCGGGTGGCTGTGCCGCACCAGCAGGCTGCCCTGTAGGACCAGCGTCATCTGCTCGGCGAGGCGGCGGGCGAGCAACTGCGCCCGTTGCGGATCGGTGAGCTGCGGCAGCAGGTCGCGGAGGCGGGCGACGGCCGCGTCCAGCCGCGCGTCGGCCCCGGCGGCGGCGTCCACCTCGGCCAGGAAGGCGTCCAGCGCGCTCGTCTCCCGGCCCAGCGCCCGCAGTACGTCGAGGGCCGCGACATTGCCCGAGCCCTCCCAGATCGACAGCAGCGGCGCCTCCCGGTAGAGGCGCGGCATGCCGGAGTCCTCCACATAGCCGTTGCCGCCCAGGCACTCCAGGGCCTCGGCCGTGTGCGTGGCGCCGCGCTTGCACACCCAGTACTTGCTCACCGCCAGCCCCAGCCGGCGCAGCGCCGCCTCCGACTCGTCCCCGGCCTGGGCCCGGTCCAGAGCCGCCGCCAGCCGCATCGCGAGCGTCGTGGCGGCCTCCGACTCGACGGCCAGGTCGGCGAGCACATGGCGCATCAGCGGCTGGTCGATCAGCTCCGCGCCGAACGCCCGCCGGTGTTCGGTGTGGTGCAGGGCCTGCCGGAGCCCGGCCCGCATGCCCGCCGCCGAGCCGATCACACAGTCCAGCCGAGTCACATTCACCATCTCGACGATCGTGCGCACACCCCGGCCCGGCTCGCCGACCCGCCAGGCCACCGCCCCGTCGTACTCGACCTCGGAGGAGGCGTTGGAGCGGTTGCCGAGCTTGTTCTTGAGCCGCTGCAGCCGCATGGCGTTGCGGGTCCCGTCGGGCAGCACGCGCGGCACCAGGAAACAGGTCAGGCCCTCATCGGTCTGGGCGAGGGTGAGGAAGATGTCGCTCATCGGCGCGGAGGTGAACCACTTGTGGCCGGTCAGCAGGTAGCTGCCGTCCGCCTGGGGGAGCGCCCGCGTGGTGTTGGCCCGTACGTCCGAGCCGCCCTGCTTCTCCGTCATCGACATGCCCGCGATCAGCCCCCGCTTGCCCAGCGGCGGGCGCAGCCCGAAGTCGTAGACGCGGGCGGCCAGCAGCGGCTCGTAGGCGGCCGCGAGCTCAGGCTCGGCGCGCAGCGCCGGGACCGCGGCGTACGTCATGGAGATGGGACAGCCGTGGCCCGGCTCCGCCTGCGCGAAGACGTAGAACTTGGCCGCGCGCACCAGATGCGCCCCGGAGCGGGGCTCGCTCCAGGCGGCGGCGTGCTGCCCGCCGGCCACGGCGGCGGCCATCAGCTGGTGGTAGGCGGGGTGGTACTCGACCTCGTCGACGCGGTGGCCGTACCGGTCGTGGGTGTGCAGCACCGGAGGGTGCTCCTCGGCCATCCGCGCCCAGTCCTGGACCTCGGCGGACCCGGCCAGCACGCCCAGCTCCCGCACCTCCTGCTCGCCCCAGCCCCCTCCGTCCCGCCGCAGGGCCTCCAGCAGCGCCGGCTCGTCGGCCGTGCTGAAGCCGGTCAGCGGCGGGGCCTGGTTGAGGACTTCATGCGTGGCACCCATGGCATCTCCTCGTGCGCCGGCCCTGCTCTCTTACACTTCCATCATGCTTGACGAAGAACTGTAATGGATAGGGTTCGGGCACACATGGACGACACCCACGACACCCACGACACCCGAGATTCCGCTGAACCCCGCGCCGCCGCTGCTCCCCTCGCCACCGACGGAAGCGCCGCGGCCGGGACCCTCGCGCTGCGCCCGCTGACGGCCCGCTCGATCGTGCTCAGCACCCTGCTCGGCCACCACCCGCCGCAGCTGCCCGCCCGCGCCCTGGTCCGCGTCGGAGCGCTGTTCGGCACGGCGGAGGGCACCGTCCGGGTCGCGCTCACCCGCATGGTCGCCGCCGGCGACCTCGAGCAGCGCGGCGGCGCCTACCGGCTCACCGACCGACTCCTGGCCCGCCAGGCCCGGCAGGACGACAGCCGGGCCCCCCGCACCCGGCGCTGGGACGGCGGTTGGGAGATCGCGGTCGTCACCTCCGACCGCCGCGCCGCGCCCGAGCGGGCCGCGCTGCGCCAGGCGATGGCCACTTTGCGCCTGGCCGAGCTGCGCGAGGGCACCTGGCTGCGCCCCGCCAACCTCGTACGGCCGCGCCCGGCCGTCGCCGCCGAGCAGTGTGCGTGGCTCACCGGCGCGCCCGAGGGCGACCCGGCCCGGCTCGCGGCCCGGCTGTGGGACCTGGACGGCTGGGCCGCTCGGGCCCGGCTGCTGTCGGCGGCCCTGGAGCGGGCGAACGAGGCGGCCGAGCGGTTCACCGTCGCGGCCGCCGTGCTACGCCACCTCCTCGCCGACCCGGTCCTGCCCACCCGGCTGCTGCCCCCCGACTGGCCGGGCGCCGAGCTGCGCCGCCGCTACGAGACCTTCGAGCGCGAGTTCCGGGCCCTGCTGCCCCGGTACGCTGGGGACTGACCGCAGGCGGTGCAGGGCTCGGTTCGGGCGGCGGTCCGGCGGTACCCGTCGCCGGCCTCGGACAGCGCCATCCGGGCCGCCTCAGGCCGACTCGCGGAGGACCAGTTCGGTCGGCAGGACCAACGACGACTCGATCTGCTCGCCGGAGGCGAGGCGCAGCAGCTGGCGGGCCAGCCGTTGGCCGATCAGCGCGATGGGCTGGCGGACCGTGGTCAGCGGCGGATCGGTGTAGCGGGTGGTCTCGATGTCGTCGAAGCCGACCACGGCGACGTCGTCCGGCACCCGGCGGCCGGCCTGCCGCAGCGCCCGCAGCACGCCCACCGCCATCAGGTCGGAGGCCGCGAACACGGCGTCAAGACCCGGCTCTTCGCGCAGCAGCTCGCGCATCGCGACCACGCCCGACTCCTGCGTGAAGTCACCGACGGCCACGGTCGCGGGCAGCCGCGCCTCGTCCAGCGCCGCCCGGTAACCGGCCAGCCGGTCGATCCCGGCGACCATGTCCTGCGGGCCCGCGACGGTGGCGATCCTGGTGCGCCCGGAGCGCACCAGATGGCGCACGGCGGCGGCCGCGCCGCCGGCGTTGTCCACGCCGACGTACGGCAGGGACACCGGGCCGAGCAGCCGCTCGTTGGAGACCACCGGGATGCCCATGCGGGCGAGGGCGGCGGGCAGCGGGTCGGCGCCGTGCACGGAGGCGACCATGACTCCGTCGACATGGCGCGCCAGGGCGAAGCGCTCGATGCGGTCCCGGCTGGCGGGGGAGCGGGCCATCATCAGCACCAGCTGCTTGTCGGCCTCCTCCAGCTGCTGGCTCACCCCGCGCACCACGCCGGGGAAGAACTGGTCGTCGGAGAACACCCGGCCCGGCTCCTCGGGCAGGACGAGGGCGAAGGAGTCGGTGCGCTGGGTGACCAGGCTGCGGGCCGCCTGGTTGGGGACGTACCCCAGCTCCCGGATGGCCCGCTGCACCGCCTCGCGGGCGTCCTCGCCGACCCTGGTGGAACCGTTGACGACGCGGGACACCGTGGCGCGCGAGACGCCCGCGTGCAGCGCCACGCTCTCCAGTGTGGGCCGGGTCCGGTGCATGGGCGCAATACCCCGTTCTTCGTCGTTCTTCGTCGCTCTTCGTCGAGCCGCTGGTCCGTGGTGGCTGGTCGACACAGCATGGATCACCCGGCGCGGCGGACGGCACCCTTCGGCCGAACTGTCATCGGCTGACGGCTCCCGGCGGCGCCCGCTCAGGGTGCGAGGACGCGGGCCCGGCAGACGGAGGGGGAGCCCCAAGCGGTGCGCAGCGCACGGGCCTTGCGGATCCACAGGGACAGGTCGTACTCGTCCGTGTAGCCGATCGCACCGTGCAGCTGTAGCGCGGTCCTGGCCGCCGCGTACGCCGCCTCACCTGCGGAGACCTTGGCGGCGGCGACCTCCGCGCCGGCCCGGGCGGTGCCGTCCGCCAGCGCCAGCGCGGCCCCGTACAGCAGCGGCCGGGCGAACTCCAGGGCGATGAGGACGTCCGCGAGCTGGTGCTTGACCGCCTGGAACGAGCCGATCGGGCGGCCGAACTGGGTGCGCTGCTTGGCGTATGCCACGGTCCGCTCCAGCAGCGCGAGCCCGGTGCCGAGCGCCTGCGCGGCCGTCGCGAAGGCGGCCCAGTCCGCGGCACGCGCGGCCGCCGCCGCGACGGCCGGGCCGCTCGCCAGCGCTTCGCCGCCGCCGAGCGGCCGGGCCAGCCGCCTGGCCGGATCCAGTGAGGGCTGCACCGGCCCGTGCCCCGCGGCCGGCCGCAGCCGCTCGCCCTCGACGAGGAACACCGCGTCGGCGGCGTCCGCGTCCAGCGCGTACGGACCGCCCGCGGGCGCCGCGAGGGTGACCATCGCCTGCCCCGCCGCGATGCGCGGCAGCCAGTCCTTCGCCGCCGCCGCTGCCGCGTCGCCGCGCTCGGCGAGCGCGGCGAGGAGGACCGCCGCGGCGGCCGTCTCGACCAGCGGCCCCGGCACCGCGTGCCGGCCTGCCTCGACGTACGCGACGGCGAGCTCCACCGGCAGCGGCCCCGCGCCCTCGTACGCCTCCGGAACGGCCAGCGCGAACACCCCGGCCTCGCCCAGCCGCCCCCACACCGCCCGACCCGGCTCGCGCTCGCCCCGCGCCCAGGCCCGCACCGCCCCCGGGGTCCCGGCGGCGGAGAGCATCCGGTCCAGGGTGCGGCCGAATTCCATCTGCTCCTGGTCCAGCAGGAATCTCATCCGTACTGCCCCTTCATCGCTCGTCCCGGCAGGGGACCCCGCCTCATCTGCGGCCCTTCGGCAGTCCGAGCAGCCGCTCGGCGATGATGTCGCGCTGGATCTCGTTGGTGCCCGCGTAGACCGGGCCCGCCAGGGCGAAGGTGTAGCCGTCCGCCCAGGCGCTGCGCGCGGGCGCGTCGGGGGCGGAGTCGGAGAGTTCGCCGTGGGGGCCGAGCAGGTCCAGGGCCGTTTCGTGAAGGGCGATGTCCAGCTCGGACCAGAAGACCTTGTTGAGGCTCGACTCGGCGCCCAAGGAGCCTCCGGCGGCCAGCCGGGACGCGCCCGCGTAGGCGAAGAGCTCGTATGCGCGGGCGCTGATCACCGCGTCGGCCACCCGGTCGTGCAGCGCGGACGAGACGGCGGCCGCGGGGTCGGCGTCGGCCGCCCGTGCGCGCCACAGCGCCGTCAGGCGGCGCGCGGCCGCCGTGAAGCGCCCGGGGCTGCGCAGGGTCAGCCCTCGCTCGTTGCCCGCCGTGCTCATCGCGACCCGCCACCCTTCGCCCGGCTCGCCGATCACCTCCTCGTCGGGCACGAAGACCTGGTCGAGAAAGAGCTCGGCGAAGGCGGGCTTGCCGTCGAGGCGGCCGATGGGGCGCACGGTCACGCCCGGCGCGCGCAGCGGGAACATCAGATACGTCAGTCCGCGATGGGGAGCGGATGCGCCCCGGTCGCTGCGGAAGAGTCCGAAGGCGCGGTCGGCGAAGGCGGCCCGGGACGACCATGTCTTGAGGCCGTTCAGCAGCCAGCCGCCGTCGGTGCGTTCGGCGGTGGAGCGCAGGGACGCGAGGTCGGAGCCGGACTCGGGTTCGGACCAGGCCTGCGCCCAGATGACCTCGCCGCGGGCCAGCGGCGGCAGCACCTTGGCCCGCTGCTCAGCCGTGCCGTGCTCGAAGAGCGTGGGCGCCAGCAGGCTGATCCCGTTCTGGCTGACCCGGCCGGGCGCTCCCGCCGCGTAGTACTCCTCCTCGAAGAGCAGCCACTCGAAGAGCGACGCGCCCCGCCCGCCGTACTCCTCGGGCCAGCTCACCGCCGACCAGCGGCCCGAGGCGAGCGTCCGCTCCCAGGCGCGGTGGGCGGCGAAGCCCTCGGCGGTCTCCAGGGAGGGCAGCTGCTCGGCGGGCGTATGCGCCGCGAGCCACTGCCGGGCCTCGTCCCGGAATGCCCACTGCCGCTCGGTCAGGTCGAGATCCACCGGAGCTCCCGCCCTCTCCCCGTTCCCTAACAAGTGTTTGGTAGGTTACCGTGGCGCCGTGACGGACAACAAGGCCACCCCAGCGCCCTATGTCCCCGGACACGGCCTCCTCACCGGCCGCTCGGCCGTCATCACGGCCGCGGCGGGCACCGGCATCGGCGGCGCCACCGCCCGCAGATTCCTCGAGGAGGGCGCCCGCGTCGTCATCGGCGACGCCCACGCCCGCCGGCTGAAGGAGACCGTCACGGCGCTCGCCGGGGAGTTCGGAGCGGACCGGGTCGCCGGGACGGCCTGTGACGTGACCGACGAGGACCAGGTGGCGGCACTCCTCGACCTCGCCGAGGAGGCCCACGGCCGCCTGGACGCCGTCGTCAACAACGCCGGGCTCGGGGGCACCGCCGAGCTGACCGAGATGACCGACGAGCAGTGGCAGAAGGTCATCGGCGTCACGCTGGGCGGCACATTCCGCTGCACCCGCGCCGCGCTGCGCCGGATGAAGGCCGACGGCCGCGGCGGGGTCATCGTCAACAACGCCTCCGTCGTCGGCTGGCGCGCCCAGGCCGGCCAGGCCCACTACGCGGCCGCCAAGGCCGGCGTGATGGCCCTCACCCGCTGCGCCGCCGTCGAGGCCGCCGCCTACGGCGTACGGGTCAACGCGGTCTCACCGAGCCTGGCCATGCATCCGCATCTGGCGAAGGTGACCACCCCCGAACTGCTCGCCGAACTCACCGAGAAGGAGGCGTTCGGCCGGTACGCCGAGCCGTGGGAGGTGGCCAATGTCATCGTCTTCCTGGCCAGCGGCTACTCCTCGTACATGACGGGCGAGACGGTGTCCGTCAGCAGCCAGCACGCGTGAGGCCGAGAGCCGAGAGGCTGGAGAGGCCGGAGAGACCGGAGAGACCGAGACAATGGCCATGTGCCGAAGACCAGCGAGAACAGCAAGAAGACCACCGTGACCCCGTCCCCCCAGCGACGCCGCGAACTGCTCTCGACGGCGGCGGAGGTGTTCGCCGCGCACGGGTACAACGCGACCACCGTGCGCCGCATCGCCGACGAGGCGGGGATGCTCGCGGGCAGCCTCTACTACCACTTCGACTCCAAGGAGGCGATGGTCGACGAGATCCTCTCCACCTTCCTCGACGAGCTGTGGGCCGGCTACGCGGCCGTGCTCGGCGCCGGGCTCGGCCCCAGGGAGACCATCGAGGCGCTCGTCACCGAGTCCTTCCGGGAGATCGACCGGCACCGGGCCGCGGTCGCCATCTACCAGAAGGAGTCCAAGCACCTCTCCGCCCAGCCCCGCTTCGGCTATCTCACCGTCTCGCAGCGGAAGTTCGAGGAGGCATGGCTGGGCACGCTCGAGCGCGGGGTGGCCGAGGGGGTCTTCCGCGCCGACCTCGACATCCGGCTGGCGTACCGCTTTCTGCGCGACACCGTCTGGGTCGCCGCCTCGTGGTACCGGCCGGGCGGACAGCACAGCCCCGAGGAGATCGCCCGCCAGTACCTGTCGATGGTCCTGGACGGCATCACCCCGCGGGCCTGACCACCGGGCTGACACCGGGCTGAAGGAGCGATCATGGCCGAGGCATACATCGTCGAAGCGGTACGGACCCCGGTCGGCAAGCGGAACGGCGGACTGGCGTCCGTCCACCCGGCCGACCTCGGCGCGCACGCCCTGCGCGCCCTGATGGAGCGCTCGGGCGCCGACCCGGCCGCCGTCGAGGATGTGGTCCTCGGCTGCCTGGACACGGTCGGCCCGCAGGCCGGGGACATCGCACGCACCTGCTGGCTGGCCGCCGGGCTGCCCGAGGAGGTCCCGGGCGTGACCGTCGACCGGCAGTGCGGCTCCTCACAGCAGGCGATCCACTTCGCGGCGCAGGCGGTCCTCTCCGGCACTCAGGACCTGGTGGTCGCGGGCGGCGTGCAGAACATGTCGATGGTGCCGATCGCCTTCGCCAGCCGCCAGGCGACCGTGCCGCTCGGCCTGACCGAAGGCCCCTACGCGGGCTCCGAGGGCTGGCGGGCGCGCTACGGCGACCGGCCGGTCAACCAGTTCTACGGCGCCGAGCTGATCGCCGAGAAGTGGGGCATCACCCGTGAGGCGATGGAGGAGTTCGCGCTGCGCTCGCACCAGCGGGCGATACGCGCCATGGACGAGGGCCGCTTCGACCGCGAACTCGTGCCGTACGGGGAGGTCGCCGCCGACGAGGGGCCGCGCCGGGACACCAGCCTGGAGAAGATGGCCTGCCTCAAGCCGGTCATGGAGGGCGGCCGGATCACCGCCGCCCTGTCCTCCCAGGTCTCCGACGGGGCCGCGGCGATGCTGATCGCTTCCGAACGGGCGGTGCGCGAACACGGCCTGACGCCGCGCGCCCGCGTCCACCACCTCTCGGTGCGCGGCGAGGACCCGATCCGCATGCTGTCCGCGCCGATCCCGGCGACGGCGCACGCGCTGAAGAAGACCGGCATGACCATCGACGACCTCGACCTGGTGGAGATCAACGAGGCCTTCGCCCCCGTGGTGCTGGCCTGGCTGCGGGAGACCGGCGCCGACCCGGAGAAGGTCAACGTCAACGGCGGCGCCATCGCCCTCGGCCACCCGCTCGGCGCCACCGGCACCAAGCTGATGACCACCCTGCTGCACGAACTGGAGCGCACGGGTGGGCGATACGGCCTGCAGACGATGTGTGAGGGTGGCGGCCAGGCGAATGTGACGATCATCGAGCGGTTGTGAGCGGCAGCGATATCAGGCGGTTGTGAGCCGGCCCATGACCTCCGCCGCCTCCGCCATCACCCGCTCCACCAGCTCCGCGCACGACGGCAGGTCGTCGATCACCCCGGCGACCTGCCCGGAGGCCATCACCCCGCTGTCCGTACGGCCGTCCACCATCGACGCCTTCAGCAGCATCGGCGTGTTGGCGGCCAGCAGCACCTGACTCCAGGTCAGCTCCTTGCCGTGCTTCATCGCGAGCCCCTCGCGCACCATCCGCGCCCAGCTCAGCCCGGACAGCCGCCGGAAGGCCGCGGCGTGTCGCAGTGCCCGCGCCAGTGCCGCGGCGCGCCCGGACCGCTCCAGGGAGGCGACCAGCTCGCTGCGGAGCATCCGGTGAGGGAGCCCGTCGACCGCGGTGGTGACGGTGACGTCCGTGACCGACGCCGTCAGGTAGCGGGCCTTGACTGCGTCCGGGACCGTGCTGTCGGAGGTCAGCAGAAAGCGGGTGCCCATCGCGATCCCCGCGGCGCCGTAGGCGAGCGCGGCCACCAGGCCGCGCCCGTCGAAGAAGCCGCCGGCCGCCACGACGGGGATGTCGACCGCGTCCACGACCTGGGGCAGCAGCACGGCCGTGCCCACGCTCCCGGTGTGGCCGCCGCCCTCGCCGCCCTGCACCACGACCGCGTCCGCGCCCCAGGCGGCGACCTTCTCGGCGTGTCGCCGCGCGCCGACGGACGGGATGACGACCACGCCCGCGTCCTTCAGCCGGGCGATCAGCTCCCGGGTGGGGGCGAGCGCGAAGGACGCGACCCGCACCCCCTCCTCGATGATGATCCGCACCCGCTCCTCGGCGTCCCCCGCGTCCGCCCGCAGATTCACGCCGAAGGGCGCGTCGGTGCGCGACCTGACCTCCCGTACGGCCGACCGCAGCTGGTGCGGGGTCATGGTGGCGGAGGCGAGGATGCCGAGGGCGCCGGCGCCCGCAGTGGCGGACACCAGCCGGGGCCCGGCCACCCACCCCATGCCGGTCTGCACGATCGGATGCCGGACGCCGACGAGCTTGGTCAGCGGGGTGTCCATCAGGCGGGCACCTCCCGCTCACGCAGCCCCTCCGGGTCGAGGACCTCCCGGATCAGCCGCAGCTCCTCGCCCGTGGGCTCGCGGGTGTACGGGACGTCGTCCGCGATGTCGAGCGCGAAGCCGGTCGCCTCCCGCACCTGCTGGGCGGTCACGCCCGGGTGCAGGGAGCGTACGCGCATGGTGCGGTCGGGCGTGGCGAAGTCGAGGACCGCGAGGTCGGTCACGACGCACGGGATGCGGTGGTAGCGGGTGGCGGACGGCCCGGCGGCGGCCGCCCGGTCGTAGCCGACGCCGCAGACCATGTCGACGCGCTCGACGAAGACCCGCCGGGAGTGCCGGGGCACCCAGTAACTCGTCGGGTTGTTCAGCGTGTTGACGGGGGCGCCGCGCACGCCCAGCAGCTGCCGCCGGGGCCGCTTCCAGTCGCCGATGCAGCTGATGTTCTGGTTGCCGTGCCGGTCCAGCTGGCTGGCGCCCATCATCACGTGCCGCCTGCCGCCGGTGACCATGGCCAGGTGCTGGCGGTAGGGCAGCCAGCCCTCCACCACCCCCGGTTCGCCGCCCAGCAGCATCGCCTCGCCGTCGGTGAGCAGCAGGCCGGGCGCGAAGGTGAGCCGGGCCAGGCGGGCGCCGACGCGCGGCACGGCGCCCATGGGGGCGGCGAGGATCTCGCCGTCGCCGCGCCAGGCCTCCGCGCAGGCCACCACGCAGTACTCGGCCCGGGTGACCGTACTCATGCGTCCTCCTTGGCGAATGCCGCCACCGCCGCCTGGTACGCGTCCTCGTCGCCGGCCAGGAAGCGCTCGGTGAACTCCCGCCACGCGCCGGGGTCGGCGGCGGCCTTCGCGTACGCGCGCTGGAATGCCTCGTCGCGCCCGTAGTCGGGGGCGCAGGAGGTGAAGTGCGCGCCGTTCGGGGTCTCGATCACGCCGGTCACCGAGTGGCGCTTGACCAGCAGCGTCTGCGGACCGCCCGCGTCCGCGAACTCCGCCGCGCCGACGACGCGCTCGCACGAGACATAGGACTCCGCGGCCGCCTCGCAGAACAGGTCGTCGAAGTACGGGTCCGGGCCCAGGTACTGGCCGTTGCCGTATGCGTCGGCCCGGTTGAGGTGCACCAGCGCGGCGTCCAGCCGCAGCGCGGGCACCGCCACCAGCTCCTCCCCGTCCTCGTACGGCGAGGTCACCGTCCGCAGCCCCGGGTTGACCGTCATGACGTCCGAGCCGAGACCCGCCCGCACCGGCATGAACGGCAGCCGGTGGACGGCGGCGGTCAGCCCCCACATGAACATCGCCTCGTCCAGCTCCACCAGTTCGAAGTCCCCGCGCTCGCGCGCCGCCCTGAAATGCGGCTCCAGGGGGATCGAGTCGAGCGTGGCGAAGGCGGCGACCAGCTTGCGGATCTTCCCGGCGGCGGCCAGCAGCCCGACGTCCGGCCCGCCGTACGAGACCACGGTCAGATCGGTGACCGGCGAGCGCAGCAGCGCCCGTACCAGCGCCATGGGTTTGCGCCGCGACCCCCAGCCGCCGATGCCGACCGTCATGCCGCTCTCGATCCGGCCGACGGCCTCCTCCGGGGTCATCTGCTTGTTGCCGGGGCTCAACGCCGCTCACCCGCCTCGGACAGGCCGGACACGCCGGACGAGTCGGACGGGCCGGACACGAACGCCTCGCGGTGCCGGTCGGCGATGCCGCTCAGGTTGGCCTCGAAGGTGAAGCCCTGCTCGAAGCGGTAGCTGCGGCGCACATCGACCGGGTCGATGCCGTTGATCGCGGCCTTGGCCAGCCGCAGCAGCGCCCCGTCCTTGGCGGCGATCTCGCGGGCCAACTCCAGCGCCGCGTCCGACAGCTCCGCGCGCGGCACGACCCGCCACACCGAGCCGTGCCGGTGCAACTCCTCGGCGGTCACGGTGCGCGAGGTGTAGTACAGCGCGCGCATGAGGTGCTGCGGCACCAGCCGGGCCAGATGGGTGGCCGCGCCCAGGGCGCCCCGGTCCAGCTCCGGCAGCCCGAACGTCGCGTCGTCGCTCGCCACGATCGCGTCGGCGTTGCCGACCAGGCCGATGCCGCCGCCGAGGCAGAAGCCGTGCACCGCGGCGACGACGGGCACCTGGCAGTCGTACACGGCGGCGAACGCCTCGTAGCAGCCGTGGTTGGCGCCGATCAGGGCCTGGTGCCCCTCGGTGCGCTGCATCTCCTTGATGTCCACGCCCGCGTTGAAGCCCCGGCCGGCGGCGGCGAGGACGACGCAGCGCACGTCCGGGTCGGTGCCTGCGCCGCGCACGGCCGACGCGAGCTCGTACCAGCCTTGGACGGGAAGGGCGTTGACCGGTGGGAAGTCCACGGTGACGACGGCGACGCCCGCGTGTGGGGCGGAGGTGGAGACACCCATGAGCAGATCCGCTACCTTTCCACCAAACATTTGTTAGGTGAGAAGGTAGCAGCGCTCGAGGCGCGGCGGGAGGTGTCACGTGGCCGTCACCATCGACCTGGCCGGGCGGGTCGCGGTCGTCACCGGAGGGACGCGGGGCGTGGGGGCGGGGATCGCGCGGGCGCTGCTCGCCGCGGGAGCCGAGGTCGTGGTCTGCGCGCGCCGGCCCGGGGAGCGGCCCGTCGAAGCGGCGGGCCGCACCGCCCGCTTCCTGCCGCTGGACGTGCGCGACGCGGACGCGGTCGGCGCCTTCTTCGAAGGGCTGCGCGGCTCGTACGGCCGGCTCGACCTCCTGGTCAACAACGCCGGAGGCAGCCCGTTCGGACTGCTCGCCGCCGCCGGGCCGCACCGCGCCGCCCGCGTCGTCGAGCTGAACCTCATCGCCCCCCTGACCGTCTCCCTCGCCGCCTACGAGGTGATGCGGCATCAGGAGCGCGGCGGCTCCATCGTGATGATCGGCAGCGTCAGCGGGACCCGCCCGTCCCCCGGCACCGCGGCCTACGGAGCCGCCAAGGCGGGCCTCGAGAACCTCGCCCGCTCCCTGGCCGTGGAATGGGCCCCCACGGTCCGGGTCAACACCGTCGTGCTCGGCATGGTCCGCACCGAACTGTCCCAGCTGCACTACGGCGACGAGGCCGGGCTCGCCGCCGTCGGCCGCACCGTCCCCCTCGGGCGGCTGGCCGAGCCGGACGAGGCGGGCGACGCCTGCGTCTTCCTCGCCTCCGACCTCGCCGCGTACGTCAGCGGCGCCGCCCTGTGCGTCCACGGCGGCGGTGAGCGCCCGGCGTTCCTCGACGCCGCCAACGTCAACCAACAGGAGGACCCAAGATGACCGGACTGTGCGGCGGGCGCGTCGCCGTCGTCACCGGAGCGGGCCGTGGCCTGGGCCGGGCACACGCGCTGGCCCTCGCCGCCGAGGGGGCCAAGGTCGTCGTCAACGACCTCGGCGTGGCCCTGGACGGCGCGGCGGGCCGGGGGAGCCCGGCCCAGGACGTCGCCGACGAGATCCGAGGGCTGGGCGGTGAGGCGGTCGCGCACGGCGGCGACATCGCCACCACCGACGGCGCGGCCTCGTTGGTCGCCACCGCCCTCGACACCTACGGCCGGCTCGACGCCCTCGTCAACAACGCCGGTTTCCTGCGCGACCGCATGCTGATCAACCTGGACGAGGACGACTGGGACGCGGTGCTGCGCGTCCACCTCAAGGGCCACTTCCTGCCACTGCGGCACGCCGCCGCCCACTGGCGCGCCGAGGCGAAGGCGGGCCGCGCCCCGGCCGCCCGCGTGGTCAACACCAGCTCGGGGGCGGGGCTGCTGGGCAGCGTGGGCCAGGGCAACTACTCCGCCGCCAAGGCCGGGATCGTCGGGCTGACCCTCGTGGCCGCCGCCGAGCTGGGCCGCTACGGCGTCCAGGTCAACGCCATCGCCCCGGCCGCCCGCACCCGGATGACCGAGCGGACTTATCCCGACTCCATGGCCGCCCCGGACGAGGCCGGCGCCTTCGACACGATGGCCCCCGAGAACGTCTCGCCGCTCGTCGTCTGGCTCGCCTCCGCCGACAGCGCGGGCGTCACCGGCCGGGTCTTCGAGGCGGAGGCCGGGCGCATCACCGTCATGGAGGGCTGGCGGCCGGGCCCGACCGCCGACAAGGGCGCCCGCTGGACCCCGGCCGAGGCGGGCGAGGCCGCCCGGAAGCTGCTCGCCGCCGCGGAGCCGCCCCGCCCGGCGTACGGGGCGTCATGAGCCCGCCGGGACCTCGGGGGCGCATCCCGCACGGCGCAGAGTCGTCAGGAAGCGCGCGGCGAAGACGGGGTGACCCGCGGGCCCGGGGTGCAGCCGGTCCAGGCCCTCGGGCTCCAGCAGCAGCCGCGTACAGCTGGGCCCGAACACCTTCGGGCCGTGGATGTAGTGCAGGTTCGTGTCCCCGTGTGTGCGCAGCAGCTCGACCGCGCGCCGTATGTGCGCCCGGCACTCGCGCATCGTCATGCCGGAGGGCCCCGGCACCTCCTCCCGCTCGGGCGCGACGATGTTCGACATCACCGCGAACGGCGTCCTCGGATGCCCCTCGCGCACCGTCCGCACGAAGCCGACGAGCGCCGAGGCCAGCGAGTCGCGGTTGTGGCTGCCCAGCGCCTGGATGTTGATCCCGACGCAGACGGTGAGCAGTTCGGCCGGCAGGTCCCGCATCAGCCGCGCGGTCATCGGCTGGAGCTGGCAGGCCGCGCCCAGCGCCAGGGAGGTCAGCTCCCAGCCGGCGCGCCGGGCCACCAGGGCCGCCCACGTCCGGCTCGGGGAGGCCGCGCCGCGCCCCTGCGAGATGGAGCTGCCGTAGTGGACCCAGCGCGGCCGCCCCTCGGCCCCGTCACGCTCGACCGCCGCGCCCGCGTCCAGGGTCACCTCGCACAGCCGGAACTGATGGTAGAAGGGCAGCCACAGCTCGACCGCCGCCATTCGCCCCGGCAGGCCGTCGACCCGGAACTCCGCGTCCCGGCCGTCTGTCCGCAGCTCGACGGTGGCCGAGTGCCGCCCCTCGCACAGCACATCCAGCCGCGCGGCCTCTGGCGGGCCATTGAGCTTCGGCGCGGGATCCGCCTGGTAGCGGCAGGTCAGCCCGGTGCTGTCGGTACGCAGCGCCACCCGCACCCCCGACGGCATCGCGGCCCGCCCCAGCCCGCCCTCGGGCAGATACAGCGCGGCCTCCGGGTGCGGCAGCCGCCAGGGCGCGGTCCAGCCGGGGCCCCGCTGGAGCGACACCGCCCCCCGGTAGCGCAGCCGCGGGTCGTCGTGGGCCAGACGCACGCCGCACTGTCCTCCGTTTCCCGTCCGGGGGAGGGCGCGTACACCGCCCCACCGCGGGCGCACGATGCCCCGCACCTCGCACATCGTGCCACGGAGCGCGGCCGAGGCCGACCGGAAATGCGTCGCGGACGGCCCCTCCGCTACGGCAAACTGACGTGGTGCCCAGGCGGAGGGGGTGGTGCGATGCCGTGGCCGCGGCGACGCAACCAGCAGGCCACTGACGAGACATCGGAGTCCGAGCGCCTGCTCTTCGGCGGACGGCTCCGGTACGACATGGGATTCAGCCGCTACGACGACGCCTATCTGCATCTGTCGTTATGGGCGATGGCCCGCAGGCTGCCCCGCCTGGTGGGCTCCACCGTACGGCTCGCCTGGGCCGCCGACCGCAAGGCGCTGCGCACGGTCGCGGCGGCGGAGATCGGCCAGGGGATCGGCCAGGCGTTCAGCCTGGTGGCGGTGAACGACGCGCTGGCGGCGCTGCTGTCCGACGGGGCCACGGCCGACCGGCTGCGACACGCTCTGCCGCCGCTGGTCGTGGTCGGCGTGGTCGCGGTCCTCGGCGCGCTGCTGGCCTCGGCCTCGACGGCCGGGACCGGCCGACTGGAGCCGAAGGTCGAACGGCTCGCGACCGAACGGTACTTGGAGTGCGCGGCCCGGGTGGAGCTCTCCGCCATCGAGGACGCGGAGTTCCACCGGCTGCTGGACTCCGCCCAATACGGGGCCTCTTCGGCTCGGCGCATGGTCAGGTACTGCGTGGCGGTGGTCAACGGGCTGCTCGCCGTCATCGCCGCCGCCGGAGTGCTGACCGTTCTGCACCCCGTGCTGCTGCCGCTGCTGGTGCTCATCGCCCTGCCGCGCAGCTGGAGCGCGCTGCGCATCGCCCGCCGCCGCTATCTCTCCTTCCACACCATGATCGAGCACGCCCGCGCGGGCCATCTGCTCAGCCGGCTGCTCACCGAGCGCGAGGCGGCGCAGGAGGTCCGGGTGCACGGCGTCGGCCGCTTCCTGCTGCGTCACTTCCGCCGGATGTCGGAGTCCGCCGAGACGGAGCAGACCCGGCTTGCCGACGCCGCGGCCGGCACCGAGCTGGTCGCCGCGGCGCTCACCGGCGCGGCGACCCTCGCCACATACGCGGCGCTGGCCGGACTGCTGCTCACCGGCGGCATGGAGCTGTCCGTCGCGGGCACCGCGGTCATCGCCATCCGCACCGGCTCGCAGAACCTGTCCACACTGGTTCTTCAGCTCAACCAGCTCTACGAGGAGATGCTGTTCGTCCAGGATCTGGACCGCCTGTGCGAGGATTCCGAGCGGTGCGCGATTCCCCAGGGCGGGCTGCCGCTGCCGAAGGAGCCGGAGGAGATCCGCTTCGAGTCCGTCTCCTTCACCTACCCGGGCAGCGACCGGCCCGCGCTGGACAAGGTCAGCCTCACCATTCCCGGCGGGGGCGTGGTCGCGCTCGTCGGCGAGAACGGATCCGGCAAGTCCACCCTGGTCAAGCTGCTCGCCGGACTCCATATGCCGGACTCGGGGCGCATCCTGTGGGACGGCACCGACATCGCGGAGGCCGACCGGGAGCAGCTCTTCTCCCGGATCGCCATGGTCAACCAGGACTTCAAGCGCTGGCCCTTCACGGCCAAGGCCAACGTCGCGATCGGCAGCCCGGAGACCCCCATCCGCACCGAGGCCCTGGACCGCGCGGCGGCCTACGCCGGGGCCGACGACATCGTCGCCGGGCTGCCGCACGGCTGGGACACCCTGCTGGCCCGGGAGTTCCGCGGCGGCCACCAGCTCTCCGGCGGCCAGTGGCAGCGGCTGGGCATCGCCCGCGCCCGCTACCGTACGGCCCCCGTGCTGCTGGTCGACGAGCCCACCTCCGCACTCGACGCCCGCGCCGAACTCGCCGTCTTCGAGCAGATCCGCGCCCTCGCGGGGGAGGGGCAGACCGTCGTCCTGATCACCCACCGGCTGGCGTCCGTCCGGCACGCCGACCTCATCCACGTCCTCCACGAGGGGCGGGTGACCGAGTCGGGCACCCCCCAGGCTCTGCTGGACCAGGGCGGCATCTATGCCGAGCTGTTCCATCTCCAGGCGTGTCAGTACGACCTCAGCGGGCCGTGACCACGCCATGTCCGGCGAGATCGGACAGCAGACGGTCCCTGCGGCGTGCGGCCTCGGCCGGGTCGCGGACGTCGGCGCTCAGCATCCCGAGGCGGTCCACCAGCTTCTCGACCACCGCGTTCCGCGCCGGGGACCGGTCGGGCAGCAGGGGGGACTCGAAGCCGTGCTGCCACACCCGGGCGATCGCGTGGTCGTTCTTCCAGCGCACCTCGCGCAGGGTCTCCAGCTGTAGTCGGGCGGCGGTGCGGCTGTCCATCCCGTGGTGGGTCCAGTCCTCCGCCTCGCCGTCCAGGTCGAAGACCTCCAGGCCGAAGCGGTCGGCTTCCTGCCAGACCGGCATGGTCTCGTCGTTCATCATGAAGACGTAGAGCGCGAACTGGCCGGAGTACTCCGACACCAGGAACCGTTTGGTGTCCTCGAAGAGTTCGGGCGTCTCGCCGGGATAGCCGACGATGAACGAGACAAAGGAGTGGATCGAGCTGTTCTGGAGCAGCTCGAAGGCCGTTCGGTTGGCGCGCGCCTTGACCTGCTTGTGCATATGGCCCAGCGTCGTGTCGTTCATCGACTCGAAGCCGATGGACAGCGCGCGGCAGTGCGCCCGCTCCAGGTCCTCCACGACCCCCCGGTTCCGGATCGAGTTGGCGCGCGTGTACGCCTCCCAGCCGACGTTCGCCTCTGCCAGGAGCGGCAGCAGCGCGCGCAGCCGGGTCGGCGGCACGGTGAAGGTGGAGTCCAGGGCCTTGATGTACTCGGCGCCGTTCTCACGGCGGTAGCGCAGGAAGTCGTCGGCGATCTTCTGGGCCGACTTGTAGCGCCATTTCGGTGACGCGGCGGGGAAGGAGCAGTACTTGCAGCTGAACGGACAGCCGCGCATGGACTCGTACGGGACGACCGGGAGCGCGCCGACCGGACTGGGCGAGGGCAGCGCGTCCAGGTCGACGTACTCGATCCGGGTCATGCGCACCCGGTCCGTATCGCGGTCGCGCCACACCAGGTTGGGGATGTCGGCCGCATCGTCCTTGGTGCGCAGGGCCCGCAGCAGAGCGGGCAGGGTGGCCTCGGCGTCGCCTCGGACGATGTACCGGACGAAGGGGTGATCGGACAGGATCCGCTGGAACTTGAGGTTGCTGTACTGTCCGCCGAGCACCAGGACCGCCGTGGGGCAGTGTTCCTCCACCCATGCGACGGCCTTGGCGAGGGTACGGCGGTCCCAGATGAAGGTCGTCGAGAGCAGCACGACGTCAACGTCATCCGGGGGTTCCACCGCGGAGCCGGTCCAGATCCGCTCGATCGGGAACACCTCGTGGTCGATTCCGGCGGACAGAAGGATCGACTGCAGGGTGAAGGTGGTCAGATGGGGTGCCGTCTCCGGCTCGCGTTCCTCCTCGACGGGTGCGGAGAGGCGTACGGAGCTGACCGCGCGGGCCCGGCCGCCAGTGCGCCTCGGGCGCAGCAGGGGCTGCCTTGCCGTGTCCGCCGTGCGCAGGAGGGACAGGTCGAACACATCGCGTCGCCCGGCGGCCGCGCGGTGGCCCGGCGGGGCCAGTAACGCCTCGAACGAGGAGCCCTCCAGAAGCTTCTTGTTCGGTACTTCCGGCCCCATGCCGGAGATCAGGAGAACGTTCATCGGCTTCCTCCCCGGGAAGTCTGTGCTGCCTTGGTGCCTTCAGCGCAGGAAGGCCCTGACCGTCGCGGCGATGCCCGCCTCGTCGAGCGCGGGGGCGGGCGTCGCGGTGTCCCAGGGGACGCCGAGGGCGCGGAGCCGGTGCGGGACGTTCACCAGGGCCTCGGCGACACAGCGCGCCGAGGTGCCCGCCAGATGGGGCTCGACCAGGACGACGTCGGCCCGGTCGGCGGCAAGCACCGCGGTGCGCAGGCCGACCGCGTCGAAGGGGCGGATGGTCGAGGCGTACAGGACGGTCAGATCCAGGCCGGTGGTGGCGCGCACCACCGTGTCCAGCGTGGGGCCCACGGCCAGCACCACACCGCCCGCGCCCAGCCTGATGACGTCGAACACCCCCGAGGCGCCGTGGGGCTCGGCGTTGCCCTGCTCGGGAAGTCTGATGTACGCGCTCCCGTCGCCGGCCGCGGCCTCCCGCAGCAGCCGCCCGACCTCGTCGGGGTGTCCCGGCACATGAACGCTCCAGCCGGGGAGCGCGCCGAAGAGCGCCACGTCCTGCGGCGCGGTGCCGTACGAGGCGCCATAACCGACCAGCACCGTACGTGCCTCGGGGCGGCCGAGCGCCGGCCCGAGCTGTTCCAGAACGCGCTCGACGGGTGCGCCGAGGTCGATCGGAACCGATCCGGCCAGGGTCGAGAGCGTGTCCGGATCCCATCCCTTGCCGAATCGATCGAGAATTGCTGACGGCGGATCCGACAGTCGAGTCATACCCGGTCCTCCCCGGTCCTCTCGTGAATACCGTTCGGGTTGCCGTGAGAATGGTGCGATCCGGAGTGTGGCGCGAGGCAAGTAAGGATGGCGTTAAATATTCAACCTTTAATTACTTGTCCATTCGTTTACTCTTTTGATGCCTTGGCTAGGGATGCGCCGGAGGCGTCCGGGGTTACCGTGATTCACCGTCAGGAAGGTTGCGGCGGAGGGGATTTCGATGGCTGGATCACCTGGCGGAAGCCCGCAGTTCGTGCATGTCATCGCCGGACCCACCGGCGTCGGAAAGAGCGCGGCCGCCACCGCGCTGGCCCGGATCACGGGCGCTCCGATCGTGGTGGCCGACCGGATCCAGTGCTTCACCGACCTGGCCACCACCAGCGCCCGGGCCGGTGAGGAGACGGTGGACGTGGAGCGTTCCTGGCTGGGCGACCGGACCGTCGCCGACGGGGACTACCCGCCCGAGGAGGCGGCGGACGCGCTCGTCCGCAAGCTGGCGGAGCTCGGCGAGCGTCACCGGTTCGTGATCGTCGAGGGCGGCTCGATATCGCTGCTTCAGAGTTTCGCGGAGCGGCTCCCGGATCTTCCCTGCCGGCTGACCGTACGGCTGCTGCATATCCAGGACCGGGAGGGCTATGTGGCCCGCCTGGCGCACAGGGCGCGCCGGATGCTCGCCCCCGAGGGGGCGCAGAGCAGCATGCTCGAAGAGCTGGCTTCCCTTTGGGAAAGTCCGGACCATCGATTCTTCGCGGCATCCGTCAACGGGCTCGAAGCGATTCTGGAATGGTGCGCCACCTATTCGGTGGGCGTGGAATCGCTGACCTCGTATGAGCTCTCCGAGGCACAACTGGAGAAGATGGCGTGGATGGTGGCGGAGCGCCACGCCGAACACGGCATTTTACAGGACAGAATCTTCTCGAAAGTTTTCGGTGGAATGCCCTCGGCTGTTTATGGCGCGGCGTGAGTTCCGACGCGCGCCTGCGCCGGGTCACGGTTTTCTGCGGAGCCTCTTCCGGCTGCCGCCCGGTCCATCTCCGAGCGGCGGCCGAGTTCGGCCGGGCCGTGGCCGAGGCCGGGCTCGAGCTGGTGTACGGAGGGGCCCGGGTCGGGCTGATGGGGGCGGTCGCCGACGCCGCCCTGCGCGGGGGAGCCGCCGTCACGGGCGTCATCCCGCACCACCTCGTGCGCCACGAGATCAGCCACACCGGTCTCACCCGGCTCCTGGTCGTGGCGGACATGCACCAGCGCAAGGCGCGCATGGCGGAACTCGGTGACGCCTTCGTCGCCCTGCCGGGCGGCCTCGGCACCGCCGAGGAGATCTTCGAGGCGCTGACCTGGGCTCAGATCGGGCTGCACGACAAGCCCTGCGCCCTTCTCGACACCGGCGGCTACTACCAGCCCCTGCTCGCCTTTCTCGCCCACGCCGCGGCCGAAGGGTTCGTATCGCACCGCGACGTGGACGGCATCGTGGTCTGCGCGCGCCCCGGGGACGTCCTGCCCCGGCTCGCCGAGCGCCGACGGCTCAGATGCTGACGCCGTGTGAGCGCAGATAGGCCAGCGGGTTGATGTCGGAGCCGTAGCCGGGGCCGGTGCGGATCTCGAAGTGGAGGTGCGGGCCGGTGGCGTTGCCCGTCGAGCCGGAACGGCCCACCTGCTGGCCGCCGCCCACCTGCTGGCCCGCCCGGACGGACAGCTGCGACAGATGCGCGTACTGGCTGTATCTGCCGTCCGGGTGCTGGATGACCACCTCGTAGCCGTACGCGTCGGCCCACCCCGCCGAGACCACCCGGCCGGCGCCGACGGCCTTGACCGAGGTGCCGATGCCCACGGGGAAGTCGACGCCGGTGTGATGGCCGCTCGACCAGCTGCTTCCGGCCGCGCGATAGGCCGTGGTCGGGCTGACCCCGCTGACCGGTGCGGTGAAGCCGGAGCCGGTGGCGGGCTTGGCCGCCGCGGGCTTGTGGGTGGTCCGGTGGGGGCGGTCCGGCTTGGCGGCCTTCGACGGCCGCTCGGCCTTCGGCTTCGCCTTCGCCTTGGCTTTGGGTTCGGCTTTGGGTTGGGCCTTGGGTTCGGCCTTCGCCTTGGGCTTGGCCTTGGCTTCGGAGCCGTTCAGGGAGAGCTTCTGGCCCGGGTAGATCAGATCCGGGTCGCCGCCGATGGTCTCGCGGTTGGCCTGGTAGATCGTCTGCCAGCCGCCGTCGACATCGTGCCGGCCGGCGATCCGGGACAGCGAGTCGCCGCTGATCACCACGTACGCGGCGTCGCCCTTGGCGGGCGTGCGGCCCGGGAGGCTGATGGGTGTCGGCGTGTCGTGCTTGGCCGACGGGGTCCGGTCGGCCTGCTGGTGTGTCGGCACCGACGCATTGACGGCCTTGGCCGCGCTCTGCGGGGCGGCGTCGCCACGGGTCAGCCCCGCCCGCGCCGAGCAGTTCGGCCAGGCACCGGGGCCCTGGGCGTCGAGCACCTTCTCGGCGACGGCTATCTGCTGGTCCTTGGTGGCCAGGTCGGCCCGGGGCGCGTACGCGGTCCCGCCGTACGCCTCCCAGGTGGACTGGGTGAACTGAAGGCCCCCGTAGAAGCCGTTCCCCGTGTTGATGTCCCAGTTCTCGGTGGACTCGCAGTGGGCGACCTTCTCCCAGGTCTCCCCGGAGGCGGCGCTCGCGCCGGCCGCCCCGACCAGCGGCAGGGCGATACCGGCGCCGCCCGCGGTGACGCTGAGCGACGCGCGGGAGATGCGATTGGGCTTGTAGCGGCGGTGGCGTCCGCGTAAGGCCATGGACGGCTCCTTCTCATGCGCCTTCGCGGCGCGCTGCCGGGCGCGCCAAAGATTAAGGGTGTGGATTTCGCCACAACAAGAGGGAGTTGGGGCGCGGTTGAGGGCCGCAGCGCGCTGTGCTGCGGCCTCACCGCTGGAGAGTGACGTGGATCACATTATTTCGCTCGGTGTTGCGGGTGGAACGGAGTGTAGTGATCTCAAAAGGGGGTGGTGACGGCGGAGTCGCGCGCCCCCCGGCCCTGGCGTCTACACCCGGACCGCGAGCGACAGCGCGAAGCGCCCCTCACTGTCGGTCCACCACCGCCGCGGCCGCAGCCCCGCCGCGGTGAGTTCCGCCCGCACCCGCTCCCGCCGGAACTTCGCGGAGACCTCGGTGCGGATCTCCTCCCCGGCCGCGAGGTGCACGGCGAGGTCCAGCGCGGGGATCTTCGCGGTGATGGCGCCGCGGGCCCGCAGCCGCATCTCGACCCACTCGTGCTCGGCGTCCCACAGCGCCACATGGTCGAAGTCCGCCGGGTCGAAGTCGGCCCCCAGCTCCCGGTCGAGGACGGCGAGCACGTTCTTGTTGAACTCCGCCGTGACGCCCTGCGCGTCGTCGTACGCGGCGACCAGCGTGGCCTCGTCCTTGACCAGGTCGGTGCCCAGCAGCAGCGCGTCGCCGGGCGCGAGCAGGGCGCTGACCGAGGCGAGGAACCCGGACCGCTCGACGGGCAGCAGATTGCCGATGGTGCCGCCGAGGAACGCCACCAGGCGCGGGCCCGGCGTGTCCTGCGGCAGGGCGAGCCGGTCCAGGAAGTCGGCGACCAGCGCGTGCACCGTCAGCCGCGGGTGCTCGGCGAGCAGGGCGCGCCCCGCGAGGGTCAGCGCGCTCTCGCTCACGTCCACGGGTACGTAGGCGTGCAGATCCGGCAGGGCCAGGAGCAGATGGCGGGTCTTCTCGGAGGAGCCGGAGCCCAGCTCGACGAGGGTGCGGGCGCCGGTCGCGGCGGCGATCTCCGCGGCCCGGGCGACGAGGATCTCCCGCTCCGCGCGGGTCGGGTAGTACTCGGGCAGCTCGGTGATCCGCTCGAACAGCTCGCTTCCGCGGGCGTCGTAGAACCACTTCGGCGGCAGTTGTTTGGGGGTGCGGGTCAGCCCCTCGGCCACATCGGCGAGCAGCGCGGCGGCCGTGGCGTCGGCGGGCAGGGTACGGGTGATGGTGAAGGGGCTCACAGGGAAGCCTCCTTGAGTGCGGTGAGCTGAACATCGGAGCGGGTGGCGGTGAGCAGGGTGCGGTCGGGGACGTCGGTCCAGCGCGGGTCGTCGTCGTAGGGCTCGGAGGCGACCACGACGCTGTGGCCCGGCTCGGCCAGATAGCTGAGGGTGTCACCCCAGGTGGTGGCGGCGATGGTCTCGCCATCCGTGAGCAGCAGGTTGAGTCGCGACCCGGGCGCGGCGGCGGCCACCGTGCCGGTGGTCTCGCCCAGCGCCGTGGGCAGGTCGTGGCCCAGGCGCAGCCGGTGCAGCGCGAGCGCCCACAGGAACGCCGCGTCGCAGCGCGCCTCCAGCCGCAGCAGGTCGGCGGGCGGCAGGGTGGTGGCGAGGCCTGCCACGGAGTGGGGCCAGTCCTCGACCCTGCCGTTGTGGCTGAACAGCCACGCGCCCGAGGCGAAGGGGGCGGCGCCCGCTTCCCCGTCGGCGCTCGCCTCGGAGGCGTTGCGCACGGCGGCCAGCAGCGCGCCGGTCCGGATCACCCGGGCCAGATCGGTGAACGGCAGATCGGCCCAGATGGGCCCGGCGCGCCGGTAGCGGGCGGCCACCGGGTCGCCCTCCGCGTACCAGCCGACGCCGAACCCGTCGGCGTTCATCCGGCCGTGCCGCTGCCGCCGTGGCTCGTACGACTGGCGGTACAGCCCGTGCGGGGGCGCGATGAGGAGTTCCCCCACGGGTGTGCTGGGTCCGAGATAGGCGAGATGCCGGCACATCGGCATCACCCCCTTCCGATCCGGGTGGGGTTCGATCCGGGTGGTGTTCATGCTTCGTCGGGCCCCGCGTCGCGCGCGGTGCGGAAGCCCGAGAAGATCTGGCGGCGTATCGGCAGGTCCCAGTTGCGGAAGGTGCCGCGGCAGGCGACCGGGTCCACGGCGAAGGAACCGCCGCGCAGCACCTTGTACGCCTCGCCGAAGAAAACCTCCGAGTACTCGCGGTACGGGAAGGCCCGGAACCCCGGGTAGGGCAGGAAGTCGCTGGCCGTCCACTCCCACACGTCGCCGATCAGCTGCCGGACGCCGAGCGGCGAGGCACCGCGCGGGTAGCTGCCGGCCGGGGCCGGCCGCAGATGGCGCTGGCCCAGGTTGGCGTGGTCCGGGGTGGGGTCGGCGTCACCCCAGGGGTAACGCCGCGACCGGCCGCCGGCCGGGTCGTGCCGGGCGGCCTTCTCCCACTCCGCCTCGGTGGGCAGCCGCCGGCCCGCCCAGCGGGCATAGGCGTCGGCCTCGTACCAGCTCACATGCACCACGGGCTCCTCGGGCTCCACCGGCTCCGTCACGCCGAACCGCCGGCGCAGCCACTGCCCGCCCTCGCGCCGCCAGAACAGCGGCGCGGTCAGCCGGTGCTCGCGGATATGACGCCAGCCCGCCCCGGTCCACCAGCGTTGCCGCTCGTAGCCGCCCTCCTCGATGAACCGCGCGTACGCGCCGGCCGTGACCGGGGTGGTGTCGATGAAGAAGGCGGGGACCACCCGCCGGTGGGCCGGGCGCTCGTTGTCCAGGGCCCAGGGCTCGGTGGAGGTGCCCATGGTGAACGAGCCGCCGGGGACCAGCACCTCCGCGGGCAGCGGGGCGCCGTCCGCGGTGTCCGCCGGGGGCGGGGGCGGGGCGGTGAGCGCGGCGGGCCCGCGGCGCAGTTGGTGGGTGATGAGCATCGTCTCGTCATGCTGCTGCTCGTGCTGCGCGATCATGCCGAACGCGAAGGCGGCGTCGACCAGCGGCCCGCCCCGCAGCGGGATCCGCTCGAGCACGTCGAGCACCCGGCCGCGCACATCGGCGACGTATCCGCGGGCCTCGACGGGCGGCAGCAGCGGCAGCGAGGGCCGCTCGGCGCGCGGGTGCTCGAAGGCGTCGTACACCGAGTCGATCTCGGGGCGCAGCGCCTCCTGCCCCGCGACCGCGCGCAGCAGCCACTGCTCCTCCTGGTTGCCGATGTGCGCCAGGTCCCAGACCAGCGGTGACATCAGCGGGGAGTGCTGGGCGGTGAGGTCGTGTTCGTCGACGCAGGTGGTGAGGGTGCGGGTGCGCTCGCGCGCGCGCCGCAGCGCCGCTTCGGCGCGCCGGCGCAGCGCCTCGGGGTCGGTGTCGGGGCCGGGAGCGGTCATGGCCGGTACTCCTTCCCGGTAACGGGGGTGAGCAGATCGTCGGCCGGACACCGGCCGCGGGCGACATAGCGGTCGGTGAAGGCGGCGACGGCGGAGGTGATGGCGGGGGAGGCCCCGAGCCGGGGCAGCGCCTCCAGGGCCGTGGTGAAGCAGACGAAGGCGGCGGCGCGGAGCTCGGGGTCGGCGAGGGCGTGGCGGGCGGCGGAGCGCCACAGCGGGTTGGCGGGCGCGGGCTCCGGGCCCGCCGTCTCGGCGAGCGGTTTCACCACGCGGTAGACGGTCTCCGTCGCCTCGGGGTCGTCGAAGAGGGCCACGGTGACGGCGAGCGGGACGATCCAGCCGTCGTCGCCGCACTGCGCGTCGATCATACGCAGCTCCAGATGGCCGCGGGGCCGGACGGGCGGGAAGAGGGTCGATATGTGGTAGTCGAGGTCGTCCCCGGTGGGCGGCCGCGGCGCGCCGGTGCGGATCCAGTCGCGGAAGGTGAGGCCGTACGGCACGGCCCACGCCCCCTCGCTGTCGCGGATGGCCATGACGGGCGCGTCCAGCACATAGGCGGCCCAGGCGGCGCGCGGGTCCCGGCCGGTGGGCGGCGCCAGCGTCCGGCCCGGGTCCATCGCGGTCCACAGGGCCTGCCGCGTCGAGCGGTAGCCGGTGGGGGCGCCCTGGCGCAGGGGAGAGTTGGCGAAGGCGGCGGTCAGCACGGCCCCCAGCAGGTGGGCCAGCTGCCAGCGCCGCCCGATGCCGAGCGGTCCTGGCTCGTCATGGCCGGCGTCCACGCAGACCTGCACGGAGGCGGTGTTGCACATCATGGAACGCCCGGCCGGTCCACGGCGGTCGAAGTAGGTCTCCATCGTGGCGTAGCGAGGGGTGGTGAGAAACCGGCGCGGCGGGCGCCAGGGGTCGTGCCCGTGGCCGGCGATGCCGAGGCCGAGCCGGGCGAGGAGCGGGCGTACGAGCGCCAGGTCGGCGGCGGCGGACTCCACCAGGGCGGTGAGCGAGTCGGCCGGGAGGGAGCTGAGCTCCAGCTGGCCGCCCGGTTCGAAGGTGAGGGTGGACCGGAGCGGCAGTGCGCGCAGTGCGGTGACCGCGGCCTCCAGCCGGGCGGTCTCCACCGGGTGTGCGGGGTGGTGCGCGTCGTGCACGAGCCATTCGAGCTCGACACCGAACCGCCGCGGCGGCCCGGTCTTGAAACAGATGCCGCGTATTCGGGCCTCCGTCTCTGCTTCGCTGATCGCCGGGTTCTCGGGCACAGTCGTCATCTCCCGTTCGCCTTTCCGTGGGCTCGGTTCTCCCCCAGCTACCGCTGGGAGGTGCCCCCGGGGGCGCCTCAGTCCCTGTCGACGGTCGACCACGCGGCGGTAGCCGGCTGTATCGATCTGCGGCTCCGCCGCGTGGCGATTGCAGCCGGCTGGGTCTCCACACGCTCTCCCTTTCGACAGGGCCGCGCCCCTTCGGCTCGCCCCCAGCTACCGCTGGGAGGTGCCGCCGGCCGCCCGGTACCGGGGGCCACCGCGGTGCGAGCCGCGTTGCCGCTGCCCACCCTCACCTGTCGGTGGCGTCTGACTCAAGGGCCCATCCAGTCTCAGGGCCCGTCCAGCGTCGCACAAGAGTTCATCGGTCGCCCGGCGGAGTGGTCCGGGCGCGTTCCGCGGACGGTTCCGCTGGTCGTACCGACTGGTTAGTATGCGATCGGCGCGGGGATCGCGCGCCGACCGACTGGGTGTGGGAGGCCACCGGTATGCAGGCATGGCGAGTGCACGAGACGGGCGAGCCGCGCGCGGTGATGCGCCTGGAAGAGGTGGCGGAGCCGGTCGCCGGGCCCGGGCAGCTGCTGCTGCGGGTGAGGGCCGCCAACGTCAACTTCCCCGACGCCCTGCTGTGCCGCGGGCAGTACCAGGTGCGCCCGCCGCTGCCGTTCACCCCCGGCGTCGAGGTGTGCGGCGAGGTCCTGGCCGTCGGCGAGGGCGTCCAGGGCCGCCCGGGCGACCGAGTCGTCGCCACCCCCGCGCTGCCCGCCGGCGGCTTCGCCGAGACCACGGTCGTCAGCGCCGCGGCCGCGCTGCCCGCGCCCGGCGCGCTGGACGACGCGCAGGCCGCGGCGCTGCACATCGGCTACCAGACCGGGTGGTTCGGCCTGCACCGCCGGGCCCGGCTGGAGCCCGGCGAGACGCTGCTCGTGCACGCCGCCGCGGGCGGCGTCGGCAGCGCCGCCGTCCAGCTCGGCAAGGCCCACGGCGCGCGGGTGATCGGCGTCGTCGGCGGCGAGGACAAGGCCAAGGTGGCCCGGGAACTCGGCTGCGACCTGGTCATCGACCGGCGGCACGAGGACATCGTGGCGGCCGTCAAGGAGGCCACCGGCGGACGGGGCGCCGATGTGATCTACGACCCGGTCGGCGGCGACGCGTTCGCCAAGTCGGTCAAGTGCGTGGCCTTCGAGGGCCGGATCGTGGTCGTCGGCTTCGCCAGCGGAGTGGTTCCCCAGGCCGCCCTCAACCACGCCCTCGTCAAGAACTACGCGATCCTCGGCCTCCACTGGGGCCTGTACAACACCCACGACCCCGCCGCCGTCCGTGCCTGCCACGACGAGCTGACGGGGCTCGCCGCCCGGGGCGCGGTCAGCCCCCTGGTCAGCGAGCGGGTGCCGCTGGAGGCGGCCGCCGACGCCGTCCAGCGCGTCGCGGACGGCACCACCACCGGCCGCGTCGTGGTCGTCCCGGGGCAGGCCGGGCGAACCGAGCCCTCGAGAAAAACCGAACCCTCGGAAAAAGAGGAGCTGGGACGGTGAGCGCGGCCACCGAGCGGGAGCGGATGACCGCCGACGAACTGCGCGTCCGGGCCCGGCAGCTGCTCGCCGAGCACCCCGTGGCCACCACCGCGAGGCTGGACTTCCTGCGGGCCCGCTTCGACGCCGGACTCGCCTGGGTCCACTACCCCGTGGGGCTCGGCGGCCTCGGCGCCCCCCGCGCACTGCAGTCCGCCGTGGACGCCGAGCTCGAAGCCGCGGGCGCGCCCGACAACGACCCCCGCCGCATCGGCATCGGCCTCGGCATGGCCGCGCCCACCATCCTCGGCTTCGGCACCGACGAGCAGCGCACCCGTCTGCTGCGCCCCCTGTGGACCGGCGAGGAGGTGTGGTGCCAGCTGTTCAGCGAACCGGGAGCCGGCTCCGACCTCGCGGCCCTCTCCACCCGGGCCGTACGCGACGGCGACACCTGGGTGGTCGACGGGCAGAAGGTCTGGACATCCAGCGCACATCTCGCCCGCTGGGCGATCCTGATCGCCCGTACCGACCCCGACCTGCCCAAGCACCGCGGCATCAGCTACTTCATCTGCGATATGACCGACCCCGGCGTCGAGGTCCGCCCGCTGCGCCAGATCACCGGCGAGGCGGAGTTCAACGAGGTCTTCCTCACCGGCGTGCGCATCCCCGACAGCCGGCGCCTCGGCGAGGTCGGCGAGGGCTGGAAGGTCGCCCAGACCACCCTGATGAACGAGCGCGTCGCCATCGGCGGCGGCCGCGTCCCCCGCGAGGGCGGCATGATCGGCCCGGTCGCCGGAGCCTGGCGCGAGCGGCCCGAGCTGCGCACCCACGACCTGCACCAGCGGCTGCTCGGGCTGTGGGTGGAGGCGGAGGCGGCCCGGCTCGCGGGCGAACGGCTGCGCCAGCAGCTCGCGATCGGCCAGCCCGGGCCCGAGGGCTCGGCGATGAAGCTCGCCTTCGCCCGCCTCAACCAGGAGATCAGCGGCCTGGAGGTGGAACTGCTGGGCGAGGAGGGCCTGCTGTACGACGACTGGACGCTGCGCCGCCCCGAGCTCGTCGACTTCACCGGGCGCGAGGCCGGCTACCGCTATCTGCGCGCCAAGGGCAACTCCATCGAGGGCGGCACCTCCGAGGTGCTGCTCAACATCATCGCCGAACGCGTCCTGGGCCTGCCGTCCGAGCCGCGGACCGACAAGGACCTCCCGTGGAAGGACCTGCCCCGATGAGCACCCCGGACCCGCTCTACGCCGAGGCCGACCTGCTCTACTCCGAGGCCGAGGAGGATCTGCGCGCCGCCGTGCGGTCGCTGCTCGCCGACCGCTGCCCGCCCTCCGCCGTCCTCACCGAGGCGGAGAGCCGCCGCCCGTACGACCCCGCGCTGTGGCGTTCGCTGGCCGTGGAGATGGGGACGGCCGGGCTGCTGGTGCCCGACAAGCTCGGCGGACAGGGCGCCACCGCGCGGGAGGCCGCGGTCGTGCTGGAGGAACTGGGCCGTTCCGTCGCCCCCCTTCCCTACCTCACCAGCGCCGTGCTCGCCGCCTCGGCCCTGCTGGGCTGCGACACCGACGAGGAGCAGGTGGCCCGGCTGCTCGGCGCGCTCGCCGAGGGGCGCGCGGTCGGCGCGCTCGCGCTGCCGCTGTCCACCGCGCCCGGCGGTGCGCCGCCCGCCACCGTCACCGCCCGCGCCGACGGCGCCCTGAGCGGCCGGGTCGGTGGCGTGGCGGGCGCGGTCGGCGCGGATGTGCTGCTGGTCCCCGCCGAGGGGCCGGACGGGTACGGGCTCTACGCCGTGGACATCGACGCCGTGGACATCGACGCCGCGGGTACCGGTGTCACCAGCGGCGTCATCGTCGAGCCGGTGACCCCGCTCGACCTCACCCGGCCGCTCGCCGCGCTCCACTTCGCCGAGGCCCCGGCGCGCCGCCTCGCCGGGCCGGACCGTGCCCGGGCCGCCGTCGGCCGGGCCCTCATGGCGGGGGCAGGACTGCTCGCCTCCGAGCAACTGGGTCTGGCCGAATGGTGCTTGGCGGAGACCGTACGGCACACCAAGGAGCGCCATCAGTTCGGCCGCCCCATTGGTTCGTTCCAGGCGCTCAAACACCGCATGGCCGGACTCTGGCTGGAGCTGGTCTCCGCCCGCGCGACGGCCCGGCACGCCGCCGACGCGCTCGCCGCGGACAGTCCCGAGGTTCCCATCGCGGTGGCGGTCGCGCAGGCGTACTGCGCGCGGGTCGCGGTGCACGCGGCCGAGGAGTGCGTGCAGCTGCACGGCGGGATCGGCATGACCTGGGAACACCCGGCGCACCTCTACCTCAAGCGGGCCAAGAGCGACGAGCTCGCGCTGGGCACCCCCGGCCGCCACCGCGAGACGCTGGCCGGGCTGGTGGATCTGCCCGCCCCCGTCGGCTGAGTGGCCCGCTTCCGGCCGCCTCGCGGGGCGCTTCGCGCGGCCCCGGGAGCGGCCGGAGCGTGCCGTCAGGAGGCGGCCGGGGCGTTCGTACCCGTGATCGGCACTCGTATGGAGCACCGCGATGGCGCGGGTCAAGGGCACAACTGGGCCAAACTGGCGGCCGGATTCCGATCCTCATGAAGCGCCTGAGGAGGCTCGCCATGGCCATTTCGATCTCCGTGGTCCTACTGCTGCTCATCCTGGCAGTGGTCTTCCTGCGGAGCGGAGGGCTGCGTATCTCCCATGCGCTGGTCTGCGTCACGCTGGGCTTCTACCTGGCCAGCAGCAGCATCGCGCCGACCATCTCCGAGGGGCTGGCGGCGACCGCGGACGTGGTCAGCAGCGTCCGGCCCTGACCGCCGGGGCCACGGCGCGCGGGGTCAGGGCCGGTCGTCGGGCCGAGACCGAGGCCGGGGCCGGTTGTCGGGTCAGGGCCGGCTGAACACCCCGATCCCGTTGGGGACCAGCCGCTCCGTGCCGCCCGAAGGATGGTTGCGCACGGCCACCCGCCCGCTGTCCGCCTCCCGCGCCACCAGGGTGGAGGAGCCGCCGCCGTCGAGGTTGACCACATCGTCGGCGCCGAGGCCGAGCATCACATCCGCGAGCTCGCTGAGGGTCAGCCCGGCGCGGTAGGTCATCTCGCCGTCGAGCACCAGCAGATGCAGCAGATGCCCGCCGTCGTCGATGCCCGCCGCGGTGCGCACCGCCCCGGTGAGCGGGTCGAGCCCGTCGAGCCTGTGGTGGTCGCGCACGATCGGAAAGCCGCCGAGCGCGAAGGCGAACCGTGGGCCGTGCGTGTCGCGCAACCCGTACTCGAAGCGCACCGGGTCGCCCACCCGCAGCTCACGCAGCGCCCGCGCGCCCGCCTCCCGCCCCACCAGGACGAACGAATCCGCCGCGATCGGGCCCTTGCCGGGCGTGACCGCCCGCTGGGCGACCCGGCCCTCACGCACCGTCACCTCGTAGGTCTCCGCGCTGCAGGGCGCCGACCGGGCGGTGTCCACACCGCAGGTGGCCCGCACCCGGGACGCGCTGCCCCAGCCGGAGGTGTACGCCCCGATGCCGTCCACGGCCACCGCGTACTGGTTCAGCCCGCCCAGCGGCCGGGTGCCCCGTCCCTCGGCCGTCACCGTGCCGCGCAGCGTCAGCCGGCCCACCCGGGCGATCCGGTCGGCGCCGACCCCGATGACGTCCTCGGTGGAGGTGCCGGGCGGCGCCGCCGGGCCGAACCGCTGGCCCTGGGGCACCGCCGACTTGAGCAGCAGCCCGCCGGTGACCTCCGGGCCCACCGCGGCGCCCGTCGCGTCCACACCCGGGTGCTGGGTCTCGGTGATGTCGAAGAAGTCGCCGTTCACGGCGGCGATCGCGGAGCGCTCGACGGCCATCGCGGAGACCCGGGCGCGCGAGGCGACCGCGTCGGGGTGGAGCAGGTCGAGTGAGATCCCCGGCTCCCGCAGGTCGACGGTGAGCAGATGGCCCAGCGCCGTGCCGTGCGAGGTGGGCAGCGTGAACTGGCGGTACTCCACGCCGGGCGCCAGCGCGGTGCGCTCCACGTAGCGCGGCGCGGAGCGGAGCGTGGGCGCGGAACCCGCCCCGGCCGGGCCCGCGCCGGCCAGCACGCCCCATGTGAGGACCACCGCCACCACCACGTGCGTCCGCTTGGCTCCCGGGCGTCTCCTCACCGCCACGGCGCACCTCCCGTCAACCACCAGGCGCGACCCGCCGCTTCGGCGCGCGCCGCGCGTCCCGTGGGAACGGCACGGAAATGGCTGGAGACCACCCGCGGAACTCTTCGCACGCCTCTGCCCAACCGACCCACGCCGCCCCGATACTCACTGGCGTCCGTCGTGCACCCCCGGCCCCGCGCCGGGGCAAGAGCCGGGAGGCCCCCATGGTCCGCCGTACGCGCCGCGCCTTTGTCGTCACCCTCGGAGCAGCTCTGGCGGGCGGGATAGCCGCCCCCGCATACGCGAGTTCGGGATCCGGCAGGGGCAAGCCGCCGCTGGCCAGAGCCCACGCCCACAACGACTACGAACACCCGCACCCGCTCACCGACGCGCTCTCCCACGGCTTCGGCAGCGTCGAGGCCGACATCTGGCTGGTGGACGGCCAGTTGCTGATCGCCCATGACGCGACCGATCTCGACCCCTCCCGCACCCTGGAGTCGCTCTACCTCGACCCGCTGGCGCGGCGCGTCAAGCAGAACGGCGGCCGGGTCTACCGCGGCCACGACCTGACGCTGCAACTGCTCATCGACATCAAGACGGCGGGCGAGCCCACCTACCTCGAACTCGCCAAGCGCCTGCGCCGCTACCACCCGATGCTCTCCACCGCCCACGGCGGCATCGACGGCCGGGTGCGCCGCTCCGCGGTGACCGCTGTCATCTCGGGCGACCGCGGCGCGCGGGCCCCCATGGAGGCCGAACGGGTGCGCCACGCCTTCTACGACGGCCGTCTCGACGACCTGGGCAGCGGCGTGCCCGCCTCCTTCATCCCGCTCATCAGCAGCAACTGGACGGAGAGCTTCAGCTGGCTGGGCACCGGGCAGATGCCGTCGGCCGAGCGGGAGAAGCTGCGCCAGATCGTGGGCTCGGCGCACGCGAGCGGCCAGCGCGTCCGCTTCTGGGCCACCCCCGACGTGGCGGGGGCGGAGCGCGAGGCGCTGTGGCGCGAACTCCTCGCCGCCGACGTCGACTACATCAACACCGACGACCTGGCGGGTCTGGAGGACTTCCTGCGCGGCGCTCACTGACCCGCCCCGCGGGCTCACGGCAGTCACTGGCAGATCGTATGATCACCACACGCGCCTCCCCGGGAGGCGCGTGTCGGCCAGTCGGGCGACAGCGCTCACGACACGCCGAGCGAGCCGCACGACACGCCGAGCGAGGCGGTTTGCGAGCCCCGCACCTCTTACGCGCCGTGCTCTCTCAGCACCGCCGGGTCGTCCAGGACCGCTTGGACCACCGAGCCCGCCGCGCCCAACACCGGGCCGTCGGAGCCCAGCCGGGAGACGGTCACCACGTCCTGGCCTGGCCGCGCCGGATCCGTGAGCCGCCGCGCCAGCTCCCGCTCCAGGGCGGGCAGCAGCCAGGGCGCCAGCGGGGTCAGCGCCCCGCCGAGCACCACCTTCTGCGGGTCCAGAAGGTTTACCGTGCCCGCCAGGGCGATGCCCAGCGCCGCGCCCGCGCCGCGCAGCGCGCGCCGCACCCGCTGGTCGCCGTCCGCCGCGCGCCGGGCCAGCAGGGCGATCCGGCCCCCGGGGGCCCGGTACTCGGCCGCGTACTGCTCCGCCTGGACGCCCCCGGCCCGCAGCACCGCCTCCTCGCCCGCGTACTGCTCCAGACAGCCGCGCCCGCCGCACGCACACTCGGGGCCCTCGGGCCGCACCGGCACATGGCCCAGCTCGCCCGCGAATCCATGCGTCCCGCGCAGCAGCCGCCCGTCGATCACGACGGCGGCACCGATGCCGATCTCGGCGGAGACATGGACGAAGTCATACGGCGCCGGATCGTGGCCGCCCAGCCACAGCTCCGCGAGCGCGCCCAGGTTGGCCTCGTTGTCGACGGTGAGGGGGAGGCCGGGCAGGACCTCGCGCAGCGCGGGGCCCACATCCACGCCCTCCCAGCCGAGGTTCGGCGCCCGCACCACGACGCAGGACTCGCGCGCCACCAGACCCGGCACCGCCACCGCGAGCCCCACCGGCCGCAGCCCCGCGTCCTCCGCCTCCGCCGCGACACGCCGTACGAGCTCGGCGAGCCGCCCGAGCACGGGGCCCGGTGCGCGGCCCCGGTTCGCCGACTCGACCTGGGCCCGCACCCGCACCCGCCTGCCGAGGTCCATCGCGCACACCGCCAGGTGGTCCACGCCTATCTCCGCGCCCAGTCCGGCCGGTCCGCGCTCGTTGAGCTGCAGCGCGCTGCCGGGACGGCCGACCGTACCCGGCCGGGACGGCCCGAGCTCCACCAGCAGCCCGTCCCGGGCCAGCTCGTCGACGAGGGTCGAGACGGCGGCCCGGGTCAGCCCGATCCGGGCCGCGACGGCGGCGCGGGACAGCGGGCCGTGCGCGGCCACGGCATGCAGCACGAGGGAGAGGTTGCGTCTGCGCATCGCCTGCTGAGTGTTGGGCAGTGGCGCTGCCACCTGACGGTTCTCCTCTCCTGGCGGTCGTCCTGGACCCTGCGTTGTCCGTGGCCCGGCCTCGAAACCTTACGGTGCCGGTCGGCGCAGCAACGCGTCGGCGTCGGACAGGACCCCGGCCACGCGATCCAGCGCCGCCTGGTCGCGCTCCACCGGCTCGTACGAGGGCCCCTCCGCCGTATTCCAGCGCCGGGCCACCGCCGCCGGGTCCTCGCCCAGCAGCAGGCCCGCGGCCTGGGCGGCGGCGCCGAGCGCCACCAGCTCCTCGGCCCGGGGCACCTGGACGGGCCGGCCGCTGAGGCGGCGTACCGTCTCCCGCCACGCCGCGCCCTTGGCGCCGCCGCCGATGAGGAGCAGCGGCTCGGGCGCGGCGCTGCTGCTCGGCGACTCCGAGGGCGCGCCGTCCGCGTCCAGGACCCGGTCGAGCGCGGTGAGCAGCGCGAACACGGCCCCGTCGTAGGCCGCCTGGAGCAGCTGACCCGCCGTCGTGTCATGGCGCAGCCCGTACAGCAGCCCGGAGGCCAGCGGCAGGTCGGGGGTGCGCTCGCCGTCGAGGAACGGCAGCAGGACGGTCGAGCCGCCCTGCTCCACCGCCTCGCGGTCGAGGCCGAGCAGGGCGGCGATCCGGTCCACGGCCAGCGTGCAGTTGAGCGTGCAGGCCAGCGGCAGCCAGGCGTCGCGCGCGTCCGCGAACCCCGCGACCACCCCCGTGGGGTCGGCGGGCCGGCGCGCCGAGACGGCGTAGACGGTGCCGGAGGTGCCCAGGCTCAGCACGGGCTGCCCCGGCCGCAGCCCAAGGCCGAGGGCCGCCGCCATGTTGTCGCCCGTGCCGGTGGCCACCAGGGCGCCGGCGGGCAGCGGCAGGTCCGGGAGGTGCCGTACGGTCCCGGCCGCCTCCCCGTGCCGCAGCACGCGCGGCAGCAGGTCGGGGGAGAGGCCGACGCGCTCCAGGATCTCCCCGTCGTACGCCTCGCTCGCCGACGCCCACCAGCCGGTGCCGGAGGCGTCGCCGCGGTCGGTCGTGCCCTGGCCGGTGAGCCGCTCGGTGAGGTAGTCGTGGGGGAGCCGCACGGCGGCGGTGGCCCGCGCGGCCTCAGGCTCGGTCTCCTTCAGCCAGGCCCACTTGGTGACGGTGAAGGCGGGCGCGGGCACGCTGCCGACCCGCTCCGCCCACACCTTGGGCCCGCCCAGCTCCTCGACCAGCCGGTCGCGCTGCGAGGCCGAGCGTACGTCGTTCCACAGCAGCGCCGGACGCACCGGGCGCCCCGCGGTGTCCAGCGTGACCAGGCCGTGCTGCTGGCCGCCGACCGAGACCGCGGCCGCCTGCCGGGCGTGCGCCCCGCACTGGCCGAGCGCTTCGGCCAGCGCGCGCCACCACTGCTCCGGGTCGCTCTCCTTGCCGTCACCCCCCGCCCCGCCGCCTACGGTGTGCGGCGCCTGGCCGCGCGCGACGACCTGGCCGGTCGCGGCGTCGACGACCAGCGCCTTGGTGGACTGCGTGGAGCTGTCCACGCCGACGACCAGCGGTCCCTCGGGCACGGGCACGGCTGCTGCTGCCATCGCGCTCTCCCTTTCACGTCCCTGTGTGCGGCTGACCAGTGTGTGGCTGACCAGTGTGTGGCTGAGCGGGGCTTCCCCGGAATGCTCGTGCATACTAATTTGTAAAGCGCCATGACGAAATAGGCGAGGGAGCCGCAATGAGCTACAACCCCACCCCCGAGGACAGGTTCACCTTCGGTCTGTGGACGGTCGGCTGGCAGGGCAGGGACCCCTTCGGGGACGCCACCCGCCCGGCGCTCGACCCCGTCGAGTCCGTGACACGGCTCGCCGAGCTCGGCGCGTACGGCGTAACGTTCCACGACGACGACCTGATCCCCTTCGGCGCCTCCGCGACCGAGCGCGAGTCACACATCAAGCGCTTCCGGCAGGCCCTGGACGCCACGGGCATGACCGTGCCCATGGCCACCACCAACCTCTTCACCCACCCGGTCTTCAAGGACGGCGCGTTCACCGCCAACGACCGGGACGTGCGCCGCTACGCGCTGCGCAAGACCGTCCGCAACATCGACCTCGCCGTCGAGCTGGGCGCCAAGACCTATGTGGCCTGGGGCGGGCGCGAGGGCGCCGAGTCCGGCGCCGCCAAGGACGTGCGCGCCGCGCTCGACCGGATGAAGGAGGCCTTCGACCTGCTCGGCGCCTATGTCACCGAGCAGGGCTACGACCTGCGGTTCGCCATCGAGCCCAAGCCCAACGAGCCGCGCGGCGACATCCTCCTGCCGACCGTCGGCCACGCGCTCGCCTTCATCGAGCGGCTGGAGCGGCCCGAGCTGTTCGGCGTCAACCCCGAGGTCGGCCATGAGCAGATGGCCGGGCTGAACTTCCCGCACGGCATCGCCCAGGCGCTGTGGGCGGGCAAGCTCTTCCACATCGACCTCAACGGCCAGTCCGGCATCAAGTACGACCAGGACCTGCGCTTCGGGGCGGGCGATCTGCGGGCCGCCTTCTGGCTCGTCGACCTCCTGGAGACGGCCGGCTACCAGGGCCCGCGCCACTTCGACTTCAAGCCGCCGCGTACCGAGGACATCGCGGGCGTCTGGGCGTCCGCCGCCGGGTGCATGCGCAACTACCTCATCCTCAAGGAGCGGGCCGCCGCCTTCCGGGCCGACCCGGAGGTCCAGGAGGCGCTGCGCGCCTCGCGCCTGGACGAACTGGCGCTCCCCACGCTCGGCGAGGGGGAGACCCTGGCCGGTCTGCTCGCGGACCGCGCCGCGTTCGAGGAGTTCGACGTCACGGCCGCGGCGGAGCGCGGCATGGCCTTCGAGCGCCTGGACCAGCTCGCGATGGACCACCTGCTGGGTGCCCGCGGCTGACCGCGAATCCCGGCCGCGCCCGGCGGTCGGCCCGCGTGCCGCGGACGTGGGCCGGCCGCCGGTCCAGCCCCCCGACGGGACCGGCGGCCGGGTCTATGGGACCGGAGCCGTCAGGGCGTCCAGTCGCCCAGCCAGTCCGCGATCTCGTAGTCCGCGGCCTGGGAGTCGCTCAGCTGAGGCCGGTCGGTGCTCGCCGACCCGGAACCCGCCCCGGTGTTCTTGTACTCGGCGAAGCGGTCGTCCTTCCAGGAGAAGCCGCTCATATCGGTCCACGGGGTGGTCCGGATCGCGGCGCTCAGGGAGGTGTTGCGGACGACCGCCTGCGGGTCCAGGCTCGCGTCGCCGCCCGCGTGCCAGGGGCGGCCGAGGTAGTGGCTGCGGTCGCTGACATCGCCGGTGATGTTGCTGTTGATGATCAGGAAGCCGTGTTTGCCGGCCGCGGTCGAGGGCGCGGCCACATACCCGGCCGAGCTGCCGTCGTACCGCTTGACCAGCCGTATCGTCGACTTGGTGATGACGGCGGAGGCACGGCCGAAGATGAAGTCGACATTGCCCTGGATCCAGGCGTTGTTGACGTACACGCGGCCGACCTTGTCCTTGCTGGCCGAGTCCAGCAGCAGGGTGTCCTGGTCGCCCAAGGCCCCGATGTTGTCGAGGACGATCTTGTCGCCCGCGGTGCGCAGCGCCACCGCCTGCTTGGCGGTGATGCTGCTGTCGGCCTCGTTGAAGTCGTTCACGAACTGGAGATTGCGGGCCTGGAAGTCGTCCGCCTCGACGGCGAAGGTCGCGCTTCCGCTGGTGCCGTAGGTCCCGCCGCCGGGCTTGGGGGTGCCCGAGGCGTTGTTGTAGACGATGGTCACGTCGTTCTTGCTGCTGGTGGTGGACACCAGCCGGATGTGCGGCTTGTTGCTGGGGATCTTCACGGTCTCGCGGTACGTGCCGGGCTTGACGGAGATGGTGACGGCGGAGGGGTTGTTCGCCGGCACCGCGTTGACCGCGGCCTGCACGGTGGTGTAGTTGCCGCTGCCGTCCTTCGCGACGACGATCGTCGCCGCGGCCTTGGCCTGCGCCGCCGGTGCGCCTGCCGCGACCAGCACGGCACCCGTGGCCAGGGCGAGAGGGGCGCTGACGAGCGATCCAGTAAGGCGCCGCCGAGGGCGCCGGTCCGTTGTGGGCATGGGGGGTGACTCCGTCCCGTGGAGACGTGCCGGACATGCTGATGCCCTGCGGTTGCCGCGCGAGGCGGAAAGGTTGCCGGGTGGGGTTGGCCGGTCGGGGCTTGCCGGACCGGTTTTCCTGATCTCCGCCGGGGCCGGGGTGCCTGGTGTGCGCCTCGGTTGCTGCTGCGGCGCGGGGTGGACGAGCTGCCGGGTGGGGTTGGCCCGGTCGGGGCCTGGAGCCGGTTCCTGCGAACTCCGCGGGGCCGCGGCTCCTGGGTACGCCCCGGCTGCCGCTGGGCGGGATGCCCGCGGCCTTCGGCCGGGGGGTGCCTCCGTCCGGCGGTGGCCGGGGCGCCTCTCTGGCGACGCGGGCCCGTGGCGCCGGCCGCCGAAGACTCCGCCGCGGAGGGAGTGGTTCACCCTGCTGGTGCCGTAGCCCGCCGCCCCTCGCCAAGTCCCCCTTCGCGGCGCGGGCGCTCGGGCCGTCGGCCCGGCGTCCGCGTCGCCTTGCGGCGTCCGCGTCGCCTTGCGGCGTCCGCGTCGCCTTGCGGCGTCCGCGTCGCCTTGCGGCGTCCGCGTCGCCTTGCGGCGTCCGCGTCGCCTTGCGGCGTCCGCGTCGCCTTGCGGCGTCCGCGTCGCCTTGCGGCGTCCGCGTCGCCTTGCGGCGTCCGCGTCGCCTTGCGGCGTCCGCGTCGCCTTGCGGCGTCCGCGTCGCCTTGCGGCGTCCGCGTCGCCTTGCGGCGTCCGCGTCGCCTTGCGGCGTCCGCGTCGCCTTGCGGAAGGCACGGCGCTGTCCCGGGTCGGCAGCCGCAGGACGCCCCGCAGCGGTGCCCGGACCGGAGAGACCGGTACAGCGGCGGCGCTGCCCAGAGGCAGGGCCGCCGCCCGCGCGGCACCGTCAGCCCGTGCCGCCCAAACTCCCCAACCCCCCAGAACCCTTCGCCGCCGCCGATCCGCCCGGCGGCACCGCGTCCAGGGCCGCCAGCGCCGTCGCCGGGTCGTGGTCCGGCGGCCCGGCCGGCCACCAGCGGCCGTGCTCCTTGCGGTACGGCCACCAGCGCCCGTCCCGGCCGTAACGCAGTTGCGCGTCCGCGCCGACCACCGTCCAGCGGTGGCCCGCCGTCCGCAGCCGCGGCGCCCGCTCCTCTCCCTCCCAGGCGGCGGCGAGCGAGGCGCGGGCACGCGCGAGTGCCTCGTCGGCCGGGGCCCACTCCTCCTCCAGAACGGCGAGCCCGGCAGGACCGCCGTGCCCCCAGGCGCGTACGGCCCGCGCCAGTTCGCCTCGGTCGCGGCCGCAGCCCGCGGCGAGGCGGTGGGCTATGCCGGCCGGAGGGTCGGCGGCGGCCAGCCGCACCGCGTCCTGCCAGGGTGTGAGCGCGGGCGGCAGCGGGGCCGTGGCGTGACCCGGAGCCAGCGCCTCGGCCAGCAGCCGCTGGGCGCGCACCGCGGCGTCCGCCGCCAGGAACTCCAGCGCGGCGACGTCCAGCCCCGGGGCCGGCTCGCTGCCGCCGCTGAGCACCGGCGGCCGGCCGGGTTCGGCCACGGCCGGCGGGAGCGCGGGCAGCGGCGGCCGGGAGGCGGCCGCGCCGAACGCCTCCTGGGCCGGCACGCCCTCCGGGACGCTCCGCGCGGCCTCCTCCGCCGCGTCGCCCGAGGCGCGCCGCCCGGTGGCGCGCGCCACGCTGCGCACCTGGAGCTCGTCCAGGAGCTCGCGCTCCCCCCGGCCGCGCATCAGCAGCAGCACGAACGGGTCCTCGTCCAGCAGCCGGGCGACCTGGTAGCACAGCGCGGTGGTGTGGGGGCAGTGGTCCCACGCCTCGCATCCGCACTGCGGCTCCAGGTCGCCGACGCCCGGGAGCAGTTCGACGCCCGCGGCCGCCGCGTCCTCGACGAGCTGCGGGGGGATGTCCCGGTCGAGCAGGGCGGCGATATGCCCGGACCGGTCGGCGACCACGTCCAGCAGCCGTTCCCACTCGGCGCCGGTCAGCTCCTGGAGCAGCACATCGGAGCGGTGGGGCGTACGGTCGCGGTCCCGTACCACCGCCGTGATCCGGCCCGGGCGCACGCACACCGCCCCGACCGCGCCCTCGCGCGCGTGCTTGCGCCCGCGCCCCAGCTGCTGCCCGTCGAGAGCCGTGTCCTCCAGCGCCTTGAGCCACGCCCGCCCCCACCAGGTGCGGGCGAAGCCGCGGCCGTGCGCGGGCGGCAGGGCCTCGAAGGTGCGCTCGCGCCCGTCGTACCCCGCCCGGACGTCCCCGGCGTCGCTCATCGCTCGGTCCCCCTCAACTCCACGAGCTGTGCCAGCTCGGCGTCGGTCAGTTCGGTCAGCGCCGCGTCCCCCGCGCCGAGCACCGCGTCCGCCAGCTCCCGCTTGCGCTCGAGCATCGCGGCGATCCGGTCCTCCACCGTCCCCTCGGCGATCAGCCGGTGCACCTGCACCGGCTGGGTCTGCCCGATCCGGTACGCGCGGTCGGTGGCCTGCGCCTCCACGGCCGGGTTCCACCAGCGGTCGTAGTGCACGACATGCCCGGCCCGGGTGAGGTTCAGGCCGGTGCCGGCCGCCTTCAACGACAGCAGGAACACGGGCACTTCGCCCTGCTGGAAGCGGTCCACGAGTTCCTGGCGGCGCGCCACCGGCGTGCCGCCGTGCAGCAGCTGCGCGGGGATGCCGCGCGCCGCCAGGTGGTCCTGGAGGATGCGCGCCATCTGTACGTACTGCGTGAAGACGAGGACGCTCGCGTCCTCGGAGAGGATGGTGTCCAGCAGCTCGTCGAGCAGCTCCAGCTTTCCCGACCGGCCAAGGATGACGGGCCGGTCCTCCTTCAGATACTGCGCGGGGTGGTTGCAGATCTGCTTCAGGCCGGTCAGGAGTTTGACGATGAGCCCGCGCCGGGCCAGCCCGTCGGCGCCGGAGATCTCGGCGAGCATCTCGCGCACCACCGCCTCGTACAGCCCGGCCTGCTCCTTGGTGAGCGACACGGCGCGGTCCGTCTCGGTCTTCGGCGGGAGCTCGGGCGCGATACCCGGGTCCGACTTGCGGCGCCTGAGCAGGAACGGGCGGACGAGCTTCGCCAGGCGTTCGGCGGCGGCCGGATCGCTTCCGCTCTCGACGGCCTGGGCGTAGTGGGTGCGGAACCAGCCGAGGCCGCCGAGCAGCCCGGGCGTGGTCCAGTCGAGGATCGCCCACAGCTCGGAGAGGTTGTTCTCGATCGGGGTTCCGGTGAGCGCGACGCGCGCCTTGGCGCCGATGGCGCGCAGCTGCTTGGCGGTCGCCGAGTACGGGTTCTTGACGTGCTGTGCCTCGTCGGCGACCACCAGGCCCCAGCCCCCGGGCAACGCCTCGGCCAGCCGCCGCGCGTCGAGCCGCATCGTGCCGTACGTGGTGAGGACGAACTCCCCGTCCGCCAGGTCCTCCAGGGTGCGCGCGGCGCCGTGGAAGCGGCGCACCGGGGTGCCGGGCGCGAACCGTTCGATCTCGCGCTGCCAGTTGCCCAGCAGGGAGGCGGGCGCGACCACGAGGGTGGGGCCGGCGGCCTCGGGGACGGCCTGGCGGTGGAGGTGGAGGGCGATCAGGGTGATGGTCTTGCCCAGCCCCATGTCGTCGGCGAGCGTGCCTCCGAGGCCGAGCGAGGTCATCCGGCTCAGCCAGCCCAGGCCCCGTAGTTGGTAGTCGCGCAGGGTGGCGGCAAGGCCCGTGGGCGGGGCGACGGGCCCGTGTCGCGGGCCTTCCGGGTCGGCGAGGCGGTCCCGCAGCGTGGCCAGCCAGCCGGCGGCCCGCACCTCGACGCCGGTGCCCTCGGCCTCGGTCCGACCGGTCAGGACGGCGCCGAGCGCGTCGGCGGTGGTGATGTCGCGGTCCTCGCGGCCGTGGGCCCGGCGGACCGCCGCCGGGTCGATGACGACCCATCGGTCGCGCAGCCGCACCACCGGGCGGGCGGCCTCGGCGAGCCGGTCCAGCTCCGCCCGGGTGAGCTCCTGGTCGCCGACGGCGAACCGCCAGCTGAAGCGGAGCAGCGCGTCGGCCGACAGATACGAGGGCATCGCGGATCCCGCCGGCCCCGGCCCCTCGTCGTCGGCACCGCCGTGCGGGCCGACGACGGCGCGCGCGGTCAGCCCGCGCGCCAGCTCCTTCGGCCAGTGGACCTGGACTCCCGCGGCGTCCAGCGCCCCGGCCGCCGGGCCGAGCAGCTCGATGACCTCCTCGTCGGCGAGGTCGAGCGCCTCGGGCACGGCGGCGGACAGCAGCGGTGCGAGCGACGCCCAGGCGCGGGCGGCCCGTCGCAGCGTCAGCAGCGCGTCCATACGGGCGCGCGGGCCGAGGGCCGCGGCGGCGGCCGAGGTGCCCGCCCACACCTCGGCGGCGTCCGCCACCAGGGCAGGGTCGGCCAGGCTGTGGAGTTGGAGGACGGCGCGGAAACGGGGGCCGGACGGGGCCTTCTCGTCGTCGCCGTGCTCACCGCCGCCGGCCAGGTCACCGTCCAGCAGCTCGATCCTCAGCGACAGCCGGACGCCGGCGTCGTGCCCGGCGGCGAGGTCCGCCGCCCAGGCCCGCTGCTCGGGCAGGCGCCGCGGCGCGGCCGCGGCGAACGCGGGGCCGCCGGCGGCCATGGCCGCCGCGGGCGAGCGCGGCAGCCCGTCCGCGACCGCGTCGAGGAACGCGCGGATGTGCCGCTCCGGCTCCGGCAGGCGCAGCGGATCGGTGCCGGGCAGGGGCACGGCGTGTGCGGCCGGGGGCATGGCGGCGGCCAGGTCGCGCACCCGCCGCAGATCCTCGTCGGCGAGCGGGCCGACGCGCCAGGCGTCGTGGTCGGTGGCCGTGAGCCCGGGCAGCAGCCGTCCGCGGGCGGCGAGCTGGAGGGCGAGCACCGCGGCGGCGCCCCAGAAGGCCGCCGTGGGATCGGCCTGGGGGGAAGGGGCGTGCGCGGCGCGTGCCCGGGCGCGGGTGAGCACCGGAAGCGCCTCGGCCAAGGGCAGGACGAGGGCACGTACGGCGCGGGTGCGGACGCCCCGGCCCTCGTCGGCCCCGTCAGAAGGGTCCGGGACCACGACGGTGATCTCTTCGGTGGTGCCCGGGCTGGTGGGGTCCGGGCCGTCCGGCCGCCAGAAGGCGACGCGTCCGGTCCGCGCCGGGTCGGCGGGGAGGAAGACGGTGGTACAGCGGCTGAGTTCGGCGATCTCGGAGGGCGTTGCCACGGTGGGTGGTGTCACGGAGCTGACGCATTCCTCAAATTTGACTAGTGGGAGCGGCCGAGGGTACCGGACGAGTGGTCCGGCCGGGCGGGCGTCCGATGTGAAGCGCCTCACCTGGATCCTTCGCACTCAGGAACCGGACGCCGCCGGTGTCCGTTGACAGGAGTGAAGCGGCATGAGCCGTGAAGGAGGCAATGGGAGATGTCCAAGCGCGCTGTGGCCGTCGCCGGGGGTGCGGCGATAGGAGTGATCCTGCTGTGTCAGCTGCTGCCGTTCTGGGCGGCGGTCCTGGTGATCGTCGGTGTTCCCGCACTGGCGTATCTGCTGCTCGACCCTTCCCAGCGGCGCAGACTGCGCCGGGTGTCGCGCAAGGAGCTGGGGCGCTGACCGTGGCCGCGGCAGCCGCCCCGCCTGCCGGTGACCGGCGCCACGCCATCGGGTCACCCTGATAGCGAATTCCCGGACGGAAACCGGGAGAAGGGACACGGCGGGACGCGGCGTGGCGGAGTGTGCCGGATCGTCGGCCGGGCTCGGGGCCCGGGGTGACACGCGCCTGGGAGTGACCGCGCAACACCGATCGCGGGTGTCACCCGGACCCCGTCCACGCATGCCGCGGGGGCCCGGCCGACCTGGTGCCCCCTGCCTTTGGCCCGGCGGCCCGGCGGTGCGTAAATGGCTTGTGCGGCTGACCGGCACCGGGCGATGATCCTCCCCATGACACATGGAAAGGACGGCCTCGCGATCTCTCGGTGATCGCCCATGGCCGCATACGGAACTCCTCAGCCGCTGACCCCTTCCTGGCTCCGGGCGCACTTCGACCCGCTGCCCTTCCCCGCCCGGATGAGCGCCCTGGCACGGTACGCCCGCACGCTCTCCCCGGACGCCTGCACCGCCCTGCACACCGCCCTCGACTCCTCCCCGGAGCCGGACGACCGGCACCTCGCGCTGTTTCTCGCCGTCTCCCGCCGCGACCTCGATGCCGTGGCGGCCGCGCTCGCCGACCCTCTGCTCCGGCGCCGCGCCCTGTCCGCGGCCATCCGACTGCCGGTGCCCGAAGAGGCCCTGGCCCCACTCGCCTTGAGCGAGAGCCGCTCCATACGGCATGAGGCGTACCGCGTGCTGCGCGCCGGCCGGCGTACCGCGCTCGCCGACCGGCTGCTGCCGCGGGCGCACGTCGCGTACGGCCCCGTCGACGCCGCCCGTCTGCTGCCCGCCTGCTCACCCGGCGTGGCCGCCGAGTGGCTGCCCCGCCTCGACCCGCCGATCGGTGTCCTGCACACCCTTGCCCGCACCGCCCCGGCGGCCGTCGCCGCCCGGCTGGCGGCCGACTACCAGGCGCGCGACGACCACGGCCGACGGCGACTGGCCCGCCGCCACCGCCTGTTGGCCGCCGTCGTGGCCGAACGCGACACCGACGCCGGGCTGCTGCTCTTCGAACAAGCGCCCGCGTTGATCGAGGGCCGCGGCGCGGTGGCGCTGCTGCGCAGGCCTCGGGAGGTGCTGGCGATCCTCCAGCGAGCCGCGGCCCGCGCCGACAGCGACCGCGCCGACAGCGACCGGGGCGACAGCGACCGGGGCGTCGGGTCGGAACGGACGCCCGCCCTCCGGCTGCCCGCCGGGCCGCTGCCGCGGTCCGTACTGCGGGCACTGCGCGCCCTCACCCCCGAGGAACTCGCCGAACTGGCCGAGGCGGCCCAGGCGGGCGCCGGCGGCATCCGCTGGTACGGCCCCGACCGGCTCGACATCACCCCCGACCCCCTGCTCACCCTGCTCCCCGCCGCCACAAGGCGCCGCATCGTCGAAGCCCGGATCCCCGCGCGCGGCCTCGGCAGGAGGACGCGGCTCAACGCCCTCGCCGCGCTCGACCCGGCGGACCGCGCGGACCTCCTGCGCCCTGCCCTCGCCCGGCCGCGTCAGTCGCCGATACTGCGCAACCGACTCGCCGCGGTGGCTCCGCTCGCCGACGCCGAACCGATCCTCCTCGAGGCGGCGGCGAGCCACCGCCCCTACGAACGCGCATACGCCTGGCGTGCGCTCCTCGCGTGCGCCGAGCTGAACGCCGACCCGGCGGCGTTCGCGCGGACCGTGGCGGCCTGCGAGCGGGCCTGGCACGACAGGGAGGAGGTACGGCGCGCCGCGCTGGCGCAGGCCGCCGACGCGCCGCCCCGGATGCTGGCCGCGGTGCCGCTGAGCGTGTTGCGCGACGCGGCGCTGACCACCGTCCACTCCCGCGACTCCACGCCCGCCACGGTCGCCGCGGCCGAACGGTGGCTGCGCCGCACCGCAGAGAGCGCGGCGGCCCGGGGAGACGCCGAACGGGCGGCGCACGCGGCACGTCTGCTGTGCCAGGTCCTGTGCGACCCGCGCCGTCGTGGCCCGGTCGCGCCACTGAGGCTCGACTCCCGGGCGGCGGCGGCCGTCTGGGCCGGGACGGCCCCCGACCACCTCGGCGAACCGACCGACCGTCCCCAGGCACAGGCCGGCCGGCCGACCGGAGAGGCCGACCAGCCGACCGGGCAGGCGGAGAGCCACCTCCCCGCCTCCCGGCTCGTACCCCTTGCCGAACTCCTCGTGCCCCATCTCGCCACTCTGCCCGCGCTGGACGCGCTGGTGGGCCATACCGCGCTCGACGGGGAGGACCCCGGGGCGGCAGCCCGGGCGGCGGCGGCATGGATCACGGCCCCCGCCACACGGGAGCGCCGCTGCGCCCAACTGGTCGCCTCTGACCCGTCGTTCGCCACGGTGGAACCGGTGCTGCGGACCCTGGCCGCCCGCCGCACCGACCTGTTGGAGGACGTGCTGCGCTCCGCCCGGCACGGGTTGCCCGGTCAGCTGTCGTGCCGCCCCACCGACCGCTGGGTGCCGCGTATGCCGCGCTCCGTCACCGGCCGGTGGACCGCGCGGACGCGCCGCCTGCTGGCCGCTCATCTCGCGGCGGTGGCCGCCGCCGACGAGGCCCCGCCGCGCGCACGCGCCGACGCGGCGGCCCTGCTGCGCGACCCGGTGCTCCTGGCCGACCTGGCGTCCAGCGCACCGCAGCCCGTGGCCGCGGCGGCGCTGACCGCACTGGGCGAAACCGCGGCGCTCGGCGTGTGCTCCGACGCCCCTCCCAGCGCCCGCCCGAACGACCGGCGGGCCCCCGCCCACAAGCCGCGCGGCGACACGCCGCCCCCGGCCACGCCCGCCCGCGACGCGGCCGACCCGGTCGTCACGGAAACGCGTGTGCCCGGTGGCGACGGTTCGGGTGCCGAGGTGCCCGGTGGGGCCATGGGCGATTCCGGGGCCGTCGGTCCGGGCGTGTCTGGACCGGCCTGGCCTGACGCCCCTGAGGCGCGGGCGGTCGGCCGGGACATGCGTTGCCCCGACCTGCCTGACCGCGATGTCGTCGACCCGGCTTTGCGTGACCCCGTCGGTCGGGAGCCTGCTCGCGGGGCCGGGCCTGGTTCGGGTGTCGAGGTGCCCGGTGGGGGCCTGGGCGACTCCTGGCCGGACGCCCCCGAGCCGCAAGCCGCCGACCGGGACACGCCCGCCTCCGACACTCGTTCGGCCCCCGATGTCCTCTCTCTCCTCCTCCGACACGCCGGAACCGGCGGAGCACGCGGGCGGGCGGCGATGGCAGGGGTGCGGCGCCTTCTGGGCGGCGTGCCCGACCGGAAGGCCGTCGCGCTCCTCGCACCCGCCGTGCGCTCGGTTTCGGCTCCGGTCGGCAGCCGCAAGGAGGCCGCCCGCGCTCTGGCCGAGCTGCCCGGCGACGTGGCGTTCGCCGCCCTGCTCGCGGCCTGGGACGAGCCCGGGCAGCACCGGGACGTGCGGGTGGTGCTCGCCCGCTCGCTCCTCGCCCGCGTCGACGCGCCGGGCGTGGCCGACCGGCTGACGGGGCATCTGCACGAGCCCGCCGTCCGCGAGGCCGTGATCGTGAGCGATCCGGAAGCGGCGGGGATCCGTGCTCGCTCGGCGTATGCGTCCTTCCTCGCCGGGGTGGTCCGTACCGGGGACGACGACGCGGCTCGGGCCGCCTGCGCCGCGCTGCCCCACTGCATGGTGACCGGGACGGCCGGGACGTGCGCGGAAGGAACCGGCGCGCTGGCGGCGGCCGCCGTCGCCGCGAACCGGCCGTCACGAGTGTGGCGTGCCGCGGTGGACGCGCTCGGGCGCGTCGCTGGGGACGCGGGGGCCGCCGCCCTGCGCGGCGTGCTCGAGACCCTGGTCGCCCGGACATGCGCCGACACCGGCGTGGGCGTGGGGAGCGGACGAGGCGCTCGCGCCGACGCGCTGCGGCGGCTCGCGGGCTGCGGGTCCGCCGTCACCAACCGACTCGCCCAAGAGCCGGCCGGTGAACTCTCGCAGGGCGACGCCGTGGTGGACGCGCTCCTGGCCGCCGGGTTGCGCCGCGAGGCCACCGGCGCCGTGCTGAGTGTGGCCTGTGCCGCGCTGCGCGCGGGCGACCCCGGCCTCGGCCGTTGGGAGCGCTATCTCTCGCTGGTCCAGGAACGGCCGGACCGCCTGCGCTTCGTCGACTACCTCGCGTTCGACCACGACGACGAGCAGGTGCGGGAGGCGGTGCGCACCGTCGTCGGCGTGTTGCGCGAGCGCGGCGACGCCCTGGGCGGACTGACGGCGCTCGCTTTGGTGAAGGCGACGGGCGGCAGGAGCGGCTGGCCGGACCCGTGGCGGGCGGAGATCGAGGAGCTGTGTGGGCACCCCGACCCGGACACGGCTGAGGCGGCCCTCCTCGTCGACCCGCACCGCCGCTGGTGACCCGCGACCGGCGGCGATCCGCGCACCGGCCGGGGGGCGCCCCACCGACCGAGGCGGCCCGCCCGGCCCGTGGAGCCCCGGACCCGACGCCGACTCAGCCGGGGCGTACGGCCAGCTGGTCCAGTGCCGTCAGCAGGCCCGGCAGCTCCGGGCCGCGGCCGACCGGCACCACCTCGCCCGGCGCGTCGTCCATCAGCACGAACGCGATGTCGTCCGTACGGGCCACGATGCTCCAGCCGGGCCCATCGGCCCGCAGGGTCCGCGCGTCGCCGGAGGCGAAGGCGGAGCGGACCCGGCCGGGCGGCGGGGGCGCGTCCAGGTATCCGCGCGCCTCCGCCAGTACGCGTCGCACGCCCTCGTGCGGCTTCTCGCCGGGAGGTACGAACGTGACGTCGCTGTCGACCTGCTCGCGCCACAGGGCCCACTGAAGCGCGATCTCGTCCGCACCCAGCCGCCGCTGCGCCGGGCCCCACCGCTCGGTGTCCGGCGGGGCGAGCGGCGGTGTGGCCGCCTCCCCGCCCTCCGGGCCGGGGTCGGGGTCGTGCGGCGCCGGGACGCCCGGCGCGGAGACGGCGACCGAGAGCGGCCAGCCGGGGAGGGAGACGACCACCGTCCGGTCGTCGATGGCCAGGTTGTACTCCATCCCGCAGTCCCACGCGGCGACGGCGCAGGCGACCAGCGACGCGTCGTCGATGACGACCGTCCACCGGGCGCCGTCGCCGTCCTGGCCCAGCACCAGGCCGTACCCGCCCTCGTACGGCTCAAGACCGAGCGCGGCGCAGGCCTCGGGATAGTCGTCGCCCAACACGCTCGGGAATTGCGCGGGCGTCAGCACCACCGCGGTGAGCACATACAGCGCGTCGTGGTCCGACACCTCACTGGCGGGCACGGCAGCCTCCTCTTTGCGGGGCCGGAATCCGGGGGCCCAATGCGTTGTGCGGCGCACCTTAACCAGCCAGTAGCCACGGCGTCGAGACTCCGTGCGCGGATGCGGAGCGGGTCTGTCGGCCGCATCGCCGTCAGGCGCCGCCGGTCGCCCGCAGCGAGTCCAGGGTGCGGCGCAGCCAGGACTGTTCGGCCTGGCTGGCGGCGCGGGCGATGGTGAGGATGCCGCGCCGGAAGGGATCCTCGATCTCCTCGGCGCGCAGCGGTCGGTCGTCGTCGTAGAAAAAGCTCGTGGGCTGCCGGAGAAACGCGAGTCGGCGCTCCAGCACTGTCGCCTGGGTCGCCGGGTCCTCCAGGTGCCGCAGAAACGCGAGCACGGTGAACCAGCGGTTCTCGTCGGTGATGTCGGCCTGCGCCGGCTCCGCGAGGCGGCGGCGGAGCTCGGCCCGGCCCTCGGCGGTCAGGGTCAGCACATGCCGTGGCGCGGCACCCGTGCCCGGCTGGGTCTCGCGGGCCAGCAGCCCGGCCATCTCCAGACGCTTGATCGCCGGGTACAGCGTGCTTTCGGCCACCGGCCTGACGTGCCCGGTCAGCGCGGCGATTCGCTTGCGCAGCTCGTAGCCGTGCAGCGGCGTGTCGCTGAGGAAGCCCAGGATGGCGAGTTCCAGCATGTGCGCATTGTGCCGCACGGACGCTGTATCTCGACTGCGTGATACATCGGCAGCGATGCATTGATGGCGATGCATCGCTCCGCCGGCTCAGCCCTGACGGACCGCGAGGGCCAGGAAGCGAGTGTCCCGGTCCGTGTACGAGGTCAGCCGCCAGCCCGAACGGGCCAGCAGCGGGCACAGGTTGGGCTCGGCCCGCAGGTCGTCGGGGGTGATCGGGCGGCCCTTCCGGGCGGCGAGCGCAGCCCGCCCCACGGGGTGGAACAGCGCGAGCCGGCCCTGGGGGCGCACCACCCGGGCCAGCTCCCGCAGCCCGGCCTCGGGCTCGGGCAGGTGGGAGATCAGCCCGGCGCCGAACACCGCGTCCAGACAGCCGTCGCGCAGCGGCAGTCTGGTGACGTCGGTGAGGGCGAGCGCCGCGTCCCGTTGCCGGCCGGCACGTATGGCGGCCGTCAGCATCGCGGGCGTCGCGTCGGCGCCGAGGACCGTTCCGGTGGGGCCGACGGCGGCGCGCAGCGCGGGCAGGGCACGGCCTGTACCGCAGCCGGCGTCGAGCACCGCGTCCCCGGCGCGCAGGCCGAGCTCGGCGACGGCGGCGGCGTAGGCGGGGCCGTCGTCGGGGAAGCGGGTGTCCCAGTCGGCGGCCCGCGGGGTGAAGAATTCCCGGACCTCGGCCAGGCGATCGGCAGGGGTGCGCTGGTGGCTCATATGGCTCCTCGGGTGGGCCGGATCTGGAGGAAGCTGAGGGGAAACCCTGAGCGAGAACCCGAATAGTGTGCACGTTCGGGCATCGGTCGATCGTTCTGTCATCTGTCCCTGTCAAATTCCAGCATCTTCCGAATGCGCCCCCTGCGCGCGCCCCCTCCCGGCTAGCGTCTCTGGGCCATGGGACAGCTCCCGACAGAAGGAGACGGCCATGACCGAGCACCGCAGAATTGCCGCCCGCTTCCCGGACGGTCTCGACTGCCTTCTGGACGATCTGGTGGTCCGCGTCGGGGACGTACGACACGCCGTCGTACTGTCCGGTGACGGAGCGACGGTGAGCGCTTCCCGCGGGCTCGACCGCCGTGACGCCGAGCAACTGGCCGCTGTCGCCTCCGGGTTTCACGGCCTCGCCGTCGGTGCGGCGCGCCGACGGGCGCGCGGTGCGGCGCGCCAGACCATGGTGGAGATGGAGGCCGGCAACCTGTTCGTCGTGGCGGCGGGCGAGGGCTCGTACCTGGCCGTTCTGAGCGCGGCCACCGCCGACCCCGCGCTGATCGCCTCCGAGACGGCCCGGCTCGTCGAGCGGGTGGAGGAGCATCTGCGCGCCCACCCGCGCCTCCCGGAGACCCCGGCCGCCCCGGCCTGACCGGTCGGCTCCCGCCATCGCAAAGGCCGCGACCGGCAGGGGGCGGTTGGCCGCTTGGCCGCCCTTCGCGCGGGTACTCGCCTGCTCATGGCTGGAATCGAGCTCAACAGCCCCGCGTTCGACGACCACGACCGGATCCCCCGCCGCCACACGAAGGACGGGGAGGACCTCTCGCCGCCGCTGACCTGGTCCGGCGTCCCGGCGGGCACGGCCGAGCTGGCCCTGCTGTGCGAGGACCCGGACGCCCCGTCCGGGGCGTTCGTCCACTGGCTGGTCACCGGCATCGCTCCCGCCAGCGGCGGGGTGGGTGCCGGGCAGACGCCCTCGGGCGGCCTGCCGCGCACCAACGGATACCACCAGGAGGGCTGGGGCGGGCCGCACCCGCCCGCGGGCGATCAGCCGCACCGGTACTTCTTCCGGCTGTACGCCCTTCCCGAACCGCTGGTCCTCCCCGACGAGCCCTCGGCCGACGAAGTGCACCGCGCCGTCGACCGCAGCCAGCTCGCGAGCGGCACGCTGGTCGGCCTCTATCAGCGCTGAGTCACCTGGCCCTGCTGAGTCACCTGGCCCAAGCGCTGGACCGGCTGTCCCGAATCCTGGCCCTCGTCGAGGGCCCGTCGGAGAGCGATGGGTTTCGGCCGAATCCGGCTAGTCGGCAATGTCGGCGAGAGCGACGACTTTCTCGATGCGGACCCGTACCAGCAGCTCGCCCGGGACGCCGTTGCGGGCGCCGTACTGCTCCGCGCGGTCCTCGCCCATGTACCGCGCCGCGATCCTGGTGGCCCAGTCGCGGACCTCCTCGAGCCGGTCGCTGAACTCGGCGCGCCCCTGCAAAGTGACGAACGAGAACGGGGGCCGGTCGTCGTCCACGCACAGGCTGACCCGCCCGTCGCGGGCCATGTTGCGGCCTTTGACGGTGTCCTCGCCCGTGTTGAAGACGACGTCGTCGCCGTCGAGCAGGAACCACACGGGCGCGAGGTGCGGGCTGCCGTCGGCCCGCACGGTCGACAGCTTCGCGGTGCGGGTGCCCTCCGAGAGGAACTTCTGCCACTGATCCTTGGTCATTTTCTGTGCCATGTCTCCATCTTGTGTCAAGCGGCGCACATCGGCGTGCCGACAGGCGGGCCGGGTTGCCCGGAGAGCGGCAGTGAGAAAGGCTGGCCCGGCAGCTGTGGTGGATGGCCGGACGGGGAGGAACGGTATGGCACTCAGCAAAGGGCTCGATTGGCTGTTGGACGACCTGACCGAGCGGATCGCACAGATACGGCATGCCTTGGTGCTGTCGAACGACGGGCTGGTGACGGGCGCCAGCTCCACGCTCGTCCGGCAGGACGCCGAACATCTGGCCGCCGTCGCCTCGGGGTTACACAGCCTGGCCAAGGGGTCCGGGCATCACTTCCGCACGGGGCGGGTGCGGCAGACGATGGTCGAATTCGAGGAGGGTGTGCTGTTTGTGACGGCCGCCGGGGACGGCAGCTGTCTGTGCGTGCTCAGCGGCCCGGAAGCCGACGTCGGCCAGGTCGCGTACGAGATGGCGCTGTTGGTCAACAGGGTGGGGGAGCACCTGGGCGTCGAGGTCAGACAGGAGAGCGGCGCGCCCAGCGGGCTGTGAGCGGAAGTTATCCACAGGCCTGACGGGCGGTCTCGCTCAGCGGCCATCGTCATCACTGTCAGTGATTGACCAGTCGCGGGGGAGGACCGTCGTGGTAGTGGGGGAACGCCAGAAGTCGCTTCAGAAGTCGCCTCAAACGCTTCAAGAGTCGCGTCAGAAGTCGAGTCAGAAGCCGGGGAGGAGCCCGGCGCCGCCGGTGTCGGACGGCGCCGAGGAGACCGTCGCCTTCGACAGAGCGGCCAGGGAGCTGGGCCTCAGGCGCGGCGAGTTCGAGCTGGCCGTGCAGCTGGGCGAGGTGCGCACCGTCGCCGTGGGGGCCATGGGCCGGCGGGTGGCGCGCGCGGAGCTGCTTCGGCTCGCGGCCGCCGCGGGCTTCCCGAGCGCGCTGCGCGCCCGGCTCCGCGTGGTGGGCACGGCCGAGGGAGCCGAGCTGCTGGGCATCAGCCAGGGGCGGTTCACCCGCCTGGCGCGCGGTGGCTTCTTCACCCCGGTCCGGTTCTACGTCAACCGGTACCGGGCCGTGGTGTGGCTGTATCCGGCCGCGGAGCTCGGCGCGTTCGCCGAGCGGGAGCCCGCCCTGCTGACCGGCCGCATCCCGGCCGGTCTGCGTGCCACACTCGGCGCGGGGGAGGACCAGCGGGCCGCCAGATGGCGCGGCCGTCGCGTCGAGCAGCTGCTCGCCCGGACCGATGACCCCTGGGAGCGGGCCGCGGTATGGGCCGCGGCGCTGGCCCCCGCCGAGCTGGACGCGGTCGTCACCGACCCGGCCGAGCGGGCGTATGTGCGTGAGCTGATGCCCCGGCTCGCCCCGGCGCCCGCCGGGACCGGTCCGGCGGCGGAGGTGACCGCCGCCCTGATGACGGCGGACGGCCCCGCGGAGATCCGGCGCTGCCGGGCCGCGTTGGACACCTGCGTGCGGGACGCCCGCCGGACGCGGCCCATCCCGCCGCCCGTCCCGCGTCCGGCCGAGGCGGCGAAGGTGGCGGAGTCGCCGGGCGGCGAGCCCGCCCCGCCTCCGGCGCGGCTTCGCAGGCTCCCGCTCTGGCACCGCCTCATCCGTGGGCGCCGGAGCGCGGCGGACGGCCCGGCGGCTCCCTACACGGGGCGGAAGAGCCCTTCCTGCACCACGGAGACGAGGAGTCGGCCGGCCCGGTCGTAGATCCGGCCGCGGGCCAGCCCGCGGCCGCCGGTGGCGATCGGCGACTCCTGGTCGTAGAGGAACCACTCGTCAGTGCGGAACGGCCGGTGGAACCACATGGCGTGGTCCAGCGAGGCCATGTCGAAGCCGCGACGGCCCCACAGCGGCTCCACCGGCACCCGCACCGCGTCCAGCAGCATCATGTCGCTCGCGTAGGTGAGCGCGCAGGTGTGCACGAGCGGGTCGTCGCCGAGCGGGCCGACCGCCCGCATCCATACAGCGCTGCGCGGCTCCGCGCCCTCGAGCTCCTTGGGCGTCCAGCGCAGCCGCTCCACATACCGGATGTCGAAGGGCTGGCGGCGCGCCATTCTCTCGAGCGACTCAGGGAGCGCCCCGAGATGCTCGCGGATCTCGTCGGCGAGCATCGGCAGGCTCTCCGGCTCAGGCACCTCGGGCATCGGCAGCTGCTGTTCGATGCCCGGCTCGGGAAGATGAAAGGAGGCCGTCAGATTGAAGATCGTCCGACCCTGCTGGACGGCGACGACCCGGCGCGTGGTGAAGGAGCGACCGTCGCGGACCCGCTCCACCTGGTACACGATCGGCACCCCCGGCCGCCCCGGGCGCAGGAAGTACGCGTGGAGCGAGTGCACCGGGCGCTGCCCGTCGGTGGTCCGTCCCGCGGCCACCAGCGCCTGCCCGGCCACCTGCCCGCCGAACACCCGCTGCAGCGACTCGTCGGGGCTGAGTCCGCGGAAGATGTTCAGCTCGATCTGCTCCAGATCCAGCAGATCGACCAAGCGCTCGGCGGGATTGGTCATCGGTGGTGCTCCTTCGCTGGCGGTGCTCGCCGCGGGGCCGGGCCCCGCGTGTTCGGGCCCCGCCTGTTCTGGGGCCGTGACGACTGGGAGGCTACAGCTGCCCCACCTCGGTGATCCGCACCACCGCTCGTCCCTCCTCGTCGGAGGCGGCCAGATCGACCTCCCCCGAGATGCCCCAGTCGTGGTCCCCGTTGGGGTCGTCGAAGGTCTGCCGCACCCGCCACAGCCCGTGCTCGGGCTGCTCCTCGATGTGCAGCAGCTTCGGGCCGCGCGCCTGCGGCCCGGTGCCCAGGTCGTCGTACTCCTCCCAGTAGGAGTCCATCGCCGTCGCCCACGCGTCCTCGTCCCACCCGGAGTCCGCGTCCATCTCGCCGAGCTCGGCCACCTTGTCCAGCGCGGCGAGCTCGACTCGGCGGAACATCGCGTTGCGCACCAGGACGCGGAAGGCGCGCGCGTTCGCGGTGACCGGCCTGACCTGGTCGGCGCGCTCCTGAGCCTCCTCCGCGGACTCCTCCTCGGGGTTCGCGAGCTGTTCCCACTCGTCCAGCAGGCTGGAGTCGACCTGCCGCACCATCTCGCCGAGCCAGGCGATGATGTCCTGGAACTCATCGGACTTCAGATCGTCCGGCACCGTGTGGTCCAGGGCCTTGAAGGCGCTGGCGAGGTAGCGCAGCACGATGCCCTCGGTCCGCGCCAGGTCGTAGAACGAGGTGAACTCGGTGAAGGTCATCGCGCGTTCGTACATGTCGCGGATCACCGCCTTGGGCGACAGCGGATGGTCGCCGACCCACGGGTGGCTCTTGCGGTAGAGGCCGTACGCGTGGAAGAGCAGCTCCTCCAGCGGCTTGGGGTACGAGACGTCCTGGAGCCGCTCCATGCGCTCCTCGTACTCGATGCCGTCCGCCTTCATCGCGGCCACCGCCTCGCCGCGGGCCTTGTTCTGCTGCGCCGCCAGGATCTGCCGTGGATCGTCCAGGGTCGACTCGACGACCGAGACCATGTCCAGGGCGTAGGAGGGGGATTCGGGGTCCAGGAGCTCGAAGGCGGCGAGCGCGAAGGTGGACAGCGGCTGGTTCAGCGCAAAGTCCTGCTGGAGATCCACCGTCAGCCGTACCCTCCGCCCCTCGGCATCGGGCTCCTTGAGCTGCTCCACCACGCCCCCGTCCAGCAGCGAGCGGTAGATCGCGATGGCGCGGCGGATATGGCGCAGCTGGTTCTTGCGCGGCTCGTGGTTGTCCTCGAGGAGGTGTCGCATCCCCTCGAAGGGGTTGCCCGGCCGGGCGATGACCGACAGCAGCATCGCGTGGGTGACCCTGAACCGGGAGGTGAGCGGCTCGGGTTCGGAGGCGATGAGCTTCTCGAAGGTGTTCTGTCCCCAGTTGACGAACCCTTCGGGCGCCTTCTTGCGCACCACCTTGCGCCGCTTCTTCGGGTCGTCCCCGGCCTTCGCCAGCGCCTTCTCGTTCTCGATGACGTGCTCGGGCGCCTGCGCCACGACAAAGCCGGCGGTGTCGAACCCGGCCCGCCCGGCCCGGCCCGCGATCTGGTGGAACTCCCGGGCCCGCAGCGTCCGCACCCGCTGGCCGTCGTACTTCGTCAGCGCGGTGAACAAGACCGTGCGGATGGGCACGTTGACGCCCACGCCCAGGGTGTCCGTACCGCAGATGACCTTCAGCAGCCCGGCCTGCGCCAGCTTCTCCACCAGTCGCCGGTACTTCGGCAGCATCCCGGCGTGGTGCACCCCGATACCGTGCCGCACATAGCGGGACAGGTTCCGGCCGAACTTGGTGGTGAACCGGAAGTTCCCGATGAGCGCCGCGATCTCGTCCTTCTCCGCCCGCGAGCACATATTGATGCTCATCAGGGCCTGGGCCCGCTCCACCGCGGCCGCCTGGGTGAAGTGCACGATGTAGACGGGCGCCTGCCGGGTCTCCAGCAGCTCGGTCAGCGTCTCGGTCATCGGCGTGGCGCGGTACTCATAGCTCAGCGGCACGGGCCGGGTCGCGGAGCGCACCACCGAGGTGGGCCGCCCGGTGCGCCGGGTCAGGTCCTCCTCGAACCGCGTCATATCGCCGAGCGTCGCCGACATCAGCACGAACTGGGCCTTGGGCAGCTCGAGCAGCGGGATCTGCCATGCCCAGCCGCGGTCCGGTTCCGCGTAGAAGTGGAACTCATCCATCACCACTTGACCGATGTCGGCGTCCTTGCCGTCCCGCAGGGCGATGGACGCCAGCACCTCGGCCGTGCAGCAGATCACCGGCGCGTCCGCGTTGACCGACGCGTCGCCCGTGAGCATCCCGACGTTCTCGGTGCCGAAGAGCTTGCACAGCTCGAAGAACTTCTCCGAGACGAGAGCCTTGATCGGCGCGGTGTAGAAGGTGACCTCGTCACGGGCGAGGGCGGCGAAGTGGGCGCCCGCCGCCACCAGACTCTTGCCCGAGCCGGTGGGGGTGGACAGGATGACGTTCGACCCGGACACCGCCTCGATCAGCGCTTCCTCCTGGGCGGGGTAGAGCGAGATGCCCCGCTCCTCGACCCACGTGGAAAACGCCTCGAAAAGGGCGTCGGGGTCGGCGTCGCTCGGCAGCTGATCGATAAGAGTCACGCCCCTATACTGCCTGCTTTCCCGCGCGAGCCGGGAACCGGCTGCTGGGACGAAGATCGTCCGCCGCTAGGCTGTGCCCGGCGAGTGAGCCGAAGGGGCGTACCGAGCCCTGGAGAACTTCCGAACAGACCGACTCCCGCGCTTATGCGGGCACGAACAGGGGCGGGGTTAACACCATGATGGGACCGGCGCATTCGCTGTCCGGGGCGGCAGCCTGGCTGGGGGTGGGTGCGGCGGCCGCGGCAGCGGGCCATGAGATGCCCTGGCCGGTGCTTGTCGTCGGCGCTCTGATCTGCGCCGGGGCGGCGCTCGCCCCCGATCTCGACCACAAGGCGGCGACGATATCCCGCGCGTTCGGACCGGTCTCCCGGGGCCTGTGCGAGGTGACCGACAAACTCTCGCACGCGGTCTACAAGGCGACCAAGAAGCAGGGCGACCCGCGCCGCTCGGGCGGTCACCGCACCCTCACCCACACCTGGCTGTGGGCGGTGCTGATCGGCGCGGGCGCCTCGGCGCTCGCGATGACCGGCGGCCGCTGGGCGGTGCTCGCGATCCTCTTCGTCCATATGGTGCTGGCCGTCGAGGGGCTGCTGTGGCGCATGGCGCGGGTCTCCAGCGATGTGCTGGTGTGGCTGCTCGGCGCCACCAGCGCCTGGATCCTCGCCGATGTGCTGCACAAGCCGGGCAACGGCGCCGACTGGCTGTTCACCGAGCCGGGCCAGGAGTATCTGTGGCTCGGCCTGCCGATCGTCCTGGGGGCCCTGGTGCACGACATCGGGGACGCGCTCACCGTCTCCGGCTGCCCGATCCTGTGGCCCATACCGATAGGGCGCAAGCGGTGGTACCCGATCGGACCCCCGAAGGGGATGCGGTTCCGGGCGGGCAGCTGGGTCGAGCTGAAGGTGCTGATGCCGGTCTTCATGGTGGTGGGCGGCCTGAGCGGCCTCGGTGCCCTCGGCATCATCTGACCCCGGGGACCCGGCGGCTGACCCCGGGGACCCGGCGGCGCGGAGCGAGCCGCACCGCCGGGGGCGGTCGCTACTGGTGCCAGGAGCGCCACAGCGCCGCGTAGGCGCCGTCCGCCGCGACGAGTTCGTCGTGGCTGCCCAGCTCGCTGATCCGGCCCTGCTCGACCACCGCGATCAGGTCCGCGTCATGGGCGGTGTGCAGCCGGTGGGCGATGGCGACCACGGTCCGGCCCTCCAGCACCCGGCCCAGGGACCGCTCCAGGTGCCGCGCCGCCCGCGGATCGAGCAGCGAGGTGGCCTCGTCCAGGACGAGCGTGTGCGGATCGGCCAGGACCAGCCGGGCCAGGGCGATCTGCTGAGCCTGCGCCGGGGTCAGCGCCAGCCCGCCCGACCCGACCTCGGTGTCCAGACCGCCCTCCAGCGCCCGCGCCCAGCCCTCGGCGTCCACCGCGCTCAGGGCCGCCCACAGCTCGGTGTCCCGCGCGGAGGTGCGGGCCAGCAGCAGATTGTCGCGCAGCGACCCCACGAAGACATGGTGCTCCTGGTTGACCAGCGCCACATGCTCGCGCACCCGCTCCGCCGGCATCCGGGCCAGCTCCGCGTCGCCCAGCGTCACCGTGCCCCTCCGGGGCGCGTAGATCCCGGCGAGCAGCCGGCCCAGGGTGGACTTGCCCGCGCCGGACGGCCCGACCAGAGCCAGCCGCGTCCCCGGCCGTACCCGCATCGTCACCCCGTGCAGCACATCGATGTCCGCCCGGTACCCGAACCGCACCTCGTCCGCGCGCACCTCCCGGCCGCCGGGCGCCACCGTGTCGTCGGCCGAGTCCGGCTCGATCTCCCGCACCCCCACCAGCCGGGCCAGCGACACCTGCGCCACCTGTAGCTCGTCGTACCAGCGCAGAATCAGCCCGACCGGCTCCACCAGCATCTGTGCCAGCAGCGCCCCCGTCGTCAGCTCGCCGACCGTCATCCAGCCCCGCAGCACAAAGGCGCCGCCGATCATCAGCACCGACCCGGTGATCAGCGAGTACGTCACATTGATCACGGGGAAGAGCACGCTGCGCAGCCAGAGCGTGTACCGCTCCCACGCGGTCCATTCGCGGATCCGGCGCTCGGACACGGCGGTCCGCCGGTCGCCCAGCCGCTGCGCCTCGATGGTCCGTCCGGCGTCCACCGTCTCGGTGAGGGACGAGGCCACCGCCGCGTATCCGGCCGCCTCCGAGCGGTAGGCGCTCGGCGCACGCCGGAAGTACCAGCGGCAGCCGATCACCAGCACCGGGAGCGCGATCAGCACCGCCAGCCCCAGCGGCGGCGCCGTCACGGTCAGCGCGCCGAGCAGCAGCCCGGTCCACACCACCCCGATGGCCAACTGGGGCACCGCCTCGCGCATCGCGTTGGCCAGTCGGTCGATGTCGGTGGTGATCCGGGACAGCAGATCGCCGGTCCCGGCCCGCTCCAGCACGCTCGGCGGCAGGCCCACCGACCGTACGAGGAAGTCCTCGCGCAGATCGGCCAGCATCTTCTCGCCCAGCACCGCGCCGCGCAGCCGCACCATCCGGACGAACGCGGTCTGCACCGCGAGCGCCACCGCGAACAGTGCGACGGTGCGTCCGATGTGCAGGTCACGCTCTCCCGCCGCGAGGTCCTCGACCAGCCCGCCCAGCAGATACGGGCCGACCATGGAGGCGATCACGGCGGTCGCGTTCACGGCCATCAGCAGGGCGAAGGCCGCCCGGTGCCGCCGCAGCAGCTCGCGGACGTAGTCCCGCACGGTGGCGGGGGTACCGACCGGCAGTGTCGTCGCCGACTGTGGTGCGGCCGGGTCATAGGCCGGTGGGGCCACTCCGATCATGCCGACTCTCCGATCTTCCCGATCCGCTCCGCGGCCCTGGGCCCCGTGGTCTCGTGCCCGTTCGCGTCCTGGCCCGCGTCCTGGTCCGCTTCCTCCGGTTCGCGCGTGACCACCGCGCGGTACGCGTACTCGGTGCCCAGCAGCTCGCGGTGCACGCCCGCGGCGGCCGCCTTGCCGTCCCGTACGAACACCACCCGGTCGGCCCGGTCCAGCAGCAGCGGGCTGGAGGTGAAGACGACGGTGGTCCGCCCCGTCCGCAGCCGCCGCAGGCCCTGCGCGATCCGCGCCTCGGTGTGCGAGTCCACCGCGGACGTCGGCTCATCGAGCACCAGCACCTCAGGGTCGGTCACCAGCGAGCGGGCCAGCGCCAGCCGCTGCCGCTGTCCGCCCGACAGGGAACGGCCGCGCTCGGTGATCCGTGCACGTAGCGGGTCCGCCGTGCCCGAGTCGTCCACCGAAGCCTGTACGAGCGCGTCCAGCACGTCGCCGCACTGCGCCGCCTCCAGCGCCTCCGCCACCGTGACCGCCTCCGAGCGGGGCACATCGAGCAGCTCGGCGAGCGTGCCCGACAGCAGCACCGGGTCCTTGTCCTGGACCAGCACCGCCCGGCGCGCGGCGGCCAGCGGCACCCCGTCCAGCGGCACGCCGCCCAGCAGCGCCGACGGAGCCCGCCCGGGCTCCGCCTCCGCCGCGCCTCCGCCGTCATCGCCGCCGTCGCCATCGTCGTCGTCCGGAGCGTGTCCGCCGAACCGGTCGGCCAGTCGTCCCGCCAGGTCCGGGTCTCCGCACACCACCGCGGTCAGCTGCCCGGCGGGCGCGAGCACCCCGCTCATCGGGTCGTACAGATCGCCGCCGAGCTGCTCCCCGCCCGGTCCGTCGGCCGCCGTGTGCGCGCCGGGGCGCTCGGCGCCGGTCGTGGAGCGCCGCAGCCCCAGCACCCGGGCGGCGCGCCGCGCCGAAGGCCGGGAGAAGGAATAGGCCATCGCGATCTCCTCGAAATTTCTCAAGGGGAAGAGCAGGAAGGTCACCGCGCTGTAGACGGTCACCAGCTCGCCCACCGAGATCCGCCCCTCCCGGGCGAGTGTCGCCCCGTACCAGACGACCCCGATCAGCAGCAGCCCCGGCAGGGCGACCTGGACGGCGGCGATCAGCGCCCACATGCGGGCACTGCGCACCGCCGCCGTCCGCACCTCCTGCGAGGCCCGCCGGTAGCGGTCGAGGAACAGCTCCTCGCCCCCGATGCCGCGCAGCACCCGAAGCCCCGCCACGGTGTCCGAGGCCAGTTCGGTCGCCCGGCCGGCCTTCTCCCGCTGCTCGTCCGCCCGCCGCGTGGCCCGGGGCAGCAGCGGGAAGACCGCCAGCGCCAGTGCGGGCACGCCGAGGGCCACCACCACCCCCAGCGCCGGCTGGTAGACGGTCAGAGCCACACACACCCCGACGGTGGTGATCGCGGCCGCCGTGAAGCGGGACAGCGCCTCCACGAACCAGCCGATCTTCTCCACATCGCCGGTGGAGACGGCCACCACCTCGCCCGCCGCCACCCGCCGCGTCAGCGTCGAACCCAACTCGACCGCCTTGCGGGCGAGCAGCTGCTGCACCCGTGCCGCCGCCGTGATCCAGTTGGTGACCGCCGCCCGGTGCAGCATGGTGTCCCCGAGCGCGGTGAGCGCGGTCAGCCCGGCCATCAGCCCGCCGGCCAGCGCCAGCCGCCCGCCCGAGCCGTCCACGACGGCCTGGACGCCAAAGCCGATGGCCACGGGGAAGGACACCAGGGCGGCCATGTGCAGCAGACCCCACAGCGCCGCCTTCACCTGCCCGCCCAGTTGATTTCTGCCCAGCCACCACAGGAAGTGGGGTCCTGATCGGACGTCGGGTAGGCCGGGATCGGGATATGGAAGATCGCGAATGTGCATGACGTCCCAGGGCTCGGGCGGGGTGACGGGCAGGCAGGAGCCGTGAAAGCCTCGCGCCCCATCCCTGCGGCATTCAACTGGTTTTCCCACGCCGGGACACGGAACACGCCAATCCCGTGTGCGTCTCCGCGCCACGGGAGTGGGACGATGGGGGACATGCGAATTTCCGGCACGACGTCCATGCGCGCGGCGGCCGCCACCGGCGCCGCCCTCATCCTCCTGACGGCCTGCGGCGGCGGTGCGGGCGGCGACGGCGACAAGAGCGGTGGCCAGGGCAAGCAGGCGCTGCGCAGCTCCGCACCCGTGTCGGACCCCACGCGCATCCCGGATGTGGGCGACGCCCTCCAGGCGAAGATCCCGGCCGCCGCGCGGCAGGTCGTCGCGGTCTACGGCAATGGCGTGAACTCCGCGGACGCGACCGTCGTGCTCTATACCAAGCAGGGCAAGAAGTGGGAGCGGACCCGCAGTTGGGCCGGACACAACGGCAAGCGGGGCTGGACGACGGACCATCACGAGGGCGACAAGCGCAGTCCGGTCGGCGTCTACACGCTCAGCGACGCGGGCGGTGTGCTGCCGGACCCCGGTGCCCGGCTGCCGTACAACCAGGCCGCCGCCTTCGCCGCCCCGCACTACTGGCCCAAGACCCACTGGCACGACTTCGACTACGTCATCGCCATCGACTACAACCGCGTCAAGGGCACCTCACCGCTCGACCCGACCCGGCCTCAGGGCCAGAGCAAGGGCGGATCCATCTGGCTGCACATGGACCACGGCAGCGGCACCTCGGCGTGTGTGAGCCTGCCCAAGTCCGGCATGGAGTATCTGCTGAAGAACCTCGACCCCACGCTGCACCCGGTCGTGGTGATGGGGGACAAGGCCCACCTGGCCGGGTGAGCCGCGGACCGGCCCGCCCGGCCCGTCAGGTCCGTCAGGGGTCGGACCTCTCACTGCGGAGCGAGGGAGGCCCGCAGTACATCGATCACCTCATCGTCGCGGACCTGTGCGAAGTCCTCGTACCACAGGCCGACCGCCTGGAACGGGTCGGGCTGGTCCAGGCACACCAGGTCGTCGACCTCCGGGCGGACCGCCGCGGCGGCCTCCCGTGAGCACACCGGCACCGCGAGGATCACTCGGGCGGGCCCGCGATGGCGCAGGGAGCGCAGCGCGGCCCGCGCGGTGACACCGCTGGCCAGCCCGTCGTCCACGACGATCACCGTACGGTCCCGTAGGTCGGCGGAGGGGCGCCCACGACGGTAGAGCTGTTCGCGGCGGCGCAGCTCGGTGCGCTCTTCCCGGGCCCGCGGGGCGAGCTGGGCCGGCGTCAGATCCAGCAGGGCCAGCGCCCGCTCGTCGTACAGCGGCGGGTCGTCCCCGGCGAGTGCGCCGACGCCCAGCTCGGGGTTGAACGGGGCGCCGATCTTCCGGGCCACCAGCACGTCCAACGGCACCTGCAGCGCCTGGGCGATCTCGTCCGCCACCGGCGCGCCGCCCCGGGGCAGCGCCAGCACCACGGGGTTTCTCAACCGCTCACCCCGCGGCGGCTCGCGCAGCCGCTCGGCCAGCTTCCGCCCGGCTTGCCTCCGGTCGCGAAAACGCATCGTCCCACCTCTCCCTTCCGTTGCTGTCCCCTGCGTCGGGCCCGTGGTGGCAGGTCTGCTCCGTTCCTCGCCCCTGAGTGCCCGTCGGCCTGGGCGCTATGCGCGGGCAGGATTTTCCCCGTTGTTACACGGGGCCCTTCCATGGACCATCACGCTCCGCCATAGTGGCGCATCGCGGAATTTACTTTCCGCATCTCAGAAACTAGCCCGGAGGAGCCCACGTGCCGCTCGCCGCACCATCCCTTCCCCTGCGCGCCCTGAGACTGCTGCGCACCTCGCTGTTCACCCAGGTCGCCTGCGCCCTCGTGCTCGGAGTCGCCGTCGGGCGGCTCTGGCCGGACGTGGGAACGGCCGTCCAGCCGCTCGGCGACGGGTTCGTGCGTCTGATCAAGGCGGTGATCGCCCCGCTGGTCTTCTGTGTCGTCGTCGCCGGGATCGCCAAGGCCGGGGACCTCAAGGCCTTCGGGCGGATCGGCCTCAAGGCCCTCATCTGGTTCGAGGTGGCCTCCACCGTGGCGCTGCTCCTCGGTCTGGTCGCGGCCAATCTGACCGGCCCAGGCACCGGTATGCACGTCGACCCCGCCTCGCTCGACTCCTCCGCCGTCGACGACAAGACCGGCGGCGGGCATCTGCCCTCGACGTCCCAGTTCATCCTGGACGCGCTGCCGGACAGCGCCGTCGGCGCCTTCGCCCAGAACTCCCTGCTCCAGGTCCTCGTGCTGGCCTGTCTGGTGGGCGCGGCCCTGCTCCACCTGGGCAAGACGAAGGTGCCCGCGATCCTGTCGGCGGTCGAACAGGCCCAGGAGGTCGTCTTCGCGATCGTCGGCTTCATCATGAGGCTCGCCCCGCTGGCGGTCTTCGGAGCCATGGCGCATCTCGTCGGCCAGTACGGGATGGGGGCCCTGACGACGTACGGGAAGCTGATCGCGCTCTGCTACGGCGTCGCGCTGCTGTTCCTGGTGCTGCTCGGCGTCGCCCTCAAGGCGATGACCGGGCTGAGCCTGTGGAGGTTCGTCAAGTACACCCGCGAGGAGATGCTGCTGGCCCTCGGCACCGCCTCCAGCGAGACCGTGCTGCCGCGGATGATGCAGAAGCTGCGCGCGGCCGGGTGCCGGGACGACGCGGTCGGGCTCGTGCTCCCCACCGGATACTCCTTCAACCTCGACGGCGCCGCCATCTATCTGTCCATCGGCACGTTGTTCATCTCGCAGGCGGTCGGCGTGGACCTGAGCCTGGGTCAGCAGATCACCGTTGTCCTCGTGCTGATGCTCACCAGCAAGGGCATGGCGGGCGTGCCCGGTTCGGCCTTCCTGGCACTCTCGGCCACGGCCTCGGCCCTCGGGGTGATCCCCGCGGCCGCCGTCGCGCTGCTGCTCGGCGTGGACCGGATCATGGACTCGATGCGGGTGGCGACCAATCTGCTCGGAAACTGTGTCGCCGTCTTCGCCGTCTCGCGCTGGGAGGGCGCGCTGGACGTGGCGAAGGCCAAGCGCGTGTTCGACGGTGAGCGGCCGGCCGCCGAGGAGGAGCCCGCGGAGTCCGCCACCCCCGCGGAGTCCGCCGCGCCGGCGGGGGCCATGGCCCCCGCCGAGACCGTCCCGCCCGTGGAGGCGTCCGCGTCCGGACACTGAGCGGCGTCACCGGATGCGGAAAGTGCCTCGGGGTCGGGCTCCTCAGCAGCGGCCCTGGCCGGGTGTGCCGGCGAGCGTGTCCAGCAGCTCGCCGAGCACCTCGCGCTGGCGGTCGGACAGCGGGGCCAGGATCTCCTCCGCGGCGACTCGGCGCGCGTCGCGCAGCGCGCGCAGCGTCGCACGGCCGGTGTCGGTGAGCTCGACGCGCACCACTCGGCGGCTGTCCGGATCGGGCGCACGCCGCACCGAGCCATGCGCCTCCAGGGCGTCCACCAGCGTCGTCACGGCGCGCGGGACCACTTCGAGCCGCTGCGCGAGGTCCGCCATGCGCGGCGGCCGGTCGCTGTGCGCCACCGTGCGCAGCAGGCGGGACTGGGCGGGGGTGATGCCCAGGGGCTCCATGTGCCGCTTCTGGGCGCGGTGCAGTCTGCGGGTCAGGCGCAGCAGCTGCTCCGTGAGGAGGCCTGAGGTGTCGGACGTGGGCATGATCGCAGTCTATCAGGACAAGGCTCATTGTGAGTATAGGTAACAATGAGCTATGCTCTGCAAGGCCTCACCCGCCCCGGGCCGCGGGCCACCCCCTCCCTGCCCAGAAGGAGCCCATGCACCACGACACAACCCAGTGGACCCCGCCTTCCGCCGACCTCGATCAGCCCGCCCAGCTGCGGCGCATCCTCGGGCTCTTCCGCCCCTATCGTGGCCGCCTCGCCGTCGTCGCCCTGCTGGTCGCCGCCTCCGCCCTGGTCTCCGTCGCCTCGCCGTTCCTTCTGCGCGAGATCCTCGACACCGCGATCCCCGAGCGCCGCACCGGACTGCTGACCCTGCTCGCCCTCGGCATGATCGCCGCGGCCGTCGTCACCAGCGTCTTCGGAGTGCTCCAGACCCTCATCTCCACCACCGTCGGCCAGCGCGTCATGCACGACCTGCGCACCGCCGTCTACGACCGGCTTCAGCGCATGCCGCTCGCCTTCTTCACCCGTACCCGCACCGGCGAGGTGCAGTCCCGGATCGCCAATGACATCGGCGGCATGCAGGCCACCGTCACCTCCACCGCGACCTCACTGGTCTCCAACCTCACCAGCGTCGTCGCCACGGTCGTCGCGATGCTCGCCCTCGACTGGCGGCTGACCGTCGTCTCGCTGCTCCTGCTGCCGCTGTTCGTCTGGATCAGCCGCCGGGTCGGGCGCGAGCGCAAGCGGATCACCTCGCAGCGCCAGAAGCAGCTGGCGGCCATGTCCGCGATGGTGACCGAGTCCCTGTCGGTGAGCGGGATCCTCCTCGGCCGCACGATGGGCCGGTCCGAGTCGCTGACCCGGGAGTTCGCCGGGGAGTCCGAGCGCCTGGTCGGCCTGGAGGTGCGCTCCAGCATGGCCGGGCGCTGGCGGATGTCCACCATCGGCATCGTCATGGCAGCCATGCCCGCCGTCATCTACTGGGCCGCCGGCCTGGTCCTGGACTCGGGCGGTCCCACCGTCTCCATCGGCACCCTGGTCGCCTTCGTCTCGCTCCAGCAGGGGCTGTTCCGGCCCACGGTCAGCCTGCTGTCCACCGGCGTGGACATCCAGACCTCCCTCGCTCTCTTCCAGCGCATCTTCGAGTACCTCGACCTGCCGATCGATATCACCGAGCCCGCCGAGCCCGTGCGCTTGGCGAAGGTGCGCGGCGAAGTCCGCTTCGACCGCGTCGACTTCTCGTACACGAAGGACACGAAGGACACGAAGGACACGAAGGGCTCGAAAAGTTCGATGCTCACGCTCGGCGGCATCGATCTGACCGTCCCGGCGGGCGGCAGCCTGGCCGTCGTCGGGCCGACCGGCTCCGGCAAGACCACCCTCAGCTATCTGGTGCCGCGGCTGTACGACGTCACGGGCGGCCGGATCCTGATCGACGGAGTGGACGTCCGCGACCTCGACTTCGACACCCTCGCCCGCGCGGTCGGCGTCGTCTCCCAGGAGACCTATCTCTTCCACGCCTCCGTGGCCGACAATCTGCGCTTCGCCAAGCCCGGCGCCACGGACGAGGAGATCGTGGCGGCCGCGCGGGCCGCCCAGATCCATGACCACATCGCCTCGCTGCCCGAGGGCTATGACACTCTCGTCGGCGAGCGCGGCTACCGCTTCTCCGGCGGCGAGAAGCAGCGCCTGGCCATCGCCCGCACCATACTGCGCGACCCGCCCGTGCTCATCCTCGACGAGGCCACCAGCGCCCTGGACACGCGCACCGAGCACGCCGTGCAGCAGGCCATCGACACCCTCTCCACCGGGCGGACCACGATCACCATCGCCCATCGCCTGTCCACCGTGCGGGACGCCGACCAGATCGTGGTCCTCGACGGCGGTCGCATCGCCGAACGGGGCAGCCATGACGAGCTGCTGGCCCAGGGCGGTCGGTACGCCGCCCTGGTGCGGCGCGACGAAAGCCTCGCCCCCGTGGCCCCGGCGGGGTAGGCGCAGCTCCCGGCCCTGCCTGGTCCGCTGCCAGGTCCGTCCCGCCTGGTCCGCTCCGCCAGGCGCCGCGGTACCCCCGAGCGGCCCGCTATCGGGAAAACTCGGCGCGCACCACCTCCGTGTGCTCGCCGAGCGCGGGCACCGGCCGCATCGCCGCCTGGCGCCCGTCGACCTCGACCGGCGGCAGCAGACCGCGCAGCGGACCCACCGGCGAGTCGAACTCCCGCCACCGCGCGCGTGCCTCCAACTGCGGATGGGCGGCGAACTCCGCGATATCGCGGAGCCGGGCGTTGGCGATGCCCGCCCCGTCCAGCAGGGCGATCAGCCCGTCGGCGGTGTGTGCCGCGAAACACTCCTCGAGCTCCGCCGTCAGCTCCTCGTCATGCTCGCGGCGCGCCGGGTTCTCGGCGAACCGCGGATCGCGGATCAGCTCGGGGCGGCGCAGCACCCGCTCGCACAGGGCGATCCACTCACGGTCGCTCTGCACGCTGAGAAAGACCCGCGCGCCGTCCCCGCAGCGGTAGGGACCATACGGCGAGATGGACGGATGGCGGGCGCCGCTGCGCGCCAGCGGCGCCCCGCCGTAGGCCTGCGCGAAGTACGGGTGGCCCATCCATTCGCCGAGCGCGTCCAGGAGACTGACGCTCAGATCGGTCCCTTCGCCCGTACGCTCCCGCTCGTACAGAGCGGTGAGAATCCCGGTGTACGCGTACATCCCGCCCGCGATGTCCGCGATCGAGATCCCCGGCCGCGCCGGAGCCCCCGGGTCGCCGGTGATCGACAGCAGACCCGCCTCGCACTGGACCAGCAGGTCGTATGCCTTCTTGTCCCGGTAGGGGCCATCGGCGCCGTATCCGGAGATGGCGCAGGTGATCAGGCGGGGGTGCCGGTCGCGCAGCACCCGCGCGCCGAGGCCGAGCCGGTCCACGGCGCCGGGCGCGAGATTGTGCACAAACACATCCGCGGCGGCGACGAGCGCTTCCAGAAGCCTGCGGTCCCTGTCGCACTTGAGGTCCAGGACGACGCTCTCCTTGCCGCGGTTGACCCAGACGAAATACGCGGACATGCCCTGGACGGCACGGTCGTAGTCGCGGGCGAAGTCCCCCCGCCCCGGCCGTTCCACCTTGATGACGCGGGCGCCGAGATCGGCGAGCTGGCGGGTGGCGAACGGGGCGGCGACGGCCTGTTCCAGAGCGATCACGGTGATGCCGTCCAGGGGCTGCGCGGGCACGGGCGACTCCTTCGGTGCGTCCTCAGGCCCTTTCTTCCCCTCCGGAAGCGGCGGCAGAACGCCCGGCGCCCCCGGAGGGGTGCTCCTCAGCCGAGCAGGCCGCGCAGAAACGCGATCTGCTCGGCCTGCTGGTGCACGCCCCCGCCCTCATGGCCGTTGAAGGCCCATACCTTCAGGTCCTTCTCGCCCGCGTAGTGGTTGTACGCGGCGAATCCACAGGACGTGGGGGTGATCGCGTCGCGCAACGCCGTCGAGAACAGTGCGGGTGCGCCTGCGCGGGCCGCGAAGTTGAGCCCGTCGAAGTGGTCCAGCGTGGCCAGGACCTGGTCCGCCAGGTCCCGCCGGCCGGCGCAGAACCGGGCCACTTCGCCGTACGGGTCGGCGTCGGTGATCTCCACGGCGCGGCGTATGTGCGTCATAAACGGAACATCGATCAGCGCCGCGGTCAGATCCGGCACCAGACCGGCCGCCGCAAGGGCCAGGCCGCCGCCCTGGCTGCCGCCGCTGACGACGATCCGCCCCTCGTCGACCAGCGGGTGCGTGCGGGCGGCCGCCACGGCGCGTACCGCGTCGGTGTACAGCCGTCGGAAGTAGTAGTCGTCCGGGGACAGGATCCCCTTGGTCATCTTGCCGGGAGCCTCGGGCCCGGTGCCGCCGACCGGGTCCGGCGTGTTCCCGGGGCTGTTCGGGGACGCGCCCTGGCCGCGGCTGTCCATGACGAAGACCGCGTAGCCGACCGAGGGCCACAGCAGCCAGTTGTGCGGCAGACCCCGGCCGCCGTTGTAACCGATGTACTGCACCACGCACGGCAGCGGGCCCGTCGCCTCCCGCGGCGCCAGCAGCCAGCCGCCTATCCGGTGCCCGCCGAACCCGGAGAACTCCACGTCGTAGGTGTGCAGACGCGTCAGCCCCGCGTCCGTTTCGGTGAAGACCGCGTCCAGAGCGTGTTCGCCCGCTTCGGCGAGGGTGCGCTCCCAGAAGGCGTCGAAGCCGTCGGGCTCGGGCAGTGCCGGCTGGTAGGTGCGCAGTTGGTCCAGGGGCATGTCGACGAACACGGCGGGGGTACCTCCCGGGTGAGTGGTGCGACGGCGCGGGTGGGGCACGGCTCGTTCGGAAAGCGCTTACCGCAGCGGCGGCGGCACTCACCGTCGTACATGATCGTCCGGATATCCGATCAGCGTTCGACTTCTCGGTCAAGAGGGAAGACCGCGCGGGGGAGCGGTGCTGGAGCGGATCACGAGACGGGTGGACAGCTCCGTCCGGGTGCCCTCGGGCACCTCGCCCGACATCAGCCGCAGCAGACTGCGCAGCGCTGTCGCCGCCATCTCGGACAGCGGCTGACGCACCGTGGTGAGCGCGGGCGTGACCCAGCGGGCCTGCGGCAGATCGTCGAAGCCCACCACGCTGATGTCGTCCGGCACCCGCAGCCCCCGCTCCGCCAGCGCCTGATACACGCCGAGCGCCATCTGGTCGGAGCAGGTGAAGACCGCGGTGGGCCGCTCGGGCAGTTCGAGGAGCTCACACATCCGCTGATGGGAAACGGTTTCATCGAAGTTGCCGTATCGCACATAGTCCGGCGGGACGCGCAGCCCGGCCGCCGCCATCGCCGAGCGGTAACCGGCGACCCGGGCGCTGCTGCACAGCTTGCGCCGATAGCCGCCGATCACCGCGATCCGCCGGTGCCCGAGGCCGATCAGGTGCTCGGTCGCGCTCACCCCGCCCTGCCAGTTGGCCGCGCCGACGGACGGCACGCCGGGCGGCGGGTCCAGTACGGGGTCGATCATCACGAACGGGATGCGGTGCTCGTCCAGCCAGGCGTACTGGGTGGGCGTCAGCTCGGCGAGGTTGAACAGCACCCCGGAACTGCCGCGGGCGCAGAGCTTGTCCAGCCAGCCCCGCTCGGGGCGGCCGCCGCGGGTGCGGGTGAGCCCGGCCGAGACCACCACGTCCAGCCCCGCGTCGTGCGCGGCCTGCTCCACGCCGTGCAGCACCGCCCCCGACCACGCGGTGTCCAGCGAGTGCACGACCAGGTCGATCAGGGCCGGCGGCTTGGATGCCTCGAAGCGGGGCCGGCGCACATACCCCAGGCGGTCCAGCACCTCGGTGACCCGGCGCCGGGTGTCCGGGGCGACATCCTCCCGGCCGTTGACCACCTTTGAGGCGGTCGGTACCGACACCCCCGCCTCACGGGCGATGACCGCCAGGGTAGGCCCCGTCGACCCCGAGGATCGCGCCATCGAGAATCCCCTTCCGTACCCACCGGTTGGCGAAAGTTTCGAATACGGGAACCCACCCGCTCGAAGTGTTGACTGGATAGCAACCGGTTCCTACATTAAGGCGCCCCAAGTCGGCGGGGAACCCCTCGGAATTGAGGATGCGGCAACTGGTTGATATCGGACCGAAACTTTCGAAAAACCGCAGACAGGCCCCGTACGCTGGGGGGCGTACGGGGCCGCGGTGCGGGTGTCTACAAGCCGTAGCGGCTCTTGAGGTGGCGCCAGAAGTCGCGGTACATCCACTTGTCGAACTCGGTGATGTGATCGGCCGTCCCCGCCTGCATCAGGAAGCCGCCGACACCGGTCGGGGTCCAGTCGTAGAAGTCGTCCAGACCGTAGGTGTGGCCTATCTCGTGCAGCAGGATATGGATGTTGTCCTGGTTCACCGCGCCGACCATGTACTCACTGCCGATGCGCTGGCCCCAGTCGCCGCCCGCGCCGCCGCCGAAGCCCTTGGTCAGCCACAGCGACTGGTCGTAGTGGCGCGCCGCGCCGCCGGGGCACTTGGAGTAGTTGCCGTCCTGGTGGAAGAAGCGGCCGCAGTCGGGGGAGCACTGCGGCGCGCCTTCGCTCTCCAGCCCGGTGTAGATGTCGACCGAGTTGTCGGTCCACTGGAGGGTCGAGCGGTTCTTGACGGCCCAGCCGACGATCTTGACCGGGACGTCGTTGTACGGGAAGCCCTCGAAGCCCGCGACGGAGTCGATCCACTTCTTGGACTGCCGCTTGAGGGCGGTGTGGATCTGGTCGCGCAGCGCGGCACTGACGGGCTGGTCGGATTCCCAGCGGACGCAGTAGTTGAGGCTGCCCTTGTTGGCCATCACCTGGTCCCAGCCGTAGTTCTTGAAGCCGTACAGGTTCGGGTAGGTGGACTCGACGTGCCTCCAGACCTCGTTCAGCGGCTGGACGAGGTTGCTCGGCGGGTTCCAGGTGTCGGCCGTCGCCGAGGGGGCGGCCCCCGCGGGTGCGGAGAAACCGATGACGGACAGCGCCCCGGCCGCCACGGCGACCAGGAGCATTCGGAGTCTTCTTAAGAGCGGCATGGCGGCTCGCTTCCGGGTCGGGAAGTGGAAGCGGGCGGCACGTCCCCGCGGAGGGGCGGTACGGGTGCGTGGCCGCCCGCGACGGTTGGTCGCCACCGCTCGCCGAAACGTTGCCGCCTTCGCCCGCCGGAAATACGCCGCTGTCGCCGCGGAGCGGCTCCCGCCCTGACGCGGTCCTAACGCCGCCGTCGCCGCCTGCGCCGCTTGCTCCAGAACCAGCCGGCCGGAGGCTCGTCGGTGCGCCACGGCTGCGGCTCGGGCGCGCGGCGCCGCCAGCGCGCGGTCAGGATCCGGGTGCGCGCGGCGGGCTCGGACACCTCCGCGCCGCGTATGAAGTCCTCGTCCAGGACGACGTCGTCCCAGTCGCCGGACTCGCCGGACTCGCCGGGGTCCGCTCCCCGGTCCGTGGAGCCGGTGCTCAAGGGACACCTCCCGTTCGCCGGTGCCCTCGGGCACAAGACCGTGTTCCTCAGCGGCACAACGTCCGGACCGTGCGGCAGGTTCCACAGCTCGGTGCGAGGGCACGGCGCGTGGGAGCTCGCACAAGCGCTTACACCGGAATCCACACCCGCATCGCGCCGGCCTCGCGGTTCGCCCACGCGTAGTAGGGGATCGCCGTCACCCGGACCGACCCGGCGGCGAGGGCATTCGGCGCGCCGGGCGCGCCGGGTGCGCCTGCCTCGGTATCGGCGTACGGCCACCAGCCCTCGGGCCGGACCTGGGAGCGCAGCGCCCCGGCCGTGATCGCGGTGACCCCGCCGAGCAACTCCGGCCGGTGCGCGGCGTGCAGCGCCGCCCCGGGGTTGAGCCGGACGCGGTCGAGCCTCAGGCCGGCCGACTGGTCCGGCGTCTCCAGGCAGTACACCAGCGGCCCGCGCTCGATCGCGACACAGCCGCGCACCGCGTCCACCCGGGGGTCGGGCCGGGTGAGCCGGGGGCGCAGCGGTAGGTCCAGCACCACCGTCTCGCCCGGCCGCCAGCGGCGCCGCAGCCGCAGCCAGTCGCTCTCGGCCCGCGCGACCACCGGTTCGCCGTTCACCGTCACCCCGTACTCGTCCGCCCAGTGCGGGATGCGCAGCGACAGGGTCCAGTCCCCGTCGCCGGGGACCTGGTCCACGACGACCGCGATCCGGCCCTCCCAGGGGTAGCCGGTGCCCACCCGCACCGCCCCGCCGCCCGCCGCGTACGAGCCCGACGCGTACTGGTGCAGCTGTAGGCCGTCCGCGTCGCCGCTGGCGATGTAGTGCGGCAGCGAGGCCAGCAGCCGCATCACGTTCGGCGGGCAGCAGGCGCAGCGGAACCATTCCGTGCGGCGTGCCCCCTGGTCGCCGTGCGGAATGGTGCAGTCCTCGCGGACCTGCAACGGATTGACGTACAGCCAGCGGTTGCCGTCCAGCGAGACGCCTGACAGGAAGCCGTTGTACAAGGTGCGCTCGACCAGGTCGCTGTAGCGGGCCTCGCCCGTCAGCAGCGCCATGCGCCAGCTGAACTGGATCGAGGCGATGGCCGCGCAGGTCTCGGCGTACGCCCGGTCGGGCGGCAGCTCGTACGCGTCGCCGAACGCCTCCAGGTCGTGCCGGGAGCCGACCCCGCCGGTCAGATAGGTCTTGGTGGCGGCCATGTCCTCCCACAGTCGCACCAGCGCCTCCCGCAGCCGTGGATCGCCGGTCTCGGCCGCCAGATCCGCGGCCCCGGCGAGCAGATACAGCTGGCGCACGGCGTGCCCGGTGACCTCGGTCGCGTCCCGCACCGGGGCGTGGTCCTGCCAATAGGGCGCGCCCGGGCGGCGGTCGGCCTCCCGGTCCTCGGCGCCGTCGCCGAGAGTGCCCGCTCCCCGCCGGTCCACGAAGTAGGCGGCGAGGCCGAGATAGCGCCGCTCGCCCGTCTCCCGGTACAGCTCGACCAGCGCCGTCTCGATCTCCGGGTGTCCGCACACCGCGTCCGCCGGCTTGCCGGGGCCGAAGGTGGCGTCGATGTGATCGGCGAACCGCACCGCCACGCCGAGGAGTTCGTCGCCTCCGGTGGCGCGGTGGTGCGCGACCGCGGCCTGGATGAGATGGCCCGCGCAGTACAGCTCGTGCCCCCAGTGCAGCTCGGTCCACCGCTGGGCGCCGGGCCTGACCTGGTAGTACGTCTGGAGGTAGCCGTCGGTGTCCTGCGCGGCCGCCACCAGCCCGGCCAACCGGCCGACGTGCCGGGCCAGTTCCCCATCGGCCGGCTCGGCCGCGCCCGCGGCCCCCGCACCCCCGTCTGGTCCCTCGGCCAGCTGCCAGGACGCGGCCTCCAGCCACTTGTGCACATCGGAGTCCTGGAACTGGAAGTCGCCGCTGAACCCCGGCGCCTTCGCTCCGGCGGCCGCCCGCAGATTGTCCAGGTTGCCCGCCTCTTCGAGCCGGTGCGGCCCCTGCGCGATGCTCACCTCGGCGTTGGTGCGGCGCCTGGCGGCCCAGAAGCCGCCGGTGATGCGGGCCGTGGTGGCCGGTCGCAGTGCGGTGTGCGCACCCTCGGAGAGCCGGATCGGTCCTGCGGTCATCTGCCTACCACTTCTTCCTGGTCACAGACACGGAAACCGGTTGTCGCGGCGAGCTTAGGTAAGCCTGGTCTCCGCGACAAGGTTTCCGTCTCGACAAGTACATGGCCCGGGCCACTGCGTTTTCGAAACTTTCGTACTCTCCCCAGGGCCTGTCAGAAGTCATCAGAAGCCTTAATCTCCGAACAAAATCGATCACGGGGGTCCGTCGCGTCATTGGGAGACAGACAGACATGAGCCGCAGTGAACAGCAACCCGGCCGCCGGCTGGTCCTCAAGGGTGCCCTCGCCGCGGGCGCCGTCATGGGCGCGCCCGGCCTGGCCCACGCCGCGGGCCCGGCCGCCGCGCCGGGTGGGGCCAATGCGGAGCCGTACCGCAATCCGCTCGTCCTCCAGCGGGCCGACCCGCACATCGTCAAACACACCGACGGCTACTACTACTTCACCGCGACCGCACCCGAGTACGACCGCATCGTCCTGCGCCGCTCCAGAACCCTGAAGGGCCTGGCCACCGCCGCCGAGTCGGTGATCTGGAGGAAGCACGCCGGCGGCGACATGGGCGCCCACATCTGGGCGCCGGAGATCCACTTCATCGACGGCAAGTGGTACGTCTACTTCGCCGCGGCACCCGCCAACGACGTCTGGAAGATCCGGATGTGGGTGCTGGAGAACGCGAGCGCCGACCCCTTCGCCGGGACCTGGACCGAGAAGGGCCGGATCACCACCCCGCTGGACTCCTTCTCCCTCGACGCCTCCACCTTCGTCCACCAGGGGACCCGCTATCTGATCTGGGCCCAGTCCAACCCGGCCGTCGGCAACAACTCCAGCATCTACATCGCCCGGATGGCGAACCCATGGACCGTCACCGGCCCGCAGGTGGAGATCTCACGCCCGACGTACGACTGGGAGACCCGCGGCTACAAGGTCAACGAAGGCCCCTCGGTCCTCCAGCGGAACGGCCGGGTCTTCCTGACGTACTCCGCGAGCGCCACCGACAGCAACTACTGCATGGGGCTGCTGACCGCCTCCGCGAGCAGCGACCTGCTGGACCCCGCTTCCTGGGCCAAGAGCCCGACGCCGGTCTTCACCAGCAATGACACCACCAAGCAGTACGGTCCGGGGCACAACTCCTTCACCGTCGCCGAGGACGGCCGCACCGACGTCCTCGTCTACCACGCGCGCCAGTACAAGGACATCACCGGCGACCCGCTGCACGACCCCAACCGCCACACCCGCGTCCAGCCCCTGCACTGGAAGGCCGACGGCACCCCGGACTTCGGCATCCCGGTCGCCGACGCGCCCGTACGCGAGGCGAAGGCGACGTCGCGGTACACCATGACCGCGTTCACCAACAGCAGCGAGTCCAACATGTACGTCTACGACTCGCCGGACGCGCTGGCCTACACGCTGCTCAAGGGCCCGGCCTACACACCCCCGGCCCAGCTGATCCGCGACCCCAGCATCATCAAGCACACCGACGGCTTCTACTACATCGTCTACACCACCAACTGGACCGGGAACACCATCGGCTTCGCGCGCAGCCGCGACCGGGTGAGCTGGACCTTCGTACGTGACCACACTCTCCCGGTGGCCGGTCTGGAGCGCACCTGGGCGCCCGAGTTCTTCGTGGACACCAACGGCAGCGTGAACGTCATCGTCTCGCTGGACACCACGTCCACCTCCGGCCAGACGTTCCGGCCGCATCTGCTCACCGCCACCAACGCCGCGCTGTCCTCGTGGACCACCCCGAAGCCGCTCACCGGCCTGGACACCGCCAACTACATCGACACCTTCGTGGTCCGCTACGCCGGTCAGTACCACGCCTTCACCAAGCAGGAGACGACGAAGTACATCGAGCACGCGACGGCGACCAGCCTCGGCGGGCCGTACACCTTCCGCGGCACCGGCGACTGGGCGGGCTGGGGCAGCTGGCGCGAGGGGCCCGCCCTGGTCCACCTGGACAACGGCGCCTGGCGCATCTACTTCGACGGCTATGCGGACCACAAGTACTACTACAGCGACAGCCTCGACGGATTCCGGACCTGGACCCCGATCAGGGAGCTGCCCGGCCTCTCCGGATTCGCCCGCCACTTCACCGTCCTGAAGGAGAGCGTGTGATGCCCGCCCCGAAGATGAGGCGCCCCCGCCTCTGGGTGCTCGTGGCCGCCGTGTGCGCGGCCCTGCTGGCCCCGCTGATGGGCGCGTCCGGCGCCCAGGCCGCCCCCGTGACCGTCCTCAACGGGACGCAGTACGCCACCACCTCGGGCGATCCGGTGCATGCCCACGGTGGGGGAGTCATCAAGGTCGGCGCGTACTACTACTGGTTCGGCGAGAACCGCAACGCGGACAACACCTTCCGCTATGTGTCCGCCTACCGCTCGAAGGACCTCAAGAGCTGGGAGTTCCGCGGGCACGTCCTGACCCAGGCGACGGACCCCGAGCTGGCGCAGGCCAATATCGAGCGGCCCAAGGTCCTCTACAACCAGCGGACCAAGCAGTTCGTCATGTGGATGCACAAGGAGAACGGCACCGACTACAGCGAGGCGCGCGCCGCGGTCGCCACCTCCCCGACCGTCGACGGCGACTACACCTGGCGGGGCAGCTTCCGGCCGCTGGGCCAGCACATGTCGCGGGACATCACGCTGTTCCAGGACAGCGACGGCACCGGCTACATGGTCTCGGCGGCCCGGGAGAACTACGACCTGCAGATCTACCGGCTGACCGACGACTACACGGGCGTGGCGAGCCTGGTGGCCAACCCGTGGCCCGGCGGCCACCGCGAGGCGCCCGCCCTCTTCAAGCGCGGCAACGTCTACTTCATGCTGACCTCCGGCGCCACCGGCTGGAACCCCAACCAGCAGAAGTACGCCACCGCGACCGACCTGGCGGGGCCGTGGACCGAGATGGCGAATGCCGGCGACGCGACCGCGTACGGCTCCCAGACCGCGTACGTCCTGCCGGTGCAGGGCGACCGGGCGACGTCCTATCTGTACCTGGGCGACCGCTGGGGCAACTCCTTCGGCGGCAAGGTCAACGACTCCCGCTATGTGTGGCTGCCGCTGTCCTTCCCGACCTCCCGCACGATGACGATGGACTGGTTCCCGCAGCTGGCCGTCGACACCGAGGCGGGCACCGTGACCGGCAGCGGCGGGCCGTACCGGACGCTGGTGGCCCGGCACAGCGGCAAATGCGCCGACATCACCTCCGCCGCGCAGGCCGACGGCACCGCGGCCGTGCAGTACCCCTGCAACGGCGGTGGCAACCAGCTGTTCTGGTCCAAGGACGCCGGCGGCGGCTACGTCCAGCTGGTCGCACGGCACAGCTCCCAGTGCCTGACCGTCAGCGGCGCCTCCGCCGACGACGGCGCGAAGGTCGTCCAGTCGGCCTGCGGCGCGGGGACGAACCAGCAGTGGCAGGCCACGGACGCGGGCGACGGGTATGTGCGGCTGACCGCCCGGTCCAGCGGCAAGTGCCTGGACGTCGCGGACGAGTCCACCGCGGACAAGGCCGCGATCGTGCAGTGGACCTGCACGGGCGGTGCCAATCAGCAGTGGCGGCGCGGCTGACCGGCCCGGCGCCCTGCTCCTGCTGGGACTGTTGACTTCCACGGAAGTGCCGGTAGCGTCGCCGTGCACAACATGTCGGACATTGTTCGTAATTTCGAACCTCTGTGAGGGAAGACATGAACGAACCAGTCGACAGACGGCACTTCCTCGCCACCACGGCGTCAGGTGCCGCGGCCGTCGCGCTCACGGCCGCGGCCGGCGGCACGGCCATGGCGGCCGCCCCCGCCGCCCCGGCCGCAGCCCGCGGCCGGGCACGGGCGCTCACCAGTGTCCGGCCGTTCCCGCTCGGCGCCGTCACCCTGCTGCCGGGCGTCTTCAAGGACAACCAGTCCCGCAACACCGGCTATCTGCGATACGTCGACATCGACCGGCTGCTCCACACCTTCCGGCTCAACGTCGGCCTGGCGAGCGGTGCCCAGCCGTGCGGCGGCTGGGAGAGCCCGACCACCGAGTTACGCGGCCACAGCACCGGCCACCTGCTGTCCGGGCTGGCCCTCACCTACGCCAACACCGGCGACACCGCGCTGCTGGACAAGAGCCGCAAGCTGGTCTCCGCGCTCGCCGCCTGCCAGGCGAAGTCCCCGGCGGCCGGATACGGGTCGGGCTATCTCTCGGCCTTCCCGGAGAACTTCTTCGACCGGCTGGAGTCCGGGTCCGGGGTGTGGGCGCCGTACTACACCATCCACAAGATCATGGCTGGGCTCGTCGACCAGCACCGGCTGGCGGGCAGCGCCGAGGCCCTGGAGGTCGTGCTGCGCCAGGCCGCGTGGGTGGACACGCGCACCGGCAAGCTCAGCTACGACCAGATGCAGCGGGTGCTGCAGACCGAGTTCGGCGGCATGAACGAGGTGCTGGCCGACCTGCACGCGATCACCGGCGACACCCGCTGGCTGGAGGTCGCCGAGCGCTTCACCCACGCCCGCGTCTTCGACCCGCTCGCCCGCAACGAGGACCAGCTCGCCGGGTTGCACGCCAACACCCAGATCCCCAAGACGGTCGGCGCCCTGCGGCTGTGGGAACAGGGCCGAAGCAGCCGCTACCGCACCATCGGCGAGAACTTCTGGAAGATCGTCACTGACCACCACACCTATGTCATCGGCGGCAACAGCAACGGCGAGGCATTCCACGAGCCGAACGCCATCGCCGCCCAGCTGTCCAACAACTGCTGCGAGAACTGCAACAGCTACAACATGCTCAAGCTCACCCGGCTGATCCACTTCCATGCGCCCGACCGCACCGACCTGCTCGACTACTACGAGCGCACGCTCTTCAACCAGATGCTGGGCGAGCAGGACCCCGGCTCGGCCCACGGCTTCAACATCTACTACACGGGCCTGGCACCCGGCGCCTTCAAGCAGCAGCCGTCCTTCATGGGCACCGACCCGGGCCAGTACTCCACCGACTACGACAACTTCTCCTGCGACCACGGCAGCGGCATGGAGACCCAGGCCAAGTTCGCCGACACCATCTACACCTACGCCGACCGCAGCCTGCTGGTGAACCTCTTCATCCCCTCCGAGCTGCGCTGGCAGGAGAAGGGCATCACCTGGCGCCAGACCACCGGCTTCCCCGACCAGCAGACCACCACCCTCACCGTGGCCTCCGGCGCAGCCTCCCTCGAGCTGCGCGTGCGCATCCCGGCCTGGGCCACCGGCGCCCGCGCGGCGCTCAACGGCACCACCCTCCCCGACCGGCCGAAACCCGGCAGCCGGCTGATCATCGACCGCTCGTGGAAGGCCGGCGACCGCGTCGAGCTGACCCTGCCGATGGCGCTGAAGCTCGACCCCACGCCCGACGACCCGGACGTCCAGGCCGTGCTGTACGGGCCGGTCGTGCTCGCCGGGGCGTACGGCAATCGCCCCAACATGACCATGCCACGGCTGGTGAAGGACTCGGTGCGGCAGCAGTCCGGTGCCACGCTCAAGTTCACCGCCACCGCGAGCGGCGAGACCGTCACCCTGCTCCCCATCGCCCGTGTCCATCACCAGAACTACAACGTCTACTGGCTGACCGGCGAGCCGCCCACCCCGCCGCCCGCCTTCGCCGCCTGGCACCGCTTCGACGAGACCAGCGGGACCGGCGCCGCCGACGCGACCGGCAACGGCAAGACCGCGGTGCTCACCGGCAGCGCCTCCTGGACCACCGGGAGGACGGGCGGCGCGGTCGCGCTGAACGGTACCGACGGCTACGTCGACCTCGCCGACGACGTCCTGGCCGGGGCGTCCGCGTACAGCGTGGCGGCCTGGGTCCGGCTGGACGGCCAGGCCGTGGAGTGGTCCCGGATCTTCGACATCGGGACGGGCGTGACCGCGAACATGTTCCTCACCCCGCGCGCCGACTCCGGCAGGCTGCGCTTCGCCATCACCGCGGGGGGAGGCGACGCCGAACAGCGCATTGAGGCCGACCCGCTGCCGACCGGCCAGTGGACCCACATCGCCGTCGTCTACGGCTCGGGCACCGCCGTGCTGTATGTGAACGGACGCGAGGTGGGCCGCAACACGCGGGTCACCGTGGAGCCGCGCCACTTCGGCAACCACCTCCGCGCCACCTATCTCGGCAGGTCCCAGTACCCCGACCCGTACCTCAAGGGCGCGATCGACGACTTCCGCGTCTACGGCAGGACGCTGACCGCGGCAGAGGTCACGGCCCTGGCACAATGACCACGGTTGACACCGAGGTCGCAAAAGATACGAGAACGAGAACGACACGGGAACGAGGACGAGACACATGGTCTATCTCGCCGCCGAGGGCCGCTACGGCTCCATGCACTACCAGCGCTGTGGCCGCAGTGGCGTGCTGCTGCCGAAGGTCTCCCTCGGCCTGTGGCACAACTTCGGCGACACCCACCCGGTCGAAACCCAGCGCGCGGTGCTGCGCCGCGCCTTCGACCTCGGCGTCACCCACATCGACCTGGCCAACAACTACGGCCCGCCGCCCGGCAGCGCCGAGTCCAACTTCGGCACGATCTTCGCCCAGGACTTCCGCCCGTACCGCGACGAGCTGTTCATCGCGAGCAAGGCCGGATACCTGATGTGGCCGGGCCCGTACGGCGAATTCGGCTCGCGCAAGTACGTCCTCGCCAGCCTCGACCAGTCCCTGACCCGGATGGGCCTGGACTACGTCGATGTCTTCTACTCCCACCGCTTCGACCCGGACACGCCTCTCGAGGAGACCATGGGCGCGCTGGACTCCGCGGTGCGGCAGGGCAAGGCGCTCTACGCGGGCCTGTCCAACTACCCGCCCGAGGCCATCGAGCGGGCGGCCGCCATCCTCAAGGACCTGCGCACTCCGTACCTGATCAACCAGCACCCGTACTCCATCCTCCAGCGCGGGGTGGAGGGCGGGGTGCTGGAGGCCTCCGCGCAGGCGGGCGTCGGCGTCATCGCCTTCTCGCCGCTCGCCCAGGGACAGCTCACCGACCGCTACCTCGACGGGGTGCCCGCCGACTCCCGCATGGCGGTCGGCCACTTCCTCAAGCGCGAGGTGCTCACCGAGCAGCGGCTCACCCTGCTGCACGCCCTCAACAAGCTCGCCGAGGGCCGTGGCCAGACCCTTGCCCAGATGGCGCTGGCCTGGGTGCTGCGCGACCCGCGCGTGGTGTCCGTGCTGATCGGCGCGAGCAGCGTCGTCCAGCTGGAGCAGAACGTGGCGGTGCTCGACTCGCCCGCCTTCACCGACGCCGAACTGGCCGAGATCGACCGGCTCTCGGCGGAGAACGGCGTCGAGATCCCCTGACCAACCCCGGCCGGCGTCCCTCAGCCGGCCGGCCGTCGCAGGTACGTGGCCCCGGGCTCGCCGAGCCCGGCGGTCCACTCCTCGACCAGCCCGACCAGCGCCTCCCGCCGGTCCTCGTGCAGATAGTGGCCGCACCCCGGCCACGCCTCGACGCGGGAGTACGGGTGGGTGAGCGCGGCGCGCTCCCAGTCGGCCGCCGCCCGGGTCGAGTACACGCCCAGCACCGGGCAGCGGCGGCGCGCCAGATACGCCCGCGCCGCCGCCCGCGCCCCGAAGGCGTCCGGCGCCAGATACATCCCGTGGCGGCAGCGGGCGAGCACCTCCGGGTCCATCGCCGCCATCAGCCGCTCATGGCGCGCCCGCACCTCGGGCGGGGTGTGCGGCCCGAAGGCCCCGCGGACGAACCGCACCGCCCACCCGGTCCCCTCGGCGCGCAGCGCCTCCTGCTCGGCGGGCAGCCGGGCCATCTCCGCCTCGTCCGCGCCGTACGCCGGGTCCAGCACCACCACCGCCCGTACGAGGGCGGGGTGCTCGACGGCCAGCGCGGTGACGGCCTGCCCGCCCATCGAGTGGCCGACGGCGACGACCGGACCGGTGGCCAGGCGGTGCAGCAGGGCAGCGAGGTCGGCGGCGAAGTCGCGCGGCCCGTAAGCCCCGCCGCCGGGCGCGGGGGAGCGGCCGTGGCCGCGCAGGTCCGGGGCGAGCACCCGGTGCCGGCGCGACCACGCGGCCAGATGCGGTGCCCACTCCCCGGCGTCACCGCCCCAGCCGTGCACCAGCAGCAGCGGGGGAGCGCCCGTACCGCCCTCGTCGCAGTGGAGCGGCACGGCGGACGGGCGCGTGGTCATGCTGGTTTCCTCCCGGTCGCGGACGGCTGCGCCAGATCCTGCCAGAAAGCGCTTTCCCCCGCGTCTTCGGGGAAACCTGCGGGGAAGCTCGCCTCCTTGCCGGTGCCGTCGGTTCAGCGGCCGGTGAAGTGCGGGGCGCGCTTGTCGAGAAACGCCCGCATCCCCTCGGACCGGTCCTCGGTGGCGAACAGGGCGTGGAACGTCCGCCGTTCGAACAGCAGCCCCTCACGCAACCCCACCTCCAGGGCCCGCTCCACCGACTCCCGGGCGGCCCTGACCGCCAACCTGCCGTACGACGCGATGGCGGCGGCCGCCTCGGCCGCCTCCTCCATAAGCCGGTCGTCCGGCACGACGCGGGAGACCAGACCGCAGAGCTCGGCCTCCTGGGCGTCCATCGTCCGGCCGGTGAGGATCAGGTCCATCGCCTTGGCCTTGCCCACCAGCCTCGTCAGCCGCTGGGTGCCGCCGATGCCCGGGATCACCCCCAGTTTGATCTCCGGCTGGCCGAACACCGCGGACTCGCCCGCGAGGATCAGATCGCACATCATGGCCAGTTCGCAGCCGCCGCCGAGCGCATAGCCGCGGACCGCGGCGAGCTTCGGGGTGCGCAGCGCGGCGAAACCCTCCCAGCCCGCGAAGAAATCCTCCTCGGACATCTCGACGAAGGACTTGGCCGCCATCTCCTTGATGTCGGCGCCCGCCGCGAAGGCCCGCTCGGACCCGGTGATCACGAAGCAGCCGATGTCCGGGTCGAGGTCCAGGGGTGACAGCGCCGCGACCAGCTCGGTCATCAGCTCGCTGTTCAGCGCGTTGAGCACGGTGGGGCGGTGCAGCCGCGCGATGACCACGCGCCCGTGTTGCTCGATCTTGATGAGCTCCATGATGTCTCCCTACGAGTCCCAGATGGCGCCGTACGCGGGGATCCCGCGGCGCTCCATGCCATGGACGACCTGCCAGGTCAGCTTCTTGTTGGAGATGCAGATCACGGCCTCCGCCCCGAAGTCGGTATACGCGGCGTAGGCCAGCGCGACCATGTCGGGCTTGCCGTGCTCGGAGGTGTCCCAGATGAGCGCGTCGGGCTGGACCGCGAGGATCTCGTCGACCAGCCGGTCGCCGTAGGTCCTGCGCGGATCGCGGGTCGCCCAGACCAGGCGGGCCGGGACCTCGCGGGCCAGCAGATGGGGCAGACAGGGACCGATGCCGCTGCCGGTGGCCACATAGACCACCTTGGTGAACAGGGTCTCGATGTTGGCCACGCCCGCAGTGGTGATGCCCTTGACCCAGAGATGGGAAGGCGCGTCGTCGATGAACTTCCCCGTCCAGTCCCCGGCGCGGGAGACGGTGAGGCGGAACCCCGTCTCGCCGGGGGCTGGCACATTGGCGAACGAGTGCCACTCCAGCAGCGGGTTGCGGCTGATGGCCGTGGACGACCCGGCGAACGGTGTCACGCCGTGGTCGAAGCGGACGAGCGCCACATGCGAGGAGGGGCGCTCGATGGCCACCGGCACCCGGCGCAGCCGCAGCCACGGCAGGGCGACACTGAAGGTCAGCACGGCCACGGTCCACAGCTCGGGAGCCGTCAGCAGGGCGGCCGCGGCGGAGGTGCCACCCCGCTCGTCGAGCGTGGTCAGCACGGTCTGCGCCCACAGCAGCGCGAGCGCCGCCCAGCCGCCGAAGCGGTGTGCCTTCTCGAAGTGGTCGTGGAACCGAGCCCGGAAGGGCGGCAGCGCGGTGGCCACGATGGCCGCCAGCAGCCCCAGCAGCGCGTACGAGACGGCGACCGTGGCGGCCGGAGCCCCGTGCCGGGTGAGCGAGCCGACCAGGGCCAGAAACCACAGCGTGCCCGCGGTGGCCCCGCCGACGTGCAGCCCCCCGAAGTGGTAGACCTTGGCCAGCGTCCAGCGGATCCGCAGCGGCCAGCTGGTGGGCGCCGCGGTGGCGAGCCGGAACAGCAGATTGATGACGTACTGCTGGCGGACCACGATCGCCAGCAGGAAATTCGCGAGGGAGGCACGGGAGAGGGTCCGCGGCCCGAGCCCCCCGTCCGTGTGGCAGGCGAGGAACACCAGATTGACCGCCCACACCAGCTCGATCAGCCGGTTGTAGTGCATCAGGCGTGGATGCTTGAGGATCCGCCGCGGCAGCGATGTCGGCGGCGGCAGCGCCACCTTCGCCCGGGGCGCCGGGGCCACGGTGCGGGCGGGGGTCACGACGCCACCTCGCCACTCGCCCGAAGTTCGGCGGCCAGCCGCAGCAGGGCCGCCTTGTCGACCTTCCCACGGCTGGTGAGCGGCAGCGCCGCCATCGGGTGCACCGCCCGCGGCACGCAGTAGTAGGGGAGCGCGGCGGCCACGGCCCGCCGCGCCGCCTCGGGGTCGAGATGGGCGGGCGAGACGAAGGACACCAGGCCGGTGTCGTCCGGCTTCAGCGTCACCGCGCGGGCGCAGCCGGGCAGGGACTCCAGCACCGCCGACACCGAGTCCAGTTCCACGCGGAACCCCCGCACCTTCACCTGGTCGTCGGTCCGGCCCAGGTGTTCCAGCTCCCCGTCGGGTGTCCAGCGGCCCAGGTCGCGGGTGCGGAACATCATCCGGCCCCCGCCCAGGAAGGGGTCGGGCACATAGCGCTCGGCGTTCAGCGCGGGGTTGCGCAGGTACCCGGCCGACACCCCGTCACCGCCGGCCCACATCTCCCCCGGCTCGCCGATGGCACAGGGCCGCCGGTCCGCGTCGAGGACGTACACGGTGTTGTTGGGGGTCGGGCGGCCGATGGTCAGGCGCAGCGCGGCGGGGTCGTGGCGCTGCATGGTGTTCACGATGGTGGTCTCGGTCGGCCCGCACGCGTTGTAGAAGGTGCAGAAGCGGGCCCACCGGTCGGCGAGCCGGCGCGGGCACGGCTCTCCGGCCACGGCCGCCACCTTCACCTGCGGGCACTGGTCGGGGTCGACCCGGCTCAGCACGGTCGGGGTCGCGATGACCACGTCCACCCGCCGCACGGTCTCGGCGATGTCCTTGCCGCGGATGACCAGCGTGGCGCCGTGGCTCAGGCAGCCCAGGATCTCCCACGCGGCCATGTCGAACGCCACATTGAGGATCTGGCTCACCCGCGTCCCGGGGCGCATGCCGAGGTCGCCGGGTTCGGTCAGCAGGATGTTGCAGACGTTCCGGTGGGTGACGGTGACCCCGTTGGGGCGCCCCGTGGTGCCGGAGGTGAAGAGCACATAGCAGCCGTCGTCGCCCCGGACCGGGCGGGCGGGCCGGAACGCGAGGGTGTCCCGGCCGTCTCCCAAGGGCTTTGAGTACTGCAAAGGTTCCAGGGGCTCCAGGGGTTCGGCCAGCACGGTGTCGATCGCGACGAGGACGTGGCCGTCGGGCACCGGGATCCGGTCCGCGAAGCCGGACGTCGTCAGGATCACGCGGGCCTGGGCGGTGCGGATGACGTGGTCCAGCTGGGCGCGGGGGGTCAGCCCGGCGTCCTGCGGTACATACGCGGCTCCGGCCTTCAGCGTGGCCAGCAGGCCGACCAGCATGGGGAGGGAACGCCGCACGCACAACGCGACGTGGTGGCCGGGGCGCACGCCGAGCCGGGCCAGGTGCCCGGCCAGCCGGTTCGCCTGCCGGTCCAGCTCGCCGTAGGTGATGGTCGCGCCGAGGTGTTCGGCCGCGACGGCGAATGGGTCGGTGGCGGCGTGCCACTCGAAGGCGTGGTGGACACCGGCCCAGGGCACGGCCGCCACCGGCCCTCGGCCGAACCGCTGGAAGAGGTGGCGGTCCTCCTCGGACAGCTCGTGCAGCGGGTGTGCCGACCAGGCCGGTGCCGCGGCCCGTTCGCTCGGTTCCTGGTGGGTCGTTTCCGGGTGCATGATGTCGATTCCCTCCGCGGTGATGGGGCCCAACCGCCGGTGTGCGCGATCGTGTCCGGGCATGGGGGCGCGCCGATCGGCGCACCAAGCGGGGTGTTCGGTATTTCGATCAGCGTTCGACTGAACGTGCCGGGACGTGCCAGGACTGGCGGGTGTGGGGGAGAAGTGCGACGAGCCCCGTGTGTCGAAGAGTCGGCGCTCCGGCGCTGAGCGGTTTGCGCGGGGCCCGGCCCGGGTCACACGGGCATCGTGTGGCACAGGTGCATCAGCCGTCTCTCTTGTTGAGAGCTTAAGGACCTGGCGGGTGGCTGCGGAAGACGGCTGACAGGCGCAAGTCGGCCAGGATCCCACTAGAGTCCGGCGGCGCCAAATGGTAGGGCTTGCGGTGTTGATGCCGACCTGACGGCGGCGCGAGCGCGGGTGCGGACGAGGAACCGATCGATGGCTGGGCCGGTGCGCGTGGCCGAGACTGGTCACCTCCCCGGCGAGGGTTACGGTTGCGTCCCATGAGCGGCGAGACGGGCTTGCGGGAGCGCAAGAAGCAGCGGATGTACCGGACGATCTCCGAAACGGCGATCTCCCTGTTTCTGAAACGGGGCTTCGACCAGGTCTCCGTCGCCGATGTGGCCGCCGCGGCCGAGGTGTCCAAGCCCACCTTGTTCCGGTACTTCCCGACGAAGGAGGACCTGGTGCTGCACCGCTTCGCCGACCACGAGGACGAGGCGGGCCGGGTGGTCCGGGGCCGCCCGGCGGAGCAGTCGCCCCTGGCCGCGCTGCACCAGCACTTCCTGGCGGGGCTGGAGCGGCGCGATCCGATCACCGGCCTGAGCGACGAGGCGGGCGTCCTGGCGTTCCACCGGCTGCTGTACGGGACCCCCAGCCTGGTGGCCCGCCTGTTCGAGTACACCAGCAGATCGGAGGAGGCGCTGACCTTGGCGCTGAACGCGGCCGGCGGACCGGATGACCTCACGGCGCCGGACGACCTCACGGCGCCGGACGACCTCACGCCGCGCCTCGCGGCGGGTCAGATCATCGCGGTCCAGCGGATCCTCGCCCTGGACAACTGGCGCCGGATCGAGGGCGGCGCGAGCGCGGAGGAGGTCTACCCGGGCGCGGTGGCCGCCGCCGACCGCGCGTTCGCCATGCTGCGATCGGGGCTCGCCCCGTACGCCGGATAGGATGAGCCGTCTCAGCCGCGCGCCCACGAGTCGCCGCACGCACCATCGCAACGGAATCACTGCAACGGAGTCGCAACCTTGGCCACCAGGCGGATCCCGGTCGTACTCGTCACTGGTTTCCTGGGCTCTGGAAAGACCACCATGCTCAACCACCTGTTGCGCGGCAGCGTGGACACCCGCATCGGCGTCATCGTCAACGACTTCGGAAGCATCAACATCGACGCGATGGCCGTCGCCGGCCAGGTCGACTCCATGATCCCGATCGAGAACGGCTGTCTGTGCTGTGCCGCGGACTCCTCCGAGATGGACGGGATGCTGGACCGGCTCACCGAGCCGTCGCTGGCCATCGACGTCATCGTGATCGAGGCGAGCGGCCTGGCCGAGCCGCAGAGCATGATCCGTACGCTGCTCTCCAGCGAGAACGAGCACATCGTGTACGGCGGACTGGTCGAGGTCGTCGACGCCGTGGAGTTCGAGAACACCCGCGAGCGCCACCCGGAGCTCGACCGGCATGTGGGGGCCGCCGACGCGGTGGTGCTCAACAAGGCCGACCGGGTCCGGGCGCCGGAGCGCACCCGGGTGCTGGAGGTGCTCGCCCGTATCGCCCCGGGTGTCCCCGTCGTCACCGCCGAACACGGGCGCGTCGACCCCGGCTTCCTCTTCGACCGCGGCCCCGGCGCGCCGAGCGAGGAGCGGTTCCACCAGCTCTCGTTCGCCGAGGTGTGCACGGACGGGCACGACTGGGACGAACACCTCCACGCCGCGTACCAGAGCGCGGAGTTCACCGCCGACCGGCCGCTGGATCCGCGCCGGTTCATGGCATTCCTCGACGGCCGGCCGGCCGGGCTCTACCGGATGAAGGGGTTCATCCACTTCGCCGCCCCCGGGCACGGCCAGAAGTTCGCCCTGCACGCGGTCGGCTCCTACCTCCGCTTCCACCCGTCGGACTGGGCGCGCGCCGAGGCGAGGACGACACAGCTGGTGATGATCGGCGCCGGGATCGACGCCGACGCCCTCACCAAGGAGCTGGCGGACTGCGTGGCCGCCGCCCCGGAAACCGTCGGCGACCACCACATGATGGGCGTCCTGCGGTACGTGCGGACCGAGGAGGGTGCCGGCGACGCCCAGGGGTACGTGGCGGACGAGGAGTAATCCGTAGGACGGTGGTGCACAACCGTCATGGCGGGTCACAGGTCCTGTTGTGTGTACGTGGGGTTAACCCCGAACCAACAGCAGGAGGATTTGTGCGTCATCGCTCCCTCTCCAGCATTGTGCGCTGCGCGACGGTGGCCGCGCTCGTGACCGCCCCCGCCTTACTGTCGGCCCCGGCCGCCGGCGCCGCCGAGCCGCAGGCCGCGAGAGGCTCCTCCCTCGCCCATGTCACGCCGCGGGCCGACTTCGACAAGGACGGTTATCCGGACCTCGTCGTCTCGGCCCCGGCCGCGACGGTGGGCGGCAAGGCCAAGGCGGGGTATGTCGCGGTCGTCTACGGCTCGGCCGCCGGCGCGGACACCGCCCGTCGGCAGGTCATCAGCCGGGCGACCGCAGGCGTCCCCGGCGACCCGGCCGCCGGGGCCTGGTTCGGCTTCCGCACGGTCGCCCGGGACCTGGACGGCGACGGCTACACCGACCTGGCCGTGCAGTCCTCCGGCTCGCCCGTCACCGTCCTGTGGGGCTCGGCGGGCGGGCTGACGGGCGGCACCGCGCTGCCCGACTCGACCAGCACCAGCCGCGCAAGCCTGACCGGTGGCGACTTCAACGGCGACGGCCACGCCGACCTGGTCGCGGAAGGCACCGGCGAGAGCGAACTGCGCGTCCTGTACGGCCCGTTCACCCGCCAGGGCGCGGCGGCCACCGCGAACACCCTGAACACGGGCCGTACCTTCGGCCCGACCGACATGATCGCAGGCGACATCAACGGCGACGGCTCCGACGACCTGGTCACCACCCATGCCTTCGAGGAGATGTCCGAGCCGAGCCTGTACTGGAAGGGCGGCGCGAGCGGCCTGGGCTCGGCGCCGACCCGGATCGACCACGCCGCCGTCGGCACCATCGGCGACGTCGACAAGGACGGCTACGCCGACCTGATCATCCGTACCGTGCCCGGCAACGTGGTGGAGAACCTGCCGTACGACCACGGCACCATCAAGGTCCTCTACGGCTCGGCGGGCGGCCCGGGCGTCACCCGCACCAAGGTCATCGACCAGAACACCGCAGGTGTGCCGGGGGTGAACGAGGACGGCGATCAGTTCGGCTACTCGCTCAGCGCCGGTGACGTCAACGGCGACGGATACGCGGACGTCGCGGTCGGCATTCCGTACGAGGACCTGGACGGTGGCAAGGACGCGGGCAGCACCGTGCAGCTCTACGGCGCCGCGGGCGGTCTGAGCGGCACCGGCGCCCAGGCGTTCACCCAGGACACCGCGGGCGTCCCGGGTGCCGCGGAGGCCGACGACCACTTCGGCGCGGCCGTGCGGCTCCAGGACACCGACGGTGACGGCAAGGCCGACCTGGCCGCCGGCGCCCCCGATGAGGACGGCACATACTCCTCGAGCGGTGCGGCCTGGGTGCTGCGCGGCGGCACAGGCGGGCTGACCACCACCGGCGTCGTCTCCTTCGGGCCGAACGCGCTGGGCGCGCCCGAGGCGGGCGCCGAACTGGGCCGCGACTTCGCGCGCTAGCCGACGGGGCGGGCGCACGCCCGAAGGCCGGGGCGCGGGCGCCGCGGGACACGCGGCGCCCGCCCCCAGTGCCTCAGGGCCTCAGGCCGATTCCCGGATCACGAGTTCGGTGGGGAGGATCACCCCGGACGGCTCCTCGCCGCCGATCTGCGCCAGCAGCACCCGTACCATCTCGGCGGTGATCCGCTCCCACGGCTGGCGGATCGTGGTCAGGCCGGGGCTGGTGGCCAGTGCCGCGGGGGAGTCGTCGAACCCGGCCACGGCGACGTCCTGCGGCACCCGCCGCCCGATCCGCCGCAGCGCGGCCAGCACGCCCTGGGCCATCAGGTCCGAGGCGACGAAGACGGCGTCCAGGTCCGGCGCCCGCGCCAGCAGCTCGGCCGCCGCCCGCTCGCCGCCGGCGCGGCTGTAGTCGCCGGAGACCACCAGCTCCTCGTCCGCCGCCAGGCCCGCCTCCGCGAGCTCCTCGCGGTATCCGGCGAGCCGCTCGACGCCGCCGGGGGTGTCCAGCGGGCCGGTGACGGTCGCTATGCGACGGCGGCCGCTGTCCAGCAGATGGCGCACCATGTCCCGGGCTCCGGCCCGGTCGTCGGCGGCGACGTAGGCGATCCCCAGGCCCTGGACCAGCGGTTTGCCGCATGCCACCAGCGGCACCCCGGCCTTGCGCAGCCGCGTGGCGAGCGGGTCGCCGGAGTGGCTGGAGACCAGCAGCACCCCGTCGACATGGCCGCCGGTGAGGAAGCGCATGATCCGCCGCCGCTCCGGCTCGTCGCTCGCGCTCATCAGCAGCAGCGTGATGTCGTGCCCGGCCAGCGCCTGGGTGCAGCCGCGCAGCAGCACACTGAAGTTGGGGTCTTCGAAGAACCGCTCCTGGGGCTCGGTGAGCAGGAAGGCCACCGAGTCCGACCGGCCGGTGATCAACGAGCGGGCATGCCGGTTGACGACATAGCCGGTCCTGCGGATGGCGGCGTTGACCGCCTCCAGCGCCGCCGGGCTCACGTAGTGCCCGCCGTTGAGGACGCGTGAGACGGTGCCGCGCGAGACCCCGGCCTCGCGCGCCACGTCATGGATGGTCGGCGGCCGTCGGCGGCCGGGGGTGCTGTTGCCGGTGCGGCTCATGCGCCTTCGTTCTCTCCAGACATCGCTTCGTCGATCAGGACTTTACGGCCCCGGAGAGCAGATCCAGACTCCAGAACCGCTGGATGACCAGGAACAGCGCGATGAGCGGGATGATCGCCAACAGGGCTCCGGTGATGACGAGGGTGTACAGGGCCGGGGTGGCGGCGCCCTGCCGCAGCAGGGTGAAGAGCCCCAGGGTGACCGGGAACTTCTCGTCGTCGCCCAGCATGATGTAGGGCAGCAGGAAGTTGTTCCAGATGGTGACGAACTGGAAGAGGAAGACGGTGACCAGGCCGGGCCGCATCATCGGCAGCGCCACCGAGCGGAATATCCGCCACTCTCCCGCGCCGTCCATCCGCCCCGCCTCGACCATCTCGGCCGGGACGGCCGCGGACGCGTAGATCCGTGCCAGATAGACCCCGTACGGCGACAGGATGTTCGGCAGCAGCACCGACAGATAGGTGTCGGCCATGTCGGCCTTGGCCAGCAGCAGGTACTGCGGCACGGCGAGGATCACCGGGGGCATCAGCACACCGGTCAGCAGGACGTTGAAGATGGCCTCGCGACCGCGGAAGCGGTAGCGCGCCAGGGCATAGCCGGACAGGGCGGAGACGGCGCAGGACAGCAGCGCGCCGAGCCCCGCGTACAGCAGCGAGTTGGCCATCCACGTCCAGTACACGCCGTCGCGGTACGCGGACAGGTCGGCGATGTTGTCCGCGAATCCGGTGCCCGGCAGGAAGGTGAAGGTGGAGAAGAGTTCGTGTCCGCTCTTGGTGGAGGCGACCACGACCCAGCCGACCGGCAGCAGGCAGTAGACGGCGCCGAGCAGCAGCACGGCGGTGGGGATCCAGGAGGCGCGGCCGCGGACGGCCGTGGTGGTGCTCATCGGAGGCCTCCCTGGCCGGTGCGGGCGTTCGCGACCCTGAGGAATCCGAAGGACAGGACGAGGGTGACGACCGCGATGATCACCGAGGTCGCGGCGGCCGCGTACACATCGCCCTCGACGAAGGCCTTCTGATGGACCTCCATCAGGGGGCTCCAGGTGGTGGAGACCGAGTTGGTGAGCGGCTTGAGGGTGGTCGGTTCGTTGAACACCTGCATGGTGGCGATGATCGAGAAGAAGAAGGTGAGCACCAGCGACGGGATCACCATGGGGATCTTGATGCGCAGCGCGATCTGGAGCTGGGAGCACCCGTCGAGCCGCGCCGCCTCGTAGATCTCGGCGGGTATGGACCGCAGCGAGGTGTAGATCACGATCATGTTGAAGCCGGTGCCGCCCCACACCGCGATATTGGACAGGGACGCATAGAGCCCGCCGCCGTCCAGCAACTCGGGCCGCGGCAGCCCCGCCTTGTCGAGCAGATAGTGGAACGGGCTCACATCGGGCAGGTAGAGGAACCCCCACAGCAGCGCGGCGACCACGCCGGGGATCGCGTACGGAAGGAAGATCGCCAGCCGTGAGAAGCCGCGCAGCAGGGTGTCCTTGCGGCCTCGCCGGTCGGCGTCGAGCAGCAGCGCGAACAGCAGGGCGAGTCCCAGCATCGTGGGCACGACGATCAGGCCGTATCCGAGGACACGCCGGGCGCCGTCGAGCAACTCCGGGTCGTGCAGCGCGTCGGTGTAGTTGGAAAGACCGGCCCACACCTCGTCGCGGGCGCCCTTGCCGAGGCCCAGACCCTTGACGTCGACCTTGCGGAGGCTGAGGTAGAAGGCGTAGCCGATGGGCAGCGCGAACAGGCCTGCGAAGAGGAGGATCGCGGGAAGGAGGAAGACATAGGGGGCGCGGCGCGGACCTTGCCCCGTGGGGCGCAGGGTCACTCGGCGACCTCGAAGCCGTGCTTCTTCAGGTCGGTGACGGTGGCCCGCTGCATGGCCGTCAGCGCGGCGCCGAAGTCGGACTTGTTCTTGGCGGCCTTGCCGAAGTTGTCGTTGAAGGACGCGTATGCGACGTTGACGTTCGGCCCCCAGGCGGCGGGCGCGATGCCCTCGGTGATCTTGGCGGCCTTGGCGTAGAAGTCGGGCTGGTTGGGGAAGAAGTCGGGCGCCTTCTTCAGCGCGTCGCCGCTCTGCGCGGTGGTGGCGGCCGGGTAGACGTTGCTCTCCTTCACCAGCGCGGCGACCGCCTTCGGGTCGGTGTTGAGCCACTTCGCGAACTTCGCGGCGGCGTCCTTGTGCGCGCTGTCGCCTGTGACGGCGGTGGAGGAGCCGCCCCAGCTGCCGGTCCAGTTCGAGCCCTTGCTCCACTGGGGGAGGGGCGCCATGGCCCACTTGCCCTGGGTGTCGGGGGCCGCGGTCTTGAGGGTGCCGGGGGCCCACACCGCGCTGACCCAGGCGATCTGCTTGCCGGTGTTGAGGGCCTTGTTCCAGGCCGGGGTGTACATCGGCTGGTTGTCGATGGCCCCCTCCTTGACCAGGCCGCCCCAGAAGCCGGCGACCTTGCGGGTGGCGGCGCCGTCGATGGCCACCTTCCACTTGTCGCCCTGGGTGGTCCACCAGCTGGCGCCGGCCTGCTGGGCGAGGCCCGCGAAGAGCCCGGAGTCATTGGCGGAGAAGGTGGTGAGCGCCTTGTCCGGGGCCTTCTCCTTGAGCTTGCGGGCGGTGGCCGCGAACTCCTCCCAGGTGGTGGGGACCGTGAGGCCGTATTGCTGGAACAGGTCCTTGCGGTAGTACAGCATCATCGGCCCGGAGTCCTGGGGCAGGGCGTAGACCGCGTCCGAGCCGAGGGTGACCTGGCGCCAGACGCCCGCTGTGAACTCGCCCTCGGCGTCGCCCACCTGGCCGGATATGTCGGCCAGCACATCGTTGCTGACCAGGGTCGGGAGCGCCTGGTACTCGGCCTGCACCAGGTCCGGGGCTCTGTGCGCCTTGGCGGCCGTGATGATCTTGGTGACGAGGTCGTCGCCGGACGCCTGCTTCTTGACGGTCACTTTGATGTCCGGGTGCTCCTTGTTCCAGATCGCCGCGACCTTGTCGAGGCCGGGCGCCCAGGCCCAGTACGTCAGCTCGACCGGACCGTCCGAGTCCGCCGAGTCGTCGGACGAACCGCAGCCGGTGAGCAGGGCGGTGGCCGACAAGGCGGCCGCGACCGATACCGCGACGACGCGAAGGTTGACCGTGCGATGGTTCACGAGTTCCTCCCTGGCGATCTGTGAGCGTTCACAGTAGAGAAACATGGATGACGCTTGTCAACGGTCGGGGCCATGCGGTTATCTGGCAGCGTCCGCTGGCATGTGGTCTGTGCACGTTCCCAGTGATTCCCAGGAGTTCCGATGGCTGGCCTCGCCTACGGCGGCGACTACAACCCCGAGCAGTGGCCCGAGTCCCTCTGGCCCGAGGACATCCGGCTGATGCGCGAGGCCGGGGTGACCATGGTCAGCGTCGGCATCTTCTCCTGGGCGCTGCTGGAACCCGAGCCCGGACGCTATGACTTCGGCTGGCTGGACCGGCTGCTCGCCCTGCTCCACGAGGCAGGTATCGCCGTCGACCTCGGCACCCCCACCGTGGCCCCGCCCGCCTGGTTCTACCGTGCCCACCGCGAGGCGCTGCCGGTCAGCCGGGAGGGCGTGCGCTATGAATTCGGCTCACGCGGCGCCATCTGCCACAGCTCGCCTGCCTACCGCCGGGCCGCGGCCGCCATCACCGAACAGCTCGCCCGGCGCTACGGCGACCACCCCGCGCTCGCCCTGTGGCACGTGCACAACGAGTACGGAGTGCCGGTCAACGCCTGCTACTGCGACACCTGCGCGGACGGCTTCCGCCACTGGCTGCGCGAGCGCTACGCCACCCTGGACGCGGTCAACGACGCCTGGGGCACCGCCTTCTGGGGCCAGCGCTACGGCACCTTCGAGCAGATCAACCCCCCGCGCGCCACCCCCACCGTCGCCAACCCCGCCCAGCTGCTGGACTACGCGCGCTTCGCCGACGCCACCCTGCGCGCCAACTTCACCGCCGAGCGCGACCTCCTGCACCGGCTGTCCCCCGGCATCCCGGTCACCACCAACTTCATGACCGCGCTCAGCCAGTGCGACTCGGTCGACTACTGGGCCTGGGGCCGCGAGGTCGACCTGGTCACCAACGACCACTATCTGATCACCGACGGCCGCCGCACCCATGTCAACCTCGCCATGGCCGCCGACCTGACCCGCTCCGTCGCCGGCGGCGCGCCCTGGCTGCTGCTCGAACACGCCACCAGCGGCGTCAGCTGGCAGCCGCGCAACCCCGCCAAGCGGCCCGGGGAGATGGCCCGCAACAGCCTGGGGCATGTGGCCCGCGGCTCCGAGGGCGCCCTGTTCTTCCAATGGCGCCAGTCACGGCGCGGCGCCGAGAAGTTCCACTCGGCGATGCTGCCGCACGCCGGCACCGACAGCCGCGTATGGCGCGAGGTCGTGGCGCTCGGGGCCGACCTGGAGAAGCTGGGCGAGCTGCGGGGCAGCCGCACGGTCGCCGACGCGGCGATGGTCTGGGACTGGCAGTCCTGGTGGGCGCAGCGGCTGGAGTGGCGGCCGAGCGAGGACCTGGACGCCCGCGAACGCGCCGACAGCTTCTACGAGGTCCTCTACGACCGCCACCTCACCGTCGACTTCGCCCACCCGGAAGCCGACCTGAACCGCTATCCGCTCGTCGTCGTGCCCGCCCTCTACCTCGCCACCACCCGCACCGGGGAGAACCTGCGCGCGTACGTCGAGGGCGGCGGCACCCTCGTCGTCTCCTGCTTCTCCGGCATCGTCGACGAACACGACGCCGTCCACCCCGGCCCCTACCCCGGCGCGCTGCGCGACGTCCTGGGACTTACGGTCGAGGAGTTCTCGCCGCTCGCCGAGGGCGGGCAGGTGCGCCTCACCGGGCCCGGCGGGGCCGAGCTCACCGGCGACGTCTGGTCCGAGATCGTGGTGGAGCGCGGCGCCGAGACCGTATGGACCTACGCCGACGGCCTCGCCGCCGGGCACCCCGCCGTCACCCGCCACCGGCTCGGCCGGGGCATCGCCTGGTACCTCTCCACCCGGCTCGCCCCCCACGACCTGGCGACCCTGCTCGCCCCCGTCTGCGCCGACGCGGGCCTGGGGGACCGCCCCGACCTGCCCCGCGATGTGGAGGTGGTGCACCGCACCGGTGACTTGGGCAGCTACCTCTTCGCGATCAACCACGGCGACACCGACGCCAAGGTGCCCCACCCCACGCCCGGCACCGAACTGCTCACCGGCGAGCGCAGCGCCGGACACCTCGCGGTGCCCGCGGGCGCCGTCCGCGTGCTGCGCCTGGACGGCTGAACGACCGCAACTCCGTTCATTCCCCTCCCTCCCGCTCAGTCTCGGCGCGCTCCAACGCGCGGGCTTCCCTCGTCACTGCTCGCTCCTCCGTCGCTGCGCGGCTCCTCAGTCCAGCCCGCACAGCGCGTCAAGACACGCTCATGCCCCCACTCGCCCATTGTCGAAGGGACTCGACGATGCACGACACCCGGAGCACCACCCGCACCCTGCTGCGAGCCGCCGCGCTCCCCGCCCTCGGCGCGCTGCTGCTGACCGCGCTCCCCGCGCCGGCCGCGCACGCCGCGAGCACCCTGGCCAACACCGGATTCGAGGCCGACGGCACCGGCACCGCCACCCCGTCCGGCTGGAGCACCTACTCCGCCGCCGGCAACAACAACGCGTCCTACACCGAGTCCGGCGGCCACAGCGGCGGCTACCGGCTGTCCCACTGGTCCTCCTCGGCCTACCAGGTGCAGACCTACCAGTACCTGTCCGGCCTCGCGAACGGCACCTACACCCTCAGTGCCTGGGTGCGCTCCAGCGGCGGGCAGAGCGCGGCGTACCTCGCCCTGCGCGACTGCGGCGGCGCCGAGCAGCGCACCGATCTGCCGCCCACCCCGAACGGCGCGTGGATCCGCCTGGTCACCTCGGTCACGGTCACCGGCGGCCAGTGCACCATCAGCCTCAACTCCGACGCGCACGCGGGGGAGTGGGCCAACCTGGACGACCTCACCTTCACTCGAGGCGGCACAGGTCTCGCGGTCAAGGGCGGGGACGTGTCCACCCTCGCCAAGAACGAGGCGTTCGGCGCCACCTACCGTTCCGCGAACGGCACCAGCGGCGACGCCCTGGCCATCCTGCGCGCCTCCGGCATGAACTGCGCGCGGCTGAAGGTATGGGTGAACCCGGCCGACGGCTACAACACCAAAACCAGGGTGCTGGCCATGGCCAAGCGCGCCAAGGCCCAGGGCATGAAGCTCCTGGTCGACTTCCACTACTCCGACACCTGGGCCGACCCCGGCAAGCAGACCAAGCCCGCCGCCTGGGCGGGGCACGACTACAGCCGGCTGAAGCAGGACGTGTACGACCACACCTACGACGTCCTCAGCGCACTCAAGGCGCAGGGCACGACGGCCGACATGGTCCAGATCGGCAATGAGATCAACGGCGGCATGCTCTGGCCCGAGGGCTCCACCAGCAACTTCTCCCAGCTCGCCGGGCTGCTCACCTCCGGTGCGAACGCCGCCAAGGCCGTCTCGTCCGACACCAGGGTCGCGCTGCATCTCGCGAAGGGCGGGGACAACGCGGGCACCAGGTGGTGGTTCGACCAGGCGGTCGCGCAGAAGGTGCCGTTCGACGTCATCGCCCTGTCGTACTACGGCTACTGGCACGGCCCGCTGTCCGACCTTCAGGCCAACCTGGACGACGTGGCGGCCCGCTACGGCAAGCCCGTGCTGGTCGCCGAGACCGCCTACGCCCACACCCTCGCAGGCGACGACGGCCTGGCGAACAACGTCGCCACCGCCGACCAGCTCGTCGACGGCTACCCGGCCACCCCCGCCGGCCAGGCCGCCAACCTCCGCGATGTGATGAACGTGGTGGAGGCGGTGCCGGGCGGCCGGGGCCTCGGCGTCGTCTACTGGGAGCCGGCCTGGACCGCGGTCAAGGGCAGCGGCTGGGACCCCGCCGACCCCAACTCCGGCAACGCCTGGGAGAACCAGGCCCTGTTCGACTACGGCGACAAGGCCCTGCCCGCGATGAGCTGGTTCGGCCACCGCTGACGAGACTGAGCGGGGAGGAGGGGAAGCTCCCCCGCCCGTGTGCCGCCGGATATGTTGACGGACGCTCATGTTTACCCGACGGTAGGTTCATGGCGACCACAGTGACGCACGGGATGAGGGCTCGTCTTCGAACGGGCCGCGCACGACTGCTCGGGGCGGCCGCCCTGCTGCTCATGGCGGCCGTCGCCGCCCCGGGCGGCACGGCGGCCGCCGCCGAGCCGCCCTGGTCCGACGGCCCGGCCGCGGACCGGATCTCCGTCCAGGGCGGCCGGTTCACCGACGGCCACGGGCGCGAGGTCGTGCTGCGCGGATTCAATGTCTCCGGCGAGGTCAAGCTGGCGGAGAAGGGCGGCCTGCCCTTCGCCGACACCGCCGACGCCCGGAAGTCCGCCCAGGCCATGCGCGGCCTCACCGGCGCCAACTCCGTCCGCTTCCTGCTGTCCTGGGCCCACGCCGAGCCCGAGCCCGGCAAGGTCGACGAGGAGTATCTGCGGAAGGCCACCGAGCAGATACGCGCCTTCCTGGACGCCGGGATACGGATCTACCCCGACTTCCACCAGGACCTCTACTCCCGCCACCTGTTCGACAAGGACAGCTGGTACTCCGGCGACGGCGCGCCCGCATGGGTCGTCAAGGCCGGCGGCTACGCCAAGGAGTCCTGCGGCATCTGCGTCCACTGGGGCCAGAACATCACCCAGAACCCGGCCGTCCAGGACGCCACCCGCGACTTCTGGAAGAACCGCGCCCTGGAGACCTCCGCCGGGACGGTCCGGGTCCAGGACGCCTTCCTGGCCACCGCAGAGAAGACGATGGCCTACCTCGCCCGCCACCTGACCGCCGACGAGTTCGCCCGCGTCGTCGGCTTCGACCCGTACAACGAGCCGTACGCGGGCCGCTACGACGACGGCCAGTCCAGCCGCGCCTGGGAGAAGGACGTCCTGTGGCCGTTCTATGAGAGGTTCCGGGCTCGCATGGACGCCGCGGGCTGGGACGACAAGCCCGCCTTCGTGGAACCCAACCTGTTCTGGAACTCCAACATCGACTTCCAGCGCCACGAGGGCGGCCTGCTCGACGCCGGCGCCATCGGCTCCCGCTATGTGTTCAACACCCACTTCTACGACCAGAAGGCCATCTCCGGCATCTTCATGCCCGGCAAGGCCCAGGACGGCCAGTACGCCACCGACTTCGCCACCGTGCGCGACCGCGCCTCGGCGCTCGGCACCACGGCCGTCGTCAGCGAGTACGGACACCCGCTGACCGGCTTCACCTCCGACAAGGCGCCGACCGTGGTCAAGGGCCTGTACCAGGCGCTGGACTCCCGGCTCAGCGGCGCCACCTGGTGGAGCCGGGCCGCCGCCTCCGGCCCGGTCCTCTCCGCCAACCAGTGGCAGTGGGACCTGTACAACGGGCGCCACCACGAGGCGATGAACGGCAACCCCGACAAGATCCTCACCGCCGGCGACGCCTGGAACGACGAGGACCTCTCGGCCGTCCGGCTCGACGACTCGGGAGCGGCCGTGCTCCGCCAGGACGCCCGGCTCCTGGACCGCCTCTACCCGAGCGCGGTCGCGGGCCGCACCCTCGCCTTCACCTTCGAGGACCGCTCGCGCGACGGCTCCACCACCCTGAGCTGGGACCGTGTCCCCAGCAGCCTGCCCAACGTGGCGCGGCTGGTGGGCTCGGGACGCTACGGAATGCTGGTGTGGCGCCAGAACGGCACCACCGAGGCCCCCACCGAACTGCACCTGCCCCGCGACTTCGACCCCGCCACCACCACCGTCGTCTCCGATCTGGGCACCGTCACCGGCCCGCCTGCCTACACCGCGCACGGGCACACCGCCGACCACCCCGTGGCCACCGCGGCGGAGAACGGCGGCACGGACGCCAGGCGGCTGCTGCTGTCCGCGCCGCCCGGCGCCGGAACCCTCCACTACGCGCTGGTCGCCGACGGCAGCGCCGCCCCCTCGGCCGAGCTGCGCGCCGCGGCACAGCGCGAGCTCAGCGGGTGGGCACAGGCCGCCGGCTTCCCGAACTGACCACCCCCACCAGCGCTGTCGGCGCTACCAGCGGCGGTGCACCTGGGCGCGGATCCGCCGGTCGTACAGATCACGGACCGCGTCCAGCGTGCCCCGCTCCAGCGCGGGCAGCGCCGCCGCCTCGGCGTTCGCCCGCGCCTGCTCGGGCGAGCGCGCCCCCGGGATGACCGAGGTCACCCCGGGCTGCTGGACGACCCACCGCAGGGCGGTCTGCGCGGCCGTCGCCCCCTCGGGCGCCAGCTCCCCGAACTCCACCGCCGCCTCGACGCCCGCCGCGAAGTCCACCCCCGAGAAGGTCTCGCCCTGGTCGAACTGCTCGCCGTGGCGGTTGTACGTGCGGTGGTCGTCCTCGGAGAACACCGTGTCCTTGGTGTACCGGCCGGACAGCAGACCGGACGCCAGCGGCACCCGCGCGATGATCCCCACCCCGGCCGCCGCGGCCGCGGGCAGCACCCGCTCCAGCGGCTTGAGCCGGAACGGATTGAGGATGATCTGCACGCTCGCCGTCCCCGGGCGCTCGATCGCCGCCAGCGCCTCCTCGCAGGTCTCCACGCTCACCCCGTACGCCGCGACACGCCCCCGCTCCACCAGTGTGTCCAGTGCGTCGAAGACGGCTTCGGCGGAGTGCACCGACGACGGCGGGCAGTGCAGCTGCACCAGATCCAGGGTGTCCACCCCGAGGTTGGCCCGCGAACGGTCCGTCCATGCCAGGAAGTTGTCCAGTGTGTAGTTCTCCGCGGCCTGCGGCATCAGCCGCCGCCCCATCTTGGTCGCCACGAAGATCCGCGCGTCCGGGCGGCCCTGGAGATAGCGCCCGATGAGCCGCTCGCTGCGCCCGTCCCCGTACACATCGGCGGTGTCGAAGAAGGTCACCCCCGACTCGACGGCCGCGTCCAGCACGGCCAGCGCGTCCTCCTCGCCGACCTCGCCCCAGCCCGCGCCCAGCTGCCAGGTCCCCAGCCCGACGACGGAGACTTTCCGGCCGATCCGGGCGAACTCCCGCTGCTCCATGATCCCTCTTTCTCCTGTGGTGCGGCTCACCGTACCCGCAGGTGTTCGGCGGCCACCACGCCGTACGGGCCCAGCGGCGCCAAGCCCCCTGGGTGCTCGGAAATACTTGTCAAGTACCTACAAAAACAATATTTGACCTGCGGCGATTGCTGTCGCGGTACCTGGCAAGTAGGCTGGGAGCATGTCAGCTCTCAACGTGGAATTCAGCGATCGGGAACTTGAGGACCTCCGCCAGATCGCCAAGGAGCGTGGCACCACGATGAAGGCCCTCGTCCGGGAGGCGACCGTCGCCGACATCGCCCGCCACCGTGCGCTGCAGGAGGGTGCTGAGGTCTTCCGGCGCTTCTTCGCGGACAACGCGCAGGCGTTCGCCGACGCGTTCCCCGACGACGAACACCGCCCCCACGACCCGGGACAGGCCGCCTGATCATGGTCCCGCTACTGCATATCGACGTCCCCTGGCTGCTGCAGCGCCATGAGGAGGTCATGCCCGAACAGCCCTCCATCTCCGACTTCTCCGGACTGGTCGCCGCCGTGGCCCGGCATCGCGTCGACCCGCCGCGCCTGGGTGTCGACCCGGACCCCGCGTGGCGCGCCGCGGCGCTGCTGCACACCATCGCGTTGCTCAGGCCACTTCCGGCGAGCAACGCGCGATTCGCCAGCGCCACGGCCGTCGCCTATATGCACGCCTCGGGCGAGGGCATCGATCCGCCGTACGGCGCGCTGATCGACCTGGTCCGCGACATCCTGTCCAGCAAGGCCGACGTCTACGACGCGGCGGGCCGCATCCGCTCCTGGCGGATCTGAGCACCGCGACCCGTCGTCAGTCGACGTCGTCGCGCGTGGTGCCGACCTTGAGGTCGTCGATGTAGTCGACCACCCTGCTGCCCTCGGCTCCGTACACGCCCCACTTGGGGTCGTTGCTGCTGTCCCAGGTGCGGCAGGCCCAGCGGGTGGAGCCGTCGCCGAAGGTCTGCTGCTTGCCGTTGAAGTAGAGCTCGACCCAGCCGCCCTTGGTGGCGTCCGACAGATGCAGCCCGATGGCGTAGTGGTTCCACTGGTTCGCCGAGACCGGGGCCGACCAGATCGTATGGACCTGATTGCCGGGCTGGCGCTGGATCACGGTGGCCCGGCCGCCGACCATCTTCAGCACCACGGGCCAGTTCTGGATGTGGTCGCCGTAGGACTTCCACTGGAAGTTGGCGTTGTTGTCGACGGTGCTGGAGAGCTTGCTGGACCAGCCGAACCAGTACGTCTTCCCGTTCTGGAAGGCGTACTTGGACCCGTCGACCTTGATGCCGTGGCTCTCGCAGCGGTTGCTGCCGCTCGGCTTGTCGTACTTCCACACCTTGCCGCGCTGGGAGTCCGTGGTGGCGGTGACGCTGCCGGGGGAGTCGCAGTTCATGAGCCCGTAGATGCCGGTGCCGGCGGAGGCGCCGGCGTCCCCGTCCCAGATGAACGCGGCGTCGGCGGGCCAGGCGAGCGCCAGAGCCGAGACCGCGGCGGCGACGGGTGCGGCGAACCAGAGCCTTGTGACACGTGGCGCGGAGCTGCGGGCAGGCATGCGACGCCTCCAGGGTCGGCCCCCGTTCGGTGGTGTGTGCCGGTGGACCGTACCGGATGGTCATGTACAGGTCCATACCTTTGCGGGTCAGCCGAGGTCGAACGCGTTGGGCAGCCCCAGCCGGTAGCGGGTCTCGTCGACGCGGCGCAGCGGCTCCAGCTCCGGCGGCTGGTACAGCGTCCAGATGGCGCACCGCGGGGCGCTCGAGCCCTCCGCGTCCAGGAGCGCGTTGACGGCCCGGCGCGCCGACTCGTTGGCGCCTTCCATCGTCGCCAGGTCGATGTCCGTGGCCACGTAGTCCCCGGCGAGGAAGAGATTGGGCACGGCGGTGGCGGCGGTGGGGCGGTTGTACCAGGTGCCGGCCGGGTGGATCAGGAGCTGCTCGCGGTTGGTGGGCGAGGGCCCGCCGAGCCCCCCGACGGCCGGGTCCATGAACCACGCGTGCACATCCGCGTCGCGCAGCACCGTCCGCCCGGTGTCGTGCAGGCTGTCCTTCAACTGCGCCCAGATCTCGCGGACGACCTCCTCGCGGGTGCACTGCTTGGCGGTCTTCCCGTACAGGATCCCCGGCTTGTCCCACTCGGAGACGATGGTGGACAGGCAGTCGGCGACCTGCCCGTCCCCGTAGTCGGCGGGGAAGTCGCGCCCCTTCCAGAACTGCGCCTGCCCGACGGCGGTGATCGACCAGGGCGAGTCCACGCAGTCCACATGCCCGTTCAGGATCGGGGTGGGGGTGCGCAGGTAGAACTGGACCCCGACCATCCAGTCCGTCCGCAGCCTGTCGCAGCGGGCCAGCTGCGGATCGGCGGCCCGCAGCGACGCGCCCCACGTGGCGCGGGCGTGTTCGACGGGCAGCGCGCTGAGGTAGTGGTCGGCGGTGGCGGTGTGGGTCGCGCCGGTGTCCGGGTCCTTCAGGCGCGCCCCGGTGATCCGCCCGCCCTCGTACGTCAGCTCCGTCACCTCGGCGCCGAGCTCGAACCGCACGCCCAGCGAGCGCAGCTGCGTCTCCCACGGATCGATCCACGCCTCGCTGGTCGGAGCGTTCAGCACCCGGTCCGGCTCTCCGTCGTGGCCCCGCGCGAGGACGTTGTACACGAACGCCTGGAGGATCCGGGCGACGGTGCGGGTGCTGGCCTCCTCCGCCTTGGTGGCGACGATGTTGCGGGTGATGCCGACGGCCAGCAGCCGCTGATAGTCGTGCGACATCTTCTCGGCCTTGACGAAGTCCCACCACGGCATCTGCTCCCACTGCCGCTCGCGGCGCAGGTCGCAGCTGGTCAAGTGGACCAGGACGCGGTTCGCGAAGTACGCGGTCTCGGTGGCGGGCAGGCCGAGCGCGGTGTCCAGGAACCCGATGAGGGTCTGCAGCAGCGCGTCGGGGGTGAGGGAGCCCGGGGCGGGCGGCGCGGTGAGGGTGCGGAACGGCAGCCGCAGATCCGGGGTGCCGCCGTTGCGGGCCAACAGTTCCTCGGTCGCGGCGACCAGGTTGTCCCGGCAGCCGCCCGCGTTGCCGGGGAAGGGGATCCGGCGCAGCGTGTCCGGGAGATTTCGGTAGAAACCCGGGAAAAAGCGGAATCCGTGCTCGCCCGGCAGGGCCCTGCGCCCGCCGCTCCCGGTGCCCGGCACGTCCATGCTGCGGGCCTTGCCGCCGAGGGTGCGGTTGCGCTCGTACACCGTGACCGCGAACCCCCGCTCGGCCAGCTCCTGTGCGGCGCTCAGCCCCGAGACCCCGCCGCCGAGCACGGCGACGGTGCGGGCCGCCTTGGGCGCGGCCGACGCGGGGGAGGCCATCGTGGTGCCCAGCGCGAGGGCGCCGCCGGTGGTTCCCGCCGTGGCCAGGAACTGACGCCGTGTCCTGCTGTCGTTCTCCATCGCGACTCGCGACTCCTCCCCTTGACCCCCATTTGGGCATGTCCGCGTCACGCTAGCGGGGGTGGTCGGAGGAGGGAAGACGGCCCGCGGCCGGGAAACCGTGCGGCGGGTCACCCGCGAGTGGCTCAGCGGAAGACGCCGGTGTGGCCCAGGGAGTAGCGGCCCGGCTGGGGAAAGACGGCCAGCCCGTGCGGGCCGCCGCCCACGGGGATCCGGGCCAGCAGTCGGCCGTCGCGGGTGGCGATCGCGTACACCTCGGAGTGGTAGCGGCCGGAGAGCCACAGCACCTTTCCGTCGGCGGAGACCCCGCCCATGTCGGGGCTGCCGCCGCCGGGCAGCCGCCAGCGCTCCACCAGCTTGCCGGTGGCGAACGACAGGACCGAGACGCTGCCCTCGCCGCGGTTGGTGATGTACATGTGGCGGGAGTCCCGGCTGACATACAGACCGTGGGCGCCCTGGCCGGTCGGCAGCAGTCGCGGGCGGGTGAAGGCGTCCCCGTCCAGCACCCACACCCCGTCGGCCACCATGTCGGCGATGTACCAGGTCCGGCCGTCCGGCGAGATCTTCACGTCCTGCGGCATGGCGCCCGCGAGCGGCAGCCGCTGCTGCCCGGTCACCTTCATCCGGACCGTGTCCACCTTCAGCAGCTCGCCGGAGAACTCGCAGGACACGATGAAGTAGCGGCCGTCGGGGGAGAAGTCCGCGTGGTTGACGCCGTAGCACGACACCGGCACCGACTTCACCACGTGCATGGTGTGCGCGTCCCGGAACACCAGGGCCCGGTCCATGGATGCCATCACCACCGCGTGCTTGCCGTCCGGGGTGAAGTAGAGGTTGTACGGGTCGTGGACGTCCACCGGGCGGCCGGCCTTCCCGGTGGCCGGGTCGATCGGGGTCAGGCTGTTGCCGAGGTCGTTGTTGACCCACAGCGTCTTCAGGTCCCAGGAGGGCACGACGTGCTGCGGCTGGCTGCCGACCTGGAGGGTGCGGATCACCTTGTACGTCTTGGGGTCGATGACGCTGACCGTGTTGGACAGCGTGTTCGGCACATACACCCGCGACGGGATCCCCTTGACCACCGGGGACAGCCTGCCCGGCCGGTCGGCCGCGTACAGGTCGTGCGGGTCCAGCGGCGGTGGCATCCCGGGCAGCAGCCGGGCGGCGTCGGCCTTCGAGGCGGCGGCCGACGGCGGTGCGCTGGTGGCCCGCGACGGCTTCTCGCGGGCCGGCCGCGCCTGCTCGTCGGAGGCGGCACACGCGGAAGCCGCGGCGCACGCCAGCAGCAGCGCCCCGGCCACCCGCAGCCGCACGGCCCGCCGCCGGGCGGGGGAGGGGCGCACCATGGTGAGCGGCAGGGCCCGCGGACCGCCGGCGCGCGGGGCGGTCGCCCCGCCTTCCGGGCGACACGGGCGGATCGGGCCACGGGCCACGGGATTCCTCCAGCGGTGGTGCGGGCGAAGACGCGGTGGGGGACGCGGCCGTGCCACAGGACGCGGCCTTCCGCTGCCCGGTACGGCCGCGGTGGCCGCTCTGCCCGGACCGGCCGGGCCGAGGCTCACACTGCCACCCCCATGGCCCCGCGGCGCGCCCCCGCACCCGACCGGGTGGCGGGCCTCCCCCGCGCGGGGGCACCGCCGGCGTCCGGCCCTCTTCCGTCGGCCCCCGTCGCGCGGCGTAGGATCACGCCCGGCAGCGGACGGGGCGCCGGAAGACAGCGGAGCACCGGGAGACAAAGGGGGCGGCATTGCGGTTCGGACTGCTGGGCACAGGCCACTGGGCGGCGGAAACCCAGGGCGCGGCCCTCGCCGCGCACCCCGAGGCGGAGCTGGCGGGCGTCTGGGGCCGCGACCCGGCCAAGGCGCGGGCGCTGGCCGACCGGTACGGCATCCGGGCCTACGACCGGGCCGACGAGCTGATCGCCGACGTCGAGGCGGTCGCCGTGGCCCTTCCGCCGGACATCCAGGGCGACCTGGCGCTGCGCGCCGCGCGCGCCGGACGCCATCTGCTGCTCGACAAGCCGCTCGCCTTCACCACCGAGGACGCCGATCGCGTGGTGGACGCCGTCGAGGAGCGCCGGCTCGCCTCCGTGGTGTTCTTCACCCGCCGCTTCGCCCAGCCCGTGGAGGACTTCCTCACCCGGGCCGCGGCCGACGGCGGCTGGGACGGCGGCCGGGCGACGGCCTTCGCCTCCATCTTCCGGCCCGGCAACCCCTACGGCCGCTCCGCGTGGCGGCGGGAGCGCGGCGGCCTGTGGGACGTCGGCCCACACGCCCTGTCCGTCCTGCTGCCCGTGCTGGGCCCGGTCGCGGAGGTCACCGCGGTCGGCGGACCGCGCGGGGCGGCGCATGTGCTGCTGCGCCACCGTTCGGGGGCGGTCGGCACGCTCGCGCTCACTCTGGACGCCCGGCCCGCCGCCGTCGCGCACACCTGCGACTTCTACGGCGAACAGGGCGTGGCCGCCGTCCCCGACGCGGGGATCAGCGCCGTCGAGGCGTTCACCGCCGCCGTCGACCGGCTGCTGCGCGGCGCCCGCACCGGCAGCGGCGACCCCTGCGACGTGCGGTTCGGCCGCGAGGTGGTGGCCATCCTGGAGGCCGCCGACGCCTCCCGCCGCACCGGCCGCACCATCACGCCACGCTGATCCCTTTTTTGAGGCTCGGTTCTCCCTCAGCTACCGCTGGCGGGGGCACCTCCCAGCGGTAGCTGGGGGCGCCCCCTCGCCGAGTCGCGGATTCGGCGCATACTCCGGCGACTGCTGGGGAACCGGGAGCCATGACCAAGCTCCGCCTTCCGGAGTCCGTCCGGGCCTGCCTGTTCGACCTCGACGGTGTGCTGACCCGCACCGCGGTGATCCACGCGGCGGCGTGGAAGGAGATGTTCGACGACTTCCTCCGGCGCCGCGACGGTCCCGCCTTCCGCCCCTTCGACAAGGTCGGCGACTACGACGAATACGTGGACGGGCGGCCTCGCGCCGACGGGGTGCGCACCTTCCTGGCGTCCCGGGGGATCGAGCTGCCCGAGGGGACGGACCAGGACCCGCCCGGCCTGGACACGGTGCACGGCCTCGGCACCCGCAAGAACGCCCTGGTCCTGGAGAAGATCAGGAAAGAGGGGGTCGAGGCGTACCCGGGGTCGGTCCGCTTCGTCGAGGCGGTCCGTGCCGCGGGCCTGCGCACCGCGGTCGTCTCCTCGAGCGCCAACTGCCGCGATGTCCTGATCTCCGCGAAAATAGAACATCTCTTCGAGGTCCGTATCGACGGCGTCGTCGCCGCCGAGCGCGGGCTGGCGGGCAAGCCGCACCCGGACACCTTCCTGGAAGCGGCCCGCGATCTGGGCGTCGCCCCCGCGGCCGCCGCGGTGTTCGAGGACGCCCTGGCGGGTATGGAAGCCGGCCGCGCCGGACACTTCGGTGATGTCGTGGGCGTCGACCGGGTCGGCCAGGCCGAGGCGCTGCGCGCCCACGGCGCGGACATCGTGGTGCGGGACCTCGCGGAGCTGCTGGAGGAGGACGCCTCGTGATCACCGATTCCTCGTACGCCGTCGACCCCTGGATGCTGCGCGAGACCGAGCTCCACCTCGATGTGCTGCCGCAGAGCGAGTCCGTCTTCGCGCTCTCCAACGGCCACGTCGGCTGGCGCGGCAATCTGGACGAGGGCGAGCCGCACGGCTGGCCCGGCTCCTACCTCAACGGCGTGCACGAGCTGCGCCCCCTGCCGTACGCCGAGGCCGGCTACGGCTACCCCGAGTCCGGCCAGACCATGATCAACGTCACCAATGGCAAGATCATCAGGCTGTTGGTGGACGACGAGCCCTTCGACCTGCGCTACGGGCGGCTGCGCTCCCACGAGCGCGTGCTCGATCTGCGCGGCGGGCTGCTGCACCGCACCTGCGAGTGGACCTCCCCCTCCGGCACCACCGTGAAGGTGCGCTCCACCAGGCTGGTCTCCCTCACCCAGCGGGCCATCGCCGCCATCGCGTACGAGGTGGAGGCCGTGGACGCCGAGGTCCGGATGGTCATCCAGTCCGAACTGGTCGCCAACGAGCAACTCCCGCAGCGCGCCGGCGACCCCCGGGTCGCCGCGGCCCTGGAGTCCCCGCTGCTGCCCGAGGATCACGCCGCCAGGGACATGCGGCTGCGTCTGATCCACTGCACCGAGGCGAGCCGGCTGCGGGTCGCCGCCGCCGCCGACCACTTCGTCAGCGGGCCGCCGCCCACCCGCACCTCCAGCGAGAGCAGCGAGGACGTCGCCCGGCTCACCGTCACCTCGGTGCTCCAGCCGGGCGAGGTGCTGCGGCTGGAGAAGCTGGTCGCCTACGGCTGGTCCGGCGCGCGCTCGCTGCCGGCCGTACTGGACCAGGTGGAGGCCGCGCTGGCCGGCGCCGCGAGCACCGGCTGGGACGGTCTGGTGGACCAGCAGCGGGGCTGGCTCGAGGACTTCTGGAGCCGCGCGGACGTCGAGGTCGAGGGCGATGCCGAGATCCAGCAGGCCGTGCGCTTCGCCCTCTTCCACGTACTGCAGGCCGGGGCCCGCGCGGAGGAGCGGGCGATCCCCGCCAAGGGCCTCACCGGGGCGGGCTACGACGGACACTCCTTCTGGGACACCGACACCTTCGTGCTGCCGCTGCTCACGTACACCTTCCCCGAATCCGTCGCCGAGGCGCTGCGCTGGCGGCAGTCCACGCTGCCCGCCGCCCGGGAGCGGGCCCGCCAGCTCGGCCACCACGGCGCCACCTTCCCCTGGCGCACCATCGACGGGTCCGAGTGCTCCGGGTACTGGCCGGCCGGCACGGCGGCCTTCCATGTCAACGCGGATGTGGCCGACGCCGTGGTGCGCTATGTCTCGGCCACCGACGACGACGACTTCGAACGCGAGAGTGCGGTGGAACTGCTGGTGGAAACAGCCCGGCTGTGGCGCTCGCTGGGCCACCACGATCACCACGGCCGCTTCCACATCGACGGGGTGACCGGCCCCGACGAGTACAGCGCGCTCGGCGACGACAACGTGTACACCAACCTCATGGCCCAGTCGAACCTGCGCGCCGCCGCCGACGTCGTCGAGCGTCATCCGGCCAAGGGCGCAGTGCTGGGCGTCGACGACGAGGAGGCCGCGGCCTGGCGGGACGCCGCCGAGGCCATGACGATCCCGTACAACAAGACCCTGGGCGTCCACGAGCAGTCGGCCGACTTCACCGACCACCAGGTGTGGGAGTTCGAGAGCACACACCCCGACCAGTACCCGCTGATGCTGCACTTCCCCTACTTCGACCTGTACCGCAAGCAGGTCGTCAAACAGGCCGACCTGGTGCTGGCGATGTATCTGCGCGGCGATGCCTTCACGGCGGAGGAGAAGGCGCGCAACTTCGCGTACTACGAGGCGCTGACCGTCCGCGACTCCTCCCTGTCCGCCTGCGCCCAGGCCGTCATGGCCGCCGAGGTGGGTCATCTGCGCCTGGCCTACGACTACTTGGGCGAAGCCGCCCTGATGGACCTCAGGGACCTGGAGCACAACACCCGCGACGGACTGCACATCGCCTCGCTGGCCGGCACCTGGATCGCGCTGGTGGCCGGATTCGGCGGCATGCGCCACAGCGACGGCACCCTCGGCTTCTCCCCCAAGCTGCCGGAGAAACTGGCCCGGCTGGCCTTCACCGTCCAGGTGCTGGGCAGGAACCTGCGGGTGGAGATCACCGACGACACCACCATTTACACCTTGGTGCGCGGCGCCCCGCTGGAGATCCGCCACTACGGGCGGCCGCTCACCGTCACCGAGAAGTCGCCGCAGACCCGCAAGGTCCCCGAGCACACCGCCCGTCCCGAGCCGCGCCAGCCCCCCGGCCGCCGCCCCGACCGCCGCGCCTGAGGCCGCGAAGCCCTTCCGGGCGGGTGGCATCGGGTGTCAGACTTCTCAGGTGCCCGACTTTGACATGCTCGTGATCGGATCCGGCCCGGGTGGCCAGAAAGCAGCCATCGCCGCGGCCAAGCTCGGCCGCCGCGTGGCCGTCGTCGACCGCCCGGACATGGTCGGCGGCGTCTCCATACACACCGGGACCGTTCCCTCCAAGACCCTGCGGGAGGCGGTGCTCTACCTCACCGGGCTGACGCAGCGCGATCTGTACGGCCAGAGCTACCGGCTCAAGGACGAGATCACCGTCGCCGACCTGACGGCCCGTACCCAGCATGTGGTCAGCCGCGAAGTGGACGTCATCCGCAGCCAGTTGTCCCGCAACCGGGTCGCGCTGTTCGCCGGGACCGGACGCTTCGTGGACGACCATACCGTCGCCGTGCGCGATGCCGGCGGCCACGAACAGCTGCTGACCGCGCGCCATATCGTGATCGCCACCGGCACCCGCCCGGCGCGCCCGGCGTCCGTGGAGTTCGACGAACGGACGATCATGGACTCCGACAGCGTCCTGAACATGGAGCGGGTGCCGCGCTCCATGGTCATCGTGGGCGCGGGGGTGATCGGCATCGAATACGCCTCCATGTTCGCCGCCCTGGGCAGCAAGGTCACGGTGGTCGAGCAGCGCGAGGGCATGCTGGACTTCTGCGATGTCGAGGTGGTCGAGGCGCTGAAGTACCGGCTGCGGGACCTCGCCGTCACCTTCCGCTTCGGCGAGACGGTCGCGGCGGTCGAGCGCCACGCCCGCGGCGCCCTGACCGTGCTGGAGAGCGGGAAGAAGATCCCCGCCGACGCGGTGATGTACTCCGCCGGCCGTCAGGGGCTGACCGACGACCTCGACCTCGGCAGGGCGGGCCTGACAGCCGATCGGCGGGGCCGGATCGCGGTGGACGAGCACTACCGTACGGCCGTGCCGCACATCTATGCCGTCGGCGACGTCATCGGGTTCCCCGCGCTCGCCGCCACCTCGATGGAGCAGGGCCGCAGCGCCGCGTACCACGCCTGTGACGAGCCGGTGAACCCGATCCACGACCTACAGCCCATCGGCATCTACAGCATCCCCGAGATCAGCTTCATCGGCCGCACCGAGGACCAGCTCACCGACGCCTGCGTGCCTTTCGAGGTCGGCGTCTCGCGCTACCGCGAGCTGGCCCGCGGCCAGATCGTCGGCGATTCGCACGGCATGCTGAAGCTGCTGGTGTCCCCGGAGGACCGGCGGCTGCTGGGGGTGCACTGCTTCGGCACCGGCGCGACCGAGCTGATCCACATCGGCCAGGCGGTGATGGGCTGCGGCGGCACTGTCGACTACCTGGTCGACGCGGTGTTCAACTATCCGACCTTCGCCGAGTCCTACAAGGTCGCCGCCCTGGACGCGACGAACAAGATGCGGGAGATCGATCACCTGGGGGACTGAAGCCCTTGTTGTCACAGCCGGGGCGCACACTGGAGGCATGTGCCGCAGCATCAAGACACTCCGCCCGCCCATGACCCCCGAGCCGCACGACGAGGACATCGAGGCGGCTGCACTGCAGTACGTCCGCAAGGTGTCCGGGTTCCGCGCGCCCGCCGCCCATAACCGCGAGGTCTTCGACCAGGCAGTCGAGGCGGTGGCCGAGGCCACCCGCAAGCTCCTCGACGGAATCGAAGTGCGCGGAAGCGCCGGTCGCGCGGGCTGAGCCCGCCGCACCGTTGCGCCCCCCGCCGCGCCGGTGTGGTCCGGCGCGGCGGGGGGAGTGGTGCCGGCTCCCGGCTCAGGCGGTCGGCCGGTCGCAGCTGGTGCGGCCGGGGTGCCAGCGGCAGGCGATGGCCGCGAAGCCGCCGTCCGCGACGACCGGTACGGACAGGGTGTCCCCGCCGCGCGCCACGCGAGCTTCGCGGACCAGGCCGTCCGGGCCGTCGAGGACCAGATCGACCAACCAGGTGCCCGACCCCAGCCGCAGCGGCACCTCGGCGGTGCGGGCGGCACCGGCGAAGGTGCCGCCGATGAACCACCGCCCGCCGCTCGCCCGGGCCAGCACCGCGCTCTCGCCGGGCCGCCCCGCGAGCAGCCGGGTGCGGTCCCAGGCCGCGGGGAGCTGTTCGAGGAAGCCCCGCGCGAGCGGGCGCGCGTCATACGACTCGGGGGTGCCCGCGAGGTTCTGGATGCCCGACTCGTACAGCACGGACAAACCCAACTCGCCAGCATCCGAACCCGCGTTGGGGCGCTGCGGGCGGTGGAAGGCGCCGGGGGTGAAGTCCATGGAGCCGATGACGTTGCGGGTGAAGGGGAGGACGGTCAGGTGCTGCGGGGTGTTGACGCGCTTCTCCTCGCCGTTGACCCCTTCCATCGTCATCACGTGCGGCCAGGTGCGCTGGATGCCCTTGGGGATCGTCGAGCCGTGGAAGTTGACCAGCAGATGGTGGGCGGCGGTGGCCGGGAGGATCTCGTCGTACCAGCGCAGCGTGGACTGGGACTCGGAGTCCATGAAGTCGATCTTCACCCCCTTCACGCCCCACCTCTCCAGCGTGGGCAGCCACTGCTCGCGCTCCTCGGCCGTGTCCAGATCGCGGTGGTGGATCCAGACCTGGATGCCGACGCCGCGCTCCCGCGCGTACGTCGCGAGCTCCGGGATCCAGCTGTTCGTCTGCCAGTTGGGGTCGGTGACGTCCCACTGGTCCGGGTCGAAGTACCAGCCGGCGTCGACCACGACATACGGCCAGCCGCGCTGGGCCGCGTAGTCCACGTACCCCTTCTGCATCGACAGGCTCTGGCCGGCCGGGCGTCCGCCGGCCAGCCAGGTCCACAGGGCGGGCCCCGGCCGGATCCACGAGGTGTCGGCGACCCGCGAGGCGGGCGCGAGGTCATCGGTGAAGGTGGACTCCGTGACGGTCGCGAGATCGCCCACGATCAGCGCCCGCCACGGTGTGCTCAGCCCGCCGTCGGAGGTGACGCGCTCGTCCCACAGCCCGATGCGATAGGTGGGCCGGCCCGCCTCGTGCACCAGACGGGCGGCGGAGTAGCGGCCGCTGAGGTCCGATTCGGCGATCAGGGCGTAGGTGCCCCGCGTCTCGAACAGCGCCTGCGCCATGTACTCGCCGGTCGGCGCGTCGGCCGCCGAGTACTCGGTGAACAGGTTCTCGTTGTCGCGCCGGTAGGCGCCGAGCCACGCGGCCGCGTCCGCCGGAAGCGTGAAGGCCGAGGTCTCGCCGAGGACGTCCCCGCTGCCCTTCGGCAGGACGTAGCGGTAGGCGACGCCGTCGTCCGAGACACGGACCACGAGGTCGAACCGGGCGCCCCCGTCGCCGCGGAAGCGGAACCTCGCCTCGGTCATGCGTACGTCGCGCGAGCGTTGTTTGCCGACGGTGGCCCGGTAGCGCTCCGCGACCACACGGCGCTCGCGCCCCAGGAGCCGCAGGCCCCGCGACAGATCCGCGCCCTCGGTGCGGATGCCGACGGGCGAGGGCTCGAGCACCGTACGGCCGCCCCGCGACACCTGGAGCGTCAGCGCTCCCGTGGTCGCGTCGAGTTGTAGTCGGGCCTGCGGACCGGAGCGCGCCGAGGGGCCGCTGACGGTCCACGTGGAGTCCTTCGCGTGTGCGGGCGCCGTGACGAACAGCGTCATCGCGAGCACGCCGCTGAGCAGAAGAGCCAGGGTGGTGCGTCTGACAGATCTCGCCATGATTGCCTCCCGAGGCGGATACGTTACATAGTCATCCGATAACTGGGGAGGGGGCAGGCGCGATTGAGGGGGAAGAGGGGAAGGTATGGCGTTAAAGATCGGATCTATGGCCGGGTGTCGGCGCGACACCGCAGCGCCGGGGACCGCTGTGCAATCGTTCCCACACATTTCCGCCGGACGGACAGGCCAGACGCCCCGTCACTTCACCCACGACCATTGACGCATCTGCAAACGAATGCAACTCTTCCGTGCAGCTTCAAACAGCCCAGCAGCGGGAGAGGAATCGCATGGCCGCCACCACCACAGCCAGACGCGTCGCCATCGTCGGCACCGGCCACCGAGCACAGACCTTCACCGAAGCCTTCTCCCGCCGCCCGCAGCTGCACGTCGCCGCCCTGTGCGACCCCAACCCGGTGCGGATCGCCCACCACAACGACCTGCTCGCCGCCGCGGGCCGCCCGGCGGCCACGGCCTACGGGGCGGAGGACTTCGAGCGGCTGCTGCGCACCGAAGACATCGACGAGGTGCTGGTCACCACCGTGGACGCGCTCCACGACCACTACATCGTCCCCGCCCTGGAACACGGCGCGCGCGTCGTCACCGAGAAGCCCATGACCGTCGACGCCGAGCGCTGCGCCCGCATCCTGGAGACCGTGGGCCGCACGGGCAACAGCCTCTCCGTGGCCTTCAACTACCGCTTCAACCCCGTCCATGAGCGGGTGCGCCGGCTCCTGGCCGAAGGCGCCATCGGCGATGTGCTGTCCGTGCACTTCGAGTGGCTGCTCGACGTGCGCCACGGCGCCGACTACTTCCGCCGCTGGCACCGCGAGAAGGCCAACAGCGGCGGCCTGATGGTGCACAAGTCCAGCCACCACTTCGACCTCGTCAACTGGTGGCTCGGCGCCCGCCCCGAGCAGGTCTTCGGCTACGGGCGGCTCGCCTTCTACGGCCGGGAGGCGGGGGAGCGCACCGGCTACCGGCGGGACTACGACCGGGCCCACGGGGCGCAGGCCGCGGCCGACGACCCCTTCGCCGTCCACCTGGAGGACAACGAGGCGCTGCGCTCCCTGTATCTGCGGGCCGAGGGAGAGGACGGCTATCTGCGCGACCGCAACGTCTTCGGTGACGACATCAGCATCGAGGACGACATGGCGCTCCTCGTGCGCTACTCCACCGGCGCCACCATGACGTACCACCTCACCGCCTACTCGCCGTGGGAGGGCTACCGGGTGATGTTCAACGGGACGCGCGGCCGCCTTGAACTACAGGTCGAGGAGAGCCTGTGGCAGTCGCCCCGGGCCCGGGTGTCCTCCGCCAAGGGCGCGGTCCACGGTGACACCGCGCTCGCCAACGCGGGCGGCCACCGCATCACCGTCCACCCGCTGTGGGAGCCCCCGCACGAGGTGGCCGTCACCGACTTCGACCACGCCGGCCACGGCGGCGGCGACGCGCGAATGCTGGACGCCCTCTACGGATCCGCCGACCCCGACGCCGCGCCCGACACCGGCGACGCGGCGGGGCTGCGGGCGAACGAGGTCGACGGCGCGCTCGCCCTGGCCGCGGGCCTGGCGGCCAACAAGTCCTTCGCCACCGGAGGTCCCGTGGACATCGCGGACGTGGTGCGGGTGTGACCCGGTAGTCGGCAGCGGGAGGCGGGCCGGACAAGGCCCGCCTCCCACGCCTCTCTCCCGCCTTCCATCGGCCTTTCGGCCGCTCGCGGCGCGCTCGGGCCTCAGGCGGTGTGCAGCCGCAGGCCGTACACCGACAGGATCTCGTTCACCGGCTGGAACCAGGTCTCCCCGCCGCTGCTGCAGTTGCCCCAGCCGCCGGAGGTCACGCCCTGGGCCTGGTCGCCGCTGATGAACGAACCGCCCGAGTCACCCCCCTCGGCGCACACATTGGTCTTGGTCATCTGGTGCACCGCGCCCTGGCTGTAGTTCACCGTCTCGTTCTTGGCCAGCACCGTGCCGCAGTGCCAGTGGGTGGTGGACCCGGAGCGGCAGATCGAGGCGCCGACCGGGGCCTCCGCGGAGCCGCGGACCAGCGCGTCCGGCACCGTGCCCCAGCCGAGCACCACCGGGACGGTCCACCAGCCGCTGCCGACGCTGACATACGCGTAGTCGTTGCCGGGGAAGGACGAGCCCTGGAAGTTGCCGACGTACGAGCCGTCCCAGCCGTTGACGGAGGCGCCGGCCCGGCCGCAGTGCCCGGCCGTGACGAAGCCGCCCTGCACCGAGAAGCCGATGGAGCAGCGGACGTTGCCGGTGTAGTACGGGTCGCCGCCGACCGTGCCCGCGGCGAAGGTGGTCGGCGCCTGCGCGGCGGCCTTCTCGACCGTGACCGGGACCGAGCCCGCCCGCTTGCCCTGGTCCTTCGCCGCGTCGACGAACGTGCGCACGGCGGCGTCGCGCTCGGTCCCCTGACGGACCGAGATCACCACACGGCCCGCCTTCGGGTCGACGTGCCAGCCGGCGACCCCGGCCGGGGCGGCCTTCTTCCCGGCGTTTTCGTCGAGTCTCGCCTTCGCCGCGTCGAGTTCCTTCGCGGTGTGCCGGACGGTCCGGGCGGTGGCGCCGGTCGCCCGTACCGCCGCGGCCTGCTGCCGGCCGGTGACGCCGACGACCAGCTCTCCGGTGTCCGCGTCGAACCAGGAACCGCCGAACGACTTCCCCGCGGCGCGCTCGGCCTTCGGCGCCAGCTTCATGGCCGCCAACTCCTGGCGCAGGCGGGTCTTCGCCTGTCCCTCCGTCAGGCCCAGGTCGCGGCCGAGGGCGCTGACGAGCTTCGCGGACGGCGCCGACGAGTCGGGGCCGGGGGCCGCCGTGGCGGTGGAGAGCGCGGCACCGGCGCCCGTCAGGGTGCCGAGGACGAGCAAGGCGGACAGGCCGACACGGGCAGCGGTCGTGCGTCGCATGGCAGTTCTCCTTCTGTTGCGCTGCGAAACAAGGGCAGAACAGGGGAGACCTGAGAGCGCTCTCATGGCCGATCGCGGAGGAGCCTAGAGCGAGCGGAGGCAATAAGTCCATACCAATGGAGGTGGTGACTTCAGGCTTGAGGGGATCTCCTAGGGGTTTCCCTCAAGTGTCATACGGCCCCACGTACTTCAGCCGGGCCCTCAGCGGCTGATCGGCCCCTGCGGCTCATCGGCCCCTGGGGACGACGAGGCCGGACTCGTAGGCCAGGATGACGGCCTGGGTGCGGTTCTGGGCGCCCAGCTTGGTCAGCAGGTTGCTCACATGGGTCTTGACGGTTTCCAGACTGACCGTCAGGCAACTCGCGATGTCCGGGTTCGACAGGCCGGTCGCCATGAGCCTGAGGATCTCGGTCTCACGGGCGGTCAGCGGGGTGTGGCCGGGGGCAGGGACGGCCGGGGGCAGGGGGCGGGCCGCCACCAGCCTGCGGACGGCGTCGGGGAAGAGCGCCGAGTCGCCCGTGGCCACCAGCCGTATGGCGTGCGCGATCGCCTGCGACGGCGTCCGCTTGAGGATGAAGCCGTCGGCGCCCGCCCGCAGCGCGTCATAGACGTGTTCGTCGCTCTCGAAGGTCGTGATCACCACGACCTTCGGCGGGTCCTCCAGGGCCGACCGCAGTTGCCGGGTCGCCTCGATGCCGTCCATCCCGGGCATCCGCACATCCATCAGCACCACATCCGGCCGGGTCCGCCGGACCAGGGGCAGCACCTCGCCGCCGTCCGCCGCCTCACCCACCACCTCCAGGTCCGGCTTGGCCGACAGCAGGGCCCGCAGTCCGGTGCGGGTGAGTTCCTCGTCGTCGGCGATGAGCACGGTCACGGGCGTGGTGGTCATGGCGCCGACCTTAAGCGGTCTCGGGTAAGTCCGGGCGGCGTCGCGTGCCGATGGGCGGCGCCTGGCCGCACCCCGCTCGTCGCACGCAGCGCCGCTGCGCTCTCCTCCCGGGGCACGCCCATGCTTGCCCCTCGACCCGCTCCTTCTCCCACCCGGACTTACCCAAGACCGCTTAGCGGTATCCGGGCCAGCAGCCGCCACCGGCCGCCCGCCACCGGACCGGCGCTGACCTCGCCGCGCAGCAGCCGCACCCGTTCGCCGATCCCGGCCAGGCCCTGCCCTCGCCGCCCGGGCCGGGTGAGGCCGAGGCCGCGGCCGCCCGCCACCGGGTTGGTGAGCTCCGTCTCCAGCCAGTCGCCCGTCACCGCCACGCGCAGCGTCACCGGCGCCCGGTGGGCGTGGCGCAGGGCGTTGGTCAGCCCCTCCTGGACGATGCGGTAGGCCTCCCGGGACACGGTGGCCGGCACCCGGGCCAAGTCGCCGCTGATGTCGGCGCGCACCTCGGTGCCGGTCTGCCGCACCCGCTCCAGCAGGGCGTGCAGATCGCCGAGCGTGTGCTGCGGGGCCGTCGCGGCCTTTCCCGTCCGCAGCACGCCGAGCACATGGTCCAGGTCGTCCATCGCGCTCCGGGAGGACTCCTCGATGCTGCTGAGCGCGCGCCGGGCCGCCTCCGGCTCCCGCTCCAGCAACTCCGCCGCCACGGCGGCCTGGATGGTGGCGGCTGTGAGGGTGTGCCCGATGGAGTCGTGCAACTCCTGGGCCAGCCGGTTGCGCCCGGCCAGCAGGCGCGTCTGCTCCTCGAGCGCGGCGAGCCGCTCGGCAGGCCGGGGGCCGAGCAGGGCCGGCGCCGACGACCGCAGCACGGCCACCGCGCCCGCGCAGACCCACCCCGCGGCCACGAGGCAGCCCACCACCGCGAGCGGGGCCCACCCGCCCCGCCAGCCGCCCGCCACCCGCACCGACAGGCCCAGCAGAGCGATCCGGTCGCCACCGCCGAGCCAGACACCCGCCAGCGCCGCCGCCACCGCCGCCAGCAGGCCCGTCACGGCCACCACCGCCCAGCCCACCGCCGTGTGCAGCGCCAGCCACGCCGAGGTGCGCACGGCGTCCGGCCGCCCGGCCCCGGGCGGCGCGGCGGGTGCGGGCAGGCCGGTGCGCAGCAGCCGGTTGGCCAGGCGTACCCACCGTGCCCGCGCCGCCCGCGGGAGGCCACCGGCCGCGAGCAGCGCCGCGAACACCGCCCCGAAACACACCCACCGCAGCCCCACCGGCCACGACCGAGCCACCGCCGCCGCCACGGCCAGCGCCACCGCCGCCGGCGGCAGGCTCCAGGCCCAGCCGGTCAGCGCGTACACCCAGCCCCGCACGGTGTCCGCGCAGAACAGCGGGCGAATCGGTCTCCACACAGGGGCCTTGCACACGGGCGTTTTCCACACGGCCGCAAGTATGGCGGCCACCGCACCCCGCCCGCCTCCCCCTCGAGAGCCAGTGGCCCCTTCCCCCGACCGGGGGAGCCGGAGTTCTCTCCCCGCCGTGAACTCGCCCGCACACGCACGTCTTGCGGTCCCACTCGGCTGCGGTCCGCTCGGCTTTCGTGTGCCTCGGCCACGGGATCAGGGACACGACCCCAGGGCTGAGCCGCCATCAGGGCCCGGCGCGCAGCGTACGCACCACGGACCAGACGACCGACACCATCGGCACGGCCACGATCGCGCCGACCACCCCGGCGACGAGGCTGCCGGCGATGACCGAGATCGCGACCACCACCGGGTGCAGCTGCACGGCCCAGCTCATCACCAGCGGATGGAGCACATGGCCTTCGATCTGGCCGATGACGACGATGAGCACCAGCACGGCGGCGGCGATGACCGGGCCCCGCCCGGCCAGCGCCACCACGGTCGCCACGGCCAGCGCGATGGGCGCACCGACCAGCGGGATGAAGGTGGCGAAGAACACCAGCACCGTCAGCGGCAGGGCCAGCGGTACCCGTAGCAGGAACAGGGCGATGCCCACCAGCGTCGCGTTGGAGGCCGCCACGATGATGATGCCGCGCGTATAGCCCGCGAACGTGGACCACGCCGCCCGGGCCGCCCGGTCCCACGCCGACCGGGCGGTCTCGGGCAGTTGGGCGTGGAACCACAGCCACATCCGGTCGCCGCCGTACATGAAGAACACCGAGCAGAACAGCGCCAGGGCCGTGCCGGTGAGGGCCTCCACGACCCGGTTGGCGCCGCTGAGCGCCCGGCTGATCAGCGCCGACCGGTGGGTCGAGATGAAGGTGCCGATCCGTTCGTGCAGCCCTTGAAGCGTGCTGCGCCTGACCCGGAACGGCGGCTGCTCCAGCCAGCGGCTGATCCGGCCCACCCCGCCGCGGAACTCGCCGACCAGCCTGCCCGCCTCGCCGGCCGCCACGCTGCCCACCAGCGCCAGCAGACCGAGCAGCACGGCGATGCTGCCGACCAGGGCCAGTGCCACGGCGAGCGGCCGCGGTACCAGCCGCGCCAACAGATCGGCCAGCGGTCGCAGCAGCGCGGTCACCACCAACCCCAGGAACACCGCGACCGCTACCAGCTCGAAGCGCCCCAGCACCTTGAACGCCGCGTAGATGAGCGCTCCGACCACCAGCAGCCGCCACGCGTACGCGGCGGCGAGGCGCAGCCCGGGGTGCACGAGGTCCTCCGCGCTCCGCCCGGCCGCGGCACGGACCGGTGCGGCGGCGGCGCGGGCCCGGGCCACCGCCCCCAGGGCCCGGCGGCCGGGGCGGCCGCCCCGTACCACGCGCCGCGCGCGTCGGCCGTCCGGAGGGCGAGATGTGCTGCTCACCTGGGCGCCACCGCCTCCTGCGTCCCGGTCCCGCGCGGCCGACACGGAATGTGAATCGTCCCTGTATGGGGCGATTCAATCAGGGACGCGTCGCCCCATGACGGCAATCGGCGGCGGCGTGGCGGAGCGGGCGGGCTTCGCTACGCCTCGGTCCTGCGCAGGATCAGAAAGACGAAGCCGAAGGAGTCCCGGTAGTGGCGCAGCCATTGGGAGCGGTGGGTGGCGGCCGCGTCGAGGGCCTCGGCGCGGCCGGGGTCGTCGGGGTGGTCCAGGGCCCAGGAAGCCAGCGACCCCGTCCAGGCCCATTCGTACGCGTCCAGTTCCTCACGCGTGCTGACGTGCCCCTGGACGGGCGTCCACCCGTCGGCGACGACCCGGTCCACAGTGGTCGCCAGGTCGGCGAACTCGCCCAGCATCTCGACGGCCGCCGGGGACGGCTCACGCTCCCAGAACCCGTCACCGACCAGGACGCGCCCGCCGGGGGCCAGCCGACGGCGCGCCGCCGCGAGGGTGGGGAGCAGGCCGCCGAAGGCATGGGCGGCCCCGACGCTGACCACCAGGTCGAAGGGGTGCGGGGAGGAGAACCCGTCGGCGTCCCGGTGGTGGAGGGCGAGCCGGTCCGAGGCCCCGAGGTCCTCGGCCGCCGCCCGGGCGTCCGCCAGGGCGCGCTCGGAGATGTCCACGCCCTCGGCCCGCACCCCGGGATACGCGGCCAAGGCGCGCAGCAACCACTCCCCGCCGCCGCAGCCGAGGTCGAGTACCCGTTCGTCGCCGCGCGGCAGACCCGCTTCGAGCAGCCGGCGCACCGCGTCGTCGCCGATCGGGGCGGCTATCGGATGGTCGGCGTGGGCGAGTCTGGAGATCAGTTCACGATTCACCGCGGCAGCCTCGCAGCTCCCGCGCCGCGCCCGCACCTGGTTTTCCCCCGCGGGCGCGACGCCGCCGGTGAGACCTAGCCCGGGATCATCCGGGTGCTGATCGCGATGCGGTTGTACGCGTTGATGACGACGGCGGCCCAGATGATCGCCGCCACCTGCGGCTCGTCCCACACCTCGCGTGCGGCCCGGTAGACGTCATCGGGCACATGTCCGTCCTGAACCGAGGTGACCGCCTCGGCCAGCGCGAGGGCGGCCCGCTCCCGGTCGGTGAAGAACGGCGTCTCCCGCCAGGCGCTCAGCGTGTGGAGCCGCTGGTCGCTCTCGCCGTGGGCGCGGGCGTCCTTGGTGTGCAGGTCCAGGCAGAAGGCGCAGCCGTTGAGCTGCGACGCGCGGATCCTGATCAGCTCCAGCAGCTCGGGCTCGACCCCCGCCTCGGAGGCCGCCAGGGCCGCCGCCGCGTGCAGTTCGCCCATCGCCGCCGAGACCTTGGGCGTCAGCTGCTTCAGCTTCATCCGGGGAGTCGGTGAGGTACCGGGAGCCATGGTCATCGGGAAACTCCATTCGTCTCGTTCAGTGGTTCCGCTGCCGTGTCGAGCCAGGTCTGCCAGGAGGCCGCGCGCCGGGCCGGCCCCGCGCGCAGCGGGCTGCCGAGCCATTCGGTCACCGGCCGGATGCCGTGCAGGGCGTTGACGAACCACACCTCGCGGCCGTCCAGGTCCGCCGCGGTGGGCCGGCGGTGCTCCACCGGCACGCCCAGCCGCACGGCGCGCTCCTCGATCAGGGCCGACGTCACGCCCGCGAGCACCGGCAGCTCGGGGGAGGGAAGACACAGGACGTCGCCCTCCCACCACAGGACATTCGCCGTCGTCCCCTCCAGCACCAGCCCGTCCGGAGTGGTGAGCATCAGCTCCTGTGCCCCCCGCTCGGTGGCCCGCCCGCGCAGCTCGGCCAGGAGGGACAGATCGGGCCCCTTACGGCGGGGAAGGACCCGCGGGTCGGCCTCCTCGCCCACCCACACGGCCACGCTCTCGGTGCGCGGCGGCGCGGGCCGTATCCGCAGAAACAGCCGGGCCGGTTCCGGACCGGCGAGTTCCACCCGCGGGAACCACGCACCGGCGCGCGGCAGCATGTCGACCGACTCCCGCCAGAACCTCTCGATCCGCGCCGGAGAGTCGCCCGTCGCCTCCGCGCAGGCCGCGACGAACCGGCGGCGATGCCGGTCCAGGCCACGCACCCGCCCCTCGTCGACCAGCCAGGAATCGGCCGCCAGCAGCGCGGTGTCCGGGACCGGCCGGCACGGCGTCAGACCACGGTCCTCGCACCACATCAGCGCACGGATGTCCGGCTCCCTTCCCACGTCCTGGCCGACCTGCCACACCGCGGCCATCTCCATCCTCACGTGCTCCTTCATGTCCGAGCCGGGTTCAGTATCTACCCGGCGAGGGGCTGCCGGGCGAGGCCCCCGGCGGTCCATGGCGCGGCCCATAGGGCGCATGCTCCAGCCACGCCCCGCACCGGGGCACCACGGGGGCCAGCGTCGCCGCCGTGCGCTGTCTGACCCGCCCCCAGCGCCGGGGCCGCAGATGCGCCAGCGCCGCCCCGGCGGCCGCGCTGTTGAACACCGCCGCGGCGCGGCGCACCGCGGCGAACTCGCCGACCGCCGCCGTCGCCCGCGACGGATCGCGGCATGCCACCGCCACCGCCTCGGCCGCCGCCACCGCGTCCGCCATCCCGCTGTTCATCCCCCGCGCCCCGAAGGGCGGGAACAGGTGCGCCGCCTCTCCGACCAGCAGCACCCTCCCTCCCGGGTCCGTGAACGACGCGGCCACCTTGCGCAGGAAGTGATACCGCGACACCCACAGGACCGTGTCCCCGTACCGCTCGCCGACCAGCGGGGGCAGCCACCGGCGCACCGCCTCCTCGCTGCCGTAGGACTCCGGCGGGTCGTCGGCGTGACACTGCAGATCCACCTGGAAGCCGCCGGTGAACGGCACGCGCAGCACACTGCGGCCGCCGGTGCCCGGATGCTCGTAGTGGAAGACCCGCTCCACCGGCAGCCGGTCGTCGCCCGGCTCCGCCACGTCCACGACCACGTGGTATCCCTCGGACCGGTCGCCCTCCAGCGGGATGTCCAGCGCCCGGCGCACCGCGGACCGCGCCCCGTCGGCCGCCACCACATGGCTTGACGTCCAGGTCCGGCCGTCGGCCGCGGCCACCGCCACCTCGCTCCCGGCCACCCGGGCGCCACTCACCTCCGCGTCCCAGCAGAACTCCACGCCCGCCGACAGACACGCCTCGTACAGGAACCGCTCGGTGTCCACCTGGCGGAGGCTGGTGAACGCGGGCAGCTCTTCGCCGCCGGTGGCCGGGGTGGCGGGCGCGGCGGTTCGGGCGTACACCTCGCGGCCGCGGTAGAGCGTGCGCCGGGTGCGCCACGTCGTCCCGTACGCCGCGATGCGCGCGCCCAGTCCGGGCCGCGCCCGCTCCAGCAGCCGCAGCGACTGCCGGTGGACGAACAGCGCCCGGCTGCCGGGCCGCACCCGCCCCCGCGGCCCGGCCTCCAGCACGGTGACCGGCACTCCCCGGGCGGTGAGGGCCAGCGCGGCCGTCATCCCCACCGGCCCGGCGCCCACCACCAGGACCGGCCGCCGCCCCTCGGCCACCTCAGCTCCCGGCCCGCGCCGGGGAGAGCGTGGGCAACTCGCCACAGGCGAGCAGCCGGGCAATCTCCAGGCGCTTGATCTTCCAGGTGCCGGTCCGGGGCAGGTCCTGGAACCGGCAGTGCACCGGTGCGGACAGCCCCGGCAGGTCCGCGGTGGCCCGCCGCCACCTGCCGTCCTCCAGCGCCTTGTCCCCGCGCGTGCACACCAGGGGCACGGGCCGCTCGTCCGGCCCGGGCACGATGACCACCTCGCGCAGCTCGCCCAGCCGCGACAGCAGCGCGTCCTCGATCTCCAGGCTGCTGTCGAGCGCGGGGATCTGATCGACTTCCCGGTCGATCAGATACAGCCCGCCCCACCGGTCCTGGTAGCCCATGTCGCCCATCCGCCACCAGCCCCGGTCCACCTGCCGGGCGTACAGCTCGGGCGCGCCGAGGTAGGTGAGGATACGGCCGCGGGTGCGGGCCTCGATGGCCCCGGGCGTGCCGGGCGGACACTTCCTGCCCTGCTCGTCCACCACCCGGATCCGGGTGAACCCGGGGATCGCGTTGCCGACCCGCCGCCCGTCTTTGTCCACCCGCCGCCCGCCCAGCTCTACCCGCCGCCCACCCAGCTCTACCCGCCGCCCGCCCGGCCGTGCCGTGCCCCCGCGGCTGTGCCGGCGGAAGACCACCGGGCCCGTCTCGCTCTGCCCGTACAGCTGCACCAGGTGCGGCGCGCGGCGCCGGGACGCGCCCAGCAGCCGCCGGACGGTGCGCGGATGGATCGCGTCGAAGGTGGAGCCGTAGGCGCGGACGTTGGACAGCGGCGCGCCGGGGGCGGTGGCCAGGTCCTCCCACAGCACAAAGGTGTTGGGATGGGTCTCGACGATGCCGGGGCGGTGCGCCGCCAGCAGCGGGCCGGCGTGGGCCGGGTCGGGGTCGACGAGCAGTAGCAGCGGGCTGCCGAAGTGCAACAGCACGCCCAGCAGATGGTAGAAGCGGGAGTGCACATACGACATGTGGAGCGCGGCGGGCTCGCCACGGGTCGGCCGGCCCAGCGCCTTCTGCGGCACCAGCCGGTTCCACATGGCGTACGGGCAGTGCACCGCCAGCTTCGGGATCCCGGTGGTCCCCGAGCTGTGGGTGATCAGGGAGGGCTCCCTGGGGTGGAGCCGTACGGCGGGACGCCGCGGCGCCCCGTCATACCTCGCCAGCGCGACGGCGTGCCCCGGCGTGTCGGGTGCGCCGTCCACCGTGAGGACACCGCGCGCCAGCCCCGTGTCCAGCCCGCTCAGGGCGCCCTTCAGCGTCGCGCGGTCGGTGAGCAGCCAGGGCGCGTGCAGCCGGTCCAGCAGCACCCCGGTGACCGCCCCGTCCAGCGACGGCGACAACAGGGCCGGCACCGCGCCGATCCGGGAGGCCGCGCAGGCCAGCAGCGCGATGTCGACGTTGTCCGACTTGTGGATGGCCACGTGCTCGCTCGGCCGCACACCGGCCGCCCACAGCCGTCCGGCCAGGTCGTCGACCAGATCCGCGAGTTCGGCGTAGCCCAGCTCCGTACCGGCGTCCGGGGCGATGTCCAGCGGGCGGTCCAAGGTCACCGGCACATTGCCGTGCCGGGCCGCGGCCTCCCGGAACATCAGCCCGATATAGAACCCGTGCTCGGGCATCAGCTGTCGCAACATATCCGGTTCCTTACGTGCTCGATGTGCGTCACGAAAGCGGGACCCGCCGCGGGGCGCCCGCCGTTCACCAGGCCCCCTGCCGCACCACATGGCGGCGCAGCTTGCCCGACGGCGTCCGGGGCAGGGAGGGCACCAGATGCACCGCCCTGGGGGTTTTGAAGGAGGCGAGCTGCCGCCGGGCCAGGGCGATCAGATCCGCGCTGAGCGCCCGCCCGTCGATCCCGGAGCCTTCCCCCGCGGGCGCGGCCGGGACCACGAACGCGTGCAGCCGGGTGGCCCCCCGGTCGTCGGGCACGGCGGCCACCGCGACCTCCCGCACCGACGGATGGCGCCGCAGCACATTCTCGACCTCCAGCGGCGAGACGGTGATCCCGCCGACCATCTCCAGGTCGTCCACCCGCCCCAGATGCCGGTAGGTGCCATCCGGCTCGCGGCGGGCCCGGTCCCGGGTGCCCAGCCATCCGCCGACCAGCCTGGCCCTGGACTCCTCCGGCAGCCCCAGATAGCCGGGGGTCACCGTCGGGCCGCGCACCCACAGCTCTCCCTCCGCGCCGTCCGGCACGACGGCGCCGGTGCCGTCCCGCAGCTCCAGCTCGAAACGGGGCACCGGAAGGCCCACGGTGCCCGGAGAGTTGGCCCACACCGAGTTGGCGCAGAAGGCGTGCCCGGCCTCGGTGGAGCCGATCTGCTCCAGGACCGGCGCCCCGAGCAGCTCGCCCACCCGTTCCCCCAGCGCGGCGGGCAGCCCCTCGCCGGCGCTGATGGCCGCGCGCACGGAGGAGAAGCAGGCCGCGTGCCCGGCGCCGCGCTCGTCCACCAGCGCCGCGTACGCGGACGGCACGGAGTACAGCACGCTCACCCGGTGCCGGGCGATGACGTCGTCCGTCAGGGACGGGCCGGGGCGGCTGGAGGTCAACACCGCGGACGACCCCGAGAAGAGGGGGAAGACAAAGGCGTTGCCGAAGCCATAGGCGTAGAACAGCCTGGACACGGAGAACGCCACGTCCTGCGGGCCGATGTCCAGGACGTCCTTTCCGACCAGCTCCCAATAGGCCGCCGGGTCGCCGTGGCAGTGCACCACCCCCTTGGGCCGGCCGGTGGTCCCGGAGGTGTACTGGATGTACAGCGGGGCGCGGGCGGTCACCGGCTCCGCGGCGGTGGCCGGGGGAGCGGTGCAGGCCAGCGCCGACAACTGGTCCGCCCCCAGCCAGCGGTCCGCCTCGAAGTGGTCCTCGATGCCGGGCCCGGAGACACAGAGCACGGCCTTGGAGTTCTCGGCCATGAAGCGGTGCTCGTCCGCGGTGAGCGCGGGGTTGACCAGCACCGCGATCCCACCCAGGCGCGCCGTGGCGAGGAACGCGCTCACCCAGGGGACCCCGTCGGGCAGGGCGATCAGGATCCGGTCGCCCGCCGTCACCCCCCGCCGCGCCAGTACGGTGGCGACGCGCGCGGCCAGGTCGTGGATCTCGCCGTGGGTCCACACGCGGTGGCCCTCCACAAAGGCGGGCCGGGCCGACCACCCCTCCCGTTCGGCACGCACCGCGAGGTGTTCGGCCAGATTGGCCGGCGCGGGTGCGGCGGTCACCGGTCCGCCTCCTCGGCGGGCGCGGAGGCGCTCACCAGCGCGGCCGCGGGTTCTGAGGGTTCCGCGGGCCGCAGGTCGCCGACGGAGTGGTAGGCGCGCATCGTCGCGGCCGTCTTCAGCAGCATCTCCTGGTACTCCTCCTCCGGGTCGGACGCCAGGACGATGGCCCCGCCCGCGCCGATGTGCATCCGGCCGTCGGTGAACACGGCGGTGCGGATGACGATGTTGAGGTCCGCCGCGCCGTTGCAGCTGAGGAAGCCGAGCGCCCCGGAATAGACGCCGCGCGCCTCGGTCTCCAGCGTGTCGATGATCTCCAGGGTCCGCGCCTTGGGCGCGCCCGTCATGGAGCCGCCGGGGAAGCAGGCCCGTATGCAGTCGACGGCGTCCCTGTCCTCGTGGAGCCGGCCGCGCACGGTGGACACCAGTTGGTGCACGGTGGCGTAGGTCTCGGTGTGCATCAGGTCGGGGACGCGTACGGTCCCCGGTGTGCAGACGCGGCCCAGGTCGTTGCGGAGCAGGTCGACGATCATCAGGTTCTCTGCGCGGGTCTTCGGGCTGGTGGCCAGGGTGGCCCGGGCCCGGGCGTCCTCGTCGGCGTTCCGGCCGCGTGGCGCCGTGCCCTTGATCGGCCTGGCCTCGGCCGTTCTGTCGGGACTGACGCGCAGAAAGCGCTCGGGGGAGGCACACGCCACATCCGCCTCCCCGAACCGCAGGAAGGCCGCATACGGCGCGGGGTTGAGGCGGCGCAGCGCGCGGTAGAAGGCGTACGAGTCGTCCGGCGCGGGCAGCCAGGCCGAGTCGGTGAGACAGATCTCGTAGCTGTTGCCTGCCCGCAGTTCCCGCTGGCAGGCCTCGATGTCGGCCAGGTACCGCTCGCGATCGCGCACCAGCCAGGGCTCGACGGCGGCCGTGGTGGCCGCCGGGGCGGGCGGGAGCGGGGCGAGCTCGCCGCCCACCGGGACGCCGGTGAGCGTGGTGATGGTGTCGTCCAGCCAGGCGGCGGCCTCCCGGTGGCCCTCGGGAGTGTCCTTGGCCAGACACAGGACGTAGGTGACGCCCTCTTGGTGGTCGACCGCCAGAAACCGGTCCGCGAACAGCCAGCAGGCGTCGGGGGTCTTCGCCTCGTGCCGGTTGGCGGAGCCGCAGTCGGCCTTGAGTTCGTAGCCGAAGTACCCGATGTAGCCGCCGGTGAAGTCGAACGGGAGGGTCGGGGCGTCGACGCGGCGGCGGGCCAGCTCCCTCTTGAGGTAGTCGAAGACGCTGCCGGGGACCCGGGTGACGGGCCTCCCGGCGCGCTCGACCTCGCACTCGCCCCGGCTCACGTCGTAGCGGACGAACTCGGCCAGCGGCCCCCGGCCGTCGCCCAGGAAGGAGAAGCGCGCCTCACCGGACCGCGTCCGCGCGCTGTCCAGCCAGAACGCGCGCGGCGCGTCCGCGTACAGGCGGGTGAAGGCCGCTTCCGTGTCGATCGGGACGGCGAGCCACCGGGAGTGCAGCCGGTAGCCGACGCCGTCCTCGGCAACCGCTTCCTGCTTCGCCGGCGCGGCAGTGGCCGCGGCCGCCGCCGTGTCAGCGGTGGCAGCACTGTGTGAGAGCTTCGGGTGTTTCACCGGGCCGGCCGCGGGGCGGGCCGCCGCACGCCGGGGCGAGGACGACTCGTCCGAGGTCATCGCCGCGTATTCGAGGGTCAGATCGCGGAAGTTGGCCAGGATCCGGTGGCCGTATCCGGTGAGGACGGACTCCGGATGGAACTGCACCCCCCACAGCGGCCGGCTGCGGTGCCGCAGCCCCATCAGCACGCCGTCCTCGGACCAGGCGATGGCCTGTAGGGGCAGAGGCAGCGGTTCCGCCACGCACAGCGAGTGGTAGCGGACGGCGGTGAAGTCCTGGGGGAGTCCGCGGAACAGCCCGCGCTCGCCGTGCCGGATCCGGGAGAGATGTCCGTGGCGGGGCTCGGGGGCGGGCACCACCCGGGCCTGGGCGCCGAGTGCGATGCCCTGGTGGCCCAGACACACCCCCAGGACCGGTATGGGGGACCGCTCGATCACCTGGGCGGTGGCGCCGAAGTCACGCGGGTCGGCCGGGTGGCCGGGGCCGGGTGACACCACGATGTTGTCAAACTCCGACAGGTCCAACAGGTCCGGATCCAGGCACTCGGGCGTGTCGTGGAGGACCACCACCGGCTCCTCGCCATTGACCTCCGTCAGCAGCTGGAAAAGGTTGTAGGTATACGAGTCGTGATGGTCGATCAGGAGCGTCTTCAGCGCGTCCATCTGTATTGCCTCCTCGCTTTACAACCGGCCGGGTCGATCGCCTCGGCCAGGACCCGCGTGGTTCGCGTGCTTTACCGGCGCGAACGCGGGCCGTTCGCCGCCATCCGCTTGTGGCGCCCCCGAATCGACTGAAGCGGCGGGTAGAGCCACTTCTTCAAGAGCATTTGCAGGCGCGGCATGACAAGCCAGGTCACCATCGCGGTCACGCCAAGACAGAGAGCGAGGGTCCGCAGCAGGAAATTAGTATCTCCCAGAAACGGGATCACCAGCACATTGAAAATGAGGACGGGAGGGAAAACCGCACTCAAATTCACCAGCCAGAGTTTCCATTTGGGGGGCGGGGGCAGTGGCCGTACCGGCCCTTCGAACCAGTTTTGCAGACCGGCCGTGCGCTGCACCCCGGTCTCCTGTACGAAGGACCCTGCCCGGGTCGCCCAACGGGCGCGCTCGAGCGAGTACTCCCAGGCCTGGGCGGATTCTTCTCTGTCGAATCGGTAGATGACATGCCACTCCGCGCTGCCCCGCCCGGAGCCCAGCACACCGCCCCCCAGATATCCCGGAAGGCGGGCCGTGACATTCAGCATCGCGATGGCCCAGGCATAGAACTCGCTCTCCTGGCCGGGGTCCACCCGATATGCGGCAGTCACCGTGACCGGTTCACTGTCCACTCCAGCCGCAACTCCTTTCCGGGCAGCGCACGGCCCGCGTGCGGACCGTCCCCGAAGGGCCGTGCCGACGGCCGCTCCCGTCGTGCGACTCGAAGTTTCGCACATCGGGCTGGCTTTGCGAGCGAAATGCTCACAAGAGATACAAATATCTGAAGGAAAGCCCGTGGCCTGGGCGTTACCCGGGGTTTACGGATATAGCCGCTCATGGAAAAGGGATTTCACGAGACCACCGAGCCTTGCGCGGTGTATATTTCAACTGCAAGCGCCACGCATCACAGACGCGGCGTGCCCGCCGACGCCATGCGCCGGCGGGCTCCGGGTGTCCGCGTGTCCGTCAGGACCGTTCGGCCACGGTGTCCAAGTGCGGCAGGTGATGATCGAGGCGGTCCGCCTTGGCCCGCAGATAGGCGAAGTTCTCCTCACGCGGAGGTATCAGCAGCGGCACCTGCTCGGCGATCTTGATGCCATGCCGCAGCAGCGCCTCGCGTTTGCGCGGGTTGTTCGACAGCAGCCGCACCGACCGCACACCGAGGTCATGCAGGATGTCCGCCGCCACCCGGTAGTCACGGGCGTCGACCGGGAGGCCCAGCGCGAGGTTCGCCTCCACGGTGTCCAGCCCCTCCGCCTGGAGTTGCATCGCCCGGAGCTTGGCCAGCAGCCCGATGCCACGCCCCTCGTGCCCCTGGAGGTAGACGAGAACGCCGCGCCCTTCGCTCGCGATGGCGCGCAGCGACGCGGACAGTTGATCGCCGCACTCGCAATGCCGGGACCCGAAGGCGTCCCCGGTCAGACACTCCGAATGCACGCGAGTAAGCGCCCGGTCTCCCTCGACATCGCCGTAAACCAGCGCTATTTGTTCATCCCCGCGAATGCTGTCCAAGTAGCCGACCGCCAGAAAAACGCCGTACTCGGTGGACAGTTGGACCTGCGCCACTCGCTGGACGCCTGACGATCGAGCGTTCTCGCCGAACGGGCCATCGCTTTCTGTCATGTTCTGATCCTAACTGGAAATCCGCAGAATATTCGCGGTGTGCGTGAAAATGACAAAGGAAACCAAGTCGCTGTCCGGTTCGTCACGTTCGGCCGGTGGAAGTGCGCCCGACCGCGTAGCCTGGCACCCCGCACACAAACACGGAACGCAGAGCGAAAGGCCTGAGAGATATGACCGGTTCGGGAACACGACCGCAGGCCCCGAGCCTGCTGCCGCCGGACACCACCGAGGACGTGCGCGCCGCGCAGGCCCACGTCGCGGTCCTCCCCATCGGCAGTTTCGAGCAACACGGGGCGTTTCTGCCCCTGGTGACCGACACGGTCATCGCCTGCACCATCGCCCGGGAGATCGCCGCCGCGTACCCGGTCCACCTCCTCCCGCCACTGACCATTTCCTGCTCGCACGAGCACGCGGCATGGCCGGGGACCGTCAGCATTTCCGCCGCCACCCTCCACGCCGTTGTGCGGGACATCGCCGAATCGCTCCGCCGGTCCGGTGTCGGCTCCCTGATTCTGGTCAACGGGCACGGCGGGAATTACGTACTGCGCAACGTGGTTCAGGAATCCGCCTCCACCGGTACCCGCATGGTGCTTTTCCCGGGATCGGCGGACTGGGATGCCGCGCGCACCGAAGCCGGAGTCCGGACCCCGTCGCAGAGCGATATGCATGCGGGGGAAGTCGAGACATCCATCCTCCTGCACGCCCACCCGGAACTCGTCCGGCCCGGTTATGAAACATCTGATTTCCTCGCCGACGATCGCAGACATCTCCTCACCCTCGGTATGCCGGCCTACACCGAATCGGGAGTCATCGGCCGCCCGTCCCTGGCAACCGCCGCAAAGGGAAAGGAAATCCTCACCGCGCTCGTCGACTCCTTCGCCGAGTACTTCTCGCTGCTGACCCCGAAGGAGTCCCGATGACCGTGCTCGACGAGACGGCGGCCTGGGAACGGCTGCGCGCCATCCGGACCGAGGCGGACGCCGAGGCCGGCGGCCTGATCCGCGGCCCTGACGGCGGCCGGCGGTGGCGGCAGGAGGCCTCGCCCGAGGCGCGCATACTCACCGACCGCTATCTGCCGCTGTGCCTGGCCGGCCCCCGCCTCACCTTCGCGCAGCTCGGGCAGAGCCTGGACGGCTTCATCGCCACCCGTACCGGCGACGCCGACTATGTCACCGGCGAGGAGGACCGCGCTCATCTGCACCACCTCCGTGCCCTCGCCGACGCGGTGGTCGTCGGAGCCGGCACCGCCGCCGCCGACGACCCCCAGCTGACGGTGCGCGCATGCACGGGGACCAACCCGGTGCGCGTCGTGCTCGATCCGCACGGCCGGGTGCCGCCGCAACGCCGAGTGTTCACCGATGGCTCAGCTCCCACCCTGTGGGTGGTGGCCGAGGGCAGTGGCCGCGGCCAGGACGGGTCGGTCGGTGTCGGCGGCAGTGGCGGCCACAGCGGCCTCGGCGGCCACGTTGACGTGCTGACCCTGCCGGACCGTGAGGCCTTCGCGCCCCGGCGCCTGATGGAGGCCCTCGCGCGACGCGGCCTGGGCCGGGTGCTGATCGAGGGCGGCGGCGTCACCGTGTCGCGGTTCCTGCACGAGCGGGCGCTGGACCGGCTCTACGTCACCGTGGCCCCGGTCCTGCTCGGCGACGGCGTCCCCGGGCTCCGCTTCGCCGGCACGCCGGTCATGCGGGACGCGCTCCGCCCGCCCATGCGCCGCGCCCACCTCGGCGAGGACACGCTCTTCGAGATCGACCTGCGGACGTCGCATCCCGGCGAACCACTGCCCCACGAGCACGGCGAAACCGGGCAGGCTCGCCGCGAAGGTGAGCACTCCGTAGACCACGGCGACGGTCAGCCCCTGGGCCGCGCCCAGGCCCGCGGCGCCGAAGGCCCACGCGGTGACGCCCTCCCGGGGCCCCCAGCCGCCGACGTTCAGCGGCAGCACCATGGCGAGCAGCGCCAGCACCATCAGGGGCAGCAACTCGGCCAGCGGCGCCCTTGAACCGGCGGCCCGGGCGGCCAGCAGGAACATCCCCAGATGCCCCGCCAGCACCGCCACGGACGAGACCACCACCCCCGGCCAGCTTCCCCGGGCCAGCAGTCCGCGCCGCGCCTCGCCCAGCGCGGCGCGGACCGCGCGGCGCCACCGCGACGTACGGGGCCGCCCGCGCAGCCGTACGGCGGCCACGGCGGCCACGGCCATCAGGGCGCACACCGCGGCGAGGACCGCCACGGCGCCCGGCGCCGCGGCCAGATGGCCGACGAGGCGACGGGTCTCCGCCACGGCCAGGGACGGCCGGGTCAGCAGAATCCCCACGCCGACCGCGGCCAGCACGACTTGGCCCGCGGCCCGCTCCAGCACCACCGCGCGCACCCCCCGGCCGACGTCACCGGCGTCGCGCCCGTGCCGCACCGCGCGGTGCACATCACCGAGGACACCGCCGGGCAGCGCCGCGTTCAGGAACAGGGCCCGGTAATAGTCGGCGACGGCCGCGCCCAGCGGCAGCCGGATGTCCAGCGCCCGGGCCACCAGACACCAGCGCCAGGCGCTGAAGACCGTGGTGAGCAGGCCCAGAGCAAGCGCCGCCAGAAGAGTCGTGGCGTCGATCCGGCGCACGCCGTCCAGGAAGGCGCCGGTGCCCACGCGCCACAGCACCACGGCGAGGATGACCGCTCCGGCGATCGTGCCGAGCCGCGCCCTGAGCGCCCGCGCGTTCACGACGCCCCGCCCGTCGTCTTGGGCAGCGCCAGCAGATCGCTGTGGTGCACCACCACCCGCAACTCGCCCGCCGCGCACGCCGCCAGGCGGGACCGCAGATACGCCTCGGCGTGCGGCGCCAGATCCGGCCGCTGTTCGCAGGCCGCCTCGACCCAGCCGCGCAGCCACTGAGCCGTCAGCGCGGACTCGCCCGCGCCGAGCCGCCACGGGCTGCTGTGCACCCGCACCGCCGCGCCCTGCTGTACGAAGGCCTCCGAGGCCACCGTGATCGCGTCCGGCCCCAACAGACCACCGCGGCGCTGGTGGGCGTTGAACGCCTCCGCCATCTCGCCATCCAACGGGTCGGCCGGGGCCAGCTCGACCCGCCCCACCACCGACAGTGACAGCAGCGCCGGGCAACCGGCCCCGGCGCAGGCGGCGACCAGCACGTCCACCTCGTCCCGGGTCAGCACGTCCAGCAGAGCGGAGGCCGTCACCAGCGAGGCCCCGGCCAGATCGTCCGCGGCCAGCCCGCGGAGGTCCCCGCGCCGGGTCAGGACCGTGACGCCGCCGCCGTCAGCGGTCGTGGCGGGCGCCTGCGCGGCGGCCCGGCCCAGCAGCGCCGGATCGCGGTCGTACAGCACCCAGTGCTGGGGTCCGGGCAGCCGGGGGGCGAGCCAGCGGCCCATGGAACCGGTGCCGCAGCCCAGGTCATGGATCACCAGCCCGCCGGCCCGCCCGGCCTCCGCCAGCCACCCCCGCAGCGGGTCGAGGAGTTCCACGGCGCGGGCCGCGGCGTCGGCGCCCTCCCGCAACTCCAGCCACTCCGGCTGGTACAGCGGCACGTCGGTGGTGCTCATGCGGCCCTCCGTGGTTCACATCGAAGCTGTTCCAGCACCTCGGCCATGCGCCGCGCCGTCGTCTCCCACCCGTCCAGAGCGGCGCGCCGCGCCCGTGCGGCCGCCTGCAACCGCCCCCGCACACCCGGCTCGACGAGCCAGCGGCGCAGCGCCTCCACGAGCGCCGCCGGGTCCCGCGGGGGGACGAGGACGCCCGGCAGTCCGCCGTCGGGAGCCCGCCCCAACGCCTCCGGGACCCCGCCCACGGCCGTCGCCAGCACCGGAATGCCCCGCGCCAGCGCCTCGGTCACGGCCATGCCGTACGTCTCGGCGTACGAGGTGAGCACCAGCAGGTCGGCCGCCGCATAGCTCGCGTCCAACTCCGCACCGGCCCGCGGGCCGGTGACGCGCACCCGGTCGCCGAGGCCGTGCTTGTCGATCAGTTCGCGCAGCCCGGTCACATAGCCGGGGTCCTGGCCGAGGCCGCCGACGCACAGCAGGCTCCAGGGCAGGTCGGCCACCTCGGCCAGGGCCTCGACCAGCAGGTGTTGCCCCTTGCGCGGGGTCACCGAGGCGACGCACAGCAGCCGTGAGGCGCCTTCGGTGCCGGGCGCCAGGGGCGCGAGATCCGCGCCGGGCGCGGCGACGTGCACCCGGCCGGGGGCGAGCCCGTGGTGCGCCACCAGCCTCCGGGCCGCCCAGTCACTGGTCGCCACCACCGCCGGGACGGCGCGGAGTGTCTTGCGCTCCAGCGAGTCCAGGTCCGCCGCCCGGCCGGGGGCGAGCCCCGTCTCGTCGCCCAGCGGCAGATGCACCAGCACCGCCAGGCGCAGCCGCCGCGTCTCGGGCACGACGAGGTACGGCACGGCGCAGGCCACCAGCCCGTCGAGGAGGACGACGCTGCCGTCCGGCCGCTCGGCGAGGACCCGGGCCAGCTCCGCGCGGGCGTCGGCGTCCGGCTGCGGCCAGGTGCCCGCGACGGCGTGCTCGTGGACCTGCCAGCCGACACCCGGCAGGTCCCGGCACACCCGGCGGTCATAGGTGTTGCCGCCGCTCGGCGCGGCCGGATCGGCCACGCCACCGGGCATGACGATGTGCACGGAGCGCAGGTCCGTCGCGGTGGCGTCGGCGCGGCTCATCGGGCGCGCCCTCACAGATCCCGCTCGTAACTCGCCCAGGCGATGTGCGACTCGTGCAGCGTGACCGTCAGCCCCGAAAGCCCCCGCGCGCCCTCGCCCAGCGCCCCGGCGGCCACCCGGTCGGCGAGGCGGTCGGCGATGACCTTCGCCAGGAACTCCGTACTGGTGTTGGTGCCCGCGAAGGCGGGCTCCTCGTCGAGATTGCGGTAGTTCAGCTCGCCGACCACCGCGTTCAGCTGCTGGGTGGCGAGGCCGATATCGACCACGATGTTGTCGGCGTCCAGCTCGGTGCGGCGGAAAGTGGCGTCCACCAGGAATGTCGCCCCGTGCAGGCGCTGCGCGGGCCCGAAGACCTCTCCATGGAAGCTGTGAGCGATCATCAGGTGATCACGGACGGTGATGCTGAACAACGAACGACCCTCCAGGTACGGCACGTCTGGCGGCCCTCGGCCGGGCCACGTCATGTAGTACGGCCGACTCGTCGCCCTGGTTCAGAGCCGCGCTGGATTGTGCCGGATCATGCCGGATCGTGCCGACTGTCGAGGCCGCTCAGGCCTCTCAGGCCGCGCAGATTGCTTTTCGGACAGCTCAGGCCGGATCCCCGGCGGGCCCGTACCGCACGCGGTGGCACAACCCCGGCAGCTCCCCGGACGCGAGGCGGGGCAGCACCTCCGGCAGCTCCTCGAAGGCACACTCCCCGGTCACCAGCGCGTCGAGGGCGGGATCGGCGAGCAGCTCCAGCGCCAGCGCCAGCCGGTCGGCGAAGGTACGGCGCGAGCCCCTGGCCGGGGACACCGTCCCCACCTGGCTGCTGCGCACCACCAGACGGCGGGAGTGGAAGGCCTCGCCCAGCGGCAGACTGACCCGTCGGTCGCCGTACCAGCTCAGCTCCAGGACCGTCCCCTCCGGCGCGAGGAGTTCGAGGGCGCGCGCCAGCCCGGCCTCGGTCGCGCTGGCGTGGACGACGAGATCGCAGTCGCCCGCGGCCTCCTCGGGGAGCGCGAAGTCGACCCCCAGGGCCGCCGCGATCCCGGCGCGCGCGGGCTGCGCGTCGACCAGCTGGACGCGCACGGCCGGATACCGGGCGAGGACGGCGGCCACACTCGCGCCGACCATCCCGGCCCCGATCACCGCGATCCGGTCACCGATCAGTGGCGCCGCGTCCCACAGGGCGTTCACCGCCGTCTCCACCGTCCCGGCCAGCACCGCCCGCGCCGCCGGCACCGACTCCGGCACCGGCGTCACGGCGCTCGCCGGGACCACATACCGAGTCTGGTGCGGATACAGACTGAAGACCGTACGGCCCAGCAGCGCGGCCGGGCCCTCTTCCACCACGCCGACGTTGAGATAGCCGTACTTGACCGGCCCGGGGAACTCGCCCTCCTGGAACGGCGCCCGCATCGCGGCGTACTGGCTCTCCGGCACCCCACCGCGGAAGACGAGGGTCTCCGTCCCCCGGCTCACCCCGGAGAACAGGGCACGCACCACGACGTTGTCGGGGCCGGGCTCCGGCAGGGGGACGTCCCGCAGCTCGCCGTGGCCGGGCGAGCGGAGCCAGAAGGCGCGGGCGACGCGCTCCATCGACGTCCTCCAGAAAGACCGGGTCCGACAACGGGCTGAACACTTTGCCCGTGACGTACGTACTGACCATTATCAAGCCGCGAACACGGTACGCGGCACTCAACGACTCCGCCACAACAGCCGGAGGGTGCACGGTGGCTGCCCTGAACAACACATATGACACGACGCTGTTGCGGCAGGAAACGGCCGTGGGAGCGGTCGCGCAGGTACTCCTGCTGACACTCCTCGGCACCGCACTCGGCCTGGGGCCCGCGGGATGGCTGACGGGTCTGGCGTTCGCGTTCGCCACCTGGGCCGTGCTGACGCGCGCCGTATGCCGCTCCTGGCTCAGGTCCTTCGGCGCGGCCAACCGCGTCACCCTGGCCCGCGCCACGCTGGTCGGGGGCGTGACCGCGCTGGTCGCCGACTCCTTCCAGAGCCCGCCACGCGTCCCGGCCCTCGTCGCCCTCACCACGGTGGCGCTGATCCTCGACGCCGTCGACGGCAAGGTCGCCCGGCGCACCGGAACGGCGTCCCCCTTGGGGGCACGCTTCGACATGGAGGTCGACGCCTTCCTCATCCTGGTGCTCAGCGTCTACGTCGCCACCTTGCTGGGCCCGTGGGTGCTCACCATCGGCGCCATGCGCTACGCCTTCGTCGCGGCCGCCCGGGCCCTGCCCTGGTTGAACGAGCCGCTGCCCGTGAACACCGCCCGCAAGGCGGTCGCCGCGTCGCAGGGGATCGCCCTCCTGGTGGCCGCCGCCGCGATCCTCCCGCACCCGGTGTCGCTCGCGGTGGTCCTGGTGGCGCTGGCGCTGCTCATCTGGTCCTTCGCACGCGACATCAGGTGGCTGTGGCACACGCGGACCCGCCCCGCCGTCACCGGTCGGCCCGCCACCGTGGTCCGACGCATGACCCACGCGGACGCCTGACGCGTGCGGCCGACGCCGCCTCGGTGGGCCACTGGCCGGTTGGTGTCATCCGCCGAAGAGGCATGCGGCAGGATGGCAGACCGCGTCGGGGCCCTGATCCGAAAGCCTCGGCGCAGCCCGACATCCCAGGCACGAGCAGGTGACACGGTGACAAGACAGCACTCCGAACTCCCCGGCAGACCCGGCCACGAGGGCGCCCCCGGACCGCGGCCCGCCATCACGTACGGCAGGACCTGCCGCACGTCACGGCACACGTCGCGGCGTACGGGGAGCGGCCGGTGACCCGCGCGCTCACCCTGCACGACCTCATCGTCGTCTGCGCCGCCTTGGCCGCGGGCATGGCGATGGGCCTGTTGTCCCGTATGGCACTGCGCTGGCTGGGCGAACGGGCGCGCAGGACCCGGTGGACCGGCGACGACATCATCGTCGACGCGCTGCGCACCATCTCCCCCTGGGCGGCCCTGGTCGCCGGCGTGTCCGGGGCGGCAGCGGCCCTGCCACTGACCGCGTCCATCGACCACAGCGTCAACCAGGTGATGACCGCCGTGCTCATCCTGGCCACCACCATCGCGGTGGCCCGCGTGGTCGCCGACCTGGTGCGCACACAGGCGCTGTCCCGGTCCGGAGTGGCGGGCAGCGCCACCATCTTCGTCAACATCACCCGCATCGCGGTGCTGGCGATGGGCGTCCTGATCCTGCTGGAGACGCTCGGCATCTCGATCGCCCCGCTGCTCACCGCGCTCGGCGTGGGCGGCCTCGCGGTCGCCCTGGCGCTCCAGGACACGCTGGCCAACCTGTTCGCGGGCGTCCACATCCTCGCCTCCAAGACGGTGCAGCCCGGCCACTACATCCGGCTCGGCAGCGGCGAGGAAGGCTACGTGGTCGACATCAACTGGCGTAACACCACGGTGCGCCAGCTGCCGGACAACCTCGTGATCATCCCGAACGCCAAGCTCGCCGGCTCCATCACCACCAACTACCACCAGCCGGAAGAGCAGATGTCGATCATGATCCAGGCGAGGGTCGACTACGACAGCGACCTCGAGCACGTCGAGCGGGTGAGCATCGACGTCGCGGAAGAGGTGATGGCCGAGGTGTCCGGCGGCGTCCCGGACCACGAACCGGTCGTCCGATTCCACACCTTCGGGGAGGCCGGCATCGACTTCTCGGTCATTCTGCGCGTCCAGGAATTCAGCGACCAATTCCTGATCAAACACGAATTCCTGAAGCGGCTCCACCAGCGCTACCGGACCGAGGACATCGAGATCCCCCTGCCGGTGCGTACGGTCGTCCTGCACCAGCCGGGCCAGATTCCGCTCCCCGGCCCCCGAACCCCGGAGGCCGACCCAGGCCCCGCGACCAAGTCACCGGTGCCGATGTCGAAGGCCGGCCACTGAAAAGCGTCCGGCTCCCTGGGGCCCTGGGGCAGCAGGGAGCCGATTGGGAAGTCATCCCCCGCCGCCTTCAGCCTGCCGCGCGCACCAGGCGAGAGCCGCTTGCCGGGCCAGGCGACGACAGGCGCGCTCCTGGGCCCTGTCCATGCCCAGCGCCCGATTGTGATGCATGTGCAACAGCGATTCCAGTACCGCGCCCATGTCGGCGCTGTCCGGCAGCAGGCCGCGGTAGCGCGCCAACGCGGCCGCGCGGGCCTGTCGCGCCTTCGTCACCTCGACGGACCGGAAGTCGCGATCCTCGGCATCACCCATCCGCGCCCGCCCTTGGATCACCTGATCGGCCACCGCCCGCTGCACCACCTTGCCGGCGGGCGCGGGACGGGCGGCCAGCCACCTCATCGCCTCGTCCGGACTCCCCAGCAGCCCCTCGGCGATCTCGACCATGTTGAGCGCCACCCGTGCGACGGGGGCGATGACGGCTGGGGGAAGGCCCCGCAACTCGGCGGCGACCACCGAGGTGTCGGCGGCGAACACCGCCTCGGCCGCCACGATGCTCTCACCGGCCCCGTAGCGACCGGTCTCGGGGCGATAGGTGTCGAACACGATGTGCCCGGCCAGGCCCCGCTCACGCAAGTCGTCAGCCCAGGAACCGACGGCGCCCGCGTAAGCCCCGAACCGCCCCTGAGCCGTACGGATCCGCACCCGCAGGTGGTCCGTGTCGTGCGAGCCGCGATAGCGCACGAACCACCACAGCGGATCGCCCTCGAGACCGGCGACGAGTCGGGGCAGCGCATCCGCCACGATCTCGTCCTGCCGCTCCGGATGGGCATAGACCTTCACGTACAACCAGCGGGCGCCGGGCGAACCGGGCAGATCGCCGTGGCGCGGGTTGACCACCACGGGCAGCGGCCCGGTCAAGGGCGACGGGCTGCACCCGTGCCTTCTGAAGAGCGGGAGCACGATCTCATGGACGTGTCCGCCGGCCCAGCCGTACGCGTCCGCCGATATGGCGGTTTCGGTGAGTGTGGCATGAGGAAAGCGGCGCAGGTGAGCGCGGAGGACGGCACCATGCGCCGGCTTGTCGAGATCCAGGCGCAAGGCCCGGTCGGCGTCGCGTAGTTCGCTCACGGCCGGGCAGCGCCATCGGGCGCGCCATCGGGTGAGGGCGTGCTGCCATTGCCCGTCGTCGGCCTCCTCGCCCGGCACATCGGCGCGCGTCAGATGCCAACGCGCCGGGGACAGGACGCTGCGACCGTGCCGTACCCGAGGCAGGTACGGCAGCCGGGCGGCATGCGGGCCCCAGTCGAACTCGTGCCAGGCGGCGGTGAACGCGCGGGGCAGTCGGGCGATGAACCGTGCCGTTGGAGGAAGCTGATGATCGAGCGCCAGCGGGTGGAAGACCTGCGGTTCGATGATCCGCCGGTGCGCCATGCTGACCAGATGAAGGCAGTCCCAGGTCGCGGTCACGGCCAGGTCGTCCACCGTGAACACGTCCGGATCCTCTCGCGACGCCCGACCGTCCCGCCGCCCGGGTGCCGCGGGCCGCGGGCCGCGATGCTCACCGAGCGAGAGGACATGCGGCAGATACGCTGGGACGCGGCAGACGTTCTCGGCGTCCACGGACACCGGCGGGCACGAAAGCTGCACGGGCAGGGCCCCGGCGGTGGCAGTGGGGACGGCCCCATAGACATCCTCCAACCCGGAGTCGGGCACTGCGGGGGTGAAGCGGGCGGTCAGCGTTCCCGCGGCCCGAGCAGGGGCGACGACCAGCGTGAACTCACCACGTCCCAACGCATCGACGTCGGCGGCATGTACCCGGGCGGACAACTCCACATGCGGCGGGACACGCCTCGGGGGCAGCGGCTCGTCCCCGGCCAGCCCCTCGATAGTCTCCTCGGTCAACACGATCTCATGGCTGCCGTCGGTGACGGCCTGCCAAGCGAGTGCCAGCAACCGTTGATCGCGGTCGCCGGCGTCCTCGACGACCGCTTCGGGCAGCACGCTTCCCGGGTAGCCGGCCGGATAGCCCAGCCCGGCGTCCGGATCGACGACGTCGCGCAACGGGACCAGCGTGTCGGTGCCGTACCGGTCGACGAACGCGGCGTGATACTCCCGCCACTCAGGACGGCCGGTGTGCTGCCGGGTCAAGCGCAGCAGCGCTCCCGCGGCCCGCTCCATCTCCTCCGCGACGCCCTCCGGGACCTGTATGCCGCAGTCGAGGCGCAGATCGACGGCCAGCGGTGTGGGCCCCGCTTCGGACACCTCGCGCATCTCGCGGGTCAGGGCCCCGCGCAGGCCGAGCCGGTCGGTCGCACCGAGGCCCCCCTGGTTGTGCCGCTCGACATCGGCGTGGACGGCCTCCAACTGCCCGAGCAGTGGCGCGACGGATGCCACCGCGTCCGCTCCGGCCGTGTGGAGCCGGCCCAGCAGATGAGCGAGGGGATCGGTGGCGGTGAACGGGGCGCGCAGGGACGTGAGGAGGAAGCCGTGTCGCACAAGCCGGGTGAGCAGACTCCGGACCTTGGCCGGCTCGGCTGAGGGGAAGGCATCGGCCACCTTCTCGACAAGGGACGAGAATCGCACGGGCGCCGCGGCGGCGTCCCACACGGCCTGCACGGGCGGAGTGCGCCGCATCGTGGTGCGGTTTCGACCGCGCGGTACCTCCAGCCGGCTCCCACGCCGCACCGCGAGGTCGTTGAACACCACGTCGAGGCGTCCCAGCAGTTCCGGACATGCCTCCAGGCGCCCGATGACATCGGCCAGCCATTGGGCATCGGCCCGAGCCACGGGCAGATGCCCGTCGCCCCAGCGGATCAGAGCGTCGGAGCCGAGTGTCACCGGCGCGACCCCGGCGAACAGCCCGAACGGAGTGGGCCGTCCGGTGCCCCGCAGGACGTAACCCACCAGGGCGGTCGTGGCACGGCGCACCTGGCGGTCCCGGACGCTCCGCCCCGCGAGGATGTCGTCCACCCGGGCGGCCAGCGAAGGGCTGGCTTGTCTGACGGCATCCGCGATCCCGGGCCGGGCCCACACCTCCCGAAGCCAGATCCGGCACGCCGTCACATCGCTTGGATCGGGCCACACGTCAGGCGCACGGGTCAGCGGCACGGACGCGGACCTCAGCAGCGCGACCCCGGTGTGCCGATACATCGGCGTCATCACGTTACCTCTGGGTTCCAGGTGTCAGGCGTCGCTCGACGGGTTTGTCAGCTGTGTTTGCCGAGGATCATCGGCTCCTCCGCCCAGAGAGCGATAAAGACCGCTGGAGGCGGCAAGTTCCTCATGGCTTCCCACCGCGGCGATTCGCCCGTCGGAGAAGACCACGATCGAATCCGCTTCGCGGATGACGGACAGCCGGTGGGTGATGACGATCAGAGTGCACCCCAGAGCCCGAACCCTGGAAAATATCTCCTCTTCCGTCCCCTGATCCAGCGCGCTGGTGGCCTCGTCCATAATCAGCACGAGAGGGCCTCTGACCAATGCCCTGGCCAGTGCGATCCGCTGCCGTTGACCGCCTGAGATCCCTGCCCCGCCGACGCCCAGGAGCGTTTCGTATTTCATCGGCATGGCCATGATCTCGTCGTGGACGAGAGCGGCCGCTGCCGCCGCGTGGACCTGTGTGTCGGACACCTCCGGAAGACCCATGGCGATGTTGTCACGGATGGAACCGGCAAAGATACGGGAATCCTGGTTGATGAACCCCATGGACTTTCTGACCGACACCCTGTTGTCGTCCCGCATGACCGTCTCGCCTATGGAATATTCTCCGCGGGACGGGGGGACCAGGCCGGCCAGTACGGTGGCAAGGGTGGACTTTCCGCAGCCGGACCTTCCGATGATGGCGAAGAAGCTTCCCTCGGGAATACGCAGCGAGACATCGGCCAAGGCCGGTCCGGCCCCGCCCGGGTAACTGAAGTGGACATCCCGGAGCCGGATGTCGCCCAACCGGTGCGCCGGACTCGAGTGAGCGGACGGAACAGGTTCCGGCTCGGTGGTGAGGACATCCCCCAAGCGTGCAAGAGTTCCTCTGAGCCCGGCGACCTGTACGCCTGCCTGAATCAAGCTCGTGAGGGGAGCGAAGAGCCCGATGGAGAGAGAGGTGAACGCGACGGCGTCACCGATGGAGATCTCCGATGCCTGGACGCGATGGACCGCGAGCAGCAGCACGAGGAGGGGAGCAGCCATCTGGATGCTCGTGCTGAGCGCCGAGACGGTTGAAAGATGCCTGCGGCTGCGGTTGCGAGCGTTGACCTCATCCGCGAACGAATGGGACCAGTTCTCGCCCTGGTTTCCCTCGAGGCCGGCCGATTTCAACGTCACGATGTTCTCCAGTATCTCGTGAAGTTGACTTTCTGCCTGGGCCTGGCTTTCCAGGGCATCCGCCGTGAGGTATGCCTGCCGTTTCCACGCCGATATCAGGAGGAGGACCTGCAGTGCTGCCAGCGTGAACACCAGCAAGGCGATATGGTGATCGGCCAGGATCAGCAGGACCAGATAGACGGAGACCAGGATTCCGTCACAGATCGCCGACATGGTGGAATTGGTGAGGACCTGCCGCACGGCCGTGCTGGTACGCACACGCAGCGCCAGGTCTCCCGGGCTGCGTCGGGTAAAGAATTGATAAGGGAGCGAAAGAAGGTGATAGAAAACCCCGAGCGTCACACGTTTGTCAGCTGCGGTCTGCAGGTTGAGAATAGCCAGGCCACGAATGAGCTGCAATATGAAATAGAATCCTACAAGTCCCGTGATTGCGAGGGCGTACTGCCATGTGCTGGGCCGGTATGAATCGGATCCGATGTGGTCCACTGCATAGGCGGAGGCGAACGGAGTGGCGAAGCTGAAAAGCAGCAGAGCCAGCGATGCCATGACGAGGGGAAACCAGGAGCTGTGCCGGGGAAAGAAATGCCGGAGAAAGCTCCAAGGAGTCGGTGTTCTGGTGACCGGCGGGATCGTGGCGGCGCCGGCAGCGGCATGAAGCGACGACTCGAACTCCAGCGCGACACCGGTGAACATCCTTCCGACTTCTTCCCGCGCCAGGCGCCGCCTGCCGTGCGCGGGGTCGACTATGTAGACATGGTCACGGGTCGCTCTTTCAAGGACCACGAAGTGGCGGAAGTTCCAGAAGAGAATGGAACCGGGGGAGAGGCTCCGAAGGCCGGGCAGCGTGACACGGACTCCCCGGCCGGTCAATCCGAAACGCCGGGCCGCTTCCAGTAAGGCGCGGGCCGACACGCCGTCGCGGCCGGTGTTCGTCTCTTCTCGCAGCTGGTCGACCGTCACGTTCAGGCCGCGGTGGGCCAGTACCATCGAGAGGCATGCGGCCCCGCAGTCCGTCATCTCCGTCTGAAGACGGACGGGAACTGAGTTCCGCCGGTAGGGCTCGCGGGACGTCAAGCGCCGCAGGACGTGCTTGCCGTGGACCTTCCGCAAACCGGACGGGAAGAGACGAGAGGTCTCGACCAACGGCCCGAGTTCGCGGGTTCCGCTCTTCTCGGCAAGGGCTTCGCTACGGAATCTGGACGCTGACGTGAACTCGGGCGGCGACGACATCGACTATCCGAGCTCATTCGAACGGGAAGAAAGCGCCTGGAAGAATCCGGTGACGGACATCCTGACATTCTCACCGGCGTTGACTTCGACGCGCTTGACCGCATGTGGTGTCCCCGCCTTGATGACGACCAGTCTGTTGGGCAGGGGCCTGACGTAGTGTCCGAAGTCCGTGATGTTCATCGCATCGGAATCAGCGCTCGTGTCATCGGCGCGGTCACGGCTCGCGATGAGTAGTTCCGCTCCCCAGGATGCCTTCCACTCACCATGCAGATAGAACACGTACGAGGCGGCCCTGTCTTTCGCGTCATCGTGCCAGGAGAGTCCGGCCCCGAGGGGGTAGAGATAAGGCGTGCAGGTGAAGAAGTCCCAGGAGTTCCCCCTTTCACCGCACCACGGAGACAGGGATTCTGCCGCCTCGTCGATGGCCTCCACGAACAAGTCCATCGCAGTGCCGGCCGGATAAGGAGCGGCGCCTTTGGGAGCATCGGGATGGTGCTGGATAACCGAAGGCCCTACGAGTGGATCTCCATCGAGAAAACCGAACACGCGGGATCGTGAGCGGAAACTTTTGACATAAGCGAAACGTTCACTCCTGAGGTGATCCCTGAGCTTGTCCAGACTTGCCGACGACAGAAAGTCGTCGAAAATCACGAAGTCGTCCGTGCTGAACGTTGGCGACATCTACTCTCCGCTAGTGATGCTGTCGGTCAGGTGATACCGACTCATAAATAATCGACTTCGGAACCATGATGAAACGACTGCCGTTCGAGGAATCCTTCACGTGCGCACGGAGGACGTGCTCGGGTACCTCCCGATCCGTGGCTACACGTGCCTGGAGCACATCGAGGCCATGTTCATCCTTCAGGACGATGGCCTCGGCAGCGACCACTCCTTCGACCTGTAGCAGGGATTCAGCGATTCTTCGTGTGTCCACGGCGACGACGACTTTTCCGTCCGCATCTGTAATGAGGTCGAACCCGGAGCCTTCGACAACGGACCGATCTTTCGGAATGGGCTCATCCGGGGTGAGGCCGCCACCCTCCGCCAGGGCAGCTTCGAACGATGCCGAGAATTGATCCTGCAACCACGGAGGAAAAACGGCGTCATGAGCCAGAAAATGATAATGCAGGGCATCTGGACTGCTGAAAACTTTCAGGTCCAGTCCGTAGGGCTCGAATTTCAGTTCCGGGGAGTGCGGAGATTCGTACGCCGATACGGTGATGCCGTCCGTACCCATGGTGGGAAGAGCGTCGCTCATCACCCGGTAGTTGATCGACACATCGTCCACTGTCGATGTCCCGAGCTTCTCCCCGTCGTCCCTGAGTGCGTGATTCAACTCCTCTGGATCCATGCGCTTGTAGGCGGCGATAGAACTGATCAGCTCTCGATGTACATGCGCGATGGCGTTCGCCCGCGTACTTTGCCGTTCAATGATGACCGGGATGCGCATGGCAAACATTCCAACGGCCTCACGTTCCGCGCTCCCACGTATGTCTACCAGGACGGATATCTTTATTCTGTCCTGCGGGGAAAGTGAGAACAAGGTAGCGGCGAAGACTGCCAGAATCCACTTGAATTCGGTACAGCCGCTCGTTCGGACATGGTTTCGCATAGTATGCAGCGGGGTGCCGGCCACCTTGAATACCCGGTAAGGCTTGTCAGCTTGGGCGAGCCCCGCCGATTGGTCGTGCACCGGCGGGGGACCGTTTCTTCCCCATATCTGGATAAAGGGAGGAACGCTCGCGAACCGCTTGGACCAATAGGTAGCCGCCTGCTTCCGGATATCTTCCCGTGTGTTTTCCACACCCGGGACAGGAGATTTCCCCGGGCGTTGGGAAGATTCCTCGGCGCACGGAGCTGGGCCGACGTCGCGACACGCCTCGTAGGTTCTCCACAAGTCCCTCAGAATGATATCGCAAGACCTGCCGTCGATGGCCGCATGCGTGAATCCCGCCAGGAATACATGCAGATCCGGCGAGTGCCGGAGTAGAAAGAACCTGAAAGGATACTCGCTCCCGAGGTCCCATGACCTTCTCATTTCCGAGGCCAGGAAGCGCCCGACGTACCGATCGAATTGACCCTGAGATGACGACCTTATGTTCTGGGCGGCAATCAAATGCTGAGCCGAGGGGGTGTCCCGGACCCATTGATGTAGCACACCCTGAGCCGGGATGAAGCTCAGTCGTAGGGCTTCGTGTTCCCGGACGACGTTCCGGAGGGCCTCCTTGAAGGAGCGGACATCAAGCGGCCCCGCGATCTTCTGCTGCCTCCATATCGCCGTGCGTGACTCGGAATCGGGAGGAAACCGCCTGAAGTGAACTCTTTGCGGGGGTGTTAATTGACGCAGTCGAGGTTCCGTGGAATTCCGCATCGGAGGGTTCCTTCAGGAAGTCGATGAGCTTGCCAGCAGACACTGGCAGTGGGTGCAGAGAACGAATACATCTCTGCACCCACCGATGGGAACAAGGAATCGCCTTACAACTGGGCCGATAAATTATCAGCTGGGTGACGTCTTGTTGATCCCCACGCCGAAGCCGCCGACAACATCGTCCAGCTCGGCCTCGTCCAGAGTGCGGATGTCGAGGTCCTCGAACTCATCATCGAAATCGAGAGGCATAATTCACCTCCAAACATGTGAGAGATTTACCGGGCGAGATCACTCTATGATCTCGCTTGGTCCTGGAGCAAGGGGATTGCGGAAAAAGCAAAGAAGTTCTCCGGACCCTGGAAGATCATGCTCATTCGGACCCCACCAGCCGAACCTCACGATCGAGCAGGGTCAAAGTGCCATTTGCCACCCACAATCGGTCATTGGAATAATTGATGCTCGCTGAGCGTAGATCCCTGAAGGTGCGTTCCAGCGACAACGACGAGTCCTTCGAGTAGCCCGCCGACAGGCCGGCGAGCTCGACCATGCGGTCCGCGGCCCGAAAGGTGAGTTCCGACGCGGCGAGCTTCAACGAGTTGAGGTGAATCTGGATCGCCGGTCGGTTCAGGCTCTCATGCTTGTTGCGCGCCTGTTCGACCTCTTCGCACACTTTCCGCAGATACGCGTGCACCAACTCCAAGTCGAGCCGGATACGGCCCAGGCGCTCCCTCAGCAGATCCGACGACAGGTCTTTCCGGCCCTTTCGTGCAGCCGCGGTCAGATGGCCGACCAGCTCCGCGAAGGCGGCACGAGCCGCGCCGAGCCAGCAGGCGGACCATCCCAGATGAGCAAGCGGCACCATGCTTTCGACCGCCACTGCATTGAAGCGGCCGCGCTCGCCGACCACGTTGGTCCCCGGGACCCTGCCCTCGAGACGGAGCGCCAAGCTGTGCGTTCCGCGCATCCCCATCGCGTTCCAGCTGCCTGATTCCTGGATCTCCAACTGCGACCGCTCGGCGTAAACAAGCAGGACGTCGTCCGCCTGGGCGTCCTCGTCGGCGCGCATCGTGATCAGAAAGCTGTCGGCGTGGGCCCCACCGGTCACCACGGGGGCCTCCCGGCTGATGCGCAGACCCCCCTCCTCGGCAGTCAGCGGGGAGGACGCGCTGAGCAGGTGACCACCCTTGGCCGACTCCGTGGTGACCGAGGCGATATAGAGGTGACCGGCCGCGACTCTGGGCAGCACCGCATCCCGCAGTTCTTCCGTCCCGTAACGGGCGAGCACGTCCACCTGCTGACAGTGCATCGCCCAGGCAGAAGCCGTGGACAGACAGGCCGAAGCCAGCTGTAGCGCCGTGTCCACAAACGTGTGCAGCCTCGCGCCCATGCCTCCGTGCTCGACGGGGACCAGGAGCCCCATCAGACCGGAGTCCCGCAGAGCGGCCAGGCTTTGGACAGGGAAAATCCCCTCCTCGTCGACCCCACGAGCATGCTTCCGCAGTACAGGCAGGGCCGATGCCAGGGCATCCGTGAGGTCCGTCACGCCGCATCATCCGCATTCAGCAGACCGTGAATCACCTTCCAGAAACCTGCGGGAGTCGCGAAGGTCTCCGGCACAATGAGTTCGTCAGGGACGACGATGCCGAACGCACCTTCCACCGCTACCAGCAGCTCGACACTGGCCACGGAGTCCAGGCCGGCTGAGCTGGTGTTCAGATCGGGTTCGAGCTCTTCGTCGTCGGGAAGGAAACGCAGCGTTTCACGCATGATCGATTCGAACTGCGGATCCCAGGCATCAGTCACTGTGCTCGCTCCATAATGTCGGTCTCTTGAATCGTCAACCTGACCACACGGTGACGGCCTTCCGGCCATGCGCAGCCCTGTGCCGCCGCCCCGAAGCGCCACGTCAGACGCGGCGTGCTCACGTCTGCCGCCGACTGGCGCGTGCCTTTGCCGACCGGCTGACGAAGAAGTCGCTTGAGCGAACCGGTTCATACCTGGGTGCCTCGCCCGCGTCGAGCAGCGGCGCGATGGGGCGAACGATGACATCAGGGCTCGGATGGAAGAAGAATCCCACACTGATCCGGTGCCGATGAGCCACTTCCCTGGGCGGGTTGACCACCCGGTGGACAGTGCTGGCCCATCGGTCATTCGTCCAGACAGCCATGAGACGTCCCAGATTGACCACGAACGAGCCGGAAATGGCCGGCACATCGACCCAGCGGCCGCTGTGATGGGCGACTTGCAGTCCCCCTGGAGCATCGTCCTGGTAAAGAATCGTCAGGGCGCTCCAGTCGCGATGCTTCTCGTTGCGTAACTCGTCGTCTCCGGGCGGAACCGGCTGAGGCGGGTAGTAGTTGGTGGTGAGCGGGCTCATATGAAATTCGAACAGGTCGACGAGCCAACCCTCCGGAATCCCGAGCGCGATCGCGAAGAGGCGCAGCACGTCTCGGGAAAGCTCCTCGACGGCCGCATGGTAGGCGAGGTAGGCCCGTCTGAACTCTCCATCGTCAGGCCACTTGTTCGGCACGAGCAGACGCGGATCCCCCCACGGGGGCTCGGCGTCCCTTGAGTCTTCTCCAAGGATATTGGCGTAGAACTGTTCATGGCGGGAGCTCCGGACATGGTAACCGCGCATCAGTGGATCGGAATCGTCCGCGGCGACACGCGACTTTTCCGCTGTCGACCGGGCAAAGAACGATTCCATGACCCGGTACATGTCCGTGATGACGCCTTCTGGGATGCCATGCCCCACTATCACGAGAAAGCCGCTCGCTTCGCATGCCCGCGCGATGGCCCTCGCCACGGCCGCCCGGCGCTGGACATCTGAACTCTTGTCGCGGCCCAGATCGATGACCGGGACGTACCCCTCGGTGAGCGTCACCACATCGCCATCGCGCGAACAGGTTGCTGTCACATGGTCCGGCATTAAAAAACCATCCTCAAAAATCCAGCCGCTGTCGTCTCAATTCGATGGAATGAGCCACGGAAATGCGCGGCACACCTCCGGTAGTTCGACCTCCTCGGGAGGCACGGAAGGGACCATGCGAACGTTCTCCGGTACCCTCGACTCGCGCTGGTCCTCCGGCAGCAGTACCGACCAGTCCGGCAGCTTCGGATAGAACGCCGGCTCAAGCGCTGACGCGCAGAGCGGACTTGCCACCGGCTGGAATCTGACGTCGGCGGACAGCCTGATCTTCTCCGAGGTGTTCGGACGGGCCCGATGCACGGTCAGGCTGGTGAAGACGAGCACGTCCCCGGGAGACAGATCCCCGCCGCGCCAAGCGGCACTCGCGGCATCGACGGACGTGGCCGCACACCGGTACTCGGTGCCGCCGAATATCTCGCGGGATCCGGATCGATGCGAGCCGGCCATTATTTCGAGAGAGCCGTTGGCTCTGGAGGAGCCGTCCAGCGGAATCCACACGGTGAGAGTGTCCAGCGCCCCCTGACCGTAGGGATAGTCCTGGTGGGCCGGCGACTCATAAAAACCCTCGCCGGTGGTGGGAAACGCGATGCGAGGAACCGTCCGAGGGTGAGCGAAGAACGGCATGCCGAACAGATCGCCCAAGACGGATGTCAGACCGGTGTCCCGCTTCAGCGCATAAAGACTGGGCAGCCGGAGCATTGCTTCCAGCCCTTTCCAGTATGCGGCCTCGCCGGGATAGATATTTGCGTTGGCGCAGGGAAGCTGCGACTTGTCCGAGACGACCCAGCCGAGACCGTGCAACGCCGACAGGACATCGCTGCGCGCGGTCTGGAGAGCACCGCTGTTGACGCATCCCTGAAGATATAGATAGCCGTCTTCTCGCAGACGCGACCGGAGCCGGTCGGGATTTCCGATCAAATCATTCGAGGGAGTGAAGTCGGCTGATTTCGGGGCGCGGGCCGCGCTGATCCGTGTCGTCCTCATGGTCACGTTGAAATTCCTCCAGGGAGCCCCTGAACGCGCGGCTTATGGCATCGGCCCAGATTCTGTATCGTTGCTGGCGAGCGGTGAACGTTCCGTCATAGGGAGGATAGACAACGCGTGGTGTCCAGCCTACGAACCTGTTCCCCACCCGCCGGGAAAGTTCTGCCACCGTCACGGCTGTCGATTCCTCGTCGATCACGCCATTCACCATGAAAGCACGGATGAGCTGTGAGAGTTGAGGGTCGAGGCGGCAGGCGTATTCAGGGATCAGATCGAGTCCCTGCAAGCCGGACACCAGAACTATGGGAAGTCCGGCGATCAGGGCCGGCGTGCGGTTCGCCAGATCAGAGTCTTCCTTGTGCTGATCCACGGCGCCTGCGCCCTCGATCACTATCCTGGAGCCGCGCGACTGAAGGATCTCCAGCCCTTCCAGAATCGCGATCTCACATTCGGAAAACATGTGCGGACTCATTGATTGAAAATCGACGCAGTCGCTTCCGGTGAGCGCGACAACTCCCCTCGACTGCCCCTTGATGAACAGCTCGCCGCTGAGTGCGTCGGAATGTGGAACAACTGCGACCGGATTATGTGTCCATTCCCAGTCCACTCCGGCTGCCGAGCAGTGATGGTAAACGCCGTGCCGCCATAGGTCGGGGTGATCGCAGCTGGGGTCCTGAAGGTCGACGACGGTTACAGCCTTGAACGGTTCGACCTTCCAGCCGAGGTCTCTCCACAGCCTCAGCACTCCCACGGAATAGCAGGATTTTCCGGAGCCGGCACCGTTCCCGAGGATCGTCAGTCCCTTCATATGGAACCTGCCTTGCCGATCTCGGAGGAAGTGGCTGCGATCTCGAACCTCCGTAGCTCACCGGCCTCAGCCGCTCGAGCCAGGCCGAGGAAACGGTTGGAAAACTCCTCAAGGCTCTCTGAACCCATCTCGTGCCGCAGCTCTTTCCGATAGGAGTCGATAGCAGAGTTCCAGGCGCTCAGCCAGGAAATGAAACGATCGGTACGGTCGGTGCTGGTCACCTCAAGTCCGTGACATGAGAAGAGTTGCACCCAATCCACTTCGTCGGCTTCGGCCGCCGTTCCCGGCAAAATGCTGGAGGTCGCACCGGGACGGATCGACTTCACGATGTAGGTCAGGATTGTCCCCCCGGGCCTCAGGAGCCGACGCCACGCGGCGACGGTGGAACGAGGAGACCGGGACCAGTACAGGCTGCCGATGCTGAGCACCAGATCGAAGCGCCCTTCGTACCCTGACACATCGTTCATGTCTCGGAGTTGGAACGAGCATCTGTGGGGTCGGGTATTCGACAGTTGAGCGGACGCTACGTTTGTCGGGCTGATGTCCCACCCCATGCTCTGGCAGTCCAGGGTCTCCGCCAGTAGCTGAGATGCCCAACCGTTGCCGCACCCCATATCGACGACCTGTGACCCCTCGGCTATGCCGAGAGCCTGCACGGAGCGCAGGAGATCCTGCGGCCACAGACTGCTCTTTTGATGCCGGTACTCATGCCCGAAGACCGCCCTTCCCACGAGTTCGAGGGCGGGTACGGAATTGTATGTGTCGTACTCCTGTGAGACTGAATGCGCTTCTGACATCCACGCCTTCCCGTTGCTGACGTTTAACATTCGGCAACCGACTCGTGCAGCGGACGGTGTCACCCGGAACGATCCTCGATGCGCACGACTCCCATTTCGCCGTCGCTTACGCATCGGACCCTGGACCCGATCAGGTCCGCTTTCTGCGGCCATCCGGCGACCGAGACGTATCGGAAGCTGTTCCTCAGCGGGCCGGCCGGTGGCAGGAGCGCCTGGTCGTGAGAGAGGTGGAATCCCGAATCCATGTCCACGATGAGCGGGAGCTTGCGCCCGAGTTCACGAGGAATGTTCTCCCAGCCCTGGGCGCGCTCATGATCCGTCCATGTGACAAGCGGGCTGCCCGAGGTGATGTCCGGCGCGATCCTGCCGGTGAGATCGAATGCCCCCCAGACAAAGCGTGTGAAGTGATGGATTCCGTCTCTGAGTGACTCCACGGTCGAGGTGAAATCAGAATCGACGGGCAAATCGGAGGGGATCGGCCTGAGCTGGAGTACTACGAGCCTTCCTCCCGTCCAGAAGCCCTCGATGTCAAGGTCGAAACCAACGGCCGAGCGCATGGCACGAGCGGTCCGCAGCACGGACCTTATGGCGATGTCTTCATCACCCTGGGTAGGGTGGGCGATGTCGGTGACTTCATCGTGACAAGAGTCGTCTCCGGTCTTGTGGATCAGCCTGCCCGCATGTCGGCGCCGTATCTCAAGAGTGATGTCGTGATCGCGGCAGTAGCAGTGAACCGGGCCGATGAAGTCGGAACCTGTGATCATCTCTTGTAGGACGAGTGACACCGTTCCGCGAGGCGCACGTGCCAGCAGACCACTGGCCGACAGAAGGTCGAAATGTCCTTGGAGGATCATTTGGTGTGAGTACCTGAGGCCGGTGCTGTTGACCCCTCTGCGACTCTCACGCGAAAAGGCCTCGCGGAGCCCCGAATAGCGTAGTGCGATACCTGCGTTGAAATCACTGGCCGTCGCTGCTACCTCTTGGACTAATTTTCTCGGGGTTACGTCGATCGGAATGATGCGAAAATTTGGGATCGAGACCTCATGTTCCGTGGCGGCGAACTCCCGCATGAGATGCATGCCCAGGGCGACTCCACCGAGCTCCCGGTAGATCGCGGTGGCCATGGGGGAGGGGTCGGGGAGGATCGCCAGATGGTGCGTCATCGTGCAGCCCTCCCGCGGAGGCCGTCCTCGATTCTTACCTGGACGCCTTCACGGTCTTCATAGAAGTAGTACGGCTGACCGCTTCCGCTGAGGTAGTCCAGTATGGGTTCGTACATGGCCGGCCAGGGAAGGAGCGCCAGATGCTTTTTTGCCTGGTTAATCGGCATGAACTCTGCTGATTGCACTTCCCCTGCGGGGTCACCGACTCTGTTGAGGCCCGTGGAGGGCTGCCATCCCGACACCTCGAAAACGGTGGCGATCACGATGGAATCAAGCGATCGGATTTCCGTGACATGAGCCATCGCTTTGACTTCGGTGATGCGGAGCCCGGCTTCTTCTTCTACCTCGCGGATGAGTCCCTGTGTTGCTGTCTCGTCGGCTTCCACGACTCCGCCGGGCAGGCTCCAGTATCGCATTTCATTGGACTCCTGCTCAACGAGGAGGAGCTCACGGCCGGACCAGAGAATTCCTGCGGACACACGCGTGAGATTCATTGTTCACGCACCAGTTCCGACGTGGAGTGATCGACTGCGCTTGACTCGATCAACGGAGCGTTTCGATTCCATAGGATGGTGACCGCTTCGGTGCCGAGCATCCCGGCTAAAATGGATGCCGCAGGCATCGGATCCGTGGTGAAAATGGAGAGAATTATCGGCCCTGCGTAGTACCGAAGACGTAGCCTGAGGAATTTTTGAAGGCGGATGTGTGACACGTACTTCTGTTTCAGCCAGGTGTTCGCATAACCGCTGGCGACAAGCCAGGCGAGGAGGAACAGAAATCCCGTTGAGTCGACCCGGCCGTGAGTTGCTGCCAGTATTCCGCAGCCGCTTATGCATACACCGGCAAAGGCATGGTTGAAATGATCGAGCTTTCGCCGCAAGAACCAGTAGAGCACCGTGGCGAGCCATAAAGCGGCCACTCCGTTGTCAAGGAAAACGAGAGCCGAACCAGTGATGGCCCACACAATCCCGGAGAGTTCACTCGCACCGGTGAACGAACGCAGTCCGTCATCGTTGAAGAGATCCGAGATTTTACTGACAATACCTGTGGTGAGCGACAGGAGGATGATCAGCAGGAGAGCCGCCGTATCGGTCATTGCTCACATCCTTGTCTTGGCCAGGTAGTAGGAGTCGTTGTAGATGTGGTTGGCGATCGATCCCAGGCCGAAGATTACCGAATTACGCTCCTTTGATACGAGGCCGCTTGTCAGGGTGCGCGCGCCGTACCCGGTGGCGAAGCGCATTAGCTCCTGGCTGCTGATATCGATGTTTCCGATCTTGCTGTGTCCGTTCGTATGATAGATCGTGAACAGCGGTACGACCCCGCGATCGGTCAGGCCCTCGGTGGCCTCGAGACAGAGATCGGTTTCCTGTTCCGCATGAAACCTCCGACCGTCCGGCACTCCTCCAAGCGATTGGATGCCGTAGACCAGATTGCTGTAGACCTCACCTTGGCCAAAGATTTCGAGCGCTGCCTCCAGCATTCTGAGGAACCCGTCCCGGCCCAGCCAGCGAGTCTTTCCAGGAACCATTCCCGCATAGTGCTCCGGGTCCCACACTTCGATATCCAGAAGAACCGAGGTGAATCCGGATTCCTTGATCAGTTTGAGAGCGGCTACGTCGTCCGGGGGCATGAAACAGGCGTAGCTGCGTTTGACTGAGGGGGGTACTCGCAATTGTGACCTGACATCGTAGTAATGCTGAACGGTCTGCGAGTTTTCGAGATCATAGTTTCCCGTGGTGAAAACTATGTAATCGACGGGATCTGTTGCCAGGGCATGGTTCATGGCGGAGATCTGTACGTCATCCGGCTTTATGCTTCGCCGGTACTCTCTGGCCAGAGCGTAGTGTGGAATGATCTCACAGAAGGTGCATTCCTCTTTTGTGCTGAAGAGCGCACAGTAGTTGCTGGGTACCAGCCCGAGCAGATCGGTACCCAGCAGTTGGGTGACCGAACTGACCTTCACACCGCTCTCGAGCGTGTCCTTGTAGTAGTCCGGCTCCGGTATGAGCTCGATGGGAACCGTCTCGCCTCCCGTGGACAAGGCCGGTCCGTCCGGCGTCCAGATGAGGCAATGCGGGGAGTTCTCGTTGTACCTCACCTGGGCGACGACGGCTTCGGTGGGGCGGAGGCCCGGCGGGCGATGGAGGATGATCTCCTGGGGTATCTTCCGCTTGGGAGCCGCACCTTTGTGGTGGCCGTAGATGGCCTCGATGCGGCCCTTGTAACCCTGAGCATGCTCATAGAATTCATCGCTGATGTTCAGCCCGTCCACCAGAAGTTGAATTTTGTGGCTGAGTGCAGCGTGCATGTCCAATCGTTTACTGTGTGCCATGTGCGGCATATTCAATTCCAGGCTCCTTTTACTTCCGTGATTCGGTTCGGTTGTCGATCTGCGCCAGATCACCGTACGGAGGTCGAAGGGCCGGGACGAACTCTGGGGAGCCCGGGTTGTTGAGTCGTTCGACCATGTCTCCGGACCATTCCAGATAGGAGCCGTCAAGAGCGCCAGTGCTGCAGAGCCATGACCTTTCGCAGTAGGGTTCGAGTCCGAGTCCCTCGATGATCCGGCTCTTGAATATCTGGTCGGTGAAGGAGCAGACCCATGCGAGAGGGGGCGCGATGTCATAACGGCGAATCAGGTCCGACAGCATGGTGATATCACCGGCGTCCATCCGGTGCCAGAGCCGCCAGATGTCCGCGAATTGCCCGAGCCGTAGATCCTTGGCCCGGACCGCGCGCTCGAACCAGCCCTCCCTGAAGAGGTGCATGGCAGTGAAAATGAAGGAATAAGGCGGGGTGAGGGAGGGAAGTTTGATCTTGCCGTCCCCGACTTCCACCTCGTCCAGGTCTGTCAGGGCCTCGACCATGGGAACCTGCCACCCACTGCTGTACCAGGTGAGGCTGAAGGCGACATCCGTAATATGGTAGGGAATTCCCTCACCGGTGATCGGCCGGAAGAAGTGCGGGAGGTGGTCCGGCCGCAGGAGATACATGGCCAGCCTGCGGCGTGGCAGCTCCGTCAAGGTGTCCGTACGGAAGTCGTAATCTTTCCCCGCGTGATATCCCGCGGAGATCATCACATCCTTTACGATATCTTTGTGGGCGGGGTCTATCATGAGATCGATGTCGTTGAAGGTGCGGACCCCGCGCCCTCCGTAGAGCGAGTGTTGGAATATCACCCCTTTTGTGCACGCGACGGTCATGCCGCATTCTGTGATCGCCTGCACCAGGCGAGCAGCCTCATCCGTGGCGAGAGCGCTCAGGTGTCGGTTCCAGTAGAGGGATTCGATGAGCTCGCGGCGGAACTGATGAGGGGCCAAGTCCAGATAATTCGCCTGGATCAGAAAATCCGCGACCTGCGGCAGCATGCGGTGACGCCTCGCCTGAACCGAAAGATCATCCCACGTAAGAGTCTCGAGGACCTTCTTGACGTCTGCTAGGGCTTCCGGGTTGCAATCATGCATGCATATGTGTTTCAGTAAATGCCAGTGATCAGGCTGTTCGCGCATTGCCACGTGCGATCTCCGTGACTGTCGGGCTGTCTTGTGTGGGCCATCGATAATTGCTGGACGCTTGCCAATAGGGCCATTCCGGTTGAGTGATCCCGAATCGAAGAGGCCGCCGGCGCCTGGCACCGCAGTCGGTCGTGTCGTCTCCTTGGTCGCGGAGTGACATGGCTGGCTCCTTGGAGAGAGCAGAACAGCGATCGATGCCGCAACCTGCGCTCGCTGTTTGTACGCGGGGCATCGTTAAAGCACTGACTTGATCACCGACTTAAGCAATCAGGATATTACCGATTGCCTCCAGCCTGTCAACCACTACGCCCTTGAAAGTTCGCATGGCCGGAGGTCGCCGAACGGAAGTTTCCGACACTTCCTCCTTATGCTTCCCATATTCGTCGAAGCGCAAGTCGGGGAGTGGGCCACGAGCCCCATTCGTATATTTCAGGTCGATTCACGTGCTGAAGCCGTTCGCCAGGTGCGGGATGACCGATCCGCGTCCGGCTGGTGAGGCACTGTTGTAGCGTTCGGGGCATGAACACCGCTGGGGTCCAGGTCTCGGTCCGCAAGTACGACGGCAGCCTGCACTGGCACTACCGGATGATCCGGCTTGGCGAGGACGAGCACGGAGTCTGGCTCGGAGCGCCAGTGGGCACCGTCTACAGCAAGGGTGCCGAAGGCCCCGTCTATGCCTCGCAGGAACCACGGGTCATGCTCTTTCCCCGCGAGGCCTGGTGGACCGCCCTCTTCCAAGCGGATCCCGCGCGCCTGGACGTGTACTGCGATGTCACTACCCCGGCCCGGTGGCCGCACGCCGGAGCGGTCACCATGATCGACTTGGACCTCGATGTCTGCCGTGTCCGGGAGGGGGGAAGCGTCTTCGTCGACGACGAGGACGAGTTCGCCGAGCACCGGATCCGATATTCCTATCCCTCGGAAGTCATCACTCGGGCCACCGGCGCGGCCGAGTGGCTGCGGACCGCGCTCAGAGGAGACACGCAGCCGTTCGCCGGCCGCTACCGATTCTGGCTGGCCGAGATTGAAAGTGGTTCACACGAAGCCCAGTAAGCCCCGCACTGAGAATCCTGGCTCGCTCGGCCCGGGCACCGTCAGCGAACGAAGTGACGGAGGGGACCTGGCACGGTCGGTGTGTCACGTCGGTCCGTAGTCCCGGGCACGAGCGTGGGATGATCTCCTCCGCAGTGTGCGCCGGTTTCGACGTGGAGGCGACCATGTACGCGATATCCCTGGGCGACGACGGTGCTGAGCTGCGCCCGCTTGAGCCGTGGCGGGCCGAGGAGTTCCTGGCCCACATTGACCGGGGGCGGGAATTCATCGGGCAGTACATCGCGTTGGCCGACGCCGTGACGGACCTGGCGTCGAGCCGCTCCCTCCTCCAGGCCTACGCGGAGAAGGCCGCGGCCGACGCCGGGCGGATCTATGGCATCTGGACGGACGGCAAGCTGGTCGGGGGAGTCCTCTTCAAGACGATGGACGTGGGACAGGGCGTCGCCGAGGCGGGCTGCTGGCTGGAGCCGTCGGCCGTCGGCGGGGGACTGGCGACCCGGGCCGCCCGCGTGATCATCGACTGGGCCATCGAGGAACGGGGCATCCACCGCGTGGAGTGGCTGGTTTCGGCGGCGAACGGGGCCAGCGCCGCCGTGGCCCGGCGGCTGGGGATGACGAAAGACGGCGTGCTGCGCGAGAGCTACCTGTACCGGGGGAAGCGGTACGACATCGAGGTCTGGTCGGTGCTCGCACCGGAGTGGCGGGCAGCCAAGCAAGCCCCGTCGTAGCCGGCACGCCCCCACGGCCCGCAGCTCCCGTGCCGCCGCCCGAGCCTGTGGCCGACGTTGGCCGGCCACGCCCCCAATCGCTCTATGCGGGCCTTCGCGATGTGGTCGTAGGGATCGAGGCCAAGTGGGGCGGCCAGGTCGGGTGCTCGTCGGGGCGGACAGCGGCAGCCACCGGACCGGAGTGCCGCCTCTGGGGAGGTGGGGAAGGCGGCTGCCGAGGCGGCACTGCACGTCATCGGCGTCGAAGGCCTCCGTGCGGTGCAGTCCTGGACAGCTCCACCACACGAAATAGCTCAGCCGCTCTTCCCAGTCGATTCCGCGTCCTTCCGGGGTGAGGTCGAACATGTTCCACAGCGGATCGAGGGTGTCCACGTGGCGGGGGCCGTAACCGGGTTCCATGGGCGCGTAGAGCATTTCCGAACCCCAGAAGTGGCGGATGTCCTCACCATCACGGCGGAACACGTTCAGCATGGGCTTCGATGAGCCGTCCGCTGTCTCGGCCAGGTAGTCGCGGCTGTAGCTGTTGCCCGCCGCGGAGAACAGACGCAGGTGTCACCAGCCGCGCTCTTGGGCGAATGTCATGAGCCGTGACAGCGGCGTCCTCGCCACGACCGCGAAATTGACGGCTGGCCGCTGTAAATGATCAGTGAATCCTTGCCGGGCACGAAGACCTCCGACAGCCTGACGTCGATGGCAGCTCCGTCAGACCCTGCCCCCTGGAAGATGTAGTCCTCCGGGATCACTCCGCCGGGCGGCAGCGCGCGCCTCGCGGCAGTCGCCGCCTCGATGGCGCGGCGGAGCTCGATTTCCTGCTCGAGTAGCTGGTCGCGTGCCGCGGCCGACTCTCCTGGAAAGCCATGCTGACGGTACCTTCCGCCGAATTGGTCCACATGCAGCGTGCGGCACGGAAGGTTCACCGGCAGGGATGTCTGATGGCAGGCGCCGCGCGATGCCCGTCGAGCGGCTGCTGTCCGCCTACGGTGAGCTCGCGGTACGGCTCGCGCGTCCGGGGAACATCGCCCCGCCGAAGTATCCGGTGCTCGGCGGCGCCGGTGTTCCCCGCGCCCGGCAGCGGGCGCTCGCGGACGTCGGGCGCGGTTCCCTGGGGCGGCCCACGCGAGTTGAGCGAGACCGCCCTCGCGCCCGTGGGCCCGATCGGGTGCCGGATCGGGCCGGATCAGGGCGGGGTGAACAGAGTGGGGAAGCGCGGGGCAAGCCAGGGCTTGCGGCCCCAGGCCAGGACGCGTCCCCGGGCGAGGGCGCCCCACGGGCCGAGACGGCCCAGCGCCACGAGGAGAAAGGCGACGGGCTCCATGAGGATGGTGCACTCCGGGCGGACCGGCGGCCGCGGGCTGACAGCCACCGCGCCGTTGGTGAACGTGGCACCGAAGCAGACATCGCCCCCAAGGCGGACGGTGTAGCGAGCCGTGTGCCCGGCGGCGGTGGGGCTGACGACGCGGGGCATGGCCACCATCAGGAACGGCAGGGACAGTTCGGCCCGGGCACGGCTGACCATGTGCGGACGGCCCAGCGCACGGGCGAGGTCATAGCCGTGGCCGAGCATGTGCGTCAGCAGATACGACCCCAGTACGTCCATGCTCATCGGGCCCATCGGGCTGACCAGTTCGTCGTGCGGGGCGGGCCGGGCCGCCGCCTCGAGAAACGCGTCTGCCTGGTCCACGATCATGGCGGCCAGCGGCTCGGCCCCGCGCTCGGCGAACGCCGCGAGCGCGACCTCGTTGGCCTCGGCCAGCCCGTCCGGCGTGCCATCACCGTAGGGGCGCGGCCTCCCGGCCGCGACATCCGCCATCAGCTCATTGGCCTGCGCCAGATGCGCCGCCACCTCCCCGACCGACCACCGCGACCCGGGCACCGGAACCCCGGTGTCGGCCGCACCGCGCAACAGCACGGCGATATCCCCGGCGGTGGCCCGTATCGCCTCACTCAGTCCCGCGGGCCATATGCCCGCGCCGTCCTGCCCACTCACGGATCCCACCGCTCTCCCTCACTCAGCCGGACTGCGCCCCGGCACGTACGGTCCCGCCAACCACGGCCACCGTCCACGGCCGCCGGCCATCCAGGCCGTCGCCCACCACCCGGGGTGGCGAACACCCCACTCCTCCCACACACGGACCAGGACCGCTACCGGCTGGACGTATAAAGGAACCGCGCGTGAACTCAAGGGACCGGGAGGGTCGGCCATGGGTCTGTGGGGCAGGGCACTCGACGCCGCGGGGATCAGCGATCCGACGTTGCGTGAGGACTACGCACGCCAGCGGAAACTGGTCGCGAGATACCGACGCAGCTCCTACCTCGCGGCGCGCCTGCTTCTGCCCCGGCCGCTGCTGCCGCACCTGATCACGGCGACCGCCTTCATGCATCACACCGACACCCTCCTCGACAGCGGTCCCGAGGCCGGGCGCGCCGCAGCCTACACACAGTGGGAGAAGGAAGTCCGCGAAGGCCTGGCCACCGGCGAAAGCGATCTCCCGGCCATCCGGCCGCTGCTGTCCACCGTCTCCGCTCACCCCCATTTCCGCGGCCGCGTCGAGGACTTCCTCGACGCGGCCGCCACGGAGCTGGAGTTCACCGGCTTCGCCACCGAAGCGGACTACCAGCGCTACCTCGACCAATACGCGCTGCCCGCGTTCATGCTGATCGCGGGCCTCATCGCCGGGGAGGACCCTCCGGCGGCCTACCGCGAGGCGTGCCGTACGTACATCGACGGCAGCCAGCGCCTCGACTTCGCCAACGACCTGTCCGAAGACCTCGCGGACGGGCGCCTCAACTTCGTACGCAGCACGCTCGACGCCCACGGTGTCACCCGCGCCGACCTGGAGAACGCCCGGGACACCACCGGAACCCGGAGCCTTCTCGAACACCTCCTCGACCAGGCCCGCCAGAGCCTGGCCGCCAGCCGACACCTGGTCGACCTCGCACCCCCCGAGGGCCGCCCACTGTTCCGCGCCGTGATCGAAATCGAGGACATCACGGCCACCGCAGCCGCCGCCAAGGGCCCGGCCCTCCTCCACGCCCCCGCCCGTCCGCCCGTGCCGGCCACCGCGCGAGTGCTCCTCCGGGAGCGCCGCAGCATTCGCCGGAGCCGGTGACGCGGTGAAAGGGCGACATCGCAGCCGACCACTCCTCGCTCATCGAGCGTCAAGAATCGGCTCGGTGCCGGTACTAGACCGCCCTGGTCTCGGCGCCTGGCACGCCTTCCTCATGCCCCAACCGGTCGCCGACGGCCGGCGGCGGGATGAACCTCTGGTCCAGCCACTCCTGCGGCCTTCCCTCCGCCTCTCCGTATGACTTCTCCCGAAGCCTGCGATCCAAGACCGGTTTCACACCGAACAGCTCGGCAACCTTGTCCGCCGTCTGCCGGGTGCGACGCAGGTCCGAGGAGAACAGCTCCACTTCGGCGCCGTCCGGGACCTGTGCCCGCAGCGCCTGGGCAATGGAGCCCGCTGCGCGAACTCCGACGGGCGTGAGCTGCGAATCATGCCATCCGCCGACCACTCCCTCCACGTGGTGTGTCGCCTCAGGATGGGTGACGACGTACAGAGTGCGCATGAGTGTGTGGCCTCTCTTGTCGGTAGCGTTCTGCCGGAATCCAGTCCGCAACTGTGGAAGAGACAACTCAGGCGCCCGAGACGGCGGTGCGCCTGGCCGCAGGTCTCGCCGCTGCCCTGGTCGAGATCCACCGGGCCGGGCTGATCCATCGCGACCTCGAGCCGTCGGAGCGTACTCGCCCCCACCCGCACTGCAGGCGGCGATTTCAGCAGGTGCTAGCGTGAAACGGACCCGGCCGGTCCGCCCGGCGAACCTGTGTCCTGACGGGGGACCTTCCGCCATGCACCACCTTCCTCGCGGCGCCGCGTTCGGCGCGCTCGCCGCCTCCGCCCTCCTCGCCCTCTCGGCCTGCTCCAGCGGCGGCTCGGATGACGCATCGTCCACCGTCGATGGGAAGAACGGGAAGGGGAGCGCGAGCAGCAGCGGAGCGTCGAGTTCCAAGGCCACGTCGTCGCCGTCCGCCACGGCGAGTGGCCCGGCCAACGGAACCGGCGCCGCCCAGCCCGTCACGTCCAAGGTCGAGGTCAGCATCAAGTCGTGCCAGCTGCGCGACGCGTCCAAGCTGTTCGCGGTCGTCCAGCTCGACAACGTGAAGGGCGCGGCGGACTACGCGTACACCGTCAAGGTCCGCTTCCTGAACTCCGCGCACCCCGACAAGGCGGTCTACGCCACCCTCACCGGCCAACCCGTCCAGGCCGGAGCCCTGAAGAGCGCACTCGCGTCCGCCGCCTGGAAGGGCGACTCCGCCGCGATGCCGCAGACCTGCCAGATCGCCAAGGCGACCAAGGTGAAGATCGCCGGCTGACCCCGGCCGCGGTCGCGGCCCGCGAAGCCGTGCTCGGCCGCCGCGCGGCCGGATCGCCGGCACAGCACCGGCATCGCCGAACTCCTCGGCGTCGGCCCGGCACCCTTTACCACCACATCCCCGACCTGAGGGAACCGCGGGCCGCCGCCGTCCCGCGCCGACGCTCATCCGGCGGGTCGGTTCCTCGTGCCGGACTGCGCGAGGAGGCGCTGGAGCCAGCGGGTACGGGCGTTGCGTGCGTCCCGGCTGAGGGCCGCCTGCGGTGCCAAGCTGTCGAAGCCGTGGTAGGCACCGGGCCATACATGCAGTTCAGCCTGGCCGCCGGCCTGCCAGATCGCGTTCGCGTAAGCCACGTCCTCGTCCCGGAACATCTCGGCCGACCCGACCTCGATATAGGCCGGAGGGAGTCCGGACAGGTCCGTGGCGCGGGAGGGGGCCGCGTAGGGCGGCAGGTCCGCAGCGCCGTAGCGGTCACCCAGCAGTGCCTTCCACGCGGTCGCGTTGGAGGTGAGGTCCCACATGCCGAGGCCCGTCATCTGATGACTGGAGAAGGTGCTGCCGCGGTCGTCGATCATCGGGCACAGCAGCAGTTGCCCCAGCGGCCCGGGACCGCCGCGGTCACGGGTCAGCAGGGCGAGGGCCGCGGCGAGCCCGCCGCCGGCGCTCTTCCCTCCGATGATGATGCGGTCCGCGTCGATGTCCAGTTCGGCCGCGTGCCCGGCCGCCCAGACGAGTCCGGCGTAGCAGTCCTCCAGCGGTCCCGGGTACTGCGCCCGCGGTGCCAACCGGTACTCAACCGAGATGACAGCCAGTTCCAACGGGAGGGCCCACTCGCGAAGAATCCGCGGAAGCACGGACCACGCGTTGCCCATGACCATTGCGCCCCCGTGCATGTAGTACAGCAGAGGCAGCGGCCCGACGAGCCCGGACGGCCGCGCGCTCACGAGCGCGACGTCCGGTCCGTCCGGCGGTCCGGACACACAGAACTCCGCCACCTCGAAACGGCCGTCGGCGCGAAGGTCCTCGGCCGTTGGCCTGGGCCGGGTCGCGGCATCCCGCTCTTGCCGGGCCTCAAGATTGTCCGGGGTGAGCGGCTCCCTCGGCTCTTTACCCAAGGCCGCCGGCACGACGCTCAGTTCGGGGTCGAAGGGGGGCACTGCCTTCGGTGTCGGGACACGGCCGGACTTTGACGGCGTACGGCGGACACTCATGACCCACCTCCCGGTCGGACGGCGGGATTCCGCCCGGTATCCCCGCTGAAACAGCTCGGCCGCACACACGCGCACTGGGGGAACACTCGCCTGAGACCCATACGGCGTAGCCAATCACACCGTCAGGCGGCACCGCCGCCCAGACCACAGGCCCAGGCCGTGGCCTGGCGCTCCCGCGCCCGCCACGCGTGGCCACCACTTCTCCGAGCGGTCCGTGAACCGCCCTCCGAGTGCCGACATCTGCGGGACCCGTCCCGGGGAGGCGGCCGAACAATGGGGAACGGCCTATGCCCGTTCCGCGCCAGGGGGAGATCAGTATGGATGAGCCGACCACAGACAGCGCCTCGTCTGCGGAAGCACAGAGAACATCAACGGTCCAACTCAGGGCCCAGGTGGCATGACGACGTCTCCACGACTCGAGGGAATCGAGAGTCGCTGTGCCCCCCAACAGGAAGGGAAACCCCATGCCGCGCATACGCATCATCGTCCTCGCGGGCATTACGGCGGCCGTCTCGACGGCCGCCCTCGTGCTCCCCGCGCAGGCCGGCACCCTCACCCGCGACGACGCCACGGCCGCCCGGTGCAATTACCCCGCCGACGTCCTCGACCTCACCAACTGGAAGATAACCCTCCCCACCGGAGACGACGAGGACCCAACCGAGATCACCCAGCCCGGCCTGGCCACTTTCTCCGCCAAGCCGTGGTTCCAGGTCAACGAGGACTGCGACGCGGTCCAGTTCCGGGCGGCCGTCGACGGCGTGACGACGGGGGGCTCCGGCTACCCGCGTGCCGAGCTGCGGGAGATGACAGATGGTGGGGAGGAGAAGGCCAGCTGGTCGACCACCGAGGGCACCCACACTCTCGTGGTCACAGAGGCGTTCCTGGCCCTTCCCAACGACAAGCCGCACCTGGTCGGCGCCCAGATTCACGGCGGGGACGACGATGTCACGGTCTTTCGCCTCGAAGGCAGCAAGCTCTACATCACCGACGGTGACGACTCCCACCACCACCTTGTCACCGACGACTACGAGCTGGGCACCGAGTTCGAGGCCAAGTTCGTGGCGCAGGACGGGGAGATCGACGTGTACTACAACGGGGAGTTGGAGACCACGATCTCCCATGACGGCGACACCAACTACTTCAAGGCGGGTGCCTACACGCAGGCCAACTGCGGGAACTCGGACCCGTGCGACAGTGACAACTACGGCGAGGTCCGCATATCCAACATCGAGGTCACCCACTCCTAGCCAGGGGATCACGGTGCCGGGCCCCCGTGGTGGGAGGTCCGGCACCACCGCGACTACCTGGACCCTCGGCGGCGTACCGGCCAGGCGCGACAGGCCGTAGCCGCGGATGCATGTGACTGCGGCACCTGCCCATATCGCGTGCACCCCCGGGCGCCACAACCTCCACAGAGGTGATGATTTCTGGAGCGGAGCGTGAATCCCCTTCTCAACCGGCCGTGTCCGGCCCACCACGGACACGCGCCGAGCCCGGGGTCGCCCTCAAGAGCGCCGGAAACGGTGTGTGCCTCTTCCGCTACGCAGTAAATTCAGACCGCGTGCCTGGCAACAGTAGGGGTTCTGGTCTTGTGCGAGGGGAGTGTCGTTGTGCGCCGGGGGGAGAAGGTGGGCAAGTACCGGCTCACGAAGGGGCCCGTCGAAGGAGGAAGAGGCGCGGTCTGGTTCGCCGTCGACACGGAGCTGGGCCGGCCCGTCGTCCTGAAGCGGGCCTTGCTTGAGGACAACAGCCAGGCCGACTTCGACCAGTTGCTGGCCGAAGCGCGCGCTCTGGCGAAGTTCAGCCACCCGCACGTGGTCACCCTCTACGACGCCGTCCGCGCGGGCAAGGGCAAGAGGGCGACGTTCTGGCTGGTGATGGAGCATGTGACCGGCGGGAGCCTGGACGTCCCGGTGAAGATGGCTCCGGAGCTCGCGGCGCACATCGGCACGCAGATCGCGGCCGCGCTGGCGGCCCTGCACGCCAAGGGGATCGTGCATTGCGACGTCAAGCCCGGCAATGTCGTGATCACTCACGACAGAGTGGCCAAGCTGGCCGACTTCGGCGCGGCGTACCGGGTGGACGGCAGCGAGACGATCACGCCCAACGGACCGATCAGCCTCACCCCGGCCTACGCCGCCCCCGAGTCGTTCCGGGCGGCGCCCGAGCGGGCATCCGACGTGTTCTCCCTCGGTGCCACCCTGTACTGGCTGGTTACGGGCACTCCGCCGCTGCGCGGCCCCGGGCGCGTGGTCCGGATGGAGTCCATCAGCCCCCAGGTCGGGCCGCTCGGCGGGGTGCTCACCGCGATGCTCCAGCGTGACCCCGGGGCCCGGCCCACCGCCGCTGAGGCGCTCGGCGCGCTCGCGGGCATCGCGGGATCGCCGGACCGGCTCCCGACCCTCCCGCTGAACTCGGTGACCACGCCCTATACGGACACCATTTCTGGTGTCGAGGACCCGCCGGGAGGACAGCGGCACCGGACGACGACCCTCGTCCGGCGCCGCCCGCTGCTCACGGCCGGTGTCGCCGCCGTCACGGCACTGGCCATCGCCGTTCCGTTCATCGTGATGCGCCTGGGTGGCGAAGCCGGAGCGGACAAAGCCGCTCCGTCGCCGGGCAGTACGCGAACCAGCGCGTCGGGCTTCATCGGCGACCCCCGTACGGCCGACCCTTGCGCCTTGCTGAACGCCTCCGTGTTCGATCGGTACGAACTGGCCGAGCTGAAGCGTGACGAGGGAAACTTCAACCGATGCGACGTCAACCTGAAGGAGGGCGACGAGGAGGTCGTGGGCGTCAGGGTGGAGCTCGACGCCGACCCGCTGCCGGAGGCCGTGACGAGGAAGACCACGGGCAGGGTGACCGTCGTGGAGCGTGCGGCCGAGGGCGACGCGTGCGAGCGGGCCATCGCGGTGACCGGCGCTCGCGACAACAGCCTTCGGGTCACCGCGGTGGCGCGACGGCCTGCCGACGTCAGGCAGCCGCTGTGTGACACCGCCGATGTCGCCGCGCGATTCGCCGTCAAGGTGCTCAACCGCGGTGAGATCCCCCGGCGTTCCCCTGGCTTCCCGTCCGATTCGCTGGCGCGCCAGGACGCGTGCACGCTGCTCGACATCAAGGCGCTGGAGCAGGTGCCCGGTATCGACGCCAAGGACCCGGACGTCGGATTCGGCCGCTGGGACTGCCAGTGGAAGAGCACCACCAGCGAGTTCGAGGTGGACTTGCGATTCGAGCAGGGCAGCCTGCCGAGCGACAAGAACGCCGGGTTGACCGCGCTCGGCAAGCGCCAGGCCATCGTTCTGTCGGGGTATGAGGGCTCGGGGAGCTGCCGTGTCGAGGTGGTCTATCGCGACTACCCCAGCGTGGACCGGGTGAAGGGGACCGAGCGGGTGGCCCTCGTCATCAAGGGGGCGGCCTCCAAGGGCAAGGCCTGCGAACTGGCCACCGATCTCGCCGAGTCGGCCGCCGCCGCGCTGCCGTCCGTCTGACCGCCGCCGTCGAGTGAGGAAAGCGCCGGTCTGAGCAGCCGACGGCGGACATCGACGAATCCTGCGTTCTCGCGGCTAGCTTGCTAGGATGCTAGCATCGGCTCGTGGGTGATGAGGAAGTCAAGCAGTTCAACGTGTACCTGCCGATCGGGCTGATCAAGCAGGTCAAGTACCGCGCCATCGAGTCGGGCATGTCGTTGTCGGCGCTGGTCGCCGAAGCGCTGCGCGCCCACCTCGACGACGCCCAGAGGCAACAACAGCCATCAACTGAGAAGGAGAACCGGCATGACGACTGAAGGAATCGAAGCCGTGTTCCTGGAGACCCACAACTGGGGCAAGGCGGCGAAGTTCTTCCAGGCACTGGGCTTCGACCTGGAGTTCTCGACCGACCACAACTCCGGCCAGCTTCGCAACGGCGACGGTCCGTACGTCTTCATCGCCGAGATCCCCGAGGACCGAAAGCCCCAGATGCAGATCGTGCTGAAGGTGCCGGACGCGGATGGGTTCCGTCCCGATCCTGCCGTCGAGGTGGTCACACCGTTCGAGGACACCCATTACGGGACCAAGGAGATGACGGTCCGCGACCCCGACGGGCGTCTGTGGAGCCTCCAAGCCCCCGCCAAGAACTGACCGCAACGGGAGGAAACACCATGGCAGACGAGCAGACCGAGGCGCCGGACAGCACCGCGGTGCGCGTCGCCCTCTGGCGGGCGATGCACGTCCAGGTCGACCCACCGCCCCACGTAATCGAGGACGAGATCGGCCGACAGCTGGCCGCCCCCGACGATGACTGGCGCCGCCGCCCCGACATGGACCCGCGTGCCACCAGCTCGTTCCGGGCAGCCATTGTGGCCCGCGCTCGTTTCATCGAGGACCTGGTCACCGAGCAGGCCGACCGCGGGGTCGCCCAGTACGTCATCCTGGGAGCCGGCCTGGACACCTTCGCCCAGCGCAAGCCGGAGATCGCCTCCCGCCTGCGGCTCTTCGAGGTCGACCAGCCGGGCCCCCAGGCCTGGAAGCGCCACCGCCTGGCCGAACTCGGCTATGGCATCCCCGACTGGCTGCACCTGGTGCCGGTCGACTTCGAGGCGAGCGGGTCCTGGTTGGAGCGGCTGGCCGCGGCCGGCTTCGACCCCGGCCGGCCGGCGGTCATTGTCTCCACCGGCGTCACCATGTACCTCACCAAAGACGCCACCGCGGCCACCCTGCGCCAGATCGCCGGGCTCGCACCCGACTCGACGCTCGCCATGACCTTCCTGCGGCCGGCCGACCTTGTCGACGACGCCGATCGCCCCGGCTTCCTGGCGAGCGAGGAAGGCGCGCGGGCATCCGGAACGCCGTTCATCAGCTTCTACACCCCGCAGGAAATGCTCGCACTGGCCCGCGAGGCCGGTTTCAAAGACACCCGACACGTATCGGGAGCTTCGCTGGCCGAGCGCTACTTCGCCGATCGCACCGACGGCCTTCGCCCGTCAAGCGGAGAGGACCTGCTGTTGGCCACCACCTGATCCCTCCGACCACCGTGCTCAGCACCCACACTACGGCCCGATCGACATGGCTCCCAGCATCGCGGATGCCGGGTGGTGCGGTGTCCGCTCGTGCGAGCGGAGCCATATTTCGCAGCCCACCGTGGACATCAGCGGTGCCAGGTCGGCGATCGAGGCATGTGAGTGCGCGACGCCGCGCAGGTGGTCGGGGTCGATCAGGCCGGCCTCGGCCAGCAGCGAACCGTCCAGGAGAGTGAGGATTTCGCCTCGCTGCCGACGCAGCGCGCGGTGGAAGTCCGCGCAGTAGCGGCCTTTCGTGGTGCGCCGCAGGACCTTCTGGGGAACGATGCCGGCCACCGCGGTTGTCAGCAGTGGTTTGAAGCGTCCCGGGGCCGCGGCCTCCCACGGGCGGGCGGACGTCGCGGCGGCCACCACGGCGTCGTCGGTGTAGGGCAGTGCGAGATCGGGACCGGGCAGGGACTTGTTGATCAGGCGTACGGTGTTGCCACCTTCCCTTATTTGGTGCAGTACGCCGTGGACGCTGCGTTGGGGAGCGAGCGGCGCGGGGGAGCGCTCGGCGGCCTCCCGCAGCACGTCCCGCGCCGACCGGGCGGCTTGCGGGGAGGCCCACGCGGGCATGCGGGGCATCGGCTGCCAACCGAGTTGATGCGCCGGCTCATGCGCGTATGGGGTGGTCAGGTGGTCGGCCGTCTCCAGCAGCCACCGCGGGTAGCCGCGCCGGTCCGCCAGCGCCCGCAGCATGGCCCAGCGGCTGACGCGCCAGTCGAGGCGTTGACGCCGGGCCCGCTTGAGCGCCATCCCCGGACGCAGTGTCAAGGCGTCGATCCAGTGGGAGGGGGAGGGGGTGAACAACTCGTCGCCGCCTCCGCCGCCCAGATGCAGACGGGATCCGCGTGCTTGCACGCGGCGCAGAATATCGCCGAGCTTCGCGACATCCCGCGTCCAGGAGCCCGGCTCCTGCGCGGCCAGGTGCAGCGACCCTGTGCCCGCGAACCAGTCGGGTGTCTCATGCTGCCCGACCACCAGATGCGTGGCCTCAGGCAGTGCCCGAGCGGCCTGGGCTGCCCATACGGCATCGTCATTGCGCGCGTCCACACCCTCCCAGCGCGCCGTCACCAGCGCGGCGTCACCGCGGGTGGCCAGGAAGCACAGGCTCGTCGAACCCAGCCCGCCGGACAGGTCGGCGCTGACCGTCCCCCCGCCCGCCGTGCACGTGGCCACCGCCTCCACCAGCGCGGCGCGCACCGCCTGCGCCGCCTCGCCCAGAGGGAGGACGGGTTCGGGGGGATACCACCAGCGCACCGTACGTCCGCTGCCGTCGCGGTGCCACATCAGCGCCTCATCCGGCCGTACGGCATGCACTCCCTGCCACATCGTGCGCCCGCCCAACGCCGCCCAGGACACGGCGGGTTCCAGCAGCCGCGCTGCCAGCACCTCCATGTCCGGCGCCGAACCGAGCAGCTCGGCCAGCACATCCGCGTCCGAAGCCGCCACCGGCACGCCGTCCACCAGCGCGGTGAAGACGCGACACACCGCCGAAGCCGTCCCCCGTGCCCACACGCTTCCGCCAACCGAGGCCAGCACGTGATAGCTGCCCGCCAGTCCGGCGACCGCCTGCTCCGCCTCCTCCGCGCTCCGCACCCGCGCGACTTTCCGCCGCAGCACCTCCGGGGAAACGGTGAACCTGCCCGACAGGGCGAGCCGGGTGGCCCCCGCCTCGACGACGACCGTACGCCTGCCGGCCCGCCGGCCGATCAACCACGGCCTGCCCGACGCGTGCCGCAGACAGCCCGGCGCGCCTTCGTCGGGTTCGCCATGCCGTAGCCGCCCCGCCAACGCAGCGGCGGCCTCCGTGTCCGGCAACGCCACCCACCACCCGTCCACCGCAGAGCTCCTCCCCCTCGACCGAAACCACGACCTGGTTCCGCCCGCTCCAGGTGTAGCGGCTCAGGCATTGTTCGGGTTCGGACCCTGGTGCCGAACAATCAAGTCCTGAAAAATGTGACGACCGCCATGCGGGCTATGACCTGCGGGAACGAGGGGGAGGTGCGGGGATGCCGCGCAGAGAGCGACCGCTGGAGTCGGAGGAAGGTCCGTTACTGGAGTTCGCCTCGGGCCTCCGGCAGTTGCGGCAGAAGGCCGGCAATCCGCCGTACCGGAAACTGGCGGAGCAGGCGCACTACTCGATTTCGACCTTGTCCTCCGCGGCGTCCGGGCAGCGGCTGCCGACCCTGGCGGTGACGCTGGCGTACGTGCGCGCCTGTGAGGGCGACGTATCAGAGTGGGAGCAGCGTTGGCGGGACGCGGCGGAACGCCTCGGTGAGGGGAGTCCCGCCCTCGGCCCGGCGGAAGAATCCGACAAGGCCTCGCCGTACGCGGGTCTGCGGCCGTTCCGGGAGCAGGACGCGGAGTGGTTCTTCGGCCGGGAGCAGCTGGTGGACGAGCTGGTTGAGCGACTGGAGCGACAGCCGTTCGTGGTGGTGATCGGGGCATCGGGTTCGGGCAAGTCGTCGCTGTTGCGGGCGGGGCTGGTGCCGCGCCTGGGGGCCGTGGCGACGACGGTGGTGTTGACGCCGGGGCCGCGCCCGCTGGAGGAGTGTGCGGTGCGGCTGGGTGCGCTGGCGGGAGTCACGCCAGGTGGACTGTACGAGGAGTTGAAGGAGGATCCGGAGAACCTGGGCCGCGTGGTGCGGCAGATCACCGCCCGTTCCGGTGCGGTCGGCGGCGACGTGGTGCTGATCGTCGACCAGTTCGAGGAAACCTTCACACTGTGCCAGGACGACGACGAGCGGGACTGCTTCATCGAGGCACTGGTCACCGCCGCCTCGGCCGAGGCCGGCCGGTGCCGGGTGGTGCTGGGGGTACGGGCCGACTTCTACCCGTACTGCACCCACAACGCCCCGCTGGTGAAGGCGATGCGCGATGCGCAGGTGCCCGTCGGGCCCATGAGCCTGGACGAGCTGCGCCGGGCGGTGGTGAAGCCGGCGCAGCGGGCCGGACTGAGCGTCGAGGGCGCGCTGCTCGCGACGCTCGTGGCCCAGGCACACGCCCAGCCCGGGATGCTGCCGCTGCTGTCCCACGCGCTGCTTCAGACCTGGCGGCGGAGGCGTGGCAACGCGCTGACGCTGGAGGCGTTCGAGGCGGCGGGCGGGCTCGAGGGCGGCCTGGCGCGCACCGCCGAGGACTTCTACCGGCAACTGGACGGGCAACACCGGAAGCTGGCCCGGCGGGTGTTCGTGCGGCTGACCGCGCTGGGAGAAGGCACGCAGGACACTCGGCGGCCGGCCCGCCTGGAGGAGTTGGAGGGACTGGCCGAGGCCGGTGGCGGCGGTATCGGTGCCGTACTGGATCATGCGGCCGGTGCGCGGCTGCTGACGCTGGACCGCGAGCGGGTGGAACTGGCCCACGAGGCTCTGATCCGGTGCTGGCCCCGGCTGCGCAGCTGGCTGACCGAGGACCGTGAGGCCATGCGGACCCTGCGCCAGCTCACCGACGCGGCACAGGTCTGGGAAACGCTGGGGCGGGACCCCGGCGCGCTGTACCGCGGTGCCCGCCTCACCATGGCCACCGGACTGGACCGCGCCTCTCTCTCCGCGCCGGAGCGGGAGTTCCTCGATGCGAGCTCGGCCGCTCAGGCGGCCGAGCATGCGGCGGTGCGGCGTCGCGCCCGGCTGCGACACCAGGCGGTGGCGCTGCTGGGCGTCCTGCTCGTCCTGGCGATCACGACCGCGGTCCTCGCTGTTGTGGCGCAGCGGACGGCGGATCGGCAGCGCGACGCGGCCAGTTCACAGCGCGACGCCGCCAGTTCACAGCGGGCCGCCGAAAAGGCCGCGGCGGTTCGGGCGGCCAACCCCGCTCTGGCCGCCCAGGTCAGTCTGGCCGCCTACCGACTGTCGCCGACCCCGGAGGCGCGCAGCAGTCTGCTCAGCACGTTCGCCACCCCGTACGCCACACAGCTGACCGGTCGGCGGAGCGTGGTCACCGCGGTGGCGTTCAGCGCCGACGGCCGCATACTCGCCACCGGCGACACCGACCGGACCGTGCGATGGTGGCGGGTCGCGGATCCGCACCGGCCGCGTGAGCTCGGCGCGCTGCCCCGCCTGGCCGGTCCCGTCCGCACGGTCGCCGTCAGCCCCGACGGCCGTCTTGTGGCCGCGGGCGGCGAAGACGGCGCGGTGGTGGTGTGGGACATCGGCGATGTGCGGCAGCCCCGGCTCTTGGCGCGTCTGTCGGCCGGCGCCGGTCCGGTCGTCGGACTGGGGTTCGACCCCGGCGGGCGGACGCTGGCGACGGTCGGCCACAACAGGATCCGGCTGTGGCAGCTGTCGGGTGCTCAGCGGCCACGCAGCCTTGCCACGTTGGACATGCCTGCCGCCGTGACCGCGGTGGCGTTCAGCCGGGACGGGCGGATGCTGGCCACGGGCCATACCGACCGCACCGTGCGGCTGTGGGCGGTGACCGCGTCGGGCGCGCGACTGCGGAAGCTGTCGGCCGCGGTCGGCCACAGCGGCGCGGTGAACGCGATGGCGTTCGCCCCGGACGGCCGCAGACTGGCCACCGGCAGCAGCGACTTCAAGGTGCGGCTGTGGGACGTGGCCGCGCCACGCCATGTCCGTCCGGTGGAGGTGCTCACCGGGCACACCGATGCGGTCAACGCCGTCGCCTTCAGCCCCGACGGCCGCACGCTGGCCAGCGGCAGCACTGACGCCACCGTACGCCGGTGGGCGGTGACCGTTCCCGGCCCCGCCCGTGAACTGGGAGTTCTCTCAGGCCACACCAGCAGCGTCGGATCGCTTGCCTTCAGTCCCGACGGCCGCACTCTGGTCACCGGCAGTGCGGACCAGACCACACGTCTGTGGGATCTCCCCGGACCGGCCCTGACCGGCCACAGCAGCTCGGTCTACTCCGTCGCCTTCAGCCCTGACGGAAGCCTGCTGGCGACCGGCAGCTACGACCGCAGCGTGCGCATGTGGAGCCTCGCGGACGTGCGCCGCCCCAGGGAGCTGCCGCCACTCACCGGCCACACGGGTCCGGTCAACTCAGTGGTCTTCCGGCCGGACGGGCGCGCCCTGGCCACTGGCAGTGCCGACGGCACGGTACGGCTGTGGAGCCTGGCGGAATCGTACCGTCCCCGCCTGCTGAGCGTCGTGCCGTCTCGTGTCGGCCACGTCAACACGGTCGCGTTCAGCCCGGACGGCCACACCCTGGCCACCGGCGGTGAGAGTGGCACCGTGCGACTGTGGGATGTGACGAATGTGCGGCATCCCCGTCTGCTGGCCACTCTGCGGAGAGCCGACGCGGTGGACTCCGTGACGTTTGCCCACAACGGCCGCACCCTCGCCGTGGCCGACCGCAACCGCACGGCCACCTTGTGGAACCTGACCGACCGACGGCACCCCAGACGCCTGGCCGTCCTCGTCGGCCACACGGACGCGGTGAAATCGGTCGCGTTCAGCCCCGACGACCGCACCCTGGCCACCGGCAGTGAAGACCGCACCGTACGGCTGTGGGATCTCACCGATCCACATCGTCCGGTCCTACGGAACCGGCTTTCCGGCTACGCCGACGGCGTCATGTCCGTCGCCTTCGCCCCAAGCGGGCACATGCTGGCCACCGCAAGCTCGGACAACACCGTGAGGCTGTACAACGTCATCGGGCACGGTGGCGCCCAGGAACTGGCCATCCTGGCAGGCCACACCAAGCCGGTCGACACTCTCGCCTTCAGCCCCGACGGCCGAGCCCTCGCCACCGGCGGCGAAGACTGGACCGCACTCCTGTGGGACCCCAGCGTTGAGCGCGTCGCCTCCCGGATCTGCGACACAGCCTCCCCCGCCATGACCCGTGCCGAATGGCGCCATTACTTTCCCCAGCACGAGTACCAGCCGCCATGTTGAGAGGTTGTGGGGTACCAGAACGAGGCGGTGGCACGCGCGCGGTCAGGACGCCGGCTGTGTCACCTTGGTGGCGGGCTTGCCGTCGACGGCGGCGGCCAGTTGCGGGACCAGGCGGTCGAGCGTGTACGGCAGGCTCAGGACCGTCACGAAGGAGATGGCGTTCCCGTAGTCGCTGGACTCCTTGACGTAGACCTCGCGGTCCTGTTTCGCCACCTTCAGGTCGGCGTAGAGGGGGTTCTCGTCGAGCTTGGCCCCGTCCTTGGCCGGGTCGGTGACGATCCACACGATCGCGTCGGTGTCCAGCAGGTCGGTGCGCTCCTTGCTGATGTTGGCGCCGAACTCGTCACCGATCACCTTGTCCAGGTCGGCCGGGAGGGTGAAGCCGAGGTCGGTCAGGACGCGGGAGCGGGGGTCCTGGCTGCCGAAGACGAAGATGCCGTCGTAGGGGGTGGCCATCACCGCGCTGGCCCCGGCGAAGGCCGGGTGCTTGGCGGTCACGGTCTTGAAATGGGCCTGGACGCCCTTGACCAGCTCCTTCGCCTTGGCCTTCTGCCCGAGGGCGGTCCCGATGATCTCGGTCTGCCGCTGCCACGGCACGCCGAAGTCGTTGTACTCCTTGGGCTGGGCCACCACCGGCGCGAACTTCGACAGGGTCTCGTACTGATCCTTGGTGAGGCCGCCGTAGACCGCGAGGATGAGGTCCGGCCGGAGCGCGGCGATCTTCTCCGTCTGCGGCCCCGTGCCGGTGTCCTTGAGTACGGTCGGTGTCTTCGCGCTGCCCAGTTCGTCCTGGGCCCAGGGGCCGATGGCACCCTTGTAGCCGCCGTTCCACTCGGTGGTGCCGACCGGAACCCTGCCCAGGGCGAGCACGGCGTCCTGGTCGGTCAGGCCGACCGTGACGATCCGCTTGGGCTCGTTCTTGATGGTGGTACTGCCGTACTTGTGCGGGATGGTCACCGGAAAGGCGTTGCCCGGGGCGGCCGACTTGCCGTCGTCGGTCCCGGAGTCCTCCCCGGAACCGCAGGCGGTGGCGGTGCCGAACAGGAGCAGTACGGAGGCGAGTATCGCGGCGAGCCGGATGCCTCTCAAAGAGCCGTGCATCAGTGGTCCTTCATGGTCGAAGTTGATGTATGAAGCCCAGGGCCGGACCCGGGGGTAGGATGCGCGGCTACCTCACCGCACGCCCCTGAGCCTTCCGCTCGCGCCGCTCCCCGTGGTGGCGCCCCATCGGGATGACCATCGGGGTGCCGCTGACCGGGTCCAGGGTGACCTGGCAGCTGAGGTCGAAGACGTCCTCGACGGTCTCGGCGGTGATGACCTCGGCGGGCGGGGCCCTCGGCGGCGATCCGCCCCGCCTTCATGGCCACCATGTGGTCGGCGTAGCGGCAGGCCTGGTTGAGGTCGTGCAGCACCATCACCACGGTGCGGTTCTCCCGCCGGTTGAGGTCGGTGACCAGGTCCAGGACGTCGATCTGGTGCGCCAGGTCCAGGTAGGTCGTCGGCTCGTCCAGCAGCAGCACCGCGGTGCCCTGGGCCACCGCCATGGCGATCCAGGCGCGCTGGCGCTGGCCGCCGGACAGTTCGTCCAGCGGCCGGTCCGCCAGCTCCGTCATACCGGTGGCGGCCAGTGCCCGATGGACGGCCTGCTCGTCGGCGCCCGACCACTGCCGCCACCACGTCTGGTGCGGTGAACGGCCGCGCCCCACCAGGTCGATGACGGTCAGCCCGTCCGGCGCGGCCGGGCTCTGCGGCAGGATGCCGAGCCGCTGGGCCAGCTCCCTGGTCGGGATGGAGCGCAGATCCCGGCCGTCGAGGTGGACGGCGCCCTCGCGCGGCGCGAGCAGCCGGGCGAGGGCGCGCAGCAGGGTGGACTTGCCGCAGGCGTTGGCGCCGACGATGGCCGTGATCCGGCCGGGAGGTATGGCCAGGTCGAGGCCGTCCACCACCAGCCGGTTGTCGTAGGCCAGGCGCAGCCCACTCGCCCGCAGGTCAGGGTCGGGGGCCGACAGGGGATCAGCCGACATGGATCAACCTCCTGAGCCCGCGCGGTTGGCGCGGACGAGCAGCCAGAGCAGGATGGGCGCGCCGAGCACGCCGGTGACGATTCCGACCGGCAGTTCCGTGTCGGAGATCAGGGTGCGGGCGATGAGATCGCTGCCGAGCACCATCAGCGCCCCGGTCAGCCCCGAGGCGACCGTGGGCGGCCAGGCGGTGCCTGCCAGCCGCTGGGCGATCTGCGGTGCGGCGAGCGCCACGAAGGCGACCGGGCCGGCCGCCGCGGTGGCGAAGGCGATCAGTCCGACACCGGTGAGCAGGATGGCGAGCCGCACCGGCTGCACCCGGGTGCCGAGGCCGGTGGCGACGTCGTCGCCGAGTTGCAGGGTGCGCAGCAGTCGGCCGAGCAGCAGCGCGGTCGGCAGCAGCACCGTCAGGGCGGCGCCGAGCGGCACGGTCTGGGCCCAGGTCCGGCCGTTGAGGTTGCCCACCAGCCAGCCGAGGGCGGCCTGCGCCTGGAAGTTGCCGCCCTTGGCCACCAGGTAGTCGGTGGCGCTGGTGCAGATCCAGGCCACGCCGATGCCGACCAGGATGATCCGGTAGCCGGTGGCGCCGCGCCGCCAGGCGAGTGCGTACACGGCCAGCGCGGTGACGAGCGCGCCGAGCAGTCCGAGCGTCTGGGTGCCGAGGCCGCCGTCCCACCCCAGCACGATGCCGGCCACCACGGCGGTGCCCGCGCCCTGGGTGAGGCCGATCATGTCGGGGCTGGCGAGGGGATTGCGAGTCATGGTTTGGAAGAGGCCGCCGGAGACGCCGAAGGCGATCCCGGCCAGCAGACCGACCAGGGCCCGCGGCAGCCGCAGTTCCTGGACCACCAGGACGGTGGCGGGCTCGCCGGAGCCGGTCAGGGCGCGTACGACATCGGTGAAGGCGATCGGGTAGTCGCCGATCGACAGCCCCCAGCAGAACAGGAGGAAGACGGCGGCGGCGAGCAGCGCGCACAGCGTCACCAGCCGGGGGCGGAGGATCCCGGACACGGGTGGCACGGCGAGCCGGTAGCCGCGGAAGGATCGCACGGGCGAACGTCCCTCGGCCGCGGGAGACTTCGGCGGCTGGGGCGCGGGGCGGAAAACGGCCATCGTCACACCTCCGCCAGACGGTGCCGGCGGACCAGGGCGATGAAGAACGGCCCGCCGATGAAGGCGACGATGACCCCGGCCTGCACCTCGGTGGGTCGGGCGATCATCCGGCCGACGATGTCCGCGGCGAGCAGCAGACCGGGTGCGAGTACGGCGGACAGCGGCAGTAGCCAGCGGTGGTCCGGGCCGAGCCCCGCCGACCGGGCGAGGACGCGGGCGAGGTGGGGGACCACCAGGCCGATGAAGACGACCGGCCCGATGGCCGCGACCGCCGCGCCGGTGAGCAGGGTGATCGCGCCGACCCCCTGGAGCCGGACCAGGCCCAGCCGCCGCCCCAGCGAGGCCGCCACGTCGTCGCCGAGGGCCAGGCTGTTGAGGGCCGGTGCGCAGGCGAGGGCCAGGACGGTGCCCGCGACGAGGAAGGGCAGCAGGCGCAGCACCGTGGCACCGTCCTGGTCCGACATCGAACCGGCCGACCAGAAGCGGTAGCGGTCCAGCGCGTCGGGGTCGGTCAGCACGACGGCGCTGGTGAGCGACGAGAGCAGCGAGGTCACCGAGATCCCGGCGAGCGCCAGCTTGACCGGTGTCGGGCCGGAGCGCCCGAGCCCGCCGAGGAGGTAGACCAGGACGCTCGCGGCGAGCGCACCGGCGAAGGCGAACCAGACGTACCCGTGGAACGAGCCGAGCCCGAACACCCCCACCGCCAGCACGATGGCGAACGACGCGCCCGCGCTGACCCCCAGCACTCCGGGATCCGCGAGCGGATTGCGGGTCAGGGCCTGCATGACGGCGCCGGACAGGCCGAGGGCGGCGCCCGCCGTGAGACCGAGCGTGGTACGCGGCACCCGGGCCGACCAGACGATGTTGTCCACGAGCCGGCTCGGCGGGTCGCCGATCAGCGCCCGCACCACCTGGTCCGGCGGGATACTGGCGGCGCCCAGGGCGAGTGACAGCAGGCAGATCACCCCCAGCGCCACGACCAGCAGTGTCATGAGCAGAATGGGGCGGGCTCTCTTGCCCCGCCTCACCGTGCGGTCTCCAACGGCCAACTCCCTTGGGTCCGGGGCAGCTTCATCGTGGTGCTGAACAGGGGACGCCCCGCCCAGAGGCCTTTGTGTTTAGGTAAACCTTACCTTAGCGCGACCGCGATCTTCCGGTCTCTGCGGCTGGTCGGCTCGGCCCCCGACACGCGTGGGGGGCCCTGTCACTCCCCGGAACAGCGCTCCCCGGAACACCGCGGTCTGCCACACGACGCGCCCGCGCGGGAGTGTCGAGTGCGTCGGGAATGACCCCGTGCGGCAGAGGGAGGCCGTAGACCTTGGCGTCTTCCCCCCAGCCGGTCGAGGCGACAACGACACGGCCGCGACGCCACCTACAACGCACCCCGCACCACCACCCGCTGACCCCTGGGAGCAACCCTCATGCGAGCAACACTGATGTACGGCGCCGGCGACGTCCGGGTCAAGGATGTCCCGGACCCGAAGATCCAGCAGCCCACCGACGCCGTCGTGCGCGTCCTGCGCGCCTGTGTCTGCGGCAGCGACCTGTGGCCCTACGGCTCCATGCCGGCCACGGCGCACGGCGAGCGCATGGGCCACGAGTTCCTCGGCGTCGTCGAGGACACCGGCGCGCACGTGTCCGGCCTCAAGCGGGGCGACCTGGTCGTCGCCCCCTTCGTCTGGTCCGACAACACTTGCGACTTCTGCGCCGAGGGCCTGCACACCTCCTGCCGGCACGGTGGCCTGTGGGCGCGGGACGGCATCGACGGCGGCCAGGGCGAGGCGGTACGGGTGCCGCAGGCGCAGGGCACGCTGGTGAAGCTGCCGGTGGCCGAGGACTCCGCCCTCCTGTCCTCCCTGCTCACCCTCTCCGACGTCCTGTGCACCGGCCACCACTGCGCGGTCACGGCCGGGGTCAATCCCCGTACGACCGTGACGGTGATCGGCGACGGCGCGGTGGGCCTGTCCGCGGTCATCTCCGCCAAGCGGCTCGGTGCCGAGCGGATCATCCTGATGGGCCGGCACGAGGACCGCACCGACCTGGGCCGGGACTTCGGCGCCACCGACGTCGTGGCCGAGCGCGGCGAGGAGGGCATCGAGCGCGTACGGGAGCTGACCGGCGGCGACGGCACCCACACCGTGCTGGAGTGCGTCGGCACTCTGCCCGCCCTGGAGACGTCGCTTGGCGTGGTCCGCGCGGGCGGCACGGTCAGCCGGGTCGGCGCTCCGCAGTACGGCGAAGTCCCCCTCGGCTTCCCGGAGTTCATGAACAACATCACCCTCACTGGCGGCGTGGCCCCGGCCCGTGCCTACATCGAGGAGCTGCTGCCCGACATCCTGGAGGGCCGCATCGAGCCCGGTCGTGTCTTCGACCGCACGGTGGGCCTGGGCGACGCCGCCGAGGGCTATCGGGCGATGGCGGCCCGCGAGGCACTGAAGGTGTTGGTCACTCCGTGATGGCCTCCACCTCGGGCGGATCCCGCCAACACGAAGCAACCGATCCTGACGTGAGCAAGGAAATCGCTGTCATCATCGGCGCGGGCAGCATCGGCCGCGCGATCGCCCGCCGTGTCGGCGCCGGCCGCCTCCTGCTGCTGGCCGACTCCAGCGACAAGGCGCTGGCCGAGGCCGCCGAGCGGCTCGCTGACGAGGGCTACGAGGTGACCACCAGGGTCACCGACGTCTCTGACCGTGCCGCGGTCGAGGCCCTGGCCGACGCGGCGGCCGAGTTGGGCCCGGTCACCCAGGTGGTGCACAACGCCGGTGTTTCGCCCACCCAGGCGAGTACGGAGCGGGTCCTGCACGTCGACCTCCTGGGCACGGCGCTGGTCCTCGACGCGTTCGCCCGTGTCATCGCCCCGGGCGGGGCCGGCATCGTGATCGCCAGCATGGCCGGGCACCGCGAGAGCCCCTACGCGCGCGACATTGAGCACGCCCTGGCGACCACCGAGACCTCGCAGCTGCTCGCGCTGCCGTTCCTCCAGCCCGACCAGGTGGGTTCCTCCGTCCACGCCTACGCGCTCTCCAAACGGGCCAACTCGCTACGGGTCCAGACCGCCGCCGTCGCGTGGGGCAAGCGCGGAGCCCGTGTCAACGCCGTCAGCCCCGGAGTGATCATCACGCCGCTGGCCAAGGACGAGCTCACCGGTCCGCGCGCCGAGTGGTTCGAGCGCGTACGCGAGGTGTCGGCGGCCGGCCGCTTCGGCACGCCCGACGAGGTCGCGGAGGCATCGGCCTTCCTGCTCGGCGAGCACGCCGGATTCATCACCGGTGCCGACCTGCTGATGGACGGCGGCGTGACCGCGGCCCTGCGCGTCGGGGAGCTGACGACCCCCTGACCGCGGGTACGAGGGCTTCGGGGCAACCAGCTCATGCTGAACCTGGCCGACGCAGAGCGCGGCGAGCCAGACCGCTCGGAGCTCGACACCGATGACGATCATCGCGACGAGATCGCTCCGGCGCCGGCAACGAGGACCGGACGGCGCCCCGTCACCCTTATGCTGAGATCGGTGTAGATGGCATTGAGTGGCGCGGTCCGAGCTGCGGGCGGCCGAGTGGTGCCGCTGTGTGTCGTACCGAGCGGAGAGAACGTCGTTGACCGAGGACGTGTGGACCGTGCCGAGTTACTACGAGCGCATCGACGAGGGGCGGTACAAGCCGACCGCCCACGCGAGCGGCGCCTGGAGTACGGACGAGCAGCACTTCAGCCCGCTCGGCGGCCTCGTCGTCCACGCCATGCAGCGCCACCTCGACTCCGCGGCGCCGCAGGGCAAGCTGATCAGCCGTTTGAACTTCGACATCCTCGGGCGGATCGCCCTCGACGAGTGTCACATCTCCGTGGAGACGGTCAGGCCCGGCCGCACCATCGAACTCGTCGAGGCGACCGTCACCATCGCCGAACGTACCGTGGTGCGCGCCCGCGCCTGGCTTCTGGCCGCGCAGGACACCAGCGCCGTGGCAGGCGGTGAACCCGCCGCGCTGCCCGCCCCGGAACCACTCGACCCCTGGGCGCTGTCCGAGCGGTGGCCGGGCGGCTACATCGCGTCCCTGGACGTGAGGCCCGTCGGTGAGCCGCGACCCGGCCGCACCACGGCCTGGGTCTCCACGCCGCTGACCCTGGTCCACGGTGAACACAGCAGCGCGTTGGCGAACTACATCGCACTCGTCGACACCGCCAACGGCATCGCCGTACGGCAGCCGCCCACGCAGTGGATGTACCCGAACGTCGACATGTCCGTGTACCTCTACCGGCGGCCCGAGGGGCGCTGGACCGGCCTGGACACCACGGTCGTCTTCGGCGCCACAGGACAGGGTGTGACCAGCACGGTTCTGCACGACGTTCACGGTCCCGTCGGATACGCGCAGCAGGCGCTCACGGTGCGCCCGCAGCCCGCGGCGGAGTAGCGGGGGTCGGTCGCACGGCCCCTCGCGGAAGCTCGGCGGCCCGGGTGGTGTTGGCGTGGCCGGTGACCCGGCACGCGGGCAGGCTGGTGGCGCACGCGTGTCCTTCCCTGGGCCGTTCAGCAGCACAGGCGGTGGCCCTGTCCGCCGGTGCCGCGGGCCAGTTGGGCCAGATCGCTCAGGAGCTTGGTCGCTGTCTCCTGGCCAAACACCTCGCCGCCCACCGCCTGCTCCCGGACCCACACCTGGCTGACTGCGACAAGCCGGGAACCACCTCGCCAGCGCCCGGCCGCGGCACGCCCGGTGGTCTGATCACTGGGGGGGCGGCCGGTGTGCGGTCGTGTCGTTCCGGCCCGAGGGCGGGGACTTCGATCGAGGCATACAGGTGCCGTCCGCCGGTGGCTGTGCACTCGGTGGCGAGTGCGGTGATCAGCCGTCCGGGGGTGGTGGCTGAGCAGGCACGGCCCCACAGGCGGAACCAGGTGCGGATGTCGCAGTCCTCGATGGTCAGGTTCGGGCCGTGGGCGGCGACCAGAGCGGCGGCAATCTTCTTCGCACGGTGGCGGGATGCCTCGGCCGCGCTCGCGGCCGCGGCACTGTGGCGGGCCCGCAGATTCCGGTAGCCGGTTTCGGACGCCGTGCGAGAAAGACGAATTCCCTGGCCGGCCGGTCAGGCGCGTCGCGGACGTCCTCCACTATGTATCCGTGCGCGGTCAGGTCCGTCTCAATCTCCTGCCGCTCACGGAAACGCAGCGTCGAATCCGAGGTCAGTACCTGCCCATCCGTAGCGAACACGTAGGTCCAGCGGAACGTCACGAGTGGCGAACTGACCTCGATCAGCTGAACCCAGCTTTCGACGGCGCCGACGCCTGGGATCTCCGTCACCCTGTAGGAGGTCTCGCGGTTCCACTCTTCCCAGGCGCGCCTGGCTGGATCGCGGGTCTCGAACATCAGGTGTCCACCGGGGCGAAGAGCTTCGTAGGCACCCCGCAGGGTCTTCTGCCATGCCGACGGTTCGACGATTGCCTGGGCAACGTTCGCCGTCATCGTCGCAAGGTCGACGTGCAGCGGCGGGAGCGCCGTCGCGTCTCCGCGGATCCAGCGCACTCGCTCGCCGCCGGGTTTGGCTTGGGCCACATCGATGGAGGCCTGGGCGGGATCGACGCCGACGACCTCGATCCCGCGATCAGCCAGCAGGAGCGCGAACACTCCTGTTCCGCAGCCAATGTCCAGTACGTGACGCGCGCCGAACTCCTCTGCCATCCGGACGTATGCGTCGAGGTCGCTGCGATCAGGGTCGAGCGGGTCGTAGATCGCGGCGAGCCGTGGATGCCCGAAACACTCGTCAGCCATGCTGCCGAAGGTATGCGGAGCTGGGGTTGAGCAACTACTGATTTTGCTGCTGTCAGGCGGGGTTGGTGTTCTGAGTGAGCAGAACGCCAGGAAGGGCTCGGCTTCGCGGCCGAAAGTTGCGCGGAACCAGCCGATCTCGGCACCGCCCAGGTGCTTGACCAAGCCCAGCAGGTTCGTCCCCGACGGCGTCAGCGGCCGCCGCAACTCACCCACCAGGTCCGTGCGCGCCACAAGCCGGCTCGCGACATACGCCACGGCAAGCGCGGCACCGCCCACCAGGCGTATCGGGACGGCATGGTTCCTCCGCGTCCGGCACCGGTGAGATCGTTGCACCGGCCGACAGCAGTCTCTCCGCCAGCGCGCGACAGCGCCCCCCGAGCTCCGGAGGGTCGAGTACCTCGAAGTCGTGCCCCAGCAGGAGCACGTGCATGAGCACGAAGTCGAGGCTGGCGGCGCCACTGAGCACCTCGCAGAGCTCGCTCCCTCGCCGTCGTACGACGGCCGCCGACGCCGGAATCTGCGCGCGCACCGTGTCGGCCGGCGCGTGTACGAGGAAACGCGCCTGGTGCGGGTAGACCCGACTCGCGACACTCTCCTGAACGTACCTCGCCGCGTCGGGCGCCGGGCGCGGGCGGAAGCGCCAGGTCCGTGCGGACGCAGCGGCCATCCGGTCGACACGGAAGCTGCGCCAGCCGTCGCGATCGAGGTCATAGGCGAAGAGGTACCAGCGCCGGTCGGAGGCGACCAGGCGGTAGGGCTCGACCCGCCGCCGTCGCACCTCGCTCCCGGACGGGTAGTCGAAGCCGGTCTCGACCTCGTCGCGGCAGGCTCTGGCCAGCGTCATGAGCACCTCGGGGTCGACCGGCGTCACGCCTCCGCCGAAGGACTCCACCGAGCCGGAGAGCGCGCGCACCTCGTGCCGCAGCCGGGTGGGCAGCACCCGGTCGAGCTTGGTCAGCGCCCGGAGCGTGGCGTCGCCCGCGCCGACGACCGCGCCACCCGCGCCGGCGAGCAGTGAGACCGCGGTGGCGATCGCCTCCTCGTCGTCGAGAAGCAGCGGCGGCAGGTCCTGCCCCGGGCCGAGCCGGTAGCCGCCGCCGACACCCTGGGTGGCGTGCACCGGATAGCCGAGCGTGCGCAGCCGCTCGACATCACGCCGTACCGTGCGCGGCGTGACCCCGAGCCGGTCGGCGAGCTCGGGGCCGGTCCAGACCTGGCGCTGCTGTAGCAGCCCAAGCAGGGTGAGCACCCGCTCCGTCGTACCGCGCTCGTCACCACTCGCCGCATCCATGTCGCCCACCCTGCCAGAGATAGCGGACCGATTCTGTCCGCTAGAGGTGTCAGGGTGGCTCCATGGACGCAGACGAACTCCACCGGAACCGGACGCTGCGCGAGCAGTGGGACGTCCATCGGAACCATCGACTCCGAGACCGGATCGACGGCCTCACCGACGACGAGTACTTCGGGGCGCCGGACGCCCGGAGCCTTAGGCCGCGCGGCAGCTCGACGGCGCCCGTGCGGTTCGGTGCCGGGGACTTCACGATGGACCACGCCTTCCTCCTGTTCCTCCTGTATACGAATCCCGCTACGAACGGAGCAACCCGATGAGCCGCCACATCCAGGTCACCTTCGACGCCCACGACCCGCGGGCGCTGTCGTCCTTCTGGCGCGACGTACTGGGCTACGTCCACCCCGGCCCGCCCGGAGTCGACCTGCCCGAGGAGGCCGACCCGCTGGCCGCGTGGGACGACTTCCTCGCGCGGGTCGGCGTACCGGAGGAGCAGCGCAACACGAAATCGGCCATCGAGGACCCGGACGGGCACGGCCCACGGCTGTTCTTCCAGCAGGTGCCGGAGGGCAAGACCGCCAAGAACCGCGTCCACCTCGACGTCCGTGCGGCTCCCGGGCTACAGGGGGAGGAGCGGATGGCGGCGCTGGAGGCCGAGTGCGACCGGCTCGTCGCGCTGGGAGCGACGCGGGTGCGCCGCTACGAGCCCGCTCCCCCGATGAGCGCCGGCTTCATCGTGTTGGCCGATCCCGAGGGCAACGAGTTCTGCCTGGACTGACGCGGCTCTGCTGTAGTCGCGGAAGCCGCGGCCCGTCTTGTGGCCGAGGTAGCCGGTGGTGACGAGATGCTCCAGCTGCGGGGCGGGTGCGAAGCCGGACTCGCGGACCGCGGGCTTCGTCACTACGACGAGGCGGTCCGCCCGCCTGCCCCGCATCGGTGAGCGGCAGTCATTTCCAGATTCCGTTGAGGACGAGTGCGGGCGCGCGGACAGAACAATGTCGCGTCAGCGAGTGGAAGTCCTTGACTACCCGTGCACCGCGCTTGTCGATTCCTGCGTAAAGCGGTGCTGAGCGTAGTGGCGATAATCCCTCGGGGTCATGCCGTGGGCAGCGCGGAAAACGCGACTGAAGTGGGCGGGGTCGGAGAAGGCCCAGCGCGCGGCGATGGTCTGGATCGAGCGGGACAGCTGGCGAGGGTCGGCGAGGACGGGGTGGCCTTCGGTGTCCACCGGGTCCTGGCCTCGATCAGGGACGACGCGCAGCGGTGGGCGGCGATCGACGACCCTCCGTTCAACCAGCGAACCGGTCAGCGCCGGTGGACCCACGACAGCGCCAATCGCCTGGTGGGACAGCGGGTCGACCGGCCGGTCACCGTCGAGGAGAAGGTCCAGGCCGTTACGGATCTCACCCGGGATGAGGAAGTCGCCAGCAGGTCGCTTCGGATCTGCCGCGACGGCCCACAGTGACCGGCCAGGTCAGCCCGCAGGACGAACTGCGGTTTGTCGGCGAGCTGACCCGGGACGAGGACGTCACCCATCAGGCCACCGCCGATCTGCTGCGGCGGCCCACCGTCGCCAGGGCGGCCATGCCGGACGATTATCCGGACTGTTCTGCAGACGGGCTACTCGTGATGACCGCCTTACCGGGCCATGCCTCGGGTCAAAGAGTGATGCGTGTGCCTGGTTCGCGAGACCCACGGGATGATCGCGGCGGCAGAATCAGATCTATGGCCACGTCAACTGATCCCGCTGCTCTGTATCCCGACGTTGCTATAGAAGGGAGCCTCGCCGCGGCGCTCCGAGCCGCCGCAATCAAGGACGGCTTCTCGGTCCCGTTCACCGCCTCGGAATCCGACCCGCTGCGCCATGCCACCGTCGCGAGCACCGTTCCGCAACGGACGACCTTGGAGATCACCGCGTGGGTAGCCGAACGGCGGTGGTCAATCCGCGGCTGTGAGTCATTCCAAGGCATGGCACTGATCGACGGAACCACGCAGGACCTGGCCCCGGTCGCCCGGGCGGCGCAAGCCTGGCACGACGGGGCAGCGCTGACCGACATCTCTCGAGCCGCGCCGTTCGTACACCTCACCGGCCGCTTCGAGGTGGCCGACCAGGATCCGGTGCGACTGGCCGAGTCCGAGTGGCAGCACCTGCTCACGGAGGCAGACGAGGTGGACTGGCCCGAGTACCGCGCGCTTGTGGAGGCGGCATACGCTGAACCGGCACTGCGGGGGCTCTACCCGGTCACGAGCCACTGGACGCTGCGATTCTCCACCAGTACCCGCCCTCGCCTCACGGTCATTCCGCTTTGCCTGGACGCGCATCGAGACAGCCGCTACACCCTCAGTGCCAGCATCATGGGTGAGGTCCTTGTCGATACGATCACGGTGGCGGACGCCGTGTCGACAACCGTGCGCCATCTGCCCTCCGGCCTTGGGCCTGTCACTTCTGGAGCCACCGGAGAAGCGCCTGGTCTCGGGTGAAAGGATGATGACGTGCATGGACTTGCCTCAACCTGATGAGCTGACCTCGCTGGTCCTGCCGCACCGACTTCAGCAGCGAGGCGGCCTGGGAAGCGGTGCAAGCAGCGGTCGACGGCTCGCGCGACTACCGTAACGCGACCCACGAGTTTCTCCTTGGCTTTGGTGAGACTGACTTGGAGTCCTTGGACTTCGCCGAGCTCCAGCTTGCGGGTGTGGAAGCGTTCCTGGAACTTGCGCCTCCGTGGTGCTCGTACTGGTATGGCCGAGCAAGCGGGCGGCGATATGGATGGGCAGTCCGCCGGCGACGGCCTCGGTCGCGAAGATTCTGCGGAAGTCGTGCGGCGTGAAGTGCAGGGGCTCGCCCGTCTCGTCGGTGAGGGCGGCTCGGGCCAGGGTGTCGTTGAGCAACTGGTAGAGCGTGTCAGTGCTGATGACGTCGCGTTTCCAGCCGATCCGGCGCTGGAAGAGGTGCGGCAGCGGCGGCCTGGTGACCAGTTCGTGGTAGTCGTAGCGCGCGACGAGAGGGATCGTGCCGGCGTTTCTCCGCGGGGCCGGGTGATCACGGTGGCGAGGACCAGCAGTGCCTCTAGTGCCGTGACCACGAATGTTCACGGTGTCGGCGGCCATGCCGTCGGCCTGCCGGTGTGGCGGTGGGAGTTCAGCCGACCTCGTTGCGGACGGCGGTGTCGAGGTCGGTGGCGGTCAGGCCGAAGGTCTCGGTGGTCTCCGTCGCGTCCATGTGGAACGGCGCGTACCACTGGTAGTCCATCTCGGCCATCTCGCGGGCGATCGGCACGATCAGCCCGGCCGTACGCGTCACGGAGCGCGGTATCTGGATTAGTTTGATCGGTGGCCGCCCTGCCGCGACGGCGTAGCGCCGCGCCAGCTCGCGAATGGTGACAGCCGGCGCGGACGGCACGTGCCAGGGTCGGCCCCACGCGCGTTCTTCCGAGGCCAGCGTGATGAGGGCCTGTGCCATGTCGCCGTTGAAGGTGAAGGTGTGCGGCATGTCCAGGTGGCCGGTGATCCAGGCCGCTTTTCCCTTCTGCAGGGCCGACTTGATGAGCAGGGAGTAGATGCCGTTGGCGTCCTTGCCGATGTAGTCGGAGCCGCGGACCTCGACGGTGCGGATCCCCCCGGCGAGGGCCTGTTCCCACATGCGTCTGCGCAGGCGGCCCTTGTGCCCGGTGGCGGCCATGGGGGTGTGTTCGTTCATCCGGCCGCCGGGCTGCGGACCGTAGGCGTAAAGGCTGCCGGTCAGCGCGAGGACGGCGTCGTTCGCCTTGGCGGCGGTGATGGCCGCCGTCTGCAGGGGCGGCAACAGGCGCTCCCACACCGTGTATGAGGGTGGATTGGCGCAGTGGTAGATCACTTCCGCGCCGCAGGACAGCTCGGTCAGGCGGGAGGGGTCGGACGCGTCCGCGGCGACCCGGTCGACCAGCGGGTGCTCGGGGCCGGAGCCGCTGCGGGTGACGATCCGGACGCTCTCGCCGCGCTCGGCGAGCAGACGAGCGACGTTGGTACCGATGGAACCGGCACCGATGATGACGTGCTTGGCCATGACGGTTTCTCCTTCTCCGGGGTATCGGTCAGTCGTCCACGCCGGAGCCGGTGTAGGTGGGCACGTCTGCGAGCATGCCGGCGATCTGCGGGTTGAGCTCGTTGCGGCGCCGGTGCAGTTCCTGGATCTTGGCGTTCAGGTCAGGGTCGTCGTCGTCACTGACGTCGAAGATCTCCAGCCGTTCGACCAGGTGCAGCCCGAGGTGGTCGGTCTGGTAGGTGGTCGGGTGCGTCAGGTAGGCGAAGAGCCCGTCGAGATGTTCGACGACGAACACCGCGCCGTACGTGTAGTCGCCGCCGTGGTCGCGGCCGACGACGAAGGACTTGATGGCGGGGTTCGACCGGCCCTGATTGCGCCAGCTCTCCAGCACCCCTTCGATCTGCTCAGGCGTCGCAGTGGCCTTCATCGTGACTCTGTTGATGTGGTAAATCATGACTTACTACTCGTTCCTAACGTCGTTATAATTCCTAACGGCGTTAACTATGACGCGCGTCGCCGGCGCGGTCAAGGCGGTGACTAGTGTTCGAGGACACCATCGAAGCGAAGTGACGGACCATGCCGACCAGCACGAGACGGGCCCGCGAACGGGCGAACACCCGGGAGCGGATCATCGAGGCCGCGCTGCACGTCCTCGAGACCGAGGGCATCGCGGCCCTGACGATCCGGCGCATCGCCACCGATGTCGAATATTCCGCGCCCGTCGTCTACCAGCACTTCGCCAACAAGGACGCGCTCGTACTGGAGCTGGTCGCGCACGGTCACCGCCTGATGCTGAGCGAGTTCCGCCAAGCCGCGCAGGAGCCCGATAGGGACCGGCGCATGACGCGCATTGCGTCGCAGTACGTCCGGTTCGCCGGCGAGCACCCCCACCTCTTCCAGGTCATGAACGACCCGATGGTCGACGCGGACGAACGCCGGCGCGTCGCGGAACCGGTCATCGACGTCCTCAAGGAGCTGCTCACCTCCTGGTCGGCTGCACACGACGTGGTCCTGGCCGATTTCGACCAGGCTTGTGAGATCCTCTGGGGCACGCTGTACGGCATCGCGTCGCTCAGTTACCTCGGCAGCGTCGGCAACGATCGCGCCCGCTACCTCGCCGAACAGGCGCTTCGCACGATCCTCCTCGGCTGGCGAACCGAGACGCCGGCGAACGGTCGACCGGCGAGCAGCTAGGTGCTCTGACCGCTGTGGTTCGCCGGGTTTAGAGGGAGGACCGGAGTGTTCGTCGAGATCGTCTTCGTGGGGCTGCCGATCGATCGTGACGACGTCGAGGAGGCTCTGGAGACGGCGTTCGAGCTCGACGGCGAGGTCACCGGCGCGGGCAGCGGCATGGGTCGTTGCCATTTTGACCTTGAAATCGCGGAGAGCCGGACACGACCGCGGCCCTGGAGCGGCTCCGGGCGGTGCTGTCCGAACTGGAGTCGCGGACTGCGCGACGTTGAACGTCAGCGAATGATCAGGCCGCCGTCCTCGCTCGTCCGCCCCATCGGATGCCCTTCTCACTGCGGCTGCGGGCGCGCTCTCGACGCTGGGCGGCAAGGACGTCGGGGTGGCGGGCGTTGGCGTTGCGCCAGCGGAGATAGGCGTGGAGGGCCCGGGTCTGTGTGGTGTGGTTGCGGTGGTTGGAGTTGGCGATGGTGAACTGTCGCAACGGCCCGAAGTGGGCCTCGATCGGGTTGGCCCAGGACGCGTAGGTCGGCGTGAAGCACAGCTCGACCCTGTTCTTCTTCGCCCAGCGGCGGATGGTGTCGCCCTTGTGGGCGGACAAGTTGTCCAGGATGACGTAGATCGGGGCGCCGTCCGGGCAAGCGGCCCGGATCGACCTGAGCGCGGCCAGGGTAGTCGCGGCGCCCTTCTTGCGACGGTTGACGCCCCACAGGGTGTCGTCGCCGATCGAGTAGCAGCCGTGGAAGTACCTCACTCCGTGAGTGCGGTGGTACGTCGCGGGATGGCGCTCGGGGTGACCAGCAGCAGCCCAGCACGCGCCAGCGGCGGGCCGGATACCAAGCGGGCCGAACTCGTCGAACGCGAACACCCGGTCAGGGAAGCGTTCCAGCACGTGCTCGATGCAGTCGAGCTTGGCGTCGCGCTCGGGGTCCGGTGACTCCTTCCAGGTCTTGGTGCGCTGGAAGGTGATGCCGCGGCGGGCGAGCAGGCACCGTAATGCCTCGCGGCCGATCCGGATCATGCGGCCGTGCACTTTCCGCAGGTAGGTGGCGAGTTTGCGGATGGACCAGCGGGTGAAGGGCTGGCCGAGCTTGGTGGGGCGGGTGGTGGCCGTCTGGATGACGAAGTCCTCGTCGTCAGGACTGAGCAGGCGGGGACGGCCTCCCGCCCACTGAGGGTCCAGGCAGGCCAGGCCGATCTCGTTGAACCGATGGATCACGTCCCGGACGGTGTCCTCGTCGGCCTGCACCAGCTTCGCGATCACCGGCACCCGGTTCCCGCCGGCCGAGGCCAGCAGCATCATCGCCCGCCGGAACCGCACCGAACTGGTGCTGCCCCGGCGCACGATCTGCTGTAGTTTCTGCCCCTCCTGATCGGTCAACCTGCGCACACGGACAGGCTCTGCCACCACACCCCCAGCGGTCGGGACGGACGTCAGTGCACATCCAACCGCCACGACCACCAACCCGGCGAACCTACGCGGTCAGAGCACTAGCCGTACGCCGGTGTGCCGGAGCGTCTCGATGATGGCCCAGGCCCAGAACGCCTCGTCCTCGTCACGGGTGACGTCGAACTGCTCCGCCGTGGCCATGTCCTCGATCAGTACCATCTCCGGCCGGTACTGAAAGCGCCTCTTGGTTCGGTCCGCGTCCGGCGGTCGTACTGTGGAACCCGTTACCGAGGAGGACTGCTGATGCGCAGCGTGACCTATTCGATGGGCGTCTCACTTGACGGCTACATCGTCGGGCCGGACGGCGGCTTCGACTGGACGGCGCCCGACGTGGAGGTCTTTCGCTTCTGGATCGACGAGATTCGAGAGGTCGGCGTCCACCTGTTGGGACGACGGCTGTACGAGACGATGCTGTACTGGGAGACCGCCGACCAGGATCCATCGCTCGACGACTCAATGCTCGAGTGGGCCGCGATCTGGAAGCCGCTGCCAAAGGTGGTGTTCTCCACCACGCTGTCGGCGGTGCAGGGCCATGCCCGCCTGGCCTCCGGCGGCCTGGCGGAGGAGATCGAGCGGTTGCGAGCCGAGCCGGGGGAGGGCGACATCGCGATCGGCGGCGCGACTCTCGCCGCCGAGGCGGCCGCGTTGGGTCTGATCGACGAGTACCGGGCCATGGTCTACCCGGTGCTGGTTGGCGGTGGCATTCCGTTCTTTCCCCAGCGCGAGCGCCGGGTGGATCTCGAACTCGTCGAGACCCGCACCTTCAGCTCGAGAGTCGTCTACCTCCGCTACCGGGTGGCGCGTTAGCCGGCTCGTCCGCCGAGCCCTGGGAAGAACGGGCCGGCCAGTGACGTTTTCTCGGCGAAACGACCTGCGCGAAGCGGCGTGAACTACCGTCTGGCGAAGGCGAGTCGGACGGACCACACCCGACCGCAGACGCACGCAAAGCCACTGGTAGGACAGGTCTCACCACAAGATCATGTCCGCAACCACCAGAGGCTTCACGTTGGTCACCTATGTCGCCACGCTCGACGTCCCGCGCCACGTCGTGGACCACCTCTCACGCTTGCTGGCCGCACACCGGCGGCGGATCGGCACCCCGCGCGGCAGCCGGGCACTCGGCCCGTTCCGCCAGGCCGTCCTGGTTCTGCGCTGGTTCCGCGAACGCGGCTGCGTGCACTGCCTGGCGCGCGACGCCGGCATCTCCCAGGCCACCGGCTACCGCTACCTCCACGAGGCCATCGACATCCTCGCCGACCAAGCCCCGGAACTGCACAAGGTCCTGGACCGGTGCCGACGCGAGGCCATGACCCACGTGATCCTGGACGGCACCCTGATCGAGTCCGACCGCCTCGCCAGCGTCCGCGACAACGGCAACGACCTATGGTTCAGCCAGAAGCACAAAGCATTCGGCGGCAACGTGCAGTTCCTGGCCGCACCCGACGGCACCCCGCTGTGGGTCTCCGACGTCGAGCCCGGCTCCACCCCTGACATCACCGCCGCCCGCATCCACGCACTCCCCGCGCTGTACGGCGCGGCGGCCAACGGCCTGCCCACCCTGGCCGACAAGGGTTACATCGGCGCCGGAATCGGCATCCTCGTCCCGGTCCGGCGCCCGAAGGGTCGCTCCGAACAGGCCCTGCATGCCGACACACGCACCACGAACAACCTGATCAGAGGCGTCCGCGCCCTCGGAGAACGCGCTGCCGCCGAGCTCAAGCAGCGCTGGCGCACCCTGCAACACATCACCCTCAGCCCGAGCCGAATCGGCGACATCGCCAGGGCCGCCCTCGTCCTCAACCGAATCTGGAAATGATCGTCACTGAGAAGACGTCACTGCCCCACAAAGGCCCCCGCAAGGACAGCTGGTCCAAGCGTCCCCGGCATTCCCACTGAGCCCTCCACGCTCACGGCGCTGATCATTTGCCGCAATTGCGCCTTCTTGGAACTCGTCCAACTCAAGCTCGTCCGGCTTCGGCGGAGCGGCGACTGGTTCGTCTGAGTGCACTGCCGGACGCGTCGGTCCAAGCCGCTCACAGGAACATGGAGTTGTAGCCATATGTGAGGTATCGGCCGCGCGCCTCGAACAGTTCCTCAGGGTCGTCGTCCGGGCCGATCTCGCCCTCGACCGCGACGGCGTCTTTCCACCGCTCTCCCCGCTCGTCCTGCCGGATGAAGACGCCCTTTCCTTCCGGCAGTACCGGCTGTGCCAGCTCGGGGAGCGCAAGGAGTGCCCAGTCGATCGTCACCTCGATATCTTCGGGGCGTTCTTCCGCTGTCTCCGCGAACGCGTGGACAAGAAAGTACTCAACCCACTCGCGCCTGTCCTCGTGCTCGTACTCGGTCCACTCCTCCTCGTACTCGCTCCCCGGCTCGGGGACTCCCCCTAGAGGCTCTCCACCGCCCTGAAATCTGATGGTAGTGAGCCCGGACACTTTGACCTGAAGGAACGGGTAAAGGTCCTCCTCCACGGCCAACTTGCCCTCCTGATACGTCCTCACCACGAAGTCGTCGCGCGAGTCGGCCCAGTTGCCGAGCCGTATGTATTCGATGGCTGCCTGCTTGATCTCTGCGAGGCTGTGACTGACCTCGATGTCCTCCCATCCGCCTCCACCCTGGTGGAACGACCCTTCGAACACGTAAAAGCTGTACATACCGTCTCCCCGTGGCTTTGCATGTCGCAGGTGCGCTGAACCGAGGCGGCTTGTCTACCAGATCGCGCTGTCACGTGGCGGACAAGAATCATGAGGGCCTGGGACCGTCCTTGCCGACCGATCTCGTATCTGCTGCTGGAGGGACCACGAGGGTGGGGTCAGTTGACGTTCTTGCGGCCAGCCCGGGTTCAAAACATAACTAAACGTCCTTGAACGGTCAGGCTGACGAGTTCCGCCGCTTCATCACGCACTGTCGTCCCACACGCCGCTCCTCACCCCGGAGACAAGTGGGTCCGCCACATCGTCGCCCAGCCATTTGATGTGTTTTGGCCGCACGACGGGAACCGAGCGAGCATGATGACGCCCTTCGGCCACACACCGGCACCCATGACACCGAGGGGAACACCACCATGCCGATCTGTCGGCCGCCCCGCCATCGGCCGCGGCCGATGGCGGCACGGACCTCCGCCGGGCAGCACAGACCGCAGGACGGGCCTACCTGGCCGCACCTGGGCGCCCCGCTCGCCAACCCGACCGACATCGCCGACGACGGCCGTGTCGTGGGCGTGCAGCCCGGCCAGGGCGTGGTGCTGTGGAACGCGGACGGCACCGTGACCACTCCGGGCCTGCCGTCGGGCGAGATCTCGGCAGGTATGGCCCGGCCGGGCGAGGACGGCACCGTGCCGGCGACGGCGTCCCACCAGTTCATCGACTGGCCCGGAGGACACCCGCGCGTCGCCACGTCGTACTACCGCTGGCGGCCGGAGACCAGGTTCCAGCACCTGTCGGGGCCGGGCGACGGCTCCTTCACCCCGGCTCTCAACGACAAGGGGCTCGTCGTCGGCTGGAGAGGCGACGTGGGCACCGCCTGGCGGCCCGACGGCACCGAGGCGACGTATGCCGGCTCGGTGCTCGGCGCCACGCGCACGTGGCTGCACGGCGTCAACAACCATGGCGTGGCCGTCGGCGGGGAGACCCGCCCGGGCGGCACCTCGGCGGCCATCCGCTGGGACGCGCCCGACGCCCCGCAACGGCTGGTCGACGAAGGCTTCGGCGGGCAGGCACTGGACATCAACGCACGCGGCTGGATCACCGGAACCGTACGTGCCACAGCGGACACCCTCGCCACCAACCTCCCCGCGGTGTGGGACCCGCACGGCGGCCTGCACCGGCTCGACACGATGCTGGACCTGCCCAAGGGCAGCACCGTGCAGTCGATCGACGCCATCAACGACCACAACCAGCTGCTGCTACGGATCAGCGACACCGCCGCCCACCGCACCACCACCCTGGCCGTCCAGCTCGTCTGAACACGAGTCCGCAGGAGCCGCCGAGGGCCGGTTCAGTGACGGGTGTTCGGCCGGGAATCACCGGGCTGGGCGGATGGTGCGACCGTACGGTACAGACCCACCGTCGCCAGCTGCGGTGCGGCGCGCGCGGCCAGGACCCGGATCCGGACCCGGTCGGTGCGCACCGGCGCGTCCAGCACCAGGATCCGGCTGTAGCCGACGGTGGTACCGCTCGCCGCCTGCACCCACCTGGCGCCGTCCCAGGTGTCCACCGCGAACTCCTCGACCCGCTGGCCCCGGGTGATGTTCTCGCCGAGCAGGATCTGGTCGAAGCTCTGCGCACGGGGGAGTGCCAGGACCACGCTGCCCGTGGTGGCCTGGCCCGCCGGGGACCAGCCGGTGGACAGGTCCTCGTCGGCCAGTGCGGCACCCGTCGCGTCCACTCCGGGCGCCAGCAGGTTGGTGCGGTAGGTGTCGCGGACGGCCGTGCCGAAGGAGGTGAGCGAGGCGAGATCGGCGTCGGCGATCCGCCCGTCCGTGCCGGGCGGCGCGTTCAGCAGCATCACGGCGTTGCGCCCGACGGATCGCTGGTACTTGTCGACCAGCTCGGCCGCCGACTGAGGCCGCTCGCCGGGGTGGTAGAACCAGCCGGGCCTGATCGAGGAGTCCGCCTCGGCCGGGAACCACTGCAGATAGCGCACATCGGGTCGGCCGAGCACCGCCCGGGAACCGATGTCCTCGGCCCACGCGCCACCGGGGATCAGCCCCTCGTTGTGCGCCGTGTCCGGGTCTCCGGTCGCCGGCACGGTGCTCCACTCGCTGGTCCGCGCGGTACCCGCCTCGTTGCCCACCCACCGAGTGCCCTGCGGCCCGGCGAAGACCACGGTGTCCGGCGACAGCGCCTTGATCATCGCGAACCAGGTCGTGAAGTCGTACTTCTCGCTGATCCCCGAACCCGCCCACGGGTTGGCGCCGTCCAGCCACAGCTCGTCGATCGGCCCGTACTGGGTGAACAGTTCGTAGAGCTGGTTCAGGTAGTAGGCGTTGTAGTCGTCCTCGACGACCTCGAACGTCGGCAGAGTGCCCCGGGCCACCGCGCGGGCACGGTCGTCACCGGGTACCAGGGTCGGGATCGTACGCGCTGTGGGCGTGCTGGAGTTGCCGTACCGGCCCTGGCCGGCCGGGCTCGAGGGCGCGTCCTCCAGCGTGGCCTTCTCGGCGATCGAGCGTGAGCTGGCCGGCTTGGCCTTGATCGCCGGGATGTAGGTGTCCTTGTGCCACGCCCGGGGCAGTTCGGCCCCGTCCGACGGCGACAGATAGACCCCCACCCGCAGCCCCGCCGCACGGGCCGCGCGGACGTAGTCACCGAGGATGTCCCCGCCCTGCCGTTCGCAGCCCGCCTTCCGCGCCCGCCAGTACGCGGAGGGGTCGGTGTCACGCTTCTGCTCGGCCGCGGCCCGGGCGGCGGCGGCCTCCTCGGCCTGCTCGCAGCCCGCGGTGCTGACCCACCAAGGGCTGGCGATCACGGAATGGTTGCTGTAGCGGGTGGGATAGAGCACAAAGCCGTCGTGGTGCTTGGCGGTGAAGATGACCTGCTTGGCCCCCATCGCCCGGTACGCGCGCATCCACTGCGCCACGTCGACGCCCGGCGGGGCGAAGCGTGACTCCTTCTCCATGCCCGAGCCCCACTCGCGGTCGGTGAAGGTGTTCATCCCGAAGTGGGTGAAGCCGACGATGCCGCGCTGCTGCCAGGCCACTTGGGACGGGCGCGGCACGATGTTCGCGGCCTTCTCGACGATCCGTTCTGGGCTGTCGCACTCCTCCACGGTCATGACCGGCGCCGGCCTCACGGGCTCCTGGCACCCCGCGACGCCGCTCGCCCCTTCGGCCGCGGCGGTCGCGGGCGGCAGCGTCGCCACCCCGGTCAGCGCCATGATCGCGGAGGCGATCAGGGCGCGGCGCAGAGCGCCACTCCTCGAGCACGGGAACAGATTCATCGGATGTGTTCGCCTCTCGATGCCTCGACACCGGTCACAGCCGATGAGACTAGTAACCGTGTTCCCCGCTGGGAAGTGGGTAACAACCCTCATGCCGATGGACACAAAGACCCAACGAATGCGCGCCGCCCGCAGACGCACCCGCTGGGCCGCCTGCCTCCTGGCCGCCCTGGCCCTGTTCGTGCCGCCGGCCCTTCCGGCCTCGGCGCTCACCCCCGCGTCCGCCGCCGCCCGCACTCAGGCCCCACCAGAGGTGATACCGGCCCTGACTCAGTGGACCGCCGGAACAGGCACCCTCCCACTCAACCAGGGCTCCCGCATCCTTACGCCCCCGGCCAAACGGGCCCAGGCCGACGCCGCCACCTTCGCCGACGACCTGGCCGACGCGACCGGTCTCAGACTGCCGGTGGTCACCGGGGGAGAGCCCCGGGCCGGCGATCTGGTGCTGCGCCTCGACCCCGGTGCCAAGGACCTCGGTGCGGAAGGATACGAACTTCTCGTCTCCGACACCGTTCGGGTCACCGGAGCGACCGACGACGGACTGTTCCTCGGCACCCGCACCGTGCTCCAGATGCTCCACGGCCAGACCGCACTGCCGCGCGGCCGGACCGTCGACATCCCCCGGTACCCCGAACGCGGCGTGGGAGTGTGCGCCTGCTACATCCACATCTCGATGCCCTGGTTCGAGCGGCTGATGCGGGAGATGTCCTACCTCAAGCTCAACCAACTGTGGATCGAGGCGAAAGTCGCCAGCGACGACTACCCGAAGACCAAGTTCTGGGGCTACTACACCAAGGACGAGATACGACAGCTCTCGGCCATGGCGAAGAAGTACCACATCACGCTCATACCCGAGATCAACTCCCCTGGACACATCGACCCTTACCTGCAGAACCACCCCGAACTGCAACTCACCGACTCCTCCGGCACCAAGTCGCCCTCGCGGCTGGACATCACCCGGCCCGAGGCCTACAGCTTCTACACCGGACTCCTCGACGAGGCCCTCACGGTCTGGGACACGCCCTACTGGCACATGGGCGCCGACGAGTACATGCTCGGCTCCGACTACGCCGCCTACCCGCAGATAGCCGCCTACGCGAAGGCCAAATACGGCGCGTCGGCCACCCCTCAGGACGCGTTCATCGACTTCGTCAACCGCGTGAACACCCACGTGCGGGCCGACGGCAGAACCCTGCGGGTCTGGAACGACGGACTGACCGGCGACAACACCGTCCCTCTCGCCAAGAACATCGACGTCGAGCACTGGATCTCCGAGGCCGAACAGCCGCCCTCCACACTCCTCGCGCAGGGCCACCGGGTCATGAACTCCGCCTACTCCCTCTACCTGATCCGCGGCGGCTCAAAAATGAAGACCCAAGCCCTGTACGACAGCGACTGGACACCCCTGCGCTTCGAGGGGGAGACACTGACCGGCCCCCAGCCCCAGGTCACCGGCGCCAAGATCACGATGTGGCCCGACTTCGCCTCCGAACAGACCGAAAACGAAGTCGAGACCGACGCGTTCATGCCGCTGCGCTTCATCTCCCAGGCCACCTGGGGCAGTCCCAAACCCGCCGCGACCTACAACGGTTTCGCCGAACTCGCCGGCCGGCTCGGCCACGCCCCCGGCTGGGACAACGTGACCCGCCTCCCGCTCAAGGACGGCACCTACGCACTCACCCTCCCCGACTCGGCCAAGCGGCTGACCACGGCAGGCGCCACGGAGGGATCCCCGGCCAAGCTGGCGTCCGACCCCGCCGCGACCTGGGCGCTCTCGGCGACCTCCGACGGCTACTACCGGATCCGCGCGGTCCGCGGTGGCGCCACCACCGGCAACTGCCTGGACATGGCCAGCGGCAGACGCTACCTCGGAGCACCACTGGAGGCGGGCGCCACCATCACCCAGCAGGCCTGTTCGGACAACACCCGCACACAGCGCTGGCAGCTGATCGCCAAGGGCGGAACGGTGACCCTCGTCAACGCCATCTCCCAACTCGGCCTCGCGGAGAAGGCCGACGGTCAGGCCGTACAGATGCCTCCGGACACCCAGGCGCCGACCGCGCTGCGCCCGGTGGCGGGATAGCCGGCGGGCACCGTGGCCGGACGCCTCATCGCGCATACGCCGCAGCGTCAGAGGTCCAGCACCAACCGAGCTCCCCCGCACCGCGACACGCAGATCATCATGGTCTCGTTCGCGGCCTGCTCCTGCGGCGTCAGAACCGAGTCGCGGTGGTCCGCCTCGCCCTCGATGATGTCCGTCTCGCACGTGCCGCAGGTGCCCTCGGCGCAGGAGTACAGGACCTGCACCCCGGCCTCCTGCACCGACTCCAGGATGCTGCGGTCCGGCGGTACGGTCACCGTCAGCCCGGACTGCTGGAGCACCACGTCGAACGAGCCGGCGGGGGCGTCGGCGTGGCTCTCCTTCGCCTTGAACCGCTCGACGTGCAGCGCCTCGCCGGGCCATCCGTCGGCACACCGCTCCTCCACCGCCTTGAGCAGCGGCTCCGGCCCGCAGCAGTAGACCAGGGTGCCGGGGGAGGGGGCGGCGAGGTAGGCGGCCAGGTCCAGCAACCCGTACTGATCCTCCGGCATGACGCGCACCCGGTCCCCGTAGGAGGCGGTGAGCCGGCCGGCGAACGCCATCGATGTGCGGCTGCGCCCGCCGTACAGCAGTGTCCACTCGGTGCCCGCCGCCTCGGCGGCGGCGACCATCGGCAGGATCGGGGTGATGCCGATGCCGCCCGCCACGAACAGGTAGCGGTCGGCCGGGACCAGCGCGAAGTTGTTGCGCGGCCCCCGGACCCGTACGGACGTGCCCTCGGCCAGCTTGTCGTGGACGTACGCGGACCCGCCGCGCCCGGCGGGCTCGCGGAGCACCGCGATCTGCCAGGCGCCGCGGTCACCCGGGTCGCCGCACAGCGAGTACTGCCGGACCAGCCCGTCCTCCAGCACGAGGTCGATGTGGGCGCCGGGCTCCCAGGACGGCAGCTCCTCACCGTCCAGGTGACGGAACGTCAGGGAGACGACGCCCTCGGCCTCGTCGGCACGGCGGTCGATGACGAGGCGGCTCTCGTGCTCGGGGCTGCTCACGGGGACTCCTTGTGCTCGTGACCCTCCGGGTGGGCCAGCATCCACTCCCACATCTCGATCGGGTCCTGCGCGGTGCGCTCGGCGCCGCAGTGGCACACGCCGTGCAGGGTGTCGGTGCCCGGGACCCAGTCGATGCGGTAGACCTCGGCGCTGAGGGAGCCGCTCATCGCGTCGCGGCCGGGGTGGCGGGGGCGGGCGGCGCGGCGGCCGACGCGGGCCGGCTGCCCTCGGCGGCGAGCCGGGCCAGGATGCGGCGGGCGGCCAGGCCGCCGGTGTCGATGTTGATGCTCAGCTCCTGGTAGCCGGCCGACTCCTGGTCCAGGGCCTTCTGCAGCAGGTTGAGTGCGGTGACGTCCTGCATGACGACCGTGTGGTTGTTGTCGTGCAGGAAGGTGCTGACCTCGTCGTCGCCCTGGGCGAAGTCCCGGGAGACCGCCCAGAAGTCGTACACGTGCTTGTCGGTGGACGGCGTGATCGCGTACGTCACCTCGACGTGGAAGGCGTCCGGGTCGGTGCCGTCGGCGTGGGGCTCCACGCCGACCGGGGCGATCCGGCTGTGCAGCAGATACAGGCACGGGGCGTGGTACTCGATGTCCTGCCAGCGGGTGATGCGGCCCTCGATGCCGGTGGACCGGGAGTAGAACGGCGGGCAGGCCGCGTCGTCCATGTGGCGGCTGACCCGTACGATGCCGGCGCCCTCGTCGACCTCGGTGCTGATCGGGGTCTCGGCGACCTCGGGGGTGCCGATGTAGCCGCCGTGCAGGTATGTCTCGTGGGACAGGTCGAGCAGGTTGTCGACCAGCAGCCCGTAGTCGCAGTCGATCGGCTCCATGCCGCAGACGGTCTTCCAGCGCGGGTCGGCCATGTGCGGGGCCCGGGGGACGGCGGCGGCGTCGGCGAGGTCCGGGGCGCCGATCCACACCCACACGAACGAGTCCTGCTCCACCACCGGGTAGGAGCTGATCCGCGCGGTGCGCGGGATGCGCTTCTGGCCGGGCACGTACACACAGGTGCCGGAGGTGCCGTAGGTGAAGCCGTGGTAGCCGCACACCAGGTTGTCGCCGTCGAGCCGGCTCGGGGCGGCCGACAGCGGGTAGCGGCGGTGCACGCAGCGGTCCGCGAGGGCCACGACCTCGCCGGTCTCCTCCGTGCGGTAGAAGACGACCGGCTCGTTGAGGATGGTGCGGCCGAGCGGCTCGCGCCCGACCTCACGGCCGTAGGCGGCGACGTACCACTGGTTCCTGGCGAATTCGGTCATGACAGGTCCCGTCCGTCGTTGGAGGGTTCGTTGTGCAACACCATCGGGACCGGCGTCATGCCCCGGCAACACCCCTTCCGCCTGACGGAAGGATGGGCCTCGGGACTGTGCGGAATCAGTGCGGCGGGCGGTCGGACAGGGCGGCGCGGCAGCGGTTGAGGTAGTCCTCCAGGTCGTTGCGCTGCCGGTGGGTCAGGCCGGAGAGCATGCGCTCCTCCAGCGCCTCGACCGCCTCGTCGAGGGCGGCGAGCAGCTCGCGGCCCGCGTCGGTGAGGCTGATCAGCAGTACTCGGCGGTTGTGCGGGTCGCGGCGGCGGACGATCAGACCCCGCTTCTCCAGGGCGGTGACCATGTCCGCCATCGACTGCGCGGTGACGAAGGAGTTGCGGGCCAGCTGCGCCGAGCTCAGCCCGTCGCGGCGGCGCAGCACGGTGAGCGCGGTGTACTGCAGGGCGGTGATCCCGGCGGGCTTGACCAGTTCGTCGATCTGCGAGCGCGCCGCGAGTTCGACCTGTTTGACGGCGTACAGCAGTGAGGGGCGCGGTACTTCCGCCACGCTGCCGGGGGTGGGGTCGCTGCCGGTTTCCGCTGCGCGCGTCACCTGGTCCTCCGCTTCCGTGCGTTTCAGGTTTCCTGATTATGCCCACCCTCTTGCTTTCCTTCGGAAGGGGGCGTAACCATCAGGAAACCTGTTGGTCGCATCAGTGCGGCCGGCATCAGCGCGACGCGGTGCGCGACCGCACCGGGAAGGTGAGCGGGCCATGTCCGAATCCGGGGAGCAGAACGCCTCCGCCGTGACCCGGCCGCACATCGAGCCGGGCAGGCTCTTCATCGGCGGCGAGTGGTGGGAGGCCGGGGCGAACGGGCGTCGGGAGGTCGTCGATCCGTCGACCGGCACGGTGATCACCACCGTCGCCGAGGCGGACGTCGCCGACCTCGACGCGGCCGTCGACGCGGCCCGCGGGGCGTTCGAGGGCTGGGCGCGGACACCCGGGCGGGTGCGGGCCCGGATCCTGCACCGGGTCGCCGACGTCGTCCGCGAGCGCGAGGACGAGCTGGTCGCGGTCGAGAGCGTGGACGTCGGCAAGCCGGTCACACTGTCGCGCGCGGTGGACGTGGCGACGGCGGCGGAGCAGTACGAGTACTGCTCGGCGCTGGCGCAGAGCGTCGACGGCGCCACCCGGCAGACCCCGATCCCGTCGCACGCCTACACCCGCCGCGAGCCGCTCGGCGTGGTCGGCGCCATCACGCCCTTCAACTTCCCGCTGATCCTCAGCAGTTCGAAGATCGGCCCGGCGCTCGCGGCCGGCAACACGGTGGTCCACAAGCCTGCCGAGGAAACCCCGCTCAGCGCCCTGCTGATGGCGGAGATCCTCGCTGAGGCCGGGGTTCCGGACGGGGTGGTCAACGTCGTCACCGGCGGCGGCGCGGTCGGCGAGGCGCTGCTGCGACACCCCGGCGTCGACAAGATCGCTTTCACCGGTTCAACCCGGGTCGGCAAGCTCGCCGCCGCCGTGGCGAGCGAGAGCCTGAAGCCGGTGACCATGGAGCTGGGCGGCAACGCGGCCCAGATCGTGTTCGAGGACGCCGACCTGGACAAGGCGATCGGCTCCGTCATCAAGGGCTTCGTCTTCAACACCGGCCAGTTCTGCATGGGCGGCCCGCGGCTGCTCGTCCACCGCTCCCTCCACGACACCGTCCTGGAGATCCTCTCCCAAGCGGTCGCGGGGATCCCGCTCGGCGACCCGTTCGACCCGGCGACGGTCATCGGGCCGATGGCCGCGGCGCGGCACCTGGAGAATGTCGAGAAGTACGTGGCCATCGCCCGGGAGGACGGCGGCCGGATCATCACCGGCGGCGAGCGGCTGGAGCTGGGCGGCGGCTACTACTACAAGCCGACCGTCATCGCCGGCCTGGCCAACGACTCCCGCGCCGTCCAGGAGGAGATCTTCGGCCCGGTGCTGACCGTGCAGCCCTTCGACACCGAGGACGAGGCGGTCGGGCTGGCCAACAGCACCCCGTACGGGCTCGCCTCGGGCCTGTGCACCAACGACCTCGCGCGCGCACACCGGGTGGCGGCCCGGCTCCAGGCGGGCATCGTCTGGGTCAACGACTGGGCCATGCTCGACCCGGCGGTCCCGTTCGGCGGGGTCAAGCAGTCCGGCTACGGGCGCGAGTACGGCCCCGAGGGCCTGGAGCCCTACACCAAGGTCAAGTCCGTCGTCATCTCCCTCGCCTGACGCGCTCCGCACGTCGCCCGAACCGCGTCTCCAAGGAGTCCGCTCATCATGACCACCACCACTGCCGCCGCCATCGTCGAGTCCGCGGGCGCCGGCTTCTCCCTGACCGAGGTGGACCTCGCCGAGCCCCGCCCGGACGAGGTGCTCGTCCGCATGGTGGCCGCCGGGGTGTGCCACACCGACCTCGGCGTCGCCGCGGGCGCGCTGCCCTTCCCGCTGCCCGGAGTCCTCGGCCACGAGGGCGCCGGCGTGGTGGAGGCGGTCGGCTCCTCCGTCACCCGGGTCGTCCCCGGCGACCAGGTGCTGCTGTCGTTCACCTCCTGCGGCAGATGCGGCGGCTGCCGCGGCGGCCACCCCGCCTACTGCGACGCCTGGCTGCCGCTCAACCTGCTCGGCGGCGCCCGCGCCGACGGCTCGCCCACCATCACCCGGGGCGGCGAACACCTCGGCGGCCACTTTTTCGGCCAGTCCTCCTTCGCCCGCAACGCCCTGGTGGACGAGCGCAGCCTGGTCAAGGTGGACGCCGACGCGCCGCTGGACCTGCTGGCCCCGCTCGGCTGCGGCGTGCAGACCGGCGCGGGCGCCGTCTGGAACGTCCTGAAGCCCGCGCCCGGCGCCGCCATCGTGGTCACCGGTGCCGGCGCGGTCGGTCTGTCGGCCGTCATGGCCGCCACCCTCACCCCGGCCACCCGCATCATCGCCGTCGACCGCGTCCCCGACCGGCTGGAGCTGGCCCGCGAGCTCGGCGCCACGCACACCGTCGAGGTGGGCGACGCGGACCTGAACGAGGCGATCGCCGAGATCACCGGCGGCGCGGGCGCGGACGGCGTCGTCGAGACCACCGGCAACACCGGCGTGGCCGGTGCCGCCATCGGCGCCCTGGCCGCCCGGGGCACCGCGGTGCTGGTCGGCGCCCCGGCGTTCGGCTCCACCGTCCCGGTGGATGTCAACTTCATGCTGCCGGGCCGCAATGTGGTGGGCCTGACGCTCGGCGACAGCGAGACCGAGACTCTCATCCCGGTCCTGGTCGACCTGGTCACCTCCGGCCGCATGCCGGTCGAGAAGCTGGTCAGGCACTACGAGTTCGAGGAGATCCAGCGGGCGGTCGGCGACATCGTCTCCGGCGAGACGATCAAGCCGGTGCTGCGGTTCTGAGGCCGGCGCCGTGTCCGGGCATGGCCCCTCAGCGGGGGACCGGAGCGGTCGGCGACGCCGCTCCGCTGTCCGGCTGCCAGCCGAGGGCCAGCGAGATGCCGCGCGCCGCGACCCGCACCATGGGGACCAGCGCCTGCGTGGGGCGGCCCTCGGCGTGCACCACCACGGACACCGCCGCCACCACCTCGCCGCGCCGGCCGCGTACGGGGGCGGCCACCGAGAGGGCGTCGGTGGTGATCTGCCGGTCGCTGACGGCGAATCCGGTCTGCCGGATCCGGGCCAGCATCCGGCGCAGCCGCACCGGGTCGGTGACGGTGTGCGGGGTGAACGCCCGCATCGGCCAGTCGCAGACGCGGTCCTGCAACTCGGCATCGGCGTGGGCGAGCAGCGCCAGGCCCACCCCGGTGGCGTGCAGCGGCCAGCGGGCGCCCACGTGGCTGCGCACCTTCACCGCCGTACGCCCCGAGATGCGCTCGATATAGACGACTTCGACGCCGTCGCGCACCGCGAAGTGGACGTTCTCGTGGGTCAGCTCGTAGAGGTCCTCCAGGAACGGCATCGCCGCCTCCCGCAGGCCCACTCCGCGCGGGGCGAGCGAGGCCAGCTCCCACAGCCGGAGCCCGATGTGGTAGTCGCCACCTTCGTCGCGCTCCAGCGCGCCCCAGCGGGCGAGGGCGCCCACCAGGCGGTGTGCGGTGGCCAGCGGCAGGTCGGCGCGGCGGCTGATCTCGGTGAGCGACAGTGCCAGGTTGCGCTGGTCGAACGCCGCCAGGACATCCAGCAGCCGGTCGGCGGCGGAACGCGGGCCGGATCCGGGCGCGGTCGGCACGGGTCAGCCCCGCTCCGGCTCGGCCACCCGCAGCAGCAGTGCGTGCAGGGCGGCGCGCTCGTCCTCGTCCAGCGGCCCCAGCAGGTCGTCGGTGACGCGCCGGCTCGCCTTCTCGGTAGCCCGCAGCGCCTCGCGGCCCTGGTCGGTCAGGACGACGACCCGGCTGCGCCGGTCGCCGGGGGAGGGGCGCCGCTCGGCGAAGCCCAGCTTCTGAAGGTCGTCGACGAGGCTGACGATGGCGCTCGGGTCGTACCCCAGCCGGTCGCTCAACTCGCGCTGCAGGGCGCCGTCGACGGTGGCCAGGTAGCGCAGGAGCGCGTAGTGCCGCAGCCGCAGACCGGACTCCTCCAGGGTGGCGTTGAACAGCCGCCCCGACCGCAGTCCCAGCCGGTAGAGGAGGTAACCCGTGTCGGCGTTCAGACCGCGCATCCAGGGCGCGGCCGCCACCTTGTCAGCCGTGTCAGCGATCTTCTGCTCCAGGGTCCGGGCCGTCATGAGGGCCAACAGCGTATGGGTACCAGCCGTTCCAGCATGACGCGTGTTCAGGATTTCGACAACTATTGACCTCAACAATGATTGGTCATAGCTTCTATTTCATGGGCCGGCCCGGGGCGAGCCGACGGGCGGCGCGAAGAGCGTCGAGTACCGGTTCCCCGGCGGCCTTTGAGACCCTCGTACCGAGGAAGGGACACCCAGCCGTGTCGAACACCCGCACCGATCTGACCGGCAAGGTCGCCGTCGTCACCGGCAGCGGCCGGGGCCTCGGCCTCGCCTACGCCACGGCCCTGGCCAAGGCGGGCGCCTCCGTGGTCGTCAACGACCTCGACGAGGCGGTCGCCGAGCGGGCCGCCGAATCCATAACCGAGGCAGGCGGCACGGCTGTCGCCGAGGCGGTCGCGGTCGGCACCACCGAGGCCGCCGAGCGCCTGGTCGACCGGGCCGTCTCCGAGTTCGGCCGGCTGGACATCATCGTCACCAACGCGGGCATCCTCCGCGACAAGGTGCTGTGGAAGATGTCCGACGACGACTTCGACGCCGTCATCACCACGCATCTGAAGGGCACCTTCACCCTGGCCCGCGCCGCCGCCGTACGGATGCGCGAGCAGGGCGAGGGCGGCAGCCTGATCCTGGTCGGCTCACCGGCCGGACAACGGGGCAACTTCGGCCAGACGAACTACGCCGCGGCCAAGGCGGGCATCGCCGCCTTCGTCCGCACCTGGGCCATGGAACTCAGCCGGGCAGGCGTCACCGTCAACGCGATCATCCCGGTCGCGGCCACCGCCATGACCGAGACCATCCCCGCCTTCGCCCCCTACGTCGAGGCGAACCGGGGCGGCGAGCCGCTGCCGGACTTCCTGCGCAAGGGCGAGGGCTTCGGAACCCCCGAGGACTGCGCCGCCCTCATCCCGTTTCTCGCCTCCGAGGCGGCCCGCGACGTCACCGGCCAGTGCATCGGCATCGGCGGCGACAAGCTCGCCCTCTGGTCGCACCCACAGGAGGTCGCGGTCGCCTACGCCGACGGCGGCTGGACCCCGGAGACCATCGCGGCCACCTGGCACTCCTCGGTCGGCGCCGACCCGCAGAGCTTCGGCATCCCGGCCCCGAAGACCCCGGCCCCGAAGACCCCGGCCCCGAAGACCCCGGAGGCGTGAGCGCCGTGTACCGGCCGTCCATCAACCCCGACCAACTCGTCGCGATCGACGTCCACACCCACGCGGAGGTGTCGTCGAAGGGCCAGGCCTCGCTCTCCGACGACCTGCACGAGGCGTCCAACGCCTACTTCAAGGTCGAAGGCAAGCGCAAACCCACCCTGAAGGAGACCGCCGCCTATTACCGCGCGCGGAAGATGGCGGCCGTCATCTTCACCGTGGACGCCGAGCACGCCACCGGCACCGAGCCGGTCCCCAACGAGGAGGTCGCCGAGGCCGCCGCCGCCAACGCCGACGTCCTCATCCCGTTCGCCAGCATCGACCCCTTCCGGGGCCGCGCGGGCGTACGGCAGGCCCGCCGGCTGGTGGCGGAGTACGGGGTGCGGGGCTTCAAGTTCCACCCCAGCATCCAGGGGTTCTTCCCCAACGACCGGATCGCCTACGAGCTGTACGAGGTGATCGAGGAAACCGGGACCATCGCCCTGTTCCACACCGGCCAGACCGGCATCGGCGCCGGTGTGCCGGGCGGCGGCGGCATCCGCCTGAAGTACAGCAACCCGCTGCACATCGACGACGTCTCCGCGGACTTCCCACATCTGAAGATCATCCTGGCGCACCCGTCCTTCCCCTGGCAGGACGAGGCTCTCGCGGTGGCCACCCACAAGCCGGGCGTGCACATCGACCTGTCCGGCTGGTCGCCCAAGTACTTCCCGCCGCAGCTGGTGCAGTACGCCAACAGCCTGCTGAAGGACAAGGTCCTCTTCGGCTCCGACTACCCCGTCCTCACCCCCGACCGGTGGCTCGCCGACTTCGAGAAGCTGCCGATCAAGGACGAGGTGAAGCCGAAGATCCTCAAGGAGAACGCGGCCCGCCTGCTCGGGCTGGCCACGTCCCAGGACACCTGAGCGTCGAGACGCGCAAGCGTCACATCTCGTAGTCGTAGGACTCGCAGAACTCGCGAAGGGGCGAACGATGCGCAACGAGGGACTGGGATCCTGGCCCGTACGCCGGGCCCGCAAGACCCCGCACCGCACGGCCCTGGTCCATCAGGACCGGACCATCAGCTACGCCGAGCTGTACGAGCGCACCACCCGCCTCGCCCACGCCCTGCGCACGGCCGGCATCCGGCGCGGCGACCGGATCGCCTACCTGGGCGCGAACCACCCGAGCTACTTGGAGACGATGTTCGCCTCCGGGACGCTCGGCGCCGTCTTCGTCCCGCTCAACACCAGGCTGGCGGCGCCCGAGATCGCCTTCCAGCTCAGGGATGCGGCGGCCAAGGCGCTGATCCACGACCCGTCGCACGGCGACACCGTGGCGGGCCTGCGCGGCCAGACGGACGTGAAGACGCACATCACCGTGGGACCCGACTACGAGACCCTGCTCCGCGAGGCCTCGGCCGACCCGATCGACGAGCCGGTCGGCCTGGACGACATCTGCATCATCATGTACACCTCCGGCACCACGGGCCGCCCCAAGGGCGCGATGCTCACCCACGCCAACCTCACCTGGAACGCCGTGAACGTCCTGATCGACCAGGACCTCGCGTCCGACGAGGTGGCCCTCGTGTCGGCGCCCCTGTTCCACACCGCCGGGCTGAACATGCTGACCCTCCCGGTCCTGCTCAAGGGCGGCACCTGCGTCCTGGTCGACGCCTTCGACCCGGGCGGCACCCTCGAACTGATCGAGCGGCGCCGCATCACCTTCATGTTCGGCGTCCCGGCGATGTTCGACCAGGTCGCCCGCCACCCACGCTGGGCCGACGCGGACCTGTCGTCGGTGCGCATGCTCTCCTGCGGCGGCTCGCCCGTGCCGACCTCCCTGATCGCCACCTACCAGCAGCGGGGCCTGACCTTCATGCAGGGCTACGGCATGACCGAGGCGTCCCCGGGCGTCCTGTTCCTGGACGCCGAGCACGCGGTCAGCAAGGCCGGTTCGGCCGGCGTGCAGCACTTCTTCAGTGATGTGCGCGTGGTGCTCCCCGACCTCACCCCGGCGGCGCCCGGCGAGACCGGCGAGGTGATCGTGCGCGGCCCGCACGTCATGCAGGGCTACTGGGGTCTGCCCGACGAGACCGCCGCGTCCTTCGTTGACGGCTGGTTCCGTTCCGGCGACGCCGCCCGGGTGGACCAGGACGGCTACGCCACCATCGTCGACCGGCTCAAGGACACGATCATCTCGGGCGGGGAGAACATCTACCCTGCCGAGGTCGAGAACGCCCTGCTCACCCACCCCGACATCGTCGAGTGCGCCGTCGTCGGCGTCCCCGACCACAAGTGGGGCGAGGTCCCCCGGGCCGTCGTCGTCGCTCGGGAGGGCGCGGCGCTCGACCTCGACGAGGTCCTGGCCTTCCTGACCGGACGGCTCGCCAAGTACAAGATCCCCAAGTCGGTCGTCATCGTGGAGGCCCTGCCCCGCACGGCTTCCGGCAAGCTCCTCAAGGCCCGCGTGCGCAGCATGCACGGCGCCGACTGAGCACCCCCAGCCACCTCGGCGAACCCTCAGCGAGCGGAGAGACATACATGGGCATCACCGTCAACGGCCTGGACGAGCTGAAGAAGCTGGCCGGAACCGACCTGGGCACCAGCGACTGGATCGAGGTCACCCAGGAGCGCGTCAACACCTTCGCCGACGCCACCGGTGACCACCAGTGGATCCACGTCGACCTCGAGAAGGCCAAGGAGGGCCCCTTCGGCGCCCCCATCGCCCACGGCTACCTGACACTGTCGCTGTTCATCCCGATGTTCACGGAGCTGCTGGAGGTCGAGGGCGTCACCACCAAGGTCAACTACGGCCTCAACAAGGTCCGCTTCCCTTCCCCGGTCAAGGTGGGCTCCCGCATCCGCCTAGTCGCCCGACTCGCGGAGGTCGAAGAGATCGCGGGCGGCGTCCAGATCACCGTCGACGGCACCGTGGAGATCGAGGACGCGCCGAAGCCGGCCTGTGTGCTGCAGAGCGTCTCCCGGTTCTACGCGTAACGGAGAACGTCGAGTGGCGAGGGCGACCTGCTCCAGCAGCTGACGAAGCGGTTGCTGGAGTCCGCTCTCGAGGGCGAGATCACCGGACGGCCCCGGCGAAAGGGGGCGATCAGCTCGGCGATCAGCTTGGGCGCGCGATCACCAGCCTCGCCCCCTGCGTCCGGGCGGAGGAGGACCCGGTTTCCAGAAGGAGTTCTCCGGCTTCGACGGCAAGGCCGAGGTCCCGGGTGACGGAGCCGAGGGTGTCGGCGTTGATCTCGAACACGGCGTCGGCCTCCTCTCCGGGGCGTAGGTCGAGGCGGGCGAATCCGCGCAGCTCGCGTGTGCGGGGCCACGAGGACCCTCCCGACTGCCGCCGTACATAGAGCTGGACCGTCTCGCGTACCGGCCGCTCTCCGGTGTTGTGCACGGTGACCCGGCAGGTGAGGGTGGGATCGTCCGGGGTCACGCGGGCGCGTGACAGCCGTGGTGGTGCGTAGGTGACGGTGGTGTACGACAGGCCGTGGCCGAAGGCGTATCGGGCAATGGCCGGCTGGTCCACATAGCCGCGGTACCCGTGATCCTTGGCGTTGTAGAACACCGGCAGCTGCGCGGCCGACCTCGGTACCGACACCGGCAGCCGCCCCTCGGGCTCGGCCGCGCCGAACAGCACGTCGGCGACGGCCCGTCCGCCCCACGGGCCCGGGTACCAGGCGCTCAGCACGGCCCCGGCGGCGCCGGGAAGGTCGGGCACGGCGTGCGGACGGCCCTGCACGAGCACCACGATGACCGGCACTGCCGTGGCCGCCACCGCGTCCAGAAGCGCCAACTGCCCGTCGGGAAGCCGTAGATCGGCCAGATCGACGCCTTCTCCGCAGGTCATGCCCACCGGATTGGCGGCGGTGACGACGGCCGCGCCGTTGGAGTCGAAGGTGGTGTCGCCCGACCGGGCGCTGGACCCGCCCAGGACGAGCACCGCGAGGTCCGCCGCTGCCGCCAGCGCGGCCGCCTCCGGAACACCGGAGAGGTCGCCGCCCACCAGATCACACCCCCGTGCGTAGGTGACCTCGGTGTCCGGCGCGGCGGCCGACCGGATGCCGTCCAGGACCGTGATGTGGTGGGAGCCGGGCCGCTGCGGCGCGGTGTAGTCGCCGATCTGCTGGGCGATCGAGTCGGCGTTCGGGCCGAGGACGGCGATCCGGCGGGGCGGTGATGCGATCGGCAGGACTCCTCCGTCGTTGGCGAGCAGCGTGATCGACGCGCGGGCTATGCGCTCACTCAGCTCGCTCGGATCGGAGCGTTGTTCCCGAGGCGCCGCGCCACGAGAGCAGGGCTGTTCAAAGAGGCCCAGGCGGAACTTCAGGGTCAGGACCCGGGCCACGGCGGTGTCGAGGGTCTGCTCCGCTACGAGCCCCTGCGCCACCGCCTCGGCAAGCCTCGGATAGCAGGCGTCCCAGAGGCTGAGATCGCATCCGGCGTTCAGGGCCAGGGCACCCGCGGCCACCGGGTCTCCCGTGAGCCGGACCAGACGGTCGATGGCGCCGCCGTCCGCCATCACGATTCCGTCGAACCGCCACTGATCCCGCAGGAGTTCGGTCAGCAGCGCCCGGTTGGCGACACAGGGCAGGCCGTCGAATTCGTTGTAGGCCGCCATCACCCCGGCGGCGCCGGCTCGGACGCCGGCCCGGGCCGCCGCCAGATGGATCTCGTGCAACTCACGGGCGCTCAGCTCCGTGGCCGCGCTGTTGCGTCCGCCGACGGTGGCCCCCTGTCCGGCGAAGTGCTTGAGCACGACGGCGACGTCGGCGGTGCGCATGCCCCGCACCAACGCCTCGGTGAGCCGGGCCGCCAGATACGGGTCCTCGCCGAAGCACTCCTCCGCACGGCCCCAACGCGGGTCGCGCACCAGGTCGAGGGCCGAGACGAGCGCCACGTGACCGCCCCGTGCCCGCAGCTCCGCGCCGGCGGCGGCCGCCGCGGCCTCGTAGAGCTCGGGGTCCCAGGTGGCGCCGACGGCGAGGTTGACCGGCAGCACCGTGCCGTCCAGCGCCTGGTGGCCGTGAGGGACCTCCTCGACGAGGAGCACCGGGATCCCCAGCCGGGTGTTCTCCATGACGTGCCGCTGCACCGCGTCCGCCACCCGGGCCCCGTCCGCCGCCGTGATGCCGTCGGCGAAGCCGACGCCTGACCACGCGTCGGCCCGCTGCAGCCCGTACAGGGCTCCCATGCCGTCGTACGCGGCGACCTCGGCGCGGAAGGCGTCGGTGAGCCGGTGGCCGTCGGCCGTGCGCTCGTAGGCGTGCCAGCCGTACATGCGCTGATTGACCTGGCCCACCTTCTCGGTCAGCGTCATGCGCGCCAGCAGGTCGCGGACCCGCTCCGGCACGGGCGCGGACGGGTCGCGGTAGAGGTGATCGGTCACTTCAGCTCCAGAACACGGACACCGTACGGGGCGAGCGTCACATCCGCGGTCGGCGCGCCGGACGCGAGGTCGTGCAGCGTGCCGTCGGCGGCGGGGCGGACGTCGAGCTCCTCGGGGCTCTGGCTGACCAGCCACACGAAGCGGCGCCCGTCCTCGTGGACGAGGACGTCCGCGCCGACGTGGGGGCTGTCGACCGTCACCGGCCGCCGGGCTCCGGCGACATCGGCGAGCGCCGCGTACAGGCGGTGCGTGTCCTCGGGATTGACCCGGGCGGTGCGGGCGGCCATGTGCTCCAGGGGATAGGTGGCCAGGACGGTGCGGCCGTCTCCGGTGTCGCGCACCAGGAGGGCGGGCCGGCCGTGCGCGTCGACGGCGACCACTCGGGCATCACGGGGGAGGACCGGCAGATATGCCCGGCTGTCCTCGTTGCCCGCGACGGGGAAGCGCAGCGTGTCTCCCGCGGTCAGCCCGCCGAAGTCGTCGGTGAACGTCATCTCCAGGACCTCGTCCTCGATGGGCTCGGCGACACCGTAGGAGAGCTGCAGCTCGACGCCGAACAGCCCGTCCAGGTCGTCGAACCACGGGCCGCGGGTGCCGGGGTGCTCGCCGGAGCAGAACGAGAGGTAGACCGTGGCGCCCTCGCGGGCGCGGTGTTCGAGCTCGCGCCGGGTGCGCGTGGTGAGCTGACGGGTGGCCGGCAGCAGGTACAGGGCCGCGTCGCCGGGCAGGCCGTCGGCCTCCCGGGTGAAGCCCACCGGCAGGTCGGCGGCGCGGGTGGCGACATAGCTCTGGTGCAGGGAAGTGAAGATCAGTGGTCGGTCGGCGGGCCTGCTGTAGGGGTAGCCGCGCTCCAGGAAGGCGGGCACGACCAGCGCCGCGTCCGCGTCGGCGCGTCGGCAGCGGGTGAAGTCCACGGCCCCCAACACCTCGGCGAACTCGGCGAGTTCGAGCAGCGGAGCCTTGGGAGCCCCGGTGCTGTCGGTGATGCCGAAGTGCATCTCGAAGGGGTGGTGGTCGTACGGCGAGCGGTCCCACAGATCGTCGTAGTCGGTGTTGTTCCAGGCGATCCAGCCCGTCGCTCCGCCGAGCAGGGAGTTGTGCAGGGTCTGCCGGTAGTAGACCGCCGCGTTCCCGGCGGACACCGTGTCCGTGGAGAGACCGAACTCCTCCAGTACGACGGGGTGCCCGGTGACCGAGGCCAGTTCGCACTCGAAGGCGGCGCGCAGGTGCTGGCGGGGCCGGTCGGTGTCGGAGCGGTACACATGCGGGCCGACGAAGTCGACGTACTCGGCCGTCTCGCGCAGCGAGAAGCCGTTGTCGCGGCCGGTGACCTCGATGCCCCACGCGCCGTCACCGAGAGAGACGGGCTGGGTGCCGCCGGCGGCCCGCACGGCGTTGCACATGGCCTGCGCCCAGGCCGTCACCACATCGGGGGAGGGCGGATCCACCTGGTAGACGCGGCCGTATCCCGGCATCTCATTGGTGATGAGCCAGCCCGTGACCGCCGGGTGGTCCTTGAAGCGGCGGGTCATCTGGGACACGAACCACGCCTGGCGGCCGACCATCCACACGTCCTCGTACAGATCGCGGCCCCCGCGCCAGGCCGGATCCCAGTTCTCGCCCGACATGTGTCCGACGATGAAGGTGGGTACCGTCCCCATGCCCGTCTCGCTGTGGGCGTCGAGGAAGTCGCGGAAGTGTTCGCACAGCGTCTCGTCGATGCGGTGGGGCTGCGGATGGAAGTCGGGCCAGTAGAAGAACGACCGGGTCATCGTCAGGCCGTGCTCGTACAGCACCCGCAGTTCGGCCCGGACCGTCTTCGGGTCGTAGTCGCGCCACATCAGGGGCCCGCCGGTGCGGGACCAGAAGTTGGCGCCGAGCCAGGGCAGGACGGCGGGGTGGTGGGTGAGCTGGGCGCTGTGGCGTCGCATGGTCCTTCTCGGATCTCGTGGTGCGGTGTGGGGGTGCGGGGTACCCGTAAATCTGCCGGTCGTGGTGGCAGCGCGAGCGCTGCGGGCATCAGACAGGGGCGGGTCCGGTGGATTCCCGGACGACCAGACGCGGCCGGTCGTCGAGCACCGTCTCCTCGACATCCTCGCCGCAGCGGGCGAGGAGCAGCCGGGCGGCGGCCGCGCCGACCCGCTGTACCTGCTGGTCGACCGTGGTCAGCCGGGGGTGCAGCCAGCGGCCGAGCGGCAGGTCGTCATAGCCGACGACCGACAGGTCGTCGGGGACGCGCAGACCGCCGCGCTGGGCGGCGCCGATGCCGCACACCGCCATGGAGTCGTTGGCGTAGACGATCGCCGTGGCGCGGTCGGCGGTGTCCAGCAGCGCCCGGGTCGCGGCCACGGCGGACACTTCGGTGAAGTCGGTGTGCAGGACCGCGTAGGGCCGCAGACCGGCCGCCTTGAGGGCCGTCTCGAAGACACCGCCCCGCAGCCGGGTGTGCTGGAGGTCGGCGGGGCCCGCCACATAGGCGATGCGCCGGTGTCCGAGGCCGAGGAGGTGGCGGACGACCTCCTCGACGGCGGCGCCCTGGTGGCCGATGCCGACGCTCGGCACCCCGGCGGCACGGTCGGGGGGACCGAGCAGCACGGCGGGCAGGCCTAGGCGGGCCAGCAGGGCGGGGCGCGAGTCGTCGGTGCGCGCGTCCGTCAGGACGGCTCCGTCGACCCGGCCTTCGGCGGTCAGCTGCCGGTAGAGGGCGTTCTCCTCCTGTGCCCCGGCGACCAGATGCAGCAGGAGGCCGTAGCCGCGGGGCGCCAGTTCGCCTTCGATACCGGTGATCAGCTCGCTGAAGTGCGGGTCGGCGCCGAGCACATCGGTGGGACGCCGCACCACGAGCGCGAGGGTGCGGGTGCGGGCGTTGCGCAGGGCGGCGGCGGGCGCGCTCGGCGACCAGCCGAGCTCCCCCGCGGTGTCCAGGATGCGCTGCCTGGTCGGCTCCGACAGTCGGCCCTTGCCGTGGAAAGCCTGGGACACGGCCGCCGTCGACACCCCGGCGGCGGCCGCCACCGCCTTGATGGTCGGCCGGCGGACCGGCTTCCCGGTGGGCACGCTCACATCTTCACCGCCCCGCTGATGAGCGCCTGCTGCATGCGCTTCTGGAGCACCGTGTAGACGATCCATACGGGGATGAGGGTCAGCACCGTGCCCGCGGTGAGAACGCCGTAGTCGGTGCCGATGACCGCCTTCAGTGTGGGCAGGGCCGCCTGGACGGTGCGCTGGTCGGGGTCGGGGCCGATGATGACGAGCGAGTACAGGTACTCGTTCCAGAACGTCAGGAAGTTCAGGAGGATCACGGTCGCGATGCCGGGCAGGCACATCGGCGTGTAGATGTGGCGCAGCACGGTGTAGGTGGACGCCCCGTCCATCCGGGCGGCCTCCTCCATCTCCCTCGGGATGGTCCGCATGAACTGCACCAGGATCACCACCGACAGCGGCATCGCCGTGGCGGGCAGGAAGAGGACCATGAAGAGCTGTGTGTGGAACAGCCCGGTGGCCGCGGCGAGCAGGAACGTCGGAAAGAGCGCCGCGAACGTCGGGATCAGGAAGCCGAGCGAGAAGACCTTCTCCACCGCCGAGGCCAGCCGTCCGGTCGACCGGGCGAGGGCGAACGCCGCGGGCAGCGCCAGCAGCAGGGTCAGCGCCAGCGAAAGGACCGTCACCAGCGCCGAGTTGACGATGGCCGGGCCCAGGGAGGCGCTGCTGTAGGCCGTGCGGAAGTTGCCGAAGCCGAGCGAGTCCGGCAGCGCGAAGGGGTGGGCGAAGATCTCCTCGTTGCTCTTGAACGCGGAGGCGAGGAAGTAGTAGAGCGGCACGATCAGCAGCACCGCGTAGGTCCACACCAGGAGGTGTGCCGGCAGCCAGCGTTTGCCGAGTTTCATGGTGAGCCGCTCCGATCAGTAGTTCTGGCGAAACACACGGCGGATGGCGAGCAGCCCGACGAGCCCGGCCAGAAAGAGGACGACGCCGACGGTCTGGCTGTAACCCAGGTCGGCCGCGATGAACGCCTTCTGGTACACGAGGAACGACAGCGTCGTCGACGAACTGCCGGGACCGCCCTGGGTGAGCAGCAGGACATGCTGTGCCGAGCCGAAGAGGGTCCACAGGAACTGAAGCATGGTGACGACACCGACATAGTCGCGGATCACCGGGAAGTGGATGCGCCACATGGTCCGCCAGTGCCCGGCCCCGTCCAGCTGCGCCGCCTCGCCGAGCTCGTCCGGGACGCTGTCGAGCCGGGCGGCGAACAGGACCGCGGTGAAGCCGATCCCGCTCCACACGTCCAGGGCGATGAGACAGGCCAGAGCCGTCGAGGGCGAGGCGAGCCAGGCGTCGGTGAGCGAACCGAGCCCCGCGGACTGCAACCCGCCGTTGACCAGCCCGTCCGGGGACAGTGCCGCGTAGAACACCATGGCCTTCGCGGGGGTGGAGATCAGGCCGGGGATGAAGAGCAGATAGCGGATGACACGGTGTCCAGGGGGCTTCTGCGCGACGTAGTAGCCCAGCATATAGGCGCATACGATCATGATCGGCAGCGCCACGGCCAACTGGACGGCGGTGTTGTTCACCGCGTCCCAGAACACGGGGTCGTCCAGGACCGTGCGGACGTTGTCGAGACCGGCGAAGGACACCGGCTGAAGCATTCCCGGCCAGTGCAGGGCGGCGATCACGAAGATGGCGATCACCGGACCGATCATGAAGATCGCGTACCAGATCAGCGCGGGGACGGCGAGGATCGTGCCGCCCTGTCGGGCGTTGCGTGAACGGGGCGTGGCGGAGGGCGGAGCGGGGTGGCGGACCGCGGCCCCGCCCGGGGTCGACGTCAGCGTCGTCATGAGGTGGCTTCCGTGAGGTCGGGCTCGGGAGATGAGCGAGCGGGCGGGCGGGTCACGCGGAGCGGTACGCGGTTTCGAGCGCGGCGCGGACCTTCGCGGCGCTGGTGCCTCGGGTGAAGGATGTGCTGGTCGCGGTGATCAGCGGCTGGGTGGCGGCGGGTGGGACGTAGACGTCGGGCAACAACACCTGGCTCACATCGGAGCCCAGCTTCTGCGCGGCGGCGACCAGCGGGAAGTCCGTGCTGACGGTGTCGGAGCGCAGCGCCATGTCGCGGCCGCTCTCCTTGATGAACCGGGAGACGGTGTCGGGGCGGTACATGAAGCGCAGGAACTTCTCGACGGCGTCGATCTTCTTGGTGCCGTTCGGACTGATCCAGAACCCGATCAGGGTGAACGTCCGCAGGATGGTGGGCTTGTCGTGCACGGCGCCGTCGGCCAGCGGCCAGCCGCCGACCTCGGTGTGCCGGGCGACCTTCTCGGGCACCTTCGCCAGCGCCGATGACATCGCCGACTCGATCGCCGCGGACTCCGTGTTGAACTGCGTGGTCATCAGGTCCGAGGTGAGGCCCTGCGCCTTGTCGGCGAAGACGCCCGCGTCCCGCAGGGTCGCAAAGTATTCAATACCCTCCCGGGCACCCCTGCTGCCGAAGTCCCCGGTGGTGTAGGCGTGCCTGGCCTCGTCCTCGGTCAGGAAGGTCTGGATGATCTGGGCGAGCAGCTTCTGCCCCGTCCAGTCGTTCCCGCCGACGGTCACGGGCGCGATCCCCTTGGCGCGCAGCTTGCGGGACGCGGCGATCAGCCCGTCACCCGTGGTGGGTATCGCGTCGACGCCCGCCCGGTCCATCAGTGCCCTGTTGTAGGCGATCGGCCAGTTCGTGGCGAAGTAGGGGAAGGCCCGCAGCCTCCCCTTGGCGTCGGTCCACGCGGCGAGGGCCTCCGGGCGCACCCGCTCGCGCAGCCCCCAGTCGTCCAGGTAGTCCTTGACGTCGACGGTGGCGCCCACGTCCGTCCACGCCAGCGTTTTGTCGTAGAGGTTGACCATCACGACGTCCGGCTCCTTGCGGGCCAGGCGCGAGGTCTCGTAGACCTGCGCGAGGTCGTCGCCGTTGATGAGGTTCTTGACCTTGAGTCCTGGATTCTCCTTGCGGAAACGGTCCAGAGCCGCGAGGTAGGTGGGCGATCCCGGGGCGGTGGTGCCCAGCTGGCTGTGCACGACGAGCGTATCGGGATCGGAGTCCGCCGCGGCCACCAGGGAGCAGCCGGACAGGGCAGGCAGGACGGTCGTGGCGGCGAGGCCGGAACCGGCGGCGAGGAAGCCGCGCCTAGTCAGCGGTGAGTGCACTGCGGGGTGTCTCCAACCAGGCGGTTAACGAGTGGTTAATCGATCTACCTCGAGGGTGTGAGGAATGTAGGAGCCGCTTCGTCTCCGGTCAAGCCCTTGGGAGAGATGCAACCTCGCTGTGGCACCTGGATCTCGGTCAACTGCGAGTGGCACACGGTGTGTTACGGTTCCAAACCGTGTGTTCAGTCATATGAGGGGCGGCGACGGTGAACGATGTACCCGAGAGCAGTATCGATCTCTACGCGGAATCCGCGCTCCGTGATCCCTACCCCTTGTACCGGCAGCTGCGTGAACTCGGGCCGGTGAGCCGGCTCACGCGCCTCGGCATATACGTGTTTCCCCGGTACGAGGAGGTCAGAGAGGCATCCTCGAACTGGAAGACGTTCTCCTCCGCCAAAGGCGTGATGGTCAATGACGAGATCAACACCATGCTGGAGGGCATCACGCTGTGCAGCGACCCGCCGGAGCACACGCAGATGCGCAAGGTGCTGGGCAGACCGCTGCGGTTCGACGCGTTGCGGGAGCTGACGCCGAAGATCGAGGAGGAGGCTGATCTCGTCGTCCGCCGGATGGTGCGCCAGGGCACCTTCGACGCGGCGACGGAGCTGGCCGAACACCTTCCGCTGAGCGTGGTGTCGAAGCGGGTGGGCCTCGCCGAGGCGGGCCGCACCCGCATGCTCGAATGGGCTTCGGCGACCTTCGACGCTCAAGGGCCGCTGAACGAGCGCACGCTCGCCGCTTTCCCCAAGCTCCAGGAAATGGCGGAATTCGCCGCCAGCGAATGCTCGCTGGAGACACTGCGGGAAGGCAGCTGGGCGTCGGAGCTGTACCGGGCGGCGGAACGAGGGGAGATTCCGGCCGAGAAGTGCCCGGGAATGATGCTGGACTACATCGCTCCCAGCCTGGACACCACCAAGTACGGCATCTCGAGCGCGGTGTACCTCTTCGCCAGGCATCCCGAGCAATGGGACCTGGTGCGCGCGGACCCCTCGCTCGTCCCCCACGCGGTCAACGAGGTGCTGCGACTGGAGTCACCCGTCCAGCGTTTCACCCGGTTCCTGACCGACGACCACGAGGTCGGCGGTGCGGTCCTGCCCGCCGGGTCCCGGGTCATGCTTCTCTACGGCTCGGCGAACCGGGACGACCGCAAGTACCCCGCCGCGGAACGGTTCGATGTGCAACGCCGGCCGTCGGACCACCTGGCCTTCGGCAGAGGGGAGCACGCCTGCCTCGGCATGGGGCTGGCCCGGATCGAGATGCACGCCATCATCAACGCTCTGCTCGCCCAGGTGCGCGGATTCGAGATCGTGGCGGCGGAGCCCGTGCTGAACAGCACGTTGCGCGGCCTGAAAAGGCTGTTGGTACGCGTGCACTGAGTCTCTTCGACGTCGCTCCCGGCGCGGACGTGGACCAGGACAGCTGGATCACCGCGCCGCTTGTGCTGTGCGCAGGCCCGCTCCGCGCCACAAGGCTGGCACGCAGTGCTAAGCAGCTGTCGCCCACCGCGCATGACATCCGGTCGGCCCGATCGGCAGGATCATATCGGGCCGATCGTGTCGGCTCATGAAGAAAGGGGCGAACCTGTTATGAGGCAGCAGATGAGGCTTGGGCTGGGCGCGGGGGCGTTGGCGGTCGCCGGCGCGTTTCTCCTGGCGCCGACGGCGGGCGCCAGCCCCGCTGCACCGGACCACGCACGCGGCACCGCGACCGCGTCGGCGGCGTGCCCCGCGCCGCTGCACGCGTACCAGTACACGAACTACACCGGTGGCTACAAAAAGTTCTGCAAGTCGGACATGAAGCTGTCCGACAACCGGTTCAACAACGGGGGAAAGGTCAACGACCACATCCGCTCGGTGAAGAATCTCACCCGCGGCTGCTACTGGACGCTGTGGACGGACTACTGGAACCGCGGCCGGAAAACCACACTCAACCCGTGGAGTTGGGACGCCAACCTGGCCAACAACAAGGTCAAGTACAAGACCAGCTCCCTGTACAAGTGGTGTAACTGACACCAAACTCCGCCGGGGCTCTCACGCGCCACGCAACGCGGGGCGCCCCGGCTCCCCAGGGAGCTGATTGAGATGCGTGCTCGCCCGGCCGCCGTGGCCACCGTAGCCGCCGTGTGCCTGGTCGCCGCCGGATGCTCCAGCGGCGGAGCCGACCCGGCCGGCAGCGGCCCTGCGCAGCCCACGCCCCGGCCCCCGGCCCCCACGCGGGAGGTGAAAGACCTCGTCCTTCCCCTCGACGCCTACACCCTCGACGGGCCTCAGGCGGCACGCATCGCGGTGGCGCAGGACCGTCTGATCGAATCCTGCATGACACGCAAGGGATTCCACTGGCTCCGGCTTCCCGGGCGGGACGCCGAGTCCTGGCCGAACCGTGGTCGCTACGGGCTGATCGAGGCGGAGCCCGCGAAGCGCTACGGATACCACCCACTGCCCGATCCTCACTCCGAGGCCGCCGAGGCATGGATCGCCCGGCGCGAGGGAGGACTCACCCCGAAGGAGCGAGCAGCCGCCTACGGGAAGGACGGCACATCGGGCTGCGAGCAGCAGGCGGACCGCGAACTGCTGCGCAACGTGCCCAAGGTCGACTTCGGCCGCCTGGACCGGATCTCGGCCGACACCTACGAGCGCTCCCAACGCCATCCGGACGTAGCGAAGGCGTTCGCCCGCTGGAGCGCCTGCATGCGAGCCATGGGCTTCCACTACCCGGACCCGATGGCCGCCAACAACGACCCCGGGTGGAGCGGGACAGCCCCCTCGCAGGCCGAGATCGACACCGCTCGCGCCGATGTCACCTGCAAGCGCCGCGCATCTCTGGTCCGCATCTGGTGGCGGACCGAGGCTGACTACCAGGAACGGCAGATCCGGCAGCACGCGAAGTGGTTCGCCCGGATCCGCCTCGCTCGGGCGCGATACCTTGCGAACGTCGACGCTCACGGTTGAGGCAGTACTCCAGGCCGGAACTTCTCCACACCGACGACACGGTGGACGTGGTACGGCTCGATGTAGACCGCCACTCTCACCTCGCCGGGGATCAGCCAAGGGAACGTCTCCGTGCCGAGGTACTTCTGCGCGAGCCGGTCCATGACGTGCACGGCAGGCTCTCCCGCCACGAAACGGACGGCGCGGCCGCGGATCTCCACCCGGTGGTACGGGTTCTCGGTATCCATGCAGCACAGCGATACGCGGGGATCACGCCGCAGGTTCTCTTCCTTGACGCGGCCGGCCGAGGTGTTGATCACTATCTGGCCGTCCTCCAGGTCGGCCCACATCGGTGTCAACTGCGGCGAACCGTCCGGGTTCAGGGTGGCCATCTGCCAGAACCTGGGCTCCTGAAGCCAAGTACGTGTGATCTCGTCCAATGGTGTCGCCATGCGGTCACTCCTCACTCGAAGGCTCAAGCGGTCCAACGCATACATGATCACCAGGGTTCCGGACTGAACTGGTGGGGTGGTGCGTGTAGAACCCGATCGTGGTTCGGAGTGATCTCATCAGCACGCCGACGGTACAACGTTGTGAAATATTGCCTCAACCACCTCGAGCCATGGCAGGCTCCTGGCGGTACCGGGCACGGAATCCGGCCAACCTGACCGCATGATGGTGTGATTGTGATCGTCAGTAAGTGTGAAACACAGTGTGTTCGTGGACGGTGGCGACGGGAGCCGGGCGAGGCCGGAGACGGGCGATCACGAAAGGCGGCGCGCCTCGGCCGGCCGTGAATGATCGTCAAACCTCACGCGCCGTTATCGGCCACCGTGATCTGCCGCACTGCAGGGGCTCGGGCTCGGTCCTATGGTCTGGCCGACCGTACGCCGGTCGCGTTGCGGCCGGAGTCAACTCATGAGCGAGAAGGGATGTGCTATGGGCATCGTCGACATCAAGGCGCACCGGACGGAGCAGGTCGTGCTCTCTCCCGAGGAGGAGCAGATGCTCGCCGACCTGGCGACCGCTGACGAGAGCACCGAGTCCTGACCTGCGTCGAGACGAGGTGAAACGGGGGCGGTGGGCGCCGCGCGCCGACAGGACGGCGGCGCCCACCCGCCCGTGCGAGAGCACAGGCGCACGACGGAACCGTGTGGCGGTGGCTCCGGACAGGGCCGGGCCCGGGCAGTTCGGCACGATGAAGGAAGGCGGGCAATGACCACAGTGGACACCGATCGCCCCGTGAAGCCGCCGCAGGCGGGGGAGCGGGAGCTGCCGCTCTCGGACGCCTACCCTCGCGGCCTGGCCGCGGCCGCCGAACTCGGCCTGGACACGCGCGTCAAGGCGCTGCGGGAAGGCAGCCCCGGTACGTGGTCCTGCGTACTGGAACGTGGCGGGAGCCCCGTGCACCAGGGCTTCGGTCTCGGCAAGGGCGACCGTGAGGCGGCCCGGGTCGGCGCGGTGTTCGAGGCGCTGGAGCACCATCTCAGCAGCGTGGTCGGCCTCGCCGGGCCGGCTGCGGACACCTTCGTGGCCCGCGCCGCCCACGACGTCGCCTCAGACGCCGCGCTGCGCGGCGATGGTGCGGTGGCGCTGCTCGCGGACCTCCCGGACGGGCCGCTGGCCTGCGCCCCCTACCAGCCCCTCGGCCGGCCGGATGCCGCAGCCGAGGTCGCGGTGCCCGTGTTCCTGTCGATGCCCGACTTCATCGAGAGCGACCACGAGGCGGCGCGGCACGCCGCGGGTGACACCTACGACTACACCGCGATCGGGCGGTACTCCTCCAACAACGGCTGGGCGGCCGGCACCGACGTGGTGGAGGCGACGGTCCACGCCGTGAACGAGGCCGTCGAGCGGGACGCCTTCTCGCTGCTGCTCGTCGAACAGTTCTTGACCCGGGGCCGTGCCCCACGGCTGAGGGTGGTCGACCCGGCGAGCCTGCCGCCGGACCTGCGGGACCTGAGGGACACCGCCGAGACAGCCGTCGGCCGGCCCGTCCATCTCATCGACATGACGAGCGACCTCGGCATCCCCACGTACCTGGTCTTCGTGGAACCGGCCCCGGGCGAGCCCGCGCGGGTACGCGGCTGCGGTGCGTCGCTGTCGCCGCTCTATGCGGCACACCGGGCGCTGAGCGAGGTGATCCAGGTCGACCTGTCCCTCGCACTGGCCCGGACGAACCCCTCGTATGCCCGGCTGCTGCCGCCCCGGCGGGACTGGACCGGGCCGTATCCCGCACTGCACGCCTGTTACCTCGGCGACCTGGGGCCCGCCCTGAGCGGCGCGATACGCGTACCTTTCGGGGACCGCCCGGCGCCGCCGACCCCGCGCGAGCATCTCGACGCGCTGCTGGCGGCCCTGACCGGTCACGGGCTGAACGTCATGCGGTGGACGCCGTACGCCACCGAGAACCTGGCCGTTGTGAACGTGCTGGTTCCGGGGCTGGAGCGCTTCCTGCTCGTCACCGATGGACAGCTCGTGCTGCCGGGACCACGGGGGAGGGAGGCGAGGGAGAGGGCGCTCGCGCGGCTCTGACACAGCGTCTTCCGAAAGCCGGTCGCCGCATCGCCGCGCACCACATCGCCTGCTTGCCCCGCCGTGGGGTGGAAGCCGGGATCTCACCGGCCGAGGTTGGCGGCCTTGATCGCGCGTTGCGCGAAGACATCCTCGCGGCGGTCTTCCATCTGCCGCAACGCGTCCTTGCGGTCCCGCTTGGAGAGTCGGTCGAGATATGTGTGCCCGAGGAGGTGATCGGTCTCATGCTGCAGACATCGGGCGAAGTAACCCGTCCCCTCGATGAGGAGAGGGCTGCCATCCTTGTCGAATCCGCGAGCTACGGCGCGATCGGTGCGGGGAACCGCCATGGCGGCGCCGGGCACGGAAAGGCAGCCCTCGACGTCGTCGACGAGTCGGCGGCCACCCGGACCGGGCAGGTCGAGAACCGGGTTGATGAGATGGCCGACATGCCGGATCCCGTAGTCGTCCGGACAGTCATACACGAACAGGCGCAGATCGACGCCAACCTGGTTGGCGGCCAAGCCGGCACCGTCGGCCACATACATGGTCAGAAACATGTCGTCGATCAACGCCGACAACTCCGCCGTTCCGAACTCGGTCACCTCCCGGCACGGACGGCTCAGCACCTCCTCACCGACCACCGTGACCCGGCGCACCGAACCTCGTTCCGCCTCCGGTGACAGAGCCGCATACGAGTCGACAGGGCGGCCCTGGACACGGACTCGCCGGTCGTCGGCACGAGACCGGTCGTGACGAACAGACATTGCTGTCTCCTCTGCTGGGCATGCCGCACAGGCCACAGACGTCACCGTGGCCCTGAAGCCTCCGAACAATCACTCTTGCCAAGTGCTTTGCAAAGTAGCAGACTTTGCAAAGTGACTGAAGAAGACCTCAACCTTCCATCCAGCCAGTCCCTCCAGGCCGGTGAGGGGCTGCGCGAGCACGAGGTCCGCACAGCCCTTCTGGACCTGCTCGCCGAAGTCGGCACCGTCACGGCGACCGAAGCGGCCGCCCGGCTGGGCTACAGCTCCGGGCTCTGTTCGTTCCACCTGCGGCAGCTCGCGCGCCACGGGCACATCGAAGAAGCCCCTCACAGCGGGGGCCGCGCTCGTCCTTGGCGCCTGCGGCAGCCGACCCCTGCTGCCGACCCGTCCACGGAGGACTTCGGCGACCTCGCCCGCGGGCTGGAGGACGAGAGCTGGCAGCGATGGCTCGACCAACGGGACCAGGCGCCAGCCGAATGGCTCCGCGACGAGGCCTTCAGTGCCGTTGCGTATCTGACACCCGATGAGATGGGCCGGGTCGCGGACGCCATCCGGCGCGCGCTCGCTCCCTACCAAGACCGTGAACAACGTCCCCTGGCCCGACCGGACGACGCCCGCCCAGTGGCTCTCATCACCAGGCTGTTCCCCTTGCTGCCCCACGCGACAGACGAGGCGGACCAGGCCTGAGAAGCCGAGGGCACCGGTGCCGGCGCGGACAGTTCGACCGCGGTGATCAGTTCGCCCGGTTCCAGAACGTCTCGATCTCGCGATGATCTCCGGGATGCCGGTACAGCTCCGTCAGCGGCAGTGTGCGGGTGCCTCCGGCTCCCTGGAGGCGCACTACCGCGTCGAGCGCGGCGAGCGCCACGCACATGTCCGACGGATGCGTGGCGACGCAGGCGGACGAGGCGCCCAGGATCGTGCGGGAGAGCACTGGGTAGCGGGTGCGAACGGCACGATGCTCGGCGACCGCGGTGTTTCGCGCGGCCGCGCCGATCAGCAGGTTGCCGTCCTTGTGCTCCTCGGTGTCCGAGGACAGGCCCGTCACGTCGACCAGTGGCGGTTGGAGGAATTGGCGCGTGCCGCGGCGAGTCCGAAGATGGCCAGGTGCGGCCGAGACGGGGCGCGCGAGGAACGCGGCGCCCCGCTCCGGGGCAGCGGCGGTTACTTCTTCGGGAGTTGGACGCCGGTGGCCTTGGCCACGTCCTTGAGCATCTGCTCCGCGGCCTGGACGCCGATGCCGGACATCCACGTCTCGTCCGGGACCGTGAAGACCTTGCCGTTCTTGACGGCCGAGAGGTCCTTCCAGACCGGGTTGGACGTGACCGCCTTTTTCTGGGTCTTGTCCGGGGTGTCGGCGGTGGTGACGAAGATCAGGTCGGCTTCGGCCCGGTCGATCTGCTCGGGGCTGACGTCCTTCATCGTGACCGCGGGATCGTTGGAGACCTGGGACGCCGGGCGCTTGAAGCCGATGTCGTTCAGGACGACGCCGCTGTAGGAGTTGGACTGGTACAGGCGGGTCGGACCGGCGATGAAGCGGACCACGGACGCGGTCGGCATGGTGCCGCCGTCCTTCTTCTTGATGGCCTCGCCGAGGGCCTTGGCCTGGTTCTCGTACTCCTCGACCTTGGCCGCGGCCTCCTTCTCGAGGCCGAGCGCCTTGGCATGCACCTCGAGGTTCTGCTTCCACACACCGCCGGTGGTCTCGGTGAACACGGTCGGGGCGATGGCGTTGAGCTTGTCGTGGATCTTCTCGTGACGGACCTTGGAGGACAGGATCAGGTCCGGCTTGAGCGAGGCGATCTTCTCCAGGTTCGGCTCCAGGAGCGGGCCGACGTCCGTGGTGCCGCTCAACTCGCCCTTCAGATAGTTCGGGAAGCCACCCTCGGTCTTGAAGTGCGGGGCGACCGCGCCGACGGGGTCGACGCCGAGCAGCGTGACGTCGTCCAGCTCACCGGTGTCGAGGACGACGACACGCTTCGGCTGGGACGGGATCTTCACGTCGCCCATCACCGTCTTGAGGGTGCGCGGGAATCCGCCGGAGGAGGCGGCGGCCTTCGCGGTGTCGGTGTCGTCGGACGGGGACTCGCCGCCGCAGCCGGCCAGCGCGGCCGTACCGAGCACGACGGAGAGCAGCACGGCGATCAGCCGGCCCGATCCGCGCTGGGGAGAGCGCTTCAACATGAGGGTGGTCCTTCTCGTAGGGCCCGTAACGGGTGTGGTTCACGCGGACGCGGCGGAGTGCCGCACCGCGCTGCTTTTCGGGACGACCAGCGGGGTGCCGGTCTCCGGGTCCGGAATGACCCGGCAGTCCACGTCGAACACGGACTTGACCAACTCCGCGTCGAGCACGTCGGCGGGGGCGCCGACGGCGGCCAGCCGTCCGTCCTTGAGGACCACCATGTGGTCCGCGTAGCGGGCGGCCTGTCCGAGGTCGTGCAACACCATCACCACGGTGCGGCCCGCCTCGGTGTGCAGGGCGGCGACCAGGTCGAGGACGTCGAGCTGGTGGCGCAGGTCGAGGAAGGTGGTGGGTTCGTCGAGCAGGAGCAACTCGGTGTCCTGCGCCAGCGCCAGCGCGATCCAGGCGCGCTGCCGCTGGCCGCCGGAGAGCCGGTCGACGGGCTGGTCCCGCAGTGAGGAGGTGCCGGTGCGCTCCAGGGCCTCGTCCACCGCCTTCTGGTCGGTGGCGGACCACGGACTCAGCAGCCGCTGGTGCGGGTAGCGACCGAGCCGCACGAGAGCCTCGACGGTGATGGCCTCAGGGGTGACCGGCTGCTGCGGCAGCAGGCCCATCCGGCGGGCCAGCGCGCGGGCGGACATCCGGTGGATGTCCGTGCCGTCCAGCATGACCGTACCGGAGGCCGGGGCCAGCAGTCGGCTCAGACCACGCAACAGGGTCGATTTGCCACAGGCGTTGGGGCCGACAATCGCGGTGACGACACCGCCGGGCAGTGTCAGATCGAGGCCGCCGACCACGAGCCGGTCGCCGTAGCGCAGGTCGAGGCTCTGGGCGCGGAGCTGGTTGGTGGCGGTCATGGTCGGCTCCTGCGAACGGTGGGGCAAGGCTTGATGTACGCCCGTCACATGCGGCTCCTGGGGACGGGCGAGCTCTGTCGGAACATCAGCACCAGCAGCCAGGGAGCGCCGAGCGTGGCGGTTGCCGCGCCGACCGGCAGTCCCTCGATCGGCAGCAGGTGCTGGACCACCAGGTCGGAGGCAAGGAGCAGGACCGCTCCGGTCAGGCCGGCCAGTGCCAGGGACGCGGAGGTGGGCGGGCCGGTGACGAAGCGCACGATGTGGGGCACGGCGAATGCCACGAACGTGACCGGCCCGGCGAGCGAGGCGGCGAGCGAGGCCAACACAACGGCGACGACGAGGAGTTGGAGGCGCGCGGCGGAGGTGTTGAGGCCGAGGGCGCCCGCCGAGTCGTCCCCGAGGTCGAGCACGGCCAGTCGGCGGTGCAGGATGAAGGCGACGGCGAGCGCCAGCGCCATGGCACCGCCGGCCCCCCACACCTCCGTCCACGTGCGCCCGTACAAGGAGCCGGTGGTCCACTGCAGCGCCGATCCGGCCAGTTCGGCGGGGAAACGCACGATCATCAGGTTCACGGCCGCCGCAAGGCCCGCCTGGACGGCGAGTCCGGTGAGCACGAGCCGGGTCACTGCCAGCCCGGACCGCCAGGCGAACACGCCCAGCAGCAGCGCGGCGAGGAGGCCTCCTCCCAGGGCCCCGACCGGTATCAGCGTCTGCGAGGCACCCGCGGCGATCAGCGCGACCGCGCCCAGCGACGCCCCGCCTGTCACGCCCATGACATCAGGAGATGCCAAGGGATTGCGGAACAGCCGTTGCAGCACACAGCCCGCCGCTCCCAGTCCGGCACCGGCGACGATCGCCGCCACGGCCCGGGGCGCCCGGAACTCCTGCACCACGAGTACGTCCCCGGGATCTCCGAGTCCGACCAGCGCCCGCAGCGCGGTGACCGCGGGAATCCGCATCTCGCCCGTCGTCAGCGACACGGTGAGCAGCACAAGCAGCGCGGCGACTCCGGAGGCGGCGTACAGCAGGACGCGGCGTCGCATACGACCACGGGACATGGACGTCGTACGAGCGGGCACGGCGGCGGTGGTCATCGGGCCACCTTCCGGGCCAGCAGGGCGAGCAGAGGCGCGCCCAGGAAGGCGGTCACGATGCCGACCTCCAGCTCCGAGGGGCGGATCACGATCCGGCCGAGAACGTCGGCCGCGAGCAGCAGCAGCGGGCCGGCAATCAGACAGCCGGGCACCAGCAGGCGGTGGTCGCCGCCGAGCAGGGGCCGTACGAGATGGGGCGCGGCGAGGCCGACGAAGGCGACTGGCCCAGCGACGGCGACGGCCGAGCCGGCGAGCAGGACGACCGCGATGCCACCGGCCAGCCGGATCCGGGCCACCGGCACACCGAGTGCCTGCGCCGAGTCGTCCCCCAGGGCCAGGGCGTTGAGGGCAGGGGAGACGGCCAGCGCGACCACCAGGCCGAGTACCAGGGTGGGCAGCACCGGACACAGCACGTCGAAGGTTCGGCCGGACAGTGACCCGGCGAGCCAGAATCGGGCCTCGTCCAGCGTGCGCTGATTGAGCAGCATCACCGCCGACGTCCAGGAAAGCAGCACGAGCTGGAGCACCGTGCCGCCCAGCGCGAGCCGGACGGGATCGATGTCCCCGGCGCGGCGGGCCAGCGCCTGGGCGAAGAGGGCGGCGCCCGCCGCCCCGGCGAACGCGAACCACAGGTACTCGGCGGGGCTGGTGAGCTTGAGCGCGTAGATCGCGACGACCACCGCGAAACCGGCGCCCGCGTTGATGCCGAGGGTGGTCGGGGACGCGAGCGGGTTGCGCGTGATGCCCTGGGCGACAGCCCCGGCGACGCCCAGCGCGGCGCCCACAGCGAGGCCGATGACGGTACGCGGCAGGCGCAGCCCGGTCACCACGAGCGCCTCGCGCCCGTGGGCGCCGCCGAACAGCGCGTCGACCACCGTGGACAGGGGTACGGAACGGGCACCGAGGGCAAGGCTCAGCGCGACGCAGAGCACCAGGGCTCCGAGACCGGCGAGGAAGAGAGGTATGTGCCTGAGGGCACGGAAGGGCACACCTGTGGGCGCGCCCTGGCGAGTCGCTGTCACAAAATGTGAGCTTAGGTGAGCCTTGCCTTACTTCTCAACCCGCTGTGTGTCCGCTGTGACCTGCGCAATCCACCATCGCGAAGGCAAGCCCCTTCTGGCCCGTCGTCCGCCTCAAGCGAGGCTGCGGACCTCAACCTTCCTCATAGCGCCCGTATCCGTCGGCATCAAGGCGGGCGACGTCCGTCGGGGTGCCTTCCAGCGAGCGCGCGTTGTGCGAAACGGCCGGGCCGGGTGCAGGTTCACTGGTGACGGTCCCGGTAGGCCCGTCTGCCGGCAGGCGTTGCAGCGCCGCAGACGAAGAAGGCCAGGAATGCGACCGCGTCTTCCTCCTGAAAGGCCTTCAGGAGCCCGGCCGGCCACTCCTCACCGACCGCGCTGCTAGCCTCTGCGGAGCCAAAGTGACTCAGGGGGAAAGTCCGTGCTCACATCTGTTGCCACGGGGTGGCCGTGGCTGTTGGCTGTCACAGCCCTCGTGATCCACTGCTCCGCCATGGCCAGATGGATACCCGTCCAGAAATTCTGGACGGTGTATCCCTTCATCTGGGTTTTGTGCGGTGCCGGAGCGGTGGCGATTGGTGTGCGGCTGGGCTTCGCTCTGGCCGAAATGCTCATCATGTGTTCGTTTGCCCTCATCGGGCTGACAATCGGCATGTTCCCGACTCGCAAGTTGTTCGCGATGTGGGCGCACGAGATCAACACGGGTGTGACGCGCGAGAGGTACGACTACCCACGCTCACACCTCGCATTCTGTGGCGTCTCCGTGATCGTCATGTTGCTCGCCGCGTTCCTGTTGGCGCGGTGATATGCCGTAATCGGCGGACCGTGCCGTACGGCAGCGCGGTACTGCGACCGCTGCGCCCCCCTTGGGCGACCCGGCCTGATGACGGTCGCAGACCGTCACCCCCTGTCGGTGGCGTCCACTGCGTTCCGGCCCCATGAACACCCGCTTCGCCCCACCCATCGCCACGCCCCAGCCGACGCTCCTGCGCGACCTACTGGCGGACCCGGCGAAGCCGCCGTCCGCGGCCCGGGCCTGGCGGGCGGTCCGTGAGCTGGCCGTCATGGCGGGCCCGGGCTCTGAGGGCGCCCTGGAGCTGGCCGCCCGGTTTGCCGACATCGCCGAGCCGTCGTCGGACAAGCTGCTGGAACTCTGGACCAACTCGTCGGACCGGGACGGGTTCGCGCGCCTGCTGCTGCGTCCGCGACCTCACCGACCTGTCGGTGCTGCCTACCATGACCGCCCTCCGACAGCTCACCATCAGGAGCTGCGTGCACCTGACGACGCTCGACGGCCTGCCCGCCCAGCCGTCGCTGGACATCCTCGACGTGCCCGAGGCGCCGCAGCTGCGCGCCTGGGCACCGGCCACGACCTGCCGGTGCTGGGCTGTCTGTTCAGCAGCCGCTGTCCCGAGCTGGCGGACCTGGGCGGTGTCGCCGACCTTGCGCTTGCCGGAAATCTCATCCGCCCAGGTCATGCGGCATGTCGGTATTCGTGGAGGATGCCGCCGAGGCGCTCGCGTCTTCGTATGTCGAGGCTGGCGATCTGGTCCGGATCGGTGATCGGCGCGGGTAACGGGTGCAGAGGACGGGCGTTGGGGATGCCCTGGTGGGGCCGATGAGCGTTGTAAAACCGCTCGAACTCCCGCAGCGCATAGAGCAGGTGCCGGTGGTTCCAGATCAAGGTCCGGTCCAGCAGTTCGCACCGGCAGGTCTGCACCCACCGCTCCATGACCGAGTTCATTCTCGGCATCCTGACACCGCTGAGGACGACCTCGATCCCCACATCGGCAAGGACGGCATCGAACAGGGCGGGGAACTTCCCGTCCCGGTCCCGGATCAGGAACCGCACCCGGCAGCCCGCGTCCTCAAGGTCCATGACCAGGTTCTTGGCGGCCTGCGTCACCCATGAGGAGGTCGGGTGCGCGGTCGCCCCCAGGATCCGGATGCGTCGGCTGGCGTGCTCGATCACCGCCAACACGTACAGCCGGGCCCCGGACAAGGTGACTGTTTCCAGGAAGTCGCAGGCCAGCAGGGCATCGGCCTGGGAACGCAAGAAGTCGGCCCAGGTACTGCAGGCCCGCTCGGGTGCCGGGTCGATCCCAGCTTCCTTCAAGATCTTCCAGACGGTGGACGCAGCGACCTTCACGCCCAGGACGAGAAGTTCACCGTGCACCCTCCGGTAGCCCCAACCGGGATTCTCCTTCGCCAGACGCAGCACCAGGGACCGGACGGACTGGACAGTGCGGGGGCTTCCGGGAGGCTTGGTCCGGGAGGCAGCCGCGTGGCGGCGTGCGACCACGCTGCGGTGCCAGCGAAGTACCGTGTCCGGGCGCACCAGCAGCCGTATGCTGCCGAGCACGTCCCGTGGCAGCCGGTGCAGCAGCGCCGCCAGGAACGCCCGGTCGATTGGAGTGAACCGCACCCTCTCCTTGCCGAGTTGCCGCTCCAGCCACGCGAAGAGCACGAACTCCTCCAACAACGGCGGGCGGAGCAGCAGACCGATCAGTGGAAGGAGCGGTACCACACCAGGGCCGGGGTGGAGGGCAGCATCTCGCAGGCGGTGCGACGCACCGGCACCCGGCGTAGTCGCTATCGCGGCCTCGCCAAAACCTCTCTGGCCCAGGTCCTGACCGCGGCCGCTCTCAACCTCTACCGTCTCGACGCCTGGTGGACCGGAACCCCCGCACGACACGAGTCTCCCACTACGAACAACTTGTCCTCAGCCTCGCGGCCTGATCGACAAAAACCCAGATCACATCGACTAACAGAGTCCTACAGGGATCATTCCGCTGTCACTCGGCCGACGCCCCGCAGTGGAAGGAGTCACCGCTTTCGAGGCATCGGTGGCTGCCTCATGGACAGTGGGTGAAGTAGACAGAGGTGGGGGTGTCCTCGGCGGCTTGGAGGGCCTTGGAGTTGGCTGTGAAGTACTTGTAGATGGCGATGGCCACGGCTCCTCCTTCTCCCACGGCGGCGGAGATGCGCCGGACAGAGCCGTTGCGCACGTCGCCGGCGGCGAAGACGCCGGCGAGGCTGCTCTGCATGGAGGGGGTGGTCAGGCTCACGTCCGCGCCGGTGAGCACGCAGCCGTGCCATTCGCCCATCGTCGTTTGGAGTTTGACACCGGCGTTGTCCAGCCATGTAGTGTCGGCCTGGCCGCCGATCAGGACATATAGGTCCGACACCTCCAGGGAATTCGTGGGGTCGTTGGACAATGTCAGCTGCATCTTGCGCGTGGTGTTGTCCTTGGCGACCTTGGTCACCTCGGTCTTGTTACGGATTTTGATGATGCCGTCCTGTGCGTACTTCTTGATCGCAGCCCTGAGCTCCGGGATCATGTCGTTGAGGTTGGCGCCCCTGACGAGCAGCTCGACGTAGATTTTGTTCGCTGCGAACAGGGCCGCCGCGCGGCCGGCGGTGTCCCCGGCTCCCACGATCGCGATCGTGTCTTTCGCGGGGTCGTAAAGGCTGGTGTCGCCGGGCAGGGCGTCGTAGTACACGCCTTGGCCTTCGTAGTCCTGGGCTTGGGTCGACGACGCCAGACGGCGTGGCTTGAGGCCGGAGGCGATCAGCACCACCCCGGTCGTGACCGTCACGTCCTGTCCGATGTCCGTTTGCGCGCTAACCCGTTCCTCTTCGTTCGGTGTGGCGGTCAGCTTGTAGGTGGTCCCGCCGGATGTGGTGTTGGTCTTGATCTGGTTGGCGCTGTAGCACGGCAGCCGGTGGATGTACGTGTCGTACTTGTCGGTGTGCTGTCGCCACAGACGGGCGAGGTCGTAGGCGCTGATTCCTTTGGGGAACCCGAGGTAGTTCTCGATCGTGTTGATCGCTGTGGCAGCCTCCCCGCCGAGGGCGAACTTCTCGATGATGAGCACCTTCAACTGGAACAGCGAAGCCAGGTTCACAGCCGCGGACAGGCTCGCCGGGCCGCCACCGACGATGACGACGTCATACTTGACCGTCGAGTCGTAGGTTTTCAGCCCCAGCGGGACCGCCAGGTCGGCCAGCGTGGGATTGGTGAAATACTGCTCCTGCTGGCTGCCGACCGTCAGATCGACCTTGACGTCAGGTGTAATGGGCTGCAGGTCCGGCGCGCAAATGACGAGATTCAGCAGCAAGAACCGCAGGGTCGTGGAAAACCGCCTGTTCTGCCAGTCTCCGTGAACCTTGGCTTTGACGTCGTCCGGCGTCGCGGTGTCGTACAGCGCCTGGTGGAGCGGGACCCAGAAGTCCTCCTCCCGCTCCCCCAGTGCACGGGGGATGCTTCGTACTCCGCCTTCCTCGACGCCGGGCCGGTGTGCCAGCAGCAGGCGGCCTTCCTGCGGAACGCGCGACAGCAGCGTCTCCTTGGTGTCGTCGGGAAGGCGCTCGTCGACGAGCACGGCGGCCACCCGCTGGCCCTCCTGGTCCAGGCGCTCCAGCACGACCCCGGACTGCGCCGGGGTGGAGACCGGCAGCACCTGGTACTTGCCGTAGAAGTGGGCTTCCACCAGCCTGGCCAGGTCCGCGCCCTCTGAGGGGGCGGAGTGCGCGAGTAGGATCACAGCCTGGTCATCGTCGGTCATGTCTCTGTCCTACCTTTCGGCTTGCAGGAGAATTTGCGCGGCATCGAGCGGAGGATTGAGGAGGGGCAGAGGGTCCCTGTCCTTGATGAGACTGAGGACCAGGACAAGAGACGCGAGGTCCTGTGGGTGACGTCGGTAGTTCCCTGCGGATCGCTACCGATAGCGTCTGAGTCGTCGGCTAGTTACGAGTGCTCCCCTGCGCACATTGCGGGCGCATTCCCCGCAGAGGGAGCAGGTCACGGGAGAAGCGGGTGATGGTTTCACCGCTTGGTGTAGGTTCGTCGTCATCCGATGGTGAGAGCCCCGGTGACTGTCGCATCGGCTGCTCCGCCCGTAATGCACTTGACCGCGGCGTCGAGGAAGTCAACGCTCACGTCGGCGTGCAGACTCTTGCCTGTGCAGTGCCCGCCGGTGATGACGCAGTCAATGCTGCCGGTGTTGAGAGAGGACCCGCTGAGGCCGACATCGGCCGTGCCCTACCTCGCGGGTGCCCCTCAGGTCACATCGAACACTTCCTTCTGTGCTTGGCCAGCGGTTAGGACTGCCAGGATGAATTCCGCGGATGAAACGATCGCTGTGACGGTGAGGGAAATAATCCTGCGATACGTGACCACCCCCTGTGTTCTGACTCTATGAGGAAGGGGACAGCCATTCCCTTCGTGTGTAGTGCAGCATGGCGCATCTCCGCAGAGGAAGGGGTGTCTTGTAAATCATATGATCGGAGACGGACGTGCCGCTCGTAGCGCTTCAGAGTGGCTTCACCGGATGTGAGCTGGGATTTTTTCTATGGTCAGCTGGCTCGGTGGTACTTGTTGATGAGGCCGGCGACGGCTTGTCGGCGTTTGATCCGGGCTGCTGGCAGGGGTATGACGTTCGGGTCGTCGCTGGGCGCGAGTTGGTCTCGGCCTTGGTGGGGCCGATGGCTGTTGAAGTGGCCTGCGTAGTCGCGGAGGCCACTTTCGGCGTGGCTGCGGCCGAACAACAAGACCCCGTCGGTGCACTCCTGTCGAGCTGAGCGGATGAAGCGTTCCGCGTGGGGGTTGCAGTTGGGGCTGCGCGGAGGGATCTCGACCACCGTGATGTCCTCGCTGGCGAACACGGCGTCGAAGGCGGCAGTGAACTTCGTGTCGCGGTCGCGGATTAGGTGGGTGAAGCCTGCGGTGCGATTGCCAAGTTGCCACAGGAACTGCCGGGCTTGCTGGGTGGTCCAGGCCGCAGTGGGGTGAGCGGTGACGCCGAGGATGTGGACAGTGCGGGTGCGTACCTCCATGACGAACAATGCGTAGAGCCGCTGCAGGGCAATGGTGTCGATATGGAACAGATCGGTGGAGAGGAGGCCGTTGGCCTGGGCATTGAGGAAGGAAGTCCACTCGCCTCGCGTTGGCTGTCGGCGCGGTGCGGGGCTGAGGCCGGCAGCACGCAGTGCTCGTCGGACCGTGGCGGGGCTGACCTTGTGCCCGAGGCGCCGCATTTCGCCGTGCAGGCGCCGAAAGCCCCATCGAGAGTTCTCGGCGCCAAGAGGGATGATCAGGCCGCGGATCTCCTCTGGCAGGGGAGGGCGCCCCGGAGGCGGTGGCTGTGTCCATTTCTGCTTCACCAAGCGTCGGTGCCAGGCCAGCAGGGTGCGTGGTGAGACGATTCGATGTTGGCGAAGTGCGTGGGGGAGTAGCCGGGCCAGGGCGGCAAGCAGCGCCCGGTCCGGCCGTGTGCCGCTCGAAAATACGGTTCGATGCTGTGTACTGCGGCGATGCCGTTCAGGCAGCCTGGCGGTACTCGTTAATCAGGCCACCGAGAACGGGCCGTCGTTCGATTCGATGGGCCTTGAGGTCGGTGACGTTGGCCAGGGCGGGTAGTTCGGTACTGTCCGGGGGCAGTTGCTGCCGGGACTGATGGGGGCGGTGCCGGTTGTAGTGCCGGATGTACTCGGTCAGCACCTTCACGGCATGCGCCTCGTTGTAGATCAGGATCCGGTCAAGAACTTCGCGGCGTAGGGTACCCACGGCTCGCTCGCAGACTGCGTTCGCCTTCGGTGCCCGGGGTGGGCTGAGCAGGATCTCCATGTCGTCGGCCTGGAAGACGGCGTCGAAGGCGTTGGTGTACTTGCTGTCCTGGTCCCGGAGGAGGAAGCGCAGGGAGACCATCCGGCACCCCAGCGTCATGGTGAGGTTCCTGGCCTGTTGGACGGTCCATGGGACGGTGGGGTGCGCGGTGACGCCGGCGAGGTGAACACGCCGGGTGCCGTGTTCGATGAGGGCCAGGGCGTACAGGCGCTTGAGCGCGATGGTGTCGATGTGGAGGAAGTCGGCGGCGAGGATGCCATGGGCCTGGGCGGTGAGGAATTCACGCCAGGTCGGGCCGGAGCGCTGCGGAGCGGGATCGATGCCGGCCGCGTGCAGGATCTCCCAGACCGTGAACAGGGCGATCTGGTAGCCGAGGCGTGCGAGTTCGCCCTGTATACGGCGGTGGCCCCATGCACTGTTCTCTTTGGCCAGGCGCAGGATGAGCTGTTTGACGGTGGGCGCGGTGGACGGCCTGCCGGGGCGGCGGTGCTGGGGGAACGTCCACTTCCGCGCCAGGGGTTGCCGGTGCCAGGCCAGCAGCGTGGTGGGAGTGACAGAGAATACGTGACGCCAGTGTTCCCGCGGGACCAGCCGGGAAAGGACGGCGAGCCAGATTCGGTCGGCGGGCTCGTAGCGGACTCGGGCGATCTGGCGGCGTAACACCGCGTTCTCGTGCCGCAACGCCAAGACCTCCGCATCCTTGGCCACGCGGCAGCGCAGCACGGCAGCGGGCACCTTGATCAGGTTCCGGACCAGCGCGGTGACGATTGAAAGTGGCATCAGCAGATCATCCCAGGCGCCGTGCAGGCCGCCACCCTGCGCGGAGAAGCTGCAGGCCAGACCCAGAATCGTATTTCCGAGCGGGACAGGGTGAAGGGCTGGCCGAGCTTGATGGGGCGGGTGGTGCCGTCTGGATGACGAAGTCCTCGTCGTCAGGGGTGAGCAGGCGGGGGCGGCCTCCCGCCCATTGAGGGTCCGGGCAGGCCAGGCCGATCTTGTTGAACCGGTGGATCACCTCCCGCACCGTGTCCTCGTCCGCCTGGACCAGCTGGGCGATCACCGGGACACGGTTCCCGCCGGCGGACGCGAGCAACATCATCGCCCGCCGGTAGCACACCGAACTGGTACTGCCCCGGCGCACGATCTGTTGTAGCTTCTGGCCCTCCTGGTCGGTCAGTCTGCGCACCCGCACAGGACCCGATCACAAACCCGGCGAACGTATGCGGTCACGGCACCCGCCGCCGCCCTCACCTGCTACAGGCGCCTCCGTCAGCTCGCCAGGTAGGACGCTCTCTAAGGTCTCCTCACGCCAGCCCTAAGGCACCCCCTGGGCGGCAAGATGCGCAAGCCTCCCCATGTGGCGCCCCCACCTTGGACACGACGCTGGAAGCACAGCAAGAGACCAGCCCGTCCAAGGAGACCGTCATGCTGCACCACGAGTTCCAGGCCGCCCGCCAGGCCGCCGTCCTCGCCCGCGCCGCGCAGCGCCGCCTGGTTCGCGAGGCCAAGCAGGACGCGAAGGCGGTCCGTACCACCGCCGACAGCACCTCCGGCGCCGACAGACGCAAGCACTACTTCCCACCCTCGCGACGCGCGCGAAATGTCCGCAGCTGACCCCGCGCCGCGTGACGGAGCAAGGGCATCGCGTGGCCGGGCACCCGGCTGCGGCGGCCCCCGCCGACGCCGAGGCCGAGACCGCTGTCCCTCACCTCGTACGACATGCGATGCTCGGCACCGTGCACAGCAGTCATATAAGCCCTGTTTTCGTGGGCCGCAGCGCCGAACTTACCGCTCTCGACGAGGCCCTGTCCCGGGCGAACACCGGGGAGCCCCGCGCCCTCTTTGTGGGCGGCGAGGCCGGTGTCGGCAAGACCCGGCTGATGCAGGAGTTCCTCGGCCGGGCCGCCGCGGACGGGGCCGTCGTCGCCCTGGGCGGCTGCGTGGAAACCGGCGCCGACGCCCTGCCCTACCACCCCGTCTCGACCGCCCTGCGCTCCCTGCGCCGCCAGCTCGGCGCGGAGCTTGACGCCGCCATCGCCGGCCAGGAAGGCGAACTCGCCCGGCTGCTGCCCGAGCTCGGCGAGATGGACCGGGGACGCCCCGAAACCGAGGGCCGTGCCCGGCTCTTCGAGCTCACCGTCCGCCTCCTCGAGCACCTCGCCGCGGACCGGACCCTCGTTCTGGCCCTGGAGGACCTGCACTGGGCCGACCGCTCCACCCGCGAGCTGCTCAGCTATCTGCTGCGCGCCCTCACCCACAGCCGCCTGCTCATCGTCGCCACCTACCGCGCCGACGACCTGCACCGCCGCCACCCGCTGCGCCCCGCCCTCGCCGAGTACGAGCGGATGCGCACCGTCACCCGCCTCGAACTGCCCCGCTTCGAACGCACCGAGGTCCGCCGCCAGCTCGCCGCCATCCGCGGCGAGGCCCCGCCTGAGCAGGTGCTGGACCGGGTCTTCGAACGCTCCGAGGGCAACGCGTTCTTCGTCGAGGAGCTGGCCTGCAGCATCCTCGAAGGCTCACCGGGCGGCATCAGCGACTCCCTTCGCGACCTCCTGCTGGTCCGCGTCGAGGCGCTGCCGGACGAGGTGCAGCGCGTGGTACGGATCGCCGCCGAGGGCGGCTCCGAGGTGGAATTCCGGCTGCTGGCCACCGTCACGCGCCTCGCCGAGGACGAGCTGATCGAGACCCTGCGCACCGCTGTGGGCGCCGCCGTCCTGCTCCCCTCCGAGGAGGGCGAGTCCTTCCGCTTCCGGCACGCCCTGATGCGCGAGGCGGTGACCGGCGACCTGCTGCCCAGCGAGCGCTCCCGGCTCAGCCGCCGCTACGCCGAGGCGCTGGAGGCCGACCCCACGCTCGTACGGTCCGAGGAGCGGGCCGGGCGGCTGGCCGGCTACTGGTTCGACGCCCGCGACCCCGCCAGGGCGCTGCCCGCCGTGATCGCCGCGGCGGCCGCCGCCCGCGGCCGGCACGCGTTCGCCGAGCAGCACCATCTGCTGGAGCGGGCGCTGGAACTGTGGGACGACACCCCCGAGGAGCTGCGCCGCCAGACAATGCGGCAAGGCGTCGAGGACGGCCTGTGCCTGGCCATCTCCCCGGACATGCCTGGGGACTTCGTGGACCTGCTCGCCGCGATCACCGTCGCCGCGCGCCTGGCGGGAGAGCGGGAGCGGGCGCTCGCCCTCTGCAAGCGGGCGCTGCGCAAGCTGGAGGGCGAGCCTCTGCGGGCGGCCTGGTTCTGGATCGAGCGCTACCAGCTGATGCGCGACCTGTCCCGCTCCGACGGCTGGGACGAGATCGCCCACGCCCAGAGCCTGGTGAAGGGCCTACCGCCGTCCGTCGTACACGCCGATGTGCTGACGCATGCGGCGCACTGGTACGCCGTGCACCAGCCGGGGCCCACAGCGATCGAGACCGCGAAACAGGCGGTGGAGCTCTGCCGGATGACGGGCGCCGAGATCACCGGCCTTGCCGCGCAGCACACCCTGGCCTGGCTCACCATCGACTCGGGCGACGTCGAGGCCGGACTCGAGCAGGCCCGCGACGCGTGTGCCCAGGACCTGGAGCCGGGCAACGCCAACGTCCTGCTACGCGGCTACGGCAACCTGTCCACAGCGCTGCACGGCATCGGCCGCTACACCGAGGCCGTCGAGACCGCCGAGGAGGGCAGCGGGCTGGCCGAGCGGCACGGGCTGCCGGACACCGCCTCCTTCATCGACGCCAACCTCGCCGAGTCCCTCACCCAGCTCGGCCGCTGGGCCGACGCGGACGAAGTGCTCGAGCGAGCCCTCGGCCGCCGCGGGGTGAGCGTCCGAACCCAAGGGCAGATCGCCGGGCAGCAGGCCGAACTGGCCCTGGCCCGGGGCGCCTACGACGAAGCCCGCCGCCGGCTGGAGGAGGCCGACAGCTGGACCACCGGCCCCTACCCGGAACCGCAGCACACCCTGGCCATGGCCCGGATCGCCATCGCGCTGGCGGCCGCCGACGGCCGGATCCTCGACGCCCGCTCCCTGCTGAAGACGGCGGTCGGCGAGGCCATCGCCCCCAGCCACCAGCGCTACGGCTGGCCGCTGCTGTACGAGGCCGCGGCGGCGGAGGCGCGGGCCCGCGGGCTCACAGTGGCCGAGCCGGGGCGCAAGGCGGCGGTGGAGCGGATCCGCAAGGCGATGAAGGGCCAGCCCGAGTTCGTACCGCTGTGGGCCGCGCAGGCCCTGATGACCCAGGCCGAGCTGCTCACCACCGAGGGCCGGGACGCCACCGCCCACTGGACGCAGGCCGTCGCCGCCACCGAGCAGCTGGAGGCCCCGCCGCTGCTGGCCACCGCCCGGTTGCGACTCGCGGAGGCCCTGATCACCCGGCGCTGCACCGGGTCCCGCCAAATGGCCGGTGAGCTGTTGCGGCAGGCCGAGGCGGTAGCGCGCGAGCTGGGCGCAGGACCACTCGAGACGGAGATCACCACTCTGGCCGGCCGCGCCCGGATCCCGCTGCAGCAGGCCGGTGGGGAGACGGACCCGCCCCCGACGCCGGCGGCGGCGCTGGGCCTGACCGCCCGGGAGCGGGACGTGCTGCGGCTGGTCGCCGCCGGGCGGAGCAACCGGCAGATCGCGGAGGAGCTGTTCATCTCACCGAAGACGGCGAGCGTGCATGTCTCCAACATCCTGGCCAAGCTGGGCGCTTCAGGCCGAGGGGAGGCCGCGGCCATTGCGCACCGGCTGGGGGTCTTCGAGGAGTGACGCTCCGCTGAGGTTCCAGCTTGGTGGGGTGGGTGCGGGGGCTCTCGAGAGCGGGGCAGGCACAGGTCCTGGTGATCCATGGAGTTGCGACGCTCTGTGATCACTGGGGAGACCTGTGCCTGTGCTGCTGTCAAGGCTGACCGAACCACTGTGGGACCAGTTCCCGGCACTACTGTCCGAGCGGCCGGTCTACCCCCTGGACCATTCCCTGCGCCGGCACCGCCCGCGTATCAACGATCGGTTGTGTTCGACAAGCTCGTGCAGTCGCAGGTGATGTGCCGGTGTCTGGCCGTTGTGTCCGCGTGGTTGGCCGGGCGACAGTCGCTATCCGGCTGTCTCCCTGACGGCCTGCCGCAGTTTCCCGGTGTCCGGTGACGTCATCCGGAGATTGGCGACCGCAGTTGCCGCGTCCGGCCAGATGTCGAACCGGCCCCAGTGGAGTGGCCAGGCGAAGCGCCGGTCTACGATCCAGGCCAGGTGTGCTTCGATGTCGGCGCGACGCTCGGGTGGCGCGATCGCCATGTCCGGTTCGACGGGCAGGCACCAGGTGTGATCGTCGAGTGCGAGGATTCTGCCGTCGAAGTGGTCGTAGACGTCGTCGGGGTGGAGCGGGAGTTCAGCGTCCGCTTTCCGCAGGAACGTGTAGTCGCCGATGGTTTCGCCGGTGTCGGCCTGCAGGAAGCGCAGGACGGTCTTGCCCACTGCGACGATCACGTCGTCGGCACCCCACAGTATGCCTTGTGTCCCGGTCGGGGTGGTCAGCGTGCGCAGTCGTCGCGGCTCGTCGTCGCCCAGCGACCAGATTTCGATGTCCCCCGCTGCTGTGAGGACGGCTCCCTGGTCTCCGGCCGGCGCCCAGGCCCATACCGCGAAGTCCTTGTTCTCACCGGCCAGGGCCGTCTTCGCAGGGGTAACGGCCAGTCGGTGGCTGAGCCGCCCGTCGTCGTAGAGGTCAACGCCGGGGTCTGCGGCCTCCTCGTTCAGCACGGCGGCGAGTCGGGTGGCGGAACCGCGCATGCCCCAGTGCAGTGACAGATCCCAGCGCGACCCGGCGGTCGGTACCGGCTCGCCGGTCGGGCGGCCGGTGATCGCGTCCCGGAAGTGCAGCCGCCCGCGGTGGACATGCGCGAGGTAATGTCCGTCCGGGCTCCACTCGGCCAGCCAAGAGACCCTGGTGTGCCAGAGAGGTGCGCCCGTGGGGACGTCGACGACGAACGCCTCAGAGCGGTTGGCGACGTACAGCCGGGTTCCGTCGGAGGACCAGAAGGGCGACTGATCGACCTCCAGTTCCTGCCCGCAGGCTTCCTGGATCTCCGTCGGCAGAGGCCTCTTGGCCAGGTTGTGTTCGTGTGACATCTCGGCTTCCTCGGCCAGCCAGTAGAGGACGCCGTGCTCCAGCGGGGGAATGCACCCGTGCACACCGATTCCGGTCTTCGTGCCCGTCGAGATGTAGGCGCTGCGCCCGTCGGGATGCAAAGCCCAGTGGGGCGGGCGGGAATAGCCGTTGGTCACCTGGGCCTCCGCGCGTGGCTTGAAGGAATCGCCGAACGGGTCCCACACGCCAACTGCGTTGGTGCGGAAGGCCATGCCCAGGTGCAGGCCGTCGGCTGACCACTGCATGGTGCGGGCGTAGCCGTCCCAGCCGACGCCGCCGTCGATCCACTTCAGAACGTTGACGCACCGCCCGGTCGCGACCTCCCAGACCTGCGCGGTGCCGCTCTCGCCCTCACCCCAGTCGCCGGTGGCCAGATGGGTGCCGGAAGGACTGAGCGCCAGCGCGGTGATCCTCGAACGGTGTCCATACGGGCGGCTGAGCATCGTGCCCCGTACGCGGATCCTGTCCGTGGCGAGCCGGTGCGCCGCGGTGAGGCCGTGGTCGCGCTCAAGCACGGTCAGCCGAGTCCGCAACGGAGGCAGGTCGCGGGCGGGAACGAAGGAAGCCCAGTCCGCGTCCGCCAACAGGTTCTCCAGCTCGGCCGGGCCAGCCGCGGCAAGAGCGGCCGGGTCCGCGAAAAGGGCCGGCACGGGAGCGGGCCGGGAACCATCCCCACTCGCCTGACCCTCAAGTTCCGAGAGCGCCGCGAGGAGCGCTGCCTCGTCATAGCTCGGTATGCCCTGGACATACGCCTCGTTGCCCTTGTCTCTTGACGTCTCCTGTCCGATGAAGATCGCAGTGGTCGAGGGCGTGAGCTCATCCGATACGATCACGCCTGCGGCTTCCAAACGTCGCTCTGCCTCGCCTGCACCGAGCGTGTCGAAACTACCGGAGAGCGCGACAACACGGCCTTTCAGGTTCATGAGCGGCGAGACTACTAGCCGACACTGACACCGACACCTCGACCACCCCTCGGACGCTCCCGTGGCGGGCTGAGCGCCGTCGACGAAGCCGTCTGCGGTGAACGGGACGAAGTCGAAACGCAGTTCGCGCTTGAAGTAGTCCCGAAAGCCGTCCTCGCCCAGCCAGTACGTCTCCAGTTCGCGGTGGCGCTCGGCAAGCTCGTCAGGGCTCATGCCGTTCACGCCAGTGCCGGATCAGGCAACGTTTGCCCTGTCGACGACGGCGCGTAGGCGCCGGTCGTCGGCGTGGAGGTTTCGCCAGATGATGTAGCGGTGGATCATGCTGCCCTGCCCCTTGTGGTCGGTGTGGTCCGTGGCCATCTCGCGGGTAGAGCTTAGGTAGCGGCAGTCGCACTCCGTCGTAGCGGTTGTAGGGTGAGCGGCCCGAACTCGTCCTCGCAGAACATGACTTCGGGCTCGCCGTCCTCGGGTATGACCTTGCCGTCGGCGATTCCGTAGAGGTGTTCGACGCGGGCCTTCTTGGCCGTGCAGTCTGGGTCGCGGGAAATCTTTGAGGTCTTCAGGCGTTGAAACGAGACGCCTTCCTCGTGGAGCAGGATGCGCAGGCCCTCGTGGCTGATGTCGTCGACCACCCCCCTCGGCAACCAGGAAGTCCGCCAGCTTGGTCAGGCTCCAGGTCGAGAACGGCAGGTCGTGCTCGGTGGGCCTCGACTTGGCGATCTTCTTGATCTCGTGCCGTTCAGGCAGTGTGAGCGTCTTTCGGCCGGCCGCCCTTGTACTTCGGATACAGCGAGTCGAAGCCGTCCGTGTTGAAGTTGTGGATCACGTCTCTGGCACGGTCGTCGCTGGTGAACGACACCGCGGCGATCCTGGCCACCGGCATGCCCTGCGCGGACATCAGCACCATCTGGGCCCGCCGCCAGGTCACCACCGACCCAGTGCCCCTTCGGATGATCCGCAGCAGCCGCCGCCCCTCGTCATCATCGATCTCACGGACCGGCACTCGTATCGCCACCCGGACAGGGCGACCGTCGCACGCCGCTGTGGTCGGGTAGCCGGATCACGTTGCCGTGACCCGGTCGGGTAGCGACGGCGCATTGCTGCGCCGCTGCCCCCTCGGAACCGTGCATGCGACTTATCACCGCACACGGCTCGGGCAAGCCACAAGGGCTGGCAGGTTCTGCCGAGTTCGCTGGTCTACTGCCATTTTGATTGAGCGTCGGTGATGGCAGTAGCTATGCAGGAGATGGATGCGATTCCGATCGCCAGGACCGTCGTTCTGCAAGGTCAACACCTCTTTGCGGAGAGCCTTGCGGACGACGGTGAACCACATTCCCCATTCCTCCGGGGCCTGTGGTTCCTGGTCGGCGTACAGAAGGTAGTCCCCGCACTCCGGACAGCGTCCTTCTTGCGCTTTGAGTAGGCGCAAGGTCGGCTGATCGAGGGGCGGTGGTTTTCTCCTGCGTCGTCGTTTAGCCCAGTACTCGGCCAGCTCAGGGTTGTCTGGTGACGCCCCGGACTTGACCGCCTGGTGCCGAACGATCGGAATCCAGGAGAACTTAATGAGATAGGCACCGTTGTCACGGTTGCCGAAGACCCATCGGTCCTTCCTGGTGGTGTTGAAAGCGCCGTAGTACCGATCCACAACCCAGCGTGTGGGTTTGTTCTGGTGACTATGTAGACCCCACCGGTAGGTGAGCCTCCACACATAAGCGTCCAGCGCGTTGAATATTCGGCTGGACACCACGGTCCGGTAGTAGCATGCCCAACCCTTGATGATGGGATTGAGCTTGGCCAGGACTGCCGCCGAATTCGCGCCGCGTAGGGCGTGCATCTCATCAGCGAGTCGCTTCCGGATTCGTTTAACGGCGTCTCTGCTGGGCTTGATGATGAGCTTTCCACTGTCGTAACGGCGGATGTTGAACCCTAGGAAATCGACCCCATGTGTCAGATGGACGATCTGGGTCTTCTCTTCGTTGAAGGTGAGACCCCTGGGAGTCAACCACTCACTCAACCGCGCTTTGACCAACTCGGCTTGCTCCTGGCTGGAGCATAAGGCGAGAAGATCGTCAGCGTAGCGGACCAGCACCGGGGCACCACGCACCACCTCGACGATGTTTCCGTCTTGGCCAGTGCGATAACGGACCCCGGCCGCACTCTCCATTCCATGGAGGGCGATATTGAGTAGCAATGGACTGATCACGCCGCCCTGAGGCGTTCCCTCGCGGGTCGGGGTGAGCCAGCCCCTCTCAACCACACCTGCCTTCAGCCAGCCGTGGATCAACTTCCGCGCAGGGAAGGTGCCGAGCTGGCTGAGGATGTGATCATGGCTGATGCGGTCGAAGGCTGCCTTGAGATCTGCGTCGAGCACCCACAGGCGTTTGGCGTTCTTTCCGCACGCTGTGGTGAAAATGGTCTCGATCGCATCATGACAGCCGCGGCCCGGCCGGAATCCATAGGATCTCGGCTCGAATCTGGCCTCCCACTCTGGCTCCAATGCATTGACGACACGGGCTTGTCGCGCCCGATCAACAATGACGGGAATTCCCAGTGGGCGCCGCTTGCCGTTCGCCTTCGCTACATAGACCCTCCTGACTGGCCGGGCTTTGGGTTCTCGAACGGAGCAACGCAAGGCTTGCGCCAACTCTGTCTTTCCCTGGGAGGTCGTGATGACTCTCCCATCAATCCCCGGTGTCAGGCGTCCAGCGTTGACCTCCGTGACCTTCCGCACGCTGACCAGCGTGTTGGAAAAGCTCCGGAGCATCAATTTCTGCAGATTGCGGACCTTCTTGAGGTCCCGTTCCTGCGTTGCCTTGAATATCCGCTGCCTCAGACGTCTTACCTGGGCTTCGGCATGCCCCCAATCTACGGCATCCCAGTGCCAGTCCAGGTCCTCCGGTCCGTTCACCAGACTCGGAGCAGGCACGACGGCCGGCGCCGCCTCGCTCGTCCGCGTTGTCATGGTGCCTAACTTGTCCTTTGGTTCGGTTGTCCTTGCGGCGTGAGCATTCAAAGGCTCACCTGGTCCACGTCAGCTCCCTTTTGGGCCAGGCAAGAGCCTGTATCCAGCCAGTTATACGGAGGTCACCAGCGGAGGTGCCAGTTCGCGACATCCGGTTTCCTGTTTCCTTTCGGCTGCTGGCTTTGGCTTGTTGGACCATCCTGTTCCCGCTGGGGAGTTGAGCTCTCCTTACGGTCGGCCTACCGGTTATCGCCACCGGACCTCAACGGGGTTACCACGTTTCGCACGATCGAGATACAGCTGGGAAGGGTGCCCGCTCAACTCCGAGGCTGCGGTGTCCTTACGGCTGCGTAGAGCTGCACAGCCGCCGCCTGCCGCTTTCCAACGGCCAGCCCTACACCCTGGTCCTACTTGCCATCTCCAGGGCTTTCTGTGACGGAGCATCATCACGGGTTCACTTTCGTTCACCCATCAGCCTTTCCCTCGCCTGTTGCGCTCGGATGGTACGAGCTCCCTTGGGCTTGAACCCTGAGCTTCGCACCCCGCGATTACTCGCAACGCACGTCAGGGCGGGAACGGGCCTATGGACACTAGCCCGGAATTACACCATCAACACCTCTGATCCTCCTTCCAGTGCAATTCACTCGATTCGTGCGACTTCGTGTCGCACGCCCCCTCAGAACCGGACGTGCGGCGTTAACCGCATCCGGCTCAAGCAAGCCCCGAGGGCTTCGCAGGTCAGCAGGGTTATGTGGCCCGTTCGCCGTCGCCTGCGTGGTGCTGGCGGTGGCATTCGGAGTGCACGAGGCGAAGGTTGTTCCGCTCGTCCGTGCCGCCGTCTCGCCGGTAGGTGAAGTGATGCTTGTGGAGCATCTTCTTCGAGGCCGCGAACCAGTTGATCCACTCGCGCGGGCTGTCCGGTTCGTACTCGGCTCCGACGATCAGCGCCTGCTTGCAGAGAGGACAGAGCCCTTGCTGCCTGACCGCCAGGAGAAGACTTGTCTTGTCCATCGGCGGCGGCGCTTTCCTGCGACGGCGGTTCCGCCAGTACTCGGCCAGGGTGGGGTCGTCCGGGGACGTTCCGCCCTTGACGAGCTGGTGGCGGACGATGCCCGTCCAGGCGAACTTGATGAGGAAGGCGCCGCTGTCGCGGTCGCCGAACACCCACCGGTCTCGTCGGGACGGGTGGAACCTGCCGAAGTACCGGTCCACGACCCAGTACCTCGACTTGTTGCGATGGCGACGTCTGGCCCATTTGAAGGTCAGCCGCCACATGTAGTGATCCAGCGACGAGAACGTCGTGGTGGACGCCACCGCCCGATAGTAGGCAGCCCAACCGCGAACGATCGGGATCAGCCTGCGCAACACCGCCTCGGCGTTCGCCCCGTGCAGGGCTCGAACCTCGGTCCGCAGTCGCGCCCGGAGCCTCTTGCAGGCCGCCGTGCTCGGTTTGATGATCAGCTTGCCGACCGTGCGGCGGACGGTGAAGCCGAGGAAGTCGAATCCCTCATCAAGGTGGACGACCCGGGTCTTCTCCTCGTTGAAGCGAAGACCCCTCGGCGCCAGCCAGTCCTCCAGCCGGGCCCTGACCTGGTGCGCTTCCGCTTCGTCGTGGCAGAGCACAACGAAATCATCGGCATACCTCACCAGCACCGGGGTGCCCGGCATGGCGCCGGGCTCACGCCCGGCCCGCACCGTGTATTGGCACCCTGCGGCCTGTTCCAATCCGTGCAGAGCAACGTTCAGCAGCAGGGGGCTGATCACGCCGCCCTGGGGAGTTCCCTCCTCGGTGGGTGCGAACCGGCCGCGGTCGATCACGCCCGCCTTCAGCCGGCTGCGGATCAGGTCCCTGGCGGGGAACTGTCCGAGCATGGTCATGAGGTGGTCGTGGTCGATGCGGTCGAAAGCCGCCGACAGGTCCGCGTCCAGGACCCACCGACGTTTCGGGTTCTTGCCCTTCACCGTCTGACGGCGGCCTCCGTAAGCTCCCCGGTGGCGGCCATATACGGCGCATTTTGTGGCCACGGGTTTCCCCGAGTACGGCCAGTTTTCTCCCCGCTCGCCCCGAGTAGTCCCGCTCGGCGACGCTGGAGCGGGTGAAGAACAGCAGGGAGATCATGGAGATCCTTGAGGCATACGACCTCACAGGCAGTTACCGTGCCGCGGCCGAGCTGGCCGGGTGCGACCACCACACGGTGGCCCGGTACGTGAAGATGCGGGCGGCCGGCCAGCAGCCCGACAAGCGCCGGCACCGGGCCCGGCAGATCGACGACTATCTGCCGAAGATCGAGGAACTGGTGGTCCGCTCGCAGGGCAAGATCCGCGCGGACGTGGTCCACAAGAGGATCGCTGCGATGGGCTTCACCGGCGGGGAACGCACCACCCGCCGCACCGTTGCCGAGGCAAAAGCCCAGTTCAGGGCAGGTCGGCGTCGTGTCTATCGGCCGTGGGTGACCGAGCCCGGGCTCTGGCTTCAGTACGACTTCGGCGACGGCCCGGTGATCAAAGGCCGCAAGACCACGCTGTTCTGCGCATGGCTGGCCTGGTCGCGTTTCCGCGTCGTCATTCCGATCTGGGACAAGACGCTGCCAACGATCACCGCATGTCTGGACACCACGTTCCGCCGGATCGGCGGCATCCCGGCCTACGTCCTCACCGACAACGAGAAGACGGTCACCACCGACCACGTCGCCGGGATCGCGGTCCGCAATCCGGAGGTCGTCGAGGTCGCCCGGCACTACGGCACGACGATCCGTACATGTCTGCCGGCGGACCCGGAGACGAAGGGCGGCAGCGAGTCCACGGTGAAGCTCGCGAAGGCCGATCTGGTGCCCAGGGACGTCAATCTGCGCGAGCAGTACAAGACCTTCGGTGAGCTGGAGGCCGCCTGCCGGCAGTTCTGCGAAGAGGTCAACTCCCGCCCCCACAAGGCGACTCGGCGCAAGCCCGTCGAGCGGCTCGCGGAAGAACGGCAGCGGCTGCACCCGCTGCCGCGGCGGCCGTTCACCGCGGCCTTCGGCACCACCCGGCGGGTCTCCTGGGAATCGACGATCTCGGTCGACGCGGTCCGCTACTCGGTCCCGCACCAGCTGATCGACACCCGGGTCTGGGCCCGTTTCCACGGCGACGAGCTGATCGTCACCGCCGTCGACGAGACCGGCTCCGCGGTCGAGGTCGCCCGCCACCCGCGCGGCGAGCCCGGCAGCCCGGTCCTGGAGGATGCCCACTATCCGCCGCGCGAGGACAAGGAAGCCGACCGCACTCCGAGGGCGACCTCCGCCGAGGAGGCCGCGTTTCTCCAGCTCGGACCCGGTGCCGCGAGCTGGCTGATCGAGGCCGGGGCGGCCGGGGTTCGCAGGATCAAGGCGAAGATGGCCGAGGCCGTCGCCCTCTCAAAGCTCTACTCCATAGCGGAAGTTGACCGCGCACTCGGCACCGCCGCGGTCACCGCCCGCTTCGCGGACAAGGATCTCATGTCGATCCTCGACTATCAGGCCGTCCACGGCCTGGCCGAGCCGGTCCGCCGCAGCGAGGCCCACTCGCTGCAGCCTGGCACCTCCGCCTGGTCCGCCCTCGGCGCCGCCGCCCCGAGCACTGCTGATCTTTCCGAGTACGACGAAAGCGACCACTCCTGATGGCCACCCCTCTGCGCACCGTTCCCGGCACCAACGGAGACCCGCTCGCCGAGGCCATCGAGCTGACCAAGCGGCTCAAACTCCCGCACATCCGCCGGTCGTTGACCGACATCATTCCCACCGCCAAGGCCCAACGCTGGGATCCCGCCGAGGTCGTCCGCGTCCTGCTGGCCGAGGAGGCGGCCGGACGCGACCGGGCCAACCTGCACACCCGCCGCAAGCGGGCCGGGTTCCCCACCGGGAAGACCTTCGGGGACTGGCATGAGTCCAAGTCGTCCATACCCAGGGCCACCCAGGACGCCCTGAAGAGTCTGGAATGGGTCGGCCGCCGGGAGAACTTCTGTATTTGCGGACCGTCGGGAACGGGAAAGTCGCACTTCACCGAGGCGCTCGGGCAAACCGCGGTCGAGGCCGGCCTGACTGTCGCCTGGTTCACCATCGAGGACCTGGGCGCCCTGGTCCGCCGCCACCGCGCGGACGACTCGATCGCCCGGGCGCTGGCGAAGATCGTCCGCTCGGACCTGATCATCGTCGACGACATCGGGCTGCTGCCCGTCTCCGAGGACGCCGCCGAGGGCTTCTACCGCCTGGTGGATGCCGCATATGAACGGCGCTCGATCGCGGTTTCGAGCAACCTCCACCCGTCTGGATTCGACGAGATCATGCCCAAGACCCTGGCCACCGCGACCGTCGACCGGCTCCTCCATCATGCCCACGTCACGGTCACTCAGGGTGATTCATTCAGATTCACCGAGGCCACCACCGGAAAGGGAGTGAAGCCCTTCAGCTGATCCACACCGACCCAGGGTGGGGAGAATATCTGGCCGCGAGCGGGGCGATCATGCCTTCCACCAGCGGGGATGTCTCGAGGCCGCCAGCGGGGACGATCAAGAGGCCGTTGACACCGTCCAGAAGATCGCGGATATCGCGTCCTGGCAGCTGCGGCCGGGCCGGAAGCCATACGACCTCGGCTCGAACCGCGCTTCCCACTCGGGTTCCAGCGCGTTCTTCACGCGGGCCTGGAGGACCCGGTCACGGATGACCGGGATACCGAGTGGCCGCTGTTTCCCGTTGCTCTTGGGGATGAACACTCGCTTGACCGGCCTGGCTCTCCAGGGCTTGGACGACCGATGGATCTCGGCCGTCAGCTCGCCTCTCGCCTTCGGCGTGAGGGCTCGCTCCCCGTCGACGCCAGCGGTCTTGCGACCACTGCTCTGCTGCGTCACCCGCTTCACGCTGACCAGCGTGTTGCTGCGGCTCCGCAGCATGAGCTTCTGCAGATTGCGGACCTTCTTCAGGTCCCCTTCCTGCGTCGCCTTGAAGATCCTCTGCCGCAGGCGCCGTACGTTCTCCTCGCAGGTGGCCCAGTCGATGCCGTGCCAGTCGAGTAAGTCGTCCTCGGGTCCGTTCACCGCAGACGGCGGCGTCACGACAGATGTTCGTGACCTCCATGTTCCCCCTCCGGTGTCTAACTTGCCCCTCGGTTCGAGCGTTGTTGCAGTGGTGTCTTCAAAGGCTCACCTGATCCACGTGGGCGCTCTTTCGGGCCGGGCCACCAGAACCCGTATCCGGCGAGTTATGCGGGAGACGGGTGAAGGTCCCGTCTCCCGGTTTCCTCCGGCCTTTCGACCTACCGACGTTCGCTTCTTGGATCATCCTTCTCCCGCCGGGGAGTTCAGCTTTCCTTACGGTCGGCCTACCAAGCCGGGTGGCTTGGACCCCGTCGGGGTTTCCACGTTCCGCACCAGTAAGACGCGGCCGGGGTGGGCGCCCCCTCTACCCCGGGACCAGCGGTGTCCTCCCTCCGGGCTCAGTTACCCGAAGGTCGCTTGGTGCTTTTCAGCACCGGGTCCTGTGACCGCCGCCAGCACGCCATCGACGCGGTCTTAAAGTCACGAGGCATCATCAGGGGTTCACTTGCGTTCGCCCGTCCGGCCTTCCCCTCGCCTGTGGCTCCCCGATGGCCGGAGTGCTCTTGGGCTTGAACGCTCGGCTTCACACCTCGCCGTTACCAGCGACGCATGCGAGCGCGGGGACGGGCCCTGGACACTGGCCCGAAGTTCAGCCGATTGATACCTCCTTCACGTGGCTGTCCTTACTTCCCTGGTGCGACCTCGTGTCGCACACTGAGCGCTTCAGCTGACGAATGCACGCGGCTATCTGGCGGGCCGGTACCACGGTAGGTGGCGAGGCGGGTGCACCGTGCCTGCCAGTCCCCGACCCTTACTCATGGCTGCTTCGCGCGACCCGCACGGGCCAAGTGGGCGACGGCGCGGCGGCGCCAGCTCGACGTCCACCAGAAGGCGCCGAAGAACAGGACAAGGCCGGGAAACACGAGGATGGGGCTGGCCACATTGTTCTCCGGCTGGGCCCATGCCATGACGCCGGTTCCGGTCATCAGGAAACCCGCGGCGACGCACGGGCCGATCAGGTAGCCCTCGACCCGCATCGGTGTGGGCACGTCCTTGGGTCTGATACGCGCCCTGCCGGACTCGATCAGCCGGAGCGCTTCGGCCTCGCCACGGCTACCGAGGCCCGCCCCCAGCGAGCCCTCGGACCCGGCGGGCTGCCCGTCAGAGCTCTGTCTCGGGGCCTCGTCATAAGGGATTCCGGCGAACCGAGTGGTGAACACGGCGTCCGGGACGACGAGGACGGCGTTTTGATCCGGCGGTTCAGAGCGCAGCTGCTGAAGCGCCTCCTCGGTGTGCGGCGAGTTGAGCGCGGCGATGTAGCGGGCGAGCGCCTGTCTGGCCTCCGCCTCGGTGGGGTAGTCCTCGCCGGTGCTCAGTGGTGCGGAGAACGGGTTGTCGTCCCTGTAGTGCGCCCAGGTCCATTCGGTGTCCACACCAGTCAACCTATCCACACCTGCCGCCCGGCACGAGGGTGTTGTGGCAGTTCAGAACCTGTCCGCCATGGTGTTCCCGACGGGGCCTTCCTCCTGAGCGCTTCGGCAGCGGAAACGACAGCCGCGCCCCCTGGCACTCGCCATCGGGCTCAGCAGGTGGTTCCCGGTGTGGGCGGTGCTCGGCGTGAGCCGGTTGCATTACACCCTCGCCACTGGAGGCATGACCTCCAAGTGCGGCGCCGACCGGTACGCACATGAAGCGTTCGACCCGCGCTGGCACCCCATCATCGAGGAAAGCCTGTCCTTGCGCACCGGCGGCGCAGAGGGCCGCCGCCGTAACCCCCTGGCCCGCCGCCGCGACACCCTCGCTTTCCTGGACACCGCCATTGACTCCGCGCTCGCGCGGGGCGCGCGGGTGCTGTTCGTGCAGTAAGCCGGCCCTGCCGTGGAGCAAACAGAGGTTTGTCTGCTGCCCGGGGTAGTCCGTGCCAGACTCCGCGACGCCAGGATGGTCCGAAAGGCAGGCCCTGGCCGGGCCAGTACGCCGAGCCGGCCTTGCGGTGGGCGGCTTTCAGGCGCCCGGTTCCGGTGGCGGTGTCGTCGGCTGGATGGCCGGCGGCGTCTGGCCCGCCGTCGGCAGTTGGTACGGCCCCTGCTGCTCCACGAGGATCAGCGCGCTCGACGGCACCATGGCGCGCAGTTCGTGCAAGACGAGGAGGGCGGTGTGCAGTCGTTCCGGGCCTTCATAGGCGTCGTACGCGAGGACGAGGCGGGCGCGGGGCTCAAGATTCTGCCAGGCGTAACGGCGGCGGAGGTTGGTCATGTGCCGGGCGTCGGAGCGCAGGAAAGTCGAACCGGCGGAGAAGCCCGCCGACAGCAGGGCGAGGATGGCCGCGGGGACGCGGGCACCCGCGGAAGCCAGGCCGGCGGCGCCGGAGATGCCGGCCAGGACGGCGGCCGGAAAACCGAGACTGAGATACACGGCGTGCCAGAGCTTGGCCCGGCGCTGCGCCCGCCGCGCGCCGATCTGTGCCTCGGCGATGATCTTCTCGACCTCGGCGCGCAGCGCGAGCAGCCGCGGGTCGCCTCCCGGACCGGTGTCCGGCGCGGCTCTGGCGTTGCCTTGGGCCACGAATCCCCCTGTCCGGAGCGGGAGTTGGACTATCAGGCACCGGATTGTATGAGCGCGGACCGGGTCCGCGACAGGGGACGGTCCGCGCCGGTGGAGGGGACCCGCCCCGTTCCCGAGGGCCTCAGCTCTTGCCCAACAACTCCTCCTGGTGCCCCCGCCACTGCTCCAGCACGCCTGGAACTCGCTGTCGACGAACTTGAGAAGGCGAGGATCTCCGCGAGCCGGCGGTCGGCCGGTGTGTCGGCCCCAGGCCGGTCGGCCGGTGCCTGCATCGCGGGTCCGGACCTGGGGGCAACGACCTCATCGACGACCCGGCCGTCTTGCCCGACGGGCATTCACTCCTCACCCAACCCGCCTGCCTCGGCTCGGTGCAACTCCGGATCGTCCCCACCGGCGCCCCGCGCACCGCGACGCGCGGGGCGCGGGGCGCGGAACGAGCCGCCGCCCACCTCAGCGAACACGGGCTGGCACACCGGTGTCCACACGACGGGGAGACAGTGGACATACAGATCACGTGATCGAGTGTCTCTATATCCACCGGCCTTGACCATTACTCCCACGGGTGCTCGCGCCGCGCCTGCGGTCCACGGGCGCATCGGCCACTGCAACGCTCAGTGGCAGCTCCGAAGATCGATTACGGGTCGGCCCTCAGGCAGTGGGCGCCGGGCCCGGCTCAGCTGTACCGGTGGTCGCATCCGGGGCTGTAGTCGAATAGAAGACGGACTTCTGCTGCTTGGTGCGGTGAACTTGGCTTTTGGCGACAAGGGACTCGAGGGTGCTGCGCACGACCGTGGCCTTGATCTCGCGGTCCGGGAGGGCTTGGGCGAGAGCAGTGGTGATCTCGGCGGCGGAGCGGGGCCCGCCGTGCTCGGTGAGATGGCCGATGAGGAGCTCCCGGAGGGTGGGGGCACCTGCTTCTCGGGGCCGCTTGGGGCGGTTCTTGTCCGATGCCGTCTCCTTCTTCTTGGCGGTGGCATCGGCTGTTTTGTGCTTGCGTGCTGTGGGCCTGGGCAGCACGGCGGATTGCTGCCTGGCAGGAGATTCCGCCGCAGTGCTTGTGTCGGCGGCGTTCCCGGTTACGTCACTGGTGGCTTCGTTGCCCAGGGTCTGCTGGATGCTGAGCAGCAGTACCCGGTTGCTTTCCAGCACAGCCAACTGCGCCTGCAGAGAGCCGATTTCGGTGCTGATCCGTTCTTGCTCCTTCGCATTGCGCTCCAGATCAGCGGCGACTTGGGTCGCATACTGGGACTTCAAACTGGCATTGTCGGAAAGGGTGTCCACTACAAGCTCCCTCATCTGGGTCTCTATCCCGCGTTGGTGCTGGATGGTACCCACTGCGAACGCTGTGTGGCGTCGCCCTGCTCCGATGCTGAGTGCGCTGTACCTCTGCTGCACGCTACTCTCCTGTCCGCTGGCAGGCTGTGTCGGACTGAAGCGGACATGGAAACGCCGCGCGATCACCGCCGTGGAGATCCGGGACGGCGTCCACCGCTGGTCCTCCGTCCAGCCCTGCGCGGCCGGTCCCTTCTCCAACTCCGCGGCCAGTCACTTCCGCCGGCCGGGCTTCATCCGGACCACTGTTGGGATGTGGCGAGCCTGCGCGGCATCCGCGCGGAGGTTCGGCCAAGTGGATACTCGCGGCGCCATGGATCGAGGTGCCTCAGCCCATGCTCTGCCGGTCGGGTTCGATGAGCGCGACGATCCGCTCCTTGTCTCGCGAGTAGGGGCCACCGATGTACTTCGTCGAGATACGGTCGATGATTTCCCAGGCGGCAGCGCCCTCGATCCACTCGACGACCTTGCCGCGGACGACGACCGGCTGGAACGGGTTGTCGGCTGGTGTGAGGGAGAGCGCGACCCGTGGGTCGCGGCGCAGGTTGCGGGCCTTGCGAGTGCCCGGACCGGTGAGGATCGCGACGTGGTCGCCGTGCGTGCCGACCCATACGGGGACGGAGTGGGGTGCGCCGTCGGGCAGGACGCTGGCGAGGTGGGCGATCGAGGTGCCGTCGAGCACGCGGCGCACATGGGGGTCGAGCATCACGGTCATCTCCTGGTGTGGGTTCTGGTTGGGCTTGTGGCGGTGGTGGTGTTTGTCGGCGGGCGACGCGGCTTCGCCGGCGACGACGGTCATCGCTCGACCTCGTAGTGGAGGTGGGTGACGCCGGGCGCCGGGACGGCTTCGACGAGGTGGAGTCGTACGTGTTCGGGGAGCGACTGGAAGAAGGGTCGGCCGCCTCCGAGCAGGACCGGCACCTGGTGGAGGACCAGCTCGTCGACGAGTCCCGCCTTGAGCGCCTCGGTCACGGCACCGCCGCCCATGAGACCGACGTCCTTGTCGCCGGCGGCCTCGCGGGCCGCCGCGACCGCGTCCTCGATGCCGCTGGTGACCAGGGTCTGCCGCTCGGTGATCTCCGGCGCCGGCCGGTGGCTGAGGACGAACAGTCGGGCCGTCGGGTGGGGGCTGCCGCCTCCGAAATGGTCGGAGTCCTCATAGGTGTTGCGTCCCGCCACAATGGCGCCCACGCGTCCAGCGAGCGCGTCGAAAGCCAGGGCGCTGGGCTGGCTCAGCCGGAACCCGTCGAACACCTGGCTGGGTGTGTCGCCGCCGAAGTACCAGTCGAAGAGCAACGTTCCGGCGCCGAGTCCGCGCCCGGCGCCGGGACCGCGACCGGTGATGTACCCGTCGACCGACACCGCGTGGGCGCTGAAGACCTTGCTCATGTCCGTGATCCTTCCCGGGGTTCCCTAAGGAGACTCTATGACCGTAGCGCTCGAAGTTCCCTTAGGGAACTCAAAGCGCTAGACTGGTTCCATGCAGCGCACGAACTTCGACGGGATGGCGTGCTCGATCGCGCGTACGCTCGACGTCATCGGGGAGCCCTGGTCGCCGCTCGTCCTGCGTGACGTGTGGGTCGGGCTCACCCGGTTCGACCAGATCCAGGCCGACCTCGGGATCTCGCGCAAGGTTCTGACCGAGCGGCTGAACCACCTCGTCGACCAGGGCGTGCTCGAGCGTCATCCCTACGACCGGCGGCCGCGGTACGAGTACCGCCTGACGGAGAAGGGCACCGAGCTGGTCGACCTGCTCATGGTCATGACCCGCTGGGGAGACAAATGGCTCGCGGGCGAGGCCGGCCCACCAGTGCTCTACCGCCACCACGCGTGCGGCCAGGTCAGCAGCGTCGACCTGCGTTGCTCCCACTGCGGCGAGCCGATGCACGCGAACGACGTCGACGCACTCCCGGGCCCCGGCTCAGCCGTGTGACCCAGACGGGCACAGAGCCCTTTCAGAGGGCGGCCTTGAACGCCCAGGGCGCCCCCGACCGCCGTCGGGTGCGCCCCCCCTCAAGCCCAACGCGCCGGACGCCAGACCACCGACCACCACACGCGACCCGCACCCGCCCGGCCATCCGAGAAACCCCCGCCGCGGCCGCATCGCACGAACCCCCACCCGCCCAGTGCCACGGTCAGGTCACCCCCATCGAGGCACCTCACGCCGCCGGACTGCACCCGGCCACCCAACCGGCGTCACTCCGAAGCGAAACCTCAGAAGCGAGGTTGCCGGCGGGGGCGGGGGCGGGGGGCCTGCGTGAGGGATGCCCAGTTGCGGGAACCATTCCTCTCTCGTGCCGGGGTTGCGAGGGAGGAGGCCGGGTCAGATCACACGGAAGAGGTCGGCGGCGGCGTGGACGTCGGTGAGGTCCTCGATGGAGCGGAGGTTGTCGCACAGGGCGTCCAGGACCGAGCCGGCTTCGGCGGCGCGCGGGGTGCCGATGGCCACGCCGAAGACGCGGAAGCCCAGCAGGTGCTTGGCGTCGTTCCAGCCGCGCATCCATTCCTCGGTCACGCCGCATTCGTCGTCGGTGATCATCACGATGTCGCCGCGCGTGCGGGCGGCGTCGTTGAACTCCTCCTCCAGCAGTTCGCCGGCCGCTGTCAGGGGCCTCTGGCAGCTGGTGCCGCCGCCGAGGAAGGTCTCCGCGAAGTCGAGCACCCGGGCGATGCCGGCGGGCCGGCCGGCCGGGAAGCGGAAGACGCGGATCTGGTCGGCGGATGAGAACAGGATGCCGACGAAGTCACGCTTGGCGCGGCGGGCCTGATCCAGCAGCGCCAGGGCGCACGCCTTGGCCCACGCCTCCCGGGTGACTCCGCCGGGCCCCGCCTCATACATGGAGTGCGAGGTGTCCACGCACGCGATGATGGCGCCCTGGCCGGTGGTCTGCTCCCCCTGGCTGTCGTAGAGCATCAGCTCCCCGGCGGCGTAGCGCGTGGCGAACACCGCACGCAGCTCAGGCAGGCCGAGGTTGGCCAGCTCGGAAGGGATGACGCGGGAGAGGTCATTGCCGAGCGTGACGCCGACCAGCTCCCCGGCAGCGTTCTCCACCTTACGGGCGCACTCACCGCCGGCCATCTGCCGGAAACGGCCGATCAGCTCGGCCCACTGTGCGAGACGGCTGGTGCGCAGCCGCTCGGCGAGCTGGGCGCGCTGGTCGAACGGCATTCGCTCCAGCTCGCCGGAATCGACTCCCCATGCCCGCATCAGCGCGGCCTCCTCCCGCGCGGCCTCGGCGGCCTTCGCCGCCGCGTTCCGCGCGGCGGCACGGATGCCGGGGGCCGCCGCCGCGAGGGCCTGCGCGGCGTCTCGGGCGGCCTGCTGCGCAGCGGCCTCGGCGGCCTCGATCGCCTGTTGTACGGCGTCGGCGGCCGGGGCCGGCACGGTGCCGACCCCGTCGGACCGGTCCGCCCCCTCGGCGGCCTGCCGGAGCGCCTCGCCCACGGCGGTCGCCGCGTCTTCGGCTTCCTGCTGGGACTTCTTCGCCTGCTCGGCCTGTTCTTGGGCATCCCGGGAGCGCTCCAGCATCCAGCGCAGTGCGGCGGCCTGGGCGAGCACGGCCATGGCGGCGGCGTAGGGGTCGCCAGCCGTCTCCCGGCGCAGCTCGGCGAACTCCAGTGACTCCACCAGTGAGGTGATGACCTGGTGGTTGACCAGCCGACGGGGGTCCATCTTCTCGCGCTCGCGCAACCGCGGGCTGACCTTGTACGCGGCCAGGAACGCGTCGGTCAGGAGGTCGGTGGCGTAGTCGTAGCGCTCGTTCAGCTCCTCGGCGAGATCGCGCAGTGCGGCCGACTGCCCGTAGGTGTCGCGCCATGCGATCTGGTCGAACCGGTCCGCGACCACGGCCGTGGTGTGCCGCTCGGGAGCCGCGGCGGACAGGCCCAGCCACTTCCCGGCCCGGCTCGCCAGCTCGTTGAGCCTGCTCGGGGTCTCGCCCATGGTCCTGATCCCCCGGTGTTCAGAGCTGGGCCTGCACCATGCTCGCGTCCACGCCGAGGGCCTCGGTGAGAACGCGGGCGCGGACGGCGCGCTGGCGGCCGGTGACTCGGTCGATGGCGGCGGTGGAGCGGCCGGCGCCCGCCGCCTCCGCACGCAGCTTCTCCAGCCGCTTCCCCGCCTTGGCGAGCTTGCCGTGGGCATTCTTGATGACCCACTCGCTCAGCGCCTCGCGGGACTGCCCGGCCATGGCGTCGAGTTGGGCCTCCAGCTCCTCGATGACGTCGGCCAGGTCGAGCGCCTCCTTGGCGTCGGGGTTGATCAGTTGCAGCACTTCGCGCTCGACGGTCGGGCGTTCGGCGGGGGAGTCCCACAGCACGTGAGTCAGCACCGACAGGTCGGTCTCGGCGACCGCCGGGCGGGCGTCGAGGTACGCGGACGCCTGGAGCAGGCCCACCGCCTGCCGCCAGCGGCGGTCAGAGGCGACGAGTTCCTTGCGGCGCAGGGCGGCCCGCAGCGTACACACCGCATCCACGATCACGTCGGGGACGTCCACGGCCGGGACGGCTTCGGTCACGGCGTGCTCCAGCGCGGCCAGCTCGATGGTGGTCCGTGTCGGTGCCGCCGGGCGGCTGACGGCGGAGCGGACCAGCGCGGCGAAGTTCGAGGGGTCTGCCAGGTACCCGACCTCGATCCGCACCAGCAGCCGGTCGTAGATCGCGGCCGAATCCTCTCCGCTGGGCAGCTCGTTGCTCGCCGTGATCGCCCCGATCAGGGGGCAGCGGATCGGCTCGCCGCCGCTCTCGGGGTGGTAGATCCGCTCGTTGAGGTAGCCCAACGTCTCGTTCAGCGCCGCCGTGGAGCACTTGAAGATCTCGTCGATGAACGCGACATGCGCGGTCGTGGCGCGGCCGTCGTAGACCTGGCGATACTCACCCCGGGCCAGCGCGGCGACGTCGATGGGACCGAACATTCTCGTCGGCGCGGTGAACTTCGACAGGAGGATCTCCCAGTAGGCCGCTCCCTCGACCCTGCCCGTGAGTTCCCGGGCCATCTCGGACTTCGCCGTTCCGGGCGGGCCGAGCACTAATGAGTGCTGCCCGGCCAGCAGCGTCACCATCAGCGTCCGCACCACGTCAGCCCGCTCGTAGAAACGGTCCGACACCTCGTCGCTGATCGCCCGCAGCCTCTTAGCCGTGTCCTGCGCGTCCTGTGCGCCCATATTCAACTCCTTGCCTGTGACACAACTCGTTCTCACGCAAAAGCGGGTCGCACCCCCTTTTGAAAACCTCATTGTGCGCAGCGTGGGCAAGGCGGCGTACACCTTCTGCGTGCTGGAGCGGCTCGTCGTTGCCGCTGGGTGACGCGGTGGTCCTGCCCACTATGCCCATGTCGGTGTCCAGGTCTGGGCGTCGGAGTGGTCGAACTGCCCGGAGCAGAGGTGGTCGCGGAGCGTGGTGAGTGCCTGGTGCGGGTTGTCGCGGTGCCATACCAGTGAGTGTGGGTAGACAGGTGCCGGGTCGCGTACGGCGATCCGCCGGAGGCCGTGGTCGGCGGGCCAGACGAGGCGGGTCTGCTCGCCGACGAAGGTCGCCAGTGTCCGGGAGTCGGCGATGGTGTCCAGCAGGGGCTCGGTGCCGAAGTCGGGGCCGGTGATCTCGATGGTGAGCCCGAACGCGGTGGCGAGGGCATCGTAGTAGGCGGCCCACTCGGTGCCCGGAACGATGCCGGGCATCCAGATCCGGTGCCCGACGAGCTCGGCGGGCGTAACCGTGCGGGCGGAGGCGAGCTCGTGCGCCGGTCCAGTGAGAAGCTGGACGGGCTCGTCGAAGGCCCGGGCGACCCCGATGTCGTCGGGGAGCAGCCGACCGGGCGTGGTGACGGCGTGGAAGGACGCGTCGATCGTGCCGGACCGGATCGCGTCGATGGCCGCGTCGGCGTCGAACAGGGTCATGACATCGAGTTCGACCTCGGGGTGCGCGCGATGGAAGTCGCGCAGCAGGGCGGCCGGGGCGAGTCGTCGGCCGATCACGTCGACGCGCAGGGCGCGGCGGCCAGGACGGACGGAGGCGACTGCCCGCGCTTCGGCCCGCAGGAGATCGCGGGCGTGGGGCAGGAACGCCTGTCCGTCGATGGTGAGCTTCGCTCCTCGCGTGGTGCGGGTGAACAGCCGCACGCCGAGGATCTTCTCCAGCGTGGCGATGCGTTTGGAAACGGCCTGCTGGGTGATCGACAACTCGGCGGCAGCGTCTTGGAACCGCCCCGCGTCCGCGGCGGCCACGAAGGTGCGCACAGCATCGAGATCCACGCCGTTCATGCTATCCGCACAACGATTGGTTGTGCATTGCTGGCTGGTCGGTTGTTTGATCTGGCCATCTGCTGCTCGTTTTGATGGGCCAGAGGCCCAAGGCCTTCATCAGGTGTCTAGGATCGGGGCCGAGCATTGTTCCCGGGGGTTGTGGATGGGTTTTGAGATAGATCTGCCACTCGGTGAGGACGCTGATGCCGCTCGGCTGGCGGCTGAACTCACCGAGCTCGGTAACGAGCGGTTCCTGCGGGCGGTGCTCCATGACCAGACGCGCTTCCACCACCGGAGTACCGACCGCCTCATCGGCTGGTCCACCGACGCTTCGGAGGCCGAGCCCACCTCCAGCCTCCTGTTGCGCGCCATCCACCTGTGTTTCACGGCCCACCTGCCACTGAGTCTCTCGCCCGACCTGCTCTGGTACGCCGTCGTGCATGAGGTGGCCGTCCATGTGCGGCTCAACTCCAGCACATACGAGGGACTCTTCACCGATACGCCCGGGCACCAGCAGACCATCGCCGTCCGTGACGATTCTGCCCCGCGGGACTGGGAGCGCTCGATCAATCTGGTCCAACAGCCCTTGCGCTCCCGGATCGGCGAGGATGTCGCAGATCTGTTCCAGCCCGCTTTCTCCACCACCACCTCGGCCGACGCGACGGCGGCGCTGGTCGCGCTGATGGATGTGGTCAGCCCTTACTACCGCTTCCGGTGGCAGACGCTCTGCGGCATTCCCCGGATCCGGCTGGAGGGCACGGACCGGGACTGGCGCCTGCTGGCGGCCCGGGTACGGGAGCTGGCGGGGTGGTTCGATGGCCTGCGGCCGTGGTTCACCGCCCTGCACCCGGTCCTGGACACGATCAGCGCGACAGCCTCAGGGTGGGGCGTCGACCACGCGTTCTGGCGCTCGCTCTACAAGTGGGAGTCGGCCTCCGGCGGCGATCGGGTCACCGGCTGGATCACGGCCTTCATCGCCCACCGGTACACCGACGACGGACCGTGTCCCAAGCAGTCGTTCGGCCCGGGCACCACCGCGCAGGACGACTTCCCCTCCCATGTTTCCCGTGTCCCGTTCCGCTGGGAGACCCCCATCGGCACCTTTGACATGGCCTTCCTCGGAGGAGTCCTCGGCATCGAACGCAGCGGCGAGTGGATCCGGCCCCAGCTCGGCCACGCCGTGGTCGAACTCCTCCCCACCACCGAGCACCACGACAGGCACCTCCCAGAGCCCTGGACACTTGCGGACATCCAGCGCCTCACCGGCTGCCCCCAAGCCCAGCTGCTCACCACCCTCGGCACCGTCACCCTGTACGGCGAACCACTCCAGGCCCGCTGCGCGATCAACCTGGCAGGGATCTGCGCGGTGCGGGCCGACAACGGCGACTGGTACCTCGGAGACCTGGTCTCCGACACCGGCGACATCCAGTGCTGGGACAACTACGGCCCACACCTCGGCAACGCGCTGCGCGCGCTCTGACCATCGCTCCCGGGGGCCGTTCTGGGTACTCGCGGCCCTCGCAGCGGCCTCCATTGGGCTCATCGCTCGCCACGTTCCGCAGGACGGCTCCGACCAGCAGGCGGTGTCGATCCGGTCCGAGCTGTCCGCACTGAGCTCGTGCCCACGGTCGTGCTGGTCGCCCTGCTGGGCTTCTTCGGGTTCGTGGCTACCCCGGTGCTGATCGCCCTGGGCGTACGCTTCGCAGGCCGGGCTCCCACCCTGGGATCCGCCCTGACCGTCTCGGCGTTCAACTTCGGGACCGCGGCGGGCTCTTGGACAGCTGGGCTCGCCCTCGACTCCACCCTCGGGGCCGCCGGTCCCGCCATGATCGGCACCGGAAGCGCCGCACTGACCCTGGTGCCCACGATCGCCATCGCCTTCACCCAGCGTCGGCATCGTTCCGCGATGGTGGTCGGCTGGAACACCTGATCCCGCGTAACGGCCGCGACACCCGTCACGCGCCGTTGTAGACGTCGCGACGCGGTCCCGGTCCTGTCAGGCGAGCGTGTTCGGCGTGAAGGCGGAGGAATGTCGACGCTGCTGCCGGAGTCCAACCTGGGCGGCACCGCGATCGGCACCGGCATCAACGGCCATCCCCGCTACGCCGGACGGTGGTGCCGGCGGGGGCCCGCGCCGGAGCTCGCCGAGATCGAGTCGGCACTTGGATGGTGGGCGGAATCCGTCCGCGCCAAGGGCCGGGGGACTGCCGTCACCTCACAGCTGGGAGGGCCGGGCTTACGAGGGCGAACGGTCAGTCGCGTGAGAGGGGCTGTGTGGAGGAGTCGGCTTCCTGGGTGGCGGCCCAGGTGGCGAGGAGGTTCAGGTTTTCCGCGGAGGGTGAGTCGGGTTCGGCGGTGTAGATGGTGAGGGTGAGACCGGGTTCGGCGGCCATGGCCAGGGCTTCCCAGGCGAGGGTGAGGTCGCCGACGACGGGGTGGTGGAAGCGTTTGATGCCGGTGCCGTGGCGGGTGACGTTGTGGGCGCCCCAGCGGGTGCGGAAGGCGTCGCTGCGGGTGGACAACTCTCCCACCAGGTCGTGGAGGTCCTTGTCGTTCGGGTTGCGGCCGGCCTCGGTGCGCAGGACGTCCACGGTCATGTCCGCGGCGAGATCCCAGTCAGGGTAGAAGCGGCGGGCCGCGGGGTCGAGGAACTGGAAGCGGGCGAGATTCGGCCGCTTGGTGCTGCCGCTGTGGATGTCGCTGAAGAAGGCGCGGGCGAGCTGGTTGGCGGCGAGCAGGTCCAGGCGTCCGTTGGCGACGTACGCGGCCCCGGCGGTGACGGCGTCCAGGGCCCACTGGAGGCTCTTGTGCAAGGGCCGCTGCTGACTGGAACGTGACCGGGGGCGTGCGAGGGTGTCGGAGCCTTCTTGGGCCTGGGCCAGGTGGAGCAGGTGGGCGCGTTCGGCGTCGTCGAGCCGGAGGGCGCGGGCGACAGCTTCGAGCACGGTGGGTGAGACGCCGGCGAGGTTGCCGCGCTCGAGTTTGGCGTAGTACTCCACGCTGACGTCGGCCAAGGCGGCGACCTCGCTGCGGCGCAGGCCGGGCACGCGGCGGCGGGTGCCGGCCGGCAGCCCCGCCTGCTGCGGGGTGATCTTGGCTCGCCGCGAGGTGAGGAACTCGCGGACTTCGTCACGGTTGTCCATACGACGACCGTACGGCCGAGTACGGCAGGTTGGGGTGTACTGCCAATACACCCATCAGCAGTAACTCGCTGCCCGCGCGGAATGGCGGTTACCTGGATGCCGTGGTGCTTTCCGCTCCGCCGTGGCCGGTGGTGCGGCGTGGGTGCCCGGCCCGGACGGTTTCGCCCGGGACGTGCACGCGGGTGACGTCAGGGTCGACATCCGCGCGTACAGCAGATTCCCCATGAAGCTGGTGGCGGGGGTTCGCCGGCGTGGGAAGAACCGGGGACGTTGCGGTTCCCAAGCAAGATCCGGCGCTGCGGGCGCCAGCACACAGAAAGCAAGGAGACGCAGTCATGCGTGGAGTAGTGATGTACACGGCCGGTGATGTCCGGGTGGAGGAGCGTGAAGACCCGAAGATCATCGAGCCCACCGACGCGATCGTCCGGCTGACCGCGACCTGCGTTTGCGGGTCGGACCTGTGGCCCTACCGCGGGATCGAGCCCACCGACCACACGGCCATGGGGCACGAGTACGTGGGTGTCGTCGAGGAAATCGGCTCCGACGTGAAGAACGTCAAGGTGGGCGACTTCGTCGTCGGGTCGTTCGTCATCTCCGACAACACCTGTGAGATCTGCCGCTCGGGCTACCAATCCGGCTGCGTGCACCGGGAATTCGTGGCGCAGACGGTCGGCACCCAGGCCGAGAAGGCCCGCATCCCCCACGCGGACGGCACTCTCGTTCCCACGCCGGGGCAGCCGGACCCGGAGCTGATCCCCTCGCTGCTGGCCGCCTCCGATGTGCTCGGCACCGGCTGGTACGGTGCCGTCGCAGCCGAGGCCGGCCCCGGCAAGACGGTCGCGGTCGTCGGCGACGGCGCGGTCGGCCTGATGGCCATCCTTGCCGCCAAGCAGCTGGGCGCGGAGCGGATCATCGCGATGTCCCGCCACCCCGAGCGGCAGAAGCTCGCCCGGTTCTACGGCGCGACCGACATCGTCGAGGAGCGCGGTGACGCGGGCGTGGCGAAGATCAAGGAACTGACGGGCGGGCTCGGCGCGCACTCGGTGGTCGAGGCCGTCGGGACCCAAGAGGCGACCATGCAGGCGATCGGCGCCACCCGCCCCGGCGGCCACATGGGCTTCGTCGGTGTCAACTACGACGTCACGATCCAGGGCATCGACCTGTTCTTCGCCGGCATCCACGTGGAGGGCGGCCCCGCCCCGGTGCGCCGGTTCCTGCCCGAGCTGATCCAGCTCATCTGGGACCGCAAGGTCGACCCCGGCAAGGTCTTCGACCTCACCCTGCCCTTGGACCAGGCCGCAGAGGGCTACAAGGCCATGGACGAGCGGCGCGCCACCAAGGTGCTCCTCACCTTCTGACCTGCCCCGCACGCACTCCCCGTCCGCCCCGTATCGCAACGGCGGGGCGGACGGCTGGGCGGTGGCACGGCGATGCCGGGGCGTGGTCCGCGTGGGCCATTTCGCGTACGACCTCGTGATGCGGTTCGGCCATTCCCAGCCGGTTCACCGAGCACGAGCTGTTCGGCCTCGATCGGTTCCTCGGCCAGGTCGACTTCGGTGGCATGCCCGCCCCGATGGTCCACGAGTCCATCGAGCTCTCGCCACCGAAGTCGCCCCCGCCACCCGCAAGTTACTCGGCCTACCGGCGCTCCGACCATCTGATACCCGCCATCGGCGATTCCCCGTTACCAAGGAGAGGACTGGCGTGACCGCGGCCACCGATCTGTCGTACATCGATCCGGAATCGTTGTTCACTGCGGCCAGCGTGGTGCCAAAATGGATAGGGCAATCCGATTGCTAGACTGGCTGGTATGAACCCTGGCGCCCAGAACCCCGACGGCCCCGCCGCCCAGCCTCTGCGCAGCGACGCCGAGCGCAACCGGGAGCGGATCGTCGCCGCCGCGCGCACGGTGTTCGGGCGCGAGGGGCTGAACGCCTCCATGGCCTCCGTGGCCCGCGAGGCGGGGGTGGGAATCGCCACCATGTTCCGCCGCTTCCCCGCGAAGGAGGAGCTGGTCGCCGCGGTCTTCTCCGACCGCATGGACGCCTACGCGGACGCCGTCGCCGTCGCCCTCGACGACCCCGACCCCTGGAATGGCTTCGTCGGCTACATCGAGACGGCCTGTGCGATGCAAGCCGCCGACTGCGGGTTCGCCGACGTGCTGACGATGACCTTCCCCACTGCCAAGGCTCTGGAGAAGCGGCGCAACGAGGCCTACGAGGCGATGGTGCGGCTCATCGACCGCGCCAAGGCCGTGGGTCGGCTGCGAAAGGACTTCGACCCCTCGGACCTGGTGCTGCTGCACATGGCCAACGCCGGCGTCGTCAATGCCACCGGCGACGCCGCTCCGGACTCCTGGCGACGCGTGGCCGCCCTGCTGACCCAGTCCTTCGAGGCCCCTGCCCGCGGCCCCCTGCCCGCCTCGCCCGAGCACGACGCCCTCTACAAGGCCATGCTCCGCGCCAGCCCGGCGGGCCCCACCGCACCGGAGCCGGGCAAGAGCAGCTGAACTCAGGACCGGATCACCGTTCCTGAGTGCGGCGCGCTGTGCAGGCGTCGAGGGCGCCATCTGCCAGGGCCTCACGCTTCGCCCGCCTCCGGCCCGGATGGCTCACTGCGGATGTGCCAGCGGTATCTTCCGAAGGACGTGACCACGCCCCGTTCCCGGAACGGCGCGCCAAGCGCCATGCCGGGCCTCACGCGACCGAAGAGCCGTCGGGTGGGACCACTCTCGTCGTACCAAATCTGCCCAGGTGGCTTGTAGGCGGGCAACGGGGACGTGGCACTCGTGGCGGTGATGGGCCGCCCGCGGGCGGCATCGGAACGCTCGGCGACAGCAGTGGTGTCGCCCCGTGCGTCCATCGGCCCTTGCCCGACCACGTGTCCTGGATCGCGAAGACCTGCTGCTCAGTGAGAACGCCATGGCGGCCATCAGGAGTGGCCGAGTCCCCGTTGTCCGTGACGCCGGGGAGCACACTGTTGACCGTGAACCCCCGGGGGCGAGGTGTCGCGCGAAGTGCAGCGAGAGCTGTTCGAGCGCGCCCTTGGACATCACGTAGACGGCCTGCGAGGCTGGCGATCCGGGTCAGACCGGAGGAGATGTTGATGATGCGTCCCCCGTCGGGGATCAGCCCGAGGGCACGCTGGGCAATGAAGAAGGGCGCCTTGGCGTTGACCGCGAACAACCGGTCGAACTGCTCGGCGGAGACCTCTTCCGGAGCGGTCCCGGGCACCGTTTCGCCGGCGTTGTTCACCAGGATGTCCAGGGTGGTCTGCCCGGTGTGCTCCTTCAGGCCGGCTTCCAGGCCGCGGAACAGTTGGTCGATGTCGCCGGGCACGCCCAGTTCCGCGCCGACCGTGAAGGCTTGGCCGCCGTCCTTCCCGATGAGCTCGACGGTCTCCTGGGTCACGGATTCGGCAGAGCGATCCCGCCCCTCGGTGTCCCGGGCCCACGTCGGCCTGACCGAAGGGCAGATCGTCGCTGCCGCGATGGAAGCGCTGGAGAGCGACGGGCTCGACAGGCTGTCCCTGCGGGCCGTTGCCGGCCGGCTGGGGGTACGGGTCAACGCAGTGGCCTGGCATGTGAAGGACAAGGCCGGTCTGCTTGGCGCGGTGGCCGACGCGATGCTGGCCGACTGCCTGCCCGCCCGCCTGCCCCGCGATCCGGAAGAACGGGTTCGCAAGCTCCTCAAGTCGTACCGTCCGGCGCTGCGTTCCCAGCGCGACGGCGCCCGCCTGGGGCGGGAGGGCTTTTCGTTGGCCCGCCCTCACCAACTGGCGTTCGCCGAGGCGTTCAACGCCGCTTTGCGCGCTACCGGGCGCGGCCCGAAGGAGGTGGCCTGGACGACGTGGACTCTGATCTATATCACGCGGTACCCCGGCCCGCTGTTGGTGGCCGTGAACGGGCGCACGCCATGAAGTGAAGGCTTGCCCACGGCCGGACACTCCTTACTCAATGACGCCGAAAACGCTCCGCGCCGGCTGCGACTCCGAGGCGGTCGTAGTGGTGCTGGAGGACGGTGTTGGGCCGGGCCGGGGACCAAGCGGTGGCGTCCTCGGGGGTCATGCCGGCGTGGCCTTCGGGGTGATGGTGTCGGGGCCGGTGCGGGTCTTGAGGATGAAGTCGAATCCCATGGTCCTGTAGGGGCCCTTGAAGCCGTGTTCGGCGATGTCCTCGGGGTCCTCGCGCAGGATGGTGTCGGCCTGCAGAGCGGTAGGGGCCAGGGTCCCGCCGACGAAGTCGACGGGGATGACGGGGTCCCCCTTGAAGTAGATCTCGCCCCGCCACGGGGTGATCAGGTCGGGGTGGTGGACCTCGTAGTGGATGTGAGCCGGACGGTAGAGGCTGCGTCCGAGGGCCGCGACGGCTTCGACGACCCCGTCGACGGCCGTGACATGGGGGTCGGCGTAGGCGACGGGGGTGATGGTGGTGAAGGTGTAGCGGCCGTCGGCGTCCGTGAACTGGTGCCCGCGCAGGTTGTACTTGGGCGTTCCGTCGTCGTACAGCCCGGAGTAGTTGCCGTTGTTGGCCGCGTGGTAGATGTCCAGCTTGGCGCCCGCGAGCGGCCGCCCCTGTCCGTCCAGTACGCGACCGGAGACGATCAGCGGGGTTCCGGGTTCGTCAGGCCGCATCGGCAGGGCGCCGGGGTTGTCGATGCGCGGGGAGCCGGGGATGTAGGTGGGGCTGTTGACGTCTTCGGAGGGGGTGTAGCCGTCCCGGCCCCCCTGGAAGAGCTCGCTGTACAGCGGCATGGCGACCAACGCCAGGGGAGCGCCGGTGGCCGTCTGGATCCTCTGCAGCAAGTCGGCGGCGGCGTTGAGGTCGTCGAAGGTCAGTCCCTCCTCGTCGCGCATGCGCGCCAGAGCGTTCTTGAACGCCTCGAGGAGACGTACCGCGCGGGGGTTGATCAGTGCCGGGTCGACGTAGGACGGATCAATGGTCGTGGTCATGCCGGTCTACTCCTTGAGGTGGATGGCTGAAGGGGGCATCGGCAGCCCCCGGAAATCAGGGGATGAGCTGCCCGCCAGACTTGGCGGTCGGCGTGACGCCGGAGGCTGCGAACGCCGCGGCAACCTTCTTCAGGACCGCGCCGTGGCCAAGAGCCACGGCGCGGTGCAGGTTCGCCGAGGGCGGACCACGAAAGCCCGTGCGGTCTCAGAGCTTGAAGACGAGCTCGGCCTGATCTCGCTTGGTGGTGTGCAGCTCCCAGTAGACGGGGGAGATCTGCTCGGGCTGGGCCGTCGGCAGGCCCGGGATGACGGAGACGCCGATCGATACGTCGATGCCGATGTGGGCGGCCTGGATGCCCGTGTCGGCGTCGGCCAACTCCTTGTGCAGGTTCATCGCCCAGTTGCGCAGCGCCGCGGCGGCGGCGTTGACGTTGGCGACCCGCGGGTCGGGCCAGATCGAGCCGGCGCCGGTGGTGTAGAGCAGGGTGCCCGCGCCGGCCTCGCGCATCGCGGGCAGTACCGCCTGTGTGGCGGCGATGGCCCCGTACAACTGGAAGTTCATCTCGAACTCCACCTGAGACGGTTCGGTGGTGGCCGGAGCGGTCAGCGTGGTGATGCCGAACGTGCCCACCGGGGAGTACTCCAGGACATCGATCCCGCCGAAGCGTGTGGCGGCGTCCTTGAGCGCCTGGGTGAGCGCGTCGCGGTCGAGTACGTCCGCGGGGAACGCGACGGCAGTGATGCCCTCGGCGGTGAGCGTGCCGACGAGGCCGTCGAGCTTCTCGCGGTTGCGGGAGATCAGGGCGACGTCGAAGCCGTGGGAGCCGAAGGTGCGGGCGATGGCCAGGCCCAGCTGGGGGCCGGCTCCGACGATGGCGATGCTGGTCACAGCAATCCTTTCGTGGAAGACATGGCAGTGGAAGCCGCAAATGTGGATACGTCTATCCGTTTCTTGATCCGGATAGGGCTTTCCGATTCACTGGCGTCACGGTACCACGAAATCGGATAGGGCAATCCGGTTGCTTGCTGGTCGGCATGAGCCCCGGCGCCCAGCACCCCGACGATCCCGCAGCCGCTGGCCGCCGCGCGCAGGGTGTCGGCTGCTCTGCACCGGCATACGGACGGAGGGCCTGCCCGCTGAACTGGGTTTCGCCTCGGGCGCGACCTGCTTGCTGGCGCCGGCTGCCGGACCGCGACAACGCGGGGGTCTGGTAGCGGCTGCGCGAGGTACCGCCGGCGGAGCTCCGGGCCACGGACCGGCTGGACACGTCTTGGTGATCGACAACGCCCACCTCAGGGTCCGGGGTCGGCCGTGTGTCGTCGTTCACGGAGCGGCTACCGCCGAGCGCTGCGCGGAGGGTCGAGTGAGGCTCTCGGGCCGCAGGATCGCGTCCAGTTGGTCGGCGGTGAGCAAACCGGCTTCGGTGGCGAGGTCCTTGATGGCGCGGCCGGTGGTCAGAGCCTGGCGGGCGAGGGTGGTGCTGGCGGCGTAGCCGATGTACGGGGCGAGCGCGGTCACGAGCCCGACGGAGCGGTGGACCGTGTCGTGGAGGTGTTCGCGGTTGGCGGTGATGCCGGGGACGCAGCGGGTGGCGAGGGTGTCGCAGGCGGCGCGCAGGTGGGTCAGGGAGCGCAGCAGGCTGTAGGCGATGACGGGTTCGAAGGCGTTGAGCTGGAGCTGTCCGGCCTCGGCGGCCATGGTGACGGTCAGGTCGTTGCCGATGACCGTGAAGGCGACCTGGTTGACGACTTCGGGGATCACCGGGTTGACCTTGCCGGGCATGATCGACGAACCCGCCTGCACCGGTGGCAGATTGATCTCGCCGAGTCCGGTGGTGGGGCCGGACGAGGTGAGGCGCAGGTCGTTGCAGGTCTTGGAGAGTTTCACGGCCACGCGCTTGAGGATGCCGGAGAGCTGGACGAAGGCGCCGCAGTCCTGGGTGGCCTCGATGAAGTTGTCCGCGGGTCGGACGGGTTCGCCGCTGATGTCTGCGAGGTATGCGCAGGCGAGTTCGGCGTAGCGGGGGTGGCCGTTGATGCCGGTGCCGATGGCTGTGCCGCCGAGGTTGGACTCCAACAGCAGGGTGGCGGCCTCCATGAGGCGCTGGCGGTCCTCCTCGATCATGACGGCGTAGGTGGTGAATTCCTGGCCCAGCGTCATGGGGACGGCGTCCTGGAGCTGGGTGCGGCCCATCTTCAGGACGTGGCTGAACTCCGCTGCCTTCTCGGTGAAGACCGTGGCCAGCGCCCGAAGTGAGTCGCCGAGCCGGCGCAGTGAGGTGACCAGGGCCAGGCGTACGGCGGTGGGGTAGACGTCGTTCCGGCCCCTCCCTGGACGGGGTCGACGACGAACTGCTCGTGCAGCTGTCCGGAGCCGATCTCCTTGCATGCGCCAATGATCGCTTCGGCGATGTCCGGCGGCAGCAGGCCGAGGTCGCGGTTGGCCTGCGCGGTCGCCTGTTTGGCCGCGGCCAGTGCGGCGATCAGATCGGGGAACTGGGCAATGGTCGATCCGGTGATCGTGAAATTCTCCACGGCCCGCACGGTGTGCACGCCGTAGTAGGCGTCGGCGGGGGCGTCCTTGTCTCCCACCAGGTCGTGTTCCAGGCGTGTGGTCTGCGCCATCTGATGCTCCTCGTCCTTGCGGGCCCCTTGACAGGCCCCCATCTCCGGCCTCAGTGTTGCCGCCCAACACGCAGAACGCAATATATTGCATGCAGGAGCTTTCATGGACACCGCTCACCCGCGCCCCACCAGCACAGACACCCCACCGACCCGGCCCTCAGGGTTCTGGCGGCGATGTCTGAAGATGCCGATCGGAATCCAGTCGATCATCGCCGTCGGCCTCGGAGCCCTCATCGGATCCCTCGCCCCGTCCGCGGGCGAGCAGATGAAGATCCTCGGGGAGGTGTTCCTGAACCTGGTCCAGGTCGTCGTACTGCCCCTGGTCTTCCCGCTCATCGTGCTGGGCATCGCCCGCATGGAGTCCGTCAAGAAGGTCGGCCGGATCGCCGGCAAGGCCATTCTCTACTTCGAGATCGTCACCACCGTCATCCTGCTGATCGCGGTGGGCCTGGCCAAGCTCACGGGCATCGGCAAGGGCGCCCCCGTCCACGGGGCCGATGCCAAGGACCTGGACGGCCTGAGCCAGGGCATCGACTTCCACGAGCTGGTTCTGCACGCCGTACCGAAGAACATCTTCGCCGCGTTCGGCGAGGGCAACCTGCTCGGCGCGATCGTCTTCGCCCTCCTCGTGGGCGTGGCCATGGCCGGGATCGGGGAGAAGTCCGAGCCCTTCGCCTCGGTGCTGGAGTCCGTCACCGCGGTGATGTTCAAGGTCGTCGGCCACGTCATCCGGATCGCGCCGCTGGGCGTGCTCGGCTTCATCTCCTACGACGTCGCCCACTACGGCTTCGGCAACCTGCGCAGCCTGATGGGCTTCATCGCCGTGGTCTACGCGGGCCTGGCCGTCGTCGTCGGCGTCCTCTTCCCGCTCATCGCCGCGACATACCGCATCCGCTACGTCGACCTGCTCAAGTCCATCGCCGGTCTGGCCGGGATCGCTTTCGTCACCCGCAGTTCCGAGTCGGTGCTGGCGCCGCTGATGGGCAAGCTCGAGGCGTTCGGCGTCAGCCGTTCGACGACCTCGTTCGTCGTCCCCCTCGGCTACTCCTTCAACACCGACGGTTCCGTCCTCTACCAGGCCGCCGCACTGGTCTTCCTCGCCAACGCCTACGGCGCCGACACATCCCTGCCCGCCCTGCTCCTCATGGCCGGCGTGCTGGTGATCCTCTCCAAGGGCATGGCCGGCGTCGCCTCCGCCTCCATCGTCGGCCTCATCGCCGCCGGCAACTCCATCGGCCTGCCCGCCGAAGGCGTCGCTCTGCTCCTCGGCGTGGACTTCATCGTCGACATGGCCCGCACCGGCGTGAACGTCATCGGCAACTCGCTTGCCGCCGCCGTCATCGACAGCTCCGAGAACCGGCGCGAAGCCAAGCGCGGCAGCCGTGACACCTCCCACACGCCGGCCGCGCCCGAGGCCAGGCTCCTGCAGAAGGACACCGCACAGTGAGCACCCCCACCCCCACCCCCACCGCCACCGCCGAGATCATCGGCATCCTGGGCGGCATGGGCCCGGCGGCCACCGCCGACTTCTACGCCAAGCTCGTCGCGATCACTCCCGGTTCCAGCGACCAGGACCACCTCCGGACGGTCATCTGGTCCGACCCCACCATTCCCGACCGCACCGAGGCTCTGCTGGGCGATGGCCCCGACCCCACCCCCTGGCTTCTCGACGGCGGTCGCGTCCTGCGCGAGGCCGGCGCCACCGTCATCGCCATCCCCTGCAACACCGCCCACGCCTTCGTCCCGCGCATCGCCGACCACGTCGGCCTGCCCATCGTCCATATGATCGGCGAAGTCGCCAGGCACCTCAGCACGTTGCCTTCTCGCATCCACACCGCCGGACTGCTCGCCACCACCGGCACCGTCCGCGCCGGCCTGTACCAGGAGTGGCTGGACCGCTTCGGGATCCGCCTCGTCCTGCCCGATGGCGTTAGCCAGGACCGCGAGGTCATGACCGCCATCCGAGCGGTGAAAGCCGGCGCCCGCGACGACACGACGACCGCGCTCCTGGCCCGCGCCGCACAGCGCCTGAGCGAGCAGGGCGCGCAAGCGATGATCGCCGGCTGCACCGAGATCCCGCTCGGGCTTCCCGCGGAGGCCGTGGACGTCCCCCTCATCGATCCGGCCCTCATCCTGGCCCAGGCACTGGTCCGCAGGGCCACAACACGGGTCACCGCCGGGTAGGACGAACACAAGCGATGTACTGTACGCAATATGTCACTCGACCGCCCTGTCTCCCGCCGCCTCCTCAGTGACGAGGTCTTCCACCGCCTGCGCGACTCCATAGTGCGCGGCGAACTCGTCCCCGGCGAGAAGGTCAAGGACGGTGAACTCGCCGAGCGACTCGGCCTCAGCCGCACCCCGGTGCGCGAGGCCCTCGCCCGGCTCGCCGACATCGGCCTGGTCGAGGCCAAACCCGGCGTCTACACCCGCATCACCACCCTCAACCGCCGCGACGTCGAGAAAACCCTTGCCGTCCTGCGCTCCCTCGACCAGCTCGCCATCGAGACGGCCGTGCCGGTCATGACCGAGCAGGACCTCCAGCGCATGCGAGAGGCCAACCGCGATTTCGAACGGGCCGTCGCCGCCAACGACACCACCGCCGCACTCGCCGCCGACGACCGCTTCCACGCCGTCCCCATCGCGGCCGCCGACAACCCCGTCCTCAGTCGGATCGTCGAGCAGCTCCACCCCCAGATCCACCGCATCCTCTACCGCAAGTTCTCCACCCTCCTCGGCGGCCGCAACACCATCGAACACCACGACCAACTCATCGACGTCTGTACCGGCGGCGACGCCCGCGCCGCCGCCGAACTCTCCGGACACCACTGGTCCGAACTCGGCGGACACATCAACCAACTCTTCGACACCAACCAGTTCGCCGAGGCAGCCGCCGGTTAGGACGCCGGTCGCGTTCGTTTGCCCTGGCGGGCGGCTGCGGAAAACACGGGCTTCGAACTCGTGAGGGGGCGCCCCCAACACGCCTTTCCACGCTTCCGGGGAGACGAGCACCTGCGGCTGCTCAGACGTTGCGCAGGCGCCGACGTTCGACGTTCCATGCCGGTCATGGCCGCGAGGACGGTGAACACGATGCCGGAGGGATCGTGCTTCACGAGCGACCACCTATGGAACAGGGCCCCGGGCAGTGTTGCTGTCGGATGCCACTATGCGGGGTCAGGAGGTCGGGGCGTGGTAGTCCAGCAAGCGGGTGAGCAACTGCAGGAGCTGGTCGCGTTCGGCCGGACTCAGCGGCGCGAGCAGGTCGTCGTGGAGGTCGTCCAGAACCTTGTCGAGGCGGCGTAGATGGCGGCGGCCTTGGGGGGAGATGGTGATGATGTTGCGGCGCCGGTCGTCGGGATCCGGCGCCCGTACGACGAGGTCACGCTCGGCCAGTTCGTTGAGCACGCCGACCATGTCGCTGCGGTAGATGCCGGAGCGCCTGCTCAGCTCCGCCTGGCTGCCCGGCCCGTACTCCTGCAGTGAGGCGAGCACCGCGTAGTGCCACTTGCGGGCGTCGACCTGGGTCAGCCCCTCGTTGATCAGCCGGTCCGACCGCGCGGTCAGCTGCGACAACTGTCGGCTCGCCTGGCGGCGCAGCCTGTCGGGCGTCTTGCGCGCGCCGTCGTCGGGCATGTCCGCGGCCTCGGCTCTGGTCATGGCGCCCATCCTACTCATTGCGTTAGTGCGACTAACGATGTACGGTCGCTCACGCCGAAAACGTTAGTGCGATAAACGTTAATTCGGTGAACTTCAAGGAAGGAAGATCCGCTATTCCCAGCAAGATATTGCAGATTCCCACCACGGACGGCCAGGCCGACGCCTTCGCCGCCTTCCCTGACCACGGCGAGCGGCACCCAGGGGTGCTGATGTACGCGGACGCCTTCGGCATCCGGCCCGTGCTGCGGGAGATGGCCCGCGAACTGGCCGGGCACGGGTACTACGTGCTCGTCCCCAACTTCTTCTACCGGCATGGCCCGACACCGCTGATCGAACTTCCCGAGCACATCGGAGAAGAGGCCCGGACCGCGGTCGTCGCCCAGCTGATGCCCTTGATCGAGGCGCACACCGCCGAACGTGTCCTGAGCGACGCCGACGCGTACCTCAGGTTCCTCACCACCCAGCCCGAGGTCGGCGCCGGACCGGTCGCGGTGACCGGCTACTGCATAGGCGGCCTCCTGGCGATGCGCACCGCCGCGGCCCACCCCGGCCAGGTGGCCGCCGTCGCCGGATTCCATGGCCCCGTGGGCGCCGACGGGCCCGACAGCCTGCACCGTCTCCTCTCCACGCTCACCGCCGAGGTCCACCTCGGCCACGCCGAAACCGACATGACGCCCGAGGCCCTCGGCGAGCTCAACCAGGCTCTGGATGCCGCAGGTATCGGCTACACCTCCGAGATCTACCCCGGCACCGTCCACGGCTTCACCATGTCCGACACCGACGCCTTCAGCCCCTCCGCACTGAAGCGCCACTGGGACCGCCTGCTGCCCCTCCTCGACCGCACCCTGGCCAACAGCTGACGCTCCGGCCCGGAAACCAATCCTTGATGTTCGTGGGTGGAGTACTCGCCGAAGCGGCGGATGTGCTCGGTCAGGTATGGCGAGATGCGGGCCAGGTCCTCGGGGTCGATGACGTGGCCCTCCTCCTGGAGCTGACGGACGATCTCGGCGATGTCGAGAAAACAAGCACTGCCAGCGTCCTGGTGGCGAACAGCAGTCGAAAAACACCGGTCGGCCAGTGCTTCCCTGTATGTGGTGCACTGAATCGGGACGGGGGCGGACGTCACGGGCAGGAGCGTGCTGGACGCCCCGCGATCCGGTGTGGCTGCCGGGGCCTGGGACAAAATCCGGGGCAACGGTCCCGTCAGAGCGGGACACGGTGTGGCGGAGAATGATGCGGCTTGGGCGGGGCGCTGTCGTCCCGCCCGGGCCCTGCTCCGTTCACCGTTGACCGAAGGGAACTGGACATGCTTGTAGACCACATTGAGATCCCCAGCCTGGCTCCGCAGGTGTACCTCGACGATGAGGCCTCTGGGGTCGCGGTCGACGCGCCGGAGGAGCGCGCCTGGCTTCCTTCCTACCAGGCGGCCCTGGTCGACTGACGGACGACGTCTTCGGTCCTGCACCGGGTTCTCGCGAGAGCCCGGTGCAGGGGTTTCACGTCCAGGTTCGCAGTCTGTCCCGAAGGACGGTCCACCCTTGTCCGTTTCGTCTTCCGTTGCTGCTCCGGCCACCGACGTAGTGGCCCAGGCTGACACCATGCTTTGTGCCGATGGCCAGTTCGGCGACTCCGCCGCCATCGGCGAGCGCAACCTTGCCCGGTTCCGGCTGGGCCTGACCATGCTGGCGCGGCACGATCGCGAAGAGGCGGACCTGCTGCGGGCGACCGCCGCGGCGTGCGACGACCGCCTGCGTCCGCTGCTGTACGACCCGGTGCTGCGCAACTGCTTCGAGGTGGATCTCGCACAGTTGGAGACCAACCGGTTCGAACACAGCTACTTCGGCAGCTACCTGAGTCGTTGTACAGGCGGTCCGGCGTCGGACACTTCGTCCTCCACAGGGCCCTGCGAAGCCCTTGTCCGTCCGTACCGGCGTGCCTGGCCCGGTCTCGGGAACGCGTGGGTGCTGACCGAGCTGAAGCCGCAGGGCGGCTCGCAGGAGACGCTGGCAGGGCGTCTCATGGAGCTTTACCAGGGTGCCCTCGGCGACAGCCGGGCAGCAGGCCCGGTCAATCCGACGGACGACGTATGCGCCGTCCTGCGGGAGGGCGCGGAACTCCTCGCAACGCTGCTGCCGGCAGCGGGAACCGGCGTGCTCGGGCACGTCAGCATGGTCGGATTCACCCGCCGGGACAGTGAAGAGGGCCCGCTTCAGTCCATGTCCGGCGGCGACCACTCCCTTCGACGGTGCTGCTGGCCCCCGAACGCTGCACATCGCCGTGGCTTGCAGCGGAGAGCTTGCTCCACGAGGGCGCTCACCTCAAACTCTTCGACGCCCTCCGGACGGGTTCCCTGGTCCGGAATACCGCCGAGCGGGTGCCGATTCCGTGGCGGATCGGTTCGTGGACAGTCATCCGGGTTTTCGCATCGGAGCCGTGACCGCCGCCCGCCTCCTGGGCCGGACCGGGAACCCCACCCGCTTCGCGACTGCCAGCGCCTTCGCCCAGTACGCCGGCACCGTTCCCATCGAGATCGCCAGCGCAGACCGCGCACGCCACCGCCTGTCCAGGCGGGGCGACCGCCAGCTCAACGTGGCACTTCACACCGTCGCCATCACGCAGATCCGCATGCCAGGCACCCGGGGCCACACCTACTACCAGGCCAAACTTGCACAAGGAAAGACACCCCGGGAAGCACAACGCTGCCTGAAACGCCGCCTCGCTGATCACGCCTGGCGCACGATGGTCGGCGACGAACGCCGACGCACCGGGACGACGGGCCCAGGAGGACGACCGGGGGCGACTACAGCATCCAGCGCGGCCGGCCCAACCCCGACGGCCGACTCTTCGGGCAAGTCACTTCCCGGACCCGCCAAAACCGAGCCTACGCCACCACTCCAACCCGCTTGACAAACACAGAGGCACCCAAAGGCACCGACCTCTCGGTTCATACCCGCGAGCACCTCGACGCCGTCGCCGCCGAGCTCAACGACCGCCCGCGCAAGGCGCTCGGCTGGGAAACCCCAGCCGAGCGCCTGCGTAAACTACTCGCGGCCTGATCAACACGACTACGTGTTGCAACGACCCCTAGAAAGCGCACCGTCGAGGACGGGGGCCTTCGTGTCGCCCGCCGAGTGGCAGGCATGGCTTTGCACTCCGGGATCAGTCAGGAATGTTGACCCACCAGTTGGTTGCCGTTGTGCCAGCTGGGCAGTCGGCGATAGACACTTGCAATCCGGGATTCAGCCATGGACCGCTGTAGTAGCGTGCGTTGGAGCAGCGCACCAGAGCTTGGAACGCGTAGGTGGTTTCGCAGTAGGCCCACGAACCGCGCTTCCCGGGCAGGAAGTCCCCCTGGCAGCCGGGCGGAATAGGGCCATCAGCAGTTGCGGGGTTCGCTGTCCCGACCGTCACTGCCGCGATGGCCGCCATTGCTGAGGCCAGAACTGCCAGTCGTCCCCCAGTCTTCACAGATCCTCTCCCTTCAGGTGACAGCAGGTTCAGGTCTAGCGGACCGCGCGTTGTTCGCGTTCGGGGCACTGCTGCCGAACAAACAACCTCTGAAAAATGCTCGACGCCGTGCGGGCAGTTGTGACGGAGCAGCGATCTTCAAGGGGTTGCTCTGGTGTGGTGTCCCGTTATTTGGTTGAGGACCGGGGCCTGGGGGAGCGGTCGAGGTCGGGCGTGATTGGCATGGGCTGCGGCCCCTCTCGGTGGTCCGCGAGAAGAAGGAGTCCGAGGAGGTTGGGGATGGCACGCAGGTCTACCGGTGGGCGGCCGACACCCCGGAGTTCTCCTACCGCGCGGCTGTACTGCTGCGCCCGCTGCCCGAGGACTTGACGCCCGGCCTTGGGGCGGATGCGTGATGCCGCAATTCCCGGCACGACTCGCCGGGCACTGCTTAAGCTTCCGCCGTGAACGACACCACACATGGCATACGGATCAGACCAGGCAGCCTGGCCGACGCACCGGCCATTCTAAAGATGCTCGACTCTGCGGTGGTCTGGATGAACGATCGCGGCAACACCGAGCAGTGGGGCACGACACCGTATTCTCAGAAACCCGACGGGGTGGCGCGGGTCGAGCGGTACACGACCGAGAACGCCGCGTACATCGCGGAGTTGGGCGGAACGCCTGTCGGAGCCATGGTGTTGGACTCCGGCCCCAACCCGCAGATGCCGATCGCGCCGGCCGAGGAGCCCGAACGGTACGTCCGGCTGCTCGTCTCCGACCGGCGGTACGCCGGTCTGGGCATCGGGGCGGCGCTGCTGGCCCATGCCGCCGAGGAGACCCGGCGGGCAGGCGTGGAGCTGCTGCGGGTCGACTGCTGGGCGGGCGGCGGAGGCGAACTGGTCGCGTTCTACGAGCGCAACAGTTTCACCCCCACCGACCGTTTCCTGTCCGGTGCCTGGCCGGGGCAGGTGCTGGCCCGGCGGGTCGGCTGACGGCGCGGGCAGGGCACCGGCGACGGGCTCGTCCTGCGGGTCCCGGGACGGGTTCCGGCCGGTCGATCCTGACGCGGTTCCCCACCGGTCGGCGGTGCCACCCGTCTCGCGCGGCGGGCACCACTGGCAACTCGGGCGATCCAGTCCGACGGCGGCCCCGACGACACCCCTGTGGCCGTGGGGTGCTATCGCCCGCACCCGGTTCGAGCTCGGCGGCATGGATGGAAACAGGCGCAACCCAACCACCCTGACCCCGCCGGACACCCCCGAGCATTGGGAGCATGCGCCTCCCCGGAGTTGTCCCTCTGGCAACTCCGCGAGGACCGCGTACTCCACGAAGCCCGCCTCTTGGCAGACCCCTCCGCGTGATGCGGCCGTTCGGGATCAGTGTCGGCACCGCGATGCGCTACACGGCTGCCGCTCATCCCCAAAAATGCGTCCAGCCACTTCGCTGACCCACCTGGCACCGCAGAGAGGCTCGCGACCTTTCCGTTACCGAAGCCCTGGTCGGCCAGTTGCTGGGCGTCAATCGGTGACGCAGAACTCGCTACCTACGACGTCCTGCATCACGACGGGGCAGTCCCTGTCCGGCCTTGGGACTGGTGAGGTCGCATGTTCAGGTGTCGTGTATTCCGCTCACGACTGCCTGGCTACGCGACGATGGGTGATTGATCTGCAGGGCTCAGCTTCGGTTCGGCGTGTGCAGGAAGATTTCGGCATGGATACTTTCGACACTCTCCAGACCGTGCGGCCGCCGCGGTTGCGGCCTGGAGATCGGGTGCGGATCGTCTCTCCGTCCAGTCCGCCCAGCCGCGAGGGAGTCACCCGTGGCGTCGAACTACTGACGTCATGGGGGCTGCGGGTCGAGTTGGGTGAGCACGTCTTCGACCAATGGGGGTATATGGCTGGTCGGGATGAGGATCGTGCCTTCGACCTCAACTCTGCGTTCGGCGACCCGGGAGTCCGCGCCGTGATCGCCACCCGGGGCGGCAAAGGCGCCTACCGCATCGTCGACGACCTGGATACCGACACACTGCGCCGCGACCCGAAACCGGTGGTTGGCTTCAGTGACATCACCCACCTCCACCTCGCTCTGTGGGCGCGATGCCGTCTGTCCAGCCTGCATGGCCCCTTCGCTAACTGGAGCGACGAATGGTCCGGGCCCGCATCGGCTGACGCGCTTCGCCGCGCGCTGATGACCACCGACTCCGTCGTCATCCACCGGGACTCCAGCGAGGCCAGCGCGGCGGTCACCGTTGACGGCACCGCGACCGGCGTTCTGGTCGGCGGCAACCTCGACGCGGTCCGCACCGAGGCCGGAGCCGGCCTGCCGAGTCTCAAGGGGGCGATCCTCTTTCTCGAACACCAGAGAGGCACAGGGTTGGGGGAGGTCGATCGCGCACTGACCCAGCTGACCCGTACTGGGGCTCTGAACGGGTTGTGCGGTGTCGTGCTCGGCCAGTTCCTCGGCTTCGACCGGGATGTCGATGACCCGACCCTGGGGGGATGGGGCATCGCGGATGTCCTGCGCGACCGACTGATTCGCCTGGGCGTTCCGGTCCTCGGCGGTCTCCCTGCCGGACACGGCCCGCACCCTCCGACCATCCCGCTTGGTACTCAGGCCACGATCGACACCGCCGCAGGAACCCTGACCGTTCAGCCAGCCGTCGGCTGACCGGCGACTGCCCTTACCCGGGGTGCGGGGCCACGCACTGGTGAACGACCGGTCAGTCCATCACCGTGTGTGGTCTCCGGGCGCGTATCGGCCCGGCCCAGCAGCCGCGCAGGCCCGTACGGACCGATGAGCGGGCCAGCGTCCGCCAGACGGACAGCAGCCGCGGCTCTCGTTCGTACCCGGGCGTCGCACGCGCCCGGGTGAGCAGGTCGAACGCGGTCGGCAGCCGCCCTGCGGCCATCGCGCGCTCCGCCTCGGCGCCGGCAGCGCCCGGCCCGACTGACTCGACCGGCTCGACGGGTCCGGCTGACCTGGCGGGGGAGGAGCCCAGGCGGAAGGTCATCAGCCGGCGCCCCGGCGCCCGGCGGCACGCGGTTCTTCGTCCTGACCTTCCCGACGGACATCGCGATGGCCGACCCGGCTTTCGCCCCCGTCGCCTTCGACCGGGAGCGGCAGGCCGACTCGCCCGGCATCGCGGACCTCAAGGGGCCCGATGGCATGCACACGACGCAGACCATGGACTACGGCATCGTGCTGCAGGGCGAGATCGTCCTCGAACTCGACGACGGCCACTGCACCCGGCTCTCGGCAGAAGACATCGTGACCCAGTCAGCTGTCGCATCCGCAGCGGACCAACCGGTCACGATGGCCTTCGTCCCCGGAGTCGGGGTTGGAGTCGGGGTTGGTGATCGACCCGGTGGGGGACTCGCTGCTGACCGAGCTGGTCGTCACCTGGGCCACTCGTACCCGGGGCGCTGAAGCCGGCGGCCCGGACGCCCACCCGGCCCCGGAAGACCACCCGGACTGATGGCGTCGGTGAGTCAGGCGTCCGCGCCGCCGCGCGGGGCCCACCGGGCGACCACCGCCACCGCTTGCTCGATCTGGGTGTCGGTGAGGTCGCCGCGTGCGGTGAGTCGCAGCCGGGAGTGGTGGTCGGGTGTGGACGGCGGCCGGAAGCAGCCCACTGCCACCCCTGCCTCCCGGCACGCTCGCGCCCACGTCACGGCGGTTTCCGGCGAGGGAGCGCGGACGGACACCACGGCGGCGTCCGGCACGCTCGCTTCCAGCCCGGCGGCCGCCAGGCCCGCCGAAAGCCGCCGGGCCACCTCCCGGGTCCGCGCGGCGCGCTCCGGCTCCTCGCGCAACAGCCGCAGCGCGCCCAGGGCGGCACCCACGCTCGCCGGGGCGAGCCCGGTGTCGAAGATGAAGGTGCGGGCCGTCTCCGCGAGGTGGCGGATGACCCTGCGGGGGCCCAGCACAGCCCCGCCCTGAGACCCCAGCGACTTCGACAGTGTCACGGTGGCCACCACGTCCGGTGAACCGGCCAGACCGGCGGCCGACAGCGCGCCGCTGCCTCCGTCGCCGACAACTCCGAGGCCGTGGGCGTCGTCCACCAGCAGCGCGGCACCATGCGCACGGCATGCCTCGGCCAACTCCGTCAGCGGCGCGGCATCGCCGTCCACCGAGAAGACCGAGTCGGTCACCACCAGGGCACGGCCTCCGCCGTGCCCGGTGAGCGCTGTGTGCACCGCCACCGGCTCACGGTGTGGCACCTGCGCGACCTTCGCGCGGGAGAGCCGGCAGCCGTCGACCAGGGAGGCGTGGTTGTGGGCGTCGAAGACGATGAGCGTGCCCGGCCCCGTCAGAGCCGTGAGGGCGGCCAGGTTGGCCGCGTATCCGGAGGAGAAGACCAACGCGGCCTGAAAGCCGCAGAAGGCCGCCAGTTCCTCCTCGAGGTCCGAGTGCAGCTGTGTGGTGCCCGTGACCAGGCGTGAGCCGGTGGCGCCGCCGCCCCAGCGCGCCACCGCTTCCGTGGCCGCCCGCACCACCCGCGGGTGGCGGACCAGGCCCAGGTAGTCGTTGCTCGCCAGATCCAATACAGGCTCGTCGGCCGGTCGTGGACGCGGCCGACGGGTCAGACCGGCGCGGCGGCGCAACTCGGCGCGCCGGTCGATCCAGTCGAAGACCGCCGCCGGGGCGGGGGCGGCGCTTGCTGGGTGGGCGCGGTGCGGATCGGTCCGGCTCGCGGAGGGCGCTGTGGCATCCGGCGTGGGGAGGGGCCGGGCGCCGGAGGCCGGGGCAGGCGTGGTCGGCTGGACGGGGTGCTGGGCCATGACCGGCACTCTGACACGCGCGTGGTGGCCGGTCGGCGGGTGGGGGAGGCTTCCGGGCCGGCCGCCCGGAGACGCCGCCGCGTGTTCGAGTGATGCCGCGCACAGGGCGGCGGTGCCCGGGCGGTCACGTGTTAGCGTCCGTACGTGATCATCCCGGCCCTGGACACATCCGCACCTGGTACGGGGGTCTGCGTCGCAGGGCCCCACAGCGGGGCGACGGGGTCCGTACCGTCTGGCGCCCGCGATCCGCTCGGCATTCTCGACCTGTTCGGGGACGGTTTCGTCCGTGATCCTTACCCGTGGTTGGACGTGCTGCGCTCCCAGGCGCCTGTGCACCGTGACGCGGGCACCGGTCTGTGGCTGGTCAGCCGCCACCAGGACATCCGCCGGGTTCTGCTCGACCCCGCCACCTTCCGTCCGGACAACGCCCAGCACGCGGTCACCCCGCTGCCCGTAGCCGTGCTGCGGGTGCTCGCCCGGGCCGGCTTCCGGCTCCCGCCCGCACTGGCCAACAACGGCACCGACAGCCACCCCGGTCTGCGCCGGGTGATCACCGGCTTCTTCAACGCCCGGCGAGTCGAGGCCGCCGTACCCGTGATCGAGCGCCTGGCCAGGGAACTGCTCGACGCGGCGCGGGCGCGGATCGACGCCGACGGCGAATATGACCTGTTCACCTCTTTCGCCCAGGTTCTTCCCTGTCGGGTGCTGATGGAACTGCTGGGCATCCGAGACGTCGACCCGGCCACGCTGACCCGCTGGAGCGACGCCTCGCTGGAGCTGTTCTGGGGCAGGCCCGCACTGGACCGACAGCTGGAACTGGCGGAGCTGGTGGGTGAGTTCCATCAATGGCTGACCGCGACCGTGCGCACCGGCAAGGCCGCCGCCGACTCCTTCGTCGGAGCACTCGCCCGGCACCGTCTGCCCGACGGAGCGCCGTTGGACCCCCAGACGGCGGTCGGTGCCTGCTTCTTCGTCTTCATCGCCGGGCAGTCGACCACCGGGCAGCTCATCGCCACCGTGCTGCGCCGGGCGCTCACCGAGCCCGGGCTGTGGCCGCGGGTGGCACAGGAGACGGAAGCGGCCTGGGCCTGGGTGGAGGAGGTGCTGCGGCGCGAGCCGCCGGTGACCACGTGGCGGAGAGTCGTGGCGCGACCGGTGGAACTGGGCGGGGCGGATCTTCCGGCCGGGGCCCAGCTGCTGTTGATGCTCATGGGCAGCGGCTCGGATCCGGAGGTCTTCGCGGACCCGGAACGGATGTATTCATACCGGGCGAACATCCGCCACCACCTGGCCTTCGGCGCCGGTCGCCACCGCTGCCCGGGCGCGTCGTTGGCACGAACGGAGGCGGCGGTGGCCCTGCGGGCGGCGGCTCGTAGCCTGCCGAAGGCGCGTCTCGCGGCGGGAACGGAGGGCACGCCGATGCTCGGCCTCCTGTCATTCCGGGCCCCTCTGCGTGTGGCGATAGTCGACGGGTGAGGAGGGGCACCGCCTCTCGTGGTCGGTGGAACCAGGACCCTGACGTCCGCTGTTCGGCCCAGATGGTCTTGCCCCGGGCTGTGTGGCGGGCTCCTCTGCCCGACCTCGCGGTGTCGGCGGTTGGCGAGGGTGCGTTGGGCGGCGTCGCGTCAAGCCCCCCTGGTTTCGCCTCGACTGTCGACGGCTCTGGCGCCCGGTGAGGTGGTCAGGGCGGAAGAAGGCCCGGACGGCTCCTTCGCTGAACCCGCACATCGTCTCCAGGCTGCCCTCTTCGCGACCGGGGAGGCAGCCAGTCTTGACCGCTCCGGCAGCGTCGCGACGAGCGCACAGTTTCCACGTTGACACAGATGACCTTGCCGATCTCAGTGTGCGAGGCTGCCCGACCGCGACGCCGACACCCACACCCGAATCCGCCACGACCGCATCGACAAATCCGGCATCGTCACCCTCCGCCTGGCCGGACACCTGCACCACATCGGCGTCGGACGAACCCACGCCGGAACCCACATCATCATGCTGATCAACGACCTCGACGTCCGGATCGTCAACGCCGTCACCGGCGAACTCCTCCGCAACCTGACCATCGACCCCAGCCGCGACTACCAACCCACCGGCCGCCCACCCGGCCCACAACGACGATGACCCCGAACCCAGTCATAGGTTCGGGGCCATTCCGACTGTCGGAGGTTGGTCCAGCGGACCCTGCCCGGCGGAAGCGAAGGCTGCCCAGCCTGCCCGACGGCCTCAAGACGCCCTACGCCCCTTTGGGCTTCGTCGGCACGCACAGCCACGCGAGGCCTGCGGCGGTCAGGTAGGCGAGCGCGCCGATGGCCATGCTGGTACGCAGCCCGGTGTTGTAGTCGGTGGCTGTGGCGAGCAGGCTGCCGCCGAGCGCTACGCCGATGGCGCTGCCGATCTGGCGGGTGGTGTTGAACAGGGCGGAGGCGGCCCCTGAGTACGCCGGGGGTGCAGCACTCATCACGGTGGCGGTTGAGCCGGTGAGGGCGAAGGAGGTACCGAATCCCGCGGCCATCATCGGGGCCACCAGCAGCGGGTAGGCGGGGTCGGCTCCCGCCGCGGCCCAGCCGGCCAGTCCCAGGGCAGCCAGGAGCATGCCGGAGATCACCAGCGGACGATCGCCGGTGCGGCGGGTCAGCCGCCCGGACAGGACGGAGGCGAACATGGTCATCGCCACCGCCGGGAACAGCGCCAGCCCGGTGCCGAGGGCGCTGAAGCCGCGCTGGTGCTGGAATTCGAGGCTGGCGGTGAACACCATGCCGTAAAAGCCGAAGTTGAACAGCAGGCCGATGGCGGCTCCGCCGCTCATCGCGCGAGAGCGCAGCAGGCTCAAGGGAAGGACGGGAGACCGGGCCAGCCGCTCGCGCACCGCGAACGCCGCTGCAGCCAGCACGGCCAGGAACACCCCGGTGAGAACAGCCGGATCGGACCAGCCCCGCCGTCCGGCCTCGTTGAGCGCCGCGGTCAGCAGCGCCACCGCCGCCACGACCGCGCACTGTGCCGGCCAGTCCAGGGCTCGGGCGGCTCGCCGGGGCGAGCGTGCCACGTGCCGCAGCGTCAGCATCAGACAGGCCACGCCGACGGGCAGGTTGATGAGGAACACCCAGCGCCAACCCACCGTGGAGACGAGCAGCCCGCCCAGCAGCGGCCCGGCAGAGGCCGCGATGCCCGCCATCGAACCCCACAGCCCGAAGGCCCGCGAGCGTGCGGTCGGCGCCGGGTAGGCCTGCTGGAGCAGGGCCAGGGAACCGGGCACGATCAGCGCCGCGCCGAGCCCCTCCACCAGCCGGGCTGCAACCAGGAAGGGGGCGCTCGGCGCGAGCGCGCACGCGGCCGAGGACACAGTGAACACGGCCACGCCCGAGCAGAAGACCCGACGGTTGCCCAGCCGGTCGCCCAGCGCGCCACCGGCCAGCAGGAATCCAGCGAAGACCAGGGTGTACCCATCGGTGATCCACTGGACGCCGGTGAGCGAGGCCGACAGTTCCCGGCCGATCACCGGCACGGCGACGTTGATGATCGTCACATCCAGGATCACCATGAAGTACCCGGCGCACACCGCCAGCAGCGGTGCCCAGGGCCGTCGCTCGGATTCCGGGGCCGGCTCGGGAGAGGACATGGACTCACCGCCACCGGCCGACTCCGCGAACGCCACGACCCCAACTCCATCCCGTCCGCGAAGGCACTACGCCAAAAGGTACAGTAATGGAAATATGTTCCATATCGCAGGAGCCAGGCTGCTCACATCGCCTTCGGCAAGGAAGAGGGCCCGGTGATGGCCGAGTCGTCGTAATCGATGGGCTCGCTCAGTAGCTCGCTCGCCGCCCGGTGGACCTTCGCCAGGGCGTTCAAGAGGGATTCGCGTTCGGTTTCGGTGAGATCCGCGGTGACCTTCTCCTCGATCAACCGCCGTTCCGCTTCGACCGGTTTCTGCAGCGCACGTCCAGCGTCAGTGAGCCAGAGCCGGACGAGGCGGTTGTCCCGGTCGTCACGGCGACGGGTGAGCAGCCCGGCTGTAGTCATCCGGTCGGCCATCTTGACGACGGTGGGCGTCGTGACGTTCAGCGCGGCGGCGACCTCGCCGGGCGTGCTGCCGTCGCGCTCCCACAACACCGCGAGCAGGTAGTTCTGTCCGACGTGCAGCCCATGGCGTCGCATGGCCGCGTCGGCCAGGGCCCGGAGCGCCTTCGACGTTCTGCCGTGCAGGTCCAGGAACTCAGACATCGGGGCCTTTCGGTGATGTGCGGGAGCTGTTGTCCGAGCCGCAAGCAAGTCGATTGACGGCTAATCATTCACCGGCTAACGTTCCTCGCGACTCGTTAGACGGCAAACGACTTTAGGGAGCCACGATGATACTGGTCACCGGAGCCACCGGGAACATCGGCCGTGAACTCACCCGCGAACTCGACGCGAAGGGCGCGAAGTTACGTCTCCTCGTCCGCGACCCCGCCCGCGCTGCCGGACTGTCCGACCACGCCGAGCGCGCCGTCGGCGACCTGGGGGAACCCTCGACACTGACGCCGGCCTTCGTCGGCGTCGACAAACTCTTCCTGCTCACCCAGGGCATCGGTACCGACTACACCGCCGCCGCCATCGCCGCCGCCGAGGCTGCCGGGGTGAGCCACATCGTGCACCTGTCTTCCTTCCACGTCACCTTTGACCCGCTGCCCGCCATGGCCCGCTGGCACCACGAACGCGAGGAAATCATCCGCGCCTCCGGAATACCCGCCACATTCCTGCGGCCCGGCGGTTTCATGACCAACGCCTTCGACTGGCTGCCCACCATCCGCGAGGGAAACCACGTCCTCGACCCGGTCGGCCCGGGCCGCTACGCGCCGATCGACCCCGCGGACATCGCCGCGGTCGCCGCCCTCGTCCTCACCGAGGACGGCCACCAGGACAAGGAGTACGTCCTCACCGGCGACGAGACGTTCACCGTCACCGAGCAGGTCCGGGTCATCTCCGAGACGATCGGCCGCGACATCGAGGTCCGAGAAGTGACCACACCGGATGAGGCCGTACGGTTCCGCTTCCCCAACGGGGCGCCCCAGGCACTCGCCGACGCCGTCGCCGCGGGCTTCAAACTCATGCGCGCCGACACCGTCGGGTTCCGGACGGACACCGTCGAGCGACTACTCGGACGCAAGCCGCGGACTTTCACGGACTGGTGCGCGCGTAACGCCGACGCGTTCCGACGGCCTGAAACCACCTGAGCCGATAGACGACCACGCCCTCTTCCGATTCTGCTGATCGGTCTGCCCGCCATGCCGGTCCGCGCCGCCCGCCCGACAGGCCTGACCGCCTCCGAACGCGCACGGTTAGAGAAGGCCGCCTACGGTCACAAGACTGAGCACCGATTGCGGGTACGCGCCCAGGTCGTCCTTCACGCGGCTCGCGGACGCTCCAACGCGCGCATCGCCCGCGAGGCGGTCCTGCATCCAGGCCCGCTGCCGCTGCCACCCGACTCTGGCACCCGGGCAGGCCCGGGCCATGCGCGTCAACCACGAATACGAGCGCGGCGGCGCCCTGGCCTACCTGGCGGCCTACGACGTCCACCGCGCCCGCGTCTTCGGCCGCTGCGAGTCAAGCACCGGCATCGTTCCGTTCATGAACCTGGTCGAACAGGTCATGACCACCGAGCCCTACACCAGCGCCGGACGCGTCTTCTGGATCGTTGACAACGGCTCCTCCCACCGGGGGAAGAAGGCCATCGACCGACTGGCCGCGTGATCAACCCCCGAAGGATTTCCGGAACGGACCACTGAGTCCCTACCCGCGCGCGTGCGCGTAGAGGCCGCTCAAAATCCGAGCCAAGGACCGGCTCGCCGCTATAGCGGCTGCTGGGGGACTTTCGCTGCTTGCCTATCTGGCTCGCCTGGCCGAGACCCTCCTCACCCTGGCGGAGCGGGCGGAGAAGGCCCGGGCGGCCTTGAAGGAGTGGAATGGCTACGCGCCGACCGCGGCCGAGCAGCAGGACCTGGACGACGAGTTGGACCGGCGCCTGGCCCGGGCGACTGCCCGGTGAGCGACGCCATGCGTATCGTCCTGGACGACACCGCGATGGCCGCGGCCGGCCAGGGCAGCATTCTCGCCTCCCGGCTGATCCACCGGGCCCACGCCGAACCGGGCTGGTTCCTGTACGCCCCGGTGTGCGCGCTCGTGGAAGCCGACCGTGCCAGGCCCGGCACCGCCGAGCACCTGGCGGCCCTGCCCGGCATGACCGTCCTGGACCTGGATCTGCCTGCCGCGCTGGCCGTCGCACGGCAGGAGACCTGGGCGGCAGCGCACAGTCAGTACGCTGCTCAGCCCACCGCGGACCGCCCCGACGGAGCCATCATCGCCACCACCGTCCCCCATCGGTGGCTCGGCGAGCCGGTCCGCGTTCTGGACCTCACCCCCTGACCATCCGTTGCGGACCCATCTCCGCAGGCGCACAGCGCGGTGTCCCCGGCATGGGGGTGACGGCCCATGCCGGGGACACCGCGGTACGCGGCTTCGCCTGGCGCCGCGCCAGCCTCCACCCGGGGGCAATGCCTTTCCTCTCTGGTTCGCCCGGCGACGATTCACCGTCACAGTGGGCCAGAGCAAGGGAGAGCGCCGTCATACTGGTCTCGTCGGGAGCTGGGCGGTTTGCTGTTGGGCGCGGCGCCGTAGCTGCATCGACCACTCAGCCAAGGAACTCGCGAGCGCCGCGGAGTCTGGTCCGCAACCGCTCCTGCGTCGCGCGACTGTCGAGGCGCACGTCGAGGGCCCCGGGCAGGGAGGTGTCGGCTCGTCGCCCGGCGGGCAGCCGCGCGGCGTCGAGCCCTTCGCGCCGGGCGATGAGCACACCGAGGTCGTGACGGCTCAGTGCGTCCGGCCCGGCGAGGTGGAACATTCCGACCGCGTCGGACAACGAAGCATCGGTGGTGGGCTGGGTCCCTGCATCGCCTACCCCGCAGCGAAGGTCGAGTCAGCGACGTCCAGATGACAACCCCCGCGATCAAGTGGCATCTACCGCGGAAAGCCACGGTGGCGAACTGGCCGAGGCCGAGGCGCAGCGCTGCGGATCAGTGCCCGTGCAGAGTTCCTGGCTGGGTGTGTTTCCCGCTCGTTCGCTGGGCGCTGCCCCCGTACAACCTGGCAGGGCCCGGCGCGCCTGGCGGACGACTTCGGCCGCGGCATGGATGCGCACCGCCGGGGCGATGGCCTGGCTACATCGACGCCGAGAGAACGCGTCTACGCGATGTTGTACCTGGACGATGAGGAGACCTGGCGCGGGTCCGTCACAGGGTGCGTTCCCGATTCTCGAAATGAGGGCCCGGGCTTGGTAACAGTTGTTACCATGCGGGGCATGGCGAAGACACAGCTCGGTGCACGGGTGGACCAGGAGATCGCAGAGCTCGCCAAGGCGCGGGCGAAGGAACGTGGCATGCCGCTGGGGGACTACCTTGCCCAGTTGGTGCTGGATGACGCCAGTGGCCTGCGTGCCCGCGGTCTGGAGGCGGCCCGGCGCTTCCTTGACGAGCACCAGCACGTCTTCGACGAAGCCGAGGACACCCACAAGCCTGCCCCGGGAGTGCACGCCGCGTAATGGATCTGCACGTCGACGTCTCCTGGATCCTGCAGGTTGCCGAGATCGCCGGAGCAGGCGATCCGGCTCCGGACGACTACGGAATCCCGGTGGCCGCGGTGGCCTGCCACAAGGCCGAGCTCCTCGAGCAGCCGGTCTACGACGGCCCTTACGTACGGGCCGCCGCCCTGGTGCACGTCCTGGGGCGCTGCCGCTGGCTGGAACGCTCCAATCTCGCGGTCGCAGCGGCAATCGGCGTGATGTATTTGGAAGCCTCCGGCATCCCCGTCAAACCCACCCACGACGACGCCGTAGCCCTGCGCGACCTGCTCCGCGATCCGGCCTGCACAGCCGCCAGCATCGCAACTCTGCTGCGGTCATGGCCCGCGGCAACCTGACCACACCGCCCTCACAAGCGGGTCCAGCGCTGCTTTGACACCGGTCGCACAGCTGCCAGTCCTGCTGCGCAGCGCAGCTGTGTGAACAGCCTGGCGCCGACGGCGATCTGCCAGCTCACTCCCGGGTCGGCCCGAGGATGACGCACCACGCAGTGCTCGATCCGCCAGTGCGTTGCCTCGGTCGGAGTGCAAGCGCGGATACAGGTAGTCAACACTTTGCTGACCGCGGGTTGCCAGCCGCTCGCCGCGCCGATCGCCAGCGGGCTCGGCACCTGGCTCGGCATGCGCCCCACCCTCGCCACTGGCGCCCTTGCGCTGTGCGCCCCGCTCCTGGTCCTGTACTTCTCGCCTCGTTGTGCTTTGAGGAACATACCCAGCACACCAACCGATCCCTCTCCCCAGGCGGTGACCAGATGAATCACGCACAGCCCCAGCCCGGGATCCCCGAGCCGTCCAGCACGGCTGCGATGCTCCTCAACGACCGCGGTGAGTACCTGACCTGCCTGGGAACAGCCGAGGCGATTCGGGCCCGCCAGGTCATGGTGCTCGGCGCGGCTCCCATGCCCGCCGATGCCGGTACGCGGCAGACCGGCACGGTTCCGGGAGGGCGGGCGTGACCGCGACCCTGAACATTGTCGGCGGCCACCTGTACCTGGAACGAGACGGGATGGTCCTGCTGGGAAAGCGCGGTCCTACGGCGGCGTTCGCCGCCCTGGAGTGGCACGCGCTCGCAGGACACGTGGAGCGGGAATCCGTGCGTTCCTGCGTGGTGAGGGAAGCCCGCGAGGAGGCCGGACTGGTGATCGCCGAAGACGACCTGACGCTCGTCCACACAGTTCACCTGCTTGACTCCGCGGACGCCGTTCCCCGGATCCAGCTGTTCTTCCAAGCACGGCGCTGGCGGGGAGAGCCGAAGGTATTGGAACCGGATAAGTGCGCCGCCTGGGGGTGGTGGCCCACCAGCGCGCTGCCGGAACCGATCGTGCCGTACACCCGGGCTGCGATCGACGGCATCAGGCGCGGACATCCCTATACCGAGATGGGTTGGACCTGACCTGCCTCGTGTCCTCCCGTTCCGCCGCGCCACTCAAGGAGATCACCTCGGTGCCCGATCGACGTAAGGGAGCTCCTCGTTGGGATATGTAAAGCACGATGTATGGGATGCGCACTATGCCGGTGGTGAGGGGTTCCAGCCGGTGGGGGACTCTGAGCGGGCCCTGCTGGCCGAGCATGTGCCTGCCCCCGCCGAAGGCGGTAGGGCGCTGGATGTCGGCTGCGGTCTGGGCGAGCTGGCCGTTCATCTGGTGTCGATGGGCTACACGGCCGATGCCGTGGACTGGGCCGAGCACGCCCTCGCCCGCGCCGGCACCGAGCAGCCGCCTGGCGTGCGCTGGCTGCGCTTGGACATCGAGAGGGACGACCTCGAGCCGCTGCACGAGGGCGGCTATGACCTGATCACGCTCCGGCTCGCGTACGCCTTCCTGAACGACCGCGCCCGGGTCATGCATGACCTCGGCCGACGGCTGCGCAGGGGCGGCGCGATCGTCGTGATCACTCCGCTTGCCGCGACCATGTCCGAGGCCAAGCGGAGCATCGCGCTGGACGAGTCGGAGATCAGCCTGCTGACCGCCGGGTGGAAGCAGGCGCAGCGGTTCGATGCGGACGGGCTGGTCATGCTGATCCTGTGCGGCCCGTGCACGCCGATGCCACGGTGATGGAGAAGGACCTGTCGTCGGCGCACGCGGTGACCGGTGCCTGCGCGGTAGTCACCGACAGCTGCGGCCGGGTCCTGCTGGGCCGCTCCACCAGCGGCATGTGGGAGCTACCTTGAGGCCGGACGGAGCCCGCCGGCCCCGGCTCAGGTCAGGTCAACTCGAAGTCCTCCACGTACTCAGGGTGCCGTCAGGACGGTTCGGGCAAGGGAAGGTGTTTCGGCCGAATCTGGGCTGCTACGCATGGACCCGTACACCTGGAAAGCGACTGTACCGTGCCCCGATCGTGTGATTTTGTCTCCCGGCGCCCCGCGAATGGTGTGGTGGCTTTGCAATGTGGGCGTGAACCATATCTCCCGCGGCCTGGTGGCCGCTGCACTGACCGTGCCCCTCCTGGCCGCCGCGGCTCCCGCTGCCGCGCCGGCGGCCGCCAGGTCGGTAGAGATTGATTGTCCCGACGGCTACGTGTGCATCTACCCCCGAGATCAACTTCGGCGGCCAGCCGTGGGTGAAGCGGGCCGTCGATGGCAGCGTGAAGGACCTGCCCTCCGCCATCCGCGATCGCGATCTCCGGCCGGTGGGTGTGCGTCACCAAGAGCGGCGGCTCGATCCACGGCCTGCGCGGCTACAACCTCAAGGATCAGACCCGCTCACTGCGTATCAACCGCGACGACTGCGGCTGAAAGTCCTCGGGCCCATGGGCTGGAGCCTCGCGCACGAGGAACGCCCGCACCTGGGGCACGTACCAGCAGCGTCCAGCAGTTGCCGGATTCCTACCTGGGCATCTTGTTTTCGAGCAGGAGGGCCGGTTTCCGGAGTTCGTCGAGGAGATCCCGCAGGCTGTGGTCAGGTACGTCGCGAATGCGGACCCATTTCCGCAGGCGTACAGCGCGGTGCCCCCGGCGTGGATGACGGCCCATGCCGGGGGACACCGCGGTACGCGGGATGCGCGGTGCTGACGGCACCCAGGCCACAACCGCCGTGTCCATCCACCGGGGGCACTACGAGGTCCTGCGGCGGACGCCTGATTTCTGAGTACTTCCTGAGTATCCGGTCGGATGCGGAGCCAGCCGCGTCCGCCGATTCTTGTCCGTATGAGTGAGACACCGGTCAGGCAGCAGAGTACGGCCGCGTTCTACGGTCAGGCGGTCGCATCCTTCGCTGTTGCCATGGCGGCCACCGCCATCGGCATTTTCCGGCTGAACGCCGACGCCTGGGTGCGCGGCTTCCTGGCCATCGCCGTGCTCTACCTTGTGACCTCCGCTTTCACCCTGGCCAAGGTGATCCGGGACCGGCAGGAGGCCGGGCAGATCGTCAGCCGGGTCGATCAGGCGCGGATGGAGAAGCTGCTCGCCGATCACGATCCCTTCGAAAAGCTGTGAGCGCTTCCGTTGCCGCTCGGCCGGGACGGGGCACCCGGTGGCGCCGAGTACGTCATTGTTGCTGACGCCGACCGCCGCACATCGTCTCACCCGCATCCAGCTGTACTGACCGTCCCTCGAGACGTCGGGGAAGTCCCGCGAGATGGTATCGCCGGCTACCACGAGGAGCGCGCCGCGCACCTGGAAGCCCGGAGGGAGCGGCCATCATGGCCGCACAGCAGATTCGGGCCCTGCGTGCGCCGGCGTTCTGGCTGCTGACGGGCATGGAGGTGAAGGCGGCAGTATCCATGCATGGATCAGGGGGCCGCTGCGGTCTTGGCTGCTGGTATCGCGGAGGCCAAGGCGGCGCGGAGGGCCCGGGAAAGAAACTGTCAGGAGCGGAAGCACTCCCGTGTCCCATGCTGCCCGCCGGTATCAAGCACAGCCGGAGGTTGGTCCGGTCTGGACGGCCGACCATGGGCGTGAAGCGGTAGATGCCCGTATCGGCTGGATTTCTGACGATGGCTCGACGGGGTTGGGAGCTGGGGGCCAAGATCTCGATCGCGTCCCCGACTTTCGTATGCCACATCCGGCCCCAGGCGGCGTCGCATACCTTGCTGTACCGGATCTCCATGACGGCGCCGGTCCGGGTGCGGTGCTGCGGTCCGAGTGAGTCCGCCCGGCCGGGCAGTCCGCAGGACATCTGGTCGGGATCCTTCCAGTCGCATGCCTTTGCCTGGCATCCGGGGACGGGATCCAGTTCGGGGGGCGCCGGTTTCTTTCCGTTGAGATAGCGCTCCCACGACGACTTTGACCCCGCGGTTGCCGAAACCAACCCTCTGCGAGAACCGGTTGAACGACTCCGCCTTGTTCGTCGCCGCGGTCACCCGCCGGCGAAGCGCTGGATCGGAGAGGTAACGCAGCAACTGCACGGTGCGGATCACGCGGCCGACCTCGCGGAACGCGGCGTAGGTGGCGCCGGTGGACTGGGGGGAGACCACGGAGCCGGTCCCGCGGAAGCCCCGCCAACCGGGCGGCTCCCGGGTCAGCCCGGCATGGCGTCAGGCTGAAGGTGCGATATGTGCGAACACTGGTGGCCTCGGACGAGGGAGGAGAGACCGTGGACAACCTCCACCATCAGGAAGCCCGGAAAGCAACATCGGTCGGCACAGGCGTCCGTGGCACCCCCGCCCAGACAGGGGTCATTGGCATCGGGCTCGCCGCCGTGCTGACGTTCGCACTCGCGCAGGGCTCCTGGGAGTGGTTCGCGGCATACATCGGAGTGACGCTTCTCGCGGTGATCTTCTCCTTCTGTCGGCTGCCGCCGTGGATGCCCGGCCTCCGCTCTGCGTATGTGCAGAGTCTGGTCGCATATTCCCTGGTGGTGGGCCTGTGCGTCGCGATCGCGTTGGCCCCGGTGCTGCAGCGCACAGGGTGGCTTTTCCCGATGCCAGGCACCCGCAGCGACTGTCGGGAGCTGGGCAAGTACGAGAGCCTCCGCACGGAGGCCTCGCTGGGGACCCTCGCCGGTCGCGACAGTGCCGCCCTGGGTTACGCGCAGGTCAGGCAGAGTCATGACGCCATTGCCGACTGTCTGGCATCCACCACGACCCGGTGGCTGCCGCTGTATGGACTCGGGGCGGCCGTGCTGGCGGGCGGGGGTGCGTGGTCCTTCGGCCGTGCCCGGGCGCGGAGGGAAGCGGACCCGGCCACCTGAGGCCCTCTGTTCCCAGATCGTGCGGTTTTGTCTCCCGGCGCCCGCGCGAGCGGTGTGGTGGCTTTGCAATGTGGGCGTGAACCATATCTCCCGCCGTCTGGTGGCCGCTGCGCCGGCCTGCCCCTCCTGACCGCTGGGGCTCCCGCTGCCACGCGCGCGGCCGCCAGGTCGGTAGAGATCGATTGTCCCGGCGGTTACGTGTGCATCTACCCCCGAGATCAACTTCGGCGGGCAGCCGCGGGTGGAGCGCGCCGTCGATGGCAGTGTGAAGGACCTGCCCTCCGCCCTCCGTGATCGCGGCAGCTCGGTGCGTAACAACTCCGATCGCACCGCACGCGTCTACGAGAAGCGCAACTTCGCCGGCCGGTGGGTGTGCGTCACCAAGAGCGGCGGCTCGATCCACGGCCTGCGCGGCTACAACCTCAAGGATCAGACCCGCTCACTGCGTATCAACCGCGACGACTGCGGCTGAAAGTCCTCGGGCCCATGGGCTGGAGCCTCGCGCACGAGGAACGCCCGCACCTGGGGCACGTACCAGCAGCGTCCAGCAGTTGCCGGATTCCTACCTGGGCATCTTGTTTTCGAGCAGGAGGGCCAGTTCCCGGAGTTCGTTTCGAGGAGATCCCGCAGGCTGTGGTCAGGTACGTCACGGACGCGGACCCATCTCCGCAGGCGTACACGTGCAGGACGGCCGCGGAGGGCGACATCGGTAGGCACTCGTACCTGATCGCCTGGCCAGAGTTCACGTAGTACGCGCCATGTACCCCACGGTGACCCACCGTACCGAGGCGACGGACGGGGCCTCCACGGTGTTCGACGCGACCGTGGTCGCGGCTTCGGCGACGCCGCCGATGCCGAGGGTCACCACCCCTGCGAGTGCGGCGCTGATCAGGCCGTGCGCGCTACGCAGCGCCACAGTGCGGATACGGGAATGCGACAACGGTGTCTCCTCCGGTGGGTCACGGGCGGGAAGGCGGAAGGGCGGCCGCCGGTCGCGCGGTACGTCACGCACCGGGACCCGACGGACGACTCCGCTGGGGCACCACCGTGCGCACCGGAGGGGGCGGCCACCGACGTCGGTGGCCACATCGCAGGTCAGGGGAGGGATAAACAACGGACAATGCCAGTTGTCCGCGGACAACGGCCACCCCGAACGTACCCGGACGTGCGACCCGGGCTCCAGCGCGTCGTACGGGGCGGCCGTCGGGGTTCGCGGAACCCGGCATCCCGCCGGCTCTTCCCCGGCCGCAGGGCGAGCCAGCCGTTCCGCCCCGATCTCCGGCCTCGGGGAACAGGCGACCACTCGACACGGTGCTGGACGACATCACCGACCCGGCGCCCGACCATGGCGGAGAACAACCGCCAGCCGGTCTCGCGCACGCCACCCAGGAAGGGTGGGGAAGCCGCATCCCGCCGTTCACCCTGACCCGCGGCGAGCTCGAAGATCTCCGAGATGGGTAAGGCTCTGTCCCCGGGCCGGAGGCCGGGGACTGCGTCCGGCGAGCGCGCTATCGTGGAGGGCCTGATGTCTGCTCGTTCCCATGATCTGGCAGGAGCGCCCCGCGTGCCCGAGGACCCCATAGCCCACAGCGAACTCGCCGCTCTGACCCGGCGCTTCGAAGAAGTCGCGGAGAAGAACGACCGCGAGTTCGGGATCGTCAAGAGCGACCTGACGGCGGTGCGCCTCCAGATCGGGAACCTTGACCAGAAGGTCGACCAGCTGAAGGGCGACCTCGAAGAGCTCGGCCAGAAGATGGATCGGAACCAGGCGCAGATCATCGAGCTGCTCACGCGGCTGGTCGGCCAGGACCCGAACGCCGGCTGATCACAATCGTCAAAGGGCATGGGCCCGAGCCCCGGTGACCGGGGCTCGGGCCCATGCCCTGTCTGCGACGGCATGAGCCGTCTGGAATCGAACGTGTGCGCGTTTTTCCATCTGGCCTCGACCGGCTGCGGGCGGTAGAGATTCTTTGGAATCAGCGTTACGCCCACGGCTACGCCTTGGCACCTTCGGGACTTTGCCCCGGGCCCGTGGACACCACCTTCACCGAGGACGCCTCCAGGATCCGCAGCGGCCACGGGGCCGACAGCATGGCCACCCCGCGCAGCTTTGCGATCAACCAGCTACAAACGGCAGGCCACACCAATATCGCTGCCGGACTCCGCGAGATGTCATACCAGCCCTACCACGGTCAGGCTGGTCCTCCTCGGTCTAAGCGCTGTCCCGTAATGGCTGGTCAGGGGTGAGATGATCTTGCTGTGACTGGTGTGATCACGGCGTCGGAGCCCTCCTGGACAGCCCCGTTCACCGGGCTGAGCCCTCGGCAGTTCGGCAAGTTGGTCACCGCGCTGTGGCGCGAGGGTGCCGACCCGGTCCGCAAGGGCCGGCCGTGGAGCCTGTCGTTGGAGGACCGGGTCCTGCTGGTCGCCGCGTATTGGCGCACGAATCTCACCCTGCGCCAACTGGCCCCGTTGTTCGGGGTGTCGAAGTCTGCGGCCGGCCGGATCGTCAACCACCTCGGCCCGTCGCTCGCGCTCCAGCCCCGCAGACGGTTCCGCAAGGACACCGTGCTGATCGTGGACGGCACCTTCGTCCCCACCCGCGACCACACCATCGCCGAGCCGTGCGGATCAGCAGGTCAAGGTCCGCGGCTTCCGCGTCGAGCCGACCGAGGTCGAGCAGGCGCTGTGCGGCCATCCCTCGCTCGACCAAGCCGTGGTCGTCGCCGAGGGCGAGGTCCTGGTGGCGTACTGTGTCGCCGCCGCAGGGCACGAGACCGACGCGGAGGTGCTCCGCGACCACCTGCGGGGCAGACTGCCGGGGTACATGATCCCGACCCGGCTCGTTCGCTGCCCCGAGCTTCCGCTGACCCCCAGCGGGAAGGTCGACCGCCAAGCCCTGGGCCGCTACGGCTGGCAGGCCTCGGCCGATACGGCCACCGATGCGGTGGCTCCTCGCGACGACGCAGAACGGGCGGTGGCCGAACTCTGGCCGGAGACCCTCGCACCCAGCGGGCCGGTCGGCGTCCACGACGACTTCTGGGCCTCGGGCGGCTATTCCCTGCTCGCGACCCGCTTCGCCGTGCGCGTGCGGGAGACCTTCGGGGCGGCGTTCCCGCTGGAGAGGTTCTTCACCGACGCCACCGTCGCCGGTGTGGTCCGGGCCCTTCGGGACGACCCGGTCGCCGGGCCCGAGGTGGACGAACGCGCGGCGCTCCTGCTGGAGGTCATCGCGCTGTCCGACAGCGAGCTGGAGACGCTCCTGAACACGCCCCAGGAGGACCAGTGAGCGGCACGAGTGACGAACTCGCAGGACGGCGGCGCGAGGCGATGCGGCGGTTGCTCGCACAACGGGGACTGCGGGCCGGCCACGCGCCGTCGATCACACCCCACCCGGAGCGCACACACGCGCCCCTTTCGCATCCCCAGCGCCAACTGTGGCTCTTCGAGCAGATGTTCCCCGGCACGGCGGCGTACAACGTACCCGCCGCGGTACGGCTGACCGGGCCGCTCGACGTCCCTGCCCTGCAGACGGCCCTCGACGCGTGCATCGCCCGCCACCCCGTGCTCCTGGCCACGTTCCACCTCGTCGGCGCCGAACCGGAACAGCGCATCCCGACGGCCCCGGCCACCGTCGTTGTCCAGCGTCACGACCTCACCGGGGAGCCCGCCGCCGAGCGGGAGAGGTAGGCCCGCGAGATGGCGCACCGGATCGCGGCGACCCCATTCGACCTGGGGGCGCCCCGCTCATCGCCGCCCGTCTATAGCCCTGACTCCCGACGGCTGCTCCGCGATGTCGCCCACACCTACGACGCCGTGCAGCGCGGGCAGCACTTGACGCCGCAGCTGCCACAGGTCCATTACGGCGACTTCGCGCGCTGGCACCGTGAGAGCACGGACGGGCCGGGCAGCGAGTCCCAACTCGCCTGCTGGGAGCGGGTTCTGGCCGCCGCGCCGCCGGTCCTCGAACTCCCCGCCGACCGGTCCCGGCCTGCCACCCCGGCCTTCCGCGGCGACGTGGTGGACTTCGACCTTGACCCGGCCACGACCGCCGGGCTCGGTGACCTGGCGCGGCAGGAGGGCGCCACGCTGTTCATGGCCGCCACCGCGGCGTTCCACGCGCTGCTGCACCGTTACACCGGCCGCACCGACCTCCTGGTCGCCACATCGGTCGCCAACCGCGACCACGCCCAGGTCGAGGACATGATCGGCCTGTTCGTCAACACCCTGCTGCTGCGCACCCAGGTCGGTGGCGGGCACACCTTCCGCGAACTGCTACGCCATGTGCGCGCCGTGGCCGGCGAGGCACTGGCGCACAAGGAGGTTCCGTTCGAGAAGGTTGTGGAGCGGCTGAGACCCGAGCGCACCGGTCACACCACGCCCTTCTTCCAGGTGATGTGCACCCTGCGCACCGCGCCGGTCCTTCCCGCCATGCACGGGCTGACGATGAGTGACTTCCCGGTCCACGGCAGAACCAGCAAGCGCGACCTCACCCTGAACCTCGTGGCGGACGGCACCACCATCCGTGCCCAGTTCGAGTACGACACCGAGCTCTTCGAGCGGGAGACGATGCTCCAACTCGGCACGCTCCTAAAAGGGTTGTGCGTCGGTGCGGTCGCCAGGCCGGACGCGGCCGTCGGTGCACTGCCCCTGTCCGACAACGCCGTCTGGAAGGTCCAGGGCGAGCGGGTCGACTATCCGGCGGCAGCCGACTGCGTCCACGAGCTCTTCGCCCGGCAGGCCGCCCGCACCCCCGACGCCGTCGCCGTGCGGTGCGAGGACGCGGAGCTGACCTTCGCCGACCTCGACCGGCTCGCCAACCGCCTCGCCCACCTACTGCGTGCGGCGGGCGTGGGACCGCGTTCTGGGAGGACCTCCTCGGCACACAGGCCGTCGGCCTGGAGCAGAACTCCTTCGACCTGGGCGGACATTCACTGCTGCTCATCGAACTGCACCAGCGGCTGCGGGCCGAACTGGGCCTCCGCGCCCAGCTGATCGACCTGTTCCGTGCGACCACGGTGCGCGCCCAGGCGGCCCTCGCCGCCGACGACAAGGGCGCACCGCCCGGCGGACTGGACAACGCCCGGGAACGCGGCAGGCGGCAGAACCAACAGCTGAGGCGCAGGCAGCCGGGGCGCCCGCAACGCCCCGCACGATGAAGACGGAGGGACAACACTCATGGAAGACCGACAGGACGACACCTTCTACACGGTGGTGGTCAACGCGGAGGAGCAGTACTCGATCTGGCCCTTGGGCCGCGATGTTCCCGACGGGTGGAGCCCCGTCGGGAAGGAGGGACCACGAGACGAATGCCTGGCCCACATCGGGGAGATCTGGACGGACATGCGCCCGCTCAGCCTCCGTCAGCGCATGTCGGCCGAGAACATCCCGTGATGAGGTCAGTGCGGTTCGGCGTCTGCCGTTTTTCCTTGTTCCTTTGGAGCGACTCATGTACGACCTGCCCTACTCCTCCTTTCCTGTCCGCATAGGCGTGCAGATACAACCGCAGTACTGCACGTACTCCGAGATCCGCCGAGCCGCCGCGATGTTCGAGGATCTGGGTGTCGACGTCCTGATGAACTGGGATCACTTCTTCCCGGTGTACGGCCCCGCCGATGGCGAGCACTACGAGTGTTGGACCATGCTCGGCGCCTGGGCCGAGGGAACCAGCAGGGTGGAGATAGGGCCGCTGGTGAGCTGCAACTCCTACCGGAACCCTGACCTGCTCGCGGACAGGGCGCGGACCGTCGACCACATCAGCGACGGCCGCCTCATTCTGGGCATCGGCGCCGGCTGGAGCGAGAAGGACTACGCCGAGTACGGCTACGAGTTCGGCACGCCGAAGGACAGGCTCGACGCCCTGGGCGAGGGCCTGGAGCGCATCGACCGCCGCTGGCGGCGGCTCAACCCGGCCCCCACCCGCAAGATTCCCGTGCTCATCGGCGGCAACGGCGGACGTAGAACCCTCCGGCTCGCCGCGCAGTACGCCGACATCTGGCACGGCTTCGGCGACGCGAAGGAACTGGCGTACCGACACAGCGTCCTCGATGCCTGGTGCGCCGAGATCGGGCGCGACCCCGGCGAGATCGAGCGGTCGACCCGCGTCTTCCGGCGCGGCCCGGATGGGGTGGGCCAGGACCTCATGGATATCGGCACGCGCTTGATCCAACTCGTTGCCCAGGCGCCGAGGTTCGACCCCGCTCCGGTCAAGGACTGGCTGGACTTCCGGGACGACATGAACAAGAGAACAGCCTCGGAACGTCCCAACACCGCCGCGTCCGGCCGACCCTTGATCAAGGAGTCTGACACCCGTGAAGGCTTCTAAGAATATGACCTCCAGACTGCGGCAGTGTGTAAATACCGCCCTCTGGCCCGGCCGGGGGAAGTCGCTCCGGGACACAAGCACCGCCGGAACCTACCCGAATCGGGTGCCCTATACCGACCCCGGCTCACCCGACCTCCGCAGCCCCGCCCGCTATCTGTGGTGGCTCGTCGTCGCGCAACGCCGCCGGATCCTGCTCGGTTCCCTGTGGGGCAGCCTGTGGATGTGCGCCCTGATGCTGCCGCCGTACTTCATGGCCAGGGCCATCGACGACGGGCTCAGGCAACGGGACACGGGCACACTGCTGTTCTGGACCGTCATCATCCTGGTCACCGGCGTGGCCATCGCGGTGCTCGGCATCCTCCGCCATCGCACCATGACGCTCGTCCGCATGGACGCCACCTACCGCACGGCCCAGGTCGTCATCCGGCAGATCACCCGGCTCGGCGCCACGCTGCCGCACAAGGTGTCCGTCGGCGAACTCACCCACCTCCAAGCCGGCGACATGAGCCGCATCGCCCAGACGCTCACCATCACGGGCCCCGGCGTCGGCGCGGCCATCGCCTACCTGGCCACCGCCACCCTGCTGTTCACCATTTCCGCCGTCCTCGCGGCCGTTGTGGTGCTCGGTGTGCCGCTGCTAGCCATCGCCGTCGGCCCGCTCCTGGGCAAGCTGCACGCCGCGGAGGGCACCTATCGGGAACACCAGGGCAAGCTCACCGCCGCCGCCGGAGACATTGTGTCCGGCCTCTCCGTGCTCTGCGGCATCGGCGGCAAGGCGGTCTTCGACAAGCGGTACCAGCAGCGCTCCCAGCGGCTGGTGACCGACGGCTATCGGGTCGCCTCGTTCACCAGCTGGGTCCAGGCCATCGGAACAGGGCTGCCCGTCATCTTCATCGCCGTCGTGACCTGGATCGGTGCCCGGATGGCTGCCAGCGGCGCCATCAGCGTCGGCGAGCTGGTCGCCGTCTACGGATACGTCGCCGCGCTCCTCGTCCCGGTGTCGTTCTTCCTGGAGGGTGCCGAAGACCTGCCCCGGGGCCTCGTCTCCGCCCGCAGGGTGACCGACATCCTGGCGCTGCGGCCCGAGGTCGAGGACGCGCAGGCCACCGCCACCGCGCCCGCCGGACCCACCGCACTGCACGACCCCGCCTCCGGACTGACACTGCGGCCCGGGCGGATGACCGGACTCGTCACCGCCCGGTTCGACGAGGCCAGAGCCGTGGTCGACCGGCTTGCCCGGTACGTGGACTCCGAAGTGACCTGGGGCGAGGCGAAGTTGTCGGACCTGGAACTGGCCGAAGTGCGCCGCCGCATCCTGGTCGCCGACAACGACGCCCACCTGTTCGCGGGGTCGCTGCGCTCCGCCGTCTCCGTACGGGACGACCACACGGACGAGGAGTTACAACGGGCGGTGCGGACCGCGGTGGCCCACGACATCGTGGAGGCCATGCCCGGCGGGGCCGAATCCCGGCTGGAGGAGCGGGGCCAGAACGTGTCAGGGGGGCAGCGGCAGCGACTGCGCCTGACCCGCGCCCTGCTCACCGACCCCGAGGTGCTGCTGCTTGTCGAGCCGACGTCGGCGCTCGACGCGCATACCGAGGCGACCGTCGCCCAGAACATCCGTGCCGAACGGCAGGGGCGCACCACCCTCGTGGTGAGCACCTCGCCCCTGCTCCTCGACCAGGTCTCCGATGTCGCCCTGCTCGTGAACGGCGAAGTCGCTGCCGTCGGCACCCACGGGGAACTGCTCGCCTCCCATCCGGCCTACCGGCGCCTCGTCCTTCGGGGCAGCGACGGGAGCGACCTGCCTGTGGGCGGAAGAAACACTCGGGAAGGAACAAGCCGATGAGTGGCTCCCGCGAACCCTGGCGTCTTCCCGTCGCGGACGCGGCGCCCGTACGCCAGGGCATCCTGGCGCTGATCAAGGCGGACTGGCGGGCGATGGCCCTGGTCCTCCTGCTCACCGGACTCGCCGCCGTTGCGGGCCTCGCCGGGCCTTGGCTGCTCGGCCGCATCGTCACGCGCATCGAGAACGGAGACGCCACGACATCGGCGGTCGACCAGCTCGCGCTCGGCGGGCTGCTGTGCGCGATCAGCCAACTCGTCCTCACGCGCTTCGCGCTCAACCGCTCCCACCGGTTCGGTGAGCGGGCCCTCGCGCGACTGCGCGAAGAGGTGGTGAGCCGAGCGCTGGCCCTGCCCGCCAGGGTTGTCGAACAGGTCAGCTCCGGTGATCTGGTGACGCGGTGCACCGTGGACGTCGGCACCGTCGCCACCACCCTGCGCAGCGCGGTTCCCGATGTGTTCATCGCGGCGGTGCAGGTGTTGTTCATCTTCGCGGCCGTGTTCCTGCTCCACCCGCTGCTCGGGCTGTTCGCCCTGGTGGGCATGCCCTTGGTCTGGTGGGTCACCCGCTGGTACCTCGTGCGGGCGAGGACTGCCTACCTCGCCGCGGGAGAAGCGGCTTCGGAGGTGGCCGAGGTCGTCGCCTCCACCGCGCAGGGCGCACGCACCGTGGAGGCCTTCGGACTGCGCGAGCGCCGTGTGCGCGACGCGGACCGCGCCATCGATCAGTCGTACCGTGCGGCACGCCGCACCCTGTTCCTGCGCAGCGTCCTGTTCCCGGTCACCGAGTTCGCACACTCGCTGCCGGTCGCTGTGACCCTGCTCGTGGGCGGATACGCGTACATCGACGGCTCGATCGGCCTCGGCGTGGTGGTGGCAGGGAGCCTCTACATGTGGCAGCTGGTCGACCCGTTGGACCGCATCCTGATGTGGGTGGAGCAGCTGCAGAGCAGCGGAGCGTCCCTCGCCCGGATCAAGGGCGTCGGCCTGGTCGCGGGGGACCGCCGCACCGACGTGCCGGAACCCGGCGACGATCGCATCAAGGTGCGCGGGGTGGACTACGCCTACGTGGCAGGGCGCGACGTCCTGAAAGACGTCCACCTCACCGTCCGCCCCGGCGAACGGCTCGCCGTCGTTGGTCCTTCCGGCGCGGGCAAGACCACGCTCGGCAAGCTGCTGTCCGGCGCGGACGCCCCGCGCGAGGGCAGCGTTCTCGTCGGAGGCGTGCCGGTTGCCGACCTCGCGGCCGCGGACGAGCTGGGCAACCGCATCGTCCTGGTCACTCAGGACCACCACGTGTTCATCGGCACTCTCCGGGACAACCTCACCATGGCCGCACCGCACGCCGACGACGCGCGCCTGCACGCCGCGCTCGCCCTGGTGGGTGCCGACTGGGCCGAGGATCTGCCCGACGGGATGGACACGGAGGTCGGCTCCGGCAGCGTGGTGCTGGATCCGGCCCAGGCCCAGCAGCTGTCTCTCGCGAGAGTCGAGCTCGCCGACCCGCACACTCTGATCCTCGACGAGGCGACCGCACTCCTTGATCCGGCCACCGCACGCCACGCCGAGCGGGCGATGGCCGCCGTCCGGGCGGACCGCACCGTGATCGCCATCGCCCACCGGCTCCAGACCGCCCACGACGCCGACCGCGTCGCCGTGGTGGACGACGGCAGGATCGTCGAACTGGATACCCACGACAAACTCATCGCGGCGGACGGCCCGTACGCGGCGCTGTGGCGGTCCTGGCACGGCCGGAGCGATACCGACAACGAGGGGCCCACCGGCTGATGCGGGTGTCCTCACGCCACACAACGTCGTCCGGAGCCACAGACCAAGGAAAGGAGTCGCTGCAGTGCCGGTGGTGTGTTGAGTCATGGCCCGGCGTCAGGCAAGTACGTGCTTGTCTGGGCACCCGGGAGCGCCGGGGCGTCCCGAGGTGTCGTCGGTGTGCGGTGAGCAAACGGGCGAGGTACTCCACCACGTGGCGGGGAACGTCGAGCGTGGCAACATAGGTAACCAACGTGCAGCCTCTGGTTGTTGCGGACATGATCTTGTGGTGAGACCCGTCCTATCAGAGGCTTCACGTCTATCCGCGACTGGCTCCCACGCATCCGGCCTGACACGCGCACGCACGATTTGCGCCGCCTCGCGAAGATCAATTCGCTGAGAAAACCTCACTCGCTACAGCTGTCGCAGCCTGCGAAAACGCCAGACAGGCGTTTGAGAATCCAGGGGGAGGCGGTTGAGGGCCATGCAGCCCACTCACTCTGACCTGCGGCGAAGCAAATTCCGACAGATCCCCGGCAAGTGGGGACGGGCACTGACCTTGCGCGAGCCCGCTCAGAGAGCGCCCCTCCAGCAACGCCGCCGCGAACAGGAAACCATCGCCTGGCGGGAACGATATCGCCGATGTGCGGGAATCGAGGCCACCGTCTGCCAGATCGTCCACCGCACCCACGCACGCCGCGGCCGCTACCGGACCGCCGCTGCCACCCACCTCGGCCACTGCCTTGCCGCCACAGCCGTCAACCTCATCCGAATCGATGCCTGGCAGCAAGGCCACCGCCCCGAGCACACCCGCACCACCCACTTATGCCGCCTTCTCGCTCGGCCCTCGAAATGAAAGATCAGCAACGGGGTCCTTGATGCCGGTGATTCCGTGTATCGCGGGCGTATCGAAAATCGCATACGCCCGCGATACGGTCTTCCGTCTTCACTGGAGGCATGGACCACAGCGCATCACTGTCAGCCCCAGCCCGTCGAACGCGCAGGATCGTGATCGTCAGTCTGGCGATCCTCGGTGTAGCGATCGCTGCGTTCGGCCCGGTCGACGCGGTACTAAAGATCCTGTCCATGCCGATGCGCAGGCCGGGATGGCACTTCTGGGTCGGTACGTTCAATGGCGTGGCACTCATCACGGTGGCCGCACTGCCGTTGGCCGCGCTGGCGGTGTGGGCTCTGGCACGCCGTCGGAGTGCCGCCGGGATCACGTCGGCGTGGCGGATGTCGCTGGCCGAGGTCGGCATCGTCTACGGGACGGTGCCGTGGGTTTGGATCACCATGTTGCCGGGCGCCGGGGCCGGCGTCGTCCCCGGTCGGGTGAGCCTGGTACCGCTGCGGGACCTGCTCGCGATCCTCGCCGACGGGGCGACGGGCCAGGTCGTCGGCAATCTGCTGGTGTTCGCGGCGCTGGGGTTCCTCGCCCCGCTGCGGTTCGCGGCGCTGGCGTCGGTGCCGCGGATCCTGGCGCTCGCGGCGGGCTGCTCGGTCCTGGTCGAGGTCGCGCAGTACGTCCTGCGGCTGGACCGGGTGTCCTCTGTGGACGACGTACTGCTCAACGCCGCCGGCGCCGGGCTGGCCGCGCTGGCGTCGCGCCGCTGGTGGCGCGCTACGGCCGGAACGTCGTCAGACCGACCTCGACCGGCCCCGGTACCGGGACGCTGAGCCGCGCGCGGTACGCCGGTCAGCGGCTCTGGGCGGTGGCCGAGGCGCACAGGCAGACGGCCGCTGCGGCGGCCGGCCTCGGTACACCGCTACTGGCGTCGGTAGGATCAAACGAACCGTGGTTGGCGCTGAGACTGATCATGGTTCGCCGATGGTCCCGAGGGCTTTGACACGGTTCGCGTACTCGCGGCGCGCCTTGCGCTGTGTCGGGATCGCCGAAGGGCCGTCGAGTGGCTGACAGTGGCCGAGGAGTTGGCGGTGGATCGAGGGCGCCGCGGGGACGCGGAGTGTGTAGCCCTGGCCGCGCCGTACGATCACCCCGTTGTCGAGCGCGGCCCGCGCGGCGGGCTCCAGCTCGGTGGCGCGGATGAAGTCGACGACCTTGCCCGGCATGTCGAGGGTGACCAGCAGCTCCGGGGCCTGGGCATCCTCGCGGCCGGTGGTGGGATGCTCGGGCATGAGGTCGGCGACGGCTGTACGGATGGCGCCGCGGCTGACGTCGTGCTCGCGGGCGAGGCTGGCGATGGTCTGGCCGCCCAGGTACGCGGCGCGCACGGCGTCGGTCCTCTCGTCCTTGACGGCCGGGCGGCGCCCGCCCATGTTGCCCTTGGCCTCGGCGGCCCGCAGCCCATCGTAGGTCAGCTCCCGCTGGAGGTCCCGATGGAGTTCTCCGGCGGCCGCGAGGGTCTGCACCATGAACTTCACGGTGGACGGCAGCTCTCTGGTGCGCGGGTGGCGTGCGGTGAGGTCCATCGCGGAGAACGCACCGTCGTGGATGCGCAAGGCGAGGCGACCCTGGTGCAGGACGTCCAGCACGTCGAGGATGTGCTGCGTGCCTCGCGCAAGGCGGAACATCTCGGAGATGTGCACGGTGTCGCCCGGCCGCGCGTACGTGAGCATTTCGCCGAACTTCGGGCGGTGGAGCGGGTAGAGGCGGCTGGAGGTGCCGGCCTCCTCGAACGTCACCGGGTCCTCGATCCCGGCCTCGGTAAGAACGAGGTTCTGACGGTCGGTCGACTGCTGGTCGGTCGACACCCGCTTGTAGACCAGATTGGCCATGCTGCTCCCCGCTCCTGTGGACGGATCGACCCTAGCTGTCATCAAACCCTGTCATCAGCCGCCATCAGTTCTGATTGGATCCGTGCCGCCGCGAGGCCCCGGAATGTCCGGGTTCATTGGACACCCGCCACCCCTGTCGTCAAACGGTGGCCAACTCAGGCGGTCAGCGCATCACCGCTGTTCAGGAGGCCAGCGTAGAACTGTGCCGGAGTGCGATAGCCGTGGGTCTTGCGCGGACGGTGGTTGAGCTCGTGGGCGATGGCGTCGAGGTCGGCCTGGCTGAACGTGCGGAGGTGTGCGACCTTGGGGAGGGAGTGCCGCAGCAGCCGGTTGGTGTTCTCGTTGGTGCCGCGCTGCCACGGGCTCCGCGGCTTGCAGAGATAGATCGGCATACCCGTCTCGGGGGTGATGGCCTGGTGCTCGGCCATCTCACGGCCCCGGTCCCAGGTGGGCGTCCGCCGCAACTGGTGCGGGATGCCGAGGAGGCTGCGGGTGAGGTGCGGGGTGACCTGCTCGGCCTTGATGCCGTCGGGCAACGCGACGATGGTGGTGTACCAGCTGGTGCGCTCAACGAGCGTCGCGACCGCCGAGGGCCGTGTGCCCATCACGAGTCGGGTAGCGGGGACGTATTACTACGTCCCCGTCGGGTAGCGACGGCGCATTGCTGCGCCGCTGCCCCCTCGGAACCGTGCATGCGACTTATCACCGCACACGGCTCGGGCAAGCCACAAGGGCTGGCAGGTTCTGCCGAGTTCGCTGGTCTACTGCCATTTTGATTGAGCGTCGGTGATGGCAGTAGCTATGCAGGAGATGGATGCGATTCCGATCGCCAGGACCGTCGTTCTGCAAGGTCAACACCTCTTTGCGGAGAGCCTTGCGGACGACGGTGAACCACATTCCCCATTCCTCCGGGGCCTGTGGTTCCTGGTCGGCGTACAGAAGGTAGTCCCCGCACTCCGGACAGCGTCCTTCTTGCGCTTTGAGTAGGCGCAAGGTCGGCTGATCGAGGGGCGGTGGTTTTCTCCTGCGTCGTCGTTTAGCCCAGTACTCGGCCAGCTCAGGGTTGTCTGGTGACGCCCCGGACTTGACCGCCTGGTGCCGAACGATCGGAATCCAGGAGAACTTAATGAGATAGGCACCGTTGTCACGGTTGCCGAAGACCCATCGGTCCTTCCTGGTGGTGTTGAAAGCGCCGTAGTACCGATCCACAACCCAGCGTGTGGGTTTGTTCTGGTGACTATGTAGACCCCACCGGTAGGTGAGCCTCCACACATAAGCGTCCAGCGCGTTGAATATTCGGCTGGACACCACGGTCCGGTAGTAGCATGCCCAACCCTTGATGATGGGATTGAGCTTGGCCAGGACTGCCGCCGAATTCGCGCCGCGTAGGGCGTGCATCTCATCAGCGAGTCGCTTCCGGATTCGTTTAACGGCGTCTCTGCTGGGCTTGATGATGAGCTTTCCACTGTCGTAACGGCGGATGTTGAACCCTAGGAAATCGACCCCATGTGTCAGATGGACGATCTGGGTCTTCTCTTCGTTGAAGGTGAGACCCCTGGGAGTCAACCACTCACTCAACCGCGCTTTGACCAACTCGGCTTGCTCCTGGCTGGAGCATAAGGCGAGAAGATCGTCAGCGTAGCGGACCAGCACCGGGGCACCACGCACCACCTCGACGATGTTTCCGTCTTGGCCAGTGCGATAACGGACCCCGGCCGCACTCTCCATTCCATGGAGGGCGATATTGAGTAGCAATGGACTGATCACGCCGCCCTGAGGCGTTCCCTCGCGGGTCGGGGTGAGCCAGCCCCTCTCAACCACACCTGCCTTCAGCCAGCCGTGGATCAACTTCCGCGCAGGGAAGGTGCCGAGCTGGCTGAGGATGTGATCATGGCTGATGCGGTCGAAGGCTGCCTTGAGATCTGCGTCGAGCACCCACAGGCGTTTGGCGTTCTTTCCGCACGCTGTGGTGAAAATGGTCTCGATCGCATCATGACAGCCGCGGCCCGGCCGGAATCCATAGGATCTCGGCTCGAATCTGGCCTCCCACTCTGGCTCCAATGCATTGACGACACGGGCTTGTCGCGCCCGATCAACAATGACGGGAATTCCCAGTGGGCGCCGCTTGCCGTTCGCCTTCGCTACATAGACCCTCCTGACTGGCCGGGCTTTGGGTTCTCGAACGGAGCAACGCAAGGCTTGCGCCAACTCTGTCTTTCCCTGGGAGGTCGTGATGACTCTCCCATCAATCCCCGGTGTCAGGCGTCCAGCGTTGACCTCCGTGACCTTCCGCACGCTGACCAGCGTGTTGGAAAAGCTCCGGAGCATCAATTTCTGCAGATTGCGGACCTTCTTGAGGTCCCGTTCCTGCGTTGCCTTGAATATCCGCTGCCTCAGACGTCTTACCTGGGCTTCGGCATGCCCCCAATCTACGGCATCCCAGTGCCAGTCCAGGTCCTCCGGTCCGTTCACCAGACTCGGAGCAGGCACGACGGCCGGCGCCGCCTCGCTCGTCCGCGTTGTCATGGTGCCTAACTTGTCCTTTGGTTCGGTTGTCCTTGCGGCGTGAGCATTCAAAGGCTCACCTGGTCCACGTCAGCTCCCTTTTGGGCCAGGCAAGAGCCTGTATCCAGCCAGTTATACGGAGGTCACCAGCGGAGGTGCCAGTTCGCGACATCCGGTTTCCTGTTTCCTTTCGGCTGCTGGCTTTGGCTTGTTGGACCATCCTGTTCCCGCTGGGGAGTTGAGCTCTCCTTACGGTCGGCCTACCGGTTATCGCCACCGGACCTCAACGGGGTTACCACGTTTCGCACGATCGAGATACAGCTGGGAAGGGTGCCCGCTCAACTCCGAGGCTGCGGTGTCCTTACGGCTGCGTAGAGCTGCACAGCCGCCGCCTGCCGCTTTCCAACGGCCAGCCCTACACCCTGGTCCTACTTGCCATCTCCAGGGCTTTCTGTGACGGAGCATCATCACGGGTTCACTTTCGTTCACCCATCAGCCTTTCCCTCGCCTGTTGCGCTCGGATGGTACGAGCTCCCTTGGGCTTGAACCCTGAGCTTCGCACCCCGCGATTACTCGCAACGCACGTCAGGGCGGGAACGGGCCTATGGAAACTAGCCCGGAATTACACCATCAACACCTCTGATCCTCCTTCCAGTGCAATTCACTCGATTCGTGCGACTTCGTGTCGCACGCCCCCTCAGAACCGTGCAAGCAGCTATTCGCCGCACACGGCTCAGGCAAGCCCCAGAGGTTCGCCGGCAGGCAAAAGTGCTGGACTCGTCATCGCGGCGGCTCCATCCCGTCGCTGACAATGGGTGTGGAGGAGACGGAGTCGTTGACCGTCCGGCGCGCTCGCGTCCGGGAACGCGATGTATTGCTTGGAGATCGCTTTCCGGATGACGGCCCGCCACGTTTCCCATTCCTGCGGGCTTTGTGGAGGGTGGTCGGCATGCAGCGGGAGTCCTCCGCAGGTCGGGCAGCGGCCGTATTGCGCCTGCAGGAGGCACACGGTCATTGCGTCGACTGGCAGAGGAGTTCCCTTGCGGCGCCGCTGAGCCCAATACGATTCCAGGGCGGGGTCGTCTGGGGACGTCTTCCCCTTGACCAACTGGTGCCGGATTATCTTCGTCCAAGAGAGTTTGAGCAGGTAGGCGCCGCTGTCGCGATCACCGAACACCCACCGGTTCCGGCGTTGGCCCCTCGCAGGGCCACCGGGCCCCCTGGGTGCGAGCCATGCAGTCAGCCGTTCCTTGACCTCTTCGGCCTGTTCACGGCTGGTGCACATCGCGACAAGATCGTCTGCGTACCGCACCAGCACGGGGCTACCGCTCTGTGCACTCCCGGCGTCTCTGCCGGTTGTGTAATAGCGGACCCCTGCGGCTTTCTCCATTCCATGCAGGGCCACGTTGAAAAGCAACGGGCTGATCACCCCACTCTGCCAAGTCTCCTCCTCGGTCGGGGCGAACCGACCCCGATCCACGACCCCGGCCTTCAACCACTGTCGGACCAGTCCCCGGGCGGGGAAGGTGCCGAGGGAGGCCATGAGCCGGGCGTGGTCGATGCGGTCGAACGCCGCCGTCAGGTCCGCGTCGAGTACCCACGCCCGCTGCGGGTTCTTCCCGTTGAGCGTGGAGTAGATGGCCCCAATCGCGTCGTGACAGCCGCGGCCGGGCCGAAAGCCGTACGACTTCGGCTCGAACCGCGCTTCCCACTCGGGCTCCAATGCTCCCAGGGCCACAGCTTGCAGGCACCGGTCAACAATCACGGGAATTCCGAGTCCGCGCTTCTTCATGGTCCCCGGTTTGGGGATGAACACCCCCTTGACGGGCTTGGGAATCCACGGTCGGGAGCGATGCTGGACCCAGTTGGCCAATGCGGCCTTGGACTGGGAAGGCAGCACGACTTTTCCGTCGACTCCCGCCGTCGCGCGTCCAGCGTTGATCTCCGTGACCCGTCGCACGCTCAGGAGCGTGTTCGAGCGGGACCGGAGCATCAGCTTCTGCAAATTGCGGACCTTCTTCAGATCCCCTGCCTGCGATGCCGTGAAGATTCTCTGTCGCAGACGCCGTACGTCTTCTTCGACCCGCCGTCAGTCAATCGACGACCAGTCCAAGTCTTCGCCCTCGGGTCCGTTCACCGGAGCAGATGCAGCCGGAGGGCCGAAGCCGCCCCGTCCGCTATCAGCGTGGTGTCCAACTTGCCCCTCGGTTCCGTCGTCTTTATCCAGTGATTCTGCACAGGCTCACCCGGCCCACGTCAGCACCCTTTCGGCTCCGGGTAGCGTGCCCGTATCCGGACGGTTATGCGGGGCAACCGGCGGAGAGGCCGGTCATGACGCCCCAGGTTCCCGTTTCCTTTCGGCTTCCGGCGTTGGCTTGTTGGGCCGTCCTGTTCCCGCTGGGGAGTTGAGCCTTCCTCGCGGTCGGCTGACCGAGCCAAAACGGCCCGGACCCAAACGGGGTTTCCACGTTCCACACGAATGACCAGCCAGCGCCTGCCGCTTCTCAACGGCTAGCCATACACCCCACTCACGCATTCCATCGGCGGGGCTTGGGATCACGAGGCATCATCGGGAGTTCATATTCTTCACCCGTCCGGTCTTCCCCTTGCCGGTAACTCCCGGATGGAACGGAAGTCCTTGGGCTTTCCCGTGAGCTTCGCACCACGCCGTTACCGGCATCGCACGTCAAGGGCGGGGACGGGTCATACGGACACGGACCCGTGACTGCACCTACAGCTTCGTCAGCCGCCTCTCCAATCGGTCATTCCACTCAAATTCGTGCGGCAGGTGGACACCATGCCGCGGATCACGCCCCGCCCGGTGGGCCGACGGGCGGCCTTCGGCCGGCGCATGGGCCGCGCTGACCGAAGCCGCTGGGCGAGACTGCGGTCGATCGCCTGGCGGCGGCGCGGATCGAAGAGCGAGAGGTAGATCGCCTCGTGCGAGACCTGCATGGACGCGTCGCCGGGGAACTGCCGTCGCAGTCGGCCCGCGATCTGCTCGGGCGATCAGCACAGCGCCAGTTTGGCCTCCACCAGCGCCCGCACAGCGGGCTGTTGGGCGAGCTCGGCCTGCTTGGGCCGCCGCCCACGCGCGTAGGCGGCCGCGTCTGCGGGCGTGGCACGGTAGTGGTCCCGGCCGCCGTTGCGGGCGATCTCGCGGGAGACGGCCGACGCTGATCTGCCCAGCCGCTTGGCCAAACGCCGGGCCGACTCGCCGGCCGCGATACCGCGGGATATCTCATCGCGCTCGTTGCCGGGCAGATGCCGCTTCGGCCGCTGCTGCGGGGCCTGGCGGACGTCGCCGCTCTGGTACAGAAACCGGCGAACGTGATGCATCGGCGCCCCAAGCGCCCGCCCCATCAGGCTGAACGACTGCCCCTCACACCAGCGTCTCCAGATCCCGTCCTGCTGAGTCGGCGAAAACCCGTAGTCACGCACCTGTGCCTCCACGGCCGCCTGATCATCCGTGGGTGGTGCGTTGATCACTTGAGGGTGCCATCGTCTGCCGACAGGGCACGACAATCGAAGAAGAGTCGAAAATGTTCCGAGATGGCGTCGGAGTCGAAGTCGAATCGGTCGTGCATGTGCCCGGAGAGGGACGCCGGAGACGTCCGAATGAATTCGATATTCTCGAAATGATGACAGTGCCTTCTGTGGGGATTTCAGCCTCCTGCCATCAGTGCTCTTGTCGCAGATTTACTGTGATGGCCGCGCATCAATTCCCTGATTCTTCACTTGTCGGTGTGCGGGGATATCGCGGGTAGTTCCACAGTGATGCGGATCCCGCCGGCAGAGCGCGGGGCGAGGGTGAGTGTTCCGTTGTGTGCGTGGGTGATGGTTTTGACGATCGCCAGGCCGAGGCCGACGCCTGCGTGGTCGGTGTGTATGCGTTCGGTGCCGCGCTGGAATGGTTCGGTGAGTGTCGAGGCCAGCTGTGGGGTGAGCTTCTCGCCGGTGTTTTCGACAGTGAGCACCACAGTCTTGGGGCGCACGCTGGTATTCACCCACACGGTGCCCTGTTCAGGCAGGTTGTGGACGATCGCGTTGTGCACGAGGTTCATGGTCAGCTGAAGCAGAAGCGCTGGCGATCCGACCGTAGGGGTGATGTCGCCGCAGCTCTCGATGGTGACGCCACGCTTTTCCGCGAGGGGGAGGAGTGTTTCGGTGGCTTCTTCCGCTAGGAGAGACAGGTCGACTTGTTCTCGGGTGAAGGACCGCTGGTCAGCGCGGCTGAGCAGGAGCAATGCTTCAGTGAGGTCGATCGCTCGGGTGTTGACGGCGTGGAGGCGGTCGATGACTTCGCCGGCGTCGTGTGTCGGACCGGTGCGGGCCACGTCGAGAAGTGCCTTCGAGACCGCCAGCGGGGTGCGCAACTCGTGAGAGGCGTTGGCCGCGAATCTCTGCTGTTCGGCGACGTGCGCTTCGAGCCGCTCGAGCATGCCGTCGAAGACGTCGGCGAGTTCGTGGAACTCATCTTTGCGGCCCGGTAGCCGGATCCGGTGGGAGAGCGATCCGGTCGAGGCCAGGCGGGTGGCGTCGGTGATGCGGGTCAGCGGGGCGAGCATCCGGCCGGCGAGGATCCACCCTCCCACGAGGCCGAACACCAGCAGGAATGCCAACACTGCGACTGCCCTCGGAACGAAAACGCGCAGGAGGTTGGACCGGACGGGAAAAACACCATGAGTGAGGGTGCCAGTGGGGACGATGAGCGCACGCTCGGGGACGTAACGCAGGAGGAACACCCACACCGCCGCGAGCAGCAGGGCGCCGGCAATCATGAGGAATCCGACGTAGCTGAGGGTAAGTTTGAGGCGAACGCTCAACCCAGGTGCCCTATCCACGGTTTCCTCCCGCGTGTCCGGCCTCTGGTTGCGTGTCGATGCGGTAGCCGACGCCTGGCACGGTGGCGATGATCCAGGGTTCGCCGAGCCGTTTGCGCAGTGCCGAGACGGTGATGCGTACGGCGTTGGTGAACGGCTCGGCGTTCTCATCCCACGCGCGTTCCAGGAGTTCTTCGGCGCTGACGACACCGCCTTCGGCAGCGACGAGGACTTCGAGCACTGCGAACTGTTTCCTGGTCAGCGCGACGTAGCGGCCGTCCCGGTAGACCTCTCTGCGGAACGGGTCCAGCCGCAGACCTGCGATCTCTCGCACGGGAGCCCTGTGGTGGGCACGTCTGCGGTCGAGTGCTCTGAGCCTGAGCGCGAGTTCTTGGAGTTCGAAAGGTTTCGTGAGGTAGTCGTCGGCGCCGAGTTCGAACCCGGAGGCCTTGTCGTCGAGACGGTCCGCTGCGGTGAGCATGAGGATGGGCATGCCGCTGCCGGAGGCGACGATGCGTTGGGCGATCTCGTCACCGGAAGGGCCTGGGATGTCGCGGTCGAGGACGGCGATGTCGTAGGTGTTGATGCTCAGTAGTTCCAGAGCGGTGTCGCCGTCACCGGCGATGTCGGCCGCGATCGCTTCCAGGCGTAGGCCATCGCGGATGGCTTCTGCCAGATAGGGTTCGTCCTCGACGATCAACACACGCATGCTCTCGATGCTACGAGCCGACGCATATCGTCGGCATATCGAAAACCACATACGTGCCGGCAACTCCGCACTGCCTTGACTGGCGGTATGACTCGAACCCCACCATCTGCACGAACAACGACCCGCCGGATTCACCGGCTCCTTGTCGTCGGCCTGATAGTCGTCATAGCAGCGATCAGCGCATCCCTCGGCTACCAGTCGCAGAATGCCTCGTCCTCCTCGGCCGCACCACCGTCCTCCTCGGCCCCATCACCCTTGAATACTCATCGCAGTGAGCACCGTGGTGCGCTCGGCGAGGCTGACGGTGCCGTCCCCGACGGCGTGACAGTTTTTGATGACGGGTATCCCGCCGTAGCCAACCTCGACCCCGATCTGCTCCGGGCCCTGCGCGAAGCGGCGACGGATGCCGCTGACGACGGCGTCAAGTTCTACGTCAACAGCGGCTGGCGTTCTCCGGAGCGCCAGAATCAGCTTCTTCGTGAGGCGGTCTCGAAGTACGGCTCGGAAGAGGAAGCTGCCCGATGGGTGGCCACAGCGGACACATCTCCTCACGTGTCGGGGGACGCGATCGACATCGGGCACTCCAATGCCACG